>NZ_CP093940.1:4810000-4840834 GCF_022699445.1 Pseudomonas sp. I3-I5 | reverse complement strand
TTTGCCTTGGTTACCAGTGCCTGGCGTGCCCGAACCTGGCTCGTCGGTAACTTCGGTGCTGACCGGCGTTTTGTCGAGCGTCAGTTGCTCGAATTTGCCTACATCTGCGCCGGCAACGGAGGCGATCGATTTGACGACCGGATCATTGGCACCGACGTAGTCGTTGTCAGGCGCGGTCACAGTAACCGAACCGGTAGTGCCGTTAGCCGGGATGGTGATGACGGTCTTGCCATCGTCCAGGGTAAAGGTCAGCGCGCCATGTTTGTCGATTGGCAGGCCGTCTTTGTTGGTCAGGGTCACGGTATAAGTGATCTGACCACCTTCTGTAACAGAGTCGGTAGCAGTCAGCTTGGCTACAACTTCATCGATGGTATCGGTGACTTTGACCGATGCATCGTTGCCCAACTGCAGGTTCTCGAAGGTGCGGCCACCCGCGTCGGCTGCCGACTTGATGCCCAGGCTGATTTCGCCGGAGTCTTTGTAGACGTCGTCGCCTTGTGCGGCGTGCTCGTACGTTACGGCAGTCTGGCCAGCTTTGATGGTGACTTGAGCGTTGTTGCTCAGGGTCACGACCAAGTCGTTGGCCAGCGCTTTGTTGATCTGAACAGTGAACGTCGGTTTAACGTTCTCGGCTACCGAAGTCTGGTCGGCAGTGATGGTGACCAACACTTGGTCGCCTTGGTTGCCAGTGCTTGGCGTGCCCGAACCTGGCTCGTCGGTCACTTGGGTGCTGACAGGTGTCTTATCGAGCGTTAGTTGCTCGAACTTGCCAACATCTGCGCCGGTAACGGAAGCGATCGATTTGACGACCGGATCGTTAGCGCCGACATAGTCATTGTCAGGCGCGGTCACAGTGACCGAACCAGTTGTGCCGTTGGCTGGGATGGTGATGACAGTCTTGCCATCGTCCAGCGTAAAGGTCAGCGCGCCGTGTTTGTTGATCGGCAGGCCATCCTTGTTGGTCAGGGTCACGGTGTAAGTGATCTGACCGCCTTCGGTGACCGAGTCGGTCGCGGTGAGTTTCGCCACAACTTCGTCGATAGTATCGGTAACTTTCACCGACGCCTCGTTACCCAGTTGCAGGTTCTCGAAGGTACGGCCGCCAGCATCGGCTGCCGACTTGATGCCCAGGCTGATTTCACCCGAGTCTTTGTAGACGTCATCGCCCTGAGCAGCGTGCTCGTACGACACAGCAGTCTGGCCGGCTTTGATGGTGACTTGAGCATTGTTACTCAGGGTCACGACCAAGTCGTTGGCCAGGGCTTTGTTGATCTGCACAGTGAACGTCGGCTTAACGTTCTCAGCAACGGAAGTCTGGTCAGCAGTGATGGTGACCAGTACTTGGTTGCCTTGGTTACCAGTGCCTGGCGTGCCCGAACCTGGCTCGTCGGTCACTTGGGTGCTGACAGGTGTCTTATCGAGCGTTAGTTGCTCGAACTTGCCAACATCGGCACCGGTAACGGAGGCGATCGATTTGACGACCGGATCGTTAGCACCGACATAGTCGTTGTCAGGCGCGGTCACAGTGACCGAACCAGTTGTGCCGTTGGCTGGGATGGTGATGATGGTCTTGCCATCGTCCAACGTAAAGGTCAGCGCGCCATGCTTGTCGATTGGCAGGCCGTCTTTGTTGGTCAGGGTCACGGTGTAAGTGATCTGACCGCCCTCGGTAACCGAGTCGGTCGCAGTCAGTTTGGCCACAACTTCGTCAACGGTGTCGGTGACTTTCACCGAGGCATCGTTACCCAGCTGCAGATTTTCGAAAGTGCGGCCACCCGCGTCGACCGCCGACTTGATGCCCAGGCTGATCTCGCCGGAGTCTTTGTAGACGTCGTCGCCTTGCGCTGCGTGAGTGTACTGGGCGCTGGTTTCGCCGGCTTTGATAGTGACCTTCTCGTTGTTGCTCAGGGTCACGACCAGATCGTTGGCCAGGGCTTTGTTGATTTGAACGGTGAACGTCGGCTTAACGTTCTCAGCAACGGAAGTCTGGTCAGCAGTGATGGTGACCAGCACTTGGTTGCCTTGGTTACCAGTGCCTGGCGTGCCCGAACCTGGCTCGTCGGTCACTTGGGTGCTGACAGGTGTCTTATCGAGCGTTAGTTGCTCGAACTTGCCAACATCTGCGCCAGTGACGGTTGCAATCGATTTGACGACCGGATCATTGGCACCGACATAGTCATTGTCAGGCGCGGTCACAGTGACCGAACCAGTGGTGCCGTTGGCTGGGATGGTGATGACAGTCTTGCCATCGTCCAAGGTAAAGGTCAGCGCGCCGTGTTTGTCGATTGGCAAGCCATCTTTGTTCGTCAGGGTCACGGTGTAGGTGATCTGACCACCTTCGGTGACCGAGTCGGTAGCCGTTAGCTTCGCCACAACTTCGTCGATGGTATCGGTGACTTTCACCGACGCCTCGTTACCCAGTTGCAGGTTCTCGAAGGTACGGCCGCCAGCGTCCGCTGCCGACTTGATGCCCAGGCTGATTTCACCGGAGTCTTTGTAGACGTCATCGCCCTGAGCAGCGTGCTCGTACGACACAGCAGTCTGGCCGGCTTTGATGGTCACCTGAGCGTTGTTGCTCAGGGTCACAACCAAGTCGTTGGCCAGGGCCTTGTTGATCTGAACAGTGAACGTCGGTTTAACGTTCTCGGCTACCGAAGTCTGGTCAGCAGTGATGGTGACCAACACTTGGTTGCCCTGGTTACCGGTGCCCGGGGTACCCGAGCCTGGCTCGTCGGTGACAGTAGTGCTGACCGGCGTCTTGTCCAAAGTGAGCTGTTCAAACTTGCCAACATCTGCGCCGGCAACGGAAGCGATCGATTTGACGACCGGATCGTTAGCGCCGACATAGTCGTTGTCCGGCGCGGTCACAGTGACCGAACCAGTGGTGCCGTTGGCTGGGATGGTGATGACAGTCTTGCCATCGTCCAAGGTAAAGGTCAGCGCGCCGTGTTTGTCGATTGGCAGGCCATCTTTGTTGGTCAGGGTCACGGTGTAGGTGATCTGACCACCTTCGGTGACCGAGTCGGTCGCGGTGAGCTTGGCTACAACTTCGTCGATGGTGTCGGTGACTTTCACCGACGCCTCGTTACCCAGTTGCAGGTTCTCGAAGGTACGGCCGCCAGCGTCCGCTGCCGACTTGATGCCCAGGCTGATTTCACCGGAGTCTTTGTAGACGTCATCGCCCTGAGCAGCGTGCTCGTACGACACAGCAGTCTGGCCGGCTTTGATGGTCACCTGAGCGTTGTTGCTCAGGGTCACAACCAAGTCGTTGGCCAGGGCCTTGTTGATCTGAACAGTGAACGTCGGTTTAACGTTCTCGGCTACCGAAGTCTGGTCAGCAGTGATGGTGACCAACACTTGGTTGCCCTGGTTACCGGTGCCCGGGGTACCCGAGCCTGGCTCGTCGGTGACAGTAGTGCTGACCGGCGTCTTGTCCAAAGTGAGCTGTTCAAACTTGCCAACATCTGCGCCGGCAACGGAAGCGATCGATTTGACGACCGGATCGTTAGCGCCGACATAGTCGTTGTCCGGCGCGGTCACAGTGACCGAACCAGTGGTGCCGTTGGCTGGGATGGTGATGACAGTCTTGCCATCGTCCAAGGTAAAGGTCAGCGCGCCGTGTTTGTCGATTGGCAGGCCATCTTTGTTGGTCAGGGTCACGGTGTAGGTGATCTGACCACCTTCGGTGACCGAGTCGGTCGCGGTGAGCTTGGCTACAACTTCGTCGATGGTGTCGGTGACTTTCACCGACGCCTCGTTACCCAGTTGCAGGTTCTCGAAGGTACGGCCGCCAGCGTCCGCTGCCGACTTGATGCCCAGGCTGATTTCGCCGGAGTCTTTGTAGACGTCGTCGCCTTGTGCGGCGTGCTCGTAAGAAACGGCAGTCTGGCCGGCTTTGATAGTGACCTGAGCGTTGTTGCTCAGGGTCACGACCAGGTCGTTGGCCAGAGCCTTGTTGATCTGCACGGTGAACGTTGGTTTGACGTTCTCGGCTACCGAAGTTTGATCCGCTGTAATGGTAATCAGCACTTGGTCGCCTTGGTTACCAGTGCCCGGTGTACCCGAGCCTGGCTCGTCGGTGACAGCAGTGCTGACCGGCGTTTTATCCAAAGTAAGCTGTTCGAACTTGCCGACGTCCGCACCAGTAACGCTGGCGATCGATTTAACGACCGGATCATTGGCACCGACATAGTCGTTGTCAGGCGCCGTAACGGTTACCGAACCGGTAGTGCCGTTAGCCGGGATGGTGATGACAGTCTTGCCATCGTCCAAGGTAAAGGTCAGCGCGCCATGCTTGTCGATTGGCAGGCCATCTTTGTTGGTCAGGGTCACGGTGTAAGTGATCTGACCACCTTCGGTGACCGAGTCGGTAGCCGTTAGCTTCGCCACAACTTCGTCGATGGTATCGGTGACTTTCACCGACGCCTCGTTACCCAGTTGCAGGTTCTCGAAGGTACGGCCGCCAGCGTCCGCTGCCGACTTGATGCCCAGGCTGATTTCGCCGGAGTCTTTGTAGACGTCGTCGCCTTGCGCTGCGTGAGTGTACTGGGCGCTGGTTTCGCCGGCTTTGATAGTGACCTTCTCGTTGTTGCTCAGGGTCACGACCAGATCGTTGGCCAGGGCTTTGTTGATTTGAACGGTGAACGTCGGCTTAACGTTCTCAGCAACGGAAGTCTGGTCAGCAGTGATGGTGACCAGCACTTGGTCGCCTTGGTTACCAGTGCCCGGTGTACCCGAGCCTGGCTCGTCGGTGACAGCAGTGCTGACCGGCGTTTTATCCAAAGTAAGCTGTTCGAACTTGCCGACGTCCGCACCAGTAACGCTGGCGATCGATTTAACGACCGGATCGTTAGCGCCGACATAGTCGTTGTCCGGCGCGGTCACAGTGACCGAACCAGTGGTGCCGTTGGCTGGGATGGTGATGACAGTCTTGCCATCGTCCAAGGTAAAGGTCAGCGCGCCGTGTTTGTCGATTGGCAAGCCATCTTTGTTCGTCAGGGTCACGGTGTAGGTGATCTGACCACCTTCGGTGACCGAGTCGGTAGCCGTTAGCTTCGCCACAACTTCGTCGATGGTATCGGTGACTTTCACCGACGCCTCGTTACCCAGTTGCAGGTTCTCGAAGGTACGGCCGCCAGCGTCCGCTGCCGACTTGATGCCCAGGCTGATTTCACCGGAGTCTTTGTAGACGTCATCGCCCTGAGCAGCGTGCTCGTACGACACAGCAGTCTGGCCGGCTTTGATGGTCACCTGAGCGTTGTTGCTCAGGGTCACAACCAAGTCGTTGGCCAGGGCCTTGTTGATCTGCACGGTGAACGTCGGTTTAACGTTTTCAGCTACCGAAGTCTGGTCGGCAGTGATGGTGACCAACACCAAGTCGCCTTGGTTACCAGTACCTGGCGTACCCGAACCTGGCTCGTCGGTAACTTCGGTGCTGACCTGAGTTTTATCCAGCGTCAGTTGCTCGAACTTCCAAGCATCCGCGCCGCTGACCGATTCGATCGAGTTCACGACAGCAGGGTTAGTGCCCACATAAACGTTGTCCGGCGCAGTAGCGGTGGCAGAGCCTACGGTGCTGTTGGCAGGCACCACCACGGTGGTGCCGTCTTTCAGGTGGAAGTAAAGCTCTGCGTGGTTATTGATCGGCAGACCATCTTTGTTGGTCAGCGTCACGGTGTAGGTGATCTCGCCGCCCTCGGCAACCGAAGTCGACGCGGTAAGCTTGGCTACAACTTCATCGACGGTATCGGTGACTTTGACCGATGCATCGTTGCCCAGCTGCAGGTTTTCGAAGGTGCGACCACCCGCGTCGGCTGCCGACTTGATGCCCAGGCTGATTTCGCCCGAGTCCTTATAAACGTCGTCGCCTTGTGCTGCGTGCTCGTAGGAAACGGCAGTCTGGCCAGCTTTGATGGTGACTTGGGCGTTGTTGCTCAAGGTTACGACCAGATCGTTGGCCAGGGCCTTGTTGATCTGCACGGTGAACGTCGGTTTAACGTTTTCAGCTACCGAAGTCTGGTCGGCAGTGATGGTGACCAACACCAAGTCGCCTTGGTTACCAGTACCTGGCGTACCCGAACCTGGCTCGTCGGTAACTTCGGTGCTGACCTGAGTTTTATCCAGCGTCAGTTGCTCGAACTTCCAAGCATCCGCGCCGCTGACCGATTCGATCGAGTTCACGACAGCAGGGTTAGTGCCCACATAAACGTTGTCCGGCGCAGTAGCGGTGGCAGAACCTACGGTGCTGTTGGCAGGCACCACCACGGTGGTGCCGTCTTTCAGGTGGAAGTAAAGCTCTGCGTGGTTATTGATCGGCAGACCATCTTTGTTGGTCAGCGTCACGGTGTAGGTGATCTCGCCGCCCTCGGCAACCGAAGTCGACGCGGTAAGCTTGGCTACAACTTCATCGACGGTATCGGTGACTTTGACCGATGCATCGTTGCCCAGCTGCAGGTTTTCGAAGGTGCGACCATCTGCGTCGGCTGCCGACTTGATGCCCAGGCTGATTTCGCCCGAGTCCTTATAAACGTCGTCGCCTTGTGCTGCGTGCTCGTAGGAAACGGCAGTCTGGCCAGCTTTGATGGTGACTTGGGCGTTGTTGCTCAAGGTTACGACCAGATCGTTGGCCAGAGCCTTGTTGATCTGCACGGTGAACGTTGGTTTGACGTTCTCGGCTACGGAGTTCTGATCAGCGGTAATAGTGACCAACACCAAGTCGCCTTGGTTACCCGTGCCTGGGGTACCCGACCCAGGTTCATCGGTAACTGTGGTGCTGACTTGGGTTTTATCCAGCGTCAGTTGCTCGAACTTCCAGGCATCCGCGCCGCTGACCGATTCGATCGAGTTCACGACGGCAGGGTTAGTGCCCACATAAACGTTGTCCGGCGCAGTAGCGGTGGCAGAACCTACGGTGCTGTTGGCAGGCACCACCACGGTGGTGCCGTCTTTCAGGTGGAAGTAAAGCTCTGCGTGGTTATTGATCGGCAGACCATCTTTGTTGGTCAGCGTCACGGTGTAGGTGATCTCGCCGCCCTCGGCAACCGAAGTCGACGCGGTAAGCTTGGCTACAACTTCATCGATGGTGTCGGTGACCTTGACCGAGGCATCGTTGCCCAGCTGCAGGTTTTCGAAGGTGCGGCCGCCAGCATCGGCTACCGACTTGATGCCCAGGCTTATTTCGCCCGAGTCTTTGTAGACGTCGTCACCTTGAGCAGCGTGCTCGTAGGAAACGGCAGTCTGGCCGGCTTTGATGGTGACTTGAGCATTGTTACTCAGGGTCACGACCAAGTCGTTGGCCAGGGCTTTGTTGATCTGCACGGTGAACGTTGGTTTGACGTTCTCAGCTACGGAGTTCTGGTCAGCGGTAATAGTGACCAACACCAAGTCGCCTTGGTTACCCGTACCCGGGGTTCCAGAACCTGGCTCGTCGGTAACTTCGGTGCTGACTTGGGTTTTATCCAGCGTCAGTTGTTCGAACTTCCAAGCATCTGCGCCGCTGACCGACTCGATCGAGTTCACGACAGCAGGGTTCGTGCCCACATAAACGTTGTCAGGCGCAGTAGCGGTGGCAGAACCTACGGTGCTGTTGGCAGGCACCACCACGGTGGTGCCGTCTTTCAGATGGAAGTACAGCTCTGCGTGGTTGTTGATCGGCAGACCATCTTTATTGGTCAGCGTCACGGTGTAGGTGATCTCGCCGCCCTCGGCAACCGAAGTGGTCGCGGTCAGCTTGGCTACAACTTCATCGATGGTGTCGGTGACCTTGACCGAGGCATCGTTGCCCAGCTGCAGGTTTTCGAAGGTGCGGCCGCCCGCGTCGGCTGCCGACTTGATGCCCAGGCTTATTTCGCCCGAGTCTTTGTAGACGTCGTCACCTTGTGCCGCGTGCTCGTAAGACACGGAGGTCTGACCAGCCTTGATGGTGACTTGAGCGTTGTTGCTCAGGGTCACGACCAAGTCGTTAGCCAGGGCTTTGTTGATCTGGACGGTAAACGTTGGTTTGACGTTTTCGGCGACGGAGGCTTGGTCAGCGGTGATAGTGACCTGGACCAGGTCACCTTGGTTGCCAGTGCCAGGAGTACCCGAGCCCGGCTCGTCAGTTACTGTAGTGGTTACAACCTCATTGCCCAGCGTCAGCTTCTCGAAGTTATCCCCACCCGAAACCGACTCCAGCTTGTTCGCCAGAGCAGGCTGGCCACCCATGTACACATCATCGCCAACGGCAATGGTGGTGCTGCCAGAGATGCTGTTGGCTGGAATAGTGACTTTGGTCCCGTCAGTCAGCGTGAACGTCAGTGCCCCATGTTGAGTGACAGGCAAGCCTTGAGCGTTGCTCAGGGTTACGGTGTAGGTAACTTGCCCGCCCTCTGTAACAGTCGCCTTGTCCGCTGTAAGGGTTGCGATGACTTCGCTGATGGTGTCGGAAATTTCGACTGTTGCCGGGCCACCGATGACGAGGTTTTCGAACGTGGCACCCGGGACGCTAGCGTCGGTCACACCTAGCGTGACCGAGCTTGGATCCTTGATGACATCGTCGCCTTGTGCGGCGAGCTTGTACTCGACCTCGGTTTTTCCAGCCTCGATGGTGACTTTGTCACCATTGGACAGGGTGACAGTAAGCGGACGGTCCAAGGCTTGACTGACTTTGACCGTAAAGGACGGCTGCTGATCTTCGGTCACATTGCCGTTACTGGCGATGCTGACAGTGACGGTGTCGATACTGTCGTTGATGACCGTGGAAGCTGGCGTGGGGCTTGCGGTCAGTTTTTCGAAGTTACCGCCCGTGGCGCTGTCGATGGTCACGCTAACGGTCGAGCCGTTGTTGTAAACATCGTTGGCCGGGGTCTGGAAGTCGATGCTGCCCTGAGTCTTGCCAGCCTCAACAGTGATGACCTGGCCGTTGGACAAGGTCACAGTCACCGGAGTCTGGGCCGGATTGGTCAGCGTCACGGTGTAAGTGATCACGCCACCTTCGGTGACGCTTGGCGAAGCAGTCAACGTGGCAGTGGTCGTATCGATCGAATCATTGATCGTCGTTACAGCTGGCGTCGGGTTCGGCGTCAGCTGTTCGAAGTTGCCACCCGTAGCGCTGTCGATAGTCACGCTAACGGTCGAACCGTTGTTGTAGACGTCGTTTGCCGGGGTTTGGAAATCGATACTGCCCTGAGTCTTGCCAGCCTCAACAGTGATGACCTGGCCATTGGACAAGGTCACAGTCACCGGAGTCTGGGCCGGATTGGTCAGCGTCACGGTGTAAGTGATCACGCCACCTTCGGTGACCGAAGGGCTCGCGGTCAGGGTCGCGGTAGTGGTGTCGATCGAATCATTGATCGTCGTTACAGCTGGCGTCGGGTTCGGCGTCAGCTGTTCGAAGTTGCCACCCGTGGCGCTGTCGATGGTCACACTAACGGTCGAACCGTTGTTGTAGACGTCGTTGGCCGGGGTCTGGAAGTCGATGCTGCCCTGAGTCTTGCCAGCCTCAACAGTGATGACCTGGCCGTTGGACAGGGTCACAGTCACCGGAGTCTGAGCCGGGTTGGTCAGCGTCACGGTGTAAGTGATCACGCCACCTTCGGTGACCGAAGGGCTCGCGGTCAGGGTCGCGGTAGTGGTGTCGATTGAATCATTGATCGTCGTTACAGCTGGCGTCGGGTTCGGCGTCAGTTGTTCGAAGTTGCCGCCTGTAGCGCTGTCGATGGTCACACTAACGGTCGAACCGTTGTTGTAGACGTCGTTGGCCGGGGTCTGGAAATCGATACTGCCCTGAGTCTTGCCAGCCTCAACAGTGATGACCTGGCCGTTGGACAGGGTCACAGTCACCGGAGTCTGAGCCGGGTTGGTCAGCGTCACGGTGTAAGTGATCACGCCACCTTCGGTGACCGAAGGGCTCGCGGTCAGGGTCGCGGTAGTGGTGTCGATCGAATCATTGATCGTCGTTACAGCTGGCGTCGGGTTCGGCGTCAGTTGTTCGAAGTTGCCGCCTGTAGCGCTGTCGATGGTCACACTAACGGTCGAACCGTTGTTGTAAACATCGTTGGCTGGGGTCTGGAAGTCGATGCTGCCTTGGGTCTTGCCAGCCTCAACAGTGATGACCTGGCCGTTGGACAGGGTCACAGTCACTGGAGTCTGAGCCGGATTGGTCAGCGTTACGGTGTAGGTGATGACGCCGCCTTCGGTGACCGAAGGACTCGCGGTCAGGGTCGCGCTAGTGGAGTCGACTGAATCGTTGATCGTCGTTACAGCTGGCGTCGGATTCGGCGTCAGCTGTTCGAAGTTGCCGCCTGTAGCGCTGTCGATGGTCACGCTAACGGTCGAACCGTTGTTGTAAACATCGTTGGCTGGGGTCTGGAAGTCGATGCTGCCTTGGGTCTTGCCAGCCTCAACAGTGATGACCTGGCCGTTGGACAGGGTCACAGTCACTGGAGTCTGAGCCGGATTGGTCAGCGTTACGGTGTAGGTGATGACGCCGCCTTCGGTGACCGAAGGACTCGCGGTCAGGGTCGCGCTAGTGGAGTCGATTGAATCGTTGATCGTCGTTACAGCTGGCGTCGGATTCGGCGTCAGCTGTTCGAAGTTGCCACCCGTAGCGCTGTCGATGGTCACGCTAACGGTCGAACCGTTGTTGTAGACGTCGTTTGCCGGAGTTTGGAAATCGATACTGCCCTGAGTCTTTCCAGCCTCAACGGTGATGACCTGGCCGTTGGACAGGGTCACAGTCACTGGAGTCTGAGCCGGATTGGTCAGCGTTACGGTGTAGGTGATGACGCCGCCTTCGGTGACGCTCGGCGAAGCCGTCAAGGTTGCGGTGGTCGTATCGATCGAATCGTTGATTGTGGTAACTGCTGGCGTCGGGTTCGGCGTCAACTGCTCGAAGTTGCCGCCTGTAGCGCTGTCGATGGTCACACTAACGGTGGCACCGTTGTTGTTATAGACATCGTTCGCCGGAGTTTGGAAGTCGATACTGCCCTGAGTCTTGCCTGCTTCAACAGTGATGACCTGGCCGTTGGACAGGGTCACGGTGACCGGAGTCTGGGCCGGATTGGTCAGCGTCACGGTGTAAGTGATGACGCCACCTTCGGTGACCGAAGGAGTGGCGGTCAACGTTGCAGTGGTGACATCGATGGTATCTGTAATTTCAGTAACCAACGGCCCTTGCGGTGGGGTTACTGTAATGCCACTGCCCCCGCTGGTACCGGTGACCGTTGTAGAAATCTGCCCACCATCAATGTAGGGCGTGTCATTCGGCGGGATCACGACATTGACACTGCCAGTGGTCTGCCCGGCCGGAATGACGATCACAGAGCCGTTGGCCAGCGTGATGACAAGGTCGCTGCCCGGTGCCTGGCCAACCGTAGCGGTATAGACAATGACGCCACCCGCTTCGCTGATCGATGGCGTGGCCCCGACCACAAGGGTGGTGGCAACCGCAGTGCCAGTTGTCGGCGCGGTGACCCGGTTGTCAGCGGTGGTTTGCGTTCCAGCCACTTCCACGGGGGCGGCCGCCGCTGCAAAACCAAGGCCTTCGGTAGGGAAGCCTATCGTGGGATCAACGCTGCCGGCCGTTTCTTCCAGCATGACGAAACTGTGGCCGCCACCTGCTGCACCGCCGCCCGCAGCAGTCGGACCGGCAGCTGTGGCTTCAAGATCGGTGGTCGGGTCAGCGCCTGCGGCGATCGCCTGTTGCAATTCTTCGACAGACGGCGCCGCCTGGGCAGCGGCCTGGCCCAAATCGGTACTGCTGTCAGGCGCGTCTGCGCTCCACTGGGTATCACGACCAAGGTCGAGCAATCGGCCATCTGCCAACTCCAGCGTCACCGCGCCACCCGGGCCGGTAAGGACCTGCTCACCCGCTAGAAGTCGATCGCCTTCTATGAGCACACGCCGGATGCCTTCAGGGGATACCGCGATAACCTGGCCGACAATACTTTTGACGATGGCTACAACGCTGCTCATTGGACTCTCCGTGTGACCCGCTGGGGTACTTCTGTGCCAGAGCGGCATCCGCAGCCACCTGAACAGGAATTATGTCGATGATCTCTTGACGCTTGATTGCGTCAATATTCCGTCTATGACGAAATGGAATTAGACTTATGCCAAACTATTGACCTTATATCGGCCATCCTAAACAATCACCAAGGTAATGTCACATTGATATTTTTACCTTAGCCAAGGGCCAATCAACAGCAAATGCGTTGCGTCATTAAAACAGCGCAATGGCACGGAGCACGCGGGCCCAGGTGATGACAGCAGCCATAAATCACATGCCTTTCAACCGTTCGTCGGGCTCAATAGGACCAACAGCGTCAATAGAAGGTCAATTTTGTTTATTGACGTCACATTTCCAAGACTCGTAAGCATAAACCTTGCCGATTACATGCCCGAGACGCCCCTTGATGTTGCCAATTTTCAGGCTGCTTCACCGTAGAATGAACGACGGCCGAATGCGCTAATCGTCTAAACAGGCCTTATCACGCGCCTGCGATTATCGGCCAGAGTCGACAACGGAAGTGGATTTACCTGGATGAATTTTACCTAACACGGGTCACACGAACGCCAGCAAACCAGCGCCTGATAAATGACATTGAGCTAGGCTGTAACGGCAGGCCTGACACATGTCGTTTCTCTGCGCCTTTCCCAGCATCCTGAAGCCTGGATTGCAGCGTGATTCAGAAATGAAACGTTTGTCTGCTGATCAGCGTCATGTAGTAAAGAGACCGATACAGTTGTTTACTCACCACCTAATTCAAGGCGACCATTGGCGACACACTGCATCGCTCGCTGCATGCCTACCGAGCGCCGACATGCATTGCCCCACTGAATGCCTGGGTTCGCTGCCATCGAATGATCGGCGGCCAGCTCATCCCCACCCACCACAAGGATGAAGAGAGCGCCGCGTGGAATCAGAAGTCAGTCGAGTCCAGCTCAACCATGACCCACGTAGTCAGCACGACGATCCTTTGCTGGATAGTCTGCTGAGCTTGTGTGTACTGCACCAGAAACCTGCCAGCCGGGTCATGCTTACCACGGGTCTGCCTTTGCCCGCACAGCGCCTGAGCCCCGAGCTGCTGCCCCGTGCGGCGGCCAGGGCCGGCCTGCAGGGCCGTCTGTTGCAGCGCAAGCTGGAGCAGATTCCAAGCATCGCCATGCCCGCGATCCTGTTGCTAAAAGGCGGACGCAGTGCCGTGTTGCTCGGGTGGGAAAACGAAGACACTGCACGGCTGTTACTGAGCGAAAGCGATGGCGGCGAAGTTCAGGTCAGCCGTGAGACGCTTCAGGATGACTACAGCGGGCGAGTGTTCTTCGCGCAGCCGCAGCACAAATTCGACGTCAACCATGGCAACCTGATCCCCCGAGCCAAATCCTGGTTCCGAGACACGCTGCTGCGCAGCAAGTGGCTGTACATCGATGCCATCGCCGCGAGCCTTGTGATCAACCTGATCGCCCTGGCCGCGCCACTGTTCGTCATGAACGTGTATGACCGGGTCGTTCCCAACCAGGCGACCTCGACCCTATGGGTGCTGGCGGTCGGTATCGCGGGCGCCTATATCTTCGACCTGATCCTCAAGGGCCTGCGCGGATTATGTCTGGACCTTGCAGGGAAAAAGACCGACCTGATCATTTCGGCGACACTGTTCGAACGTATCGTGGGCATGTCGATGAAGTATCGACCGGCCCGGGTAGGCAGCTTTGCCCAGAACATTCACGAGTTCCAAGGCCTTCGTGACTTCCTGGCGTCGTTGACACTGACTAGCCTGATCGACTTGCCGTTCACGGTGCTGATCCTGATCGTCATCGCGATCATTGGCGGACACTTGGTGTGGATCCCGATCATCGCCTTCCCACTGGCCTTGGGCATCGGCTATGCACTGCAGCGGCCGCTGATGGCGACCATGGAGCGGACCATGGCGCTGGCCTCGGAGCGCCAGTCGAGCCTGATCGAGACCCTGGCAGGGCTGGACGCAGTGAAGGTCAACAACGCCGAGAGCGAGCGGCAGTACATGTGGGAACAGACGCTCGGTACCCTCAGCCGGCTGGAATTGCGCGTCAAGGTACTGTCGAGCCTGGCCATGAACATCACTCTGCTCATTCAGCAGTTGGCAGGGGTGGCGATGATCTGCGTGGGTGTGTACCTGATCATCGACGGCAACTTGAGCATGGGCGGCCTGGTGGCGTGCTACATGCTCAGCGGCCGCGCCCTTGGGCCCTTGGGGCAGCTCAATGGCCTGTTGGCTCGCTACCAGCAAGCCAAGGTGACCATGGTGTCCACCGACCACATGATGGAGCTGCCACAAGAGCGCAACTTCGAAGAGCGCCCGCTCAGCCGTAGGGTATTGCAGGGCAGCGTGGAATTCCGCGGCGTGGATTTCACTTACCCCAACCAGCAGAACATGGCGCTGAAGAACATCAACCTGACCATCCGCCCTGGCGAGAAGGTAGGGATCATCGGGCGCAGCGGGTCGGGCAAGAGTTCACTGGCCAAGCTGATCGTTGGCCTATACGAGGCCGATGGCGGCTCATTGCTGGTCGACGGCGTGGATATCCGCCAGATCGACGTCAGCGAACTGCGCCACAACATTGGTTATGTGCCCCAGGACATTCAGCTGTTGGCGGGCACGCTGCGGGACAATCTGGTCAGCGGGGCCCGCTACATCGATGACGAAATGATCTTGCAGGCGGCCGAGCTTGCGGGCGTGCATGAGTTCGCGCGACTACACCCGGACGGCTACGAGCTGCAGGTAGGAGAACGTGGTCAGAACCTGTCCGGCGGGCAGCGTCAGAACGTGGCCCTGGGCCGTGCATTGCTGTTGAACCCACAGATCCTGCTGCTCGACGAACCCACCAGCGCCATGGACAACACCGGCGAAGAACGCTTGAAGCAGCGTTTGCAGGCCGTGGTGGAAAGCAAGACGGTACTGTTGGTGACTCACCGTGCATCGCTGCTGTCACTCGTGGACCGCCTGATCGTGATCGATCGCGGGCAGATCGTTGCCGATGGCCCGAAAGCGGCCGTCATGGATGCGTTGAAGAAGGGGCAGATCAGTGTCGCATAAGCTGGATTTCGGGCAACTCAAGGAAGGCCTGCGGCGTTACTTCAAGGGCAGCGATTCGTTGGGCGGTCAGCCGCTGCCCGAGGTCAACAAGGCCCTTATCGAGGATGCGCCGCGCGTGGTGCGCCTGACGATCTGGGGCGTCATCCTGTTCTTCGTGTTCCTGATCGTGTGGGCCAGCTTTGCGCCCATCGATGAGGTGACGCGTGGTGAAGGCAAGGCCATCCCGTCATCCAAGGTGCAGAAAATCCAGAACCTGGAAGGCGGCATCGTGGCGGAAATCTTCGCCAAGGAAGGTGAGGTCGTCGAGGTGGGGCAGCCTCTGCTGCGCCTGGATGAGACCCGCTTCGCGTCCAACGTGGGGGAAACGGAAGCCGATCGGCTGTCCATGGCCCTGCGGGTTCAGCGCCTGAGTGCAGAGGTCGACGGCAAGCCGTTAGAGATCGACGAAGAATTGCGCAAGGCCGCACCTAGCCAAGCGGCCAGCGAAGAATCGTTGTACCAGAGTCGGCGCCAGCAGCTTCAGGACGAAATTGGCGGACTGCAACAGCAACTGGTCCAGCGCCAGCAGGAACTGCGCGAGTACAGCTCCAAGCGCGGGCAGTACGCCAACAGCCTTGAGCTGCTGCGTAAAGAAATCAGCATGTCGGAGCCTTTGGTCGCGACGGGTGCTATTTCCCAAGTGGAGGTGCTGCGCTTGCGTCGTGCCGAGGTTGAGAACCGTGGTCAGCTTGACTCCACGTCGCTGGCCATCCCCCGTGCCGAAGCGGCCGTTCGAGAAGTGCAGAGCAAGATCGAAGAGACCCGCGGCAAGTTCCGAAGCGAGGCACTCACCCAGCTGAACGAAGCCCGGACCGAACTGAACAAGGCGACCGCTACCAGCAAGGCGCTGGATGACCGCGTTCACCGCACCATGGTGACCTCGCCTGTGCGGGGTATCGTCAAGCAGTTGCTGGTCAACACCATCGGCGGCGTGATTCAGCCAGGCAGCGACATCATCGAGGTCGTCCCGCTGGACGACACGCTGGTCATCGAGGCCAAGATCCTGCCGAAGGACATTGCCTTCCTGCACCCAGGCCAGGAAGCCACGGTCAAGTTCACCGCGTACGACTACACCATCTACGGGGGACTCAAGGCCAAGCTTGAGCAGATCGGCGCCGATACCATCACCGACGAAGACAAGAAGACCACGTACTACCTGATTAAGCTGCGTACCGATCGCAGTCATCTGGGCACCGATGAAAAGCCGCTGCTGATCATTCCCGGGATGGTGGCAACGGTCGATATCATGACCGGCAAGAAGACCATCATGAGCTACCTGCTCAAGCCCATCATGAAGGCCCGCTCCGAGGCCTTGCGCGAACGCTGAGGGTGTGCCCGCACGGCCTTGCGTGCGGGCCCTCATTTCTGCAGGTCAGCGCTTATCGTGCGCCCAAGGGGCAGGCTCACCCACCAACTGCCCCTGAATGCCTCCTACACCCATTTCGCAGAGCACTGCGCGCTCACCTTCGGTTTCCACGCGCTCGGCCACCAGAGGCAGGTCGATGCTGTGCGCGGCACGCTGGATCGCCTCGATGAACAAGCGTTTGTGCTGTTCATGGTCGATGTTACGGATGTAGCTGCCATCAATCTTCAGGTAAGCCAACCCAAGGTGGGACAGGTTACCGATCATGCTGAAACGTCCGCCAAAGCGTTGCAGTGCCAGGCCGAAGCCAAGGCTGTGCAGCCTTCGAGTCAATTTCTCCAACGCCGGCTGGTCAGGTAGCTGCTCTTCACCGATTTCGAACACCAGACGCGGCCCGAGGGCGACGTTCTGGCTGAGCAGTTCGAAAATGCGTTGCAGCGCCTGGGCGTCCGCCAAGGTAGCGGCGGAAAGGTTCAGCGCCAGCACCTGGTCGTGGCCACGCATGTGCGCCAGCACCTTCTGCAGCACCAGAAGGTCCAGCCTTGGCATCCAGCCAAAGCGCTCGAGCCAAGGGAGGAATCGGCCGGCTGGAAGCGCCTCGCCTTGTCGATCCTTCAGGCGGGATATCACCTTGTGGTGCAGCACCTGCTGGGCGGTTGCACAATCGACCACCGGCTGGAAAAACAGCTCGAAGTGACCGTTGCTGAAGGCCTGGTCGAGGCGCTCATGCCAGTCGTGCTGGCTGTCGGCAGCCACGGCAGCGACGCCTTGCTCCAGGCAGACCCAACCCGGGGTTGGCTGGTTCTCCGCGCGTGCCAGGGCCTCATCAGCCAGTTTGAGCAACGCTGGAGGCGCGTCGCCCGGGCTGAAGGGGGCCAAGCCGATGCAGGCCACCGGTTGAATATCGGTGGCCCCCGTCTCATGCAGGCTCTGCAGCGTAGCCTCAAGCGCCTGGGCCAGCTGTATGGCTTCTTCATGCACCATGCCAGGTGCCAGCACGGCGAATTCACCACCCCGGCTGCGGGAAATCAGGTCGTTGGTTTCCGGGAAGCTTGCGCAGGCGCGGCGCAATTGCTCACCGACGGCTTGCAGCAACTGATCCGTGCGTTGGCCACCCAGACGCGCGTTGAGGCCCGCCAGGCCTTGAACCCGAAGTAACAACAGGTAGCCTGCCCGTGCTTCCTCAAGGTTGCTGACCCGAGCATTGAGCTGCATTTCGAAATAGCGACGGTTGGACAGACCGGTCAAGGTGTCTTGATAGGACTCGGCGCGTAACCGCTCGCTGCGCTCGGCCTGCTCGGTGAACAGTGCCTTGAGCTTTTCGACCATCTGGTTCATGGCCTGGACGACGCGCCTGAGCTCGGGTGTGCGGGGCAGTTCAGGCAGGCTCAGGAATTCACGCCTGGCGATGGCATGGGACTGTTCGACCATGTAGTCCAGCGGCTTGAGCTGCCGGCGCAGCAGCAACGCCCCCAGAATGGCGCTGGCGGCACCACAGAGCAGTAGCCAGCCCAGGCTGCCCAACGCGCTTTGCCAGAGCTTGGCAATGGCGAACATGGGGTGACTGATGACCTCGACGCGTGCCGCCTGCTGCCAGCCACGGCTGACCAACGCGTCGCCACCGGCAGCTTCCAGACCGATCAGGTGAACGAACCAACGGGGTACGCCCCCAGGGTCTGGTTCGGCATGGCGCTCGACGAGCACCGTATTGGAAGCCAGGTCCACCACTTTGATACTGGCGTAGTAGCCACTGTCGAAGATCGAACTCACCATCAGCTCGACCATGGCAGGGTCATCGATATTGGGCGTAAGCGACAGGGCCAGCGCAGTGGCTGCATCCTGTGCATGCGAGCGGAGCTGGTTGACATACTGGCTTCGCGAACTCTCCAGGCTGACCATGAAACTGCCGGTGAACGCCACTACCAGGAACAGGCAAATAGCCAACAGCAATTGTTTGAACAGTGACATCTGTGCTCCTTCAGTAAACCGGCTCGGCCGGGAAGCCTTCGGCCTGCATTTTTTTCAATAGGTCCTGCCAGCGCGACAAGCGCTTGGTGTCGCCGACTTTCTTGTTGCCACCGGCGCCTGTCAGCCATAGGCCTTCACCGTTGAAGGCATAGACGGGCAACAGGTCGGGGCGCTGGCTGGCCGGCTTGATCGCGTCCATCAGGCTGTCGAGCACCAACGGCTGCGCCTGGGGCGTTGAATAATAGGTCAGTACCATGTGTGCCCGGTTCTGTCGCAAGGCCTTGACGTAGGTGATCCGCAGTTTCTCGCTGGGGATGCCCATGCGCCTGAGGCTGAAGTACTTGGCGATAGCGTAATCCTCGCAATCGCCAGCCCCTTTTATCAGTGCTTGGACCGGTGTTGCCCAGTAATCGACCTCGTGCCACAGATCGATATCCTCGACGTAGCGCAATTGTTGGTTAAAGAACCGGTTGACCACCTGCAGACGCTCAAGCTCAGTCCCCTGCTTCTGGGTGGCCATGAGGTTCTGCCACGCATCGATTCGCGCTTTGCCCTCCCCCAATGGCCCGTACAGCGCTTGAGACTGGCGACTGATCTGGGCGAAATCCCAGTCGGCATGCAAACCGCCCAGCAGCAGGCCACCCAGCAGCGCAGCCAGGGCAACTCGGTGCAGCACGGTTTTCAGCATCGGGGTGATCGCCACTGCCAAGCACTGTCCAGGCCAGTCGAAAGAAGCGATGGTGCGGCCTGACACCGCAAAAGACAATGGCACATCGCGATCATCGGCCTCTGTGTCGGAGTACGCCGGATCAACGCTTGCCGCGCGGGTCATGTCACTTCCTTTGCAGAGCAACTTCATCCACCATAGCCGCGCCCTGGGGCATGCCCCCAGTAGAGGCCAGCATTTGACACGTCATACCGCTATAACCGTGTCATTGGATCCAACTTTGGTAATCGTTTAAGGCAGGCGTTGCGTGGGCAACAAAATCAAACTGAGCAGCGTGTTGAACAGTGAACAGTTGCTGCCACATCTGGCCCGCGGCGTTATTGAAGAACGCGTGCGCAGTGCCATTCTCGAGGGTCGTTTGCCACCCGGAACGGCAATCAGGCAACAGGAGTTGGCGACACTTTATGGCGTCAGCCGTATGCCCGTGCGTGAGGCGCTGCGTCAACTGGAAGCGCAGTCACTGTTGAACGTGGAGCTTCACAAGGGCGCAGTCGTTGCGCCGCTGATAGGCGAGGATGCGGCAGATGCCTACGACTTGCGTGTTCTGCTCGAAAGCGAGGCGTTGCGTCAATCCATTCCGCTTCTGACGGCGCAAGACATCGCCAAGGCCCGCAGTTGCATCCAGCAACTGGAAAACGAAACACGACATGCCGAGATCGCTCGTCTTAATCGTGAGCTTCACATGGTGCTTTATAGCAAGGCAGCGAACCATAAACTGCTGCGCCTGATCGATAACGAATTGATGCAAGAGGAGCGGTTTCTACGCTTTCATCTTTCGTCGATGGGCCTGGGCAAGCTCACCCAAGACGATCACACGGCCTTGGTCGATGCCGCCAGTGCCAAACGTGTCAGCGATGCAATTGCGGTATTGGAGCAGCACCTCAACAGCGCAGCCGTGACCATTCGAAGGTACTTGGACAGCCAGCGCTCGCACTGAATGGCTTGGGGACCGACAGGTAGGTTGCAAAATCTCGCGCCGGGCGAAACAATGAGACTAATTATCATTTAAGCCCTGATAGCTGTGTCTCATGCCTAGCAACGATCTCGTGCAAAACCTCTACAGTGCTCATCATGGCTGGCTGCATACCTGGCTGCGCCACAGGCTTGGCAATGCGGCCGACGCTGCTGACGTGGCCCAGGATACCTTTATGCGGCTGTTGCAACGCCGCGAGCATCTGCAGATACAACAGCCCAGGGCGTTTCTGCGCACGGTGGCGCGCGGGTTGATCATCGACCACTGGCGTCGAGAGGAACTGCACAAAGCCTATCTGGAAGCGCTGGCGCTGGCGCCGGAGGCTAACACGCCCGATGTGGAGACCCGCGAGCTGCTGCTGGAGTTGCTTGAACGCATTGCCAAGATGCTCGATGGCCTCAAGCCAAAGGTTCGCACTGCTTTCCTGCTAGCCCAATGCGAGGGCCTGCGGCATCAGGAAATTGCACAGCAGATGGGCGTATCGGTGAGAACGGTGGAGCGCTACATTGCTGACGCGCTTTATCACTGCTACCTGCTGCGCTACGAAGCGTAATGACACCGGTTATGCCTAGCCCGCATCCCGACGCCAAGACGGTCAGACAAGCCATCCAGTGGATGCTGAAACTTCGCCACAGTGGTGAGGATCCGGCTTTGAACGAGCGTCTCGCGCAGTGGCGCTCAGAGGCTGCGACCCACGAGCTGGCCTGGCAACGCGTGCTGCATTTGGAACAGGACCTGGACCTGCGCCACGTGCCCGCTGCGGGGGTTGCGCTGCAGACACTGGAGGCCAGTCATCGGCGCCTTGAGCGGCGACAGGCGTTGAAGCTGCTGGGCACCGTTGCCGTGTTCGGATCGGCAGCATGGCTGAGCAAGGACTTGAGTGTGGTACAGGCCTGGTCATCCGACTACGCGACAGCCACGGGTGAGCGCAGAGACGTAACCTTACCCGACGGCTCTCGGCTACAACTCAATACCCGAAGTGCCGTGAACGTGGCCTTCAACAGGCAGCAATTGTCGATCGACCTCAAGCGGGGTGAGGTCATGCTGGACTGTCGACAGGCAGCTCCTGGACAACCTCCAGTCACTCTGCGCACGAATACCGCAGCATTGCAAACCGTCGGGGGGCGCTTCGTGGGGCGTATCGAGGACGATTGCCTACGGGTGGTCGTCAGTGAGGGGCGAGTATTCACTCGCAGCCAGAGCACCGGCCTGATCCAATGGCTCGAGCCAGGTGGAGAATGGCGCGTCACCGCCAGCGGTGCCGAGCAGGTGACGCCTTCAGGGATGGACGCGATGGCCTGGACCGAAGGCCTCATCGTGGGCAAGAACATGTTGCTCAGGGATTTCCTGACGCAGATCAGCCGATACCGCCGCGGTTATCTCACCTGCAGCGATGACATTGCTGAGCTCCGTTTGTCCGGGGTATTCCGCCTCCAGAATCCAGAACATCTCCTGCAATTGCTGCCCACCACGCTTCCCGTTCAAGTCCGTCATTTAACGCGATGGTGGGTGCGCGTGGAAGCGCTGGGTCGTGCCTAGACTTTGGTGAACAAAGCCTGCTCCTAATGTGTCGGGTTTTGGCCGCGTATCCGGCTAGATCAGTGAGAAGAATCTCCTGCACATTTTACGGACCCTTTCATGTCAACCAACCCGGTAAAACTGTACGCCTTTGGCGCGAATGATTTTCGACCTGTCTTGCACTCAGATTTGCTAAGCAATGCCATCCGCGCTGCCTTGCTGGGTACGGCACTTGGATTGGCCATGGTGCCTGGCATCACACTCGCCGCTGATGCCTCACTGGTCAGCTCGACTTATGCAATTGCACCTGGGCCCCTGGATGAAGTGCTCAATCAATTTGCTCGTCAGGCGGGCATCACGCTTTCCAGTACGCCGGCACTCACGCAAGGCTTGCAGTCCAGAGGCCTTCACGGACAGTACTCGGCTGAGCAGGCGTTAGGGGTGCTGTTGGCAGGAAGCGGCTTGACGGCGTTGGATCAAGGAAACCGGACCTTCATCGTACAGGCTCAGCCAGCGGAAGCTGCGCTGGCGTTACCCGATACGGACATTCGAGGTTTCACCCTGGGCAATGCCTTGGGGAGCATGGAGGGTTATAACGCCACCCACAGCCAGGTCGCTACTAAAAGCAGCTTGGCACTGGTAGAGACATCCCAATCGGTTTCGGTGGTAACCCGGCAACAGATCGACGACCAAGGTTCTCAAACCGTCGCCCAGGCCATGCGCTATACCCCAGGGGTGATGACCAGCCCCTATGGCGCGACGCACCGGTATGACTACGTGGCCATGCGAGGTTTCAATGACGGGTCGGTGGATAACATCTACGTAGACGGCCTCAAGTCCATGGGGGACAACGGCACCTACAGCACGATGCAGGTCGACCCCTATTTCCTGGAACGGATCGATGTCTTGAAAGGGCCTTCTTCGGTCCTTTATGGCCGTAGCTCACCGGGTGGATTGGTCGCACTGACCACCAAAAAGCCCGTGTTCACCGCTTTCCATCAAATTCAAGCGTCGGTTGGTACCCAAGGTCAGCGCGGGCTGGGCTTCGACACCAGCGGCCCGTTGGATGCAGACAAGCGTATTGCCTATCGCCTGACCGGTTTGGCAGACGCTTCGGATACTCAGTTCGATCACAACAAGGAAGAACGCTACGCCATCGCTCCGTCGCTTAGCATCGATTTCAGCGAAGACACATCGCTGACCCTGCAGGCCTACTTGCAGCATGATCCAAACGGGGGGTATCACGGCGGCAATCCTGCAGACGGGATGCTAAGCAAGCGTAATGGGGCACGCCTGTCGGATCACTTTTTCGAAGGGGAGCCGGGCATCGACAATTACGAGCGCACTCAGCAGTCGTTCAGTTACCAGTTCGAGCATCGCTTCAACGATGTATTTACCGCGCGGCAGAACTTCCGCTACCAGGACTCGGACGTATCGATGGACCAGGTGTATTCGGCAGGTTGGGCAGATGCCGACAGTACCGTCCTTAACCGAGCTTACACCGGGGGTGATGAGCGGCTGCACTCCTACATCATTGACAACATGGTCCAGGCTGAATTCTTCACCGGCATTGCCAAGCACACCCTGCTGCTGGGCACGGATTACCAGCGTCGCAAAGCCGATGTCTCGTGGCGTTATGGCACTGTAGATCCGCTGGATGCGGCTAACCCGCAGTATGGTAATGGCAACCTGCAGGTGCTCGGTGAAAACCGATACCAACGCCGGTTGCAACAGACGGGTGTCTATCTGCAGGATCTGGTGGAGCTGGATCAATGGCGCTTCTCACTGGGCCTGCGCCAGGATTGGGTCAAGGTATCCGAGGAAAATCGTGATACCAATACCAGGGTCAGTGACAAGCGTTCCAACTTCACGACTCGCGCTGGGGTGCTCTATCTCTTCGAGAATGGCCTGGCGCCGTATGTGAGCTACTCCGAGTCCTTCAACCCGAATACCGTATCCGATCAAGACGGAAAACCGCTTGCTCCTACCGAGGGCACTCAGTGGGAAGCCGGTATCAAGTATCAGCCACCTGGTAGCGACAACCTGTACACCGCCTCTGTGTTCCGTATCGAGCAGGAGAACCTGGCCTCCAAGCAACCGGATGAAGACTTCTACAGGCCTGTCGGTCAAGTGCGCTCGCAAGGGTTGGAGTTGGAAGCGCATGTGCAGGTCACTGATAACTTGAAACTGCTGGGTGGCTATACCTACACCGACATCGAGTACTCGAAATCGATGCCTAGCCTTGTATCCAGCGGTCTGGACAACAAAGGCAATTCGCCTACCCAAGCCCCGGAGCAAATGGTCTCGCTGTGGGCCGACTACAACTTCCGGCAAGGCGCGCTCGACGGGATTAGGTTGGGCGGCGGCGTGAGGTATGTGGGGCATAGCTGGGCAGATGCAGAGAACAGCCGCAAGGTGCCTTCCTACACGTTGGTTGATGCCTCGTTGGGCTACGACATGGGTAAGCTGGGTCTGAAGGGCTTGGATGTTCGTCTGAATGCCAACAACCTGACCAATCAGCGATACATCACCTCGTGCGCCAGTTTGAATTACTGCTACATGGGCGAAGAGCGTAATGTGAGCGCCACAGTGAGCTACCAGTTCTAAAGCGCACAGCGGGACAACCGCTTATCAGAAGGTAGTCATTGGGGGTGTTTAAACCCACCAAAAGAAAAAGCCCCTGTCTGCAGCGCAGACAGGGGCTTTTTTGTTTGAATCTTGACGATGACCTACTCTCACATGGGGAAACCCCACACTACCATCGGCGATGCATCGTTTCACTGCTGAGTTCGGGATGGGATCAGGTGGTTCCAATGCTCTATGGTCGTCAAGAAATTCTGTGTGCTGGCCCGTCATCGACGTGCCTGCGAATCTCTGTAGTTCCTACTTAAAGACAAAACCCCTACCTGCATACGCAGATAGGGGTTTTGCGAAATGAATCTTGACGATGACCTACTCTCACATGGGGAAACCCCACACTACCATCGGCGATGCATCGTTTCACTGCTGAGTTCGGGATGGGATCAGGTGGTTCCAATGCTCTATGGTCGTCAAGAAATTCTGTAGCCAGAATGTCCTGTTGGACAGCCCAGCGAATTCGGATATGTGATGTTTGTGATGCGTTGCGAACTTTCGGTTCATGTCATCTTCACCACCGCAATCTGCAGAAGCAAATTGCTTGGGTGTTATATGGTCAAGCCTCACGGGCAATTAGTATTGGTTAGCTCAACGCCTCACAGCGCTTACACACCCAACCTATCAACGTCGTAGTCTTCGACGGCCCTTTAGGGGATTCAAGATCCCAGTGAGATCTCATCTTGAGGCAAGTTTCCCGCTTAGATGCTTTCAGCGGTTATCTCTTCCGAACATAGCTACCCGGCAATGCCACTGGCGTGACAACCGGAACACCAGAGGTTCGTCCACTCCGGTCCTCTCGTACTAGGAGCAGCCCCTCTCAAATCTCAAACGTCCACGGCAGATAGGGACCGAACTGTCTCACGACGTTCTAAACCCAGCTCGCGTACCACTTTAAATGGCGAACAGCCATACCCTTGGGACCGGCTTCAGCCCCAGGATGTGATGAGCCGACATCGAGGTGCCAAACACCGCCGTCGATATGAACTCTTGGGCGGTATCAGCCTGTTATCCCCGGAGTACCTTTTATCCGTTGAGCGATGGCCCTTCCATACAGAACCACCGGATCACTAAGACCTACTTTCGTACCTGCTCGACGTGTGTGTCTCGCAGTCAAGCGCGCTTTTGCCTTTATACTCTACGACCGATTTCCGACCGGTCTGAGCGCACCTTCGTACTCCTCCGTTACTCTTTGGGAGGAGACCGCCCCAGTCAAACTACCCACCATACACTGTCCTCGATCCGGATAACGGACCTGAGTTAGAACCTCAAAGTTGCCAGGGTGGTATTTCAAGGATGGCTCCATGAGAACTGGCGTCCCCACTTCAAAGCCTCCCACCTATCCTACACAAGCAAATTCAAAGTCCAGTGCAAAGCTATAGTAAAGGTTCACGGGGTCTTTCCGTCTAGCCGCGGATACACTGCATCTTCACAGCGATTTCAATTTCACTGAGTCTCGGGTGGAGACAGCGCCGCCATCGTTACGCCATTCGTGCAGGTCGGAACTTACCCGACAAGGAATTTCGCTACCTTAGGACCGTTATAGTTACGGCCGCCGTTTACCGGGGCTTCGATCAAGAGCTTCGCTTGCGCTAACCCCATCAATTAACCTTCCGGCACCGGGCAGGCGTCACACCCTATACGTCCACTTTCGTGTTTGCAGAGTGCTGTGTTTTTAATAAACAGTCGCAGCGGCCTGGTATCTTCGACCAGCAAAAGCTTACGGGGCAAGCCCTTCACCTTCGCCGGCGCACCTTCTCCCGAAGTTACGGTGCCATTTTGCCTAGTTCCTTCACCCGAGTTCTCTCAAGCGCCTTGGTATTCTCTACCTAACCACCTGTGTCGGTTTGGGGTACGGTTCCCAGTTATCTGAAGCTTAGGAGCTTTTCTTGGAAGCATGGTATCAACCACTTCATCGCCTAAAGGCAACTCGTCATCAGCTCTCGGCCTTGAAATCCCGGATTTGCCTAAGATTTCAGCCTACCACCTTAAACCTGGACAACCAACGCCAGGCTGGCCTAACCTTCTCCGTCCCTCCATCGCAATAACTGGAAGTACAGGAATATTAACCTGTTTTCCATCGACTACGCTTTTCAGCCTCGCCTTAGGGACCGACTAACCCTGCGTCGATTAACGTTGCGCAGGAAACCTTGGTCTTTCGGCGTGCGAGTTTTTCACTCGCATTGTCGTTACTCATGTCAGCATTCGCACTTCTGATACCTCCAGCAAGCTTCTCAACTCACCTTCACAGGCTTACAGAACGCTCCTCTACCGCATCACCAAAAGGTGATACCCGTAGCTTCGGTGCATGGTTTGAGCCCCGTTACATCTTCCGCGCAGGCCGACTCGACTAGTGAGCTATTACGCTTTCTTTAAAGGGTGGCTGCTTCTAAGCCAACCTCCTAGCTGTCTAAGCCTTCCCACATCGTTTCCCACTTAACCATGACTTTGGGACCTTAGCTGACGGTCTGGGTTGTTTCCCTTTTCACGACGGACGTTAGCACCCGCCGTGTGTCTCCCATGCTCGGCACTTGTAGGTATTCGGAGTTTGCATCGGTTTGGTAAGTCGGGATGACCCCCTAGCCGAAACAGTGCTCTACCCCCTACAGTGATACATGAGGCGCTACCTAAATAGCTTTCGAGGAGAACCAGCTATCTCCGAGCTTGATTAGCCTTTCACTCCGATCCACAGGTCATCCGCTAACTTTTCAACGGTAGTCGGTTCGGTCCTCCAGTCAGTGTTACCTAACCTTCAACCTGCCCATGGATAGATCGCCCGGTTTCGGGTCTATACCCAGCGACTAAACGCCCTATTAAGACTCGCTTTCGCTACGCCTCCCCTATTCGGTTAAGCTCGCCACTGAATATAAGTCGCTGACCCATTATACAAAAGGTACGCAGTCACCTAACAAAGTAGGCTCCCACTGCTTGTACGCATACGGTTTCAGGTTCTATTTCACTCCCCTCTCCGGGGTTCTTTTCGCCTTTCCCTCACGGTACTGGTTCACTATCGGTCAGTCAGTAGTATTTAGCCTTGGAGGATGGTCCCCCCATATTCAGACAAAGTTTCTCGTGCTCCGTCCTACTCGATTTCATTGATAAGAGATTTTCGTGTACGGGGCTATCACCCACTATGGCCGCACTTTCCAGAGCGTTCCACTAATCTCAAATCAACTTAAGGGCTGGTCCCCGTTCGCTCGCCACTACTAAGGGAATCTCGGTTGATTTCTTTTCCTCAGGGTACTTAGATGTTTCAGTTCCCCTGGTTCGCCTCTTGCACCTATGTATTCAGTACAAGATAACCAGCTTGTGCTGGCTGGGTTCCCCCATTCAGAGATCTCTGGATCACAGTCTGTTTGCCGACTCCCCAAAGCTTTTCGCAGGCTACCACGTCTTTCATCGCCTCTGACTGCCAAGGCATCCACCGTATGCGCTTCTTCACTTGACCATATAACCCCAAGCAATCTGGTTATACTGTGAAGACGACATTCGCCGAAAATTCGCACGTTGCTCTTTCGAGCAGAACTCACAAATTTTACCTTAGCCTGAATTCCAGCAGTGAAACTGGTCTTCAGTCTATTTCTATCACATATCCGAATTTTTAAAGAACGATCTGACAAAAGTCAGAAATCAACATTCACACCGGAATGTTCATTTCTGTATTCTGAACAGTGCTGCAAACCTGAAGGATTGGTGGAGCCAAGCGGGATCGAACCGCTGACCTCCTGCGTGCAAGGCAGGCGCTCTCCCAGCTGAGCTATGGCCCCGTATTCTACGGCTGAACCAAGTAATGGTAGGTCTGGGCAGATTTGAACTGCCGACCTCACCCTTATCAGGGGTGCGCTCTAACCAACTGAGCTACAGACCTATAACAGGGTCGCGTTACAGCATCGTCTTTTACAATGAATCAAGCAATTCGTGTGGGAGCTCATCAGCAGGCTGATGTCGTCGATTAAGGAGGTGATCCAGCCGCAGGTTCCCCTACGGCTACCTTGTTACGACTTCACCCCAGTCATGAATCACACCGTGGTAACCGTCCCCCCGAAGGTTAGACTAGCTACTTCTGGTGCAACCCACTCCCATGGTGTGACGGGCGGTGTGTACAAGGCCCGGGAACGTATTCACCGCGACATTCTGATTCGCGATTACTAGCGATTCCGACTTCACGCAGTCGAGTTGCAGACTGCGATCCGGACTACGATCGGTTTTGTGAGATTAGCTCCACCTCGCGGCTTGGCAACCCTCTGTACCGACCATTGTAGCACGTGTGTAGCCCAGGCCGTAAGGGCCATGATGACTTGACGTCATCCCCACCTTCCTCCGGTTTGTCACCGGCAGTCTCCTTAGAGTGCCCACCATAACGTGCTGGTAACTAAGGACAAGGGTTGCGCTCGTTACGGGACTTAACCCAACATCTCACGACACGAGCTGACGACAGCCATGCAGCACCTGTGTCAGAGTTCCCGAAGGCACCCATCCATCTCTGGAAAGTTCTCTGCATGTCAAGGCCTGGTAAGGTTCTTCGCGTTGCTTCGAATTAAACCACATGCTCCACCGCTTGTGCGGGCCCCCGTCAATTCATTTGAGTTTTAACCTTGCGGCCGTACTCCCCAGGCGGTCAACTTAATGCGTTAGCTGCGCCACTAAAATCTCAAGGATTCCAACGGCTAGTTGACATCGTTTACGGCGTGGACTACCAGGGTATCTAATCCTGTTTGCTCCCCACGCTTTCGCACCTCAGTGTCAGTATCAGTCCAGGTGGTCGCCTTCGCCACTGGTGTTCCTTCCTATATCTACGCATTTCACCGCTACACAGGAAATTCCACCACCCTCTACTGTACTCTAGCTTGCCAGTTTTGGATGCAGTTCCCAGGTTGAGCCCGGGGCTTTCACATCCAACTTAACAAACCACCTACGCGCGCTTTACGCCCAGTAATTCCGATTAACGCTTGCACCCTCTGTATTACCGCGGCTGCTGGCACAGAGTTAGCCGGTGCTTATTCTGTCGGTAACGTCAAAATTGCAGAGTATTAATCTACAACCCTTCCTCCCAACTTAAAGTGCTTTACAATCCGAAGACCTTCTTCACACACGCGGCATGGCTGGATCAGGCTTTCGCCCATTGTCCAATATTCCCCACTGCTGCCTCCCGTAGGAGTCTGGACCGTGTCTCAGTTCCAGTGTGACTGATCATCCTCTCAGACCAGTTACGGATCGTCGCCTTGGTGAGCCATTACCTCACCAACAAGCTAATCCGACCTAGGCTCATCTGATAGCGCAAGGCCCGAAGGTCCCCTGCTTTCTCCCGTAGGACGTATGCGGTATTAGCGTTCCTTTCGAAACGTTGTCCCCCACTACCAGGCAGATTCCTAGGCATTACTCACCCGTCCGCCGCTGAATCAAGGAGCAAGCTCCCGTCATCCGCTCGACTTGCATGTGTTAGGCCTGCCGCCAGCGTTCAATCTGAGCCATGATCAAACTCTTCAGTTCAATACTGCTTGGGTTTTTAAGAAACCCTAAACTTGGCTCAGCAATCTCAAATGACTATGTGATTTCTCGCATGGTCACTTGTGATGCTGATAATCTTTCTGACTATCAGTCCGTACTCACAAGCACCCACACGAATTGCTTGATTCGATTTGTTAAAGAGCGTTTGGCTGAGAGTGTTTCGTCTCAACCGAGGCGCGCATTCTACGCTTTCCTCATTGCCTGTCAAGCGTTTATTTTGAAGTATTTTCGAAAAACTCGTTCAACTTCAACCACTTAACTCGCTTCGATCTCTCGTAGCGGGAGGTGAATAATACAGCATTCAAAAACGCTGTCAACCACCTTTTTACCACCGCTGGCTGGCCGCTTGGCCTACCAGGAAAAGCATGAGCTTCTACTTAAAGACAAAACCCCTACCTGCATACGCAGATAGGGGTTTTGCGAAATGAATCTTGACGATGACCTACTCTCACATGGGGAAACCCCACACTACCATCGGCGATGCATCGTTTCACTACTGAGTTCGGGATGGGATCAGGTGGTTCCAATGCTCTATGGTCGTCAAGAAATTCTGTAGCCAGAATGTCCTGTTGGACAGCCCAGCGAATTCGGATATGTGATGTTTGTGATGCGTTGCGAACTTTCGGTTCATGTCATCTTCACCACCGCAATCTGCAGGAGCAAATTGCTTGGGTGTTATATGGTCAAGCCTCACGGGCAATTAGTATTGGTTAGCTCAACGCCTCACAGCGCTTACACACCCAACCTATCAACGTCGTAGTCTTCGACGGCCCTTTAGGGGATTCAAGATCCCAGTGAGATCTCATCTTGAGGCAAGTTTCCCGCTTAGATGCTTTCAGCGGTTATCTCTTCCGAACATAGCTACCCGGCAATGCCACTGGCGTGACAACCGGAACACCAGAGGTTCGTCCACTCCGGTCCTCTCGTACTAGGAGCAGCCCCTCTCAAATCTCAAACGTCCACGGCAGATAGGGACCGAACTGTCTCACGACGTTCTAAACCCAGCTCGCGTACCACTTTAAATGGCGAACAGCCATACCCTTGGGACCGGCTT
>NZ_CP093940.1:4180000-4805000 GCF_022699445.1 Pseudomonas sp. I3-I5 | reverse complement strand
CTCAACAGGCGTCTGCGACAAGCGAATCGGCGAAGCGACCTGGGGCACTGTGCCTGCCAGTGGGTGCGCCATGCTCACTGCCAGTTCTCGCGCCACTACCTGTGGATCCTCAAACACCTGCGCCAGGTCATTGACCGGCCCACACGGCACGCCTACTGCTTCCAGGTCACTCACCCACTGCGCCGTCGTCCTGAACACCGTCACCTGGCGAATCAACGGTACTAGCTCGCCCCTGTTGGCTACACGTGCCTTGTTGGTTGCGAACCGCGGGTCATCAGCCCACTGTACCTGCCCAGCCACCTCTGCAAACTTTCGGAACTGACCATCGTTGCCCACAGTGAGAATGAAGTCGCCATCGGCCGTGGGAAAGTTCTGGTAAGGCACGATATTCGGGTGCGCATTGCCCAGGCGACGCGGCGGCACGCCCGTTGTCAGGTAATTCATCGCCTGATTGGCCAGGCACGCCACCTGGACATCCAGCAGAGCCATGTCGATGTGCTGACCCTCACCACGCTGCTCCCGATGAGACAGCGCCGCCAGAATCGCCACCGTCGAATACAGCCCGGTAAGAATGTCCGTCAGCGCCACCCCAACCTTCACAGGCCCCGCACCCACCTCACCCTCCGGCAGCCCTGTCAGGCTCATGAGCCCGCCAAGCCCCTGAATCATGAAGTCATAGCCCGCACGCTGCGCATAGGGACCTGTCTGCCCGAACCCGGTGATCGAGCAATAGATGAGCTTCGGATTGATAGCCTTCAGGCATGGATAATCCAGCCCATAAGCCGCCAAGCCGCCTACCTTGAAGTTTTCAATGACGATATCGCTCTTGGCAGCCAGTTCGCGGATCAGTCGCTGACCATCGGCCTGGGTGAAGTCGATCGTGATAGAGCGCTTGTTGCGGTTGGCTGCCAGATAATAAGCCGCTTCGCCAGTACTGCCACCCGCGCTGTCCTTGAGATAAGGCGGCCCCCACGCCCTCGTGTCATCGCCCTTGCCAGGACGCTCGACCTTGATGACATCGGCACCCAGGTCCGCAAGGATCTGACCAGCCCACGGCCCCGCCAGTACCCGCGACAGGTCCAGCACGCGCAGATGCGAAAGCGCTCCCATGACAGCCTCCTTATTAATAGAAAGCCTGAATACCTGTCTGCGCACGCCCCAGAATCAGAGCATGCACGTCATGGGTGCCTTCATAAGTGTTCACCACCTCGAGGTTGACCAGATGACGCGCCACGCCGAATTCGTCCGAGATGCCATTACCGCCCAACATGTCACGCGCCATGCGGGCGATGTCCAGCGCCTTGCCACATGAGTTGCGCTTCATGATCGACGTAATCTCGACAGCGGCAGTGCCCTCGTCTTTCATGCGCCCCAGACGCAAGCAGCCTTGCAGTGCCAAGGTGATCTCTGTCTGCATGTCAGCGAGCTTCTTCTGAATCAGCTGGTTGGCAGCCAGCGGCCTGCCAAACTGCTGCCGGTCCAGGGTGTACTGACGCGCTGTATGCCAGCAGGCCTCGGCAGCGCCCAGCGCTCCCCATGAAATGCCGTAGCGTGCGGAGTTCAGGCAAGTGAAAGGCCCCTTGAGCCCGCGCACCTCAGGGAACATGTTCTCCTCGGGCACAAACACATTGTCCATGACAATCTCACCCGTCACGGAGGCGCGCAGCCCGACCTTGCCATGAATCGCCGGTGCACTCAGGCCCTCCCAGCCCTTTTCCAAAACGAAACCACGGATGTCACCTGCGTCGTCCTTGCCCCACACCACGAACACATCAGCGATAGGACTGTTGGTGATCCACATCTTGCTGCCGGTCAACCGATAGCCGCCTTCGACTTTCCGGGCACGAGTGACCATCGACCCCGGGTCAGACCCATGATTGGGTTCAGTAAGGCCAAAGCAACCAATCCACTCGCCACTGGCAAGCTTGGGCAAGTACTTCTGTTTCTGTGCCTCGGAGCCAAATTCATTGATCGGCACCATCACCAACGACGACTGCACACTCATCATCGAGCGATACCCCGAGTCGATGCGCTCTACCTCGCGAGCAATGAGCCCGTAACACACGTAGTTCAGACCGCTCCCACCGTACTGCTCCGGGATCGTAGCGCCCAGCAGGCCCACTTCACCCATCTCGCGAAAGATCGCTACATCTGTCTTTTCGTGACGGAACGCTTCAAGCACGCGCGGAGCCAGCTTGTCCTGGGCGAACTGATAGGCACTGTCTCGAACCATGCGCTCTTCTTCACTGAGCTGTTGATCCAGCAAGAGGGGGTCGATCCAGCTGAAGCTTGCTTTGGCGGCCATGAATGCATTTCTCCCAGAACGGTGGATGACTTATGACGTGATCCTAGGCCGGGCAAGCGGCGACGACAAACGACGTTTCTGCACCTATGAGTGCTATTTTCTCACTCAGAGAGCATTGAAACCCCAAAACCAAATGTCCACGAGTGAGGGATAGGCATGCGTCGGAAGATACCCAGCACTACAGCCCTGGTTTGCTTCGAGGCTGCCGCCCGCCACGAAAGCTTCACCAAGGCTGCTCAGGAACTGTCGCTGACCCAGGGCGCTGTGTGCAGGCAGATCGGCAGCCTTGAGGGCTTTTTGAACGTTGAGTTGTTCCGCCGCTCACACCGGGGCGTGAAGCTGACCGAAGCAGGGCTGTCCTACAGCCGGCAAGTGGCCGCGCAACTCGATGCGGTAGAGCGCGATACGCTGTCGGTGATGCGTCAGCAGGGCGCCAGCGTGATCGAGCTGGCAGTGGTGCCCACGTTCGGCACTCAATGGTTGCTGCCGCGGTTGATGGATTTCCAGCAGCGTCAACCCGATGTCACGGTCAACCTGACCAATCGCACACGACCTTTTCTATTTGCCGATACCAGCTTCGATGCCGCCATCTACTTTGGTGACGGTGACTGGTCAGGTACCCGCTCGCACAGGCTGATGGGTGAAAATCCTGTCCCTGTCTGCAGCCCGGCGTTGCTTGGTGATAGGCACACCCTCCAGGCGCACGACATTGCACAACTCCCCCTGCTGCAACAAAGCACCCGGCCCTATGCATGGCGTCAGTGGTTCAGCAGCATCGGCATTTCTGTAGCAACCGACATGACCGGCCCCCGCCTTGAGCTCTTTTCAATGCTCGCACAAGCGGCCATGCATGGAATGGGGGTTGCGCTCATTCCCCCCTTTCTCATTCAACGCGAGCTCGGCGAGGGTAGGCTGGTGGTCGCTAACAGGCATGTTCTACGTAGCGACAGGGCCTACTATCTAATGATTCCGGAGCGCAGGGTCGAATCAACCACGCTGGATGCGTTTCGGGAATGGCTGGTGGCACAGGCGGCGGATTACGCTGACACCAAGGAAAGCTGACCCCGTAGTCAATTATAATTTACACCTACAGATATAATGATCTGTCGCATTTAAATAACTATATTGCAGCGCTTCTGACAGTGATAGAGTGCTTCAGCGATCTGTTATCAAGCCTATGTTTGCGACATTCGCCTGCTTAAACACGAAAAATGCAGATTTTCCGCTGAAAACTGTCCTAGCTTGACGAATAAAGGCGCTTGAGCGTTCGCAACAGATCAGCTGCGACATCTGGTCACATGGTGACTTGTAGTTATTTGTTAGTTTCGCTCCAGATTCTATTGAAGCTCGTCTGGTTCGTCTGCAAAATGCTGTGCCCGCCCAGGATCGGGTGGTTGGGCCCTAAGCCGCTCCGGCGCACCCTACGAAGTGCGCTGGCCTCACAAATATAAAAAAGGTCATCGCAGGAGAAATAGTCGTGCACATTGGTGTTCCGCTCGAGACGCAGACCGGCGAGACAAGGGTCGCCGCGACGCCTGAAACCATCAAGAAACTGATAGGTCAGGGTCATCAGGTTACGGTCCAGCAAGGTGCTGGGGTCAATGCCAGCATTCCGGACAGCGCCTATGAATCTGTCGGTGCCCGCCTGGGCTCGGCGGCTGAAGCCTATGGCACCCAGTTGGTGCTCAAGGTAGTCGCGCCAACCGATGGTGAATTGGCGCTGATGAGCAGCGGCAGCCTTCTGGTCGGCATGCTCAACCCGTTCAACAACGACGTTATCGCCAAGATGGCCGCGCGCGGCCTCACGGCATTTGCGCTGGAGGCCGCGCCGCGAACGTCTCGGGCACAAAGCCTGGACGTACTTTCATCCCAAGCCAACATCGCCGGCTACAAAGCCGTATTACTGGCTGCCCATCACTATCCGCGCTTCATGCCGATGCTGATGACGGCCGCCGGTACGGTGAAGGCAGCACGCGTCTTGATCCTGGGTGCAGGTGTAGCGGGGTTGCAAGCGATTGCGACGGCCAAGCGTCTTGGCGCAGTCATCGAGGCATCGGACGTGCGCCCTGCGGTGAAGGAACAGATCGAATCGCTCGGCGCGAAGTTCATCGATGTGCCTTACGAGACCGATGAGGAGCGCGACTGTGCCCAAGGCGTCGGCGGCTACGCCAGGCCCATGCCGGCAAGCTGGATGCAGCGTCAGGCTCAGGCCGTACACGAGCGTGCCCGGCAAGCGGACATCGTCATTACCACCGCACTGATCCCTGGCCGCAAGGCGCCTACGCTATTAAGCGCCGAAACGGTCGCCCACATGAAACCAGGTTCGGTAGTCATCGACCTGGCAGCGGCCCAGGGCGGCAACTGCCCACTGACCGTGGCCGACGAGGTCGTGCATGCCCATGGCGTCACCATCGTGGGCCCAACTAACCTACCCGCCCTGGTCGCAGCGGACGCTTCCGCCCTTTACGCACGCAACCTGCTGGACTTCACAAAACTGCTGTTCGACAAGGACGGCGCCCTGACCATCAACCTCGAAGACGACATCGTCGCGGCCTGCCTCATGTGCCGCGACGGTCAAATCGTCCGCAAGAACGGCTGAGGAGCACGACAAATGGAAGACATGCTGATTTCCCATGGCATTTATAACCTCATCATTTTCGTGCTGGCCATTTATGTGGGTTACCACGTGGTCTGGAATGTCACACCGGCGTTGCACACCCCGCTGATGGCAGTCACCAACGCGATATCGGCCATCGTTATCGTCGGTGCCATGCTCGCCGCTGCGCTGACGGTCACGCCTGCCGGAAAGGTGATGGGCACGCTCGCCGTTGCTCTGGCTGCAGTCAACGTATTTGGCGGGTTCCTGGTCACCCGCCGCATGCTTGAAATGTTCAAGAAAAAGGTCAAGAACGAGGGGCAGAAGTCAGCATGAGCATGAATCTGGTAACACTTCTGTACCTGGTCGCCTCGGTGTGTTTCATCCAGGCGCTCAAGGGCCTGTCGCACCCCACTACATCCCGGCGTGGCAACCTGTTCGGCATGATCGGTATGGGTATCGCGATCCTCACCACGGTCGGTCTCATTTATAAGCTCGGTGCTGAGCTGGCCACGGCCGGCATCGGCTATGTGATCGTCGGGCTGCTGGTGGGCGGCACCGCAGGCTCGGTGATGGCCAAACGCGTCGAGATGACCAAGATGCCTGAGCTGGTCGCCTTCATGCACAGCATGATCGGCCTTGCCGCGGTATTCATCGCCATTGCCGCAGTGCTCGAGCCCCAGTCGATGGGAATCGTCGCCGCCATCAGCGATCCAATCCCTACGGGTAACCGCCTGGAGCTGTTCCTGGGGGCTGCCATTGGTGCCATTACCTTCTCGGGCTCGGTGATCGCCTTCGGCAAGCTATCGGGCAAATACAAGTTTCGCCTGTTCCAAGGCGCGCCGGTGCAGTTTGCCGGTCAGCACAAACTCAACCTCATTCTCGGCCTGACCACCATCGCGCTGGGGTTGCTGTTCACCTTCACCGGCCACTACAGCGCCTTTACCCTCATGCTGGTGCTGGCGTTCATCATGGGCGTGCTGATCATCATCCCGATCGGCGGTGCCGACATGCCGGTGGTGGTGTCGATGCTCAACAGCTACTCGGGCTGGGCTGCAGCAGGGATCGGCTTCTCGCTGAACAACTCCATGTTGATCATCGCCGGCTCGCTGGTAGGTTCGTCCGGGGCGATTCTGTCCTACATCATGTGCAAGGCCATGAACCGCTCGTTCTTCAATGTCATCCTGGGCGGCTTTGGTGGCGATGCCGAAGCGGGTGCTGCCCAAGGCTCCACAGAACAGCGTCCGGTGAAGTCCGGCTCGGCCGACGATGCGACCTTCCTGCTCAGCAACGCCGACAGCGTGATCATCGTTCCCGGCTATGGCCTTGCCGTCGCACGTGCCCAGCATGCGCTCAAGGAGCTGACCGAGAAGCTCACGCACAACGGTGTCACCGTCAAATACGCCATTCACCCGGTGGCAGGGCGTATGCCTGGTCACATGAACGTGCTGTTGGCAGAAGCCGAGGTCCCCTACGACCAGGTCTTCGAGATGGAAGACATCAATGCCGAGTTCGGCCAGGCCGACGTAGTCCTGGTATTGGGCGCAAACGACGTGGTCAACCCGGCCGCCAAGAATGACCCCAAGTCACCGATCGCCGGCATGCCGATTCTCGAAGCCTTCAAAGCCAAGACCATCATCGTCAACAAGCGCTCCATGGCCAGCGGCTATGCAGGCCTGGACAACGAGCTGTTCTACCTCGACAAGACCATGATGGTATTCGGCGACGCCAAGAAGGTCATCGAAGACATGGTCAAGGCCGTGGAGTGAGGCAGGTTCTGTTCTGATCCTGTGAACAAGAAGAGCCCTGGTCGATAACGGCCAGGGCTTTTTCGTTAATTGATCCGGATCAACGGCCATGAAGCGGCGGGGGTAATACGACCATGGTCGCGGGACGGCACCGGTCTAAATCACTAGACTGCGCAGCAGTAGCTTAGTAGCCCGAGATAACAATCCATGTACCGTGATCGCATCCGCTTGTCCTCCCTGCATAGCAAGGTAATGAGTGCGGCCGACGCCGCTGGCCTGATCGAGGACGGCATGACCGTCGGCATGAGCGGCTTCACCCGCGCCGGTGAAGCCAAGGCCGTCCCTCACGCGCTGGCCGAACGCGCCAAGCAGTCGCCGCTGCAAATCAGCCTGATGACCGGCGCGAGCCTTGGCAACGACCTGGACAAACAGCTGACCGAAGCCGGTGTACTGGCCCGCCGCATGCCGTTCCAGGTGGACAGTACGCTGCGCAAGGCCATCAACGATGGCAAGGTCATGTTCATCGACCAGCACTTGTCGGAGACCGTCGAGCAACTGCGCAACCAGCAACTGAAGCTCCCCGACATTGCCGTGATCGAAGCGGTGGCCATCACCGAGCAAGGGCATATTGTACCGACCACGTCGGTCGGCAACTCGGCGAGCTTTGCGATCTTTGCCAAGAAAGTTATCGTCGAGATCAATTTGTCGCACAACCCGAATCTGGAAGGGCTGCACGACATCTATATACCTACGTACCGTCCTACCCGCACGCCCATCCCATTGGTAAAGGTGGATGACCGCATCGGCAGTACCGCCATTGCCATCGACCCTGCCAAGATCGTAGGCATCGTCATCAGTGACCAACCCGATTCGCCCTCCACGGTGCTGCCACCCGATGACGAAACCCAAGGCATTGCCGACCACCTGATCAGCTTCCTGAAGAAAGAGGTTGAAGCAGGGCGCATGACCAACCGGTTGGGGCCCCTGCAGGCGGGGATCGGCAGCATTGCCAACGCCGTGATGTGCGGGCTCATCGACTCGCCGTTCGAAGACCTGACCATGTACTCCGAGGTGCTGCAGGACTCCACGTTCGATCTGATCGATGCGGGCAAACTGCGCTTTGCCTCGGGCAGTTCCATCACCCTGTCCAGTCGCCGCAACACCGACGTGTTCGGCAACCTGGAAAAGTACAAGGACAAGCTGGTTCTGCGCCCGCAGGAAATCTCCAACCACCCCGAAGTGGTTCGGCGTCTCGGTATCATCGGTATCAACACTGCCCTGGAATTCGACCTCTACGGCAACGTCAACTCCACGCACGTCTGCGGCACCCGGATGATGAACGGCATTGGCGGTTCCGGCGACTTCGCCCGTAATGCACACCTGGCCGTATTCGTGACCAAATCGATTGCCAAAGGCGGCGCCATCTCAAGCGTGGTACCCATGGTCAGCCATGTGGACCATACCGAGCATGACGTGGACATCCTGGTCACCGAGCAAGGCCTGGCAGACTTGCGGGGCCTGGCCCCTCGGGAGCGCGCCAGGGCGATCATCGACAACTGCGTGCACCCCGACTATCGCGCGGCCTTGAACGATTACTTCGAGCGCGCTTGCCAGCGGGGCGGGCACACGCCGCACATCTTGCGTGAAGCACTGGCATGGCATGAAAACCTGGAAGAGACAGGTCGCATGCTTGCCCTGTAACGCGTCCTGAAGTAAGCACAAACCTCGAAGGGTCGCTTGGCGACCCTTTTTTTACGCCACTGAGAAAGCAGCAACAAGGCAGGAACAGAATAAACTGTACTACTGTACTGCTTTTCACCAGATGTTCTCTCCGAAAGGCAGAGGAATCACCGAAATATGCACCATATTCGCGCACACCAGTACAGTTTAGCCACTTTTGAGTGCAACAGTAGCATTACACAGTTAACTGGCTCGCCCTCTTTACCTGCAACTGTATCTACTGTTATGGACAAGAGGGGAGGATCATTGGCATCAGTTAAATCACTATCTAATGCCGCCATAAGCGGAAGGATGATCATCATGGAACGTACCCTCAGTTCCGGTCTGGTTTTTGAAAGCACCGCCAAACAATCCAATGCCTCGTTCCCCCTGCGCGTAGCCTCTACCTTGTTGCTTTGGCAGCGTCGTATGGCCAGCCGTCGTCAATTGGCCCGCTTGGATGCGCGTCTGCTGGCAGACGCCGGTATCAGCGAATCGCAGCGTTACGAAGAGTTGAGCAAGCCTTTCTGGCGCTAAGCGCCTGTGCCAGCCTGACTGGCAACGTGAATTTCGAAAACCCGTCGCAGAGCCCTGCGACGGGTTTTTTATTTGTGTTTCAAATAAAATCTCCGCCACCGGTACAGTTACCGTGAGCTCTTCTATAAGGCATAACAGTTCAACGCCGCTCTATCATTAACATCTTGATACAGCACCGCGTGATACGCTTCGCTTAACTGTCTGGTAGAACCGACTGTCATAGTCTAGGCAAGGGCCGTTGCCCACGTTCCCAGCTGGATCCCCTCACACCAGGAGCTTACGTTCATGACCCGTACTTACCTGATCGGCGCTGCGCTGATGCTTGGCCTGGCTGGTACAGCCAGTGCCAGCAGTTTTGTCGTCACCACCGACACCGTGGTACGAGGCGTCGCTGCCTCAACCAACGCCACGTCCGATGCGTCTTCATCCCTGCGCGATAACAAGATCGTGCAAGCAGCCCGCGACGACGCCGCCAGCTTCGTCGCCAGCCAGGGCAGCATCCGGGGCGCCAAGCTCGAAAGCGCGCTGGTTCACATCCGTGCCCAGGCACCTGCCTTGCACGCCAGCGACGAGCAACTGGCTCAAGCCATCCTGGCTCTTTGAGTCAGCAGGCCGTCTCCAGCCGATCGCTCATGCGTTTTCTGCTATTACCCCTGCTCTGGACCGCGGGCATAGCCACGGCTCACGCGCTGGACGCCACTACCCAAGGCCTGGTGATCTCGGGTTACGTCACGACCCAGGTCACCACTGCACCTTTTGATCGAAAGCTCATAAGCGCAGCGCGCGACGATGCAGCAGTGTTCGTCGCCACCGAGGGTCGTGTGCGCGGTGCACGCCTTGAGGCAGCCCTTGAAGCCATTCGCGTGCATAAACCCGCGCGCACTGCCAGCGACCTGGAACTGGCGCGAGCAATCCTCGTCGAATGACTATCCTTTTCCTCCCAGTATTTTCGGAGATGCTCCATGCGTAAACCGCTGATTGCCGCTACTCTCGGCATGTTCCTGTTGGCCGACCTGGCCCAGGCTCAGACCTTGGTGGCCACCAGCAACATCATCGTGCGCGCCTTTGGCCGCTCGATCGACTTCACATCGGATACCACGACATCCATTCGCGATTCGAAAGTGGTACGTGAAGCTCACGACGATGCAGCCAGCTTCGTGGCCAGCGACGGCGATATCCGTGGCGCGCAACTGGAAGCGGCGTTCACGACGTTGCGCGAGCGTGTACCGCAGGCACGCGATGCCAGTGACCAGGTATTGGCCGAAGCTATTCTCGCGCTGTGAAGTCACTGCGTGCCGGGTGGTTCGGCTGTCTTCTGACACTACTCGGCACGCCCGCGCTTGCAGACTTGCACCTGGATCTGCAAACCGCCGACCTGACCCCGCAGCAGGTCAGCGCCAGCCAGGCGCTGCTCGACCAAGCGATGGCCAGCCTGCCACCCTCGTTCAAGCAGCGGCTTGATCGCACCGTCAGCGTCAGTTGGAGTGACCAGATGCCGCCTGACGCCTACGGCCAGGCATCATTGGTGTCCAGCCTGATGCTCAATCGGCGCCTGCTGCCCAGCCTTGCCGACGGCACCGCGACCACAGAGCTGACGCATCGGCCCCATGGCACTGTGCGCAACGAACTGTTGGCGACCGTGGTCCATGAGCTCACTCATATCTACGACCGCGCCCGGTTGTGGCCGGGGCAGCAGAACGCATTGCTCACTCGATGCAACCGCCTGCAAGGCACTGTCGGGAATGTAGGCCTGCCCGGCGAATGCCGCGGCCAGGCGGGGCGACGGTTCACCCTCAGCGATGACCCACGCCTGCTGGACCTCGCCGGCTGGCCCCAGTACGTAGGCCGGCGCGGCGAGCGCGAACAGCATAACGGCCAGTTCGTGCGTAGCCCCGACCGCTACGAGCTGAGCAGCCCGAAAGAATACGTCGCGGTCAATATGGAGTACTTCCTTCTCGACCCCAGCTATGGCTGTCGCCGCCCCGCGCTCAATCGATACCTGACTCAACATTTTGGCTGGAGCCCTCCCCAGGACGCCTGCGCCAAAGGCCTGCCGTTCATCAATGCCGGTAGCGACTTCGCGCGCCAGCCACTGGGTGAGGTCGACCCCGAGCGGGTGTACGAAGTGGATTACCTGCTGGCCGAGGCCAATCAGAACCTGGTCAGCCGCTGGGGGCACAGCATGCTGCGCCTGGTCATCTGCAAGCCCGGCCGTCCGCGAGGCCCGGACTGCCGCCTGGACCTTGATCAAAGCCTGGTGCTTTCGTACCGCGCTTTCGTCAACGACGTCCAGTTGTCCAGCTGGGATGGACTGGTCGGCGTCTACCCCTCCCGGTTGTTCGTGCTGCCGCTGGGGCAGGTCATCGATGAATACACCAAGACCGAACTGCGCAGCCTGGCCTCGGTGCCACTCAAGCTCAATCGTGAGGAGATCGAGAACCTGGTCCGCCAGGCCGCCGAAATGCACTGGAGCTACGACGGCAACTACTGGTTCCTGTCCAATAACTGCGCCGTGGAATCGCTGAAGCTGCTGCGTAGCGGCACCGCCAACCCAAAACTCAACGACCTCGACAGCATCATGCCCAATGGCCTGCTTGCCGTGCTCGACGGCCGTGGGCTGGCTGACACCAGCGTGCTGGACGATCCGCGAGAGGCACTGCGCCTGGGCTACCGCTTTGACTCGTACCGCGACCGCTACCAGGCCATGTTCGATGTGCTGAAGAAGCAACTGCCGGTAAAGCAAACCAAGGTAGAGGATTGGTTGGCCCTGGACGCCGAGCAACGCAAGCCCTGGTTCGACCAGGCTGACCTGCGCACCAGTGCCGCCTTGCTGCTTCTGGAACAGGCGGGCTTGCGACGGCAACTGCTGTTGGCACAGGACGAGGTCAAGCAGCGCTATCTCAATGCCGCAGCGCTCAAGGATGGTAGCGTCGACAAGGCCGATGCCACCCTCAAGCAGATGCTCGCCAACAGCGGTTTCCTGAGTCGCCCGGCGGAATTGCTCGACACCACAGGCTACGGGCTGCCGCAGCGAGAAGAGCGGGTTCACCTGGAAAAGGTCAGCAGCGAACGCCAGGCGCAGTTGCTGCGCTTGAGTACCAACCTGGACAAAGAGGTGAGGGCGCTGCTCGAACCTTCCCGGGCCAGGCAGATAGCGGCAGTTGAAGCCAACGTGAAGCACATCGGAGAGCATCTTCGCGCACTGCATAAGGCAGCGGGTGGGCTACAGCTGTAGCGGCTCAACAGCTCATCCACCCGCCTTACCTACCTTTTGTCACCCTTGTTGGAGCGAAAGCTGGCTGAAAGCTTGCCCGCTTAGGATAGCCCCATTGCCGGCACAGACCGGTCAGCCAGGGCGAGGTACGTGCCGCGCCCGGCGCAACCAACAACAACAATGGTGATACCGATGCCTTTCCGTGCCCGACTTTTCTTAGTCCCGTCCTACCTACTCCACGCGCAGCGTCCTGCACGCTGACCCGCCCGAACCGTCCTCTTTTTCGTCGCGCCTCGCCTGGAGTATTGCCATGCTGACCTTCCTCGGCTTCGCCATGGTCGTCACGTTCATGTACCTGATCATGACCAAGCGCCTGTCGGCCTTGATCGCCCTGATCCTGGTGCCCATTCTGTTCGCCCTCTTTGGCGGTTTCGCCAGCAAGATCGGCCCCATGATGCTCGAAGGCATCAGCAAGTTGGCGCCCACCGGCGTCATGCTGATGTTCGCTATTCTCTACTTTGCCTTGATGATCGACTCCGGCCTTTTCGACCCTGCGGTGCGAAAAATCCTCAAGCTGGTCAAGGGCGACCCGCTCAAGGTGTCGGTAGGCACCGCCGTGCTGGCTCTGGTGGTATCGCTGGACGGTGACGGCGCTACCACCTACATGATCTGCTGCGCGGCCATGCTGCCCATGTACAGCCGCCTGGGCATGAGCCCGCGCATCATGGCGGGGCTCATCATTCTTGCCGGCGGGGTCATGAACATGACGCCATGGGGTGGGCCCACCGCGCGGGCGGCCAGCGCCTTGCACGTGGACCCTTCCGATATCTTCGTACCCATGATTCCAGCGATGTTGTTCGGCGTGGTCGCGATCCTGGCCATCGCCTACCTGTACGGCAAACGCGAACGTGCCCGCCTGGGCGAGCTGCACCTGCCAACTGACGATATCGATCACAGCGACATCAGTGTTTCGCAATATCCAGAGGCACGCCGGCCAAAGCTGCTGTACTTCAATGGCGCACTGACCGCTGCATTGATGGCGGCCCTCATCGCCGGCCTGCTGCCGTTGCCAGTGCTGTTCATGATCGCCTTCAGCATCGCGATGATCGTCAACTACCCCTGCCTGCAACAACAGAAAGACCGTATCGCCGCCCACGCCGGCAGCGTGCTGGCGGTTACCGGCCTGATCTTCGCCGCAGGCATCTTCACCGGCATCCTGTCGGGCACGGGCATGGTCGATGCCATGTCCAAAAGCCTGCTGGCTGTCATTCCCGAAGCGTTGGGCCCGTACCTGGCGGTGATCACGGCGATCGTGAGCATGCCGTTCACCTTCTTCATGTCCAACGACGCCTTCTATTACGGTGTTCTCCCCGTACTGGCCGAAGCGGCAAGCCACTATGGCATCAGTCCGGTCGAGATGGCCCGTGCATCCATCGTCGGGCAGCCGGTGCACCTGCTCAGCCCGCTGGTACCCTCGACTTACCTGCTGGTCGCCCTGGCCGGCATCGAATTCGGGGATCACCAACGCTTTACGCTCAAGTGGGCAGTACTGGTGTGCCTGTGCATAATGTTCGCCGCGCTGATCATGGGCATTTTCCCGCTGTTCAGTAGTCTCTGATAACAGACCTCTCTCCACCGCAATGCGCCTCGATGCAGGCGCATCGCCCATACCGCTCAAAGGAAAACACATGGAATGGCTGACCAGCCCGGAAATCTGGGTTGCCTTCTTCACCCTGACCGCGCTTGAAATCGTTCTGGGCATCGACAACATCATCATGATCTCGATCCTGGTCAGCCGCATGCCCAAGCACATGCAGCCGCGTACCCGGATCTTCGGCCTGGCCCTGGCCATGGTCACTCGCATCATGCTGCTGCTGTCCATCACTTGGGTAATGCGCCTGACCGACGATCTGTTCGTGGTGCTAGGGCAGGGTATATCCGGACGTGACCTGATCTTGTTCTTCGGTGGCTTGTTCCTGCTCTGGAAGAGCTCGCAGGAGATCTACCACGGCCTGGAAGGCGAAGAAGAAAACGCCGACGAACCCAAGGGCTCTGGCGGCAAGTTCTTGTACACCATCATCCAGATCGCGATCATCGATATCGTCTTCTCCCTGGATTCGGTGATTACCGCTGTGGGGATGGTGTCGCACGTGCCGGTGATGATCGCCGCAATCATCGTCGCCGTGCTGGTCATGATGGCTTGTGCCGGTACCATCGCCGACTTCATCGACAAGCACCCTTCATTGAAGATGCTCGCGCTGTCGTTCCTGATCGTGGTAGGTACCGTGCTGATCGCCGAAGCATTCGATGTGCATGTTCCTAAAGGCTACGTTTATTTCGCCATGGCCTTCTCCCTGGCGGTCGAAGCCATCAACATCCGCATGCGTACGTCGTTGGCACGCAAGGCTGGCAAGGAGCACGAGGCCGTGAAGCTGCGCAAGGACGTGCCGGGTCAATAACCTCACACGTCACGGAGAAAAGGGCCCTGCGGGGCCCTTTGCGCATGCCGCCAGTACGTCCCAAGGATGTTTCAAAATGATGACAGCCATGCGAAGCTGGCGGCAGCGGCATAATAGAACTAAAGCTTGAACAGGCCTTTGCAAACAGCACTGCGCCCGCGTCTTTTCGACCGGCCACCTTGGCCGGTGCACTCAGGGGGCTCTCGTCATGCTGACCCTACTCAATCTGCTTTCGGCAGTCACCTTGCTGGTGTGGGGCACGCACATCGTGCGAACCGGCATTTTACGGGTGTTCGGTTCGGATCTGCGACGCATCATCGGCCAGAACATGGACAAACGCCCGCTGGCCTTCATCGCTGGCATTCTGGTCACTGCAATGGTGCAGAGCAGCAACGCAACCGCAATGCTGGTCACCTCATTCGTAGGTCAGGGCCTGATGGCCATGACCCCGGCGCTGGCCATCATGTTAGGGGCCGACGTGGGCACGGCGCTCATGGCCCGTGTACTGACCTTCGACTTGTCCTGGCTTTCGCCCCTGCTGATTTTCCTGGGGGTGATCTTTTTCCTTTCACGCAAGCAGACCCGTGCTGGCCAACTCGGCCGCGTCGGCATCGGCCTGGGCCTGATCATCCTGGCGCTGGAACTGATCGTCCAGGCAGCCGCCCCCATCACCCATGCCCAAGGCGTGAAGGTGCTTTTCGCCTCGCTGACCGGCGACATTCTGCTCGACGCCCTGGTCGGTGCATTGTTTGCCATGGTGTCGTATTCGAGCCTGGCCGCCGTCCTGCTCACCGCCACACTGGCAGGTGCCGAGGTGATCAGCCTGCCGGTGGCCATAGGCCTTGTGGTCGGCGCCAACATTGGTAGCGGCCTGCTGGCGTTCATCAGCACCAGCATGCAGAACGCCGCCGGCCGCCGCGTGGCGCTGGGCAGCCTGCTGTACAAGCTGATCGGCCTGCTGTTGATCATCCCCGTGCTCCACCCGCTGGTGGACTGGATGGACTCACTGAGTTTCAGTCCGCAAGAACTGGTCATTGGCTTCCACTTGCTCTACAACACGGCCCGCTGCCTGATCATGCTGCCTACGGTCAAGCCCATGGGAAGGCTGTGCAACAGCCTGTTGCCAGAGCGCGAGCGCGACAACGGGCAGATACGCCCGCGCCATCTCGACGCCTCGGCCTTGGAAACGCCCAGCCTGGCGCTGGCCAATGCGGCCCGGGAGACGCTGCGCCTGGGCGATATCGTCGACAACTTGCTTGAAGCCATGCTTGGCGCCCTGCGCGGCACTCAGGCTGCATTGCCTCAGCAGGTACGCGCACTGGGTGAGGATGCCGAGGCCCTGTACAGCGCCATCAAGTTATACCTGGCGCAGATGACCCGCGAGGACCTCAGCGAACACGACAACCGTCGCTGGGCCGAGATCATCGAGCTGGCCGTCAACCTCAAGCTGGCCTGCGACCTGATCGAACGCATGTTGCGCAAAGTCCAGCAGCAGAAGACAAGCCAACGCCGTGCCTTTTCTCAGATGGGGCTGGAGGAACTGACCGGATTGCAGGAGCAATTGCTGGCCAACTTGCGCCTCGGCCTCTCGGTATTCCTCAGCGCCGACCCGGAAAGCGCGCGTTTGCTGCTGCGCGAGAAACGTCGTTTTCGCGCCCAGGAACGGCGCCTGGCCCACGCCCATGTCAGCCGCCTGCAGCGCAAAGTGGTACAGAGCATCGAGACCAGCTCCATCCACCTGGAGCTTATCGCCGACATGAAGCGGTTGAACTCTTTGTTCTGCAGCAGTGCCTATGTGGTACTGGGCGGCTCGGACACGGGCGGGCTGATGCTCGACAGCGTGCCGGACGAAGCCCCTCTGCCGTGATGTCGCCGACCTGAGGACCCCCGCTCACCCATGCGTTGCCTGATGTTCGTCTGCCTGCTGATGTGTAGCTTCTGCTCCTTTGCCCTGGACCGCGCTCGCGTGGAGGGCTATCTGCTGCCCAACGGCCTGCAGGTCATCCTCAAGGACGGCTACGAACGCGACCATGTGTCCATTCGCCTGGTCGTGGGGGTGGGCCTGGACGACTTCGGCTGCGACCAGAAAGAGCTGCCGCACCTGCTGGAGCACCTGCTGTTCAGTGGGGTGGATGACACGGGCGAAGGGGGTCTGGAAGAGCGCCTGCAGGCGCTGGGTGGCGAATGGAATGCGTTCACGGGCAATGCCGACACCACGTTCGTGATTGAGGCGCCCGCACGCAATCAGCGCAAGGTACTCGATCTGTTGCTGTCGATCATTCGCGACACCCAGATCGACGCCAAGGCCCTGGCCACTGCCAAGCGCATCATCGAGCGTGAGGACGGTGGCCATTACGGGCACCTGCAGCGCTGGCTCGACCGGCAGGATATCGGCCACCCCGCCGGGCAGCAATTGGCCACGGAATTGGGCTTGAAATGCCCCGAGCGCTCCAACCTCGACGACATGACCCTCGAGCAGGTCCAAGGCCTGCGCGAGCGTTGGTACGCGGCCAACAACATGACACTGATCATGGTGGGTGGCCTTGACCGCCTGTTGCCCGCCTACCTGGAAAGAACCTTCGGCGAACTCCCGGCCACCGAGCCGGAAGACCGCCGTGATCTGGAATCGATCAGCCACGAGGCCAAGCAACGGCGCGACCTGATGCACGGCTGGCTGGGCGATACCGCCAAACTCCACTGGCTGTTCATCGAGCCCGTGTTGGACAACGACCATCAGGCCACCCTGGATCTGCTCTCCCGTTATCTGGATTGGGCAGTGTACGACCAGCTGCGCCTGCGCAACGGCCTGTCCTACGGGCCCTCGGTCCAGCGCGAGAGCTTCGGTGATACCGGCCTGCTCAGCCTCAACGCCGACCTTGAGCGCGATGATATAGGAAGGGCCATCGAGGTCATGCGGCGCTTGTTCGATCATTTGCGCAAGCAGGGCCTGGACCCGGACACCTTTGCCCGCATCAAGCAAGCGAGCATCGCCAAGGAAAGTTGGGCAACCCAAGGTAACAGTGCCCTTGCCGATTATTACTGGGGCGCATTGAACGACTACACCGACGGCCGCTTCACCAGCCCTGTGCGTCAGCTGCGACGAGTGACACTGGAGCAAGCCAACCAGGCGCTCGAGCAGTTGCTCGCCCACGAAGGCTACATTCGTATCGAAAAACCGCTGCTTGGGTACGACGAGCTCTACGGTCTGTCGTTCCTGCTGGCAGGGTTGCTGCTCGCCGCGTGCCTTCTGCGCTGGCGTCGACAAACTCCTGACAAGCCAAGCGGTGCTACTCGGCACATGTGAAACGGCGGTATCCTTTCAATGCCCGCGTCGTGCATGCAAGGGCCGCCCCCTAGCCACTCCAAGCATTGCAGCCCCCATGCCCCCAATACCCAAGATCGCCCAGCGCATCATCGAACTGCTCAAACGCTATCCGGGCGTCATTGCCTTGGGGGGCTTTCTATCGGGTGTAGGCAGCTTCATCCTGGTCGACCGGCAGGCGGGGCTTGCCAGCTGGATCGCCGTCATGCTGCTGGTCAGCTGGGTCTGGCTGATGCTCGAAAGCACGCTCACTCGCCTGTTCACGCGTACGTTCAAGCGTGAAATACCCCAGCCGCTGTTGCGCTATGCCACGCAGATGATCCACCAGGAATCCCTGTTTTTCGTGCTGCCGTTTTTCTTCATCACTACCACCTGGAACAGCGGCCAGTCGATCTTTACAGGCTTGCTGGGCGCCGCCGGGCTGGTCTCGATCATCGACCCGCTGTACTACCGCTGGCTCGCGCCGCGGCGCTGGCTGTTCATGGCGCTGCACACCCTGACCCTGTTCGCCGCCTTGCTGACGGCCTTGCCGATCATCCTGCACCTCACCACCGCGCAAAGCTTCAAGCTGGCCCTGATCATCGCCATGGCCTTGTCCTTCCCAAGCCTGGTCAGCAGCTTCCCGGTCAGCAACTGGCGACGCGGTGTCGGCCTGGTGGTGATCACGCTGGCAGTCGGTGGCGGTGGTTGGTTGTTGCGCTCCTGGGTGCCGCCGGCCACCTTGTGGATGACCGAGGTCGCCGTGAGTACCGAGGTCATCAACCGTGAGCCGGGAGATTCACTGGATAAAATCGCTGCCAGCCGTATTCGCAGCAGCGGCCTGTACGCTTATACCGCCATCAACGCGCCGCGCGGCCTGAATGAGCGGATCTACCATGTGTGGCAGAAAGACGGGCAGGAGGTGGACCGTATCGCCCTGGACATTCACGGTGGGCGCAAGGAAGGCTATCGGGCCTGGACCCACAAGCAGAACTTCCCGCCCAACCCGGTGGGGCGTTGGCAGGTGAGGGTGCTGACCGAAGATGGCCAGGTGATAGGCGTACTGCGCTTCAAGGTAGTCGAGGATGGCGCCGCTTCATGAGCGGCGCACCCTGTAGCACCTGAAACGCCGTTCAGCCAAAGAACCAGTAGCAAACGCAGATCGCTGCCACCACACCGGAAAACTCGGCCAACAGTGCACACCCCACGGCATGGCGCACCCGTTGAATACCCACGGCACCGAAGTACACGGCGAGGACGTAGAACGTGGTTTCGGTACTACCCTGGATGGTCGCAGCGACCAAGGCAGGGAAGCTGTCCACACCCTGGGCCTGCATGGTCTCGATCAGCATCGCCCGTGCGGCACTGCCGGAAAACGGCTTGACCAGGGCAGTTGGCAGCCCTTCGACGAATCGCGTATCCAGGCCCATCCAGTTCACCGCATGGCGAATACCGTCCAACGCCACCTCAAGCGCCCCTGATGCGCGCAGCACACCGACCGCCACCAGCATCGCCACCAGGTAGGGCAGCAGGCTCTTGGCAACGTCGAAGCCTTCCTTCGCCCCTTCGACGAACGCTTCGTAGACCTGGACCCGCTTAAGCGCGCCGATGATCAAAAAGACGATGATCACCCCGAACAGCGTGAGGTTGCCCAGGATTGAGGACAAGCTGGCCAGCGCGGCTGCCGACAACGTGCCGAGAAAGGCCATGAAGCCCCCCAGCAGCAACGCACCGGGCACCAGGTAAGCCAGCACCACAGGGTCCCATAGCCGCAAACGCTGCATCACCGCGACCGACAGCAGCCCTACCAGCGTCGACACACTGGTGGCCAGCAGGATAGGCAGGAACACCATGGTTGGGTCGGGCGCGCCTTGCTGAGCCCGGTACATGAAGACGGTCACAGGGAGCAGGGTCAAGGAAGACGCATTGAGCACCAGGAACAGGATCTGTGCATTGCTGGCCGTGGTGCTGCTGGGGTTGAGCGTCTGCAGGGCACGCATGGCCTTCAAGCCGATAGGGGTAGCAGCGTTGTCCAGGCCCAGACCGTTGGCCGCAAAGTTCATGGTGATCAGCCCCAGCGCGGGGTGCCCAGGCGGCACTTCTGGCATCAGCCGTGCGAACAAGGGGCCCAGCACCTTGGCCAGCCATTCGACGATACCCGCCTGCTCGGCAATCTTCAGAAAGCCCAGCCACAGCGTCAGGGTGCCGAACAGCAATACCATGACCTCGACGGAAAGTTTCGCCATGGCGAAGATGCTTTCGACCATGGCCGCGAAGATGCCAGCGTTGCCACCCACTAGCCATTGAGCCATGGCAGATATGGCCGCTACCAGGAAAAAGCCGAGCCACAAGCCGTTGAGCATCCACGTACCTCCCCCGAAATGCCCGAATCATAACGTATCGAACACCGCCCTGGCTGCGGCCCGCCGTGAGTGTAGATGCCGCAGACAACAAAAAGCCCCGACATGTCGGGGCTTTGTGTCCAACAGGCTTAGCCTCAGCGCTTGGCTGCTTCACCCACCATGGCAGCTTCAGGCTTCTCGGCGATCAGCGAGGCGTAGTACAGCTCGCCCTTGGCTGCGTCGTACATACCTTCCCAGCGGGAGATGACCAGCGCGGCCAGGGCATTACCGATCACGTTGAGTGCCGTGCGGGCCATGTCCATGATGCGGTCGACACCGGCAATGAACGCCAGACCTTCCAGCGGGATACCCACGCTACCCAGGGTGGCCAGCAGTACCACGAACGAAACACCCGGTACTCCGGCAATACCTTTGGAGGTCACCATCAAGGTCAGTACCAGCAGCAGCTGCTGGCTCCACGACAGGTCGATGCCGTAGAGCTGGGCGATGAAGATGGCCGCGATGCTCTGGTACAGGGTAGAGCCGTCGAGGTTGAACGAGTAGCCGGTAGGCACCACGAACGAGCAGATCGATTTGGGCGCACCGTATTTCTCCATCTTCTCGATAACCCGTGGCAGGACGGTTTCCGAGCTTGAGGTGGAGTAGGCCAGGATCAGCTCATCTTTCATGATGCGCATGATCTTGATCACCGAGAAGCCGAACAGGCGCGCTACCAGCCCCAGCACCATGAAGGCGAAGAAGGCGATGGCGAAATACACCAGCAGGACCAGCTTGGCCAGTGGCAGCAATGAGCTGAAGCCAAAGTTGGCAACGGTCACCGCGATCAGCGCGAACACACCGATCGGCGCGTACTTCATGATCATGTGAGTGACTTTGAACATGGTTTCCGATACGGCCTGGAAGGTGCGTACCAGCGGATCGCGCAGCTCGGCTTGCAGGCTGGAGAGGCCAAGGCCGAACATGACCGAGAAGAAGATGATCGGCAGCATCTCACCGCGCATCAGCGCCGCGAAGATGTTCGACGGAATCAGATTGAGCAGGGTCTCGATGAAGGCATGCTCATGCTGCACCTCGGCGGCGGTCGCCTGGTACTTGGAGATGTCCACGGTGCCGAGGGTGCTCATGTCGATGCCGGCGCCCGGATGGAACAGGTTGGCAAGCACCAGGCCCACGACAATGGCGATGGTCGTGACGACTTCGAAGTAAAGGATGGTCTTCAGGCCAATACTGCCAAGCTTCTTGGCGTCGCCAACCCCGGCGATGCCCACGATCAGCGATGAGATCACGATCGGGACCACGATCATCTTGATCAGGCGAATGAAGATATCACCAGCAGGCTGAAGGACGTTGCTGATCCACCAGGCCTTTTCCGCACTGAAGTGGTTCAGGAGCGCGCCGATTGCAACGCCCAAGACCAGACCGATGACGATCTGCCAGGCGAGGCTCAGTTTTGCCTTCTTCATGTCTTTACCCTTTGTTGTAGTGGTCATGTCAACTAACGGCTACCGGAAAACTGTGGAAACAACCCCGGGCGAATGCGCCGATCAGCGACGTGTTGTAAGGACAGCGCAGACGAGCGCAGGGCTCGGTCGGCGAAAAAGGCCGCAACTATTGCGATGGGAAAGAGGGAAATCTAATGCCGGAAACGCATACCCCATACCGATCAAGCATGGGAAAGTGGAGGCATTTCGAGGGAAATAACTGACATGCGGTGCGCCGTTCGGAAACCCGAATAGGACATAAACGCCAAATGGCGGCTGGAATAGTCGCAAAAGCACGTAGGAAAAATCAGGTTGTTCGACAATCCGAATGCTTCAAACGCAGCTCGTATTGATAGCACGGCTGAGGAAAAAAAAGACATGCGGTTGAGACAAAATGTGTCCCGAGAGGGAATTCGTGCATCGTGCACTGATATTTGGATGGCTCCTCGGAAGCCAGGTCCACCCTGAAGATCGTTCAGGGCTCTACTGACCTGGAACTTCCGATTCTGCCTTACCTGACCCGGCCCAACAGGTGGAGGCACTCCCTGTACCCCTAGGCCACTCCGATCCTGTAGCGATCAGAACAGCCCGGCCCCTTGGTCATGTGCTGCTCCTCCTCGGAGCGGCGCATCATAGAAGGCTGCAAGCCTACGGCCGTTCAGCTTCTATTTCATGACAGTGCCGGACCTGAACCACACTGGTCTTGCGACTCAGTACCAGTTCGGGTCCTGCTTGAGTTGCTCCTGAAGCAGGGCTTTCATGCCATCATCAGGTTCGCCAAGCCACCGGTACTGCGCATGGCGGGTAGGCGACTTGTCGCTGGGCAGGCCTTCCGGTACCTCCACCAGCATCCCGTAGGCGTCATCCTTGTCCCAGCTGAATGCCACGATCAAACGCTTGTAAGTGCATTTGTCCGCGGCTTCGCAGAGCGGGCCCACGAGGTACTTATTACCGTCTTCCGTGACCGCCGACATCTGCTGAGGCGAACTCCCCGTGAGGTTCAATACCCAATCGGGCAGGCGTTCTTCGCCTTTGACAGCATCCTGCCAAGATTCCCGGTATTCGGCATCGCTACCCAGCAATTGATCGACGCGTTGCTGGCCATCATTGGCCGCCAACGCTGCTGCAGTGGCGCTCATCATCAGAACGCCAGCTACGGCATTGCGCAACAGCCTGCTCATCTGCGACCGCGTCCAAAGAAGAACGAAGCCACGAAAAGAACCAGGAAGACGATGAACAGGATCTTGGCGATACCCGTTGCAGCGCCAGCGATACCACCAAAGCCCAGAACTGCAGCGACGATGGCGATGATGAGGAAAGTGATAGCCCAGCTCAGCATGGTGATTCTCCTTTGTTTTTCAAAAGCAGGGTGATCAGAACACCCAACGGTCCTGTGGTACGACATGTTCAACGGTTGCAGGGGACTCGGCCTTACCCTTCGATGGCAGCGGCTCGGCTGCCTGAACGAGGTTACTGGCGCGGGTGTTCTGGATCTGCGAAAGCAGGGCGGTTTGCGCCGCTACCTGATCGGCCAACCGGGCGGTTTGCACACTGTAGTAGAACAGCCCTGCTGCCAAGGTCAGCATGACCGCGATGCCAAGCGACATGATCTGACGCAGTGGCAGGGCGGTAACTTGCAAACGGTTGACAGATGGGCGGTTCATGCCGGCTTCTCCTGCTGTAATTTTTGTCCAGACTTGAACAAGTAATTGCAGCCTGCGTGCCAGCTTTCAAATTAGAAAAAATCCTTATTTTTCAATGATTTAAAAGATTGAACCATTAGAACCTACCACGTATCCTGCACGATGCACCCTGGGGGGCCGTGCGAAATGCACGATCACCCCTCAACCTTGGTTGCCACCTTGAGCATGTCGGCATCTACGCCACGTACTCCGATGATCTGCCTGGCGATGTCCATCGCGATATTTTTCTGCTCGGGGCTAACGACTTCGCCGGAGAGTCGTACCAAGCCATCCTGGCTCACCACCTTCAGATTCAGCCCGTCGAGGTTGCGGCTGAAGCTGTAACTGCTTTGGACTTTATCCACGATCCAGGCATCGCTTGGCTGTGGTCCGCTCGGGGCATCCACGGGCTGGCCTTTGGCTTTGATCATGGCGGCGGTGTCCAGGCTGATCAGGTTGTTGACCAGGTACACCCCCTCGGTGGTACGTGCCACGACGCCCGCAAGCTCCTTGGCCTCGGGATTGTCTACCCGACCCCGGAGCGTGATGACACCGCTGTCACTTTGCACTTCTATAGATGCCTTCTCGGTCAGGCGGCTCCACAACAGCCGTGACCGTATGACCGCCGTCAGCGTCACGTCTTCCGTGCGCCGGGCATAGGCTCGCAACGCCAGCGGTCGCTCAACCAGCTCAGGATTGACCTTTACCTGATTGTCGACCTTCTCGATACCTGAAGTGGCCAAGGCCACTTCCTCGACCAAACGGCGCTCAACCTCATTTTCGACCTCCCCAGCCAAACGCGCCGATGCGCCGTCGACCTCAACGGTGATCCGATAAGGGTTGAGGATCCGGTTCAGGGACACTGCCGTCTGCAGCGAACCTTCCAAGCGAGCATCGTGAACAGGATCTCCACTCGCCATAGCGACGAAGGGCAGCAAACTGACCGCTAGCGCAAGCGCGCGAAAGGGGAAGGGCATGTCGTACTCTCCTTTTGTAGGCAAAATCTGAAACTCTTCGCAACCAATGTGCCAACCACCCTCTCTAAGCAAATCGCCAGTCCCCCGGGACTTTTGAGCATGCTGGTCGACTCGCTGGCGTGCAAAGGGCAGAATCCTTCAGAATTGACCATGCAACTTGCCCGATTTTTCCCACACTAAACAAAGATATTTCCCAAAGGAGCGCAGGTACATGGAATCAGCCCAGGACAAGCAAGGCCGCATTCTGCTGGTGGATGACGAGTCCGCGATCCTGCGCACCTTCCGCTACTGCCTGGAAGACGAGGGCTATAGCGTGGCGACCGCCAACAGCGCCACTCAGGCGGAGAGCCTGCTGCAGCGCCAGGTGTTCGACCTGTGCTTCCTTGACCTGCGCCTTGGCGAAGACAATGGCCTGGACGTGTTGGCCCAGATGCGCGTTCAGGCGCCGTGGATGCGTGTGGTCATCGTGACCGCCCACTCCGCCATCGATACAGCGGTCGATGCCATCCAGGCCGGCGCCGCCGACTATCTGGTCAAGCCTTGCAGTCCTGACCAGTTGCGCCTGGCCACAGCCAAGCAACTGGAGGTGCGCCAGCTTTCCGCCCGCCTGGAAGCCTTGGAAGGCGAAGTGCGCAAGCCCAAGGATGGCCTCGACTCCCACAGCCCGGCCATGATGGTCGTACTGGAAACAGCCCGCCAGGTGGCAACCACTGATGCCAACATCCTGATCCTGGGCGAATCCGGGACCGGCAAGGGTGAGTTGGCTCGCGCCATCCACGGCTGGAGCAAGCGCGCACGCAAGGCCTGCGTGACCATCAACTGCCCGTCGCTCAATGCCGAGCTGATGGAAAGCGAATTGTTCGGTCACACGCGAGGGGCCTTTACCGGCGCCAGCGAAAGCACTCTTGGCCGAGTCAACCAGGCGGACGGCGGCACCTTGTTCCTCGATGAAATCGGTGATTTCCCCCTGACCCTGCAACCCAAGTTGCTGCGCTTTATCCAGGACAAGGAATATGAGCGTGTTGGCGACCCGGTCACCCGCCGGGCCGATGTGCGCATTCTCGCCGCCACCAACCTCAACCTTGAAGAAATGGTGCGCGAGGGTCGTTTCCGCGAAGACCTGCTCTACCGCCTGAACGTCATTACCTTGCACCTGCCGCCCCTGCGCGAGCGCAGTGAAGACATCCTCACGCTTGCCGACCGCTTTCTGGCGCGCTTCGTCAAGGAATACTCAAGGCCGGCCCGCGGTTTCAGTGAGGAAGCACGTGCAGCGCTGCTCAATTATCGCTGGCCGGGCAACATTCGCGAATTGCGTAACGTGATCGAGCGGGCCAGCATCATCTGCCCCCAGGAAAAGGTCGAGATCAGCCATCTGGGCATGGGCGAGCAACCGGCCAGCAACGCGCCGCGCGTAGGGGCCGCCTTGAGCCTGGATGAGCTTGAGCGCGCGCACATCGGCGCTGTGCTGGCCGCCAGCGACACGCTCGACCAAGCCGCCAAGACCCTCGGAATCGACGCATCGACCCTGTATCGCAAGCGTAAGCAGTACAACCTGTGAAGTGGCCGACCATGAAGCTGCGCACGCGGCTCTTTCTCAGCATCTCGGCGCTGGTCACGGTCGCCCTGTTGGGGTTGCTACTCGGCCTGGTCAGTGTCCTGCAGATGGCTTCGGCCCAGCAGGCGCTGGTTCGCGACACCAACCACTCGCTGGATGTAGGGCTAAAGCTACGCCAGAACCTGGGTGAGCAGCTTATCCTGCTGCTGGATACGGACACGGCTCCAGGTCAGTTGCAAACGCTGCAAGACGACTTCCAACGCCTGCTCGACCAAGGCCTGGCCGACGGTGGCCAGCGGCCAGGGTTCAGCGAAGCCCGCGACCACTACCAGGCATTTCTCGAGGCTTACCACGCCACCCCGGCGCCCTCGCGCAGCCTGGCCGTGGACCAGCCACTGGGCGCCGCATTCAATCAAGTGCGTACCGACCTGATCGATTCCCACAAACAAGCGCTGGCCAACATCGCTCGCAGCGAAGAACAAAGCCGTGCCCGCGCACTGCTGGTAGGCGGCGTGCTGGGCCTGATGGGCCTGGTGGTCCTGGTTTTGGGCTTCATCACGGCCCACAACATTGCCCGCCGATTCGGCCAGCCCATCGAGGCCCTGGCCAAGGCAGCCGATCAGCTGGGCAAGGGCAATTTCGATGTCACACTCCCGATCACTCAAGCCAGCGAACTGAACCAGCTCACGCGTCGCTTCGGGATCATGGCCGACGCCCTGCGCAAGCACCAGGCCACCAATGTCGACGAATTGCTCGCCGGGCAGCAGCGCCTGCAAGCCGTGCTCGACAGTATCGATGATGGCCTGCTGATCATCGACCGACAGGGCTTGCTCGAGCACTTGAACCCGGTTGCTCAACGCCAACTGGGCTGGAACGACAGCCGCGTTGGCAGCAGCCTGGCCGAAGCCCTGGAACGACCTGAACTGGAACAGCAACTGTGCCAGGTGCTACGCGGCGGCAGTCTGGACCGTCAACCGGACGACCTTCACATCGACGTTGACGAGGAAACGCGTCTGCTGACCTATAGCTTGACGCCCGTCAGCCATCCTCAGGGCCCGATCCTGGGCGCCGTGATGGTGCTGCACGATGTGACCGAACAGCGTGCCTTCGAGCGGGTGCGCAGCGAGTTCGTGCTACGCGCCTCCCACGAGCTGCGTACGCCTGTCACCGGTATGCACATGGCGTTCGGCTTGCTGCGCGAACGGGTCAAGTTTCCCGAGGAAGCGCGTGAATACGATCTGCTGGAAACCATCGGCGAAGAAATGCAGCGCCTGACCCAGTTGATCAACGACCTGCTCAACTTCAGCCGCTATCAAAGCGGTCTGCAAAAGCTCGAGCTGGCGCCCTGTGCCATCGATGAATTGCTGGAGCGGGCGCAAGTGCGCTTCGCCGATCAGGCGGGCCAGAAGCAGATCGAACTGGTCTTGGCCCTGGAGCCGCCACTGCCGCGCATCCAGGCTGACGTTGCTCAGCTCGACCGCGTGCTGGACAACCTGCTGCACAATGCGGTCAGGCACACCCCCCAGGGCGGGCGCATCCGCCTGCATGCGCGCCGCCATGCCGAACGCGTGATCATCAGTGTCGAGGACACGGGCGAGGGTATCGCCTATGGTCAGCAGGGCCGCATCTTCGAGCCGTTCGTGCAAGTAGGCCGCAAGAAGGGCGGGGCCGGCCTGGGACTGGCCCTGTGCAAGGAAATCGTGCAGTTGCACGGTGGGCGCATGGGCGTCTTCTCGCGACCAGGTGAAGGTACCCAGTTCTACCTGGCCCTGCCGGTCTGACGCTCAAGGCCTGTCAGGCCTGTCTGCCCCGTGGCAACTTATCCCGCGTGACCAGCTCGGCAAACTGCCGGGCCGTCAGGGCCTTGGCGAACAGCCAGCCCTGGCCGTACTTCACGCCTTCGCCAAGCAGCAGCAGCGCCTGGTCCTCACGCTCGATACCTTCGGCGATCACCCGTAGATGCAGGTCGTGGGCCATGCGGATGATATGGGGCGCCACGCCGCTGCTGGCGGCATCGTGGCCCAGCGCATCGATGAATGCCTTGTCGATTTTCAGGCAATCCACGGGCAAGGTCTGAAGGTAGGCCAGGCTGCAATAACCCGTGCCGAAATCGTCGATCAGCACTTGATGGCCCTCGGCGCGCAACGCTTGCAGGTTTTCGCGCGCCACCACCACATCGATCAGGCCCCGTTCGGTCACCTCGAAGGCGATCTGCCTCGGGGCCACCCGATGCAGCGCCAGCAGGCGCGCCGCCACCTCCCCAACACGCGGAACCATCACGTCGCACGCCGCCAGGTTCACCGAGATGTAGAGCATGGGCCTTGAGCGCAACAAAGGGCCGAGTTGCTCGAGGACGCGTCGCAGGACGAAGTCGGTGATTTCACGGATCTGCCCGGTATTCTCGGCCAGCGGTATGAACAGCTCAGGGCTGGTCAGGCTGCCATCGGGACGACGCCAGCGCACCAATGCCTCGGCGCCGACACAGCGCCTGCTGTCGAGCTCGAAAATCGGCTGGTAGAGCACTTGCAGCTGGCCACGACTCAGCGCTTGCTGAAGCTCCGAGCTCATGGAGCGTCGCTGTTGAGCCAATTGCAGGACCAGCCAGCCAATGCAACAAGCTCCCAGTACGCTGCCTGGAAAGAGCAGCCACAGGGCGCCATTCATGCGCAGGGGGAGACTTGCGCGTGGTGCGATCAGAACCAACTGGTAATCAGGAGACTTGGTGGGCATGCGATAGATGAGACGATCGCTGAACTCCAGCAACGTTTTGTGACTGGTCGACCACACAGAAGGCGGTGGCCACACCTGGGGCGGGCCCAGCACCGGGATCGCCCGAGCACCGTTGTCCAGCACGACCAACAAGCTCCCGCCCGGAGGCAAATCCACTACATCGGTCAGATGCCCACGGGACGTGGACACCAGAAACCGGCCACGCCCCAACATCAGGGCGGCAAGGTTTTCGTCGGGCTCGGTGGTGGTGTTGAGCCAGTAGCTGTAGACCGGCCCCTTGATGTCTGGCGGGCGCAGCGGCACGAAAGCCCGCTCGTCACCTCGGTTCGAGCAGGCAACATTACCGTCGACATAGGCCGCCTCGTAGATGAACCGTGAACTCAAGCCGATCTGCTGCAAGGCCGTCAGCATGGCGGGGCCGCAGCCACGCAAAGGTTGCGTCTCCAATAAGTCCACACCTTCGCGCAACTGCCCGAATACCTGTTCCAGTCGTTCCAGAAAACGCTCGCCCTGAGCATTCATCTGTTCGCTTTCACTTTGCTTCATCTGCTGCAACGCAATGGCGATGCTGGCGGTTAGCAATAGGGCGGCACTGGCGATTGCCGCCAAAGCGGCAAGCATCCAGGGGCGGTAGAAAAATTGGCGCAAGGCCGCTAGGCGATCAGGCATCGAAGGCATCCAGTTGATTACCAAGGTATAGCAACTCAATGGACAATTACCTTTGCCGTTTAGCGCTTCGCTTGCGCGAGGACCAAACGGCAGCCGTCAACGCTTTACCGCATGCGGTTGAGCACCTCGAGCATGGCGGCCGTCTGCGCATCGGGCTGGCCGTCGAAGCGTTGAGGTCGGAAGCGCATCTGGAACGCCGCGATCACGTGCCGAGTCTGGACATCGAGCACGCCCGTCTGCTCGATGCCGTAGCCAAATCGGGCAAGCGCCTGCTGGTACCATCCAACCGTAGGAGGATTGACCTCGAAGTAGGCCTGCTGGCGAGCCACGCTAGAGGCGTCAGGCCACACACCCAGGCCGGCGTCGGCCAAACGTTTCCACGGGAACAGCGGGCCGGGGTCCTGCTTGCGCAGTGGGGCGATGTCGCTATGGCCAATGATGTGCCGAGGCTCGATGCCATTACGCTTGACGATATCCTTGAGCAGCGCGATCAGCGACTGGATCTGCGCTTCGCTGTAGGGGTGCCATACCCGCCCGGCAGGCGTATCGGTAAAGCCAGCGTTGACGATCTCGATACCGATGGACGATGAATTCAACCAGGTTCTGCCTTGCCACTGGCTGTCGCCAGCGTGCCAGGCCCGCCTGCTTTCATCCACCAATTGGTAGACAGTTGCGGGGCCATCACCGATCAGGTAGTGGCTGCTGACCTCGCCATGGGTCAGCAACGCCAACGAGCGCTCCAGTGAAGCATTGGTATAGTGCAGCACCACGAACTGAATGCGGTTGTCTTGGTTGGCTGACGGGTGGCTGCGGTCGATGCGCAAGCCCGTGGAGCAACCGGCGACAGTCAGCAGCAGCAGGGTGATCAGTGATTTTTTCAGCGTGGAAAGCACGGCAGTGGCCTCAGCGAATGAGCGCTACAGTATAACGCTCTCCCCGCATCTGCGCTCGCCCTTGCCAGGCGCTCGGTCAGTGCTGCTCCACGCAGTTGCGCCCCCGTTGCTTGGCACGGTAAAGCGCTGCGTCGGCACGCTTGAGCACCTGATCGGCCACCTCGCCAGGCCTGAACGCGCTCAGCCCGATGGACGTGGATACCACCACCCGCTCCCCCTTGAAGTGAAACGGGCAGGCCTCTACGGCAAGGCGCATCGTTTCGACGACCTGTAACGCGTCTGCCGGCGAGGTGTCGGGCAGCAGCAGCACGAACTCCTCGCCCCCGAAGCGGGCAATGAAATCCTGGCCCCGCAGCCGTTTGCGCAACTGATCGGCCACGATCTTCAGTACCTTGTCACCGGCCAGATGCCCATAGCCGTCGTTGATCTGCTTGAAATGATCCAGGTCCAGAATCGCCATGGCCAAGTCGCCGCCGTTTTCCTGCCAGCGCTGCATCTCGCGCTCGATTTGCTCGCTCCAGGCCGCACGATTGGGCAAGCCGGTCAGTGGGTCGAGCAACGCCTTCTGCCGCTGCTCCTCCAGGTGCTCACGGTAACCCAGCGCTTCCTGCTCCATGCTGGCCACGCGCTCGGACAGCCCCTGCAGACGCCCAGCCAGCGCCTGCTCGCGGCGATCGCGCTCGTGCTGGTGCTGGTCCATCGTCATCAGCAAGCCTTCGAGCCGGCTTTCGAGCAGGTGCTTCAAGCTCGATACGTCTGCGGCGCCTTGCATGTCGGTTTGCAGCCCGTCCACCTGCTCACGCAATTGCGTATCCAGTTCGCGTGCCGCACTGCTGTTGTCGGCGTGACCTGCGCTGGCGGCCTGCAAGTGGCCGTGGAAACCCTCGAGCCGCTCATTGAGCAATTGCAGATAGGTTTCGAACTCATGCTGGCCGCTGTCGGTGATCGCCAGCAACAACACGGCAAGATCATCCAGCACCGGAATCAACTCGTACCAGTTCATGCCGCGCGCCACCCGTTCGCGCATCGCCTGCGCCTGCGCCTTGTGGCGGTCCGGCAGGCTCAGGTCATCCAGCAGACCGAGCAGCGTCTGCTCGATATGGGCGGCCACCTGGCTGTATGGCGGCTCGACTGCGTAGGGCAGGGCATAGGCCTCTTGGTCAGACAATGGGACATCAGCCAAAGGGGTCGAATCATCCTCACCCCCACTTTGCAATGGCACGTCCATTGCCGGACCAGGAGCCGGGGGCACGGGCGGCGGCTCGCCACCCGACATTTGTTCAGACTCGATCAGTGACGGGGACGCATCGCTGTCCTCATGCCCATCGTGCTGAGGGACAATGGACGCTTCCTGAACCAGGGGCTGCGAGGCAGCAGGGACGAGGCCCGGCGCCTGCTCGCTGGCGGCCTCGACAGGCGCCAGGTCATCGCGACCTTTGAACAACCGCTGCAAAAAGCCGCCCCGCGAACTGGCTTCGGGCCTGTCCAGCGCGGCCAGCGCACGCCCTTGCAGCCCACTGAGTTCCCCCAGCAGCGGCGGCAGATCGCGAGACTGGGTGACACCGGCCTCCAGCCGCTTGGCAAGCTTCTTCAACGGCCTGGAGACATCGCTGGTCAACGGCAGGCCTTGCAACTGATCGACCAGTGCCGTCAGCGCATCGCCCACTTGGTTCATGCGGGTTTCGCGGCGCTGCTCAGACTCCAGTACCGCTTTTTCAAGACGGGGGATAAGGCCGGCAAGCCCGGCATCCATATTGTCACTGCGAATGACCTCGCGCATTTCCTTCATGCACTGGTCGACGACCTTGTCGCTGCCCTCAGCGGCTAACGTACTGCGAACCAGGCCTCGGCGCAGCAAGTCCAGTCGCGCCTCCCAGCGACGTTCGAGCTTCTCCTGTTGCTCAATGCTTATCAGGTATTTTTCTTTCCAGCGCTCGGCTTCTTCGGTCATGCCTGTGTCCGCACGGGTGATACAACTGGGGCTGTCTGATACACACTGTCGGCGCGTGCCCGGGACACTTGAGGGCAAGCGAGGCGTCAGTTGATTCAGCTCAAGGCCGGCAGCGTATCCACAGTCAATGCATCAGGCAATCGGATCTCGACGGCCACAGGAAGATGGTCGGAAATCGGCTGGGCCAGCACCTCGACCCTTTCCAGGGTAAGGCTCGGGCTGAGCAGGATATGGTCCAGGCAGCGCTGTGGTCGCCAACTGGGGAAGGTGGCCTCCACCTGAGGCGCAATCAGGCCAAGGTCGCGCAACGGTGAATGCTCGAGCAGGTCGGTAGCATGGGTGTTCATGTCCCCCATCAACACCTGATGGCGATACCCGCCGATCAGTTCGCGGATGTAGGCCAGCTGCAGTGCACGGGTCTTGGCGCCCAAGGCCAAGTGCATCATGACTACAATCAGCGCATCCTCACCCTCGCCGAAGCGCACCAGGATAGCCCCGCGCCCTGCTGGGCCAGGCAGTGGGTGATCCTCGAGTTGGTGAGGCTTCAAGCGACTGAGTACGCCATTACTGTGCTGAGCGAAGCGCCCAAGGTTGCGATTGAGCTGTTGGTACCAATAGGGGAAGGCACCCAGTTGGGCCAGATGCTCGACCTGATTGACATAGCCCGAGCGCAAGCTGCCCCCATCCGCCTCTTGCAGGGCCACCAGATCGAAGTCCCCAAGCAACTTACCGATTTTCTGCAAGTTGCTGGCTCGGCCAGTGTGCGGCAGCAGGTGCTGCCAGCTGCGCGTCAGGTAATGCCGATAGCGCTCGGTACTAATGCCCACCTGGATGTTGAAGCTGAGCAGCCGCAGACGACCATCTTCTGGCAAGCCGGGGGCTTGCAGGTGATGCTCATTGACCTGCGGCTGGGGCTGGGCAACGCCGCGCGTGACCCGTAGGCGAGGCATGGGTGCGCTGCCTATTTGGCAGCGCGCTCCTTGTCGATCAGCTGGTCGGCCACGTTGAGGACGCCCTCTGGTCCGCCAGCGGTGCCCAGGTCGAAGCGGTACTTACCGTTGACCACCATGCTGGGAACGCCAGTGATTTCATACTTCTTGGCCAGTTCTTTCGCCTGGTTGACCTGGCCCTTGATGGCGAACGAGTTGTAGGTGGCCAGGAACTTGGCCTTGTCCACTCCCTGCGTTGCCAGGAAATCGGCCATGTCTTCTGGGTCTGTCAGGCGCTTGTGCTGGTTCTGGATGGCGTCGAATACCGCCGCGTGCACCTTGTGCTCGACGCCCATCGCTTCCAGAGTCAGGAACAACTGGCCATGGGCATCCCAAGGGCCACCGAACATGGCAGGCACACGCTTGAAGTTGACGTCCTCGGGCAGCTTGTCGACCCACGGGTTGATGACAGGCTCGAAGTGATAGCAATGCGGGCAGCCATACCAGAACAACTCGACCACTTCGATCTTGCCAGGCACGGAAACCGGAACCGGGTTGCTCAGCTCGACATACTCCTTGCCGGCTACAGGCTCTGCGGCCTGAACGGAAGTCATACCAAGTACGCTGGCAGCGACCAGCGCAGCGCTGAGAATCAGTTTACGCATGCTTTACTCCTGAGCAGTCATGGGTCGCCACGGCACGACCTGGATTGAGACAGGCCGGGAAGGGCTCTAGTTCTGTAGTGTAACGGCTGCGGACGAAAAAAAGGGCAGCCGCGCCGCCCTTTCATCTTTGGCTTTGAACATTAACCGGGCATTAATGCAGGCCCTGGATGTAGCTGGCCAATGCCTCGATGTCATGGTTACTGAGCTTCCCGGCGATGGTGCGCATGGTCATGGCATCCCCATCGTTGGTGCGATTGCCTTCACGGAAGTCCGTCAGCTGCTTGCTCACGTACTGGGCATGCTGCCCGCTCAGGTGAGGGAACCCGGCCAGTGCGATACCCGCCCCGTCAGGCGAGTGGCAGCCCGTGCAGGCCGGCATGCCCTTGTCCAGGTCGCCACCGTTGAACAGCGCACGCCCGCGCTCGACCAGCGCAGGGTCGGCCGCGCCCACGCTGCCTTTCTGGCTAGCGAAATATGCCGCAATGTCGGCCAGGTCCTGGTCGTTGAAACCGGCCAGCATGCCGGTCATCTCCAGCACGACGCGTTTGCCGGACTTGATATCGTGCATTTGTTTTTCGAGGTAGCGCTGGCCTTGACCTGCCAGCTTGGGGAAGTTCGGTGCCAGGCTATTGCCATCTGGGTTGTGGCAGGCCCCGCAGACGGCCGTCTTGGCCTGACCTGCGGCGGCATCGCCTTTGACGGGCTGCGCAGCAGTGGCCGCACCTGCGACACCCAGGCTCAACAGCAGACTCACGACTAGTTTGTTCATCAGCTAATCCAACACGGCTAGGGGTGAAATGTTATGTATCGGGACTGCCATTCATCCAAAGGATGACCAGACGGTAGTCCTCGGCACTGCAGTCCATGCACAATCCACGCGGCGGCATAGCCTTGAAACCCTGAGCATTGTGCCGTGCCGAGATATTCGTGCATTGCGCCAGATCAGGATTCAGGTTGCCCGATCGCCCCTCTGGGCTCATGGAGCAGGCGTTCGCTGTACCCGCCGCGCACACGCGGTTGTACAACACCTCGGAATCCTGTGTAGCCTGTGCGCTGAAAACCGGCAGGAACAGACCGACAGCAAGCGGCCATTGCGTATTGCGCCATGACGTTCAGGGTTGGGGGCCGCGCTGCGTTCTAATGCGCAAGCTCATGTTCGACACCCCATGCTCGTTCCCCAAAGCCGGGAGAAAGAGCACACAAAAACTGGGGCATTATATACTTCCGCCACCCAAACGGAAACGACACCGCTTGCCAGGCCCCGCTCAACAGGGGGCTGGCATCACCACATCGGATATCCCATGCAAGTCAAGAACCCCATCCTCGGCCTGTGCCAGAAAGCCAAATTCGCCCTCAGCGCTGCCAAGGTCGAACAATGCCCGGACGACCAGGGTTACGAGGTGGCCTTCGCCGGCCGCTCCAACGCCGGTAAATCCAGCGCGCTGAATACGCTGACCCACGCCAGCCTGGCCCGCACCTCGAAAACGCCCGGCCGCACCCAGTTGCTGAACTTCTTCAGCCTGGATGACGAACGCCGCCTGGTCGACTTACCGGGCTACGGCTACGCCAAGGTGCCCATCCCCCTCAAGCAGCACTGGCAGCGCCACCTGGAAGCTTACCTGGGCAGCCGCGAATGCCTGCGTGGCGTGATCCTGATGATGGATGTCCGCCACCCGATGACGGATTTCGACAAGATGATGCTCGATTGGGCCAAGGCCAGCGGCATGCCCATGCATATCTTGCTGACCAAGGCCGACAAGCTCACCCATGGCGCCGCCAAGAACACCTTGCTCAAGGTGCAATCGGAGATCAGGAAAGGCTGGGGCGAAGGCGTGACCATCCAACTGTTCTCGGCCCCCAAGCGCCTGGGCCTTGAAGACGCCTACCGCGTGCTGGCCGACTGGATGGAGCTCGAAGACAAGCCTGTCGCCTGAGGGCCAAGGCCCGCGCCAGGCAAATTTCAGGCAAAAAAAACCCCGGACTTCGTATGGGGAGGGGGAAGTTCGGGGTCCAAGCCCGGACCGCTAGGGCGGGGTCCGGATATCTGCCAACACTTAACACAACATAGGAGCATCGAACGGCTTCACCAGCCATTCAGGTACTCTGAGTTGCAGTTCACTGCTTTAGTTCCTGGGGCCTGGAACTATTTGCGAGAGTTTCATGAAACCGGTTGTGACAGGCCAGGGCGACTGTGGCGGCAAACCGCACCACAACGCCCCTTGGCCCGCGCAATCAGTGGGCTTCGTCCCAGTTTGCGCCCACACCGGCCTCGACCAGCAACGGCACGTCCAGTTGCGCCGCCTGACTCATGTGCTTTCGAATTTCATCTTTCACCAGATCCACGAGGTCTTCGCGCACCTCAAGAACAAGTTCGTCGTGCACCTGCAGGATCACCCGCGCATCCAGTGCGCTTTCGGTCAGCCAGTTGTCCACATTGACCATGGCGCGCTTGATGATGTCGGCAGCCGTACCCTGCATCGGCGCGTTGATCGCCGTGCGCTCGGCTCCCCGGCGCAAGGCTGGGTTCTTGGCGTTGATATCAGGCAGGTAGAGCCGGCGACCGAACAGGGTTTCCACGAACCCCTGCTCTGCGGCCTGGGCACGGGTACGCTCCATGTAGGCCAACACCCCTGGATAGCGTGTGAAGTAACGATCGATGTAATCCTGGGACTGCTTGCGGTCCACCCCGATCTGCTTGGCGAGACCAAAGGCGCTCATGCCGTAGATCAGCCCGAAGTTGATCGCCTTGGCGCTGCGCCGCTGGTCATGGGTGACCTGTTCGAGCGCAACGCCGAATACTTCGGCCGCCGTCGCCCGGTGCACGTCCAGATCGTTCTGGAACGCGTGCAGCAAGCCTTCGTCCTTGGCCAGGTGCGCCATGATGCGCAGCTCGATCTGGGAATAGTCGGCGGCCAGCAGCTTGTAGCCAGGGCTTGCGATGAAGGCCTGGCGGATTCGCCGGCCTTCGGCCGTGCGGATCGGAATGTTCTGCAAGTTCGGGTCACTGGACGACAACCGGCCCGTGGCCGCCACTGCCTGCTGGTACGACGTGTGGATTCGCCCCGTGCGAGGGTTGATCTGCCCCGGCAGCTTGTCGGTGTAGGTGCTCTTGAGCTTGCTCAGGCTGCGGTACTGCATCAGCACTTCAGGCAGTGGGTACCCTTGCTCGGCCAGCTCGTCCAGCACAGCTTCTGCCGTCGATGGCTGGCCCTTGGCCGTCTTGCTGATCACCGGCATGCCCAGCTTGTCGTACAGGATCGCGCCCAGCTGCTTGGGCGAACCCAGGTTGAATTCCTCACCAGCCAGTTCGAAGGCCCGCTGTTCCAGCTCGGCCATCTTCACACCCAGCTCGCCGCTCTGGACGTGCAACAGCGCCGCATCGACCAACGCGCCCTGGCGCTCGATCTTGGCCAGCACCGGCACCAGCGGCATTTCGATGTCCGTGAGCACCGGCTGCACACTGGGGGTCTTGGCCATGTGCGCCTGCAATGCCTGGTGCAGGCGCAGGGTGATGTCGGCATCTTCAGCCGCGTAGGGGCCGGCCTTGTCCAGATGGATCTGGTTGAAGGTCAGCTGCTTGGCACCTTTGCCTGCAATGTCCTCGAACGCAATGGTGGTATGCCCAAGGTACTTTTGCGCCAGGCTGTCCATGTCGTGCCGCGTGCCGGTCGAGTTGAACACGTACGATTCGAGCATGGTGTCATAGGCCACCCCCTGCACCTGGATCGCGGGAGAACCATTGGCAAAGATGTTGATGTCGTACTTGGCGTTCTGGCCGACCTTGGCTTTTGCCGGGTCCTCCAACAAGGGCTTGAGCGCGAGCAGAACGGCCTCACGGTCCAACTGGGCAGGGGCGCCTTCGTAGTCGTGCATCAAGGGGACGTAGGCCGCTTCATGGGGCTCAACGGCGAAGGAAATCCCTACCAGCTGGGCGCGCTGCGCATCGAGGCCGGTGGTTTCGGTATCGAACGCGAACAGCGGTGCCTGGCGCAGCTTCTCGAGCCAGGCGTCGAAGCGGTCCTGGTCAAGGATGGTTTCATAGCGGGCCTCGACCATGGCCGCCGGGGCCTCTACCGGGGGCAACTGGTCCCCTTCCCGAGCCGCATCGCGCTGCAGGTCGGCAATCCAGCTCTTGAACTCCATTTCGGTATACAGCGCCAGCAGCGCCTCGCGGTCTGGTTCGCCGCACACCAGCGCATCGACTTCGATGTCCAGCGGCACATCGATCTTGATGGTGGCCAGCTCGTACGACATGAAAGCCGCTTCACGGTGTTCTTCAAGCTTGGCGGGCAGGCTCTTGGCGCCTCGAATAGGCAGCGCAGGCACCTTGTCCAGGTTCGCGTACAGGTCGCTGAGCCCCCCGCCGATCCCGGTCAACAGCCCGACGGCGGTCTTTTCACCCACACCTGGCACACCTGGAATGTTGTCCACCTTGTCGCCCATCAGCGCCAGGAAGTCGATGATGTGCTCGGGGCCGACCCCGAATTTCTCGTGCACGCCAGCCACGTCCAGCACGCTACCGGTCATGGTGTTGACCAGGGTAATGTGCCCGTCGACCAGTTGCGCCATGTCCTTGTCGCCGGTGGAAATGATGACCGGCCGGTCCAGCGCCGCGCTGCTGCGTGCCAAGGTACCGATGACATCGTCAGCTTCGACCCCTTCGACGCACAACAGTGGGTAGCCCATGGCCTTGACGCTGGCATGCAGCGGCTCGATCTGCACCCGCAGATCGTCAGGCATGCTGGGGCGGTTGGCCTTGTAGTCGGCGAACAGGGTGTCGCGGAACGTGCCGCCCTTGGCGTCGAACACCACGGCGAACAAGCTGTCCGGGTACTGCCTGCGCAGGCTCTTGAGCATGTTGAGCACACCCTTCACCGCACCGGTTGGCATGCCCTTGGACGTGGTCAGCGGGGGCAAGGCATGGAAGGCGCGATAAAGGTAGGAGGAACCGTCCACGAGGACGAGGGGCGCTTGGCTCATGAGCAGAATCAACCTTTTCGACGGGTCCGGCGCTAGAATAGCCAGAATCATTGACGACAAAGGGACTAGGTTATCATGCGTACACTCAATCGCCTGTTACTGCTCTGCCTGATGGCAGGTCTGCCCGTCGTTACCTTGGCGGCGGATGACGCGCCCTCGGCCGATCCCGAGGTGACCATTCGCACGGAAGGCGACAAGACCATCCAGGAATATCGCCAAAACGGCTTCCTGTATGCGATCAAGATCACGCCCAAACATGGCAAGCCTTACTTTCTGGTACGCGCCGATGGCTCCGATGGCAATTTCATTCGTTCCGACCAGCCGGACATGCTGATTCCGTCCTGGAAGATCTTCGAGTGGTAATCTGACGCGCACCGTTCACATCAACCCGGCACTTCGGCCAGAAGTGCCTGCATGGGCAATCTTTCATCATGTCAGTCTTCACCCCCGTGACCCGGCCTGAGCTGGAAATCTTTCTGGCACCTTACGAGCTGGGTCGCCTGCTCGATTTCCAGGGTATCGCCGCCGGCACCGAGAACAGCAACTTCTTCGTCAGCCTCGAACAGGGGGAGTTCGTGCTGACGCTGATCGAGCGTGGGCCCAGCGAGGACATGCCGTTCTTCATCGAGCTGCTCGATACCCTGCACACGGCCCGGATGCCAGTGCCCTACGCCATTCGTGACCGTGACGGCCATGGCCTGCGCGAACTGTGCGGCAAACCGGCGTTGCTGCAACCCAGGCTCTCGGGCAAACACATCAAGGCGCCCAATGCCCAGCATTGTGCCCAGGTCGGTGAACTGCTCGCACACATTCACCTGGCCACCCGTGAACACATCATCGAGCGCCGCACGGACCGAGGCCTTGAGTGGATGCTGGCCGCCGGGGCTGAACTGCTGCCGCGCCTGAACGCCGAGCAGGCGAGCCTGCTGCAACCGGCGCTGGATGAAATCGCCGCCCATCAGGCGCAGATCCTGGCACTGCCCCGGGCCAACCTGCATGCCGACCTGTTCCGCGACAACGTGATGTTCGAGGGCACCCATCTGTCCGGGGTCATCGACTTCTACAACGCCTGCTCGGGGCCGATGCTGTATGACATTGCCATTACCCTGAACGACTGGTGCCTGGATGCGCAGGCCGGCATCGATGTGCCGCGCGCCCAGGCCTTGCTTGCCGCCTACGCCGCATTGCGGCCGTTCACAGCAGCCGAAGCCGAACTCTGGCCACAGATGTTGCGCGTTGCCTGCGTGCGGTTCTGGCTGTCTCGCTTGATCGCAGCGGAGTCCTTTGCTGGCATGGATGTGATGATCCACGACCCAAGCGAGTTCGAGGTGCGCCTGGCGCAGCGCCAGCAGGTGGCCGTGAAGCTGCCGTTCGCCCTCTGATCCAAACCCTGGCGGCAGGCCCTGTGCGCCTGCCCATGGGGCAGAAGGCATCAGGCGCTGCCCCGGGCGCCCACCCAGATATGCAGCCGCAGCGTACCTTTACAGCTGCTCCAGGCAGCTCGCCAGGTCGCCCCCTAGCTTGTCGAGCAATCGCTCGTAGCCTTGCGCATCTACCGGATCGGTGCCACCCAGCGCATCGAGCTCGGCCAGGCGCACCGGCAGACCGGCTGTCAGGGTTTCGGCCAGCCGGGGGCGCAAGGGCGGCTCGCTGAAGACGCAAGTCTTGCCCACTTCCTGCAGCCGCTTACGCATGGCGGCCACGTGCTGAGCGCCGGGCTGCACTTCGGACGCCACGCTGAACACGCCGGTATGCTTGAGGCCATACTCAGCCTCGAAATAATCGAAGGCCTCGTGGAACACGAAGTAAGGCTTACCGGCCACACCCGCCACCCGAGCCTTGATGCGGGTGTCGAGCGCGTCCAGGCGCTGGGTGAAGGTCGCCAGGTTACGCGTGTAGCGGTCGGCATTGGCAGGGTCCACGCTGGCGAGATCGGCGGCCATTTTCCCGGCGATCACCCGGGCGTTCACCGAAGACAACCACAAGTGCGCATCCAGGCTGCCTGGGCGGTGATCATGGTCATGGTCGTCGTGGTCTTCGTCGTGGGAATGGCTGTCCTCGCCAAAGTGACGCAGCTTCATGCCCGGCAGCGACTGTACCGCGACGGTCGTCTTGCTGCGGCTGGTCAGCACCTTGGGCAAAAAGCCCTCCATGTCCGGGCCTATCCAGTACAGCAAATCCGCCTCCGCGACCCTGCGCACGTCCGAGGGACGCAGTGCGTAATGGTGAGGCGAGGCACCCGGCGGCAACAGCACTTCAGGGCTGCCGACGCCTTCCTGCACAGCAGCGGCGATCTGTTGCAGAGGCTTGATGCTGGTCAGCACATGCACGTCAGCGTGGGCGGAAAATGCGATGAAAGCGACAAACAGGGTAAGGAATCGGGCCACAGTAGGTACTCGAATCGTCAGAAACAGGTAACATAATAACGTCTCTATCCAGAATCGTCGCTGCCCATGTCCATTACGCCGCTGGCCACCCGTCCTCATGACCACTCCCATTGCGTGCACAGCGCCCTGGCTGAAGCCGACGCTCTGTGCGCTCGTCAAGGGCTGCGCCTGACGGCGCTGCGCCGCCGGGTACTGGAGCTGGTGTGGCAGAGCCACAAACCGTTGGGCGCCTACGACATCCTGGCGGTGCTGAGCGAACAGGATGGCCGTCGCGCGGCGCCGCCAACGGTGTACCGCGCGCTGGACTTCCTTCTGGAAAACGGTCTCGTGCACCGCATCGCTTCGCTCAACGCCTTTATCGGTTGTAGCCATCCCGAGCATACGCACCAGGGGCAGTTTCTCATTTGCCGACTGTGCCATATCGCCATTGAGCTGGAGCAGGCGAGTATCAGCGATGCCATCGTCGGCAGCGCCAGGCATGTAGGTTTCACGGTCGAGAACCAGACCGTCGAGGTCGTGGGCGTGTGCAGCAACTGCAAGGACGCGGCATGAGCGACGCGCTGATCCGCCTGGAGCAGGTTGGCGTCACCTATGGCGGGGAGGCCGTGCTCGACAGCATCGACTTGGCAGTCGCACCCGGCCAGATCGTCACCCTGATCGGGCCCAATGGAGCGGGCAAGACCACGCTGGTCCGCGCCGTGCTGGGGCTACTCAAGCCACACCGCGGCTCGGTATGGCGCAAACCCCGGCTGCGCATTGGCTACATGCCGCAAAAAATCCAGGTCGACGCCACGCTGCCGTTGTCGGTGCTGCGCTTTCTGCGCCTGGTACCTGGCGTGGATCGCGCAGCGGCCCTGTCGGCGCTTCAGGAGGTCGGCGCCGAGCACGTGATCGACAGTCCCATCCAGACTGTGTCCGGGGGTGAAATGCAGCGTGTGCTGCTGGCCCGTGCGCTGCTGCGAGAGCCGCAGTTGCTGGTGCTGGACGAGCCGGTGCAAGGTGTTGACGTAGTAGGGCAAACGGAGCTGTACAACCTCATCACCCGACTGCGCGACCGCCTGGGTTGCGGCGTATTGATGGTTTCCCACGACCTGCACCTGGTCATGAGTGCCACCGATCAGGTGGTGTGCCTGAACCGCCATGTGTGCTGCTCCGGTCATCCCGAACAGGTCAGCGGTGACCCGGCATTCGTCGAACTGTTCGGCCAGACCGCACCCAGCCTGGCCATTTATCACCATCATCATGACCACAGTCACGACCTGCACGGTTCTGTGGTCGCCCCAGCCCCCCATGTTCACGGAGCGCACTGCAAGCATGGCTGATTTTCTTCTCTACGCCCTGCTCGCTGGTCTGTCCCTCGCGCTGGTAGCTGGCCCCCTTGGCTCGTTCGTCGTCTGGCGGCGCATGGCCTACTTTGGCGACACCCTGTCCCATGCTGCTTTGCTGGGTGTGGCCCTGGGCTTCGTGCTGGATGTCAGCCCCACATTGGCCGTCACCGTGGGCTGCCTGTTGCTGGCGATTCTGCTGGTGACCTTGCAGCAACGCCAGCCTCTGGCATCCGACACGCTGCTCGGTATCCTGGCACCCAGTACCTTGTCCTTGGGCCTGGTGGTGCTGAGCTTCATGCACGACGTGCGCATCGACCTGATGGCTTACCTGTTCGGGGATCTGCTGGCCATCAGCCCGACCGATCTTGCCTGGATTTTGGGCGGCAGCGCCCTGGTACTCGTACTGATCGCCGTCTTGTGGCGCCCCTTGCTCGCCGTCACCGTCCACGAAGAACTGGCAACGGTCGAAGGGCTACCGGTTGCAGCGTTGCGCATGGCGCTGATGCTGCTCATCGCCGTGGTCATCGCGGTGGCCATGAAGATCGTCGGCGTCTTGCTGATCACCTCTTTGCTGATCATTCCGGCGGCAGCCGCTCAGCGGCATGCGCGCTCTCCCGAGCAGATGGCCGTAGGCGCCAGCGTCATAGGCGTGGTAGCGGTCTGCGGCGGGCTGGCCTTGTCATGGTTCAAGGACACGCCTGCCGGTCCATCCATTGTGGTGTGCGCTGCGGTGCTATTCTTGCTGAGTCTGGCCCTGCCCAAACGGTGAGCGACAGGCGTCCAAGTCCTGCCTTGCAACCTTCGGCGGAGTAAAGGGTCTGTAAGACCAGTTTTCGAGCGTGCGCACCTGGGTGTAGACTTGCTCGCTTTTTGCGCAAATAGAGAGCCGCAGGAATGAAGCCGTTTGCCTCCCGTTGTCTGCTTGTTGGCGTCTTTTCCCTGTTCCTTGCCGCGTGCTCCCATGCACCGGTCGAACAGGCCAGCACGCCTGCCCAGCCTGATGCATGGCAGCAGTTGCAACAAAATATCGCCAGCAACGAGCTGGCCACCGCAGAAGACCAACTGGTCTCCCTGCAAGCGCAGTCGCCTGGCGATGGCCGCGTCGAGCAATACCAGCGCGAGCTGGCCGAAGCCTACCTGCAACGCAGCCAGATCATGTTGCAGAAGGGTGACGTGAATGCGGCGGTCACAGCCCTGGCGCGCGCGCGCGCACTGATGCCACAGGCACCGGCGGTCACTGGCGGTGATGCCGTTTCACAAGCGCGCAAGGCCGAGCTGGCCAAGGCCGAAGCCGCACTCAAGGCTGCCGAAGCCAAACCCAAGGCTCGAGTGATCGACCCCAGTGCGCCCAGTACGGTGATTGCGTTGGAAACCACCGACATCCAAGCCATGCGCCAGCAGCTCGATGACATCGCCGCCGACGTGGTCAATTATGGTTGCGATGTGGTGTTCCAGGTGCCACGCAGCGCGGATGCGCCGTGGCTGAAGACATTGCTGGCCAAGCGTGTTCGCAAGATCGACAGCACCTTCGACCTGAAACAAAAGCACGACATCCAGCGCGCGTTGCCCGCTCAGGTGGTGCTGGTACCCCACCAGCGCTAGGCCCGTGGATAGGGGCTGCAATGCAGCCCCTGACACGCGGAGGGTTTAAGCAGGAACCGCTTCGGCAGCCGCTTCACGCTCCCACACGCGATGCCCTTCCACTGCCTTGACGAACGCGTCCATGGCCTTCTGGTCGTCGCCGGTCAGCAGACCCTTGTCTTCCTTCAGGCCCAGCGTTGCAAGCAGTTCCTGGGTCAGCACCATCGCCTTGAGATGCTTGTAGCCCTCAAGCAGGAAGTGCTTGGCCAGGCCACTGGCCGCCATGGCATCGGTGGACGCCTTGCCAGCGGGTACAACGATGCCATCGAACATGATCGACGGCATGCCTTCCATGGAGGCATCTACCGGCAGTTGCGTACCGTTGGCGGCTTTCACAGGCGCCGAGGTCGGGCCCAGCAGCATGGGGCGAGCGCTCTGCGCCTCCAGGGCCTTGACCATCTTGTCGACGCTGGCGGCATCCACGCCGTTGGCGATCAGTACAGCGATCTTGCGACCCTTGATCCCGACCTTGCCCGGATGGTTCATCTGGCTCAAGGCTGGCGATTCGGCCAGCTGGCTGCCCTTGACCTTGACGGTACCGGCTTTAGGGGCTGGCAGGCCCAGGTTTTCCGCCACGGCTGCTGCCAGCTTCAGGTCGATGTTGGCGAGAATCTCATTCACCTGGCGTGCACGTATGTGCTCACGCTCAACCTTGCCCAATTCGAAGCTGTAGGCCTTGATGATGTGCTGCTGCTCGGTCGGGCTCATGCTCTGGAAGAACAGGCGCGCCTGGGAGAAGTGATCACCGAACGAGTCGCTGCGCTGGCGAATCTTGTGCGCATCGACGCGCTCCTGATACGTCTCGAAACCGCCGTCGCGTGGGCCGGGCGGGGTTTCCTTCGGCCAGCCGCCGTCGATGGAGTTGGGCTCGTAGGCGGCGCGGCCTTTGTGCACGATATGCTGGTGCATCGCATCGCGCTGGTTGTTGTGGTTCGGGGCAACCGGGCGATTGATCGGGATCTGGTGGAAGTTTGGGCCACCCAGGCGGCTGATCTGAGTATCGGTGTAGGAGAACAGGCGACCCTGCAGTAACGGGTCATTGGTGAAGTCGATGCCCGGCACGATGTGGCCTGGGCAGAAAGCGATCTGCTCGACCTCGGAGAAGAAGTTGTCCGGGTTGCGATTGAGCACCATCTTGCCCAGCGGGGTGACCGGGACCAGCTCTTCAGGGATGATCTTGGTCGGGTCCAGCAGGTCGAAGTCGAACTTGTGCTCGTCGGCCTCAGGCACGATCTGCACGCCGAGTTCCCATTCCGGGTAGTCGCCGGTTTCGATGGCTTCCCACAGGTCACGACGGTGGTAGTCGGTGTCCTTGCCCGCCAGTTTCTGCGCCTCGTCCCACAGCACGGAATGCACGCCCTCGCTGGGCTTCCAGTGGAACTTGACGAAGTGGGCCACGCCTTCGGCGTTGACCAGACGGAAGGTGTGCACGCCGAAACCTTCCATCATGCGCAGGCTGCGTGGGATGGCGCGGTCCGACATGGCCCAGACGACCATGTGCGCCGATTCAGGCACCAACGAGACAAAGTCCCAGAAGGTGTCGTGGGCCGAACCGCCGGTGGGGATCTCGTTATGCGGCTCGGGCTTGACGGCGTGTACGAAGTCCGGGAACTTGATGGCGTCCTGGATAAAGAACACCGGCATGTTGTTGCCGACCAGGTCGAAGTTGCCTTCATCGGTATAGAACTTCACGGCAAAGCCGCGCACGTCGCGCACCGTGTCACCGGAGCCGCGCGGCCCCTGAACGGTGGAAAAGCGCACAAATACCGGGGTGATCTTCTCCGGATCTTGCAGGAAACCGGCCTTGGTCAGTTCGGCGTGGCAGCCATAGCTCTGGAAATAACCATGGGCACCGGTGCCTCGTGCATGGACGATCCGCTCCGGGATGCGCTCATGGTCAAAATGGGTGATTTTCTCGCGCATGATGAAGTCTTCAAGCAGCGAGGGGCCGCGGTCGCCGGCCTTCAAGGTGTTCTGGTTGTCCGAAATGCGCACACCCTGGTTGGTGCGCAGCGCCTGCCCGGTGGCATCGCTGCGGTCTGCTTCCAGGCTCTGCAACTTGGCATTGGTATTGGCCCGATCCGGGGTCTGAGTACCTGCGGCCTCGCTGTGCTTCGGCGCATCCTTGTTCTTGCTGGGCATGGTTGGCTTTCCTCATCAGTCTTCGGGCGCCCGATCGGGCTTGTCCAGTTAGTGACCCGGGCACAAGAGCGAGCGTTCCATCGGGATGACCAGCTGTCGCCATATAGCGTTCTGATTGGTCAGAGGCAAAATAAATGCTAAGAACAGCGGTTATAAAAGGCTAAAATGCGGCCCCCAGCCCACCGCTGAATCAATTTCCATGCGCCCCACAAGGTTCGCTACGTGATCGAGTTCCAACAGGTACACAAAACTTACCGCGTTGCCGGTAGAGAAATTCCCGCCCTGAATCCGACGACCCTGACGATCGAGGATGGCCAGGTGTTTGGCCTGATCGGCCACTCCGGGGCCGGCAAGAGCACCATGCTGCGCCTGATCAACCGCCTGGAAGAGCCTTCCGGCGGCAAGATCATTGTCGACGGTGAAGAAGTGACCGCGTTCAATGCCACCCAATTGCGCGGCTTTCGCCAGCAGGTCGGCATGATTTTCCAGCATTTCAACCTGCTGGCGTCCAAGACCGTCGCCGACAATGTCGCCCTGCCACTCACCCTCGCTGGCCAATTGTCGCGCGCCGAGATCGACAAACGCGTGGTCGAGCTTCTGGCCAGGGTCGGTCTGTCGGACCATGCGCGCAAGTACCCTGCGCAGTTGTCGGGTGGTCAAAAGCAGCGCGTCGGCATTGCCCGTGCTTTGTCCACCAACCCGAAGATTCTGCTGTGTGACGAAGCAACCAGCGCCCTGGACCCGCAGACCACCGCCTCGGTACTGCAGCTGCTGGCCGAGATCAATCGTGAGCTGAAGCTCACCATTGTGCTGATCACCCATGAAATGGACGTGATCCGCCGTGTCTGCGACCGGGTGGCAGTAATGGACGCCGGCCAGATCGTCGAGCAGGGCTCGGTGGCGGACGTGTTCCTCCATCCGCAGCACCCCACCACCAAACGCTTCGTGCAGGAAGACGAGCAAGTCGACGAAGGCGAGCAGCGCGACGATTTCGCCCATGTGCCAGGCCGCATCGTGCGACTGACCTTCCAGGGTGACGCGACCTATGCACCGCTGCTGGGCACCGTCGCCCGTGAAACCGGCGTCGACTACAGCATCCTTGCCGGGCGTATCGATCGCATCAAGGACGTCCCCTACGGCCAGCTCACGCTTGCCCTGATCGGCGGCGACATGGAAGCGGCCTTTGCCTGCTTCAAGGCTGCTGATGTTCATATGGAGGTATTGCGTTGATGGACGCCCTGAGTTTCTTCGCCAACGTCGACTGGGCCGAAATCTGGCTGGCAACCGTCGATACCATGATCATGCTGTTCGGCTCGCTGTTCTTCACCGTACTGCTCGGCCTGCCACTCGGTGTGCTGTTGTTCCTGTGCGGCCCGCGGCAAATGTTCGAACAAAAGGGCGTGTACGCGTTGCTGTCGCTGGTGGTCAACATCCTGCGCTCGCTGCCGTTCATCATCCTGCTGATCGTAATGATCCCTATCACCGTGCTGATCACGGGTACATCGCTAGGCGTGGCAGGTGCGATCCCGCCGCTGGTGGTGGGTGCTACCCCGTTCTTTGCACGTCTGGTCGAAACCGCCCTGCGCGAAGTGGACCGCGGCATCATCGAAGCTACCCAGTCGATGGGCGCCACCACGCGCCAGATCATCACCAGCGCGCTGTTGCCTGAGGCCCGGCCAGGGATCTTCGCCGCGATCACCGTCACGGCCATCACGTTGGTTTCCTACACCGCCATGGCCGGTGTCGTGGGTGCCGGTGGCCTGGGGGACCTGGCGATTCGTTTCGGCTACCAGCGCTTCCAGACCGACGTCATGGTCGTGACCGTGGTGCTGCTGCTGGTGCTGGTGCAGGTCCTGCAAAGTGTCGGCGACCGGCTGGTTGTGCATTTTTCCCGTAAGTAACCCCAATGGGGTCGGCTCGACCGACCCGTTCGGGGGCCGTCGCGGCCCTCACAAGGAGTGATCAATGAAGAAGCTGCTTGCTGTCGCTGCCGCCATCGCGGCCTTCTCGGCCCAGGCCGATACCCTCACCGTCGCCGCTACGCCGGTACCGCATGCCGAGATTCTCAATGTGGTCAAGCCGCTGCTGGCCAAGCAAGGGGTGGAGCTGAAGGTGAAGGAATTCACCGACTACATCCAGCCAAACGTACAGGTGGCGGAAAAGCGTCTGGACGCCAACTTCTTCCAGCACCAGCCTTACCTCGATGAGTTCAACAAGGCCAAGGGCACTGACCTGGTGAGCGTGACTGGCGTGCACATCGAACCGCTGGGCGTTTACTCCACCAAGATCAAGAAGCTCGACGAACTCCCGTCCGGCGCCACCGTAGTCATCCCCAACGATGCCACCAACGGTGGCCGTGCTCTGCTGCTGCTGGACAAGGCTGGTGTCATCAAGCTCAAGGACAACACCAACATCCTCTCCACTGTGAAAGACGTTGCCGAGAACCCGAAGAACATCAAGTTCCGCGAACTTGAAGCGGCCACCATCCCGCGCGTGCTGACCCAGGTCGATGCCGCCCTGATCAACACCAACTATGCACTGGAAGCCAAGCTGAACCCGGAAAAGGATGCGCTGGCCATCGAGGGCAGCGATTCGCCTTACGTGAACATCCTCGTCGCGCGTCCGGACAACAAGGACAGCGAGGACATGAAGAAGCTGGCAGCCGCTCTGCATTCGCCTGAGGTGAAGCAGTTCATCACCGAGAAGTACAAAGGCGCTGTAGTACCCGCGTTCTGAGCCTGCGCCCTGGGTCGCCTGGCGACCCAGGGTAAGGTTGCTACTGGCGCGTGACACAAGCACGGGGGCAATGCGCCTGTGCTATCGCCCCAGAGGCCAGGCCCCGCGCAGGGCCCTGAGCGATGCTCAGTCGCCCTGGACCAGACCAGGTAGGCGGGCCACCAATTTCTGGCTGTCGAACGGCGCACGAATGAAGCCACGCTGACGGCCGTCCGGGCCGACGATGGCCAGGTTGCCGCTGTGGTCCACGGTGTAACCGGGCTTGCTGGTATCGGCTGGGATGAAGGGAATGCTGAGCGCATTGGCCAGCTTCTGAGTGTCTTCCACGGAACCGGCCAGCCCCATGAAGTCCTTGTCGAAATAACCCAGGTACTGCTTGAGCTGGTTCGGCGTGTCGCGGTTGGGGTCCACGCTCACCAATACCACCTGCAAGCGGTCCAGCGCCTGCTTGGGCAGTTCACTCTTTACCTGCCGCAGCTGCGCCAACGTGGTGGGGCAGATGTCCGGGCAGTAGGTATAGCCGAAGAACAGCAGCGACCACTTGCCTTTCAGCTGGTCCAGCTGCACCGGCTGGCCATCCTGGTTGGTCATGGTCACGCCAGCCACCGTCCGGCTTTGCGGCAGCAGGATGATGCCAGCATCGATAAGCTCGGTGGCGCTCGGGGCGTGTTTGGCGTTGAGCACATTGTTGAGGATCAGGCCCATGATCACAACGATCAGGGCAGCGATGATGAAGACGGCTTTCTGGGTTCGGGTCATGGGCTCGGTAACAGGTTGAGGTCGACGATCGCTGTGGCGAACAGCGCACAAGGTAGGCAGTAGGGTACGCGATGCCGACATGCTGCGCATGCGGCGCGGCGCCACGGCCTGCACTGGCCTTTTCAGGCTGCCCGGAAGGATCAGCACGGTGGGCGAGGCTCTTCATGAAATGAACTTCATCCGCCGCCTCAAGGCTCTAAACCGGTGTAATTGAAGGAAAACCGTCAGGCAGGGAACGCCATATATGCTGGATGCCACAGGGATTGGATCCGTTTATAACAAATGGATCTTAACTTAATTGAATATCCAGCTAAGTTAGTGTCTTCCGTTTGAAACGTTTTGTCCTTGGAGTTGTCATGAACATCGCTGCTGTACGCGAGCAGGTGAATCAAGCCCATCAACATGAAGGCCAGACCGGCCAGCTGAAAAAACGTCTCGCGCTGCAACTGCCGCACCTGCACCCGTCCATTCAATTGCCGGAGCAGGGTGCTCAGGACACGCTGGCGCGCTTTGTGGGTGCCTACATCGATCAAGTGCCGGAACTGCTCGAAGCGGCTCATGAGGTGGCGCGTGAAGCCGGCATCGAGTCGCAGATCACGCCGGTGCTGAAGATTGCCGAGGCTTACTTCCTGCAGCCGCCCAGCGTGATGCAAGGGCATGTCGGCCTGGACTGCCTGTTGGATGAGGCCTATCTGGCCCATCGCCTGGTGGAGGAGGTGAACGACCTGTACATCCGGCACTTCCAGCAGCCGCTCATCCCCGTCGATACCACCGTTGCCAACCTGATCGCTCACCAGCTGATCGGCGAGGCGTTCGCCAATCAGCTCGACGAAGTGGTGCACCATTCGGTCGATGAAATGCTCGACGACGAGAGCTTCGCCGCCGAATCCGTAGAGGCCTACCGCGAGAAGCTGAGCAGCCCTGAAACCGGCGCCGCCTGGAAACGTTGGCCTTGCTTGTCACGTCAGCTGGGCGTGGAGCTCGGCCAGCCAGCCTGAGCAGGGCCAGGCTGGCTGTTCTTGCGATGGCCGGCCTGGGCCACGGCCCGCTGTCAGGCGCCGACGCCGGACGTGGTACGTAACCGTCCCTCTACCCGCCGTTTCAAGCGCTTGTGCTCGACGCGAAGCTTGGAGCCATTGGCTGCATTGCTGCGGCTCCAGTCTTCGAGTAATTCCAGGCAGGCGTGGTCGATGTAACTGAGGTTGCCCAGCGGCACATGCAAGGTGGTGCCGGCCGGTACGCCGTCGAGCACCTTGGTCAGCGCCGGCACCTTGAGGAAGGTGGCCGCGCCGCTCAGGCGAAGTTCCATGTGCCCGGCCTTGGGCAGGTCCACCAGATTGATCTTCAGGCGTGCTGCCTTTAAGGCGAGCTTGAGCAACGTCAGGGCAAAGCCCAGCAAGACGCCCGTGAGCAGGTCGGTGAAGATGATCGCCAAGGCGGTGGCCGCATAGGTGAACATCGGCATCCGGCCATAGCGTCCAAGGCCCCGGAAGGCTTTGAGATCGACCAGTTTTATCCCGGTAAACACCAGCACCCCGGCCAGGCTTGCAATCGGGATCTGCTGCAAGATGCTGCTGAGCACCACCACGAACGCCAACAGCCACACGCCATGCAGAATCGCCGAAGCCCGGGTTTGTGCGCCGGCCTGAACGTTGGCCGAGCTACGCACGATCACGCCGGTCATGGGCAGCGCGCCCAGTACGCCACACAGCATGTTGCCGATGCCTTGGGCCGAGAGTTCCCGGTCGAAATCCGAGCGCTGGCCACTGTGCATGCGGTCCACCGCTGCGGCGGACAACAAGGTTTCGGCGCTGGCGATGAATGCCAGTGCGAAGGCAGCCACCAGCAGGCTAGGGTCGGTCAGTTTCATCAGGTCATCGAGCCGAATCCAGTCGATGGCCTCGGACAAGTCCGCCGGTACCTCCACGCGGTTCACCGGCAGCGCCAGCCACAGGCTGATGGCAGTCATGGCTGTCACGCCCAGCAATGCCCCCGGAATGAAGCGCAAACGCTGTGGCCGCAACCGTTCCCAGCCCCACATGATGACCATGGTACCCAACCCCAATGCACCGGCCTGCCAACCCATGCCTGCGCTTTCCAGTGGCAATGCCCCAGCGACGGTTGCGGGGAACGCCAGCAGGTTCTGCATGCCCGACGGCTGAGGCGCCGTGTCGAACATCACATGGACCTGCGACAGCACGATCAGTACCCCGATACCCGCCAGCATGCCGTACACCACCGCAGGCGCCGTCACTCGAAACCAGCAGCCCAGGCGCAGGCGCCCGGCCAGCAACTGCAGTATCCCTGCCAGGAGCAGAATCGGCCCGAGCATGGCCATGCCGTGCTGGCGCACCAACTCAAAGACCAACACCGCCAGCCCAGCTGCCGGTCCGCTGACCTGCAACGGGGAACCGGCAAGAAAACCGACGACAATGCCGCCGATGATACCGGTGATCAGTCCCTTGGCCGGCGGCATACCGGAGGCAATCGCAATGCCCATGCACAAGGGCAGGGCCACCAGAAAGACCACTACCGAGGCCAGCAACTCACGCGGCAGGGCCGCTTTCAGCTGTGTAATGTTCACCGTATTACTCCTTTCTCTATCGCACGGCCATTCCTCTGGCCGCGGGCACGTTTAGCCCCGACAGGCGCGCGGCAGCAAGCCGCCAGCGCAGAAGCCGGCACACCAGTCAGGGAATTCAGGGCAGCAGACGGCCACGCCACACCCCAGCGGGGTGTAGCCGGCCATCAAGGTTCAGCGGTGGTCGGGTCGCTTAGTAGCGGCCTCTCGGAGTAGCGCAGGGCACTGGCTGGTCTGCCGACAACGGCAGGAAGCTGTCGCTCAAGGCGTCGTAGGCTTCGATCTTGCTCGTCTCGATGTCGTACACCCAACCATGGATATACAGCTCGCCAGCGGCAAGGCGCGAAGCAACGGAGGGGTGCGTACGCAGGTGATGCAGCTGGGCGATGACGTTTTCCTTGGTCAGCACCTGCATGTTCTCGTGCTCGGTTTCGCACGTGCAGTTGTTCTCGACCACGGTGCGGGCTACTTCGGCATGACGCAGCCATGCGCTGACGGTCGGCATCTTGGCCAGCGACTGCGGGTTGAGCACGGCGCGCATGGCGCCGCAGTCGGAGTGACCGCACACGATGATGTGATGCACCTTCAACGCCATGACGGCGTATTCGATGGCGCTGGAAACGCCGCCGTTCATCTGGCCATAAGGCGGGACCACGTTGCCGACGTTGCGAGTAACGAACAGATCGCCCGGCGAGCTTTGCGTGATCAGCTCCGGCACGATGCGCGAGTCGGCGCAGGTAATGAACATGGCGCGCGGCGTTTGCGCCGTGGCGAGCTTCTTGAACAGCTCTTGCTGCTCAGGAAAAACGTCATGATGAAAGCGCAGGAAGCCGTCGACAATGTGCTTCAGGGCGGCATCGGCGCTCTCCGCAGGGACCTGCGGCACGACCTTGGATGGGTCCTTTACGGGCATGATTCATCCTCTTGACGGTGAGTAGGCAAATCCATTTTACCGGTGAAAGATTCTGGCAATGCTGGGATTTAGATGACAGGCATTGAGCATAAATCACAGTCGGTGTGGACTGATTTCCTACGCTAGCCGGGAAAACTTAACTGAAACTTAATTCGGAGGCTCTAGAACGGGCGTTCCAGATGATCAGGAGGGAGTTTCAATAGTAGCAAAAAAGCATCAATTGCCAAGTACCATGACTGCAATTATTTGCTCGGATTAGTGAGGCTGGGGATTAAGGCCCCAGCGCTCAACGTGGCTCGCGCTGCCATACCAGCCAAGGCCTGACCACTTCGTTCACTTGCTTGCGTGGCAAGACACCGAAATAGCGACCGTCGAACGACAGGCTGCTGTAGTCGGAGAGCAGAAGCACCTCGCTGCCCGCCAGGCGCAGGTGAGCCTGAGGCGGGCGTGGCAGGCTCCGCCCACTGGGGTCCTTGGCCAGCGGCTGGCTGCGCACCTGCAACTGACCATTGACCCGCACGCCCGTCTCGGCGAAGTCCACCTCGTCATCCGCCACGGCCACAAGGCGCTTGAGCATGTGCATGTAGCCGCCAGGGCATGTCCCGCTGCCCACATAGCCACGGCTATGGGCCAAATCGAACAAGGGCTGCTCTGGCGGGCAGAACATCACCAAGTCGCCCTTGGCCGGCGTCTTGTCGACTACCCAATAGATACCGGGCGGGAAACTGCTGGTCACATTGATCCTGGCGCCGCAGTGCAGCGCCAGGGGCAGCAACAGGAAACACAGGATGGCCAAGGCGGCGGCCACGCTCAGCGGACGTTTCATGCCGGGGTCACAGTGTCCCGTAGATCGATGGTGCGATCGCTCTCGCGCGGCGCAGGCACCTTGGCGCGGGCCAGGAAGATCGGGTCCTGGAAGTACAACGGCTGCTTGCCATAGAAGGCTGGGTAACCTGCGCAGTACACCACCATGTCCCCGGCTTCCTGAATGTTGCCTTGGCTGTCCTTGCGCGGGCCGGGCATGCGCAGGGCTTCGTCGGTGGTGAGCAAGGGGCGCTGGACCTCCTGGATGGTGCGCGAAACCTGCCCGAGCAACGCACTGGAGCGGCGCCCGCTGGTGGTGATCTGCTCTTTCACGATGGTGGTCTGGCCTGTCAGCTTGGACAGGTGCTCGGCCGTTTCCACGCGGTTAGGCGGGTAGGCGTTCTGGATATGGCAGTTGGAGGTGATGCTCTCGTTCTGCCCGTAGAACTCCTGCAACTGCGACAAGTCCTGGATGATCAGGTAGCACTTGATGCCGTAACCGGCCACGAACGCCAACGACTCCTGCATGATGTCCAGCTTGCCCAGGCTTGGGAACTCATCGAGCATCATCAACAGGCGGTGCTTGTAATGGGCCTTGGGCCGGCCGTCCTCGAAGTCCATCTTGTCGGCCAGCAGCCGCACGATCATGTTCACCAGGATTCGCACCAGCGGGCGCAGGCGCGCCTTGTCGTTGGGCTGGGTGATGATGAACAGGCTGACCGGGTCGTCGTGGTTCATCAGGTCGCGGATCTTGAACTCCGAGCGCGCCACGTTGCGGGCCACGATCGGGTCGCGGAACAGCGACAGGTAGGACTTGGCGGTAGACAGCACCGAGCCGGCTTCCTCGGCCGGCCGATCGAGCATGTCGCGCGCGGCAGAGCCCACCAGCGGGTGGTTTTCGCCGTCCAGGTGACCGTAATGGGTCATCTCTTCCCACAACTCCGCAATGGGCCGGGAGGGATCGGCCAGCATGGCATCGAGCATCGGCAGGCTGGCCACGCCCCCTTCATCCTGGGCGCGGTAGCACAGGTGCAGGATGCAGCCGACCAGCATGGCCTGGGAGGTCTTCTGCCAGTGGTCGTTCAGGCCCTTGCCGTCAGGGTCGACGATCAGCGTGGCCAGGTTCTGCACATCACCCACCTCGAACTCGGTGCCCAGGCGGATCTCTTCCAGCGGGTTCCAACCCACACAGCCATTGGCGGTTGCCGGTTCGAACCGTAGCACGCGGTTGCCCGCATGCTGTTGACGCCACCCTGCGGTCAACGCCCACAGCTCACCCTTCAAGTCAGTGATCACGGCGCTGTGCTTCCACGACAGCAAGGTAGGAATCACCAGCCCCACGCCCTTACCACTGCGCGTGGGGGCAAAGGTGAGGATGTGTTCCGGCCCGTTGTGACGCAGGTAATGCAGCTTGTTGCGCTTGTCGAGCCAGGCGCCGACGTACACGCCTTCATCGGCCAGCAAACCCGCGCTCTGGATGTCCTTGTGCCCACCCCAGCGCGCCGAACCGTGCAGGAAGGCGTTGGCCTGGGCACTGTTGTTGGTGATCATGCGCACCACCACCACGGCAATCAGGCCAACCCCTGTGACCAATACCCCGACGGAGCCTGCGGTCATCAGCGCGTCCTGCTGTTCGGTCGACCAGCGAGCGGCCCACACCAGGATCATCCAAGGGGCATAGACCCCGTTGAGGTTAGGCCCAAGGGCGGCGTGATAGTTGAACAGATAGGCGAAATATTGCGTGGCAGTGGCCAACCCGGCGAGCAAAAACGCCAGCGCCAGCAAAGCTTGCCAACGGCTGGCGCCGCCGCGCCTCTCGCCGCGAATTTGCGGCCCAACGGCGTTGTTGTGCTTCATGGATGGGCTCCGGAAAGGATGAAGTGAGTGGGAAAAAGGGTTGGCGTCATGGTGATGGCGTCCGACCACGGCTCAGCTCTTGGGTGAGGCTGCGGCGCTGTGTTTCGGTCAAGCTGCGCTCGGCCTGGCGTTGCAGGCTCCATTGCTCGACCAGTTCAGGTTGCTCGGCTCGCAACTGGCGCGCCGCCATCTCCTCGATACGCGGAGAGTACAGACCCATGCCATGGTGCAGGTCCTGTACCCGTTCCAGGCGCGCCTGCAACTGTTGCAACCGTGCCTGGCAGCGCTGGTTCGCCTGTTCCCAGGCAGCACGTGTGGAGGGCAGGGCGATCATGCCTGGGCGTGAGGCCATGTTCTGCTGCAATTGCGCCTGCTGACGATCGAGCATGTTCTCCAGCCGCTGTTCCAGCGCACCCGCCTGATCGGCTTTCTGCTCCACCAGTTCGCCGAGGGCCTGATCGTAGCGGGCCTGTACCGAACTGCCCTGCAGCAGCGCAGCCTGCTCGGCGGCCAATGCCTGGGCCTGCGCCTCGATACCTTGGCCAGCATCATCCGCCGGCGGGTTGATGGGGGTGGGCATTTTCATCAAGCACTCCTCAAATCAGGAACAGGTAACCGGCCTTGGCCATGGGGATACGGATCAGCCAAAGCGCCGCAAGGTGCAGGGGGTAATAGGCATAGAACAGCCAGCGCCACCGCGGTACGTTCAGTGACAGGCCGCGCGCCAGCAGCACGATGGGCAGGGCAGCCATGGCCCAGGCATTGCCATTGACATAGGTAAGCGATGCCAACGAGAGCACTGCGCCCAGTGCGGCTATCGGATTGGGACGACGGACGAACCAAGTCGTACACAGCCCCAGCAGTACCGCCGGCCACCAGAACTCCACCAGTGCGCCGCCGAGCACGAACACCATCAGTGCCACGAACCACGCCCAGCGTTGGCCTGCCAAGGCGCGCTCGCAGGCGGCCAGGGTAAGCGTGATGACCAGCAGGGTGAAGAGGATGTTCAACGGGTAGTAGCCATACCACAGCCCGCCCAAGGCGATGAACGGCGGCGTGGCGAGCAGGCCGGCGCCCAGCAGGCGCCAGGCGGTACGCCGGTGGCCGCCCTTGTGCCAAGTCGTCGGGCGCGCCAGGTTGTAGCTCAGCACCATCACGAACAGCGGCATCGCGACACGGCCAGCCTCGAACAGATAGGGGAGCGTCTCGTTGAACAGGTACTTGTTCACGTGATCGCCGGTCATCAACAACAATGCCAGCCACTTCAACGCTTCAAGCGCACCGGTCTGAAATCGAACGCCCGGCGCTGCCACCTGATCGGCAGGTGCAGGGGCGCAATGTGCGCTGGTGTGCGTCATCTGCGCATCGCCTGGCCTAGTCCTGTTTCGAGGGAGAGTTTGGGTGTCATGTCGCGCGCGACCTCGCCGAGCCCCTTCTCGTTGACGATGGCCGTGCTTTTACCAATCTGGAAATTACGGTTGGGGTCCACATCACGACGGTCGTGAATCACGAATTGATCGGAGCGCCCCACCTTCTGCAAGATGTGGTGATCATCCATGTCCACGACCATGCCACTGGTGGCAGAGCGGCCCTCTTGCCCAGCGTCGCGAATACTGGCCCCAGGGTTTAGCGACTTAGCCTTTTCCTCCATTGCTTTGTGGGATTCACCACGTTGGCGGGCCTGAGTATCTTCCTCGCCCGGGCGGTTTTTCTGACCGGGTATGGGAACAGGTTGCAGGTTCAGGCTAGAGATGTAGGCCTGGTCGGGCCTGGACTGCGTCATCGCAGCCTTCATGGCTTGGCTCTGCGCCGTAGACTGCGCATTCAACTGCTTGAGCTGCTTGTCGAAGAGGTCGTCGCCCATCTTGTCGACAGTTTGACTGACTTCGGGACGCTTACCCACGAATTCCGCAGCCCGGTTCTTGAGTTGATCGCCGGCTTTCTCAAACCATGTCCCGACCGTCTCCACGCCACGCTGGATCCGCGTTTTGCTCAGCGAGTCGTCGTTTTCAAAAATCACGCCTCGACCATTCGTCTCGTGATCGAACGGCCGAGTCTGGCGATTAGAGCTCAGCACCGTGCCTCGCTCACCGATGAACGGCGTATTGTCCAAGACAATATACGAGCCGTCTTCACCCCGTCCGAATGCCAGATTCCCATCCTTGAGTCGAGAATCGATCAGGGCCTCCTGAACCTTGGCAGGATCTTGAATAATGTCGTTATAGCGTCCGACGCGCTGGAGGTCCTCTTGCAACATTGGCTTGAGATCAAAGCCGGCGTCCTCAAGGCTGTTGTACATATGGGCAAGTGGCCCAGCCGCTAGGTCGTCATCCCTGTACCCGCCACCCACCTGCGAATGCGCACCAGGGAATTTCACCTCTTCGATCTTGGAGTTGTCATCATTGCGCAGTGCACTGGTCAACCGGAACGTACCGCGGTATTCGTTACTGGCCACCAGATGAGTGGTGGAGTCGACGTTCTTGCTGATTTCCAGGTTCTTGCCCAAGTGCTCGTCGGACAAGGCGTTCCCATAGGAAGCAACGGTATCGAAGATCGCCAACTTGTGAACGTGAGCTTGTCCGGGAGGAATCAGATATTCGCCCGTGCTTTTGCCTTGGTCATCGAGCTTGGGCACACCACGATCAATGAACTCGTTGGCCAAGGCACGCGACTGGGCAGCACCACGGCTGAAACCGACGATGTTTACATCGACTTTCTGATCCGGGTATTTGTTGTGGAACGCCACGATGGCGTTGTACGCCTGCTCAACCCGCTCCTGCCCGCCCAGGCCCGTCCCACCTTCCAGTGCCGAGCGAACGGACGTCTGTGCCTGACTGCCGACGCCGTCGAAGTACACCTTCTCGGACTGTCCCGTACGCAAGGTACTGTCGTACTGAGCGGGCTCGTGACCGGAGTTTCTGGCCAAGTTGGTACCTTGGGCATTATCCAGGTCGTACAGGCGAGCCACGTTCGTGTGCATGCCTTTAGGTTGGTCCAGGTCTTTGTTATTCCCGGTGCCATCAAAAAAGACCGAAAATCGCAGAGCGTCGCTCATGTCACGTCCCTATGCAGTTGTAAGGCTTGAGTGTTCGCGAGCCGGCGTGCATACCACGCCGGTACGCGGTCAGGCGTCTCGTTTGTTCAGCGTGATGATGAGATCACGAACTGCATCACCTGCCGCCCCGATGTAACCTTTGTAGAACTCCCTGCCCTGATGCAGTAATGGCGAACCGTCCATCGATTCTGCGGCGGCTTCGACGGTCGCAGAACCGTACTCTTCGCTCATCGCCTCGACACTGCGCGCTCGTGCGGCAGGATCGTCGTAGGGTTTCTGATACCAGCTCGACACTTGGTATTCGACGCCTTCACGTTCGAACTTTTCATTCATGTGCGCCGCCAGTGCGATCAACGACTCACGTATCAGCGTCGGGTCGATATCGTGCGCTTTCATGTACGCCTCAACGCGGACCTGAGCGGCTGCGATCAGGTCACCATGGGTGTAACCCTCCATGGGCGGGAAGACACCGTCGGGGAGCTTCATGCCAGGGGTGTAGGGGTGGTAGGTGTAGTCTTTATCAGCCATGGTTGGCTCCTTTGCTTGAACAGGGGAATTGATCAGCAGCGCTACCAGACTGGTAGTCAGTGCAAAGCCCAGTAGGCCGCCGCGCATTAGTCCACAGCGTCCTTGAGGCCAACGTTTTTTTTGGTTCATCACTCTCCTCCATAATGAGGAATGAAATTCAATGGTATTTTCCATGGTTGAAGTTTGGTCGTTGAGTGGCCTGCGTCCTTCTGAAGTGTTTTTCTGTTGATGCGTTGGCCTCACAAGACAGGCGAAGCCGAGAAGTTATGAGGCTCAGCAGACCAATGTTGCACCAGAACAGGGTGCCTACCTCGACTAAGTCGTGAGAGAACGTTCGACGAGCTTGGTGTCCTCATTCACTCGGCCTGGTGACCCTACACATCCGGTGTGGCGTCTGGCCGTTCCAAGCCAGCGATCAGGTCGTGCACGCCGTCCCCCGCGTTGCTGATGTACTCACGGATAAAATCCCAGTCTTTGTCCAATAACGCAGAGCCTCGCAGAGATTCGGTGGTGGCTCGCACCGCGAGAGCGCCAAAGGTTTCGGCCATGTCAGCAACGCTTCTGCCACGATCCGCCGGGTCCGCATATGGTTTTTGGTACCACGTCGAGATCTGGTACTCGACGTTTTGGGCCTCGAATGCTGGCTTGAGGTAGTTTGCCATTGCCAATAGCGACTCCCGAATCAGCGTGGGGTCCATACCATCCTTGGTCAGTACCGCTTCGGCACGGACTGCCGCCGCGCTTATCAAGTCCTCATGGGTATATCCCTGCATAGGGGGGAAGACCCCATCGGGCAGCTTCATGCCGCGTGTATCGCACGAATAGGCATCGTTTTTTTCAGTCATTTTGGACTCTCAGGTTTGTGGGGTAGCGCCTGCGATCAGGCCGGCAACTGACTGCCGAGCGACGCGTACAACACGTGAACTGGCAAGGTCTGCAGGTCGAGATGGATTTATCTACGCATCGCCTGACCTAGCCCCACATCAAGTTCGATCTTGGGTGGGGTACTACGCCCCAGCTCACCAATACCTTTCTCGTTGACGATGGCTGTACTTTTGCCTACCTGGAAGTTTCGGTTAGGGTCGACGTCACGCCGGTCATGGATCACGAATTGATCAGTCTGACCGACCTTTTGAAGGATATGGTGTTCGTCCATGCCAACGACCATACCGCTGGTAGCCTTGCGCCCGGATTGGGAAGCCTCATTAATAGTTGCTGATGGGCTCATGGCACGAGCCTTATCTTCCATCGCTTTGAACGACTCGTTACGTGGCTGCGAGAGAGGATCCAGTTCCTGGGCGTGCGAAGCAGTTTTGGGAATTGGGACAGGTTGTAATTTTATGCCTTCGATGTAAGTCGCGTTGGGGCGCGATGCCTTCAGGTCGCCCGTCAAATCAGAAACTTGCTTCTGCGCAGCCGCTGCTCTTTCCGCCTGCAGCTGATCAATGACGTCAAGCCCGTCTTGCTTGGCCTGCTTGCGCGTATCAAGCCCGACAAAACGCGATGTGGCTTCCAGCGCATTCTGGCCCAACGCCTTAAGACTGCCACCAAGCCCTTCCAGGCCACGGGTGACGCTGCTGCGGCTCAGGCTGTCGTCGTTCTCGAAAATCACGCCCCTGCCATCGGGTTCGTGATCGAAAGGCCGGCTTTGGCGATCAAAGACATTGAGCGTCCCTCTTTCCAGAGGAAAGGGCTGATTGTCGAGGGTTTTGTAGGCGCCGTTCTCGTCTTGGGAAAATGCCTTTTCACCTTTTATCAGGCGTGAATCAATGAGCGCTGCTTGGACCTTCTGCGGATCCTTTATCAATTCATTGTACTGCTCGACGCGTTGCACATCTTCCTGGTGCATCGGTTTGAGTTCGATGCCTGCCGACTGCAAGCGATCGTACATCACGGCAAGAGGACCCGCGGCCAGCACGTCATTCTGATAGCCACCACCGACCTGCGAGTGGGCGCCTGCGAACTTCAGCTCCTCGATTTTGCCGTTATTGTCATTGCGCAGCGCACTGGTCAACCTGAACGTATCTCGGTATTCGTTCATGGCCACCAAGTGGGTAGTCGAATCGACGTTCTTGCCGATTTCGAGATTCTTGCCCAGGTGCGTGTCTGTAATGGACAGGCCATCGGTGGCCACAGTGTCGAAGATCCCCAGCTTGTTGACGTGCGCTTGCCCAGGGGGAATCAGAAAATCCCCAGTAGGCTTGCCTTGCCCGTCGAGCTTAGGCACGCCGCTTTCAATGAATTTGTTAGCGAGCGCCCTGGACTGCGATGCACCCCTGCTGAAGCCAACGATATTTACGTCAACCTGCTCACCGGGATACTTGTTATGAAAGGCCACGATAGCGTCGTAGGCCTGGTCAACGCGCTCCTGTGCGCCGCGCCCGGTAGCGCCTTCGATGAGCGAGCGCCCTGATGTCTGGCCTTGGCTGCCCACGCCATCGAAATAGATTTTCTCAGACTGGCCCGAACGCTCCTGCGTGTCGTACTGCTGCGGAACATGCCCTGAGTTGCGTGCCAAGTTGGTGCCCTTGGCCGTATCAAGTTCAAAAAGGCGCGCGACGTTAGTCTGCGTACCTTCCGGCGTATTCAGGTCTTTGTTATTCCCGGTGCCATCGAAGTACACCGTAAAGCGCTTGGCATCACTCATTTCATGTCCCTATGGTGCTCGTAGCGCGGTACGGGCTCTCGGTACCGCTCTGGATAACGATCAGGCGCCTGGCTTTTCCAGGCCAGCGATCAAATCGTGAACGCCATCCCCGGCACTGCTGATGTATTCACCAAGCAGCTCCCTGTCTTGGTCCAGCAACGGCGACCCCTTGAGAGATTCAGTTGCGGCCCGGACGGCCAGTGCGCCGAAGGTCTCCGCCATGTCAGCGACGCTTTTGTCGCGATCGGCAGGGTTTGCATAAGGTTTCTGATACCAGGTCGATATCTGGTACTCGACATTCTGGGCTTCAAGCGCCTGGTTGAAGTGCTTGGCTAGCGCTATCAACGATTCGCGTACCAGTGTTGGATCCACGCCACCACGCTTGAGCACGGCCTCGGCACGCTTGGCTGCAGCGCCTACCAAATCTTCGTGTGTATAACCCTGCATAGGTGGGAACACACCCTCTGGTAGCTTCATGCCAGGTGTGTAGGGTTGGTATTGGCCTTGATTGTCTTGCATGGAAATCTCCTTGGCTTGGAGTGCAGAGGAAGTAGCCGGCAGGAGCACGAACGCTCCCAGGACCAGCGTGGCGAGCCAGCTCAGACGCAGGCGAGACCAGCAGCCTTGAATGGCGCTACTTGCAGCGGCGGGAACCCATGTACTCAGAATGTCGGTTCTACTCATTTATCCTCCGTGACCTCCGTCTCCGGATGGCTCTTGACAGGTTGTATTCGCATGGGTCATCCGGCTAAGTTGATCGAAGAATACTGATAAATCCCGAAATTGGGGCCACTACACGCGTATCCAACAACGTGAACAACTCACGGTTTGCGCTGATTGAAATGTCACCGCGCAGTACATTCACTATCATTTGCCGCCCAGCACCAGACCTCGCGGCACATACGCGGTCGCTGCCTTAGGCTGGGCCACGGCTGGCTGCGTTTCAACGACCGGCGTCGCTTCAAAAAAGGTGCTCGCCGCAACGACAGGCGCTTGGCCCGGGGCAGTAGACAAGACGGCGCCTTGTGCTACTTGCTGCGTGGCGAAGCGCTCATCCAGCCAATCGGCCCACCAGGCCGCCCGACGCATCAATTGCTGGCGATAGCGGGCATTGATGGCGGGGGTGCGCGAGTGGTAGTTGGCGACCCGCGTCCACAAGTCGCCACGGTCGTTGCGCACATGGCCGCGCAAGCGCCAAGCCGCCAAGTCGTAGGCATAGCAGCCACCTTGCTCCACATCCTGGGCAGTGATGCCGTAACGGGCGAGCTCGCGTAGGTAGCTGGTGTTGAACTGCATGGGGCCTACGTCGTAGGTGCCATTGGTATTGCGCACCCATTGGCCCGGCTTGCCGCCTTCCTGAGCTGCCACCGCGAGCACGATGTTCACGGGCAGCTCGTACTTAACGGCGGCCATGACCGAGCACACGATGGGCTCTTCGAGTGGCGGGAGCGGAGGCGGGGCGTCGATGGGCATGCGCGTGGGCCTAGATCACTTTGCCAAATTTGTTGTTAATTTCTTTGGTCTTATCCGAGTCAGCTGCTGGGCAGCTATCCAGGAAAGACTGCCTGGCGTTAGCGGTATCGTTCCACTTGATACCACCATGCTTTTTTCTCTTAACGATATTGAAATAGTCGGCTACTGGACCCTCGCAGCCTTCAACGACACCGGTGCCTTTGAGCTTGCCGAACATGCACAGTACTGTGGCGCATGGGTCACCGGCTTGGGCTGGGCTCACAACAGCCAGTGCAAGCGTGGCGGCCAACAGTATTTGAGTTGAGCGTATTGAGTTCTTCACAACGACCTCCAGGTCAGGACAAATCTTGTTTGCGCTCGCTGAAGCTCTTCACTTCTGCGTCGGGGTTGAAGTCACGGCTTTTTGACTGCGTGTCCAAGTTGCCTGATGTACGCTGGCCGCTATTGCTCACTGCCTGAGCCAGCTTACCGCCCGAGCTTTTGTCTACGCGCGCCTGCGCCACACGGCCTGAACCTGAGATTAGATTCGCTGTGGTTTGCAAAGCGACACGTCCCGCATTACCCAACTTACTTGAGGAGGTCTGAGCTGAACCGCTGCCAGCGGTGCTGCCTGCAGCGTCTTTTGAGGCGGAAGAGGTGCTACCCCCCTGAGCAACCGCAGCGCCAGCGGCGGTTGCAGAGTCGTTACTGCCCCCAGCTGTGCTTCCACCTCCAGCGTCAGCGACACTCTCTTGCGCCCCGCCAGCAGATGAACCAGACGACTCTGCACCTGCACTGGTCAAGGACTGTTCGCCTCCGCTAGAGGAGGCGCTTTGTACGCTTCCCGCACTCGATGATGAGGACAGGCCCATCACTGAGCTGAGAGGACTTGATTCCGAACTACTACTTTTGCCGCCAGGTAAACCCGCTTGGCCCCCATTGGTGCCGCCACCCAACATGCCGGAAAGACCGCTAGCCATGCGCGAGCCAATGTCGGAGCCAGATGCGACGCTTGATTGCGCTCCTTTGAATGCGGCATGCACAGCCTGCGCACCACCTATCAGGTTTGCCCCGCCGCTGGCGACTGCAGATGCACCCTTTCCAGCCATCGAAACAGCGGTAGTTGCCGCACCCACTACCGCGCCTGCGCTAAAGTTTCCGATGCCCGATGAAGCACTGCCTGCGCCACCTACCAGCGCTGCAATCATGGGCGGAATTTTGTGAACAAGTAAAAGTAGCAGCACAGAGACTACGAGCATCACAGCCAGCTCTTGCACTGCCATTTTGTCGCTGATGCGGTTAGCGAAGTCTTCAATGAAACGTTTGCCAATGGCGACAAGAAGGACCATCGAAAACAGCTGGGCCCCGACACCTAATACCGCTCGGTAATAGTTCAAGGCGATATCAGAAGTCCATCGCGAGCCGCCGAAGCCCAAGAAAAACACACCGGCATACAATAAGAACCAACTCGATGCCAGAAGTATTAGCAGGTTGATACCCACTACGGCCAGGACGACCAGAACAACGATTGCCATTAGTTCCATAGTGATCTGCCGGCCCATTTGGTACCAGCTCAGCTTATCAGTCGCTTTAACTGTCCGGTCATAGAGTTCGAACCCTATGTCGACAATGGTAGACGGCTGGAGATCAGTAGTACCAATATTACCGGTTGTCGATCCCAGTTCGCTCAATGATCTCACGATGCTCTCAGCCAATTGGAGGCCCTGCATGGCATTTCTCAGTAACCACCAAAACAACCCGAACACCACCAGAAACCGGATCAGCTCTGCGAAAAACTCGCCAATGTCGGCTTTTTTGAGCAGCATGAGCCCAAACGTCCACACCATGGAAATCACGGTCAGTGCCAAAAACAGCCGTTCAGCAGCAGCCTGAATGGCGGGCAACCATTCCTGGGTGGCATCACGGAAGCGATGGAGCACTTCGTTCATGATTCCCGAGCTGCCTAACCCGGGGCCCGCCGCTTGAGCCACCGCCGGGATTGACAGAATGGCGAGGATAGCCAAGGCGTTTACGAACAAATCCCGACGTTTGCCAAGCATAAAACTCATTCCTTACTAGAAATCGTCTTTCGGACTTTTCTTAAATTCCCAATCCGTCATTTTTTTGGAAGACAAGAAACTATCACAGTTGGCTTTGAACTCATTTTTACTGGCCTCTTTCGAAAGTTCTGCAAGGACTTTTTCGTACATAACGGGCGAGCAGTTTTCAGCCGTAGCCTGCGGTACGTCTTCGCCAAAGCAACCTGCCAGCAACCCGGCAGTGACCAGCACGAGGGCAGCTTTTACGCTAAACACTTTCATAACTTCTCCATTAAAAATCATCTTTAGGGCTCTTTTTATAAGTCCAATCGGTGAGCCTGCGATTCTGGGCTTCGCCACGTGCTCGCTCATCGAGCTCTGCAGCATGACGGTTGGCTTCGGCGGTTTGCTGCGCCAGCATCAAGGTACGCAGTTGAAGTAGCTGATTGGCCTGCTGGCTAGACAGTTGGTTGGCATATTGAATGGCCTTCACTTGTCCATCGGCAGTGGTGGCGGCCTGTTGGAGCCTCTCAAGCTGCCGAGCGTCCGCTTTCAGGTTTTCTTGCTGCTGTTTGATGCTCTTGAACATCCCATCGTTTGCGTTTTTCTGGGATGCAGTGGCCATGTCCTGTTGTTTCTGAATGGCCGCCTCGTCTTCAGCTGAGCATCCGCCGCTCCCATAGCAGGGGGAGTTCCTGTAGTAGCTTGTATCCTGGAACTTATCCAAATAGGAATCGAAACTACCCGCCTGATTGGTGTAGTAGTCCAGCATATCCTGGGCACGCATCAGTTTGTTGATCGTGTTGTTCGCTTCATCCCAGATATAAGCTGCAGGGGCGACAGTATTCTTGATCATGTTTTCGTACTGATCAAGCTGTGTCTTGTATTGGTTAACCTGCGTTGCATACTCTTCGATCTGCTTTGCCGTCTGGGCAATGCTTTCAATAGAAGTGACCTTATTAAGCGCCACATTCGCTCCATCGATCACTGGAATCCCAGCATGGGCTTGCAGGGCGAGCCCGATACCAGCCACTAAGCCCAGAGCCGATTTAAACGCGGTAGGTCTGTTCATAGTCCTCTCCTTGACTTAGTCCATCAGTAGTCAAACGATTGATAAGGCTTGGAAAACGTAAGGTCTTTGGTGACCATCACGTTGAAACGGAATCCAGGGCGAATCTCGAGGGTGGGGGCGATATTCAGGTTCTTGGCGATCATCTGGGCCGTCACCTGACCCAACTGCTGACCCAGTGCTTCGCTCATGGCGCTGCTGGCACTCTCGCGCTGATTGCCGCCACCAAAACTGCTGCTGTTGTTCTGGTCTTGGCTCAAGCTGATACCGGCCACTACGCCGGACATCAGGAAGGCAGACCCGAAGAGTCGCACATAGTGGTTATTGACTTGATCGCTCAGACCGGAATAGCCCAGGCCGTCCGCTCCAGGCATCGCGCCGATATCCATCGCCTTGCCATCTGGAAAAATGATGCGCTGCCAGGCAACCAGTACTCGCGCCTGACCATAGGCCACCTCGCTGGAGTACGACCCCACCAGCCGCGCGCCCTGAGGCACCAACAAGTGCTTGCCGGTCGCAGTGTCATAGACGCCCTGAGTGACCTGCCCAATGATCTGCCCTGGCAAGTCGGAGTTGATCCCAGACACCAGCATCGCGGGAATAATGAAGCCGGCGCGCAACTCGTAAGGGCTTCTCGGTGCCTCCACTTTCGAATTCAGTGCCCAACGGTCTTCGCTCCCACCTGCGGCGAACTGGTCGTAGCCCGCATTGCGAGCGGATGAAGGCGTTACTCTAAACGGCGAGTCATCGTCGCCGTCAGCGCCACCACCGACGCCGCCCATGCCTGCACGACGCAGTTCGGCCATGCGGGCCTTGAAGGCGCTGTTTGGATCACTTCGCGCCTGTTCATCCAACCGTTGGCGTGCAGCCGCAATGTTTGCGAGCGCGTCCTGAGGGCCCAGCGGACCATGAGTCGGTTGAGAGGATGCTGCGCTACGCGGTGCTTGCACCTGAACGGTGCTCCTGGCCCGCACTGCCTCCTGGAACTGCTGCGCCTTCATTACGCGAATGCGTTGCAACTCGTCCGCATTCACATCTGGCTGCGACGCACGCGGAGGCAATGGCGGCGCATCAAGGTTGTCCGGGCGCACCACCTGAAGCCGCTCAGGTTCGCGCGCGGGCGCGTTGTCGAGCACTGGCACTTTTGGCGGTTCTGCCTTGCTTGGGATGATCCCGTCCGAGTCCATACCGCTGATCTGACTGGCAAACAGGCTACTGTTGCCCGTTTTTTCACTCTTCTTGTCCTTCGGCTCGCTCTGCTCACCCGACCGATCCGCTGCCACCAGCATCATGATCAGCAGGAAGATAGCGGTCGCAGCACCGATGATGTACATCGGCCAGTTGTTCACGCGGCGCACACCGCTGCTGCGGTTCAGCTTGCCAGGGGAGGCATCCGGGGACATGGCATCGTTAGCTTTACTCATCCCATGTCACTCCTTGCGAACCCAGACGCCAGCAGCCAGCAGGCGATCGTTCTGTACGCCATAGGCACGGCTCAGGGTTTCAGGGCCGACCCGCAGGATCACCCGCAGTAGCTGGGTGTCTTTGGGGGTGTCGACCACGTAGTTCAGCGGCAGCGCAGGTACCACGCCGCGCGCAGCAGGCGCTGGCTGCGCCTTGGGGTCGAACTCCTGCACGGAATAGCCCGAGGCGCGCAGAGTGCTCAACAGGGCAGTACCGAAGCCATCACGGGTTTCCTGAGCAAACCGCAAGCGGGTGCTGGCAGGCGGGTGCACCACCGCCAACTGGCGAACGGTGGCCTGCGCCAGCTGCTGGTTGACCGCAGGCGATGTGCGCTCGGCGAAGTTGCCATAAGGCCCGTTGGCACAGGCGGCCAGCCACAGGGTGGCGAACAGTGCTAGACAAGCGCGCATGCTCATTTACCCCGCTGGATGGTGACACGGTCCTGGGACTTGCCCACGCCGGCAATCAGGATGGCTTTGTCGAACACGGTGTCAACAATGTAACGGTCGCCCTGGATGCGGTAGTTGACCATCACGGTCTCATCATCCCGGAACCAGCCGCCGTCCTTGCGCACCACCATCAGCGACGGGGCCTCGGTTTGGGCTACGGTTTGCGGCATCTGGATGATGGTCTTGCTGCCATCGTTATAAACCCGCACGGGTTTCCAGGCAGTGTCGCCTTCGACGGTGTAGTCGAAGCTCAGGTTACCCAGGTATTCGCCGGTTTCGGGGATGGTCGCGCGCTTGCGCTCGGTGGTTTCGCGCTGCTTGATCATGTTCCACTTCGCCAGCGCTTCTTCCGGATAGGTGAAGGCCACCTGCGGCATGTACTGGGTGCGGTGCGAGCGGAGCTTGAAGTGGTAGGTGCGGCGGTTGGTGGTGACCACCAGCGACGTCTCCAGCCCCACGTCCATGGGCTTGATGATCAGGTGTTGTACTTCGCTCGGGCCCACACCGGTGATGGCCGGCTCGACGGTCCAGCGTGCAGTGTCACCCAGGTTGATCGAGTTGACCTGCTCACCGGCTTGCAGGGCGATGTCGCACACCTGCAACACGGCGCAGACGATGCTCGGCTGCTGGGCACCGAAGATGAAGCGGGCAGTACCATCGCCGCCATCGACCGGCTTGATGCCAGTGGCACTGGCCTGCTGCCAACGCTGGGAAATGGCCAGGGCGGCCTTTTCCTGCGGGGTCAAGGTGGGGTTGGCGTCCGAGAAGTACAGGTCGGCCTGACTGGTGCCGGGCGCGGCCTGAACGAACGCAGGCAGTGCGGCGGCGAGCAAAGCGCAAAGATAACGGTTCATGGTCGGTCCTTCAGAGTTGCTTAGACCAGGAGAAGTCGCGCACATAGGTCCCGATCGGGTTCATCCGCAGTTGCTCTTCGCTGGTTTGAGTAGTGGGTTCGGCGGTATAGGTGGTTACCAGGGCACGCCAGTTGACTTTGCTCTTGACCAAGCCTTGCCGATCACGAGTGACTTCTTCCCAGTCCACCTGCCATGTCTCCGGGGTCTGCTGCATGACCGAACGGATGTCGACGCTGACGGTTTCCTCTGCAGCGCGCACGAACGGGCTCGAGTCCTTGGTGCCGTTGAGCCATTCGTTCATTTTCTGCGTAGCCGGATCGTTCTGGCTGAGCAGCGCATAAATGCGGAAGATCGATTTGCGCAACAGCGCCACGTCCGGCGTGACGGTGCGGGCATCGGCAATGAAGCTGGCGATTTGCGATTTCACAACGCGTTGATCGACTGGCTGCGCCACCTGCGCCGGCGCTACCGCCAATGGCTGCCCAAGCTTGTCCACTTCAACCACGTAGGGCACGAACTTGGACTGGCTGCCGATATGAATCAGCCCGCCCACACAGGCCAGGGCGATCATCATCGAAAGGATCGCAACCACCTGCCACATCAGGCGCGAGGTCACGACGCTGCCGACATGGTCATTCCAGGTACGGCGGGCCGTCAGGTAGGGGTTGTCGAGTACTGCGCCTTGCGGCGACGGGGCGCCGGTAACGGTATCGACAGATTCAGCGGGGCGTTTGCGCACCATCGCTTTCATGCGTTCAGCGAAGCTCATGCGGCCACTCCATAATCATTCAGTCTGAGGCCACGGGCGGCCAGCCATTCGTCCACCCAACCGTTGCCATACTTGGCTTCCAGTCGCTTGATGGCGGCCACCGACTCTTTGTCGGAGGCGCCGACGAACGCCAGGGCGAGCGGACCCAGGGCAAGGTCATATAACCGGCGGCCGTTTTCCGAGACGTAGTAGTACTGACGCTTGGGTACGGCGGTGGCGAGGATTTCGATCTGCCGGGCGTTCAAGCCCATGCGCCGGTACAGCAATGAAGTGTCTTCATCACGTGCATAGACGTTAGGCAGGAAGATCTTGGTGGCCGTCGACTCGACGATGACATCGAGAATGCCGGAGTTGGCGGCATCCGACAGGCTCTGGGTAGCCATCAGTACCAGGCAGTTGGCCTTACGCAACACTTTGAGCCACTCACGGATTTTCTCGCGGAAAGCGGGGTGGCCAAGCATCAGCCAGGCTTCGTCGAGAATGATCACCGCCGGCTGCCCCTTGAGCGCGCGTTCGATACGGCGGAACAGATAAAGCAGCACTGGCAAGGCGTACTTGTCGCCCAGGTTCATCAGTTCTTCGATCTCGAAGACGGTGAAGTCGGACAGTGTCAAACCATCCTCATCGGCATCGAGCAGGTGCCCCATGGTTCCGTCGACGGTGTACTGGCGCAGGGTTTCACGCACGTTCTCGTCCTGCACCACCAGGCAGAACTCGGAAAGGGTGCGCGAACCGTCGCGGTACATGCTCATCACCGCATGGCCAATTTCGTTACGCTGTGCAGCGGTGGTCTCAAGGCCGTTCAGCGCCAGGATGGTATCGAGCCATTCCATCGCCCACGCGCGGTCACCCTTGGTTTCCAGGAACTGCAGCGGGCAGAAGGCAAGACGCTCGTCGTCGGCCGCTACGGTGAAGTGAAGCCCGGAGCTCCCGGCACTTTCTGCCCGGATACCTGCTGCGAGGGGGTACATGGACATGCCTTTGTCGAAGGCGAAAATCGACATGCCCTGGTAGCGGCGCAGTTGTGCAGCGATCAGCGCCAGGTGCGTGGACTTACCCGCACCCGTGGGGCCGAACATGAATGTGTGACCCAGATCGCGCACGTGCAGATTCAGACGGAACGGCGTGGCACCGCTGGTTACACAGTGCATCAGCGCCGGCGAAAGCGGCGGGTAGAGTGGGCAGGGGGCTTCGGCGCTGCCTGTCCAGATGCTGCTGGTGGGCAGCATGTCAGCCAGGTTCAGCGTATTCATCAACGGGCGACGGACGTTTTCAACGCCATGGCCCGGCAGGCTTCCCAGATACGCGTCCAGCGTATTGATGGTCTCGATACGAGCGGCAAAGCCAAGCCGCTCGATGGCCTTCTCCACACCACGGGCGGCTTCTTCAAGTTGCTGGCGGTCCTCATCCATCAAGACGACGACGCTGGTGTAATAGCCCTGAGCGATCAAGCCACTGTTGACCTCGGCGATCGCGTCAGCCGCATCCTGCACCATCGAGAGCGCGTCCTGGTCGATATTGCCGCTGTTGGTGTTGAAGACTTGATCGAAAAAGCCACGAACCTTCTGCTTCCATTTCTTGCGGTATTTATCCAGGTGTCGCACGGCCTCATGGGTATCCATGAATATGAAGCGACTGGACCACCGGTATTCGCAGGGCAGCTCGGCAAGCGCGGCCAGGATGCCGGGCGCAGACTCCAGCGGAAAACCTTCTATCGCCACCACCTGAATGAAGTTGCGGCCGATCTTCGGTACCACGCCCCCCCACAGTTCCTTGCCGCCAAGAATGGCATCCAGGTACATGGGGTTGCTTGGTAACTGTACGGGTTGGCTTATACCGGTCACGCAGAACTGGACCCAGCTGAGCAGATCCTCATGGGTGATCTGTGCGCCTTCCTCTGTCACCAGCGTATTGGCCTTCAAACGTGTCATCTTGAGCACCGACGACAGGCTGCCCTCGACACTGGTGCAATCGCGCTTGAATTGCTCGATAAGGTTACGCGTGCGCGCCTTGTGGTCTGGCGGCGGTGTGTCATCGTCGAACATCAGCTCGACGAACTTCTGCTGCGCCAGCATGGGCGGGAAGTAAGTCAGCGTCAGGACGAAATAACCTTCATACAACGATCCCAATGACTCGAAGAAGCTGCGTCGCTCTTCGTCCATCGCTTCGGTGAGCCGATCCGGGAAATGCGAGAAACCCTTGCTGGAATAATTGACCGCAGGACGCCGCACGGCATCGACGTGGATCATCCACCCACTGCCCAACCCAACCAAGGCCTGGTTGATACGCAGCGATACCAACTCGCGCTGGGCGTCGGTGCTGCTGGCGTTATCGTCACCTCGATACAACCACGCAGCCATGAATGCGCCGTTCTTGCCGACGATCACACCGTCGTCGACCAGCGCCGCATGGTTCAGCAGATCTGAGAGGCCCGCATCTTTGGAGCGGTGCTTTTTGAGCTTGAGCTCGGCATCGACCTGCAGGAGACGCTGGACCAGCAGCAGGACCAGCAACGCACCGAGGGCTGCGATGGCATACGCAATACCTTCGATCATTTGTATTGATTTCCCTGACTTGGCGGGTTGTCCCTGTACGGGGTACTACGCGCCGGGTAGTAAGACTTGTAGCGTCGATGACGCAGGTACACCGGGCGCATCTTCGGGTCGGCCTTGGCCATGACCCGCAGAATGAAAAGTGCGGCAAACCACAGCACCAGCCCGACTACCGTGGCGCGCAATTCCTGGGCGCTGAAGATCAGGGCGAATGCCAGCAGGCCGGAGAACATCACCAGCTCGCGGTCGCCACCCATGAACAGATTGTCGCGGTTTCCCGCACGGCGAATAGGGATGGTGCGCAGCGCCATGGTTCAGACCTGCCCTTGTACCGAGTGGGCAGTCATCATCGGTACCGATTGGGCCAGTTCAGCCGAGGTGCCGAAGAATTTCTGCATGATGTTGTTGGCGCCCACGATCAGTGCCATAACCAGCACCAGGAAGATCAGCGTGCGGAAGAAGCCGTTGAGGTCGCCACCGAAGATCAGCACGCCGCCTGCGACCACGATGCCGATCAGCGACAGGGCAAAGGCGACTGGGCCAGTCACCGATTTCTGCAGAGACTCCAACCAGCTCTCGTAGGGCAAGCTGCCGCTACCGGCAGTAGAGGCGAATGCATTTTCCGGGGTGACCATTACGTAGAGCATCAACAGGCAGAGCGCCAGGTAGCCAAACGTTTGGGCATTGATGCGGGACAGAGAAATGTTGGCTTGCATGTGCGATGTTTTCCTAGAGGTTGCGCATGATGTAACGGCCGTTTTCGTACCCGGAAACCTCGAGGATTTCCTGGATGCGGCGGCCTTCTGGGGTTCTGGCGATGGAGATGACGACGTGAACCGCTTCGCCAATCAGCGGCTCGATGTCGGCCGGGGCCGACTTGTTGCGAGAAACCAGGGATTTAAGACGGGTCAGCCCTTCACTGGCGCTGTTGGCATGCAGGGTCGCAGCACCGCCAGGGTGACCAGTGTTCCAGGCGTCGATCAGGTCGAGTGCCTCTTCGCCACGCACCTCACCGACCAAGATGCGGTCAGGCCGCATGCGCAAGGAGGTCTTGAGCAGGTGGGTCATGCTTACGTCGACGGTGGTGTGGTACTGCACGAAGTTCTTGGCAGCGCACTGAATCTCACCGGTGTCCTCGATGATGAATACCCGCTCACTGGGGAACTCGATGACCATCTCGTTGATGACTGCGTTGACCAGGGTGGTCTTGCCGGTACCCGTACCGCCGATAACGAGGATATTGCGGTGATCGCGGATGGCCCGCTTGATGGCATCGCACTGGGCCGGCGTCATGATCGCCGACTCCACATACTGGTCCAGGGTGTAGATGGCGACCGCTTTTTTTCGGATCGCAAACGTGGCGGCGCGCACCACTGGCGGAAGCTGGCCCGCGAAGCGCGACCCATCGAGGGGCCATTCGCCTTCGAGCAGCGGTTTGCTGCGGGTCACTTCCTTGCCATGGAAGCCGGCCACGGTCTTGATGATGGACTCGGCCTGCGCCGGGCGCAGGTCGCCAATGTGCCTCATCGGTTGGCCCAATTGTTCGAGCCACAGCTTACCGTCGCCGTTACACATCAACTCGACGGTCTGCGGATGGTTGAGCGCGTCGATAATCAGCGGGCCGGCATCGCGTTCAAGTTTTTTCTTGGCGCGATCTTTCAGGCTGACAGTTTCTGCAATATCCACACTATTCGTCCATGAATTAAACGCTGACCCAATCGCAAGGTATTCCACCGAGCGTGTGTTACAGATCTTCAACTACTGATGAGGGCAAAACGCGCCTCGCTCGAAATATCCACCTGGGCTGACCAGATGCTTTCAAGTTACGAGAGGCGATCCACAATGGCGCGGAGGTTACCGGAGCAACAATTGCTAACGAAATGGTAAATCTCTTACAGCCATGTAAGTCTTTTCCTACAAAATTGGTACGAGCGTTCTTCGAATTGACCGCACGCGTGCCTCTGAAACCCGCGCCGTAGCTGGTCTCTACCATGAGCGCCAGTAATGCTGGCAGCTAAACGCCACTACCGCTGACTGATCGCCTTTCACAAAAAATGAGAGGCAATTCACAATTAGCCAAAACATTTTTTTGTGGCCCAGTTCACAATTGCCTCCTGCGCAAACATCGCTTTTGTTGGCTGTGAGTTGATATAAGACAGCCATACGATGATGGCACTTAGATATCAACGAGCAAGCCAGACAGCATCTACGTTAATTGGTTCAAAGCAATTGAAGTTGTCTGCCGGGTGGGCTGAACAATGAGCAATCAAGTTGCAGAGATTCACGGCCCTCCAGGTTCAGCTTGCGTACAGCCCTGTCAAAACGCTGCGCCAACAACTGCGCAAAAATACCCTCGCCCTGCATACGAGCACCGAAACGGCTGTCATAAAGCGCTCCACCCCGGCTTTGCCGAATAAGGCTGATTACATGGGCTGCACGCTGCGGGTAGTGATCGTGCAACCACTGCTCAAACAGAGGGGCCACCTCAAGCGGTAAGCGAAGCATCATGTAGGCTGCGCTTTGCGCCCCAGCCTCTTGCGCCGACTCCAGCAACTGCTCCAGTTCACAGTCGTTGATCATGGGAATGATCGGCGAGCACAGGACGCCTACGGGTACGCCGGCATCGCGCAGCAGGCGTATGGCCCGCAAGCGTGCAGCAGGCGAAGCGGCACGGGGCTCCAGAATGCGCTTGAGGCCGGCATCAAGGGTGGTATGGCTGATCATCACGCGCACGAGCCGCAAGCTGGCCATTTCAGTCAACAGGTCAAGGTCACGCAGAACCAAGGCGCCCTTGGTAACGATGGTCACTGGGTGGCGAAACTTCAGCAGCACCTCCAGCAAACGCCGGGTCAGCATGTATTCGCGCTCTATGGGCTGATAAGGGTCGGTGTTCGCCCCCAGGTTGATTGGCGCACACACGTACCCAGGTTTGCTCAGCTGTTGCGCCAGCACATCGGCTGCATTGGTCTTGGCAATCAGCTTGGTTTCGAAATCCAGACCAGGCGACAAATCCCAATAGGCGTGCGAAGGGCGTGCATAGCAGTAGATGCACCCGTGCTCGCAACCGCGATAAGGGTTTATCGACCGGTCGAAGGGCAGATCGGGTGAGGTATTGCGGCTGATAACCGTCTTGGCCGTCTCGATCCGCACTTTGGTCCCTTGCGTGACCGGTACATCTTGGTACCAGCCATCGTCCTCATGCGAAGAGTGGGTAGGGCCGAAGCGGTTATGCGGGTTATGCGCAGTGCCGCGGCCCTTCAACGGAGGTGAATATGACATGGCTACACCCTTTACTGTATGCATGTACAGTAAAGGGCCTGGCGACTAATTGCCAGCCCGATCATCCGACGGCCTGAAGCCACTGGAGGTAGGGGTGTAGGTTTGTCTCACGGCCAAGAAACTGCATCACTCCTTCACGCAATGGGCGCGATGCTCCGGGGGCAATCAATGACTCGAACAGCGCCTGTCCAAGTGCACGATCAAGTAGCCCTGTTTGCTCGAAGCGGGTGAAGATATCCACAGCACATACATCTGCCCAGAGGTACGCGTAATAACCGGCGTCATAGCCGGTAACCAGGTGGTCGAAGGCGTGGGCTGGGTGCTCTAGGGCGTTCAAAGGCCAGTAACCACATTGCTCGCGCGATCGAGTAAATCGCTGGCGAAGGGTTTTCCCGTCAGCTGGGTTCGTGTGCAGATCCACATCGAACAAGGCCTTGCTCAGCTCAAGCGCGGCTTCGCCGATGGCTTCGCGTCTGTAGCGCTCGACGCACTGCTCGACCTGCGCCCTGTCAATCTGACGCCCATCCGAATAGTGCGAGGAAATGCTGACGAGATAGGCGGCGTTCCACACCCAACGTTCGAACAGCTTGCCGAAGAGCTCCGTACCGTCCGTACCGAGTTCGACTACGCCCGACTGGACCTGATTGTCCGTGCGCACCAAGAGGTGGTGCAAGGCATGGCCGAACTCGTGGTACAGCTTGCGCAGCGCGAGGTGATCCAACAGTGGCTGCGCACCTGCACTACCTTCGGGCACATCGCTGAAGACGATCACCACCGCTTGCTGGAAAATCCCTTCCGCGTCGATCCGGCGGTTACGCACATACGTTGTGAACACCGCCTCTGCCTGCTTACCGGCGTGCTGCACGGCATCGAGGTAGAGCAAGCCAATCCGTGCGTCGTCCTGGAATGCCTCGAACACCAGTACCGAGGGTGCCCATACGGGGGCAGGGGTGGGCCTCAACTCCAGGTCAAAGAGCCGCTTGGCCAGCTGGACCAACGCGTCGATGACGGCAGCCATCGGGAAAAATTCGCGCAGCGCGTCCTTTGGCACTATCTTGGCCGCGTCTCGCAGTTGCTTTTGGGCAAAGCGTAGGTCCCAGGGCTGCATGTCTTCCAGACCCAATGCCTGAGCGTCACGCTCAAAGTCTGAGCGCCACTGCAGCACTACGGGCTTCATGCCAGCAGCCAAGCTTTGCAGGAAGGCGCGAACCTGGTCTGGCGAACCAGCACTTTTACGCGCCAAGCTCAGGGTCATGTGATCGGAGAACGCCAATAGCGTCGCTCGTTCATGGCGCAGAAGGGCCAGTTGCTGCAGCACTTGACCATTATCTTGCGACAGGTCGGTATTGACGCCACGTCCATGAAAAGCCTGATACACCTGCTCACGGAGAGCACCCAGCTCGGCCTCTTCCAGCACACGCTCGGCAGCCCAGCTTTCGCAAGGTATGGACCATCCGTTACTGCCACGCTGCCTTGCTCGCTCGCTCAACTCATCGAGACTGCGTTGGGACAGACCACGCAGCTGAGTGACGTCATCGACGATCATGTCCGGCTGGTCGAGATTAATCAGATACTGCTCTTCAAGCTCGGTTATCCGACGTTGCAGGTCGAGCAGCCGCGCCTTGTCGCTCGTGGGCAGGGAAGCGCCACTCACGCGAAACCTTTCCAAGTGCCAGCGCAGTGTTGCCCGCTGGCGATCATCGAGGTTAACGCCGATATCGCTGTGCGCCAGCTGTTCATACAGCGACTGAAGCTGCTCGTTGCTAAACCTTGAGTCCAACGCAGCGCTGGCCGCGATATGAAACGCCAGGATAGGGTCACTCCAGGTCTGCCCTTTGCCCAGAAAGGGCATTACCCCATAAAGCACTGCGTACACCTGGGCGTCCAGATCATCCATGGCCAGCACCAGGTCATCCCATGTTGGCATCGATGGCTGGCTGTTGATCACGCGCTCGATGCCTTGAGCATACTGCTCAAGGACCTGATCGAATGCATCCTGCATGCTTTCGACTGTAATGGAGGGGTAGTCGACGGGCACATTGCCGTCTTGCAGAAGCGGGTTGCTCATCACGCGTTACCTTGCTCAATGATGGGAGCATGCAAGCGTGGACGACTGCGCAAGCGTGCAGGTCGCTCTTAATTACCACCAGCCGCCACCGCCCGGGCCTTGCACCCGGGCGGTGCGGTGGTCAATCGGCCGGTTTCTTCAGCTTCGGATTGGGAAAGAACTGCACGGTCTGCACTTTCGCCGCTGCCGGCTTGGGCGCTTGTTGGTTGACCCGCGTGCCCAGTTCACTGGGTACCGACAAGCCCTGCTCATTGAGCGTATCGGTAAAACCACACGCCACGCACTCGCGGTGCGGCACACCGTCTTCGTTCCACATCGTCAGCTTGTCAGCTTCACTGCACGCCGGGCATACCGCGCCGGCGATGAAGCGCTTCTTGGTCTTGTTCACGGCATCCTCGCTCATGCTGCCGATTCTTCGGCCAGACCGCTGTGGCGCAGCAAGGCGTCAATGGACGGCTCGCGACCGCGGAAGTCGACGAACAATACCATCGGCGCACGCGAGCCGCCGCGTGCCAGCACCGCTTCGCGGAACGCCCGGCCTGTTTCGGCATTGAAAACGCCTTCTTCCTCGAACCGCGAGAAGGCATCGGCCGACAACACTTCAGCCCATTTATAGCTGTAGTAACCTGCGGCATAACCGCCCGCGAAGATGTGCGCAAAACTGTTGGGGAAGCGGTTATAGGCCGGTGGGCGCATGACCGACACTTCATCGCGCACCCCTTCGAGCACCTGCAGTACCGTACGGCCGTCACCGTGGCTGGCGTGAAGCTCAAAGTCGAACAGCGAGAACTCGAGCTGGCGCACCATCATCATGCCCGACTGGAAGTTCTTCGCAGCCAGCATCTTGTCCAGCAGGTCCTGCGGCAGCGCCTCGCCAGTTTCGTAATGGCCGGAGATCAAGGCAAGGCCTTCGGGCTCCCAGCACCAGTTCTCCATGAACTGGCTGGGCAGTTCTACCGCATCCCATGCCACGCCGTTGATGCCGGACACTCCAGCGTGGTCGATGCGGGTCAACAGGTGGTGCAAGCCATGGCCGAACTCATGGAACAGCGTCGTGACCTCGTCATGGGTCAGCAAGGCAGGTTTGCCCGGCGCGGCAGGGGTGAAGTTGCACACCAGGTTGGCCACCGGGCTTTGCAGTTTGCCCTGCGCCGTTACGCGACGGTCACGCGCACCGTCCATCCAGGCACCGCCACGCTTGTTGGCGCGGGCATAGAGGTCGAAGAAGAAACGCCCCACATGCTGGCCGTTCTCCTTGATCTCGAACAGGCGTACATCCGGGTGCCAGGCATCGAACTGCTTGAGCTCGTTGATCTCGATGCCGTACAGGCGCTGCACGATGCTGAACAGGCCGCCTAGCACCTTGTCGATGGGGAAGTAGGCGCGCAGTGCTTCCTGGGACACGCTGTAGCGCTGCTCTCGCAGCTTCTCGCCAAAGTAGCCGGCATCCCAGCTGGCCAGCTCGGGACAACCCTGTTCGGCAGCATAGGCCTTGAGCTGGGCCAGGTCGCGGGCGGCGAAGGGCTTGGAGCGCTTGGCCAGATCGCGCAGGAAGCTCAACACCTGGTCGCTGGACTCGGCCATCTTGGTCGCCAGGCTGAGCTCGGCGTAGTTCTTGTAGCCCAGTAATTCGGCAAGCTCCTGGCGCAGATCGAGAATCTGCTGCATCACCGGACCGTTATCGAACTGCCCCGCGTTCGGGCCCTGATCCGAAGCGCGGGTACAGTAGGCCGCATACAGCTCTTCGCGCAGCGCGCGGTCGCTGGCGTAGGTCATCACCGCGTAATAGCTGGGGAACTCTAGCGTGATCAGCCAGCCCTCGAGGTCCTTGGCGGCGGCAGCGGCGGCCATCTGGGCCTTGGCCGAGTCGGGCAGGCCGTCGAGCGTGGTTTCGTCGGTGACGTGCTTGCTCCATGCCTGGGTGGCATCCAACAGCTGGTTGGAGAAACGGCTGCCCAGCTCGCTGAGTTTGCTCTGCACCTCAGCGTAGCGCTGCTGTTCTGCGGCGGGCAGGTCGATGCCCGACAGGCGGAAGTCGCGCAATGCATGTTCAAGGATGGTCTTTTGCGCCACATCGAACGAGGCAGCTTCAGGGCTTGCAGCCAGTGCCTGGTAGGCATCGAACAGCGCGCGGTTCTGCCCAAGCTCCGTGGAGTAGGCACTCAGCGCTGGCAGGCAGGCCTCATAGGCTTCACGCAACGCTGGGCTATTGCACACCGCATTGAGGTGGCTCACCGGGCTCCAGGCGGCACCGAGGCGGTCGTTCAGTTCGTCCATGGCCAGCACCAGGCCTGCCCATGTAGGCGCTGCGCCTTGTTCTTCAAGAATCCTGGCAATGGCTTTACGGTTGTCGGCCAGGATCGCTTCGATCGCCGGCAGCACGTGCTCTGCACGGATTTGCGAGAAGGGCGGCAGATCGTGGGATTGCAGAAGCGGGTTGTTCGCAGTCACGGTTTGGATACCTTGGCAGAAGAAACACAGCCCCATCTTAATTACAATCGACGCCGACCGCAGCAGGCAGCCAGCCTATCGGCACACATGAGGAACACTATCATGGCCATTCGAAGCTTCCAGCAACACCATCCCAAGCTCGGAGCGCGGGCCTTCGTCGACCGCTCGGCGGTGGTACTGGGCGATGTGGAGATCGGCGAAGACAGTTCGGTCTGGCCATTGGTGGTCGTGCGAGGCGACATGCACCGCATCCGTATCGGCGCGCGGACCAGTGTGCAGGACGCCAGTGTGCTGCACATCACCCACGCCAGCCCGTTCAACCCCGATGGCTTTGCGCTGATCATCGGTGACGAAGTCACCATCGGGCACAAGGTCATGCTGCACGGCTGCACATTGGGCAACCGCATCCTGGTCGGCATGGGCAGTACCGTCATGGACGGCGCCATCGTCGAGGACGAGGTGATCATTGGCGCCGCCAGCCTGGTGCCACCGGGCAAGCGCCTGGTCAGTGGCTACCTGTACATGGGCAGCCCAGTCAGGCAGGTCCGGTTGTTGAACGACCAGGAACGTGCCTTCTTCGCCTACAGCGCTGGCAACTATGTGAAGCTCAAGGACCAGCACCTGGCCGAGGGCTTCGATCAGCCAGACTGATCGTTTTTCCACAGCCATGCGGGCACGGCTTGCCCGCCAGCATGCGGCGCAGCACTCAAGCGGAAACCTTCCCTATGCACCAGCAAAACATTCTGTTCGACCTTGATGGCACCCTGACCGACCCACGCCTGGGTATCACCCGCTCCATCCAGTACGCCTTGGCGAAACTGGGTATCGACGAGCCAGACCTCTCTCGCCTTGAACACTTCATCGGCCCGCCGTTGTTGCAGGCGTTCATGCAGTTCTACGGTTTCGACGAAGCCAAGGCCTGGGAGGCGGTCAACTTCTACCGTGAGCGTTTTCGCGTCACGGGCCTGTACGAAAACCTCGTGTTCGACGGGGTGCCGCAGCTGCTCGAGACCCTCAATGGCCAAGGCCGCACGCTCTACATAGCGACTTCCAAGCCGTGGGAATTCGCACGCGAAATTGCCCGCCACTTCGCCTTCGATCAGCATTTCAAAGTGATCTACGGCAGCGAGCTGGACGGTACGCGAACCAACAAGGTCGAGCTGATTCGCCACTTGCTGGACGAAGAAGGGCTGGACCCGGCGCACACGCTCATGATCGGCGATCGCAAGCATGATCTGATCGGAGCCCGTAGCAACGGTTTGCAGGCCGTGGCAGTAGGGTATGGGTTCGGAAGCCGCGAGGAACTGATGGCAGAAGCGCCGGCGTTCCATTTCGCCTCCCTGGCCGAGATGCACGAGGCGTTCAACAGGCAACCTCGCTGAAGGGCTGGGCAACCGGCTAGCGCGACCTAGCCCTTGGCATCAACCCTTGCAAGGCTGCAGTACGCGCTGCGAGGGGCAATGAAGCCAGTTGCCCGACGCGCTCATAAAAGCGTTCCCAGTCACCTTCGACCTGGCGAAACAAAACCGAAAAAGCAGGCACCCACTGGTCGTACAGTCCGAATGGCAGCAATTTCGCATTGTTCATCGGCCCATAGACCCAAGCGTCGTAACGCCTGTCGCCTCCCCATGGGCCATCGCGCAGCGAACGGTAATCGCGCCGCAACCGCTCGAACTCGGCCCGCTTGGCCAAGCGCTTGGTTTGATCATCGGTGGGCGCCGCATAAAGGGCCTGTAGCCGTGCCCGCGTGGCCAGCACCAAGCGAATGAACTGCTCGCGCTGCGGACCATGGTCGTCGCCGGTGGCCGCCAGCCCACGGCTGAGCCGCCATTGCCGCGTGCCTTGCTGCTCCACGAACGACGCGAATGACTCGTTGAAGGCCGTATCGTCTTGCACATAGACACGCTGATGAGCCAGCTCGTGAAAGATCAGTGTGGCCAGGCGCTCTTCACCCCAGCCCATCATCGATGACAGGATGGGGTCATCGAACCAGCCCAGGGTCGAATAGGTTTCAACGCCGCCCACATAGACGTCAAGGTGCTGCTGGCGCATCAACGCCGCTGCACCCCGTGCTGCGCCCTGACGATAATAGCCGCGGTAAGCCACGCACCCGGCAATGGGAAAACAGTGGGTGACTGGCTGAAGCGACAACTCGGGGGTGGCGAAAACATTCCACACGACGTAGGGGCGGCCCAAGTCGGCGTACATCGTGTAGCTTCGGTTGTCGGGCAATTTCAGCTGCTGGGTGGCGAACGCTCGCGCTTGTTGGGCGTACTCCAGCAGAGCGCGCAATGGCACAGACGTGGCAGGATCAGCCATCACCTTCGTCACGGGCCGACGCGCCTGTAGCAGCTCCCACTGGCCGGCTGCCAGCTGGCCATAGTAGCCAGCGCTGCTGCAACCGTTGAGCAGCGCGGCGACCAGTAGCGGAACAAACCGGGTGAAAACACGGTCGAGTGCCCCAGGGTCTGAGCGCTGCGCAAGCACTATTCCAAGCATCGTTTACCGTCTTATTCGCTCAACCCCATTCGCCTAAAGATTATCGTGCCGAAGGGGAGTTTCGCCATGCGCGCATTGTGGGTTACCGGTTCCTTGCTGCTGACAACGGCCTGTTCGACATTGCCCGACCCCGACCCCTCTCAGGCGTGGGTCGACCTTGAACCAGGCCAGCAGACCTCCCTGGACGCGGTGAAAGTCGACGCACGCGACTGGGACGACAACCGTTACTTCCAGGTACCGCCTGGCAACCATGAGCTGACCGTGCGCTATCAATTCCCGGTGGCGCCCAGCAACATCGGCCCCGTCGACGCCCCGCTATGGCGTGATTGCCAGGTCAAGGTAGCCTTCAAGGGCTTCGATGCTGGCGAGCGTTACCAGCTGCAGGCTGGCAGCATCGGCTTCCGTCCCTGGATCAAGCTCTATGATCAGCAACAGAAACTGGTCAGCCAGGGCGAACCGGCAGGCTGCCAACGGACGTAAAGCATCCAAAACAGCGCTATGCTTGTCACATATTCACTGCAAGTGGAAAACCCTGCCATGCGCCAGCCCATGATGCTGATCGCCCTCAGTGCACTGGGAGCTTGTGCCAGCCCCCTACCGCCCAAAGATCCCAAACAGGCCTGGGTAGACCTATACACCATGACACCCGGCAGGGTCATCATGGCCGACCGCCTCGATGGCAAGCGCCTGGACGATGGCCGTTATTTTCAGGTGACGCCCGGCAAGCACGAACTGATCGTACGTTTCGACTATGAGATCTACGCGGGCGGGTTCTCTACCGACCCCAGGGACCGTACGTGCTACCTGACGGTGCGTTACGATCACTTCGAGGCAGGGGAGCGTTATCGGCTTGAGGCAAGAGCGCCGGTGATGGAGCCACAGGTGCTGCTGTATGACTCAGCCAGGACCGTGGTCGTCAACGAACCTAGCAGGGTCTTCTGCATTCCTTAGGTTTCTTAATGACCCGCTGTTGGCAGGCTTACTGATCATTCTTCTGATAAATGATCTTGCGGGCACCGCCATCGCAGCTGCCGACCACCATATTAGGGTCCTGCACTTCGCTGTTGGGCACGATTTCAAGGGTATAGGACGGCACGCCCTGGGCCTGGATCTTGGCCTCGATTTCTGCCTTCAACTCCTCGCATGGCTTGATTGCTGCCAGTGCCGAAGTTGTCATCAGGGAGACCAGTAAAGTTGTAGCGATGCGAATCATGGGCGGCTCCAGTAAAGGCAGCGAGGCTGCCGGGTTTTCAGATTACCGCAAACCGCCCACGGCTGGAGCGATCAGCTTACCAGCTTGGCATCCAGGGTAATGTCGGCGTTGAGCACCTTGGACACGGGGCAGCCTTGCTTGGCCTTATTGGCGATTTCCTGGAACTGCTCTTCGCTCGCCCCTGGTACCTTGGCGCGGAGCACCAAGTGCACTGCGGTGATGGCAAAACCATCGCTTTGCTTGTCCAAGGTGACTTCTGCCGCTGTGTCGATACGCTCGGGCGTCAGCTTGGCTTCGCCCAGCATCATCGACAGCGCCATCGAGAAGCACCCAGCGTGGGCGGCGCCGATCAGTTCTTCCGGGTTGGTGCCCGGCGTATCTTCGAAACGGGTGTTGAACCCATAAGGATTGTTCTTGAGCGCGCCGCTTTCAGTGGAGATCTGGCCCTTGCCGTCCTTGAGACCACCTTCCCAGATTGCCGATGCTGTCTTCTTCATGATGCCTCCCGGTCATTGGTTAAGTACCTATCTATTCAGAGGCTGGTAGCCTGATGAGAGTTCAGCTCAATCCGACAGGGGACATTGAATCCAACGATTGCGCCCATACAGAGTCAAAAGGCCTCAGGCCAACCATCATTGCGGAGGCTTCATGACGCAGTTGCGAAATCTGAAAATATCCACCCTTGATCTGGTGCCAGTGCGCGCCGACCAGGGGCCCGCGCAATCACTGCGCAATTCGCTGGACCTGGCGCAACATGTCGAGCGCTTCGGTTACAACCGTTTCTGGGTAGCCGAGCACCACAACATGGACGGCATCGCCAGCTCGGCCACCTCAGTGCTGATCGGTTACCTCGCAGGCGGTACATCGAGTATCAGGGTAGGTTCCGGGGGCGTCATGCTGCCCAACCACGCGCCGCTCGTTGTGGCCGAGCAGTTTGGCACCCTGGCCAGCCTCTACCCCGGCCGTATCGACTTGGGCCTGGGCCGCGCTCCAGGGTCCGACCAGATGACCGCCCATGCACTGCGCCGCGACCGGGCCGGCAGTGCGGACGATTTCCCGGATGACGTCGAAGAGTTGTCGCGCTACCTGGGCCCACGCACCGATGATCAGAAGGTGATTGCCGTACCGGGACACGACACCGAAGTACCTATCTGGTTGCTGGGCTCTAGCTTGTTCAGCGCCCAATTGGCCGGCATGCGTGGTATGCCCTATGCCTTCGCATCGCATTTTGCGCCGCGCTACATGCACGAGGCCATTCGGGTCTACCGCAACCACTTCAAGCCCTCTACCACGCTGGACAAGCCCTACGTCATGCTCGGCATCCCCATGGTAGTGGCCGAGACCGATGAGAAAGCCGAGTACCTGGCCACGTCGGTTTATCAACGCATCCTGGCCTTGATTCGCGGTCAGAGCCTGATGCAGAAGCCCCCGGTAGAAACCATGAATGGCTTGTGGTTGCCGCATGAGCGCGATGCAGTGGGCAGCTTCATGGGGCTGGCGATGATCGGGAGCCCAGACAAGGTCCGTGCCAAGGTCGACGTGTTGCTGGAGCAGACAGGGGCCGATGAACTGATCTTTACCTGCGACCTGTACGAGCACGCAGACCGGATACGCTCCTACGAGTTGCTGGCTCAGGCCCTGCAGCCAGCCTAGCGGTTGAGCAGGGCGCGCCGCGGAGAGAACTGGGCCAGGCCGGCCTCTTGATGGGTGGCCGGCAGCCGAGCAAACGGCCGTATGCCCGAACCCCGTGGTCAACCCACGGGGTTCGGTGGCCCTTTAGTTGCGGCTGTAAACGATTTCCTTGGTACCGCCTTCACAACTGCCCACCACCTTGCCAGCGGGATCGCCCTTGTCCACGACCGTCAGCGTGTAATTTTGCACGCCCTTGGCATCGAGCTTGGCAGCGATTTCCGCTTTCAGCTCTTCGCACGGCTTGCCGGCCGCCATCGCGCCGCCCGCCAGGGTCATCAGGCCCAACGCCAGAACCACTTTGTTCATCACTTGCTTTCCTTGTGCAGATGAAATCGCAAAAGGCGCCCATCAGGCGCCTCGTCTAAGTCTTACCCCATCGCGCCAGGCACATCCAGCCCGGACCTGTATCAGCTGTTGGTGATACGGAAGCCGACCTTCAGGGTCACCTGGAAGTGCTCGACTTTGTTGTCGCGAATATGGCCGCGGGTGCTGACGACTTCGAACCACTCCATCATCTGCACGCTTTTGGAGGCTTCGGCCAGGGCATTCTGGATTGCATCTTCGATACCGGTGGTGGAAGAACCTACCAGTTCGAGCATTTTGTACGTGTGGTGATCGGACATGTGTTGACTCCTTGGATGGCGATAACGTTGAGCCTAGCAGCGCAGTGCTGGTTTACCTGCGAGCAGGCGCAGCGGCAGAAAGTTCGATCGCACTTTCGCTTCGCTTGATAGTCGCACTCTCTAGAGCCCATAACGCGAAGGAGAGTCAACATGCCCCGCAACTCGCTGCGTAAAACATCACTGGAAAGCATGGAAGCCGAGATCGAGAGCCTCCTGAAGAGCCTGGAAAGCCTCAAGAACGATGCCTCCGAGGAATCCCAGAAGTCCCTCAAGGCTATCCGCAGCAATGCCGAGACGGCCCTGAAGCACTCGCGCAGCCTACTGAGCGACGCTTACGAAGAAGTCAAAGACCGCACGGTCAAGACCAGCATCGCTACCCGCGACTACGCCCAGGAACACCCCTACACCACCGCTGGCGTGGCAGTAGGCGCACTGGGCCTGCTGGCTGCCTACCTGCTGTGCAAGCGCAACTAAACGCTCTGCCCAGCCAACTCGGCGCGTAACCACTGCGCCAGCTGCTCGGCGCGCCCATCCGCGGCGCGCCGTGGCACCCACAGCGCCAACGCTGCAGGCGTTGCGCTAAAGCCCCATGGCGCGATCAGGCGCCCTGCACGCAAGTCATCGGCCACCAGTGGCTCCGGTGCGATGGCCACCCCCAATCCTGCGACTGCGGCTTCCAACAAGTAATACAAGTGCTCGAACGACTGCCCATATTTCATCGCCTGGGCATCGAGGTCATTGGCCAACGCCCAGGTAGGCCAGGCTTGCGGGCGCGAGGTGGTGTGCAGCAAGGATTCTTCCAAGAGCTGGCTGACAGCCGCTTTACGCAGGCGCCCGGTGCCCTCGTAGTGCGGGCTGACGACTGGCCCGATACGTTCCTGCGCCAGTACGTGAACCTGCATGTCCGCTGGCCACGGCGGTTCGGCATAGACCAGCAACGCATCCAGCCCAGGGCGACGCGGGTCCAGGTCACCCTCACCGGCAGAAAGATGCAGGCGAAGCTCAGGCAAGTCGGCATTCAGCCGTCCCAGGCGCGGGATGAACCAACGCGCCAGCAAGCTTCCGGAACAGCCAAGCACGAAAGGGGCGTGCTCCACTTCGCGGGTCAGCTCCCGGCATACCCCACGCAGCCGATCAAAGACCTCACCACTGACGTCACGCAACCTGGCGCCTGCATCTGTGAGTTTGACACCTCGCCCATCCTTGGCGAACAGGGCCACGCCAAGGTGCGCTTCGAGCGCTTTGATTTGCCGGCTAACTGCGCCGTGGGTGACGTGCAGCGCCTCGGCTGCCTGGCTGACGCTGTTGAGCCGGGCAGTTGCCTCGAAGGCGCGCAACGCATTGAGAGGAGGGAGATCACTGGCCATTACGTGTGAGTTTTCCTGACAAGTCAGAGCAATCTTATCGGTTTTCATCGGGGCAGGTCATGGTTACAGTAAAGCCCATCACTCATTCGTTATGCCTTGGAGCGTCTCATGACCCAGTCCCAATATCGCCCCGGCCCCGATGCCAATGGCCTGTTCGGCTCGTTCGGCGGCCGCTACGTGGCCGAAACCCTGATGCCACTGGTACTGGACCTGGCCCGTGAATACGAAGCGGCCAAGGCAGACCCTGCATTTCTCGAAGAGCTGGCTTATTTTCAACGCGACTACATCGGCCGTCCCAACCCGTTGTACTTCGCCGAGCGCCTGACCGAGCACTGCGGTGGCGCCAAAATCTACTTCAAGCGCGAGGAACTCAACCACACCGGCGCGCACAAGGTGAACAATTGCATCGGTCAGGTATTGCTGGCCAAGCGCATGGGCAAGAAGCGCCTGATCGCTGAAACCGGTGCCGGCATGCATGGCGTCGCGACCGCCACCGTGGCGGCGCGTTTCGGGTTGCCTTGCGTGATTTACATGGGCGCTACCGACATCGAGCGGCAGCAGGCCAACGTGTTCCGCATGAAACTGCTGGGCGCTGAAATCGTGCCGGTCACCGCTGGCACCGGCACCTTGAAAGACGCCATGAACGAGGCTCTGCGCGACTGGGTCACCAATGTCGACGACACCTTCTACCTGATCGGCACCGTGGCCGGCCCGCACCCCTATCCAGCCATGGTCCGGGACTTCCAGTCGATCATCGGCAAGGAAACCCGCGCCCAGATGCAGGAAAAGGAAGGCCGCCTGCCGGACAGCCTGGTGGCATGCGTGGGTGGCGGGTCCAATGCCATGGGCCTGTTCCACGAGTTTCTCGAAGAGCCGAGCGTTCAGATCATCGGTGTCGAGGCGGGCGGGCACGGCGTGCAGACCGACAAGCACGCAGCCAGCCTGAACGGCGGGGTGCCTGGGGTACTGCACGGCAACCGTACCTACTTGCTGCAGGATGCCGACGGCCAGATCACCGATGCCCATTCGATCTCTGCAGGCCTGGACTATCCGGGCATCGGCCCCGAGCACGCCTACCTGCACGAAGTGAAGCGGGTCGAATACGTCAGCATCACCGATGACGAGGCCCTGGATGCCTTCCACGCATCCTGCCGGCTCGAAGGCATCATTCCAGCGCTGGAAAGCGCCCACGCGCTGGCCGAAGCCATCAAGCGCGCTCCGTCCTTGCCCAAGGACCACCTGATGGTGATCTGCCTGTCGGGGCGCGGAGACAAGGATATGCACACCGTCATGAACCACATGGCCGCCCAGGAGAAACAGGCATGAGCCGTCTTGAACAACGTTTCGCCGAGCTGAAAACCGAAGGCCGCGCAGCACTGGTCACCTTCGTCACCGCAGGTGATCCAGGCTATGACGCCTCGCTCCAGATTCTCAAGGGCCTGCCGGCGGCAGGTGCCGACGTGATCGAACTGGGCATGCCCTTCACCGACCCCATGGCCGATGGTGTAGCGATCCAACTGGCTACCCTGCGCGCGCTTGAGGCTGGCCAGACCTTGGCCAAGACGCTCCAGATGGTCCGCGAATTCCGAGTGGATGACCAGACCACGCCGATCGTGCTGATGGGTTACTACAACCCGATCCACCGCTTTGGCGTGGAAGCGTTCGTGGCCCAGGCCAACGAAGCCGGTGTCGATGGCCTGATCATCGTCGACCTGCCACCTGAGCATGACGACGAACTGGCCAGCCCGGCCCAGGCTGCGGGTATCGACTTCATTCGCCTGACGACCCCGACCACCGACGACGCGCGCCTGCCCCGCGTGCTGCAGCGTAGCTCCGGGTTCGTCTACTACGTGTCGGTGGCCGGTGTGACCGGTGCAGGCTCGGCGACTACCGAACATGTGACCGAAGCCATTGCACGCTTGCGTCGCCATACGGATTTGCCGATCAGTGTCGGGTTTGGTATTCGCACCCCCGAGCAAGCGGCCAACATCGCCCGCCTTGCCGACGGTGTGGTGGTAGGCTCGGCCCTGGTCGACAAGATTGCCCACGCGCAGAACCCCGGTCAGGCGGTAGACGATGTGTTGAGCCTGTGCTCGGCCTTGGCAGAAGGGGTACGTGGCGCTCGGCGCTAACCGATGGTTGTCGCTTCAAGGGTTGCTCGGTGCCCGAAGCTATCCTGGGACTGCTTGCAGTCCCAGGATTTCAACTTTCCACAGAGGTTTCCGGACACGCTCCGCGACTCATCGGCGCCAGTCCGGCGCCCCGGCAAGAACGTTCCTGAGATTGGGATCGCCCAATCAACGCCCTTCGCCAAAGCCCGACAAGTCCAGAGGCCGCAACGCTCCCATCCAGATCGCATGATCGCGGTGGTCTGCCAGCTCATCCCCGGTCAGCGGGTGCAGAAACACCACCAGCCCCTTGCGGTGCAGCGCCAACCAGGGCAGCACCACGCCAATGAGCTCCGGCTCGAACGCCAGCTGGCAGCTCCAGTCGGGATGCGGCCCTACCGCCCTGGTGTGCATACGCCCCATGACGACCGGGAACAGCGCCGCTGCCTCCTCGCACAAGGCTCGCGCCTGCTCCTGGGTCGAGGCATCGTAGTACACGTGGGCGTGATAACCCTTGATTCTCTGCACAGCTACTCCTGATGTGCGTCGATTCTGACAACATGCCACAAGCGGGCCCAGCATCTCAGAGGCTACGCTCGTGCTCAAGCCAATCCACGAAGCGTCCGATCAACGCCCCGCGACGCTTGCGCGGCGGCAGTACGGCGTAATAGCCACGCGCCGACCGTAAGCTGCCCTCCAACGGTCGACACAACAACCCTTGATCGACCAGCCCATCCACCAGATGCCGCCAGCCAATCGCCATGCCCTGGCCCGCGATGGCAGCCTGGATCAACAACGTGTAGTTGTCGAATCGTAGCTGCCCCGCAGGCGGTGCGCTGGTCACCCCTAAGCCGCGAAATACACCTGCCCAGTCGAACCACCGGCTGGCCTGTTCACCCTTGAGATGCAGCAGCGGCAAACGCTGCAAGGCCGCAGCAGACAAGGATTTGCCATGGATCAGACGAGGGCTGCATACCGGGAAAACTTCCTCGTCGAACAGCCAACGGCTCTCGCCTTGATGAAAACGCCCATCGCCGAACAGCACCGCCACGTCGATATCCGGGCGCAACATGCCTTGGCTTCGCTCACCTGTCACCAGGCTCACATCGACCTGAGGATACGCTTCATGAAAGCGCTGCAGTCGGGGCATCAACCAGAACGCAGCGAACGCAAAATCCGTTGCCACCTGTAGGACTTCACGCTGTGTGCGCCCGCTTGCGCGGGCCACGCCATCGTCCATGGTGTGCAGCCCCTGGCCGACATATTCCAACAACACCTGGCCCGCTTCGGTCAGCTCGATGCCCCGGTAGATACGGTCGAACAGCCGCGTGCCCAGCTGCGCCTCCAGGCGTTTTATCTGCTGACTGATCGCCGGCTGCGTGGTGCCCAGCTCCAAGGCAGCTGCCGTAAAGCTGCGCAAGCGCGCGGCGGCCTCGAACACGCGCAACGTATCCAACGACAATCCCGCAAGGTGCTCGAACATAAGCCTGGCTAATCCCACACATTGCCCGACAGGGGCTTTACCCCCGTTATGCACCGCCTCATCGTGGTAGGCAAGCATTCCGCATAACCTTCAACGATGGAAGCTTGCATGAAACGCCCTAATATCCTGTTCATCATGGCCGACCAGATGGCAGCGCCGCTGCTGCCCATCTACGCTGACTCACCCCTTCAAATGCCTCACCTCACTCGCCTGGCCGCTCAGGCCGTGGTGTTCGATTCGGCTTACTGCAACAGCCCGCTGTGCGCGCCCTCGCGCTTCACCCTCGTCAGCGGTCAGCTCCCCAGCCGCATTGGGGCCTATGACAATGCAGCAGATTTCCCCGCCGATATCCCCACCTACGCCCATTATCTGCGCCGCCTGGGTTACCGAACGGCACTGTCAGGCAAGATGCACTTCTGTGGGCCTGATCAATTGCACGGCTACGAGGAACGCCTGACCAGTGATATCTACCCGGCCGACTACGGCTGGGCCGTGAACTGGGATGAGCCTGACGTGCGACCAAGCTGGTACCACAACATGTCCTCGGTGCTGCAGGCAGGGCCATGCGTGCGTACGAACCAGCTGGATTTCGACGAGGAAGTGGTGTTCAAGGCGCGTCAGTATTTGTATGACCATGTCCGTGAAAACGACGGCCGTCCGTTCTGTCTGACAGTGTCCATGACCCACCCCCACGACCCTTACACCATTCCCAAACGCTACTGGGATCGCTACGAAGGTGTGGATATTCCGTTGCCCAGGCACACAGATAGCCAGGCGTCACTCGATCCCCACTCCCAGCGATTGCTCAAGGTCTACGACCTTTGGAACAAACCGCTTCCTGTGGACAAAATCCGCGATGCTCGGCGGGCCTACTTCGGCGCATGCAGCTATATCGACGACAATATCGGTCAATTGCTGCAAACCCTCGAGGAATGCAACCTCGCCGACGATACTTTGATCGTGTTCTCGGGCGACCATGGCGACATGCTGGGTGAGCGTGGCCTCTGGTACAAGATGCACTGGTTCGAGATGTCAGCCCGTGTACCGCTACTGATCCATGCCCCGCAGCGCTTCGCGCCCGGACGCGTCAGTGCGTCCGTCTCGACCTGCGACTTGCTGCCCACCCTGGTCGAGTTGGCAGGTGGGGCTGTGGATAAATCCCTTCACCTGGATGGCCGCTCTCTGCTTGGTCATTTGCAAGGGCAGGGCGGTCACGACGAGGTCATTGGTGAATACATGGCCGAGGGTACCGTCGGCCCGCTCATGATGATTCGCCGTGGTTCCTACAAGTTCGTGTACAGCGAGGACGACCCCTGTCTACTCTATGACCTGAGCCGCGACCCGTACGAGCGGGAGAATCTGGCTACCAGCCCGGATCATCAGGCATCGATGCAGGCGTTCGTCACCGAGGCGCGCCAGCGCTGGGACATACCCGGCCTGCGCCAGCAAGTGCTGGCCAGCCAGCGACGTCGCCGTCTGGTGGCCCAGGCACTTGCCATTGGCAAGTTGAGCAGCTGGGACCACCAACCTTGGGTGGACGCCAGTCAGCAGTACATGCGCAACCACATCGATCTTGATGACCTTGAGCGCAAGGCACGTTATCCACAGCCCGCCCCACTGGATTGAAAAGAGAGCCCGCCATGCATACGTTCGCTGCTACCTTGTTCGCGCTAGCCGTCAGCCTGGGCACACTGAGCGCCCAGGCCGCCGATGACAACGCGCAGTGCTCAACCGTCAAGCTGGCCGACCCTGGGTGGAGTGACATCGCCACCACCAACGCAGTGGCCCGCCTGCTGCTTGAACCCTTGGGGTACCAGGTCAAGGTGGACAGCCTGGCGGTGCCGATCATCTATGGCGGGCTCAAGGACGGCCAGGTCGATGCCTTTCTTGGAAGCTGGATGCCTGCGCACCAAGGCTTCCATGACAAATTCGTCGCCAACGGGGATGTGCAGCAGCTCTCGCGCAATCTGCAAGGAACCGAATTCACCCTGGCGGTGCCGGACTACGTGTGGAATGGCGGGGTACGCGATTTCGCAGACCTGAACAAACACGCCGATCAGTTTGGCAGGAAGCTCTACGGCATTGGCTCAGGCGCGCCGGCCAACCTCTCGCTACAAGCGATCATCAAGGATGATGCCTTCGGCCTGGGCAAATGGAAGCTGGTGGAGTCCAGTGAGCAGGCCATGCTGGCCCAGGTGGACCGAGCGGTCAAGAAACAGCAGTACATCGCCTTCCTCGGCTGGACGCCTCACCCCATGAACGTGAAGCTGAACATGCATTACTTGACCGGTGGAGAGAAGTGGTTCGGCAGCAAAGGCGACGTGTTCACGCTGACACGCAAGGGTTATCCACAAGCCTGCCCGAACGCGGCAAAGTTGCTGAGCAACTTGAGCTTCACGCTGGACATGGAAAACACCATCATGGCCGAGGTTGTGGATAAGAAGATCAGCTTCGACGATGCCGCCAAGGCCTGGGTGAGAGCACATCCCGAAGCACTGGATGGTTGGCTGACCGGCGTGACCACCAAAGAGGGTGCGGACGCCGTCGCGGCCGTAAAAAGAACGCTGTAACGCGTTAATGGAGAGCGGGTCTGTCTGCGGTTGATTCGTGAAACAGATCGCTTCTCCAGAACAGACCCATTCGGGGGATTTTGACCGCACTATGCATCGCCTCATACGCCTGCTGCCCTTTCTGGGCTGGCTGCCGCGCCAGACGCGCCACAGTTTGCGTCAGGACCTGCTGGTGGGTTTGAGCGGCGCCATCCTTGCGCTGCCGCAATCCATCGCATACGCCCTGATCGCCGGCCTGCCAGCAGCATATGGGCTGTACGCGGCCATCGTCCCCGTGCTGGTCGCCTGCCTGTGGGGATCCTCCTGGCACCTGATCTGCGGGCCGACGGCGGCCATTTCCATCGTGCTATACGCCAGTGTCAGCCCGTTGGCGGTAGCAGGAAGCGATGACTACATCACCCTTGTGCTGCTGCTGACCTTTCTGGGCGGTGTCTTCCAGCTACTGCTGGGGCTTTTGCGTTTCGGGGCCTTGGTCAATTTCGTCTCGCATTCGGTAGTGATCGGCTTCACCCTCGGGGCCGCCGTGGTCATCGCGCTGGGGCAGCTGCCCAACCTGCTTGGGCTGGACTTGCCCAGCCAGGCCACCGCCTTGAAGACAGCTCAAGACCTGGCCAGCCATGCCGGTGAGATGGACGTGCCGTCCTTGATACTGGGAGCGCTCACCGTGGTAATGGGCATAGCGCTGAAACTATGGCGTCCCCGCTGGCCCAGCCTGTTGATAAGCCTGTTGGCCGTCAGCCTGCTGGCGTGGCTGCTGCCCGGCGTGTTCGGGCACGTGCCGCGTGTACCGGCGTTCGAGGGGCGCCTGCCCCCCTTGAGTGCCGTGCCGCTGCTGGACGTGGACCTGATACTGCGCCTGCTCCCCAGCGCCGTGGCCGTTGGCATGCTGGGGCTGGTGACCAGCTTGTCCATCGCACGTTCGTTGTCTGCGCGCTCCGAGCAACTGATTGACGCCGACCAGGAAATACGTGCCCAAGGGCTCTCCAACATCGTCGGTGCGTTCTTTTCCGGCTACCTCTCGTCGGGCTCGTTCACCCGATCGGGCCTGAGCTATGACGCAGGCGCACGCTCGCCCATGGCCGGCGTGTTCTCGGCGCTGTGGGTAGCGGTGTTCGCCGTCGCTGGTGCCGGCCTGATCGCGCACCTGCCGATTCCGGCGATGGCAGGGAGCATCCTGTTGATTTGCTGGGGGCTGATTGATCGCAAGGCCATTGGCGCATTGCTGCGTGTCAGCCGTGCCGAGTTCGCAGTCATGGCGCTGACGGCAGCGGCCACCTTGCTCTTGGAATTACAGACGGCCATCTATGCCGGTGTGCTGGTTTCCCTGTTCTTCTACCTCAAGCGCACCTCGCGCCCGCGGATTCACCAGAGCCGCGAAGGCGATGCGGACATCTTGCGTGTAGGCGGGTCGATCTTCTTCGGTGCTGCGCATTACCTGCAAGTACGCCTGCAAGGTTGCCAAGGCCCGCAGGTGGTCATGGATGCGCGGCAGGTGAACTTCATCGACTATTCAGGGGTGGACATGCTGCACCGCGAGGCGAGGCGGCTGGCGCGAACAGGCGGTAGCCTGACCTTGCGCGGCGCCAGGCCACAGGTGATCGAAGAGCTGCACAAGCTCGAAGGCCCGGCGCGTTGCCCAATCCGGTTCGAGGACTGAGCAGCCACACCCAGCACCGCTCAGTAGCCCAGCTGGCGGTCAGCCCCGCGCCAGTTGGCGGCGCAGTTCAGCGAGAACCGGTGCAGTGTCCGGCCGCACGCCGCGCCACACATAAAAGGCTTCGGCTGCTTGTTCGGCCAGCATCCCCAGGCCGTCCAGCACCTTGGCGGCGCCATGTTGGGCGGCCCACTGGCAGAACGGCGTTGGCGCCTTGCCATACATCATGTCGTAGCACACCGTGCGCCCGGGTTCGATCAGGCTGCTGGCAATCGGTGGCAGCTCACCGGCCAGGCTGGCCGAGGTTGCATTGATGATCAGGTCCACTGGCTCTTGCAACCAGGCGAACCCACTGGCCACCACCGGCCCCAGTTCATCGAACGCCTCGGCCAGGCGTTCGGCCTTCTCCACCGTGCGGTTGGCGATCACCAGTGACTGCGGGTTGTGTGCCAGCAGCGGCTCCAGCACCCCGCGCACGGCGCCGCCGGCACCGAGGACAAGGATGCGTTTACCTGCCAGTTCAACACCGGCATTGACGGTGAGGTCACGGACCAGCCCCGCGCCGTCGGTGTTGTCACCCTGCAAGGTACCGTCGGCCAGCTTGCTGAGCGTGTTCACCGCACCTGCGCGACGTGCGCGCGGGGTAAGGCTGTCGCACAGGCGATAGGCTTCTTCCTTGAATGGCACGGTAACGTTACCACCGCTGCCTTGCTTGAAGAAGCCGCGCGCGCAGTCACTGAAGTCATCCAGCGGCGCCAGCAGCGTGGCGTACTCCAGGTCCTGGCCGGTCTGTTCGGCGAACAGGCGATGAATCAGCGGCGACTTGCTGTGGCCGATCGGGTTGCCAAAAACGACGTACTGGTCCATGACGGCTCCTTGAATGGTTACAGGCTTACTGGCCGAGCCAGTCACGGTCTTGCAGGAAGTACTCGGTCAGCCGTGCCTCCTCGCTGCCTGGCGCGGGTTTCCAGTCGTAGCCCCAGCGTACCTGCGGTGGCAGCGACATGAGGATGGACTCGGTGCGCCCACCAGACTGCAGCCCGAACAGCGTGCCACGGTCATAGACCAGATTGAACTCGACGTAGCGGCCCCGGCGAAACTCCTGGAATTCCCGTTGCTGTGGGGTATAGGCCGTCCCTTTTCGGCGCTGCACGATGGGCAGGTACGCGTCGATGTACGCGTCGCCGATGGCACGGATGAAGGCGAAGCAGGTATCGAAGTCCCATTCGTTCAAGTCATCGAAGAACAGCCCGCCGATGCCACGGGGCTCACCCCGGTGCTTGAGATGGAAATACCGGTCGCACCAGGCCTTGTAGCGTGGGTACACATCGGCGCCGAAGGGGGCGCAGGCCTGTTCAGCGATTCGATGCCAGTGCACGCAGTCTTCCTCCACGCCGTAATACGGCGTCAGATCGAAGCCACCGCCGAACCACCAGACCGGCTCTTCGCCTTCCTTTTCGGCGATGAAAAACCGAACGTTGGCGTGGGAAGTAGGCACGTGCGGGTTGTGCGGGTGGATCACCAGCGACACCCCGAGCGCCTGGAAACCGCGCCCAGCCAACTCCGGTCGATGGGCGCTGGCCGAAGGCGGCAACCCGGTGCCGAACACATGGGAGAAATTCACCCCGCCTTTCTCGATGACGGTGCCTTCGCCGATCACCCGCGTACGGCCCCCGCCACCGGCTTCGCGCACCCAGGCGTCCTCGACGAAGCGGGCGCCGCCGTCTTCGCGTTCCAGGGCTGAGCAGATGCGGTCTTGCAAATCGAGCAGATAGGCTTTCACAGCCTCGGTGCGGCTAATCATCGGGTCACCAGGAGCGGGCAGGAAACAAGTGGCGCGTAGCATAACACCGCCTGCCAGCGCCCCGCAGTTGACGGCAGTCAAGCAAAGGCGTCCGATAGAAGCCTCTTTCCCGATCCCCAATCCAGGAGTACGAGATGGCCAAGCGTATCCAGTTCAGCCAGCACGGCGGCCCCGAAGTGCTGCAGTGGGTGGACTTCGAACCCGCCGACCTTGGGCCTCAGCACGTGCGCGTGCGCAACCATGCTGTGGGCTTGAACTTCATCGATACCTATTTCCGCAGCGGGTTGTACGCGCCGCCGTCCCTGCCTTCGGGCCTGGGCACCGAAGGCGCAGGGGTGGTCGAGGCCGTGGGCCAAGGCGTGTCACGGTTGAAGGTCGGCGACCGTGTGGCGTATGGCGGGGGCCCATTGGGCGCCTATGGCGAGGTGCACACGCTGCCTGAGGCCAACCTGGTCAAATTGCCAGAGGCCATCAGCTTCGAGCAGGCTGCCGCCGTCATGCTCAAGGGCATGACCGTGCAGTACCTGCTCAAGCAGACCTACGCTGTGCAGCCTGGCGATGTGATCCTGTTCCATGCGGCCGCAGGCGGCGTTGGTTCGCTGGCCTGCCAGTGGGCAAAAGCGCTGGGCGCCAAGCTCATCGGCACCGTGAGCTCTGCCGAAAAGGCCGAGCGGGCCAAGGCCTTGGGCGCGTGGGCCACCATCGACTACAGCCACGAGGATGTCGCCAAACGGGTGCTGGAGCTGACCGACGGCAAGAAATGCCCAGTCGTGTATGACGGCGTGGGTGCCGACACCTGGCTGACGTCGCTCGATTGCCTGCAACCGCGGGGGTTGATGGTGAGCTTCGGCAATGCCTCGGGCGCGGTGAGTGGGGTGAACCTGGGGATTCTGGCGCAGAAGGGCTCGCTGTACGTCACTCGGCCGACCCTGGCGACTTACGCCAACAACGCCGAGAACACCCAGGCCATGGCCGATGACCTCTTTGCCATGATTGCCAGCGGCCAACTGACGGTGGATATCCAGCAACGCTACCCGCTCAGCGAAGCGGCCAAGGCCCAGAGCGAGCTGTCGGCGCGGCGGACCGTGGGGTCTACTATTTTGTTGCCTTGATTGGCAGAAGGTCGCGTTATGGCGACCAGGTGCTTGCCTTGGTTTTTGTAGATCGAGCGCCGCCCACGCGGCGCTTCGCGGGACAAGCCCGCTCCTACATCCGTTGCAACGCGACCACGCCTGGTTGTCAGCCTTGCTGGCATGACTGGATTTCAAGGCGGGCATTGATGCCGCCGCCTGCCTCAAGCTATACATCAAGGCGGGCAACCATGGCCTGACAGGTTCGGCACGTTGCAACAAATGTGGGAGCGGGCTTGTCCCGCGAAGCGCCGCGCGGGCGGCGCTCGATCTCACAGGCGCTAAAAACTAAAGGCGGACACCTGTCAGCCCTCACACCTTCTTCTGCGACGGCGGATTCGACTCGATGCCATTCAAGATGGCCTCGACCACACCTTCTGCCATTTCAACGGCATGCAGATTGGACCAGAACAGGCCACGACCTTCTTCGCGCATATGGTCCAGGGCCTTGTAGCCGGCTTCGTACGCACAGCGCAGATACAGGGCGACATGCACCAGGGCGTCTTCAGCGGAGATGTCTGGGTTAACCGCAAACAGCGGCTGGTGGCCTGCGTCGCAGCGGCCGAATGGATGGGTGGAAGTGGAGGGAAGGGGTGGATCGGGGACGATCTTCTTCATCATTAGATCTCGCTTCATGGCCCCAACCAGTCGTTACCACACGAATGGGTGGCAGCTGTACGCAGGGTGGTAAACCGGGTGGGAGATCTAAAACCCAGCAGGCACGAAGCCTCCTGCGAACAGCCGCCATGGACTGCCAAGATCACCCTGAACCCGGGTTACCACACCCGATCGCCAAGTTATTCAGCGACGGTTGAAGCCTACGGGCAGCGGTTCCTACTGAAAAGGTGATGGCAGGGGACGCGGCTCGTAGGATATTTCCCAAACCGAATATCAAACAACCGCCTTGGCAAAAATCAGAAAAAACCAAGGGGTCATGTGGGGGATGGCTCAGGCACTCGGCCCAAGCCTGGTCAGCAAGTGCATCAACCCGGCCGTACTACCTCGCCGGTAGCCAGATTGCGAATCAGGCTCGGGTTCTTCCGCCCACCCAATGCCCCGCCCAGTACCAGATCCAGTTGCCCATGGAAGTACTGCTCCACCCGCAGCCGGGTCTTCGCCGCAGGGCGCCCGCCAGGGTTGCACGACGTGGAGATCAGCGGCCCGACCAAGGCGCACAGCTCGCGTACCACCGGATGGTCGCTGACGCGAAGCGCTACGGTGTCGTGCTGCCCGGTCACCCATTCAGGCAGTAGATCCTGATGCGGCACCAGCCAGGTGTTGGGCCCAGGCCAGGTGCTGGCCATTCGGTCGATCCAGTCTTCGGGGAAGTCTTCGAACAGGAAGTCGAACTGGCGGATGTTGTCGGCGACCAGGATCAACCCTTTATCCACAGGCCGCGACTTCAGTGCCAGCAGCCGATAGACCGCATCCTCGTTCCATGGGTCGCAGCCCAGGCCCCAGACCGCCTCCGTCGGGTAGGCGATCACTGCGCCTGCCCGGATCTCACGTGCGGCTTGTTGCACACGAAAACTGCTCACCATTGATGTTTCTCCACTGGGAATGTTGCCTGGGCGCAGTTTACTCAGCCCGAGCGGGCAAACCAACGCCCCGCTTGATTGCTGACCCGGCCATCGAGCTCCAGTTCGGTGAGCTGCGCCAGCACCTCTGCCAGCGGCTGCTCACTGCAATGGGCCAGGCTTTCGGTGGTCTGCGGTGCAGCGTGCAATAGCGCCAGCAGCGGGTGATCGAACGTGTCCGCAGCGGCCGGGGGCAGGTTCTGCCAGCCTTGCAGGGTTTCGAGTATCTGCCCGACGCTTTCGACGAGCAGTGCGCCGTCGCGGATCAGCTGGTGACAACCCTTGGCGCCGGGATGGTGAATGGAGCCTGGAATGGCATAGACCTCCCGGCCCTGCTCGGCGGCGAGCCGCGCCGTGATCAGCGAGCCACTGGCCAAGCTGGCCTCGACCACCAGCACACCCAACGAAAGACCGCTGATGATGCGGTTGCGCCGGGGGAAGTTAGCCGGCAGCGGCCCGGCGTTGAGCGGGTACTCCGACACCAGCGCACTGCCGTTGTCGATCATCGCCTCGGCCAACTGCTTGTGCCGCTGTGGATAAAGTTTTTCGAGCCCTGTGCCCAGTACGCCTATCGTGGCCCCTCCAGCCTGCAGCGCGGCGCGGTGAGCGGCGCCATCAATGCCTACTGCCAGGCCGCTGGTGACGACGAAGCCTGCCTGGGCAAGGTACCTGGCAAACGCTCCAGCCGTGTCCACCGCCGGCGGCGTCGCGCGGCGGCTGCCCACGATCGCCAACTGCGGGCGGCTGAGCAGCGATGCGTTCCCCGTCACGAACAGCAGCGGCGGGGCGTCGTCGATTTCGGCGAGCAGCGGGGGGTAGTCTGGGCTGTCCCACATCAGCAATTGCTGGCCCGGACGCTCTAGCCAGCGCATTGCGGCACTGGCCGCATCCCGCACTTCAGGGCTGCGCCTTGCATCGATACTGGCATGGGGAATGCCCAGTGCGCGCCAGGCCGAGCCGGGGGCACTGAGCGCCGATGAGGCACTTCCGAAGGCCTCGATCAGCGTAGAAAAGCGTCGCAAGCCGGTCTCGGGAAGGCAATGCAGGCGCAAGCGCGCCTCCAGTTCCGCAGGTGGGCAAGTGGATAAGGAGCAATCAGACATCGGCAATCATCCTTGATGCAAAACGGTTGATTCAGGCTGCGCAACCTGTGGATAACTCTGTGAGTAACACTTTGAAAAGCTGTCCATTGGCTGGGGGCTATCACGCCAATAGTCACCCTAGACGAGCTTGCCAGGTGCCGAAGTCCGCGTTTCCCTTTATTATGTGTGTTCAGTTTTCAACCAAACGCACAGTGACTGCCTGACCTTATGGCCATTTTGAACATTCTCGAATTCCCGGACCCGCGCCTGCGCACCATCGCCAAACCGGTGACGGCGTTCGACGACGCCCTGCGCCAGCTGATCGACGACATGTTTGAAACCATGTACGAAGCCCCTGGCATCGGCCTGGCTGCGACCCAGGTCAACGTGCACCAGCAAGTCGTGGTGATGGACCTCAGCGAAGACCGCAGCGAGCCACGCGTCTTCATCAACCCGTCGGTCGAGGAACTGACCGATGACATGGGCCAGTACCAGGAAGGCTGCCTGTCGGTGCCGGGCTTCTACGAGAACGTAGACCGGCCCCTGCGTGTCAGGGTCAAGGCCCAGGATCGCGACGGCACACCGTTCGAGCTGGAATGCGAAGGCCTGCTGGCGGTGTGCGTGCAGCACGAATTCGATCACCTCAATGGCAAGCTGTTCGTCGACTACCTGTCGCAGCTCAAGCGGGATCGAATCAAGAAGAAGCTGGAAAAACAGCACCGCCAGCAAGCCTGATTCCCACCTCCCAGAAGGCTTGCTCCGGCAAGCCTTTTTCTTTTTGCAGCGAGAACACCATGCGCATCGTCTTTGCAGGCACTCCCGAGTTTGCCGCCGAACACCTCAAGGCCCTGCTCGACAGCCCTTACGAAGTCGTGGCCGTCTACACGCAGCCCGATCGCCCGGCAGGCCGCGGTCAAAAGCTGATGCCCAGCGCCGTCAAGGCGCTGGCCGTAACCCATGACATCCCGGTGATGCAGCCGCCGAGCCTGCGCAATGCCGAGGCCCAGGCACAATTAGCAGCATTGGAACCCGACCTGATGGTCGTGGTTGCCTACGGCCTGATCCTGCCCCAGGCGGTGCTCGACATCCCGCGCCTTGGCTGCATCAACAGCCATGCGTCCCTGCTGCCACGCTGGCGCGGGGCGGCCCCGATTCAGCGGGCCGTGCAGGCGGGCGATGCCGAAAGCGGCGTAACCGTCATGCGCATGGAAGCGGGCCTGGACACCGGCCCCATGCTGCTCAAGGTCGTCACCCCGATCAACGCCATTGATACCGGCGGCAGCCTGCACGATCGCCTGGCGCAAATGGGACCGCCGGCCGTCATCCAGGCCATCGCCGGGCTGGCCGATGGCACCTTGCACGGCGAGGTACAGGACGATGCCCTGGCCACCTATGCGCACAAGCTGAACAAGGACGAGGCGCGTCTGGACTGGTCGCTGCCCGCTGAACAGCTGGAGCGCCTGATCCGGGCATTCAACCCCTGGCCGATTTGCCACAGCACGCTCGACGGGAAAACCGTGAAGGTGCTGGGTGCGTGCCTGGCCACAGGGCAGGGCGCACCCGGTGAAATCCTGGCGGCCAGCAAAGACGGCCTGGTGGTGGCTTGCGGCGAGCAGGCGCTCAGCCTGACCCGCCTGCAGTTGCCTGGCGGTAAAGCCTTGGCCTTCGCTGACCTGTTCAACAGCCGCAAAGAGAAATTCACGCCAGGCAAGGTGCTCGGCCAATGAACCCACGCCTGGCTGCCGCCCGTGCCCTTGCCGCTGTGCTCAGCGGCAAGGCCTCCCTGAACAGCTCCCTGCCCGCGCAACTGGACAAGGTCGAGGACCGCGACCGCGGGCTGACCCAAGACCTGGCCTTTGGTACCGCGCGTTGGCAGCCGCGCCTGGACCTGCTGGCAGCGCAGCTGTTGCAAAAGCCCTTCAAGGCCGCCGATGCCGACGTGCAGGCATTGTTGCTGATTGGCTTGTACCAGTTGTTCTATACACGCATCCCGGCTCACGCCGCCATTGGTGAAACCGTAGGCTGCGCCGACAAGCTGAAAAAACCCTGGGCCAAGGGGCTGCTGAACGCCGTGCTGCGCCGTGCTCAGCGCGACGGCGAAGCGATGCTGGCCGACATGGAGCGCGACCCTGTGGTGCGCACGGCGCACCCACGCTGGCTGCAGAAGGCGCTCAAGGCCTTCTGGCCGGATCAGTGGGAAGCCATCTGCGCCGCCAACAATGCGCACCCGCCGATGATCCTGCGCGTCAACCGCCGCCACCACAGCCGCGACGGCTATCTGAAGCTGCTCGCCGATGCAGGCGTCCAGGCCCTGGCCTGCGCGTACAGCCGTGACGGTATCGTGCTGGCCGAACCGCGGGACGTACGCGGTCTGCCAGGCTTTGCCGAGGGCTGGATCAGCGTCCAGGACGAAGCCGCGCAACTGGCCGCCGACCTGCTGGACCTGGCGCCCGGTCAACGCGTGCTCGACGCATGCTGCGCCCCTGGGGGCAAGACCTGCCATGTGCTTGAAGCCCAAGCCGGGCTCTCTCACGTGGTGGCCATCGACCTTGAAGCCAAGCGCCTGGTACGCGTGCGGGAAAACCTCGACCGCCTGAAGCTCGACGCCGAGCTGATCGCCTGCGATGCCCGCGACACGGCCAGCTGGTGGGACGGCAAACCGTTCCAGCGCATCCTGCTGGACGCGCCTTGCTCGGCGACTGGCGTAATCCGTCGTCATCCAGACATCAAGCTCACCCGCCAGGCCGAAGACATCGCGCCGCTGGCGGCCTTGCAAGGCGAGTTGCTCGATGCCCTGTGGCCGACATTGGAGGTGGGCGGCATGCTCCTGTACGCCACCTGCTCCAGCCTCCCGACCGAGAATACCGAGGTCATCGGCGCGTTCCTGGCACGCACGCCAGGCGCACGCGAGCTGGACCTGGCCACCGAAGCGGGCCTGCGCCAGGCGCATGGGCGCCAGTTGTTGGCTCAGGAAGGCGGCCACGACGGTTTCTACTATGCCAAGCTGATCAAGATTGCCGCCTCGCGCGGTTGAGCACACTGGAGAGTAGCGGATGAAGATCATCATCCTGGGCGCCGGCCAGGTGGGCGGGACGCTTGCAGAGCACCTGGCCAGCGAGGCCAACGACATCACCGTGGTCGACACCGATGGCGACCGCCTGCGCGACCTGGGTGATCGCCTGGATATCCGCACCGTGCAGGGGCGCGGGTCGCTGCCGACGGTGTTGCGCCAGGCCGGCGCCGAGGACGCCGACATGCTGGTTGCCGTGACCAACAGCGACGAGACCAACATGGTCGCGTGCCAGGTGGCCTACTCGCTGTTTCACACACCGACCAAGATCGCCCGGGTGCGCGAGTCGGCCTACCTGACCCGTGAAGAGCTGTTCGACAACGACCACATTCCGGTCGATGTGCTGATCAGCCCGGAGCAGGTCGTCACCCACTACATCAAGCGCCTGATCGAACAGCCCGGTTCGTTGCAGGTGATCGACTTCGCCCAGGGCAAGGCGCAGCTAGTGGCCGTGAAGGCCTATTACGGCGGCCCGCTGGTCGGCCAGCAGCTGCGCCAGATACGCGCGCACATGCCCAATGTGGAAACCCGGGTGGCGGCGATCTTCCGCCGTGACCGTTCGATCACACCGCGCGGTGATACGGTGATCGAGGCCGATGACGAGGTGTTCTTCATCGCCGCCAAGAAGGACATCCGGGCGGTCATGGGCGAGCTGCGCCGTATCGATGAAACCAACAAGCGTGTCGTCATCGCAGGCGGCGGGCAGATAGGCGAGCGCCTGGCCGAAGCCATCGAAAGCCGCTACCAGGTGAAGATCATCGAGATGAACCCGGCACGCTGCCGGTACCTGTCCGATACGCTGGACAGTACCGTGGTGCTGCAGGGCAGCGCATCGGATAAAGACCTGATGCTGGAAGAGAACATCGCCGACACCGATATCTTCCTGGCCCTGACCAACGATGACGAAGCCAACATCATGTCGTCCCTGCTGGCCAAGCGCCTGGGTGCGCGCAAGGTCATGACGATCATCAACAACCCGGCCTATGTGGACCTGGTGCAGGGCGGTGAAATCGACATCGCCATCAGCCCGCAATTGGCCACCATCGGTACCTTGCTGGCGCATGTGCGCCGTGGCGATATCGTGAGCGTGCACTCGCTGCGTCGTGGTGCAGCCGAAGCCATCGAGGCTGTGGCCCACGGTGATGCGAAGTCGAGCAAGGTGGTGGGCAAGGCGATCAAGGACATTACCCTGCCCCCGGGGACGACCATCGGTGCCATCATTCGCCACGACAGTGTGCTGATCGCGCACGACACGACAGTCATCGAATCAGGTGACCATGTGATCCTGTTCGTTGTGGACAAGAAACACATTCGGGATGTGGAGAAGCTGTTCCACGTCGGCTTGAGTTTCTTCTAGGAGGCGGGACATGCGCCAATCGTTGGAAAAGATGCTGGCCAAGGGTGTGGATAACCCGTTGTTGCGCTTTGGCCTGGGCAAGGCGTGGCTCGACGAAGGCGATGGTGCCCAGGCTGCCGTGCACCTGGCTCGCTGTGTCGAGCAGGACCCCACCTATTCGGCAGCCTGGAAGCTGTTGGGCAAGGCCTACCAGTTACTGGGGGACCTGCCAGCGGCGCGCAAGGCCTGGGAAGATGGCATCGCGGCGGCGCAGGCCCATGGCGACAAGCAGGCCGAGAAAGAAATGACGGTGTTTCTCAAGAAACTCGACAAACGCTGAGTGCGCTGTCGCCGACACGTCGGCTGCCAGACAGCCGCTGCCGGCGATGCGCGCCTCAATACCAGCGCGCCTCACCCGCCGGACGCTTCTTGAAGCGCTTCATGCTCCACATGTACTGGCTGGGATACTCGCGCACATAGCGCTCGACCACCTTGCTCATCGCGGCCGCCGACTCGTTCACGTCGGTGCTGTACATCGCCTCCGGCGCGGCTTCCAGAAACACCTTGAAGCCTGACCCGTCAGGCAGGCGCAGGGCATGCAGGAAAACCCCGACTGCCTTGCCGCCGGCGAGCATGTTCGGCACGAACTTGCTGGTCAGCGCTTCAGTGCCCAGGAAGGGAACGAATACACCCGCAGATTCGGCCGGCTCGGGATCGGCCGGGATGCCGACCTGGCCGCCGCGCCGAACTTCCTTGATCACGCTGAGGATGCCTTCCTTGGTCGAAGGCGCCACACGGTTGCCCATCTGCACACGCTGCTCGCGCAGCAGGTCGTCCACCGCCTTGAGTTTGGGGGGCCGGTAGAAAATGATCGGCTTGCACTGGTTGCAGTAGAAGTGGTTCAGCACTTCCCAATTGCCCAAATGGCTGGTGATGCCCACAACGCCCTTTCCAGAAGCCAGGGCCTGCTCCAGCACTTCAAGCCCATGCACTTCCTTGACCAACTCCAACGAGCGGTGTGGAGGCCAGATCCAGGCGCAGGCGCTTTCGACGAAGGATTTGCCGATGTCCCGCAGGGCCTGGCCGACCAGTTGCTCACGGGCAACCGGGTCCATCTCGGGGAAGCATTTGGCCAGGTTGATGCGCACCACGTTGCGCGAGCCATTGGGTATTTTCCACATCAGCCAGCCGATGCCGGCCCCGACGCGTTGCACCGCACCCCAAGGCAACTTGGCGAACAGTCGCAGCACCCCGACCATCAGGGCGCCCTTGAACTTTTCCACAGGCGAGTTCCTTATTTCAGCAAGACGGGCATTGTAACCCTTCAGTGGGACAAGTCGGCGTAGCGATCACAGTCGGTGGTGTGGTCCATGACCATGCCGGTCGCCTGCATGAAGGCATAGCAGATGGTCGGGCCGACGAAGGTGAAGCCGGCTTTGCGCAACGCCTTGCTCATGGCTTGGGCTTGTTCGGTGACCGCCGGGACTTCGCTGCGGGTGCTGAAATGGTTGATCTTCGGGGCGCCACCGACGAACGACCACAGCCACTCGGCCGGGTTATCCACAGCCAGCCAGGCCTGGGCATTGCGCCTGGCAGCCTTAAGCTTGAGCCGATTGCGGATGATGCCGGCATCCTGCATTAACGCCTCGATGCGCTCGTCGCTCATCACCGCGAGTTTCGCAGGATCAAAACCCTCCAGCACTTCACGATAGCGCTCGCGCTTGCGCAGCACGGTGATCCAGGAAAGGCCTGCCTGGAACCCTTCGAGCAAAAGCATCTCGAACAGCAACGCCGGGTCACGCTGGGGCGTTCCCCATTCCTGGTCATGGTAGGCCTGGTACAACGGATCGTCGGTACACCAAAAGCAGCGTGGCATAAGGCTCCAATGAGTAGAGGGCGAGGCGAATCAGGTTATACTCCCGCTCTTTACATCCGCATCCCCAGATACAGGTGAATTTCGTGAGCCAGCCTACGCCAGCCGTGCGTACCTTCCAAGACCTGATCCTCGCCCTGCAGAACTACTGGGCCGAGCAAGGTTGTGTGGTGCTTCAGCCCTACGATATGGAAGTAGGCGCCGGCACTTTCCACACCGCCACCTTCCTGCGCGCGGTGGGTCCAGAAACCTGGAACGCCGCCTACGTGCAGCCAAGCCGTCGCCCTGCCGACGGGCGGTACGGCGAAAACCCCAACCGCCTGCAGCACTATTATCAATTCCAGGTAGTGCTCAAGCCCAACCCGGCCAACTTCCAGGAGCTGTACCTCGGCTCGCTGAAAGCCATCGGTCTGGACCCGCTGGTGCACGATATTCGCTTCGTCGAAGACAACTGGGAATCGCCAACCCTCGGGGCCTGGGGCCTGGGCTGGGAAATCTGGCTCAATGGCATGGAAGTGACTCAGTTCACCTACTTCCAGCAGGTCGGTGGTATCGAGTGCTACCCGGTGACCGGTGAAATCACCTATGGTCTGGAGCGCCTGGCCATGTACATCCAGGGCGTGGACTCGGTCTACGACCTGGTCTGGGCCGATGGTCCGTTCGGCAAGGTCAGCTACGGCGACGTGTTCCACCAGAACGAAGTGGAGCAGTCGACCTACAACTTCGAGCACGCCAACGTCGAGAAACTGTTCGAGTTGTTCGACTTCTACGAAAGTGAAGCCAACCGCCTGATCAAGCTGGAACTGCCATTGCCGACCTATGAAATGGTCCTCAAGGCATCCCATACGTTCAACCTGCTCGATGCCCGCCGTGCCATCTCGGTGACCGAGCGCCAGCGTTACATCCTGCGGGTGCGCACCCTGGCCCGCGACGTGGCGCAAAGCTACCTGCAGGCCCGTGCGCGCATGGGCTTCCCGATGGCGACCCCCGAACTGCGTGACGAAGTGTTGGCTAAGCTGGAGGCTGCACAATGAGTGCTCAAGATTTCCTGGTAGAACTGGGCACCGAAGAGCTGCCACCCAAGGCCCTTGCGACCCTGGGCGACGCGTTCCTGGCCGGCATCGAAAAAGGCCTGCAAGCTGCAGGCCTGAACTACACCGGCAAATCGGTCTACGCCGCGCCGCGCCGCCTGGCCGTGCTGATCCGCCAACTCGATGTGCAGCAGCCTGACCGCAGCATCAACATCGACGGCCCGCCCCTGCAGGCGGCCTTCAACGCAGAAGGCGAGCCGACCCAGGCTGCACTGGGCTTTGCCAAGAAGTGCGGTGTGGAGCTGGCCGACATCGACCGTAGCGGCCCCAAGCTGCGCTTCTCCCAGCACATCCCCGGCAAAGCGACCGCGGGCCTGCTGCCGACCATCGTCGAAGACTCGCTCAACGACCTGCCTATCCCTAAACGCATGCGCTGGGCGGCAAGCCGTGAAGAGTTCGTGCGTCCGACCCAATGGCTGGTGATGCTGCTGGGCGATCAGGTGGTCGACTGCACCCTCTTGTCCCAGAAGGCCGGCCGCCAATCGCGCGGGCACCGCTTCCACCATCCGGAAAGCGTCACCATCAGCGCCCCGGCCAACTATGTCGAGGACATGCGCAAGGCCTATGTGCTGGCCGATTTCAGCGAGCGTCGCGACCTGATCGCCAAACGTACCGCCGAGCTGGCCATGCAGCAGGAAGGCACCGCCATCGTGCCACCCGCGTTGCTGGACGAAGTGACCGCGCTGGTGGAGTGGCCGGTACCGCTGGTGTGCTCGTTCGAAGAGCGTTTCCTGGAGGTGCCGCAAGAAGCCTTGATCACCACCATGCAGGACAACCAGAAGTACTTCTGCCTGCTCGACAGCGAAGGCAAGTTGCTGCCGCGCTTCATCACCGTGGCCAACGTCGAGAGCCGCGACCCCAAGCAGATCGTGCAGGGTAACGAAAAGGTCGTGCGTCCACGCCTGACCGACGCCGAGTTCTTCTTCAAGCAGGACAAGAAGCAACCGCTGGAAACCTTCAACGAGCGCTTGAAGAACGTGGTGTTCCAGGCCCAGCTGGGTACGGTCTATGACAAGGCCGAGCGGGTATCGAAACTGGCAGCGTTCATTGCGCCCTTGATTGGCGGCGATGCGCAACGAGCCGCGCGTGCCGGCTTGCTGTCCAAGTGCGACCTGGCTACGGAAATGGTCGGTGAGTTCCCAGAGATGCAAGGCGTCGCTGGCTACTACTACGCGCTCAACGACGACGAACCGCAGGATGTGGCGCTGGCGCTGAACGAGCAATACATGCCGCGCGGTGCAGGCGCCGAATTGCCCCAGACCCTGACCGGTGCTGCCGTCGCCATCGCCGACAAGCTCGATACCCTGGTGGGCATCTTCGGCATCGGCATGCTGCCCACCGGCAGCAAGGACCCGTACGCCCTGCGCCGCGCCGCACTGGGCGTGCTGCGCATCCTGATCGAGAAGCAGCTGGACCTGGACCTGACCGGTGCCGTGCAGTTCGCGGTCAAGCAGTACGGGGCCAAGGTCAAGGCTGCCGGGTTGGCTGACCAGGTGCTGGAGTTCATCTTCGACAGGCTGCGTGCCCGTTACGAAGACGAAGGCATCGACGTCGCCACTTACCTCTCGGTTCGCGCGCTTCAGCCAGGTTCCGCACTGGACTTCGATCAGCGCGTCCAGGCGGTCCAGGCCTTCCGCAAGCTGCCCGAAGCCGAGGCACTGGCCGCCGTCAACAAGCGCGTGTCGAACCTGTTGAGCAAGGCAGAAGGCGCCATCGCCGAACAGGTCGAGCCCAAGTACTTCGACAATGCCAACGAGTTCTCGCTGTACTCGGCCATCCAGCAAGCCGATCAGGCTGTGCAACCGATGGCTGCTGCACGTCAGTACAGCGAGTCGCTGGCGCGCCTTGCCGCCCTGCGTGATCCGGTCGATGCCTTCTTCGAGGCTGTGATGGTCAATGCCGAGGACGCCAAGGTACGTGCCAACCGATATGCCCTGCTCAGCCGTCTGCGTGGGCTGTTCCTGGGCGTGGCCGACATTTCGTTGCTGGGGTAAGCCTTGAAACTGCTGATTCTCGATCGTGACGGGGTCATCAACCAGGACTCCGACGCCTACATCAAGTCGCTGGATGAATGGGTGCCCATCCCTGGCGCCATCGAGGCGATCGCGCAGTTGAGCAAAGCGGGCTGGACGGTGGCCGTGGCCACCAACCAGTCCGGTATCGCCCGTGGCTATTACCCGCTCGCGACCCTTGAGGCCATGCATGCGCGCTTGCGCATGCTGGTGGCCGAGCAGGGCGGTGAGGTGGGGCATATCGTGTATTGCCCGCATGGCCCCGATGAAGGCTGCGATTGCCGCAAGCCCAAGCCGGGCCTGTTGCGAGCCATCGCCGAGCACTACCAGGCAAGCCTTGAGGGCATCTGGTTCGTGGGCGATAGCCAAAGTGACCTACAGGCTGCGCTGGCCGTCGATGCACAACCTGTTCTGGTAAAGACAGGCAAAGGCGAACGTACCCTTGAGAAGGGCGTTCCGGCTTCAACCCTGATTTATGACGATCTGGCTGCCATCGCCAGGGCACTTATCTAAACGGTGCGCCCGTGGGCGCACTTTTCTAAAAGCGGGCAGGTCCCGCAATGGTACAAACCACTATGTCGATCCTGCAGGCGATCAGAGTCTTTCTTTTTTACCTGCTGCTGGGTACCAGTTCGCTGCTCTGGTGCTCGCTGAGCTTCTTCATTGCGCCGTTTCTGTCGTTTCCCAAGCGCTACAAATTCATCAATGTGTACTGGTGCCGCTGCGCTATTTTCCTGGCACGCGCCATCGTAGGCATCGATTACAAGATTACCGGCGCTGAAAACGTGCCAGCCGAGCCCTGTGTGATTTTGTCGAATCACCAGAGCACCTGGGAGACATTTTTCCTGTCTCAGTATTTCTCTCCGCTCAGCCAGGTGCTCAAGCGTGAGCTGCTGTATGTGCCGTTCTTCGGCTGGGCCATGGCCATGCTGCGTCCCATTGCCATCGACCGCGACAACCCCAAGGAAGCATTGCGCCAAGTGGCCAAGAAAGGCGATGAACTGCTCAAGCAGAAAACCTGGGTTCTGATCTTCCCGGAGGGCACACGCGTACCCTTTGGCACGGTGGGCAAGTTCTCCCGGGGCGGGACGGCGCTGGCGGTAAACGCTGGGCTCCCGGTGTTGCCCATTGCCCATAATGCCGGCAAGTACTGGCCGAAGAATGGGTGGGGCAAGCACGCTGGCACCATCGAAGTGGTGATCGGCGAACCCATGTACGCCAACGGCACAGGCCCTCGCGCCATTGCCGAGCTCAATGACCGCGCCCAGGCCTGGAACGAAGCCACCCAACGGGCCCTGGGCTCGCTTGCGCAGGTCGAAGAAAGCACGCAAGCCGAGGCCTGAGCGGCTTGTGGATAACATGTGAGCAAATTATGGATTAGCTGTTGCAAAAATAAGCTAACCCTATGAATTAGCTACATATTTACTCTTTGTTGATTTTTCCTAAAAACGTGCATAAGTTTTTTCACGGCATAAAAAAACCGGCTTTTAGAGCCGGTTTTTTTGTGGGGGTGGTTCAGCGAATCACACCTTGTCGATATCCACGTCCTTGGTCTCTTTGAGACAGAAGATGCCCACTATCAGGCTGATGCCCGTGACCAGTACCGGGTACCACAACCCGTAAAAGATATCGCCGGTGTAAACCACCAGGGCGAACGATACCGTGGGCAGAAAACCGCCGAACCAGCCATTACCGATGTGATACGGCAAGGACATGGAGGTGTACCGGATACGCGTAGGGAACAGCTCGACCATCACGGCAGCCAGCGGTCCGTAGGTCATCGTGGCGATCAGGATCATGGCCACGATCAACACCACCACCATCACGCTGTTGACTTGGGCCGGGTCAGCCTTGGCGGGGTACCCTGCCTGCTCGACCGCCGCGCGCATGGCCGCCTCGTCATAGCCATTGATGGTCTTGTCGCCGATGCTCACGACCACTTCGCTGCCGTCAACGCTTACCGAGCTATAGGGCAAGCCTTGCTTGACCAGGAAGGTCTTTACTTTGTCGCAGGGGCTATCAAAGCGCGCCTTGCCCACAGGGTCGAACTGGAAAGTGCAGCCTTTCGGGTCAGCGGTCACGACGATGGGGGCCTGGCGGCTGGCGGTGTCGATCTGCGGGTTGGCGTAGAAGCTAAGGGCCTTGAACAACGGGAAGTAGAGCACCGTGGCCAACAGCAGGCCCAGCATCAATATCGGTTTGCGCCCGATCCGATCGGACAGCCAGCCAAAGAACACGAAAAACGGCGCGCCGATCACGACGCTGATGATCAGCAAGGTGTTGGCCTGGGCCGGGTCCATCTTCAACATCTGGGTCATGAAGAACAGCACGTAGAACTGTGCCGTATAGAAGGTGACAGCCTGGCCCGCATTGATACTGAACAGCGCAGTGAGCACGACCTTCAGGTTGGGCCAGGACGTAAACGACTCACGAATCGGCGATTTGCTGATCTTGCCCTGTGCCTTCATTTTCACGAAGGCCGGGGACTCGTGCATGCTCATTCGAATCCAGGTCGAGATCCCCAGCAGCACGATGGACAGCAGAAACGGCAGGCGCCAGCCCCAGGTTTCGAACTGATCGCCACTTACATAACGGCTGCCCAGTACCACCAGCAATGACAGCAACAGTCCCAAGGTGGCGGTGGACTGGATGAACCCAGTATGGAAGCCCCGCTTGCCAGGTGGCGCATGTTCGGCCACGTAGGTGGCTGCACCGCCGTACTCACCGCCCAGCGCCAGGCCTTGCAGCATGCGCAACACGACCAGGATGATCGGCGCCGCGATGCCAATGCTGGCATAGGTGGGCAGAAGGCCAACGGCGAACGTGGACAGCCCCATCAGCACGATGGTGATGAGAAAGGTGTACTTGCGCCCGATCATGTCCCCCAAGCGGCCGAATACCAGGGCGCCAAACGGTCGCACCAGGAAGCCGGCGGCAAACGCCATCAGTGCGAAGATGAACGCGGTGGTGTCGTTGACGCCCGCGAAGAACTGCTTGCTGATGACGGCAGCCAGGGCGCCGTAGAGGAAAAAGTCGTACCACTCGAACACCGTACCGAGCGATGACGCGAAAATGATCTTGCGCTCTTCACGACGACTGGGGCGGCTGGCGGCCGCATCCTGCTCTTGGATGTAATCCGACATCGTTGCTGTCCTCGGCCCGCAGGCCACAGTGATTATTCTTGTTGTTCCACTGCCGACAGCGTTCGACTACGCGCTGCCGTATTGCACACCCATTCAGGGTGTTGGTAGTGCATCCTGGTTGAGGAAGGTCGTTGTGGCTGCTCCTTTCAAAATAAGCTGCGCCGCCTTTTCAGCGATCATCAGGGTAGGTGAACAGGTATTGCCCGACGTTATCTGGGGCATGATCGATGCGTCTGCCACACGAAGGCCGGGGATGCCATGGACACGAAGCTGGTCATCGACAACATCCATGGGGCCATTGCCCATGCGGCATGTCCCTACGGGATGGAAAATCGTCGTGCCTATCTTGGCCGCCGCTTCGTGCAGCTGTTCTTCAGTTTGTAGGGCAGGTCCAGGCAGATATTCTTTGGGCGCAAAGGCTGCCAGGGCAGGGGCCTGCACGATGCGCCGGGTGAGACGGATAGCGTCGGCGGCGACACGCAGGTCCTGGGGGTCGCTGAGGTAGTTAGGGTCGATGAGCGGCGCGCTGTGCATGTCTGCACTGCGAATATCGATACGCCCGCGGCTCAATGGCCGCAAGTTGCATACAGAAGCCGTGAAGGCTGGAAACGGATGCAACGGCTCGCCAAAACGGTCCAGGGACAGAGGCTGCACGTGGTACTGCAAGTTCGCAGTGGCCTGGTCGGGGTTCGAACGCAAGAAAGCGCCCAGCTGGCTTGGCGCCATGGCCAGCGGACCGCTGCGATCGTACAGGTAGCGCAGGCCCATGCCCATCTTGCCCCACAGGCTATTGGCCATCTGGTTGAGGGTACGTGCGTTGCCGATCTGGTAGATCAGCCGTAGCTGCAAGTGATCCTGCAGATTGCTGCCTACACCCGGCATGGCATGGCGCACCCCGATACCCAAGTCCTCCAGCAACTGCTGCGGACCGATGCCCGAGCGTTGCAGGATGCCGGGTGAGCCTACTGCACCTGCGCATAGCACAATCTCTCGTCGCGCCGAGAACTCGTGCCAGCGGCCCTGCCAACGGGTTTTGACAGCGCGGGCGCGCGTGTTGCCTAGCAGCACTTGATCCACCTGCACATCGGTCAGAACAGTCAGGTTGGCGCGGTGCTTGATGGGGCGCAGAAACGCTTTGGATGCGTTCCAGCGAACACCGCTACGCTGGTTGACCTGAAAATATCCACAGCCTTCGTTGTCGCCGGTGTTGAAGTCATCGATTTTGGCAACACCCGCCTGCTCGGCTGCATCGCGGAAGGCATCGAGGATCGGCCAGCTGTAGCGCTGGCGCTCTACACGCCATTCACCGCTGGCACCATGGTATTCGCTGGCACCGCCATGGTGGCTTTCGCTTTGCTTGAACAGCGGCAACACGTCTTTCCAGGCCCAGCCTCGGTTGCCTAGGCTAGCCCAGTGATCGTAGTCAGCTGCCTGGCCACGCATGTAGATCATGCCGTTGATGGAGGAGCACCCGCCCAGGACCTTGCCACGGGGGTAGCCCAACGACCGACCTTGCAGCCCAGGCTGCGCCTCGGTCTTGAAGCACCAGTCCGTGCGGGGGTTACCAATGCAGTACAGGTAGCCCACCGGCACGTGTATCCAGGGATAGTTGTCCCGCCCACCGGCTTCGAGCAGCAGTACCCGGCATGACGGGTCGGCAGACAACCGGTTCGCCAGCAAGCAGCCAGCGGGGCCGGCGCCCACGATCACATAGTCGTAGGCAGAATCGACTGATGACATAGAGGACCTCAGGGCCTGTTTTTGTTCTTGTCCCCAACCAGCTTAGTGAGTAATTTCGCGGAAGAAACACGCGATTTCGCGCACCCGTTGTGCGTTTAAGCACAGCGATGCCTCTCGGAGCGTCGGCGCCTCTTACCGGGGTGTTCGATACAGATATGCAAGGACCAGCATGTTCGATTGGAATGATTTGCGGTTTTTCCTGGAGCTGCAGCGCAGCGGGCGCTTGTTGACGGCTGCCAAGCGTCTGGAGACGACCCACAGCACCGTTGCGCGCCACATCGAGCGTATCGAGCAGAGCCTGGGCACTGCGTTGTTCGTCCAGCATGCCCAAGGGTATGAGCTGACGCCTTCCGGACAGGCGCTGCTCAAACATGCCGAAGCCATGGAGAACACCGCCTTGCTGGCGCAGGAGGAAATCACCCAAGCCATCACGCCGCTTGGCAAGATCCGCCTCGGCGTGACCGAGGGGATCGGCATCATGTTCTTCACGCCACGGATGAATGAGTTGTTCGAGCGCTACCCCGGCCTGGAAGTGGAGTTGGTTGCGGTGCCGCGTTTTGTCAGCATCCTCAACCGTGAAGCGGAAATCAGCATTCACCTGGAAAGGCCAAGTGCAGACTTGCTGATCACCCGCAAGCTCACCGACTACCGGCTGGCCCTCTATGCCAGCGCAGCGTACTTGGAGCGTGCCGCGCCCCTGCGCAACCGCGAAGACCTGGCGCGCCACAGTTGGATTGGCTACGTGGACGACTTGCTGTTCAGTCAGGAGCTGCTGTTTCTCAACAGCTTCTGCCGATCGCCGAATGTGGTGTTTCGCAGTACCAGCGTAATAGCCCAACAAGCGGCGGCGCGTGCAGGGCTGGGTATCGCCGTGCTACCCAACTACATGGCGCGGCACGACCCGACGCTGGTGCGGGTGCTGCCAGGGGAAACCATCCAGCGCAGTTACTGGATCTGCACGCGGCGCGAACTGCATAAATCCGTACGCCTGCGCGTGGTATGGGATTACCTGCTGAACCTGTGTGCTGCCGAGCAGGATGCGCTGCTAGCGCCCTAGCGCTTTGCTGATCAGCAATGCCGCCGCGGCCCAGCCTGCGATGGCGAACAGTTGTTGCAGCCGCGGGCCCTCCAGCCTTGCCGCCAGTGGTCGGGCCACCAGCAAGCCCAGTACCGCACCCAGCGCAAACGGCGCACCCACCTGCCAGCGCATGCTCCCTGCAAAGGTGGCGGTGGCAACACTGCCCAAGGCAACCAGCGCGATGACTGCCAGGGAGGTAGAGACGATACTGCCCATACGCAAGTTGGTGTAGCGCCGCAGGGCAGGGACGATGACGAAGCCGCCGCCCACGCCCAGCAGGCCTGACAGTAGCCCCGACAACGCCCCGGTGCCGGCGAGCGCCCGCGCGCACGGAAGCGTCCAGCGTAAGCGACCCTGCAGGGGGTTGAGTACACAGGGCTCGATGAAGCGATGTGCACCTGCGTTTGCGCCGCTCAATTGCTGACGGGCCTTCAACCAGGTGCGCACGCACGCGTAGATCAGGATGCCTGCAAACATCAGCTGAAGCGGTGCGTTGGGCAAACGATGCGCAAGCATCAGCCCCAGCGGCGTAAACACGATACCCACCGCAGCGATGAACAGGGCCGCACGGTAGCGCACCACGCCCTGGCGCAAGCCCAAGCCGGCACCTACCGCCGCCGACAGCCCCACAGCCAGCAAACCGATCGGGGCAGCCTGCGCCATCGAAAGCCCCAGGCCAAACACCAGCAACGGAACCGCAAGGATGCCACCGCCGGCACCTGTCAGCGCCAAGACCGCGCCGATGATCGTGCCCAGCCCTGTGCTGAGCCACGTCTGATCGATCACTGGGCTGCCTCGGTCGTTCTTGCAACCGGCTTGGCCAGCCACTCACGGCCCTTGAGCATGCCTTGCCAATACAAGGGCGGCAGCAGACGAGCTTTGAGCAGCCAGGCCAAGCGGGTGGGTTTGCGGCCGTCGAGGAGCCACTGAGGGAAGCTCGGCTTGAGCGCGCCACCATAGCCAAATTCGGCCAGCACGATCTTGCCGCGCTCGACGGTCAGCGGACAGGAGCCGTAGCCATCATAGTGCGCCAGGCCCGTGCGTCGACCCAGTGCCACCAATACATTGTTTGCCACCACCGGCGCTTGTTTGCGTGCAGCGGCAGCCGTCTTCGCGTTGCTGGCATTGATCACGTCCCCAAGCGCGTGCACATGGGCGAAGACACGATGGCGCAGGGTAGAGGGGTCCACGTCCACCCAACCAGCGCCATCGGCGAGGCAGCTGTGGCGAATGAAGTCGGGGGCGACCTGTGGCGGTACCACATGCAGCATGTCGAACGGCTCGGTGCGAACATGCTGGGTGCCATCCGCAAGCGTATGGGCGAACACAGCCTGCTGCTTTGGTCCATCCACGGCGATCAGCCGATGGCCGAAGTTGAGGTCTACCGAGTACTTGTCGATGTAAGCCATCAAGGCGGGCACGTAGGCGGGCACCCCGAACAAGGCATTGCCGGCATTGAAAAAGCTGGCTTGCACGGCGCCCAGCCGGCCCTGGCGCAGCCAGTGGTCGCAGGACAGGTACAGCGCTTTTTGCGGGGCGCCAGCGCATTTGATGGGCATGGGCGGCTGGCAGAACACGGCGCGGCCTTGCTTGAGGCCCTGCACCAGCTCCCAGGTATAGGGCGCTAGGTCGTAGCGGTAATTGGACGTGACGCCATTCTCGCCCAGGGTGTCCGCCAGCCCCTCGATGGCCGCCCAATCCAGCTTCAGCCCAGGGCAGACTACCAGCTGTTCAAAGGTAAAGGCCCTGCCATCTGCCAGCAGGACCTTGCGACACTGTGCATCGAACCCTTGCACCTGTGACTTGATCCAGCGCACCGCGCGGGGGATGACCGACGACATCGGCCGAGCCGTGCTCGGGGCATCGAAGACCCCGGCACCGACCATGGTCCAGCCGGGTTGGTAGTAATGAACCTCGGCGGGGTCTATCAGGGCGATGTCCAGCGAGGGGTCGCGCTGGAGGAGGCTGGACGCCGTAGCAATGCCGGCAGCACCGGCGCCTATGATGATGACTTGGTGATGAAACGCTGGAACGGAGGAGGGCACGGCGGGCATGGTCGATCCTGACTGTCTGATTATGGGATGTGCCTGACTACAACGTATTGAGGGGAATCTTCAGGTAGCGCACCCCATTGGCCTCAGGGGCTGGGAACTGGCCACTGCGCATGTTCACCTGGACGGCGGGCAGGATCAGGACAGGCATGTCCAACGTTCGATCACGCGCTTCGCGCATGGCCACGAAGCTGTCTTCGTCGATACCTTCATGGATGTGAATGTTCTGAGTGCGCTGCTCGGCCACGGTGGTCATGTAGCGCAGCTCGCGCCCTTCGGGCAGGTAGTCGTGACACATGAACAGCCGGGTGCCATCCCCTAGCGCCAGGAGGCGATGAATCGAGCGGTACAGGGTCCGGGCATCGGCACCAGGGAAGTCGCATCGCGCAGTCCCGTAGTCCGGCATGAACAACGTGTCGCCGACGAAGACTGCCGCCTGGCCTTCATGCTCGATGAGATAGCTCATGCAGGCAGGCGTATGCCCAGGGGTATGCAGGGCTTTAGCCTGCAGATTGCCTATGTGGAAAATTTCTTCATCGTCGAACAGCACGGCGAACTGGCTACCATCACGGGCGAAGCCAGGTTCAGCGTTGAACAAGCTACCGAAAACTTTCTGGACCTGGGTGATGCAAGCTCCAATTGCAATGCGCCCCCCCAGCGTGTCTTTGAGATAGGCAGCAGCGGACAGGTGATCTGCATGCACATGGGTTTCCAGTATCCATTGCACCTGAGCACCAAGCGCTTTCACACGTTCGATCAGGCAGTCCGCAGAGGACGTCGTCACGCGCCCGGCCTTCGGGTCGTAATCCAGAACGCTGTCGATCAAGGCGCAAGCGCGCGTTTCGCCATCCATGACCAGATAGCTGATGGTTGAGGTGGCGCTGTCGAAGAACGCTTCCACGTGAAGGTTTTTGCCAATGATCATTCAAGTCTCCCATTCGGCTAGCCCCGTTTGCTGCCCGGTTTCAGGGGCGCCACATCTACCCCCCATCAAGATACATGCCACCGCACAGATGCCTGCCTGGGGCCCTGGATTGGCGGGTCATGGGCAGATGGCCGCTTCGTTGGCAGTGAAGAGTGGCAGTGCGGTGTCAGTCGATGGCAGCGGCTGGCAGTCCTTGCTACCCTCGAACACGTTATCCGACTGGTGCCGTCATGTCCGAACCTCACCCCTCAGTGCTTGCCTTGGTGTCTTTTCTGGAGCACGACGTCCTGCCCGCCATCGTACTGGACACCGACTACAACATTCTGGCCGCCAACGCCGCTTATCGACGTCAGTTCGGTCAGGACCAGCAGGCGCCGCTTGGGCAGAAATGTCACAAGGTCTCACACCATTACCACGTTCCCTGCGACCAGGCCGGCGAGGACTGCCCGATGCGCAAGGCCTGGTCCAGCAAGGTGCCCGAGCGCGTGCTGCATGTGCATCACACCCCTCGCGGACCGGAACATGTGGATGTCGAACTTCGGCCGATCCTGGATGAGCAGGGCAGGGTGATTGCTTTCGTCGAACGGCTCACCCGTATCGTCATCGCATCTGCCCAGCCGCAAGAGCAAGGGCTCGTTGGCCAGGCACCTGCATTCACGGCGGCATTGGCCAGCTTGCAACGTGCGGCGCCGGCTGACATCCCTGTCCTGCTCCAGGGTGAGTCCGGCACGGGCAAGGAACTGTTCGCGCGGGCGTTGCACATGGGCAGCCCCAAGGCCGATGGCCCCTTGGTCGTGGTCGATTGCACCAGCCTGACGGAGGCGCTTTTCGAGAGCGAACTGTTCGGTTACGAGAAGGGTGCATTCACCGGTGCTCACCAGCGCAAGACCGGCCTGGCAGAAGCTGCCCACGGCGGCACGCTGTTCCTGGACGAGATCGGTGAAGTGCCCTTGGCCATGCAGGTCAAGCTGCTGCGCTTGATCGAAACCGGCAGCTTCCGGCCTGTTGGCAGCCTGCGTACCGTGCATTCGGATTTCCGCCTGGTGTCGGCAACCCATAAACCCTTGAGGCAGATGGTGGCCGACGGCACGTTCAGGGAGGACCTGTACTACCGGATCAGTGGGTTCCCTATCCGGATGCCTGCACTGCGCGAGCGTATCGAGGATTTGCCTCTGCTGGTCCAAAGCCTGCTGAAAAGAATCGCAGGGCCCAGCGCGCCCACACTCGGTAATGCTGCTCTCGATCGACTGATGACGTATCCGTTTCCGGGGAACATCCGCGAGCTACGCAACATCCTGGAGCGGGCACGGCTGTTTGCCGATGAAGGCGTCATTCAGCCAGAACACTTGCCCGAAGACGTGGTGTCGCTCCCTGCCCAAGTGCGCGCCCACGGAAGTCGGCCAGCAGATCTCCTACAGGTGCTTAGTCAGTTCAGGGGGTCGCGCAGTGAGCTGGCCAAGCACTTGGGTATCAGCGAACGTACCTTGTATCGGCGTTTGAAAGCGGCGGGCATTGCCGAGGACCATTGATCCCCTACGCACAAGCTCGATCTGGGCCACTGCTCACCCTCGTCGCACTTCGCCCTTGCAGAATCATGTCAGCGATTGGCTGCTTTCAAAACTTGAAGCACTCAAGGTCGAGGCGTAGGACCCACTGCAGGTCCGTTCTGAATTACACCCTTGAGCTAACGCGGGGTGAGCGTGCCTACCCGGAGATTGGAAATGAAAAAGCCCGCTAGCGCGGGCTTGATGATGACCGGTTAGGCTCGAATTTCGAAGCTGCCCGGTCGTGCAACGGTCAAGGCTGATCAGAAGTCCAGGTTGGACACCGACAATGCATTGCTTTCGATAAAGTCACGGCGCGGTTCAACGGCGTCACCCATCAGGGTGTTGAAGATCTGGTCAGCCGCGATTGCATCTTCGATGGTGACCTTCAGCATACGGCGCACAGTTGGGTCCATGGTGGTTTCCCACAACTGATCCGGGTTCATCTCACCCAGCCCTTTATAGCGCTGGATGGTATGGCGCTTGGTGGTCTCGTTCATCAACCAGTCCAAGCCTTCCTTGAACTCGACGATGGCCTTGCGACGCTCACCACGTTGCACATAAGCGCCTTCACCCAACAGGCTGGAAAGCTTGGCACCCACGTTGACCACGGTGCGGTAGTCGTTGCTGCCGAAGAAGTCACGGTTGAACGTGATGTAGCTGGCAAGCCCGTGGGAGGTGATTTCCACCTCAGGCAGCCACACATTACGTTCCTTGTCTTCACGCAGGCTGGCCTTGTAGACCAGGCCCGATTTCTGGGTCGAATTCAGGCGCTCATGCAACTGGTTCTTCCAGGCTTCCATCACCGCATGATCACCCAGCTGCTCGAGAGTGACTTCAGGCAGGTAGATGAAATGCTCGGTGAGCTCCTGCGGGTACAGGCGCGACAGACGCTTGAGGGTCTTCATCACACCGCGGAACTCGTTGACCAGGGCTTCCAGTTGCACGCCGGATACCGGCGGCGCGGATTCGTCCAGGTGCAGGCTGGCGTCTTCCAGGGCCGATTGGGTCATGTACTCTTCCATGGCCTCATCGTCCTTGATGTACTGCTCTTGCTTGCCGCGCTTGACCTTGTACAACGGTGGCTGAGCAATGTAGATGTAGCCGCGCTCGACCAGCTCTGGCAACTGACGGAAGAAGAAGGTCAGCAGCAACGTACGAATGTGCGAACCGTCAACGTCAGCATCGGTCATGATGATGATGTTGTGATACCGCAGCTTTTCGATGTTGTACTCTTCCCGGCCAATGCCGCAGCCCAGCGCGGTGATCAAAGTCCCGACTTCCTGGGACGAAATCATCTTGTCGAACCGAGCTTTCTCTACGTTCAGGATCTTGCCTTTGAGTGGCAAGATGGCCTGGGTCCGACGGTTACGCCCCTGTTTCGCAGAGCCGCCTGCAGAGTCACCCTCCACCAGGTAGAGTTCAGACAGGGCAGGGTCCTTCTCCTGGCAGTCAGCCAGCTTGCCTGGCAAGCCCGCAATATCAAGTGCGCCTTTACGGCGAGTCATCTCACGCGCTTTGCGTGCAGCTTCACGGGCGCGCGCAGCATCGATCATCTTGCCGACGACAGCCTTGGCTTCGTTCGGGTTCTCCAGCAGGAAGTCAGAGAAGTACTTGTTCATCTCCTGCTCGACAGCGGTTTTTACTTCCGACGATACCAGCTTGTCTTTAGTCTGCGAGCTGAACTTGGGGTCGGGCACCTTGACCGAAATGATCGCAGTCAGGCCTTCGCGTGCGTCGTCCCCAGTGGTGGAAACCTTGTTCTTCTTAGCCAGGCCTTCCTGCTCGATGTAGCTGTTCAGGCTGCGCGTCAAAGACGAACGGAAACCCACCAGGTGCGTACCGCCATCGCGTTGCGGGATGTTGTTGGTAAAGCACAGCAGGTTCTCGTTGAAGCTGTCGTTCCACTGGAGAGCAACTTCTACACCCACACCGTCTTCGCGCTGTACGCTGAAGTGGAACACCTGGGCGTTCACCGGCGTCTTGTTGGTATTCAGGTATTCGACGAATGCCCGCAGACCGCCTTCGTACTTGAAGAACTCTTCCTTACCACTGCGCTCGTCTTTCAGCAGAATGCCGACGCCCGAGTTCAGGAAAGACAGCTCACGAATACGCTTGGCCAGGATGTCCCAGCTGAAGTGAATATTCTTGAATGTCTCTGCGGATGGCTTGAAGTGAATGTGAGTACCGGTCGTCTCACTTTCACCGACGATGGCCATCGGCGCCTGAGGCACACCGTGTACGTACGTCTGTTCCCAGATCTTGCCGCTGCGACGCACCGTCAGTATCAGTTGCTCGGACAACGCGTTGACGACCGAAACGCCTACCCCGTGCAATCCACCGGATACCTTGTAGGAGTTGTCATCGAACTTACCGCCTGCGTGCAGCACAGTCATGATGACTTCTGCTGCCGAAACGCCTTCTTCTTTATGCACGTCGACCGGAATGCCACGGCCGTTGTCACGCACGCTGATGGATTCATCAGGGTGAATAATTACTGTGATGTCGTCGCAGTGACCGGCCAGGGCTTCGTCGATGGAGTTGTCGACCACCTCGAAGACCATGTGGTGCAGGCCGCTACCATCATCGGTGTCGCCAATGTACATGCCGGGACGCTTGCGCACGGCATCCAAACCTTTTAGCACCTTGATGCTGGAGGAGTCGTACGTCTGATTTTCGCTCATGCCTTCACTCCCGATGGTCGTGGGTCTGGGTGATACGGCCTTGTTCCACGTGGAACAAAGCAACCGGCGTTTCCGTCTGCCAGCCTTCCCTCAATAATTCATGATCTACACAGGTGATGAATACCTGGCAGCGTAATTCTTCAAGCAAGCGACATAGTGCGCGGCGATGTTGCTCATCGAGTTCCGACGGCAAATCGTCCACAAGATAAATGCAGTGGCCGCGTCGTGCTTGGCCAACCAAATGACCTTGAGCTATCCGCAGTGCGCATACCACCAGTTTTTGCTGGCCGCGGGACAGGATGTCTGCTGCGTTGTTTGCAGCTAATCGAAGTCGCAAATCTGCACGTTGCGGACCCGCCTGCGTGTGTCCCATCTGCTGGTCACGAAGGAGGGAAGTAGTCAACACATCCTGCAGCTCCCGGTCTTTGTCCCAGCCTCGGTAATAGCTCAGGGTAAGACCGTCTAGCTCAAGCAACTCACTCAAAGTCTTTTCGAATACAGGCTTCAGGGCCTTGATGTATTCGCGGCGGTATTCATCTATTTCGGCGCTGGCCAGGCATAACTCCCGGTCCCAAGCGGCTTGCGAAGCTGGGTCAAGTGTACCATGCCGCAACCATGAGTTCCGCTGCCTGAGGGCCTTCTGCAGGCGTTGCCACGCGGGCATGAAGCGAGGTTCCACGTGGAACACGCCCCAGTCGAGAAACTGTCGCCTGATCTTCGGGGCGCCTTCGAGGAGTCGAAAGCTGTCTGGGTTGATGAGCTGTAATGGAAGCAATTCAGCAAGCTGTGCAGCGCTACGCGCATTCTGCCCATCGATCCTGATGGTGAAATCACCCTGCCGCTCGCGAGACACCCCAAGGTTACAGGTACCGCCTTCGGCAAGGAGCACCTCCCCGAATACCGTACAAGAGGCTTGCTCGTACTGGATTACCGGGTTCAAGCGAGTGCTGCGAAAGGATCTAGCCAGACCGAGTAGATGAACAGCTTCAAGAAGGCTTGTCTTGCCGCTCCCGTTATCGCCATAGAGCACGTTGATACGCGGGGAAGGGGAGAGCGTCACCGGGTGCAGGTTTCGCACCCCGGTGACGATGATACGCCTAAGTGACATTTGGCCTGCTTTGCTTACAGCCGCATCGGCATGACAACGTACGAAGAGTCGTCATTGCCGGCCTCCTGCAGCAGTGCACTGCTGTTGGAGTCCGACAAAATCAGGCGCACCTGCTCAGTGGTCATGACGCCCAGCACATCCAGCAGGTAGCTGACGTTGAAACCGATCTCAAGCGAGCTACCGTCGTAGTCGACGCTGATTTCTTCCTCAGCCTCTTCCTGCTCGGGGTTGTTGGCCTGGATCTTCAACTGGCCGGCAGCGAGCAACAAGCGAATCCCGCGGTACTTTTCGTTGGACAGGATCGCGGTGCGGCTGAACGCCTCGCGCAAAGCTTGGCGATCACCAATCACCAGTTTGTCACCGCCTTTGGGCAGCACACGCTCGTAATCAGGGAATTTACCGTCGACGAGCTTGGAGGTGAATGTGAACTCACCCGTCGTTGCGCGGATATGGTGTTGCCCAAGAACGATGCTGACCATGCCTTCAGGCTCGGTCAGCAAGCGAGCAAGCTCCAGAATACCTTTGCGCGGCACGATCACCTGGTGGCGGTCGTCCTGTTCGATCGGTGCACTCATCGAGCACAATGCCAGGCGGTGGCCATCAGTGGAAACGGCACGCAGGGTATTGCGCGACACCTCCAGCAGCATACCGTTAAGGTAGTAACGCACGTCTTGCTGGGCCATGGCGAAGCTGGTGCGTTCGATCAATCGACGCAGTTTGCTTTGTTCCAGATTGCACGTGAGCGAGCCTGGCCCCTCTTCCACGGTCGGGAAATCATTGGCAGGCAACGTCGACAGTGTGAAGCGGCTACGCCCGGCCTTGACCAGCAGTTTTTGCTCATCGAGCTTGATGTCGATCAGCACGTCACTGGGCAGGCTTTTGCAGATGTCCATCAGCTTGCGTGCTGGGACAGTGATCTCGCCAGGCTCGGCAGGTTCTTCCAGTTGCACGCGGCCCACCAGTTCAACCTCAAGGTCGGTACCGGTCAGCGACAGTTGCTGGCCTTGAACGACCAGCAACACATTTGAAAGCACCGGCAACGTCTGCCGGCGCTCGACGACACCTGCCACCAGTTGCAGAGGTTTGAGCAAGGCTTCGCGTTGAATCGTGAAATGCATGGTCTAGTCCCTTGCCTTCATATGGCTGCGCTGACGGCCCTCAGGTCGTCAGCGTGCGCAGCAGGTTCTTGTAGTCCTCGCGGATATCCGCGTCGGATTCTTTCAGTTCATTGATCTTTCGGCAGGCATGCAGCACGGTCGTGTGGTCGCGCCCACCAAACATGTCGCCGATTTCTGGCAAGCTGTGGTTGGTCAGCTCCTTGGAGAGCGCCATCGCCACCTGACGTGGACGAGCTACCGAACGGGACCGGCGTTTGGACAACAGATCGGAGATCTTGATCTTGTAGTACTCGGCCACCGTACGCTGGATGTTATCCACACTCACCAGCTTGTCTTGCAGTGCCAGAAGGTCCTTCAGGGATTCGCGGATCAACTCGATGGTGATGTCGCGCCCCATGAAGTGCGAATGGGCGATCACGCGCTTCAGGGCGCCCTCCAGCTCACGCACGTTCGACCGAATACGCTGAGCGATGAAGAAGGCCGCATCGTGCGGCAGTTCCACCTTGGCCTGATCGGCCTTCTTCATCAGGATCGCGACGCGCGTTTCCAGTTCCGGCGGCTCCACGGCAACCGTGAGGCCCCAGCCAAAGCGCGATTTCAAACGTTCCTCGAGCCCTTCGATTTCCTTGGGATATCGATCGGAGGTGAGGATCACCTGCTGGCCACCTTCGAGCAGTGCGTTGAAGGTGTGGAAAAACTCTTCCTGTGAACGCTCCTTGCGCGCAAAGAACTGAATGTCATCGATGAGCAGCGCATCGACCGAACGGTAGAAGCGCTTGAACTCGTTGATTGCATTGAGCTGAAGTGCCTTGACCATATCGGCGACGAAGCGCTCGGAATGCAGATACACCACCTTGGCATTCGGGTTCTTTCTAAGCAGGTGGTTACCCACGGCATGCATAAGGTGGGTTTTACCCAAGCCCACACCGCCATAGAGAAACAGGGGGTTATAACCATGCTTGGGGTTGTCGGCAACCTGCCAGGCGGCGGCACGGGCCAGCTGGTTCGACTTGCCTTCTACAAATGTGTCGAACGTGAACGTGCGGTTCAGGTAGCTGGTGTGCTTGAGAGCACCTTCCACCTGCACCGTCCGCTGCTCTGTCCTACCCGCGGGGGCCTGAGCAGGTTCGGCCATGGCATCGAAGCTATCCCTCGAAGAAGGCTCGGCCACGTCATTGGCGTTTGCAGGCGCGGGGTCGGACGAGGCCACTGGAGCGGGCTCGGACGGCGTGATGGAGGGGGCCTTGGGCGTCGTTTGCACCAGAGAGGCTGCCACAGCCGCGCTCACTGGGGCATTAGGTGCCGCACGGGGGGCAGAGCTGCGCCGGCTGCCGATCAGCAGCGACAACGCAGGGGCGATGCCCGTGCCTTTTTCTCCCAAAAGCTCAAGCAAACGCCCCAGGTACTTTTCATTGACCCAATCGAGAACGAAACGGTTAGGCGCATAGACGCGCAACTCGTCGCCTTCGGCTTCGACCTGTAACGGACGGATCCAGGTGTTGAATTGCTGGGCAGGCAGTTCATCGCGCAGAAGCTCCACGCACTGCTGCCAAAGTTCCACTGACACGGATATCCCCTGAGCTTGAAAGCCACGAAGGCTGAAACAAACGGCCATTGTACCGGGCACGCGCTCAGTTATCCACATGCGGACACGCCGGCATGTATGGCAAAACTGTCGTTCAATGACCGAAACACCACTTATACGCTGTGCATAAACCCTGTGGATAACTAGCCATGAGGGCTATGCACAACCCAGTGAATCGACCTGTGTATAACCTGCCTGTGTATAAATAGCCCTTTTATGCACAGCTTAAATTCAGCTCTAGAACAGTTGCAGCACGGCTTCCGAACAGGGTTTAAAAATGCTGCGAAGCCCTGGCTATGAGGCCTTCAGCACGTTATCCACAGAAAGTTATCCACTTAAGAGTATTAAGATCTTTAGAGAAGCTTTTTATATGTCTTTCTTATTTTTCATGTTGAGCAGTGGTGTCCTGCCCAGCCTCATGGAGGTGTCAGGGCCGCTAGCCAACCCTTACGCCCGTTCATCCCACACCTAAAGGAAAGGTTGGTTGGAAATTGACCTATGGGCTTGCTTTCTCTAGAATCGCCGGTCTCTTAAAAGGGGGCCATCCCGGCCCGTCGTCGACAAACCCAGGTAACACGCCATGAAACGTACTTTCCAACCAAGCACCATCAAGCGCGCGCGCACTCACGGTTTCCGTGCCCGTATGGCTACTAAGAACGGCCGCGCTGTTCTGTCGCGTCGTCGTGCCAAAGGCCGTAAGCGTCTGGCCATTTGATTTTTCGGCACAGGTGGTGAGTCAGGACTTCAGTCGGGAAAAGCGACTGCTTACACCCCGGCATTTCAAAGCGGTCTTCGACTCCCCAACCGGCAAGGTTCCAGGGAAAAACCTGCTGATCCTTGCTCGCGAGAACGGTCTGGATCACCCGCGCCTTGGCCTGGTGATTGGCAAGAAAAGCGTCAAGCTCGCCGTTCAACGCAACCGCCTCAAGCGCTTGATGCGCGATTCCTTTCGTCTGAACCAGCATTCACTTGCCGGATTGGATATCGTGATCGTCGCGCGCAAGGGATTGGGTGAGATAGAAAACCCGGAATTGCACCAACACTTCGGCAAACTCTGGAAGCGCCTGGCGCGTAGCCGACCGGCACCAGCAGTCTCCGCCGATCGCGCAGGGGTAAGCAGCCAAGATGCGTAAACTGGCACTCGTTCCGATCCAGTTTTACCGTTATGCCATTAGTCCTCTGATGGCCAGCCACTGCCGTTTCTACCCCAGTTGCTCTTGTTACGCCTACGAAGCCATCGAAAACCACGGCCTCTGGCGTGGTGGATGGCTAGCCGTTCGTCGCCTGGGGCGTTGTCATCCGTGGAACGACGGCGGTTTCGACCCCGTTCCACCCGCTCCTTCCTCCCGAACTTCTTCGATAGCCGAGTAATCATGGATATTAAACGCACGATCCTGATCGTCGCCCTGGCAATCGTGTCCTACGTCATGGTCCTTAAATGGAACCAGGACTACGGCCAGGCTGCCCTGCCGACTCAGAATACTGCTGCCAGCACGACCAACCCTGGTTTGCCCGATGGCGTACCTGCCGGTGATTCCGGTACGGGTGCCAGCGCCGATGTGCCAAGCGCCACTGCTGAAACCCACACCGCCGATCAGGCACCCGTGGCTGTCAGCAAGGACCTGATCCGGGTCAAGACCGATGTGCTGGACCTGGCTATCGATCCGGTAGGTGGTGACGTCGTCCAGTTGAACCTGCCGCAGTATCCACGCCGTCAGGACCATCCGGACATTCCGTTCCAACTGTTCGACAACGGTGGGGAGCGCGTCTATCTCGCGCAAAGCGGCTTGACTGGTGCCAACGGTCCAGATGCCCGCTCGACCGGTCGCCCCCTCTACGCTGCTGATCAAAAGCGTTATCAGTTGGCCGATGGTCAGGACCAGTTGGTGGTGGACCTGAAGTTCAGCGACAACGGGGTCAACTACATCAAGCGCTTCAGCTTCAAGCGCGGCGAATATGACCTGAACGTCAGCTACCTGATCGACAACCAGAGCAGCCAGGCTTGGAGCGGCAACATGTTCGCCCAGCTCAAGCGCGATGCCAGTTCCGATCCATCGTCGAGCACTGCCACTGGTACCGCGACCTACTTGGGTGCGGCCTTGTGGACACCTTCAGAGCCTTACAAAAAGGTCTCGATGAAGGACATCGACAAAGGTAGTTTGAAAGAAAATGTGTCCGGCGGCTGGGTAGCATGGCTTCAGCACTACTTCGTGACCGCATGGATCCCGGCCAAGTCCGACAACAACGTGGTGCAAACCCGCAAGGACAGCCAGGGTAATTACATCATCGGCTACACCGGCCCGGCTATCAGCGTGCCTGCTGGGGGCAAGGCTGAAACCAGCGCCATGCTGTATGCCGGTCCCAAGATCCAGTCCAAGCTCAAGGAGTTGTCCCCAGGCCTGGAACTGACCGTCGACTACGGCTTCCTGTGGTTCATCGCCCAGCCGATCTTCTGGCTCCTGCAACATATCCACAGCCTGCTGGGTAATTGGGGCTGGTCGATCATCGTGCTGACCATGCTCATCAAGGGCCTGTTCTTCCCGCTGTCCGCTGCCAGCTACCGTTCCATGGCACGTATGCGTGCGGTCTCGCCCAAGCTCGCAGCGCTCAAGGAACGCTTCGGCGATGATCGCCAGAAGATGTCCCAGGCGATGATGGAGCTGTACAAGAAAGAGAAGATCAACCCGCTGGGCGGTTGCTTGCCGATCCTGGTTCAGATGCCAGTATTCCTGGCCCTTTACTGGGTACTGCTGGAAAGCGTCGAGATGCGTCAGGCACCTTGGATGCTGTGGATTACCGACCTGTCTATCAAGGATCCGTTCTTCATCCTGCCGATCATCATGGGCGCCACCATGTTCATCCAGCAGCGCCTGAACCCGACCCCGCCGGATCCGATGCAGGCCAAGGTGATGAAAATGATGCCGATCATCTTCACCTTCTTCTTCCTGTGGTTCCCAGCCGGTCTGGTGCTGTACTGGGTTGTGAACAACTGCCTGTCCATCACACAGCAGTGGTACATCACACGCAGCATCGAGGCTGCCAACAAGAAAGCGGCTGCCTGACGGGCTGCTACGCTAGCTTGTGAATAAAACGCCCCTTCGTGGGGCGTTTTTGCTATCTGTCGTTTTTGTCGTAGAGGCTCCCCCAGCATGAATACTGTGCGTGAAACCATTGCCGCCATCGCAACTGCCCAAGGCCGCGGCGGTGTAGGCATCGTAAGGTTGTCAGGGCCACTGGCTGCCAAGGCGGGCCAGTGGATAACCGGTCGCAGCCTGCAGCCGCGTCATGCTCATTACGGGCCGTTTCGAGACGAGGAGGGGGTGGTACTGGATGAAGGTATCGCGCTGTTCTTTCCGGGGCCCCACTCATTCACCGGTGAAGATGTACTCGAGCTGCAAGGCCATGGCGGCCCCGTCGTTCTGGATATGCTGCTACAGCGCTGTGTACAACTGGGTTGTCGCCTGGCCAGGCCGGGTGAGTTCAGCGAGCGGGCATTTCTCAATGACAAGCTCGACCTGGCTCAAGCTGAGGCCATCGCCGACTTGATCGAAGCCAGCTCCAGCCAGGCAGCGCGAAACGCACTGCGATCGCTGCAGGGCGAATTCTCCAGACATGTCCACAGCCTTACCGAAGCGTTGATCGCGCTGCGCATCTACGTTGAGGCCGCCATTGATTTTCCCGAGGAGGAAATCGACTTTCTAGCCGATGGCCATGTGCTGTCGATGCTCGATGCCGTAAGGGATCATTTATCCACAGTACTGCGTGAGGCAGGCCAAGGTGCATTGCTGCGCGATGGCATGACAGTGGTCATCGCTGGCCGCCCCAATGCAGGCAAGTCGAGCCTGCTCAACCAGCTGGCGGGGCGTGAAGCGGCGATCGTGACGGACATCGCCGGCACGACCCGGGATACCCTGCGCGAACATATCCACATCGACGGTATGCCGCTTCACGTGGTGGACACAGCCGGGCTACGTTCGACAGATGATCATGTGGAAAAGATCGGTGTGGAGCGCGCGCTACGGGCGATAAGTGAGGCAGACCGGATATTGCTGGTTGTGGACTCCACGGCCCCTGAAGCCGGCGATCCCTTCGCCCTGTGGCCCGAGTTTCTGGACCAGCGCCCGGATCCGGCACGGGTAACCCTCATACGCAACAAAGCGGATCTGAGCGGGGAGCCTGTCGCGCTGCACCAGGGCGAAGATGGACAAGCCACCATCACGCTGAGCGCCAAAGGAGAGGGGGGAGGGCTGCAGCTGTTGCGCGACCATCTCAAGGCCTGCATGGGCTATGAACAGACCGCCGAAAGTGGTTTCAGCGCCCGTAGACGGCATCTGGATGCCTTGCGCCAGGCCAGTGAGCACCTGGAGCATGGCCGTGCGCAGCTGACCCTTGCCGGTGCAGGTGAGTTACTGGCAGAGGACCTGCGGCAGGCACAACAGGTGCTTGGGGAAATCACCGGAGCCTTCAGTTCCGATGACTTGTTGGGACGGATTTTCTCGAGTTTTTGCATCGGCAAGTAACAGACAAGCCAGGTCCCACATCAGCCAACCGCCTCTTTGAGGCGGTTTTTTTTGGCCCGAACAAAGCCTCCAGCAAGGCATAACCTAAGAACGGCACCCGCTAAGCCCTGTGGAAAACCCTCGCTAAGCTCCGTTGATAAGCGGCACTTTTTCTTGAGGATAAATGGCCCTGTGGGTAACCATCACTTTAATCCACAGGCTATTCCTCGTTATCCCAAGCGCTCAGAGGGGGTAAGCCACAGGGTTCAGGATCTCTGTACAGCACGTGCTACATGGCCTTCAGAGCGTTATCCACAGATAGTGCTGTGCATAAGAATAAACATAAAAACAAAGCTTTTATAAATCTCTCTTCTTGATTTCTGTTGTATGCCATTCATCCACAGCCTGATCAAAATTTGCTCAGACGGTTTCAATGAGGGGGGTGATGTCCCTATACTTGTCGGCTTACCTTTTTCTATTTGCACAACAGGCACGAGGTGCGTGGTGGATTTCCCTTCCCGTTTTGAAGTGATCGTCATCGGCGGCGGCCATGCCGGTACCGAGGCTGCGCTTGCGTCTGCACGCATGGGTGTGAAAACCCTGCTGCTGACCCACAACGTGGAAACCCTCGGGCACATGAGTTGCAACCCTGCCATTGGTGGCATCGGCAAGAGCCATCTGGTCAAGGAAATCGATGCCTTGGGCGGCGCCATGGCGCTGGCCACCGACAAGAGTGGTATTCAGTTTCGCGTGTTGAACAACCGCAAAGGCCCAGCCGTTCGCGCCACGCGTGCGCAGGCTGACCGCGCCATCTACAAGGCGGTGGTGCGTGAGATGTTGGAAAACCAGCCCAACCTGTGGATATTTCAGCAATCGTGTGACGACCTGATCGTTGAACAGGATGAAGTCAAAGGCGTGGTCACCCAGATGGGGCTGCGGTTCTTTGCAAACTCTGTCGTGCTCACCACCGGCACCTTCCTGGGCGGTTTGATCCATATCGGCATGCAGAACCACTCGGGTGGACGCGCAGGTGATCCGCCTTCCATCGCGTTGGCGCATCGCATGCGTGAATTGCCGCTACGCGTTGGCCGTCTGAAGACAGGTACGCCGCCTCGCATCGACGGTCGCTCCGTTGATTTCTCGGTCATGACCGAGCAGCCCGGCGACACGCCCATCCCGGTGATGTCGTTCATGGGCAATGCCGGCATGCATCCGCGCCAGGTGAGCTGCTACATCACTCACACCAACGCCCGCACACATGACATCATCGCTTCGAACCTTGACCGCTCGCCCATGTACTCGGGCGTCATCGAAGGGGTAGGGCCACGTTACTGCCCGTCGATCGAAGACAAGATCCACCGCTTTGCGGACAAGGAAAGCCATCAGGTATTCATCGAGCCTGAAGGCCTGACCACCCATGAGCTCTACCCCAACGGCATCTCCACGTCGCTGCCCTTCGATGTGCAGCTGGAGTTGGTGCGCTCGATCCGCGGCATGGAAAACGCGCATATCGTGCGCCCAGGCTATGCCATCGAATATGACTACTTCGATCCGCGTGACCTGAAGTACAGCCTTGAAACCAAAGTCATTGGTGGGCTTTTCTTCGCTGGCCAGATCAACGGCACCACCGGTTACGAAGAAGCCGGTGCGCAAGGCCTGTTGGCCGGGACCAACGCCGCACTGCGCGCCCAGGGGCGCGAGACCTGGTGCCCGCGGCGCGATGAAGCCTATATCGGCGTGCTGGTCGATGACCTGATCACCTTGGGTACTCAAGAACCGTATCGGATGTTCACATCCCGTGCCGAATACCGGTTGATCCTGCGCGAGGACAACGCTGACCTGCGTCTGACTGAAAAAGGGCGAGCGCTGGGGTTGATAGACGACGAGCGCTGGGACGCCTTCTGCACCAAGCGCGACGGAATCGAAAAAGAAGAGCAGCGGCTGAAATCGACCTGGATAAGACCCAACACCGAGCTAGGCCAAGCCGTTGTGGACAAGTTCGGTACGCCACTGAGCCACGAGTACAGCCTGCTGAACCTGTTGGCGCGGCCTGAAATCGACTACGCAGGGCTTATGGCGGCTACCGGCGGCGAGTCGATCGACCCACAGGTTGCCGAGCAGGTCGAGATTCGTACCAAATATGCGGGCTACATCGACCGTCAGCAGGACGAAATTGCTCGCCTTCGAGCCAGTGAGGACACGCGCCTGCCTGTGGATATCGAGTACGCCACGATTTCGGGGCTGTCCAAGGAGATTCAGGGGAAACTCAGCCAGACCCGTCCCGAAACCCTGGGGCAAGCCTCGCGCATTCCGGGCGTTACGCCGGCGGCCATTTCCCTGTTGCTCATTCACCTGAAGAAACGCGGCGCAGGCCGCGAGCTGGAGCAAAGCGTTTGAGTTCCCTGGTTACCTCGCAACATGCCGAAGAGTTGTCCACAGGTGCCCGCCAGTTGGGGGTGCCCCTGAGCCTTGAACACCATGAAAAACTGCTGGGCTACCTGGCCCTGTTGATCAAATGGAACAAGGCCTACAACCTCACCGCCGTCCGGGATCCGGACGAAATGGTTTCGCGTCACCTGCTCGACAGCCTCAGCGTGATGCCGTTTATCCACAGCGAGCGCAGCAACTGGCTGGATGTTGGCAGCGGCGGAGGCATGCCCGGTGTGCCCATGGCTATCCTGCATCCCGAAAAACGAATCACCGTGCTGGATGCCAACGGCAAGAAGACGCGCTTTCTGACCCAGGTGAAAATGGAACTCAAGCTGGACAACCTCACGGTTATCCACAGCAGGGTCGAGGGGTACACGCCGGCCCAGCCGTTCGACGGCATCATCTCCCGCGCTTTCAGCAGCATGGAGAATTTCACCAACTGGACCCGCCACCTGGGCGACACCGGGACGCAGTGGCTTGCAATGAAGGGGCTGCATCCTGCCGATGAACTGGTAGCATTGCCCGCAGACTTCACAGTGGAAAGCGAGCAGGCCCTGACCGTTCCGGGTTGCCAGGGCCAACGTCATCTGCTGATACTGCGCCGCAAGGCTTGATTGGGAACAGACGCATCAATGGCTAAGGTATTCGCAATCGCGAACCAGAAAGGTGGTGTGGGCAAGACCACCACCTGTATCAATCTCGCTGCCTCGCTGGTGGCGACCAAGCGCCGTGTGCTGCTGATCGACCTCGATCCGCAGGGCAATGCCACCATGGGCAGCGGCGTGGACAAGCACGAGCTCGAGCACTCTGTGTACGACCTGCTTATCGGAGAGTGTGACCTGGCCCAGGCCATGCACTTTTCCGAGCATGGCGGGTTCCAGCTGTTGCCGGCCAACCGGGACCTGACCGCTGCCGAAGTGGTGCTGCTGGAGATGCAGGTCAAGGAAAGCCGCCTGCGCAATGCGCTGGCGCCCATTCGCGACAATTACGATTTCATCCTCATCGACTGCCCGCCTTCACTGTCGATGCTGACGCTCAATGCCCTGGTGGCTTCCGATGGCGTGATCATTCCCATGCAGTGCGAGTACTACGCGCTGGAAGGGCTGAGCGACCTTGTGGACAACATCAAGCGCATTGCCGCCAAGTTGAACCCCGCGCTCAAGATCGAGGGGTTGCTGCGAACCATGTATGATCCGCGGCTGAGCCTGAACAACGATGTATCGGCGCAGCTCAAGGAGCACTTCGGTTCGCAGTTGTACGACACCGTCATTCCTCGAAACATCCGCCTGGCCGAAGCACCCAGCTTCGGTATGCCGGCATTGGCCTACGACAAGCAATCGCGCGGCGCACAGGCCTACCTCGCCCTGGCGGGAGAATTGGTCCGTCGTCAACGCCGCCAGTCCCGCACTGCACAAGCAACTTAAGGAATCCGCATGGCCGTCAAGAAACGGGGTCTCGGACGTGGATTGGATGCGCTGCTCAGCGGTCCAACCGTGAGCGCGCTCGAAGAGCAGGCTGTAAAGATCGACCTGAAGGAGCTTCAGCACCTGCCCGTCGAGCTGATTCAACGGGGCAAGTACCAGCCGCGTCGCGACATGGACCCGCAGGCGCTCGAAGAACTGGCACACTCGATCCGCAGCCATGGCGTGATGCAACCGATCGTGGTGCGGCCGGTTGGCGATGAGCGCTATGAGATCATCGCCGGTGAGCGGCGCTGGCGCGCGACTCAGCAAGCTGGGCTGGACACCATTCCGGCCATGGTCCGCGAGGTCCCTGACGAAGCGGCCATTGCCATGGCCCTTATCGAGAACATCCAGCGCGAGGACTTGAACCCTCTGGAAGAGGCGCTGGCCTTGCAGCGGTTGCAGCAGGAGTTCGAGCTGACCCAGCAGCAAGTGGCCGATGCGGTAGGCAAGTCACGGGTGACCGTGGCCAACCTGTTGCGGTTGATCACGTTGCCGGAGGCGATCAAGACCATGCTCGCCCATGGAGACCTGGAAATGGGTCACGCACGGGCTTTGCTAGGCCTGGAGGAGAATCGCCAGGAGGAAGGGGCGCGTCATGTTGTCGCACGTGGGCTGACCGTACGTCAGACCGAGGCACTGGTGCGTCAGTGGCTGAGCGACAAGCCTGATCCGGTTGAACCCGGCAAACCTGATCCGGACATTGCACGCCTGGAACAGCGGCTTGCAGAGCGTTTGGGCTCGGCTGTACAGATTCGCCACGGCACCAAAGGCAAGGGCCAACTGGTCATTCGCTACAACTCGCTCGATGAGTTGCAGGGCGTACTCGCACACATTCGCTGAAACAATTCCTGTTGTAGCGCGCAATCGGAAATCACTACGAATAGTTGAATAGGGGTTAATCCACCCCTATACTCTGCGCGCATTTTGTCGGCACAAATTATGCCAAGTCATCGCTGACTGGCGGGCCGATTCACGGGGAGCAGTTGTGATGGAAATCCGCACGCCAAACCGGTTGCCTTTCCATCGCTGGGCGGTTTTTCCGGTATTGCTGACGCAATTCGTCGTGCTGCTGCTGGCAACCTTGGTGTTGTGGCAGTTGGCTGGGACGGTCAGCGGATATTCAGGGCTCTGCGGAGGCCTGATTGCCTGGCTGCCCAATGTTTATTTCGCCTGGAAGGCTTTTCGCTTTAGCGGAGCTCGGGCGGCGCAGGCCATCGTCAAGTCGTTCTACGCTGGCGAGGCAGGCAAGATGATTTTGACGGCAGTGCTCTTCGCACTGACCTTCGCAGGAGTGAAGCCACTGGCGCCGCTGGCAGTATTCGGCGTCTTCGTGTTGACCCTTTTGGTCAGCTGGTTCGCGCCCCTGCTGATGAATAAAAGACTTTCGAGACCTTAGGGCGTTTGAGGCAACCATGGCAGCAGAAACCGCTTCGGGCTATATCCAGCACCACTTGCAGAACCTGACTTACGGTCAACTACCAGACGGCAGCTGGGGCTTCGCCCATTCGGCTGCAGAAGCCAAGGCTATGGGCTTCTGGGCATTCCACGTGGATACCCTGGGTTGGTCCGTCGCACTGGGTCTGATCTTCCTGTTCATCTTCCGCATGGCGGCCAAGAAGGCGACTTCCGGTCAACCGAGCGGCCTGCAGAACTTCGTCGAAGTGCTGGTGGACTTCGTCAACGGCAGCGTGAAGGACTCCTTCCACGGCCGTAGCCCGGTGATCGCGCCGCTGGCGCTGACCATCTTCGTCTGGGTATTCCTGATGAACGCCATCGACCTGGTACCGGTCGACTGGATTCCTCAGCTGGCCATCCTGATCTCGGGTGATCCGCACATTCCGTTCCGCGCCGTGTCGACCACCGACCCGAACGCGACCCTGGCCATGGCTTTCTGCGTGTTTGCGCTGATCATCTTCTACAGCATCAAGGTCAAGGGCCTGGGTGGCTTCATCGGTGAGCTGACCCTGCACCCGTTCGGCAGCAAGAACATCTTCCTGCAGATCCTGCTGATCCCGGTCAACTTCCTGCTGGAATTCGTGACCCTGATCGCCAAGCCGATCTCGCTGGCACTGCGTCTGTTCGGCAACATGTACGCCGGCGAACTGGTGTTCATCCTGATTGCCGTGATGTTCGGCGCCGGCATCCTGTGGCTCAGCGGCCTGGGTATCGTGCTGCAATGGGCGTGGGCTGTGTTCCACATCCTGATCATCACCCTGCAAGCCTTCATCTTCATGATGCTTACCATCGTCTACCTGTCGATGGCTCACGAAGATAACCATTAAGACCGCCTGGCGTGTCTGATAGCCTTCCCCGCTCGTTTGGGGGGAGGGCTTAAAAAGTCCGCAAGGGCATGCTGTACCAAACGATTCGTTTTACCGCTTCAAACTAAAAAACCTAACCAATACGACGTAAAAGTCGGGAGGAAAGATGGAAACTGTAGTTGGTCTGACCGCTATCGCTGTTGCTCTGCTGATCGGCCTGGGTGCTCTGGGTACCGCCATTGGTTTCGGCCTGCTGGGCGGCAAATTCCTGGAAGGCGCTGCTCGTCAGCCTGAGATGGTTCCGATGCTGCAGGTCAAAATGTTCATCGTTGCCGGTCTGCTCGACGCCGTCACCATGATCGGTGTTGGTATCGCTCTGTTCTTCACCTTCGCGAATCCCTTCGTTGGTCAAATCGCCGGCTAATCACTCGTTTCGACGAGTTGATTGGTGTGATGGACAAAGACCGAGCGAGGTGTTGGCGTGAACATTAATGCAACCCTGATTGGCCAATCCGTTGCTTTTCTGATTTTTGTACTCTTCTGCATGAAGTACGTATGGCCTCCGGTCATCACTGCTCTGCAAGAGCGTCAGAAGAAGATTGCAGACGGCTTGGACGCTGCCAACCGCGCAGCTCGCGACCTGGAGCTGGCCCAAGAAAAAGTGGGTCAGCAACTGCGTGAAGCAAAGGCACAGGCAGCTGAAATCATTGAGCAAAGCAAGAAACGCGCTGCTCAGCTTGTAGACGAAGCCCGTGAACAGGCTCGTGTCGAAGCTGACCGTGTGAAGGCTCAGGCTCAGGCCGAGATCGAACAGGAACTGAACAGCGTCAAAGACGCCCTGCGTGCCCAAGTGGGTGCCCTGGCTGTTGGCGGTGCTGAAAAGATCCTTGGCGCCACAATCGATCAAAACGCGCATGCAGAGCTGGTTAACAAACTGGCCGCTGAAATTTAAGCGAGGGCGATCATGGCAGAACTGACCACGTTGGCCCGACCTTACGCTAAGGCTGCCTTTGAGCATGCCCAGGCCCATCAGCAACTGGCCAATTGGTCAGCCATGCTCGGCCTGGCTGCTGCAGTGTCCGAAGACGACACCATGCAGCGCCTGCTCAAGGCCCCGCGACTGACAAGCGCAGAAAAGGCCGCCGCATTCATTGACGTTTGCGGTGACAAGTTCGATGCATCGGCACAGAATTTCATTCATGTTGCCGCGGAAAACGACCGTCTCCTGCTTCTGCCGGAGATTGCCGCTCTGTTCGACCTGTACAAGGCAGAACAAGAGAAATCCGTGGACGTGGAAGTCACCAGTGCTTTTGCGTTGAACCAAGAACAGCAAGACAAACTCGCCAAGGTTCTCAGTGCACGGCTCAGCCGGGAAGTGCGCCTGCACGCGTCGGAGGATGCCAGCCTGATCGGCGGCGTCGTCATCCGCGCCGGCGACCTGGTAATCGATGGCTCTGTTCGCGGCAAAATCGCGAAACTGGCCGAAGCATTGAAATCTTGAGTTTGAAGGGGCAGCAGAGCAATGCAGCAACTCAATCCTTCCGAAATTAGTGAAATCATCAAGGGTCGCATCGAGAAGCTCGATGTCGGCTCCCAAGCCCGTAACGAAGGTACCGTCGTAAGCGTTTCCGACGGTATCGTACGGATCCACGGTCTGGCCGACGCTATGTACGGCGAAATGATCGAGTTCCCGGGCGGCGTATACGGTATGGCACTGAACCTGGAGCAAGACTCCGTAGGTGCGGTGGTACTGGGTGCGTACACCTCCCTCGCCGAGGGCATGAGCGCCAAGTGCACCGGTCGCATCCTGGAAGTTCCGGTTGGTAAGGAACTGCTGGGTCGCGTCGTGGACGCACTGGGTAACCCGATCGACGGCAAAGGTCCGCTGAACAACACCGAGACCGACGCGGTCGAGAAAGTTGCTCCAGGCGTGATCTGGCGTAAGTCGGTAGACCAGCCTGTACAGACTGGCTACAAGTCGGTCGACGCCATGATCCCGGTTGGCCGTGGCCAGCGTGAGCTGATCATTGGTGACCGTCAGATCGGTAAGACTGCCATGGCGGTCGATGCGATCATCAACCAGAAAAACAGCGGTATCTTCTGCGTATACGTGGCCGTTGGCCAGAAGCAGTCGACCATCGCCAACGTCGTGCGCAAGCTCGAAGAAGCCGGTGCCCTGGCCAACACCATCGTTGTTGCCGCCAGCGCCTCGGAATCGGCTGCACTGCAGTTCCTGGCGCCGTACTCCGGCTGCACCATGGGCGAGTACTTCCGTGACCGCGGTGAAGACGCCCTGATCGTCTACGATGACCTGTCCAAGCAGGCTGTTGCGTACCGTCAGATCTCCCTGCTGCTGCGTCGTCCACCAGGACGTGAAGCGTACCCAGGCGACGTGTTCTATCTCCACTCCCGTCTGCTGGAGCGTGCATCGCGCGTTTCGGAAGAATACGTCGAGAAGTTCACCAATGGCGCAGTCACTGGCAAGACCGGTTCCCTGACCGCTCTGCCGATCATCGAAACCCAGGCTGGCGACGTTTCGGCGTTCGTTCCGACCAACGTGATTTCCATCACCGACGGTCAGATCTTCCTGGAATCGGCCATGTTCAACTCGGGCATCCGCCCTGCAGTGAACGCCGGTGTTTCGGTATCGCGTGTAGGTGGTGCCGCTCAGACCAAGATCATCAAGAAGCTGTCCGGGGGTATTCGTACCGCACTGGCTCAGTACCGTGAACTGGCGGCATTCGCCCAGTTCGCGTCCGATCTGGACGAAGCGACCCGCAAGCAGCTGGAGCATGGTCAGCGCGTTACCGAGCTGATGAAGCAGAAGCAGTACGCGCCGATGTCCATCGCGGACATGGCCCTGTCGCTGTACGCCGCTGAGCGTGGCTTCCTGACCGACGTAGAAGTCTCCAAGGTCGGCAGCTTCGAGCAAGCACTGATCGCCTTCTTCCACCGTGATCACGCCGAACTGATGGCGAAGATCAACGTGAAGGGTGACTTCAACGACGAAATCGACGCAGGCATGAAAGCCGGTATCGAGAAGTTCAAGGCCACCCAGACCTGGTAAGCCGCAGCGGGGGCCCAGGCCCCCGCTTGCTAACCTGATAGGTGATACATGGCAGGCGCAAAAGAGATTCGCAGTAAGATTGCGAGCATCAAAAGCACGCAAAAAATTACCAGCGCCATGGAAAAAGTGGCGGTCAGCAAAATGCGCAAGGCACAACAGCGCATGGCTGCTAGCCGTCCTTATGCGGAGCGTATCCGCCAGGTGATCGGTCATCTGGCCAACGCCAACCCGGAATACCGCCACCCGTTCATGATCGAGCGCCCTGTAAAGCGCGCCGGTTATATCGTGGTGAGCAGTGACCGTGGTCTGTGCGGTGGCTTGAATACCAACCTGTTCAAGGCCTTGGTCAAGGACATGAACGAAAACCGCGAACAGGGCGTGGAAATCGACCTGTGCGTGATCGGCAGCAAGGGTGCGACTTTCTTCCGTATCTTTGGCGGCAACGTAGTAGCCGCGATCAGCCACCTGGGCGAAGAGCCATCGATCAATGACTTGATCGGCTCCGTCAAGGTCATGCTGGACGCCTACCTCGATGGTCGTATCGATCGCCTTTCGGTGGTTTCGAACAAGTTCATCAACACCATGACCCAAAAGCCGACGGTCGAGCAATTGGTACCGTTGGTGGCAACCCCGGATCAGGAACTCAAGCATCACTGGGACTACCTGTACGAACCCGACGCAAAAGAGCTGCTGGACGGCTTGATGGTGCGTTACGTGGAGTCGCAGGTGTACCAGGCGGTGGTCGAGAACAATGCTGCTGAACAAGCAGCCCGGATGATCGCCATGAAGAACGCCACAGACAACGCCGGTGACCTGATCAGCGAACTCCAGCTGATCTACAACAAGGCGCGTCAGGCTGCGATCACCCAGGAGATCTCGGAAATCGTCGGCGGCGCTGCCGCGGTTTAACGGTTCAAAAATTCAGAGGATCCAGCTATGAGTAGCGGACGTATCGTTCAAATCATCGGCGCCGTCATCGACGTGGAATTCCCACGTGACGTCGTGCCGAGTGTTTACAACGCGCTGAAAGTACAAGGCGCGGAAACCACCCTGGAAGTTCAGCAGCAGCTGGGCGACGGCGTGGTTCGTACCATTGCGATGGGCTCGACCGAAGGTCTGAAGCGCGGTCTGGACGTCGTCGATACCGGCGCGGCCATTTCCGTTCCTGTCGGCAAGGCTACCCTGGGCCGCATCATGGACGTCCTGGGTAACCCAATCGACGAAGCCGGCCCGATCGGTGAAGAAGAGCGTCGTGGTATCCACCAGAAGGCGCCTTCGTTCGCTGACCAGGCAGGCGGCAACGACCTGCTGGAAACCGGCATCAAGGTTATCGACCTGGTTTGCCCGTTCGCCAAGGGTGGTAAAGTCGGTCTGTTCGGTGGTGCCGGTGTCGGCAAGACCGTGAACATGATGGAGCTGATCCGTAACATCGCCATCGAGCACAGCGGTTATTCCGTGTTCGCCGGTGTGGGTGAGCGTACTCGTGAGGGTAACGACTTCTACCACGAGATGAAGGACTCCAACGTTCTCGACAAAGTAGCGCTGGTCTACGGTCAGATGAACGAGCCACCAGGAAACCGTCTGCGCGTTGCGCTGACTGGCCTGACCATGGCTGAGAAATTCCGTGACGAAGGTAACGACGTTCTGCTGTTCGTCGACAACATCTATCGTTACACCTTGGCCGGTACCGAAGTATCCGCACTGCTGGGCCGTATGCCTTCGGCAGTAGGTTACCAGCCGACCCTGGCCGAAGAGATGGGCGTTCTGCAAGAGCGTATCACTTCGACCAAGGAAGGTTCGATCACCTCCATCCAGGCCGTTTACGTGCCTGCGGATGACTTGACCGACCCGTCGCCAGCGACCACCTTCGCCCACTTGGACGCCACCGTCGTTCTGTCCCGTGACATCGCCTCCCTGGGTATCTACCCAGCGGTCGACCCACTGGACTCGACTTCGCGCCAGCTGGACCCGAACGTGATCGGTACCGAGCACTACGAAACTGCCCGTCAGGTTCAGTATGTTCTGCAGCGCTACAAAGAGCTGAAAGACATCATTGCGATCCTGGGTATGGACGAACTGTCCGAGACCGACAAGCAACTGGTAGCGCGCGCTCGTAAGATCCAGCGCTTCCTGTCGCAGCCGTTCTTCGTGGCCGAGGTCTTCACCGGTTCGCCAGGCAAGTACGTTTCCCTGAAAGACACCATCGCTGGCTTCAGCGGCATCCTCAAAGGTGACTACGACCACCTGCCAGAACAAGCGTTCTACATGGTCGGCAGCATCGACGAAGCGATCGAGAAAGCCAAGAAACTGTAATCCCGGCGCTCCGCAAGGGGCGCTAATCAGGTTGAGGCAAGCAGATGGCTATGACAGTCCATTGCGATATCGTCAGCGCGGAAGGAGAAATCTTCTCCGGTCTGGTCGAGATGGTAGTAGCGCACGGCAACTTGGGCGATCTGGGTATCGCACCAGGTCACGCCCCGCTGATCACCAATCTCAAGCCGGGTCCGATCACGCTGACCAAGCAGGGTGGCACTCAAGAGGTGTACTACATCTCCGGTGGCTTCCTCGAAGTGCAGCCGAACATGGTGAAGGTTCTTGCCGACACCGTGCAACGTGCTGCCGACCTGGACGAAGCTCAGGCTCAGGAAGCCCTCAAGGCTGCCGAGAACGCGCTGAACACCAAAGGCTCGGACTTCGACTACGGCGCTGCTGCCGCACGTCTGGCCGAGGCTGCGGCTCAGCTGCGTACTGTCCAGCAGATGCGCAGAGGCAAGTGATCGGCTACGGCCATCATTTGTGTTGCGATTGAGTAAAAGGGTAGCCTCGGCTACCCTTTTTCTTTTTTCGATTTCCCCCTTTCGGTCAAGCAACTGACCGCCCAGGATTGGTAGCCAGTCATGTCCCTCGATATCGTTATTCTTGCCGCCGGCCAAGGCACCCGCATGCGCTCGTCGCTGCCCAAGGTACTGCACCCGGTAGCCGGCAACTCCATGCTCGGTCATGTTATCCACAGCGCTCGCCAGCTTCAGCCGCAGGGCATCCACGTGGTGATAGGCCATGGGGCAGAGTTGGTTCAGGCGAGACTGGCAGGCGACGACCTCAACTTTGTCATGCAGGACAAGCAACTGGGTACGGGGCATGCCTTGGCGCAAGCTTTGCCAGCACTGTCGGCGGACACCGTGCTGGTGCTGTATGGCGACGTTCCGCTCATCGAGGTACCGACCCTGCAACGTTTGTTGGCCAAAGCCAGCGAGCAGCAACTCGGTTTGCTCACGGTCACGCTCGAAGACCCGACGGGCTATGGCCGCATTGTGCGTGATGCGTATGGGCAAGTAACGGCCATCGTCGAGCATAAAGACGCTAACGAGGCGCAGAAGGCCATTCGTGAGGGCAACACCGGCATTCTGGCGCTTCCTGGCGCTCGCCTGGCGGATTGGATGGGCCGCTTGTCGAACAACAATGCCCAGGGCGAGTACTACCTGACGGATGTGATCGCCATGGCAGTCGCCGATGGCTTGATGGTTGCCACCGAGCAACCCGCCGATCCCATGGAAGTGCAGGGTGCCAATGACCGTCGTCAGCTTGCCGAACTGGAGCGTCACTACCAGTTGCGTGAAGGCCGCCGCCTGATGGCGCAGGGTGTGACCTTACGTGACCCTTCGCGTTTTGATGTCCGGGGCGAAGTGACGGTCGGCCGGGATGTGCTGATCGACATCAACGTCGTTCTGGAAGGCAAGGTTGTCATCGAAGACGACGTGCAGATTGGCCCTAATTGCGTGATCAAGGATTGCACGCTGCGCAAAGGTGCCGTGATCAAGGCCAACAGTCACCTTGAGGGTGCCGTCATGGGCGAGGGGAGTGATGCAGGTCCATTTGCACGCTTGCGTCCGGGGACCGTACTCGATGCCAAGGCCCATGTGGGTAACTTCGTCGAGTTGAAGAATGCTCATCTTGGTGAAGGCGCCAAGGCGGGGCACCTGTCGTACTTGGGTGATGCCGAAATCGGTGCCCGTACCAATATTGGTGCTGGCACCATCACCTGTAACTACGATGGCGCAAACAAATTCAAGACAGTGATGGGCGAAGACGTCTTCATCGGCTCCAACAGCGCCCTTGTCGCGCCTGTGGAAATCAAGGCCGGAGCCACGACTGCCGCGGGCTCGACGATCACTCAATGCGTGGAAGCAGGTGAGTTGGCGGTAGCACGCTCCCGTCAGCGCAACATCTCGGGGTGGAAGCGTCCAGAGAAAATCAAGAAGCCCTGATTTATCCACAGCTCTATCAAGGCCGGCCTTGTGCATAACAAGCCGGCCTTTTTATTTGTCCGGCATCAGATGGATAGCCAAAGCTGGGCTATGCCTCTGCACAGCGTTTTTTATCCACAGCGCTAAGACAGGTTGACGAACCCGAGCATTTAGGTTTTGATTGCGATCATTATCTTTCGAAACGAAACTTAAAGCGCCGATGTCGAAACGAAACACGCCACAACGTCGCCATAACATACTGGCTCTGCTCGCGGAGCAGGGTGAGGTCAGCGTGGACGCGCTGGCAAGGCGGTTTGACACGTCTGAGGTCACTATCCGCAAGGACCTGGCGGCACTTGAAACCAACGGCTTGTTATTACGCCGGTACGGCGGGGCGGTAACCATGCCGCAGGAATTGCTGGTTGAGCCGGCACAACCGGTGTCGGCCTACAAACGTGCCATTGCTCGCGCCGCTGTGAGCCTTATCCGCGAACACGCCCGGATCATCATCGACAGCGGCAGTACCACCGCTGCCATGATCCCTGAACTCGGACGCCAGCCTGGTCTGGTGGTCATGACCAATTCGCTCAATGTTGCCAGGGCCATCAGCGAACTCGAGCACGAGCCGGTGCTGCTGATGACGGGTGGCACCTGGGACCCACATTCCGAGTCTTTTCAGGGCCAGGTGGCCGAACAGGTTCTGCGTTCGTATGACTTCGACCAATTGTTCATTGGGGCCGATGGCATCGACTTGGAACGCGGCACCACCACATTCAACGAGTTGCTGGGTTTGAGCCGAGTCATGGCCGAGGTCGCCCGTGAGGTGATCGTGATGGTCGAGTCGGACAAGGTCGGCCGCAAGATTCCCAACCTCGAACTGCCGTGGGGCAGGGTGCACACCCTGATCTCGGACGAACGCCTGTGCGAACAGGCACGCGAACAAATTAAAGCACGCGGCGTCAATTTGATCTGCGCCGCTATCAGTCAGGAGTAACCAAGCATGTGTGGAATCGTAGGTGCTGTGGCCGAACGCAACATTACCGCCATCCTTATCGAGGGCCTGAAGCGTCTTGAATACCGTGGGTATGACAGCGCAGGCCTGGCGGTGCTGACGCCGGAAGGCGAATTGCAACGCCGTCGCCGTATCGGCAAGGTCAGCGAGCTCGAAGCAGCCGTCGTGCTCGAGCCAATCGCAGGACGGCTCGGCATCGCGCATACCCGCTGGGCCACTCATGGCGCGCCTACTGAAACCAATGCCCACCCTCATTTCTCAGGCCATGACGTGGCCGTGGTGCACAACGGCATCATCGAGAATCACGAGGCGCTGCGCGAGGAACTGAAAGGATTGGGCTATGCCTTCGTGTCGCAGACCGATACCGAAGTGATCGTCCACCTGATCGACCATATCCTCAAGGGCATCCCCGACCTGGCAGACGCCTTGAAGGCTGCGGTCAAGCGCTTGCACGGCGCCTATGGCCTGGCGTTGATCAGCAAAAGCCAGCCGGACCGCCTGGTCGCTGCCCGTAGCGGCAGCCCATTGGTGATTGGCCTGGGGCTCGGTGAGAACTTCCTCGCCTCCGACCAGCTGGCCCTGCGACAGGTCACCGACCGCTTCATGTACCTCGAAGAAGGGGACATCGCCGAGATCCGTCGCGACCACGTCGCCATCTGGGACCATGATGGCCACCCCGTGCAGCGTGAAACCGTGCAGTACCACGAGGGTGCCGAGGCCGCCGACAAGGGCCAGTACCGCCACTTCATGCTTAAGGAAATCCACGAGCAACCACGCGTGGTGCAACGCACACTGGAAGGTCGCTTGGGCAGTGACCATGTGCTGGTCCAGGCATTCGGCCCGCAGGCAGCCGAGTTGTTCGGCAAAGTGCGCAATGTGCAGATCGTGGCCTGTGGTACCAGCTATCATGCTGGCATGGTTGCACGTTACTGGCTGGAAAGCCTGGCAGGGATCCCCTGCCAAGTAGAGGTGGCGAGCGAGTTCCGTTACCGCAAGGTGGTCGTGCAGTCCGATACGCTGTTCGTTTCCATCTCCCAGTCGGGCGAGACCGCCGATACCCTGGCAGCGCTGCGCAACGCCAAGGAGCTGGGCTTCCTTGGCAGCCTGGCGATCTGCAACGTGGGCATCAGCTCGCTGGTGCGTGAATCTGACCTGACGTTGCTGACCCTGGCCGGACCGGAAATCGGCGTCGCCTCGACAAAGGCCTTCACCACCCAGCTGGTGTCGTTGATGCTTCTGACCTTGGCCTTGGGCCAGGTGCGCGGCACCTTGGACAAGGGCGTCGAAGCTGAGCTGGTCGAGGAGCTGCGCCGCTTGCCAACCCGTCTGGGTGAAGCATTGGCCATGGACGCAACCGTCGAGAAAATCGCCGAGCTGTTCGCAGACAAGCATCACACCTTGTTCCTGGGGCGCGGCGCTCAATATCCGGTGGCCATGGAGGGTGCGCTCAAGCTCAAGGAAATCTCCTATATCCACGCCGAAGCCTATCCTGCGGGCGAGCTCAAACATGGCCCACTGGCGCTTGTGGATAACGACATGCCCGTGGTGACCGTTGCGCCGAACAATGAACTGCTGGAGAAGCTCAAGTCCAACCTGCAGGAAGTGCGTGCACGCGGCGGTGAGCTGGTGGTCTTCGCTGACGAGCAAGCCGGCTTGAGCAACGGCGAAGGCACCCATGTGATTCCAGTCCCGCATATCGCGGATGCGCTGGCGCCGATTCTGTACACCATTCCTTTGCAGCTGCTCTCGTACTATGTCGCCGTGCTCAAAGGGACTGATGTTGACCAGCCGCGCAACTTGGCGAAGTCGGTGACGGTGGAGTAAAGGTAGCGTTTCAACAGTGCCGGCATACTGTCCTGCTCCTGAGCAGGGCTAGCCGTGAAACATGGCAGGTGATCATCGGATCAACCCGCAGCTAAGACCCCCGTATCACGGGGGTTTTTTTATCGATGATTTTTATACGGTTGTGCTTCAGGGTTGGATGCGGCTGAACCCTTCACCTAACAACCCCTAAGGCCTATCTCGAATCTGGGTGCGTTGAACATTGGGCGGTTGGAATTGAGTTGATATATCATAACGTTTAATTAGTTATGATATAACGTGTTAATAGCTCTGCATGATTTTCCCGAGCTTTGCGCACCTGATCCCACCCCTGTCTACTCACCTAGGAGCACCCATGCGAGTCACCCCGGCCTCCCTTGCCATGTTCACGGTAATGGTTACCCCTGAACTGTTCGCCGACCAAACAGGCAGCTCCACGATCACCCTTGGCGCCGTGAACATTACGCAGGACGCCAAGGTGGCCCTGAGCACCGAGAACGTGCTCACGTCGGTCGATGTGCTGGGCGGTGATCAGGTAGAGGACAAGAACGTCATGAACAGCTGGCAACTGTTGGGCCAGATGCCGGGCATTCAGCTCACCGAAACAGGGCAGGGGGCCGAATCGGGCAAGGTTACGTTCCGCGCTTTCAACGGCGAAGGCTACATCAACGGTATCAAGACATTGATCGATGGCATCCCGAGCAACGTCAACAGCGGTAACCAGCGCTTCATCGACATGATCTTTCCCCTGGACATCGACTACATCGAAGTGGTCCGGGGCACGAACGACCCTCGTTACGGGTTGCACAACATTGCGGGCAACATCAATTTCGCCACGCGCCAAGGCGGCAACTATGTCGATAGCCGGCTGACCTATGGCAGCTTCGACACCCGTGAAGTGCAGTTGGCGGTCGGGCATGAGGAGGGGAATTTTGCCCAGAACTACATCCTTGCCAAGCAGGACAGCAACGGCTACCGCGATCACAGCAACTCGAACAAATACGCACTGGGGGGTAAGTGGTTCGTCAGCAACGACGAGCAGAATTTCCGCATTGGGCTGATCGCGCGCTTGTACCATCACCAGGCCCAGGAGTCCGGGTTTCTCACCCGTGACCAGATGCACGCCAGCCGTACACAATCACCGGCCAAGAACGCTAATGACGGTGATGACCGCGACATGAAGCACCTCAGCCTGCACGCGGATTGGCAGCTCAATGATGACTTGAGCCTTAGCAGCAAGCTGTATTACAACGGCTACAACGATGATCGCACCGTTACCTTCACGGACTATCGCCCAGGTAATGCGCCCCGTCAGCGTCGGCAATGGGACGAACAGCAGACGGGCATCCTCAATAACCTGACATGGCGCGTTAACGAGCACCTCACCCTCGATGGCGGCGTCAACTACGAAGAGCAGGACAATACCTACCGTCGCCAGCGCTACAGCTTCAGCGTTCCGACCCACTTCGATACCGTACCGGCCCGCGTGCAGAATGACGATCGCTATACCCTGCGCAACACCGGTGCCTATGTTCAGGCCGTTATCCAGCCCATCGAGTCACTGAAGATCATCCCGGCCATGCGGGTGGACCAGTTCACCGGTAGTACGCAGCTCTTGGGTGGCGTCAAAGGCTCGCTGCAAGACTACGGCTGGATCCGACAGCCCAAGCTGAGCGTGATCTATAGCGTTACCCCCGATGTCGACGTTTACGCCAATTGGGGGCGTACCTTCCAGATACTCACCGGCTCGACCGAGCCCGCCTACTTGACCCCTGGGCAGCCTTCATACGACCCGTCGATCAACACAGGCAAAGAGGTCGGTATGAAGTTCAGACCGTTCGAGGGCGCCCAAGCGCGAGTGGCGATCTGGCAGCAGGATGCTACCGATGAAGTGGCAAACATGCCCAGCACCGGCACCACGGTCGGGTTGGGTGAAACGCGCCGTCGCGGCGTGGATTTGCAGATCAATGCTCAACTGGACGATCAGTGGACTGTCTATGCCTCCCACGCCATCCAGGAAGCAAAGGTGGTCAAAGCGTTTTCTGCCGCAGGGCAATCACTCTCGGGTAAGGAAGTGTTCTCCACGCCTCGGTACGTGAGCACCGTGGGCGTCGATTATCGTTATAACGATGACTGGAAGTTCGGTCTGCAGGGCAGGGCGCAAGGGAGCTACTACATCGACGAGCTCAATGAGCAAGGCAAATACGGTGGGTTTGTCGTTGCGGACGCCAGCGTCAGCTACCGCATCACGTCCGCTGCCAGCGTCGATGTGCAGGTCAAGAACCTGCTGGACCGCAAATACGAATACGTCTGGTACGACAACTTCTTCTGGGGCGGTGACGACCAGGCGATGTTTTCGCCAGCACCTGGTCGGTCGGCATTCGTTTCCCTGAATCTGAAGCTGTAGACCTCGGCTTAAACTTTCGTTTTACAGACAGCTCCTACAGATGGTCTACGCTGAACCGGTGGCTTTCGAAATGTCTTGGGTCTTGCCCCGTACATGGGAAGGAAGGGTTACATGCTTGCTCAGCTTCCGCCGGCTTTGCAGAGTCTACACCTGCCGTTGCGTCTCAAATTGTGGGACGGCAACCATTTCGACCTGGGCCCCAGCCCGCAAGTGACCATCCTGGTCAAGGAGCCTCAGCTCATCTCCCAACTCACCCATCCAAGCATGGATGAGTTGGGTACTGCTTTCGTGGAAGGCAAGCTCGAACTCGAAGGCGACATCGGTGAGGCCATCCGTGTCTGCGATGAACTCAGCGAAGCACTGCTACCCGATGATAGCGATCATGCTCCCCAGCGTCTGGCGCATGACAAGCGAACCGATGCCGAAGCCATTTCCTACCACTACGATGTGTCCAACGACTTTTACCGGTTATGGCTGGACCAGGACATGGTTTATTCCTGCGCCTATTTCCGTGAGCCGGACAATACGCTGCAACAGGCCCAGCAAGACAAGTTTGATCATCTGTGCCGCAAGCTGCGCTTGGCTGCTGGTGACTACTTGCTGGATGTGGGGTGTGGGTGGGGCGGTCTGGCGCGCTTTGCGGCACGTGAATATGGGGCGCACGTGTTCGGTATCACGTTGAGCAAAGAGCAGCTCAAGCTGGGCAGGGAACGGGTGGAGGCCGAGGGCCTGTCCGACAGCGTAGACCTGCAGATTCTTGATTACCGTGACCTGCCACAAGACGGGCGCTTCGATAAGGTCGTCAGCGTGGGCATGTTCGAGCATGTGGGTCATGCCAATCTACCTTTGTATTGCAAGACGCTGTTCGGCGCAGTGCGCGAAGGCGGCCTCGTCATGAACCATGGCATCACGGCCAAGCATGTGGATGGCCGCCCGGTGGGTCGGGGGGCTGGAGAGTTCATTGACCGTTATGTGTTCCCCCACGGCGAGCTGCCCCACTTGTCGATGATCAGCGCCGCTGTCTGTGAGGCAGGGTTGGAAGTGGTGGATGTGGAAAGCTTGCGCATGCATTACGCCAAGACCCTGCATCACTGGAGCGAGAACCTGGAAAACCAACTGCACAATGCAGCTGCGCTGGTCCCTGAAAAAACATTGCGTATCTGGCGCCTTTATTTGGCAGGTTGCGCGTACGCGTTCGAGAAAGGCTGGATCAACCTGCATCAGATATTGGCGGTCAAACCCTACGCGGATGGCCACCATGACCTACCTTGGACGCGTGAGCACCTTTACCGCTAGCGCCTACCAAACGTGTGCCAAGCGTGACCGACCTCACTTCAAGAGTGAGGTCGCCCCTTGGCGCGCTTTACAATACCGGTGAAATCAACCTTGCGATGCGCATGCCCACTTGCTGTAACCGATGGGTGGCCTCTGTTTCCTCGACCGTAATCTCCCGCGCGTTGGCAAAGTCTTTGTTGAGCATGCGTTCGACCGTATCGGCGAATGCCTTGTCGATGGTGAGCAACGTGATCTCGAAGTTGAGACGGAACGATCGATTATCGAGATTGGCGCTGCCGACAGCACTTATGTCGTCATCCACCAACACGACCTTCTGGTGCAGGAACCCAGGTTGATAACGGAACATGCGAACACCGGCGCGCACCGCTTCGAATGCGAACAGGCTGGAGGCGGCGTATACGATCTTGTGGTCCGGGCGAGACGGGATCAGGACCCGCACATCTACACCGCGTAGTGCCGCCAAACGCAGGGCGGCGAATACCGCTTCATCGGGCACGAAATACGGGCTGGTTATCCAGACTCGATGCTTGGCCGAGTGGATTGCCTCTAGAAAGAACAGCGAGCAGGTTTCCTTGGAGTCTGCAGGGCCGCTGGCCAATGCCTGGCACAGCACACCGTCATCGGGATAGGTGTCCTGGAGGATCAGGGGAGGCAACTGCCGGGTTACCCAGTACCAATCTTCAGCGAACGATTCCTGTAGGCACGCTAGCACTGGCCCGCTGATTTGCACGTGTGTATCTCGCCAGGGTGAAAGCTTGGGGTTGGCCCCCAGGTACTCGTCGCCGACATTGTGACCACCTACAAAGCCGACCAACCCATCTACCACGACGATCTTGCGGTGATTGCGGAAGTTGACTTGAAGGCGATTGAACAGGCCCCGACGGGTAGCGAATGCATGTATTTGCACACCTCCCGCACGAAGCTGCTGGCTGTAGTGGCGGGGCAGGGAATGGCTGCCGACACCGTCATACAATACAAATACCTGAACGCCTTCGGCCGCCTTGCGCAGCAGCAATTGTTGCAAGGCTCGCCCAAGTGCATCGTCATGGATGATGAAAAACTGCACCAGTACGACGCGTGTCGCTTTATCGATGGCTTCGAAAACCGCCTCGAACGTGCGCTTGCCATCAATCAACAGCTCGACCTGATTATTGGCCAGACATGGCATTCGACTGAGTTTGGGCATGGCGCGCAAAGCGGCGTAGCTGTCCGATGCGCGCGCGGCCAGCGCTTCTTCGACCCATGGGCGCCAATTCAAACTGGCCATGGCGACATGCATTTCCTGATTGGCTTGGCGCCTGGCCTTGATGTAGGCATTGAAAGAGCGCGCACCGAATATCAGGTAGGGGATAAGCGTCAGGTAGGGAATGAAAAAAAGTGGCATTGCCCAGGCAATGGCGCCTTGAGCAGTACGGACTGTGAACAACGCATGCAGCGCGGCGATAATACCCAGCAGATGAATCACGCCGAGTAGGTAGCCAAAAAAAAGGGGGCTGTGGTAATCCATATGCATCCTGCTCGTTGAATACACCTTAGGTAACAGAACACGAACGTGGTTCGCCTGCAACAAGCGGTTCGTTTCAACGTCTAACCCAAACATCGTCGGGATGACCGACATTTCCAGGAGTGTGATTTCCATGAAAATTCGTATGCCGTTGCTGGCGCTGGCCTTGTGCGCAGGCAGCGTCACAGCCCAGGCCCAGATGCTTCAACCCGGCTTGTGGGAGCTGACCACTAGCAATATGCAGGTCGACGGTAAGCCGCTACCTGATATGGATTTCATGCTCAGCCAGTTGAAGAACCTACCGCCCGATCAACGGGCGATGATGGAAGGCATGCTTGCCAAGCAAGGTGTCACTGTAGGTGGTAAAGGGGTGCGCTCCTGCCTCACCCCTCAGCAGGTGGCAACCAACGACATTCCGCTGCAGGATCCAAAGTCCGGCTGCACTCAGAAGATCACTGACCGCACCGGTAACGTTTGGAAGTTTCAATTCAGCTGCCCCAAAGCCCAGGGTAATGGCCAGGCCACCTTCCTGAGTGACAAGGAGTTCACCACCCAAGTGAGTGGCACGTTCAATGCGTCGGGTGTTCAGCAGCAGGGCAGCATGAATACACGTGCGGTATGGCTGGGCAATGATTGCGGTACGGTCAAGCCTCGGACGTGATGTTCCACTGCCACTGGCCAGTTGCTACGGCGTCGTGGGCATGCAGACTTTCAGCATGTTCCACGCGCGTCTTGAACCCTTTAATCCATTCGATAGTGCTTAGCGCTTGATACAAGCGTCTCGCTGCGTCCTCGCAAAACATCAGGTTCTGTCCGTTCGCCAACGCAAATGCTTGTTCATCGGCGCGCTTTACCGCAGTTTGTACCGCAGTGCCCAAGGCTTGCTCGGCCGCATCTATGACCTCGGTTATGGGAAGCTCAGGATGATTATCCTCGAGCCTAACGCTTATCTTTGCCATGCTCCTCTGGCTATGAGGCGTTGCTACGATGCCCTCCGAAGTCCCCAACCATGCCAATACCTCTTCGCTGTCCAAAGTTCCTGAGCCGAATCGAGCGTGGAACCGTTGCTGGATAAGCTGTCGAGCGAGCGCTGCCGAGCATGGGCATGTAGACGAATAAGGCACTAAAACAGATAGTTCCACGTGGAACATTTCACGTTCGATCCGTGCATCGATCTCGACGTCATAGCTTTTCCACCCAGCCAGAGGACTAACCAGCGCAGGCCGCCTGAGTAGGTGTTGGAAGCTCAGGCGCACATATGCCGCAGATGATTGCCCATCATGGCTGCTGAGAAAACTCGCCAAAAGGCGACGCAGCGATAGCGGGCGCAGCGGCTCATGCTCAAGATCTTCAAGCGCTAGGTACAGACGCGACATGTGTATGCCGCGTGAGCTGCCATCTACCAAATTCACCCCAGCATCCACTGTAGCCGCTACCTGACGGCCTCCAATCTGCATTGGCATGGCTATCCCACACATTCCTACCCAGTCCAACGGTGTGGTTGAGTTCATGTGTTGTGCAGCGACGTCAGGAAGCTGGGGCTGGAATTGGGACATGGGATTTCCAAGGCTATGCGTGTATGTGGAACATTGGGTCCACTGCTGATGGGTCGTGTGAGGTAACGGCAGAGCCGTTGGTACTGCGCTGTGAAATGAGCTGGTCAATTCCCAGTTCACCGCACCGAGCATTCGTCAGGAACCGCTTGGCTAAATTGTATTGTTACTTTATAACATTATGCAATGCATCGTTTCGAATGCGCCTGTGTGATGAGGTTTTGCCATGTCCAATCGTCTTCCTGTCACTGTGCTCTCCGGTTTTCTGGGCGCAGGCAAAAGCACGCTTCTCAACCATGTGCTGCGCAATCGCGAAGCGCTTCGTGTCGCGGTTATCGTCAATGACATGAGTGAGATCAACATTGACGCCAGCGAAGTTCAGCGCAATGTCACCCTTAACCGCGCCGAAGAAAAGCTGGTGGAAATGAGCAATGGCTGCATCTGCTGCACGTTGCGTGAAGATCTGCTTGAAGAGGTTGCACGGCTGGCCGAGGCGGGGCGCTTCGATTACCTGCTGATTGAATCGACCGGTATCTCAGAGCCGTTGCCTGTGGCTGAAACCTTTACCTTTCGTGATGAGCAAGGCCGCAGCCTGTCGGATCTGGCGCGTCTCGACACCATGGTCACCGTGGTGGATGCCTTGAATTTCATGCGGGATTACCAAGCCGCAGAGAGCCTGGAAAGCAGTGGCCAGACATTGGGGGATGACGATGAACGTTCGATCAGCGACTTGCTGATCGAGCAGGTAGAGTTCGCTGACGTGGTGCTGTTGAGCAAAATCGATCTGGTCAGTCAGGCCGAGCGGGAGGAGCTTTCAGCTATCCTCCGGAGCCTGAACCGCCGAGCCCAGATCATTCCCATGGTCATGGGTCAGGTTCCCCTTGCCAGGATTCTGGATACTGGCTTGTTCGACTTCGACCAGGCGGCGCAAGCGCCTGGCTGGCTGAAGGAGCTGCGCGGTGAACATACACCGGAAACAGAAGAATATGGCATCCAAGCCACTACCTGGACCGCACGCCGGCCTTTTCATCCGCAGCGGTTCCATGACTTTGTACACACACCCTGGAGTAATGGCCGGTTACTGCGTTCCAAAGGGTTCTTCTGGTTGGCGAGCAAATATAAAGAAGCGGGCAGTTGGTCCCAGGCAGGCGGCATGATGCGCCATGGGCTGGCGGGTCGTTGGTGGTGTTTCGTTCCCCGTGAACAGTGGCCTGAGGATGTGGATAACGTTTCTGCCATTCTCGAACATTGGTTACCGGATACTGGCGACTGCCGGCAGGAATTGGTATTCATAGGGCAAAATATGGACGTGGCCAAATTATCCACAGCCCTTGATCAGTGCCTGTTGACGGATGAAGAAATGGCACTCGAGCCCATGGGTTGGCTGCGTTTTCCTGACCCATTCGGCCCCTGGGACGAACAGGTGGCAGCGTGAGTACGTCAGTGGCTGTGGATATCCGCCAGGTGTTTGGACACACGCCTCAATCAATGGCAGAAGTCCTGCAAGAGGGTGTCAACCTCGCAGTCTGGCAGCGGCAACTTCCACCTCAGCTGCAAGACTTTTCAGAGGTTGTGGCGGGGCTTGGAGGATCGATAACAGACCAGCGTGTGATCGAGGTCGACGAGCATCAGGTCCCAGTGATTGAGGGGCTGCTGTACGAGGCTGTGGATATCCACGGCTATGACGCTTTCGTCGCGGATGTCACGTGGTTGGTTTCGGCTTATAGCTGTTTGCTTGGAGCGCATCGCGTAGGTTTGCGCATACGTGCACTGACCAGTCCGATGTGCCCACGCTTTCATGTGGATAACGTTCCACTGAGGCTAATTACCACTTACGCGGGTCCGGGGAGTGAATATCTACCGGAGCAGGCAGTGGCGCGAGCTGCGTTGTCCACAGGCAATGCTGCTGTGGATAAGGTGATGCGACTGAATACAGGTGACGTTGCCTTGTTCAAGGGCGAGCGCTGGGAGGGCAATGAAGGCGCAGGCGTCGTACATCGTTCCCCGTCAGGTCCACCGCGACTGTTGCTTACGCTTGACTGGCTAGCCTGACAGCGCATAGTTGAGCAAACCGCCTGCTTGAAGAACCATCATGCTTCGCAATATTCCCACCCATGTTATTGCTGGCCCGCTGGGGGCCGGCAAAACGACGGTGATTCATCACCTGCTACAGCAAAAGCCTGACCACGAACGCTGGGCCGTATTGGTCAATGAATTCGGGGCAGTAGGGCTGGATGCGGCACTTTTGACCACAAGCCAGAACGGCATCTCGATCGCCGAAGTAGCAGGAGGCTGCCTGTGCTGCGTCAATGGGGTTCCGTTCCAGGTAGGGCTGGGTAGGCTTCTGCGCCAGTGCAAGCCGCACAGACTGTTCATAGAGCCCTCCGGACTGGGCCATCCCCTTCAATTGCTTGATCAATTGGCCCAAGCGCCTTGGACTGATGTGCTGACAATTCAGCCGTTGATAGTCGTTACCACACCCGCATCTCTGCGCAGTGGCAGGCCGTTACCAACTGCTCAATCAGCCGCGTTGGAAGCCTGTGAAACCCTGGTTATCAATAAGTCGGAGTCTGTGGATAAAGATTTCAAGCTGTTGATAAACAAAGAATTCCCAGGGAAAAGGCTGATATGGACGACACAAGGTCAGCTTCCTTTGAATAGTCTGCCTGTCCATCAAAACAAGATTGTTGACAGCCCTGATAGCGATATAGAGATTGTCGACAATCCGCCGAAGGCCATGCGTGCTCTTTGGGCGGACCGGCGCGAGCCGATACGCCAGGTAGTTCAAGGAGAGGATGGGTGGAGCATAGGCTGGCGTTGGCACCCCCACCAGCGCTTTTATCCACAGGCCATAGATGAGCTATTGAAGTCGCTGAAGTGGAGGCGTGCCAAGGGTGTTATCCACACAGCACAAGGCAGATGCTCGTTCAATGCACTCGAAGGCAAGTTGGCGCCCTGGCAGCCCAGTGAATGGACAGCCGACAGTCGCCTGGAATTGATTTTCGAGAGGCCTCAGCCTGTGGACGAGTTGGAAGCCCGCTTGCAGAGCTGCCTCATGCCTTGATCAGTTGTGCCAACGGTCATGTTGCTGGCGCCACTGCTGCATTTCGATCACATTGTCCGCCCGCGGGGGCGTCTTGATTTCGAAGGGGTAGGGTGCCAGCTCTATCTGCATGCTGTGCGCGCCGAACTGAGTCACGGTACCAGGGTGACGTTGCTCCCCTGTCACGGTAAATTCGAAGCCATAGAGACGTGCCAGGCGCTTGCGACCCTTGGCATCATGCACGAAGGCAATACGTTTGAGCGCGACGGCGTCATCGAGCAACTGAAGGTCAAGCTTTGCGCAATGCTGTTTGACCCTTTCCAAGGCCTTCTCGCGCAGACCGTGGTTGTGCCACAGCCAAGCGCCTGCCGTGGCCATCACCATCAGGACTAACAGGTTCTCCAGGGTCAACATGTGCGTAGGCTCCAAACCGATCGATTCAGCTTAACTGCGTCCCTGGCCTGTCGTACAGGTGGCAATCACGTTCATACTGCGCGTTGCATGATTCTTGAACAGCTTTGGAAATGACTCGCATGAAACGTACCCCGCACCTGCTCGCCATCCAGTCCCATGTGGTGTTCGGCCACGCCGGCAACAGCGCTGCGGTATTCCCCATGCAGCGTATCGGCATCAATGTGTGGCCGCTCAACACGGTGCAGTTCTCCAATCACACTCAGTATGGCCAGTGGAGCGGAGACGTGCTTGCTCCAACGCAAATTCCAGCGTTGGTGGAAGGCATTTCCAACATCGGTGAGCTGGGGGAGTGTGATGCCGTGCTCTCGGGCTACCTCGGCAGTGCCGAGCAGGGGCGCGCGATTCTGGAAGGCGTGGCGCGAATAAAGGCCGTCAACCCGAGGGCGTTGTACCTGTGCGATCCAGTCATGGGCCATCCTGAAAAGGGGTGCATCGTATCGCCACAGGTTAGCCAGTTTTTGCTGGAACAAGCGGTCACAAAGGCTGACATCCTGTGCCCTAACCAGCTGGAGCTGGACAGCTTCTGTGGCCGGCGCGCGGCATCACTGGAGGATTGCGTAGGCATGGCTCGCAGTCTTCTGCTCAAAGGGCCCAAGGTTGTGCTGGTCAAGCACCTGGCTTACCCGGGGCGCGCAGAGGACCAGTTCGAGATGCTGTTGGTGACGGCCGAACACAGCTGGCATTTGCGCCGCCCGCTGCTGGCCTTCCCCAAGCAACCGGTAGGCGTGGGTGACCTGACTTCCGGTTTGTTCATGGCGCGGGTGCTGCTTGGCGACAGCTGGGAACAGGCATTCGAGTTTGCAGCCTCCGCCGTACATGAAGTACTGCTGGAAACTCAGGCCTGCGCCAGTTACGAGTTGCAGCTGATACGTGCCCAGGACCGCATCGCCCACCCGCGCGTACGTTTTGAAGCGAGGTTGTTGAACGCCTAGACACCGTCGGTTTTCAGGTTCTGATAGCGCTTTTCCAGTTCCTGGCGAATCTGCCGTCGCTGCTGGCCTTGCAGGAATCGGCGTTTCTCTTCGCTACTCTGCGGTTGACGCGGGGGAACCGAAACTGGCCGTCGATTATCGTCCACGGCCACCATGGTGAAAAAGCAGCTGTTGGAATGGCGCACCGAGCGTTCACGGATGTTCTCGGTAACGACCTTGATACCGACCTCCATGGAAGTATTGCCGGTGTAGTTTACCGACGCCAGGAAAGTGACCAGCTCGCCTACATGCACCGGCTCGCGAAAGATGACCTGGTCGACTGACAGCGTCACTACATAGGAGCCTGCATAGCGGCTGGCACACGCATACGCGACTTCGTCGAGGTACTTGAGCAGCGTTCCGCCATGTACGTTGCCAGAGAAATTCGCCATGTCGGGTGTCATCAAGACGGTCATGCTCAGCTGGGCGTTTCCAGGTTCCATAAAATGCTCACGGTAAGAGTGTGCGCAATCGCGCCAAAGGCTAGCAGGCGCTCTGTTCTGTTGAAGCGACAGCCTGCGTTTAACGGGACGCTCCCATGCTTTGAGGCGTCACGCTGTTTATGCCAGTGACGGCCTGATAGCAGTCGATCTGTTTCATCATATTGCATCGACAGTTCATGGGAAGGCGCGATGTTAATCTGAGTACGCCCATGCAACATGGGCACGCTTTCAATGAATACAGTGTGTACTCGCTGCTTGCTTGGGCCCGCCTCGGCGCAGGCGCGACCTGCCCGTTAGCACAGCCCAAGACGAGAGAAGGAGAATCACGTCATGCATGCCATCAGCTTCATTCAGGACCTGGCGGTCATCATGCTGGTTGCAGGCGTGGTCACCATTGTTTTTCACCGTCTCAAGCAGCCAGTGGTGCTCGGTTATATCGTCGCCGGTTTCATCATAGGCCCCCACACGCCCCCCTTCGGCCTGATTCACGACGAAGACACCATCAAAACGCTCGCCGAGCTTGGCGTGATTTTCCTGATGTTTTGCCTGGGCCTCGAGTTCAGCCTGCGCAAGCTGTTCAAAGTTGGCGCCACGGCCTTCATAGCAGCTTTTCTGGAAATCGTATTGATGATCTGGATCGGCTTCGAGATTGGGCGTTGGTTCGGCTGGAACACCATGGACTCCTTGTTCCTGGGCGCCATTCTCGCCATTTCCTCGACCACGATCATCGTCAAGGCCCTCAATGACCTGAAGATGAAGAACGAACGGTTTGCACAGCTGATATTCGGCGTGTTGATTGTCGAAGACATCCTGGGTATCGGCATCATCGCACTGCTGTCGGGTATCGCCGTCAGCGGCACCGTCAGTTCGGGGGAGGTCTTTTCAACCGTCGGCAAGCTGTCCTTGTTCATGATCGTTGCCTTGGTGATCGGCATTCTTCTGGTACCGCGCGTACTGGCTTATGTGGCCAAGTTCGAAAGTAACGAGATGCTGCTCATCACAGTGCTGGGTCTGTGCTTCGGATTCTGTCTGCTGGTCGTGAAACTCGAATACAGCATGGTCCTGGGGGCTTTCCTGATTGGTGCCATCATGGCCGAGTCGCGGCAGTTGTTGAAAATCGAGCGTCTGATCGAACCTGTCAGGGATTTGTTCAGCGCCATATTCTTCGTCGCAATTGGCTTGATGATCGATCCGCAGGTATTGGTCGACTACGCTTGGCCGATTGTGGTCATTACCTTGGCCGTTGTACTGGGCAAGATGCTGTCCTGTGGCATGGGCGCTTTCATCGCGGGAAACGACGGGCGCACCTCGTTGCGGGTGGGTATGGGCCTGTCTCAGATCGGCGAGTTTTCATTCATCATTGCGGCCTTAGGGATGACCCTGCAGGTCACCAGCGACTTCCTCTACCCGGTGGCGGTCGCCGTCTCGGCCATTACCACGCTACTGACACCGTATCTGATTCGTGCCGCTGATCCGCTGTCGATAAAACTGGGTAACGTAGTGCCTGGGCGGCTGGCTCGCGTGCTGTCCTTGTATGGGGAGTGGCTGCGCAACATCCAGCCTCAGGGCCAGAGTGCCCTGGTGGCGGCGATGATACGGCGCATATTGTTGCAGGTCGGCGTGAACCTGGCGTTGGTCATCGCCATATTCTTCAGCGGCGGTTACTTCGCAGGGCGGCTTGGCACTTGGCTCAGCCAGTGGATCAGCGATGTGAGCCAGCAGAAGGCGGTGATCTGGGGGGCTGCATTACTGCTTTCGCTACCTTTTCTGATCGCGGCTTACCGCAAACTCAAAGCGCTATCGATGCTGCTGGCCGAAATGGGCGTCAAGCCTGAAATGGCTGGGCGCCATACTCAGCGCGTACGGCGCGTGATTGCTGAAGTCATTCCGCTGATTTCGCTGCTAGTGATCTTTTTGCTGCTGTCGGCGTTGTCGGCGAGCATTCTACCCACCAACGAGCTATTGCTGATCATTGCCATCGTGGCAGCGGTGGTGGTCGCTTTGTTATGGCGTTGGTTCATCCGGGTGCATACACGCATGCAGATTGCGTTACTCGAAACGCTGGAGAACAATCGGGACAACGGCCACTGACCCCAGTGGCGTCTGCTGCAGACGGGCCGTAATCACGGCCCGCAAGGTACTTCGACCGAGGTGGGGGTGAGGCTGATCAGCTCTCTAGCCACACGTCCCGTGCCCAATGCCAAACCGATTCCCAGCTGTCCTCACCGACGAGTTCCTCATCGGCATCCCACAGCACCACGGTGCCATCTTCCTCGACGCAATAGTAATTGTCGCCATCCTGGCACAGCGGAATCAGTTCCCGAGGCACCCCGGCGTCCCAGGCATTTGCAGCAACGTCCGGGAGGTAGGTGTGTGACTGAGGGTCAGTCACCGTGACAGGTTCCAGCGAGCCATAGACCACATCGCTGACGTTCAGCAGGAACTCCTTGAACACGAACGGAATGTTGATGAACAGCTGCTCTTCGATTTCAACCAACTGATCCTCGTCTGGAAGCTCAAGGGGGACCGGTACTGGCTCGTTGGCTTCACGGAGTTGTTCAATCACTTCTTCCACGATTCACTTCCTCTGACCTAGATGACAACGCTGCGGGTTATACCCTAGTAGTGCGCTATGGCAAAAGCAAAAACCCCGGTAGGCCCGGAATGCTGTTCACTTGAAATGGTTGGGGCCGCTTTACGGCCCATCGCGGCACAAGGCCGCTCCTACATTGACCGCGTGGCACCCGAATTGACGGCATCACGAGACCTTACAGGAGCGGCCTTTTGCCGCGATGGGCTGCAGAGCAGCCCCAAAAGTAATAGCTTACGGATACGCCCGTGGTTTTTGGACCGGATTAACCGTTTTGACGGATACCCGCGACCAGCCAAGGCTGGTTTTCGCCCTTGGCACGTACCATGTGCCAGCTTTCGCTGAACTGTTCACCTTGGTCGAAGCGCGAGTTCTTCGATACGCCGCGGAAGGTGAGAGTAGCGTCAGTACGGTCGTCACGCTCATCGACGCCGTCCAGCTGTACATCGAGGTTGTCGATGTAGGTGGACTGGAAGCCATCACCCAGCTCGGCACGCTCGCGCTTGAGGAACTCGAGCATCTGCGGGGTCACGAACTCGGCGATCTTGTCCATTTCATTGGCGTCCCAGTGCTGCTGCAGCGACTGGAAGTGATTGCGGGCAGCTGCCAGGAAGCTTTGTTCATTGAACCAGGCTGGCGCGTTGATGACAGGCGATGGCGCTGCCGCCGGCGCAGTCGAACCGCCGAAAATGTTTGGCTGTGCAGGCTGACCCTGTGCTTCACGCTGCATGGGGGCATTGCCAGGCATGGCCATGTGTGGCTGCTGCTGACGTCGCCGTGCGGCGATGAAGCGGAACACCAGGAAGGCGATGAGCGCGATGATCAGGAAGTCCATGATCTGGAAGCCTTCGAAGCCGTCACCCATGAACATGGATGCCAGCAGACCACCGGCGGCCAAGCCCGCCAGAGGGCCCAACCAGCGCGAAGCACCGCTGGCGGCGGCCGGTGCGCGGCCAGGAGCGGTCGGCGCGGCGGCAGGCGTGTTCGGCGTAGCTTGACGGGTCTGGTGAATGGGCGCGGAGCCAGCGCTCTTGCCGCCGCCGAATCGCTTGGCGTTGGCGTCCAGGCTCAGCGTCAGGCCGACGCAGAGCGCCAGTGCGATGCTAAGAAAACGTTGCATAAATGGGATATCCCCTGTTGTGGATTGCACGCGCGTCATGGTGCACATGTTCCAAGGCATATGACCAGCGACATAATGTTTCGAGCTTTTGCTTGGTATGACCTATTTGAGCAAGCAACGGCGCAGGCGTTCAAACCTGGGTGCGCCCCTGGGCCGATGCTTGCCTTCAGATGGCTTCAAGCTTGGCGTAGCCCATCATCAACCACTTGCTGCCTTCGGCAAAATTGACCTGTACACGTGCCTGGGCCCCGGAGCCTTCGAAATTCAGGATGACCCCTTCACCGAAAACGGAATGCTGTACACGCTGGCCAAGGCTGAATGCGGTTTCGGGAATATCCGCATTGGCAAACAGGTGGCTGTTGAGGGCGGTCTTCGGGGTGCCGAACGGGCGGCTGACGCTGTTCGACAGACGTACCTCCTGCACCAGACCAGCAGGAATCTCGCGTACGAAGCGAGATACCTTGTTGTAGGTTTCACTACCGTACAGCCGTCTTGTCTCGGCATAGGTCATGACCAGCTGACGCATGGCGCGGGTGATGCCCACGTAGGCCAGGCGACGTTCTTCTTCAAGACGACCTGGCTCCTCCAGGCTCATCTTGTGCGGGAACAGGCCTTCCTCCATGCCCACCAGGAACACGTAGGGGAACTCCAGGCCTTTGGCACTGTGCAAGGTCATTAGCTGCACACTGTCCTCGTGCTCGTCAGCCTGCGTATCGCCGGCTTCTAGCGAAGCGTGACCCAGGAAGGCGGACAGTGGGGAGAGGTCGGCGTCTTCTTCGGTCGATTCGAAGTTGCGCGCTGCGCTAACCAGTTCCTCAAGGTTTTCCACCCGTGCCTGACCCTTTTCACCTTTTTCTTCCTGGTGATAGATGATCAGCCCGGATTGTTCGAGGGTGGTTTGCGTCATGGTATGCAGCGGCATGTCTTCGACTTTGGCTGCAAGCCCGTCGATCAGCTCGATGAATGCACCCAGGGCGCTGGCAGCCCGGCCCTTGAGCGCCTTTGCTGCGATCAGCTGGCACATCGCCTGCCACATCGATACCTGGCTGTGACGTGCATGCTCGCGAATGGCCTCGACGGTTTTCTCGCCAATACCGCGCGGCGGCACGTTGATCACGCGCTCCAGCGCGGCATCGTTACCGCGGCCTTCAATCAGTCGCAGGTAGGCCATGGCATTCTTGATCTCTGCCCGCTCGAAGAAGCGCTGGCCACCATAGATGCGGTACGGAATCCGCTCGCGCAGCAAGGCTTCCTCAAGCACCCGCGACTGGGCGTTCGAGCGATACAGAATAGCCATTTCGTCACGCGCGTTGCCTTGCTTGATCAGGCTTTCAATGGTCTCGACCACATAACGCGCTTCGTCATGTTCGTTGTAGGCGGCGTACAGCGTAATGGGTTCACCCTCACCCATGTCGGTCCACAATTCCTTGCCCAAACGCCCGCTGTTATTGGCGATCAGGGCGTTGGCAGCCTTGAGGATGCCACCGGTGGAGCGGTAGTTCTGCTCCAGGCGGATCGTCTCGGCATCTGGGAAGTCGGCCGTGTACTGGTGGATGTTCTCGATCTTCGCCCCGCGCCAGCCATAGATCGACTGATCGTCATCACCCACCGCCATCAGGCTGTCACCACCGCGGGCCAGCAGACGTAGCCAGGCGTACTGCACGGCGTTGGTGTCCTGGAACTCATCGACCAGTACGTGACGGAAGCGGCGCTGGTAGTGGGCCAACAGGCCTGGGTGATCGCGCCACAAATCCAGGGCGCGCAGCAGCAACTCGGAAAAATCGATGACACCCGCGCGCTCGCAGGCCTGCTCATAGGCGGTGTAGACGTCGCGCATGGTGGTCAGGAACAGGTCGCCGCCTGGCTGAATGTGCTGCGGGCGCAGGCCTTCGTCTTTCTGGCCGTTGATGAACCATTGAGCCTGGCGTGCCGGCCACTTCTGTTCGTCCAGCCCCAACTCGCGCATCACCCGTTTGACCAGGCGCTGCTGATCGTCGCTGTCCAGAATCTGGAAGTTCTGCACAAGCCCCGCTTCCTGCCAGTGAGCACGCAAGAGCCGATGCGCCAGACCGTGGAATGTCCCCACCCACATTCCTGCAGGGTTGATGCCCAACAGTTGCTCGATCCGGTGGCGCATTTCCGCAGCAGCCTTGTTGGTGAAGGTCACCGACAGGATCGAATGCGGCGATGCCTGCTCCACCTGGATAAGCCAGGCGATGCGGTGCACCAGCACACGTGTTTTACCGGAACCGGCGCCAGCAAGCACCAGTTGACGCCCGACCGTGGCCGCTACAGCCTGGCGTTGGGCGTCATTGAGGGAATTCAGCAGGAGGGAGAGGTCATCTGTGCTCATCTCGACATTCTAGGGGGAGGCCGAGCCAGGGGCAAACACCTACTGTATAAATGTTCACCTTCATCCCCTGCCGTTCATCGCGACCATCGCGCCCGGGTCAAGCCAAGGCTCGATCCTGGGCGTCCGGGCCGCCTACATCAGTTGGGCGCTTGAATGTCCTCGATGGCGATCCGCAGGTTGTCACTTCCGTGAATGATTTCCAGCGTCTTGAAACCGCTCGCGCCCTCATGGACGTACTCAACGGTCTTTTCGGTCATCACTGACATGGCGATGACACCGGTGTCTACCAGCTTGAGTTCCAGGACCTCCCAGCCACCTCGGTGGCGTCTGACCGGTTCGACCAGCACTGGTTCGTACGCCGGGCTGGGAACGGTGACGACGCCGTGAACCCTGAAGGACGTTTGGCCGCCAGCGGTCTGGTTGTAAGCAACGAAGTTCTTGAGTGTGCTCATGGGAGCCTCCTTGATGATAAGTAGCGCAAACGCGCATCGCTACTGTCGCTGCTTTCAAGGAAACCTTCGATTGGGCAACGCTTCATGCATGCCAGTGTCTGCCGTGTCGGGCCAGTAGGCTATTGGCCTGCTCCGGGCCACTGCTCCCGGCAGGATACGAGCGCGGGGCCTGGAAATGCTCCTCCCAGCCTTCGATGATGGGGTCAATCCACGCCCAGGCAGCTTCTACTTCATCCCGGCGCATGAACAAGGTCGAATCGCCTTCGAGTACGTCCAGCAGCAAGCGTTCGTAGGCCTCCCAGCGGCGCGTCTGGCTGAAAACCTGGGCCAGGTTCAAGTCCAGATCGACCGGCTCCAGGCGCATGCCCTTGCCTGGGGTCTTGGTCATCATCCGCAGGCTGATCCGCTCGTCTGGCTGCAACTGGATCAGTAGCTGGTTCACCTGACCCCCTTCGAACAGTTCGTGCGGAACGGGTTTGAACTGGAGCACAATTTGCGAAGAACGCCTTGCCATGCGTTTACCTGTACGCAAATAGAACGGCACCCCGGCCCAGCGCCAGTTGTCGATGTGTGCTTCTATGGCGACAAAGGTCTCGGTGTCGCTGTCATTGTCGACGTCTTTTTCGAAGTAGTACGCGCATACCTCCTGACCGCCGATGTGCCCGGCACCGTACTGACCTCGAACGGTTTTCTCCTGAACGTCTTGCCCAGTAATCGGCTGAAGCGCCCGCAGTATTTTCACCTTCTCGTCACGCACTGCCTCCGCCTCGAACTGGGCCGGCGGTTCCATGGCTACCAGGCAGAGCAGCTGGAGCAGATGGTTTTGCAACATGTCGCGCATTGCGCCTGCACGATCGTAGTAGCCGCCACGGTTTTCTACGCCCAGCGTCTCGCCGACACTTATCTGGACGTGATCGACCTGGCCGTTGCGCCAGACGGGTTCGAGCAGTGCGTTGGCGAACCGCAGCGCCATGAGGTTCTGTACGGTTTCCTTGCCCAGGTAATGGTCGATACGAAAAACCTGTCGCTCTTCAAATACCGCTCCGATCGCTTCGTTGATGGCAGTGGCCGACGACAAGGACTGACCGATCGGCTTTTCCAGCACGATACGTGCTTCGCTGTCGGCGAGACCGGCGATGTGCAGATGACTTGCAATGGGAGCGAACAACGAAGGCGCGGTGGCAAGGTAGAAGATCCGCATCAGGCCCCCTGGCTCACCCAGGTAGCGCGCCAGCCGAACGAAATCAGCACTCTGTGTCGCATCCATCGCGAAATAGTCGACCCGTGCACAAAACCGACGCCAGATTTCTTCGTCAAAGTCGCGGCGAGCGATTTGTGCCCGACAATGTCGCTCTGCAAGTTTGAGGTAGTCATCGCGCAGCAGGTGGCGTCTGGCCAGGGCGATTATCCGCACGGCTGGGTCCAGACGGCTTTCGCGAAACAGGTGGTAGAGCGCTGGCAGCAACTTGTGCAGGGCCAGGTCACCCGTGCCACCGAAGACCAGAATGTCGCAAGGAATAGTCAAACCACCACGCTCCACGTTCGTTTAACTGGGCGGGTTGCCGTCCATGTAGTATAACTACAAGAAAGCTACAACCCGGCCAGTCGATCATAACCCGAGTCCAGCCCGTGAATCTGTTGCAACATATCGCCCAATCGCGCCACCTGCTGCGCAAATCGGAACTGAAAGTGGCCGATCATGTGCTGCTGGACCCAGCCGCCGTCATGCACAGCTCGATGGCAGACCTGGCCCACAGTGTCGGCATCAGTGAACCGACCATTGTGCGTTTTTGCAGGGCCATCGGGTGCTCGGGTTTCCAGGACCTGAAGTTGAAACTGGCGCAGAGCCTGGCCGCCGGGGCCAGTTTTGGTCAGTTCGCTATTCATGAAGACGACTCCGTCGCCGATTACAGCCTGAAGATATTCGACACGACCTTGCATACCCTGATGGAGGTACGCGAGCACCTTGACCCACAGGCGCTGCAGCAGGCCGTCAGCGCCATGGCACAGGCGCAGCGTGTGGAGTTCTATGGTTTCGGCGCGTCCGGGGCCGTGGCAGCAGATGCCCAGCACAAGTTCTTCCGTTTGCTGCTCAGCGCGGCGGCGTACTCCGACCCGCACATGCAGGCCATGTCTGCGGTGACGCTCAAGCCTGGCGATGTGGCGGTGTGCATTTCGCAATCAGGCCGTTCGAAGGACTTGCTGATCACGGCCAACCTGGTCCGCGAAAGCGGCGCCAATCTGATCACGCTGTGCCCCAGCCAGACCCCGTTGGCCGAACTGTCCACGGTCAACCTGGCCATTGACGTTCACGAAGACACCGAGATCTATACGCCCCTGACCTCGCGCATTGCCCATCTGGTGGTCATCGACGTGCTGGCCATGGGCGTTGCCATGGCGCGCGGGCCAAGCCTGGTCAACCACCTCAAGAGCGTGAAGCGCAGCCTGCGTAGCCTGCGACTGTCGCCCAAGTCGATCAAGGCTCATGACGACTGAGGCCTGCTTCGGTTCTTCGAGTAGAAGCCATCATCGGTCACGACGCTGTCATCATCGCGCCTCCAAACGGTAAAACCGCTGGGTCAGTCTGAGCCTTCCGCATCCTTTCTGGGAATCAGGCAATGGCTCGTGACCACGACGGTATCTACCAACCTAACGCCAAGGCTCGCAAGCAGCAGGAAAAGGACCAGCGACGCATGGCGTATCGCCGCGCCATCGAAAGCTACTGTGACCAACGGCAGCTCCTGCGTGATGTCGCCGATTACCCTGACTTCGAAGGGCTCACTGCCTGGCAGACAGCGGCACCGACTGACCTGAAAATCGCTCGACCAATGCGCTGATCAGTGACCGCTCGCTGCGTATGAACGCCTGAAAGGCGAGTGCGACCGGCGATTGCCGCTTGGCCTTGGATTGAACGACGCACCAGCTGCGGTACAGCGGTAATTCTTCGACGGGCAGTTCGATTAGGTTTCTCGTGGCCAGCTCCATGTTCACGGCATGGCGGGTCAACAACGCGATGCCCAGCCCGGCGATCACGCATTCACGCTGGGCATCGGCCGAGGCCACTTCGAGGGTTTGCGTGAAGTGCACGCGCTTTTCCTTGAAATATTCCTCACAGGCCTTGCGTGTGCCTGAGCCTTGTTCGCGTACCAGCAGCGTGTGGGGCTCGAGGTCCTGCAGGCGCAGCTGCGGCAGCCTGCACAGGGCATGCTCGGGCGGTGCGACGGCGATGATCGGGTTGTTCAGGAACGGCAGGAAGTCCAGCCCCATGTCCTGCGGCACCATGGACATGATGATCAGGTCATCACGGTTATCGGACAGCCGCCTGATGGCCTGTGCCCGGTTGACCACGGTCAAGGTCAAGTTGACCTCCGGATGGCGCTGCTTGAATGCCGCGAACAGATGCGGCACGAAGTACTTGGCGCTGGACTCGATCGCCAGCTTCAACTGCCCTTGCAAAGACCCCTGCATGTCCGACAACTGCATATCCAGGCTTTCCAGACGCCCGAAGATGTCGTGACTGGCGCGTTGCAGCGCTTCGGCGGCTTCCGTGAGGTACAACTTCTTGCCCACGTATTCGAACAACGGCTGGCCAATCAGCTCTTCGAGTTGGCGGATCTGTAGACTAACGGCGGGTTGCGTGAGTGCCATCTCTTCGGCCGCGCGGCTATAGGAGCGAAGGTCACACACCTCATTGAAGATCTGCAACTGGCGCAATGTCATACGCATCAAGGACTTACGCATTTTATTCGTCTCGTCGGCAATACCTTGTAACTTCACTATAAGCTTTTGCTAATACTGCCCCTAACAAATATTGATTTTTGTTTATCGACCTACAGCGCTAGGGTGAATCTGCGACTGGCCAAACAACAACGGGTCACGCGCCGACCGGTAGAACCGTGTCGACTGTTCATACGGCTTTGGGAAGAATCCAGTGATAAAAAAAATCCTGATCGCCAACCGAGGTGAAATTGCAGTTCGGATCGTGCGCGCTTGCGCCGAAATGGGCATCCGCTCGGTAGCGATCTTTTCCGACGCCGACCGGCATGCGCTGCATGTAAAGCGTGCAGACGAGGCTTACAGCATTGGCGCAGAGCCACTGGCCGGTTATTTGAACCCGCGCAAGCTGGTGAACCTGGCCGTGGAAACGGGCTGCGATGCCCTGCACCCTGGCTATGGTTTTCTCTCGGAAAACGCGGAGTTGGCCGAGATCTGCGCCGAGCGCGGGATCAAGTTCATCGGGCCCGCTGCCGACGTGATTCGCCGCATGGGCGACAAGACCGAAGCGCGCCGCACCATGATCGCCGCAGGCGTTCCGGTCACCCCTGGCACAGAGGGTAACGTCGCCGACATTCACGAGGCGCTCAGTGAAGGCGACCGCATTGGTTATCCGGTCATGCTCAAGGCGACGTCGGGCGGTGGCGGCCGTGGTATCCGCCGCTGCAACAGCCGTGAAGAATTGGAGCAGAACTTCCCGCGTGTGATCTCCGAGGCCACCAAGGCATTCGGTTCAGCAGAAGTGTTCTTGGAAAAGTGCATCGTCAACCCCAAGCACATCGAGGCGCAGATTCTCGGCGACAGCTTTGGCAACGTCGTGCACTTGTTCGAGCGCGACTGCTCCATCCAGCGGCGTAACCAGAAGCTCATCGAAATTGCTCCGAGCCCTCAACTCACGCCCGAGCAACGCGCGTACATCGGCGACCTGGCAGTGCGTGCAGCCAAGGCGGTGGACTACGAGAATGCCGGTACCGTGGAGTTTCTGCTGGCCGATGGCGAAGTGTACTTCATGGAAATGAACACACGCGTGCAGGTCGAGCACACCATCACCGAGGAAATCACCGGTATCGATATCGTGCGTGAGCAGATCCGCATCGCATCGGGCCTGCCCCTGTCGGTGAAGCAGGAAGATATCCAGCACCGTGGTTATGCCCTGCAGTTTCGGATCAATGCCGAAGACCCGAAGAACAACTTCCTGCCCAGCTTTGGCAAGATCACCCGTTATTACGCGCCGGGTGGCCCAGGTGTACGTACCGATACCGCCATTTACACCGGCTACACCATTCCACCGTTCTACGACTCGATGTGCCTGAAGCTGGTGGTGTGGGCATTGACGTGGGAAGAGGCCATGGATCGCGGCCTGCGGGCCTTGGATGACATGCGCGTTCAGGGGGTCAAGACCACCGCGGCGTACTACCAGGAAATCCTGCGTAATCCGGAATTTCGTAGCGGTCAGTTCAACACCAGCTTCGTTGAGACCCACCCGGAACTGACCAACTATTCGATCAAGCGCAAACCCGAAGAGCTGGCCCTGGCCATCGCTGCCGCCATCGCCGCCCACGCAGGCATTTGAATACAGCTGCACGCTGCGAACCCAGATTGCCAGCCGGCGCCAACGCGTCTGTGCAGGCCGACTGAGGCGCGAAGCTTGCCGCGACGAGGAGATAACAATGTCCAAGAAGATTCACGTAACCGATACGATCCTGCGCGACGCCCACCAGTCCCTGTTGGCCACCCGCATGCGCACCGAAGACATGCTGCCGATCTGCGAGAAACTCGACAAGGTCGGTTATTGGTCACTGGAAGTCTGGGGTGGCGCCACCTTCGATGCTTGTGTGCGTTTCTTGAAGGAAGACCCGTGGGAGCGCCTGCGCAAGCTGCGTGCAGCACTGCCCAACACGCGCCTGCAAATGCTGCTGCGCGGCCAGAACCTGCTGGGTTACCGTCACTACAGCGACGATGTGGTCAGGGCATTCGTCGCCAAGGCCGCCGTCAATGGCATCGATGTATTCCGCATCTTCGACGCCATGAACGATGTGCGTAACCTGCGTGTGGCCATCGAGGCGGTCAAAGCCTCGGGCAAGCACGCCCAGGGGACCATCGCCTACACCACCAGCCCGGTGCACACCATCGAGGCGTTCGTGAATCAGGCCAGGCAGATGGAGGCCATGGGTTGCGACTCGATCGCCATCAAGGACATGGCCGGCCTGCTCACCCCGTTTGCCACCGGCGAGTTGGTCAAGGCACTCAAAGCCGAGCAGTCGCTGCCGGTCTTCATTCACTCGCACGACACCGCGGGCCTGGCTGCCATGTGTCAGCTCAAGGCTGTGGAAAACGGCGCTGATCACATCGACACCGCCATTTCCAGCTTCGCCTGGGGCACCAGCCATCCGGGTACCGAGTCCATGGTGGCGGCGCTCAAAGGCAGCGAGTTCGATACCGGGCTGGACCTGGAGCTGCTGCAGGAGATCGGCCTGTATTTCTATGCCGTACGCAAGAAATATCACCAGTTCGAAAGCGAGTTCACTGCCGTGGATACCCGCGTGCAGGTCAACCAGGTGCCAGGCGGCATGATTTCCAACCTGGCCAACCAGCTCAAGGAGCAGGGCGCGCTGAACCGCATGAACGAAGTGCTGGCGGAAATCCCGCGTGTGCGTGAAGACCTGGGCTTTCCACCGCTGGTTACCCCCACTTCGCAGATCGTCGGCACCCAGGCATTCTTCAACGTACTGGCCGGTGAGCGCTACAAGACCATCACCAACGAGGTGAAGCTGTACCTGCAAGGCGGTTACGGCAAGGCGCCGGGGGTGGTCAACGAGCAACTGCGTCGGCAAGCGATCGGCAGCGAAGAGGTGATCGATGTACGCCCGGCCGATCTGCTCAAACCGGAGATGACCAAGCTGCGTGCCGACATCGGGGCCCTGGCGCGCTGTGAAGAGGACGTGCTGACGTTCGCCATGTTCCCGGACATTGGCCGCAAATTCCTGGAAGAGCGCGAGGCCGGCACCCTGGCCCCCGAAGCGCTGCTGCCTATCCCTGAAGCCGGCGCCGTTTCCGCCCCGGGCGGAGAAGGCGTACCAACCGAATTCGTGATCGATGTGCACGGTGAAACCTACCGCGTGGACATCACCGGTGTAGGCGTCAAGGCAGAGGGCAAGCGTCACTTCTACCTGTCGATCGACGGCATGCCGGAAGAGGTGGTGTTCGAGCCGCTCAACGAGTTCGTCAGCGGCGGTAGCAGCAAGCGCAAGCAGGCCAGCGCCCCGGGCCATGTCAGCACCACCATGCCTGGCAACATCGTCGATGTGCTGGTCAAGGAAGGCGATACGGTCAAAGCCGGGCAGGCTGTGCTCATCACCGAGGCGATGAAAATGGAAACCGAAGTGCAGGCGGCTATCGCGGGCAAGGTCGTGGCCATCCACGTGGCCAAGGGCGATCGCGTGACGCCGGGCGAAATCCTGATCGAGATCGAGGGCTGAACCTGATCCCTTGACCATGGGTTAACCTCGGGGGAGCGCAATGCTCCCCTTTTTTATCAGGGTACGTTGCTACAAGGGCTTGCCAGGCGGCATGCCTCGAGCGTTCGCAACTGACCTGCCGGGCTTTGGTTCTCAGCGCTCAACCAGCGCTCGAAAGCGGCGGCCACCTGCGGCCACTCGTCATCGGTAATCGAATACCAGGCGGTATCCCGGTTGTGATCCTTAACCACCAGATGCTTTCGAAACACGCCTTCGAAAACGAAGCCCAATCGCTCAGCTGCGCGTCTGGAGCGAGCATTGGCGTTGTTGCACTTCCATTCGAGGCGTCGGTTACCGAGCGCAAAGCCAAGTCTTGCCAGCAGATACACCGCCTCGGTGCCCTTGGGCGTTCGCTGCATCGCGGCTCCGAAGGCAACGTGACCAATCTCGATGCGACCATGATCGGGCACGATCGACATCAAGCTGAGCAGCCCCTGCGCCTGGCCCGAGGTGCGATCGATGACGGTGAAGAACAGTGGGTCTGTACCCGCAGCGTTGGCTTGCAGCCAACGGTCGAACCCAGCGCGCTCGGCAAATGGGCCATAAGGCAGGTAGTCCCACAGCGCTGGATCGGCAGCCGCACCTTGCAGCACCTCCCATAGATCGTCGCCATGCCGTGCAGGCTCGAGTTTCTCCAGGCGAATGAAATGCCCATCGATAGGCTGCGCCGTGGGCGCGCTGGCCGGCTTCCAGTTCAATGCATCGCTCATGCTGGCCTAAACCCCTTTACGGAATTGAATGAACCCTGAGCGCTCGGCTACCCGCTCATACAGGTCGATGGCAGTGGAGTTGGTTTCATGGGTTAACCAGTGCACCTTGGTGCAGCCGTCCGCGCTCGCCGCCTGATAGACGTGCTGAATCAGTTGGCGGCCAATACCCAAGCCACGCTGCTCGCCAGCCACGTACAGGTCTTGCAGGTAGCAGGCATTCTCGATGCTCCAGTTGGAACGATGGTAGATGAAGTTGACCATGCCCACCGCTTTCTCATCCAGCCAGGCGAGCGCCGAGTGCGTGGGCTCGCGAGTATCGAGCAGACGCCCCCAGGTCGTGAGACTGACCGTCTCGGACAGTTCTGTCTTGTAGAACTGCAAGTAGGCCTGCCACAGGGCAAGCCAAGTGGCGTGGTCGTTGGCAGTTACCGGGCGTACGGTAATGTTCGTCATGGTCTATCCCTTGGCGGCTGGCACGTGTGCGCAGCCTGTTCGATTGCAGGTATAAGGGTGATGCTATGCACAAGATTGGCTCTCGGTAAGAGCCATTTACTCCGCTTTTGATAGAGCCAATGCCGTGAGCGAGTTGCATCACGATCTTTCCTTCGACCCTGCCGGGATCACGCTAGACCGCCGTCTGGGGCTCAGCCAGCAGTTGTATCAAGCCCTACGGGAACGCATGCTCGATGGTCGCCTGGGCAGCGGTACTCGGCTGCCTGCAACCCGGGAAATAGCCAGGATGTTGGGCATTTCGCGCAACAGCGTTGTCCAGGCCTACGAGCAGCTTCACGCGGAGGGTTTCATCGAGTCGCGGGTCGGTGATGGGACCTATGTAGGAACCTCGAGCAAACTGTCCACACACCTATCCACAGGCTTATACCCTGGGTTATCAACAAGTTTATCCACAAACTCTTCGTCTGATACTGAGGATTTATCCAGTTACAGCCGTGCTGATGCCGCCTTGCAACTGCTCGAAAAACATCATCTGGCACCCCCCAGAGGTGGCAAGCCACGAGCGTTTCGCGTCGGCCTGCCCGCGTTCGACCTATTTCCTTTCGACGTCTGGGCCAAGCTGCAAGCGGCTTTCTGGCGTAATCCGTCTCCAGCCAGGTTGAGCTATGGGGACCCGGCGGGTGAACCCGCCTTGCGTGAGCTGATCGCTACTTACATGCGCCGTTCGCGAGGGCTGAATTGTACAGCTGCACAAATTGTGATCACCCATGGCGCACAGGACGCTATCAGTCTTTGTTCACAGTTGCTGCTAGGCGCTGGCGATACCGTGGCTGTGGAAAACCCGGGCTATCGCGCCGCGGGCCATGCCTTTGCTTTGAGCGGAGCTGAGGTAAAGGGTATCGCCGTTGATGCACAGGGAATGGATTGCACCGAGCTCGAACGGCTGGAAAAATGTCGGCTGGCCTACGTGACTCCGGCTCACCAGTACCCGACAGGTGTCACCATGAGCCTGGCCCGACGCCTACAGCTGCTGGCTTGGGCCCGCCGTACCCAGGGCTGGATCATCGAAGACGATTACGACGGCGAGTACCGTTACAGCGGTGCGCCCCTGGCGCCCTTGGCTGCGCTGGACCAACATGGACGGGTCCTGTACGTCGGTACCTTCGGCAAGATCGCTTTCCCAGCCCTGCGCCTTGGTTATCTTGTGTTGCCGCCCGCATTGGCCAAACCCTTCAGCCAGGGCAGGGCGCTGGCCTCCCGGCATTCGGAAATCAGCAGTCAATGCGTGATGGCGGAGTTCATGGCGCGTGGGCATTTTCAGCGGCATATAAGGCGCATGCGCAAGGCCGCCCTTGCACGGCGCGACGCGATACTGGCCGGGTGGCCTACCGGCATCCTAGGCATGGGCGCCATGCCGGATATCGCAGCTGGCCTGCATGTCACACTGGCTGTGGATAACGTCAGCCGGGAAAGGGCGTTGGTGGCCCAGGCCGAAGCCGTTGGCGTGGAAGTGACGCCCTTGAGCCATTTTTGGCTGGATGACAGCACGTGCCCTGTGGATAAACGGGCAGGGCTGGTAGTGGGCTTTGCGGCAGTGCCTGAAAGGGAAATCGCCGAGGCCTTGCTGAAGCTACGCAAGGCCTGGCGGTCTTGAACGGCGCACCGTGAAGAGCGGCTGGGGCCACGACCCCAGCCGCAGGTGGTCATGATCCGGACTTGATGCGTGTCCATGCCCGTGTGCGTGCGCGCTCTGCATCGCGAGCCAGTGGCTTTAGCGTATACAGCTTGGTCATTGCATCGGCGGTTGGATACAAGTTGGGGTTGTTGCGAATCGCTGGGCTCACCTTGTCCGTAGCGTCTTTATTCGGGTTCGGATAGCCCACGAAGTCACTGATCGGCGCAATCACTTCAGGCCGGAGCAGGTAATTGATAAAGGCGTGAGCGTCCTGCGGATTGGCAGCATTTTTTGGAATTGCCAGCATGTCGAACCAGATCGGCGCCCCTTCCTTGGGCAGGCGCATGTCCACCACGACACCGTTGTTGGCCTCGCGGGCACGGTTGGCAGCCTGCGAGAAACTGCCGCTGTAGCCCACAGCGACGCAGATGTCACCGTTGGCCATGTCTGCCATGTACTTGGAGGAGTGGAAGTAGGTGACGGATGGGCGAATTTTCAGCAACAGGGCTTCGGCTTTCTTGTAGTCCTGCGGGTTTTCGCTGTTGGGCGGCAGGCCCAGGTATTGAAGGGCCAGCGGCATGATCTCGGAGGGTGAGTCGAGCAGGGCCACGCCACATTGCTTGAGCTTGGCGATGTTCTCTTCCTTGAAGATCAGGTCCCAACTGTCCACAGGTGCGTTTTCCCCCAACGCAGCCTTGACCTTGGCCGGGTTGAAGCCGATCAGTATGGTGCCGTACATGTACGGCACGGCAAAGCGGTTACCGGGGTCATTGGCTTCGATCAACTTCATCAGGGCCGGGTCCAGGTGCTGCCAGTTCGGCAGTTTGCTGCGATCGAGCGGCTGGAATACGCCGGCCTCGATCTGCTTGGCCAGAAACACGTTGGACGGCACCACCACATCGTAACCAGAGTTGCCGGTCAGCAACTTGGCTTCCAGCGCTTCATTGGTGTCGAAGATGTCATACACCAGCTTCACACCGCTGTCCTTCTGGAAGTCGGTCAGCGTCTGCGGGGTGATGTAGTCGAACCAGTTGTACACGCGCAGCGTGCGCTGTTCGGCCTGGGCGGGCAGGGTGCCTGCGCACAGTACCGCAGCGACGAGAGGGGCGAGTAGCTGTTTGATCGTGGCCATTATCGAGCTCCGGGTTGTGCGCGCTGGAAGCCTTCGAGCACGTTGACGGCGTTGATGCCGATTTCTTCCACGGCATAGCCACCTTCCATTACGAACAGGGTGGGCTTGCCGAGCTGCGCGATGCGCTTGCCCATCTCCAGGTAATCAGGGCTGTCGAGCTTGAACTGGGAGATCGGATCATCCTTGAACGTGTCCACCCCCAGCGACACCACCACTACCTCAGGCTCATACGCGGCGATGCGTTCGCAAGCGTCTTCCAGGGCTGCGCGCCAGGTCGACCATTCACTGCCCGCCGGTAGCGGATAATTCACATTGCAGCCCTCGCCGGCACCCGCCCCGGTTTCGTCGGCATAGCCCAGGAAGAAGGGGAATTCGTCCTGAGGATCACCATGGATGGAGGCGAAGAAAACATCGGCGCGGCTGTAGAAAATGTCTTGGGTACCATTGCCGTGGTGGTAGTCCACGTCGAGGATGGCAACCTTTGCCCGTCCTTGGTCGATGAAGGCCTGGGCAGCGATGGCTGCATTGTTCAGGTAGCAGTAGCCCCCCATGACGTCGCCTGCCGCGTGATGCCCCGGTGGACGACACAATGCGAACGCGGCGTGGGCACCCTGCTCGATGGCCGCTTGCGCCGTGAGCGCGACCTGGGCTGCGCTGTAGGCGGCCTGCCAGGTGCCTGCCGTGATCGGAGCACCTGCATCGAAGCTGTAGTAACCAAGCTCGCCGTGCAACCCTGTAGGCTTGACCGCCCGCAGCGTGCGAGCAGGCCAGGTATAGGGGAGCAGATCGCCCTCCTGGCCCATGGCCGCCCAGCGCGCCCAGGCGCCTTCGAAGAAGTCGAGATAATCGGCGCTGTGCACGCGCAGCAATGGCGTACGGCCAAAATCATCAGGGCCTTTGACCTCACCCAGCTCGCGTTTGCGGACTTGGGCCAGGACATGGTCGGCACGCGAAGGCATCTCGAAGCAAGGCATGAGCTTGCCATCGATCAGCTCGCAGCGGCCATGGTGCAGGCGGTGATCATCGGAATAGATCGTCAGCATTGTTGTTCTCCGGTGGGTACTGGCGTGCCTTCATTGTCACGAACGGGGCCGCTCAGCGAGAACATCTGAACCGGCCAAAAGGGGATAGATATGGCCAACGTCGAACACCTTCATCGTGTGAGGCAGCTACCCTAGGCCTACCAGCAGGCTTACCCGCGAAACCGAGTCGGCGCCACGCCACTCCAGCGCACAAAGGCGTGACGGAAACTGGCCGTCTCGCTGTACCCAAGCGTTTCGGCAATGCGGTGGATCGGCATGTGCCCGTCGGCGAGCAGTTCCTTGGCCCGTTCGAACTTCAACTCATCGAGCAATTGCTGATAGCTGCTGCCCAGCGCCTGCAGGTGACGGCGAAGTGTACGGGACGAGCAATTCATCTGCCGTGCCAGGCCCTCCAGGCCCGGCGCCGCTTCCAGTTGGTTGACAAGCAGTTGGCGAACGCGCCCCAACCATGCCTGCCGGCCGGTGAATTCTAGGTTCAGGCGTCGGCATCGCTCCTTCATGGCCTTGTGGGTGATCGGGTCGGCCAGAGGCAGTGGCGCGTTCAGCCAGTGCCGCTCGAAGGCGAAGGCGTTGTCAGGCGAGGCGAAGGTGATTGGGCACTGAAACAGGCGCCTGTAGCGCGCGTGGTAACCGGGGCGCAGGTGCTCGAAGCGCGCCCCGAGCAGCGGCAGATCATGGCCTAGCAAGTCGTCGCAGATGACCTTCAACGACACCAGGCAGAATTCGGCGTTGAAAGCGCTCAGCGCAGGACTATCCCGGTAATCGCTGGCGCTGAGCCAGACACGGTGGCCGTCGTCGAGCAGGCGCAAGGTGAAAACTGTTCCCAGCAGTGCCGGATACTGCAATGCCAGGCCCAGGGCGTCACCCAAAGTGGCACTGGACAGCAGCGCGTACCCCAGCATGCCGTAGGCAGACACGCGCATGCGCTGGCCCAACTCCAGGCCAATGTCCTCCCGGCGGGCCACGGCGTTGGCACAGACCTGCAGTTCCTGCTGGGTCGTGATGCGTGCATCGGCATGGCCAAGGTCCGCTGGGCCTATGCCGCTGCCGGCTAGCAGCTCCGAGGCCTCGCAGCCTTGGGCCTGAAAGACGTTGAGGATCAGCGAAACCGCGTTGAGGGTAGTCAGGTGGCTGTGCAGCATGCGGAGTGGTCCCGTGGGTCTGGGACGCATTATCGAGCAAGTTGTATGCCGAGTGTCGTCGATGGCTGCCAATCGGCACCGGGCGGGCAAAAAAAAGCCCGAAGCATACGCCCGGGCTTAGGAAAGGTTGAGAGGTGTCTAGTCCCTCGACCTGGTGAGACGGTTACAGCGTTCTGGTCAGGCCTTCAGCGGAACCAGACGCGGGGCGATCATGTTTTCCGGACGCAGGATGTCGTCGAGCATCGCGTCGTCCAGCAGCTTCTCTTCACGCACCAGTTCAAGCACACCGCGGCCGGTTTCCAGGGCAACGCGAGCGATACGGGTGGCGTTTTCGTAGCCGATGTAAGGGTTCAGGGCGGTGACCAGGCCGATCGAGTGCTCGACCAGTTCACGGCAGCGCTGTTCGTTGGCGGTGATGCCGACGATGCAATGCTCGCGCAGCATGTCCATGGCGCGTTGCAGCAGGCGAATCGAGTCGAAGATCTTGTAGGCGATCAACGGCTCCATCACGTTCAGCTGAAGCTGGCCGCCTTCGGCCGCGACGGTCAGGGCCAGGTCGTTGCCCATGATGGCAAAGGCCACTTGGTTTACGGCTTCCGGGATCACCGGGTTCACCTTGCCTGGCATGATCGAGCTGCCGGGCTGACGAGCCGGCAGGTTGATCTCGTTGATGCCGGTACGTGGGCCGCTGGACAGCAGGCGCAGGTCGTTGCAGATCTTCGACAACTTGACCGCGGTGCGTTTGAGCATGCCGGAGAACAGTACGAAGGCGCCCATGTCGGAGGTGGCTTCGATGAGGTCGGCAGCCGGTACCAGCGGCTGGCCACTGATGGTTGCCAGACGCTGTACAGCCAGGGCCTGGTAGCCCGGGTCGGCGTTGATGCCGGTACCGATCGCGGTGCCACCCAGGTTGATCTCGGTGAGCAGCTCAGGTGCCAGCGAGCGCAGACGCTGCAGGTCTTCGGTCATGGTGGTGGCGAAGGCGCGGAATTCCTGGCCCAGGGTCATCGGCACAGCATCCTGCAGCTGGGTGCGACCCATCTTCAGTACGTGGTCGAATTCCTTGCCTTTGGCGGCGAAGGCCTGGATCAGGCTCTCAAGGCTGGCCAGCAGGGCGTCGTGACCCAGCAGCAAGCCCAGGCGAATAGCAGTGGGGTAGGCGTCGTTGGTCGACTGCGCCATGTTCACATCGTTGTTGGGGTGCAGGTACTGGTACTCACCTTTCTGGTGACCCATGGCCTCCAACGCGACGTTGGCGATGACTTCGTTGGCGTTCATGTTGGTGGAGGTACCGGCACCCCCTTGGATCATGTCGACCACGAACTGCTCGTGGTAGTCGCCCTTGATCAGACGGGCGCAGGCTGCACTGATGGCAGCGTGCTTGGCATCGCTCAGGTGGCCCAGCTCACGGTTGGCGTCGGCAGCGGCCTGCTTGACCATGGCCAGGGCCACGACCAGCTTGGGGTAGTGCGACAGAGGAACGCCAGAGAGGTGGAAGTTGTTGGCAGCGCGCAGGGTCTGGATGCCGTAGTAGGCATCAGCAGGAACTTCAAGGGTGCCCAACAAATCTTTTTCGACGCGGAACGATGCAGCAGCGGACATGATAAATATCATCTCGAGTTTGACCCGGCACATGCCGGAATGGCGCCAATCCTAGGCCCTAAGGTGTTTTTGCGGCCAATGCTGTTGCACGCTAACCTATGCACAAACGGCATAGTGATAGATGTGACGCCGATTGATTTTCGAGCGTGTTCCATTTTGGTGCACGGCAGGGGAGCGGCCCGATGAACCTAGAAAGCAAATGGCTGGAGGACTTCAGTGCCCTGGCCTCGACCCGCAGTTTTTCCCAGGCGGCTGAGCGGCGCTTCGTCACACAGCCGGCCTTCAGCCGGCGGATTCGTAGCCTGGAGGCGGCCCTGGGCCTTACCCTGGTCAACCGATCCCGCACCCCCATCGAGCTGACAGAGGCGGGCCAGCTGTTTTTGGTAACGGCCCGCACGGTTGTCGACCAGCTGAGCGAAATTCTTCGCCATTTGCATCATCTTGAAGGTGGTCAGGGCGAAGTGATTCAAGTGGCAGCCGCGCACTCGCTCGCATCGGGCTTCTTCCCACGCTGGGTGGCCCAACTGCGCAACGATGGGCTGAACATCGCCACCCGGCTTGTTGCCACCAACGTCGGCGATGCAGTGCATGCCTTGAGGGAAGGCGGCTGCGACCTGATGCTAGCGTTCTACGACCCTGACGCAGCCTTGCAGATGGATGCCGAAATCTTTCCCTCGCTGCACATGGGCACCACCGAAATGCTGCCCGTTTGTGCCGTGGATGCAGAAGGCAAACCGTTGTTTACCCTGGAGGGTGAAACCAGCGTGCCATTATTGGCCTACAGTGCCGGTGCCTTCCTGGGTCGTTCGGTGAACTTGCTGCTGCGCCAGCGCAATCTGCGTTACACCACCGTCTATGAAACCGCCATGGCTGACAGCCTCAAGAGCATGGCCCTGGAGGGGATGGGGGTGGCATGGGTACCGCGCCTGTCCATGCGCGGCGAACTGGAGCGTGGAGAACTTGCGATCTGTGGTGGCAGCCAGTGGCACGTGCCGCTGGAAATTCGCCTGTACCGCTGCGCCTTGGTCCGCAAGGCCAACGTCCGTTTGCTGTGGCGCAAACTGGAGTCGACCGGCGTTCAGGGCGAGGCATCAATTTGAAGTGTATTTCAGATAATCCGCGATTCTTGTCGCTCTAGCCATAGCCGTTCGAGCGGGAAAACTTGTCCCGCGAGACAGCTTGCCCTTTGATCCGGCATGTGCTTATGGGGGTGGGCGCTCCCTCCATGAATACGCTACAATCCTGCGCCTTCGGCCGACCCGGTCGATTCATAATCCGTATGACGAGCCACGCCGGTCCACCTGCGTGGCTTGTTGCTTTTAGCGCGCCAGAAGGCGCTTGCAGGAGAGGCTCGACGATGAGTGCACTGGTTGGCGTGATCATGGGCTCCAAGTCCGATTGGTCCACCCTTAGCCACACCGCCGATATGCTGGAAAAACTCGGCATTCCTTACGAGGTGAAGGTGGTTTCCGCCCACCGTACGCCGGATCTGCTGTTCCAGTACGCCGAAGAGGCTGATGGCCGGGGCATCGAGGTGATCATCGCCGGTGCCGGTGGTGCAGCCCACTTGCCTGGCATGTGCGCGGCCAAGACCCACCTGCCGGTGCTGGGCGTGCCAGTGCAGTCGTCGATGCTTTCGGGCGTTGATTCGTTGCTGTCGATCGTACAGATGCCTGCCGGCGTGCCGGTTGCCACCCTGGCCATCGGCCGCGCGGGCGCAATCAATGCCGCGCTGTTGTCGGCCAGCATCCTTGGCGCCAAGCACCCTCAGTACCACGCGGCGTTGAAGCAGTTCCGCACGGAACAGACCGACACCGTGCTGGACAATCCAGATCCGCGTCAGGCTTGAGGTTCAACCCATGAAAATCGGTGTAATCGGTGGCGGCCAGTTGGGCCGCATGCTAGCACTGGCGGGTACTCCGCTGGGCATGAACTTCGCCTTCCTCGACCCGGCGCCCGATGCCTGTGCCGCCTCTCTGGGCGAGCACCTGCGCGCGGGCTATGGCGACCAGGAACACCTGCGTCAGCTGGCCGATCAGGTTGACCTGGTTACCTTCGAGTTCGAGAGCGTTCCGGCCGAGACCGTGGCGTTTCTTTCGCAGTTCGTGCCGGTGTACCCAAGTGCCGAGGCCCTGCGCATCGCCCGTGACCGCTTGTTCGAGAAAAGCATGTTCCGTGACCTGGGGATCCCCACCCCCGCGTTCGCCGACATCCTGTCCCAGGCAGACCTGGACGCCGCAGTGGCGAGCATCGGCCTGCCAGCGGTGCTCAAGACCCGCACCCTGGGCTATGACGGCAAGGGCCAGAAAGTCCTGCGCACCGCGCAAGACGTGGTCGGCACCTTTGCCGAACTGGGCAGCGTGCCGTGCCTGCTCGAAGGCTTCGTACCCTTTACCGGTGAAGTATCGCTGGTCGCGGTCCGGGCCCGCGATGGTGAAACGCGGTTCTATCCGCTGGTGCACAATACGCACGACAGCGGCATCCTGCACCTGTCGGTCGCCAGTCAGGCGCATCCGTTGCAAGCGCTGGCTGAAGACTACGTCGGTCGCGTGTTGCAACAACTCGATTATGTCGGGGTCATGGCGTTCGAATTCTTCGAGGTCGACGGTGGGCTCAAGGCCAATGAAATTGCACCGCGCGTGCACAACTCCGGGCACTGGACCATCGAAGGCGCCGAGTGCAGCCAGTTCGAAAACCACGTGCGTGCCATCGCCGGTTTGCCATTGGGTTCGACTGCCAAGGTCGGAGAGAGCGCCATGCTCAACTTCATCGGTGAAGTCCCCCCAGTGGAGCAGGTCGTGGCCATCGACGACTGCCACCTGCACCACTATGGCAAGGCGTTCAAGGCCGGACGCAAGGTTGGCCATGCCACATTGCGGTGCCAGGACATGGCCACACTCGAGCACAAGATTGCGCAAGTCCAGGCGCTGATCGGCAACTGATCGAGCGCCAATTCGAACTTCTGCATCCGGCTGGCCCTCTGAAGTGGCAACAAGCCAAAGCGCTGCCTAGGCTTTGGCTTGTTCCATCTTTACTGCAAGGGGATTGCCATGGGTATCATCGGAACCATCTTCATCGGCCTCATCGTCGGCCTGCTGGCTCGTTTCATCAAACCGGGCGACGACAGCATGGGCTGGATCATGACCATCCTGCTCGGTATCGCGGGCTCGCTGTTGGCCACCTATGGCGGTCAGGCGCTTGGTATCTACCAGGCAGGTCAGGCAGCCGGCTTCTTTGGCGCACTGGTAGGCGCCATCCTTCTTCTGGTGATCTACGGATTCATCAAGAAACGCTGAATACTGGTTAGAATGCCGGCAATTCATCCCGAGTTGCCGAGCATTCCATGCGTGCCTTCTTCATTGCCCTCCTGTTGTCGGCCAGCTCCCTGGCCCATGCCGAATTGCCCGAGACCGACTGGCTGGAACTGATGCCCAAGTCGGACCAGAAGGCGCTCGAGCAGATGCCCGAAATCGACCATAACTCTCCCGAAGCCATGGGCACCTTCACCGCCAAAGGTGGCTTGAAGCAGAGCAAGGGGCTGCCTGCGGTCATGTACTCGACGAAAACCGTGCCCGCCCTGAACGGCAAGAGCATTCGCCTGGGTGGCTACCCCGTGCCGCTTGAAAGCGATGCCAAGGGCCACAGCACCTTGTTCTTCCTGGTGCCATACCCAGGTGCATGCATCCACGTCCCGCCACCGCCACCCAACCAGCTGGTGTTGGTGCGCTATCCAAAAGGGCTGAAGATCGATGACATCTACACGCCGCTGTGGGTCAGCGGCACGCTGAAGGTGGAAAAGGTCAGCAACGACCTGGCCGACGCGGCCTATGCCTTGGACGCCGCGAAGGTGAGGGTAGTGGTGGACGCCGATCTTTGAGGCGTGTCCGAGTGGCTAGTCGCGCGGGGTCACTTCACAATCGATCCTGACCCCCAGCGAACTGCTGGCCCCGGGCTGCAACTGCACCACGTCGTCCCAGACGTTCGCCGTCTCGATGCACAGCATGCGTTGCCAGCCGTCATCGGCCATGTCCGGCAATTCCTTGGCCCGTGCGGTCCAGGGGTTCCAGATCACCGCCGAGCGGGATCCACTGCTGGTCAGGATGATCCGCCTGCCCCAGGCCGGGTCGACGATGCTCAGCGTTGGCGGCGTATCCAGATAGATCCGGTCCGTCTCGCCGGTAAACGCCAGCGCACCCTGCTGCAGGCGCTGTTGCCAGTCGGCCAGGGTTTCGATGTAAGCCAACCCCTCGACACCGTCGACCTTGGCCTGGCGCACATCACTGACGGCAAAATAATTGTGCAGGGCCTGGCTGATAGTGACCGGGCTATCGCCAAGGTTGCGGCTGGTCAGTTGCAGCGTCAACGCCTCGTCCAGCACGACCACCAGCTTCAGCGCCACGGTGTGCGGCCACCCGGGCAATCCACCTTGCGCTTCGGCCATTTCGAACTCGATCCGCAGGGTTTCGCCCACTTCCTCCAGGCTCAGCAATTGCCAGTCACGCGTGCGGACAAGGCCGTGGGCTGGCGCTTGTTCAGCGTGGTACATGGACTGGACGGTTTCAGGATTGCGCTGCAGGTCGCCAAACCATGGCCAGCACACAGGCGCCCCTGCCCGAACCGACTTCCCCTGGCGGAAAATGGCCTTGTCGCTCAACCACAGCAACGGCGGCTCGCCTGTGCGCTGGTAGCTGAGGACCTGTGCACCCTGGCGGGCGATCAGTAGTTCGGCGAAGCTGCTGCGGATACGCCAGCAGTGAAGCTCGCCATGTTGCTCGGTCGTTACCTGGAAGGTGGCCATTGCGTCATCTCATTGGTTGCCAGTGGGCCTTGGACCCGGGCGCAGGCAATGAGTTTACCGCCGGCAGGCCTCAGCGACGAGGGACGGAACGGGTGCGGCCGCTGCCATCGATTGCGACGAAGACGAAGACGGCTTCGGTCACCTTGCGCCATTCGCTGGACAGTGGATCGTCGCTCCATACCTCGACCATCATCTGGATGGAGCTGCGCCCGATCTCCAGCGTCTGGGTATAGAAGGACAACTGTGCGCCCACGGCCACCGGTACCAGAAACGCCATGCGATCTATCGCCACGGTAGCGACGCGGCCACCGGCAACACGGCTGGCCATGGCGGTACCTGCCAGGTCCATCTGGGCGACCAGCCAGCCGCCGAAGATATCGCCAAAGCCGTTTGTTTCGCGTGGCAGTGCGGTGATCTGCAAAGCAAGGTCACCCTGCGGAATTGGATCTTCTTGTTCGAGCTCAATCATGCGGTGGGGCCTCTGACCCGTGACGCTTTTCCTGGATGCGGCGCTTAGGCCGGTAAACGATTCAGCTGACAACATACTACGCCGATTCGTATGACGAGACGGCCGTGGGAAATGCTTCGAAACCGTCTGAGTATAGTGACCGGAGTTTTCGCACAATATCCCACGCTAGCAGGACACATTTCGTACGAAACGCCAGTATATAGAGCATCTACGCAAGCGACGACCATGCGTTCTTGCAGGTCGGTATGGATTGCGTGTCGCTTTCAGCCGCGTTCGGCAATTTGCTATCTTCGCCTTCGCCTTGAACAAGCCGCATCCCGTGTGGCCTTGCCCTATAAAGAGAATAACCGTGATGACTTCCGCGCCGAGCAGTATCGAGCAGGCCCCGCGGCCGCTGACCCGCAGTGACTACAAGACCCTTTCGCTGTCTGCGCTGGGCGGGGCGCTGGAGTTCTACGACTTCATCATCTTCGTGTTCTTCGCCACCGTGGTCGGCAAGCTGTTCTTCCCAGCCGACATGCCAGAGTGGCTGCGGTTGATGCAGACGTTCGGCATTTTTGCCGCAGGCTATCTGGCGCGGCCCCTGGGCGGCATCATCATGGCGCATTTCGGCGACCTGCTGGGCCGCAAGAAGATGTTCACCCTGAGCATCTTCATGATGGCCCTGCCCACCCTGATCATGGGCCTGCTGCCGACCTACGCGCAGATTGGCCTGTGGGCGCCGATCCTGTTGCTGTTGATGCGGGTGATCCAGGGGGCGGCCATCGGCGGGGAAGTGCCGGGCGCCTGGGTATTCGTCTCGGAGCACGTGCCGGCGCGCAATACCGGCTATGCCTGCGGCACGCTCACTGCCGGTTTGACGGCCGGTATCTTGCTGGGCTCGCTGGTCGCGACCTTGATCAACAGCGTCTACAGCGCCGAAGAAGTGGCCAGCTATGCCTGGCGAATTCCGTTTCTGCTGGGCGGTGTGTTCGGTCTGTTTTCGGTCTACCTGCGCCGTTGGCTGCATGAAACCCCGGTGTTCGCAGAAATGCAGCAACGCAAAGCCTTGGCCGAAGAGCTGCCGCTGCGGGCGGTGCTGCGCGATCATCGCGGGCCCATCGTGCTGTCCATGTTGCTGACCTGGATGCTGTCGGCAGGCATCGTGGTGGTGATCCTCATGACGCCAGCCTTGTTGCAGAGCATCTACCACATCAGCCCTACCGACTCGCTCAAGGCCAACAGCCTGGCCATCGTGCTGCTGAGCCTGGGTTGCATTGGCGCCGGTAGCCTGGCCGATCGCTTCGGCGCGGGCCGTGTGTTCGTGGTCGGCAGCCTGATGCTGTTGGTCAGTTCCTGGGCGTTTTACCACAGCTTGCCCACACGGCCCGAGCTGTTGTTCCCGTTGTATGCGGTGACCGGCCTGTGCGTGGGCGTGATTGGCGCAGTGCCCTACGTGATGGTCAAGGCATTTCCGGCTGCGGTGCGCTTCAGCGGCTTGTCGTTTTCCTACAACGTCGCCTATGCCATTTTTGGCGGCCTGACGCCGATGGCGGTAACCGGGCTTCTGAAGGTCAGCCCCATGGCGCCCGCTTACTATGTGGCTGTCCTGTGCATGGTCGGCTTTTCGGTAGGTCTGTACTTGCTCGCCAACAAGCGTTGAATCGCCTTGGCCACTGACACTTGCTCCCTGTAGCAGCGCTTCGACACGATGATGGCATTTCATCCAATTGTCACAATCAAGTCATATCGTGTTCATGCGCGCTGCAGATACTGGCCCCCGTTCCCTCTCTGCACCCCCATTCCAGCTAGGAGCAAGGCATGAAATTGAAGCGTTTGATGGCGGCCCTTACCTTTGCCGCCGCTGGCGTTGCAACCGCCAACGCAGTGGCCGCTGTCGATCCTGCTATCCCGACCTACACCAAGACCACGGGTGTTTCGGGCAACCTCTCCAGCGTCGGCTCCGATACCCTCGCGAACCTGATGACCCTGTGGGCCGAGGCCTACAAAAAGGAATACCCGAACGTCAACATCCAGATCCAGGCAGCGGGTTCGTCCACTGCGCCACCGGCGCTGACCGAAGGCACCGCCAACCTCGGCCCCATGAGCCGCAAGATGAAGGACGTCGAATTGCAGGCGTTTGAGCAGAAGTATGGCTACAAACCGACCGCCATTCCGGTTGCGGTCGACGCCCTGGCGGTGTTCGTGCACAAGGACAACCCGATCAAGGGTCTGACCATGGCCCAGGTCGATGCTATTTTCTCTTCGACCCGCCTGTGTGGTGGCAAGGCCGAGATCAAGACCTGGGGCGATGCCGGAGTAACCGGCGACCTTGCCAACAAGCCGATTCAGCTGTTCGGCCGTAACTCGGTGTCCGGCACGTATGGTTACTTCAAGGAAGAAGCCCTGTGCAAAGGTGACTTCAAGCCCAACGTCAACGAGCAACCTGGTTCCGCCTCGGTGGTGCAGTCCATCAGCTCGTCGCTCAACGGTATCGGCTACTCGGGTATCGGCTACAAGACGGCCAGCGTCAGGACCGTGCCGCTGGCCAAGAAGGAGGGCGGCGAGTTCGTCGAGGACAACGAGACCAACGCCCTGAACGGCAGCTACCCGCTCTCGCGCTTCCTGTACGTTTACGTCAACAAGGCGCCGAACAAGCCGCTGGCCCCGCTGGAGGCCGAGTTCGTGAAGCTGGTACTGTCGCAGGCCGGCCAGCAGGTGGTCGTCAAGGATGGCTACATCCCGCTGCCTGCCAAAGTCGTCGACAAGACCCTGGCCGACCTGGGCCTGTCCCACGCCGGCAACGTCGCCAAGCAGTAATCGAACCCTGCAGGGGCAAGCCGTTGGGCTAGCCTCTTCAGCACTCCCAGCCCGGGGCCAGCCTTACTGTGCTTCGGGCTTTCGTGCGTCACTGCATTGTCATGTTTTTGTCATACGGGACCGCTAGGGTGTGCCCCATGAATGATCTGGCCAACTCCACAATGACCCAAGATTCCCAGCCTGCACGCATCGATTTCAACACGCCGGAGTTGCAGCGCAAGCGACGCCTGCGTGCGCTCAAGGACCGCCTGACGCGCTGGTATGTGCTGGTGGGCGGGCTGGCTGTGCTGGCCGCGATCACCTTGATCTTCTTTTACCTGGCGTATGTGGTCCTTCCGTTGTTCCAGGGCGCGGAACTGACCAGCAGGCAGGCATTGCAACCTGCCTGGCTCAAAGAGAAGGCGGGCAAGCCGTTGATGATCGCCCTCGAGGAGCAGAACCTGGTTGGCATGCGGGTTTCGGACCAGGGCCAGGTGCTGTTCTTCGACACCAAGACCGGCGAAGCGCTCGAGCGCGTCGACCTGCCCATCCCTGCCGGCGTACAGGTCTCTTCGATCGGTACCGACCAGCCAGGCAGCTCGATGGTGATGCTGGGGTTGTCCAATGGCCAGGCGTTGGTGTTCACCCATACCTACAAGATCACCTACCCCGACAACAAAAAAACCATTACGCCGACCATCGACTACCCCTATGGCAAACAGCCTTTCGTGCTGGATGAACAGGCGCGGGTGCTGGAGCACGTCAGCGCCAGCGTCAATGGCGACACGCTGTTGCTGGCTGGCTCCACGGGGGCGCACCTGCAGGTCATCGCGTTGACGCGCAGCGAAAACATGATGACCGCCGAAGTCACGACCGAGCAGACCCGCATCGAGCTGCCGCAAATGACCGAAATGGTAAAGAACATCTTCATCGATCCGCGCCAGCAGTGGCTGTACGTGATCAATGGTCGCGCCACTGCCGACGTGTTCAGCCTGCGCGACAAGAGCCTCAACGGGCGCTACACCCTGGCGCAGAGCGCTGATACCGAAGTGACGGCCACTGCGCAGCTGGTAGGCGGCATTTCACTGATCATCGGTGACTCACACGGTGGGCTGGCCCAGTGGTTCATGGCCCGTGACCCGGACGGGGAATCCCGTTTCAAGCAGATTCGTACCTTCCAGCTGGGCACGTCGCCCATCGTGCAGATTGACGCCGAAGAGCGCCGCAAGGGCTTCATCGCCCTGGACGCAGAAGGCAAGCTGGGTGTTTTCCACAGCACGGCGCACCGCACCCTCTTGGTCGAGTCCGTGGCCCAGGGCCCAGGTATCCTTGCCCTGTCACCGCGCGCCAACCGGATCATGATCGAAGAGCCCGGCAGGTTGCTGCCATTGAAGCTGCACAACCCCCATCCGGAAGTGTCTTTCAGCGCGCTGTGGGGCAAGGTGTGGTACGAGAATTACGACGCGCCCAAGTACGTGTGGCAGTCGACCGCGTCCAATACCGATTTCGAGCCCAAGCTGAGCCTTTCGCCGCTGACCTTCGGTACGCTCAAGGCTGCCTTCTACGCCATGATCCTTGCCGCGCCGCTGGCCATTGCCGCCGCGATCTACACGGCCTACTTCATGGCCCCTGGCATGCGCCGCAAGGTCAAGCCGGTGATCGAACTGATGGAGGCGATGCCCACGGTCATCCTGGGGTTCTTCGCGGGGCTGTTTTTGGCGCCGTACCTGGAAGGCCACCTGCCAGGGGTCTTCAGCCTGTTCCTGCTCATGCCGGTCGGCATCCTGCTGGCAGGGTTCACCTGGAGCCGGCTGCCTGAATCCATTCGCCTGCGGGTACCGGATGGCTGGGAGGCGGCCATTCTTATCCCGGTCATTCTACTCACCGGCTGGTTTGCCCTTGGCATGAGCCCGTACCTTGAAAGCTGGCTCTTTGGCGGCGACATGCGCCTGTGGATCACCAATGACCTGGGTATCACCTATGACCAACGCAATGCACTGGTGGTCGGGATCGCGATGGGTTTTGCCGTCATTCCCAACATTTACTCGATTGCCGAGGACGCCGTCTTCAGCGTGCCGCGCAGCCTGACGCTGGGCTCCCTGGCACTGGGTGCAACGCCTTGGCAGACCCTCACCCGGGTAGTGATCCTGACCGCCAGCCCCGGCATTTTCTCGGCGCTGATGATCGGCATGGGCCGGGCTGTCGGTGAAACCATGATCGTGCTGATGGCCACCGGTAACACACCGGTGATGGAGATGAACCTGTTCGAAGGCATGCGCACGCTGGCTGCCAACGTAGCGGTGGAAATGCCGGAATCCGAAGTCGGGGGCAGTCACTACCGGGTGCTGTTCCTCGCCGCGTTGGTGCTGCTGATGTTCACCTTCGTCATGAACACCTTGGCCGAGCTGATTCGCCAGCGTCTGCGCAAGAAATACTCGTCGCTTTGATAGAAAGGTAGCGATCCGTGAAAAAGGATTCCCTCAAAGGCTGGTTCAAGAGCGGTGCCCCCGGTGTATGGATGAGTGGCGGCGCGGTGGCCATGGCGGTGATCATGACCGTTGGCCTGCTGGCAGTGATCGCCGTACGCGGCCTGGGGCATTTCTGGCCGGCCGATTTGATCCAGGCCACCTACGCCGTGCCGGGCCAGGCCCAGCAGACGGTCATCGGTGAAGTGGTACAGCAGGAAGAAGTGCCGCGTGCGCGCCTCAAGGGCGCCGGTTTGCCCGTGCCCGACCAGGGCCCGGAGTTCATGACACGCGAATTGATCAAGGTCGGAAACCGGGACCTCAATGGCAGCGACTTCACTTGGGTCGTGGGCGACTGGCTTGTCGATCAGCAGCGCCCCGAACAGCTGATGGCCCTGGAACGCCGCGAGTGGGGCAACTTCTATGGCTATCTGGTGAGCGTCAAGGAACAAGGCCGAGTGGTGGCGCAAGGGGCTGCGGCCTGGGGTGAGCTGCAAGCGCGCCTGGCCCGGGCCAGCGAGCTCAACAAGACGCTGCAAGCGCTGGAGAAGAAAGACATCGGTGCCATCAACCATGGCCTGGAGCGGTTGCGCCTGCAGGCGCGCAAACTCGAGCTCGAAGGCAAGCTGGACGCAGCGGCCCAGGCTGACATCGAGGCTGACCGCGCCGAGCTCAACAGCCGCTACAAAGCCATCGAAGATCGCCTGACCACGCTTCATCGGGATTTTGCCCGCGACACACTGGTGGCGCGCGATGGCAATGGCCGTGAAGTCGAGATCAACCTCAGCAAGGTGGTCCATGCCATCCAGCCCAACGGCATGTCGACCCTGGCCAAGCTGGGGGTGTACTTCGCCAAGGTGTGGGAGTTTCTCAGCGACGACCCGCGTGAGGCCAACACGGAGGGCGGTATCTTCCCGGCCATCTTCGGCACGGTGATGATGACCCTGATCATGGCCGTGATCGTCACGCCCTTTGGCGTGCTGGCAGCGGTCTATCTGCGCGAGTATGCCCGGCAGGGGCCGGTGACACGCCTGATCCGCATCGCCGTCAACAACCTTGCCGGTGTACCGGCCATCGTCTACGGCGTTTTCGGCCTGGGCTTCTTCGTGTACGTGCTGGGCGGCTCGATCGATCGCCTGTTCTTCGCCGAAGCCTTGCCGGCGCCCACCCTGGGCACGCCGGGCCTGTTGTGGGCGTCACTGACACTGGCATTGTTGGCCGTGCCGGTGGTGATCGTGGCCACCGAGGAAGGGCTGGCGCGCATTCCGCGCACCCTGCGCGAGGGTTCGTTGGCCTTGGGTGCCACCAAGGCCGAAACGCTGTGGAAGATCGTTCTGCCCATGGCCAGCCCGGCCATGATGACCGGCATGATCCTGGCCGTTGCTCGCGCCGCGGGTGAAGTCGCACCGCTGATGCTGGTGGGCGTGGTCAAGCTGGCGCCGTCGCTGCCGGTGGATGGCAATTACCCCTACCTGCACCTGGATCAGAAGATCATGCACCTGGGCTTTCATATCTACGATGTGGGCTTCCAGAGCCCGAACGTGGAAGCGGCGCGGCCACTGGTGTACGCCACGGCACTGCTGCTTGTGATGGTCATCGCGACACTGAACCTGTCGGCCGTGTGGATCCGTAACCACCTTCGTGAGAAATACAAGGCGCTCGACAGCTGAGCCAGGCGTCGAACGTTCAAGCGGCGTCGCCGACGCGAGGCGTCCGCTTCGTCCCAACGTGCTACTGGCGGCCATACGCCGGCAGCTCCCAATGGAGTGAGACCATGCAGCAACAACCGCCTAACCACGGCATCGACATGTCCGCCCTGGGCCGCAGCAAACAGGGCCTGCGCCTGGCCGAGGAAACGGTTGCCATCGAAGTGCCTGGGCTGAGCCTGTTCTACGGTGACAAGCAGGCCCTGTTCGATGTCAGCATGAATATTCCCAAGCAGCGCGTGACGGCGTTCATTGGCCCGTCCGGCTGCGGCAAGTCCACCTTGCTGCGCACCTTCAACCGCATGAACGACCTGGTAGACGGCTGCCGTGTGCAAGGCGCCGTCAACCTGTACGGCCATGACATCTACCGCAAGGGCGAGGACGTAGCCGAGCTGCGTCGCCGCGTGGGCATGGTGTTCCAGAAACCCAACCCCTTCCCCAAGACCATCTACGAGAACGTGGTCTATGGCCTGCGGATTCAAGGCATCAATAAAAGGCGGGTCCTGGACGAGGCCGTAGAGTGGGCCCTCAAGGGCGCGGCACTGTGGGACGAAGTCAAGGACCGTCTGCACGAGTCGGCGCTGGGTCTGTCCGGTGGGCAGCAGCAGCGCCTGGTCATCGCACGCACCATCGCGGTAGAGCCCGAGGTCCTGTTGCTGGACGAGCCTTGCTCGGCGCTGGACCCGATTTCCACGCTCAAGGTCGAAGAGCTCATCTACGAGTTGAAAACCAAGTTCACCATCGTCATCGTGACCCACAACATGCAGCAGGCGGCCCGGGTATCGGATTACACCGCCTTCATGTACATGGGCAAACTGGTGGAATTCGGCGACACCGATACCCTGTTCACCAACCCCGCCAAGAAGCAGACCGAAGACTACATCACTGGCCGATACGGCTGAAGAAGCACCGCGCACTGCTGCTCGCCGGGTGGAGGCACTCGGCGCAGGCAGGGGCACGCCTCGAACGACTTGAAGCTCGCAGCCAGCAGCTTCGCGGAGCCACAGCATGATCAACAAAGAAAGCCTGACGCATCATATTTCCCAGCAGTTCAACGCCGAGCTCGAAGAGGTTCGCAGTCACCTGCTGGCCATGGGCGGGCTGGTCGAGAAACAGGTCAACGATGCGGTCACTGCGCTGATCGAGGCCGATTCCGGCCTGGCTCAGCAGGTGCGCGAGGTCGACGAGCAGATCAACCAGATGGAGCGCAACATCGACGAGGAATGCCTGCGCATTCTGGCGCGTCGCCAGCCGGCGGCATCGGACTTGCGCCTGATCATCAGCATCTCCAAATCGGTGATCGACCTTGAGCGTATCGGTGACGAATCGACCAAGATCGCCCGGCGGGCCATCCAGCTCTGCGAGGAGGGTGAATCCCCGCGGGGCTATGTAGAAGTTCGGCACATCGGCGATCAGGTGCGCAACATGGTGCGCGACGCACTCGACGCCTTCGCCCGCTTCGATGCCGACCTGGCCTTGTCGGTGGCTCAATACGACAAGACCATCGACCGTGAATACAAGACAGCCTTGCGCGAGCTGGTGACCTACATGATGGAAGATCCCCGCTCGATCTCCCGTGTGCTGAGTGTCATCTGGGTCCTGCGCTCGCTGGAGCGCATCGGCGACCATGCACGCAACATCTCCGAACTGGTGATCTACCTGGTGCGCGGCACCGATGTACGCCACATGGGCCTCAAGCGCATGACCGCGGAGGTGCAGGGTCGAGCCAGTGTCGATGGTGAAATACCTAATGTTCCAGCCGAAGCGGACGATAAATAAAGTTCTCTCCGAGCATCGGCGCCCGGCTTGTGCCGGGCGTTTTCGTTAGTCCGCCTGGAGGTGCCAGAGACCATCGACCGGCTGTAGATGACCCGGCGTAACACACAGGTGGTAGCAAGTGGCCAGCAAATGGCAGTAGGCTAGTCGGGTTCAGAAGGAGTATCGATGAGTAAAGTGAATGTGCTGGTGGTGGATGACGCGCCATTTATCCGTGACCTGATCCGTAAGTGCCTGCGCAACGCGTTTCCTGGCATGACCGTGGAGGATGCCGTCAACGGTCGCAAGGCCATGGCCCTGTTGAGCAAGGAAGCGTTCGACCTGGTGCTGTGCGACTGGGAAATGCCGGAAATGTCGGGCTTGGAGCTGCTCACCTGGTGCCGTCAGCAACCTGAGCTGAAAGGCCTTCAGTTCATCATGGTGACCAGCCGTGGCGACAAGGAAAATGTCATCCAGGCGATTCAGGCCGGCGTGTCGGATTTCGTCGGCAAGCCGTTCACCAACGAGCAGTTGCTGACCAAGGTAAAGAAGGCCTTGGCCAAGATCGGCAAGCTCGACAGCCTCATGAGCCCAGGGCCTGCGCGGGCCAATGCCGCGTTCGCCAATGACTCGCTCAACGCCCTGACGGCTGGGCGGCCCGAAGCCGTCAAGGTGGCTGCGCCAGCACCTGTTCCTGCCAAGGTGGCCGCCACCCCTGGCAAACCCAGCGCAGCGACACCCGCACCCAGCGGTCGCGGCCAGGGCCAGCTGCGTTTGGCGAGCGGCATGCAGGCCTGCGTGATCAAGGCGTTGAGCCTGAAGGAAGCCCTGCTGGTCGTGCGGCGCAGTGAGACACTGCCGCAGGTACTCGAAGGCGCTGTGCTGAACCTGGAGCAGGGCGAAAACGCAGAGGTGGCGCGTTTGAACGGTTATCTGCACGCGGTGGCGGCCTTCGAGCCCAAGCCGGACAGCGACTGGCTGCAATTGACGTTCAAGTTCGTCGATCAAGACGCCCAGAAGCTGGATTACCTGTCCCGCCTGATCGCCCGCGGCACTGCCCAGAAGCATTTCACGCCAGGGGCCTGACGGGCCGCCGCAACAGCGAGCTGGCCAGCAGCATCCGACCAACTGTCATGGTGAACAGGGTGCCTGCTGCTAGGCTTGGACAGGTCCTCCACTGTCAAAAAGCCATCATCATGCATCTGCGCTTTCTGCTGCTGTGTACGTTAACCCTGGTCAGCGCCTCTAGCCTGGGGGTGACACTGCACCCCGTCACCGACGAAACGGGCAGGGTTTCCTATGCGCAGCGACCCGGCCCGGGCATCAAGCCCACGGTCGTGGATGAGTCCACCGTGGAAATCAACGAACACGACGTGCGCCTCAACGCGATCGTGTTTCAGGGCGGTGTGAGCTTCTCGGCCCGCAACGAATTGCCAGTCGCGGTGCAGGTGGAACTGCGCCTGGATAATCTGGTGAATGCGCAGGGTGGCGATGCGCCGCGAACCGTGCGGCGTCTGTTGCCGCCGCGATCGACGCAAGTACTCAGCATCGTCCGGGGACAGCCAGGCAAGTTGCTCAACTACCGTTCGACGCTGCTGCAGGCCATGGGCGACCCCGGCAAGCGCCCGCAAGGTTATCGTTATGCGTTTCCATGGGTGGGTGGGCCGTTTCGGGTGACCCAGGGGCCCAATGGCAGGTTCAGCCACTTCGGGCCCAAAGGGCGCTATGCAATGGACATCGCCATGCCCGAAGGCACGACCATTGTGGCGGCACGCGAAGGGGTGGTGGTGAGCACGCGTAGCGAGCAGAGCGGGCGAGGGGACAATCCCTCGGGCAACTTTGTCCGCATCCTGCACCCTGACGGCACCATGGGGGTGTACCTGCACTTGATGAGGGGGTCGATCGTGGTCGCGTCTGGGCAGCGTGTGCGCCAAGGGCAGGTGCTGGCCAGGTCGGGCAACACGGGTAACAGCACCGGGCCCCATCTGCACTTCGTGGTTCAGCGCAACGTGGGGCTGGCGCTCGAGTCGATTCCCTATCGGTTCGACCGGCCGATCAGTGGGCTGCCCGACTACACCGCAGGCAACCCCTGATCAGGGCTGGACCGAGCCAGGGGTTTTATAAGCTCAGTCCAGCTTGAGCACTTTGGCCAGCACGATCTTGGGGCCTTTCATCTTCTTGACGATGATGCGCAGCCCTTCGACCTCGAGCACTTCTTCTTCTTCCGGTACGCGCTTGAGCGTTTCGTAGACCAGGCCGGCCAGTGTTTCTGCCTCGATATGGTCCAGGTCCACGCCCAGCAAGCGTTCGACCTTGAACAGCGGGGTATCGCCGCGCACCAACAGCTTTCCTGGCTGATAGGCCAGGATGCCGCGCTCGGTCTTGCGGTGTTCGTCCTGGATGTCGCCCACCAGCACTTCCAGCACATCCTCCATGGTCAGGTAACCGATGACCTTGCCATCGGCCTCCTCGACCAGCACGAAATGCGCACCGCCCTTGCGGAACTGCTCGAGCAACTGGGACAGCGGCATGTGCCTGGAAACGCGCTCCAGGGGACGAGCCAGGTCTTCCAGGTCAATGGTTTCTGGCAGGTGCTCGAGTTCGGCGAGTTCGAGCAGCAGGTCCTTGATGTGCAGCAGGCCCGTGAACTCCTCACGCTCGGTGTCGTACACCGGGTAGCGGCTGAACTTGTGACGACGGATCAGGGCCAGTATCTGCTTGAGCGGGGCATGGGCATCAATGATGACCATGTCTTCGCGAGAGTTGGCCCAGTCCACCACCTCCAGTTCACCCATTTCCACGGCGGATGCCAGCACGCGCATGCCTTGATCGCTTGGGTCCTGGCCACGGCTGGAGTGCAGGATCAGCTTGAGCTCTTCCCGGCTGTAATGATGCTCGTGGTGCGGGCCGGGTTCGCCCTGGCCGGCAATGCGCAGGATGGTGTTGGCGCTGGCATTGAGCAGGTAGATGGCCGGGTACATCAACCAGTAGAACAGGTACAGCGGTACTGCGGTCCACAGCGACAACAGTTCCGGCTTGCGAATGGCCCACGATTTGGGCGCCAGCTCACCGACCACGATGTGCAGGTAGGAGATCACGAAGAAGGCGACGAAGAACGAGACGGCCTTGATCAGCTCGGGGGTATCGACGCCAAAGTAGGCCAGCAGCGGTTCGAGCAAGTGCGCGAAGGCCGGCTCGCCCACCCAGCCCAGCCCTAGCGAAGCCAGGGTGATGCCGAGCTGGCATGCCGAGAGGTAGGCATCGAGCTGGTTGTGAACCTTGCGCAGAATGCTGCCGCGCCAGCCGTGCTGCTCGGCGATGGCGTCCACGCGGGTTGCGCGCAGCTTGACCATGGCGAACTCGGCGGCGACGAAGAAGCCGTTGAGCAGCACCAGGACCAAAGCAAAAATGATCATGCCGAAATCGGCGAACAGGGAGGTGAAGCTGATACCAGGGGAAGGGTCCATGATGGAGTTTTTACGGGATCCGTCTTGAAGATGAGAAAAGTGCCGGCTCCAGCCGGCGCAAGGGATCAAATGTAGCGGCTAGGGCCGCAAAAGCAAAGGGCAGCCCATTGATCGGTGCTGCAAAGTGGCCCGAACGGCCTCAAACCGTGCCCGTGATCTGTTGCGCCGCTGCAAAATGGCAGGTGAAGGTGCTGCCGTGGCCTGGCACGCTGCTGATCTCCAGGCGCCCGCGGTGGCGCATCAGCACATGCTTGACGATGGCCAGCCCAAGGCCCGTACCACCGGTATGGGACGCACGGCTCGAATCCACCCGATAGAACCGCTCCGTCAGCCGTGGCAGGTGCTTGGCATCGATGCCGGGCCCTGAGTCCTGCACCGACAGATGGGCGCCCTGGGCATCGGCCCACCAACGAATGCGAATGCTGCCCTCGTCCTGCGTGTACTTGACGGCATTGAATACCAGGTTGGAAAAAGCGCTGCGCAATTCCGACTCGCTGCCTTTGAGCCAGATGCCTGGCTCGGCTTCCAGGGTGATGCGCTGATTGCGGGGCCCGGACAACGCCTGCGCGTCCTGCTTGATCGCATTGAGCAGGGTGTCCACGGCCACTGGCTGGTTGTCGGATGGGTAGTCGGTGGCCTCCAGCTTGGCCAACAGCAGCAGGTCGTTGAGCAGCGTTTGCATGCGCGAGCCCTGTTGGCTCATCTGCTGCAACGCTCGACGCCAGCGGGGGTTCACATCCTCGACGTTATCCAGCAGGGTTTCCAGGTAGCCGGCGATCACGGTCAGCGGCGTTCGCAGTTCGTGGGACACGTTGGCTACGAAATCCTTGCGCATCTGTTCGAGCTGGTGGATGCGGGTCACGTCCCGAACCAGCATCAGGTGCTCGTTGTTGCCGTAGCGTGTGATGTGCAGTTGCACCCGCATGCGATCATTGATGGGTGAGGGAATCTCCAGTGGCTCGACATAGTTCTCGGCTTCGAAGTATTCCTTGAAGCGCGGATGTCGCACCAGGTTAGTGACCTGCTGGCCGCCGTCCTGGGGTGTCTTGAAGCCCAGGAGCGTCTCGGCTGCGCGGTTCCACCACTCCAGGTTGCCGTGGCTGTCGAGCATGATCACCGCGTCACGTAGCGCCGCGGTGGACTCCTGAACCCTGTCGATCACTGCTTGAAGCCTGCCACGCACACGCTGATCCCGGCGTTGCAGATGGTAGATGCTGTCGAACACCTCGCCCCACAGGCCGTAGCCGTCAGGCGGTGCTTCGTCCGGTTGGTGATTGCGCAGCCAAGCATGCAGGCGCAGCAGTTGCTTGAGCGTCCAGCCCAGGTAGAGGGCCAGGCCAATGGCCAGGCTCCAGCCATAGTAGCCACTGATCAGGCCACCGATCAGGCAGAGGGTGATCAACAGCAGCAGGTGGCGGATCAGGGTCGCATGCCAGTTCTGGTTCAATTGGGGATCCTTCGAATCCAGCGATCAACAGCAAGTACGAACCTGCACGCAGAAGCGGATCGGTAGCGCGTTCACGTCCATTCGACGGCCTTGAGCCGAGAGCTGCGTTTCAGGTCAGACCTTGGTCGAAAAGCGGTAGCCTGTGCCGCGCACCGTTTGTACCAGATTTTCATAGGCCTCACCCAGCGCCTTTCGCAAGCGGCGAATGTGGACATCGACCGTGCGTTCCTCGACGTAGACATTGCCCCCCCAGACCTGGTCCAGCAACTGGCCGCGGGTATAGGCGCGTTCCTGGTGGGTCATGAAGAATTGCAGCAGGCGGTACTCGGTAGGCCCCATCTCGGCCGGCTTGCCATCGATGGTGACGCGATGGCTGATAGGGTCCAGCAGCAGTCCGCCGACCTCGATGGGTGTCTCGCCATCACTGGGGCCGGTGCGTCGCAGCACTGCCTTGAGGCGGGCCACCAGTTCACGCGGCGAAAACGGCTTGGTGATGTAGTCGTCCGCACCCACTTCCAGGCCTTGGATCTTGTTGTCTTCCTCGCCCTTGGCGGTAAGCATGATGATCGGAATGTCCCCGGTCAGCTCGTCGCGCTTCAGCCGCCGGGCCAGCTCGATGCCCGAGGTGCCGGGAAGCATCCAGTCCAGCAGGATCAGGTCCGGCTTACGGTCGACGATGATGGCATGGGCCTGTTGGGAGCTTTCTGCTTCCAGGCACTCATAACCTGCCATCTCCAGGGCCACGGCAATCATCTCGCGGATGGGCGCCTCGTCGTCGACGATCAGAATATTCCTGCCAGCCATGCTCAAAACCTCTCCTGGATTCGCTGTCTTGGCCCCGCATTAGATAACGGAATTATTGCAGCTGTGTGACAGGGTATTGGCGGTTCTCGCGACATTCAATGACTGGGCTAGGCTTCACAGGGCGGCGGTTGCGCCTGCAACCGAACCTTTTCCTCACGATACGGTGAATCCAATGACACGACATACGCTGAGCTGGATGGCCCTTTGCGCGGCCTTTTCGCTACCGGGCATCGCCTTGGCCGAGCCGGCCATGGAAAAGGAGGGCATGTGGGTGAATGACCAGGGCATGACGCTCTATACCTTCGACAAGGACACCGGTGGCAAGTCGATGTGCAACGGCGAGTGTGCTAGCAATTGGCCGCCCTTGATGGTCAAGGCCGAGGATCAGGCAGCCGAAGGCAAATGGACCGTGGTCATGCGTGATGACGGCAGCAAGCAATGGGCCTATGCCGGCAAGCCGCTGTATACCTTCGTCAAGGACAAGCAGGCGGGGGACAGGCACGGTGACGGGCTCAAGGACGTCTGGCACATTGCCAAACCCTGATGGGTTAGCCACACGGCCTCTCACCTGAACAGGTCGCCATGCGGTGTGAACCACGCGGACCTTGCTGAGGCGGTACCGCGCCTCAGCGCACCGCTCAACGCAGCGCGTAATCCAGTACCACGCCCATGAACACCAGCAACCCGGCCCAGTGGTTGTGCAGGAACGCCTTGAAGCATGCCTCTCGGTCCAGGCGGCGTGTGGACCAGAATTCCCAGACGAAACAGCACGCGGCGCCCAGCAGGCCCAGGTAGAACCAGCCGCCGAGGGCGAAGCTGCTGCCGGCCAGCATCAGGCAGCCCAGCGAAAGCCCCTGCAAGCTCAGGATGATCACCCGGTCAGCCTCGCCAAACAGGATGGCCGTGGACTTCACACCGATCTTCAGGTCATCGTCGCGATCGACCATGGCGTAGTAGGTATCGTAAGCCACCGTCCACAGCAGATTGGCGATGTACAGTAGCCAGGCGGCGGCCGGCAGCTCACCTCCGGCCGCGGTGAAGGCCATGGGAATGCCCCATGAATAGGCGGCGCCCAGCACCACTTGTGGGTAATAGGTGTAGCGCTTCATGAAGGGGTAGCAGAACGCGAGCGCGACCGCCGCGAACGAAAGCCAGACGGTTTCGCTGTTGGTGCACAGCACCAGCAGGAAACTCACGCCCACCAGGACGGCAAACAGCGTCAGCGCTTCGCGTGGGCGTACACGCCCACTGGCCAAAGGTCGATCAGCGGTGCGCTTGACGTGCCCATCCACTTTGCGGTCGGCAAAATCATTGATGCAGCAACCGGCGGCGCGCATGAGCACCACACCCAACCCGAAGATCAGCACATTGGCCAACGTCGGTGAACCCTGACCGGCAATCCACACCGCCGACAGGGTTGGCCAGAGCAGCAGATAAATGCCGATGGGCCTGTCCATACGGCTTAGCTGGACAAAGTCCCAAGCGCGCGGGTGAAGGCGGTTCAACGACTTGAGCAGTTGCACGTACATCAACGGGTATCCTCGCGTGCCGCCTGCCACAACGCCGGCAGAAATACTTCGGCGACGAGCAGGTCGAGTCCATCTCGGGAGAAGCGTGAACGGCGTCCCCACAGGCCTGGGCTTGCGACTTCAGCGGGCAGCCAGGTTTCGGGGTAATGGCATACCTGCAAGGGGTGGCGGGTGAACGCTCTGTCGCAGAACAGCAGCTCGCCCAGCGAGCGACTGCCGAGCGACTCGAGGTCCAGGCCGCCACGTTCCAGCGCCACACGGCTGGCCACGCTGCGGGCAAATACCCACGGCTGACCATGCCCGCGCAGGAACACCTCCCTGACCCAACCCTGGGCGCCGGGCGCGATGCCAAGGGCCAGGCATTCATCTTCGCGCAGCGGCTGCCAGCCTTCGAACAGTGGCGTTACGCAGAAATCGTCGCCGGACAGTCGAGTCAGCCGACGTGTGAGCGAGCCCTCATCGAATAACCAGTCCAGCATGGAGGTGGCGAGGCTGGCCTGCACCTGTGGATACGCTAGCCACGCGACAGCGGCTGCGTGCGGGGTTGGGTACGACACGTCGGTCTGCTTGTTACAACCAAAGAGGCCGCGAGCTTAGCATGAATGCCCCGACTGCTTGCATACTGCCGGCAGGGCCGCTACAAAGCCTTTCGATTGCACCTTGGCCCGTGAAGAGGCCGCAAGTTCAAACCCAAGCCGAGCCTGAACCGAGGAAACCCGTTCCGATGAAAAAGTGGCAATGTATTGTCTGCGGTCTGATCTATGACGAAGCCGATGGCTGGCCGGATGATGGAATCGCACCCGGCACGCGCTGGGAAGACGTACCCGAAGACTGGCTCTGCCCGGACTGCGGGGTTGGCAAGAGCGACTTTGAAATGATCGCCATCGGTTGATCGAGGAAACCCCTATGACGCCTCCTATAGTCATCATCGGCACCGGGCTTGCGGGCTACAACCTCGCCCGGGAATTGCGCAAGTTTGATGCGCTCACACCCGTGCTGATGATCACTGCCGATGATGGGCGGTCCTATTCCAAGCCCATGCTTTCGACCGGCTTTGCCAAGCAGAAGGACGCCGAGGGGTTGTGCATGGCCGAGCCCGGCGCCATGGCCGAGCAATTGAACGTCGAGGTGCGCACGCATACGCGCATAACGGGTATCGACCCAGGCCACAAGCGCCTGTGGATCGGCGAGGAGGCAGTGCCCTATCGTGACCTCGTCCTGGCGCTGGGTGCACAGACCATCAGCGTGCCTGTCGAAGGGGATGCCAGCGACCTGATGTTCCCGATCAACGACCTTGAAGACTACGCGCGCCTGCGTGCTGCGGCTGACGGCAAGCAGCGGGTGTTGATCCTGGGCGCCGGTCTTATCGGCTGTGAGTTTGCCAACGACATGCGTCTTGGCGGCTTCGAGGTCGACGTGGTCGCGCCCTGCGAGCAGATCATGCCCACCCTGTTGCACCCGGCGGCGGCACAGGCGGTACAGGGCGGGCTGCAGGGTATCGGTATTCGTTTTCATCTCGGGCCCGTGCTGACGCGCTTGCAGCGCCAGGGTGACGGCGTGTGCGCACAGTTGTCCGACGGCCAGGTCATCGCATGCGATCTGGTCGTGTCGGCCGTAGGCCTGCGCCCCCGAACGGACCTGGCTGCCGCAGCGGGCCTGCAGACGGGGCGGGGTATCCGTGTGGACCGGTTTCTGCGTACCTCTCATGCCAATATCCACGCCTTGGGCGACTGCGCCGAGGTGGACGGCATCAACCTGCTGTACGTCATGCCGTTGATGAGTGGTGTTCGAGCACTGGCGCAGACGCTGACAGGCACCCCCACTGCCGTCAGCTATGGGCCCATGCCCATCACGGTCAAGACGCCTGCCTGTCCTCTGGTGGTTTCGCCACCACCGAATGGACAAGTCGGGACGTGGCAGGCGGAGGGGGAGGGCAATGACGTCAAGGCGCTCTGCCATGCAGCCGATGGCCAGCTGATCGGGTACGCCCTTACGGGCAATGCCGTGATGGAACGACTGACCCTCAATCGCCAGCTGCCACCGGTTATGGCGTAAATGGCGCCCGAACTGTCGTGTATGCCTTTTTTGCGCATGCATTATGGCCGTACCGATACTGGCGCGGTACTCAAGCGCGTGCCATTCTCACACTCGTCTGCTGCGGCTTAGAGCCTGTGGCGCCTTGAACGCTGCCCACGAGGCGGCACGGCATAACAACAAGAATCCCGTCAAAGAGGCTTCATCATCATGCGCAAACCAGAACTCGCCGCTGTCATCGCCGAGAAGACCGACCTGACCAAAGACCAGGCCAACCAGGTGCTGAACGCGATCCTCGAAAGCATTACCCAGGCTGTGAACAACGATACAGTGACGCTGGTGGGTTTCGGCACCTTCGAGAAGCGTCATCGTGGGGCGCGGACCGGTAAAAACCCGCAGACGGGTGAGCCCGTCAAGATCAAGGCAAGTAACACGGTAGCCTTCAAGCCAGGCAAGAATTTGCGCGACAGTATCAACGTGCCTGCCAAGCCTGCCAAAAAGACGAAATAACCCAGGCCTGTCAGCGTCATGACGATCGAACGGGCGCTGACAGCGCCCGTTGCCGTTGCATGCGAAAAAAGATTCGTTGAGCCCCTGCAAAGCATATAAAGCGGATAAACTGGCGCTCACAGTCACTTTTTATACGAGACGCTTGAATGAAGTTCCGCTTACTTCTCTGGGTCATGGGCCTGCTGATGGCCAGGGCAAGCCGAAACAATCCGGCTTTCCAGCAGCAGCTCAAGGGCAAGGATCTGGTATTCCAGATGCAGACCCTCGATGGCAAGATCGCCCGTCATTTCATCGTCGCCAACGAACGCATCCGTAGCAAAAGTGGCGCGTTCGCGCAGCCTGCCTTCGCCATCGCCTTCAAGGACGCTGCCTATGGCTTCACTACCTTGCAGGCGCGCAACAAGCAGCTGGCATTCATGCAGGGCATCCAGGACAAGGCGATCCAGATCAAGGGCAACCCGGCTTTGGTGATGTGGTTTCAGGGCCTGATGAAGTACCTGAAACCAAAAAAGAAGCATTGACCGCGCAGGGGCCGAGCTAGCGTCCCTGTCAGTCAGTGCGGCGCCGCGAACTGAGAGGCAAGCTCGCGCAGCAAGGCCTCGGCATCGAGTACCTTGTTTACGGCATCCTCGGCCTTGTCGCGGGAAAGCCCGAGCCGCTCAAGCAATGCATCGGGAATCTCCTCTTTCGGGCCCGAACCGATACCCCGTGAGCGAAGCAATCGGGTGGCGAGGAAAACCAGGTTGGGAAAGGCTGCATAATCGCCGTCGTAGGTGGGGTCATGCTGGAAGCGCAGCGCCGTGGACAACTCCTCGGGCATGTCCCACAGCTTCATCAGCCAGGCACCAATCTGCTCGCGGCTGATTCCCAACAGGTGGCGCTCCACATAGGTGTGGCATAGATGTGGGTTGACCTCCAGGTGCCGGCAGATCAGCGAAAAATGCGGCGGAAACACATGCGCCAGCAGCAAGTACCCGAAATTGTGCAGAAGGCCGGCAAGGTAGGTGAGCCCTGCCTCGGGTCGTTCGGCACGGGGCATTGCACGAGTGAGGCCCTCGATGACAGCTGCCGTGTAGATAGAGTGCTGCCAGTAAGGCGTCGCTTGCTGAGGCTGGTCCTTGGGCAGGCTGAGCGTCTTGCCCATCGCCAGGCCCAAGGCCAGGTTGATCACCAGATCGAAACCCAGCACCCTGACAATCGCATCTTCGACCGAGCGTACCTTGCCGGGCGAGGCGTAATAGGGCGATGCCGCCCAGCTCACGACCTGCGCCGCCAGTGCCGGGTCGGTTTCCACCACGCCGGTGATATCGTCGATGCTGGCATTGGGGTCGACACGCAGCTTCATGATCTTCTGCGCGGTATCGGCCAGAGGCGGAATTTCAATGGTTTCTTCGAGCCGCTTCTGAATGCGTCGCGCAGTGAAGGCCTGAACTGCCTGGTTGATCTCGCGGGTGTCATCGTCCGGGCGGTCCAGGTTGAGGGTAATGGCCTGCACCTCCTGCCCGAAGGCACTGGCGCTGGCTTTGCTCAGCAGGCGTTTGAACGGGTCACGGTCGATGGCCAGCAGCAGGCCCTCTTGGCCTGACTGGATGAATACGGTCGCCGGTTCGAGCAGGCTTTTTTCGTACTGGCAAGGTGAGCTGGTCAGCGCCGGTATGCCCGGGAGAACCTTGAGATGGTGTTTTTCCAGCATTTGGCGCAAGCGGGGCACCGGCACAGCGGTGAGCGTGCGGCCGGTCAGCTCGGTAAGCCGGCTCAGGTCCAGCAGTTGGCTTTGCGGCAGCAGCACCATGAGTGCGCCCACCTCGTCGTCCAGTAGCACCGCCTGCACACAGGCCTGAGCCGGCGGGCGTGAATGTGCCAACACCTCACGGTAGGCGACGCCGAGCTTGTCGAGCAGCAACCGGATAACCGACGGTGTTTGTGGGGTTGCGGTGTCCAAGGCAGCTTGAGTCATGGTCCGTGTCCACTGATTCCTAAAAGCGAAGTATAACCAGCCTCGCCGGGAGGCTGGATCCATTGACCACTTGGGTCAGACTTGGCCGTACTGCTGCCCGTGACGCAGCCAGCGTTCAAGCAAGGGGCTGACATGTTCCGGCCAGCGGGCCACCAATGCCTGGGCTGCATCACGAACGGCCGGAAGCAGATCGGCATCGCGCATCAGGTCAGCGACCTTGAACTGCAGCAGGCCCGTCTGGCGCGTGCCGAGCATCTCGCCAGGGCCGCGCAGCTCCAGGTCCTTTTCCGCGATGATGAAGCCATCGTTGGTTTCGCGCATGATGCCCAGGCGTTCGCGGCCCACCTGTGACAAGGGCGGGTGATACAGCAGGACGCAGTGGCTGGCAGCGCTGCCACGGCCCACCCGCCCACGCAACTGGTGCAGCTGGGCCAACCCCAGGCGTTCCGGGTTTTCGATGATCATCAGGCTGGCGTTGGGCACATCGACGCCGACTTCGATCACGGTCGTGGCAACCAGCAGTTGCAGATCACCGGCTTTGAATTGGGCCATGATCTCGGCTTTTTCTGCCGGTTTCATGCGCCCGTGAATCAGCCCGACCCGCAACTCGCCCAGGGCGCTGCCAAGTTCCTCGTAAGTGCTCTCGGCGGCCTGGCAGGTCAACTCTTCAGACTCTTCGATGAGGGTACAGACCCAATAGGCCTGACGGCCTTCAGCGCAGGCAGCGCGTACCCGTTCGACCACTTCGAAGCGGCGGCTGTCGGCCACCAGCACCGTGTTGACCGGTGTACGCCCGGGAGGCAATTCGTCCAGCACGGACGTATCCAGGTCAGCATAGGCGCTCATGGCCAACGTACGCGGAATGGGCGTCGCCGTCATGATCAGCTGATGCGGACACAACTCGCCATTCACACCCTTTTTGCGCAAGGCCAGGCGCTGCTGGACGCCAAACCGGTGCTGCTCGTCGATGATGGCCAGGGCGAGGTGCTTGAACTTGACCTCTTCCTGGAACAGGGCATGGGTACCCACCACCATTGGCGCACCGGCGGCGATCTGCTCCAGTGCACTGGCCCGGGCCTTGCCCTTGAGCTTGCCAGCGAGCCAGGCGACTTCGATGCCCAGTGGCTCCAGCCAGCGCTTGAAGGTGATGTAGTGCTGCTCGGCAAGAATCTCGGTAGGCGCCATCAGCGCAACCTGGTAACCCGCCTCCAACGCCTGAAGGGCTGCCAGTGCCGCAACCACGGTCTTGCCGGCCCCCACATCACCTTGAACCAGGCGCAGCATGGGTTCGTGCTGGCTGAGGTCGTAGGCAATTTCATTGGCGACCCGCTGCTGCGCCCCGGTAGGCTTGAAGCCGAGATTGGCCAGGTACTCGTCCTGCAGGCGCGAGGGCTTGGGCAGCACCGGCGCGCGCAGGCTGCGCAGGCTTTCGCGCAGTCGCTGCTGCGACAGCTGGTGGGTCAGCAGTTCTTCGAACGCCAGGCGGTGCTGGGCCCAGTGGTGGCCTTCGGCAAGCTCATCGAGGTCGGCGTCAGCCGGCGGGTTGTGCAAGTAACGTATGGCATCGTCCAGCGGGGCCAGCTGATAATCGCGTGCAAGCTCCTCGGGTAGCCAGTCCGGCAAGCTGCGCGGCCCGAGCAGGGCGAGGCTCTGTTGGCAGAGCAGGCGCAGCCGTTGCTGGGTGAGCCCCTCGGTGGACGGGTAAATCGGGGTAAGCGTCTGTTCGACCGGCGGCGGCGGTTCGTCGCCGTTCAGCGCACGGTATTCCGGGTGATAGATCTCCAGGCCCGACGCGCCCGGCCGGGCTTCGCCGTAGCAACGCAGGTGGGTGCCGCGTTTGAGCCCTTCCTTCTGTGCGTTGCTGAAATGGTAGAAGCGCAGGCTCAGCACGCCGCTCCCGTCGCCGAGACGAACGACGAGGCTACGTCGTTTGCCCATGGTCACGTCCGCGCCGCTGACCACGCCCTCGATCACCGCATCCTGCCCCGGCCGGAGTTGCCCGATCGGCACCACGCGGGTGCGGTCCTGGTAGCGCAAGGGCAGGTGGAACAACACATCCTGCAGGTTCTCCAGGCCCACCTTGGCAAGCTTCTGCGCCATGGCGTCTCCGACACCCTTGAGTACCGTGACCGGTACCTTCGACAACTCACTCATGGCTCAGGCAGTTTGCTCAGTGGGCGTTTTGGCGACCGAGCACAGGCGGATCGAGTCGGCAAGAATCTCGATGGCTTTGGGCCGCGGGAAACTGGCGCGCCACGCGATCGCCACGGTACGAAATGGCGCTGGTGCAGTCAGCGGGCGCACCTCGATCACGCCCGGTGCATAGTGATGGCTGTGCACGGCCGACAGCGGCAGAATAGAGACCCCCAGCCCAGAGGCCACCATGTGGCGAATGGTTTCCAGCGAACTGGATTCGACCGTGGTGTGGCGTGCGCCTTCACCGCCCTTGTTCAAGGTGGGGCACGCCTCCAGCACCTGGTCGCGGAAGCAGTGACCCTCGCCCAGCAGCAACAGACTCTTGTCGTTTAGCGATGCCGCATCGATGGTTTTCTTCGCCGTCCATGGGTGGTCGGCTGGCATCAGTGCGCAGAAAGGCTCGTCGTAGAGCGGCAGGGTCAGCACGTCGGCCTCGTTGAAGGGGAGGGCGACGATCACCGCATCCAGTTCACCGTTACGCAGCTTCTCACGCAGCACATGGGTGAAATTTTCCTCGATGTACAACGGCATCTGCGGTGCCACGCGGTGCAGCTGTGGGATCAGGTGAGGAAAGAGGTAAGGGCCGACCGTGTAGATCGCGCCCACCTTGAGCGGAGCGGTCAATTGGTTTTTGCCGGCCTGGGCCAGCTCGCGGATGCCCTGAGCCTGTTCGAGAACTTTCTGAGCCTGGGCCACGATGCCTTCGCCAACCGGCGTGAGGCGCACCGCGCTCTTGCTGCGCTCGAAGATCAGTACGCCGAGCTCATCCTCGAGCTTCTTCACACCCACCGAAAGGGTAGGCTGGCTCACGTGGCAACGCTCGGCTGCATGGCCGAAGTGCTGTTCCTGGGCGAGTGTGACGATGTAACGGAGTTCTGTGAGGGTCATAACGTGCGTCCATGAAGTTGCGAGCCCAGCATAGCGGCTGCAATCGATAGACGCACGTTATCAGACTTGCCGATTTGTGACAGAAACAAAAGCGTCAGCGGCGGTCCAGTGAGTACACGAACGGCGCGACGACTTCGATCGTCCCGTTGTTCAGCAGCTCAGCCGGCGGTTTGGGCACCTTGCCCGCTCGCCGAATCATTTCCATGGTCGCCCGGTCCAGTGACGCGCTACCCGACCCCCCGGCCAGTGAATACGACACGACCTTGCCCTCGGCATCGACCACGAAGCGCAGGCGATTGATGCCCTGCAAGCCTCTGCGGCGCGCGTCTTCCGGGTATCGCTTGTACTTCGCCAGGTGGCGCAGCAGGTCACTCTGCCAGGTCGGCAGTGCGGTGCTGTTGGATGCGACGCTCGGTGCCGGTGCTGCGGATTTCTGCGGCGGCGTATTGCTGGGTGGTGCGTCTACCGTTTCCTTGGTAGGCGGCGCTTCCTTCGGCGGCTCAGGCTTTTTCTCAGGCTTGGGCGGCTGTGGCTTGGCCTTCGGCTTGGGCGGCTTGGGAATGGCGATTTTGGGTTTAGGGGCTTCCACTACCTTCGGCAGCGGGGGTTCTTCGACCGGCGCCGGTGGTTGGGGAACTGCTTTGGGAGGAGGTGGTGGCGCAGGCTCCGGCAGTGGTGCCAGCTCGACCATCATGGCTGCCGGGGGCAGCTCGATGGCCTGGGGCACCGACCAGTTGAGCATGAGCAGCACAGCGACGGCATGGACACCCAGCACGAGCGCCAGGCTGCCGCTGTAACGCGCCAGATTGTGCCGCGTCTTCGTCATTTCTTGGCTGCCGTCTCAAGACCTACCAGACCGACTTTGAGGTAGCCGGCCGCGCGCATGTTGTTCATCACTTCCATCAGGTCACCGTAATCCACGCCTTTGTCGGCCTGGAAGAAAATGGTGGTGTCCTTGTCACCCTTGGTCTTGGCATCCAGCATCGGGCCAAGGCGCTCGGGCGCCGGAACCGGGTCATCGCCGACATAGAGCTTCTGGTCGGCCTTGACGCTGACGAAGACAGGCTTCTCGGGCCTGGGCGCCGGCTTGGCCGTCGAGGCAGGCAGGTCGACCTTGATGTCGACCGTGGCAAGGGGCGCTGCGACCATGAAGATGATCAGCAGTACCAACATCACGTCGATGAACGGCGTCACGTTGATTTCGTGGTTTTCGGCGAGGTCGTCGCCACCTTCGTTCAGATGCAGGCCCATGGCTTACCCCACTTTCACCATGTGCGGGGCGGCGCGATCGCTGCCCTGATGGTCCAGGTCACGGCTGACCAGCAGCAGTACCTGGGCCGACGCGTCGGACACCTGCGCCTTGTAGCCGGCGATAGAGCGGGCGAAGACGTTGTAGATGACTACGGCGGGGATGGCGGCAACCAGGCCCAGTGCAGTGGCCAGCAGCGCTTCTGCAATACCCGGGGCGACCACGGCGAGGTTGGTGGTCTGGGTCTTGGCGATGCCGATGAAGCTGTTCATGATGCCCCACACGGTGCCGAACAGGCCCACGAAGGGCGCAGTGGAGCCGATGGTGGCCAGCACGCCCGTGCCGCTGCTCATGTTACGTCCGCTGGCGTGGACCAGTCGTTCCAGACGGAAGCTCACGCGCTCCTTGATGCCTTCCTTTTCACGGGCATTGGCCGACAGGCGCATTTCCTCGAGCGCATCGTGAACCAGGGTGTGGGCCAGGGTGCCTTCCTTGTTGGAGACTTCGCTGGCTTCCTTGAGGCTGGCCGATTTCTTCAGGCGGGCGATTTCCCCGCGCAGGCGGCGCTTGGCACCCATCAATTCGAAGCCTTTGGCGATCCAGATGGTCCAAGTGATGATCGAGGCGATGGCCAGGCCGATCATGACGGCCTTGACCACGACATCGGCGTTTTTGTACATGCCCCAGGGCGACAGGTCATGGGCCATGCCGAGCGAGGTATCTTCCACCAAGGCTTGCACGTTAGGGTCTGCAGCAACAGGAGCCGGTGCGACGGTACCCGGTGCCGCTTCGCCGGCCGGAGCGCTAGCGGGCGCTGCAGCGCTGGCCGCCGGGGCCGTTACCGGAGCGGTGGCATTGGGCTCATCGGCCATGGCGACCGGGGCCAGCGCCAGGCCGAGAATCAGCGCAGCGGTGGCGCGCCAGGCGCGCGATGGGGTTGGCGAAGCGGAAGGTTGGGTACGTGTCATGCTGGCCGGACCTGATGAAGATGATGGGTGAGCGTTCTTCAAGGCCTCGAGGCAGGCCGAGAACAATTTGGCCGCCATTATTGCAAGTAATTCTTGTTAACAAAAGTAATATTGTTGCTTTTTCTCCTGCAGGCGGGCTGAGTAATCGGCCCTAGAGGGCTTCAGATGTCTGACTTGAGTGTGTTGATCGTAGGATGTGGTGACGTCGGTAGTCGCCTCGCGCGACAAATGCTAGCGCGTGGTTGGCAGGTCAGCGGTTTGCGCCGTTCGGTGGCGCAGTTGCCTGAAGGTGTAGTGCCGATCGCGGCTGATCTGTCGGACCCGACCATTCCAGCCGCCTGGCCTGAGCAGGCACCTGACTACCTGGTGTATTGCGTGGCTGCCAGCCAGCATGACGAGGCAGGTTATGAGGCGGCGTATGTCCAGGGGTTGCGTCATGTGCAGCGCTGGCTGGCCGAGCGAGGGCAACGACCACGACGCCTTTTGTTCGTATCCAGCAGCAGCGTATTTGGGCAAAAGGGGGGCGAGTGGGTTGATGAGCAATCGGCCACCGAACCTGACGGCTACTCGGGGCGCATCATGCTCGAGGCTGAAAGGCTGGCGTTATCCGGTGCTGTCCCAGCCAGCGTGGTTCGCCTGACCGGCATCTATGGCCCAGGCCGCGAGTGGCTGTTGCGTCAGGTGCGTCAGGGTTATCGCGTCGCCGAGCAACCGCCTTTGTATGGCAACCGCATTCATGTAGACGATGCTGCCAGTCTGCTGGCATTCCTGCTGCAATGCGACAGCGAAGGCAAGGCGCTGGACGATTGCTACATCGGCGTGGACGACAGCCCGGCGCCACTGGCCGACGTCGTAACTTGGCTGCGTCATCAGCTGGGGGTCACGCAGTGGTCCGATGAAGAGCGAGTGCGTCGCACGGGCAGCAAGCGCTGCAGCAACGCCCGCGCACGGGTGCTAGGCTGGTCGCCGCAGTACCCCAGCTACAAGGAAGGCTACGGGGCAATCCTTGGGCAGTGATCGCCTGGCTGACGCTCAGGTAGCCTGCGTGCTACCTGAGCGCTGACTGGACGGGTAGGGTCAGTTGTGCTGCAGGAGCCACTGACGCTTGCCGGCGGCCAGCATCGGCATTTCATCCGGCTGGGCGCGGTTTACCGCCTGGAAGATTTCCAGCTGGTTGCCATTGCGCTTGATGATGAATGGCGCCCCGCGCTGGTTGCGCTCCAGCCATAGGCTGTCATTGCTGCCGCCCATCGTTGCGCAATCACCGGCCAGGCACAGGGCAAAGCGATCCGGACCAGGTAGGCCGGTGACGTTGCCGCTGTCGCTGAACGTCACGTTGGCACCCTTGCCTGGGCCCTCCATGATCGTCCAGGCGCCGCCGAGCCAGGCCTGATACAGCGCCTGCTCGAAGCTGCTGCCCAGTGGCGCATTGTTGCCACTGGGCGTCTTGGCGCGCTCGAAGCGCTGTTTGGCGCCCTGCTGGTCGACCGTTTGCAGTTCGTCGCCGTCCAGCGACAATTGCTCGGTGGCACCGCCTTCGAAGGTGGCCAGCCACTGCTTGTCATTGGCGCTGAGCTGACCGTCCGAGGCCTCGAACCCATTGCTGTAGCTGGCGCGCTGGGTGGCAACATCGAGCTTCCACTCGAACACCGGGCCATGCTCGTTCAGGGCCTGGCGAAGGTTGCCTTGCTTGACGGCCGCAGTGATGGCGTCCTGATTGATCCAGGTGCCGTTGAAGTCTTCAGGTTTGTGGCTGGCGCAGCCGCCCAGAACCAGGGCTGCCAGCGTGAGAGGCAAAGCTATGCGCATGACGGGAACCTTTCAGGAGAGAGAGGGCGGCGAGGGCAATGCTCGCCGCCTGGGGCATCACTCGATGACGAGGATGGCGTCCATCTCGACCTGCGCGCCTTTTGGCAGCGCGGCTACGCCAATGGCGGCGCGAGCGGGATAAGGCTGCTCGAAGTAGCGACCCATTACCTCGTTGACCTTGGCGAAATGGCTCAAGTCGGTCAGGAAGATGTTCAGCTTGACGATGTCCTTGAACGAACCGCCTGCGGCTTCGGCCACAGCCTTGAGGTTCTCGAACACCTGGACGGTCTGGGCCTCGAAGCCTTCGACCAGTTCCATGGTCTTGGGGTCCAGCGGGATCTGGCCAGACATGTACACGGTGTTACCGGCCTTGATCGCCTGCGAGTAGGTGCCGATGGCGGCAGGGGCCTTGTCGCTGTTGATGACGGTCTTGCTCATGATGACTCCTTGCGGTTGGCGGACTACGTACGCATGCGGGTGATGCGAACTACACCAGTCAGGGTACGCAGCTTCTTGATCACACGCGCCAGGTGCACGCGGTCGTGCACGCTGACCACCAGTTGGACCACGCTGATACGGCCGTCGCGTTCGTCCATGCTGATCTTCTCGATGTTGCCATCGGCCGCGTTGACGCTGCTGGCCAGCAAGGCGATCAGGCCGCGCTGGTGCTCCAGCTCTACGCGCAATTCGACGTTGAATTCGCCAGTGATGTCCTTGGCCCAGGAAAGCTGGACGCATTTCTCGGGATTGTGACGAATTTCACTGATGTTTCGGCAGTTCTCAAGGTGCACGACCATACCCTTGCCCGCCGAAAGGTGGCCCACGATCGGGTCGCCCGGAATCGGCGTACAACACTTGGCATAGCTGAGCACCAGGCCTTCGGTGCCGCGAATCGCCAGCGGGCCTTCAGGGGCCGGCAGTTGCTCGCCTTCTGCAGACAGCAGGCGGCGAGCGACCACGTAGGCCATGCGGTTGCCCAGCCCGATGTCTTCGAGCAGGTCTTCGATCAACTCCAGGCGGTATTCGCTGAGGATGGCCTGCACGCGCTCGCGCGGAATCTGTTCCAGCGCGCTGTCGAAACCGGTCAGCACCTTGTTGAGCAGCCGCTCGCCCAGGCTGATGGATTCGGAGCGGCGCTGCTGCTTGAGCGCATGGCGAATATGTGTGCGCGCTTTGCCGGTGACCACGAAATTGAGCCAGGCCGGATTGGGTCGGGCCCCTGGTGCGCTGACGATCTCTACCGTCGAGCCACTCTGCAACGGCTCGGAGAGCGGTGCCAGGCGCCGGTTGATACGGCAAGCGATGCAGCTGTTGCCGACGTCGGTGTGCACCGCGTAGGCGAAGTCCACGGCAGTGGAGCCCTTGGGCAGCTCCATGATGCGGCCTTTGGGCGTGAAAACGTAAACCTCGTCCGGGAACAGGTCGATCTTGACGCTCTCGATGAACTCCAGCGAGTTGCCTGCACGCTGCTGCAATTCAAGAATGCCTTTGACCCACTGCCTGGCACGGGCATGGTTGCCCTTGGGCTGCTCATCCCCATTGGCCTTGTACAGCCAGTGCGCAGCGATACCGTTGTTGGCCATCTCTTCCATTTCGCGCGTACGGATCTGGATTTCGATGGGCACGCCGTGCATGCCGAACAAGGTGGTGTGCAACGACTGGTAGCCGTTGGCCTTGGGAATGGCGATGTAGTCCTTGAACCGCCCTGGCAGCGGCTTGTACAGGTTGTGCACGGCACCGAGGACGCGGTAGCAGGTATCGACCTTGTCGACGATGATGCGGAAGGCATACACGTCCATGATCTCGTTGAAGGCGCGACGCTTGCCGCGCATCTTCTTGTAGATGCCATAGAGGTGTTTTTGTCGACCACTGATCTCGCCTTCGATACCGTCGGCAGCCAGGCAGTTGGCCAGCGACTGCTCGATCTTGGCGACGATTTCCTTGCGGTTGCCCCGTGCGCTCTTGACGGCGCGATGGATCAGCGACGAGCGCATCGGGTGCATGGCCTTGAAGCCAAGGTCTTCGAACTCGACGCGTACCGTGTGCATCCCCAGGCGGTTGGCGATGGGGGCGTAGATCTCGAGGGTTTCCTTGGCGATCCGGCGCCGTTTCTCGCCGGACAGCACTTCCAGGGTGCGCATGTTGTGCAGGCGGTCGGCCAGCTTGACCAGGATCACGCGAATGTCGCGTGCCATGGCCATGGCCATCTTCTGGAAGTTCTCGGCTTGCGCCTCGGCCTTGGTTTCGAAGTTCATCTGGGTCAGCTTGCTGACCCCGTCCACCAGCTCGGCAACCGTCTCGCCAAATTGCTGGCTGAGGGCTTCCTTGGCAATACCAGTGTCTTCGATCACGTCATGGAGCATGGCCGCCATCAGGCTTTGATGGTCCATGTGCATGTCGGCAAGGATGCTGGCCACGGCCAGCGGGTGCGTCACGTAGGGCTCGCCGCTGCGACGACGTTGCCCATCGTGCGCCTGTTCGGCGTAGAAGTAGGCGCGCCGTACCAGGTTGACCTGTTCGGGGCCCAGGTAAGTCGACAGCCGTTCGGCCAAGGCCTCTATACCCGGCATGGCTTAGCCTCCTGCCGAGATAGGGGGCCTTGCGCCTCGCGACGTCGACCGGGCATCAATCAGACAGCCTCGTTCGACTCGTCCTCGAACGCGGCAAAGACCGGATCCTCGGTGACAATTTCTTCAGCGGCGATGAATTCGTTGGTCACTATGCCTTCGGCGATTTCGCGCAGGGCGACGACGGTAGGCTTGTCGTTTTCCCATGCAACGCGTGGCTCTTTACCGCCGGTCGCCAGCTGGCGAGCGCGCTTGGTCGAGAGCATGACCAGCTCAAAACGGTTATCCACGTGTTCCAGGCAGTCTTCAACAGTTACGCGGGCCATGGTCTTCCTCAGTAGCAAATGCGGTAGGCGTGCAGCCCATTAGTGGGCAGGCGGACTCGATAGTATAAAAATTCACCAGCCAATAGGGAAGCGCTGTTTTGTCGAGCGTCGCCGTGCGGTGCGGTGCGAATCATTCAGGTACTTCGATGCATGTCCGCGTTTGCCAGGCCTGATCATACCGCTGGAACGCAGTGCAAGGACCGCCATAGACGCCTTGCAATGGCCCTGACAATAACCTCAGAGCATTGCGTCACGCAACCGTGGGGTGAGCTCCTCGAAGAGGGTCTGCACCGAGCGCAGCGCGCGGCAGTCCGGTCGGGTCAAGAGCCACAACTGGGTGTCGCAACCCGGCAACGGCCCGCTGAGTGCATCGACCCCTGGCAGGCTATGCACCATGTAGTCCGGCAGCGCTGCCACGCCCAGGCCAGCGGTGACCAGTTGGGCAATGGTGGACATACCGCTGCACTGGTAGCGCGGGCTCAGGCCAGGGTGTTGCTGGTTGCGCCAGACCACCGTCGGATGGTCCTGCATGGCGTCATCCGGCGCGATCCATGGCACCGCGCTGGCGCTTTCACCGAGGCGGTCGCGCCAGTGGGGTTGGCCGCATATCACATAGGAGGTCGAACCCAGTTTGCGCCCCACCAGGTGCTCGGGCGGCGTGTTGGTCAGGCGCAGGGCGATGTCTGCGTCTCGCCGGCTGAGGTTGGCGAACACATTGGAGGTGCCCATCTCCAGCGACAGCGCGGGGTAATTCTGCATGAAGTCGGCCAGTGCAGGCAGCAGCAGGCTGTGCATGACGGCCTCCGTGCAGGTCAGCCGCACGGTACCACTGACGACCTGTTCACCGCTGGTCATGGCAATGCGCGCCGCCTCGAGTGCCTGTTCTGCGCGCTCGGCCTGCTCGGCCAGGGCCTGTGCAGTGTCGGTGGGCAAGTAGCCTTTGCGGCTCTTGACGAACAGGGCCGTGCCCAGCGCTGATTCCAGGCGACGTATCGACCGGAAAACGGTCGACACGTCCACCTTGAGCAACTCGGCCGCCTTGGCCAGAGAGCGCCCGCGTTCCAACGCCAGGACCAGCGAAAGGTCGGCATGGGTAATTTGATATTGCATCGGTGCACGCTCTCGTTGCCGAATTGCCAATGTCTGTTGCGTCAGGGCCATTTTATAGTGAAACGACCCCCGGGAATCAATGCGCCCGCTGCGGTTACCGATCCCCACGATGGGAAAGTGAAAACAACAACAGCTGCAACCATCGTCGCCTACCAGGCGCCAGCCGTCTCTCCACATCGCCGCAGCCAAGCAAAGGATGTACAGCCATGACGTCGCTAGCCCCGTGCGCCCGCTTCTCACGCGAGATGAATGACTTCCTGCAGGCACACCCCGACACCCAATACGTCGACTTGCTGATTGCCGATATGAATGGAGTCGTGCGTGGCAAGCGCATCGAGCGGGCGAGCTTGCACAAGGTGTATGAGCGAGGTATCAATCTGCCAGCATCGCTGTTTGCGCTCGACATCAACGGCGCTACCGTGGAAAGCACTGGACTGGGCCTGGACATGGGCGATGCCGATCGCATCTGCCACCCCATTGCCGGTACGCTTGCGCATGAACCTTGGCAGAAGCGCCCCACCGCCCAGTTGCTCATGACCATGCACGAACTGGACGGCCAGCCGTTCTTCGCCGATCCGCGCGAAGTCTTGCGTCAGGTCGTGGGCCGGTTCGAAGCGCTTGGCCTGACCCTGCGCGTTGCATTGGCGCTCGAGTTTTACCTGATCGATCAGGACAACCTCAATGGGCGACCGCAGCCGCCGCGCTCGCCATTGTCCGGAAAGCGTGCGCATTCGACCCAGGCCTACTTCATCGACGACCTGGACGAGTACGCCGACTGTTTGCAGGACATCCTCCAAGCGGCAAAGGCCCAAGGCTTGCCTGTCGATGCCATCGTCAAGGAAAGCGCGCCTGCGCAGTTCAAGGTCAATCTGCATCACGTGGCCGACCCTCTGAAAGCCTGTGATCAAGCGATCCTGCTCAAGCGCCTGATCAAGAACGTTGCCTACGACCATGAAATGGACACGACATTCATGGCCAAGCCCTATCCCGATCTGGCGGGCAATGGTCTGCATGTTCACCTGTCGCTTGTAGAAAAACACAGCGGCAAGAACCTCTTTGCAAGCGACGACCCGCTCAGGTGCGAAGCGCTGCGCCATGCCATCGGCGGTGTACTGGAGACACTTCCCGCGTCGATGGCCTTCCTGTGCCCGAACATCAATTCGTATCGCAGGTTCGGCGCCCAGTTCAATGTGCCAAACGCTCCAGGCTGGGGCTTGGATAACCGTACCGTGGCCCTGCGTGTGCCCACAGAAAACAGCCACAGCGCCCGCCTGGAACATCGCGTGGCAGGTGCAGACGCCAACCCTTACCTGACGCTTGCGGTGATTCTTGCTGGCGTTCACCATGGCCTGACCCATCAGATCGAGCCGCAGGCGCCCATTGAAGGCAATGCCTTCGAGCAACTGGAACAGAGCCTTGCGAACAACCTGCGCGACGCGTTGCGCGCGCTGGAAGACAGCGAAGTGCTCAAGCGGTACATCAGTGCGCATTACATCGATATCTTCGTGGCCTGCAAGGACAGCGAGCTGGCCGAATTCGAGGTGTCGATTTCCGACCTCGAATACAACTGGTACCTGCACACCGTGTAGCGCCAAGGCGCCTGCATGAAGCCAGGGGAAGGTATTGCAGCGGGCTCTGAGTGGGCAGGCCTTGGCGAGAGGCTTGTTAAAAACAATTCCAACACTACGGCTGATATTCATGAGCGATTACACAGAAGCCGGCCGCCCACCCGATGTGGCGGCTGGCGAAAGCATCCAACAGGGTGGCAAGGGCCTGGCCAAAGGCCGGTTAGGGCTGTTGGCCAGCGTGGTGCTGGGCATCTCCACCATCGCCCCGGTCTACACCCTTACCGGCGCCTTGGGCCCGACCGTGCGCGAGGTCGGCGCTCACCTGCCGGCGGTGTTCATCGTCGGGTTCCTGCCCATGCTGCTGGTCGCCCTGGGCTATCGCGAGCTGAATTCGGCCGAGCCGGACAGCGGTACGTCGTTCACCTGGTCGGCGCGAGCCTTCGGCCCGATGATTGGATGGATCGGCGGTTGGGGGCTGGTGGTGGCGACCACCATCGTGCTGTCGAACCTGGCCGGTGTGGCAGTGGACTTTTTCTACCTGTTCCTCGGCCAGATCACAGGCAACCCTGGACTGGCGGCGCTTGCCGACAACTTGCTGATCAATATCGTGACCTGTTGCGTGTTCATCGCCTTGGCCGTGTGGATCTGTTGCCGGGGCATGACCACGACCATGACCGTGCAGTACGGTCTGGTGGCGTTGCAACTGCTGGTACTGGTGGGTTTCGCCTTCGCAGCATTCGGCGAAACGACGGCGCCACCGCCCCTGGCATTCGATTTCGCTGGTTCAACCCGTTCGGGGTCGAATCCTTCTCGGCGTTCGCCGCCGGGCTGTCGTTGTCGATCTTCATTTTCTGGGGCTGGGACGTATGCCTGACCGTCAGTGAAGAATCGGTAGGCAGCGAAGAGGTTCCGGGCAAGGCGGCCACCTGGACCGTGTTGTTGATTCTGGGGCTGTACTTGCTGACGGCCATTGCCACGTTGCAGTTCGCCGGCATCAGCGAGTCGGGGCTGGGCCTGAACAACCCGCGCATCCAGGAAAACGTGTTCGCCCATCTGGCCGGCCCGGTCATGGGGCCGCTGGCGATCCTGATGTCCATCGCGGTACTGGCCAGCACCGCTGCTTCCCTGCAATCGACCTTCGTTTCGCCTGCGCGCACCTTGCTTGCCATGGGCTATTACGGGGCGGTACCGCAGAAGTTTGCCAAGGTCTGCCCGCGCTCGCAGACGCCGCGTTACGCCACGGTATGCGCCGGGGTGGCCGCCGGGCTGTTCTACGTCACCATGCGCACGCTCAGCGAAAACGTACTGGCCGACACCATCACCGCCCTGGGCATGATGATCTGCTTCTATTACTCACTCACGGCGTTCGCCTGCGTCTGGTATTTCCGCAGCAGCCTGTTCGGCAGCCTTCGGCATTTGCTCATGCGCGGGCTATGCCCTTTGGTGGGCGGTGTCATCCTGTCGGTGATCTTCGTGCGCACGGCCATCGACAGCGCCTCGCCGGACTTCGGCAGTGGCTCGCACGTCGGCGGGGTCGGGCTGGTCTTCGTGATCGCGGGGATTATTTCCGTCCTGGGGATCGTGCTGATGCTGATGTCCCGGCTGCGAGCCCCCGCCTACTTCCTGGGAGCCACGCTGCGTCAGCACGCTACCTTGCCGTTGCAGGACTGACCAGGGCCACTACCTGCGACGTGCAGAAGATTGCGCGAGGGCCTTCCGGAAGGCCCGCGCGCGTCAGCCGATCAACTGCTCGAGCAGCGCCCCATGGCGGTGTTGCTGCTTCTTCAGGAGCAGGCGATTGGCGCGGAACACGGCTTTCAAGTCCGCCAGTGCCGTATCGAAAACATCGTTGATGATCACGTAGTCGTACTCGTCGTAATGCACCATCTCGCTGACGGCCTCTTTCATGCGCCCGGCGATGATCGCGTCGCTGTCCTGGCCGCGGCCATCGAGGCGCTCGCGCAATGCGGTCTGGCTTGGCGGCAGGATGAAGACCGACAACGCCTGTGGCATCAGCTTGCGTACCTGCTGCGCGCCTTGCCAGTCGATTTCCAGGATCAGGTCGAAGCCTTGGTCCAGCGTCTGCTGCAATGCACTGCGAGAGGTGCCATAGAAATTGCCGAACACCTCGGCATGCTCCAGAAAATCGCCCTGTTCGATCAGTGCCCTGAACGCGTCATGCTCGACGAAGTGGTAGTTCACACCATGCTGCTCGCCAGGACGCATGGCCCGGGTGGTGTGCGAGACGGAAACACGAATCTGCTTGTCGTCCTGGGTCAGGGCGTTGACCAGGCTGGTCTTGCCGGCGCCGGACGGAGCGGAAACGATGTAGAGGGTGCCGCTGGTGTGGTTCATGGTCGGTGTGGCCTTACTCGATGTTCTGTACTTGTTCACGCATCTGTTCGATCAGGACCTTCAGGTTGACCGCCGCCTGCGTGCTGCGGGGATCGAAGGCTTTGGAACCGAGCGTGTTGGCTTCGCGATTGAGCTCTTGCATCAGGAAATCCAGGCGGCGCCCGGCGGCACCTGCACCCTTGAGTACGCGCCGTACTTCGGCGACATGGGTGTCGAGGCGATCAAGCTCCTCGGCCACGTCGCTCTTCTGGGCCAGCAGGACCATTTCCTGCTCCAGGCGCTGCGGGTCGATTTCGGCCTGAAGGTCGTTGAAGCGATCCAGGATCTTCTGGCGTTGCGCGGCCAGCATCTGTGGCACCAGCGCTCGCAGCGTCGTGACCTCTTCGGCCATGCTGTCCAGGCGCTCGTTGATCAGACGGGCCAATTCCTGGCCTTCGCGCTGACGCCCGGCCTTGAGTTCGGCAAGCGCGTCGTTGAACAGCGCCATGGCTTGGGCATTGAGTGCCTGTGGGTCGCTGGCGTCAGCGACCAGTACGCCCGGCCAGGACAGCACTTCCAACGGGTTGAGCGGCGCCGGCTGCTGGATCAGCGCTGCCACTTGCTCGGCGGCGGCCACTAGCTGCGCAGCGCGCTCGCGGTCGACCTGCAACGGCTTGCCGCTGCTGTCCTCGTTCAGGCGCAGGGTGCATTCCACCTTGCCTCGGGAAAGGCCTTGGCGCAGGCCTTCGCGCACGCCACCTTCAAGGTCGCGCAGGGCGTCGGGCAGACGCAGGTGCGGCTCCAGGTAACGATGGTTGACCGAGCGCAGCTCCCAGACCAGGGTGCCTTGGCTGCCGGCGCGCTCGACCCGCGCAAACGCGGTCATGCTGTGCACCATGGGGGTACCTCGCATAAAGATTGGACATGGCAGCCTGCTGGCTGCGAGGCGCAGGATTGTAGCGCACTGGGGCCTTGCGACCCAATGCGCCAGTGCGCCTGAGCGACGGACAGGACCGTCGCAAATGCAGGCGCGCACGACCGTCAGCGACGATAGGCGTGTCCTCACTAGGCTACGGGCTCTATAATGCCTGCCAGATTCAATGTCCCAGTACAGGTATCCCAGATGAAACGTCCAAGTGGTCGCGCCGCCGATCAGCTCCGCTCGATCCGCATCACCCGCAACTACACCAAGCACGCCGAAGGGTCGGTACTGGTCGAGTTCGGTGACACGAAAGTCATCTGCACGGTCAGCGTGGAAAACGGCGTGCCGCGCTTTCTCAAAGGCCAGGGCCAAGGTTGGTTGACCGCCGAATACGGCATGCTGCCGCGCTCGACGGGCGAACGTAACCAACGCGAAGCCAGCCGTGGCAAGCAAGGCGGTCGCACGCTGGAGATCCAGCGCCTGATCGGCCGCTCACTGCGCGCAGCGCTGGACATGAGCAAGCTCGGTGACATTACGCTGTACATCGATTGCGATGTCATCCAGGCCGATGGCGGCACCCGTACAGCCTCCATCACCGGTGCCATGGTTGCCGTCTGCGATGCCCTGGCCGTGATCAAGAAGCGTGGTGGCCTGAAGGCGGGCAACCCGCTCAAGCACATGATCGCCGCCGTGTCGGTGGGCATGTATCAGGGTGAAGCGGTGCTCGACCTGGACTACCTGGAGGACTCGGCAGCCGAAACCGACCTGAACGTGGTCATGACCAGCGCTGGCGGTTTCATCGAGGTGCAGGGTACGGCAGAAGGTGCGCCGTTCCAGCCAGAAGACTTCAACGCCATGCTCGCCCTGGCGCAGAAGGGCATGGATGAGATCTTCCAGCTGCAGCAAGCCGCGCTGGCAGACTGAACCTGATCAGGAGGGTGCAGGCATGACCGATCCGAATCTTTCGATCATCCCGCCCAGTGCCGAGGTCAGGCAGTGGGCGATGCTCTGTCACCTTTCCGCGCTCCTTGGCCTGGTGATCCCGCTCGGGCACCTGCTGGGACCGTTGGTGCTGTGGCACCTCAAGCGCGAGCAGGACCCGTTCATCGATGCGCAAGGCAAGGAAGCGCTGAATTTCCAGATCAGCGTGACCGTGGCAGGGTTCATCTGCCTGCTGCTGATATTCGTGGTGATCGGGCTGGTGCTGTTTGCCGTGCTGTCAGTGGCGGTGATGATTCTGATCGTCATCGCTGCGGTACGCGCCAACGAAGGCAAGCCTTACCGCTACCCGATGATCTGGCGACCGATCAAATAGCCAAGTGGGGCTGCAAGGCAGCCCCACTGGTTGTTCAGATAGTCAGCGTCCAGTCGTAGTCGACGATCAATGGCGCATGCTGGGAGAAGCGCGGCTGGCGTGGCAAGCGCGCGTTGCGCACGAAGCGGCGCAGGCCTGGGGTTAGGATCTGGTAGTCGAACCGGTAGCCCAGGTTCAGCATTTCGGCCTGCTCGTTGTCCGGCCACCAGCTGTACTGGTCACCCTCACGGCTGACTTCGCGCAGGGCATCCACGTAACCCATCTCGCCGGTGATGGCATCCATCCAGGCACGCTCTGGCGGCAGGAAGCCCGGCGACTGCTGGCTGTCACGCCAGTTCTTGATGTCGAGCTTCTGCTGGGCAACATAGAACGACCCACAGTAGATGTACTCACGGCGCTTGCGACGCTGCTTGTCCAGGTACTTGGCGAAGTCGTCCATCAACTTGAATTTCTGGTTCAAGTCTTCATCCCCGTTCATGCCCGAAGGCAGGAGCAGGCTGGCAATACTGACTTTGTCGAAATCTGCTTGCAGGTAACGCCCGTAACGGTCGGCTGTCTCGAAGCCCAGGCCGGTGATGACTGCCTTGGGCTGCATGCGCGAATAAAGGGCCACACCACCTTGGGCAGGCACCTCCGCGTCGCAGGCATAAAGGAAATAGCCATCGAGCTGGAAAGCTGGGTCATCGAGTTCAAAGGCCGAGGCGCGGGTATCCTGAAGGCAGATGACGTCGGCATTCTGGGCTTGTAGCCAGCTGAGCAAACCACGCTCGGCCGCAGCCTGAATGCCATTAACGTTCACACTGATGATCCGCATAAATGGCCCCATAAATCTCGTGCGTGTATGATACCCGAGCTCAACCCATTTAGCTAAATCCGTGGTGTCCGGGACTTTCCATGCAGCCGTATCAGCGCGACTTCATCCGTTTTGCCATCGATCGCGGGGTCCTGCGTTTCGGTGAGTTCACTCTCAAGTCCGGGCGTACCAGCCCGTACTTCTTCAACGCTGGCCTGTTCAACACAGGTTCGGCACTGGCCGAGCTGGGGCGTTGCTACGCCGCCGCCATCGTCGACAGCAAGATCTCGTTCGACGTGCTGTTCGGCCCGGCCTACAAGGGTATTCCCCTGGCCGCGACCACTGCCGTCGCGCTGGCTGACCAGCATGGGCAAGATGTGCCCTGGTGCTTCAACCGCAAGGAAGCCAAGGATCACGGCGAGGGCGGCAGCCTGGTCGGTGCGCCTCTGGCAGGCGATGTGCTGATCATCGACGACGTGATCACTGCCGGTACCGCCATTCGCGAAGTCATGCAGATCATCAAGGCGCAGCAGGCCAACGCCGCTGGCGTGCTGATCGCGTTGAACCGCGAGGAGCGTGGCAATGGCGAGCTGTCGGCCATCCAGGAAGTGGAGCGCGACTTCGGCATACCGGTGGTCAGCATCGTCTCGCTGACCCAGGTGCTGGAGTTCCTGGCTGACGACCCGCAACTCAAGCAGCACCTGCCTGCGGTCGAGGCCTACCGGGCGCAGTACGGGATCTGACCCAGGGTCTGAAAGCGAAAAAGGCGACCTCGGTTTGAGGTCGCCTTTTTTGTGCCGCCAGTTCTGGCCTGTCGCCGGCTTGGCGGCGACAGGCCTGGCAGGTCAGGAAAGCGACTTGTGGTTGGTGATCAAGGTGCCCACGCCGCTGTCGGTGAAGATTTCCAGCAGCACCGCGTTCGGCACGCGGCCATCGATGATGTGCGAGCTGTTCACGCCGCCTTGCACCGCATCCAGGGCGCATTTGATCTTCGGAAGCATGCCACCGTAGATGGTGCCGTCGGCGATCAGTTCGTTGACCTGTTCTGTGGTCAGACCGGTCAAGACCTGGCCCTGCTTGTCCATCAGCCCGGCGATGTTGGTCAGCAGCATCAGCTTCTCGGCCTGCAGCGCTTCGGCCACCTTGCCTGCTACCAGGTCGGCATTGATGTTGTAGGACTCGCCATTGATGCCGACGCCGATGGGGGCGATCACCGGGATGAAATCACCCTTGACCAGCATGTTCAGCAGGTCGGTGTTCACGCTCACCACTTCACCCACATGGCCGATGTCGATGATCTCGGCGGTGGTCATTTCCGGCGTCTGGCGGCTGACGGTGAGCTTGCGTGCACGGATCAGTTCCGCGTCCTTGCCAGTCAGGCCGATGGCGCTGCCACCGTGCCGGTTGATAAGGTTGACGATGTCCTTGTTGACCTGGCCGCCCAGTACCATTTCCACAACGTCCATGGTCGCCGAATCGGTCACGCGCATGCCGTCGATGAAATGGCTTTCGATGGAAAGCCGCTTGAGCAGATCACCGATCTGCGGGCCACCCCCGTGCACTACCACCGGGTTGATGCCCACGGCCTTCATCAGCACGATGTCGCGGGCGAAGCCCGTCTTGAGCTCCTCGCTTTCCATCGCGTTGCCGCCGTACTTGATCACCAGCGTCTTGCCGACGAAGCGGCGAATGTAGGGCAAGGCTTCGGACAGAACTTCGGCTACGTGGGTGGCGGCATCGCGATCGAGGGTCATGCAGGGCTCCTGTGAGGCCAGATAGTCGGTCAGAACGGCAGTTGCAGGTCAGGTTCTACCCGCAGCAACTGAGTGCGGAAAACATCCTTGATACGCTGCAACTCGGCGTCGCTGTCGGCCTCGAAGCGCAGTACCAGAACCGGTGTGGTGTTGGAGGCACGCACCAGGCCCCAGCCCTGTGCATAGTCCACCCGCACACCGTCGATGGTGGTCAGGCGCGCGTCACCCCAATCGGCGTCGCGTTGCAGTGCATCAATGATGCTGAATTTACGTTCATCGGTCACATCAATATTGAGTTCCGGCGTGGAAATATCATCAGGAAAAGCGGCGAACACGGTTTCGGCGCTCTGTTCGGTCTTGCTGAGGATTTCCAGCAGGCGCGCAGCACTGTAGATGCCGTCGTCGAAACCGTACCAACGTTCCTTGATGAAGAGATGACCGCTCATCTCGCCAGCGAGCAAGGCGCCGGTCTGATGCATCTTCTTCTTCATCAACGAATGACCGGTCTTCCACATCAGGGCACGGCCGCCCAATCGTTCGATCAGGGGAATGAGGCGTCGGGTGCACTTGACGTCGAAGATGATTTCGGCGCCTGGGTTACGAGCCAGGACATCCTGGGCGAACAGCATCAGCAAGCGGTCGGCGTAGATGATGCTGCCGGCCTCGGTCACCACGCCGACGCGATCCGCGTCGCCGTCAAATGCCAGGCCGAGGTCCGCACCCGTGCGCTTGACCGTGTCGATCAGCACCTGAAGGTTCTGCGCCTTGCTGGGGTCGGGGTGATGGTTCGGGAAGTTGCCATCCACTTCGCTGAACAGCGCAATCACCTCGCAACCCAACGCTTCGATCAGTTGCGGGGCGATCACGCCAGCGACGCCGTTGCCACAGTCCACGACCACCTTGAGCCTTCTGGCCAGCTTCACGTCACTGACGATCCGCTGGAAATAGCGCTCCAGAATCGCTACCTGCTGCACGTGCCCTGTGCCCAGGGTCAGGTCATTGGCCTGCAAGCGGCCGAGCAGCGCCTGGATCTGCTCGTTGGCCAGGGTGTCGCCTGCAATGACGATCTTGAAGCCGTTGTAGTCCGGGGGGTTGTGACTACCGGTGAGCATCACGCCCGATTTGCCGCCCAGTTCGTGAGTGGCGTAGTACAGCGCCGGCGTGGGTACCAGACCAAGGTCGTTCACATGGCAGCCTGCTTCGACCAGGCCGCGGATCAGCGGCTCGACGAGCAGCGGGCCGGACAGGCGACCATCGCGGCCCACGCTGACCTGGGGTTCGCCCATGGCCAGGCTCTGTGCGCCGACGGCGCGGCCTATCCAGTAGGCGGTATCAGCGTGCAGCGTCTTGCCGACGATGCCGCGGATGTCGTAAGCGCGAAAAATACCAGGCGGCAAGTGGGCGCGGCCCGCCGGGGCCATGTCGTTCATCTGGAAAACCCCATCAGTCAGAAGCGCTCGGTTGCAGGCGCACGCAGAGCGCTTGGACGAAGGTTGCGGCCCGGAGTTCGCCATCCATGGCGAATTTGCTCATGTGCGGTTCAACGGGTGCCGGAGTGACCGAAGCCACCGGCGCCGCGCTGGCTTTGATCGAACGATTCGACGATCTCGAACTGCGCCTGTACCACGGGCACGAGCACCAGCTGGGCGATACGCTCACCGACAGCGATGGTGAAGGCGGTGGTGCCGCGGTTCCAGCACGACACCATCAGTTCGCCCTGGTAGTCCGAATCGATCAGCCCGACCAGGTTGCCCAGCACGATGCCATGCTTGTGGCCCAGGCCCGAGCGCGGCAGCACGAGTGCGGCAAGACCCGGGTCGCTGATATGGATGGACAGGCCCGTTGGAATCAGGACCGTCTGACCGGGTTCGAGCACCGTGTCCTGCGTGAGCAGCGCGCGCAGGTCAAGGCCGGCGGAGCCCGGAGTGGCGTACTGCGGCAACGGGAATTCGGTACCCAGGCGTGGGTCGAGGATCTTGGCTTGTAATGCGTGCATGTAACTTACTGAACCTGATTGAGCCGTTCGGCGATGAAGGCAACCAGCTGACGGGCGATCTTGCCCTTGCTGGTCTGCGCGAAGAGGGTCTGGTGCTGCTGGCGATCGATCACGGTCAAGGCGTTCTCTTCACTGTTGAAGCCGATGCTGGGGTTGGCCACATCGTTGGCGACGATCAGGTCGAGGTTCTTGTCCTTGAGCTTGCGCGTGGCGTAATCGAGCAAGTGTTCGGTCTCGGCGGCGAAGCCGACACTGAAAGGGCGGTCAGTGCGACCGGCCAGGGTGGCAAGGATATCGGGATTGCGCACCATCTGCAGCAGCATGCCATCGCCAGTCGTAGGATCTTTCTTCAGCTTTTGTGGCGCTATGACCTCTGGGCGGTAGTCCGCCACCGCCGCCGAAGCGATGAACAGGTCGCATGGCATGGCCGCCTCACAGGCTGCCAGCATGTCCCGCGCGCTGACCACGTCGATACGGCTGACCCGGTCGGGGGTAGGCAGGTGGACGGGACCGGTCACGAGGGTCACCCGAGCCCCGGCTTCGGCGGCCGCCTCGGCCAGGGCGAAGCCCATCTTCCCGGAGCTATGATTGGTGATGTAGCGCACCGGGTCGATGTTCTCCTGAGTGGGGCCGGCGGTGATCAGCACGTGCTTGCCGGTCAATGCCTGGCGCTTGAAGCTTTCGGCGGCGCACCAGGCTAGGTCGGTGGCCTCGAGCATGCGGCCCAGGCCCACGTCGCCACAGGCCTGGCTGCCCGAGGCAGGGCCGAACACCTGAATGCCTCGGCTCCTGAGCACTTGGAGGTTGGCCTGGGTGGCAGCGTCACGCCACATGGCCTGGTTCATGGCGGGGGCGACGGCGACGGTGGCGTCGGTGGCCAGCACCAGGGTCGTCAAGAGGTCATCGGCCATGCCCTGGGCCAGGCGTGCCATGAGGTCGGCGGTGGCCGGAGCGATCAGCACCAGATCAGCCCATTTGGCCAGCTCGATATGGCCCATGGCCGCCTCTGCTGCCGGGTCGAGGAGGTCCAGGTGCACCGGATGGCCGGACAACGCCTGCAAGGTCAGCGGCGTGATGAATTCGGCGCCACCGCGGGTCATGACGACACGCACTTGGGCGCCGTGCTCCAGGAGTCGGCGGATCAGTTCGGCGCTCTTGTAGGCGGCGATGCCACCACCGACGCCAAGAACGATGCGCTTGCGATACAGCCGCTGCATAGGGTTGCCTTTTTCCAGTGAAAGCGGGCGGCGACAGAAACTGCGTGCGGCAGAACGTCGCATGTACGAGGGCAAATAGATTAACACAGGGCCGAAATGGGCCGCAGCAAGGGCAGGGACGCGATGAGCATCAGGGAATGGCCGGTTCAGGATCGGCCAAGGGAAAAGCTGCTGCAGCGTGGGGCGGCGGTGCTGTCTGACGCCGAGCTGCTGGCTGTGCTGCTGGGGTCAGGCGTTGCAGGGCACAACGTGCTCGACTTGGCGCGCGGCTTGTTGGTGCGTTTTGGCGGCTTACGGCCGTTTCTGGAGGCCGATCGGCGGGCCGTCTTGCGCGAGCCTGGCATAGGGGAGGTCAAATACGCACAGCTGCAGGCATTGCTGGAAATCGGTCGTCGCTACCTCGATGAGGGGATCACCCGCGCAGCGGCGTTGGAGGACCCCCAGGCCGTACGACGCTACCTCAAGGCCATGCTGCGCCATGAACCCAGCGAGGTGTTCGGCTGCCTGTTTCTGGACACCAAGCACCGGCCACTGGCGTTCGAGATTCTGTTCAGGGGTACCATCGACCGAGCCAGTGTCTATCCGCGGGAAGTCGTGCGACGGGCATTGATGCACAATGCCGCGGCGCTGATCCTGTGTCACAACCACCCTTCGGGGAACAGCGAACCGAGCAAGGAGGATGTGCACCTGACCTTGTCGCTCAAGCGTGGGCTGGCCTTGATCGATGTGCGTGTGCTGGATCACATCATCATTGGCGACGGGGAGCCGCTGTCCATGGCCGAGCAAGGGTGGGTCGTGGCTTAGGGCACGCCGCTGTGGTAGCGGTGCTGTCCAGGACGACCTGTCATGACCGGGGAAGGGGCGCCTTCCCCCGTTCATGACAAGGGCGAGGCGTGGCCAGGGCTTACTTGGTCACGCTCACCTTGCTGAAGTCCAGCCGGCCGAACGGGTTGACCTGATAACCCTCGACACCCTGGCGCAGCAGGGCCGCCGCATTCGGATGCGCCAATGGCACCCACAGCGCCTGCTGCTGGATCAGGGTCTGCGCCTGCTGGTACAGCCGGCTGCGCACGCTCTGATCATTGGTGGTGCGACCGGCACTGATCAGCTGGTCCAGGCGATTGTCACAGAACCGCGCGAAGTTGGTCCCGGACTTGACCGCTGCACAGGAGAACTGCGGGGTGAGGAAGTTATCCGGGTCACCGTTGTCACCTGCCCAGCCCATGAACAGCAGGTCGTGCTCGCCGGCCTTGGCGCGGCGGATCAGCTCGCCCCATTCAATCACCCGAATGTCAGCCTTGATGCCCACCTTGGCGAGATCAGCCTGCAGCATCTGCGCGCCCAGGCTGGGGTTGGGGTTGAGCAGGCTACCCGAAGGACGTGTCCAGATCGTCGTGCTGAAGCCGTCCGCCAGGCCGGCCTTGACCAGCAAGGCCTTGGCTTTCTTCACATCCAGTGGGTAACCGGGCAGGTCCTTGGCATAGCTCCAGGTATTAGGCGGGTACGGGCCATTGGCCGCGATGGCCGAGTCTTCGAAAACAGCCTTCACGTAGGCCTGTTTGTCGAAAGCCAGGTTGATGGCCTGACGCACCTCTGGCTTGTCCAGGGGGGGGTGCTGGCTGTTGAGCGCGATGAATGCCGTCATGAACGCTGGCGTGCTGGCCACCTTGAGGCTGCTGTCCTGGCTGGCCTCGGCAATGTCCAGTGGCTTGGGCGACAGGGCTACCTGGCACTCATTGCGTTTGAGCTTCTGCAGGCGCACGTTCGCATCGGTGGTGATGGCGAAGATCAGCGGGTCGACGGCCGGTTTGCCGGCAAAGTAGTCAGGGTTGGCGTGATAGCGCACCACCGCATCCTTCTGGAATCGCTGGAAGACGAATGGCCCGGTGCCGATGGGTTGGCTGTTGAGCTTCTCGGGAGTGCCTGCCTTGAGCAACGTGTCGGCGTATTCGGCGGAGTAGATCGAGGCAAAGCCCATGCTCAGGGTAGCCAGGAAGGTCGCATCCGGGTGGGTGAGGGTAAAGCGCACGGTATTGGGCGCTGGTGCGTCGATCGTTTTGATCAGGCTGCCCAGTTGCAGCGACTGGGCATGGGGGTAGCCGCCGGGTGCCGTCTTGTGCCAGGCGTGGGCGGGGTAGAGCATGCGCTGGAAGCTGAACAGCACGTCGTCGGCATTGAGCGTACGGCTGGGCTTGAAGTAGCCGGTGGTATGGAATTTCACGTTGTCGCGCAAGGTGAAATCGTACACCAGGCCATCGGCCGACACCGTCCAGCTGGCGGCCAGGCTCGGCACCACTTTGCCTTTGCCGGCATCGAACTCCACCAGGCGGTTCATCAGGACATCGGCCGTGGCATTGGTGGTAGTCAGCGAATTGTACTGCACCACGTCGAAGCCTTCGGGGCTGGCTTCGCTGCAAACGCTCAGTGGCGCTGCCTGGGCTGCACCCACGGCAAGCAGGGATGTGAACAATAAGGAAAGAGCGGCGGCACGCATGGTGGCTCCTTGGCTGTCAGTGGCCCATCTGCCAGTGCAGTCTGGAAAAGGCCTACCCTAGTGTGACTGCCGGAAAATGACCACACTCTTTTTTACAATCTTGGCGACGAGCGGTCAGCGTCCGATAGGGCCTGCGGCCGTGCCGCCCGCGGCGGTTCGCCCCGGCTCGAATGTTGATCAGGTATTGTTGCAATCGAGTCTTTCTGGTATAAAGCAGCGCTCTTTTCTAGGGGCTCGGCCTGTCGCATCAGCGAATCCGGTCGATAAGACCTCCAGAATCACGGCGCCTCGGCGCCAAAGACTGAGAGATTAAGCGGCCAACCCATGCCGGGTTGGGCATGTGGTTTTAGAGGGCTGAGTCATGTCGAGAGTCTGTCAAGTTACTGGTAAGGGTCCAGTAACCGGGAACAACATTTCCCACGCAAACAACAAAACCCGTCGTCGTTTCCTGCCAAACCTGCAGCACCACCGTTTCTGGGTTGAATCCGAGAAGCGTTTCGTGCGTCTGCGCGTTTCCGCCAAAGGCATGCGCATCATCGACAAGCGCGGCATCGATGCCGTTCTGGTTGACATCCGTAAAGCTGGCGCCAAGGTTTAAGGGAGAGCATCATGCGTGAATTGATCCGTCTGGTTTCGAGTGCCGGTACCGGCCACTTCTACACCACCGACAAGAACAAGCGCACCACCCCGGACAAAATCGAGATCAAGAAATACGATCCCGTTGTTCGCAAGCACGTGGTGTACAAGGAAGCCAAGATCAAGTAATTGATCGGCGACCTGAAAAAAACCCGCCTCTGAACAGAGGCGGGTTTTTTTATGCCTGGCCGAAAGGGTGGGCAGGCCAGGGGTTACTTCTGCTCGAACAATGCATAGATCTTGCGGCAAGGCTCCAGCACTTCCCATGTCCCTTTGAACCCGGCGGGTATGACGAACCGATCACCCGCACGCAGTGTCTTGCTGGCGCCTTTTTCGTCACGCAGCACCGACACGCCCTGCACGATTTCGCAGTACTCATGCTCGGTGTAGTTGACCTTCCACTGGCCGACTTCCCCCTCCCAGACGCCAGCGGCAAACTGCCCGCAGGGGCTTGCATAGTGGTTGTACACGGCCTGGTCCGGCTCGCCCTTGAGAACCTTTTCAGCTGCGGGGCGATAGCGCTCGGCCTCGGTAATGGCCTGGGCGAAGTCGATGATGCTGTCGATGCTCATGAGGGGGCTCCTGTATGTTCAATAAAATTAACATCGCTGGGCGTTTGAGCCGATAGTGTCAAATATATTGATAGTTTGAAAGGGCTGGTTTAGGGTATTGCATGCCTGTGTGCGCCTGTCGCACGCCCGGACCCCGACAACGCCTGCAAGTCCTCAGTGCAGCGTTGCACCTAAACAAGAGGAGGAGTTTCGTATGACCACCCTGACTCGTGCAGACTGGGAACAACGTGCCCAGCAACTGAAGATCGAAGGCCGCGCCTTCATCAACGGCGAATACACCGATGCCGCATCCGGTGAAACCTTCGAATGCCTGAGCCCGGTCGACGGACGCTTCCTGGCCAAGGTTGCCAGCTGCGACCTGGCCGACGCCAACCGCGCGGTCGAAAACGCCCGCGCGACCTTTAATTCGGGCGTATGGTCACAGCTGGCTCCGGCCAAGCGCAAGGCCATTCTGATCCGCTTCGCCGACCTGCTGCGCAAGAACGTCGAAGAGCTGGCGCTGCTTGAAACGCTGGACATGGGCAAGCCAATCGGTGACGCCTCCAGCATCGATATCCCAGGCGCTGCCAATGCCATTCACTGGACAGCCGAAGCCATCGACAAGGTGTACGACGAAGTCGCTCCTACGCCTCACGATCAACTGGGCCTGGTCACCCGCGAGCCGGTAGGCGTGGTGGGTGCCATCGTCCCGTGGAACTTCCCGCTGCTGATGGCGAGCTGGAAGTTGGGCCCCGCATTGGCTACGGGCAACTCGGTTGTGCTCAAGCCTTCCGAGAAATCGCCGCTGACGGCCATTCGCATCGCTCAGTTGGCGGTGCAAGCCGGCATCCCGGCAGGTGTGCTGAACGTGCTGCCTGGCTATGGCCACACCGTGGGCAAGGCCCTGGCCCTGCACATGGACGTCGACACCCTGGTATTCACAGGTTCCACCAAGATCGCCAAGCAGCTGATGGTGTATGCAGGCGAATCGAACATGAAACGCATCTGGCTGGAAGCCGGTGGCAAGAGCCCGAACATCGTCTTTGCCGACGCGCCCGACCTTGAGGCCGCCGCCCAGGCTGCTGCCAGCGCCATCGCCTTCAACCAGGGTGAAGTGTGCACCGCAGGTTCTCGCTTGCTGGTGGAGCGCTCGATCAAGGACACCTTCCTGCCCATGGTGGTCGAGGCCCTCAAGGCCTGGAAGCCCGGCAACCCGCTGGACCCGCAGACCACCGTTGGTGCCCTGGTCGATACCCAGCAGATGAATACCGTGCTGTCGTACATCGAGGCCGGCCACAAGGACGGTGCCAAGCTGCTGACCGGTGGCAAGCGGACGCTGGAAGATACCGGCGGCACCTACGTCGAGCCGACCATCTTCGATGGCGTGACCAATGCCATGAAGATCGCCCAGGAAGAAATCTTCGGCCCCGTCCTGTCCGTGATTGCTTTCGACACGGCCGAAGAGGCGGTTGCCATCGCCAACGACACACCCTATGGGCTGGCGGCGGGCATCTGGACTTCGGACATTTCCAAGGCGCACAGGACGGCCCGCGCCGTGCGCGCCGGCAGTGTCTGGGTCAACCAATATGATGGCGGCGACATGACCGCGCCATTCGGTGGCTTCAAGCAGTCGGGCAACGGCCGTGACAAGTCGCTGCACGCGCTGGAGAAGTACACCGAGCTCAAGGCCACCTGGATCAAGCTGTAATTCCAGCAGCCTGTAGCAGGCAATTCGGCTTCCAAGGGCCTGGTATCGCTGTTGCGAGCTGAGCAGGGCCTGAGGCAGCTCGATTGCACGCGGGGCGGACACTCCACCACTGGCCGGGGCGGCTCATACCGTCCCGGCTTCGTTGTTTCTGTCATACAACAATGCTGCCTGGGAGGCCGTCATGCGTTGGGGAACCTATTTTGCCGTGCTGGCGTCGGTGCTGAGCGTCGGGCTCGCATTGGGTGTGAGCATGCCGTTGGTGTCCTTGCGTCTGGAGGCCTGGGGGTATGGCGGCTTCGCCATTGGCGTCATGGCCGCCATGCCTGCTCTGGGCGTGCTGGCCGGCGCCAGCCTAGCCAGCCGTCTTGCCGGGTGGGTAGGCGTGCCTGCGGCCATGCGCCTGTGCCTGTGGGGCGGGGCATTGTCCATCGGCCTGTTGGCCCTGCTGCCAAGCTACCCGCTTTGGTTGCTGCTGCGGCTGTTGATCGGCATGGCGTTGACCGTGGTGTTCGTGCTGGGTGAGAGCTGGATCAACCAACTGGTGGTCGAGCAGTGGCGCGGACGGCTGGTAGCCCTGTACGGGAGTAGCTATGCGCTGAGCCAACTGGCAGGGCCGTTGGTGCTGGGCATGCTGGGGTCGGACGACGACTTCGGCTTCTGGGCGGCGACCGGTCTGCTGCTGGTGTCGCCCTTGCTGTTGCTGGGCCGCGGTGGCGCGCCCTCTACGCAAGCATGCAATGTCACCTTTGCCGACCTGTTTGCCTTCTGCAGAAGGCTGCCCGTGATCGCCTGGGCCATCGCATTGTTCGCTTCGTTCGAAGCCATGATCCTGACCCTGCTGCCGATATACTGCCTGCAACAGGGCTTGAGCACGGAAATCGCGTTGTTCATGGTCAGTACGGTGGTGGTCGGCGATGCGGTGCTGCAGTTGCCCATTGGCGCACTGGCGGACCACATGCCGCGGCGCGCGCTGTTCACCGGTTGCGCCTCGGCATTGTTGGGGTCGAGCCTTGCCATCCCCCTGCTGTTGCACACCTGGGCGATCTGGCCTGTGTGGGTATTGTTCGGCGCAAGCGCCGGTGGGTTGTTCACCTTGTCGCTGGTGTTGATCGGTGAGCGCTACCGAGACGATGCCCTGGTGCGGGCCAATGCCCACGTGGCCCAGCTGTGGGGCATCGGTTGCCTGCTGGGGCCGTTGCTGGCCGGCGCAGGTAGCCAGTGGATCAGTGGGCACGCCTTGCCGCTGCTGATGGCAGCAGGCGCCGCTGGGCTTGTGGTGCTGACCCGGCGGCCCGGAGCGTTCGAGCCTGCGGCGGCGTGACTGCGCAGCGCTAGAGCATCTTTTCCAGCCCGACCGCCTTGCTGATCCAGGCATTGAACCGCCGCCACAGGCTACCAGGCTCTGACGTGAGCACCCGCCGCTGTCCGTCCTCCTCGGTCACCCAGACCAGCTTGCCGCCGACGAGCTCAGGCTGGTAGCTCAGGGCCGGTGCCATGCCCTGCACCGCCAGCGCACGGGTGTATTCGGCAAGTTCGGGGCTGTGGACCAACACGCCGACTTCGGTGTTCCACAACACCGAGCGCGGATCGAAATTGAACGAGCCAATGAACGTCTTGTGACGGTCGAACACGATCGCCTTGCTGTGCAGGCTGGAATTGGAGCTGCCATGAAAACTCAGCTTGCCCGCGCTGGGGTCCCCGGGTTGGCGGCGCATTTCGTATAGCTTCACCCCGTGCTCCAGCAATGCCTTGCGGTAAGGGGCATAACCGCCGTGTACGGCAGGCACATCGGTAGCCTCCAGCGAGTTGGTCAACAGCTTTACCGAAATGCCCGCGTCGGCGCTCTGAGTGAGGTAAAGCAGCCCTGGTTCGCCGGGCACGAAATAAGCCGAGACCAGAATCAGTTCGTGACGCACATCGCGCAGGTCAGGGCCAAGTTGCCGTGTCAGCAGCAGCTGTGGGTCAGGCTCGTCATCGGCCAGCACCTTGCTGGGTGCGTCCCACAGCGCCTGGGCATGGGCCCATATGAGTTCGTTGCGCCAGGTGTCCAGCCGCGGCTGGGATTGATAGGCCATCAGGCGGTCATACAAGACCTTGCGCCGAGTTCTGGCTTCGGCCAGCGAGACCTCCAGCCGATGGCGGCTGGTGCGCAGGTCGCTGGCATTGGGCTGGTGCCAGAGGAAGTCGGTGATCGGGCGGCTCAGGGCGCTGTTCCAGTACTGATCGAAACTGTGTCCCAACTGCTCTGCTATAGGGCCCACACCCAGCAGATCGATGTCGGTGAAGTTCAGGTTGGGCTCGGCATCGAAGTACTCGTCGCCCAGGTTTCGCCCGCCGACGATGGCCATGCTGTTGTCCACCAGGAACAGCTTGTTGTGCATGCGCCGGTGCTGACGCGACAGGTTGAGCAACCGGCCCATGGCGCGCGTGACCCCGGTGGCGCGTCCCAGGTGCAGGGGGTTGAACACGCGGATCTGGATGTTCGGGTGGGCGGCGAGGGTGCCCATGATTGCATCCAGGCCGTCACTGGTGGTGTCGTCCAGCAGGATGCGTACCCGCACCCCCCGGTCTGCCGCCCGCAACAGTTCATGGACCAGGGCGCGGGTGCTGAGCCCGTCATGGACGATGTAGTACTGCACGTCGATGCTGGCCTGTGCATTGCGTATCAGCTCGGCGCGCGCCCGGAAAGCCTCGTTGCTGTTGGGGAGCAGGCGAAAGCCGGAACGGCCTTCATAAGGTGCTGCCTGGCGCAACACCGAGCGGCCGAACGCCGAACCATCGGCCGGCAGGGCTTGGCTGGTTTGGCGCGGCGTATCGACGCTGGCGCAGCCGCCGACGCCGAGCAGCAGCGTCAGCAGCAAGGGTAGGGCTCGCTGGAGTTTCAACGGTGGATCGTCCTGTGCAGCAGGGCTTTGGGGTTGGACAGTGGCAGGCAACGCAAAGTTACGTCGCGACGATGTCCTCGTCCAGCAAGCGTTGGGCGGTCTCACCCACCTTGCGCACCGCCGCCTCGATTTGCGCTGTGGGCCTGGCGGCGAAGTTCATGCGCAGGCAATGACGGAACTTGCCGGAAGCGGAAAAGATGCTGCCCACGGCCACTTGTACGCCCTGTTCCAGTAAGGCGTGATTGAGTTGCAAGGTATCGAAATGTTCCGGCAATTCCACCCACAGCATAAAGGCGCCTTGCGGACGGCTTACGCGGGTGCCGGGTGGGAAATACCGGGTCACCCAGTCGCTCATCAACTCACGGCTGCGTTGGTACTGGCTACGCATCCGTCGCACATGGGGCTGGTAGTGCCCGTTGGCGATGAAGTCCGCCACCGCCAATTGAGGCTGACTGGCGGTGCTGCCTGTGCTGATGTACTTCATGTGCAGGACCCGCTCCAGGTAGCGTCCGGGCGCTACCCAACCGACACGCAGGCCGGGGGCAAGGGTCTTTGAAAATGAACTGCACAACAGCACGCGGCCTTGCATATCGAATGACTTGACCGTTCGTGGCCGAGGGTAGGTGTAGGCCAGGTCACCGTAGACATCGTCCTCGAGAATGGCCACGTCGTAGCGCTGTGCAAGCTTCAACAGGGCCTTTTTTCGAGCCTCGGGCATGATGTAGCCCAGCGGGTTGTTGCAACTTGGGGTGATCTGGATGAGCTTGATCGGCCACTGCTCGAGGGCCAGTTCGAGCGCCTCGAGGCTGATGCCCGTCACCGGGTCCGTGGGGATCTCCAGCGCCTTCATGCCCAGGCCCTTGAGCGTCTGCATGGCGCCATGGAAGCTGGGCGAGTCCACCGCAACGATATCGCCAGGCTCGCACACGGCGCGGATGCTGCACGACAGGGCTTCGTGACAGCCTGTCGTCACCACCAGCTCCGAGGGGGAGAGCCTGCAACCGGAGTCCAGGGCCAGGCGTGCCACCTGTTCACGCAAGGCCAGGTTGCCGTGGATATTGTCGTAATACAGCCCGGGCATGTCCTGCCGACGGCTGAGTCGGGCGAGGCTGCGCAACAGCGGCTTGAGGGTAGGGCTCTCGATGTCTGGCATGCCCCGTCCAAGCTGTATCACCCCTGGCTGCGGAGTACTGCGCACCAGTTCCAGTACCTGCTCCCACTGGGAGATGTCCACGGGGCGCTGGGCGGGTCGGCTGACCGCAGGCAAGGCCGGCAGGTGGCGGTGATCGCTCACGAAATAGCCGGATTTTGGCCGTGGCGAGACCATGCCACTGTCTTCGAGCATGCGGTAGGCCTGTTGCACGGTGCTCAGGCTTACCCCGTGCTCCACGCTTAGTGCGCGCACCGATGGCAGCCGCTGGCCGGGGCGATAGAGGCCCTGTTCGATGCGCGCGCCGAGTACCTCGGCAAGGTTCAGGTAGAGCGTCACGTCATACTCCTGGGCTGCGCCGGGTAACGCACCATACAGATTGATTGAAAAGGCTGCATTCAGTTACCTGGAAGCCCGATCTGTATCCAAATAATAACGCTTTTTTGGATCTGTATTGTCAGGCCATGCACCCTGCATGCTGTCCCCACATTGTCATCGAAAGGGAGACAGCAGCGATGGGAAGCTTGAGCGATGTGCGCATTGAACCGTCGGTAGGCGATAAAGAGGCCCTGCAGCGAAGCGAAACCCACGCTACGCCAAAGGCTTCGAGTCGCTTGCAGTTGATGCTGCGCCGCTGGCACACCCGCAGGGCGCTGCTCCAGTTGAGCGACCATGAATTGCGTGATGTGGGGCTCAGCTGGCAAGAGGCGCGCTCGGAAGGCCGCAAGCCGTTCTGGAGGCCTTGACCGCTTTCAGGCCAGCTCCTTGAGCCTGTGCCACAGCATGCCCAATGCCAGTAAAGGTGAGCGCAAGTGCTTGCCGCCTGGGAACGTCATGTGTGGCACCTTGGCGAACAGGTCGAAGCGCCCGCTTTGCTGGCCACTGATGGCCTCCCCGAGCAGCCGGGCGGCCAGATGGGTCGCGTTCAGCCCGTGGCCTGCGTAGGCCTGGGCGTAGTAGACGTTGGGCTGATCGGGCAGACGGCCTACCTGGGGCAGGCGGTTGGCGCCGATCCCGATCATGCCACCCCACTGGTAGTCGATGCGGACGTCCGCCAGTTGAGGGAACACCCGCAGCATCTTGGGCCGCATGTAGGCGGCGATATCCTTTGGGTCGCGCCCGGAATAATGGCAAGCGCCGCCGAACAGCAACCGGTGATCTGCGCTCAGGCGGTAGTAGTCCAGCGCCACCCGCTGGTCGCACACGGCCATGTTCTGTGGCAGCAGCGAACGTGCACGCGCTTCACCCAGCGGCTCGGTAGCGATGAGGTAACTGCCGGCGGGCAATACCTTGCCGCCCAGCTCACCGTGCAACCCATTGAGGTAGGCGTTGCAGCACAGGACCAGCGTTTGCGCCCGGACCCGGCCTTGGGCAGTGTGTACCTGCACCTGGGGGCCATAGTCGATGCGGGTCACCTCGGACTGCTCGTGGAGTTTCACGCCCAGGCGCGCGGCTGCCGCGGCTTCGCCCAAGGCCAGGTTGAGGGGGTGCAAGTGGCCAGAACCCATGTCCACCAGCCCGCCTGCATAGCGCTGCGAGCCCACCACGTCGTGAATGTCATCCTTTGCGACCAGCCGCAGTTCGTGGGCGTAACCCAGGCTGCGCAAGTGTTCGGCCTCTTCGGCCAGGCCCGCCATTTGCGCCGGCTTGTTGGCCAGGTCGCAATAGCCCCAGACCAGGTCACAGGCGATGGCGTGCTGCGCTACACGGTCGCGCACGATCTGCACGGCCTCCAATCCCATCCGTTGCATGTCGCGAACGCCCTGCTCGCCGATGACCGGCAGGAACTGCTCCAGGCCATGGCCGACCCCGCGGATCAACTGCCCACCGTTGCGCCCACTGGCGCCCCAGCCGATCTTGCGCGCTTCGAGCAGGATCACCGAGAAGCCACGCTCGGCCAACTCCAGGGCCGTGTTCAGACCAGAGTAGCCACCGCCGACGATGCACACATCGGCGGTGTGATCACCCTGCAGAAAGGCATGATCAGGGTGAGGCGCGCTGCTGGCGGCGTAATAAGAAGCGGCGTGCTGCGCGCTGTGGATCATTGGACGCGTCCTGGTGCATGGGCTGGAACGGGAGGATAAGCCGCAGGCCCAGGGCGGGCAACCGGCCTATAATGGGCGAACATTTTCAGCCTGTGCCTAGTCATGTCCTGCGATCGCCACAAAATCCACTTCCTGCGCGAACTCATCCCGTCGTTCGAATGCGAGCCCGGCTGCCATGACTGCTGCGGACCGGTCACTACCTCGGCGCAAGAGATGGCTCGGCTGCCGCGCAAATCCCAGGCCGAACAGGACGCTGCCCTGGAGCGCCTGGACTGCGTGCATTTGGGGCCCCAGGGCTGCACGGTATATGAAGAGCGGCCAATGATCTGCCGCCTGTTCGGCACCACCCCACGCCTGGCCTGCCCACGCGGTCGTGGGCCCGAACCCATGATCGACCCTGCGGCCGAGCAGCTGGTGCACCAGTTCATTGCTACCACCCGGCAAGTGCTGGTCTAGGCGTTCGCGGTAGAGCCCGGCGTCAGTCCGGGATTGGCAGGCAGAGGCTTTCCTTCACCTCCTCCATCACGATGTAGCTTTTGGACTCACGCACGTGGGGCAGCTTGAGCAGGATGTCGCCAAGCAGCTTGCGATACGAAGCCATTTCCGAAATGCGCGCCTTGACCAGGTAGTCGAAGTCGCCGGAAACCAGGTGGCATTCGAGCACGTGCGGCAGCTTGAGCACTGCCCGACGAAACTCCTCGAAGGTATCGCCAGACTTGTAGTCCAGGCTGATTTCCACGAACACCAGCAGGCTGCCCTTGAGGTGCTGTGGGTTCAGGCGCGCGTTGTAGCCCATGATGATGCCTTCACGTTCCAGCCGACGTACGCGCTCGGTGCACGGCGTGGTGGAGAGGCCGACCTTCTCGCCCAATTCGGTGAAGGAGATACGCCCGTCGTTCTGCAGGATGCGCAGGATGTTCCGGTCGATCTTGTCCAGCTCACGCTTACTTTGATGCTGGGTTCTCATAGGGGATGCCCCTCCGTGAAAGGCCATTGTGCCGAGAATTCTCGCCAATAATAGGCTTTTATATAGTGAATTGCACTGCTCACGAATTCCTATACTTCGCCCATCAATGGCAGTCCAACAACACACTGCGGCAGTGCGCGAGGGGAAAGAAACGATGCGAGTTCTGGTACTTGGTAGCGGCGTGATTGGAACCGCCAGTGCCTATTACCTGGCCCGGCAAGGGTTCGAAGTGACGGTGGTGGACCGCCAGCCAGCGGTGGCCATGGAAACCAGCTTCGCCAACGCCGGCCAGATCTCGCCCGGCTATGCCTCACCGTGGGCGGCGCCAGGGGTGCCTCTAAAAGCCGTGAAGTGGTTGCTCGAGCGTCACGCTCCGCTTGCCATCAAGCTGACCGGTGACGTGGACCAGTACCTGTGGATGGCGCAGATGCTGCGTAACTGCACGGCCAACCGCTATGCCGTGAACAAGGAGCGCATGGTGCGGTTGTCCGAGTACAGCCGCGACTGCCTCGACGAACTGCGCGCCGAAACCGGAATCGCGTACGAGAACCGTAGCCTGGGCACTACCCAGCTGTTCCGTACCCAGGCCCAGGTCGATGCAGCTGCCAAGGATATTGCCGTGCTCGAGCAATCAGGCGTGCCTTATGAATTGCTCGATCGCGATGGCATCGCCCGCGTCGAACCTGCCCTGGCCAGTGTGAAGGGCATCCTCGCCGGCGCCCTGCGCCTGCCTAACGACCAGACCGGCGATTGCCAGTTGTTCACCACCAAGTTGGCGGAAATGGCCCGGAACCTGGGCGTGGAGTTCCGCTTCGGGCAGGATATCCAGCGTCTGGATCATGCAGGTGACCGCATCAACGGTGTCTGGATCGATGGCAAGCTCGAAACCGCCGACCGCTATGTGCTGGCATTGGGCAGCTATTCGCCGCAGATGCTCAAGCCCTTGGGTATCAAGGCGCCGGTCTATCCGTTGAAGGGTTACTCCCTGACCGTGCCCATCACCAACGGCGACATGGCGCCTGCCTCGACCATCCTCGACGAGACCTACAAGGTCGCCATCACCCGTTTCGACAACCGTATCCGTGTTGGGGGCATGGCTGAAATCGCGGGCTTTGACCTGTCGCTCAACCCCCGTCGACGTGAAACGCTGGAGATGATCGTCAACGACCTTTATCCTCGCGGCGGTGATTTGAGCCAAGCCAGTTTCTGGACCGGACTGCGTCCCGCGACGCCAGACGGTACCCCCATCGTGGGTGCAACCGCCTTCAGTAACCTGTTCCTCAACACAGGGCACGGCACGCTGGGCTGGACCATGGCCTGTGGCTCGGGTCGCCTGCTGGCTGACCTGATCGCGCGCAAGAAACCGCAGATCAGTGCACAAGGGCTGGACATCTCGCGCTATGGCAGCAGCCGCGAAGTGGCCCGTCACGGGCATGGTTCGCCTGCCCATCAGCAGTAAGCCATCCATTGGGGTGCTCGCGAATGACCTGCGCGTGCCCCAGCTTCGATTTCAACCCGTATGACTTTTAAGGCAGCCGCATGCGCCCCGCCCGTGCCCTGATCGACCTCCAGGCCCTGCGCCATAATTACCGTCTCGCCCGTGAACTGACCGGCGCCAAGGCGCTAGCCGTGATCAAGGCCGACGCCTACGGTCACGGTGCCGTGCGCTGCGCGTTGGCGCTCGAGCCCGAGGCGGACGGGTTTGCCGTGGCCTGCATCGAAGAGGCACTGGAGCTGCGTGCGGCCGGCATCAGGAGCCCAGTACTGCTGTTGGAGGGCTTCTTCGAAGCCAGTGAGCTGCCATTGATCGTCGAACATGACCTGTGGTGCGTCGTGCATTCGGCCTGGCAGTTGGAGGCCATCGAGAAAAGCCCGCTGCACAGCCCACTCACCGTCTGGCTCAAGCTCGATACCGGCATGCACCGTGTAGGGCTGCATCCCAAGGATTATCGCGATGCCTATGAGCGCCTGCTGGCCAGCGGCAAGGTAGGGCGCATCGTGCTCATGAGCCATTTCGCCCGTGCCGATGAATTGGATGCTAAGGCCACGAGCGAGCAGATTGCCGTGTTCGAAACCGCGCGCCAGGGCTTGGCTGCAGAGTGCAGCCTGCGCAACTCCCCAGCCGTGCTGGGTTGGCCCCAGGCAGCCGGTGATTGGGTACGGCCAGGCCTGATGCTCTATGGCGCCACGCCGTTCGACATGCCTCAAGCACACGCCCAACGCCTGCAGCCGGTCATGACACTGCAGTCGCGGGTCATCAGTGTGCGGGAGCTGCCGGCCGGCGAGCCGGTGGGTTACGGCGCCACGTTCGTCAGCACGCGGCCCACCCGTGTAGGCGTGGTTGCCATGGGCTACGCCGACGGTTACCCGCGCCAGGCGCCCAACGGCACGCCGGTCATCGTTGCCGGCAGTCGAGCCCCGCTCATTGGTCGCGTGTCGATGGACATGCTGAGCATCGACCTGACCGACGTGCCCCAAGCGACGGTCGGCAGCCCAGTCGAACTGTGGGGCAAGCAGGTCCATGCCACTGAGGTGGCGAGCCAGGCCGGTACTATCCCTTACCAGATCTTCTGCAACCTCAAGCGGGTGCCCCGGGAATACGTGGGGGACTAAGGCGTCAGGGCGGGTGGTGTGTTGTAAATACTGAACGGCGTTGCCATGATATCGTTCACATCCACCCGCATACCCGTCTCAGGAGGCTCCAGCTTTGGACGTCGGCGAACGACTGCAAGCCATCCGCACGCTCAAGGGCCTGTCCCAGCGTGAACTCGCCAAGCGCGCGGGCGTTACCAACAGCACCATCTCGATGATCGAGAAGAACAGTGTGAGCCCATCGATCAGTTCGCTGCGCAAGGTACTGAGCGGCATTCCCATGTCCATGGTCGAGTTCTTTTCCGTCGAGCTCGAACCCGAGAGCCCTGCGCAAATCGTCTACAAGGCCCACGAACTGATCGACATCTCCGATGGTGCGGTGACCATGAAGCTGGTTGGCAAATCGCACCGTAACCGCGCCATCGCTTTTCTGACCGAGGTGTACCCGCCTGGCGCCGACACCGGCGCCGAAATGCTGACCCATGATGGCGAAGAGACCGGCATCCTGCTCGAAGGCCGCCTGGAGTTGGTGGTCGGTACCGAGCTGTTCATTCTCGAAGCAGGCGACAGCTACTACTTCGAAAGCACCCGCCCGCACCGTTTTCGCAACCCGTTCGAACAGCCAGCACGCTTGATCAGTGCCGCTACCCCCTCGAACTTTTGATCCAGCGCAGTGCATTGACGCGTCAATACCCCTTTCCTGTGTAGGGTCGTTTCCCGGCCTCGGGCTTGTCGTTATACTTTTCGGCGCTCGAGGATCCGTGGCCGCGAGCATGATTAGCCACCATGAGGGTGTTCGCGTGAATCAAGTCAAGAAGATGCTGGCCATCCCGGCCGCCGTACTGGCCCTGTGGGCAATCACCGCTACCGCTGCGACCAACGACGATATCGCCAAGCGCCTGGAGCCGGTCGGCAAGGTGTGTATCCAGGGCCAGGAATGCAAGGGCATGGCCGTGTCCGCCAGCACGGGTGCCGGGTCTGCCAGGACGCCGGATGACATCATCGCCAAGCATTGCACGGCCTGCCATGGCACGGGGCTGCTCGGCGCGCCGAAAGTGGGCGACAACGCAGCCTGGAAGGAGCGTGCCGACCACCAGGGTGGGTTGGATGGCATCCTGGCCAAGGCCATCACGGGCATCAACGCCATGCCGCCGAAGGGCACCTGCGCGGATTGCTCGGATGATGAGCTCAAGGCCGCTATTCAGAAGATGTCTGGCCTGTAAATACCGCAATGTGCCGCGTAGCAGTCCCAGTATTCTAGCTTCGCCTCTTGCCTTGCCGGGGCCGCTTCGCGGCCCATCGCGGCCGGTCCGGCGCCCCGGCGAGAGCGCTCAGGCACCGCGTACGCGTGGACCTACGCTGTGGCTGAAGACCACCGAGTTATCCAGACCCCAGGTGGCTGCGGCTTCCTCTTACCGTCCAGGCAACCAACCTGTCTACCTGCCTGTCGAACCTCCTGAACCCAAGCACGAACCAGGAGGCCTCGATGCACCTCAGCTCCATCGACCAGGCCGTCGAACAGATCCTGTCACGCCTGCCAACCCATATCCACATGGGCCTGCCGCTGGGCCTGGGCAAACCCAATGCTTTCGTCAACGCCCTCTATGCCCGCATCCGCGAATTGCCCGAACGCCGTCTGACGATCTATACGGCCCTTTCCCTGGGTCGACCGGCGCTCGGGGATGGCTTGCAGCGACGCTTGCTCGAGCCCTTCGTGGAGCGCGTGTTCGGCGACTACGAAGAGCTTCACTACCTGGCCGACCTGCGCAATGACAGCCTGCCGCCAAACATTCGCGTAGAACAGTTCTTCATGCAGCCCGGCAGCCTGCTTGCCAGTGAATCGGCCCAACAGGATTACGTCAGCAGCAACTACAGCCATGCCGCGCGAGACATCAATGCCAAGGGCCTGAACCTGATCGCCCAACTGGTGGCGGCTACGCCGGAGCGGCCCGTCCACCTGAGCCTGGCCTGCAACCCGGACATCACCCTGGACCTGTTACCCATGGTCGAACGCCGCCGCGCCGCTGGCGAGACCATTCTGATGCTGGGCCAGGTGCATGCGCAGTTGCCGTACATGCCCGGTGATGCCGAGCTGCCAATGGATGCCTTCGACCTGCTGTTGGACGAAGCCGAGCAGCGCCAATTGTTTTCGACGCCCAACATGCCGGTCACCACGCAGGACCACTGCATCGGCCTGCATGCCAGCAGCCTGGTGCGTGACGGGGGTACCTTGCAGATCGGGATTGGTGCCATGGGCGATGCGGTTGCCGCCGCGCTGCTCGCTCGCCAGAGCGATAACGTTGCTTACCGCGCAGCGCTCGACAGCCTTGGCGCGAGTACCGCGCAGGCCTTGATCGAGCGGGAAGGCGGGCTCGCGCCCTTCGAGCATGGGCTATATGGCTGTAGCGAGATGTTCGTCAACGGGCTGCTGGCGCTGGCCGAAGCAGGCTTGCTGCGGCGTGCTGTCGATGAGCAAGGGGTAGTCCTGCACGGAGGGTTCTTCCTCGGCCCGCAAGCGTTCTACCAGCGCCTGCGCGACATGAGCCTGGAGCAGCGTGCGCGGTTTGCCATGACCGGTATCGGCTTCGTCAATGAGCTCTACGGTGATGAACAGCTCAAGCGTGCTCAGCGACAGGACGCACGCTTCATCAATACGGTGTTCGGCATGACCCTGCTCGGCGCGGGTGTGGCCGATCAGCTCGAAGACGGGCGCGTGCTGAGCGGGGTAGGTGGGCAGTACAACTTCGTTGCCCAGGGGCACGCGCTGGAAGGTGGCCGCTCGATACTGCTGCTGCGCAGTTGGCGCGAAGCGGGTGGCGAGGTTTCATCGAACATTTTCTGGAACTACGGCCATTGCACCATTCCCCGCCACCTGCGCGATATCGTGGTGACCGAATATGGCATCGCTGACCTCAGGGGGCAGACCGACAGTGAGGTCATTGCGCGATTGCTTGCGGTGTGTGACTCCCGGTTCCAGCAAAGCCTCATCGAGCAGGCCAGGGACGCTGGCAAGCTGGCGGAAGATTTTCAGCTCGACAGGCGTTTTGCCGATAACACGCCGCAGCGCCTGGCCGCAGTCCGGGCGCAGCATCCACAGCTGTTCCCGGAGTACCCCATGGGGACCGACTTCACGGCTGAAGAGCAGGACTTGTTACGGGCGCTGAACTGGTTGAAAAGCAAGTTCAAGCTCAGCGAGGCGCTTGAGCTGGGCAAAGCCGCGCTGGACGCGCCAGGGCCCCAAGGGTATGAGCGGCATCTGGCACGGATGCAGCTTGACCAGCCTCAGGGGCTCAAGGAAGAGCTGTACCAACGGTTGCTGTTGGCAGGCCTGGCGGCGACCTGAAGACGACAGGGGCTGCCGCGCAGCCCCTTGTGGCCCGGATGTAAGCGAGCCAGTGCCGCCTCACTCGATGAAGCTGACCACACCGCCTTCCAGCGATTTCACCCGCGCCAGCGACTCCACGCGATAGCCTTGGCGATCCAGCTCGGCGCGCCCGCCCTGGAACGATTTCTCGATCACGATCCCCAGCCCTACCACGGTCGCTCCGGCCTGCTTGATGATCGAGATCAGCGCCTGGGACGCCTTGCCGTTGGCCAGGAAGTCATCCATGACCAGCACCCGGTCGCTGCTGCTCAGGTGGCGCGGCGAAATGGCCACGGTGTTCTCGGTCTGCTTGGTGAACGAATACACAGAAGCCGTCAGCAGGTTCTCGGTGAGGGTCAGCGACTGGTGCTTGCGTGCGAAGATCACCGGCACACCCAGCTTCAGCCCGGTCATCACCGCAGGCGCGATACCCGACGCCTCGATGGTGACGATCTTGGTCACGCCGGCATCGGCGAACAGGCGGGCGAACTCGTCACCGATCAGCTGCATCAGCGCCGGGTCGATCTGATGGTTGAGAAACGCATCGACTTTGAGAACCTGGTCGGAAAGCACGATGCCTTCTTCGCGAATCTTCTGATGCAGTGCTTCCACTATGGTATTCCTCGGAACAAAAATGGCCGCAAACAGCGGCAGTGTTTAAGAGTAATGGTTGATCAGCGTTTGAGCATCGCCCGGATGTCGGCCAGGGCATTGTTGCCGCGTGCGGCCTTGACCTCGACCGGGGCATCGTCCAGTCCTTCCCAGGACAGGTCTTCGGGGGGCAGCTCGTCGAGGAAGCGACTAGGCGTGCAGTCGATGATTTCCCCGTATTGCTTGCGTTTGGCGGCGAAGGTGAACGCCAGCGTCTGGCGTGCGCGGGTGATGCCCACGTAAGCCAGGCGGCGCTCTTCCTCGATGGTGTCGGCCTCGATGCTGGAGCGGTGAGGCAGGATCTCCTCCTCCATGCCCATGATGAACACGTAGGGAAATTCCAGGCCCTTGGACGCGTGCAGGGTCATCATCTGCACACCGTCGGCGTTTTCTTCCTCTTCCTGCTGGCGTTCGAGCATATCGCGCAGCACTAACTTGCCGATGGCGTCCTCGATGGTCATGTCACCCTCTTCGTCCTTCTCGAGGGTGTTCTTAAGCGCTTCGACCAGGAACCAGACGTTGCTGATGCGAAACTCCGCTGCCTTATCGCTGGCGGTCTGCTGGCGGATCCAGTTCTCGTAGTCGATGTCGCGGATCATTTCATGCAGGGCGGCGATGGGATCATCCAGCGCCACCTTGTGGCGCACGCCGTCCAGCCAATGCTTGAAGCGCTGCAGGCGCTCGGTGTAGCGCGCATCCAGGTGCTCGCCCAGCCCCAGTTCCTCACTGGCGGCATACATCGAGACACCCCGGCCGGTGGCATAGTTGCCGAGCTTTTCCAGGGTGGTCGAGCCGATTTCCCGGCGCGGCACGTTGATGACCCGCAAGTAGGCGTTGTCGTCGTCAGGGTTTACCAGCAGGCGCAGATAGGCCATGAGGTCTTTGACTTCCTGACGGCCGAAGAAGCTGTTGCCGCCGGAAAGACGGTAAGGCACTTGGTGGTGCTGCAACTTCAGCTCGATCAGCTTGGCCTGGTAGTTACCGCGGTACAGGATGGCGAAATCGCTGTAGGGACGGTTGGTGCGCAGGTGCAGCGTGAGGATTTCCATCGCCACGCGTTCGGCCTCGGCGTCCTCGTTCTTGCAACGGATCACCCGGATCTCGTCACCAACGCCCATCTCGCTCCAGAGCTGTTTCTCGAATGCGTGCGGGTTGTTGGCGATCAACACGTTGGCGCAACGCAGGATGCGGCTGGTGGAGCGGTAGTTCTGCTCCAGCATGACCACTTTCAGGGAGGGGTAATCCTCCTTGAGCAGCATCAGGTTCTCAGGACGCGCGCCGCGCCAGGCGTAGATCGACTGGTCGTCGTCGCCCACGACGGTGAACTGGTTGCGCATGCCGATCAGCATCTTCACCAGCAGGTACTGACTGGCGTTGGTGTCCTGGTATTCGTCGACCAGCAGATAACGCACGCGGTTCTGCCAGCGCTCGAGCACCTCGGGGTTTTCCTGGAACAACTTGACCGGCTGCAGGATCAGGTCGTCGAAGTCCACGGCGTTGAACGCCTTGAGCGTGCGCTGATAGTGGGTGTAGACGACCGCAGCGGTCTGCTCGCGCGGGTTGCGTGCCTTCTCAAGGGCCTCGGGAGGCAGGATCAGGTCGTTCTTCCAGGCACCGATCATGTTCTTGATTTCGTCGATGCCGTCGTCGCCGGAGTACTCCTTCTGCATGATGTCCGACAGCAGGGCCTTGATATCCGATTCGTCGAAGATCGAGAACCCAGGCTTGTAGCCCAGGCGGTCGTGCTCCTTGCGGATGATGTTCAGGCCCAGGTTGTGGAACGTGCAGACCGTCAGCCCTCGGCCTTCGCCCGGACGCAGCAGGCTGGCAACCCGCTCCTTCATCTCGCGGGCGGCCTTGTTGGTGAAGGTCATGGCCACGATGTACTGGGCGCGAATACCGCAGTTCTGGATGAGGTGGGCAATTTTGCGCGTGATGACGCTGGTCTTGCCCGAACCTGCACCGGCGAGCACCAAAAGAGGGCCGCCGACATAGTCACGGGCTTCCTGCTGCCGGGGATTGAGTCGGGACATGCTAGAAACCGGGGGTCGCCAGAAAATAGCCGCGCATTCTAACAGGCATGCGTGTTCGTGGCGTGACCGTCTGACGTTCGAGTCAGACTTTCGAAACGATCATTAGCGTCACTAATACTTGCGCCTGAAAAAATCGTATTTGCCGGTTTGTCCGCTTTCGCGCAGGATGCACGACAAAATACGTCGGACCAGGCTGTCCAAAACCGCTTTTAAGAGTGAAAATCATTTCCATTAATTGCGTTGGGCTCATTATCGGTCAACGTTTGCATCGTCGAGCTTTAAGGAGCCGTCTTGTCCGCGCCTGTCGAACCTATGCGTTTGCTGCTGTTGGCCAGTGAGCCCGAGTGGGCGGCCTTGCTGCACGCGTGCATGCCGGCCTTGAAGGGCACGGCCGTACTGCTCACGGCACCCGACTGGGATGCCGTCGACAGTCTGTTCAGCCGCGACCGGCAGGCCGTGGTGCTGACCACGCCGGCCTTGCGGCCAGCACCCGGTCGCTGTGACCTGCCGACCATCCTGCTGCTGCACAGCGAACCCGAGGCGGCGCCAGGCGGCGTCAGTGACTGGCTGGTGAGCGACCAACTCAATGGCGACAGCCTGCGTCGCTGCCTGCGCCACGTGCGCGAGCGAGGTGCACTGGTGGCCACCCTGCAGCGCTTGGCCGAACAAGACCCTTTGACCGGCATCGCCAACCGCCAGGGCTTTCAGGCCTTGCTGGCCACGCGCCTGGCCGACCATGACGGGCGCGGCGTTGCCTTGGGGCATCTGGACCTGGACAACTTTCGCCACGTCAATGACGCCTTGGGGCACCAGAGTGGGGATCGCCTCATTCTGCAGGTGGTGCTACGTCTGAAGCATCAGCTCGAAGCAGGCGACCAGCTGGCACGCCTGGGCAGTGACGAGTTCGCCTTGCTGATCGACACCCGCCGCGACCCAGGGCGGGCCGAGTGGATGGCCGAGCGCATCGTGGAGGCATTGGCCGAGCCCTACTGGGTCGATGGCGAAAGCCTGCTGCTCGGCTGCAGCCTGGGGCTGGCCCACGCCCGCGCCCAGGGCGGCGCCGACCCGCTGATGTGGCATGCGCACATCGCCATGCGCCAGGCCAAGGCCATCCAGGGCTGTACCTTCCATGTCTTCAACGAGCGCATCAATCGCCACGCACGCAGCCTGGCCGATCTCGAAAGCGAGCTGCGCCGGGCCTTGCGCCGTGACGAGCTGGAACTTCACTATCAGCCGCGCCTGAACCTGGCGGATGGGCGGGTCGTCGGTCTCGAAGCGCTGGTGCGCTGGCGCCACGCCGAACGGGGCTTGCTGCCGCCCAGTGAGTTCGTGCCGCTGGCCGAGCAGAGCGGGCTGATCGTGCCGCTGGGTTACTGGGTCATCGCCCGTGCTCTGCGCGACATGCAGGCCCTGAACACCCAAGGGCTTGCGCCATTGCACATGGCGGTCAACCTCAGTTTCCGGCAGTTCCAGGACAGCCAGCTGCTGGCGACCTTGAGCCGGCTGATCGCCGAGTACGGTGTCGATGCTCACTGGCTGGAATTCGAGCTGACCGAAACGGCCGTGATGCGGCGCAATGAGCGGGTGCGTCAGACCATGGATGCACTGGGGCGCCTGGGCGTGCGCTTCTCGCTGGACGACTTTGGCACAGGGTTTTCTTCGTTCGTGCACCTCAACAGCCTGCCGATCACCTTGCTCAAGGTGGACCGCAGTTTCGTTGCGCAGATGGAAATGCGCGAAGAGAACCGCAAGCTGGTGCATGCCATGATCAACCTGGCCCACAATCTCAACCTCGAAGTGGTGGCCGAGGGCGTCGAAAGCGAAGCGCAATTGGCGTTGCTGCGCGGGTTTGGCTGCAACCAGGTACAGGGTTTCCTGGTCAGCAAGCCCCTGCCGGTAGACGCGCTGATCCCGTTCCTGCGCCAGGCGTCCCATCGCCAGGTGGGGTTTGCAGGCTAGCCAGCCGCGCCCCCTTGGCCAATGCGCAAATCCACATCAAGTCGTTGACATCAGGCAGGTGTGGCCGTTGCGGCGCTTGTCCCGGCGTGGCGTAGCAACCGCCGCATGCGCCACTCGAAGCCGAAGGTCAGTGCCACCGAGGCGCACGCCAGCCCCAATGCCAGCCCCCACCAGACGCCCACCGCGCCCCCGCCGAAGACGAAGGTGAACAACCAGGCGCTGGGTGCCCCGATGAGCCAATAGCACACCAGCCCGATCAGGAACGTGGTCTTGGCGTCCTTCAACCCGCGAATAGAGCCCATGGCGATGGTCTGCACGCCATCGAAGAGCTCGAACCAGGCGGCGACCATCAGCAGCTGGACCGCCAGTTGGAAGATGGCGGCAAACGCCGGGTCGGCCCGGTCGATGAACAGCCCTACCAGTGCGTCTGGCAGCAACCAGAACAGGGCAGCGAAGGCGAACATCAGCATGGCTCCGAAGCCGATACCCACCCGGCCTGCGCTGCGCGCTGCGAGCAAGTTGCCCGCGCCGTAGTAATGGCCCACGCGCATGGTCACGGCATAGGACAGGCCAGTGGGCACCATGAAGGCGGTCGACACGATCTGCAGGGCGATCTGGTGCGCGCCCAACTCGGTACTGCCCAGCACGCCCATGCACAGCGCCGCGAAGGCGAACAGCCCTACCTCCACCATGTAGGTGCCGCCGATCGGCAGGCCCAGCCGCCACAGCTCGCCCAACGCTGGCAGCGATGGCCGTGACAGGCCTTTGCGCAGTGGGTAGGCCGCATAGGCCGGGTGCCAGCGGATATACAGCGCCAGGGCAATGGCCATGCCCATCGAGACCACCGCAGTGACCAGGCCGATGCCCATCAAGCCAAGCTTGGGCAGGCCGAACATGCCCTCGATCAGTGCAACGTTCAGCAAGTAGTTGAGTACGGTACCCACTAGGCTGATGACCATCACCGGCGTAGAGCGGCCCAGGGCGCTGGTGAAGCCGCGCAAGGCCATGAAGGTCAGGTAGCCCGGCAAAGCCAGCGGCAGCAGGGTGAGAAACTCGGCCGCCGAGGCCACGTTGTCAGGCTGTTGCCCGAAGAGCAGCAGGACAGGTTCGAGGTTCCACAGCACCAGCGCCGCGAACAGGGCCAGGCCCCAGGCCAGCCACAGACCGCTTTGCGCCAGCCGTGTGGCGCCCTCGATGTCATTGGCGCCCCTGCGGAAGGCTACCAGGGTGCCAACCGCCGCGATGACGCCCAGGCAGAAGATGGACACGAACGAATAGCCCGCCGCGCCCAATCCGCCCCCGGCCAGGGCCTGCGGGCTGATGCGTGCCATCATCAGGGTGTCGGTCAGTACCATGAGCATGTGCGCCAGCTGCGAGGCGATCAGTGGGCCTGCCAAGCGCAGTAATGCCTTGAGCTCGAGCGTAGGTGCGACGTGCATGGATGTGATCCTTGGCAAAGACAATGGCGGACGAAGGGCGATTCTGAGGCTTGGGTCAGCTTTTAACAAAAGGATAAATGCGATCATTGGCATGAGTTTTAATCATGGCGATATGATGCGCAGGTCGCCGCTTCTCCACCGAACAAGGAATCTCATGACCCGCAAGCTGCCGCCCCTGTATGCGCTGCGTGCATTCGAAGCCGCGGCGAGATTGAACTCATTCACCCGTGCTGGCGAAGCGTTGTCCATTACCCAAAGCGCGGTCAGCCGGCACATTCGCACGCTGGAGGATCACTTTGCCTGCCGCCTGTTCACGCGCAGTGGCCGCAGCCTGCAACTGACCGAAGCGGCGCGGGTGCTGCTACCGGGTGTGCGCGAAGGCTTTGCCGCGCTTGAGCGTGCCTGTGACACGTTGCGCGGTGAAGACGACATGCTGCGCATGAAGGCGCCGTCCACCCTGACCATGCGTTGGTTGCTGGCCCGGCTGAGCCGCTTCCGTCGGCTGCAGCCTGGCAATGAAGTGCAACTGACCAGTGCCTGGATGGACGTCGACCATGTGGACTTCAACCAGGAACCTTTCGATTGCGCGGTGCTGCTGGGCGATGGGGTGTTCCCGGCGGAGTGGGAGGTGCGCAAGCTGTTCCCCGAACTGCTGGTGCCGGTGGGCGCACCAGGGCTGCTGGATGACGGGCCTTGGTGCGCGGCGCGCCTTGCGAGCAGCGAACTGCTGCACCCCACAATGGACAAGCGCGACTGGCGAGTGTGGCTGGAACGCCTGGGCCTGGGTAGCAGGGTTTCGCTCAAGGGCGGCCAGGTGTTCGACACGCTGGAACTGGGCATGATTGCAGCGGCCCGTGGCTACGGTGTTTCGATTGGCGACCTGATCATGGTGGCCGAAGATGTGGCGCAGGGGCGCATGAGCCTGCCATGGCCCACGGCGGTCCCCAGCGGCTTGGACTACTACCTGGTATGGCCGCGGACCCGACCGGGCGGCGAGCGGCTGCGCCGCCTCAGTGCCTTCCTGCAAGCAGAGGTGGCTGCCATGGCGCTACCCGAGGTGGTGATCCTGCCAGCCCTTTGATTGCGAGCGCTATATCCCGGTCCGACACTCAAGTATTCAGCACCAACGCCGATCAAGTGGCACCAGCGTCCCGGAAGAGGGCGCGCTTTCCGTCAAATAAAAGCGGGCGGTCAGCGTGATCAGGATGATCCCGGCCTCTTGCCAGGAGCTTGTTCATGCCTCAACCGCGTGCCCGGATTGCCTCGCAACTCGGTATCGCCCTCGCCATCGTGCTGGCGCTGGTGATTTCCGGCAGTACCCTTTTTGCCCTGCGTTCACTGGACGATGCCAACCTCGCCACGCGTCAGGCCCACCTGGCCAGTGAGGCGCGCTTGCTGGCTGACCAGCTTGACACGTTCCACGGCTCGCTCAAGGACAATACCCAGCGCTTGAGCGGCTTGTTCGAGCGACGCTTTGCATCAGGGCTGTCGGTGCATGCAGGGCAGACCGTGCAGATCGCAGGGCAGGCAACGCCGGCCCTGTACCTGGGCGATCAGCTCTTGAACAATGACTTCCAGCAGGTGGACGACTTCCAGCAGATGACGGCCGGTATCGCCACGGTGTTCGTGCGCAGTGGCGACGATTTCGTGCGCATCAGCACCAACCTGAAGAAACAGGACGGCAGCCGCGCCATCGGTACCCAGCTCGACCGCCAGCACCCCGCCTACACCAAGTTACTGGCCGGGCAGCTGTACGTTGGCCGTGCCGTGTTGTTCGACCGCAACTACATGACGCGCTACGTGCCGATGACCGACGGTAATGGCCGGGTGATTGCGGTGCTGTTCGTGGGTTTCGATTACACCGATGCGCAGAACGCCCAGTTCGCCAACCTCAAACGCTTCCGCATTGGCCAGACCGGTTCATTGGCACTGCAGGATGAAAAGGGCCAGTGGCTGGTGGCGCCGGCCAATGCCGAGCAGCCGCTGTACAGTGCGACGGCGCCCTTTTCCGAAGGGCCCTGGACGGTGGTTGCGAGCATGCCCCTGGCGGAGATCCGCGAGGTAACCTGGAGCGTGGGCCTGCGCCTTGCCGTCGGCAGCGTGCTGGCCATGCTCATGGCCGTGGCTGCCACGCTGTGGTTGCTCAGGCGCAAGCTGCGCCCGCTGGATGACTTGGTACGGCAGGCCCAAGCGCTCGGAGCGGGTGACCTTAACGCACGGCTGAACGTGACCAGCCACGATGAAATCGGACAGTTGGCACGCAGCTTCAACACGATGGGTGAAGCGCTCTCAAACATGGTCGAGCACATCCGCAGTGCCTCCGAGCAAGTTAGCACCCGCGCCCGCTCGCTGTCAGGCCTGTCGGCTGGCGCCTGTGTGGGCATGGACCAGCAATCGGGCGAAATCACCAGCATGGCAGGCGCGGTGGAAGAGTTCAGCGCCACGTCCATGAACATCGCCGACAATATGGCTGGCACCGAGCGCATGGCCCGCGACAATGCCCAGCAGACCCGCGTGGGCCGCGGCGCCATGGAAGAAGCGTCGCACTCGCTCAAGCAGATCGCCGATGCCCTGGGTGGTACCGCCACGGTCATGAACAGCCTGGGTGCATGTTCGCAAGAGATCGGCAGCATCATCAGCGTCATCACCGCCATCGCTGAGCAGACCAACCTGTTGGCCTTGAACGCTGCCATCGAAGCGGCCCGTGCCGGTGAGCAGGGGCGTGGCTTTGCCGTGGTGGCTGACGAGGTGCGTGGCCTGGCAGCGCGAACCCGCCAGGCCACCGATGAAATATCCGGCATGATCACCAGCATCCAGCAGCAGACCGGGCACGCCATCACCACACTGGAGCAGAGTAACCAGCTGATGCAGGACGGCCTTGAGCGTAACGACAAGGTCGCGCAAGCACTTGCCCGCATCGACGAACAAAGCCGTGCGGCGGGTGAGCAGTTTGCCGTGATCAGTACGGCGACCCAGGAGCAAAGCAGCACAGCGACCGTGCTGAGCCGCAATTTGCAGAGCATCGCCCAGGCTAACGGTGAGCAGCGCGAGGTGGCCAACGAGCTGGCACTCACAGCGCGGGAGCTGGAAGGATTGGCTGCGCAGTTGCGTCAGGAAGTGGACCGCTTCCGCTGACACGCTGGGGCACCCACGTGCCCCTTCACTCTGTCGCCTTACAGCGATACCAGGTTCAATGCCTGGGCGCAGGCCTGCAGCGAGCGGCGCTCGCTTTGCGCATACAGCGCCAGTTCATCCTGCACCTGCAGCCCCAGCGCCGCTTCGAAGGCCGCGCGGTTGGCGTTGCTGCCGTACTCGGCCTGGGCATCGTCGCCCAGGTTGGACTGGAAGATCCCTGCGGCGCTTACCGGCAAGAAATCCTCGTACACCAGCGCCTCGAAATGCACGTGGTCTGCGTCGATCAGCCCTTGCAGGGTAGTTGGCCTGCCTTGCTTATCGCGCGCGGCCAGGCCTTTCTCGGTGGCGAAGTAGCGAAAATACGCCAGGCCCTGTTCACGCATCTGCGCCAGGTCGTCCGGGAAGGCGGCGAAGGTGTCGGTGAGTATCGCCATGTACCGTGCGGCATTGGCCTCGACGGGCGCACCCCCCAATGCGACACGCGTCGTGTCGAGCAGCTTGTCATAGAGCTGGCGCCCCTTCGGTGTCAACGCCGCGCCACGTTGCTCGATTTCCCCAAAGCGCGCGGTGTGGCTGCCTTCGCTACCGTGCTGACCGCAGAATGCGACCTTTTCCTGCAGGGCCTTGAAGCTGGTCTGGCGCAGCAGGATTGGGTGGCGGCGGGGAGGGGGGCCTTCGACCACGGCCTTGGGCGTGATGCCCTTGGCTGGCATGCCGAGCTGGATGGCATCGATGTCCAGGGTGCGCGGAGTCAGGTGGTTGATGTGCGGACCCCTGAACGCGACCACATCGGCAAGCAGGCGGTGCTGGTCGTGCAGCTGCTGGTATTGCTCGGCGGTGACGGTGGCGTCGTGGTGCCAGCGGAAGGTCTGCAGGGCTTGCTGTACGAAAGCCTGAGCATCTGCGGCATTCAAGCCGCCATCGCGTTCGTGCTGCTCGATCAGATGGAGTACGCGAGGGGTGAAGATCTGGCGTTTGGCCAGGATATCCTTGGCCATTTCCCGCAACTGCAGGTTGTCGATCAGCTCCAAGCGCAACAGCGAGGTGAAGACGCGGAACGGGCTGACGTGCAGCGACTGCTCGTGCACGGCACGGAACGCGGTGGAGTGCACCGGCACCCCAGCACTGCTGAGGTCGTAGTAGCCCACCGGCTGCATGCCCATGACCGCAAAAAGTCGCGCGATGGTCGCCAACTCCTGGGCCGTACCTACTCGGATGGCCCCGTGGCGTTCATGGTCCAGCCGTTCGAGCTCCCCGGTCCAGCGCAGCGCCTGCGTCACTTCTGGCTGCTCGGCCATCACCTGCTGGTTGATTTCGCTCACCAGCGCAAGCAGCGTGCCGTACAACGGCACTTCCTGTTTGTACATGAGCGACATGGCGGCAGAAAACTGCGCACGGATGCTGTCGGGGCTGACGAAATCATGGGCGGGCATCGCTGGATTCCTGGTTGATGGCTGACCTTTACATGAAAGCGGGGAATGCACCCGGTCTACAAGCGAAAAAAAGTAGGTGTGTCATTCCTTTTTTGATCGACGTAGGCGGGCTAGGGCGCTACGCCTGTCTAGAGCATCAGGCCTGCAACTGCTCACCGATCCAATCCACCAGCGCCCGCACCTTGGGCACTTCTGCGGCATGTTCGGCGTACGCCAGGTAGTGCGCGCCGGCACTGCGCATCGCATGGTTCCAAGGCATGACCAGGCTGCCTTCGGCCAACTCCTTTGCGACCAGGTAGCGCGGCACCAGCGCTACCCCGCAGCCGGCCTGGGCAGCGCTCAGTGCCATGTAGAAGGTGTCAAAGCGTGGGCCGTGGTAGGCGCTGACGCTTTGCAGGTCCTGCTCCAGGAACCATTCGTGCCAGGCTTCCGGCCGTGAAGTGCTTTGCAGCAACACCAGGTCGGTCAATGCCTCGGCACTGGCCAGGTCACGGCCGGCCAGTAACTCTGGCGAGCACACCGGCACCACTTCTTCACCGAACAGCTCGATGCAGCTGGCCCCCGGCCAGGTGCCCTGGCCGTAGAAGAACACGACGTCGGCCGAGCCCTGCAACAGCGAGAAGGGCTCCATTTCGTTGCGGATGTCCAAGTGAATGTTGCTGTGCCGCCGGCCGAAGCCCTTGAGGTGGGGGATCAGCCACCGCACACCAAAGCTCGGCTGCGTCGCGACCTTCAGGATCTCGGTCTGCTCCCCGTAGGTCAGCACATAGCGGCTGGACATATCGACCTGCGTGAGGATCTTGTTCACCTCGGCCAGATAGAGGCTGCCGGCTGGCGTGAGTTGTAAACGTCGGCGAATGCGCAGGAAAAGATGGTGACGCAACAGGTCTTCAAGCTGCGCGACCTGCTTGCTGACCGCACTCTGGGTCAAGTGCAGCTCTTCGGCGGCTCGGGTGAAGCTCAAGTGACGGGCTGCAGCTTCGAAGCACTGCAGGGCGGTCATGGAAGGCACCAGACGTTTTGACATAGCGTTCTCAAGGGCTCGAGTCATTACCTGACGGAATGATATGCGGAATAAAGGTCGTTTGTTGCGCTTAACTGATCGGATTAATACTGATCCACATCATATCCAACCTGTCCACCGATGTAGGAGAACACCAATGGTTGCTGCATTGCTCGAGCGCCTGGGGGTTGCTGCCCAGGCTTACACGCAAGGCGATTACGCTGTACACACGCCCATCGACGGCAGCCAGATCGCTTCGGTGACACTGCTCGGTCAAGCCGAGACTACCGCGCGCATCGAGCAGGCTCAGCAGGCCTTCGAGGCATGGCGCAGCGTGCCAGCCCCTCGCCGGGGTGAGCTGGTGCGCCTGTTCGGCGAAGTGCTGCGCGAGCACAAGGCAGACCTGGGTGAACTGGTTTCGATCGAGGCAGGCAAGATCACCCAGGAAGGTCTGGGCGAAGTGCAGGAAATGATCGACATCTGTGACTTTGCAGTGGGGCTGTCACGCCAGTTGTACGGCCTGACCATCGCCTCCGAACGCCCGGGTCACCACATGCGCGAAAGCTGGCACCCGCTGGGTGTGGTCGGTGTGATCAGCGCATTCAACTTCCCGGTGGCGGTCTGGTCCTGGAACACCGCCCTGGCCCTGGTGGCCGGCAACTCGGTGGTGTGGAAGCCCTCCGAGAAAACGCCATTGACCGCCCTGGCGTGCCAGGCGTTGTTCGACAAGGCGTTGAAAGCCTTCGGCGATGCGCCGGCAGGTCTCGCGCAGCTGGTCATCGGTGGCCGTGAAGCAGGCGAAGCCCTGGTCGATGACCCCCGCGTGGCCCTGGTGAGTGCCACCGGCAGCACGCGCATGGGCCGTGAAGTCGGGCCGCGTGTAGCCGCACGTTTCGGGCGCAGCATCCTGGAACTTGGCGGCAACAATGCCATGATCCTTGCACCCAGCGCCGACCTGGACCTGGCCGTGCGGGGCATTCTCTTCTCGGCAGTCGGCACTGCCGGGCAACGCTGTACCACGCTGCGCCGCCTCATCGTGCACCGTTCGATCAAGGACGAAGTGGTGGCTCGGGTCAAGGCCGCCTACGGCAAGGTGCGCATTGGCGACCCGCGCAAGGACAACCTGGTTGGGCCCCTGATCGACAAGGCCTCATTCGATGCCATGCAAGGCGCCCTGGCCAAGGCTCGCGACGAAGGGGGCCAAGTGTTCGGGGGCGAGCGTCAGTTGGCCGACCAGTATCCCAATGCCTATTACGTGTCGCCTGCCATTGCCGAAATGCCTGGGCAAAGCGAGGTGGTGCGCCATGAAACGTTCGCGCCGATTCTCTATGTACTGGCTTACGATGACTTCGACGAAGCCTTGCGGCTGAACAACGAAGTCCCGCAGGGCTTGTCGTCCTGCATCTTTACCACCGATCTACGCGAGGCTGAGCGTTTCCAGAGCGCGGCTGGTAGCGATTGCGGTATCGCCAACGTCAACATCGGCACCAGCGGTGCCGAAATCGGCGGGGCGTTCGGGGGTGAGAAGGAGACCGGTGGTGGCCGTGAGTCCGGTTCAGATGCCTGGAAAGGCTATATGCGCCGTCAGACCAACACCGTGAACTACTCCCGTGAGTTGCCACTGGCGCAAGGCATCGTGTTCGACTGATCAGCGTAATGGTGTAGAACCAGGGGCACGGCCCCTGGTGGGCGACCAAGCCCGCGGCCATCAGGATCGGTGTGCTTGCACCGCTATCTGGCCATGCGGGCTTGGCTGCGAAAGGCCGCATGGCGGTCTCGAACAAGAATAAATTGCGGGAGCCGGGCCATGTCCGAACTGCGTCAAGAATGCTTGTGGGAATGCGTCACCGTGCCGAGCGTGACTGTCCAGGCCGTGGCGGGGGAGTACCACGCCGATGTCTGCGTGATCGGCGGCGGCATTACCGGATTGTCAGCAGCCATTCACCTGCTCGAGCAGGGCAAGTCGGTGATCGTACTGGAGGCCTGGAAAGTGGGCCACGGCGGCTCCGGCCGTAATGTCGGTCTGGTCAATGCCGGTACCTGGATTCGCCCGGATGATGTCGAGGCCACCCTGGGTCAGAAACAAGGCAGCCGGTTGAACACGGTGCTGGGTCAGGCCCCGGCCGATGTGTTCGCCATGATCGAACGCCTGGGCATCGACTGTCAGGCGCGGCACCAGGGCACCCTGCACATGGCACATAACGCGACCGGCATCGCCGATCTGCAGGCCCGCCACGAGCAATGGCGACGGCGCGGTGCCGATGTCGAACTGCTGACCGGCGCACAGTGCCAGGAATATTGCGGCACCGACAAGATCGCCGCCGCCCTGCTGGACCGGCGCGCCGGCACCATCAACCCGATGGGCTACACTCAGGGCCTGGCAGCTGCCGTGGTGCGCCTGGGTGGCAAGCTGTTCCAGCAGTCCGCAGTCCAGGGCCTAAAGCGCGAAGGTGACAGCTGGCGTGTGCAGACTGCACGTGGTTCGGTTCGCGCCGAGAAGGTGGTGATCTCCACTGGCGCCTACACCGAAGGGGACTGGAGCAACCTGCAAAAGCAGTTCTTCAAAGGCTATTACTACCAGGTCGCCTCCAAGCCATTGCAGGGCGCGCAGGCCGACAAGGTACTCCCTCACGGCCAAGGCTCCTGGGATACCCGCACCGTGCTCAGCAGTATCCGTCGCGATGATCAGGGCCGTTTGCTGCTCGGTAGCCTGGGCCGGGTCGACAATAAACCCGCGTGGTTCGTGCGCAGCTGGGCCGACCGTATCCAGCGTCACTACTACCCGACGCTTGGCAAGGTCGAATGGGACATGCACTGGACCGGCTGCATCGACTTTACGCCCGACCACCTGATGCGTTTGTTCGAACCCGCCCCAGGGTTGGTGGCGGTCACCGGCTATAACGGGCGCGGCAATACCACTGGCACCGTCATTGGCCGGGCGTTCGCCGAGTTTCTGTCCAAAGGGGAAGCCGCCAACCTGCCGATACCGTTCTCGACCATGAAAGGCGTGAGCGCGACCTCACTGCGCACCGCGTTCTACGAGTCCGGGTTCTCGCTGTACCACGCCGGCCAGTGCCTGCGCGTGGTGCTGTAAGGCAACGCTCCGCAACGGCAGGTGACGCGTCATTTGTGCAGCCAGCTCAGGAAACCGCCTTTCTTGATGGAAGCAGGCTTGTGCAAGAGCAGCGAATCGCGACCCTGACGTCGGACGCGTTGCAGTTTGCCCAAGGCGGTCTGCACATCGCCGTGCTGCTGCAGATACGCTTTGACCCGTTGCTTGTCGATGCGATACAGCAGGCAACTGGTCAAGGTTCTGAACTCCACCAGCGAGTCGTCTTCATCGACGAGCCCGTCGATACCCAGTACTTCACCTGGGCCCATGCGTCCGGCCTCCAGGCGCTTGCCATCTTCCAGCACCGCCGCTGATACGACACCTCGCCCTATGACCAGCACGTGTTCGGACTGCTTGCCCACCTCCAGGATCGTTGTGTCAGCCAGGTACTCAACAGCGATCATGTGTTGGCTCAGTGCGTCGCGCTCTTCATCACTCAGCGCGCGGAACACCCGTACTTCGTCCAGCACCTCCCGTTGACGGCTTCGCGGCGCCGTCGCCAGGTCCTGGTTCCAGATGACCCCGTTCGCTTCCAGGTGCCGATGGGCCAGGTCGAACAACTGGTTGCGCGTAGCGTTCTTGGCGCTCATATCGGCGATGAAACCGCTGGCTTCGTATTCCACCGAATCGAGCGTCGCGGTTTTCACGGCCACCTTGGGGGCAGGTGAAGGAAGGAGCGCACGGGTACCGCGCAGCGCCTTTTCCAGCGCATCGAACACTTTGCCAGGGCGCACGCTTGCAGGCACGACCACGCTGATCGACACGCCATGCACATCAGTTGGACGGCTATGGTTGAGCAAGCGGGCCTTGGCAGCCACGGAGTTCGGGATGACCGCCAGGCTACCGCTGCTGGTGAGCAGCCGCGTGGCACGCCAGTCGATATCCAGCACCTTGCCCTCCGTGCCATCGATGGAAACGGCGTCACCGATCTGATAGGGCCGCGTGGTGTTGAGCACGATGCCGCTGAACACGTCCGCCAGGGTGCTCTGCAAGGCCAGGCCGATGACGATGGCCATCACTCCCGATGTGGCCAGCAGCCCTTTGACGGGCAATTGCAGTACATAGCCGGCCGCCGCCACCACCGCGGCGATGAAGATCAACGCCCCGAGCACATCCTGCAGCAACCGGCCGCCGTGGCTGCCGCGCGCCACCAACAGCAGGCCGAAAACCACCGTGACGGTGCGCGCGCCAAACAGCCACCAGGCGATGGCAAGCACCGTGGCCAACAAGTTACGGGCAACGTCGTCGGCCCAGGGCGCGGGCTGTAGCGGGCTCATCCCTGCCGCCACCAGCACCAGGCTGAAGAGCAGGAACAGGGTCAGCCGCGCGGCTATTCGCCAGGCATGGCGCTGTGCCGGGATCAGCTGCCAAACGATCAAGTCGAGCAGCAACAAGGTGGTGCCGAGCAGCAGTGGGGAGGACTGGATGAACGCCAGCATGATGGTCTCGGGACAGGGAAGGGCTGCCGGTAGTAATAGAGCAGGTTCACGCAGGAGGCAATGGGCATGGCGTTGCATAGAACCGGCCCTACAGGGCGCTGAACCATCGTTCACAAAATAGAACGCTAAAGCCAAAAAACGCTATCTACCGCCGAAAACTGGATGGTTTTAATCTTCTCCCATCAACGCGAAACACCCCACCTACTGCAAATCACGACTACTGGAGCTACCGCCATGACTCAATTCAAATACAACCGCCTGAACAAAGACGACGCTGCCGTTCTGCTGGTCGATCACCAGGCTGGGTTGCTGTCGCTGGTGCGCGATATTGAGCCCGACACCTTCAAGAACAATGTGCTGGCCCTGGCGGACTTGGCCAAGTTCTTCAACCTGCCGACCATCCTGACCACCAGCTTCGAGCAAGGCCCCAACGGCCCATTGGTGCCAGAGCTCAAGGCCCTGTTCCCGGACGCGCCTTACATTGCGCGTCCTGGCCAGATCAACGCCTGGGACAACGAAGACTTCGTCAAGGCGGTGAAAGCCACTGGCAAGAAGCAGCTGATCATCGCGGGTGTCGTCACCGAAGTGTGCGTGGCCTTCCCGGCCCTGGCCGCCCTGGAGGAAGAATTCGAGGTGTTCGTGGTGACCGACGCGTCCGGCACCTTCAATGCCATGACCCGCGATGCCGCCCACGACCGCATGAGCCGTGCTGGCGCGCAGTTGATGACCTGGTTCGGCGTAGCCTGCGAACTGCATCGTGACTGGCGCAACGACGTCGAGGGCCTGGCCGCGCTGTGCTCCAACCATATCCCTGACTACCGCAACCTGATGACCAGCTACAACGCCTTCAACGCCAGCAAGTAACCCCATCGCCGCGGGCACCCCGGCCGGTGCCCGCCGGGCCGCACACCTCGATAACGTTCAGCCCATCCACTGTTGCCCAGCGCAAGCGGGCAGGCTCAGCCCAAGGAATGCAGATGAACACCGCCGCCCAAGACAACCGCGACGTGGTTACCCTGGTGATCCAGCACAAGGTCCGCGCCGCGTCACTGAACGACTACGAAGTGTGGCTCAAGCATGCAGTAGGCACCGCCCGCCGCCAGGCGGGGCACTTGGACGTCAATGTCATTCGACCCGATGAGGGCGGTCTACACTTCACCACCGTGGTCCGGTTCGCCAACGCCGACCTGTTGCAGGCGTGGGTCAACTCAGCAGAACGCCAGGCGATGGTCCGGGACGTGCTGCCGCTGCTCGACGGTGGTGACAGCCCTCAGGTCCATGAGGACCCGGAATTCTGGTTCACACCACCCGGCACCCGCGCCGTACCACCACCGCGTTGGAAACAGGCGGTGCTGACGTACCTGGTGATCTGCCCGATGACGTTGGTGGTGCCGCACCTGCTGGCCCCGTTATTCGAACGTTTGCCACAACTGGCTGGCCCGGTCAGAGGCACCCTGATCGGTAACCTGTTTGTCATCTTGCCTGTGGTGTTCTACATCATGCCCTGGATCACCCGCCGTTGCGCCCATTGGCTGCGCGGCTGAACAAGCCTTTTTCCACGTACCACTAGGAGATACCGATATGAGCACGTTCCAAACGCGTGATGGCACTTCGATCTATTTCAAGGACTGGGGTACTGGCAAGCCGGTACTGTTCAGCCATGGTTGGCCGCTGGATGCCGACATGTGGGACACGCAGATGGAGTACCTGGCCAGCCGCGGCTACCGGACCATCGCCTTTGACCGCCGTGGCTTTGGGCGGTCGAGCCAGCCGTGGACCGGCTACGACTATGACACCTTCGCCGATGACATCGCGCAATTGATCGAGCACCTGGACCTGCGTGAGGTCACCCTGGTGGGCTTTTCGATGGGGGGCGGTGATGTCAGCCGCTATATCGGTCGCCACGGTACCGGGCGGGTGGCCGGGCTGGTGCTGCTGGGGGCCGTCACGCCTGTATTTGGCAAGCGCGCAGACAATCCGGACGGGGTGGACCTGTCGGTGTTCGAAGGGATCGAGGCCGGGCTGCGGGCCGACCGCGCCCAGTTCATCGCCGACTTCGCGGCCCCGTTTTACGGGCTGAACCAGGGGCAGCAGGTGTCCCAGGGCGTGCAGACGCAGACCTTGAACATCGCGCTGCTGGCCTCGCTCAAGGCCACGCTGGACTGCGTGACGGCGTTCTCGCAGACCGATTTCCGGCAGGACCTAGCCAAGGTCGACGTGCCGACCTTGGTGATTCACGGCGACGCCGACCAGGTCGTGCCCTTCGAGACCACCGGCAAGCGCGCTGCGCAGTTGATCGCCGGCGCCGAGTTGAAAGTGTATGCCGGTGCGCCGCATGGGTTCGCAGTGACCCATGCGCAACAACTGAACGAAGACCTGCTGGCGTTTCTCCAGCGCTGAGCCAGACAGGCAAGCGGCGTCGCGACGACGCCGCTGCGCCTGACCTATGAACTCCATTCCAAGGAGGCCCTATGGACGCCGATCTGATTCTGTTCAACGGCAAGCTGCACACCGTCGACCGCGAGAACCCCAACGCCACCGCCGTGGCCATCAAGGATGGCCGTTTTATCGCCGTGGGCAGCGATGCCGAGGCCATGGCCCACAAAGGAACGGCCACTCAGATTGTCGACCTGCGCCGGCGCACCGTCATTCCCGGGCTCAACGACTCGCACCTGCACCTGATCCGCGGGGGCCTCAACTACAACTTGGAGCTGCGCTGGGAAGGGGTGCCGTCGGTGGCCGATGCCCTGCGCATGCTCAAGGACCAAGCCGCACGTACGCCGACCCCGCAATGGGTCAGGGTGGTGGGTGGCTGGAACGAGTTCCAGTTCGCCGAAAAGCGCATGCCCACCCTCGAGGAAATCAACCAGGCTGCCCCGGATACCCCGGTGTTCCTGCTGCACCTGTACGACCGGGCGTTGCTCAATCGTGCAGCGCTCAAGGCTGTGGGCTATGACAAGACCACGCCCAATCCGCCTGGCGGGGAAATCCAGCGTGACACGTTCGGCAATCCCACGGGCATGCTGATCGCGCGGCCGAACGCCATGATTCTCTACGCCACGCTGGCAAAAGGCCCCAAGCTGCCACTCGAATACCAGGTCAACTCCACGCGCCAGTTCATGCGCGAACTGAACCGATTGGGGCTGACCAGCGCCATCGATGCCGGTGGCGGCTACCAGAATTTCCCGGACGATTATTCGGTGATCCAGGAGCTGGCCGACAAGGGTCAACTGACGGTGCGCATCGCCTACAACCTGTTTACCCAGAAGCCCAAGGAAGAGCTGGACGATTTCCGCAAGTGGACTGCCAGCGTCAAGCTGCACAGTGGCACCGATTTCCTGCGTCACAACGGTGCGGGCGAAATGCTGGTGTTCTCGGCGGCTGACTTCGAAGACTTTCTGGAACCGCGCCCGGACCTGCCGCAGACCATGGAGCAAGAACTGGAGCCGGTGGTGCGGCACTTGGTCGAGCAACGCTGGCCGTTCCGTCTGCATGCGACCTATGACGAGTCGATCACACGCATGCTCGACGTGTTCGAGAAGGTCAACCGCGACGTACCGTTCAACGGCTTGCCGTGGTTCTTCGATCATGCCGAAACCATCACGCCCCGTAACATCGAGCGGGTACGCGCCCTGGGTGGCGGCATTGCCATTCAGGACCGCATGGCCTTCCAGGGCGAGTATTTCGTCGACCGCTATGGCGCCCAAGCGGCGCAGCAGACACCACCGATCAAGCGCATGCTGGAGATGGGGGTGCCGGTAGGGGCGGGCACCGATGCGACCCGCGTGTCCAGCTACAACCCGTGGACTTCGCTGTACTGGCTGGTCAGCGGCAAGACCGTTGGCGGCATGGCACTGTATCCCGAAGGGTTGAGCCGGGACACGGCCTTGCAGCTGTTCACCCAAGGCAGTGCCTGGTTTTCCAGTGAGCAGGGCAAGAAGGGGCAGATCAAGGTCGGTCAGCTCGCCGACCTGGCGGCGCTGTCGCAGGATTTCTTCTCGGTGGAGGAAGAGGCGATCAAGGGTATCGAGTCGGTGCTCACCCTGGTAGACGGCAAGGTCGTGTACGGCGCCGCCGAGTTCGACAAGCTGGGGCCACCGCAGGTGCCTGTGTTGCCTGAGTGGTCACCGGTCGCCAAGGTGCCCGGCCACTGGCGCGTGGGCACCCCCTCGCTGGCAGCCATGGCACACCAGTGCTCGGGCCCGTGCGGTGTCCATGCCCACAGCCATGAAAAGGCCCGGCATTCCAGCGTGCCGGTCAATGACTTCCAGGGGTTCTGGGGCGCGCTGGGGTGCTCGTGCTTTGCCTTCTAGGCCGAGATGCTGAGGGCTGTGCAGCAACCCGTTGCAGCCAGCCTGCAAGTACAGCGCAGGCCTCAACCCGCTTAACTCTGTGAAAGCGGCCTTGCCGGGGCGACGAACCGACCGCAATGGGCCGCACAGCGGCCCCAAGATTTCAGCTTGGCAGCTCATCTTGCCGGGGCCGCTTTGCGGCCCATCGCGATCAGTGAGCGCCCCCATCACCAGCCGCCCACTCCCCCTGAAACTGTAGCGGCGGGACATTTTGGGCGCTCGCCATGGGCGTTGCAGGCTCGAACCTCAAGCCATGTCGCAAAGCGCAAATTCGTCCGCCAGGTGATCGATCAATGCCCGCACCGAAGGCAGCAAGCCGCGTCGTGAGGGGAAGATCGCGTGCACGATGCCACTGCGCGGGTACCAGCCTGGCAGCAACTCCACCAGGCGGCCCGCTGCCAGGTCGTCACGCACGGCCACCCGTGGCAGGTGCGCAATGCCGATACCCGCCACTACGAAATGGCGCAGGGCGAACAGGTCGTCGGTGACCATGCGCGGCATGTGCGGTATGACGATGCTCTGGTTGTTGTCACCGTCTCGGGACAGCTCCCAGTGATACTCCCGCTGGGCACTGCCCCAATGCAGGCTGGGCAGCGTGCCCAGTAGCTGAGGATCGAAACCGTCGGGCAATTGCGCCAGGTGGTGGGGATGGCCTACCAGGCACTGGGTGCTGTCGCTCAGCACCTTCATCACCATGTCCGTGTTTTCCAGCGGCGGAAAACGAACACGCAGGGCAATGTCGAAGCCTTCATGCAAGAGATCGACGCGCCGGTTGGTGCTTTCGATGAACAGCTCCACCTGCGGGTACTTGAGCATGTAGCGCGTCAACATCGGCCCGACCCAAGCGTTGAGCAGGGTGGTCGGGCAACTGATGCGCACCAGCCCTCGTGGTTCGCTGCGGTTGCGCTCGATGATCTCGGCCGCACCCTCGGCTTCGACGCGCATGGCCAGGCAGCGGTTGTAATAAGCCTGGCCGATCTCGGTCAGTGCGAAGTGGCGGCTGGTGCGCTGCAGCAAGCGCACGCCCAGACGCTCTTCGAGCTCGGCAATGCGTCGGCTGAGTTTCGACTTTGGCATGTTCAGCGCCCGACCCGCCGGGGCGAAGCCACCGTGCTCGACCACCTGCGTGAAGTAGTAGAGCGAGTTGAGGTCTTCCAAGAATGCGTCTCCACAGAACCCGCCAAGGGCGGCCTGCGCAGTTTAGCGTTCCTGGAAGCTGGATGCCGCATCTGGCGCTTGGGCCGCAGCGCGTGCGTGCTTGCCCTGGCCCGAGCGCCAGTGCAGGTTCAGTTCTGGACGCTTTGCACCGAGCCGCCATCGACCCGCAGGTTGCTGCCATTGATGAACGAAGCCCGCTCCGAAACCAGCAGCGCGATCGCGGCCGCGACCTCTTCTGGCTTACCTCGGCGCTTCTGTACGATGCCGGGTCGTTCCTCTTCCAGGAAGCTTTCGATGGCCTCCTCGAAGCTCACGCCTTTCTCTTCGGCGCGCTGCTTCATCATGCCATCGGTCATGTTGGTTTCAATAAATGCCGGCGATACCGTGTTGCACAGCACCCCATGCGCCGCTTCCTTGTAGGACAGGTTCTTGATGAACGCGGCCAGTGCGGCCTTGGCGACGTTGTACACCGCCTCTTCCCAGTAAGGCTGCACGGCATTCTCGGAGGTGATGCACACCAACCGCCCCCAGCCCCGTTTGCGCATCGCCGGAACGGTGGCCCGCGCCACGCGCACGGCGGTGAAGAAGTCGGTATCCCAGGCTTCCTGGTAATCCTCGTCCTTCATTTCCAGCGGGTCGCCTTTGGCGCCTGTTACCCCCGTGGTATGCACCACGATATCCACCTGGCCATAACGCTCTTCGGCTTGCCGGACCAAGTTATCCACCTCGTCCTGACTGGTCATGTCCGCCGCGATGAGCAAGGGCGCGCCACCCAGCGCCTTGACGGCATCTTCGAGCTTGTCCTGGTCGATGTCAGTCAACACCAGCTTCACACCTTCCTCGGCGAGGAGGTGGGCAGTGGCCAGGCCAATGCCGCCAGCTGCGCCGCTGATCAGGGCCACACGGTTTTTCAAACCTAAATCCATCAACGATCTCCCAGGGAAAGTTCAGCAGCGATTGGTCTTGCGAAATCAAGCATCGGCTCGGCCAATGCCTGAGGGGTCTGGTAAGGCATCAGGTGGCCCGCACCGGGCAGGGTAAGCAAGGTGCCGTTGGGGAAGTGCGACAAGGTGGTACGCCGCTGCTCTTGGGCGTCGGGCACCTGCTGGTCATCGGCGCCGCAGATCAGCAGGGCCGGATAGGGCAGCAGGCCGATGCGATCGCTCCAGTCCTCGCGACTGCCGTGATCGACCCAGGCACGCCAGGCGTCAAGGTTGACGGCCTGGGCGTCGGCGATGGCGACTTCGCGCAGCGCATCGGGCAGCCTGTGGTAGCTCGAGTCGTCGACGAAGGCTTCGGCTTGCTCCCGGCTGGCGGTGTAGGCCCGTTGCTGGTCGCGGTCTTCATCGCTCATCGGCTGGGGGCCGGGAGGCGATGGGGCCACCAGGATCAGGCCCCGAAGGTAGTCCGGGCGACGAGCGGCCAGCACGACCGCGACTTTGCCGGTCATCGAGTGGCCAACGAGGATGCAGTGCTTGAGCCCAAGCTCACGGATGCTCGCATCGACCTGATCGGCCATTTCTTCAACGGTATAGCCGGTGACGGCATTGGCATCGCCGTACCCGGGTGTGTTCAGGGCGATGCAGGCATGCGCTCGGTCTAGGTAAGGGACCGTGGCGGACCATGTTCGGTGCGAACCACCCAAAAAATGCATCAACACGAAGGTAACGGGACCGCGGCCTTGCTGGCTGTGTGGGAGCATCGAGCACCTGAAATCGTTCGCTTTGTAGATGGAAAGCGAAGCGGCTGGGGAAGTTCATTCAGGCATTGAGGGCGCTGGACAGCCTTGTTTCTGCCGGGGGGGCGGGGACCAGGGTTCGCCCCTCAACCACTCCCGGGACGGTACTGCAGGGCCTCAGCCAGGTGCGTCCGGTCAAGATGGTTAGATCAGCAGCTCGTGGTTCGAGAGGTGCTTGACGGTCTCTGGGAGCCGCTGCTTGAGGAGGATGTCCAGCAGCTCGCGGGGTGAGTAAACCGGATTGTTAAGGGCTGCGCGCTGCTTCTGGACGGCCTTGAGCACAGCTGCGTGATCAAGGTCCCAGATGTCGGAGAGGAATACATCGGGATGCAACGCCTCGATCTCAAAACGTTTCAGAATCTCGGTCGGAAAATCTTTGAGGTTGTACGTGACAATCACCGAGGCGCCACATTTGATCGCTGCTGCCAAGACGTGTCTATCGTCTTCGTCTGGAAGGTCAAGCCCCTGCACAAGTGGCTCGTAGTCATTTACCAGAGAGTCAGGAATCGCCCGATTCATGAGTCCGACTGTGCGATAAAGCTGTGTTTCTGACACGTCGGGACGGCTTCTTAACACGTTTCGTGTCCATTCATCGTGGATTTGCTCGGACCCGCGCGCGCGATACACGCCAGTCAGAGCCAGATGCATCAATAGGTCACGCAATGGTGCTGGATAAAGCACGCAGGCGTCGTAGATAACTGTAAAAGGTGAGTGCCTCATTGATAGCCCATATTAAGTTCTTGGGCTTGTGCAGCCAGTTCATCCATGGCGGCCTGGCTTGCTTTATCACGATCGGCCTTGTAGGCCATTAGGTCAGTAAATTTTACACGGCGGTGGCTGCCGGTTTTGGTGTGTGGGATTAGCCCCTCATCCAGCAGCTTGACCAGGTGAGGACGCGAGACACTGAGCATATCGGCGCCCTCCTGGGTGGTCAGTTCCGCATGGATAGGCACCACCTTTACGGTGTTGCCCAAGGCCAGCTCGTTGAGTATGTCGCCAAGCAATCTGAGCGCGAACGTTGGCAGTTCAACAGTCTGCCGTTGCTGGGCTTCATCTACCAACTCAATGCGCTGAGTATCCAACTTGGTTGAGACGAACGCGGCAATCTGGCGGCTTGACTCAATAGCCGCGGTGATCGCTTTTTCATCTGGAAGGATGGCTTGAGCGAGATCGGCGGTAGTCATGGGTTGTCTCCAGTCGTTAAAAAGAATTCCGGCGCCTAGTACGACAGATAGCCAACTTATATTCGAAACAAACGAAATGCACAATATTCGAAACAAACGAAACGGCGAGTAGTGCTTGGGGAGGAGCGTCTACCCACCTGGAGGTTGATGCGATGTACAGGAGGTGAGGTGCTCCGGCCTGGTCAAATGCTTCCAGCTACCGCGTTCGCCTCTCAACCACTCCCGGGACGGTACTGCAGGGCCTCAGCCAGGTGCGCCCGGCCAATTGCCGTGCATCCCTCGAGGTCTGCCAGTGTTCTGGCGACCTTGAGCAATCGGTGTGCTGCTCGCAGCGACAACGTCAATCGTTCACAGGCGCCTTCCAACCAAGCCTGATCAGGTGCTGCCAAGCTACAGTGCTGGCGCAGGCCATCGAGGTTGAGAAATGCATTGGCGCACCCTTGCCGACGTTGTTGCACCTCCCGGGCGTGCGCGACTTGAAGGGCGACGTCGGCGCTGCTTTGCCCGCAAGGCTGGTTGTTGAGCGTGGTGCTCTCGCGCGCCACGGTCAGGTGCAAGTCGATCCGGTCCAGTAGCGGGCCTGACAGTTTGTTGCGATAACGGGATATCTGCTCGGTGCTGCAGCGGCATCGCCCTGTAGGGTCGCCCAGGTAGCCGCAAGGGCAGGGGTTCATGGCAGCGACGAGCTGAAAGCGGGCGGGAAAGCGCACTTTATCCCGCGCCCTGGCGATTACGATCTCGCCAGATTCCAGGGGTTCACGCAGCACTTCCAGTACCCGGCGCTCGAATTCGGGCAACTCGTCCAGAAACAGCACCCCGTGGTGGGCCAAGGTGATTTCCCCGGGCTGCGGCCGGCTTCCGCCACCCACCAGCGCAGGTCCGGAGGCGGAATGATGAGGGTGGCGAAACGGCCGTTGTGGCCAGCTGTTCAGCGGGGTGTGCCCGCTGACCGACTGGATGGCGGCGACCTCCAGCGCTTCATGCTCATCCAGCGGTGGCAGCAGGCCCGGCAGGCGGCTGGCCAACAAGGTTTTGCCAGTACCTGGCGGCCCGGTGAAAAGCAGGTTGTGCGCCCCGGCAGCGGCCAGTAGCAGCGCGCGTTTGGCCGCCAGTTGCCCCTGCACCTCGCTCAGGTCGGGATAGGGGCAAGGGTTCAGGAGCAAGCCATTGGCGGCATAGGCAGCTAGCGGTACCTGTCCGTTCAGGTGGGCCACCAGCTCCAATAGATGGCCTACGGCATACACCACCAGGCCACTGGCAAGGCTGGCTTCCTCGGCATTTTCACGGGGCACTACCAGTGCCCGCCCCGCCTGGCGTGCGGCAAGCGCTGCGGGCAAGACGCCCTGTACCGGCCGCAACGCGCCCGACAGTGCCAGCTCGCCCAGGCATTCGAGCTCGGCCAGGGTGGCCACGGGCACCTGGGCATCGGCCGCCAGGATGCCCAGGGCGATGGCCAGGTCGTAGCGGCCACCGTCCTTGGGCAGGTCGGCCGGAGCGAGGTTTTGCGTGATGCGCCGGGCTGGGTAGTTCAGGCCACTGTTGACGATGGCACTGCGCACGCGGTCCTTGCTTTCCTTGACCGTGGTTTCGGGCAAGCCGACCAGTGTGAGATGAGGCAAGCCATTGGCCAGGTGGGTTTCAACGCTGACGGCCGGGGCCTGCACGCCTACCTGGGCGCGGCTGTGAACAAGGGCTAAAGACATGGGCGCTCCATTCGCTGCCAAGACCGCTTCCTGCGGATGGACCCAGCATAGCGAGCCGAGACGGGGCAAGGGATGCCAGTGTGCTTCTGATCATTTCTACCTGTGCACCGCCTAGAAATGGATCCAATAGTTTTGCGCAGCGGCCTTCTTTGGCTTAGTGTTGTTCAAGCAAACCACCGATGCCATGGGATGGCACCGCTTCGACCTTGAAATGGACTTGAGGTATTGCGCTGTGCAAACGCTCACCCACACCCGTGAGGTTATTCGCGAACTGGTTCAGACCAACGCGTTCGTCGAGCTCAATCGCTATTTCGATTCCCTGGAGGCTCGCTGGTACCAAGCGCCCCCGGGTGAGTTCCCGGCCTATCTCTCAGCCGTCGAGAGCCATCTGCTGGTCGACCCGGACCAGGGGGACAGGGCGCTGAGCCAAGTGCTTCGCGCCTGGATCGATGCTTGCCCCAGGGCCTATCACCCGCAGGTCGTCATGGGCTTCTACTGCCTTAGCCGTGCCTGCCAGGTGGACCAAGGCGGCGCCCGCACACCGGCACGCTGGCTGGCGATCGAGCAAATGTGCGAAACCGCCACTGCCCATTTACTCAGAGCCTTGGCCCGTTCGCAGCGGCCGGTCGCGGCTGCCATAGGCTTGCAGTTGCTCAGTGCCAGGTTTCGCGAGCCGGGCTGGCTGGTCGAGCTGTTCAATGAGCAGCCAGCCCGCTTCAGGCCCAGTACACATGCGGACGTGGAGGTGCAGGAGGCTGCCGCACCGTATTTGGTCAGGCATGGCGTGATGCCTTTGGCCGAGCTGCCTCGGATGTTGCCCGATGGACTTGAGCCGCGCACAGAGCGCCAGGAGCCGCAGGCCTATTGGCTGAGCCAGGCACTGGCCGCACGGCCGGGCTGCTTCGAGGCCATCAAGGCCCACGCGTTGTATCTATTGCAGGACCGACGTGGGCAAGTCGAGTCCATAGAACGGTTGGTCAACATGCCGGCTTGCCGGGGCTGGAGCGAGCCGTTGCGCAACGCGCTGCGATGGATGGCCGTGGAAGCACGCTTGAAACGCCCAAGTGCCGAACGCCCAAGCGCAGTGGCCAAGTACCAGCAATTGTTCGAAGACTGGGCCGTGCGCCCACTGCGGCCTAGGGAGACTGCCGTATTGCTGGCATGGCGCGGTGCGTTGCAGGCGAGCGTTTGGGGCGACCATGACAAGGCACTGGCCGATTTTACCCAAAGCCTTGCATGCCCTGCCGACCTGGGCGGCATCCAGGCGCTGGGACCACCGCTTCGGCATTTGGTCATCACGGCTTTGACACGCAGCACTGCGCACGAGCAGGCACTGCTCAATACCGCGATTCTTCGCCTGAGCGATGGCCGCTCCCACGCCGCTGCCTGCGCGCTGCGGGCCGCGGGACATCACTTTGGCTTGTGGGGCCTGGCGCGCAGCGGCGATCAAGCCAAACGCTGGCTGACGATTGCGATCAAGCGCCAGCGGGCGGGTCAGGCTCCCGGCCTGAAAATCCTGGAACTGGCCCGCTTGCTCTGGTCCCATGATCGGCATGAGGTTGCCTACTATTTGCTTCAAGGCGGTGCCGAGCAAGCCCTGTCAGGTGCGGCGTTGAGCCTGTTCGAGCTTCACCAGGGTGAGTGGAGCGATACCCCTGGGCGATACAGGGACTGTGAAGTGGCTGAGCAATGGTTGCTGCGCGCCGTCCAGACAGGGAGTCGCCAGGCCAAATACCGGTTGGCCTGCTTGCAGATGCAAGGGGGGACGAACCTGGGTGATCGAGAAAAAATGCTCGAGGTCAGGCGCCTGTTGATAGACGCCCTGGGCAATGCTCAGACCAATGCCTGCGCACGGTTGCACCTGGGCATATTGCTGCGCCAGTTTGGCCAGCCGCGTGAGCGAGCCGAGGCGGTCGCCTACTTGCTGAGCCTGGTGGAGCACCCGGACAGCGCTATTGCAGCACGTGCCAGTGCCGAGCTGGGGCTTGCCTGGATGCAGGGGCAAGGTACACGCAGGCAAAGCCGCTATGCAGCCATTGAGTGGGTGACCCATGCGGCGAGCCTGCGACCTGGCGACACAGCCATCGAAGACATTCACGCCGAAGTCCTCAATTCGCGCAACAGGGTACGGACGCTGTTCACGCAATACGGCGCCGCGTTGTTCCGGGGCACCCTACGCCCCAGCGAACTGCCGCCCAAACCTGGCCTGGATCGACCGGCCAGCAGGCTTGAAGCTCGCTGAAAGTCGATAGGAGGCTGGGTCACGCAGCTTTGGTGTCAGCGCTTGCCTTCCAGGCGCGCTTCGAGTTCTGCGACTTGTTGTTCCAGCGCCTCCAGGCGAGCCCGGGTGCGTGCCAGCACCACCATCTGACTGTCGAACTCCTCGCGGCTGACCACGTCGAGCTTGCTCAAAGCGCCTTGCATCAAGGCCTTGAACTGGCTTTCCAGCTCGGCCCGAGGCTGGGTGTTGTCGCTGCTGAACAGGCGCGAGGCCTGGTCGCTCAGGGCGTCGAGAAGGGCTTTGGGCGCGAGCATGAGGGTGTCCACCAGTGTCGAGAAATGGCGGCCAGTGTAGCACGCACCCTTGTGCCTCCCATGACGAGGCGGTGTTGCACGTTTTTCGCGCAAAGCCTGAACCAGCCTCGCACCGTATGGGTGCACAGGTTGAGTGCTGGCGATTAGCCAAAGCTGTAACGTCGGGCCAAACCCCTGATTTCCCTGGTGTTCACAGACCTGGCAAGGTTTCTGCAAAGTGCTAAGCGAGCCATGCACTGATGCAGTTCCTTGTGACCAGGCAGTGCGCATGCCGACGACGCGTTACAAAAGGCAACCGCTGCGCTTAGACTTGAGACGGGTTTGTTTTCCTGGGGCAAGTCCACCAAATCGGGAGAGAGTTTCATGAAGCTAGTCACAGCCATCATCAAGCCGTTCAAGCTGGACGACGTGCGCGAGTCACTGTCGGAAATCGGCGTGCAGGGCATCACCGTCACCGAAGTCAAAGGCTTCGGGCGTCAAAAGGGTCACACCGAACTGTATCGCGGTGCCGAATACGTGGTCGATTTCCTGCCCAAGGTGAAGATCGATGTTGCTATCGATGACAAAGACCTGGATCGGGTAATCGAGGCCATCACCAAGGCTGCCAACACCGGCAAGATCGGTGACGGCAAGATCTTCGTGGTGAATCTGGAGCAGGCGATCCGCATCCGTACCGGCGAGACCGATACCGACGCGATCTAAGCAGCAACACAAGCCTCACCAAACCCAACGCCCCAGGAGAAAACAACATGACTCTGCGTAAGATCGCAGGGCTAGGAGCCCTATTGTCCTTCGTCATGCCAGGGCTCGCCCTTGCAGAGGAGGCCGCGCCAGCACTCAACTCCGGCGACACCGCCTGGATGCTCACCGCCACGGCGCTCGTGCTGTTCATGACCATCCCAGGCCTGGCGCTGTTCTACGGCGGCATGGTGCGCTCCAAGAACGTGCTGTCGGTGATGATGCAGTGCTTCGCCATCACTGGCTTGATGAGCATTCTCTGGGTCGTCTACGGGTACAGCATGGCCTTCGATACCACCGGTATGGAGAAGGGCGTACTCAATTTCAACTCCTTCGTCGGCGGCTTCTCCAAGGCATTTCTCAGCGGCGTGACGCCTGACAGCCTGACCTCGGCCACGGCGCTGTTCCCTGAAGCGGTGTTCATCACCTTCCAGATGACGTTCGCCATCATCACCCCAGCCTTGATCGTGGGTGCCTTCGCCGAACGCATGAAGTTCTCGGCCATGCTGGTGTTCATGGGCATCTGGTTCACCCTCGTCTATGCCCCGATCGCCCACATGGTGTGGAGCGGTGACGGTGCCCTGATGTGGGATTGGGGCGTGCTGGACTTCGCGGGCGGCACCGTCGTGCACATCAACGCCGGTATCGCAGGCCTGGTCTGCTGCCTGGTACTGGGCAAGCGTAAAGGCTACCCGACCACACCCATGGCACCGCACAACCTGGGCTATACGCTGATGGGTGCGGCCATGCTGTGGATCGGCTGGTTCGGTTTCAACGCAGGTTCGGCGGCTGCGGCCAACGGCACTGCGGGCATGGCCATGCTGGTCACCCAGATCGCCACGGCTGCCGCGGCATTGGGCTGGATGTTCGCCGAATGGATCGGTCACGGTAAGCCCAGTGCGCTGGGTATCGCCTCGGGCGTGGTCGCTGGCCTGGTTGCCATCACGCCAGCAGCGGGCACGGTGGGGCCGATGGGCGCGCTGGTCATCGGGCTGGCATCGGGCGTGATCTGCTACTTCTGCGCCACCAGCCTCAAGCGCAAGCTGGGCTACGACGACTCCCTGGATGCGTTTGGCGTACACGGCATCGGCGGTATCGTCGGCGCCATCCTGACCGGCGTGTTCGCAGCCCCGGCGCTGGGTGGCTTCGGCGCGGTCACCGATATCGGCATGCAGGTCTGGGTGCAGGCCAAAGGCGTGATCTTCACCGTGGCCTACACCGCCATCGTCACCTACATCATCCTCAAGGTCCTGGACCTGGTGATGGGGCTTCGGGTCAACGAAGAAGAAGAATCCGTTGGTCTGGATCTGGCGCAGCACAACGAACGCGGCTACAACCTCTAACAACGACGCTGCAGAAATGTGCCCGGCTCGCCGGGCATTTTTTCGTCTTGTGTTTAAGGTCGGCCTGATCAAGCGTGCGCGCAGGGGGCTGGCAAGGCGCTCACAAGCGGCACCTGTTGCCATTTTTTTGATCACTTGCCCAGCATTTTCACGTGCGCAAACGGTTTATCCCGTCTATTTGTGACACGGGTACAAAACTTACAAAAGTTGGGGCATTCATGGCGCTTTGCTTTTTCTGCGAGCGCGCTAGAATGCGCGCCGAAGGGTGCTGGAACGTACATTCATCACCCCTACCGGCCTTTGCCAGGCTGGCTAAAAAGCGCGTGGCCCAGCAGGGGTCACAGGTTTTGTGCGGCACTGCCACGTGCAGGCCCACCCGGGTACAGCCGTCCGTCAGATGCGTTGGCCCAAAGGCCGTGGTCGAACCCACGGCCAGTGGAATTTTCACCAGAAGCTGCCGGTCTACGGCAGCACTGGTCTCTAACTAACCTGCTTTTGCACGTCATGAGGTAGAACATGAGCGACGACGATCTGGAAAATGATGACCTCGAGGTCGGTGATGAAGACGAGGCTGATGACGGCCTTGAAGCGGCTGCTGATGATGTTGCAGAAGACGCTGGCGACGACGACAGCAGTCCTGCACCCGCTGCCAAGGGCAAATCCAAGGCGGCTGTCTCGGTAGACGAGATGCCCAGCCTGGAAGCCAAGCAAAAGGAGCGTGATGCCCTGGCCAAGGCCATGGAAGAGTTCCTGTCGCGTGGTGGCAAGGTTCAGGAAGTCGAGGCCAACGTGGTCGCCGACCCACCCAAGAAGCCGGACAATAAATACGGCAGTCGCCCTATCTAAGCGATGCCTTCGAAAAACCCGCCGTCGCTGCGGGTTTTTTTATGCCTGGCTTGCACAGGGAGGTGCTGTCGGCAAGGTCATTGCCAGCGGGCGAGCACCTCGTGCAGTTGCGACAGGCGCTGAATTTCGGCGTCGGGTGCTTGCTCACCGGGCCACGCCTTGGCCTGGGGGTTGAACCAAACCGCGCGCAGCCCGGCGCGCTGAGCACCGGCAATGTCATCGCGAGGATGATCGCCGACGTGCACCGCTTCGCTGGCAGGCACGCCGCTGCGGCGCAGGGCCTCTACAAACGGGGCCGGGTCGGGTTTGCCGATGCCCAGGTCCTCCGCGCACAAGGCGAAGCGGAAATAATCGGCCAGCCCCAGCCGGCTGACATCGGCATTGCCATTGGTGATGACACCCAGGGCGTAATGCTGGCTCAGCAATTCCAGCATCGGTTGAACTTCCGGGAATATCTCGACCTTGTGCCTGGCCTGCAAGAACACTTCGAACCCCTGCTCGGCCAGTTGCTGTGCCTGCATCTGGCCGTAGCCCACGTCTTCGAGGGCGCGGGTCAGCACGCGGCGGCGTAAGGCGCTGATGCGGTGCTTGAGCTCGGGCTCTGCCAGGACGATCCGTTCCCGGATGGCGAACAGATGTTCGACAGGCACATCGCCCAGTAACGGGGCATTGGCTTGAAGCCAGTCGCGTAGCACGACTTCGGCACTGGCAATGACCGGCGCTGTGTCCCAAAGGGTATCGTCGAGGTCGAAGGTGATCAGCTTGATGTTCATCAGTCGTTGCCTTTGCTGCGTTTGGCCCTGGGATGGGCGCTGTCGTACACCGTTGCCAGGTGCTGGAAATCCAGGTGCGTATAGATTTGCGTCGTGCCGATGTCGGCGTGTCCGAGCATTTCCTGTACAGCGCGCAGGTCCTGGGACGATTCCAGCACGTGGCTGGCAAAGGAATGGCGAAGCATGTGTGGGTGCAGGTGCTGGCCCAGCTCGCGTTCCCCGGCCACCTTGACCCGCTGTTGCACGGCGCGTGGGCTGATGCGATTGCCTTGCCGGGTGATGAAGACGGCGCGATCCCTGGGGTTGCCGGCGCCGCGCAGGCGGTACCACGCCTGCAGCGCCTCCCGCGCCTTGCGCCCTACCGGCAGCACGCGGGCCTTGCCGCCCTTGCCCAGCACCTGTACCAGGCCACCGGCCAGGTCGACATGGTCGAGGTCAAGGTTGGTCAGCTCCGAAAGGCGAAGGCCCGAGGAATAGAACAATTCGAGAATGGCTTGATCGCGCAGGGCAATGAAATCATCGTCCACGCCGCCATCGAGCAGTTGCAAGGCACGGTCGGTGTCGAGCACCTTGGGCAATCGACGCTCCCCCTTGGGGGCGCTCAGGCCATTGGCAGGATCGTGCTGGCAGATCTTTTCGCGGTTGAGGTAACGGTACAGGCCCCGCACCGCCGATAGCAGCCTGGACAGGCTGCGCGAAGACTGGCCCTGGTGATGCTGGCGCGCGATCAGCTGGCGCAGGTGTTGAATCTGCAAGGCTTGCCAGCCACCAATAGCCTGCTCGCTGCAGTACGCCATGACCTTCTCCAGGTCCCGGCGGTAGCCCACAAGCGTGTGCTCGGAGACCTGGCGCTCATTGCGCAGGTGTGCGCAGTAAGCTTCCAGCTGGCGCTCCATCAGCGCACCGGGCGCAGGCTTTGGCTGACGCGGGGGACCACACGGCCCAGCACCTCGGCGATATAGCTCAGGAACAGTGTGCCGACACTGCTCTTGTAATGCTGCGGGTCGCGGCTACCAATGGCCAGCACCCCATGCAGCCCCTGGTGCTCCAAGGTCGCCACCGCGCTGGAGCCCACGTCGCGGCGTTGCTCCTCACCGAACAGAAACGCCAGCTCGTGCTCGCGCAGGCTGCCGCTGACGGTCTTGCCGCTACCGAGCAGCGGGCCGATCGCTTGCTGGGCTTCGGCGTTGCTGACCCAGCGCCCCACCGGCGCTACGTTGTCGCCAAACAGGATCAGGCTGACGAAAGGTACCTGGAACTCCTGACGCAGGCTGTCTTCGACGACCATCACCACGTCTTCCAGCGTGGTTGCATCGAGCAGGTCCAGGATCAGGCGTCTGGTCTTGTCGAACAACCGATCGTTGTCGCGGGCCACGTCCATCAACTGCGAAAGGCGGTGGCGCATCTCGATGTTGCGGTCGCGCAGCAACTTGAGCTGGCGCTCGACCAGCGAAACACTGTCACCGCGCTGGTGGGGAATGTGCTGCTCGACCAAGAGCTCATCATGCTCGGTGAAAAAGGTTGGATGAGCACGCAGGTAGGCGACCACCGCTTCGGCATCGAGCTCAGCGGCCTGCTGGGGTATATCCTTGGGGTGATCGGTCATGACGGTTACTCGCTTAGAATCGAACCTGTCCTTCGTAGACGCGTACGGCCGGGCCGGTCATCACCACCGGCTTGCCTGGCCCGGCCCACTCGATATGCAAGCGCCCGCCCGGCAGGTCAAGTGCGACGGGCGAGTCCATCCAGCCTTGGCTGATGGCCGCCACGGCAGCTGCACAGGCGCCAGTGCCACACGCCTGGGTTTCCCCAGCACCGCGCTCCCACACGCGCAAGTTGCCGCGATGGCGGTCAATGACCTGCAGGAAGCCGGCATTGACGCGCTGGGGGAAGCGCGGGTGGTGTTCGATCTTCGGCCCCAGCTGATGCACAGGGGCGCTGACCACGTCGTCCACGCGCAGTACGGCGTGAGGGTTGCCCATGGACACCGCGGCAATCGAATGCACCTGATCGTCTACCTCCAGCGGGTAGCTCACCGACTGCTCGTCGGCGACGAACGGGATGTCGGCAGGGACGAAGCGTGGCGGACCCATGTCGACACTGACCTGGCCGTCGTTCTGTACGTCCAGCACGATGATGCCGCTCTTGGTTTCCACGCGTATGCGCTTCTTGGCGGTCAGGCGCTTGTCGAGCACGAACCGCGCAAAGCAGCGTGCCCCGTTGCCGCACTGTTCCACTTCGGAGCCGTCGGCATTGAAGATACGGTAGCGGAAATCGACTTCCGGGTTATTCGGCGCCTCGACGATCAGCAACTGATCGAAGCCGATGCCCGTGTGGCGATCGCCCCACTGCTTGGCGTGCTTGGGCTGGATGTGGGCGTGCTGGCTTACCAGGTCCAGGACCATGAAGTCGTTGCCCAGCCCATGCATCTTGGTAAAACGCAGCAGCATGGGCTTACTCCGGCAGCAGGCTTTCGCCAGCGTACAATTCGGCGATGGTTTCGCGGCGGCGTACTTCGAAAGCCTGGTCGCCGTCGACCAGTATTTCCGCACAACGGCCACGGGTGTTGTAGTTGGAGCTCATCACGAAACCATAGGCGCCCGCTGACTGAACGGCCAGCACGTCACCCTCGGCAAGGTTCAGAACCCGGTCCTTGCCCAGGAAGTCGCCGGTTTCGCAGATCGGGCCGACCAGGTCATACGGGCGACCTTCGCCTTCACGCGGCTTGACTGCACAGATGCCCATCCAGGCCTGGTACAGGGCTGGGCGGATCAAGTCGTTCATGGCCGCATCGATGATGGCGAAGTCCTTGTGTTCGGTGTGCTTGAGGTACTCCACACGGGTCAGCAGTACGCCAGCGTTGGCCACGATGTAGCGCCCCGGCTCGAATACCAGCGCCAGGTCCCGATCGCCCAGGCGCGCGCGGATGGCCTGAATGTAATCGGCTACCAGCGGTGGTTCTTCGTCGCGGTAGCGCACGCCGACCCCGCCACCCAGGTCCAGGTGGCGCAGGTGGATGCCGCACTCTGCGAGGCGGTCGACCAGTACCAGCAAGCGGTCCAGCGCATCGAGGAAGGGCTCCACGGTGGTCAGCTGCGAACCGATATGACAATCGACCCCGACTACGTCCAGGTTGGGTAACTGAGCGGCCCGCACGTAGATGGCCTCGGCATCGGCGATGGCGATGCCGAACTTGTTTTCCTTGAGCCCGGTGGAAATGTACGGGTGGGTACCTGCATCCACGTCCGGGTTGACCCGCAGCGAGACGGGCGCAACCTTGCCCATTTCGGCGGCCACCTGCTGCAAACGCTCCAGCTCATCGGTGGACTCGACGTTGAAGCAATGCACGCCCACTTCAAGCGCGCGACGCATGTCTTCGCGGGTTTTGCCCACGCCGGAAAACACCACGCGGTCAGCGCGCCCGCCGGCAGCCAGTACGCGCTCAAGTTCGCCACCGGAAACGATGTCGAACCCTGCACCCATGCGCGCCAGTACATTGAGCACGCCCAGGTTCGAGTTGGCTTTCACCGCGAAGCAGACCAGGTGTTCGCAACCTTGCAAGGCATCGGTGTAGCTACGGTACTGGGCCTCGATGTGGGCACGCGAGTACACGTAGGTGGGGGTGCCGTGACGCTCGGCGATTGCCGACAGGGACACCCCTTCCGCGAACAGTTCACCGTCGCGGTAATTGAAGACGTTCATCCGATTCCCTTACTGCTCAGGCGACTGCTCAGGCTCGGACTGCAGCGTGTCTTGCTGCTCCTGGGTCTGTGCTGACTTGGCTTTGGTCTGGTGCTGGTGCGCCGAGTGGGCGTCTTTGCGGTCCTTGCCGTCATCGGGCAGGTACAACGGGCCTTTCTGGCCGCATGCAGAAACGAGGCAGGCAACAGCGACCAGCGCCGCGAGGGAGGAAATCAGGCGCTTCATGGATGAAATCCTTAGAAAAATGCAGTATTGAGCCCGAGTATACCGAGCGACCGGCGGCTTGCCTATGCAAGTACCGGCCCGCCGGGCAGGCTATTCTGGGTGCCGAGCCGCACTTGTTTGCCATCAGGGCCGCGTTGCAAGCGAAGTGGCCTGCAAGGACCCTGGCTAAACCTTTGCATTCATCGGCAAGCGCCCGTATCGTGCCCGGCTTGCCTGTCACGCCGCCAATTTCGAGGTTCCTGCAATGAGTTTGAGTGAAGCGCGTTTCCATGATCTGGTCGACGCTACCCAGCAGGCGCTGGAAGACCTGTTCGACGAAAGCGGGCTGGATCTGGACATGGAGAACTCCGCTGGAGTGCTGACCGTGAAGTTCGAAGGTGGAGCCCAGCTGATCTTCAGCCGCCAGGAGCCTCTGCGCCAGCTGTGGCTGGCCGATCGGTCCGGCGGCTTCCACTTCGACTATGACGAAGAGAGCGGCAAGTGGGTGTGCGAGAAGAGCGAAGAGCTGCTGGGTGAAATGCTTGAGCGCATCGTGTGGGAGCGAGCCGGCGAAAAGCTGGATTTCGACGACATCTGACATGAGCACTGCACCCGTTCGGCCCCCCAAGCCGCTTTACAGCAACGTCAGCCCAGCGGTGCCATCGCCGTGCATCAGCATCTGCCGCCTTGACGAACAGCGCGTGTGCACCGGCTGTCATCGGCATGTTGAACATATCCGCGAATGGCGCTCTGCCGATGATGAGCGCCGTCGGCAGATCTGCCGCGAGGCCACTGCGCTTCGCGACCTTAAGGCACACTGATAGCAAGGGCTTGAGTATTTGCCCCGCTGTGGTAGTGTCGGGGCTTGCGTCGATGACGCCAAAGCATTCGAAAACCCCGCCTTTGGGCGTAATGCTGGTCACTTAGGGCTGCTCTGCAGCCCAAACACTCTCAAGTGAACAGCACTACGCGCATAGGGCGGGGTTTTGCTTTATCTGTGCATCGAAAACTGCCTGTTCAAAGGAGTCTGACTGGATCATGAGCACCAAGCCTTCCCTTATCCTCACCCGTTTGGATGTACAACGTCTGGAGCGTCTGCTCGATAGTCTCGACGAAAGTACCCCTGGCGTGCTCGCGCTCAGCGGCGAGCTCGACCGCGCCGAGCAGGTGGTGGGGCATGATGAGGTGCCGGCAGGTGTGGTGACCATGAATTCGCGCGTGCATTGCCGCGAGCTAGCCAGTGGCAAGGACTACCATTTGACCTTGGTCTACCCCAAGGATGCCGGGCCAGACGGCAAGGTCTCGGTCCTGGCGCCCATCGGCTGTGCCTTGCTCGGGTTGTCGGTGGGTGAGCAGATCGACTGGCCGGCGCCAGGGGGCAAGACCCTCAGGCTAGAGTTGCTGGAAGTCGAGTATCAGCCGGAAGCGGCGGGCGATTTCGACCTGTAATGCTTTCAACGCGCCTGTGGCGTGGCCAGTGCCTAAGCCTGGCCAGCCAGCACCTGCTGTAGCCCCTCATTCAAGGCCTGCTCAAGTGTCCGCTTGTAGTTCAGGTAAACCTGCGTCGTGGCCTGGCGGCCATCGAGTAACCCGGAAACATCCAAGTCGGTGATGTAGCACCGATACAGGCCTGCACTTCGCCGCTGGGCGATGATTTCTCGTGCCACCACGCCATACAGGCTCGGCCCATGGTCGAGCTCGGAGAACTCCTGTTGTTCGCAGAACAAGGTCACGTGCGTGGCACCGTCGGTGTCGGCGTGAATCATGGCCTGGACGTCGTAGTAGGGCTGCACGTTCCCCGCATCCGGTGCCGCCCTCTGCTCCAGGCCCCGTGCCCTGGCCGATCCAGACCCAAGCAGCTGCGCGTACACGATGTCCAGGCGTGCTGCTTGCCTTGCACCATAAGGCAACTGCGCCTCGCGTCGGCGCAAGACCGAAGCCAGAAAGCGGTGCAGCGGCAGCAGAAGGTGAGGTTCGTCCTGCAACGGCACGCGCTGGTGCCACAAAGCGTTGCATTCATCCAGCACGTAGAGCTCGGCCCAGCTGTCGAACAGTCGATAGAAGACCTGGACGCAGTCGCGGCGGCCTTGCTCGAGCACAAGGCCCACATCGGTGTCCGGCAGGGCATTGGCATCCAGGCACACGGGGCTGTAGGTACTGCGCTCCTGGCCCATGAACGTGAGTAGCGCATCATGGTCGTCAAGGCTCGTGAGGACGACCTTGCCCTGGAGCCACTCCAGCACATGAACCTGGTGCGCCACCTGCACTAGGTAACGGCCGGGAACGTCCTGTGCGTGCAACTGCCGCGCAGTCTGGAAGAGCTCGGCCACACGCTGACTGATGGCCTGCGCCCGGTGCTGGGCAAAGCAGTGCGCCCGCACATTGGGCCAGCCGCTTGCCTGTTTCGGCAGGTTGATGAAATCGCGCAGGCATCGCATCAGCGCATGCTCGCCGTCGTAGCGATGTACCAGCACCTCGTTCCAGGAGTTGACCGTGACCTGGTCCACTGTCAATACCAGGTTTTCCCGCAGGCCACCGTAGCTGAGCGAGTCGGTACGCTCGGTGGTCAGCAGGATATCCAGCTCACGGTGGTGGGGCAGGGGGTCAATGCCCACGTTGATCAGCAGCAGCACATCCTCGGCGACGCTTGGCTGCAACAGGCTCACCTCGCTGACGGCGGGCAGCGGCAACACGATGAGCTGCTGCAGGCTCGCGAGCAGGCCCTGCAATTCAGGCTCTTTCAGATCGCTGATACCCGGATGAAGCGCCAGTCGTGTATGCCTGTCTATCACGCCATTGCAATGGGCCCAGACCAACAGCTCCACAAGGTGCCAGCAGCGCTTGATCGGGTTGGCGAGTTCCATTTCATGGCCATGCAGATTGCCGCTGTAGAGTGCCCAGGGGTGGCCACCTGGCGCTCTGCGGCTGGGTGACTGGGCCAGCGTCACAGTTTGCTCGGCCAGGTCGCAGGCACGGTCGCTCTGGAGGATTTCCACCTTGTCCGCACGGCGCTCGAATGCTGCCTGCAATCGCCGTCCCAACAGGTTGAGCTCGCGCAAGTCGGCGCGGCTGGTCGCGTCATGTGTGCGCGCGAACTGCACCAGGAACCGGTAGCTGCGGCTGAGCTCGGCCACCCGTTCTCGGCGCTCCAGGGTAACCTGGTGCACGCCCCAGCCAGGGCGACCATCGAGCAGGGCCAACTGCGCGCCTCCCCATCCCCACTCGTCGGTCAGGCTGCGCAGCAGGCGGCGTTGCCAGCCTTCGGCGCGGCCCTGTTCGCTGAGCTTGCTGTTCACTTTCAGGTACAAGCTGCGCCGCACCAGTTCCAACCGAGCCTGCTCACGGCGTTGCATCAGGTAGCGCTCGATCCGTCGGTAGACCATGACGTAAGGATCGAGACGGTCAAGGTCGAGCTGATTGGCGAAGACCGCTTGCTTGTAGTCCAGGCTCAGGCAACGCACGGCGGGGTATTCGCTGGCATAGGCTTCGGTCAGCAGCAACTTGAGCAAGGACTTGTGAGGGGCATCGATGCCCTTGAACAGCTGCCAAAGCCCGGCGCCGACGAATTCGTGGCCTGGGATCTGCGCCAGGTGACCCAGGTCCAGGGCTTCCCCAGGGCGTACGAAACGCTTTGCCAGCAGGGCCTGGGCGTAGGCCGGGTAACCGTTCTCCTGGTCGGGCGGCACCAGCCACCACAGCGGCGTCCGCCCTGCCAGCCAAAGGGTCGTGCGGTAGAACTCGTCCAACAGAAGATAATGCTGCGTAGTGCCGCAATCATCGGTGCCGAGTTGGCCTGTGCGCTGGCCTTGAGCGAACGCCTGGGTGTCAATCAGAAAGATGTGCGTATCGGCGCCCTGGCTCGCGGCCCAGGTTTCCAGCAACTGGCATTTGCGCTGTAGTGCCTCCAACGCTTCGCGCTCCAGGTCGCTGGTATGGCATACCCATACATCGATGTCGCTGTCCTCAGCCTGGGCAAGCGTGCCCAGGCTGCCGATTAGAAACAGCCCGTCGATGGGGCGTAGTGAGGTGTTGTCGCGGGCTTTGTAGCTGAAGGCGCGTGCCAGGCGCTGAGCTTCGAATACCTGATCGGCGCTTGGCTCGAAGTCGCAGATGCCTGCCGGCGTCGTCGACGAAACATAGCCGGGCAGTAGCGGATGATTTACATGGAACAGCACGGGCAGCACCGTCAGGACCTGCTGCTGGCGGGGGGACAAACCGGCCATTGCTCGCTGCAGGCGGCCTGCGTTGATCTGTAGGTAGCGCCCACGCAAGTTGGCCAGCAGCTTACGGTCGATCCCGTTGTCCAGGTCCAGTTGGATCTCGTCGGGACAATTCATTTTGCGCTCATCAGTCCGCTGAAGCTGGGGCGAGTGTAGCCTGAACGGTACGGCTCACACAGGCTCATTCAGTTCTGGGGCTATTTGCGCGAGTTCCTGCAACCTGTCGGGGTAGTGCATCATGACTGGCTAAATGACAACGTGAGGTCAATCATGCGTGTTTGGATCGATGCCGACGCTTGCCCCAAGGCTGCCAGGGACCTGATCGTCAAGTTCGCCCTCAAGCGCAAGTTCGAAGTGGTCATGGTCGCGGGCCAGGCGGTGGCAAAGCCAGCATTCGGCATCGTACGACTGATCGTGGTACCCAGTGGCATGGATGCGGCCGACGATTACCTGGTCGAGCATGCCGTACCCGGCGAGTTGGTCGTCTGCAGCGACGTGCCTCTGGCCGACCGGCTTGTGAAGAAGGGCGTAGCGGCGCTGGACCCGCGCGGGCGCGAGTTCGACGAGCGCAACATGGGCGAGCGCCTGGCTACGCGCAATCTGTTCACCGAGCTGCGTGAACAAGGCCAGTCAGGTGGCGGGCAGGGGCCTTATGGGGATCGCGACAAACAGGCGTTTGCCAATGCGTTGGACCGGATCATCGCTCGGCTGTCGGCGCTTTGATAGCCAATGGAGCGCCAATCGCCTGGTCAGGCGCTCCAGCCGGGCAAGCGGCGCTTACTCGTGGGTCAGTTCCAGCACCCGATCAACCAGCTTGTAGATCCCGCCAGCGGCTTCGCTGATGGTCTTTGCCGACATGTAGGCAGGGGTGGTCACCAGTTTGCGCTGCGGGTCCTCGACGATGTCGTGCACGTCGCATTCTTCGTGGGTACCGCCCATCTTGACGACGGCCTCGGCGGTGTCGGCGTCGTTGCCGATGGTGCAGACCACGCCAGGGCCATAGATCTTGGCAGCCAATGCAGGCGAGATACAGATCAGGCCAACTGGCTTGCAGGCGGCGGCGAACGCCTCGGCCAACCCCAGGACATCCGGATTGACAGTGCAGTCTGCGCCTTTCACGGCAAAGTCCGAGAGGTTCTTGGCTGCGCCAAAGCCGCCCGGTACGATCAAGGCGTCGAAGTCCTCGACGCGCGCCTCACGAATGTCTTTCACATCGCCACGCGCGATACGGGCAGATTCCACCAGCACGTTGCGCGACTCGGGCATTTCTTGGCCTGTCAGGTGGTCGATGACATGCATCTGTGCGATGTTCGGTGCAAAGCACTGCACCTGCGCGCCGCGTTGGTCCAGGCGCAGCAAGGTGATCACGCTTTCGTGAATTTCTGCGCCGTCATAAACGCCACAGCCGGAAAGAATCACCGCCACTTTTTTTGTCATGCTCATTACTCCAGGTCGAAGCGCTTGATACCCGTCAGGCTGGCAGCGCGGCGCAGTGCGGGATGGTCCATGTCTGTTGGAGTGTGCACAGGTGCAGGTGTTCAGTCCTGGGACTCGCGCGCAGCCCGGCGCTCTGCCCGCAGCGTGCGAAAGCGCCGGTGCAGCCACAGGCCTACGCCAAGCACCAGCAAGGCGCCCAGTACCCACAATTCGTAGCGCTTGATATTGCCCAGCAGGCCTTCGAGGATTGCGCCGAAATGATAGGCCGCAGCACCCAGGGCGATGGCCCAGATCGCGGCCCCGATGCCATTGAGCAGCAGGTAGCGCCGCGGCGGATAGCCCGAGAGACCAATCGCGACCGGCATTACCGTGCGAAGCCCGTAAACGAAGCGGAAGCTGAGCACCCAGATATCGGGATGGCGACGGATGTGGCCCAAGGCGCGGTCGCCCATTGCCTGCCAGCGAGGCTTGCGCGCCAGGATCTTGCGCCCATGGCGACGACCCATGAAATACCACAACTGATCACCGGCATAGCTGCCCATGAATGCCACCAGGCATACCAGCTTGATGTCCATGTAATCGCGGAACGCAAGAAAGCCTGCAAGGACCAGAATGGTCTCGCCTTCGAAGAAGGTGCCTAGAAAAAGGGCAAAGTAGCCGAAATCCTGCAGGAATTGTTGGAGCATTTTCTGAGGTGCTGGCGAAATGAACGCGCAGCCTACCCCTTCGCGTGCGTTCGGGAAAGTGTCCAAATGTGTCTCGACGTGAACAGTGCCCGCTACCACAATGTCTGCAACCGTGTGCCATGGCTTGCCCTGGCGTGTAACACAGGCGTCATAATGGGCGCTTATCTTGCCGCTCAATTGATGATAGGGCGTTAACGTCCTCAGGACCGCCAGATGAATAACGAAGTGCTTCCCCCTGTCTTGATCAAGGATGCCAAGGAGCTTCCAGAGGAGTTGGTGCAGACCCCGCCTGATCTGCCACCTGCGTCTCAGGTCGCTGTGGAACCTGCAGCGGAGTCAGCGGCGCCCACGCCGGCCCCCGCCCCGGCCATCGTCGTGCCTGGCCTGGACGATACCAGCCTGTACATTCATCGCGAACTGTCCCAGCTGCAGTTCAACATCCGCGTACTGGAGCAGGCGCTGGATGAAAGCTACCCGTTGCTCGAACGCCTGAAGTTCCTGCTGATCTTCTCGAGCAACCTGGACGAGTTCTTCGAGATTCGTGTGGCCGGGCTGAAAAAGCAGATCAACTTTGCCCGCGAGCAGGCCGGTGCCGACGGCTTGCAGCCGCACCAGGCCCTCACGCGCATCAGCGAACTGGTGCATATCGAGGTCGATCGCCAGTACGCGATTCTCAACGATGTGCTGCTTCCGGAGCTGGAAAAACACCAGATTCGATTCATTCGCCGCCGTCACTGGACACCCAAGCTCAAGACATGGGTGCGTCGCTACTTCCGCGACGAGATTGCGCCCATCATCACCCCGATCGGCCTGGACCCTACCCATCCATTCCCGTTGCTGGTGAACAAGAGCCTGAACTTCATCGTCGAGCTTGAAGGCGTCGATGCGTTCGGCCGCGATTCAGGCCTGGCCATTATTCCGGCACCGCGGCTGCTGCCACGGGTCATTCGCGTGCCTGAGGAGGTGGGTGGCACCGGTGCCAATTACGTCTTCCTTTCGTCGATGATCCACGCCCACGCCGACGACCTGTTCCAGGGTATGAAGGTGAAGGGGTGCTACCAGTTCCGCCTGACCCGTAACGCCGACCTGGCGCTGGATTCCGAAGAGGTCGATGACTTGGCCCGGGCGCTTCGTGGCGAGCTGTTCTCGCGCCGCTACGGCGATGCCGTGCGCCTGGAAGTCGCCGATACGTGCCCCAAGCACCTGTCGGACTACCTGCTCAAGCAGTTCAGCCTGAGCGAAAGCGAGCTCTACCAGGTCAATGGGCCGGTCAACCTGACGCGGTTGTTCAGCATCACTGGGCTGGACAGCCACCCCGAACTTCAATACGTACCGTTCACCCCGGCCATCCCGAAGTTGCTGCAGAACGCCGACAACATCTTTAGCGTGATCAGCAAGCAGGACATCCTGCTCATGCACCCCTTCGAGTCGTTCACGCCGGTCATCGACCTGTTGCGCCAGGCGGCCAAGGACCCGCACGTTCTGGCCGTACGTCAGACGCTCTACCGCTCCGGCGCCAACTCGGAAATTGTCGATGCGTTAGTCGATGCAGCGCGCAACGGCAAGGAAGTCACCGCCGTGATCGAACTGCGCGCACGCTTCGACGAGGAGTCCAACCTGCAGATGGCAAGCCGCCTGCAAGCGGCAGGCGCGGTGGTGATCTATGGCGTGGTCGGTTTCAAGACGCACGCCAAGATGATGTTGATCCTGCGCCGCGAGCAGGGCGAGATCGTTCGCTATGCGCACCTGGGGACCGGCAACTACCACGCTGGCAATGCCCGCTTATACACCGACTACAGCCTGCTCACCTCCGACGATGCGCTCACCGAGGACGTCGGCAAGTTGTTCAGCCAGCTGATCGGCATGGGCAAGACCCTGCGCATGAAGAAACTGATGCATGCGCCGTTCACCCTGAAAAAGGGCATGCTGGACATGATCGCCCGCGAAACCCAGTTCGCCCTGGACGGCAAGCCGGCGCACATCATCGCCAAATTCAACTCGCTGACCGATGCGAAGGTCATCAAGGCCTTGTACAAGGCCAGTCAATCGGGGGTGAAGATCGACCTGATCGTGCGTGGCATGTGCTGCCTGCGTCCAGGTATTCCAGGGGTTTCACACAACATCCAGGTGCGCTCGATCATCGGCCGCTTCCTGGAACACACCCGTGTGTTCTACTTCCTCAATGGCGGTGAAGAGCAGATCTACCTCTCCAGTGCGGACTGGATGGAGCGCAACCTCGACAAGCGGGTCGAGACCTGCTTCCCGGTCGAGGGCAAGAAACTCTTGCTGCGGGTGAAAAAGGAACTGGAGGCGTACCTGACCGACAACACTCACGCCTGGACCCTTCAGCCCGACGGGCGCTATGTGCGCAGCAGCCCGACGGGTAACCAGAACCCCCGCAGTGCCCAGGCGACCTTGCTGGAGCGCCTGAGCAACCCGGTCCTCAACGTACGCTGAGGACGAAGCCGACCCGGGCCAGCCACTCCGCTTCGTTGGCGAAGTCGGCCTGGGTCAGCTGGTTCTGCTCGAGCCAACCTTCCGGGAATACCACTTCCAGGCGGTTATCGGCCGCCTTGAGCTCGACTTTGGGCATCTGCTGCGTGCCCCGGATGTGATGAAACAGGATGGCAAAGCGCAGCAGCACGCACAGGCGCAGCAGCTTGACCCCATCATCCCCCAGCTCGGCATAACGGTCCTTGGGGATGTTGCGGCGGTGGCCGCGCACCAGCAAGGCCATCATCTGCTGATCCTCGCGCGAAAAGCCTGCCAGGTCGGAGTGCTCGATCAGGTACGCGCCGTGCTTGTGGTAATGATAGTGGGCGATGTCCAGGCCGATCTCATGGACCTTGGCTGCCCAACCCAGCAGGTCGCGCCAATTGCCGTCCTGCAGGTCCCAGGCTACGGCCACCTGGTCGAAGGCATGCAGTGCCTTGCGCTCGACCCGGGCGGCCTGGCCCTGATCGACGTGGTAACGCTCCATCAGCGAGTTGAGGGTACGCTCGCGTACGTCTTCATGATGATGCCGGCCAAGCAGGTCGAACAGCACACCTTCACGCAGCGCACCGTCGCAGTGGTCCATGCGCTGCAGCTCCAGCGCATCGAAGATCGCTTCGAGGATGGCCATGCCCGCCGGGAATATGGTGCGCCGATCCGGCTTGACCCCTTCGAAATCGATCCTGTCGACTTCGCCCAGCTTGAACAGCTTGCGCTTGACCCAGGCCAGCCCTTCGGCGTTTACCTCGCCATTGCCCAGGCCTGCACCCCGAATGGCGGCGCCGATGGCGCGAATGGTACCCGACGAACCGATGGCTTCATCCCAGGTCAGGCGGTGCAGGGCATGCTCGATGCTCATCAACTCAAGCCGGGCGGCCGTATAGGCCTGGGCATAGCGCGCAGGGGTGATCTTGCCGTCACGGAAATAGCGCTGGGTGAAGCTGACGCAGCCCATCTGCAGGCTCTCGCGCAACAGCGGCTCGAAGCGCTGGCCAATGATGAATTCGGTGCTGCCGCCGCCGATGTCCGCCACCAGGCGCTTGCCCGCGGTGTCGGCCAGCGTATGGGAAACGCCCAGGTAGATCAGGCGGGCCTCTTCGCGGCCTGAGATGACTTCTACCGGATGGCCAAGAATGGCTTCGGCACGCTGGATGAAGATGTTGCGGTTGCGCGCTTCACGCAAGGCGTTGGTGCCGACGATGCGCACCGAGCCTGCGGGCATGCCGTTGATCAGCTGAGCGAAGCGCTTGAGGCACTCCAGGCCGCGCTCCATGGCTTCTTCACTGAGCCTGCGCTCCTCGTCGATGCCGGCGGCCAGCTGTACCTTCTCGCCCTGCCGCTCGAGAATGCGGATTTCGGTGTGGTGGGCCTTGGCCACGACCATGTGGAAGCTGTTGGAGCCGAGGTCGATGGCGGCTATCAGGGACAGGTTCTTCGCGGTGGTATGCGGCATGATCTGGAAGTTCTCGGTCGTTAACCTGGCAATCGTGCCACGATAGCAGGCTGGTCGCCAACGCGTGGCACCTGGCCTGCGCGATGCGCTTGATATACGGCAATGTGCCATTCGATTCTATGAAGACGATGTGACAGTTTTGATTCGAGTGCTCTTGCACAACTATAGTTACACTCAATCGTCTGCGGCTTCCTGTCGACCGCGGGGGCGGCTATGATGGGCAACGTTTTCCGTGCTTACGACCTTGGAGATTTCCATGAGCGACAAAATCAAACACGTCACCGACGCCACCTTCGATGCTGAAGTGCTTCAGGCTCAAGGCCCGGTGTTGGTCGACTACTGGGCTGAATGGTGCGGCCCATGCAAGATGATCGCTCCGGTTCTGGATGAGATCGCCTCTACGTATGAAGGCAAACTGGTCGTCGCCAAGCTGAACATCGACGAAAACCAGGAAACCCCAGCCAAGCACGGCGTGCGTGGTATCCCGACGCTGATGCTGTTCAAGAACGGCAACGTGGAAGCCACCAAGGTCGGTGCCTTGTCCAAATCGCAGCTGGCAGCGTTCCTCGACGCCCACCTGTGATAAAAAAGCCCCGCAAATGCGGGGCTTTTCTTTTTCAGAGCACTAGACGCACAAAAAAGCAAGTGTTACATTCGGCCTCGCACTGCTTCTTCAGTGCCCTCTACATGCCGTCGCCGAAGCATCCCCAATTCGAATCAGTACGCGATCCTTTCGCCATCTAGCGGCGCGGCTTCATTAAGCCAGAAGCTTAATTCTCCCTTCTTACATGATTACGTCATTCCCCTTATGAACCTGACTGAACTCAAGCAAAAGCCGATTACCGATCTTTTGGAAATGGCCGAACAAATGGGCATCGAGAACATGGCCCGTTCGCGCAAACAGGACGTGATTTTCTCCCTGCTGAAAAAGCATGCGAAAAGCGGCGAAGAGATCTCGGGTGACGGCGTGCTGGAGATTCTCCAGGATGGTTTCGGTTTCCTGCGTTCTGCTGATGCGTCCTACCTGGCCGGCCCAGACGATATCTACGTTTCGCCTAGCCAGATCCGCCGCTTCAACCTGCGTACCGGCGATACCATCGTTGGCAAGATCCGCCCGCCGAAGGAAGGGGAGCGCTACTTCGCCCTGTTGAAGGTCGATACCATCAACTTCGACCGGCCGGAAAACGCCAAGAACAAGATCTTGTTCGAGAACCTGACGCCGCTGTTCCCCAACAAGCGCCTGAAGATGGAAGCCGGCAACGGCTCCACCGAAGACCTGACCGGCCGGGTCATCGACCTGTGCGCCCCGATCGGCAAGGGCCAGCGTGGCCTGATCGTCGCCCCGCCCAAGGCGGGCAAGACCATCATGCTGCAGAACATCGCAGCCAACATCACGCGTAACAATCCCGAGTGCCACCTGATCGTTCTGCTGATCGACGAGCGCCCGGAAGAAGTGACCGAGATGCAGCGTACCGTACGCGGCGAAGTGGTTGCCTCCACCTTCGACGAGCCGCCAACCCGTCACGTGCAAGTGGCCGAAATGGTCATCGAGAAGGCCAAGCGCCTGGTCGAGCACAAGAAGGACGTGGTCATCCTGCTCGACTCCATTACCCGTCTGGCACGTGCCTATAACACGGTCATTCCAAGCTCGGGCAAAGTGCTGACCGGTGGTGTCGACGCTCACGCCCTGGAGAAGCCCAAGCGCTTCTTCGGTGCCGCCCGTAACATCGAGGAAGGCGGTTCGCTGACCATCATCGCCACCGCGCTGGTCGAAACCGGTTCGAAGATGGACGAGGTGATCTACGAGGAATTCAAGGGCACCGGCAACATGGAACTGCCCCTGGACCGTCGTATCGCTGAAAAGCGTGTGTTCCCTGCCATCAACATCAACCGTTCGGGTACTCGCCGCGAAGAGCTGCTGACCGCCGACGACGAACTGCAACGCATGTGGATCCTGCGCAAGCTGTTGCACCCGATGGACGAAATCGCTGCCATCGAGTTCCTGGTCGACAAGCTCAAGCAGACCAAGACCAACGACGAGTTCTTCCTGTCGATGAAGCGCAAGTAAGCGTTTCAGGTCTAGATCGAATGGGGCCGCTTCGCAGCCCATCGCGGCTGGTCCGATGCCTTTGCAAGGCCGTTCCTACAGGGATAGCGTAATCCTGTAAGAACGGCTTTGCCGGGGTACCGGACCGGCTGCGATGGGACGCGACGCGGCCCTGATCAGTTTTGACCATTGCGCTCTGAACGGCGCTACACTCTGAACCCCCGACCGATACGGCCAACACGAGGCTCATGCATGCAGTATCGCGACTTGCGCGACTTCATTCGTGGCCTGGAACAGCGCGGCGAGCTCAAGCGCATCCAGGTCCCGATCTCCCCAGTGCTGGAAATGACCGAGGTCTGCGATCGCACGCTGCGTGCCAAAGGCCCTGCGCTGTTGTTCGAAAAGCCGACCGGCTTCGACATTCCCGTGCTGGGCAACCTGTTCGGCACGCCTGAGCGGGTGGCCATGGGCATGGGTGCCGAGTCGGTCAATGAGCTGCGCGAGATCGGTAAGCTTCTGGCGTTTCTCAAGGAGCCTGAACCCCCGAAAGGGCTCAAGGACGCCTGGTCCAAGCTGCCGATCTTCAAGAAAGTGGTATCGATGGCGCCGAAGGTGGTCAAGGACGCCGTTTGCCAGGAAGTGGTGCTCGAAGGAGAGGACGTGGACCTTGGCGCATTGCCGATTCAGCATTGCTGGCCGGGCGATGTGGCACCGCTGATCACCTGGGGCCTGACCGTCACGCGCGGTCCGAACAAGGACCGCCAGAACCTGGGCATCTACCGGCAGCAGGTAATTGGCCGCAACAAAGTGATCATGCGTTGGCTCAGCCACCGTGGCGGCGCCCTGGACTACCGTGAGTGGTGTGAAAAAAATCCCGGCCAGCCGTTCCCAGTGGCCGTGGCGTTGGGGGCAGACCCTGCCACTATCCTGGGTGCAGTGACCCCAGTGCCCGATACGCTTTCCGAATACGCCTTCGCGGGCCTGTTGCGGGGTAATCGCACTGAGCTGGTCAAGTGCCGCGGCAGCAATCTGCAGGTGCCGGCCACGGCCGAGATCATCCTCGAAGGGGTAATCCACCCAGGCGAGATGGCGCCTGAAGGCCCCTATGGGGACCATACCGGTTACTACAACGAAGTGGACAGCTTCCCGGTGTTCACCGTCGAGCGCATCACCCACCGGCAAAACCCTATCTATCACAGCACCTACACCGGCCGGCCGCCGGATGAACCGGCGATTCTTGGCGTGGCGCTGAACGAAGTGTTCGTGCCGATCCTGCAGAAACAGTTCCCGGAAATCGTCGATTTCTACCTGCCACCGGAGGGGTGCTCCTACCGCATGGCGGTGGTGACCATGAAGAAGCAGTACCCGGGGCATGCCAAGCGCGTGATGCTGGGTGTGTGGTCGTTCCTGCGACAGTTCATGTACACCAAGTTCGTTATCGTGACCGACGACGACATCAACGCCCGCGACTGGAACGACGTGATCTGGGCCATCACCACACGCATGGACCCCAAGCGTGATACGGTGATGATCGACAACACGCCGATCGACTACCTGGACTTTGCCTCTCCAGTGTCGGGGCTGGGATCGAAAATGGGCCTGGATGCCACGCACAAGTGGCCGGGCGAGACTACACGCGAGTGGGGGCGGGTCATCGTCAAGGACGAAGCCGTCACCCGGCGTATCGATGAGCTGTGGGATCAGTTGGGAATAGATTGATGCAGGTAACGTTGCAGCCGTCCGGAGCAGTGCTGACGCTAGAGCCCGGGGAACGGATCCTGGAAGGTGCGCGTCGGCTGGGTTATGACTGCCCCAACAGCTGCCGTAATGGCAACTGTCATGTCTGCGCTGCGTTGCTGGTCGAAGGCAGTGTGCGCCAGAACGGAGAAGTCCGGGACCATGGCGAATTGTTCACCTGCATCGCCGAGCCGCTCGAAGATTGCATCCTGCTATGGGACGGCGTGCTGGCCTTGGGCGAGCTGCCGGTGCGCAAGCTGACCTGCACGGTCAGTGAATGCCGTGAAGTGGGTGGCGACGTTTGGCGCGTGCGCCTGTTGGCGCCTGCGGGCAAGCCGCCGCGCTACCATGCCGGGCAGTATTTGATGATCGAACGTGAAGCGGGCAAGCCGACCGCCTTTTCGCTGGCCTCCGCTCCCCATGCAGGGCGCGAGCTTGAATTGCACGTGCTGGCGCGCGAGCCCAGCGCCGTGCAGTTGATCGAGCAATTGCAGCGCGAGCGCTTGGCTCGTATCGAAATGCCCTTCGGCGATACCCATCTGGCCGAACTGCCCGACGGCCCCTTGGTGCTGATCGCCGCCGGTACCGGCATGGGGCAGATGCACAGCCTTGTGGAACACTGCCGCGCTCAGGGCTTCAAACACCCTGTTCACTTGTACTGGGGCGTACGACGCCCGGAAGACTTCTATCAGATCGAGCATTGGGATCAGTGGCTGAGTCTGCCCAACCTGTCCCTGCACCAGGTGGTCAGCGACCTGTGTGGCTGGGAGGGCCGTTGTGGGATGCTGCACGAAGCGGTTTGCGAGGACATTGCCGACCTCAACGGCGTACACGTGTACGCCAGTGGCTCGCCGAACATGATCTACGCCACGCTCGATGCGCTGGTGGACGCCGGCATGGATGCGCACCGCATGCGTGCGGACGTGTTCGCTTACGCGCCTCGCGGCTGAAGCATCCCCTCGCGGTGCGCGGCGCCCGTCAGGCTGCCCGCGCCACCCCGTACGCACTTGACGCGCTGCACGGCCGGTCGTCGGCGCCTGGCGTGAAAAGCTCTGCATGCACTTGTTCAGCCCCTTGCCCTGACTTAGCTTATACACCGCCTGGCGCGACTGCCGTAAATGACTTGCCTGAGGGCTCTGGTCAACGACCCAGTGGCTAACGCATCAGGCTCGGCCACGTTACATGCTTTGTTCACAGGGAATCATAGCGGCAGCTTATGTCGGCGCTCGAACGTTCATCCTGGCAAGTCCCATACCCCCCTTCGCTCGATTTTGGTCAGCAACTGACCCACGAGCAACTGCATCACTCCATGCAAGCCGCCATGTCCAGTCACCAGGGCGGGCCAGTGTGGCTGTTCGCCTATGGCTCCTTGATCTGGCGGCCCGAGTGCAGCGCGGTGGAGCGTCGACGTGCGCGGGTGCACGGTTACCACCGGGGCTTGTACCTGTGGTCGCACGAGCACCGTGGCACGCCTGAAACCCCAGGTTTGGTGTTCGGTCTGGATCGAGGCGGCTCGTGCAGCGGCTTTGCCTACAGGCTGGACGATGCCACCCTCGATGCGTCGCTTCGTGCCCTGTGGCAGCGCGAAATGCCTTACCCGGCCTACCGCCCGCACTGGCTCAACTGCCGGCTCGACGATGGCAGCAAGGTACAGGCCCTGGGCTTCGTGCTGGAGCGGCATCTGCCTTGCTATGCGGGCAATCTGCCGGATAACGTGCTCAGCCACATACTGGCCAGCGCTAAAGGGCGGTATGGCACCACGCGTGATTATGTCGAGCAGACCCTTCACGCCCTGCGCAGCCATCACATGCCTGATCGCAACCTGGAGGCGCGCTTCAGGCGCTGTCATGACCTGCGCGAACGGTGATCAGGTGCCAGGCGGCACCACCACCAGCTTGCCGACCGCCTGGCGCTGGCCCAGTGTTTCGATGGCCGTACCCGCGTCGGCCATGGTGTAGGTTTGTGAGACGAGCGGCTTCAATTTGCCCTGCGCGTGCCAGGCAAACAGCTGCTTGAAGTTGGCTGCGTTATCCTCCGGTTGGCGCTGTGCAAACGCGCCCCAGAACACGCCCAGCACCGCCGCCCCCTTGAGCAGCACCAGGTTGGCTGCCAATTGGGGAATGCTGCCGCTGGCAAAACCTACCACCAACAGCCTACCGTTCCACGCCAGGCCCCTCACGGCGTGCTCGAACAGCTCGCCGCCGACCGGATCGTAAATCACATCCACACCCTTGCCATCGGTCAGGCGCTTGATGGCCTCGCGCAGATTTTCCTGGCTGTAGTCGATCAGATCATCAGCACCGGCGGCACGGGCCACCGCGAGCTTTTGCGCGCTGCTGGCAGCCGCGATAACCCGCGCCCCCATGGCCTTGCCGATCTCAACCGCTGCCAGGCCCACCCCGCCGGACGCACCCAATACCAGCAAGGTTTCGCCGGCTTGCAATCGACCGCGCTGGCGCAAGGCATGCATCGAGGTGCCGTAGGTCATACCGAATGCGGCGGCGGTAATGAAGTCCATGCCGGCTGGCACGGGCATTACGTTGTAGGCGGGCGCTGCCACTTGCTCGGCGAAAGCACCCCAGCCGGTCAGCGCCATGACGCGGTCACCCACCTTGAAGGCGTCCACCTTGGTGCCGACGGCTGCGACCGTGCCCGCCGCCTCTCCACCCGGAGAAAAGGGCAAGGGCGGCTGAAACTGGTATTTGCCTTCTATGATCAGGGTATCGGGAAAGTTGACCCCTGCCGCCTGCACGTCCAGCAGCACTTCGTTGGGCTTGGGCGTTGGGCTGGGCACGTCTTCCAGGACCAGGTCGCGGGCCGGGCCCAGGTGCTTGCAGAGCAGCGCTTTCATCGTGGCCTATTCCTTTGCGGGTAATGGCCGATAAGTGTAGGAGGGCCGCCAGTCGGGTCAACGAGCATGGCTTGTCCTGATGAGCCGGCATAAGCCCAGGCTTGGGTTTGAATGATGTGCTGGTTAAGCTGGCGCCACCTGAATAGAGGAGCGATTTCGTGAAAGCGTGGATATTGATGGTGTTGGCACTGGTGTTACCCGCCGCAGCCGTGGCCGAGGAGGCCAAGGAGGGCGCGCCCAAGGTGGCCTATATCACGCTGACACCGCCGTTCGTAGGTAACTATGCGCTCGATGGTGGTCCGCGGTTGCGGGTGTTCAAGGCCGATGTCGCGTTGCGAGTGACCGGGGATGAGGCCGCCAAGGCGGTACAGCACCATGAACCGCTGATCCGCAACCAGCTCGTCGCACTGTTTACCCAGCAGACCGTGGACAGCATGAGTAATGTGGAGGCCAAGGAGCATTTGCGCCAGGAGGCGCTCAAGCAGGTTCAGCAGGTGATGGAGACCGAGGAGGGCAAGCCGATCGTCGAGGACCTGCTGTTCAACAACCTGATCGTCCAGTGAGCGGCTAACCCGGTCTTCGGTCAGCCACTGAAGGCTGGGTTTCATGGGAATGTCGGAGCGGGGCAGGTGCCTCAATCCATCGGCAGGATGGCAGTCCATTGCTCGGCCGTTACCGGCATGACCGACAGTCGACTGCCCTTTTGCACCAGCGCCAGTTCGGCGAGGGCTGGCTGTTGTTTCAACCAGCCCAGCTCAAGCACGCGTGGCAATGTCCGCACGTGAGCCACGTCTACCGCGCTCCACGGGTTCTTGTCGGGCGTGGCCTTGGCATCGTGGTAAGGGCTCTGCGTGTCCAGCGCAGTGGGGTCCGGATAGGCTGCGCGGATGACCTTGGCAATGCCGGCGATGCCAGGTTGAGGGCAGCTGGAATGGTAGAAGAAGAACATGTCTCCCGCGCTCATCGCACGCAGGAAATTGCGCGCCTGATAGTTACGCACACCGTCCCAGCGGGCTTCGCCAAGGTGAGCCAAACCTTCGATGGACAGTTCGTCGGGCTCGGACTTCATCAGCCAATAGGCCATGTTGTTTGCTCCAGAAATGCTTTGAAATAACTCGTTCAATCAAACCGACGACTGGTTGACGTCAACGTTTGCGTGGTGGCTCAGGTTGTCGGAGAATGCGCCCCGTTTGAGGTGCGATGCTCAGGTACGACCCAGAAGTCGCCGAGCACTGAACAGTTTGCCTGGGGGGCAATCGTCGATGAATCAACGTAAAAAGCCGGACCTACTGTGGGTCCTGGTGTTCATCTTTGGCTTGGGTGTGGTTACCACCGGTTATGCGCAGGGGATTTGGGAGCGCAAGCTGGATAACGCCTACCAGATGCCGTACGAAGCCGGTCAGGCGCAACGCTGACCCTCCCGGCACCGCTCAGCGTGGTGCCACGTACCAGTGACGATCCGAGACCGTTCCCTGCAAAGGCACGTCCCAGCTGGCCTGTGCTAGCCGTTCGACCTTCTGGCACTCATGCGCCAGGCCTAGCAGCCGTGGTTTTTTCCAGGTCTGCCGGCGAGCCAGGTAAGCCAGGCTGCGATCATAGAAGCCACCTCCCATGCCCAGTCGCCCTCCCGCGTCGTCGAAGCCCACCAGGGGCAGCAGAATCAGGTCCAGTGCCCATACGGGGCGTTGACGCCTGCGGTCGGTGGTCGGCTCAGGGATTCGGAACCGGTTGGGCGTGAGTTTCTCGCCCTTCTCGAATCGCTGAAACACCATGCGGGTGCGTGGCCATGGATGCAGCACCGGCAAGTAGGTGCGCTTGCCGCGTCGCTGCGCCTCGCGCAGCAGCAATGCAGGGTCGATCTCGCCATCTTTGGGCAGGTACAAGGCGATATGCCTGGCCTTGCGAAAGAGCGGGTGCTGTGCCAGCAGACGGTACAGGCCCGCAGCGGCCTGACGCTGTTGCGCGGGCGTGAGCGCCCTGCGCGCATTGCGCAAGTGCCTGCGAAGTTGAGGGCGGGTGAGCGTCGCGGTGTCGGTCATGGCACGGGCGATCCGAGGGTGCTGGCCATTGCTGTTGGCCAAAACGATTTGCCCGCTGGGAGGCGGGCAAAGGAATTCGGGCTCCCCGATAAGACCGCTATCGGTGTAGCCCTTGAACCCGAAAGTTCAAGGTGGAGATTGCAGGGGACATTAAGGCTTTCCGTCGAGCGGACATGCACACCTGCCCCAGCGTGCAACCCCCGTGGTTGTGCGTATCGGCTCAGGGACATAACCGACTGGCGCATCCACCAGGGAGTGGCGCCAGTATAACAACCTCAGTTTTTTTTGGTACCCGTCTCGTCGGACAGCGCCTGGTCGACCCGGTCCAGCAAATCGCGCACCTGCTCGCGCGTGGCCCCGCCGGCCGGAGCAGCGCTGCGGTCTTCCTGGCGATGGAGCATCTCGTGGGTAATGTTCAACGCCGCCATGACCGCGATGCGGTCGGCACCGATCACCTTGCCGCTGCTGCGAATCTCGCGCATCTTGCTGTCCAGGTAGTGAGCTGCACTGACCAGGTTGTTGCGCTCTTCGGGCGGGCAGATGATCGAGTATTCCTTGTCGAGGATCTGCACGGTGACGCTATTGCTTGAACTCATGAGTCTTGCTCCAGGGCCTTGAGACGCAAGATCATCGACTCGACCTTGCGTCTGGCGATCTCGTTCTTTTCGATGAGGTGGGCGCGCTCTTCGCGCCAGGACTTTTCCTGAGCTACTAGGAGTGCATTTTGCCGTTTAAGTTGCTCGACACGCTCGATCAGCAGCTCGAATCGGCTCATCAGGGCCTGCAGGTCGTTCTCTTGCGTGGGTTGCACTCGATTCGCTCCGTCATTGACTCATCTTGCGATGATGCCTCTCCCTGGGCCGTGGCTGCCAGTGCCGATGGTCTTGGCGCGCCTGCCGGTGCTAGGATACAAGGCCTTCATTCTAGTCATTGCGCCCTCCGGCGCCTAGCAGCCCATGCCCAATACTCAATCGCCCTACGTTGCCTTCGCCATGCTGCTTTCCAGCAATGGCCACCCCGTCACACCCGCCGAACTGCACGGCCTGCTCATCGGCCGCAGCTGTGCGGGCGCCGGCTTCGATGCCGACGGCTGGCTGGCCGATGCGGCCCAGTTGCTGGAAACCGAACCGCAAGACGCTGTGCGTAATGCCCTGATTGGCCTGCAGGAAATGGTCAAGGGCGAGCTTACCAGCGACGATATGGCCATCGTGCTGCTGCTGCCGTCCGACGACGCTGCGCTGACCGATCGCGCCACCGCCCTGGGGCAGTGGTGCCAGGGCTTCATCACAGGCTTCGGCCTGAACGCCGGTGGCAAGGACCTGTCCATCGAGGCCAAGGAAGTGCTCCAGGACCTGGTGGCCATCTCCCAGGTCCAGGAAGCGCTGGAAGAATCCGAAGACGGCGAAAGCGACTACATGGAAGTGATGGAATACCTGCGCGTCGCGCCGTTGCTGCTGTTTTCCGAACTGGCCAAGCCTGCAGCGCCTGCGCCCAAGCCTTCTCTGCACTGAACCACGGGGTAGCCTGCCCATGAGCCGCATTCCCAAGGCCGAATATGCCCGCCGGCGCAAGGCGCTGATGGCGCAGATGGTCCCCAACAGCATTGCCATCTTGCCTGCCGCCGCCGTTGCCATCCGCAACCGTGATGTCGAGCACGTGTACCGCCAGGACAGCGACTTTCAATACCTCAGTGGTTTTCCCGAGCCCGAGGCGGTGATTGCGTTGATACCTGGCCGCGAGCATGGCGAATATGTGATGTTCTGCCGCGAGCGCAACCCTGAGCGCGAGCTGTGGGACGGCTTGCGGGCCGGCCAGGAGGGTGCGGTGCGCGATTTTGGCGCTGACGATGCGTTTCCCATCGCCGACATCGACGAGATCCTGCCGGGGCTGATCGAAGGCCGCGAACGCGTCTACAGCGCCATGGGCAGCAATCCCGAATTCGATCGCAGGTTGATGGACTGGATCAACGTGATTCGCTCCAAGGCCCGCCTCGGTGCACAGCCCCCGAACGAATTCGTTGCCCTGGATCACCTGCTGCACGACATGCGCCTGTATAAATCGGCGGCGGAAGTGAAAGTGATGCGCACGGCCGCCGAGATTTCTGCCAAGGCCCATGTGCGGGCGATGCAGGCTTGCCGCCCGGGCCTTCATGAGTACAGCCTTGAAGCCGAACTCGATTACGCCTTCCGCCAGGGCGGGGCAAAGATGCCGGCGTATGGGTCGATCGTCGCCGCAGGGCGCAATGGTTGCATCCTGCACTACCAGCAGAACGACGCGCCGCTCAAGGAGGGCGACCTGGTCCTGATCGACGCGGGCTGCGAAATCGATTGCTATGCCAGTGACATCACCCGCACGTTTCCCGTCAGCGGGCGGTTTTCATCCGAGCAGAAGGCTATCTATGAGCTTGTTCTGAGCGCCCAGGCAGCGGCGTTTGCCGAAATCGCCCCGGGCAAGCACTGGAACCATGCCCATGAAGCCACCGTGCGGGTGATCACCGAAGGGCTGGTTGAACTGGGCCTGCTCAAGGGCGACGTGCAGTCGTTGATCGAGAGCGAGGCGTACCGGGCGTTCTACATGCACCGTGCCGGCCACTGGCTGGGCATGGATGTGCATGACGTGGGCGATTACAAGGTGGGCGGTGAGTGGCGGGTGCTCGAGCCAGGCATGGCCTTGACGGTCGAGCCCGGCATTTACATAGCAGCCGACAATGAAAGCGTGGCCAAGAAATGGCGCGGCATCGGCATTCGGATCGAGGATGATGTGGTGGTCACCAGGCAAGGCTGTGAAATCCTGACATCGGGCGTTCCCCGCACCGTCGCCGAGATCGAGGCGTTGATGCACGACGCGCGTCAGGCCAGCCTATGACCCAGGTGAATCTCGCCATCATCGGCGGCGGGCTGGTTGGGGCCAGCCTGGCGCTGACCCTGCAGGCAGGCGCCAAGGCGCGTGGTTGGAAAATCCTTCTCATCGAACCCTTTGCCCCCGGCGACAGCTTCCAGCCCAGCTACGATGCGCGGTCCTCGGCACTGTCGTTCGGGACCCGCCAGATCTACGATCGACTGGGCCTGTGGCCTGCCATCGAGCGGCGTGCTGAACCGATCGCACAGATTCACGTCTCGGACCGAGGACGCTTTGGTGCCACCCGCCTGGACGCGAGGGAGGAAGGTGTTCCGGCCCTGGGCTACGTGGTCGAGAATGCCTGGCTCGGGCAATGCCTCTGGCAGGGCCTGGACAGGGATGTGGTCAGCTGGCGCTGCCCGGCCGAAGTGACGTCGATGCAGGCTATGGAGGGCGGTTACCGCTTGCGCCTCAATGACGACACGCACATTGACTGCGACCTGGCGGTGCTGGCCGATGGTGGGCGCTCGGGGCTGCGTGAGCAACTGGGCATTCACGTCTGCCACACGCCTTATGAGCAGAGTGCATTGATCGCCAACATCACCCCCGGCGAGCCTCACCGCGGCCAGGCCTTCGAGCGCTTCACCGAAGCCGGTCCCATGGCCTTGCTGCCGTTACCGGAAAACCGCTGCGCGCTGGTCTGGACACGGCAGGGCATGGATGCGCAGCGCCTGGCCGACATGGATGAGCGCAATTTCCTGCGTGAATTGCAGGGCGTCTTCGGTTACCGCCTGGGGACCCTTCGCCAGGTAGGCGTGCGGCACCTGTACCCGCTGTCGCTGATCGAGGCGCAGGAGCAGATCCGCCCCCACCTGGTTGTGCTGGGCAACGCCGCACACAGCCTGCACCCCATCGCAGGCCAGGGGTTCAACCTGTCGCTGCGGGATGTGCAGTCCCTTGCCGAGGCGCTGCTTGCAGGGCCGCAGCGGCCAGGCGACCTTGCGACCTTGCGGGCTTACGGTAAGCGCCAGCGCCTGGATCAAACGCTCACCATCGGGTTTTCCGATCAGGTAACACGGTTGTTCGGCAGCGGCCAGCCTTTGCTCGCCGCGGGCCGTAACCTGGGTTTGCTGGGCCTGGACCTGCTTCCACCGGCCAAAAGCTGGTTCGCCCGCCAGGCCATGGGCCTGGGTACGCGTTCCGATGTACGGGGCAAGGCATGAGCAACCCGCGCAAACTGGCCCGGCGTGCGCGCGTTCTGCGCTGGATGCTGAACCTGTATCCGCCCTACTTGGGCGCCGGTATCCGTGTGCAGCACATCAGCCCTGACATGCGCAGCATCCGGGTGGCGATGAAACTCACCCGCTGGAACCGCAATTACGTGGGCACCCAGTTCGGTGGCAGCCTCTATGCCATGGTCGATCCGTTCTACATGCTCTTGCTCATCGAACGGCTGGGGCGCGACTACATCGTCTGGGACAAGGCCGCCAGCATCGATTTCATCACCCCTGGCAAGGGCCCGGTGTATGCCGAGTTCCATGTCGATGACGCGCTGCTGGACGACATCCGCCAGCAGACCGCCACCGGCAAGAAATGCCTGCCCCGTTTGCAGGTCGATATCCGCGACGGCGCAGGTGAACTGGTGGCGCGGGTCGATAAAACCCTATACGTGCGGCTCAAGCCGCAAGCGAGGCTGGCGTAAGGCATGGAAACACGCGCAGATGTTCTGATCGTAGGTGCCGGTATGGTCGGCAGCGCGCTGGCGCTCGCCTTGCGCCATAGCGGTTTGCAGGTGCTGCTGCTCGATGGCGGTCCCCTGGCCGTCAGGCCGTTCGACGCCCAGGGGCCGTTCGAGCCGCGGGTCAGCGCGTTGTCGGCCGCCAGCCAGCGTATTCTCGACCGCCTGGGGGCTTGGGAAGGCATCGCACGGCGGCGCGCGACGCCCTATTCGGATATGCAGGTATGGGATGGCAGCGGCACCGGGCAGATCCACTTTTCCGCCGCCAGCGTGCATGCGCAGGTGCTGGGCCATATCGTCGAGAACAAAGTGGTCCAGGATGCCTTGCTCGAGCGCCTGCACGACAGCGACATCGGCCTGTTGCCTAATGCGCGCATGGAACAGCTGCGCCATTCCGGCGACGACTGGCTGATGACGCTGCACGACGGCCGGCAGCTGCGTGCGCCGCTGGTCGTCGCAGCCGACGGTGCTCATTCCGCGGTTCGCCGCCTGGCAGGTTGTGAAACGCGCGAGTGGGACTACTTGCACCATGCCATCGTCACCAGCGTGCGTTGCGCTCAGGATCACCAGGCCACCGCCTGGCAACGTTTCACCGACGATGGTCCGCTCGCCTTCCTGCCATTGACCCGCGACGGCAAACAGGACTGGTGCTCGATCGTGTGGTCAACCACGCCGGCCGAGGCCGAGCGGCTGATGGCGCTGGATGAGCCAGCCTTCCTCAAGGCGCTGGAGCGTGCATTCGAAGGCCGCCTCGGGACGGTGCTGCAGGCTGACCCGCGGCTGTGCGTACCGCTGCGCCAGCGACATGCAAAACGCTACGTGGAACCCGGCCTTGCGCTGATCGGTGATGCGGCCCACACCATTCATCCGCTGGCAGGGCAGGGGGTGAACCTGGGGTTCCTTGACGCGGCGGTACTGGCCGAAGTCCTGGTGGATGCCTGCAAGCGCGGAGAAAGGCTGGCCGATGTCAAGGTGCTGAGCCGCTATGAGCGTCGTCGCATGCCGCACAACCTGGCGCTGATGGCAGCCATGGAAGGGTTCGAGCGGTTGTTCCAGGCCGACAAGTTGCCGCTGCGTTGGCTGCGCAACAGTGGCTTGAAGCTGGTTGAGCAGCTGCCAGAGGCCAAGGCTGTGTTCGTGCGACAGGCACTGGGCTTGAGTGGCGATTTGCCGGATTTGGCCAAGGTGTAAAGGCTGCTCTTGGCGCGTTGGCGAGAGCGGATGCGTGGCGGGCCCTGGCACATTGCAACATCCAGTAACGGCAATGGGGGTGAGCCTTCAAATGGGATTCACTACCATCTGCGCCTCTCTAATCGATCGAGGAGCGCCTTCCATGTTGCCACGCAAGTCCCTACTGGCCGCCCTGGCCCTGAGCGTTGTCGGTGGTACCGTGCAGGCCGCTGACGAGGTCGTGGTCTACTCCTCGCGTATCGATGAGCTGATCAAGCCGGTGTTCGACGCCTACACGGCCGAGACCGGCGTCAAGGTCAAGTTCATCACCGACAAGGAAGCTCCCCTGATGCAGCGCATCAAGGCCGAGGGCGAGCAGGGTGTGGCGGATCTTCTGCTCACCGTCGATGCAGGCAATCTGTGGCAGGCAGAGCAGATGGGCATCCTGCAGCCGATCCGATCCGACATCATCGAGCGCAACATCCCGCCTCAGTACCGTGCCTCGTCCCACGACTGGACCGGCCTGAGCCTGAGGGCGCGTACCATCATCTACTCCACCGAACGGGTCAAGCCGTCGGAGCTCAGCACCTATGAAGCCCTGGCAGACAAGCAGTGGGAAGGTCGGCTGTGCCTGCGCACGGCGAAGAAGGTGTACAACCAGTCCCTGACCGCCACCCTGATCGAAAGCCACGGCGAAGCGAAGGCCGAGCAGATCGTCAAGGGTTGGGTCAACAACCTCTCCACCGACGTGTTCTCGGATGACAACGCAGTGATCCAGGCCGTCGAGGCGGGTCAGTGCGACGTGGGTGTTGTGAATACCTACTACTACGGCCGGCTGCACAAGCAGAATCCTAACCTGCCGGTAAAGATTTTCTGGCCCAACCAGCAAGACCGTGGCGTGCACGTGAACCTCTCCGGCATCGGCCTGACCAAGCACGCGCCTCATCCTGAGGCCGCAACGAAACTGGTGGAATGGATGACCGGTGAACAGGCGCAGAAGTTGTTCGCCGACCTCAATCAGGAGTTCCCGGCCAACCCTCAGGTCAAGCCTTCGGACGAAGTCGCCGCGTGGGGCGACTTCAAGGCCGACAGCATTGCGGTGGAAGTGGCCGGCAAGCGACAGGCCCAAGCCATCCGCCTGATGGACCGTGCCGGCTGGAACTGAGCGCCACATCCCGCTCGAGAGGCCTGCAAAGGTCTCTTCGTGGGTCGAGCTGCGGCCCGTCATAGAGATCTAAAGTGCCCTACACCCACCGTCGTCGCTGGTACCTCCCCGTCACCCTGATCGCTGGCCTAGTGCTGCTGCCCCTGAGCGTGCTGCTGTTGTCGTGGCAGTCGATCGACCTGCAGATCTGGTCCCACCTGCTCGACACGCAGATGGGGCGCTTGCTGGGTAACACCGCCACCTTGGTGGTGGGGGTCGGTCTGGGCGTCTCCTTGCTCGGTGTCAGCCTGGCCTGGCTCACCAGCCTGTGCGAGTTTCCGGGCCGCCGCTGGCTGGATTGGGCGCTGATGTTGCCGTTCGCCATTCCGGCGTACGTCCTGGCCTTCGTCTTCGTAGGTTTGCTGGACTTCGCCGGCCCAGTGCAGAGTGCCCTGCGTGAGGCTTTCGGGCCCATGCGCCTGCCACGGGTGCGCTCCACCGGCGGCGTGATCACCGTGCTGGTGCTGGTCTTCTATCCCTATGTTTACCTGCTGGCACGCACAGCGTTCCTTGCCCAGGGCAAAGGGTTGATGGAGGCCGCCCGGGTATTGGGGCTCTCCCCCTGGCAGGCATTCTGGCGTGTGGCCCTACCCATGGCGCGGCCTGCCATTGGGGCGGGTATCGCCTTGGCCCTGATGGAAACCCTCGCTGACTTCGGCGCCGTGGCGGTCTTCAATTTCGACACGTTCACGACCGCCATCTACAAGACCTGGTATGGCTTCTTCAGCCTGTCCAGCGCTGCGCAATTGGCCAGTTTGCTGCTGCTGGCCGTCATGCTGGTGCTGTACGGTGAGCGCCGTGCGCGGGGCGCCAACCACAGCGCCAGTGAACGCCCCAGAGGCCAGGCGCTGTACCGACTGCAGGGTGGCAAGGCGCTGCTGGCCAGCGGCTGGTGCCTGTTGGTCTTCGCCTGCGCATTTGTCATCCCATTGCTGCAACTGCTGGTGTGGTTCTGGCAGCGCGGGCGCCATGATCTGGATGATCGCTACATCGGCCTGGTGCTCCACACCCTGTATCTGGGCGGCGTTACAGCGCTGGTGACGGTCTGCGTGGCGCTGCTGCTGGCCTTCGCCCGTCGCCAGGCACCTACACCGGGTATCCGCATCGGCGTAGGGCTTGCCAACCTGGGCTATGCCTTGCCCGGCTCGGTACTGGCGGTGTCGATCATGCTGGCCTTCAGTTACCTGGACAGTCAGGTCGTCGCGCCGCTGTCCAGCTGGTTGGGAGGCGCTGGCAGGCCATTGCTGCTGGGCAGCCTTGCGGCGTTGCTGCTGGCCTATGTCATTCGCTTCATCGCCGTGGCCTACGGCCCGCTGGAGAGCAGCCTGGATCGGATTCGTCCCTCGCTGCCGCAGGCATCACGCAGCCTGGGTGTGGGCGGGGTAGGGCTGTTCATCAAGGTGTACTTGCCGCTGCTGTTGCCAGGCGCACTGAGCGCGTCGTTGCTGGTGTTCGTCGATGTGCTGAAGGAAATGCCGGCAACCCTGCTGATGCGCCCATTTGGCTGGGATACGCTGGCGGTACGGGTGTTCGAGATGACCAGCGAGGGTGAATGGGCGCGGGCGTCGCTGCCAGCATTGACGCTGGTGGTGGTAGGGCTGCTGCCGGTCATTGGCCTGATCCGCCGCTCGGCGCGCAGGCCCGGCCATTCCTACTAAGGGTGCCAGCATGCGCCCTTGCCGCTACAATGCGCGGCACTCGCGCAGCAGGCAATCAAAACAACGCTGTTCACACAGCTGAAGGCCATGAGCCCTCCACTGCTGCCGCTTCGCCACGCCCGGAAGGAGAAACCCATGGGACAGCGCACGCTTTTGTACGACCTGCATCTGGCGCTTGGCGCCAAGACGGTCGATTTCGGTGGCTGGGACATGCCGCTGCATTATGGCTCGCAGGTCGATGAGCACCACCAGGTGCGCAGTGACTGTGGGGTCTTCGACGTTTCCCACATGACCGTCATTGATATTCAGGGCGATGCGGCCACGGCCTGGTTGCAGCGGTTGCTGGCTAACGATGTCGCCCGGCTCGATCAGGTTGGCAAGGCACTTTACAGCCCCATGTTGCATGAGCAGGGCGGGGTGATCGACGACTTGATCGCCTACCGCACGGCGACGGGTTACCGCCTGGTCACCAACGCAGCTACCCGAGCCCGGGTGCTCGCGTGGCTGGACCAGCAGCGTGACGGGCTTGCCGTCGACGTTCAGGTTCGTCCGGACCTCGCCATTCTTGCCGTTCAGGGCCCGAACGCGCGCGAGAAGGTAGCTGCTTTGGTCAGTGCCTCGCGGGCCGCGCTGATACGCACGCTACGCCCCTTCGAAGGCGTGATGGACGGGGAGTGGTTCATCGCGCGCACCGGCTACACCGGCGAAGATGGCTTGGAGATGATCTTTCCGGGTGACCAGGCCGTGACCTTTTTCAACGACCTGGTCGGCGCCGGTATTGCACCCAGCGGCTTGGGGGCTCGCGACACGTTACGGCTCGAAGCCGGCATGCACCTTTACGGGCAGGACATCGACGAGCAGCACACGCCGTTGTCGTGCAACCTGGGCTGGAGCATCGCCTGGGAGCCGGCGAGCCGAAACTTCATCGGGCGCGCGGCATTGTTGGCGGAAATCGAGCGGGGCGTACAGGAAAAGCTCGTGGGTTTGGTACTGGAAGAGCGCGGTGTACTGCGTGCCCACCAGGTGGTCCGTGTGGCGGGGATTGGCGAAGGGGAGATCACCAGTGGTAGTTTCTCACCTACGCTGAGCAAGTCCATTGCCCTGGCACGCGTCCCCATGGCCACGGGCGACCGGGCCGAAGTGGAAATTCGTGGCAAATGGTACCCGGTGCGCGTGGTCAGGCCGACTTTCGTGCGCCATGGCAAGATTCTGATCTGATCCATCATCAAACGGCGGGCGTACCGCTGAGCCAATCGAGGAATTCAAGACATGAGCAATATCCCCGCCGAACTTCGTTTTGCCGAAAGCCATGAATGGGCCCGCCTGGAAACCGACGGTACCGTCACGGTAGGCATCAGTGACCATGCGCAGCAAGCGCTGGGTGACGTGGTGTTCGTCGAGCTGGCCGAGGTGGGCAAGGTGTTCACCGCAGGCGACGCGGCCGGTGTCGTGGAGTCGGTCAAGGCCGCTTCCGACATCTATGCCCCGGTCAGTGGCGAAGTGATCGCCGTCAACGAGGCATTGGCTGACAGCCCTGAGCAACTGAACGAGCAGCCCTACGACGCATGGATCTTCAAGCTCAAGCCGAGCAGCCAGGCTGATCTGGATAAACTGCTGGATGCGGCTGGCTACAAGGCCGTGATCGGCGAGTAAGCCGTCCGGCCATCACTGGCATGAGCACTCGCAGCCAGGGGGTGAAGACCTCCCGGCGCGAGCTTGCCAGCGATGGGGCCGGCGCTGTATCGATCAGTCGACTACTGCATGCTCGGCCAGAATGGCATTGGCCAGTTCCATGTCGGACGCGTGAAGGCCTGGATGTTCCGCACGCACCTGCTTGATTGCCGACTCCAGGAATGGCCCACGGATGGCGCCTTCACTGGCTACGAAGCTGCCGGCATCATCCTGCGCCGCCATCACCAACTTGTGGTCGCGCGAGGTCAGGTAGGTCGAGCCGGTGGTTGCCCCGGAGGAGATCACATTACGCCAGAAGGAATCGGCCATGGCCGAACCCATGGGCAGCGCGAGCAGGGCTGCGGCAGCGATGGCAGTGTTGAGACGCATGATGAGACACCTCGAAGGTGAGCGTTGAAGATGTGCGGTTGGATGCTCGCGGGCCTGCCAAGTTCCGGGACTTGCCGCTTCTGATCAGCTGCATGTACGCAGGACTTCTTCTGCCAGGGTTCGCCCACACGCAACCTTGGCTTCGCCGCAGCGGAGCAGGTCCACAAGACCATCTGCCTGGGCTTGGCGTCGCAATTGCGCAAGGTCTGTATCAGGGCCGATCAGAGCCCGCAGGTTGTCGCTAGGCTCGAGTAATTCGAACAAACCTGTACGCCCGTGAAAGCCCGTGCCGCGGCACGTTCTGCAGCTGGCTGCCTCGCGCCCCTGGCACTGGCTGCACACCGTACGCACGAGCCGCTGAGCCATCACCGCGATCAACGTCGCTTTGATCAGGTAGTCAGCCACACCCAGTTCTTGCAGGCGGATGATTGCGGCACAGGCGTCGTTGGTGTGCAGGGTAGACAGCACCAGGTGCCCGGTAAGGGCGGCCTGCACGGCCACCCGTGCGGTATCGGGGTCTCGTATTTCGCCAATCATGATGATGTCCGGGTCCTGGCGCAGCATGGCGCGCACGCCGTTGGCAAAGCCCAGGTCCAGTGCCGGCTGCACCTGAAACTGGTTGAACGCGGGTTCGAGCCGTTCGATGGGGTCCTCGATGGTGCACAGGTTCACCTGCGGGGTGGCCAACAGCTTGAGACTGGCGTACAGCGTGCTGGTCTTGCCTGAGCCTGTGGGCCCTGTGACCAGGATGATGCCCTGGCGCCGTTGCAGCAGGCCTTGCCAATGGCTCAATTGCTGCCCCTGAAGGCCGAGCCGATCAAAGCTCTCGTGCAACTGCTGCGGGTCGAACAGGCGCAAAACCAGCTTCTCACCAAAGGCAGTGGGCAGGGTCGACAACCGGAGCTCCACCTCGCTCCCGTTTGGCAGGCGGCTTTGCAGTCGGCCATCCTGAGGCCTGCGTTTTTCCGCGACGTCCATGCGCCCAAGGTGCTTCAGGCGGCTGATCAGGGCCACCATGACTGCGCCGGGGAACACGTAGACGGTGTGCAACAGGCCATCGATGCGATAGCGCAAGTGCCCTTGGTCGCGGCGTGGCTCCAGATGGATGTCGCTGGCGCGCTGGTCGATCGCGTAGTGCAGCAGCCAGTCGACGATATGCACGATGTGCGCGTCATCCGCACTGGCCTGCAGGTGGCGTTTGCCCAGCTCCAGCCACTGCTCGAGCTCGCCGAAGCGGTTCGATTGCTGATGATGCGCGCCCTTCACCGACTGGGCCAGGCGCTGGAAGGGTTCACCGGCCTGACGCAGTTGCACAGGGCTTGCGAGCACCCGCCGTACGGTTCGTCCAAGGCTCAGGGCAAGATCGGCCTGCCAGCGGCACTGATAGGGCTGTGCGCTGGCCACGGTGACGCTCGCGGCGTCAGCCGCCACGATGAGAATGCCGTGGTTTTGCGCAAAGGCCGGCGACACCAGCTCAGCCACCTGCTGCAGGTCGATTTGCAGCGGATCGATACGCAGATAGGGCAGACCCGCCTTGGCAGCCAGCCATTGGCAAAGCCGATCCAGGTCCAGTATCTGCCCCGGGTGGAGGCGGTCGACAAGGTTGCAGGCGGCCACCTGCTCCAGCGGATGATCAGCGGGGTGATCGACGGCCTGCTCAAGGACACGCACGCTATCGCTGGCATGCAGGCGCTGATCGATAAGCAGGGCTTCGAGCACCCGGTGCAGGTCGAGTGCCAGGGTATCTGGGTTATGCATGAGGCGTCCGTGCCTGATCAAGAAGACCTGATCAAGGCTAGCTCAGCCTTCGCCCAAGCCGGATCGGAAGGGTTTCAGGGTTTTGCCTGATGGTGACGCTTGCTCCGCGCCTCAATGCGTTGGCAGGCGCCGTTAGGCGTGCACTACTGACAGCTCCACACGGTGTTGCGGGGCCATGTGCACATCGGCCACACACACCATGTTGCGCAATTTCTGAGCAATCACCTCGGCGCGATGCCAGCTCAACCCGCCAATGCCGATGTCGATGGTCAACCAGTCATCCTGTTGAATGACCTGCATGCTGTGCGGTGTGAGCATTTGCAAGGCGAACTGATTGAGTATCCGGCACAAGCTGTCGGGCTCGGCTTCGGCCTGCAAGCGATACAGCACGGTGGTGTGGGCATTGTTGTTGGCCCATACATCGGCACGCGGCAGTGAGTTCATGCGTCATCCTCGTTGAATGCAGAAAGTTTTGCATGCCTAGGCCGGAATTTTTTCGCTAAGATTCGACCCAATGAGTCTTTTTTTGCATAGCTATTATCGATGCGGGTCGATCTGGAGAATTGTTCATGCACAACGCATTGGATGCTTACGACCGTCGTATCCTCGAGTTGCTACAAGAAGACGCTTCGCTGTCCAGCGCCCAGATCGCCGAACGCATTGGCTTGTCCCAATCGCCGTGCTGGCGACGGATTCAACGGCTCAAAGAGGAGGGGGTGATTCGCGGGCAGGTCACCTTGCTGGACCGCAAGAAGATCGGGCTGAACACCCAAATATTCGCCGAAGTAAAATTGAATGCCCACGGCCGTTCGAACTTCACCGAGTTCACGGAGGCGATTCGCGGGTTTTCGGAAGTGCTGGAGTGCTACGTGTTGATGGGCTCGGTGGACTTCCTGCTGCGTATCGTCACCCCGGACATCGAGGCGTACGAGCGGTTCTTCTTCGAAAAGCTCTCGAACGTGCCCGGCATTCAGGAGGTGAACTCGATCGTGGCCCTCTCAGAGATCAAGTCCACCACCAGCCTGCCGCTATCGGGCTGAGGGCATCACGCTTTGAGCAGATGTTTCCAACCACGGCTCTGATCGACGGCACGTGCCTGCTCGATGCGGGCTTCGAGTACCTCATTGCCGATCGGTTGCTCAGCCAGTTCGTGCAACTTCTTCATGTCGCCGTACAGGCGGTCCATTTGTGGTGCGTCCAGCACATGGCGGGCATGGTGCAGCCAGGCCATCAATTGCTCGATGCGCGGCAGTTGCTCTGCCAGGTCCTCGGGGCGCTGGGTGTACAGCGACAACTTCAGGGCGCGGCCTTCCTCGGCAATCAGGTGTGCAAGCCAGCTTGCCAGAAGCGCCTTGCCCTGGCGCTCGCCACGGCCCTTGCGTTCGGCAGTCCAGGCACGCGACAACAGCCAACGTGAGGTTTCCAGGGAGAACTGGCCCCAGCGAGGATCATCCAGCTCTTCTGCGAACTGCTCGGGCGCGGCGCGGCGGATGTCTTCGTCATCGTTGCCGGCTTGCACCAGTGGACGCCAGTCTTCGAGCAGGGCATCCAGGCGCGCGCGCAGGTCACGGGTAGCCGCGCGGGGGGCGGCCTGGCCCAGGCTGGCGGTGATTGCGCGCAGCTCGATGAGGTTCTGCACCCAGTCCTGCAGCGACCGCCAGTGGCCGCTGTGGCGGTATTGCTCGGCCAAGCGCTGGCTGTTGCCCAGCAGTTGCCAGGCCAACGCAGCATAGGCGTCGTCCAAGGCCATGTCCGCTTCGAGGTCGGCGACGCTCAGATCCAGCTCGAAACGCTCTGGCTCCAGCAGACGATAGCCGCGCTCGGCCTTGCTGATATCGCAGGGCATCAGCGCAACGCTTGTGGTCAGCTCGGCAGCCAGCTCCAGCAGCGCCGCCGGCTCACCTTCACGCAGCTCCAGTTCCAACTCGCATATCGCTTCCTTGCGCTTGCCGGCAATTACGAAGCCTTGGTCCAGCGCAGCCTCGATTACCACCTTGGCCTTGCCACGGCCCCAAGCGATTTCGGCATATTCGCGGGTGAAATCGGTGGTGAACAACGGTTTGATGGTCTTCTTGTCCAGGTCGGCCAGTTGCGCCGGCCAGCAGCTGTCATCCAGCTTCTTGAGGTCCAGCTTGACCTTGTCCAGTTGCCATTCGTGCTCGTTGCGCTCGGACAGGCCAGCCACACTGGTTCCGCGGCACTTGAGGGTCTGGATGACGGTATCGCCGTCACGGCGCAGGCGCAGGGCAACGCGTGCCTCGGCCAGCGCGCGCTCAGGCGTGTCGAAATACTGGTTCAGCAGTTCGCGGGTCTGCCAGCCAGACTTGTTGCGCTTTTTCAGCAGCGGGTGCTCGCGCAAGGCGGCGAGGGTCTCGGGGCTGGCGCGCAGCTTGAGTTCGGTTTCTTTGGGCATCACAGGCTCGAAAGGGGGCGTGGTCGATGCAGAGTCTACAGCAGTAGGCCGTCAACGGTTTATTCCAGACGGCGGATGGTCCTATGATGGGCAATGCTTCCGAGGAGTAAACGCATGCCGTTGCCGACGCTGAAAGACCAATTTGCCGCCTTGATCGCCGCGCCTTCGGTCAGTTGCACCCAGGCCTCGCTTGACCAGTCCAACCGTCAGGTCATCGACCTGTTGGCTACTTGGCTGGGCGATCTGGGCTTCACCTGCGACATTCAGCAGGTGACCCCCGGCAAGTTCAACCTGCTGGCCAGCCGCGGCAGCGGCCCGGGGGGCCTGGTGCTGGCCGGCCACAGCGACACCGTGCCCTATGACGAGCAGCTCTGGAGCAGCGACCCTTTGAAGCTGACCGAAGTCGAGGGTCGCTGGGTGGGGCTTGGTAGTTGCGACATGAAGGGCTTTTTCGCATTGGTGATCGAAGCCGTCATTCCGTTGCTGCAGCACGACTTCAAGCAGCCGCTGCTGATTCTGGCCACCTGCGACGAGGAAAGCTCGATGTCTGGCGCCCGTGCCCTGGCCGATGCTGGCCAGCCCCTGGGGCGCGCGGCGATCATCGGCGAGCCGACCGGGCTGCGGCCGATCCGCATGCACAAGGGCATTCTCATGGATCGTATCGACATCCTGGGACGCAGTGGTCATTCCTCGGACCCAAGCCTGGGCCGTAGCGCCATGGACGCCATGCATGCGGTCATGGGCGAACTGATGGGCCTGCGCCAGCAATGGCAGAAGGCCTATAACAACCCGCAGTTCACGGTGCCGGCACCCACCATGAACTTCGGTTGCATTCACGGTGGCGACAACCCCAACCGGATCTGCGGTCAGTGCGCCCTGGAGTTCGACCTGCGCCCATTGCCGGGCATGGACGTGGAGCAGTTGCGCGCTGCCATCCGTGCAAAACTGGTTCCGGTGGCCGAGCGCCATGACGTGCGTATCGACTACGCGCCGCTGTTCCCCGAAGTGCCGCCGTTCGAACAGGCGGCCGACAGTGAACTCGTCCAGGTGGCAGAACGGCTCACCGGCCACCGTGCCGAAGCGGTGGCATTCGGCACCGAAGCACCTTATCTTCAGCAGCTTGGCTGCCAGACCATCGTGCTCGGCCCTGGTGACATCGCCTGCGCACACCAGCCTGGCGAATACCTGGACATGTCACGTATCGAGCCGACCGTGTGTCTATTGCGTGACTTGATCGGGCACTATTGTCTGCATTAAACGTCCACCCCATTCATTCGTTTCTGCCTAGAGGAGACCGCGCGTGACCGCAAGCCTGTTCCGACGATGATCCTGAACGCCCCTGTAACGCCGTTCTCCGTCCACTTATCCACAGGCCCTGTCATGCACGATTACGTCAACTGGCTACGCCACGCTTCTCCTTACATCAACGCCCACCGCGACTGCACCTTCGTGGTGATGCTTCCCGGCGATGGGGTCGAACACCCTAACTTCGGCAACATCGTCCACGACCTGGTGCTGCTGCACAGCCTTGGGGTACGCCTGGTCCTGGTGCACGGCTCTCGTCCGCAGATCGAGAGCCGCCTGGCTGAACGTGGCCTGGCAGCGCATTACCACCACGGCCTGCGTATCACCGATGCCGCTACCCTGGATTGCGTCATCGACGCGGTCGGCGCGTTGCGCCTGGCCATCGAAGCGCGGTTGTCGATGGACATCGCCGCCTCGCCCATGCAGGGCTCGCGCCTGCGGGTGGCCTCCGGCAACCTGGTCACCGCGCGGCCGATCGGCGTGCTCGAAGGCGTGGATTTTCATCACACCGGCGAAGTGCGTCGGGTAGACCGCAAGGGCATCAGCCGCCTGCTCGACGAACGCTCCATCGTGTTGCTCTCGCCGCTGGGCTATTCGCCAACCGGCGAGATCTTCAACCTCGCCTGCGAAGACGTGGCCACCCGTGCGGCCATCGAACTGGGTGCAGAGAAGTTGGTGTTGTTCGGTGCAGCACCTGGTCTGTTGGATGAGCATGGCCGCCTGGTGCGCGAACTGCGCCCCCAACAGGTTGCGCCGCACTTGCAGCGCCTGGGCAGTGATTACCAGGCCGAGCTGCTCGATGCCGCTGCCGAGGCGTGCAAAGGCGGCGTGGCACGCAGTCACATCGTCAGCTATGCCGAGGACGGCGCGCTGCTGACCGAACTGTTCACCCGGGGCGGTGGCGGTACGCTGGTGTCCCAGGAGCAGTTCGAGATCGTGCGAGAGGCCACCATCGAAGACGTCGGCGGCCTGCTCGACCTGATCAGCCCGCTGGAAGAACAGGGCATCCTGGTGCGCCGTTCACGGGAAGTGCTGGAGCGGGAAATCGAGCAGTTCAGTGTGGTGGAGCGCGAAGGCATGATCATCGCGTGCGCAGCGCTGTATCCGATTGCAGAGTCCGATGCTGGCGAGCTGGCATGCCTGGCGGTGAATCCGGAATACCGCCATGGCGGGCGCGGGGACGAGCTGCTGGCGCGTATCGAAAGCCGGGCACGGGAGATGGGGTTGAGCACCCTGTTCGTGCTCACTACACGCACGGCGCACTGGTTCCGCGAACGCGGCTTCTCGCCCAGTGGTGTCGAGCGGCTGCCGGCGGCACGGGCTTCGCTGTACAACTTCCAGCGCAATTCGAAAATCTTCGAAAAGCCGTTGGGGTGAGGCGTTCTGCGCCTGCGCGCCTGAAATGAAAACGCCGCCTTCAAGGGCGGCGTTCTGGTTTACACGGTGTGCAGATACCAGTTGTACTCGAGGTCGGATATCGAATGTTCGAACTCCTCCAGCTCGCTTTCCTTGCACGCGACGAAGATGTCGATGTACTTCGGATCGATGTACTTGTTCAGGATTTCGCTGTCATCCAACTCGCGCAGCGCATCACGCAGGTTATTCGGCAGGCTCTGTTCCAGCTGCTCGTACGAGTTGCCTTCGATAGGCTCGCCCGGCTCGACCTTGTTGGTCAGGCCATGGTGAACGCCTGCCAACACGGCCGCCATCATCAGGTACGGGTTGGCGTCAGCACCCGCCACGCGGTGCTCCAGGCGCACGGCATCCGGGGATCCGGTCGGTACGCGCAACGCCACGGTGCGGTTGTCCAGGCCCCAGCTTGGCGCATTGGGCACATAGAACTGCGCGCCAAAGCGGCGATAGGAGTTGACGTTCGGGCACAGGAACGCCATGGACGCGGGCAGGGTCTCGAGCACACCGCCGACAGCGTGACGTAGCGCGGCGTTCTGCTCGGGATCCTCGCTGGTGAAGATGTTGTTGCCATCTTTGTCCAGCACGGAAATGTGTACATGCAGACCATTGCCTGCCTGCCCTGGGTAGGGCTTGGCCATGAAGGTGGTGTCCATTTCATGGTCGTAGGCGATGTTCTTGATCAGGCGCTTGAGCAGCACGGCGTAATCGCACGCCTTGAGCGGGTCCGGCACATGGTGCAGGTTGACTTCGAACTGAGCCGGGGCGCTTTCCTTGACAATGGCGTCGGCAGGGATGCCCTGTTCCTTGGCCCCTTCGAGGATGTCCTGCAGGCAGTCGGCATACTCGTCCAGGTCATCGATCAGGTAGACCTGGGTCGATTGCGGACGCTTGCCGGAAATGGGCGAGCGCGGCGGCTGTGGGCGGCCGTTCACGTTCTCCTGGTCAATCAGGTAGAACTCCAGCTCGAAGGCGGCGCAGATGGTCAGGCCCATGTCGTCGAACTTGCTCACCACCTGGCGCAGTACTTCACGCGGGTCGGCGAAGAAAGGTTCGCCCTCGAGCTCGTGCATGGTCATCAGCAACTGGGCAGTCGGGCGCTTTTGCCACGGCTCGTTGGAGAGGGTGTCGGGGATCGGATAGCAGATGCGGTCTGCATCGCCGATGTCCAGGCCCAGCCCGGTGCTTTCGACGGTGGAGCCATTGATATCCAGTGCAAACAGGGAGGCCGGCAGGTTGATGCCTTTCTCGTAAACCTTGTGGAGGCTGGTGCGCTCTATGCGCTTGCCACGCACCACACCATTCATATCTGCAATCAGAAGGTCAACGTAGAGAACCTCAGGATGTTCCTTAAGGAACGCGTTCGCTTCGTTAAGCTGAACGGCACGCGGGGGTACCGACATGATGCAACACCTTTGTTGTTAAAAATATCAATCAAGGGGGGCTTGCAGGACCAGTCAATCGAAAAGCCATACTGATGTCAAGCCAACCCCATGATGCCCTGAAATGGCACGTCTACGGCAGATTTGCTGCATATCGGGGCACGGCATTATCCGCTATTTCTCTGGAAAAGCGCTATCGCGAGCACTGCGTCGTTTATTTTTTACGCAGGTGTTGTGTAAAAAAATGAACGGCGCTAAGCTCCGATTCAACCCAAAACAGAATAATACGAGGGTCTCATGGTCCGCCTGCCGCGACCTGGAAGCGCTGCCAATGCAGTGCAATCAGGCTGTTCAGTCACGTTAGCCTGGCCTGCCAATCCCATGGCGGCAGTGCTCGCAATAATTGACGTCTGGCATGTTCGGCCCCGCCTTCATGGCACCTCATCTCCACGCTTCGCTTCTTTCTGCCATTACGAATCACTTAGGACACACGTCATTTCAGTGTATCCACCGTCCGCCTGCGCGGGGGTTTTGCTTTAGCCATCCACTGCATCCAGAATCAAGTCGCGGACCACCTTACCTCCTGAGGTATTTATGAGTAACAACCTCGACCAGCTCACCGATTGGTTGAAAGAGCACAAGATCACCGAAGTCGAATGCCTGATCAGCGACTTGACCGGCATCACGCGCGGCAAGATTTCGCCTACCAACAAGTTCATCGCCGAGAAAGGCATGCGCCTGCCCGAGAGCGTGTTGCTGCAGACCGTGACCGGCGACTATGTCGACGACGACATCTATTACGAGCTGCTGGACCCTGCAGACATCGACATGATCTGCCGGCCTGATGAGAATGCCGTGTTCCTGGTGCCATGGGCCATCGAGCCGACCGCGCAGGTCATCCACGATACCTATGACAAAAAGGGCAACCCCGTAGAGCTGTCGCCGCGCAACGTGCTCAAGAAGGTGCTCAAGCTTTACGCCGACAAGGGCTGGCAGCCCATCGTCGCGCCCGAGATGGAGTTCTACCTGACCAAACGCAGCGAAGACCCTGACTTCCCGCTGCAACCGCCAGTGGGCCGTTCGGGCCGGCCTGAAACCGGGCGCCAGTCCTTCTCCATCGAAGCTGCGAACGAATTCGACCCGCTGTTCGAGGATGTCTATGACTGGTGCGAATTGCAGCAGTTGGACCTCGACACGCTGATCCACGAAGACGGCACGGCGCAGATGGAAATCAACTTCCGTCACGGCGATGCCCTGCACCTGGCCGACCAGATCCTGGTGTTCAAGCGCACCATGCGTGAGGCGGCGCTCAAGCACAACGTGGCAGCCACCTTCATGGCCAAGCCCATGACCGGCGAGCCTGGCAGTGCGATGCACCTGCACCAGAGCGTGGTCGATGTGACCACCGGGAAGAACATCTTCAGCAATGAAGACGGCAGCATGAGCACGCTGTTCCTGAACCACATCGGCGGTTTGCAGAAATTCATTCCCGAAGCGTTGCCGCTGTTTGCGCCCAACGTGAACTCGTTCCGCCGCTTCCTGCCGGATACCTCGGCGCCAGTGAACGTCGAGTGGGGCGAGGAAAACCGTACGGTAGGCCTGCGCGTCCCGGATGCCGGCCCGCAAAGCCGCCGGGTGGAAAACCGCCTGCCGGGTGCGGATGCCAACCCGTATCTGGCCATCGCCGCGAGCCTGCTGTGTGGCTACATCGGCATGGTCGAAGGTATCGAGGCCAGCGCACCGGTCCAGGGCCGGGGTTACGAGCGTCGCAACCTGCGCCTGCCGCTGACCATCGAAGACGCCCTGGAACGCATGGAAATCAGCCGCGCCCTGGAGCAATACCTGGGCAAGAAATTCATCGCCGGTTACGTGGCCACCAAGCGTGCCGAGCACGAGAACTTCAAGCGCGTCATCAGTTCCTGGGAGCGTGAATTCCTGCTGTTCGCAGTTTGATCAACCTCGGCCCCGCAGACGCGCGGCCGTCCGTCAACGGAGAACCACATGAGCCTGAACAACCCGCAAACCCGTGAATGGCAAGCCCTCAGTGGCGAGCATCACCTCGCGCCTTTCAGCGACTACAAGCAGCTGAAGGACAAGGGGCCGCGCATCATCACCAAGGCGCAAGGCGTGCATTTGTGGGACAGTGAGGGGCACAAGATTCTCGACGGCATGGCTGGCCTGTGGTGCGTGGCCGTGGGGTATGGACGGGAGGAGCTGGTTCAGGCGGCAGAGCGGCAGATGCGTGAGCTGCCCTACTACAACCTGTTCTTCCAGACCGCCCATCCTCCGGCGCTGGAGTTGGCCAAGGCGATCACCCAAGTGGCGCCCGAGGGCATGAGCCATGTGTTCTTCACCAGTTCAGGCTCCGAGGGCAACGACACCGTGCTGCGCATGGTTCGCCATTACTGGGCACTCAAGGGCAAGCCGAGCAAGCAGACCCTGATCGGTCGGGTCAACGGCTATCACGGCTCCACCGTGGCCGGTGCCAGCCTGGGCGGCATGAGTGGCATGCACGAGCAAGGCGGCTTGCCCATTCCGGGCGTGGTGCATATCCCTCAGCCGTACTGGTATGGCGAGGGCGGTGACATGACACCGGAGGCGTTCGGGGTCTGGGCTGCGGAGCAACTGGAAAAGAAAATTCTTGAAGTCGGCGAGGACAACGTCGCCGCCTTCATCGCCGAGCCTATCCAGGGCGCCGGTGGCGTGATCATCCCGCCAGACACCTACTGGCCGAAGATCAAGGAAATCCTGGCCCGGTACGACATCCTCTTTGTGGCCGACGAAGTCATTTGCGGTTTCGGACGAACAGGGCAGTGGTTCGGCTCGGATTTCTATGACCTCAGGCCCGACCTGATGACCATCGCCAAGGGCCTTACCTCCGGTTACATCCCCATGGGCGGTGTGATCGTGCGTGACAAGGTTGCCAAGGTGCTTAGCGAAGGCGGGGATTTCAATCACGGCTTCACCTATTCCGGGCATCCGGTGGCTGCCGCGGTAGGCCTGGAAAACCTGCGCATCCTGCGCGACGAACAGATCGTCGAGAAAGCGCGCACCGAAGCGGCACCGTATTTGCAAAAGCGTTTGCGTGAGTTGCAGGACCACCCGTTGGTGGGCGAGGTGCGCGGTGTTGGCCTGCTCGGCGCGATCGAGCTGGTGAAGGACAAGGCGACACGCAGCCGTTTCGAGGGCAAAGGTGCTGGCATGATCTGCCGTAATTTCTGCTTCGACAATGGCCTGATCATGCGGGCCGTCGGCGACACGATGATCATCGCGCCACCTCTGGTCATCAGCCCGGCGCAGATCGACGAGCTGGTGGAAAAGGCACGCAAATGCCTGGACCTGACACTCGAGGCGATTCGCTGACAGCTAGCGATGTGACATTAAGTCGTTACAAGGGCCAGGTTTCCTTGAAACCGGGCCTTGTAACTTGCCAGACTAGCGGCTGCTTCAGTCGCCCACACGCGTGTACTGCGGGACCCGGCTTCTGAACGGATGGCTAATCGAACACTCTGGAGCATGACGCATGAAGAATATGGGCAAGACGTTGTTGGCCGCTGCGCTGATGGGCGCAGTGGTCGGGGCTGTACAGGCTGAAGACAAGGTACTGAACGTCTACAACTGGTCGGACTACATTGCTCCGGACACCATCGCCAAGTTCGAGAAAGAGTCGGGCATCAAGGTCAAGTACGACGTGTTCGACAGCAACGAAACCCTGGAGGCCAAGTTGCTGGCAGGTAAGTCGGGCTATGACATCGTGGTGCCTTCCAACAACTTCCTGGCCAAGCAGATCAAGGCGGGCGTCTACCAGGAACTCGATCGCACCCAGCTGCCCAACTGGAAGAACCTCGACGAGGATCTGCTCAAGGCCGTGGGCGATGCCAGCGACCCGGAAAACAAGCATGCCTTCCCCTACATGTGGGGCTCGATCGGCATCGGCTACAACCCCGAGAAGGTCAAGGCTGCGCTGGGCGTGGACAAGATCGATTCCTGGGACGTGGTCTTCAAGCCAGAGAACATCGCCAAGCTCAAGAGCTGTGGCGTGAGCTTCCTTGATGCCCCAACCGAAATGTTGCCAGCGGCCCTGCATTACCTGGGCCTGCCGACCAACAGCACCAAGAAGGAAGACCTCAAGGCTGCCGAAGACCTGTTCCTCAAGATCCGTCCGTCGATCACCTATTTCCACTCCTCCAAGTACATTGGCGACCTGGCCAACGGCAACATCTGCCTGGCTGTCGGCTACTCGGGTGACCTGGAGCAGTCCAAGACCCGCGCCCACGAAGCGGGGGACAAGGTCAAGCTGGACTACGTGATCCCGAAAGAAGGCGCCGGCACCTTCTATGACATGGTTGCCATGCCCAAGGATGCCGAGCACAAGGAAGCGGCCTACAAGTTCATGGACTTCCTGATGCAGCCGCAAGTCATGGCCGAAATCACCAATGCCGTGCGCTTCCCCAACGGCAACAAGGCCGCGACCGCCTTTGTGGACAAGGACATCACCAGCGACCCAAGCATCTATCCGTCCGCTGAAGTGAAAAAGAATCTGTACGCCATTGCCGCCCCTGAAGCAGCAGTGCAACGGGTAATTACCCGCAGCTGGACCAAGATCAAATCGGGCAAATAAGCCTGATGTAGCATTTTCGGACCGGGTATTCCCGGTCCGAAACCAGTGAAAGGCAATTGAGCATTGCGGCATCGAAGCTGCGAAGGTAAGTTGCGCGCCGGTTTTGCGTGTGCGGCAGCATTGTCGCTATCCAGACACTGATTGTGAGGACCACCCACTTGTCCAATTCTGTATTACGCAAGGCCGTGATGGCTGCAGCGAGCCTGACGCTGGCATGCAGCGTCCAAGCGGCGCCTACGGTGCATTTCTACAACTGGTCCGACTATATCGGCCCCGACACGCTCGCAGGCTTCGAGAAAGCCACGGGCATCAAGCCGGTGCAGGATGTCTTCGATTCCAACGAAACCCTGGAAGGCAAGCTGCTGGCCGGCAGGACCGGCTACGACGTGGTCGTGCCCTCCAACCATTTTCTGGGCAAGCAAATCAAGGCGGGCGCTTTCCAAAAGCTCGACAAGGCACTGCTGCCCAATTACGCGAACCTTGAACCTGCGTTGATGAAGCGCCTGGAGAAGAACGACCCGGGTAACCTGTATGCCGTGCCTTACCTGTGGGGCACCAATGGCATCGGGTACAACGTCGACAAGGTCAAAGAGGCGCTTGGCGTCGATACCATCGACTCCTGGGCGGTGCTGTTCGAACCCGAGAACATGAAGAAGCTGTCCAAGTGCGGCGTGGCCTTCCTCGACTCGGCGGACGAAATGCTTCCGGCCGTCCTCAACTACATGGGCCTGGATCCCAACAGCACCAACCCCAAGGATTACGCCAAGGCCGAGCAGAAGCTGCTGGCGGTACGCCCCTACGTGACGTATTTCCATTCGTCCAAGTACATCACCGATCTTGCCAACGGCAACATCTGTGTCGCGGCAGGTTTCTCGGGTGATGTGTTCCAGGCCAAGGCCCGCGCCGAAGAGGCGAAGAAGGGTGTGAACCTGGCTTATGCCATTCCCAAAGAAGGCGGCAACCTCTGGTTCGACGTGCTGGCGATTCCCAAGGACGCCAAAAACGTGGAGCAGGCGCATGCCTTGATCAACTATTTGCTGAAACCTGAGGTTATCGCCCAGGTCAGTGATTACGTCGGTTATGCCAACCCTAACTCGAAGGCTGGCGACCTGATGGACCAGGCCGTGAGGACTGACGCTGCGGTTTATCCACCGCAGGATGTGCTGGACAAGATGTTCGTGAACTCAGAGCTGCCGCCCAAAGTGCAGCGCCTGATGACCCGCAGCTGGACCAAGGTCAAGTCGGGCAAGTAATCCACCTCACCCGCGCGGCCTGCCTGGCAGGCCGCGCGGGCACAAAAAACTTGTTGGGAGTTTCACTCATGGCAGTTGCCTCCGGCGCCTATAAGAAAGCCCTCGAGGGTGGCCAGCAACCCAAGCAGGTGCTGGTCAAGATCGACCGGGTCACGAAAAAATTCGACGAAACGGTAGCGGTGGACGATGTGTCCCTGGAAATCCGCAAGGGCGAAATCTTCGCCTTGCTTGGGGGTTCCGGCTCCGGTAAGTCGACCTTGCTGCGCATGCTGGCAGGCTTCGAACGCCCCACCGAAGGACGCATCTTCCTGGACGGCGTGGACATTACCGACATGCCGCCCTACGAGCGGCCGATCAACATGATGTTCCAGTCCTACGCCCTGTTCCCGCACATGACCGTGGCGCAGAACATCGCCTTCGGCCTGCAGCAGGACCGCTTGCCCAAGGCCGAGGTCGACGCCCGCGTGGCCGAGATGCTCAAGCTGGTGCACATGACTCAGTACGCCAAACGCAAGCCGCACCAGCTCTCCGGTGGCCAGCGCCAGCGCGTGGCCTTGGCTCGTTCCCTGGCCAAGCGGCCTAAGCTGTTGCTGCTGGACGAGCCGATGGGTGCCCTGGACAAGAAGCTGCGTTCGCAGATGCAGCTGGAGCTGGTGGAAATCATCGAGCGCGTCGGCGTGACCTGCGTGATGGTGACCCACGACCAGGAAGAAGCCATGACCATGGCCCAGCGCATTGCCATCATGCACCTGGGCTGGATCGCTCAGATCGGCTCGCCGGTAGACATTTACGAAACCCCGACCAGCCGCCTGGTCTGCGAATTCATCGGCAACGTCAACCTGTTCGATGCCGAGGTGATCGACGATGCCGAAGGCCACGCCCTGATCGCCTCGCCTGAACTTGAGCGCAAGATCTACGTCGGGCACGGTGTCTCCACCTCCGTGGAGGACAAGCACATCACCTATGCACTGCGCCCGGAAAAGATGCTGGTCACCACTGTCCAGCCTGATTTCCAGTACAACTGGTCGCGCGGCAAGATCCATGACATCGCCTACCTGGGCGGGCATTCGGTATTCTACGTGAAGCTACCCAGTGGCAAGGTGGTGCAGTCCTTCGTCGCCAACGCCGAGCGCCAAGGCGCGCGCCCTACGTGGGACGATGAAGTCTTCGTATGGTGGGAAGACGACAGCGGCGTGGTACTGCGGTCATGAAGCTGCGCAAGCTCAAGCGAGCGTTCCGGCGCATCACCCCTGAAGGGCGGCACCTGGTGATCGGTGTTCCTTTCGTGTGGCTGTTCCTGTTCTTCATGCTGCCGTTCTTCATCGTCCTGAAGATCAGCTTCGCCGAAGCCGACGTTGCGATCCCGCCGTACACCGAGATCTACAGCTACGTCGAGGACAAGATCCAGTTGGTGCTCAACCTGGCCAACTACGGTTTGCTGACCGAGGACGAACTGTATATCTCGGCCTACCTCGGTTCGCTGAAGATGGCGTTCATCAGCACGCTGCTCTGCCTGCTGATCGGCTACCCGATGGCCTATGCCATCGCCAACGCCAAGAAGGAAACCCAGACCGTCCTGCTGCTGCTGATCATGATGCCGACCTGGACCGCGATCCTGATCCGCGTGTATGCCTGGATGGGCATTCTGAGCAACAACGGTTTGCTCAATGGCTTTTTGATGTGGACCGGGCTGATCGACCAGCCGCTGCAGATACTCAACACCAACCTGGCGGTGTACATCGGCGTGGTCTATTCCTACCTGCCGTTCATGATCCTGCCCTTGTTCGCCAACCTGGTGAAGCATGACCCAAGCCTGCTCGAAGCGGCATCCGACCTGGGGTCGAGCACCTTCAACAGCTTCTGGAAAATCACCGTGCCGCTGTCAAAAAACGGCATCATCGCCGGTTGCATGCTGGTGTTCATCCCCGTGGTGGGCGAGTTCGTGATTCCAGAACTGCTTGGCGGACCGGAAACCCTGATGATCGGTAAAGTGTTGTGGCAGGAGTTCTTCAACAACCGTGACTGGCCGGTAGCCTCCGCGCTTGCGGTGGTGATGCTGGCGATCCTGATCGTGCCCATTTTGCTGTTCAACCGCAGCCAGGCCAAGGAAATGGAGGGCAGGGCATGAAGCGCTTCGGTTTTTCCAAGCTGATGCTGGTGTTCGGCTTGCTGTTCATCTACTTGCCGATGGTGATTCTGGTCATCTACTCGTTCAACGCCTCCAAGTTGGTGACGGTGTGGGGCGGGTGGTCGGTCAAATGGTATGTCGGCTTGCTGGACAACACTCAGCTGATCGGTTCGGTGATGCGCTCGCTGGAAATCGCTTGCTACACGGCGGTAGCGGCTGTCGCGTTGGGCACCATGGCGGCTTTCGTACTCACCAGGGTCACCCGGTTCCGCGGGCGTACCTTGTTCGGTGGCTTGGTCACTGCACCGTTGGTCATGCCTGAAGTCATCACGGGTCTGTCGCTGCTGCTGCTGTTCGTGGCCATGGCGCAATTGATCGGTTGGCCGCAGGAGCGTGGCGTTGTCACCATCTGGATTGCCCACACCACCTTCTGCGCGGCCTATGTGGCCGTCGTCGTGTCGGCCCGGCTGCGTGAGCTGGACCTGTCGATCGAAGAGGCGGCCATGGACCTGGGGGCCAAGCCTTGGAAGGTGTTCTTCCTGATCACCATCCCCATGATTGCGCCTTCGCTGGCGGCAGGTGGCATGATGTCGTTCGCCTTGTCGCTCGATGACCTGGTATTGGCCAGCTTCGTGTCCGGGCCAGGCTCGACCACGTTGCCGATGGAAGTGTTCTCGGCGGTACGCCTGGGCGTGAAACCTGAGATCAACGCCGTGGCCAGCCTGATTCTGCTGTCCGTCTCGTTGGTGACATTCTTCGTCTGGTACTTCAGTCGCCGTGCCGAAGAGCGTCGCCGCAAGGCCATACAGCAGGCGATTGAAGAAGGTGCGGCGGCCAATGCGTCGCAGCCTCAGGTACGGCGCCCGGCGCCGGTAGCGCCGATCTGATCGAGGTATGGCTGCTCGTTACGCTTTTGGAGCGAGCAGCTGTTCCACACTTACGCTTGCGCCGTGCGGAGAACTGAATGTGGCCGCATAAACGTATCGTTTGTGACGAATTGCTACGGCGAGGTCACTGGACACTTAAGCGCCGAACTCTATTCATAATTCGCTGTGGCTCGATATGTGGGGGGAGGCTGTTCCTGTGCGACAAGCTTCCTCCAGTTGAGTCCTGGTTGGGATAAAGATCCAAATAGCTGGGAAGCTCGTCCAGACCTGGCGCTTGAAGGTTTAAACTCGAATAGCTGGGAGGCGGGGCCGGAACTACCGGTTGCGTTGTTAAATGCGAGCCACCAAATCTTCTATTCGTATGGACACGTGGAGGTACCAAGGTCACATCCGCTGATGAAAAGCTCTGTACAGGGTCATGCACGTTTCGTCGGTCGCTGCCTCCCACTGTAGTCGAGAACCGTGCTCCATATGACGAGTCGGCTCTGAGCGTACTCATATATTTTTCCCGGACGAATAAAGCGGCGACAAGCGATGACCCACCAATATAAACGCCGATCGCCACTCCGATAAGGTTATCGTCATTTTTCGAAGCACCGACGACAGCAAGGGCTGTGCCTGCTGTTAAGGACGCAGCGGCTGTGATCCAGCTTGCATACTTGATCAGGCTTCTCACCGCGAAGTGGCCTGATGGATCACTTTGATTGACAGGGTCACCCAGGCAGTAGGCATACGCATTGAGCATCCCCTGTCCAAAAGGGCTCAGGTTGTCAGGGGCGCCAAACCGCATGAGTGCCGGTCTATACAGTCGATAGCCGTTGCCCAGTGGATACCCATCCAATAGTGCATCCAGTCGCTCACCGTGATACGCCCATGGCGTGTCCGGTTCATTCAAACGGGCCCTTTGGCCGTAAGGCGTGTAGGAAAAGCGAGCCAGGCAGTTGGTGTGGGGCTCGGCCATTACGGTGTTGCCCCTGTCTACCGCGCTTACTGAAGGCGTCCGCTTATCGCCTGCAAGATGGCCTAGAAAGCGTGCCTGACCTCGGAACACCGAGCGTTTGACGTCGTCACCCAGTTCCGTGACGAGTTGGCCGGCTTGATAGAACGCGTGGACCCTGCCAGATTTGTCCATACCAACATCCCCGGATGAATAAGACCGACCGTCTGCAAGCAGTGGTAGGTTGGAAGTTTCGCGTCAGGCGACAGTATCGTGATCTTGAAAGCGTGGGCTACTGACAGAATTGCCAGGGTTTGCCAACACCTGGCCTGACGAAGCCACCCACGAGGCTGGAGGGGGCAGGGCGTCTGGCGTCTACAGCAAGAATTATGGAACCCTGGCCTGCTTGGCGAATCGCATGCATGAATCTTTTGCGCGCAAGAAAGGAGCCTCCATGACGTTGTCGCGTGCGCTACTGGTCACGGGCTTGGGGCTGCTGGGCATGCTCACCGGCTGCAGCAAGGAAGAGCTGCCTGAAACGCTGCCCCGTGTAGGGGTACAGAATGTCCAGTCCGCCGATTTCGCAGCCCGGGTGACGCTGACTGGCGACATCCAGGCGCGGGTGCAGACGGACCTCTCATTCCGCGTAGGCGGCAAGCTCATTTCGCGCAGTGTAGATGTAGGCGATCACGTAAAGACCAAGCAGGTACTGGCCCGGCTCGACCCTAAAGACTTGCAGAACAACGTGGCTTCGGCCAAGGCCGAAGTGTTCGCGGCACAGGCACGGGTGACCCAGACCCAAGCTGCCTTCGTTCGTCAGCAGAAGCTGTTGCCCAAGGGCTATACCAGTCAAAGCGAATATGATGCTGCCCAGGCCTCGTTGCGCAGCAATCAAAGCGCGCTGAAGGCTGCGCAAGCTCAACTGGCCAACGCAAACGAGCAATTGAGTTATACCGCGCTGGTCTCCGAAGCCGACGGGGTGATCACCGAGCGTCAGGCCGAGGTAGGGCAAGTGGTGCAAGCGACCATGCCCATCTTCAGCCTGGCCCGTGACGGCGAGCGTGATGCGGTGTTCAACGTGTACGAGTCGCTTCTGGCGGGCACGCCCAGTGATGCCAGCGTCGTGGTCAGCCTGTTGGACGATCCGAAGGTCCAGGCCCGTGGAGCGGTGCGTGAAATTACCCCCACTGTCTCGGCTCAAAGCGGCACGGTGCAGGTCAAGGTCGGATTGCAGGACGTTCCGCCTGCGATGCAGTTGGGCGCGCCCGTCACCGTGACCACCCAAGGGCGGGGCAAGCCGAGTGTCGAGCTGCCCTGGTCGGCACTGACCAAAGGCTTGAAGAAACCCGCCGTGTGGATCGTGGGCGAGGGGGACAAGGTGCAGTTGCGGGAAGTCGAAGTAAGCCGCTACCTGACCGGCACTGTGGTCATCGGCAAAGGTCTCGACGGTGGCGAAGTCGTCGTGGTAACCGGCGGGCAGCTGCTGCACCCCGGTATGAAAGTTGAAAAAGTACCCGCCAAAGCGCCGGAGAGCCCGCTATGAAGCCTTGGCTGACGTTGATGTGCGCCGGTATTTTGCTTGTCGGGTGCGGCAAGGAAGAGCAGCCGCCGGAGCCGGTTCGTCCAGTGCTGTCGGTAGTGGTGCAACCTCAGTTGCAGGCCCGCTTGGGCCGCTTTGCAGGCGTGATCGAAGCGCGTTACGAAAGTACCCTGGGCTTTCGTGTGGGCGGGCGCATCGCTCGCCGCTGGCTGGACGTCGGGGCCCAGGTCAAAGCGGGCGATACGTTGGCCACGCTGGATCCGACCGACCAGCAAAATCGGCTGCGCGCTGCCGAAGGCGATCTGGCCAGGGTGCAGGCGCAGTGGATCAACGCGCAGTCCGACGCCCGCCGGCAACAACAGTTGTACGACCGCGGCGTGGGTGCTCAGGCCCAGTTGGACATCGCCCAGACCAACCTGAAAACAGCCGGCGCCACGCTGGAGCAGGCTCGTTCCTCGGTCAGTCAGGCCCGTGACCAGCTGGGCTATACCACGCTGCGCAGCGATCATGCGGCGGTGATTACTGACTGGCAGGCCGAAGCCGGGCAAACCGTCACCGCTGGGCAGGCTGTGGTCACGCTCGCCAGGCCGGACGTGAAGGAAGCGGTGATTGACCTGCCCATCGGCATTGCCGAGCAGTTGACACCGGACCTGACCTTCACTGTCGCCTCGCAGCTCAACCCCGCCGTCAACACCACCGCCACCCTGCGCGAGCTCGAGCCCAAGGCCGATGCCACCACCCGCACGCGGCGTGCGCGGCTGACCTTGGCCAGCACCCCTGAAACGTTCCATCTGGGAACTGCCGTCAGCGTCACTCTCAGCTCGCAGGTTTCTCCTCGCAGCGAGCTGCCGGTCAGCGCGCTGCTGGAGCGCGATGGCAAGACACAGGTATGGGTCGTCGACCCCCAGCAGAAAACCGTCGCCTTGCGCGACGTGACCCTGATCGACCGAAACGAAGACCGCATCGTCGTCTCATCAGGCGTACAGCCTGGGGAGCGGGTGGTGATCGCCGGCGTCAATAGCCTCAAGCCTGGCCAGCAGGTCACCTTCGACGAGGATGCGCAATGAAAGGAAGCTTCAACCTGTCCGAATGGGCGCTCAAGCATCAGTCGTTCGTGTGGTACCTGATGTTCGTCGGTTTGCTCATGGGCATCTTTTCGTACTTCAACCTGGGTCGTGAGGAGGATCCGTCCTTCACCATCAAGACCATGGTGATCCAGACCCGCTGGCCTGGCGCTACCCAGGAAGAAACGCTGCTGCAGGTCACCGACCGGATCGAGAAGAAGCTCGAGGAGCTCGATTCGCTCGATTACACCAAGAGCTATACCCGGCCTGGTGAATCAACGGTGTTCGTCTACCTGCGCGACACTACCAAGGCAGACGACATACCGCAGATCTGGTATCAGGTCCGCAAGAAGATCCAGGACATTCGCGGCGATTTCCCCGAGGGCTTGCAGGGCCCCGGCTTCAACGATGAATTCGGCGATGTGTTCGGTTCCATCTACGCCTTCACCGCCGACGGGCTAAGCCTGCGCCAGCTGCGTGATTATGTGGAGCAGGCGCGGGCCGAGGTCCGCGAAGTACCCAATATCGGCAAGATCGAAATGGTCGGTATCCAGGACGAAGTGCTCTACCTGAACTTCTCCACCCGCAAGCTCGCCGCCTTGGGTATCGACCAGCGTCAGGTGATGCAGGCTCTGCAGGCGCAGAACAGCGTGACGCCAGCGGGCGTGATCGAGGCCGGGCCGGAGCGCATCTCCGTACGGACAAGTGGGCAGTTCGCCTCGGAAAAGGACCTTGAGAACGTCAATCTGCGCATCAACGATCGCTTCTTCCGCTTGGCAGACATCGCCGAGGTCGAACGCGGCTACACCAACCCGCCTGCGCCGATGTTCCGCTACAACGGCAAGACGGCCCTGGGCCTTGCCATCGGCATGCAGAAGGGCGGCAACATCCAGGAGTTTGGCAAGGCGCTCAAGCAAACCATGCAGCGCATCACCAACGAGCTTCCGGTAGGCGTCGATGTGCACACGGTGTCCAACCAGGCGACGGTGGTGGAGAAGGCCGTCGGTGGCTTCACCAGTGCATTGTTCGAAGCGGTGATCATTGTTCTGGCCGTGAGCTTCGTCAGCTTGGGTGTGCGTGCAGGCCTGGTGGTGGCGTGCTCGATCCCGCTGGTACTGGCCATGGTGTTCGTATTCATGGAATACAGCGGCATCACCATGCAGCGTATCTCGCTAGGTGCACTGATTATTGCGCTGGGGCTGCTGGTGGATGACGCCATGATCACCGTGGAGGTGATGGTCACGCGCCTGGAGATGGGCGAGAGCAAGGAAGACGCTGCTACTTTCGCTTATACCTCCACGGCATTCCCAATGCTCACCGGTACGCTGGTGACTGTCGCAGGTTTCGTACCGATTGGCCTCAACGCAAGTTCGGCAGGTGAATACACCTTCACCCTGTTCGCGGTCATTGCCGTTGCGCTGTTGGTGTCATGGGTGGTGGCCGTGTTCTTCGCCCCCGTGCTTGGCGTGCACATTCTCAACGCCCGCAAAGTGAAGTCCCATGATGACAAGCCGGGCAGGGTAGCCCGGGTCTTCGAGCATGGCCTGCTGTGGAGCATGCGCCACCGTTGGATGACCATCATCGGCACTGTGGTGCTGTTCGCCCTGGCCGTGTTCTGCATGCGCTTCGTGCAGAACCAGTTCTTCCCTGCTTCGGACCGCCCGGAAATCCTGGTCGATCTGAACCTGCCACAGAACGCGTCTATTCAGGAAACCCGCAAGGTGGTCGACCAGCTGGAGGCCACGCTCAAGGATGACGAAGACATCGATCACTGGAGCACCTATATCGGTCAAGGTGCGGTGCGCTTCTACCTGCCGCTGGACCAGCAACTGCAGAACCCGTACTACGCCCAATTGGTCATCGTCAGCAAAGGCCTGGAAGAGCGCGGTGAGCTCATCACTCGCCTGCAGAAACGTCTGCGAGAGGACTTCGTCGGTATCGGTTCGAACGTTCAGTCGCTGGAGATGGGGCCACCTGTGGGGCGACCGATCCAGTACCGCGTCAGCGGCAAGGACATCGAGCAGGTGCGCAAGCATGCCATCGAGCTGGCGACCCTGTTGGACAAGAACCCCAACATCGGCGAAATGATTTACGACTGGAACGAGCCGGGTAAAGTGCTGCGCATCGATATTGCCCAGGACAAGGCCCGCCAGTTGGGGCTTTCTTCGGAAGATGTGGCCAATGTGATGAACAGCATCGTCACCGGCGTGCCCGTTACCCAGGTCAACGATGATATCTACCTGATCGACGTGGTGGCCCGCGCCGTGGATAGCGAGCGGGGCTCGCCCGATACGCTGCAGAACCTGCAGATACTTACACCCAACGGCACTTCGATACCCTTGCTGTCATTCGCCACGGTGCGCTACGAGCAGGAGCAGCCTCTTGTGTGGCGGCGCGATCGCAAGCCTACGATCACGCTCAAGGCGTCGGTCAACGGGGATATTCAGCCTACGGACCTGGTGGCTCAGCTCAAGCCAGACATCGAAAAGTTCGCCAGCGAGTTGCCCACCGGCTACGAAGTGGCCACCGGCGGCACCGTGGAGGAGAGCGGCAAGGCACAGGGGCCCATCGCTAAAGTGATCCCGCTGATGCTGTTCCTGATGGCCACGTTCCTGATGATCCAGTTGCACAGCGTGAAGAAGCTGTTCCTGGTGATCAGCGTCGCGCCGTTGGGCCTGATCGGTGTGGTGTTGGCGCTGGTGCCGACGGGTACGCCGATGGGCTTCGTGGCGATCCTGGGCATCCTGGCGCTGGCGGGCATCATCATTCGTAACTCGGTCATTCTGGTCACCCAGATCGATGAATTCGAAGCTCAGGGGTATTCACCATGGGATGCCGTGGTCGAGGCCACCAACCACCGTCGCCGGCCAATCCTGCTGACAGCTGCGGCTGCCAGCCTGGGCATGATTCCGATTGCTCGCGAAGTATTCTGGGGGCCAATGGCGTACGCCATGATTGGCGGCATCATTGTGGCAACCTTGCTCACCTTGCTGTTCTTGCCAGCGCTCTACGTAGCGTCCTACAAGATCCGCGAGCCGCATCAGGAAGGTTGAGGCGCCTATCGCGCCGCTTGCCATGCGGGGCCGTTCTGCGGCCCATCATGGCCGCTTTGGCGCCCCGCAGACGCCGCGCCTACGAGGCGAACCTGCACCCCTCAACTGCACACCTAAGCCACGACCTGGAAGCCAGCGACCCTGCGCGTAAAAGCCGACTTTTCGGCGATGGACTCTACGCGCAAACACGTCAACTAGCGCATGGCCTGCGCTAATACGTCCATTGAGGAAGCGCATCCAGACAATCTTGTAAATGGTTATATAAAAATGCCCAAACAGTATTTTTAAGAATAATCCGCCCCCACTACTATTGCCCTCACGCCAGGCGCAAACCCTCATTCAAACCTCTGCCCGGCAATCTCACTCCAAGGAGAACGAGCATGAGTGCATCGCTGCGCAGTATCGACGGTCAGGACGAAGCCACCATCTTGCGTGAGATCCAGAGCGCGCTGCGCGATCTGCGCTTTGGCGCTGTGGAAATCACCGTGCACAACGCCCAGGTGGTGCAGATCGAGCGCAAGGAGAAGTTCCGCCTGCAGCAGCCTGGCAACAAGCCCGGCTGAACACGCCCCACCTTCCAGAACTAGAAAAATGCCAATCGGGAGCTTCACCATGTCCATCCGTCGTTATGCGCTTGCCGCTCTGGCCAGTGCTATTTTTGCCGGTTCCGCCATCGCCAAGGATTACGAACTGCTGAACGTGTCCTACGACCCGACCCGTGAGCTGTACCAGCAGTACAACGCCGAGTTCATCAAGCACTGGCAGCAGGCCCATCCAGGCGATAAGGTGAAGATCCAGCAGTCCCATGGCGGCTCGGGCAAACAGGGCCGTGCGGTGATCGACGGTCTGCGCGCCGACGTGGTGACCCTGGCCTTGGCCGGCGACATCGACGAAATCGCCAAGCTCGGCAAGACCCTGCCGGAAAACTGGCAGACGCGTTTGCCGGACGCCAGCACCCCCTACACCTCGACCATCGTATTCCTGGTACGCAAGGGCAACCCCAAAGGCATCAAGGACTGGGGCGACCTGATCAAGAAGGATGTGTCGGTCATTACCCCGAACCCCAAGACTTCCGGGGGCGCGCGCTGGAACTTCCTCGCCGCCTGGGCCTATGGCCTGAAAACCGGCGGTAGCGAGGACAAGGCAAAAGCCTACGTGCAGGAACTGTTCAAGCACGTGCCAGTCCTGGACACCGGCGCCCGCGGATCGACCATCACCTTCGTCAACAACGGTCAGGGCGATGTGCTGCTGGCCTGGGAGAACGAAGCCTTCCTGGCGTTGAAGGAAGACGGTGGGGCTGACAAGTTCGACATCGTCGTGCCGTCGCTGTCGATTCTGGCCGAGCCGCCCGTGGCGGTGGTCGATAAGAACGCCGAGAAAAAGGGCAATACCGAAATCGCTACCGAGTACCTGAAACACCTCTACAGCCCGGCCGGACAGAAGATCGCCGCCGAGAACTTCTACCGCCCGCGTGACGAGAAGGTGGCGGCTGAATTTGGCAAGCAGTTCCCCAAGCTGGACCTGGTGACCATCGACAAGGACTTCGGCGGCTGGAAGATCGCCCAGCCAAAATTCTTCAATGATGGCGGTGTGTTCGACCAGATCTATCAGGCACAGTAAGGGCCAAGGAACAACACACAATTCGGACGCCTACCACGGCCCGGGATGGTTCCCGGGCCACGTGCATTCAACCAGGGATCTCTATGTCACGTCGCATTTCCCCCGTCATACCCGGCTTCGGGCTGACGCTGGGATACACCTTGGTGTACCTCAGCCTGATTGTGCTGATACCGCTGGCGGCCATGTTCATCCATGCCTCGCAGCTGACCTTCGAACAGTTCTGGATCATCATCAGCGCGCCGCGGGTCATCGCTGCGCTGAAACTGAGCTTTGGCACCGCCCTGTTTGCCGCGATCATCAACGGTGTGATCGGGACGCTGCTGGCCTGGGTGCTGGTGCGCTATACCTTCCCCGGGCGCAAGATCATCGACGCGATGATCGATTTACCTTTCGCCCTTCCAACGGCAGTGGCCGGCATCGCGCTCACCGCGCTGTACGCGCCGGCGGGCTGGGTCGGCCAGTTCGCGACCGACCTGGGTTTCAAGATCGCCTATACCCCCTTGGGCATCACCCTGGCGCTGACGTTCGTCACCCTGCCGTTCGTGGTGCGCACGGTACAACCAGTGCTGGCAGACATCCCGCGCGAGGTCGAAGAAGCCGCTGCCTGCCTGGGCGCCAGACCGCTGCAGGTGTTTCGCCACATCCTGGCCCCGGCCTTGCTACCGGCCTGGCTCACCGGCTTTGCCCTGGCGTTCGCCCGTGGTGTGGGTGAGTACGGTTCGGTCATTTTCATCGCCGGCAACATGCCGATGAAAACCGAGATCCTGCCCCTGCTGATCATGGTCAAGCTCGACCAGTACGACTACACCGGCGCTACCGCCATTGGCGTGTTGATGCTGGTGGTTTCCTTCATTCTGCTGCTGCTGATCAACCTGTTGCAGCGCCGCATCGAAACCCCTTGAAGGAGGTCGGCATGTCCAGTTCTTCCCTGAATGCAACCGCCGCCGCCAACGCCGCCCGCCGCGGCAGCGCCACATCGCGGCGGTTACTCATCGGCCTTGGCTGGCTGGTGTTTGCACTGTTTCTGCTGTTGCCGCTGGTCATCGTGGTTTCCCAGGCCCTGAAGAATGGGTTCGGCACTTTCTTCGAAGCCATCTTCGAACCCGACGCGTTGTCGGCCCTGAAACTCACCCTGCTCGCCGTTGCCATTTCGGTGCCGCTGAACCTGGTGTTCGGGGTCAGTGCGGCATGGTGCGTGAGCAAGTACAGCTTCCGCGGCAAAAGTATTCTGGTCACCCTGATTGACCTGCCGTTCTCGGTGTCGCCCGTGATCGCCGGCCTGGTCTACGTGCTCATGTTCGGTGCCCAGGGCCTGTTCGGGCCCTGGCTGCAGGATCACGACATCCAGATCGTCTTCGCCCTGCCGGGCATCGTCCTGGCCACCATCTTCGTGACGGTGCCGTTCGTAGCCCGTGAGCTGATTCCGCTGATGCAGGAACAAGGCACCCAGGAAGAAGAAGCTGCCCGGTTGCTCGGTGCCAATGGCTGGCAGATGTTCTGGCATGTGACGCTGCCGAACATCAAGTGGGGCCTTATCTATGGCGTGGTGTTGTGTACAGCGCGGGCGATGGGCGAATTCGGCGCGGTGTCGGTCGTTTCCGGCCATATTCGTGGCGTGACCAACACGCTGCCGCTACACGTGGAAATTCTCTACAACGAGTACAACCACGTGGCGGCCTTCAGCGTGGCCAGCCTGTTGCTGATCCTGGCGCTCTTCATCCTGCTGCTCAAGCAGTGGAGCGAGAACCGTATTAACCGTCTGCGCCATAGCGCTGCGGAGGAATGATTCATGTCGATCGAAGTTCGTAACGTCAGCAAGCGTTTCAACAGTTTCCAGGCGCTCGATGATATCAACCTGGACATCAACAGCGGTGAGCTGGTAGCGCTGCTGGGCCCATCCGGCTGCGGCAAGACCACGCTGCTGCGCATCATCGCCGGCCTGGAAACACCTGATCAGGGCAATATCGTATTCCATGGCGAGGACGTATCTGGCCATGACGTTCGTGATCGCAACGTCGGATTCGTATTCCAGCACTACGCGCTGTTCAGGCACATGACCGTATTCGACAACGTCGCCTTCGGCCTGCGCATGAAGCCCAAGGGTGAGCGCCCGAGCGAAAGCAGCATTGCCCATAAAGTGCACGAGCTGCTGAACATGGTGCAGCTCGACTGGCTGTCCGATCGCTACCCGGAGCAATTGTCCGGTGGTCAGCGTCAGCGTATCGCCCTTGCCCGCGCGCTGGCCGTGGAGCCCAAGGTGCTGCTGCTGGACGAACCCTTCGGCGCACTGGACGCCAAGGTGCGAAAGGAGCTGCGCCGCTGGCTGGCCCGCTTGCACGAAGATATCAACCTGACCTCGGTATTCGTGACCCATGACCAGGAAGAGGCCATGGAAGTGGCTGACCGGATCGTGGTCATGAACAAGGGCGTGATCGAGCAGATCGGCTCGCCGGGCGAAGTGTACGAACAACCCGCCAACGATTTCGTCTACCACTTCCTGGGGGATTCCAACCGCCTGGCCTTGAGCGAGGGTCAGCATGTGCTGTTCCGGCCCCATGAAGTGTCGTTGTCGCGTCATGAAACCGAGGGCCACCATGCCGCCGAAGTTCGGGATATTCGCCCGTTGGGTGCCACCACGCGGGTGACCTTGAAAGTCGAGGGCCAAAGCGAGCTGATCGAAGCTGAGGTGGTCAAGGACCACGACAGTCTGACAGGGCTGGCAAGGGGCGAAACGTTGTTCTTCCGGCCGAAGGTCTGGCAGAAACTGCCAGCCATTTGAGGCAGTACGGTTGATGGGAATAACGCGGCGTCGCAAGGTCACGTCGGCTGGTTATTTACTTAAAGGTTATAAACAAATTTCTTTTTATTCCTTTAAGTATATATAGGCCACCTTATACTGGGTTTCCAAGCACGCAAGCTACTGGAGACCCACTTCATGCGTAACGAATCAGTTCGCTACCTGATCATCCCAGGCTGGCAGGGATCGCCGGACAATCATTGGCAAAGCCACTGGCAGCGTACGCTGCCCAACAGCGCACGCGTGGAGCAGCGCGATTGGCTGACACCGCTCTGCCAGGACTGGGTGAAGGCGCTGGATACCGCCATCGCTGCCGAGCCCGGCCCGGTGATCCTGATTGCCCATAGCCTGGGCTGCATCACGGTGGCGCATTGGGCCGAACAGGCCGCTGCCGCTCTGCTCGGTCGCGTGCGTGGCGCCTTGTTGGTGGCGCCGGCGGATGTCGAGCGACCAGGGTGCGCGCCGGCGCTGCGCAATTTTTCGCCCATCCCGCAGGCGCCGCTTCCCTTTCCGAGTCAGGTGGTCAGCTCGGACAACGATCCCGCTGTCAGCGTCCCGCGCGCCTTGCACATGGCCCAGCAGTGGGGTGCAGAAGCAGGGCTTCTGACCGGCGCCGGCCACATCAACGTGAAATCCGGCCATGAATGCTGGGAGCAGGGGTTCGCCTACCTGTATCGCCTGCAAGGCCGCATCGAACAACGCGCGCTGCGCCGCGCCTGAACGGCGTCCGTTTCCATCCGTCACACGCCCGGCCGCCGCAGGCCAGGGGCGGGAGCTCGTCATGACGTATCAGAACCCCTTCGGCCAGCCATTGCTGACATTCCCCGAACTCGACAAGAGCCCGCTGAGCATTCGCGCCAAGGCGCTGGTCTTCATCGACCCGCGTTCCCAGCGATTGCGCACGGAGCTGGAGCACCTGGCGCCGCTGCCGCTGCCGGTGCTGATCCGAGGCGAAACCGGCACCGGCAAGGAGTTGCTGGCCCGCCAGATTCACCGCGCCAGCGACCGCACCGGCCTGTTCGTGTCGGTCAACTGCGCCGCCATCAGCCCAACCTATGCCGATGCAGAGCTGTTCGGTTATAGCGCCGGTAGCCATGGCGGCACTGCCAGCAGCCGCGCTGGCTGGTTCGGATCGGCCAACGGCGGCACGCTTTACCTGGACGAGATCGCCGACTTGCCACAGGCCATTCAGACCAAGCTGCTGGCAGCACTGGAAAACCGCGAAGTCACCCGCGTAGGCGCACACCAGGCGCAGCCGGTGGATGTACGACTGGTGGCGGCCACGAGCATTGACCTGGCGCGGGTGGTGAAGGCAGGGCGCTTCAGCGAGCGGTTGTATCAATATTTGCGCGAGGGCGCCCTTGAATTGCCGCCGCTGCGCGAGCGGCCGGGGGACATCCTTGCGTTGGCGGAATACTTCGTTGGCATCTACAGCGGGCGTTTGCAGCGGCCCGTGCCGTTGATAAGCGAGGCTGCACAGAGCCTGCTCGAGCAGCATCCTTGGACCGGCAATACCCGTGAGCTGGAAAACGTCATCCACTTCGCCCTGCTGGTCAGTGATGGACCGGAAATCCTGCCCGAAGACCTGGACCTGCCCGACGTTCCACGCTAGAGGCAGCTCATAAGCAAACACGCTGGTGGCATTTTGGTTTTGGAATAAGCAACGAAATAAAAGATATTGTTCGGGAATAAAAATTATCGGTATTGTCCGCTTCACGCCCGTCATCGCATTGCGTTGGGCGCCCCATTTGCCATCTTCGATGGCTCAGATGCAGAACAAGGATCACCATGAAGAAGACCCTGCTGACCACTGCCCTGGCTGCCGCCCTGTCCTTTAGCGGCCTGGTCGCCGCCGCCGAAAAACTGGTGGTTGCCGCAACGCCGGTGCCCCATGCCGAGATCTTGGAGCTGATCAAGCCGACGTTGGCCAAAGAAGGTGTCGACTTGCAGATCAAGGTATTCACCGACTACGTGCAACCCAACGTGCAGGTTGACCAGAAGCGGCTGGATGCCAACTACTTCCAGACCCTCCCGTACCTGCAGAGCTTCAACGAGGGCAAGGGTACGCACCTTGAGACCGTGATCGGCGTGCATGTCGAGCCGTTTGGTGGCTACTCGAAGAAGGTCAAAAGCCTGGATGAGCTCAAGGAAGGCTCAACCGTTGCCATTCCTAACGAGGGCAGCAACAGCGGCCGCGCACTGCTGCTCTTGCAGAAGGCGGGGCTGATCACCCTCAAGGACCCGAAGAACGCCCTGGCCACCCCGAAAGACATCGCCGAGAACCCGAAAAACCTGAAGTTTCGCGAGCTGGAGTCGGCCATGTTGCCGCGCGTGCTGGATCAGGTCGACCTGGACATGATCAATACCAACTACGCGCTGGAAGCCGGCCTGAATCCTGCCAAGGATGCCTTGGTCATCGAAGGCAGCGACTCGCCTTACGTCAACTTCCTCGTGGCGCGTCCTGACAACAAGGACAGCGATGCCATTCAGAAGCTGGCCAAAGCCTTGACCAGCCCTGAAGTGAAGGCATTCATCGCCAAGAAATACCAAGGTGCCGTGCTGCCTGCATTCTGATGCACCGGCTGCCTTCGGGTGGTTTCCAATCGCGACCTGAGGGCGTCTCCACCTGAGCCCAACCCTATTGGGCTCAGGTTACCGCGTTGCAAGAATGGTCAGCTGCTTGAAACAGGCCAGCAGGCTTCAGCAGTGTCGCGGTAGCCAATTCAAGAGAAACTGGTTCACCACCTCAGGGTTTTCCAGGCACGAGATATGCCCCGCAACGGGGATCTGAGCGGCCAGGCAATTGATGATCTGCGCCATCTCGTTGGCTTCAGCCGGTGGCCTGGGGATGTCCTGGTCGCCACACACCACGATGGTTCGTTCGCTACAAAGGCCCCCTAATTGCGCCAGTGCGTCCGCTCGGCCAAATATGATGCGGCCCATTGGGTCATAGCTGTCGCGGATAGTGTCGGCGGACGTGGCCCTCAATGTTGCTCGAAACCGTTCACGCAGTGCTGGCACTGTATGGCCGCCGGGATGAAAGAAGATGGGTACGATGACGTCCAGCAGCTCATCGTCGAACGCACCTGCGGCAGACGCAGCATTCAACAAGGCGAAATACTTGCGTTTGGTGGCGTCCGGCTCTGCGCCCAGGTAGGTATCCATCAGCACCAGGCGGTCAACCCGCTCGGGATGCTCGGCGGCCAGCAGTGCCCCCCACATCCCCCCGACCGATAGCCCCACCAGGTGGCAGCGTTCAATCCCCAGCTTGTCGAGCAATTGAATGTGCTGACGCGCCAGATCAGAGGTGGTTCTGGTCGTAACCGGCGGAGCATCGGAGTCGCCGTGCCCCCAGAGCTCTGGAATGATGACTCGAAAATGCCGGGACAGCGCGTCGAGCTGCTCACTCCACATGTCAGCTGACCACAAATAGCTGTGGCCAAGGAGTACTGGAAAACCTTGGCCCTGGTCGATGTAGCTCAGCCGTGCGCCATCGATTTCCATGAATCTTTTATGCATAGGTCATTTCTCTTGAGAAAAAATGCATGCAGTAAGCGCGTAGGCCTGCTCGTTACATGCGCTTGTCTGATTAGTGGATGCACACCAGAACGTATCCTTTAGCAAACGCGTTGCCATCGGCGGGTTCTGATAGCGCGCTGCACAGCCGCTGCGGGGTTGAGCAGCACGCCGTTTTCATGCGACGCGTTGGGAAGTCTGGTTCATCGTGAGGTCTGACGATCAGTAGCATAACGAGCCGCCAGGAGTTTCCATGTCCAAAAGCGAAAAACAGAAAATGCTGACAGGCGAGCTGTATCACGCCACGTGCCCCGAGTTGCAAGCCGAACAGGCGGCCAACAAACACTGGATGCACCGCTACAACAACAGCGTGGAGCTGACGGCCCAGGCGCGGCATGCATTGCTGGCAGGGCACCTCGGCCATGCGGGTGAGGGTGTGGTGCTGCGTGCCCCTTTCTATTGCGACTATGGATACAACATCAGCGTGGGCCGCAATACGTTCATGAACTTCAATTGCGTGATCCTTGACGTGCTGCCTGTGCACATCGGCGAGGACTGCCAGATCGGCCCCAATGTGCAGATCTACACGGCCGACCACCCGCTCGACCCGCAGCTGCGGCGCACGGGCCTTGAGAGTGGGCGGCCGGTCAGCATTGGCAATAACGTGTGGATTGGTGGCGGTGCCATCATTCTTCCAGGGGTGTGCATCGGTGATGATGCAGTGGTCGGCGCAGGCAGTGTCGTTACCCGGGATGTTCCGGCAGGGGCGACGGTGGTGGGCAACCCTGCTCGCATACATCAGTCTGCCCAGGGGCAGTAACAGCCGATCGCCAGGGTGTTGGAGGCGCTGACAGGGCGGCCGTCGAGCAGCGCGGTGAGTATGGGCTCGATGAAGCTGTTGGCAGCGTTGCATACCGCGCCTTCGCTGTACGGGCCGAAGTAGGCCAGGTGCCCTTGGCGATCCCAGATGGCTACCGCGGGCGACGCTGGCATATGTTCACTGCCAGGCAGGTTGCTTAGTGGTTCCAGCGCAGCAAGGTCGTCCGGCAGATAGCCCCGTGTGCCGGGTTTGTGCAAGACGTGAAAGCTGACGCCCCGGTTCGTGAACTGCTTCATCAGGTCGGCCAGGTGCTGTTGGTTGCCAACGTTACACGGGCAGGCTGGGTCCCAGAAATGCACGACCCGCACGGGTCCGGGGCCGGCCAGTTCGGTAGGTAGCTGTAAGTGCGAGCCGTCGAACAACGTGGCCTGGTTGTCGAACGGGCGTAAATAGCGGACCTGGAAGGTCGTGTACGCCTGCCAGATGATGACCGTCCCGGCCACGACGCCGAGCATCATGCTCAGCCATTTGAGAGTTCGCAGGTTCATGAAAGGCCGATTGCTGCTCCCACGGGCAGTGGGAGGTGGGTTGCTGGTACGGCCAGCTTGCCACGGCGCGTCGATGAGCTGAATATCTCAGGTCAATACTTGCTTCACGCCGGACCCACCAAAATGCCTGCAAGCTTCCATCCAGACCTCCTGCGCACAAGCCTGGCCCCGCTGAATGCGCGTAATCCGCTGTGCACCCATGCGAAGGCCTACCAACGCTTCTATGGGCTCGATCTGCCTGTCCACAGCTGGCTTGGGCAGTTTGCGGTTGCCGGATTCGAGGTGGTTGCGCAGGTGTGGTGTCCACAGCAGCCCAAGGCTACCTTGCTGCTGTTGCACGGGTACTACGACCACATGGGCTTGTACAGGCATCTGGTGGCATGGGCATTGAAGCGCGGTTATGCCGTTGTCAGCTGCGATTTACCCGGCCACGGCCTGTCTAGCGGCGAACGCGCCAGCATCGATGATTTCGCGATCTACCAGCAGGTACTTGAGTGCCTGTTCGAACAGACGCGCAGCTTGCAGCTGCCTCATCCATGGCACCTGTGCGGGCAGAGCACAGGTGGGGCCATTGCCGTGGATCACCTGCTGCACAACCCACAGACAAGCCCCATCGATGGGCAGGTATTGCTGCTTGCCCCATTGGTACGCCCCTGTGCCTGGCGCTGGTCGAAGCTCAGCTATCACGTGTTGCGCCACTTCGTGAACGGCATCGAGCGGCGTTTCACCGAAAACAGCACAGACCCTGCATTTCTACCGTTTCTTGAAGCTGATCCGCTTCAGCCCAGGCGGCTACCAACGGCATGGGTTGGCGCACTGATCGATTGGATCACACGCATCGAGGCGGCGCCCGTCAGTACCCGGCAGCCCTTGATTGTGCAAGGAGAGGCCGATGGCACGGTCGACTGGCCTTACAACCTTCAGGTGCTGAGGGCTAAGTTCGCGCAGCCGCAGGTCATGATGCTACCCGGGGCCCGACATCATCTTGCCAACGAACTGCCTGCCATTCGACAGCGCTATTTCGACTTCATCGACCAGCACTTGGGTTGATCAATTCAGCTCGCCGGTACTTTGGCCAACCGCCAGGCCGGCGCGAATGGCTGCCAGCGCAGCTCGATAGTAGGCTTTGCCGTCGTTGGATTCGGCAAAGGTTGCAAACGCTTCGAGTTCTGCGTCCGTGAGGTCACGGTATACATACAGCAGGGTGTTGTTCAGGTCCTGGCCGATCTGCTTCATAAGGCGTTGGCGCTGGCCGTCGAGCAGACCTTGGGCCTGCCCACCGCCCAACAACCCCGGAATCATCGAGCTCAGGCTGTCGGCAGCCATGCCGGCAATGGCAAGGCTCACCTCGGCCCCTGCCTCACGGGCGGGTAGCGCCTGGGCCAGGTGCCCAATGATCAGCATGCGATCATCGCTGGCCTGAATCTTCGGGAGCCCATCGGCGTTCTTGGCCAACTCATCCTTGCGGGTAGCCCGCAATTCGGCCGCGACGATCTTGCGCCCTAGCGGCGACTGGAAAAAGGCCAGCGCCGGTGATGGATTGGGCAGTGCCGAGCGCAGTTGCGCCAGTGCACGGCGGTCCACGGCCTGGGCCTGGAAGCGCTGGTTGCTGTTGCTCACCAGCGCCTGGTAAACGGCAGGTGGCAAGCTGTTGCGGTAGCGCTGCTGGGCGGCGTTCAAGGCGTCGGTGAAATGGGCGCGTTGCTCGGGCCAGCCAGCGGTCTTGTACAGCTGATCCAGGCTATCTGCCCAGACAGGCAACGTGCAGCTCATCAGCAGAATCAGGGAAAACAGACGGCGCATTCAGGACTCCTGTCGGCAGAGGGCTATTGTCTGTGGGGCAGCGCCGGTTTGTCGAGATATCCACGCGCTTCTCAGCCAAGTGGCGCTGTGCGCCGACGGGGCGAATGGATATGATGCGCCATGCACATTTCCCCCCAACACCCAATGCTTGCGGCCGTCGTCGACGATTTGGCCACCCATGGCTGGTCCCAGCAGGCACTGTTCCTGCCGGCGGACCTGGTCGGCGCGCTGGCAAACGAATGCCGACGCCGTTATGCCGAAGGGGAGCTCAACCCCGCAGGGATTGGACGGGGGCCTTCCCAAGAGGTGCGCGAGGCCATCCGTGGGGATCAGATCCAGTGGATCGATCCAGGCCAGGCGCACGCCTGCGACCAGTACCTGGCAGCCATGGACCAACTGCGCCTGGCAATCAACCAAGGGCTCTTCCTGGGCCTGGAAGACTTCGAATGCCACTTTGCGCTTTACCCACCCGGCGCCTTCTACAAACGGCATCTGGACCGTTTTCGCGATGACGACCGGCGCATGGTTTCGGCCGTGTTCTACCTGAACGAAGACTGGACGCCCGCAGACGGGGGACAGTTGCGCATGTTCCTGGCCGATGGGGTGGAGCACGATGTTCAGCCCGTCGCGGGGTGCCTGGTGGTCTTCCTGTCCGGCGAAGTCCCTCATGAGGTGCTGCCGGCCGGTCGCGAGCGCCTGTCATTGACTGGCTGGTTCAGGCGCCGTGGCAATGATCCCTTCTGAGCGGGCGAGCATGCTGATCAGCACCTGCCACGGTTGACTGCGGCACGCTACCGAGTCGCTGCGGCCTGCTGCTCGTCGGCAAGCCACTTGTGTTCCAGTTCGGCCGTACGCCCGCTGTCCTTCAGGCGTTGCAGCGCGTTGTTCACGGCGCTTTCGAAGGCTGGGTTGTCCTTCTGGAACGGCACCACCAGCTGTTGCTTGCCAAAAGGCTGGCTGGTGTCGAGCGGGCTATCGCCTTGCGGTATTGCCGTGACAGGCAGCAACGCGATGTCGTATTTACCACTTTCAACGCCGGGCAGGGTTTGCGCCTCGGGTGCTTCGACGAACTCCACGCGCAGGTCGAGCTCCGAGGCCAGGGCCTGGCCGAACTCCACATCGAACCCTGTCAGGTGGTCATCCTGCTTGAAGGCGTATGGTGCGTTGTCACTCTGCACAGCGATGCGCAGTTCACCGCGATCGGCGATTTCGTCCATCAGCTCTGCCTGAGCCAATGGGCTGATCAGTACTGCCAGCAGTACCCCTATGGTCGAACGCATGAATGCCCCTTTTCGTTTAGCGAATGAATAACCGTCGCCACGGCTTTATTCCTCGCCATGGTCGAGCGCAGCCTATGACCTTGAAGTCGCGGCATCGTTTGACGTGCAGCCTGGTTTTTTTGTGCTCGCCGTCCGCCGCTGTGGTGGCCCCATAACGAAAAGGGAGGCCACCTGGGCCTCCCTCGATTCACGCTGGCCGCGTGTTAGAACAGTACGCGCGAGCGGATGGTGCCCTTGACCTGTTGCAGCTTCTCCTGCGCAAGGTCCGAGTATTCGGCGTCGACGTCGATCACCACATAGCCCACTTTCTCGTTGGTCTGCAGGAACTGACCCGAGATGTTAATGCCGTTTTCGGCAAATACCTTGTTGATTTCGCTGAGAACACCCGGGATGTTTTCGTGGATGTGCAGCAGGCGGTGCTTGCCAGGGTGAGCAGGCAGGGCCACTTCCGGGAAGTTGACCGACGACACGGAGGTGCCGTTGTCGCTGTACTTGACCAGCTTTTCGGCCACTTCCAGGCCGATGTTGGCCTGAGCCTCGGCAGTGGAACCGCCGATGTGCGGCGTCAGGATCACGTTGTCCAGGCCGCGCAGCGGGCTTTCGAACTCTTCATCGTTGGAGCGTGGCTCGACCGGGAACACGTCGATGGCAGCGCCGATCAGGTGCTTGTCCTTGATGGCTGCAGCCAGGTGATCAAGTTCGACCACGGTACCGCGGGCAGCGTTGATCAGGATGGAGCCCTTCTTCATCGCTCGGATTTCCTTCTCGCCGATCATCCACTGGGTAGATGGCAGCTCAGGCACATGCAGCGAGACGATATCGGCCAAGCCGAGCAATTCGTGCAGGTTGGTCACCTGGACAGCATTGCCCAGCGGCAGCTTGGTCAGCGGATCGAAGAAGTACACCTGCATGCCCAGGCTTTCGGCCAGTACAGACAGTTGGGTACCGATGGAGCCGTAACCGACGATGCCCAGTTTCTTGCCGCGAATCTCGAAGGAGTTGGCTGCGCTCTTGATCCAGCCGCCACGATGGCACGAGGCATTTTTTTCCGGAATGCCGCGCAGCAGCAGAATGGCTTCGGCCAGTACCAGCTCGGCTACCGAACGGGTGTTGGAGTACGGCGCGTTGAACACCGCGATACCGCGCTGACGGGCCGCTTCCAGGTCAACCTGGTTGGTACCGATGCAGAAGCAACCGACGGCGACCAGTTTCTTGGCGCAGTCGAAGATTTCTTCGGTCAACTGGGTGCGTGAGCGGATGCCGATGAAATGGGCGTCGGCGATCTTTTCCTTCAACTCTGCTTCGGGCAACGAACCAGTGAGGTATTCGATGTTGGTGTAGCCGGCAGCCGTCAGGGTATCGACCGCGTTCTGGTGTACACCTTCAAGAAGAAGGAACCGGATCTTGCTCTTGTCGAGAGAAGTCTTGCTCATCTGCGTAAACCTGTATCCCGGAGAAAAGTGGCGAGGGTGATGCCAGGCGCCCGTGGGCAGCTCTAGCATGAACAGCGGGGGCGCTATGCTAGCATACGCGACACAATCTGAGCTTATCCCGACAGGTGAAGAGTGCTCAGGGTGACCATGAATAAAGCGAGAGTTCAGGCGATGACCCAGCCCGCTGCATTGGATGAGTTGATGACCCTGGTCGACCCCGGCAAGGTGTTGACCGACCCCGAGTCCCTGCAAGCCTATGGCAAGGACTGGACGCGCCATTACCCGCCTGCGCCCAGCGTCATCGTCCTGCCCCGGACGATCGAACAGGTGCAGGCCATCGTGCGCTGGGCCAATGCCCATCGTGTGGCGCTCGTGCCTTCCGGGGGGCGTACCGGATTGTCCGCGGGCGCCGTGGCCGCCAGCGGGGAGGTGGTCGTCGCCTTCGATTACATGAACCGCATCCTGGATTTCAACGCCTTCGACCGCACCGTGGTCTGCCAGCCAGGGGTCATTACCCAGCAGGTGCAGGCGTTCGCCGAGGAGCAGGGCCTGTATTACCCAGTGGACTTTGCCTCCAGTGGCTCCAGCCAGATAGGCGGCAACATCGGTACCAATGCCGGTGGCATCAAGGTGATCCGCTACGGCATGACCCGCAACTGGGTCGCGGGCCTCAAGGTGGTCACCGGCAGCGGCGAGTTGCTGGAATTGAACAAGGGCCTGATCAAGAACGCCACCGGCTACGACCTGCGCCAGCTGTTCATTGGCGCCGAAGGTACGCTGGGGTTCGTGGTCGAGGCCACCCTGCGCCTGGACCGTGCACCGCGCAACCTCACCGCCATGGTGTTGGGCACGCCTGATTTCGACTCGATCATGCCGGTACTTCACGCGTTTCAGGGCAAATTGGACCTGACGGCGTTCGAGTTTTTCTCCGACAAGGGCCTGGCCAAGATCCTGGCGCGCGGTGACGTGCCTGCGCCCTTCGAAACGCCATGCCCGTTCTATGCCTTGCTGGAGTTCGAGGCCGGCACCGAAGCGGTGGCCAACGAAGCCTTGGCCACCTTCGAACACTGTGTCGAGCAAGGTTGGGTGCTCGATGGCGTGATGAGCCAGAGCCAGACGCAGCTGAAGAATTTGTGGAAGCTACGCGAATACCTGTCCGAAACCATTTCGCACTGGACGCCGTACAAGAACGACATTTCCGTGACCGTCTCGAAAGTGCCGGCCTTCCTGCGCGACATCGACGCCGTCGTCCAGGCGCATTACCCGCACTACGAGGTGATCTGGTACGGGCATATCGGCGACGGCAACCTGCACCTGAACATCCTCAAACCCGAGCACATGAGCAAGGATGACTTCTTCGCATCCTGCACCGAGGTCAATAAGTGGGTGTTCGAGATCGTCCAGCGCTACGACGGTTCGATCTCCGCCGAGCACGGTGTGGGCATGACCAAGCGCGACTATCTGGGCTACAGCCGTTCCCCTGAAGAAATCGCCTGCATGAAGGCGATCAAGGCGGTGTTCGACCCTGCGGGCATCATGAATCCGGGTAAGATCTTCGCACCTGAATAAAAAGCGGTATCCAGAGGAGTGGCCATGAACTACCAGCACCAGTATGCAGACGGCACGCGCATTCATTTTCCACTGGGCAAGGTGGTATGCATCGGGCGTAACTACGCCGAACATGCCAAGGAGCTGGACAATCCCATTCCGACCGAACCCCTCCTGTTCATCAAACCGGGCAGTTGCGTGGTGCCGGCCGAGGGCGGGTTCAAGATTCCTGCCGACCGAGGGTCGGTGCATTACGAGGTGGAAATCGCGGTATTGCTGGGCAAGTCACTGTCCACGCGGCCGAGCCAGGAAGAGGTGCTCGATGCCATTTCCGGCTTCGCGCCGGCCTTGGACCTGACCCTGCGGGACGTGCAGGCCAAGCTCAAGGAAAAGGGCTTGCCTTGGGAGTTGGCCAAGTGTTTCGACGGCGCCTGCGTGTTGCCGCCCTTCGTGTCTGCCGCCAGCTTCGAAGACATCACGGCCATCCCGGTGCGCCTGACGGTAAACGGCGAAGTCCGCCAGGACGGCTCCAGTGCAATGATGCTCAACCCGATCGTGCCGATGATCCAGCACATGGCTGCGCAGTTTTCGCTGCAGGCCGGCGACGTCATCCTGACCGGCACCCCAGCAGGCGTAGGCCCCTTCAACGTGGGCGATGACGTGGTTCTGGAGCTGCCAGGGATTAGCCGCTTCGAGAGCCGGGTGCTCTAAGCCGCTACCCACTCGGCTTTTCGCGGATGATCCGCCTTGGCCACGGCAGCGGTCAGGCGGCCCACCTCCGCGTCATCTGCGAATGCCCGGGCGGGTTGACTGTTTTTTCACACGTCTTCTGGATAATGCGCAGACCTTTGCTTCTTTCCCCAGGACGCCTCGATGCAATCAAACGCCCCTGCCTCCTTCAAGCGCCCGTTCTACCTGCGCTGGCCGTTCGGCTTGGCCGTGGGCGTGGTGATTACCTATGGCGTGGCCTTCGCCATGCATTGGGACAATCGGGCAGCGTTGTGGATCAAGGAAGGTTTCGAAAGCACGGCCGAGCGCAGTGAAAGCGTGTGGCTGCCGGACTACACGGTGGATATCGATGCCAAGCCCTTGCCGGCAATGGCCGACTACGAGGCATCGGACCTCGCGTACAACCCCAGTACGCGTACGCTATTCGCCGTCATGGGCAAGCAACCCTTCCTCACCGAGCTGAACCTGGACGGCGACGTACTGCGCAACATTCCCCTTAATGGCTGGGCAAACCCGGAAGGCGTCACGGTCATGGACGGCGGCTACCTGGCAATCACGGACGAGCGGCTGCATGACCTGACGGTGGTGAAAGTCGATGCCACCACTACCGTGCTCAACCATGCGGACTTCCCCAGCCACGACCTAGGGGAGTCGCCAAACGGAAACAAGGGCTATGAGGCCGTGGTGTGGGATGCGTCGAAGCAGCGGCTGGTCATCGGCGAGGAGCGGCCGCCGCGCCTTTACGAATGGAAGTCCAATGGGCAAGGCCAAGTGACGGGCGAGAAAACGCCGCTGCCCAGTGATTCGCTCGACCTGCGAAACCTGTCGGCGTTGGGTATTGACCCGCGAACGGGGCACCTGCTGGCGCTGTCTGCCGACTCCAACATGCTGCTGGAACTGGACGAGCAGGGTGAGCAGGTCAGCTTCATGACGTTGCTGGGGGGCTTCAATGGCCTGCAGCACACCATCCCTCGGGCCGAAGGTGTGGCAATGGATGACCAGGGCACCCTGTACATAGTCAGCGAACCGGCATTGTTCTACCGCTTTACCAAAGGCTAGGTTTTTCTTGCTATTAAAATGATGGCATTAAGCTTTATTTCAGTTGTTTGTGGTTAGATTCGCCATCCTCCGTCGAGTCTGCCTTCATGCACCGTTATCTGCGTCTGTCACTGGTTCCTGTCGTTCTAGGCCTGCTGTTGCTGGGCTGGGTCGGGCAGGAATTTCGTCTGTTCGAACGTGCCTGGTTCAACCTCACCACGTGGTGGCAGCCGGCGGAGCAAAGCATTGGCTTGAATCGCTATCAGGTGGTGGTCGAGGGGCGGCCGATCGAAGGGCTGGATGACGATGTCTCGGCGCTGACCTACGACCCTGACCGCAAGAGCCTGTTCACCGTGACCAACGCCCGCTCGGAGCTGATCGAGCTGTCGCTGGACGGGCGAATCCTGCGGCGCATCGCGTTGCACGGTTTCGGTGATCCCGAGGCGGTGGAGTACATCGGTCCCAACAGCTACGTGATTACCGACGAGCGCCAGCAGCGGCTGATCCGTGTGCGGCTCACCGAGGACACCTTGTCCCTGGACGCTACCCAGGCCGAGCAATTGACCTTGGGCATCGGCCTCAACGGTAACAAGGGTTTCGAGGGGCTGGCCTTCGACTCGGTGGGCAAGCGGCTGTTCGTGGCCAAGGAGCGCGACCCGATGCTCATCTATGAAGTGCACGGGTTTCCTCATGACGATCCGCAACAACCCTATGCCGTGAACGTTGTCCAGGACCGAAAGCGCGATTCGCGCCTGTTCGTGCGCGACCTGTCGAGCCTGCAGTTCGACGAGCGCAGTGGGCACCTGCTGGCGCTGTCGGATGAATCACGCCTGGTCCTGGAGCTGGATGTGCAAGGGCGGCCACTGAGCACCTTGTCATTGCGCAAGGGGTTCCAGGGGCTCAAAGCGACAGTCCCGCAGGCGGAGGGCATTGCGATGGACGAGACCGGGACCATTTACATGGTCAGTGAGCCGAACCTGTTCTACGTATTCAAGCAGCCGGCGCCATGACCATATCGGCGCTCGGCAAGCCCCGGACGGCGCAACCGTACCCGGGCATGCCGGCTTGTATGGTTACTCGGCCTTCAGGCTCTTCACGCCGTCGGCAGTGCCCAACAGCAGCAGGTCGGCAGGCCGTGCGGCGAACAGGCCATTGGTGACCACGCCCACGATGGCATTGATCTGGGCTTCCAGCTCCACCGGGTTGGTGATCTGCAGGTTATACACGTCGAGGATCACGTTGCCGTTGTCCGTGACCACGCCCTCACGGTAGACCGGGTCACCGCCCAGCTTGACCAACTGGCGAGCGACGTGGCTGCGCGCCATCGGGATCACCTCCACCGGCAACGGGAAGTTGCCCAGAACCGGTACCAGCTTGCTGCCATCGGCGATGCAGATGAACGTCTTGGCCACGGCGGCAACGATCTTTTCCCGAGTCAGGGCCGCGCCACCCCCCTTGATCAGGTTCAGGTGCTCGTCGCTTTCATCGGCGCCGTCCACATAGAACTCCAGCTCGCTGACGCTGTTGAGCTCGTAGACCGGGATGCCATGCCCCTTGAGACGCTGGGCCGTGGCTTCGGAGCTGGCGACCGCGCCGTCGAAGGCCGTCTTGTGCTGCGCCAGGGCGTCGATGAAGAAATTGGCGGTCGAACCGGTGCCAACGCCAACGACGCTTTTGTCATCGAGCTTGGGCAGAATGAAGTCGACGGCAGCCTGGGCAACGGCCTGTTTGAGTTGGTCCTGGGTCATGCGGGCTCCGAGAGGGGGCAGGGCGGATGTAAAGGCGACCAGTATAACGGCAAGCGCGGCTTGGCTGTGGTCGTCCGACATAACGCTGGGGTAGACTCCGAGCCCTTGTCCCGCGGCCAGTGATGCTTTCCCGATGCTCGAACAGTACGTCAAGAAGATCCTCACCTCGCGCGTCTATGACGTTGCCGTCGAAACCCCCTTGCACAGCGCCGGGCAGTTGAGCAAACGCCTGGGCAACCAGATTCTGCTCAAGCGCGAGGACCTGCAGCCGGTGTTCTCGTTCAAGATCCGCGGGGCCTACAACAAGCTGGCGCAGTTGACCGCAGAAGAGCTGGCTCGCGGTGTGGTCACCGCGTCGGCAGGCAACCATGCCCAGGGGCTGGCCCTTGCTGCGCGGGAAATGGGCATCAAGGCCACCATCGTGATGCCCAAGACCACACCTGAAATCAAGATCGAAGGTGTGCGCTCGCGCGGCGGCAAAGTGGTCCTTCACGGTGACTCGTTCCCCGAGGCATTGGCGTATTCGCTGAAACTGGTCGATGAAAAAGGCTTCGTCTACATCCATCCCTACGATGATCCGCACACCATCGCGGGCCAGGGCACCGTGGCCATGGAAATCCTGCGCCAGCACCCTGGTCGGCTGGACGCCATTTTCGTGCCGGTCGGCGGCGGCGGTCTGATCGCCGGCATCGCCGCCTACGTGAAGTACCTGCGCCCGGAAATCAAGGTGATTGGCGTTGAACCGGACGATTCCAATTGCCTGCAGGCCGCCATGGCCGCTGGTGAGCGGGTGGTGCTGCCGCAGGTAGGGTTGTTTGCCGACGGCGTGGCGGTGGCCCAGGTTGGCCAGCATACCTTCGACATCTGCCGCCAGTACGTGGACGAAGTCATCACCGTCAGCACCGACGAAATCTGCGCGGCGATCAAGGACATCTACGACGATACCCGTTCGATCACCGAGCCTGCGGGGGCACTGGGGGTGGCGGGTATCAAGCGTTACGTGGAGATGTACGGGGTCAGCGGCCAGACCCTCGTCGCCATCGATTCCGGGGCGAACGTCAATTTCGACCGCCTGCGCCATGTCGCGGAGCGGGCAGAGCTGGGTGAAAAGCGCGAAGCTATCATCGCGGTCACCATCCCGGAGCGCCCCGGTAGCTTCAAGGCCTTCTGCGAAGCGGTGGGCAAGCGCCAGATCACCGAATTCAACTACCGCAAACACACCTCCGATGAAGCGCACATCTTCGTGGGCGTGCAGACCCATCCGGAAAACGACCCCCGCGCGGCATTGGTGCAGCAGTTGATCGACCAGGGCTTCCCGGTCACGGACCTTACCGACAATGAGCTGGCCAAATTGCACATTCGCCACATGGTGGGCGGGCACTCGGCCGGGGCGAGCGATGAAATGGTGCTGCGTTTCGAATTCCCCGAGCGGCCAGGGGCACTGTTTAACTTCCTCGACAAGCTGGGCGGGCGCTGGAACATCTCGATGTTCCACTACCGTAACCATGGCGCGGCAGATGGCCGTGTGGTGGCGGGGCTGCAGGTCCCTGAGGACGAGCGCCACCTGGTGCCGGCCGCGCTGGCGCAGATTGGCTACCCCTACTGGGATGAAACCCAGAACCCGGCCTACACGTTGTTCCTTGGCTGAACGGCTAAGCTCTTACCCACGGGGCGCGCCGCTTCGCAGTGAACAGGCGGCGCAGCCTGGCGGCCTTGCTCGCTCGCAGCCCCCTGTAACGCAACCAGCCCAGGACGAGTGACATGGAACACCTCAACACCCTCAAAGCCTTGCACGTGATCGGCACCGCATTGTTGTTGCTGGGTGCTCTGGGCTTGGCGATCTGGACGATGCGCGCCCGCCGACAGGGTGGCGGGACGGTGTATGACAGGTTGATGCAGCGGCCTCTGGTCTTCGTCTGGTTGGTGATGGGTATCAGCCTGATCAGCATGCCGTTCACCGGTTGGTGGCTGGTGCACCTGGTGGGTTGGCCGCTGGGTCAGACCTGGCTACTGGCGTCGAGTGCGCTGTATACCGTGGGCGCGTTGGCCTGGGTATGGCTTGTGGTGCGCCTGAATCGGCTGCGCAGGACACCTGCACAGGGTGCTCGGCTAACACTGGCGTTGGCCGTGTTCAGTGCCGTGTGCCTGCTGTCCATCGCCGGATTGATGGGCGCCAAGCCCGTCTGATCCTCGCCAAGGTATCCACCGATTGCCTGTCGGCAAAGCCTGGTTCACAGACTTGCATAGCGCTGACGGTATATAAGCACCGCAGGCGCGTTGCTGCGCTCGCAGGCTTTGTGGAACAATGCGGTGACATGCGTTTGCGAGGTTGCTGCCGTGATCGACCCGGATGGTTTTCGCCCCAATGTCGGGATCATTCTCACGAATGATGCCGGGCAGGTGCTATGGGCTCGACGGATCAACCAGGATGCCTGGCAATTTCCACAGGGCGGTATCAACCCTGACGAGACGCCAGAAGACGCCCTGTACCGCGAGCTGAACGAAGAAGTTGGCCTTGAACGCGATGATGTGGAAATTCTTGCCTGCACCCGTGGTTGGTTGCGTTATCGTTTACCCCAGCGACTGGTGCGCACCCACAGCCAACCGTTGTGCATCGGCCAGAAACAGAAGTGGTTCCTGCTGCGTCTGATCAGCAATGAACAACGGGTGCGTATGGACCTGACCGGCAAGCCGGAGTTCGATGGCTGGCGCTGGGTGAGCTACTGGTACCCGCTGGGCCAGGTTGTGACATTCAAGCGCGAGGTCTATCGGCGCGCCCTGAAAGAGCTAGCACCGCGTCTTCTGACGCGCGACTGACGACGGAGTTCGACCCCGAGCCATGCTCAATACGCTGCGCAAGATCGTCCAGGAAGTAAACTCCGCCAAAGATCTCAAGTCGGCGTTGGGGATCATTGTCTTGCGTGTCAAAGAGGCCATGGCCAGCCAGGTCTGTTCGGTCTACCTGCTGGACCCGGAAACCAACCGGTTCGTATTGATGGCCACCGAGGGGTTGAACAAGCGTTCGATCGGCAAGGTCAGCATGGCCCCCAACGAAGGCCTGGTCGGGCTGGTGGGCACCCGCGAAGAACCCCTGAACCTCGAAGATGCCGCCGCACACCCGCGTTACAGGTACTTCGCCGAGACCGGCGAGGAACGCTTCGCTTCCTTCCTGGGCGCCCCGATCATCCACCACCGCCGCGTGGTGGGGGTCCTGGTCATTCAGCAGCGCGAGCGTCGCCAGTTCGACGAAGGCGAAGAGGCCTTCCTGGTGACCATGAGTGCGCAATTGGCGGGGGTGATCGCCCATGCCGAGGCCACTGGCTCGATTCGCGGCCTGGGTCGCCAGGGCAAGGGTATTCAGGAGGCGCGGTTCGTTGGTGTGCCTGGCTCGCCTGGTGCTGCCGTAGGGCGGGCGGTGGTGATGCTGCCACCGGCCGACCTGGAAGTGGTCCCGGACAAGACGGTCGAGGACATCGACGCCGAACTGCACCTGTTCCATGCGGCCCTCGAAGGTGTGCGCGCCGACATGCGCAAGCTGTCGGCCAAGCTGGCCACCCAACTGCGCCCCGAAGAGCGGGCGTTGTTCGATGTCTACCTGATGATGCTCGAGGACGCTGCCCTGGGCGGCGAGGTGCGGGAGGTCATCAAGACCGGCCAATGGGCGCAGGGTGCCCTGCGCCAGGTGGTGGGCGAGCACGTCAACCGCTTCGAACTGATGGACGACGATTACCTACGCGAGCGGGCCTCCGACGTCAAGGACCTGGGCCGACGCTTGCTCGCCTACCTGCAACAGGCCCGCTCGCAGTCGCTGGTGTATGCCGACAACACCATTCTGGTCAGCGAAGAGCTGACCCCGGCCATGCTGGGCGAAGTGCCCGAAGGCAAGCTGGTGGGCCTGGTCTCGGTATTGGGCTCGGGCAACTCGCACGTGGCCATTCTGGCCCGCGCCATGGGCATTCCGACCGTGATGGGCCTGGTCGACCTGCCTTATTCGAAGGTCGATGGCATCGAGCTGATCGTCGATGGCTACAAAGGGGAGGTCTTTACCAACCCAAGCGATGTGCTGCGCAAACAGTACAGCGACGTGGTCGAGGAAGAGCGCCAGCTGGCACAGGGCCTGGACGCCTTGCGCGAGCTGCCCTGCGTGACCCCTGACGGGCACCGCATGCCGCTGTGGGTCAATACCGGCCTACTGGCCGATGTCGCTCGCGCCCAGCAGCGTGGCGCCGAAGGGGTAGGCCTGTACCGCACCGAAGTGCCGTTCATGATCAACCAGCGCTTCCCCAGCGAAAAAGAGCAGTTGGCGATTTACCGCGAACAGCTGGCGGCTTTCCATCCACTGCCCGTGACCATGCGCACGCTGGACATCGGCGGCGACAAGGCACTGTCCTACTTTCCGATCAAGGAAGAAAACCCCTTCCTGGGCTGGCGTGGCATTCGCGTCACGCTCGATCATCCCGAGATTTTCCTGGTGCAGACGCGGGCCATGCTCAAAGCCAGCGAAGGCTTGAACAACCTGCGGATTCTGCTGCCGATGATTTCCGGCGTTCAAGAACTCGAGGAAGCGCTGCACCTGATTCACCGTGCCTGGGGCGAGGTGCGCGACGAAGGCACCGATGTACCGATGCCGCCGGTGGGCGTGATGGTGGAAATCCCGGCCGCGGTGTACCAGACCCGTGAACTGGCGCGACAGGTGGACTTCCTGTCAGTGGGGTCCAATGACCTGACCCAGTACCTGCTGGCTGTGGACCGTAACAATCCTCGGGTAGCCGACCTCTACGATTACCTGCATCCAGCCGTGCTGCAGGCGGTCAACACCGTGGTCCGCGATGCTCATGCCGAAGGCAAACCGGTAAGTATCTGCGGCGAAATGGCGGGCGACCCGGCAGCTGCCATCCTGCTCATGGCCATGGGCTTCGACAGCCTGTCGATGAACGCCACCAACCTGCCGAAGGTGAAGTGGATGCTGCGCCAGGTGAACATGAGCAAGGCTAAAGAGCTGCTGCAAGAGGCGCTGAGCCATGACAACCCGCAGGTCATCCACAGCTCGCTGCAGCTGGCGCTGAAGAACCTGGGGCTTGCACGAATGATCGGGCCCGGGGCCAACAAGCCGCTCTGAGCGCCATGTGTACCGGCGCCTAGTGAGTTGACCTGCATACAAGGTCGGCCTGGGTGATCAAACCGAGAGTTTCACCTCCCCGAGAAGGGATCCGAACGGGCCGAAGCTGCGTTCGATGAACTGCCTTTGGCCTCGATTATCGACAATCAGCACGGTACTGGCGCGTGTGCCGTAGTGCTGACTGGCGATGAACGCGCTCGACAACAGTTTCTCGGTGGCCAGGCCCACGCCTGTTTCCGGCAACAGGGCGTCGACCACAGGCTCGTCATCTGCCAACAGTCCCAATAGTCGGTCAGGGGCTGGTTTTTCCAACAACTCCGCCAGGCGGCTGCGCGCCTTGACCAGCTTCGGCCACGGGGTATCAAGCTGCGCATTGGAAAGCCCGTACACGCCCGCCTCAAGCAGACGTGGCACTGCTTCCCTGGCATTGACGTACCCCAGAGCATGCTGATCGCCAATGAGCAGGTTGAAGCCTGAATACTGGTCGGCTCGGCTTGCCACCTGATTCAGATAAGTTTCTACGGTTTGCTCACCCTTCAGAAAAGCGGCCACCAACTCGCCACGCGAATGCGATCCCAGTGGCTGTCTGGGGTCACGGATATTGGTCAACGCGGCGAACCTTCCCTGTGGGCCGACTCCCAGCCAAGTCCCGCCAGCCTCCAGGTCTCTGCCCGCGTACACCTGCGGTGCGTCTTCCCACGGTGCCAACGCCAGGGTAGGGCGGGCATAGAATTCATCACGGTTGGCTGCCACGATCAACGGCAGGGCATGCCCTGGCCGCCAGGCGAACACGATCAGGCACATTTTTCCGGTCCTGTGTTTTCTTCCACTGTACCCAGGCAGCGCGGCAGATCCAACCTGACACAGACTTCACTAGAGCCGCGAACCCAGCTTCCGTTACCATGCCGGATTGATTTTTCGGGGAAGCCGAATGGAATTCGTGCTCTATCTGGTCTTGGGTGCATGTGCAGGGGTGCTGGCTGGCCTGTTTGGCGTGGGCGGGGGCATCATCATCGTGCCTGTGCTCGTGGTCAGCTTCACGTTGCAGGGTTTTGACGCTTCGGTGTTGACGCACCTTGCGGTAGGCACCTCCCTGGCCTCCATCGTCTTCACCTCCATCAACGCCGTGCTCGAGCATCACCGCAAAGGCGCGGTGCAATGGCCGATCTTTGCCTGGATGACCCTGGGGATCCTGCTGGGTGCCGGTGTCGGGGCCAAGACGGCGTCGCTGATCCAGGGGCCCATGCTGCAGAAGATCATCGGCGTCTTTGCCTTGGTGATTGCCGCGCAGATGGCACTGGACCTCAAGCCCAAGGCCAGCCGCGGTGTGCCCGGCAAGGCTGCACGGGTGGCAGCGGGGGGCGTGATCGGCTGGGCCTCGGCCATTTTTGGCATCGGCGGCGGCTCGCTGACCGTGCCCTTCCTGACCTGGCGCAGCCTGCCCATGCAGCAGGCCGTGGCGACGTCGTCAGCGTGTGGCCTGCCCATTGCGATCGCCAGTGCAGTGGGGTTCATGGTGCTGGGCTGGCATGAACCCCAGTTGCCGCCGCACAGCGTGGGTTACGTCTACCTGCCGGCGATGGTCGGCATCGCCGTGACCAGCATGTTTTTCGCACGTTACGGGGCGCGGTTGGCTCACAGACTGTCACCGCGCCTGTTGAAGCGCCTGTTTGCGGCCCTGTTGTTCTGTGTAGGCCTGAGCTTTCTGATTTGAATCGAGAGGATGTTAAATGCTGCCTTACCCGCAGATAGACCCCGTGGCACTGGCCATCGGACCGCTGAAAATCCATTGGTACGGCCTGATGTACCTGATCGGCATTGGCGGGGCCTGGTTGCTGGCCACCCGCCGCCTCAACCGGTTCGACCCTACCTGGAGCCGCGAAAAGCTCTCCGACCTGGTCTTCTGGCTGTCGATGGGGGTGATCGTGGGAGGGCGGCTGGGCTATGTGCTGTTCTACGACCTGCACGCATACCTGGCCAACCCGACGCTGATCTTCGAGGTCTGGAAAGGCGGCATGTCGTTCCACGGCGGTTTCATTGGCGTGATGCTCGCTGCATTGTGGTTCGGCAAGCGCCACAACAAGTCGTTCTTCGAACTCATGGACTTCGTCGCCCCGCTGGTGCCGATCGGCCTGGGTGCCGGGCGTATCGGCAATTTCATCAATGCCGAGCTGTGGGGCAAGCCGACCGATGTGCCATGGGGGATGGTCTTCCCACCGTTCAGCGACCCGGCCCAGTTGCCGCGCCACCCTTCGCAGCTGTATCAGTTCGCCCTCGAAGGCGTGGCGCTGTTCGTGATTCTCTGGCTGTACTCGCGCAAACCTCGGCCCACCATGGCCGTTTCCGGAATGTTCGCGTTGTTCTACGGTATTTTCCGTTTCATCGTCGAGTTCGTGAGAGTTCCGGATGCCCAGCTCGGTTACCTGGCCTGGGGATGGCTGACCATGGGTCAGATTCTGTGCATCCCCATGATCGTGGCTGGCCTTGCGCTCATCTGGTGGGCTTATAATCGCAAGCCTACGGCGACACCCGCCTGATCACTCTCCCGGCAGGGGAGATCCCCCTGCCGTCTAGCTACAGGTAAGCCATGAAACAGTATCTGGACCTGGTCCGCGACGTTATCGAAAACGGCACGTTGCAGGAAAACCGTACCGGCATCCGCACCATCAGCCTGCCAGGGGCGATGCTGCGCTTCGACCTGCAGAAGGGGTTCCCCGCCATCACCACGCGCAAGCTGGCGTTCAAGTCGGCGATCGGCGAAATGGTAGGTTTCCTGCGCGGGGTTCGCAATGCAGGCCAATTCCGTGAGTTGGGTTGCAAGGTCTGGGACCAGAACGCCAACGAAAACGCCCAGTGGTTGGCCAACCCGTTCCGCCAGGGCCATGACGACCTGGGCGAGATCTACGGGGTCCAGTGGCGGCAGTGGCCGGGCTACAAGCGCATCCCCCTGAGCAATCGAGCCGCGATCGAGATGGCGGAGAAGGCCGGGTTCCGTCAGATTGCCCAGGATGAAGAGGATGGCGTGGCGTTTGTCATCCTGTACAAAGCCATCGATCAGGTCCGTCAGTGCCTGGACACCATCGCAAACGACCCTGGCAGCCGGCGCATCCTGTTCCATGGCTGGAACTGCGCCCAGCTCGATGAAATGGCCTTGCCGCCTTGCCATCTGCTGTACCAGTTCCACCCCAATGTGACAACGCGCGAGCTCTCGCTGACGCTTTATATCCGTTCCAACGATCTTGGCCTGGGTACGCCATTCAACCTCACCGAAGGGGCGGCATTGCTGGCGCTGTTCGGTCGGCTGACCGGCTATACCCCGCGCTGGTTCACCTATTTCATCGGCGATGCCCATGTGTACGAGAACCATCTGGACATGCTCAACGAGCAGCTCAAGCGCGAGCCGCTGGAAGCGCCGAAGCTGGTGATCAGCGATCGGGTGCCGGCGTTCGCCAAGACGGGCAAGTACGAGCCGCAGTGGCTTGAACAGATCGAGCCGAGTGATTTCTGGCTCGAAGGGTATGAACATCATGCCCCGATGACGGCTCCGATGGCGGTTTGAAGGTGGCGCCTTCATACCCCCGGTGAACGATCCCGGGAGCGGTCTTGCCGGCGCCCCGGCAAGGCCGCCCCGAAATTCGCTAGCCTTCAGATGCGGCGCAAGACAGTTGTTCTGGCAGGGTGACCGACAGGCTGGTCACGCCCACTAATGCCCATGGCTACGTCCAACATGTGAATGCTCGATATCCGGCACCGTCACCGCGCCGTTGGTTTCCAGCTGCTGCAAAATCGCGCATTGCGCGCCTTCTTCGCTACACCGTCTTCGCAAATCCATCAGTTGCGCCTGTAACGCCACCAATCCATCGAGCCGGGCCTGGACGTGCTCGATATGCTCGTCGATCAAGGCATTCACGCTGCCGCACGAGGCCTGGGGGCTGTCACGCAGCTGCAGCAGGCTGCGGATTTCATCCAGCGTCATGTCCAGCGTGCGGCAGTTGCGGATGAATGTCAGGCGCTCGACATGCGCTTGCGTATACATCCGGTAGTTGCCCTCGCTGCGCGCAGGCTCTGGCAGAAGCTTCTCGCGTTCGTAATAACGAATGGTCTCGACAGCGCAGTCTGTCGCCTTGGCAAGGTCGCCGATCTTCATGTTGGAAACTCCTGGCATTCGCTTGACCCTATAGTGGCTACAGGGTGTTCACTTGGCAACAGGCTCAATAAGGATGACCCATGAACAAGTCTGTCAGCCCCGAACACTCGCATCATCATGAGCACAATCATGACCATGCCCATGACGGCGTGGGCCATGGCGATCAGGGTCATGCCTGTTGCAGCACGCAGGCGGCGCCTGCTCATGTGCAGTTGACGTCCCGGCCCAGCAAGCAGGCTCAGCTCAGCCGTTTTCGGATCGAAGCCATGGATTGCCCGACCGAGCAGACGCTGATCCAGGACAAGCTGGGTAAGATGGCCGGCATCGAGGCCCTGGAGTTCAACCTCATCAGCCGCGTTCTTGGGGTCAGGCACACGCTCGATGGCACGTCCGAGATCGAACGGGCCATCGACAGCCTGGGGATGAAAGCCGAGCCGCTCGTGGGGGATGCCGATAGCGCTGCCGCGCCAGCGCCGCCGCCCAGACAGGCTTGGTGGCCGCTGGCGCTGTCCGGTCTGGCAGCCCTGGGCGCCGAAGTCGTGCACTTCGCCCAGCTCGCACCGCAGTGGGTGGTGGCCGCGCTGGCACTGGCGGCGATCCTGGGTTGTGGTCTGGGTACCTACAAGAAAGGCTGGATCGCGCTAAAAAACCGAAACCTCAACATCAATGCCCTGATGAGCATCGCGGTCACCGGTGCGCTGCTGATCGGCCAATGGCCGGAAGCAGCCATGGTGATGGTGCTCTTTACCGTGGCCGAACTGATCGAGGCCCGCTCGCTGGACCGTGCACGCAATGCCATTGGCGGGCTCATGCAGCTGGCGCCGGACATGGCAACCGTGCAACAGGCCGATGGCCAGTGGCGCGAAGTGGAAGTGCGTGAAGTCGCTGTCGGCGCGACGATGCGAGTACGGCCAGGCGAGCGGATCGGGCTCGATGGCCAGGTGATCAGCGGGCAGTCCAGCGTCGATCAGTCACCGATCACGGGTGAAAGCCTGCCGGTGGAGAAGGTCCAGGGCGACAAGGTCTTCGCCGGTACCATCAACCAGACAGGCGCACTGGAAATCCAAGCCACCGCAGTAGCTGGTCAGTCCACGCTGGCGCGCATCATCAAGGCCGTCGAGCAGGCGCAAGGGGCGCGGGCGCCAACCCAGCGCTTCGTCGACCGGTTTTCGCGGATCTATACGCCGGCAGTGCTGGCCCTGGCGTTGGCCGTGGCGATCATCCCGCCGCTCCTGCTGAACGGCACGTGGTTCGACTGGGTGTATCGCGCGCTTGTGCTGCTGGTAGTGGCATGCCCCTGTGCACTGGTGATCTCGACCCCCGTCACCATCGTCAGTGGCCTGGCGGCGGCAGCGCGCAAAGGCATCCTGATCAAGGGCGGGGTGTACCTCGAGGGCGGGCGCCACCTGGACTTCCTGGCCCTGGACAAGACCGGCACGATCACCCACGGCAAGCCGGTCCAGACAGACTTCAAAGCCCTGCAACCGGCGTTCGAGCATCGTGCGCAGGCCCTGGCATCGAGCCTGGGTGCACGCTCCGATCACCCCGTGTCCCGAGCGATAGCCCAGTTCGGCCAGGACAACGACCTGCCCCACCTTGAGGTCCGGGATTTCACCGCGCTGGCGGGCCGTGGCGTGCGTGGCAAACTCGAGGGTGAGGTGTTGCATCTGGGCAACCATCGTCTGGTCGAGGAGCTGGGATTGTGTTCACCAGAACTGGAGGCCCAGCTGGATGCCTTGGAACAGCAGGGCAAGACAGTGGTGTTGCTGCTCAACGCATCAGGCCCCCTGGCATTGTTTGCAGTGGCCGATACCGTCAAGGAAAGCAGCCGGCAAGCCATTGCCGAGCTTCATGCGCTGGGCATCCAGACGGCCATGCTGACCGGCGACAACCCGCACACCGCTGCGGCCATCGCGCGTACAGTAGGCATTGATCGGGCCGAAGGTAACCTTCTGCCAGCCGACAAGCTCAGTAGTATCCAGGCGCTGTACGACCAAGGTCATCGCGTTGGCATGGTCGGGGACGGCATCAACGACGCACCAGCGCTGGCCCGGGCCGAAATCGGCTTCGCCATGGCGGCGGCTGGCACCGATACCGCCATCGAAACGGCCGATGTGGCGCTGATGGACGACGACTTGCGCAAGATCCCTGCGTTCATCAGGCTGTCGCGGCATACCGCAGCGATCCTCAAGCAAAACATCGTGCTGGCCTTGGCGATCAAGGCGATCTTCCTGGGCATAACGTTCGCCGGGCTGGCCACCATGTGGATGGCCGTATTCGCCGACATGGGCGTTAGCCTGCTGGTGGTGTTCAACGGCCTGCGCTTGTTGCGCAAGTGACCGTCGACTCAAAGGCCAGGCCTAGAGCTGCTGCACCAGCGCTTCGAGCTGCTCCTGGCGCTGGGCCTGGTTCGGTTTAGCACCGGGATTGAGCGTGGACCATTGTGGATGCGCGCGAGCCCGCACCAGCGGTTCGGGCAGCTTGCCCTGACGCCAGGTCTTTTCATCCAGCTGGCCCAGGCGAATACTGTCCTGAGCGGCGTGCCCACGGTGGTCCAGTGCCACCATCAGTTGTTGCTGACGCAGGGCCAGCAAGCGCAGGACGGTATCGTCGACGGTGAGCTCGCGTTTGCCCTTGAGCTTGCCCATCAGGCGCGCGCCATAGCCGCGAGCCGTCTGCAGGGCACCGCCGGCGATGGCCCCGGCCAATGCTGCGACCCCCAGGGTCAGCCCACCTGCCAGCAGGTCCACCCCGGCACCGGCCGCCGCGCCTGCCGCCACCCCGCCGCCTACCCGCACCCCAAGCTGCTTCAGGGTCTCAGGATTGAACAGATCGTCTCCCCAGCGCCCGTCCAGCAACGGCAGGTCACTGGCGTGCGCATCGTCGCGCCGGAACGCATAGAGCTTGAGCAGGGCCTCCACGCAGCGCTGTTCACGCTGGCGTACGGCCTGGTGAAGCGCCTCGATGGCCTGTGCCTGGGCAGACGGTTCACCTTCCACGCTGCGCCGACAAGCGGCGCAGTCCAGCAGCAATTCGGCGATCAGACGCTTGCCGCCTTGCTGACGAGCTACCCGTTGGGCCTGCTGATCGTCGATCAGGCGCTGCAAGCTGGGGCGCGCCTCCTCCAGCAGCAGGGCCAGGCTCTCGTACAGGCGGCGCTCGCCATCTTCTGGCGGGGCCACGCTGTCGAATTTCACCAATGCATGAAGCCCAAGCCGGGCGAGTGCTTCACGCCACTGCGGTTCGCGATGCGGATGGCTGGAAACGAAGTTGAGCACCGGTAGAAGTGGCTTGCCGCAGCTTGCCAGCACGTCGAGTTCGTCACGGTACTTGGCCAGCACCGGCTCGCGGGCGTCGATGACATAGAGCCCGGCGTCGCTGGCCAGCAGCTGGCGCAGCACCTTGGCCTCCTGCTCGAAGCGCTGGCGGGCCTCGCTGCCCTGAAGAAACCGCTCCAGCCGCGCCGGGCCATCCAGGCGCTCGCCAGGGCGCTCAAGGCGTTCGAGGTAGTCGAGCAGGGCAATTGCGTCTTCCAGTCCCGGTGTGTCGTAGAGCTCCAGCAGAGGCTGCCCGTCCACGGACAAGCGAGCGCCTTCCACATGGCGTGTGGTGCTGGGACGATGCGAGACCTCCCCGAAACCGACGTCGCGCGTGAGGGTGCGTAGCAGCGAGGTCTTGCCCACGTTGGTGTGGCCTACCACGGCCAGCTTCAAGGGCTCAGTCATGAGCGTGCTCCAACCAGGCCAGCGGTAGGGTGTCGGCATAGGGAAGCCCCAGGCGATCCAGGGCTTCACGCCAGTCATTCAGGCGCCGCTCATCGCGAGGCTGATCAGCGGCGGCAGGCAACAGCCAGATGCGCGTACTTCCGGCATTGCGCGCCAGCTCGGCGAGCAAGGCCAGGCTGCCGCGATCCGGAGAGCGCTCAGGGTCAAGGGCAATGGCCAGGCGTGCGGGTGGAAAACGCCCCAGTTGTTCGAGCAGACGATGCCGCGACTCCCGGCTGTCCAGTACGCCGGCATCGGCGACGTTGGCGGGCAATGACGGCGGCCAGGGGCGCTGATCGTCCAGCTCGACGCCAACCAGCAGTGCGCCGGCATTTTCGATGAGTGACGGCTCGGCCTTGAACTGCGGCAGTGTGTCGGGTGCATCGTCTTGGACGCCCAGGCGCTCGCTGTTGGGCATCAGCCTGTCGCGCAGCGGCATGTAGCCTGGCAGGTTCGTGTCCAGCGCCAAATGTTCGCGCCCTTGCCGCCAGCGCCACAGGCACACGCCGGCCAAGAGCAGGCGCGGCAGCACGCCATAGACCAACACCACGCCCAGCAGCCAGCTGGCCCATGCCTGGCGCGTCATGGCCAGGGCCGGCGCGGTGTCGCCGCTGGCACGGATCATGGCCGGGTCAGGCACCGCAAAGCCCAGCAGCGCGGGCAGGGCGCCCAGGGCCTGGGTCATGGCGATGAAGGGTTCGGCCGCCAACAACGTGGTTTCCCAGACGAAGCCATAGCGCCGGGTGGCCAGCAATGTCAGCAGCACACCTACCGCGCTCAGCATGGCCACCAGCCACAGGCTGTGGACCAGCAAACCCAGCAACCAACGGCCCAGGCGTTGGCGTCCCAGCAGCACTAGCAAGGCCGGCGCCAGGTGGGCGGCACGGGCGTCGCGGGCCAAGCGTTCGCTCAACCACAGCCAAAGCCGCCCCAGCAGCGCGCCGTGCTCACCGCTCAGGAACAAGCCGATCAGCCAGCCCAGCAGCATGACCAGGTTCAGCCCCAGCAGGCTGCCCAGCGCCCAGAAGACATTCACCGGCCGCTGCCCGTCACCCAGGGCGGCCAACGCCAGGCCCCCGCCACTGAGCACCGCCATCACCAGCATCGCCAACAGCGCCAGGCGCGCCCCTTGCTTCCAGCGCCACAACGCGGCGGTCATGCCGTCGCGTTCGGCCAACAGCAGCGCACGGGTCTCGATGCGCAAGGCCAGGCTGCCGCCTTGCTGGCGAGCACGGCGGTTGGCTTCCTGATCCTCGAGGGGGCCGGCATGTTCCTCGCGCAGGCGTATCGCCTCGGTGAGCCAGCGCTTGTCCAGCAAAGAAGGTGCAGTCACAGGGTCTTCCATTGCACAGGTCGTGGCAGCAGCATAACTCACCCGTGCGGTGCTATTCTCGCTGGCATGAACACATTACTGCCCCTGAGCCTGATCGTGGCCTGCGCCGAAAACCGCGTGATAGGCATCGACAATTCCATGCCCTGGCATTTGCCGGGGGACTTCAAGTACTTCAAGGCCACCACCTTGGGCAAGCCCATCATCATGGGCCGCAAGACCTGGGACTCGCTGGGAAGGCCGCTGCCTGGGCGGTTGAACATCGTGGTCAGCAGGCAGCCCGGGCTGGAACTGGCCGGTGCCGAGGTTTTCGCTTCACTGGAAGAGGCGCTGGTGCGGGCCGATCAGTGGGCGCGCGAGCAAGGTGTCGACGAACTGATGCTGATCGGTGGTGCGCAGCTCTACGGGCAGGCGCTCGAGCAAGGGCTCGTCAGCCGCCTGTACGTGACACGGGTCGAGCTGTCGCCGCTGGGCGATGCCTGGTTCCCGGATTTCGATCGCAAGCAGTGGACGCTCACGTCCAGCCAGGCGCAGGCTGAGGAAGGCAAGCCGCGGTATCACTTCGAGGTGTGGGACAAGGCCTGAACGCCTGTTGCGCCAGGAAGGGAGCCGCGCTGTGCGGCCCCATCTGCACTCAGGTATGGCTCAATTCTGCGTGTTCATCATCGGCCAGTACCTGCTTGTCGGTTTCCTTGAGCAGCTGGCTGGTTACCACGCCTGCCGTCATCGAACCGTTCACGTTCAACGCCGTACGGCCCATGTCGATCAACGGCTCTACCGAAATCAGCAGTGCCACCAGCTCCACCGGCAAGCCCATGGCCGGCAGCACGATCAGCGCGGCGAAGGTGGCGCCGCCGCCAACCCCGGCCACCCCGGCTGAACTGAGCGTGACGATGGCCACCAAGGTGGCGATCCACAGCGGGTCGAAGGTATCGATGCCAACCGCTGGCGCGACCATCACTGCCAGCATGGCAGGATAGAGCCCGGCACAGCCATTCTGGCCGATGGTGGTCCCGAACGAGGCGCTGAAGCTGGCGATCGACTGCGGCACGCCCAGCCGGCGCGTCTGGGCCTCGATGTTCAGCGGGATACTGGCAGCGCTCGAACGGCTGGTGAAGGCGAAGGTCAGCACCGGCCACACCTTGCGGAAGAAGCGCAGCGGGCTGACCCCGATTGCCGCCAGGATGAGCGCGTGAACCACGAACATCAGCGCCAGGCCCAGGTAGGACACGACCACGAAGCTGCCCAGCTTGAGGATGTCTTCCATGTTCGAGCTGGCCACCACCTTGGTCATCAACGCCAGCACGCCGTAAGGGGTGAGTTTCATGACCACGCGCACCAGACGCATTACCCAGGCTTGCAAGGTATCGATGGCCGACAGTGCACGCTGACCCTTCTCGGCGTCGTCCCTGATCAACTGCAAGGCGGCCAGGCCGACGAAAACGGCAAAGATGACCACGCTGATGATCGATGTCGGCTTGGCCCGCGCCAGGTCGCCGACCGGGTTGCTGGGGATGAACGAGAGCAGCAGTTGCGGGATGTTGAGGTCGGCGACCTTGCCTGCATAGTCGCTGTGGATCACCTGCATGCGTGCGCTCTCCTGGGCGCCTGCCACCAAGCCTTCGGCACTGAGGCCAAAGAGGTTGGTCAGCAGGATGCCGATCAGGGCAGCGATCGCCGTGGTCAGCAGCAGCGTGCCGATGCTCAGGACGCTGATGCGCCCCAGGGAAGAAGCATTGTGAAGACGCGCCACGGCACTGAGGATGGAGGCGAAAATCAGCGGCATGACGATCATCTGCAACAGGCCTACGTAGCCGTTGCCGACCAGGTCCAGCCAGGTGATGGTGGTCTTGAGCACGGGGTGCCCTGCGCCATAGATCGTGTGCAGTACCAGGCCGAAGCCCACGCCCAGTGCCAGGCCCAGCAGCACTTTCTTGGCCAGGCTCCAATCGGTATGACGGGTCTGCGCCAGCCCCAGCAACAAGGCCAGGAACGCCAGCAGGTTAAGCAGCAGTGGCAGGTTCATTAAAGCTCCGGAAACGAGAGGATGAGTCGCCGCCTCTATGTGCGATTGCGAGTGGAAATGCTAACAGCCTGAAAACAAAGGAATTTATACCCAAATGGAATTTGTATAGTCGTAAATGGAATATCGAGACGTCGCGGATTGCAATGAACACGGCGTTTACGGGGGCATAAAGGTCGCAATCGAGCGTGACCGACGGGTCTCACTCGACTAGCGTCTGTCAGTCGTCTCAGGAGATTCGTACATGAACGTTGCGCTCAAAACCGCTGCCATTGGCCTATCCCTGCTGTTGAGCCTGAAAACCTTCGCTACCGAGCTTGATCATTGGCCAGCTGAAGCCGCCACACAGCTCGACCGCATGATCACCGCCAATGCCCACAAAGGTAACTACGCGGTGTTCGACATGGACAACACCAGCTATCGCTATGACCTGGAAGAGGCCTTGCTGCCCTTCATGGAGAACAAAGGGCTGCTGAGCCGCGACAAGCTGGACCCTTCGCTGAAACTCATCCCCTTCAAGGACAGCGCCGAGCACAAGGAGAGCCTGTTCAGCTACTACTACCGACTGTGCGAGATCGACGACATGGTCTGCTACCCCTGGGTGGCGCAAGTGTTTTCCGGCTTCACCCTCAAGGAACTGAAAGTACAGGTGGATGAACTCATGGCGTCTGGCAAGCCTGTGCCCAGCACCTATTACGAAGGGGGTCAGGTCAAGGCCATCGAAGTGCAGCCGCCCAAGGTCTTCAAGGGCCAGGCCGAGCTGTACAACAAGTTGATGGAGAACGGCATCGAGGTCTACGTGGTATCAGCCGCTTCCGAAGAGCTCGTGCGCATGGTCGCCTCCGACCCCAAGTACGGCTACAACGTGAAACCGCAGAACGTGATTGGAGTCAGCCTGCTGCTCAAAGATCGCGCCACAGGACAATTGACAACGGCACGCAAGCAGATCAGCGCTGGGCACTACGATGCCAAGGCTAACGAAGGGCTTGAACTGACCCCTTACCTGTGGACACCAGCCACGTGGATGGCGGGCAAGCAAGCGGCGATCCTGACCTACATTGATGAATGGAAGAAGCCCGTGCTGGTGGGCGGCGATACCCCGACCAGCGATGGCTACATGCAGTTTCATGGCGTGGATGTCGGCAAGGGCGGTCTCCACCTGTGGATAAACCGCAAGCCCAAGTACATGGAGCAGCTCGAGGGGATGATCGCCAGCCAGGCAGCTGCCCAGGCCAAGGAAGGGTTGCCGGTGACGGCAGACAAGAACTGGGTGATCGTGACGCCTGAACAGATTCAATGATGCAGGCCGTGGTTCCATGCTGTATAAGCCCCATCGCCGTTTCGGCAAAAAAAACCGGCGCTCAAGGCGCCGGTTCTTGTACAGCTGGACGGGTATCACAGCCCTTCGAGCATCGCCTTGTTGCGCACGGCACCTTTGTCGGCACTGGTCGCCAGCAGGGCGTAGGCCTTCAAGGCTGTCGTCACCTTGCGCGGGCGTACTTCAGCCGGTTTCCAGCCCTTCTTGTCCTGCTCGGCGCGGCGCTCGGCCAGCTCGTCATCGCTGACCAGCAGGTTGATCGAGCGGTTGGGTATATCGATCAGGACCTTGTCGCCGTCTCGTACCAGGCCGATGGCGCCGCCTGCGGCGGCTTCCGGCGAGGCATGGCCAATGGACAGGCCCGAGGTGCCCCCCGAGAAGCGGCCGTCGGTGAGCAGGGCGCACGCTTTGCCCAGGCCCTTGGACTTGAGGTACGACGTGGGATAGAGCATTTCCTGCATGCCCGGGCCACCTTTCGGGCCTTCGTAGCGGATGATCACGATGTCGCCGGCTTTTACTTCGTCGGCGAGGATGCCACGCACGGCGCTATCCTGGCTTTCGAAGATCTTGGCCGTGCCTTCGAACACGTGGATCGATTCGTCGACACCGGCGGTTTTCACCACGCAGCCGTCCAGGGCGATGTTGCCGTACAGCACGGCCAGGCCACCCTCTTGTGAATACGCGTGCTCGAAGCTGCGGATGCAGCCGTTCTCGCGGTCGTCATCCAGGGTTTCCCAACGCGTCGACTGGCTGAACGCGGTCTGGGTCGGGATGCCGGCCGGACCCGCCTTGAAGAAGGTGTGGACTGCTTCGTCGTCGGTCTGGGTGATGTCCCACTTGGCGATGGCTTCTTCCATGCTGCGGCTGTGCACGGTAGGCAGGTCGGTGTGCAGCAGGCCGCCACGGGCCAGCGAACCCAAGATGCTGAAGATACCGCCAGCGCGGTGCACGTCCTCCATGTGGTACTTCTGGATGTTGGGCGCCACCTTGCACAGTTGCGGCACCTTGCGCGACAGGCGATCGATGTCGCGCAGGTCGAACGCCACTTCGCCTTCCTGCGCCGCCGCCAGCAGGTGCAGGATGGTATTGGTCGAGCCACCCATGGCGATGTCCAGCATCATGGCGTTCTCGAACGCCTTGAAGTTGGCGATGCTGCGCGGCAGGACCGATGCGTCGTTCTCGCCGTAGTAACGTTTGCACAGCTCGACGATGGTGCGGCCGGCGGTCAGGAACAACTGCTCGCGGTCCGAATGGGTAGCCAGGGTGGAGCCGTTGCCCGGCAGGGCCAGGCCCAACGCCTCGGTCAGGCAGTTCATCGAGTTGGCGGTGAACATGCCCGAGCACGAGCCGCAGGTAGGACAGGCGCTACGCTCGTATTCGGCGACCTTTTCGTCGGAGGCCGTGCTGTCGGCGGCGATGACCATGGCATCGACCAGGTCCAGGCCATGGCTGGCCAGCTTGGTCTTGCCAGCTTCCATCGGGCCGCCGGAGACGAAGATCACCGGAATGTTCAGGCGCAAGGCGGCCATCAGCATGCCGGGGGTGATCTTGTCGCAGTTGGAGATGCAGACGATGGCATCGGCACAATGCGCGTTGACCATGTACTCTACCGCGTCGGCGATGATTTCACGGCTGGGCAGCGAGTACAGCATGCCGTCGTGGCCCATGGCGATGCCGTCATCGACCGCGATGGTGTTGAATTCCTTGGCCACGCCACCGGCGCGCTCGATCTCGCGAGCGACCAACTGGCCCAGGTCCTTGAGGTGCACATGGCCCGGCACGAACTGGGTGAAGGAGTTGGCGATGGCGATGATCGGCTTCTTGAAGTCTTCGTCCTTCATGCCGGTGGCACGCCACAGGGCGCGTGCACCTGCCATGTTGCGGCCGTGGGTGGAAGTCTTGGAACGATAATCAGGCATGAAACACTCCTGGCGGCTTAATCAGGTCACAGAAAGAGGAGTGAGCTTCTCTTGTCCTCTGTACCGCAGGCCGGTTGCCACTGGCACGGATGGGGCCGAAGACCGCGCGGGATCGCCGCGTGCTTGGCCAGAGCTCATAAACCCGCCGGGGGATGACTGGCGATGAATAGCCCGATTCTACACCGCTGGCGCCGGGAAGGCATGACGATGTGCCCAGGTGGCGTTTTTGGGCAAAACCCGAAGTTGTAGGAACCGTCTGAAACGATCCGTGTGAGGCTGACCTGCACCTGACTTGCCATTATCATTCGGCCGCCGCATGTGCGGCTTGACGAGATAACCCTCAATGGACCTTCCCAGTTACCGGTTCACCATGAACTGCAATCTGGCACTGAGCGCGCCGCCGCCAGGGCTGCCTAGGGCTTGAGTCTGCGAGGCTGAAGCCTGCAGGCGCCTGGTCGGCGCCTGGAGAACTTCATGCAAAACCCTATCGATAAAAACACCGCTGTTTGTGCCGTAGACGCTGCGCTCGATACGCAACGGCGGCAAACCACCGAAAGCTTCCACAAAGGCGCCTCCATCACCAATACTATCGGTGACCTGCGGCATGCGACCCTCGGGTTGCTGTACCGCAAGCGTGTGCTGTGGCTGGTGCTGCTGGTGTTCGGCAACCTGTTCTCAGGGGCCGGCATCGCGGCCTTCGAAGAAACGATTGCCGCGCACATCGCGCTGGTATTCTTTCTGCCACTGCTGGTGGACAGCGGCGGCAATGCCGGCTCGCAGTCGGCTACTCTCATGGTCAGAGGTCTGGCCACAGGCGAGGTCACGCTGAGCGACTGGGGAAGAATGCTGGGCCGTGAATTTGGCGTCGCGCTGCTGCTGGGCTGCACCATGGCGGTGGCCGTGGCATCGCTTGGGCTGCTGCGGGGCGGCCCGCAGATCGCCTTGATCGTGGCCAGCAGCATGGTGGTGATCGTGCTGGTCGGCAGCCTGATCGGCATGAGCCTGCCGTTTCTGCTGAGCCGGCTCAAGCTGGACCCTGCCACGGCCAGCGGGCCGCTGATCACCTCGATTGCCGACGCAGCAGGCGTATTGGTGTACTTCGGGATCGCGACCCAGGTGCTTGGGCTTTAAAACGATCGGGGGCCACCCAGGCCCCCGTCTTGGTTTAGCTGTTAGGCAGCAACCGGCAGGTAATGCTCTTGATGTAGCGGGTTTCACCAATCGCCGGGTGCACCGGATGGTCAGGGCCCTGACCACCGCGCTCGAGCAACTGCATGTTGCGGTCCAGGTGACGGGCACTGGTCAGCAGGATGTTGTGCAGGTCGTCTTCGGGTAGGTGCATCGAGCAGGAAGCACTGACCAGAATGCCGTCCTTGTTCAGCATGCGCATGGCCTGCTCGTTGAGCCTGCGGTAGGCAGCCTCGCCGTTCTTCAGGTCTTTCTTGCGCTTGATGAAGGCGGGCGGGTCGGCAATGATCACGTCGAAGCGTTCCTCGGCTGCCTTGAGTTCGCGCAAGGCTTCGAAGACGTCGCCCTCGATGCAGGTCAGCTTGTCACCGATACCGTTGAGCTGGGCGTTGCGTTCAACGCCATCCAAGGCAAAGCCCGAGGCATCGACGCAGAACACTTCGCTGGCGCCGAAGGCACCTGCCTGCACGCCCCAACCGCCGATGTAGCTGAACAGGTCGAGTACGCGCTTGCCCTGAACATAGGGGGCCAGGCGTGCACGGTTCATGCGGTGGTCATAGAACCAGCCGGTTTTCTGGCCTTCACGGACCGGGGCTTCGAAACGGACACCGTTTTCTTCCAGCGGTACCCAATCCGGGACTTCACCGTAGACGGTTTCCACATAGCGCTGCAGGCCTTCGGCATCGCGGGCTGCCGAATCGTTCTTGAACAGGATGCCGCTTGGCTTGAGCACCTGGACCAGCGCCGCGATGACCTCATCCTTGTGCGCTTCCATGGTTGCCGATGCCAGTTGCACCACCAGAATGTCGAAGAAGCGATCGACGACCAGCCCCGGCAGCCAATCGGAATCGCCGTAGACAAGTCGGTAGCACGGCTTGTCGAACAGGCGCTCGCGCAGGGACAAGGCCACGTTCAGGCGGTGCACCAGCAGCGATTTGTCCAGCGGCAGTTTAACGTCGCGTGACAGCAGACGGGCGCAGATCAGGTTATTGGGGCTCAGGGCAACGATGCCCAGTGGTTTGCCGTTGGCGGCTTCGAGCACGGCCTGCTGACCGGCCTGCAAGCCTTGAAGCGGGGTGGCGGCAACGTCCACTTCGTTGCTGTAGACCCACAGGTGGCCTGCGCGCAGGCGGCGGTCGGCATTGGCTTTAAGGCGAAGACTGGGCAGGGACATGACGTCGCTCCGGAAAAAAGAGCGGGAGTATAACCCCTACCCAGCCTTATTGCTGAGCGCCAGCGGTCAGGACGACAGGGCCTGGATCAGTGCCTTGTTGAAGGCAGGGATGTCATCGGGCTGCCGGCTGCTGATCAGGTTCCCGTCAACCACCACTTCTTCGTCGACCCACTCGGCGCCAGCGTTGCGCAGGTCATCCTTTAGGGTCTTGAAGCTGGTCATGCGCTTGCCCTGGGTCAAGCCGCTCGAAATCAGCAGCCAGCCGCCGTGGCAGATCACGGCAATCGGTTTGCCGGCTGCGTCATGGCTTTTGACGATTTTCTGGGCGCCTTCAACTAGGCGAATGGTGTCCGAGTTCTGTACGCCGCCTGGCAGGACCACGGCATCATAAAGCTCGCTGGCGCTGTCGAAGGTGCCGTCGACCTTGAACTCGTCCGCGGGCTCGTCGTGGTTCCAGCCGCGCACCGTGCCTTGCTTCTCGCTCAGCACGTGCACCTGCGCACCTGCCTGCTGCAGGGCGTCACGCGGGCCTGTCAATTCCACCTGTTCGAAGCCATCAGTCACCAGGATGGCCACGCGCTTGCCGTTCAATTCAGTACCCATGGGCCTTGCTCCTTTACTCGATGAATATGATAAACAGGCCCGTCCGCGCTTGTGAAAGTTCAAGTTCACTGATCCAGCGGTTAGTTCTGTGGGGTGCATCGCGGTAGAATTGGCAGTCCCATACGAGTGTGCACGCATGTCCCAAGAACTCACCGCCGAACAGATCCAGCAAGCCTTGCAAGGCATCACCATCCCGCCGCAGCCGCAGATCATGGTCGATTTGCAGTTCGAGCAGTACATGCCTGATCCGGACCTGGAAACCATCGCCAAACTGATCGCACAGGACCCTGGGTTGTCGGGCGCCTTGCTCAAGCTGGTCAACTCGGCGCACTTTGGCCTGTCCAACAAGATAGGCTCGATCCAGCGTGCGGTGAACTTGCTGGGTAGTCGTTCGATCATCAACTTGATCAACGCGCAGTCGATCAAGGGCGAAATGAGCGATGAAACCATCGTAACGCTCAACCGGTTCTGGGATACCGCGCAGGATGTGGCGATGACCTGCCTGACGCTGGCCAAGCGCACGGGTATTCAGCCTGCCGACGAAGCCTATACCCTCGGCTTGTTCCACGACTGCGGCGTTCCGCTGATGCTAAAGCGCTTCCCCACGTACATGGATGTGCTCGAAGAAGCCTATGCAAAAACCGACGAGCAGACCCGCGTCGTGGACACGGAGAACCGCGCCTTCAACACCAATCATGCCGTCGTCGGCTATTTCACGGCCAAGTCCTGGCGCTTGCCCGAACACCTGACCGGGGCCATCGCCAACCACCACAACGCGCTGGCGGTGTTTCGCGATGACAGCGCCCGCAACAACCAGAGCCAGATGAAAAACCTGTTGGCGGTGCTCAAGATGGCCGAGCATATCTGTGCCTCCTACCGGGTATTGGGCAACCAGTCGGTGGATCAGGAATGGAACGTAGTGGGGCCGCTGGTGCTCGATTACATAGGCTTGTCGGAATACGACTTCGACAACCTCAAACAGAACATCCGAGAACTAGGTGGGCACTGATACATGCCTGAGTTACCCGAGGTAGAGACCACCCGGCGCGGTATTGCACCGCACGTCGAAGGTCAGCGCGTCAGCCGCGTGGTCGTGCGTGACCGCCGCTTGCGCTGGCCGATCCCGGAAGACCTGGACGTGCGGCTCTCCGGGCAGCGCATCGTCACGGTCGAACGCCGGGCCAAGTACCTGCTGATCAATGCCGAAGTGGGCACCCTGATCAGCCACTTGGGCATGTCGGGCAATCTACGGCTGGTGGAGGCGGGCTTGCCGGCTGGCAAGCATGAGCACGTGGACATCGAGCTCGAATCCGGTCTGATGCTGCGCTATACCGACCCGCGCCGCTTTGGCGCCATGCTCTGGAGCCAAGACCCGCTCAACCATCAATTGCTGCTGCGGCTCGGCCCCGAACCGCTGACCGAGCTGTTTGACGGTGAGCGATTGTTCCAGCTGTCCCGAGGCCGTTCGATGGCGGTCAAGCCCTTCATCATGGACAACGCCGTGGTCGTTGGGGTGGGCAACATCTATGCGACCGAAGCACTGTTCGCTGCCGGCATCGATCCGCGCCGAGCGGCCGGTGGCATCTCGCGGGCGCGATACCTGAAGCTGGCCATCGAGATCAAACGCGTGCTGGCGGCCGCCATCGAGCTGGGCGGCACCACGCTGCGCGATTTCATCGGCGGTGATGGCCAGCCAGGGTACTTCCAGCAGACACTGTTCGCCTACGGGCGCGGCGGCTTGCCCTGCAAGGTGTGTGGCACCGAGTTGCGGGATGTGAAGCTTGGGCAACGCGCCAGTGTGTTCTGCCCGCGCTGCCAACGCTGAGGCCGTGCGCGCTTCGGGATGATCGCCATGGAGAGGCCGATGCGCGAGGATGCCGACGGCCGGCAGCGTCAGGCCTTGCCAGTGATCTTGAGGTACTTGGCCATCAGTTGCTCTTCGCTTTCCGGGTGCGCCTCATCCAGTGGGATGCAGTCGACCGGGCAGACCTGCTGGCACTGCGGCTCGTCGTAATGACCCACGCACTGGGTGCACAAGTTGGGGTCGATCACGTAGATCTCTTCGCCTTGGGAGATGGCCTCGTTGGGGCACTCGGGTTCGCAGACGTCGCAGTTGATGCAATCGTCGGTGATGATCAGGGACATGGGGGCTCCGGCCGGGGCTCAGCGCCCGGGCATGTTCAACGCAATGGGCACAATTGTGCCGCATTCGCGCCTGCAGTGCACGCAGGCGCGACGATCTGGAACAGCGGCTTTACTTCTTGAAGCGTTCAGTCAGCGCATCGGCCACGGCCGGGTGCACGAATTTGCTGATATCGCCCCCCAGTGCGGCTATTTCGCGGACCAGGGTCGACGAGATGAACGAGTACCGCTCCGACGGCGTGAGAAACAGGCTCTCGACGTCGGGTGCCAGTTGACGGTTCATGTTCGCCAGCTGGAACTCGTATTCGAAGTCCGACACTGCACGCAAACCCCGAAGGAACACATTGGCACCTTGCTCCTTGGCAAAATGCGCCAGCAACGAGGAAAAGCCGATGACTTCGACATTGGGCAGGTGCCTGGTGACCTCACGGGCCAGCTCCACGCGTTGTTCCAGCGGGAACAAAGGGTTTTTCTTGGGGCTGGCGGCCACTGCAATGATCACGGTGTCGAACAGCCGCGAGGCGCGCTCGACCAGATCGCCATGGCCTTTGGTAATGGGGTCGAAAGTACCCGGGTACAACACTCGGTTCATCGCGTCATCCTGGCTGGAGTGCGTTGGGGAGTCGGATGGTAGCGCAGCGACTGCGCCCGGCCAAGTCATGCGGCCGGCCAAGGCACTATACTTTGGGCCAGCCAATGGTGCGAGGGCACGGCGCTTTGATACGGTGCAACGCCTTGGCAATACCTCGTACCATGGCGGTTTTCACTGCTCCGTAGACAGGATGCTGGACATGGCCCGGCCCATCAAGACCCGCGAGAGAATCGTTCAGAGCAGCCTTGAGCTGTTCAATCAGTCGGGCGAACGCAGCGTCAGCACCAACCATATCGCGGCGCACCTGGGCATCTCGCCAGGCAATCTCTATTACCACTTCCCCAACAAACAGGCGATCATCGCGGTTTTGTTCAGCCAGTACGAAACGCACGTAGACAGTTTTCTGCGTCCGCCGCAGGGGCGCCCGCTGGCGGTGCAGGACAAGCGGTTCTACTTGCAGGCGCTGCTGGCTGCCATGTGGAACTACCGTTTCCTGCACCGGGACCTAGAGCATCTGCTGGGCAGCGATGCTGAGCTGGCAGCCCGTTATCGGCGCTTCTCCGCACGCTGCATGCGTCAGGGCAAGGCCATTTACCGCGGCTTCGTCGAGGCGGGTATTCTGGCGATGAACCCCGCGCAGCAGGAGTCGCTGACCATCAATGCCTGGATCGTGCTCACCTCGTGGGTGCGCTTTCTCAGCACGACCCGGGAGCATGCAACGCACCTGGGTGAAGAAGCGTTCAAGCGGGGCGTCTATCAGGTGCTGGCCCTTGAGCTGGGGTTCGTCACCGAGCCTGCGCGCAATGCCGTGCAGGCCTTGTGCAGCGAGTTTCACGTACCGTTCATTCAGGCGCTTGAGCACTAGCGCCCGGGCCCGGGATTACATCGATCAGGAGATTGTCATGTCACTTGCGCAGTTGATCACCCCGCAGCAGTTGGCCGGGCGGCTGGATTCACCCGGCCTTGTCATTCTCGACTGTCGTTTCGCCCTTGAGGATGTGGATTACGGTCAGCGCAGTTACGCCTTGGGTCACATCGAAGGGGCGCACTTTGCCGACCTTGAGCGAGACTTCAGCGGCCCGGTCAGCAAGGGTGTGACAGGGCGACACCCGCTGCCTGATCCAGAAAAGCTGGTAGCGCGCCTGCGCGAATGGGGCGTAGATAACGAGAGCGACGTGGTGCTGTACGACGACGGTACCGGTGCCTATGCGGCGCGAGGCTGGTGGCTGCTGGCCTGGCTGGGCAAACGCAGTGGCGTTGCAATCCTGGACGGCGGCCTGACCGCCTGGCACGCCGCGCACCTGCCATTGAGCCTGGATCCCCCGGCCCGGCGCGAAGGCAACTTCGGCGGCCAGCCCGATGAGGCCATGCTGATCGATGCCGAAAGCCTGGTTCAGCGCCTGGGCAGCTCAGACCTGACCCTGCTGGATGCGCGCGCATTGCCACGTTTTCGTGGCGACATGGAACCCATCGACCCAGTGGCAGGACACATCCCTGGCGCACGCTGCGCCGCCTTCACCGAGAACCTTGGCAGCGACGGCCGGTTTCTTCCGCCCGAGCAACTCCGGCAACGTTTCGAGCAGCAGCTGCAGGGACGCGCGCCTGAGCATCTGGTTGCGTACTGCGGTTCAGGGGTAACGGCGTGTCATAACCTGTTCGCGCTGGCATTGGCCGGTTACCCGCTCGGCAAACTGTATGCAGGCTCATGGAGTGAGTGGATCACCCGCCCTGAGCATGCAGTGGCAACGGGCGACCAGTAGGCCCTCCACTACAGGCCTTCGCGTAACCATTGCGGAATTCGGCGCTCCAGGTAATAGCCCGGTTTTCGCAGGCTGCCGTCGACGAACCCGACATGGCCACCCTGAGCGTGCAGCTCAAGCTCGGTCCCTGGGGCCAGCTCATCTGCCGTCGGCACGCTCAGAGGCGAGACGAAGGGGTCGTCGCTGGCCTGGATGATCAGGGTCCGGGTACGATTATGGCTCAGGTAGAAGCCACTTGAAGCGCGGCGATAATAGTCGTGCACATCCTGAAAACCGTTCAGCGGTGCAGTGACCTTGGCATCGAAATCCCAGAACGTGCGCAAGCCATGCAGTGGACCGAGCTGCTCCAGGATTGCCAGCCGTTCTGGGTGACCATGGTCTTTGAACAGGCGCTGCTTGACCTGCACATAGGCCAGCATCTCGCGCATGAAATGCGCCTGGTACACCTTCGAAAACCCCAGGCCGATACGATCGGCACACTGATCCAGGCGAAAAGGCACGGAAACGGCGACTGCCGCCTGCAACCGGCTGTTGTCACCCTGTTCGCCCAGGTATTTGAGCAGGACATTGCCTCCCAGGGAGTAGCCCACCGCGTACAGGGGCGCCAGCGGCCTTTTGGCACACAGGTGACTGACGATCTCAGCCAGGTCCTCACTGGCGCCGGAATGGTAGCTGCGGGGCAGCAGGTTCGGTTCCCCAGAGCAGCCCCGCCAGTTCGCCGCGACGCTCGCCCAGCCCAGTGCGTGCAGCGCCTGTTGCAAGCCTTTGACATAGGGTGAGCCCGATGACCCCGTCAACCCGTGAAGCACCAGCACCAGCGGCGCATGGGGCTGGTGCGGGCCATGCCAGTCAAGGTCGATGAAGTCCCCGTCCGCCAGCCAGATGCGTTCGCGCTCGCGTTGCAGCGTCGGCGTCTTGCGCCACAGCGGTCCCCACAATGTTTGCAGGTGAGGGTTGGAAAGGCCTTTGGCAGGATGAAACAGGGCGCTGGAACTTGGCATGCTGGGCAACTCGTGATGTGCCCGGCTAGAGTGCCATGAAACAGCGCTTGTATCAGCCTTCACTGACTCGCCTTACCCCGTGCTCGCCTATCGCTGGGCTGGCTCCGGCGCAGGCAAGGGGGACTGCTCAGCGTCGGGGCCGAGGGTGACGAATACCTGAGGTGCCTTTCGCCACCACACCTGCGCCACTTCACGAAGGTATGCAGGGGTCAATGAAGCAAGCCTGTCCAGATGGGTGGTCAGGTAATCGGCGGGCAAGCCCTGATGGCTGTGCGTGGCCAATGTCGCTGCCAGATGTGCGCTGTCGGCCAGTTGGCGGTGCAGCCGGGCAGCGATCTGATTGACGGCCATGTCGCACTCGACCTGAGTTGGCCCACGTGTGTGCAGGCAGTCCAGCATCCCTGCGACCAGTGCATGTGAAGCTTCCCGGTATCGGGGGGCGACGTCCCAGTGTATGTGCAGCAGTGTTCCAGCATCCAAGTGCCTGAGTTTGGTGGTGACCGTGTAGGTCAGCCCTCGCAGATGGCGCAGTTCCTGAGGCAAGCGCGCTTCGTGGTTGCCGCCCAGAATCTCGGTCAGCAACTCCAGTGCAGCATAGACCGGGTCGCTGGGTAGCACAGGAACGGCCACTGTCAGCATTGCCTGAGTTGCACTGCCAGGGTGCGTGATATGGTGTGACAGCGGCGACTGCTCAGCCAGCATGGACGGCGGCTGCGCTGCCCACTGCTGCGGCAAATCACGTGTCAGGTCATTGACCAGTTGCTCTGCGTCGTCCCGGCTAAGGTCGCCAACCAGCCCTATGTCGAGGTTATTGGCCGAGTAGGCCTTTGCATGAAAAGCCCGCACTTGGTCAGTGGTCAAGGGGCCGATGATCCCAGCATCGGCGTGCGACGCGTACGGATGGCCGCTGAAGACATGACCGGTGGTTGTATTGATCAGGCGTGCCAGCGGATTGAGTTTTTGCCGGCCTTGGTAGAGCGCTATTCGATCACGTATCTTCGTAACGTCCTCTGGGCGAAACGCAGGGCGAGCCAGCATCTGCGCCAGCGTTTGCGAAACTGCTCGCAGCAAACCGGGTGTGCTCAGGCACCTTAGCGTGATCGTGGCTTTTTCTTCGCTCAACGAGCGTCCCACGATGGCGCCCCTTGCAGCCATTTGCTCGGCAAATTGCGCCGCGCTCAGGGTTGCCGTGCCCTGATCAAGGCTGTAGAGCGTCAGCGCGGCCAGCCCTGGGTGATCGCCATCAAGTGCGCTACCTGCCCGGAATCGCAGCACCAGATCAATCATGGGGCGATCATGCGTAGCCATGAAACTGACCTTCGTGCCTTGCGCCGTCTCCCACCGCTCAGCCGTGGCCAGGAGTGCAGGAGGCTGGTCGAGTTCGACACGCTGGGTCGAGCTCAGCCTTGCCATCGCTTGCCGCGCCGTATCGATGGCAGGCCCTTGGCACAGCACAGGTGCTGGTTGGCGTATCTGATCGTCGTTCATGCTTGCGCTCCTGGTAGAAGAGAGGTGGTGGTCAGCCGCTCACGCCCCAGATAAGTGCGCGCTACCTGCTGCACCTGAGCACTGTCGATGATCGATATCAGGCGCGCATGTTCGTCGATCAGGCTTGCTGGTTGCCCTGTCGCGGCCATGGCGCCGATTTGCGAAGCTTGGGCCGTTGCGCTGTCGAGAGAGAAAAGCTGGCGGGCGAGCAGTCGCAGCTTTATCTGCTGCAACTGTTCAGCCGACAAGGCTTCGGTTTGCAAGCGTGCTATCTGCTCATAAGTCGCTTCAGTAGCTTGTTCGAGGGTCGCATTCAGTGTGTTCACGTAGGCTGAGAAGGTGATTACGGTGTCGCCACGTACAAGGGGGTCATAGGTTGCGGCAACGCCTGTCAGCAGGCCCCGTCCCCTGACAAGTTCGGCATACAGCCAAGCGCTGGAGCCCTCGGCCAGCACTTCACAGATCAGCTCGAGGGTTTTGCTCGTGAGTGCATCGTTGGCTGTGGCACAACTGGGGACGTTGAAGGACATCAGCAGGCCATGGCTAAGGCCGGGCAAGCTAACGGCCTGGCTGCGTTCCGCCATTGGAGCGTCTGAGCGGGGAAAAGGCGAGTCTGGCAGCTGACCGCGCTCCAGGTGCGCGAAGTACGTTTCGACCTGCTGTTTCAACGTTTCCAGTTCCACGTTGCCCACCACGACGAGCGTGGCGTTGTTAGGCCGGTAGCGGGTGGTGTACCACTGCCGCAGCGTTGGCAGGTCGATGTTCTGTAGATCTATCGCCGAACCGAAGCTTGGGGTCGCATACGGGCTGCTGCCGTGAGCCAGGGCCAAGTGACGGTCGTAGGCTTGCTGGATGGGCTGGGCGTCTACTTTCAGGCGTCGTTCGTCAGCGATCGCCTTGGCGCCTCGTGCCAACTCGGGCAACCCGAATGTGGCCGTGTCCATGGCATCTGCCAACAGTTCGAGCGCAACGGGCAGGCGCGATGCAGGCAACAACATGTCGAAAGAGGTGGCATCGAGGAGAGTACTGGCATTGGCCTGTCCCGCAAGGCGGGCAACGACTTTCGCGTACTGCCCAGGCTCAAGCTTGCGGCTGCCTTCGAAGATGACGTGTTCAAGCAAGTGCGAGAGGTTAGTCTGCCCTGCTGGCTCGTGACGGGTACCGACGTTGTACCAGAGCTGGACGGCGGCGAGGGCATTTCGGCTCTGCTGTCTCAGGTAGACGGACAGGCCGTTTTCAAGCGTGAAATGCTGCACAGGGGAGGGGCTGGCGCCTGCAAGAGAGGCAAGCGCCGCCGAGACATCATCGGCCAGTGAAGGCGCGGAGAGCGATACGGTCATGCTGAGGTGCTCGGATGGCTAGAGACCCGAGCAGCATCAGTCAACGTGGGGCGCCAGCTGCGCTAAATAGTTAGCCCCGTTGCCAAAGTGCGTAATGCACCTGTCCGGTTTTCTTCTCCCGGTGCAGTCGCCAGTTGGCAGGTAGCTGCAAGGTCGACGGAGCCGCTTCGCTCTCGGTATATACCCACGCTTGCTCGCTCAGCCACTGGTTCTGTTCGAGCAGGTTGCAGGTGTCTGCCAGCAACTGCTGATGAAAAGGTGGGTCCAGGAATACCAGGTCGAATTGCTTTTTGGCAGGGCCTTGCAGATAGCGCAAGGCATCGGTCTGAAGGATCTGCCCCCGTGGACAGCGCAGGATCTCGAGGTTGTGCTTGAGGTTGGCGATGGCGGCAGAATTGCTGTCCAGTGCCACGGCATCCTCGGCCCCGCGAGACAGGGCCTCCAGTACCAACGCCCCGCTGCCGGTGAAGGCGTCGAGCACGTGCGCGCCCTCAATATAGGGGGCCAGCCAGTTGAAAACCGTCTCGCGTACCCGGTCAGGTGTAGGGCGCAAGCCCTCACCATCGGGCACGGCCAGACGACGGCTGCGCCATTGGCCCGCGATGATGCGCAGGTGGCCCTGGCCCTTGCTCTGGCCCGGTTGCTGGCGGGCGGGAGGGTTGGATCTTGGCATTAGTGCTCCGGTACCCCGAGCGGTTGCCCGGAGGGTTTGTCAGTAGGGGCTGGCAGTGGCTTCTGCGGCACCTTCGGACCGACTGTGACGATGACCAGCTTGTCGGCGGACAAATGCTTGTTCATGGCGTCCTTGACCTGTTCGACGGTCAGGGCCTGGGACTGCTGCATGAAGTCTTCCAGCCAGCTCAATGGCAGGTTGTAGAAGCCGATGGCGCCCAGTTGCCCGACGATGCTGGCATTGCTCGCATTGGAAAGCGGGAAGCTTCCAGCCAGCTCGCGCTTGGCATCGTCCAGTTCCTGCTGGGTAGGGCCGCTGCGCAGATAGTCGGCCAGAATACCCTGAACCAGCTTCAATGTCCCTTCGCTGAGTTCGGCGCGGGTTTGCAGGTTGATCATGAACGGGCCGCGCACTTGCATCGGGCTGAAGGCCGAATAGACACCGTAGGTCAGACCGCGCTTTTCACGCACCTCACTCATCAGCCGCGTGCCGAACGCGCCGCCACCGAGGATCTGATTGCCCAGTGACAAGGCTGGCCAATCCTTGTCCTGGCGATCGATACCCAGCTCTGCGAGCATCAGGTGTGTCTGTTGGGACGGAAACTCGATGTGGGTGAAGCCTGCCTTGGGCGCTGTCGGCTGGGCTGGGGCAGGCAAGGCCGGGCCTTTGGGCAGGCCGGCTGAAACCTGCGCGGCAATTGCCTCGGCTTCGCTGCGGTTCAGGTCGCCCACCAGTGCAATGACGGCATTGCCCGGTGTGTAAGCCTTGGCATGAAACGCACGCAACTGCTCAAGGGTAATGCCGGTGATGCTTTGCGGTGTCCCATCGCTGGGATGCGCATAAGGGTGTTCGCCGTACAGGTGGGTGAACAGCGTCTTGCCTGCAAGCTTGCCGGGGTTCTGCTTATCGTACTCGAAGCCGGCCAGCATCTGGTTCTTGAGCCGTTTGAGCGCCTCGTCCGGGAAGGTGGGCTTGCCTGTGACCTCGGTAAACAGCTTCAAGGCCGGTTCGCGCTTGTCCTTGGCACTGAGGCTACGTAGCGAAGCGACGGCCATGTCGCGGTACGAGCCGTTGCCGAAATCCGCCCCAAGGCCCTCGAAGCCTTGGGCGATGGCAGTCACATCCTTGCCCTTTACGCCTTCGTTGAGCATGGCGTTGGTCAGGGCCGCCAGGCCTGGTGTGTCACCGTCCTGGCTGCTGCCGGCGGCGAAGGTCACGCGCAGGTCGAACATCGGGAGCTCGCGGGCCTCGACGAACAGCACCCGCGCGCCTTCAGCCGTATTCCAGTGCTGGATGTTCAGCTGGCGGGTGGTGGGCGCCTTGCCGTCAAGCTCGGCCAGGGACTGTAGCGTGTTGGCCTGCCGGGCTTGTGCATTGCCAGCCTTGGCAGCGTCCTCGGCCAGTGCCGGTACGGCCAGCGCAGCCGTCAATGCCCAGGTACAGATACCCGTAGCCAGCCAGTGGGGACGATGCAAGCGACGGTCACTCATGAGCGGACTCCTCGGGCAGTACATGGGCAACGCTCAGGCGTTCGCGGGTGAAATAGGTACGGGCAGCTTGCTGGATGTCCTGAGGGGTAACGCGCTTGAGTTCGTCCAGCTCGCTGTCGATCAACTTCCAGGACAGGCCGACGGTTTCCAGCTGGCCGATGGTGGTTGCCTGGCTGCTGATCGAGTCGCGGTCATACACCAGCCCGGCGATGACCTGGGCGCGCACGCGCTCGAGCTCTTCTGCCGTCGGCGGTGTGGTCTTGAGTTCATCCAGCAGTTGCCAGATGCCCTTTTCCACGTCTGCCAGGGTTTTTTGTTTCTGCACGTTGGGCGTGGCTGAAATCAGGAACAGGCTGTCGCCGCGCGTGAAGGCGTTGTAGCTGGACGAGGCCCCGGCCACCAGCTCCTGCCCGCGCTCCAGTCGTGCGGGCATGCGTGCACTGTAGCCGCCATCGAGCAAGGCCGAGATCAGGCGCAAGGCATGCACCGTGCGAGGGTCCTGGGCCGTGGGCAGGCCAGGTACGTTGAAGCCGTAGATCAGGCTCGGCAGCTGGGTGCGCACGTGCAGGGTCAGCTGTCGCTGGCCGGGCTCTGCCAGCTCCAGCGGCAGCTTGGCCGCAGGTGTGTCCCGGCGAGGAATAGCGCCGAAGTACTTCTGGGCCAGGCCCTTGACTTCGTCGGCGGTAACATCGCCCACCACCACGAGCGTGGCGTTGTTGGGTGCGTACCACGAGGTGTACCAGTGGCGCAGCTCCTCGACTTTCATGCGCTCCAGGTCAGCCATCCAGCCGATGGTTGGGGTGTGGTAGCCGCTGGCCGGGTAGGCCATGGCACGAAACAGCTCGAACGCCTTGGCATTGGGCTGGTCGTCGGTGCGCAGGCGGCGCTCTTCCTTGATGACCTCGATTTCACGGCTGAACTCGTCGGCCGGCAGACGCAGGCTGGCCAGGCGATCGGCCTCCAGCTCGAAGGCGACCGGCAAGCGATCGCGCGCCAGCACCTGATAGTAGGCGGTGTAGTCGTCGCTGGTGAACGCGTTCTCTTCGGCGCCCAGATCCCGCAGGATGCGCGAGGCTTCGCCAGGGCCGACCTTGGCACTGCCCTTGAACATCATGTGCTCGAGCGCATGCGAAAGGCCGGTCTGGCCAGGCGTCTCGTAGCTGGAGCCGACCTTGTACCAGATCTGCGAGACCACCACCGGGGCGCGATGGTCTTCGCGCACGACCACTTTGAGGCCGTTATCCAGGATGAATTCGTGAGTGGGTTGCACATCGGCGGCGAAGGCCGCAAGCGGGAGGCACAGCGTGCCGAGCAACAGGCCAGCGGCGCGGCGGGCTAGAGCATTCATACGGTGTTTAACCTGTTCGGCGGCCCGCTGGGTTTAGCGTCGGCAGGCCAGGAGGTGCTAGGATACTGATCCGGTTGCCTGGCGACCATGCCTGTCGCCGTTCTGGCCTGCAGGACATCAAGACAAAACGTTGCGCATGAACCAGCCGGCTTCTAGATAGTCTGTTCTGCGTAGAAAGAATTCCTGATGCGCCCTAGCGGGCCATCGCTACCCTGAGATAGCCGTCTTCCATGTTTGGTTCCAACGACGACAAAAAAGCGCCGGCCGAGGCTGGCGAGAAGAAAGGCCTGTTCGGCTGGTTCCGCAAGAAGCCGCAGCCACCTGCGCAAGCGGACGTGCCGACGGAAAAATCCCCTGCTGTCCAAGCGCCCGCGCCAGCGACACCCGATCAAACGGATGGGCCTGCACCGCTGGCCGAGCAAGCTGCCCCGGCCGTAGCGCCGACTGCGGAGCCGACACCCCCAGTTCAGGTGACGCCTGCGCCCTTGCCCGAGGTCGCTGTGCCCGTGGCACCCGCGCCGGTCGCCGACCCTGCACCACACGTGCCTGCACCTGCACCTGCACCTGCACCAACGCCTGCTGCTGTGCCTGAAGTGGAAGTTCCTGCCCCCGTGAGCAACCTGGTGCTGCCGGTTGCAGAAGAACCCGTGGCGCTGGTGCCCGATCTGCAAGCCAAGGCGCCACCAGTGATTCCGGATCGCCCGGCGCCTGCGCCGGCAGTCCAGCCCGTTGCAGAGCCGGCCAAGGTCGATTTGCACATCGAGGCCGAGGCTGCCCCGTCCGTCGAAGCCGCTCAGTCCGAGCCTGTGAAAGCAGGCTTTTTCGCCCGCCTCAAGCAGGGGTTGTCCAAGACCAGCGCCAGCATTGGCGAAGGCATGGCCAGCCTGTTCCTGGGCAAGAAAGTCATCGATGACGATTTGCTCGACGAGATCGAGACCCGCCTGCTGACCGCCGACGTCGGCGTGGAGGCCACGTCCACCATCGTTCAGAACCTGACGCAGAAGGTGGCCCGCAAGCAGCTGGCCGACGCCGACGCGCTGTACAAGTCCTTGCAGGAAGAGCTGGCCGCGTTGCTCAGGCCTGTCGAGCAGCCGATGGTCGTGGCGGCGCAGAACAAGCCTTATGTGATCCTGGTGGTAGGCGTCAATGGCGCCGGCAAGACCACCACCATCGGCAAGCTGGCCAAGAAGCTGCAGATGGAAGGCAAGAAAGTGATGCTGGCTGCAGGCGATACCTTCCGGGCCGCAGCGGTCGAGCAGTTGCAGGTGTGGGGTGAGCGTAACCGCATCCCGGTGATCGCGCAGCACACTGGCGCCGACTCCGCCTCGGTGATCTTCGACGCGGTGCAGGCAGCCAAGGCCAGGGGCGTGGATGTGCTGATCGCCGACACTGCCGGGCGCCTGCACACCAAGGACAACCTGATGGAGGAGCTGAAGAAGGTCCGCCGCGTCATCGGCAAGCTCGATCCCGATGCGCCGCACGAAGTGCTGCTGGTGCTCGACGCCGGTACCGGCCAGAACGCCATCAGCCAGGCCAAGTATTTCCACCAGAGCGTGGAGCTGACCGGTCTTGCGCTCACCAAGCTCGACGGTACCGCCAAGGGTGGTGTCATCTTCGCCCTGGCCAAGCAATTCAAGCTGCCTATCCGGTTCATCGGTGTCGGTGAAGGGATCGATGACCTGCGCACCTTTGAAGCCGAGCCGTTCGTCAAGGCCCTGTTCGCCGAGCGAGACTGACCATGATTCGATTCGAACAGGTTGCCAAGCGCTACCCCAACGGCCACGTGGGGCTGCACGAGCTGAGTTTCCGGGCGCGTCGGGGCGAATTCCTGTTCGTCACCGGGCATTCGGGTGCAGGTAAAAGTACGCTGCTGCGCCTGCTGCTGGCCATGGAGCGTCCCACCAGCGGCAAACTGATGCTGGCCGGGCAGGACCTGGGTCAGATCAGCAATTCGCAGATCCCGTTCCTGCGCCGCCAGATAGGCGTGGTGTTCCAGAACCACCAGTTGCTGTTCGACCGCACGGTCTTCAACAACATTGCCTTGCCCCTGCAGATACTGGGCTTGTCCAAGGCCGAGATCGCCAAGCGCGTGGACTCGGCGCTGGAGCGGGTGTCTCTGGTCGACAAAGGCGAGTTGTACCCTGCCGACTTGTCGACCGGCCAACAGCAGCGCGTGGGTATCGCCCGCGCCATCGTGCACCAGCCAGCCTTGCTGCTGGCCGACGAGCCAACCGGCAACCTCGACCCGCGCCTGGCCGCAGAGATCATGGGTGTTTTCGAAGACATCAACCGACTGGGCACAACGGTCTTGATCGCCAGCCACGACCTGGCCCTGATCGCGCGCATGCGTCACCGCATGTTGACCTTGCAGCGCGGCCGTTTGATCGGCGACGGGGAGGCCGGACAATGAGCACCACACGTTCACCAAAAGTTTCCGAGCGCGTCGCGCCCAAGCCTGCCGACCCCCAGCCTGCCAAGAAGCGTGGTGCAGGCGCCGACGATGACGGCCCGGACCTGCGTACTCTTATGCACGCCTGGCTTGAAAGCCATCGCGCCAGCCTGGCGGACAGCTTGCGGCGACTGGGCAAGCAACCCATTGGCAGCTTCTTCACCTGCATGGTGATGGCCGTGGCGCTGAGCATGCCCATGGGGCTGTCATTGCTGCTCAAGAACGTCGAGCAATTGGGCGGGTCCTGGCAGCGCGCCGCGCAAATCTCCCTGTACCTCAAGCTCGATGCCAACAGCCGTGACGGCGAGGCGTTGCGCGATGAAATCAAGGGCATGCCGGGCGTAGCAGAGGCGCAGTATGTGAGTCGCGAGCAGGCACTGCAGGAGTTCCAGCAGCAATCGGGCCTCGGCGAGGCGCTGCGAGAGTTGCCCGACAACCCACTGCCCGGCGTGGTCGTGGTGACCCCGACCGAAGTCGACAAGCCGGCTCTGGAAGCGCTGCGTCAGCGCCTGTCCGAGTTGCCGCGCGTCGATGTGGCGCAGCTGGACCTGGTATGGGTCGAGCGACTGGCGGCCATCCTCAAGCTTGGGGACCGGTTCGTATTCGGGCTGGCCGTCATGCTGATTTCCGCGCTGCTCTTAGTAATTGGTAACACAATTCGTCTACATATCGAGAACCGCCGTGTCGAGATCGAGGTGATCAAGCTGGTGGGGGGCACCGATGCCTACGTACGCCGGCCTTTCCTGTACATGGGGGCCTTGTACGGCCTGGGTGCGGGCCTGTTGGCCTGGGCTATCCTGGCGTTTGGCCTAGGGTGGCTGAACGAGGCCGTGGTGAGCCTTTCTGGTCTGTATGGCAGCGATTTTGCCTTGGGTGGCGTACCGGCCTCCGATGGTCTTTCGCTCTTGATCGGAGCGGTGCTGTTGGGGTATATCGGTGCATGGATTGCAGTCGCCCGCCACTTGAACGAGCTGGCGCCGCGATAGTTTTTATTTGCCAGCATTGGCCTGGGCGCGCCCGTTGGAACTTGTACCTGGGCCCCAGGTCTATGTAGGCAGCGCCTGAAAAGCGCGAGTTCAGTAAGTCGGAGGTTCTTTAATGACCACATCGTTGCAACCTGCGTATGCCCTGGTACCCGGTGCAAACCTGGAGTCCTACGTGCATACGGTCAACAGCATCCCGCTGCTGACTGTCGAGCAGGAGCGGGATCTGGCTGAGCGTCTCTATTACGAGCAGGACCTCGAAGCTGCTCGGCAAATGGTAATGGCCCACCTGCGGTTCGTCGTGCACATCGCCCGCAGCTATGCCGGTTATGGGCTGGCCCAGGCCGACCTGATCCAGGAAGGCAACGTCGGCCTGATGAAGGCCGTCAAGCGATTCAACCCGGAAATGGGCGTGCGCCTGGTGTCGTTCGCCGTGCACTGGATCAAGGCCGAAATCCACGAGTTCATCCTGCGCAACTGGCGCATCGTCAAGGTGGCGACCACCAAGGCCCAGCGCAAGCTGTTCTTCAACCTGCGCAGCCAGAAAAAGCGTCTGGCCTGGTTGAACAACGACGAAGTGCATCGGGTTGCCGAAAGCCTGGGGGTCGAGCCTCGTGAAGTACGCGAGATGGAAAGCCGTCTGAGCGGTCACGACATGGCGTTCGATCCGGCGGCCGAAGCCGACGACGACAGTGCCTTCCAGTCGCCAGCGCATTACCTGGAAGACCACCGTTACGACCCGGCGGTACAACTTGAAGACGCAGACTGGAGCGACAACTCCACCAGCAACCTTCATGAAGCCCTGCAGGGCCTGGATGACCGTAGCCGGGATATTCTGTACCAGCGCTGGTTGGCCGAAGAGAAAGCCACCCTGCATGAGCTGGCCGAGAAATACAGCGTGTCGGCCGAGCGTATTCGCCAGCTGGAGAAGAACGCGATGAACAAGGTCAAGGCCTTGATCGCTGCCTGATCGTTCTCTGTTCGACAAAAAGCCGCTGCCCTGCAAGGGGACAGCGGCTTTTTCATGCCTGCTCTGTATGCGGTGACAGGCTCAGGGCCTGCGTGATGTGTCCAGTTGCATCAGGTAGCTGGGCCCGCCCAGCTGGCTCATCTGGCGGCGAATCCAGCTCGCGCGGCTGGCCACGTAGGTGCTTGGCTTGCCAGCATTCCACTTGAGGGGGCTGGGCAGCACGGCGGCCAGTTGTGCGGCTTGCTGCCGGCTGAGTTGACTGGCTTCCACGCCAAAGTGATAGCGAGCGGCTGCCTGGGCACCGAATACCCCTTGGCCCCACTCGGCACTGTTGAGGTAGACCTCGAGAATGCGCTGCTTGGTCCAGAACAGTTCCATCAAGCCAGTGAACCATGCTTCCAGACCCTTGCGCAGCCAGCTACGCCCTGGCCACAGGAACAGGTTCTTGGCCACCTGTTGGGTCAGGGTGCTGGCGCCGCGCACGTTACCGCCACGCTCGTTGAAGGCCAGGGCTGCCTGGATGGCGGGTATGTCGAAGCCCCAGTGGCTGGCGAATTTCTGGTCTTCACCGGCAATGACAGCCACCTTGAGGTCATCGGAGATATGGTCCCAACTCACCCATTCGCGCTGCAGGTCAATCGGTTCGCCGCTTACCCACGATTGCACCTTACGCTCGAGCATCAACGCCGTGCCGGGCGGAGGTACCCAGCGAAACACCAGGACCAGCACGATACTCACGGCGGCAAACCAGAGCAGAGCGCGCAGAAGACGTCGGAGAAGGTTTCGCAGCATAGGGTGGCTTGGCCGGACGTTGGGGAAGGGCCATTATACAGACCCGATCCGAGGAGTCGTCCCATGCTTCGCAGCTTCCTGATGCTTGCCGCTTTTTTCGGTTTTACCGGCGTGGCCCTGGGCGCCTTTGCAGCCCACGGCCTGAAAAATCGACTCAGCGCTGACTACCTGGCTATTTTCCACACCGGAGTCACCTACCAACTGGTTCACGCGCTGGCGCTGTTTGGCGTGGCATTGCTGGCGGTCCATCTGCCTGGCCGGCTGGTGGGTTGGGCCGGTTATCTGTTCGTGCTGGGTATCGTGCTGTTCTCCGGCAGCCTGTACCTGCTGACACTGACGGGCATCAGCAAGCTGGGCATGATCACGCCCATCGGCGGCCTATGCTTCCTGGCAGGGTGGGTCTGCCTAGGGCTCGCCGCATGGCGACTGGGCTGACCGCCCAGTCCACATTAACGACTAATGGCGTGCGGTGGCCTTGGGTTGCGCGGCCTTTCGGCGCTAGAATGCGGGCCCCAAAGAACAATGGTGGCCGTGAGCATGCGTATCCAACTGAACGGTGAACCCTACGAATTGCCTGCTGGCGAAAGCGTCGCTGGGCTACTGGCACGCCTTGAGCTGGCTGGCCGCCGCGTGGCGGTTGAGCTGAATCAGGACATCGTGCCGCGCAGTCAGCATGACACCACCGCGCTGAGCGATGGCGACCAGGTCGAAGTGGTGCACGCCATCGGTGGCGGCTGACCGCTGTCGGCAACCCAACCGCAGGCCCAGCAACCTTTTCCCGAGGAACAACGATGAGCAACGTTCGCAGCGACAAGCCCTTCACCCTGGCCGGGCGCACCTTCCAGTCGCGCCTGCTGGTAGGCACCGGCAAGTACCGTGACATGGAGCAAACCCGCCAGGCCATCGAGGCCTCGGGTGCCGAGATCGTGACTGTCGCGGTGCGCCGCACGAACATTGGTCAGAACCCGGGCGAGCCGAACCTGCTGGACGTACTGCCGCCGGACCGCTACACCATTCTGCCCAATACTGCCGGCTGCTATGACGCCGTCGAGGCGGTGCGCACCTGCCGTCTGGCCCGGGAGCTGCTCGATGGGCACAACCTGGTCAAGCTGGAAGTGCTGGCCGACCAGAAAACCCTGTTCCCCAACGTGATCGAAACCCTCAAGGCCGCCGAAGTGCTCGTCAAGGATGGCTTCGACGTGATGGTCTACACCAGCGACGACCCGATCATCGCCCGCCAGCTGGCCGAAGCCGGCTGTATCGCCGTCATGCCCCTGGCTGGCCTGATCGGTACGGGGCTTGGCATCTGCAATCCTTACAACCTGCAGATCATCCTCGAAGAATCCAAGGTACCGGTACTGGTGGATGCTGGCGTAGGCACTGCCTCCGACGCCACCATCGCCATGGAAATGGGCTGCGAGGCGGTACTGATGAACTCGGCCATCGCCCATGCCCAGCAACCGGTACTGATGGCCGAGGCCATGAAGCACGCCATCGTGGCGGGTCGCATGGCATACCTGGCCGGTCGCATGCCCAAGAAACTCTATGCCAGCGCCTCTTCGCCGCTGGATGGTCTGATCAAGTAAGAGCCCCTGATGACTGATTCACAAGATCTGCCGAACGCCGCCGACGGCGACGCCCGCCCGCACCGCCGCATCAAGAGCTTCGTGATGCGTGCCGGGCGCATGACCGAAGGCCAGCAGCGCGGCCTGGACCAGGGTGGGCCGCTGTACGTCCTGCCGCTGGCGGACAGCCCGGTCGACTATGACCAGGTCTTCGGCCGCTCGGCACCGCGCACGCTGGAAATCGGCTTCGGCATGGGTCACTCCCTGTTGGAAATGGCGGCCGCTGCACCTGAGCAGGACTTCATCGGTGTCGAGGTCCATCGCCCAGGCGTAGGAGCACTGCTCAACGGCGTGCTCACCCAAGGGCTGACCAACCTGCGGGTATATGACTGCGATGCCATCGAAGTGTTGAATCGTTGCGTGGCCGACGACAGCCTCGACCGCCTGATGCTGTTCTTCCCCGACCCTTGGCACAAGGCGCGTCACCACAAGCGTCGCATCGTCCAGCTGGAGTTCGCCGAGTTGGTCCGGCGCAAGCTCAAGCCAGGCGGCGTGTTCCACATGGCCACGGACTGGGAACCCTATGCCGAGTACATGCTGGAAGTGATGAATGCAGCCCCTGGCTATCGTAACCAGGCAGCGGACGGTACCTACGTGCCGCGCCCAAGCGAGCGGCCGATCACCAAGTTCGAACGCCGCGGCGAGCGCTTGGGTCATGGTGTGTGGGACCTGAAATTCGAAAAGACCGCGTGAGGCGATGAACCGTACGCTGTGCTGATAGACAAAAAACCGCCTCGAAAGGGCGGTTTTTTTTGGTTGCTGAGCCGCTAGGCGGCCTTACGCTGAAGCGTTGCGCATAAGGCGCCTGGACTGCTACAGCTTCAGCCGCGACGATCCGCTACCACACCGATCAGCGCCAAGACCACCAGCAGCACAGGCGCCAACGCGTAGTTGTTGAACTGGCTCAGCCCCTTCAGGACCCAAGGTGTGGCGTAGATCAAGGCCGCGCCGCTGCCGATCATCACCAGCAATGCCATCAGCGGTACCCGCAGGGCCCCTGTCAGCCCTCCCAGGCGCTGTTCAGCCCAGGCCTTGATGTCCGTCCCGAACAGCACCAGCAGACAGCCTACCAACGCCAGAGAAATTTCCGACAAGTTGCTGCGGCTCCAGCGGGAAATCGTCGCGAGCAGGTCGAGTACCAAATCCATGGGTCATCCTTAGGTCAAGAAATACTGCAGCAAGTCATTGAGGAACAGTTGGCCCCTGGGCGTTGCCACCAGTCGATCCGGTTCGACCTGCAAAAGCCCTCTTTGTTCTGCAAGGCGACGGGCTTGGGCCAGCCGTGCGAGCGGCAATCCCGTGCGCTCGGTGAACAGCTGCGCTTCCACACCCTGGGTCAGGCGCAGCGCGTTCATCAGGAACTCGAAGGGCAATTCGTCATCGGGCAACTGTTTTTCGCCGGCCTTGAACGGCTTGGCCAGGTTCAGGTAGTCCTTGGGCAACCGGGTTTTCCAGGTGCGTACGATGCGCCCGTCGGCGTAGGTGAGCTTGCCATGGGCGCCGGCACCGATACCGATGAAGTCCCCGAAGCGCCAGTAGTTGAGGTTGTGGCGAGCAGCGCGCTCGGGCTGGGCGTAGGCAGACACCTCGTACTGGCCAAACCCGTTGGCCGCCATCAGGCCCTGGCCGGCCTCCTGAATGTCCCAGAGGATATCGTCCTCGGGCAGCTCGGGCGGCTGGTTCCAGAATACGGTGTTGGGTTCTACCGTCAGCTGATACCAGGACAGGTGCGTGGGCCCAAGCTCAATTGCCTGACGCAGATCGCCCAGGGCGTCGTCCATCGTTTGGTCGGGCAAGCCGTGCATCAGGTCCATGTTGAAGTTGTCGAAGCCTGCGGCCCTTGCCATGCCAGCGGCGCGGATCGCTTCCTCGCCGTTGTGGATGCGGCCCAGTGCTTGCAGCTTGGCCGGTTGGAAACTCTGCACGCCAATGGACAGGCGGTTGATGCCGGTCTGGCGATAGGCCTTGAACTTGTCCTGTTCGAACGTTCCCGGGTTGGCTTCCAGGGTGATCTCGATGTCCGAAGCGAACGGGATGCGTTGCTCGACGCCGCGCAGCAACCGGCCCAGGGCATCGGCGCTGAACAGGCTGGGTGTGCCACCACCGAAGAAGATCGAGGTGATGACGCGGCCCTGGACTGCGGCCAGTTCCTGATCAAGGTCGGTCAGCAGCGCCGCCACGTAGGCCGTTTCGGGCAGTTCAGGCCCGGCGGCATGGGAATTGAAGTCGCAGTAGGGGCATTTGCGCACGCACCACGGGATATGGATGTACAACGCCAACGGCGGCAGCTGGCTGATGCCGGGTGCCTGGATGAGCGGCGACGTCAGGGTCATGCCAGGCCCAGACGTTGACGCAGCAGCGCCATGGCGCGGGCACGGTGGCTGATCTGGTTCTTGTCAGCCGGGGTCAGGTCGGCGCTTGAGCAATCACGTTCTGGCACCCAGAACAGCGGGTCGTAACCAAAACCATGTTCGCCGCTCGCCTTGAACAGGATGCTGCCCTGCCACAGGCCTTCGCACAGGATTGGCAGCGGATCATCGGCGTGACGCACCAGCGCCAAGACGCAGACGAACTGCGCAGTGCGCTCGGCCTGCGGCACGTTCTTCAGCGCGTCGAGCAACTTGGCGTTGTTGGCGGCATCGCCCTGGCCATCGGCATAACGCGCCGAGTAGATGCCCGGTGCACCGCCCAGGCAGTCCACGGCCAGACCAGAATCGTCCGCCAAGGCGGGGAGCCCGGAAATACGCGCGGCATTGCGGGCCTTCAAGATGGCGTTCTCGACGAACGACAGACCGGTTTCTTCCGGCTCGACCTTGCTGAATTCGCCGATCGATCGCAATTGCACGGATTGACCGAGCATCGCCTGCAGTTCCTTGAGTTTGCCGGCGTTATGGCTGGCCAATACGAGTTGCTGGAAATTCATCATTCGCCTGGGAAAACGTCCTGGTTGAAGCTGAAGGAGTGACTGACACCACCGGCTTGGACGCCTAGCTCGAAGACGACGGTCTCAGGTTGTTCGATCGTGAATTGGGCGACGTACGACGCGGTGCCGTGGTCGGTCACCTGCTTGAAGGCCAGGGGCTGCTTGCGCCCGGTCAGGTCCTTGACCGCGCCGCTGACCACGGCCGTAATCGGCTTGCCGTCTCTGAGTACGGTAAGGCTCAGCACGCCCTGGTCACGGCTGCGGACCAGCCCCGTGGCCGCTGCGACCTGCGGGGTGAGCATGCTCGAGGTGAACGCGCCGTAGTGCACCGTGATATCGCCAAATACTTCTTTGCGAGCAGCGCGTGCAGTATCGGCTGCCACTACTGGCAACGCCAGACACAGGCCGATCAAAAGCAGGGCAAGGCGACGCATGGCGCAGATTCTCCTGGGTCAGACCGCGACTTGATGTGCCTGCAGGCCGGGGCTGCTGACGCGGTAGATACCGATTTCGCCAAGCAGGTTGGGCCACAGCCGGCCGCCCAGGCCGTTGCGGTGCATATGGTCCACCGCCAGCCGGTCCAGCACCTTGGCCTTGCGCTCGTGAACCAGCTCTTCGAAATCGGCGAAGGTGCAGAAGTGGATGTTGGGGGTGTTGTACCAGGTGTACGGCATGAAGTCCGAGACGGGCATGCGGCCTTTGGTCGCGAGGTACCACCGGCAGCGCCAGTGACCGAAGTTGGGGAAGGTGATGATGCACTGGCGACCGACGCGCAGCATTTCGTCCAGGATGCGGTCGGGGTACTCCACCGCCTGCAAGGCCTGGGTCATGATCACCACGTCGAAACTGTCGCTGGCGAAATTGCCCAGGCCTTTGTCCAGGTCCTGCTCGATGACGTTCACGCCCTTGGCCACGCAGGCGGCGATGTTGTCCCCGTCGATCTCCAGGCCGTAGCCGGTGACCTGCTTGCGGTCGCGCAGCGAAGCCAGCAGCTCGCCGGTACCACAGCCCAGGTCCAGTACCCGGCTGCCGGCGGGAATCCAGTCGTGGATGATTTCCAGATCGGCTCTCATGCTGTCCTCAGATGGCAATGCGGTTCATGTAGTTCGAGAAACCCTGCATGTAGCGAGGCGTGGGAATCAGGAAGGCATCGTGGCCGTAGGGCGAGTCGATTTCCAGGTAGCAGACGTCCTTGCGCGCCGCCATCAGGGCATCGACGATTTCCCGCGAACGGGCCGGCGAGAAGCGCCAGTCGGTAGTGAACGACATGATGCAGTAGCTGGCCTTGACGTGGGCCAGGGTCGCGGCCAGATCGCCGTTGTGAGCCGCAGCCGGGTCGAAGTAGTCCAGGGCCTTGGTCATCAGCAGGTACGTGTTGGCATCGAAGCGCCCGGAGAATTCTTCGCCTTGATAGCGCAGGTAGCTTTCGACCTGGAATTCCACGCTGTGGAAGTCGTAGTTGAGCTTGTCACTCTTGAGCTCGCGGCCGAATTTCTCACCCATCGAGTCATCCGACAGGTAGGTGATATGCCCGACCATGCGTGCCAGCATCAGGCCCCGCTTGGGAATGACGCCCTGGTCCTGGAACGAGCCGCCATGGAACTCGGGGTCGGTGAGAATGGCCTGGCGCGCCACCTCGTTGAATGCGATGTTCTGCGCGGACAGCTTGGGCGCCGAGGCGATATCGACACAATGGCGCACGCGTTCGGGATAGCTGATGGTCCACTGCAGCGCCTGCATGCCGCCCAAGCTACCACCCACCACGGCTGCCCACTGCGCGATGCCCAGGCGCTCTGCCAGGCGGACCTGGCTGTGAACCCAGTCTTCGACGGTCAGGATCGGGAAGTCGGCGCCATAGGCCTTGCCAGTGGCCGGGTTGATGCTGCTCGGCCCGGTGCTGCCATTGCAGCCACCCAGGTTGTTCAGGCTGACCACGAAGAAGCGATTGGTGTCGATGGGCTTGCCTGGGCCGATGCAGCTGTCCCACCAACCCGGCTTGCGGTCAGTGGCAGCGTGGTAACCCGCGGCATGGTGATGCCCAGACAGGGCATGGCAAATCAGTACCGCATTGCTCGCGCTGGCGTTCAGCGTGCCATAGGTCTCGTAGACCAGCTCATAGCGGTTCAGTGAACGGCCGCAGGCCAGAGCCAGCGGCTCGTCGAACCGGGCGGTCTGGGGTATGACCAGACCGACGGAATCTTCGGGAAAGACAGTGGACATCGACCCTGCTCACGCTTGACGGAGGCGTAAGTCTAAAGAGCACCACCCCCAGCGGCAAGCGAAGGCTTGTCGCCGGGGTGCTGTCGGGTCAGATCATCCGCCACAGCTCTTGCGGCATGCCAGCGTAGGCGGCCAATGGCGGCATGACGAACGACTGGATGACCTGGATGGCCAGGAACGCGAAGATCGGCGAAATATCCAAGCCCCCAAGGTTCGGCACGATACGGCGGAACGGCGCCAGCACCGGCTCGCTGATCTGATACGCAAGCTCGGCCGCCGGGTTGTGGCTGTTGGGCGCTATCCAGGAAACGATCACCATGACGATCATGGCCACCCAGAAGATTTTCAGGAACAGCGAGGTGATACCGATGATGGCCCACAACAGCAGGTGCAGCACATCACCGAAGGTACCGTAGGTCACCATCAGCACGAACCCCATCAGCAGGGCCTGTATGACCACGGCCAACAGCAGCGACGAGGTATCCAGCCCGGCGATGCTGGGTACGATTCGGCGGATCGGCTTGAGCAGCGGCTGGGTCGCGCGCACCGTGAACTGGCTGAGCGGGTTGTAGAAGTTGGCCTTGACCAGTTGCAGCACAAAGCGCAGCAGGACGATCACCAGGTACAGGCTGACCAGGGTTTGCACCACGAAGATCGCGGCGCCGGACAGTGCATTCATCTGAAACTCCTTATTTGCCCAGTTGCTCGGCCAGCTCTGCAGAGCGCGTGGCTGCAGCCCGCAGCGCCTGCTCCACGATGGCCTCGAAGCCACTGGCCTGGAACGATTTGATGGCGGCTTCGGTGGTGCCGCCAGGTGAGGTCACGCGGCGGCGCAATTCGGCGGCATCCACATCGCTGGCAACCGCCATGCGGGCGGCGCCCAGCGCCGTGTGCAAGGTCAACTCGGTGGCGGTCTCACGGGGCAGGCCGAGTTTTTCGCCAGCCGCCGTCATGGCCTCGATCAGCAGGAAGAAATACGCAGGGCCGCTACCGGAGACGGCGGTCACTGCATCCAGTTGTTGTTCCTGTTCGAGCCAGAGCGCCGTCCCTACCGCCGACAACAGTCGCTCGGCCTGCTGGCGTTGCTCGGCCGTGACTTCGGCTGTGGCGTACAGGCCACTGACACCCTGGCGCAGCAGCGACGGCGTGTTCGGCATGCAACGCACCACTGGGCGGCTGCCCACCCAGCTCTGCAGGCTGGCGCAGGTGATACCTGCAGCGATGGACACGATCAACTGGCCGTCCTTCAGGTCGGCGCGCAAGGCCTGGCACACGGTCTTCATCACCTGCGGCTTGACCGCCAGCACGATCACATCGGCGCCTTCGATGGCCTGTGCGTTGTGCTCGAAGGTTTCGATGCCCTGTTCGGCCTGAAGGCGGGTACGGGTTTCGGCACCGGGGTCGCTGGCGCGGATGTGCGACGCCTCCACGCCCTGGGCACGCAGACCACCGATCAGGCTTGCGGCCATGTTGCCGGCGCCGATAAAGGCAATACGTGTCTTGCTCATGTCAGGTCCTTGTTAGGAAAAGTGAGTTAAGCATGTCATCAAGCGTTGCCGTAGTCGCGGGCACCAAACAGGGCGGTGCCGATACGGACCCAGGTCGCGCCTTGAGCAATTGCAGCTTCCAGGTCATGGCTCATGCCCATGGACAGGGTGTCCAGGCCCAGCCCTAGCGCGTCCTGTAGCTGACGCAACTGGGCGAAGGCGGCTTCCTGGTCGTTGCGATCATCGGTAGGTTCGGGGATTGCCATCAGCCCCCGCAAACGCAGGTTAGGCAGGGCAGCCACGGCCGTCACCAGGGCGGGCAGTTGCGCGGGTGCGCAACCGGCCTTGCTGGCTTCACCGCTGACGTTCACCTGCAGGCAGATGTTGAGCGGCGCCAGGCCAGCTGGGCGCTGTTCTGAAAGGCGTTGGGCGATTTTCAGGCGATCCACGGAGTGCACCCAGTCGAAATGCTCGGCAATGGCCTTGGTCTTGTTCGACTGAATCGGGCCAATGAAGTGCCAGGTTAGAGGCAGGTCGATGAGTTGCTGTTGTTTCGTCAGCGCCTCTTGTAGGTAGTTTTCCCCGAAATCATGCACGCCCGCGGCATGGAGTTCGCGTATGGCGGCGGCCGGCTTGGTTTTGCTGACAGCCAGCAGCCGGACGTCGGCGGGATCACGCCCGGCAGCCTGGGCGCCCCGCGTGATGCGGTCGCGAATCGAGGAAAGGTTGTCTGCTAGGGTGGACATAGATCGACGCCGGCAACTGAAGGTTCGCCGCATTTTACCTGGTTGAAGGCAGATGGGGAGTCTCATGGAGGTGACAGACCTGCTGGCGCTTGCCTTGAAGGCAGGTGCCAGTGACATGCACCTGGCTGCAGGTCAGGCACCGGCGATGCGCGTGCATGGCGTGCTGCAACGCCTGCCGGTACCGATGGCAACGCCGGATGAATTGATGCGAAGCATGGAATCGTTGCTCGATGCCGACCCGTATCGACAGTGGGCTGCCGGTCACGACCTGGACGTGGCACTGGAGCTGCCCGCGCTCGGGCGGTTTCGCGTGAACCTGTTCAGGCAGATGAACGGCCCCGCGCTCACTGTCCGCTTGATCCCCGCGCGCATCGCCTGCGCTGAGGCGCTTGGCCTGGGCGAGATCGTCCGAACCACTGGCCGATACCGTGACGGTCTGGTCCTCATAGGCGGGCCGACGGGCAGTGGCAAGACGAGCACATTGGCAGCCCTGCTCGATCAGATGGGCCGCGAGCGTGCGCTGCACATCGTCACCCTCGAGGATCCGATCGAGGTCGTCCATGCCAGCCATCAAGGTGTGGTCAACCAGCGCGAAATCGGCCGCGATTGCTGCAGCTTTGCTCAAGGCCTGCGCAGCGCATTGCGCCAGGATCCCGACGTGATCGTGCTGGGCGAGTTGAGGGACCTGGAGACCATTCGTCTTGCACTGCGTGCCGCCGAAACGGGTCATCTGGTACTGGCAACCGTTCATACACGGTCAGCGGTGAACAGTGTCGACCGGGTGGTGGAGGTATTCCCAGCGCAGGAAAAGCCTTGGGTGCGCGCGATGCTGGCGGACTCGCTGCGAGTGGTTGTGGCGCAAGTGCTGGTCGGCCGGCGGGGCGGGGGCAGGGTCGCGGCGCGAGAAGTGCTGGTGGTGAACGATGCGGCCCGCAACCTGATCCGCGAAGGGCGCATGGCCCAGCTTCATTCGGTGATGCAGACCGGCGCGGCAGAGGGCATGCAAACCCTGGCCGGGGCCATGAAGCAACTTCAAGCGGGCGGGCTGCTCGCCGAGTGATGCAACCCGTGCCGCCGCCCATTACCCAAGGTGGGCAAGTGAGCGGCGGCGTACGAGATTGGGATGAGGTTCGATTAGCGCTTGGCCAGGCTTAGCTGTTGCTTTTCCTTGGGCAGTACGCGTTTGGCGACCACGTAGTGTTTCTGCCAGTAGGGCTTGCTCAGGTTATCGATGCTCACCCGCTTGCCGCGACGCGGCGCATGAATGAAGCGGTCATTGCCCAGGTAGATGGCAACATGGTTGACGCGGCGGCTCTTGATGTTGAAGAAGATCAGGTCGCCTGGCTTGAGGTCGCCCTTGGCGACCTTGGTACCGTGACCGCTGGCCATGGCGCTGGAGGTGCGAGGCAGGTTGACCTCGGCCACGTCGTTGAAGGCGTAGCGAACAAGGCCGCTGCAATCGAACCCTTTTTTCGGGCTGGTGCCGCCCCAAACATAAGGGGTGCCGAGCATGTTAACGGCACGATCGAGCACAGCGCTGCTTTGCTTGCTCGACGCGGCTGCCACCGTCTTGCCACGCGTGGTGCTGGCAGCGTTGCCAGGACGGGCGTGCAGGGTGGTCTGCTTGATAGGCGTGCGCTTTACCGAAGCGTTGGTGGTGTAGCCGGTAAAGCCGTTGGGAAGACGTTGCTCACGGTTGGTGGCGTGGGCGGCCAGGGGCAATAGTAGGCAGAGGGTCAGCCATGTCTTGATCAAAGGCGGCATAGATGAAGCTCTTATGAATAGTTGTGTGTTGGGCGCGCAACTTTATAACAGCTTTTTGTTCAAATTTTGATCCGTTGGTCGATTTTCGCTTACCATCCGTCGGCCTTGGCGGAAAAAGTCACAACTTTTTTTAGAAAATTTAATCAGCAACCCACGAGGGCCATGCATGAACACTTATCAACAGGGCGCGCCCTTCCATGACACCCACAGCAAGGTGATCGGCTATTTGCTGTGGATTTTCGGCTTCACCGGCTCGCACCGTTTCTACTACGGCAAGCCCATCACCGGGACAATCTGGTTCTTCACCTTCGGGCTGCTGGGCATTGGCTGGCTCATCGACCTGTTCCTGATCCCGGCCATGGACCGCGAAGCCGACCTGCGTTTCCACTCTGGCCGCATCGACTACAACATCGCCTGGATACTGCTGACGTTCCTGGGCATCTTCGGCCTGCACCGCCTTTACCAAGGCAAGTGGATCACCGCCATCATCTATTTCTGCACGGGCGGGTTGTTCCTGGTGGGCGTCTTGTACGACTTCTGGACATTGAACGGGCAGGTGTCCGAGCGCAATGCCGGCCAGCGCTGACCGTCAGACCCTCTGGCGCGGCCTGGACAGGCCGCGCCAACCGCGCTGCACCAAGGCTATTGGCGGGTCTGACGCTGTTGCAGCAGCAGGTTACTGAAGCCTGCGCCTGCCAGTTGCTTCTGGGCCACGGTCAACTGCTCGCGGTTGCTGAACGGCCCGACCAGTACCCGATACCAGGTTTCGTCCTTCACCGTACCGGACTCCACTTTCACGCTCTGCCCCAGCAGGATGATCTGCGCGCGCACCTTGTCCGCATCGGCCTGCTTGCGGAATGAGCCTGCCTGCAGGAAGAACTGCGTGGTTGCCGCCGGCTTGATCACCGGAGGGGCAGGCGGTGGCGTCTGGCCCAGCAATGCAGCCTGGGCGCGTGCGGTGTCGATCTTGGCGGCCTCTGCCGGGGTCACTGGGGTGACGGGCTGGGCTGGCACAGGTGGCGTTTTCTCGGGTACGGCCTCAGGCGGCACGATGACTTCCGACTCCGGCAGCAAGGTGTAGAAATCGTACTTGGGCTTTACCGGCTGTTGCGGTGTGGCCTGGGTCGACTTCCCGGCTTCGACCGTCTTTTCGGTTTTCTGCTGCTCGGGCTTGGTGCGCTTGATATCGCCGCCACCGGGTTCGAGCTTCATCAGGAACACGATGAACGCACCGATGGTCAGGCCGACTGCAAGCCATACCCAGCCGGGCATGGGCTGCTTGGCGGGCGCCGTCTGGCGACTGGCGCCACGTTTGGGAGCAGGTTTCTTCTTGGCAGCCACCTTACATGCGCTCCAGGGTTTCCAGGCCGAGCAGTTGCAGACCTTGCTTGAGGGTGCGCCCGGTCAGGGCTGCCAGACGCAGGCGGCTTTGTTGCTGCTCGGGCGTCTCGGCAGCCAGGATCGGGCAATTTTCGTAGAAGCTGGAGAACAGGCCTGCCAGGTCGTACAGGTAGCTGCACAAGACGTGCGGCGTACCCTTGTCGGCTACGTTATTGAGAATTTCTCCAAACTGGGCCAGGCGCGCGGCCAGGTCCTGCTCATGAGGCGCTTGCAGCACGATAGTGCCTTCGACTTCGTCAAAGCCCTTGCCCAGCTTGCGGAACACACCGGCCACGCGGGTGTAGGCGTAAAGCAGGTAGGGGGCAGTGTTGCCTTCGAAGTTGAGCATCAGCTCGAAGTTGAAGCTGTAGTCGCTGGTACGGTGCTTGGACAGGTCGGCATATTTCACCGCACCAATGCCCACCACCTCGCCGATGCGACGCAGGTCCTCTTCGGGCAGGCCTGGGTTTTTTTCCTTCACCAGCGCATACGCACGGTCCTTGGCTTCATTGAGCAGGTCGATCAACTTGACCGTGCCGCCGTCACGCGTCTTGAACGGGCGACCGTCGGCGCCGTTCATGGTGCCGAAGCCCATGTGCTCCATCTGCATGGGGTGGCCCAGGAAGCCGGCGCGGCGAGCGACCTCGAACACCTGGTTGAAGTGCAGCGCCTGGCGTTGGTCCACGAAATACAGGGCGCGATCTGCCTTGAGTACGTTGCTGCGGTAGCGCACCGCGGCAAGGTCCGTGGTTGCGTACAGGTAGCCACCATCGGCCTTCTGCACGATCACGGGGAGCGGTTCGCCCTCGCTGTTCTTGAATTCTTCCAGGAACACGCACTGAGCACCCTGGTCTTCGACCAGCAGGCCTTTGGCCTTGAGTTCGGCAACGACATTGGCCAGGTCATCGTTGTAGGCGCTTTCGCCCATCACGTCGGCCATGGTCAGCTTGACGTTGAGCAGTTCGTAGGTCTTCTGGCAGTGCGACAGCGAGATGTCCTTGAACCGTGTCCACAAGGCCAGGCAGTCCGGGTCGCCCGCCTGCAGCTTGACCACCAGCCCCCGCGCGCGCGTGGCGAAGGCTTCGGATTCGTCGAAGCGCTTCTTGGCCGCACGGTAGAAGTTTTCCAGGTCGGAGAGTTCGTCGCTGGTGATCGGGTTCTCTTCAAGGTAGGCCAGCAGCATGCCGAACTGGGTACCCCAGTCGCCTACATGGTTCTGGCGGATCACTTGATCCCCCAGGAACTCGAGCACCCGCGCCACGCTGTCGCCGATGATGGTCGAGCGCAGGTGGCCGACGTGCATTTCCTTGGCCAGGTTGGGCGCCGACAGGTCGACCACCACTGTCTGCGCTGGGCCAGCCTTGCGCGCGCCAAGCCGGGGATCGTCAAGCGCCGCGTCCAGGCGGGCCGCCAACGCGGCGGTGTTCTGGAAGAAGTTCAGAAAGCCCGGACCTGCGATCTCGACCTTGCTGATGTCGGCGCTGGCCGGCAGGGCCTGGATCAGTTTTTCGGCCAGGTCACGTGGCTTCATGCCGGCCGGCTTGGCCAGCATCATGGCAATGTTGCTGGCGAAATCGCCGTGGGTCTTGTCCCTGGCGTTTTCCACCTGGATCGCCGGCGACAGCCCGTCAGGCAACACACCGTCGTTGACGAGTTGGGTGAGGGCTTGCTGGATCAGCTGGCGAATGGTGTCTTTCATAGGAATCTCTTTTCGACCGCAAGCGCGGCGGGCGCCTGGATGCGCTGGTGGAAAAACTGAGCATTATCCGTGGCTGGGCGCGCGTTGCCAACCTTGGCAGGCATGTGCCCAGGCATGGAGCCGTCTGAAAACCGCCGTTGGGCCCGCCCGCAGCCTTGCCGTTCGCGGCTTGGCGCTTGAAACCGCCCTCAGTAAAGATCCACCGGGTCGACGTCTACCGACCAGCGCACCTGGCGCCCGCTCGGCAGTTGCTCCAGCACCAGCAGCCAGGCGCTGATGAGGCGGTGCAAGGGCGCGCGGGTGCTGGCCTGCAGCAGCAACTGAGCGCGAAAACGCCCGGCTCGGCGCTCCATGGGGGCGGGTACCGGGCCAAGCAGCTCGATGCCGGGCAGGTGCTGCTGCGCCATCAGGCGCTCGGCTGCCGTGCAGGCTTCATCCAGAAACGCCTCGGCCTGCCCCGGCTTGTGCGCTTCGGCGCGCAACAGGGCCAAGTGCGAAAAAGGCGGCAAACCGGCGGCGCGGCGTTCGTCGAGCGCCTGCTTGGCAAAGGCAAAATAGCCCTGCTCGGTCAGTTGAACCAGCAGAGGGTGGTCAGCCAAGTGCGTCTGGATGATGACCTTGCCGGGTTCTTCCGCCCGTCCTGCACGGCCTGCGACCTGCACGATCAGCTGGGCCATGCGTTCACTGGCGCGGAAGTCACCGGAAAACAGACCGCCATCGGCATCGAGAATGGCAACCAGCGTCACCCGGGGGAAGTGGTGCCCTTTGGCGAGCATCTGCGTGCCGACCAGCAGGCTTGGCTGGCCGCGCTGAATGGTTGTGAACAGTTGGTGCATCGCGTCCTTGCGCGAAGTGCTGTCGCGGTCCACGCGCAGCACGGGATAGTCCGGGAACAACACCTTCAGGCGCTCTTCGGCGCGCTCGGTGCCGGCCCCGACAGGGCGCAGGTCCACGTGCTTGCATTGAGGGCAGTGATGCGGCAGCCGCTCGTCGTAGCCGCAGTGGTGGCAACGCAGCACGCCGGAGCGCTGGTGAACCGTCATGCGCGCATCGCACCGCGGGCATTCGGACAGCCAGCCGCAATCGTGGCACAGCAGGGTTGGGGCGAAGCCACGGCGATTGAGGAACACCAGTACCTGTTGTCCCGCCTCCAGGGTCTGGCCAATGGCCTGCTGCAAGGGGCCGCTGATGCCGCTGTCCAGCGGCAGGCTTTTCACGTCCAGGCGCAACATGCGTGGTGCGCGTGCACCGCCTGCGCGTTGGGTCATGTGCAGCAGGCGGTAGCGGCCGCTCACTGCGTTGTGCAGGGTTTCCAGGGACGGGGTGGCCGAGCCAAGCACGATCGGCACGTTCTCCTGGTGCGCGCGCACCAGCGCCAGATCCCTGGCGTGGTAGCGCAAGCCCTCCTGCTGTTTATAGGAGCCGTCGTGTTCCTCGTCGATGATGATCAGGCCTGGGTTCTTCATTGGCGTGAACAACGCCGAGCGGGTGCCGATGATGATGTCTGCCTCGCCGTCACGCGCGGCCAACCAGGCATCGAGGCGCTCACGGTCGCTGACGTTCGAGTGCACGAGGGCAATGCGGGCGTTGAAGCGCTGCTCGAAACGCGCCAGTGTCTGTGGCCCCAGGTTGATCTCCGGGATCAGTACCAGGGCCTGCTTGCCTGCCTCGAGCGTTTCGCGGATCAGTTGCAGGTAAACCTCGGTCTTGCCGCTTCCTGTGACGCCCGCCAGCAGAAAAGCGCCAAACTGCCCGAAGCCGCCGAGCACGGCATCGAAGGCATCACGCTGTTCTTCGTTCAGTGGCAACTCCGATTGCGCCAGCCAGTGCTCACGCCGTTCTGCCGGGCGTTGGCGGCGTATTTCCACGCACACCAGCTCCTTGGCCAGCAGCAGATCAAGGCTGTCCTTGTTGAGGTTGAGCTTCGACAGCACACTGTGGGCCACCCCATGCGGGTGCTGAGCCAGGGTCTTGAGCGCATCACGTTGGCGAGGGGCGCGTGCGATGCGTGGGTCTTCAAGGCGAGCGCCCGGCGCTGCATGCCAGAAACGTTCCTGGCGCATCTCGGCAGGTTCACCCTGACGCAGTAGGGTAGGAAGCGCCCAGCTCAAGGTGTCGCCCAGGCTGTGCTGATAGTACTGGGCGGTCCATAGGCACAGCTTGAACAGCGACGCCGGAATGGGCGATACCGGGTCGAGCAGGGCGCTGGCTGGCTTGAGTTTGTCAGCCGGCACCTCGCTTTCGGCACACACTTCTACCAGAACACCGATCATCTCGCGCCGCCCGAACGGTACGCGCAGGCGCATGCCTGGCACCCATGTCTGGTTCGCCATGCCGACCGGCGCCTTGTAGTCGAACAGGCGGCGCAGCGGGGAGGGCAGGGCAAGGCGCAGGATGACGTCGGGCACGCTAATGGTCTCGGGGGGCGTTTCAGAACTGGCGAGCCTAGCAGACGACGGTCGGTACAAGCGACAACTTGCGCTGGCGCCATGCTCTGGTATTATTTGCCGCCTAATTACGTGCGGTATTCAACAATTGGTGTTGGATGGCGGCACGCAGCTCGAGGAAGTGACCATGAAAGCTGATATCCATCCGAACTACGAAGCAGTTGCTGTCACCTGCAGCTGCGGCAACAAATTCGAAACCCGTTCGACCCTGGGCGATACCCTGTCGATCGACGTTTGCAACCTGTGCCACCCTTTCTACACCGGTAAGCAGAAAGTCCTGGACACCGGCGGCCGCGTACAGAAGTTCGCCGATCGCTTTGGCATGTTCGGTGCCAAGAAAGGCTGATGCGCATGGCGAACCCTTCGGGTTTCGCAGCGTTGCAGAAAAAAGCGCCCCTTGTGGGCGCTTTTTTTATGCTCGCTTGTTGGGTATCCCAGGCGCAGGCTTTCTGCCCGGCGCCGTCACGTGCTCAATGGGTGGCCGTACGGCATGTGGTCGATGGTGACACCGTGCGCTTGGTCGATGGCCGCAGTGTGCGTCTGATCGGGATCAATGCCCCCGAAATCGGCCGCAAGGGACAAGCGGATGAGCCTCTTGCCCAGGCTGCCCGCAAACGCCTGCAAGCATTGATCAAAGCCAGTGACGGGCGCGTTGGCTTGGTACGCGGCAAGGAGGGCAAAGATCGGTACGGTCGCAGCCTGGCCAACTTGTACAGCCGTGAAGGGCATAATCTTGAGGCGCAGCTGCTCAGCGAAGGGCTTGCATACCGTATTGCCATTGCACCCAATACTGAGCTGAGCGGTTGCCAGCAGCGCGCCGAGTCAGTCGCGCGCCGGGCGGCTGTCGGTGTGTGGAAACGCTCACCGGTGATGCCTGCCCATGCAGTGCGTAAACCAGGTTTTGCGCTGGTGTCAGGCCGCGTCACCGCCATCGAACGCAGTCGTACGGGGGTTCGATTGACCCTCGACAGCGCCATGACGCTGCACATACCCGCTCGTCTGCGCCGTGCATTGCCCGCGGGTTTCTTCGATAACCTCAAAGGGCAAAAGGTCGAGGCCAGGGGTTGGATTCGCAGCCATTCACGTAAAGTGCCCTACATGTCGGGTCAGCGACGCTGGCAGATGACCCTTACAGACGTCAGCATGCTCGACCGCCTGCAAAGATAAAAGATGTAGACATTTCTACACCAGATTGTACACACTGAAGCCTGCATGCCCCGTGGGTTGTAGCATAAAGTCTTAGGCTAGAGGCCTTGACACGAGTGACCGGCCAGTCTTGTGACGGCTGGACTCTTTGCGTATCCTCGGCGGTCCGTCAGAACAGCCAATAGCGGAATGCCCAACATGTCAGACCTGAAAACCGCCGCTCTCGAATATCACGCTCATCCTCGCCCAGGGAAACTGAGCGTCGAGCTCTCCAAGCCCACCGCCACCGCCCGTGACCTCGCCCTGGCCTACAGCCCAGGTGTGGCAGAGCCTGTGCGCGAGATCGGTCGTGATCCGGAGCTGGCCTACAAGTACACCGGCAAAGGCAACCTGGTTGCAGTGATTTCCGATGGTACTGCCATTCTCGGTCTTGGCGATCTGGGTCCGCTGGCGTCCAAGCCTGTCATGGAAGGCAAGGGTGTTCTGTTCAAGCGTTTCGCCGGTATCGACGTGTTCGACATCGAAGTCGAGTCCGAGAGCCCGCAGGCCTTCATCGATACCGTGCGCCGTATTTCGATCACCTTCGGTGGCATCAACCTCGAAGACATCAAGGCGCCAGAGTGCTTCGAGATCGAACGCACCCTGATCGAGCAGTGCGACATTCCGGTTTTCCACGATGACCAGCACGGCACCGCCATCGTAACGGCCGCCGGTATGATCAACGCCTTGGAAATCGCCGGCAAAACCCTCGAAGACGCCAAGATCGTCTGCCTGGGCGCAGGTGCAGCGGCCATTTCCTGCATGAAGCTGCTGGTCAGCATGGGTGCGAAGGTCGAGAACATCTTCATGATCGACCGCAGCGGCGTCATCCACGCTGGCCGTGACGACCTGAACCAGTACAAGGCACAGTTCGCGCACGCCACCGACAAGCGTACGCTGGCCGATGCCCTTGAAGGCGCTGACGTGTTCGTGGGCCTGTCCGGTCCAAACCTGTTGAGCGCTGAAGGCTTGAAGTCGATGGCCGCCAACCCGATCGTGTTCGCCTGCTCGAACCCCGATCCTGAGATCGCCCCTGAGTTGGCACACGCCACGCGCGACGACGTGATCATGGCGACGGGTCGTTCCGACTATCCGAACCAGGTCAACAACGTGCTGGGCTTCCCGTTCATCTTCCGCGGCGCGCTGGACGTTCGAGCCAAGCGTATCAACGAAGAAATGAAGATCGCCGCTGCCATCGCGCTGAAAGACCTGGCCAAGCAGCCGGTTCCCAAGGAAGTATGCGAAGCCTACGGCGTGGACGGCCTGGAATTCGGTCGTGAGTACATCATTCCCAAGCCGCTGGATGCACGCCTGATTACTGTCGTCTCCGACGCCGTGGCCAAGGCTGCTATCGAGTCGGGCGTCGCTACGCTGCCGTACCCGAAGCATTACCCGCTCAAGAACGTTGATGACGTGTTCAACGGCTGATCGTCGTTCTGCACCAATAAACCCGGCTGTCATGGCCTGATGCTGTTTACGTAGGGCCGCGAAGCGGCCCAACGATATCAAGACAGTATCAAGCCATGACAGCCGGGTTTTTTCATGGCTGTAGAACAAAGGGGCAGCGGGAATTCGCCGGCATCGAGCCGTAATGCCAGGGCCGCCTTGCAGCCCTGTCAGGGTACCGGTCAGGTATCAGAAGAGATCCATTGGCGTTGCTTCATCGGCTGGAAGCGGGCTACCCGGTGCAGTCCCGTTACCCAGTTCGTCCACCGACGGTGGCGAGTCCTCTGCCTTGAACAGCTCGAAATAGGCATTGGGCGTGCTTGCCGAGGCAGCACGGCCACTGACGGGATCGACCCTCAGGCTCAGGATGCCTTCAGGCTGCGCGGGCGGGTGCTCAGGCCGGCCTTGGAGAGCCGGGCCCATGAAGCCCATCCAGATCGGCAGTGCGGCAGTGCCACCGTATTCCCGACGACCCAGGGTTTCGGGCTGATCGAAACCAACCCACACCGTGGTCACGTAATCGGCGTTGTAGCCCGAGAACCAGGCATCCTTCGATTCGTTGGTGGTACCGGTTTTGCCCGCAAGGTCGGTGCGTCCCAGTGCCAGCGCTCGGCGGCCCGTACCGCGTTTGATGACGTCCTGCAGCATGCTGGTGAGGATATAGGTGGTACGGCCGTCGATGATGCGCTCGGCCACTGCCGGGGCTTGTGGTGCGGGCGCCTGATCGAGCGAAGTGGAGGGCTCACCCGGCACTTGACCAGTGCTGATGGGCTGCTCGGGAGCGGCCAGCCCGGCATTGTCTTCCGAACCTTGAGGAACGCGTGGCGGATTGGCCGTGAACAGCGTCTCGCCATTGCGGCTCTCGATACGGTCGATCAGGTACGGCGAGATCTTGTAGCCGCCATTGGCGAACGTACTCCAGCCGGTGGCGATCTCCATCGGTGTCAGTGTGGCAGTACCCAGTGCCAGCGACAGGTTGCGTGGCAGGTCCTGCTTGTTGAAACCGAACTTGGCGATGTAGTCGATGGTGCGGTCGATGCCCATGGCCTGCAGCAGTCGGATCGAAACCAGGTTGCGCGACTTGTACAGGGCTTCGCGCATGCGAATCGGGCCGAGGAACGTATTGGTATCGTTCTTGGGGCGCCAGACCTTGTCCACCGATTCGTCGACGAACACGATGGGTGCGTCATTGACCAGGCTGGAGGCGGTGTAGCCGCTGTCGAGCGCTGCGCTGTAGATGAAAGGCTTGAAACTCGAACCGGGCTGGCGCTTGGCCTGCATGGCACGGTTATAGTTGCTCTGCTCGAACGAGAAACCGCCGACCAGTGCGCGGATGGCGCCGCTGGTAGGGTCCAGGGTGACGAGCGCGCTCTGGGCGCTGGGCACCTGGCTGAATTTGAACGACCCGTCATCCAGCCGCTGCAGGCGCACCAGGTCGCCGACTTGGGCAACGTCTGCCGGCGACTGGGGCGCACGGCCTTGGGCATTGGTGTTGATGAACGGACGCGCCCACTTCATCGTGTCCCAGGCTACGGTTTGTTCCTTGCCATTGCGGGTCAACACCTGAAGGCCGGTCTTCTCGACGCGGGTAACGATTGCCGGTTCCAGCCCCCCCAGTGTGCGCTGCCTGGCCAGTTCGTGAGTCCAGGCTGCCACGGTGCGGCCTGGGAAGCGTGCCTCGGGGCCGCGGTAGCCATGGCGTTGGTCGTAGTCGGTCAACCCTTTGAGGACCGCCTTGTTGGCGATTTCCTGCGTGTCGCTAGGCACGGTGGTAGTCACACGCAAGCCTTCGGTGTAGGCGTCGCTGCCGTAGCGGCCGACCATTTCGGCACGGGCCATTTCGGCGACGAAGGGCGCATTCACCTCAGGGGTGGGCACGTGATAGCGGGCGTTCAGCGGCTCGGCCAGGGCGGCCTGGTAGCTTGCCTCGTCGATCTTGCCGAGCTTGTACATGCGGCCCAGGATCCAGTCACGGCGCTCCTTGGCGCGGACCGGGTTGGCCAGCGGGTTGAAGCGTGACGGCGCCTTTGGCAGGCCCGCGATCATCGCCATCTGCGCCAGGCTCACGTCACGGATCGACTTGCCGTAGTAAACCTGGGCGGCGGCATCAATGCCGTACGCACGGTTGCCCAGGTAGATCTTGTTCACGTACAGCTCGAGAATTTCGTCCTTGGTCAGCTCGCGCTCGATCTGCAGTGCCAGCAGGATCTCGTTGGTCTTGCGCGAGAAACTGCGTTCGCTGGTCAGGAAGAAGTTCTTCGCCACCTGCATGGTGATGGTGCTGCCGCCGGTCTGGATGTGTCCGGTCTTGACCAACTGTGTGGCCGCGCGCATCAGGCTGCTGGGGTCGACGCCATAGTGGTTGAGGAAATTGTCGTCCTCGGCCGACAGAAGTGCCTGAATGAACTGTGGCGGAATCTCCGAGAAGCGGATCGGGGAGCGGCGCATTTCGCCAAATTCCGCGATCAGCTTGCCGTCGCTGCTGAACACCTTGAGGGGGATCTGCAACTGGATGCTTCTGAGCGAATCGACCGAAGGCAGGTTGGGGCTAAGATACAGAAACGCGCCGCTCACACCGAGTACGAGCGCGCAGATGGCTGCGACGGAAGACCACCAGAAGAACTTAAGCAGACGTATCAAGGCTTTTCGGTGTCCAGGTTGTGAATGGGTTGCACGCAGGCCCGGCGGGCCGGAAAACGCCGGGCATTATAAGCATTTTTCGCCACGCCGGGGTTACCGCCCGGGCTGCTCGTCGTCTGGCGGCGGCCAGGTCCAGGGGGTGCCCCAGGCAGCATCGAGCGCAAGGGAGGCCGCGATGCTTGGACGCTTCAGCAAGGATGCCGGTTCATTTACAGGGATTGAAATCGTCGAGAATGCGGTGCGGGTGGTTCAGTTGCGCAAGCGCAAGCGGCGCTTTGAGGTGCTGTGCCAGGCACAGGAACCCTATCAGCAGCCAGCCGACACCACCTGGATGGTTCAGCCAGCACATGCTGCAGCGGCGCTGCGCCGTGCCTTCGAGCGTCACGGTGTATGCCCGCATCGAGTGGCCATGGCGTTGGCAGCCGACCAGGTGATTTGCAAGCCGTGCCGCGTGCCGCGTCAGGCGTGCGAGGAGCAGATCGAAGCGCAGTTGCTCGCCGAAGCCGAGCGGCTACTGCCTTTTGCGCTGGATGACCTGGCCATGGATTTCCATGTGCTGGGTCCCTGCTCTGATGAGCCGAACAGTGTCGACGTGATGGTGGCGGCTTGCCGGCAGAGCACGCTGGCACTGGTGCAATCGGTGGCGAGGCACGCGGGGCTGCAACTGGAAGCCGTCGAGGTCGATACGATTGCCCTTACCCGGCTGTTACCACCTGCCTGTTCGGATCAATCCGCCGTGTTGCGGATCGATCTGCAAAACATCGCCCTGCATCGCTGGCAGCGCCAAGGCGTCTGCCAACGATGGGCGTGGACGTCGACTGAACCCATGTTGTCGGGTGAGCTGCCAGAGCAGGTCGTCTTGGCGCTCGTGTCGCAGGGCCTGCCGGCGGACCTGTGGGTGTCCAGCGGCGCCTGCATGACCCCTCGGCAGCTGCACGCGATGAGCGAACGGCTCAACGTGCGTTGCCGGCCGTTACCCTCACCCGGCGGGCTCGAGTGTCTCGGTGGTCCCATGCTGCTTGCCAGCACGCTGGCGGCAGGTGGGTTACGGGCATGATCAGGTTCAACCTGCTTCCTTGGCGCGAGCGGCAGCGGCAAGCGGCCATTCGGCGCTTTCGCAACCAGCTGTTGGCAAGCGCCTTGGCGGCCCTGTGCGCCGTGACGATGGTCGATCAGCTGGCGCGTCAACGGGCCCAGTTGCAGACGACCGATAACAGGCAGCGTGCGGCGGCATTGGCGGCCCTGAATGAGCCGACAGCGTCGAGGGCGCAGCTGCAGGACCAGTACGCCACGTCGTCGAGTCAGCTTGCCCGGTTTGAGACGCTGCGCGCTGAACAGCGCATCCTGGAGGGGCTGTTCACGGACCTTGAGCGCGCCCTGCCGACCACTGTGCAGTTGTTGGGCCTGCAACTCGAAGCCAGCCACCTGCAGATTACGGGCCTCGCTCCCTCTGGCGCCGTGATCGCCCAGTTCATGCGGGACCTGGGTCGCTCTGGCATGTTGATCGACCTGCAACTCAAGCAGATCAAAAGCCTGCCCCGTGCCGATCAGTTCCTGCTGACGGCACGCGTCGCTGCGTCCTGGTCATGAAACTGCAGGCGCACTTGGATCGAGCGGCGCTGCTCGGGCAGTCCGTGCGGGCCAAGCGCATGGCGCCAGTGCTGCTGGCCGTTTGCCTGTTCGCCTTGGGCTGCGCGATACGCCTGCCCGCAGCGCTGCAGCAAATGGACCAGGAGCAGGCCAAGTCCCAGGCACTGGATGAGCAGCAATCGGCTTTGAATGGAGAACGCGCAACGCTCGACAGCCTGCGCGCCTCGGTGGCAGGGGCTGAGCAACGCCTGCAGGTGGCCCTGTGGAACATGGCCGCCGGCCAGGACATGAGCGACCTGGTGGACCACATCTCGGCGTTGGGCCGTGCCCACGGCTTGCTCATCGAGCTGCTGCGGGTGCAAGAGGCGCAACCCCATGGTGAGTACCAACAGGTGCCGCTGGAGCTGCGGGTCAAAGGCGAGTATGCCGGCGTGCGGCAATGGTTATTGGAGTGGCTTGGCCAAGCTCGGCTGCTGCGCACTGGCGACATGAGCCTGGAGCCTGTCGCCGGGCAGCCTGGCATGGTGCAGCTACGGCTGCAGGTCGATGCCTTTCAGGCAACTGTCCCGACGCTGCAACCACAGACATTGGCCCAGCTGCCGGCAAGCGTGCCCGCGGCGGCACCACAGGTCGATCCGTTCAGGCCGCAGCAGGACCGGCTGCCTGATCGCGGGCTGGCAAGCGTGCCGCTGTCCCAGGTGCGCATGGTTGGCAGCCTGTCACGGGCACAGGCTAACGAAGCGCTGTTAATGGCGGCCGGTAAGGTTCATCGGGTGCGGCTGGGCGACCGGGTCGGGCGCGATCAAGGGGTCGTTACGCATATCGATTCGGTTCAAGTGGAAATCCGCGAACACTGGTTCATGGACGGTGCATGGCACGAGCGCGTTGCGTTTATCTCTATGGCAACACCTGTGGGCAAGGAGGCCCTGGTCCTGGATGAGCAAGACATGGAAATGGCTATTGGCAACCCTGCTGCTGCCGTTGACGGCAATGGCGGCCCCTTACCAGGGTGAGCGGCTGTCACTGAATTTTCAGGATGTCGAGGTACGCGCCGTGCTGCAGGTGCTTGCCGATCATGCCGGCATCAACCTGGTCGCCAGCGACGACGTACAAGGGAGCGTCACCTTGCGACTGGAAGATGTGCCTTGGGATCAAGCGATCGACCTGGTATTGCGCAGCAAGGGCCTGGGTCGACGCCACGAAGGCAACGTGCTGCTGATCGCACCGCTTTCTACCCTGAGCGCGCAGTCGTTCGAGGGCACCTCGAACCCACTCGACACGCAATCACAACCCATGCGTCGGGAACTGATGCGTATCCACTACGCCAAGGCCGCCGATTTGTCCGAGCTGTTACTGGCGAGCCTGTCTGAGGACGGCATTCTTGCCGGCAGGGGCAGCCTGGGCGTGGATGAGCGCACCAACACGCTGGTGGTCCACCAGCCGGCGAATCGACTCGCCGAGATTCGGCAACTGATCGCCCAATTGGATGTGCCCGTGCGTCAGGTAGCGATCGAGGCCCGTATCGTGGAGGCCAACGTCGACTACCAGAAAGGCCTGGGGGTGAGATGGGGCGGCGACCTGTACAGCGCCGCACCGAGAGCGGGCAAGGACCTGTTCGTTGACCTGGGCGTCGAGCGGGGCGGCAGCAGCCTTGGCGTTGGTCTGTTGCGCGGCGACGTGCTCCTTGACCTTGAGCTCAGTGCCATGGAAAAGAGCGGTGAGGGCGAGATCATCTCCCAGCCCAAGGTAGTGACCGCCGACAAGGAGACGGCGCGGATACTCAAAGGTACCGAGGTGCCTTACCAGCAGTCCAACAAGAATGGCGCGACAACCGTGTCGTTTCGCGAAGCCTCGCTTTCACTGGAGGTGACGCCGCAGATCACGCCGGATGACAGTGTCGTCATGACCGTGAGAGTGACCAAGGACGAACCTGACTACGTCAATGCCCTCAATGACGTCCCGCCCATTCGCAAGAACGAGGTCAATGCCAAGGTCAGGGTCGAGAACGGGCAGACTATCGTGATCGGTGGCGTCTACTCCACCACGCAAAACAATGTAGTGGACAAGGTGCCATTTTTTGGCGATCTGCCGTATGTTGGACGGCTGTTTCGACGCGATGTACTACAAGAGAAAAAATCCGAGCTGCTGGTCTTCCTGACTCCGCGTATCATGAGTGACCAGACGATTGCTGTGAGTCGTTGATTCTGTGCGAAATTTGATACTTGTGGGGCCCATGGGTGCTGGTAAAAGCACCATCGGGCGCCTATTGGCCAAAGAGCTGCGCCTGCCATTCAGGGATTCCGACAAGGAAATCGAACTGAGGTGCGGTGCCAACATTCCGTGGATCTTCGACAAGGAAGGCGAACCGGGTTTCCGTGACCGCGAGCAGGCCATGATTGCCGAATTGTGCAGCCTTGATGGCGTGGTCGTTGCCACCGGTGGCGGGGCGGTCATGCGCGAGGCCAATCGCCGCGCGCTGCACCAGGGCGGGCGGGTGATCTACCTGCATGCCTCGGTCGAGCAGCAGGTCGGCCGCACCGCTCGGGATCGCAACCGGCCATTGCTGCGTACCGCCAACCCGGAGGCGACCCTGCGCGCCTTGCTCGAAACCCGAGACCCGCTCTACCGTGAAATTGCCGACCTGGTGGTGCAAACCGACGAGCGGCCACCGCGAATGGTGGTGATCGACATTCTCGAGCGCCTGCAGCAGTTGCCGCCCCGTTAACCCGGGACTATTCTCGGCCTCCTGCGCCGAGGCGAGGCTCAACGATACCGCGTGGCTTGCCTGCCAAAGGCGCCGTGCACCAGCTCATTGTGGGGATACATGCAGACACTGAAGGTCGACCTGGGCGAGCGCAGCTACCCGATCTACATTGGCGAAGGCCTGCTGGACCAGCCTGAGTGGCTGACGCCGCATATCGCTGGCCGTCAGGTTGCCATCGTTTCCAACGAGACCGTGGCGCCGCTCTATCTGGAGCGCCTGAGCAAGACTCTGGGGGCTTACAGCGTACTGCCGGTGGTCCTGCCCGACGGTGAGGCCCACAAGAACTGGGAAACGTTGCAGCTGATCTTCGATGGCCTGCTGACGGCCCGCCACGATCGGCGCACCACCGTTGTAGCGCTCGGTGGTGGCGTGATCGGCGACATGGCCGGTTTTGCTGCGGCGTGCTATCAGCGCGGTGTGGATTTCATCCAGGTACCCACCACCCTGCTGTCGCAGGTGGATTCGTCGGTCGGCGGCAAGACCGGCATCAATCACCCACTGGGCAAGAACATGGTCGGGGCGTTCTACCAGCCCAACGCCGTGGTGATCGACACCACGACCCTCGGGACCCTGCCAGCGCGTGAGCTGTCTGCCGGGTTGGCCGAAGTCATCAAGTACGGTTTGATCTGTGACAAGCCTTTCATGGCCTGGCTCGAAGAAAATATGCCGGCGCTGCGCAGCCTCGACGCCGTCGCGTTGACCGAAGCCATCCGCCGCTCGTGCGCGGCGAAGGCAGCCGTCGTGGGGGCTGACGAGCGCGAGTCGGGTGTTCGCGCCACGCTCAACCTTGGCCATACCTTCGGCCATGCCATCGAAACCCATATGGGCTATGGCGTCTGGCTACATGGCGAAGCCGTGGCAGCAGGTACGGCCATGGCGCTGGAAATGTCCATGCGTCTGGGCTGGATCACGCAGGCCGAACGCGACCGCGGCATTGGCTTGCTGCTGGAGGCAGGCTTGCCGGTGGTGCCCCCGCAGGAAATGACCCCAGCGCATTTCATGGAACACATGGCGGTCGACAAGAAGGTGCTGGACGGCCGTCTGCGCCTGGTGCTGTTGCGCCAGCTAGGCGAGGCCGTGGTCACCGACGACTATCCCTATGAGATTCTCCAGGCCACGCTGTCGGCGGATTACCGCGCGATCGTGGCCCAGCTTTGAGGTTGTGACAGCGCAATGACCAGTTTGCACGCCGATGAGGCCTTTCTCGACCATTACCAACTGAGCCATGACCCGTTCGCACCGCGCGTACCGGGCTTCAAGTTCTTTCCCGCCCAGCGCAAGCCGGTTCTGGCGCAGCTGCACCACCTGGCTCGCTACAGCCACCTGATGCTGGTGGTCACCGGGCCTCTGGGCAGCGGCAAGACCTTGCTGCGCCAGGCGCTGGCGGCCAGCACCAACAAGCAGTCGGTGCAGAGCGTCGTGGTTTCGGCCCGCAGTGCCGGCGATGCTGCCAGTATCCTCGGCCAGATTGCGCAGTACCTGGATGTGGCCGAGCCGCAGGTCCAGAGCATCCTGTCCAAGATGGTGCAACTGGCCCTGACTGGCCAGGAAGTGTATCTGCTGGTGGACGATGCGGAACAACTGGACGAGTCGGCACTCCAAGCGTTGCTGGAATTGGCGGCAGGCGTTCCCGAAGGGCGTCCGCATGTATTCCTGTTCGGTGAGCCATCGCTGATCGCAGGGCTCGATGAGTTGAATATCGAGGAAGAACGCTTCCACATCATCGAACTTGCGCCGTACAGCGAGGAGGAAACCCGCGAGTATCTCGAACAGCGCCTGGTGGGTGCCGGCCGGGGTATCGAGGTGTTCAGCCGGGAGCAGATCGCCGATATCCATGAAAATGCCGATGGGTGGCCTGGCACTATCAACCAGGTTGCCCGTGACACTCTGATCGAAGCCATGATCGCCAGCCGCTCGACGGCAAAGCGACCAGCCATGGGGTTCAAGATGCCTAAAAAACACGTACTCGCGCTATCCGCCGTGGTCGTCGTCGCCGTGGCCGCGGCGGTGTTGATGCCCCGCAAGGGCGACAAGGCCCCTGAAGATGCACCCGCAGCCCAGGCCCAGTTGCCCCTTGGCGACGGCAATTCCAGCGCGGCAATCGAGTTCTCCGGCTCGTCCCAGCCCAAGCCCCTGCCGCTGGGCGGGCAGTCGCAACCGGTCATGCGTGAACCGTTGGCCCAGGCAGCAGGCATGGGCGAGGGCGAAGAAGGCAGCCCGGCGGGTGATACCGCGTTGCAACCGGGCAACCCGCCACCCACGGTAACCACCATCGCACCGCCACAGGGCGTGTCTGCTGGCCCAGCGCCGGCGCCTGCCCAGCCGGTGACCTCCACGCCCAAGCCGGTCACGCAACAGCCCAAGCAAACCACGCCGGCCAAGCCTGAGCCTGCACCTACCCAGGTGGCGGTGGCCAAGCCCGCGCCCAAGGTCGCCGAGAAAGCTGCTGAAAAACCAGCGTCAGGTGACAGCGGCAACAGCAGCTGGTACACCGGTCAGAAGCCGGGCAACTACGTGGTGCAGATTCTGGGGACCAGCTCCGAAGCATCCGCCCAGGCCTTCGTGAAAGCCCAAGGTGGCGACTATCGCTACTTCCGCAAGTCCCTGCAGGGCAAACCGCTTTACGTGGTCACTTACGGTAACTTCGCCAACCGCGATGCAGCTGTGGCTGCCATCAAGAACTTGCCAGCGAAGGTCCAGGCTGGTAAACCTTGGCCACGTACCGTCGCCAGCGTCCAACAAGAGCTGGCTTCGGCCCGCTGATACCTTCCGGGCAGCACCACCCCGCTGCCCTGTAGCCAAGCGAATTCTGGTTTTCGTCTAGCCTGCTGCGCCTGAGCGCGGCAGGCTTTTCTGTCCCGGGCTGCCGGCCACAAGCCGCCCATGCAGTCCTGGCTGAATCGCTTCAGAGTCCAGCGAAGTTGCCACATGGTTGGCGGCATCAATACATTCAAAAATGCGACATAAATTTTCAATGGTGAGACATGAAAATTTGTGAGTGTCGCTGTCGCTGTGCAACAATGGTTTTCCATGGCCACCGCAAAAAAGCTGGCGTTTGATCGGCGTGGATGGTAAGTGGTTGTTAAAAAAAGAGATTTGCCTCCGTTGAGGGGTGAACCTGGTGAGAATGTGTCTATGAAAACAGGTCTGTACCATCCCGAAGAATTCAAGGACAACTGTGGTTTCGGCCTGATCGCCCATATGACGGGCGAGCCCAGCCACCACCTTCTGCAAACCGCCATGCAGGCATTGACCTGTATGACGCACCGCGGCGGTATCAACGCCGACGGCAAGACCGGCGACGGTTGCGGGCTGTTGATGCAGAAGCCCGATCAGTTCCTGCGTGCCATGGCCCAGGAACATTTTGCCGTCGAACTGCCCAGGCAGTACGCCGTCGGCATGGTGTTCTTCAACCAGGATCCGATAAAGGCAGAAGCGGCCCGCGCCAACATGGACCGTGAAATCCGCGCGGCCGGCCTGCAACTGGTGGGCTGGCGCAAGGTGCCGATCGACACCAGCGTGCTGGGTCGCCTAGCCCTGGAACGCTTGCCGCAAATCGAGCAGGTGTTCATCGGCGGCGACGGCCTGAGCGACCAGGAATTGACCATCAAGCTGTTCAGCGCCCGCCGCCGTTCGTCGGTAGCCAATGCCCATGACGCCGACCACTACATTTGCAGCTTCTCGCACAAGACCATCATCTACAAAGGCTTGATGATGCCGCGGGACCTGGCTGCGTTTTACCCGGACCTGAGCGACGAGCGCCTGCAAACCGCGATTTGCGTGTTCCACCAGCGCTTCTCCACCAACACCCTGCCGAAGTGGCCGCTGGCGCAGCCCTTCCGCTTCCTTGCCCATAACGGCGAAATCAATACCATCACAGGTAACCGCAACTGGGCCATGGCCCGGCGTACCAAGTTCGCCAATGACCAGATCCCCGATCTCGAGGAGCTCGGCCCGCTGGTCAACCGCGTCGGCTCAGACTCGTCGAGCATGGACAACATGCTCGAACTGATGGTGACCGGCGGTATCGATCTGTTCCGTGGCGTGCGCATGCTGGTGCCGCCAGCCTGGCAGAACGTCGAAACCATGGATGCCGACCTGCGCGCCTTCTATGAATACAACTCCATGCACATGGAACCCTGGGACGGCCCGGCCGGCATCGTGATGACCGAAGGTCGCCACGCAGTGTGCCTGCTCGATCGCAATGGGCTGCGTCCGGCGCGTTGGGTCACCACCACCAACGGCTACATCACCATTGCCTCGGAAATCGGGGTGTGGGGCTATCAGCCCGATGAAGTACTGGCCAAAGGCCGCGTCGGACCCGGGCAGATCCTGGCGGTGGACACCGAAACCGGACAGATCCTCGACACCGATGCCATCGATGACCGTCTCAAGTCCCGCCACCCGTACAAGCGCTGGCTGCGTCAGCACGCCACGCGGATTCAGGCGACCCTGACCGACGACCAGGGTGTGGCCAGCTACGACGCTGACCAGCTCAAGCAGTACATGAAGATGTTCCAGGTCACTTTCGAGGAGCGTGACCAAGTGCTGCGCCCCTTGGGAGAACAGGGCCAGGAAGCGGTCGGTTCGATGGGGGACGACACGCCGATGGCCGTGCTGTCGCAGCGCGTGCGCTCGCCATACGATTTCTTCCGCCAGCAGTTCGCCCAGGTCACCAACCCGCCGATCGACCCGCTGCGCGAAGCGATCGTGATGTCGCTTGAGATCTGCCTGGGCGCCGAGCGCAACATTTTCCAGGAGTCGCCGGAGCATGCCTCGCGCGTCATCCTGAGCTCGCCCGTCATCTCGCCGGCCAAGTGGCGCTCGCTGATGAACCTGGAGCGTGACGGCTTCGAGCGCCAGCTGATCGACCTGAACTACGAAGAGGCCGTTGGGCTGGAAGCGGCTATCCGCAACATCGCCGACCAGGCAGAAGAAGCCGTGCGCGCGGGCAAGACGCAACTGGTACTCAGCGACCGCCACATCGCCCCTGGCAAGCTGCCGGTGCATGCTTCGCTGGCCGTAGGTGCAGTGCATCACCGCTTGACCGAGCAAGGCCTGCGTTGCGACAGCAACATCCTGGTGGAAACCGCCACCGCCCGTGACCCGCACCACTTCGCCGTGCTGCTGGGCTTCGGGGCTTCGGCGGTGTACCCGTACCTGGCCTATGAAGTGCTGGCCGACCTGATCCGCACTGGCGAAGTGCTGGGCGATCTGGACGAGGTGTTCAAGTACTACCGCAAGGGCATCTCCAAAGGCCTGCTCAAGATCCTGTCGAAGATGGGCATCTCCACGGTCGCCTCCTACCGGGGCGCTCAGTTGTTCGAAGCCATCGGTCTTGCCGAGGAAGTGGTCGGGCTGAGCTTCAAGGGTGTGTCGAGCCGTATCAAGGGTGCGCGCTTCGTCGATCTGGAAAGTGACCAGAAGCTGTTGGCTGCCGAGGCCTGGAGCGTACGCAAGCCGATTCAGCAAGGTGGCTTGCTGAAGTTCGTCCATGGTGGCGAATACCACGCCTACAACCCCGACGTGGTCAACACCCTGCAGGCCGCCGTGCAGCAGGGCGACTTCGCCAAGTTCAAGGAATACACCACGCTGGTCGATCAGCGCCCGGTGTCGATGATCCGCGACCTGTTGAAGGTCAAAGTGGCTGACCAGCCGTTGCCGCTGGAGCAGATCGAACCGCTCGACGCCATCCTCAAGCGCTTCGACTCTGCCGGTATCTCGCTGGGTGCGCTGTCTCCAGAAGCTCACGAAGCCTTGGCCGAGGCGATGAACCGCCTGGGCGCGCGCTCCAACTCCGGCGAAGGCGGAGAAGACCCGGCGCGCTATGGCACCCTCAAGAGTTCCAAGATCAAGCAGGTGGCAACCGGCCGCTTTGGCGTGACCCCTGAATACCTGGTCAATGCCGAAGTCTTGCAGATCAAGGTGGCCCAGGGCGCCAAGCCCGGCGAGGGCGGTCAGCTGCCCGGCGGCAAGGTCAACGGCCTGATCGCCAAGCTGCGCTACGCCGTACCGGGCGTGACGCTGATCTCGCCTCCACCGCACCACGACATCTACTCGATCGAAGACTTGGCGCAGCTGATCTATGACCTCAAGCAGGTCAATCCGCAGGCGCTGGTTTCGGTCAAGCTGGTGGCCGAGGCGGGTGTCGGTACCATCGCCGCTGGCGTGGCCAAGGCCTATGCCGACCTCATCACCATCTCGGGCTACGACGGCGGCACGGGTGCGTCGCCACTGACCTCGATCAAGTATGCGGGCGCGCCATGGGAACTGGGCCTGGCCGAGACTCATCAGACCCTGCGTGGCAACGATTTACGCGGCAAGGTGCGGGTGCAGACCGACGGCGGCCTGAAAACCGGCCTGGACGTCATCAAGGCGGCCATCCTGGGGGCCGAGAGCTTCGGCTTCGGCACCGCGCCAATGATCGCGCTGGGTTGCAAATACCTGCGTATCTGTCACCTGAACAACTGCGCAACCGGCGTGGCTACCCAGAACGACAAGCTGCGCAAGGATCACTACATCGGCACGGTCGACATGGTCGTCAACTTCTTTACCTTCGTTGCCGAGGAAACCCGTGAGTGGCTGGCAAGGCTAGGCGTACGCAGCCTTGGGGAGCTGATCGGGCGCACCGACCTGCTCGAAGTGCTGCCGGGCGACACCGAGCGTCAGCACCACCTGGACCTGACCCCGCTGTTGGGCAGCTCGCACATTGCGGCCGACAAGCCGCAGTTCTGTGAGGTGGACAGGAACCCGCCTTTCGACAAGGGCGAGCTTGCCGAGAAGATGGTCGAAATGGCCATGCCGGCGGTGCGTGACCAGGCCGGTGGCGAGTTCGCGCTCGACATCTGCAACTGCGACCGTTCCATCGGTGCGCGTGTGTCCGGTGAGATCGCGCGGTTGTACGGCAACCAGGGCATGGCCGGTACGCCGATCACGTTCCGTTTCAAAGGCACCGCAGGCCAGAGCTTCGGCGTCTGGAACGCCGGTGGCCTGAACCTGTACCTCGAGGGTGATGCCAACGACTACGTCGGCAAAGGCATGACTGGTGGCAAGGTCACCATAGTGCCGCCGGCCGGCAGCCCGTTCGAAACCCAGCACAGCGCAATCGTCGGCAACACCTGCCTGTACGGCGCCACCGGTGGCAGGCTGTTCGCTGCCGGTACGGCGGGCGAGCGCTTCGCTGTTCGCAACTCTGGTGCCCACGCCGTGGTAGAGGGCACTGGTGATCACTGCTGTGAGTACATGACCGGCGGCTTCGTCTGCGTCCTGGGCAAGACCGGTTACAACTTCGGCTCTGGCATGACGGGCGGCTTCGCCTACGTGCTCGACATGGACAACAGCTTCGTCGACAAGCTCAACCACGAACTGGTGGAAATCCAGCGCATCAGTGGTGAAGCGATGGAGGCTTACCGCAGCCACCTGGCGCGGGTTCTTGCCGAGTATGTGGATGAAACCGGCAGCGAGTGGGGGCGCGAGCTCTCCGAAAACCTGGACGACTACGTACGACGTTTCTGGTTGGTCAAGCCCAAGGCCGCCAACCTCAAGCAACTGCTGTCCAGCACCCGCGCCAACCCGCAGTAAACAGCTGCACGTGACCAACCCTGGGCGCTCGACCGGAGCAGCCCAGGGTTTGCCCGGCTCAAGTGATCGTCTTGCGGCTTGCAGCGTGTAGCGTGCGGCTGCTGTTAAGAGGTTTTGAAAAATGGCTGAACGTCTGAACAACGACTTCCAGTTCATCGAAGTGGGCCGCAAGGACCCGAAGAAAAAATTGCTGCGCCAGCGCAAGAAAGAGTTCGTGGAAATCTACGAACCCTTCAAGCCGCAGCAGTCCGTTGAACAGGCGCACCGTTGCCTGGGCTGCGGTAACCCGTATTGCGAGTGGAAGTGCCCTGTGCACAACTTCATCCCCAACTGGTTGAAGCTGGTGTCCGAGGGCAACATCCTGGCGGCCGCCGAGCTGTCGCACCAGACCAACACCTTGCCCGAAGTCTGTGGGCGCGTATGCCCACAGGACCGTCTGTGTGAAGGCGCCTGCACCCTGAACGACGGTTTCGGCGCCGTGACCATCGGCTCGGTGGAGAAGTACATCACCGACACGGCCTTCGCCATGGGCTGGCGCCCGGACATGTCCAAGGTCAAGCCTACCGGCAAGCGCGTGGCCATCATCGGTGCCGGCCCGGCTGGTCTGGGCTGCGCAGACGTGCTGGTGCGCGCTGGCGTGACGCCCGTGGTGTTCGACAAGAATCCTGAAATCGGCGGCTTGCTGACCTTCGGTATCCCTGAGTTCAAGCTCGAAAAGAGCGTGCTCAGCAATCGCCGCGAAGTCTTCACCGGCATGGGTATCGAGTTCCGCCTCAACACTGACGTGGGCACGGACGTGACCATGGAACAGTTGCTGGCCGAGTACGACGCGGTCTTCATGGGTATGGGTACCTATACCTACATGAAAGGCGGCTTCCCTGGCGAAGACCTGCCAGGGGTGCACGATGCCCTCGATTTCCTGATCGCCAACGTCAACCGCAACCTGGGCTTCGAGAAGTCGCCTGAAGATTTCGTCGACATGAAGGGCAAGAAAGTCGTGGTCCTGGGCGGTGGCGACACGGCCATGGACTGCAACCGTACCTCGATTCGCCAGGGTGCCCAGACGGTGACCTGTGCCTACCGCCGCGACGAAGCCAACATGCCGGGTTCGCGCAAGGAAGTGAAGAACGCCAAGGAAGAAGGGGTGAAGTTCCTCTACAACCGCCAGCCCATCGCCATCGTTGGCGAGGACAAGGTGGAGGGCGTGAAGGTGGTCGAGACCCGTCTGGGCGAGCCTGATGCGCGCGGGCGCCGCAGCCCGGAGCCAATCCCGGGTTCTGAAGAGATCCTGCCGGCCGATGCGGTGGTGATCGCGTTCGGCTTCCGCCCCAGCCCCGCCTCCTGGTTCGAGCAGCACGATATCCAGCTCGACAGCCAGGGCCGTGTCGTGGCGCCGGAGAAGAGCAGGTTCAAGCATCAGACCAGCAACCCGAAAGTGTTCGCCGGTGGCGACATGGTGCGCGGGTCGGACCTGGTCGTGACCGCGATTTTCGAAGGGCGTACCGCTGCAGAAGGCATTCTGGACTACCTGGAAGTCTAAGCGCCCTGGCAGGTAAGGTGGGGTCGCTGGGCGGCCTCATTTGCCTGGGGCAGACGCCCGGGCTTGCCCGGGAATGCTTGACCTGAAGCACGCAAAAAACAAAACGCATGGCCCCGACCGTGCCTTTTGTGTCGGTGTCTGAGAAAATGCCCCCACTATTTTTCCGGATGCCGACATGACTGCCCTGAAGAACGACCGTTTCCTGCGTGCTCTGCTCAAGCAACCCGTTGACGTCACCCCGGTATGGATGATGCGCCAGGCCGGCCGCTATCTTCCGGAGTACCGCGCCAGCCGCGCCAAGGCCGGCGACTTCATGAGCCTGTGCAAGAACCCGCAGTTCGCCTGCGAAGTGACCCTGCAGCCGCTGGATCGTTACCCGCTGGATGCGGCGATCCTGTTCTCGGACATCCTCACCATCCCGGACGCCATGGGCCTGGGCCTGTATTTCGAAACCGGTGAAGGTCCGCGTTTCCGGAAGGTGGTCAGCACCCCGGCCGACATCGAGGCGCTGCCTGTTCCCGACGCGCAGAAAGACCTGGGCTATGTGATGGACGCGGTCAGTACCATCCGCCGCGAACTCAATGGCCGCGTGCCGCTGATCGGCTTCTCCGGCAGCCCCTGGACCCTGGCCACCTACATGGTCGAAGGCGGCTCCTCCAAGGATTTCCGCAAGACCAAGGCCATGGCCTACGACAACCCACAGGCACTGCACCTGTTGCTGGACAAACTGGCGCAGTCGGTAACCACGTACCTCAATGGGCAGATCCTGGCCGGTGCCCAGGCCGTGCAGATCTTCGATACCTGGGGCGGCAACCTGTCGTCGGCGGCCTATCAGGAGTTCTCCCTGGCCTATATGCGCAAAATCGTGAGCGGCCTGATTCGCGAACATGACGGGCGCAAAGTCCCCGTCATCCTGTTCACCAAGAACGGCGGCCTGTGGCTGGAAAGCATTGCCGATGCCGGGGCCGATGCCCTGGGGCTGGACTGGACCTGCGACATCGGCGATGCCCGTCGCCGGGTAGGTGACAAGGTCGCCTTGCAGGGCAATATGGACCCGACCGTCCTGTATGCCCGGCCGCAGGCCATTCGTGCGGAAGTGGCGCGCATCCTGGCCAGCTACGGCCATGGCAGCGGCCATGTGTTCAACCTGGGCCACGGCATCACGCCGGAGGTCGACCCTGAAAACGCGGGCGCCTTCATCAATGCCGTGCACGAGCTGTCGGCGCAGTATCACCAGTGAACCGGTTGTGACAGCGCATTACGCTGCATGGCCCGACTGGGGCTGAATGCAGCGAGGCTGTCGCATTAAGTTTCAATTCAGCGGTGCTCGCTAGGCTGGTCCTACTCCAACACAGATAGGACCCGCCCCCATGAAAGCACGCTATCTTGCCCTGATCCTTGCCCCCCTGTTCAGCACCGCTGCATTGGCTTCAGGTGGCTACACCGGCCCTGGCGCGCAGTCGATTTCCACCGTGGCCGCTGCCAGCGAGGCCGCAGACGATACCCCGGTGGTCTTGCAGGGCTACGTAACCCGCAAGCTCGACAACGATGACAAATACGAATTCAAGGACAGCACCGGCACCATCACGGTCGAGATCGATGACGAGGATCTGCCAGCCACGCCATTCAATGACAAGACCAAGGTCAAGCTCACTGGTGAAGTCGAGAAACACTTGATGAGCCGCGAGGTGGACGTGGACCGTGTCGAGATCATCAACTGATCCAGCACTCCTGTCGCAGGCAGGCCGGTTCTTGGCGAGTCCACCGCGCCGTGAACCGGCCTGCCCCCAGCCTTCAGGCGGCCTTTGGCGCCAAGGTGCTCAGGCGCAACGCCACCATCAGGGCCACCGCCAGCAAGCTCCCAATGAACAGGCCAATACCATTCCAGCCCCAATGATGCCAGAACACCCCGCCCGCCGTGCCCGCCACGCTTGAACCGGCGTAATAGCAGAACAGATACAGCGAAGAGGCCTGGCCCTTGGCTTTCAGCGCCCGGCGCCCGATCCAGCTGCTGGCCACCGAGTGAGCCCCGAAGAAGCCGAAGGTGAAGACGAGCATGCCCAGGATGATCAGTGACAGCGGCTGGGTCAGGGTCATGAGCAAGCCGCCGCCCATGACCACGATGCTGGCCCAGAACACCTTGCGCCGCCCCAGCCTGTCAGCCAGTGCGCCCACCTGGGCCGAACTGTAGATGCCGGACAGGTAGACGACCGACAGCAAACCCACCAGGGCTTGGTTCATGTGATAAGGCTCGGCCAGCAAGCGGTAGCCGATGTAGTTGAACAGGGTGACGAAGGCGCCCATGAGCAGGAAGGCTTCGAGAAACAGCCAGGGCAAGCCGGCGTCCTTGAAGTGCATGAGGAACCCGTTGACCAGCGTGCGTGGGTTCAGGGTCTGGGGCTGGAAGTTGCGCGACTCGGGCAATGCCTTCCAGAACACGATCGCCGCCAGCAGCGCCAGGCTTCCCAAGGTGAGCAGTGCCGCGTGCCAGCTGACGAAATCGATCAGCACGCCAGTGATCAGGCGTCCGCACATGCCGCCGATGGCATTGCCGCCGATGTACAGGCCCATGGCCAGGCCGATGTGCTGTGGGTGGATTTCTTCACTGAGGTAGGTCATGGCCACCGCCGCCAGCCCGCTCAACGACAACCCGACCAGTGCCCGGGTTGCCAGGACCAGCTCCCAGGTCGGCATCACCGCGCTGGCTATCGTGGACAAGGCCGCGCAGCCCAGCGCCGCCACCATTACCGGCTTGCGGCCGATGCGGTCGGAAATCGGGCCTGTGACCAGCAGACCGAGCGCCAGCATGCCGGTCGAAACCGAAAGCACCAGGCTGCTCTGTGCAGCGTTGATGCCGAACTCCTTCGACAGCAAGGGCATCATCGGTTGGACGCAGTAGAGCAGGGCAAAGGTAGCGAAGCCGCCGCTGAACAGCGCCAGCACCGTTCTCATGAAGGCCGGCGTGCCTTTTTCGATCCAGGCGTCGTTCGAGGTCATGGGCTCGGGTTCGGGTTTGGTCGCTACAAGGGCTACAGCGGTTTTCACAGGCAAGTACCTCAGAGGCAGTGAAAAAATCATATAGCTGGCTAATAATTAGGTCCAATATATTGTTCGACCTAATTAAGACGTTTCACGACCTATGAGGGGTGGGTGATGGAGCTGCGCCATTTACGCTATTTCGTCGCGGTTGCCGAAGAATTGCACTTCGGCCGGGCGGCTCAGCACCTGGGCATTTCGCAGCCGCCGCTTAGCCAGCAGATTCTGGCGCTCGAGCAAGAACTCGGGGCGCGGCTGTTCGAGCGGACCAACCGCCGTGTCGAGCTCAGCGAGGCCGGGCGACTGTTTCTGGAAGAGGCTCGCCAGGTGCTGGCGCAGGTCGAAAAGGCCGCCGATGTCGCCCGGCGCGCACAGTTGGGCGAACTGGGTGAGATGAAGATCGGCTTCACCTCCTCGGCACCGTTCACATCGAAAATTCCCAAGGCGATTCATGCATTCCGGCAGCGCTTTCCTGCCGTGCACCTGAACCTCATGGAAATGAGCAGCCGCGAAGTGGCGCAGGGCGTATTCGACGAGTCCATCGAAGTGGGGCTAATGCGGCCCATGCCGCTGGCAGACGGCCTGGTGGCGACCGAGCTGTTTCGTGAGCCCTTGGTGGCAGTGATCAACGCCTCTCATGCGCTGGCCAACGGCGCCGAACAGGGTGTGCACCTGGCAGCGTTGGCCCACGAGCCCTTCGTGTTCTTTCCGCGTAGCTACGGCAGTGGTTTGTACGCGCAGTTACTGGAGCTGGCGCGCCAGGCGGGTTTCAGTCCCCACTTTGCGCAGGAGGCAGGGGAGGCCATGACCATCATCGGCCTGGTGTCGGCGGGGCTTGGGGTGTCGGTGCTGCCGGCGTCCTATCAGCGCATGCGCATTGAGGGCGTGGTGTATCGCACCTTGCTGGACGAGCAGGCCACCTCGGCGGTCTGGCTGGTACAGCGCCAGTCCCGCAGGTCAGCGATGGCTCAGGCGTTTGCCGAGCTGCTCACCGGGCAGGTTCAGGGGTGAAACCTGACCGTTGAGCAGAGCGGATCATCAGTTGACGCGGGCCAGGTCACCCTTGAGCGCAACACCGGCAATCACTGCACCGGCGTGGCATTCGTAAGTGGAAGCGTCCTTGCGTTCGTTGCGCTTGTAGTAGCTGGCGATGTTCGTCACCGCATTGGCGTTGGCCTTGCGGGCAGCGTCCTGCAAGGTCAGCAACGCGGACTGCAGGGCCCACTCGCAGGCAGCCTCGTCACTCTTGTTGAAGGCGTTGGTTTTCTTGTTGGTGACCGAGTTGGGGCTGATCACGGTGACCTTGCCGCGCGGCTTTACGCCGGCCAGGTAGAATTTGACCGAGCCATCGAGCTTCTTCTCGGCAAGCATCTGCTGCACCACCTTTTCGAACGGCAGGTACAACGCCGTGTCGCGGGCCTGGCTCAGGCCGGGCAGGGCAGCCAGCAGCAGGGCGGTAGCGGCGGTCAGGGTTTTCAAGCGCATCGGGTTCTTCCTTGGTCAGTGGTTGGATGAGGCGTTGCTGCGTTGCAGAAGCTGATCGGCGGACAGTGCGTTGAGCTGGCGCACGATGCTGCGGTCCAGGTTGTAGACCCAGCGGTTGTAGTTACGGTGGATCTTGCCGCCGTCATACCCCAGTTCGCGGCTGTCGCGATAATCGATGCGGAACTGGCTGGCGCTGTAGTGGATGTCCACGGCGGCGTAGAAGGTATTGCGCACGGTGATGTCAGCCTGAATGACCGAAGCGCCGACCGACCGGGCCGTCCAGCCACGCTCGACGATGGCCTTGAGGATCGCCTGCTGGACCTGCTGCTGGGTGTAAGGGGTGGCAGCAGCCAATTGTTCCGAGGGGTTGAGCACCGGTTTGGAGGTACAGCCGGCAATGCCGGCCAGTACCAGCCCTAGTGCAGCGGCGCGTAGCAGTGAGGACATTCCTTGCGCTCCTATCGAGGGTCAGGGCCAGCGGCGGAAGATCAGCGATGTGTTGACCCCGCCAAAGGCAAAATTGTTGTTCATCACAAACCCATGGTTCATATGGCGAAACTCACCCCGCAGGTAATCCAGTTCGCCGCAGCGAGGGTCTACCGCGTCCAGGTTCAGCGTGTGCACATAGCGGTCGCTGTTCATCATCTCGATGCTGAACCAGGACTCCAGTGCACCGCACGCCCCCAGCGTATGGCCCAGGAAGCTCTTCTGCGAACTGATGGGCATGCGTGGGCCGAACAGGCCGCTGGTGGCCAGGGTTTCGGCGATGTCGCCTTGCTCGGTGGCGGTGCCATGGCCGTTCACATAGCCAATCGCCTCCGGGGCCAGGCCTGCGTCTTCGAGCGCCAGCTCCATGGCCCTGCGCATGGTCGACTGTTCAGGCCGGGTCGTGTGCTGACCGTCGGCATTGCTGCCGAAACCGATGATCTCGGCATGAATCTTCGCGCCCCGCGCCTGTGCATGCTCAAGCGCTTCGAGCACCAGCATGCCGGCACCTTCGCCGATCACCAGGCCATCCCTGCCGCAGTCGTAGGGGCGCGGGCTGAGGTGCGGTGTGTCGTTCTTGAGGCTGGTGGCATAGAGCGCATCGAAGACCATGGCCTCGGTCGGGCACAGCTCTTCGGCACCGCCGGCCAGCATCATCGGCAAGCGGCCGTACTTGATGGCTTCGTAGGCATAACCGATGCCTTGGCTGCCGCTGGTGCAGGCACTGGACGTGGGGATCAGGCGCCCGGTCAGGCCGAAGAAAATGCTGATGTTGGCGGCGGTCGTGTGCGGCATCATGCGCACATAGGAGTTGGCATTGAGCCCGTCGGCCACCGAGTTGAGCAGCATGTTGCCGAACGCCTTGATCTCGTCGGTGCTGCCGGTGGACGAGCCGCAGGCCACGCCCATGCGGCCGTCGCGAATGCTCGGGTCGCCGAGCAGGCCTGCATCGGCAAGGGCCTGTTCGGCGGCGCCAACGGCCAGGCGGGACACCCGGCCCATGCTGCGAAGCTGCTTGCGCGTCCAGTGCGCCGGGACCTTGAAATCATCGATGGGCCCTGCCAGGCGCGTGTTCATTTCCTCGAAGCGGTCCCACTCGTCCATGCGGCGGATACCACTGCGTTGGCTGGCGAAATGACCGGCAATGGTTGCCCAGTCGTTGCCCAGCGAGGTGATGCCGGCCATGCCGGTGACGACCACGCGACGCATCAGCACAGCCCCCCGTTGACCGCCAGCACCTGGCGGGTAATGTAGCTGGCCTCCGGCGACATGAGGAAGTTGACGGCGCCCGCTACCTCTTCAGCGGTGCCCATGCGCCCGGCAGGGATCATCTTCATCAGTTCGTCTACCGGCACATGTTCGTCGAGCATGGCGGTGTCGATCAGCCCGGGCGCTACGCAGTTGACGGTGATGCGCCGCTTGCCCAATTCGATTGCCAGGGCCTTGGCCGCCCCGATCAGGCCCGCCTTCGACGCGCTGTAGTTGACCTGCCCGCGGTTGCCGATGAGCCCCGAAACCGAGGTGATGCAGACGATGCGACCCGGCGCACGGCGGCGGATCATGGGCATCGTCAGCGGCTGCAGCACATTGTAGAAACCGTCCAGGTTGGTCCGCAGCACCTGGTCCCAATCCTCGTCGGTCAGCGCCGGGAAAGCGCCGTCGCGGGTCAGGCCGGCATTGCACACCACGCCGTAATAGGCGCCGTGGGCCTCCACGTCGGCTTCGAGCGCTGTGCGGCAGGCGGCACGTTCGCCGATGTCGAACTGCAATACCCGCGCCTGCTGCCCCAACGCGCGCACTTGATCGGCCACCGCGTCGGCGTCGGCCCGGCCGCTGCGGCAATGCAGCACCAGGTCGTAGCCCGAGCGGGCCAAGCGCAGGGCGATGGCGCGGCCGATTCCACGGCTCGAACCGGTCACCAGAATGGTATCAGTCATGACAGGGGCTCCTCAGGGCCCGCTTCGGCCAGGTAGCTGGCCGCTTGCGGCGGGCGGTACACATTCAGGCGGGCGGTGGCGTGGATGCCGGGGCCGCGCAGGTGACATTCGAAAACGCCCATGCCGTTCTCGTCTTCGAGCGAACGCTGGGCGTGCACATGCAATTGGGCGCCGGCCGGAAAAGACTCGACATCGCACGAGTACTTGCGGGCACCGAGCAGGAAACCCAGCTCGACGGCTTGCCCATTGCGCCGTGCCCGACAGCCGGCATAGGCGGCCACGCTCTGGGCCATCAATTCGATGCCGAACCAGGCCGGCAGGCTGCCATCGGCGCGATTGAACAGTGCGCCGGGCCGTACGGTGGTGCGGGTGCTGATCTGCTCCTCGTCACAATGCTCGATGTGATCGATCAGGATCATGTCGCCAGCATGGGGCAGCAGCTCGGCCAGGGGCCAGGTGATCATGCGGTGTCTCCAAGAATCAGGCTGACGTTGTTGCCGCCGAAGGCGAACGAGTTGCTCATCAGTCGGCGTGGGCCATGGGTTGCCAGGCGCTGGCTGCCGTCGACCAGGGTCAGTTCAGGCAGGGCAGGGTCGGGCTGACCGTCCCACACGTGCGGCGGCAGCAAACCCAACGGGTTGTGCCTGCTCAGGCTCAGCCAGCAGAACGCTGCCTCGAGCGCACCGGCAGCGCCCAGGGTGTGGCCCGTCATCGGCTTGCTGGATGAGCAGGGCAGGCCGGCGCCGAACAGGGTATCGACGGCCAGGCTTTCCATGGCGTCATTATGGGGCGTGGCGGTGCCGTGCAGGTTCAGGTAATGGATGTGCGCGGGCTCAAGCCCCGCATTGTCCAGCGCTTTGCCCATGCACTGCAAGGCACCGGCGCCAGTTGGGTCGGGCGCGGAGATGTGGTGCGCGTCGGAACTGGCGCCCGCGCCGAGCAAGGCGATGCGCTCGCCTTGCGCTTCGGGTGTGCGGGTCATCAAGAACAAGGCGGCGGCCTCGCCGATATTGATGCCGTCGCGGTTGGCCGAGAGCGGATTGCAGCGGTGCTCGCTGATCGCTTCCAGAGCGCTGAACCCATTGAGCGTGAGGTGACAGAGGCTATCCACGCCGCCGCACAGCACTGCATCGCACACGCCCAGGTCCAGCAGGCGCCGAGCGCTCAGCAGTGCTCGGCCGCTGGAGGTACACGCGGTTGAAATCACATAGGCCGGGCCGCCGAGTTGCAGCCAGTCGGCGAGAAAGTCGGCCGGCGCGCTCAACACTTGCTGGTCATAGTGATAATCGGCCGGGAAGTGGCCGCCCGCCAGGAAGTGGCCAATGGCGGCACTGCCTTCGGCGATGCCCGAAGTGCTGGTGCCCAGGACCACCCCAACACGGTGGGCGCCGTATTGTGCGATCGCCTGGCGCAGGGCGGGCTCTATCTGCAACGCGGCGGCGTACAGCAGCTGGTTGTTGCGACTGTGCTGCTCCGGCAAGGGGACGGCTGGCAGTGGCTGCATCACGGCTCCCACCGGAGGCTGGCGCTCGGGGATCCAGCCTGCGGCCGGCCGCATTCCTGAGCAGTCGCCGGCGAACAGGCGTGCGGCGACCTCGGCCTGGCCATGGCCAAGGGCGCAGATCAGGCCCAGGGCATTGAGGTAGGCGGTCATGGTGTGTGCTCACGGGGCAGGGGGTCGACTACATAGCGCAGGCCTTGGTCCAAGTGCAAGTCGAAGGCGTGGGCCGTGCGGTAGGTCACTCGCCAGCGCTTGCCCAGCCAACGCTGCCCCTGCTCCTGCCGGGCCTGGGGATACGACCGGGCCAACTGGTCCTGTGGCGTGAGGGCGAACAGCACGGCGGCGAACAACTCGCGGGCCGCCGGGTCGGGTGGCAGCAAGCCGTCGGCCTGCCACTGCTGGCCGTCCAGCACTTGTCGCGCCTGGGGAATACCCAGCAGGTCGAGCAGCGACCAGCGCAGGCGGCCACCCTCGTCCTGGATCACCAGCAGCCAGTCCTGGCGCTGACCGGCCTGGGTACGCTCCACATGCAGTTGCTGCGGCAGGGCAAGCGCCGGGGGGGATGCGGGCAGCGGGGCCCTGGCGGCGCAGGCACCGAGCATCAGGCAAAGGACTAGCGCCATCCAGGTTTTCATGCGTGCTCCAAGGGCTTGCGAGCCACGACATTGACCAGCGTTTCATCGCGTTCGCCAACGGGAGGTGGCTTGCGCAGGCCCAGACGCTCCAGCAGGCCGAAGTCCTTGGCCCGGCTCCACCACAGGTAGGGATAGGACACGTTGTCGGACCCGAACGCGAACCCCTGCATGCGCAGCATGTGCAGATAACCTTCGGCGCTTTTCTGCACGTGCATGGGGTGACGGAAGAACCAGCGAATCACCCAGGTATCGATATAGGCTTGGGTGGATTCTGCGAACAGCAGGTAGCCGCCCGGTCTGAGTACGCGGTAGAACTCGGCCAGGGCCTTTTCCTGTTCGACCAGGTGATGAAAGGTCTGATGGCAGAACAGCACATCGATGCTGGCATCGGGGTAGGGCAGGCTGGCGCAGTCACCGCCAGACAATTCCACCTCGATGCCCAGCCGCTTGGCCTCGGCTGCGCTGAGGTCGAGGCTGTGCGGATCGGCGTCGGTGCCCAGCAGCCTGGAGGGGGCGAATACCCGCTGCAGGTGTTTGAACGACTTGCCCTGCCCGCAGCCGGCATCGAGCAGAACCGGCGCCTGGGGAAGGGCGCCTGCGAAGAGTCGGGCGAGGTCATCGATCGCCACCCGCAGCACGTGATGCTGCCAGGTGTGGCTGCTCAGGAAGCGAAACCCGATGCGGGTTTCTTCCACGTAAGTCTCGCTCAGGAACGGGCGCTGGGTCATGGGGTGTCCCTTGCGCACAGTTCAGCCAGGGTACGCAGCCGGCGCCGAGGCTCGGCGACGAACGGGTTACGTGTATCCCAGGCATACCCGGCCAGTATGGAGCTGATCATGGCGCGAATCTCCGGTGAGCTGCCGGGGTGATAGATCACATCCTGGAAGCTGCCGTCGTACCAGCCCTCCACGTAGACACGGAAGGTGTCGACGCCACGCTGCAGCGGCTCGGCAAATGCGCTCTGCCAGTCCACTGCCTCCCCTTGCAGTTGGCGATGCAGCAGGCCTGCAGCCATGCTGGCAGAGCGCATGGCGATGGTGACCCCGGAGGAGAACACCGGGTCGAGGAACTCTGCGGCATTGCCCAGCAGCGCATAACCCGGCCCATGCAGGGCTTTCACGTTGGCCGAGTAGCCGCCGATGGTGCGAGCCGGGGTGTCCCAGACTGCATTGGCCAGCACCTTGGCCAGGGCGGGCGCTTGCGCCACGAAGTGCTTCAGGCACGCATCGAGGTCGTCAGGGGCAGTGGCAAAGCGCTCAGCGGCAGCCACTACCCCCAACGAGGTGCGGCCATCACTGAAGGGGATGGTCCAGAACCAGATGTCACGGTGCTCGGGGTGGGTGGTGATGAGGATCTTGTCGCGGTCGAAGCCGGGGTGGTCGATGCGGTCTTCGATGTGCGTGAAGACCGCCTTGCGTACTGGGAAGGCGGACGGGGCTTCAAGGTCCAGCAGACGCGGCAGCACGCGGCCATAGCCACTGGCATCCAGGACGAACTGTGCCTGGAGCACGTACTCGCTGCCATCAGGCCGGCGCACACGCACCTGTGGCTGTAGCCCGCCCATGTCGGCGCTGACCACCTCATGCTCGTAGCGGATCTCCACGCCCTGCGCTTGGGCCTGGTCGGCCAGTATTTGGTCGAAGCGAGCACGCTGCACCTGGAAGGTGCTGGTCTTGCCTGGCGTGAAGGTCTGCCCGAAGTCGAAGGCGGTGTATTCGTCGCCCCATGCGAAAGCAGCACCATTCTTGTATTGGAAACCTGCCGCCTGCACGGCATCCAGCATGCCCGCCTCTTCGACGAAGTCCAGGCAGTGCGCCAGCAGGCTTTCGCCGATGGAAAAGCGCGGGAAGCGCTGACGCTCGATCACCAGCACGTCGTGCCCGCTGCGCTTGAGCAAGGCCGCCGCGATGGCACCGGAAGGCCCGGCGCCGATGACCAGGACCTGGCGTTGTTGGGTTTCAAGGGTTGGCATGCGGGCTCCTTGCCATGGGTTCTGTGTTGAGCGGAAGGCGATGAAGGCCGGCCAGCGCCGGCATCAGAGTGGCGACCAGGCTCATCAGCATGAGCGCGAAGTACACCGCTGGGGTAATCAACTGCTGGGACAGCAGCAGGTTGAGAAAAACGATTTCACTGAGGCCGCGAATGTTCAGCAGCAGGCTTTCGCGCCATTTGCCGTCAGCGCCGGGCGACGCAGCAGCCCAGCACAGGCCCAGCCAGTTGCCCAGCAACTTGCTGGCGATCGGAAGCACCAGCAAGGCGACTAGCTGCCACGCGTCCAACTGCCCCAGGGCCTGGTGGGCATCGATCTGCACCACGCCGTAGGTCAGGATCATGGGGACCGCCAAGCCCTGTTGCACGCGGCGGTTGTACCGCTCTGGCAGCGGCAATGCCGCCGCGACCTTGAGCCAGGCCAGGCACGCCAGGTAGCCAACCCCCAGGATCAGTGCGTTGAGCTTGTAGTGTTCGGCAATGAACAGCAGCACCAGGAACAACGCGCCATACAGCGAAGGCGCGCGCAGACCCAGCGCGTGCAACGGCCATGGCAGCAGCGCCGCCAACATCGGCAAGGCCAGTGTGCCGGGATCGAGGCTGCCTTGGCCCACACCTAGCAATAGCCAGCACGCCAGGTCGATCAAGATGGCAGCCTGCAACAACCGCCGGCTGGCCGACGGGGGATAGTCGATTGCCTGGAGATAGAGGTAGAGCACCGGTATGGCGGTGATTGCGAACACCAGGCCAAGTGCCAGTGCACCGACCCCGCTCAGGCCTATCACCCAGATCGCGCAGGCGATACCGCAGAGGAACGGCAGCAGAAAGCTGGGCACGGCAAGTTTCAGCGCCTGTCGGTCCGGGCGCAGCGCCAGCACGTCGATCAGGATATGACCGAGCAACAAGGCGAAACTGCCGCCGTAGAGGGCTTTTACCCATGCTGGTGCGATTAACGCAGTGCCCTCCAATTGCCAGTGCGGCGTTACCCACAGACCCATCAAGGCAGGGAGTACCAGTGTTGCCAGCAACAGATGGCTGACGATCGGGATCAGCCCGAGGCGCTTGCCCAGCCTGCTGGCCAGGGTGAAGAGCGCCAGCGCCAGCGCCCAGAAGACGGCGATCATCATGAGCGGTCGTGCGCTCCCTCGCGAGGCGCTGCCCAAGGCGCCAGCAGGAAGCTGAACACCAGGCCCAGGCTTACCGCCATGCCGAAGTTGCTGACTGCCGGCGTACTGGACAGGGCCAGCAGGCCGAACGACAGCCATGTGGTCAACGCAGCCAGCAAGGTTCCGAGCAGGCTCACCGCGGCGCCGCCGATGCGCTCATGCATGAGGATGGCGTAGTCGACGCTGATGGCCGTCACCAGCAGCAATCCGAACAGGCTGAACAGTGTCAACGGCTCGCCCAGCCAGCCGAGGCTCGCCAGGCTGCACAGAGCAGCCAACAGCGGCAGGGCAACGATGCGCAAAGAACCCCGCAACCCGAAAGGCACTGCCAGCAGCATCAGAATCAACGCACACGAAAGCAGTTTGAGTTCCGCTGCGCTGACCTGGGTGGCGGCGAACAACTGGTTCAGCTCGCCAAGACGATCAACCAGCTGTACACCGGGCAGGCCCTGCGCCTGCAACTGCAACAGGGCGGCGTCAGACAAGCCTTGCAGGCTGACGATGGCAGCCACGCCGTCACCTGTGCTGCCCAGCCACAAGGGCCGCCATGCCTCGCCCAACGGGCCTGCCAGCACGTCGTCGATACGCTGCAGTGGCAGTGCGCGCAGTTGCGCGACTTCAGCGGCCAAGGCCGCCTGGGGAACGCCGAGCGTCACCAGCGGCTGCCAATGCGCCGTTAGCGTGGCCAGGGCCTCGCGCACCTGTGCTTGCTCGGCAGGGGTTGCGACCAGCTGTCCGAGGCTCAGGTAGCCCTTGAGTTTGCCCAGCGCGACCAACTCATCGAGCTTGGCCCCAAGCTGTTGGGTGCGTTCGAGCAATTGCTGCTGGTCGGCAGCCCGCACCAGGTAGAACTGGCTGGTGGGCTGGTAACCGGTGATGCGTGCCACTGCCTGGGCTTGCTGCAACAGTTGCGGCGGCGTGCCCACCCATTGGCGGATGTCGTTGTGGGTCTGCAGGTGCCAGAGGCCGCTGGCGCAGAACAACAGCAGCAGGGCCAACAGCGCTGCGCTCGGCACTTTGCGCAGCAATGCCTCACGCCAGCGGGTGAGCGCCTGGGCGATACGCATTGGCCAATCGGCAGGTTGCAGCTGCGCCTTGCTCAGCAGGGCCGGGACCAGGCACACCGCACTGAGGTAGGCGCCGAACAGGCCAGCGGCGGAGAAAACGGCAATCTGGGTCAGCGCCGGGAACGGGGTGAAGGCCAATGCCAGGTAGCCGATGCAACTGGTGGCCAGGCTCAGGCTCATGCCTGGCAGGGTCAGGCGCACGGCCGTCCAGCTTTGCCAGGGCTTGAGGCTCCAGCTCTTGGTCAGGTAGTGCAGGGGGTAGTCGATCGCAACGCCGATCAGGCTGGAGCCCAGCACCAGGGTCATGACGTGCATCTGGCCGAACACCGCCACGCACACCACTGAACCGAACAGCATGCCGACCAGCACGGGTAGGAACGCCAGCAGCGCACGCACGCTGCGCAGGGCCAGCAATAGCAACAGCAAGATGCCCAGCGTTGCCCCGCCGCCTACCCAGGTGATCTCCCGGCTGGCTTGCTGCTGGCCGGCGGCCGCGTGCAGCAGGCCGCTGGCGGCCAGCAACTGCGCATCGACAGCGCTTGCCTGCACACGCGCCTGGGCCAGCAAGTCCGCGACCTGCAGGGGCAGGTGCATGTCGAAGGCATTGCCCAGGGTGCGCGCGCGCACCAGCACCCAATAATCCCCTTCGGCCTGGGCAATCAAGGCACCGCTGGCGGTGTCCAGTTCCACGTTCGCGGGCTTGGGCTGGGCATTCTGGATACGCCCGGTCAGGCCTAGCCAGTCATCCTGGCCTGGCACGAGGCTGAACCCTACGAAGGGATCGACCAGGCTCTGGACGCGCTGCGCCACGAAGGCGTCCGGCTCCTGCTGCAATTGTTGCCGGTCAGATGACGGCAGCATGGCCAGGCGGCCTTTGAGCAACTGATCACGCACTGCCTGCAGGTCGGTGTCCAGGCTCCACTGCACCTTTTCGAACAGGCCAGTGGCCTGCCACTGTTCCGCCAACCGTTGTGCCAGCGCCACTGCCTGTTGACGCTGAGCGTGGCCGACCAGAAGCAGCAACTCGCGGTTCAGCGGTTCCTGCATCCGCTGCTCGGCCTGTTGCACCAGCGGATCCTGGGTCGCTCCGGGTACCAGCGTCATCAAGTCGGCGGACAAGGGCGCGCCGCGGTGCCACTGCCAGCCGGCCACGGCCAGCATGATCAGCAGCAGGCAGACGAACAGGCGCGGCAACTGGCGTTCAGTCGGCAAAGTCACTGCGCTCCATGTCGCTCAGCTCGGCAGCGCCGGTGCTTTCAGGCAGGCGCAACACCGTGCTGTCGCCTTGGGTCTCGCTCAGCTCGATGCGCTGCACAAAACGCCCGCCGCTGATATCGATGCGGCTGAAGATTTGCTTGAGCAGCAACGAGCGTGGGATCAGACGCAGTTGCCACTGGGTTGAATCGCCGCTCAAGGCCAGTTCGAAATCACGCTGCAGCCCGGTGCTGTCACCTTGCAGCACGGCAAAGAACAGCTGGTTTTGCTGTGCACCGGCGCTGCGGCTCGGCAGCACTTGCCAGCCGCTCGGGTCGCGCCGGGCAATGCCATGGGCGTCGATCCGGTAGTCCTGACGCAGTGGCGTATGCAGCATCCAGAGCAGGCCATGATCACGGGCAAGCACGAACTCACCTTCGCTCAGCAAGGGCTGGGGCAGGGCACGCAGGTGTTTTTCCTGAATGAAGGGGCCCTTGACCACCGCAGGTGCGCTGAGCTGGCGTTGCAGGGCGTCCAGGTCGAAGGCTGCGCTCAAGGGGCTGACGATCAGCACCGCCAACGTTGCCAGCACGCAGGCCAGCCGTTTTAGCGCAGCACTCATGACAACACCTGCTGCACGGCGTCGAGCATGACCTGCGGCGAGGCCAGCTGCATCTCGCCGCTGTCGATGTGCACGGCCACCTGAACCGTACTGGCACGGGTCATGCGCTCGCCGGTCACGGCATCGCTGATCAGGTAATGCAGCTTCAGGCGGTTTTCCCATTCCACCAGGCTGGCCCGCACCACCAGGCGCTGACCGAACGTGGCGCCGCGCATGTAGCGCAGCTGCAGGTCGATCACCGGCCATGCATAGCCGCTGGCCTGCATCTGCACATAGTTGTGCGCCAGGCGGTCGAGCAGGGCGCACCGCGCCACTTCCAGGTACTTCACATAATGGCCATGCCAGACCACATGCATACTGTCGACATCGAAAAACGGCACGATGACTTCGGTGTCGACGTGGAAAACGCCAGGGTTACGCATGCAGCCTCCAGTGACGTTGGCCGATGCGCACCAGGCAGTGGCGCAGCTCGCCTTCCAGCGCCCGGTCTTCGATGACCGGCGCGAACTCCTGCAACAACGCCTCGTGCATCTGCGCCAGCGCAGGGGGCAGCGCGTGTGCCTGGGGCTGCTGGCTGCGCAGCCAGACGCCCTGGTTGGCGGCCAGCAACGCAGCGGCGGCGACTTGCTCGGTCAGCTCCAGGACCCGCAGGGCATCGCGGGCGGCAATGGTGCCCATGCTCACCTTGTCCTGGTTGTGGCATTCGGTGGAGCGCGAAAACACGCTGGCGGGCATGGTCTGCTTGAGCGCTTCGGCAGTCCAGGCGCTGGCCCCGATCTGCACAGCCTTGAAACCGTGGTTGATCATGGCGCGCTCGGCCGGTGCGCCCGACAGGTTGCTCGGCAGGCCGTGGTTGTAACGCACATCCACCGCCAGCGCGAGTTGTCGGTCGAGCAGGTCGGCCACGTTGGCGACGAGGGTTTTCAGGCTGTCCATGGCAAAGGCGATGTGCCCGCCGTAGAAATGACCACCGTGCAGCACGCGCTCGGCATCACCGTCGATGATCGGGTTGTCGTTGGCACTGTTGAGCTCGGTCTCGATGAAACCACGCAACCAGCCCAGGCTGTCGGCCAGCACCCCCAGGACGTGCGGCGCGCAGCGCAGCGAATAGCGGTCCTGCAGGCGGTGCAAGGGCGGCAGGGGTGCGTCGATCGCCAAGTCCTGGCGCAGCCAGGCGGCGACCTGCGCCTGGCCAGGGTGTGGCTTGGCGGCGAACAGGCGTTCGTCGAAATGCTCGGGGTTGCCTTGCAGGGCAACCACGTTCAGTGCGGTGATGCGGGTTGCCAAGTGCAGAAGATAATCGGCGCGGGCAAACGCCAGGCACGCAAGGCCGGTCATCACTGCCGTGCCGTTCATCAGGGCCAGGGCTTCCTTGGGCCTGAGCACCAGGGGCTGCCAGCCCAGTTCGCGGTGCACGTCGGCGCTGAGGCGGCGCTGGCCCTGGAACATCACCTCGCGCTCGCCCGAGAGCGTCGCGGCCACGTAGGACAGCGGGGTGAGGTCGCCACTGGCGCCTACCGAACCCTCTTCGGGGATCAGCGGCAGGACGTCGTGGGCAATGAAGTCGCGCAGGCGCTCGAGCAGTTCCAGGCGAACACCGGATACCCCGTGGCTGAGCGAACGCAGGCGTGCAGCCAGCACTGCGCGTGTGGCCGAGGCGTCCAGCAGCTTGCCGAGGCCGCAACCGTGGAAGGTGTAGAGGTGGCGTGGCAGCGCCTCGACGTGTTCCAGCGGCACGGCCACGACACAGGAGTCGCCGTAGCCGGTGGTCACGCCGTAGATCACCCCTTCCTTGTCGAGCAGGGTGTCGAGAAAGCGCGCCCCGCGGGCAATGCGCTCGCGGTAGGCGGCATCGCCCTGCAGGTGTGCCGTGGCACGGCCTTCGGCCAGCGCCACGACGTCTTCGATAGCCAGCGGCGATTCGCCGAACGTGACAGGTTCATGCGCTTGCATCGTCATCGGTCTTCCAGAAAGGGTAGAAATTGAACCACTGCAGGGGCGCGCGCGTGCAGTAGTGGCCCAGGCGATCGGCGTAGCGGGCGGCCCACTGGGCGATGACTTCATCGCGCTGGCCGCGTCGCCATTGCAGGCGTTCGGCAAAGGGCTCGAGGGTGACGTGGTAGCGGCCGTCGTGCTTGAGGCAGAACAGCAGGTTGAGCGGGCATTCGAGCATGCCCGCCAGCAACCAGGGGCCCTGCGGGAAGGCGGCGCGGTGGCCCAGGAAGTCCACCTCGACGGTACGCCCGCCATGCAGCGGCACGCGATCACCCGCGATGGCCAGCCATTCACCGCGCTCCAGGCGCTCGGATAGTTGCAGCATCACCGCAGGGTCCAGCTCGCTGACCTGGATGAGCCGCAGGTTGGTGGCGCCCGCCTCGCCCAGCAAGCGGTTGAAGCGCTCGGCATGGCGGGTGTGCACCAGCACGTTCATGGTCACCTGCTCGCCGATTTCGGCCAGGGCCCGGCAGACTTCCAGGTTGCCCAGGTGGGCGCCCACCAGCATCTGCCCGCGTGCGCCGCGCAGTTGCTGACGCAGGCCGGCAGGGTCGTGGATTTCGATATCCTCGATGCGCAGCTTGCCGTTCCACACGTCAAGCTTGTCCAGCAGGGCCTCGGCAAAGGCCATGAACTGACGAAAGACCTGCCATGAGCCAGGGGCAGGCGTCTGCCCGGCGTTCCACTGGCGCAAGCGTTGCTGGTACTGCCACGCGCTGCGGCGGGCACGGCGGCCGAACAGGAAGAAGTAGGCGACGATCAAGTGGATCAATGGGCTGAGCACGCGGCGGCCTAGCAACCGTACCAGGGCGGCGGTCAGCTTCATCAGCCAGAAGCTGCCCCGCTCCTGGTGGTCGGCCCAGTGCTGCGACGGTTCGCTCATGACCGCCACCGACGCCAGAGGATCGCCGGTGCGCGCACCAGCATGCCGAAGAACAGCTTGGCGTGCATCTTGGAAATCAGTGCGTTGTCGTGGACCAGGCGAAAATGCGACAGGCCATCCTGTGGATAATGTACCCGCGTCGGCAGCCAGCGCATTGGTTGGTTGCGCCAGGCCAGGCGCACGAGAATTTCCGGGTCGAAGTCCATGCGCTTGCCAAGTCGCACGGTGTCGATCAGGGCCAGCGTGGCTGGCAGCGGATAGACCCGAAACCCGCACATGGAGTCGGGAATCTGCAGCGACAGGCTGTTGATCCACACCCAGACGTGGGTTAGGTAGCGCGCGTACAGCCGCCCTTTGGGCACACTGGCATCGTACTGTGGATAACCGCACACCAGTGCCTGGGGGGCATGACGCGAATGTTCCAGAAACGTCTGCACATCGCCCAGGTCGTGCTGGCCATCGGCATCGACCTGCAACGCATGACTGAAGCCCAGTCGCGCTGCCTCGCGCAGGCCGGCCATGACTGCACCGCCCTTGCCCTGGTTGACGGGCAGGGTGACCAGAAACACGTTCGTCTGTTCGGCCAGCCGGGCGAGCACCTGCGCGCAGCCTGCGTCGCTGGCATCGTCGACCAGCACGCAGGGCAGGCCCGCGCGCAGCAAGTCGTCCACGACCGCCGGAACGGCCTGTTCATGGTTGTAGACCGGGATCACCGCGCAGGGCTTATGCACAGGCGTTCTCCAACAGAACCCGGCCGCTCGAGCACGGTTGACCGGCACAGGTGAAGGCGAAGTAAAGCTTACCGCGGGCCTTGTCCAGGCGAAGGCTCAGCGCCAGCTCATCGCCGGGCCGCACCAACTGCTGGAACTTGAGCACCTCCATGCCTGCAAAGCGCAGCGGCGACTCGGTCAGCTCAGCGGCCAGCGCGACGGCCCAGTCGATCTGGACCACACCGGGCAACACGGGCGTGCGGGGAAAATGCCCCGGGAAACAGGCAAGGTCCAGGGGCACGCCGAGCTTGAGCTGGAGTTCGTCACCCTCGCGGTGCTGCTCCAGCACATGCGGCGCCATGCTGCGAGGCGCCAGCAGCAATGCCTGCAGCGCAGCCTGGGTCAGCTTGCCCTGGCTGTTGAGCGGCAAATGCTGCACCAAGCGCCAGCGGCGGGGGAGTGCCAGCGCCTCACAGTGGCCTGCCAGGTGGCTGCGCAGGGCCTCGACCAAGGCCCGCCGCCCCTGGTTGCGCAGGGCGTGCAAGCCTGCGGGGGTCGGCACCAGCAGGGCGCCGAGGCTGGCCCGGCCGTTTTCGATCATGCCAAGGCGTGCTTCAGACACCCATGGATGTGTGCACAAGGCCTGTTCGAGCATGGGCAGCGAAATGCGCTTTTCTTCGAGTTTGACGATCCGATCCAGTCGCCCCAGCAAGCGAAAGCGCCCATCTGATGAGAATTCGACAGCGTCGGCGCTGTGTTCCACATGCCCCGCAGGGAGGTAGGGCGAGGCGATGCACAGCGCGCCCTGTTCATTCTGGCTGACCTGTACCCCGGCAAACGGCTGCCACAAGGGCTGCCCCTGGCGCCAGGCGATCCCGCCGGTCTCCGAGCTGCCGAGGATCTCTGCCGGCCATTGGCCGAGACGCTGGTGCAGGCGCTCGGCCGCATCGGCGGGCAACTCACCGCCCGACGAGAACACCTTGCGCACCGGTTGCAGGGCTGGCCAGTCGAGGTTTTCCCCCATGCGCTTGAGCAGCGCCGGGCTGGCGACCCAGGCAAAGGCCGGGTGGGCGCGGCTGGCCCGTTGCAGGTCTTCGGGGAACGGCAATTGACGGCGCTCGAAACCACGCCCGGCGCACAAGGGCCACAGCACGCGGAACAAAAGGCCGTAGATGTGCTGGGTGGCGACGCTGCCGATGATCCAGGCAGGGCCCAGGGCCTTGCCCCACAAGTGCTCCAGCGCGTTCACCTCGCTGGCCAGTTGCGTGAGCTGCTTGTCGATGCGCTTGGGCTCGCCGCTGGACCCGGAGGTACACAGGCTGATGCGGCACCGGGCCAAGTCCAGAACGGCAGGTGGCAAGGGCGCGTCGAACAGGTCGTCGGGCAGCGTATCCTCAGCCTGATCCGTGAGCCACAGGTCTACGTGGGCATTCCAGCGCTCGCGTGTGGCCGGTTGCAGGTCGGCCGGCAGCAAGACCTCAACCTCGGCCCGCCATGCACCGAGCAGGGCAGCGGCCAGTTGCGCGGCGTCCTCCAGGTGCACCGCCAATCGGCGAACACCCCGCGCACGCAGGCCACCGGCCAGGCGCAGTGCCTGCTGGCTCAGTTCGGCATGGTCCAGGACAGGGGCTTGGGTCACCTGGCGCGGCGCATCCAGCGGCAGCAGCAGGTGTTGGAGGTTGATCCAGTTCATGAGCGTCCTCGCACACGTTGTCTAATCAGCCATTCGAGGGCGAACAGCACGCCCATCGCGGCATAGGCGATGACGCCGTTGTAGAGCGTCCACCAGGCCAACGGCGCCCACAGCGTAAGCGCGGCCGCGATCAGGCCGTTGAGCAAAAAGAACAGGCACCAGGCCTGGGTGACCTGCCGGGTATAACGCACCGCGCGCGGTGGCAGCGCTGGGTCGCTCAAGCGTGCCAGGCGTTCGGCCACCGGCATGCCGTGCAGCAGGCTGCTACCGAACAGCCCCAGCATGAAGGTACTGATGAGCACCGGATACCAACGCAGCAGTGCCTGGCTGTCCGACAGCCCCAGCAGCCCACAGAACAGCAGGGCGGCAATTGCCATCCACAGGCTGCCGGGCCGACGAGGGGCGCTGAGCGCACGTGCCAGCCAAAGGCCGCCGAGCAGCAGGCCAAATTGCCAGGGGGCGTAGTGCGCCATGCCGAAATGCACGGCGAACGGATACAGCAGCCCGGCAATCAGCAGGCCGGCGCCGATCAGTCGCTTCATGCCTCCGGGTTCACCAGGCGGAACACGGCCTCGACCACGTCGTTGACGGTACGCACCGACTTGAACTCGTCAGCGGCTATCTTCTTGCCTGTCTGGCGCTTGATGTGATCGATCAGGTCCACGGCGTCGATGCTGTCGATTTCCAGATCCTGGTAAAGGTTGGCGTCCAGGCTGATACGCTCAGGCTCGAGCTCGAACAATTCGACCAAGGCGTCGCGCAGGATGTTGAAGATGTCTTCACGGGTTTGCATGATGCGATCTCAGGCGGCCTGACGGGCAGTGACGAACGCCGCCAGGGCGGCGACACTGCTGAAATGGTTGCGGGTGTCCTTGGCATCGGCGTCGATCTTGATGCCATAACGCTTCTGGATGGCCAGGCCGAGCTCGAGCGCATCAACCGAATCCAGGCCCAGGCCTTCGCCGAACAGGGTCTGTTCGTCGTCGATGTCCTGGATGCTGATGTCCTCCAGGCCCAGGGCGTCGATGATCAGTTGCTTGAGATCACGGTTGAGGTCTTGCTGTGGCGCGCTCATCGGCGGCGAGCTCCTTGATGTAGTAGTTGTGCAGGTAGTCGTTGAGCAGGCGGGAAGCTTTGGGTGCAGGGCCCAGCGCTGCGTAGGCGTCGGGATGCACGTCCGGGCCCACCGAAAGGGTGAAGTGCACACGCCTGCGAGGGATGCGGTACCAGGGTTCGTTCTTGGTCAGCGTGGTTGGGCTGACCTTGATGGTGACTGGGGTGATGACGCTTGCACCGCGTAGGGCAATCGCAGCCGCGCCGCGGTGAAAGGCCGGCGGCTGGCCTGGCGAGGTGCGCGTGCCTTCCGGGAAAATCACCAAGGTCTGGCCCTGCTGCAGCGAGGCGACGGCGGCGTCGAGCATGTCCATGCTGCCATCGTTGCCGATGTATTGCGCCTCACTGACCGGCCCGCGTGTGAACGGGTTGTCGAACAGGCTCTGCTTCACGACGCAGTTGGCCTGGCGTACCAGGCCGATCAGGAATACCACGTCGATCAGGGAGGGGTGATTGGCAATGATCATCTGACCCGGCCGGCCCAGGCGCTCGGCCCCTTCGATTTCGTACGTCAGCACGCCCATGGCGCGCATGAACTGCACGAAGCGCCAGAACAACCAGCTGATGGTGCGCCGGGCCCGCTCGCGGTGGCGCACCCGGCCACCGGGCAGGCAGGCCAGCAGCGGAAACACGAACAGCCGCAGGGTCAGGCAGCCCATGCCAAACAGTATAAAGCTCGTCGCGGTGGCCAACAGGCGCCAGATGAAGGCATCGCCTGACCTGCTCACGGCTGTCGGTGCCAGTTCCATGTACGACGCTTCCCTGTGTGAGTGAAATCGGTGCGGCCGTTGAGCATGGCCTTGAGCCAGGCCAAGCCGTGAGGCAGCCCAGGCACTGCCGGTGATGCGGCGACCTGGCCGGGCGCCAGCTGCCATTGCTGGCCTGGGGTCAGCAACAGGCCGAGCGCATAGGCGAATGGGACGTCGTCTATCCAGGGGCCATAGGCCGGCGGCGGCTGTTCTTCGGTAACGATCAACAGCACGGCTGGGGCACCATCAGCCATGAGCGCTGCGGCTTCCACCACGCCCTGCTCGAAACCATCCCCCGCGGCGGCCAGTGCCGTCATCTCGCAGGTGGAACCGCGCAGGATCGACCACAGGCCGATGACCGCGTTGTGCACCGAGAGGCTGAACTGGGTAGGTGACAGCGGCTGCCCCGCAGCCAGTTCGCCCAGAATCGAAAACGTACGGGGTGTTTCACCGTGGCGTGACACGAAGACCAGCGGCAGCGGCGGCTGGCCCTCTGCCAATGGCCAGGCCACCGCGAACGCCATGCGCGCCATGTGGCTCAGCCGACGGCGTTGCATGGCCGGCAGAAAGGCCACGTCAGGCGCACAGGCGTCAGCACCCGATGGCGAATTGCCACTGGCCCAGGCGTGCCAGTCGGCAGGCGCCGAAAGGCCCGGAGCCCATGCACGCCATTGGGTGATGTTGAAGGTGATCACGGTGGTTTTCTTCCCGCCCTGAAGGGCTTCCATGCCGAGCGAACGTGTCGGCGCCTGCCTGTCAGGGGTGGTGCGTTCATCGAGTGGCGCGCATTATCCCGGTGCGGCGGTGATGTAGCAATGGATTCGGATCCAAAGAGACAACGCCTTCAAGCGGATGTGGCGTGGTCCGATTGAATAGTTTCCTTTTTCCGACAGTCGGCACAGCGCCATGTCTGGTGCGCAGCCGCTGTAGCAGCGCTGGCCATGGGCACGGCGTCGCCACATACTCGGCAACTCGTCCCTATCCGGAGGTCAATCATGCGACGCGTGGTGTTCAATCAGAAAGGCGGGGTGGGCAAATCCAGCATCGCCTGCAACCTGGCAGCGGTAAGCGCCCATGAAGGCTACCGAACCTTGCTGATCGACCTGGATGCACAGGCCAACTCGACCCAGTACCTCACCGGGCTGGTGGGCGAAGACATTCCCATGGGCATCGCCGATTTCTTCAAGCAGAGCCTGTCCAGTGGGCCCGGGGTGAAGAAGAATAAGGTCGATATCCACCAGACACCGTTCGAAAACCTGCATGTGGTCACCGCCACCTCGGAGTTGGCCGACCTGCAACCCAAGCTCGAAGCCAAGCACAAGATCAACAAGCTGCGTAAATTGCTCGACGTCTTGAGTGAAGATTACGAGCGGATTTACATCGACACCCCGCCGGCCCTCAACTTCTATGCCGTCTCGGCGCTCATCGCAGCGGACCGAGTGCTGATCCCGTTCGACTGCGACAGCTTCTCGCGTCAGGCCCTGTACGGGTTGCTGGCCGAGATCGAGGACATCAAGGAAGACCACAACGAACACCTGGTCGTCGAGGGCATCGTGGTGAACCAGTTCCAGCCCCGTGCCAGCCTGCCGCAGCAGATGCTGGACGCGCTACTGGCCGAAGGCTTGCCGGTGCTGCCGGTGTACCTGGGCAGTTCAGTGAAGATGCGGGAGTCGCATCACGCCAGCCTGCCCCTGATCCACCTCGACCCCCGTCACAAACTGACCCAGCAATTCGTGGCGCTGCATGATTTGCTGGGTGGGGATGAGTAGGTGCAGCTTGATCAGACGTCTGCACGAGGGGCTACGTATCCCCTATGAGTCGCTGCTTGCAGGTACCTGAGGTCAAACCCCCTGGCTGCGCAGCCACTCCAGCAGTGGCTGAAGGGGAAGTGCCCCTGCCTGGCGCGCGATCTCGCGGCCGTTGCGCATCAGTATGAGGCTCGGGATCGAGCGAATGCCCAGTTGCCCGGCCAGGGAGCGGTTGGCTTCGCTGTCGAGCTTGGCCAGGCGGCAGCGGCCAGTCAGTTGGCGGGCCGCTTGTTCGAAGACTGGCGCGAAGGCCTTGCAGGGGCCACACCAATCGGCCCAGACGTCGATCAGCAAGTGCAGGTCGCCTTTGACCTGGCTTGCATAGCTGCTCTCGGTCAGCACGAACGGCGCCTGGAGCACCACTTGCTGCTTGCAGCGGCCACACTTGGGCGCATCGCCCAGGCGGTCGGCGGGCAAGCGGTTCAGGCCGTTGCAGTGAGGGCAAGGGACAATTAGCGGATCGGTCATTGCATCTCCGTTGGCGTCTGTGGGCTTCAGGACGAGCAACTGATTTCCAAGTGCTTGCCCCAGGCAGGTGGCGGCGCTGCATAGGCCTGCATTCCGGCCTGTTCCTCGAACGGGCGGCTCAGCACCTCATGCAAACGCCTGACCTCAGTGTAGTCGCCTGCCTCGGCCGCTTCGATAGCGTTCTGCGCCAGATAGTTACGCAGCACATACAGCGGGTTCACGGCGTGCATGCGCTCACGCCGCCCGGCAGCATGGTTCGGTTCACGTTCGCAGCGCGCTTGATAGTCGACAGCCCAGGCGTCGAAACCCGCCAGGTCGATGAAGGCCTCACGTACCGATTGCAGCGCGTCGGCCAGCGGTTGATCGCCCAGGCGGCGGAAGAACAGGTTGTAGTCCACACCACCGCTCTGCATGCGTTGCAGCAGACGCTCGACCAAGGCCATGTCTTCGTCCTCGGCGGTAGTCAGGCCGAGCCGGCGACGCATCAGGTCCAGGTAATGGGCCTGGTACAGGGGCAAGAACAGCGCCAGTGCCTGCTTGAGCGCTTCGACCTCGACCACCGTGGTCAAGGCCTGGGCCAGCGCGCTGAGGTTCCAATGGGCGATCGGTACCTGGTTGGCATAGCTGTAGCGGCCGCGGTCGTCGGAGTGGTTGCAGATGAAGTTGGCATCGAAGTCGTCAAGGAAAGCGAACGGGCCGAAGTCGAAGGTGATCCCCAGAATCGACATGTTGTCGGTGTTCATCACGCCGTGACAGAAACCGTACGCTTGCCAGCGTGCGATCAGCTCGGCATTGCGCTCGACGATGGTCTGGAACATGGCCAGGTAAGGCTGCTCGGCGTCTTTGCACTGCGGGTAATGCTCATCGAGTACATGGTCGATCAGCACGCGCTGCTGCTCGGGCTGCTGGGTGTAGTAGAAGTATTCGAAATGGCCAAAGCGGATATGGCTCTGGGCAAGGCGGGTGAGCATGGCGGCGCTTTCCTGGGTTTCCCGCCACACCGGGGTGCTGGAGCCGATCACACACAGGGCTCGGCTGCTGGGGATACCGAGGGCATGCAAGGCTTCGCTCGCCAGAAACTCACGAATCGAGGAGCGCAGCACGGCACGGCCATCGCCCATGCGCGAGTAGGGGGTCTGGCCGGCGCCCTTGAGGTGCAGGTCCCAATGTTCACCGGCATCGTTGACCACCTCGGTCAGTAACAGGCCGCGGCCGTCACCCAGGCGCGGGTTGTAGCCGCCGAACTGATGGCCGGAATACACCATCGCTCGTGGATCGGCGCCTTCCCAGAGCTTGTGGCCACTGAACAGTTCGGCGAACAACGGCAGCTCGGCCTGGGCCGGGTCGAGGTCGAGCAGCGCCATGGCCGATGCACTGGCGACCACCAGGCGAGGGTCTGCGATCGGCTCGGGCAGTACCTGGGTAGAGAATGCATCCCCCAGGCGGGCGAAGCGGTTGTCGAAGGTGAGCTGGTCGAGGGCTTTCACGGGGCTGCTCCTGAGTCGAGGTGGCAAGCGGCCGCTGCGTGGCCCTGTGCGGGCGGACCGGCCGTGAGCGAGGGCCAGGCCCTCGCGGGTTGAACGGGCGTCTCTGCCCTATGGAGTCCAATCACACCGGTTGAGTGCCATCGGATTTGGGCGAGTCCATCGGTATCAACTGTTGTTTGCCGGCTTTGGGGTCCATCAGGAACACCTCGACCTGGCGTACGGAGATCTTGATATCGTGCGCCTTGAACTCCCGGTTGATGTAGCGATTGATCTCGTCCAGCGTCGGGTTGCGATCACCCAGGTCACGGACGTGCATGCGCAGTTCGTGGTCCAGTGAGCTTTCGCCGAATTGCAGGAAGTACACCAGAGGTTCCGGGTCCTTCAGCACTCGCGGGTTCTCATGCGCACCCTTGAGCAGCAGGTCGCGGACCAGGTCCAGGTCCGAGCCGTAGTCGATGCCCAGTTTCAGGGTCACGCGGGTAACGGTATCGGTGAGCGACCAGTTGATCAGTTGCCCGGTGATGAACGTCTTGTTGGGGACGATGATGTCCTTGCGGTCGAAGTCGGTGATGGTGGTGGCGCGAATGCGGATCTTGCTCACCGTGCCCGACAAGTTGCCGATGGTGATGGTGTCGCCGATACGCACCGGGCGTTCGAACAGGATCATGATGCCCGAAATGAAGTTGGCGAAGATTTCCTGCATGCCGAAACCCAGGCCTACCGACAGCGCGGCGACCAGCCACTGCAGCTTGTCCCAGCTGACCCCCAGGGTGGAGAGGGTACTGACGATGCCGACGCCGACGATGGTGTAGGACAGCAGCGTGGTGGTGGCGTAAGCACTGCCTTGGGCCAGATTAAGCCGCGACAGTACCAGCACCTCCAGCAGGCCGGGCAAGTTGCCGGCCAGGGCGAAGGTAATGCCCACGATCACCAGTGCGCCGAGCAGGTCACCGAGGCTGATGGGGACCATGCTCGCCGCAGCGCCCGTACCGCTGGTGTATTCGTACAGCACGAAGTTGTTGAGGTAGGCGAATACCGAGAGCAGGTCCGACCACACCCAGTACAGGCCGGCGATGAAACCGCCGAGCAGGGCCAGGCGGATAAGGCGCAGGGACTGCTGATTGACCTGTTCGATGTCCAGCGTCGGTTCTTCGACGACGACTTCGCCATCGAGCCCTTCCTTGGCTGCAGCCCGCTTGCTGAGCGCGCGCTGGTAGGCCAGGCGTCGGGCGGCCACGGAAAGCCCGCGCACGAATGCCGCCTCGATCACCAGCCAGAACAGCAGCAGGTAGAGGGTGTAGATCAGGCGGTCGGTGAGTTTCAGCGCCGTGTAGTAGTAGCCGAAGCACACGGCGATGAACAGGGCGATGGGCAAGGCCGTGAAGGCCACGCCCACTGCTTTGCGAAACAGCGAGGTGTCGCGGTGGGCAGGGCTGCTCAGCAACAGGCGGCTGAGCAACCAGGCCATCAGTGCGTAGCAGGTCAGCACAACGCCAATCCCCAGCACGTCGTCGGCCAGCGCCGAGGGCTGGTGCTCGGCCACCGCCACCACCCCCACCAGTGCCAGCACCACAGTGCCCAGCCGCCGAACCCAGCCGCGCAAGAACTCCACTTGGGGCTTGTACCAGCGGAAGTGAATCTCGGCCACCCCGCCAGGCGAGAGGATGCGGTAGGCCGTATAGAACACCAGCCAGGCCTGGGCCAGTTGCCACAGTGCCGCGCCAAGGTTGGCGTTCTGGCCGCGAGCGTCGATCTGCAGGGCGTAGCTGCACAGCGCCAGGCCCAGGCTCACCGGCATCGCCAGCAGGATGTTGATCAGGATCGCCTGCGGGGTGTGCCACTGGCTGTCGCGACGGAAATGGCCGATGTCCTGGTGCACCTTGCCCAGGCGCTGGTACAGGTACTTGCGTCGCCACAGCAACGCGCCGATCACCAGCAACAGCGGCAGGAACAGCAATGGGCGCTGGCTCAACCCGTCAGCCAGCTCCTTGAGGCCCGAGCTCCACGGCAGGTCCGCCACCTGGTCGGCCAGGCGTTGCGGCACATAGGCCAGCCAGTCCCAGTCCAACGGCTTGTTGCTGGGTATCCAGAACATCTGCTCGTCCAGCGTGGTGCGCAGGCTTTGGGCAGTGCCCAGTAGCTGCTTCTGGTTCAGTTGCAGGGTAATGGATTCGTTGAGCAGCGCCGACAGCTCCCGGTTCAGGCGTTCGAGCAAGTCGCTGCGGGTGATGGCCACTTCCAGCAATGCCTTGCGCAATTGGGGGGTGACGGTTTCGGGGGGCTGTGCAGCCAGCAGTTTGTCCACGTAGCTGACCGGGCTGCTCATCTGCTCGCGCTGCTGATTGACTTCGAACTGGTACAGGCGCGTGTCGGCGATCTGGTCAGCCAGGTCACGGTCGAGCTTGAGGTGCGGCAGAGTCTGTTTCTGTTTGTACAGGATCTTGGACAGCAGCAGGCTGCCCTTGAGTACGCTGATCTGCTCGTCCAGCGCCTGATCGGCCTGGGTCAGGGTGTCGAGCTGCTGCTTGGTCCGCAGGTTCTGCTGGGTCAGTTCGTTGAGCCGGTCGGTGCTTCTGAGCAGGTAGTCGGACAGCTTGAGGTTGGCCGCGCTTTCGGTGGCCAGCAGGCTGCTGCCGCCGGCTTTCTGGGCTTCGATCGACTGCTGCGTGACGGTTTCCTGGGACTGGGCCAGGCGTTTATCGTTGATCAGGGTCTGCAGGTCCTGGATTTCCTGCTCCAGGCGTGCCGTGCGCTCGATCAACAGGTCATGGCGGGCATTGCCCAGGTCTTGCAGCACGCTGTTGCCGGCCAGCTCCTGGCGGCGTAATTGGGTGAGGGCGTTGAGCGAGGCCAGTTCGGCGTTGAGCTGGTTGCGCAGGTCGGCGCTGATGGGCTTGCCCGCATCCTTGCCGCTTTTGAGGATGCTGTTGATCTGCTGGGCCCGCGCCTGGCTGCTGCTGATCTCGGACTGAGCCCGTTCGGGACGGGTCTGCGAATTGATGATCAGGCTGTTGGCTTCGGACAGCGCCTTTTGCAGCTCGCCTTGCTGGGTGGTGCGTTCACTGAGCATCTGCTCGAGCTGCGGCACGCCAAGGCTGGCGTAGCGCTGGGCCACCGACTGCACCGAGCTCTGCTTGAGCCTTGCCAGCTCTTTCTGGCTGTCGCTGGTTTCCTTGGGCGCGCTGGCCAGCTGCTGCTTGAGGGCGGTCAGCTTGCGTTCGTTGTCTTCCTTGCTGGCCAGCAGGCTGAGGGTTTGCTCGAGCACTTGCTGCAGGGCCTTCTGATCGGCTTCGGGCAGCTTGCGCTCGGCGATCTTGTCCAGGCTTTCCTGGACGCTGGCGGTGGTGGGGGCTTCAGCGGCGGCGACCGCCAGGGGAAGGCAAAGGCACAGCCCGAGCAGGGCTGTGCGAAGGTGCAGGCGAAAGGACATAGGCAGACTACTTGTGGATCAGGCAGAAACGAAGTTTAGAGGAACAATCCTGGTCCTGGTCGCGATCCTTCCGGGAATCTGACGCCCACTTTCTGAATCTTGTTCCCGTCCATGGTCGCCACGGTCCAGATCGTGCCATGCCATTCGACCTGGTCGCCTACCACTGGCGCGCCTCCGACCTTCTGTCGGATGAACTGCGCCAGCGGCATGTGGGCATCCTGGCTGTCGACGTTGAGGCCGTAGAGCGACGCCACGGCGCCGAGTTCGGCATCGCCTTCGAGCACGAAGTCGCCGAAGAAGCGCAGGTCCAGGCCGCGTTGGGGCGCCTGGCTGAAGAGTTTGCCCAGTGCAGGCAGGTTGTGCTCATGGCCGATCACGCACAGCATGTCGTCCACTTCCAGCACGGTACTGCCCGAAGGGTGCAGCAGCTGTTCGCCACGGAACAGCGCGGCGATGCGCGTACCCTCAGGCATCTTCAGCTCCCTGAGCGCCGCTCCAATGCACCACTTTTCGGCGCCCAGGCGGTAGACGAACATCTCCCATTCGCTGGTGATGTGCACTTCCAGTGCCGAGCGAGAGATGGGCGCCGGGTCTGGCGGCACCGTCACCTTGAGCAGTTTGGCCATCCAGGGCAGGCTGGTGCCCTGCACCAGCAGCGAAACCAGGACGATGAAGAACGCCAGGTTGAAGAACAGCTGGGCGTCCGGCAGACCGGCCATCAGCGGGAATACCGCCAGGATGATGGGCACGGCGCCGCGCAGGCCTACCCAGGAAATGAAGGCTTTCTCGCGGTCGTGGAACGCCTTGAAGGGGAGCAGTGCGGCAACGACCGACAACGGGCGTGCGATCAGAATCATCCACAGGGCAAGGCCCAGTGCCGGCAGGGCGATAGGCAGCAGGTCGTGAGGCGTCACCAACAGGCCCAGCACCAGGAACATCCCGATCTGGGCCAGCCACGCCATGCCGTCGAGCATGTGCAGAATGCCGTGCCGGCTGCGGATCGGCTTGTTGCCCAGCACCAGCCCGCACAGGTAGACCGCAAGGAAACCACTGCCGTGCAAAGCGTTGGTCAGCGAGAAGACCACCAGCCCACCGGCCACGACCAGAATCGGGTAAAGGCCGCCTGCCAAGTTGATGCGGTTGACCAACTGCAACATCACCCAGCCGCCGCCCAGCCCCAGCAATCCGCCGATGCCGAACTCGCGCAACAGGTGGCCCAGCAGGCTCCAGTGCAGCCCGGTCTGGCCACTGGCGATCATGTCGATGAGGGTCACGGTGAGGAACACCGCCATCGGGTCGTTGCTACCCGATTCGATTTCCAGTGTGGCGGTGACCCGTTCGTTCAGGCCTTTACCGCCCAGCAGTGAGAAGACCGCTGCGGCATCGGTGGAGCCCACGATGGCGCCAATCAGCAGGCCCTGGATCAGGCTCAGGTCGAACAACCAGGCCGCCACCATGCCGGTCAGCGCCGTGGTGATCATGACCCCGACCGTTGCCAGCGAAAGCGCCGGCCACAAGGCGACCCGGAAGCTTGCCACCCGCGTGCGCAAACCACCGTCGAGCAGGATCACGGCAAGCGCGAGGTTGCCCACCAGGTAGGCGGTTGGGTAGTTGTTGAAAATGATGCCACCCCCGTCCACGCCAGCGATCATGCCGACGGCCAGGATGATGACCAGAATCGGGATGCCAAGCCGCGACGACAGCGAACTGACCAGGATGCTTGCCCCCACCAGCAATGCGCCGATCAGGAACAGGCTATTGATGGTACTGGCATCCAAAGGCAGGTACTCCGGGACAACGAGGAGGGAAGACGTGATAGCGCGGATTCGGTGTTTGCTAGCAGGTCGCGTGCCAACCGATTCTAACCTGATGAATTGGCAGCCTGTAAAGCGTTTCTGAAGATGTAGGCAAGCCAGCCCGCAGCGCGCGCCGCCTTTAAAGAAGAGGGCCGCGAATGCGGCCCTCGTGCAATCAACCGTGGTTCTTGCCCAGCAAGGCGTGATAAAGCTCGGTGTCTCCCAGAATCCCCACGACTTTGTCGTTTTCCTGCAGCACCAGCTTGTTGCCGGTCTGGTAGCGAATCTGCAGGGCCTCACGCATGCCGATATCGGCATGCACCAGGGTTGGCCTGCGGCTCAGGCCTTCCACTGCCTGCCCTGGCGCCCAGTTCTGCATCTCCAGCCCGTTCTGGCCTTGCCGTGCACGCTTGATCGAATTGCCTTCACCCAAGTCCAGCCACGAATCGCCACCGGGGTCCAGGCAGACCGAGCCGTTGACGCGCTTGCAGTTGTCGAGCGAGCGCATCAGGCTGCGTCCGCACAGTACGTTCAGCGGATTGGTATGGGCCACGAAGGTGCGCACGTATTCATCGGCCGGGTTGAGCACGATTTCCTCGGGCTTGCTGTACTGGATGATCCGGCCGTCCTTCATGATCGCGATCCGGCTGCCCAGCTTGAGCGCCTCGTCCAGGTCGTGGCTGACGAAGACGATGGTCTTGTTCAGCTGGCTCTGCAGGGTCAGCAATTCGTCCTGAAGGCCTTGGCGAATCAAGGGGTCCAGGGCCGAGAACGGTTCGTCCATCAGCAGGATGTCGGCATCCATGGCCAGCGCGCGTGCCAGGCCGACGCGCTGTTGCATGCCGCCGGACAATTCATCGGGCTTCTTGTTGCGCCACTGTGCCAGGCCTACCAGTTCGAGCTTTTCGTCGACCAGCTTGCGACGCTCCTTCTCGGGGCGGCCCTGCATTTCGAGGCCGAAGCTGATGTTCTCGCGCACCGTGAGCCAAGGCATCAGGGCGAACTTCTGGAACACCATGGCGATACGCTTGGTGCGCATCATCTTCAGTTCAGCCGGGGTGCAGTGGGCGATATCGATGTGCTTGCCTTCGTGCTCCACGAACAGCTTGCCGCGGCTCACGGTGTTCAGCCCGTTGATACAGCGCAGCAGGCTGGACTTGCCCGAACCGGAAAGGCCCATGAGCACGCAGATCTCGCCTTTCTGGATGTCCAGGTTGGCTTTCTCGACGCCGACCACAAGCCCGGTCTGCTTGAGAATCTCTTCGCGGGTCTTGCCCTGGTCCAGCAGCGACAGCGCTTCGCGTGGCTTGTTGGAGAAGATGACGTCGACGTCTTCGAATCGAATGATACTCATGCTTCACTCCTGGCCGGCAGCTCCGGTTGCTTGCAGATACGGTCGAGCATGATCGCCAGCAGCACGATTGCCAGGCCCGCTTCGAAGCCCAAGGAAATATCGGCGGTGTTCAGTGCGTTGACCACGGGTTTGCCCAGGCCGTCGGCGCCCACCAGGGCGGCGATCACCACCATCGACAGCGACAGCATGATGCATTGGGTGACGCCTGCGGCGATGCTCGGCATCGCATGGGGCAGTTCGATACGGGTGAGCAGTTGACGGCGCGAGCAGCCAAAGGCCTTGCCGGCGTCCATCAGTTCCTGGGGCACATCGCAGATACCCAGGTAGGTCAGGCGGATGGGGGCGGCGATGGCGAATACCACCGTCGAGATCAACCCAGGCACCACGCCCAGGCCGAACAGGGTAAGGGTAGGGATCAGGTAGACGAAGGTGGGGACCGTCTGCATCAGGTCGAGCACCGGCCGCATGGCGGTGTAGAACATCGGCTTGTGTGCGGCGACGATACCCAGCGGCACGCCGATGGCCACGCAGACCACGGTGGCGAAACTGACCTGGGCCAGGGTTTCCATGGTTTCCTGCCAGTAGCCCAGGTTGAGGATCAGCAGAAAGGACACTGCGACGAAGGCGGTCAATGCCCACTTGCGCTGGATCAGGTGCGCCAGGGCAGCGAATAGCGCGATGAGCACGAGCGGGTTGAACCAGGTCAGGGTACTGGTGACCCCATGGATCATGAACTCCAGGCCTTGGGCGATGGCGTCGAAATAATTCGCGCCGTGCTGGGTCAGCCACTCGACGAACGAGGACATGTACTGGCCCAGGGGTATTTTCTGATCGATAAGCATGATAGCGAGCTTCCACCTGCGTAGATTGAAATCAACCCGGGGCGGGCACGGTCCTGCCCCGAGGTAGCGCTACTGCGTAGTTCGGTTATTGCGTCAGCTTGGCCTTGGCCGCCTCGAGACCAGGTTTGCCATCCACGGTGGTCACGCCTGCCAGCCAGGTGTCCAGCTTGCCAGGATTGTCCTTGAGCCATTTGCGCGCGGCGGCGTCGGGCTTCATCTTGTCGTCCAGGACATAGCCCATCATGGTGCTTTCGTCCTTGAGCTCGAACGACAGGTTCTTCAACAGTTGGCCGACGTTGCTGCATTCCTGCGCATACCCCTTGCGGGTATTGGTGTACACCGTCGCCTTGCCGAAATCGGGGCCGAAGAACTCGTCCCCACCGGTCAGGTATTGCATCTTGAACCGAGTATTCATCGGGTGCGGCTCCCACCCCAGGAACACGATGGCTTCGCCACGTTTCTGCGAGCGATCCACCTGAGACAGCATGCCGGCCTCGCTGGACTGGACGATCTTGAAGCCGGCGTCCTTCAGGCCGAAGGCGTTCTTGTCGATCATGCTCTGGATGGTGCGGTTGCCATCATTGCCCGGCTCGATCCCGTAGATCTTGCCGCCTAGCTCATCCTTGAACTTGGGAATGTCGCTGAAATCCTTCAAGCCCTTGTCGTACAGGGCTTGCGGTACTGCCAGCGTGTATTTGGCGTTTTCCAGGTTGGCGCGCAGGGTTTCGACCGTACCGGCGTCGCGGTACTGCTTGATGTCGTTCTCCATGGTCGGCATCCAGTTGCCGAGAAACACGTCCAGGTCCTTGCCGGCCGCCAGCGACTTGTAGGTCACCGGCACCGAGATCATGGTGGTGTGCGTCTTGTAGCCCAAGGCGTCGAGCACAGCGCTGGTGGTGGCCGTGGTTACCGTGATGTCGGTCCAGCCGACATCCGAAAACCGCACCGTCTGGCACTGCTCGGGTTCTGCAGCCTGGGCCAGTACCGGTGCGGACAGCAACGCGACCAGCAACAGCGAGGGTGAACCTTTCATGGGTGGACTCCTGTGATTTTGTCTTCGGGTTCGCGTGGTTCGTCGGACGTTCTGAGGGTCCGATCGATCAGGCCTGCAGAGGGCAGGTTGCGTGGCCGTGCTTTACGAGTCGCTTTCGATAATCCTCCAGCGCCGAGCAATCGCCTACTGGTGGAGTCGTATCCAGTACGCAACGGGTCGCATCCAGTATGGGCAATGTCGCTTATGGGTTCTTCTACCCATCCTGCCGCTTTTTTGCGTCACCAAGGCGCCGGAAAGCGGCGCGCTGGGCCTGCAAAACAGGCGGCGCGGCTGGACAAGACTACGTCGGTTGCAGACGGCGAGCAGGGTGGCAAAAGCCCGATGATGCGTGCATTGAAGGCGGCCTGCAGTTCAGCCTAGCAGCTGCCCCGCCCTGCGCATTGCGCGCACAGACAAGCCCAGCAAGAGGTGATTCGACAATGGCCATCAGCGTGTTCGACCTGTTCAAGATCGGTGTCGGGCCTTCCAGCTCGCACACCGTCGGCCCCATGCGTGCCGGTGCCCTGTTCGTCCAAGGGCTGCGCGAGCGCGGCGAGCTGGAACAGGTAAAGCGGATCGAGGTGCGCCTGTATGGTTCGCTGTCGGCTACCGGCATCGGCCATGGGACCGACAACGCCACCATCATGGGGCTGATGGGCGAATGGCCAGACGCCATCGACCCTACCCAGATCGTCCCGCGTATTGCCGACCTGCGTGAAACCCAGGTGCTCAAGCTCGATAACCGCCTGCCCATCGACTTCATCTGGGCCCGTGACATGCTGCTGCTCGAGGAGAACCTGCCATACCACCCGAACGCCATGACCCTTGTGGCAGAAGGCGAGAAGGGCGAAATTCACCGCGATACCTACTACTCGGTCGGCGGTGGCTTCGTGGTCGATGCCGCCCAGGCCGCCAGTGGCGTGCTGGACGCCGACCAGACCGTGCTGCCTTACGATTTCAACAGCGCGGCTGAACTGTTGCGCCTGTGCAAGCAAAACGACCTGAGCGTGTCGCAATTGATGATGGCCAATGAACGGGTCTGGCGCAGCGAGGCGGAGATTCGCGCCGGCCTGCACACGCTTTGGGATGCCATGCAGGAGTGCGTCAACAATGGGCTCAAGTACGAAGGCACGCTTCCGGGCGGGCTGAACGTGCGCCGCCGTGCTGCCAAGCTGCACCGCAGCCTGCAGGAGATCGGCAAGCCCAACGTGATCGGCTCGACCATGAGCGCCATGGAGTGGGTCAACTTGTTCGCCTTGGCCGTGAACGAAGAGAACGCCGCAGGCGGGCGCATGGTCACCGCGCCTACCAACGGCGCGGCCGGCATCATTCCGGCGGTGCTGCACTACTACATGCGGTTCAGCGACGAGGTGGACGAGTCCAGCGTGGTCGATTTCTTCCTCGCAGCCGCCGCCGTGGGCATCCTGTGCAAGAAGAACGCCTCGATCTCAGGTGCCGAAGTGGGCTGTCAGGGTGAGGTAGGCTCGGCATGTGCCATGGCCGCGGCAGGGCTTGCCCAAGTACTGGGTGCTACCCCGCCCCAGGTTGAAAACGCAGCCGAAATTGCCTTGGAACACAATTTGGGCCTGACCTGCGACCCGGTAGGTGGTTTGGTGCAGGTGCCCTGCATCGAGCGCAATGCGATTGCTGCGGTGAAGGCCATCAACGCCGTGCAGATGGCGTTGCGCGGTGATGGCGAGCATTTCATCTCCCTCGACCAGGTGATCCGCACCATGCGTGATACAGGTGCCGACATGCACGACAAGTACAAGGAAACCTCGCGCGGCGGCCTTGCCGTCAGCGCCATCGAGTGCTGAGGCACTTCTTCGATCTGCAGTGTCATCGGCGCGTAATCAGCGTTGGCACTGCGCTCATCATAACGGTGCAAAGCACCACCTCGTGACCTTAAAACGTGCAAGACGATGCCTACCGTCAGTCGGATGTCGTGATCGGTGCAGGCATTGTCGGTGACACTCAAGAGTGTCGTTTCTGGGCAACTTGGGGACCACGTGTCACCAAAGTGCTCAGGGGTTACACGCATACCGCCTAGAACGCCTGTTTGAGCGCTGTAACAGACTTGTAGGAAAGTCCTGATTTTGATGACTGAGTAGGTCGTTTTCAGGTTTTTTCGGATAGCTGTTCAATTTCAGGCACGGCGTTTGCGTAGTGATAGACAACCAAGCCCCGTGGACGACCCTGGGGCAATAACAAGAAATCAGTGCCCGCCTGAGGCACACCCTGCATTTGTGTGAGGAGAAATCGCGATGACGTCGTACACCTCCGGGAATCCAACCCAGAACCGCACAACCCCCCAGTCCATCGGGTTTCTTCTCCTGGACAATTTCACGCTCATTTCCCTGGCGTCGGCGGTCGAGCCCCTGCGCATGGCCAACCAGCTGTCCGGCCGTGAGCTGTACCGCTGGCATACCCTGACCGTCGATGGCGGCCAGGTCTGGGCCAGTGACGGCCTGCAGATCACCCCCGATGCCGCCATGCACAGCGCGCCCCCCATGGACACGGTCATCGTCTGTGGCGGTGTGGGTATCCAGCGTACCGTGACACGTGAGCACGTGACCTGGCTGCAAGCCCAGGCTCGCCAATCGCGCCGCCTTGGAGCGGTGTGCACCGGCAGCTGGGCACTGGCCTGTGCCGGCCTGCTCGACGGCTTCGATTGCAGCGTGCACTGGGAGTGCCTGGCGGCCATGCAGGAGGCCTACCCACGGGTCAACATGAGCACCCGCCTGTTCACCCTCGACCGCAACCGCTTCACCAGCTCTGGCGGCACTGCGCCGTTGGACATGATGTTGCACTTGATCAGCCGCGATCATGGTCGGGAATTGTCGGCGGCCATTTCCGAGATGTTCGTCTACGAGCGCATCCGTAACGAGCAGGATCACCAGCGCGTACCGCTCAAGCACATGCTGGGCACCAACCAGCCGAAACTGCAGGAAATCGTCGCGCTGATGGAAGCCAACCTCGAGGAGCCGATCGACCTGGACGAGCTCGCCGTCTACGTATCGGTGTCGCGTCGGCAGCTTGAGCGTCTTTTCCAGAAGTACCTGCACTGTTCGCCTTCGCGCTACTACCTCAAGCTGCGTCTGATACGCGCACGTCAGCTGCTCAAGCAGACGCCGATGTCGATCATCGAGGTGGCGTCGGTCTGCGGCTTCGTGTCCACGCCACACTTCTCCAAGTGTTACCGCGAGTACTTCGGCATTCCACCGCGCGACGAGCGTGTTGGCTCCAATACGACCCAGCAGGTGGCGATGATGCCGATTCCACAGGCCATCACCCTGTCGCCCCACAGCGGTCCCATGGCGGCATTGAGTCAGGCGCGCAATGAGTCGACGTTTGCCAGTGTGAGGCTCTAAGGGTCCGGGGCGGCGTCTCAACCCACTCGCCGGCATGGCGCGGCCCCTGTAGGGGCCGGCTTGCCGACGATCACGCCTGCATCGCAGCGTTTGCTCAGGTGCGGTTATTGAATTGCGCCAAGGCTGGCAGCAGCTGTTTATCAATCGCCTGCCGCACGGCCGGTAACAAGGTGGCGCTGCCCGCGTACATCTGCTCGACCATCCCCTTGAGCGCCCGCGCGTTTGGTTCGGTGAGCCCGCGTACCACGGCCTCACATGCCTGCTCGGCACTGGCACCGGCCGGAATCTCGAACCCGCGTGCTCGCAGGTGGCCCGCCAGGTCGTCTTGATCAATCAAATCGGCATGCATCATGGCTGTTGTCCCTTTTATCGCATAGAGAGTGCTGCAGTGATCACGACCGATTCTGTGACGCCGCCGTCATGCTCGCAACCTCGAAAGGGCGGGGTGGCTGCTTTGGCTATGAACAGGTCGTTTCCGGCTAAATCCGCTGCCCAGGAACTGCGCACACTCTAGTCATCTACCGAAGCGGAGGGTTTGGTCACCCTCACTCGTGCACAGTGGATGTTGCTCGCTCTTGGCCCCGGACGCTCACGGCTTTCCGGGGTTTTTTTGTTTCTTGCCTCGCACAGCGCAGGCGTGCTGATACAAAACTAACCGCACCCTAGGCCTAGACGTTCGTTCAGGCGTATCTTCAGGCCTGATAAATTTGCCAGTTTACCGAGACTAGAAACCAGGCAGTAATTAGGCTTCAAGTGCCTTTGGAGCGTAAGCGATGAAATGCAGAGCCTGGTTTATTTCGATGGTGTTGTTTTTAACGGCGTGTTCAGGGCTGCCTGCACCAGATCGACAGGTGGACGCCTCTTCCGCTCAGCCGCTTTTTGACATGGCTAAGCCAAAAAACATGCAGGCCCTCAAACAGAGCAAGCGGACGTATCGCTTATTGAATGATGTGCTGAAAGATCCCGCCACAGAGGAGGTGCAGTGGGTGGATGTGGATGCTTCATTGATCAACGAAGCCACCAAAACGTTAAGTGTACGGTTGGCGCAAGGCAAGGCCATTACATTTCGGTTGCGGCGCAGCGATCCGCCCGCCCCGGGCATGGTGGGTTGGGTGGGGGACTCAGTGGCTGAGTTAGAGAAGAACGCGGACACGGACATTGATTTCAACCCATTGACCTGGATCTCGATAGTGCGAGACGGCGAGCAGCTGGCGGGCGCTATTCACATTGAGGGCGTGTCTTATGATTTGCACTATGTTGGGGCCGGGCAGCATGTAGTGGTCAAAGTCGACGAGGCCAAGCGGCCTTTTGAACAGGCAACTGATCTGGAGCACCTCCAGCAATATGCTGTTGCTGGCAAGGCCCCGCGCGCTGCCTCCAGCACGATCCGCGTGCTGTTTTTCGCAACCAATGAACAACGTGCCAAGAATCCGAGTTATCGCGCGACCATAGCCAGGGTAGTCCAGGATGCCAACCAGGTGATGATTAACTCACAGGTCCCGGTCACCGTCAGCATCGCGGGGTTCATAGAGCTAGACTACGCAGAGGGCGACAAGACCGGGGTTGAGCAATTCAAAGATTTCAGAACACCGGGGCGCGACCTGAATAATCAGGTGAGCCGCTGGCGCGACTATTTCTCTGCCGATGTGGTCACCCTTTACACCTCCTATCCGGGTACAGGTGGTGAAGCCGCTACCGGCGGGTATCTCATCGTCGGTGCAGTTGACGCCTTCGCTCACGAGATGGGGCACGTGCTGGGAGCTGGCCACGGGTGGAACGGGTCATCGGGGGGTTACCATCACGGTTATAAACGTGACAATCCGACATTCCACACACGTATGGTAACCACCTGGGGGTCCATACCTTATTTTTCTAACCCTAGGCTTTCTTATCAGGGCGTGCCTATAGGAACGATGGCACACCACGATGTGGCACGCACAATTAATGAAAACCGAGAGCGTGTTGAGAATACCTATGATCCCTTCCGGGGTGTCGAGCTCACCCTCTACAGTGGAACCAATCTCCAGGGCAGTTCGTGCCCAGTGAGTATTCGACTCACTAGCCCAGTCAACGTTGCGAGCCAATGCTCAGGCCAGGCGGTACGCTCTTTCAAGGTACGGGGGTATGAGGGGGGAGAGAAATTATGTTTCTACAATGGACCCGGTGATCGGCATGTCTGTTATCGCGGAGGGGCGTCATCTCCCCGAGAGTTCGTTGTGGTCGATATAGATAGTACCAATGTACCTCAAGGATTTGTCCGTACGTTCAAGGGGGGAGCGCTGGCAGGCCAAGTTGTTGATGCGCTGTACGGGAGTCACGGGGTACTCCTGTTCGCAGCAGCTGACTTCAAAAAACCGATTTGTGGGTTCAGCACGTATTTGGCCAATCATCTCATTGCTGATCTGCCAGGTTGTGTAAAGGGCGGAGGCTTGGCGCGATCTGCACGGGTCTTTAGTCAAGACGTGATCACCACCAATTATAAATGGTGTTTTTTAACCAAGACCGCACCCGTACGTTGTGCTTCGAAGGAGAGGTAAGAGGAAGATTTGATATCGCCAATTTCGACTCTACGCGGGGTATTCCACCCACTCTTAAAAGAACTCAATCTGGTAGTTATATGAATGGAAATGTCCATCGGTTTCAGAAGAGCATCGTCCCCAAATGACCATTCAATGGCACCCTGCGTAACGCTGCATTAATGCCCAACCGTTAGGGTTGTGTGCGTTTAGCAGGCAAAGGCTTGATGGATACTCAGGTTTACGCGCTGTAGCAGGAAAAAGCCCGTTTCTGGCACGGCCTGCCGCCTCGCCGCGGCATGGCCTGTGCCAGCCCTTCATGCGTCATTGGGCATTGTTGCCATTTGGTAACTGGATGGTTTTGCCCACGTGCTCAGGCTTGTGTACGTCTCGTTGCTGTGCGGTCACCCGCTCCAGGCGTTGCAGTGTTCGTGAACTAAAAGGTGTCGACCTCGGACCTGCTATGTCCACGTGCAGTAACAGTTGTTCGCTCGCAGCCAAGATTTCTTCAAGACCGTGCCGATGCAGACTGTGATAAACATGCAGACGTTTTTGATCAAAGCCGATGATTTGGGTCTGCACCCATACCTCAGTATCGAGTTTTACCTCCTGCAGGTAGTTAATGTGCGCCTCCAGGGTAAACAGCGAATGACCGTTCCGTCCACGGCTGTCGGCATCCAGCCCGATCTGCTCCATCAGCGCATCGGTGGCATAGCTGAAGATCAACAGATAGAAGGCATCGCGCAGATGCCCGTTGTAGTCGACCCAGTCTGCTTTGACTGGGGTGCGATAGGTGATCAGTGCAGGCATCGTGCTCTCCTCATTCGCTGAACGGCATGCCGTGTCTGGCTTTGCTGATCTTTACCGCTTCCAGCACCGCCAGCAGTGAGTCATCCCGGTAGCGTTCCAGCGCGGCGATGCTGCGATCACCCAATTGCTGCGACGTACCTTCCACCACATCGTCGATCAGCTTGTCGGTCAGCTCAGGCGCCGGAAGGTAGGTCCACGGCAGCTTCAATGCCGGCCCGAATTGCGACATGAAGTGGCGCATGCCGGCATCGCCCCCCGCCAGGGTATAGGTCAGGAAGGTGCCCATGAACGACCAGCGCAGGCCCGCGCCAAAGCGGATGGCGTCGTCGATTTCACCGGTGGTGGCGACTCCGTCGTTGACCAGGTGCAGCGCCTCGCGCCACAGCGCTTCGAGCAAACGGTCGGCGATGAAACCGGGGACTTCCTTGCGCACGTGCAGCGGGCGCATGCCAAGGGCGGTATAGACGGTGCTGGCCGCCTCGACGGCCTGCGGCGCGGTCCGCATGCCGCCGACGATCTCGACCAACGGCAGCAGGTACACCGGGTTGAAAGGATGCCCCACCACACAGCGCTCAGGGTGGAAGGCCGAGGCGTAGAACTCGCTGGGCAACAAGCCCGACGTGCTGCTGGCAATGATCGCATCGGGTTTGGCTGCGGCGCTGATCCGTGCATGCAGGTCGAGTTTCAGGTCCAACCGCTCAGGCGCGCTTTCCTGGATGAAATCAGCGTCGCGCACGCACGCTTCAACGGTGTCGACAAAGGCCAGTCGGGCTTGTGACGCGCCCGGCGCAAGGCCCTGTTTCTCCAAGGCAGGCCAAGCGTTGGCGATACGTTTGCGCAGGGCCTGTTCGGCGCCTGGCGCCGGGTCCCAGGCGATCACGTCCAGCCCGTGGGCAAGGGCGCGTGCAACCCAGCCGCTGCCGATCACGCCGCTGCCTAATGCCGCGAATGTCTTGATGTCAGTGATGAAGTTCATGCGGGTCTCCAGAAGCGATCAGCGACGGTTCAGGTTCATCTTTGCCCGGCCTTCGGCGGGGCTCAGCACACGGGCGCCCAGGCGTGAAATGATCTCTACCGCGCGCTCGACCAACTGGCCGTTGCTGGCCAGTACGCCACGGTCCAGGTACAGGTTGTCTTCCAGGCCGACCCGCACGTTGCCGCCGAGCAACACGGCCTGTGCGGCCATGGGCATCTGCATGCGGCCGATGCCAAACCCGGCCCAGGTCGCATTGGCGGGCAGGTTGTCGACCATGGCTTTCATGGTGGTGGTATCAGCGGGTGCGCCCCACGGGATTCCCAGGCACAGCTGGAACAAGGGGTTGTCGAGCAGGCCCTCTTTGATCATTTGCTTGGCGAACCACAGGTGGCCGGTATCGAAGATTTCCAGCTCTGCCTTGACCCCCAGTTCCGTGATGCGCCGGGCACCGGCGCGTAGTTGCGCGGGCGTGGAAACGTAGATGGAATTGCCGTCACCGAAGTTGAGAGTGCCGCAGTCCAGGGTGCAGATTTCCGGTAACAACGCCTCGACGTGGGCCAGGCGTTCGAGCGGGCCGATCAGGTCAGTGCCCTGCCCGAATGCCATGGGGTTTTCATCGGGCCCGATTTCCAGGTCGCCGCCCATGCCGGCGGTGAGGTTGACGATGATGTCCACGTCGGCTTCGCGAATACGCTCCATGACTTCGCGGTACAGGGCCACATCACGGCTGAAGCGGCCCGTTTGCGGGTCGCGTACATGGCAGTGCACCACGGTGGCGCCGGCCTTGGCGGCTTCCACGGCCGCTGCGGCGATCTGCTTGGGTGTGACTGGGACCAGATGGCTTTTCGAGGCGGTGTCGCCGGCGCCGGTCAGGGCGCACGTGATGATGACGTCGTGGTTCATAAGGGATCCTGTGCGATCTGTTGTGGGCTTTTCGCCGGCAAGCCGGCCCCTGCACGGTCCTGGACGAACCTCGGTGTGCAGGGAGCTGTAGGGGCCGGCTTGTTGGTGATGGGGCGGTATCAGTTGGCGGTAAGCTTGAGGTTGTCGGCGGCCGGCTTGCCATCGAAGGTGGTCACCCCCTCAAGCCAGCGGGCCTTGTCCTCGGGGTGATCCTTGAGCCATTGGCGCGCCGATTCCAGCGCGTCCTTGTGGTCGAGCAGTGGCTGCATCATGCGGCTCTCGTCTTCGGCACTGAAGCTCAGATTGGCCAGCAGGCGGTTGGCATTGGGGCAGCGCGCTGCGTAATCGGGCGCGGTTACGGTCCACACCGTCGCGCGACCTTCGTCAGGGCCGAGCGCATCCTGGCTATCGCCGAGGTAAACCATGTCGATGTTCACGTTCATGGGGTGTGGGGTCCAGCCGAAGAACACCACGGCTTCCTTGCGCCGTACTGCGCGGTCCACGGCGGCCAGCATGCCCGCTTCGCTGGACTCGACCAGCTGGAATTTGCCTAGGCCGAACTGGTTCTTGGCGATCATGGCCTTTATTTGGGTGTTGGCACCGGAACCCGGCTCGATGCCATAGAGCTTGCCGCCCAGTTCCTTCTCGAATTTGTGTATGTCGGCGAAGGTGCGCAGCCCCTTGTCCGCCAGGTACCTGGGCACTGCCAACGTGGCCCGGGCGTCTTCGAGGCTGGCTTTGTCCATGACTTTGACCTGCCCGGCCTCGATGAAGGGAGTGATGGTCTGGGTCATAATCGGGTTCCAGTACCCCAGGAACATGTCCAGGCGTTTGTCGCGAATGCCAGCGAAGATGATCTGCTGCGACGCGCTGGTTTGCTTGGTGGTGTAACCCAGGCCATCGAACAATGCCTGAGCGATGGCGCTTGTCGCGATCACATCGGTCCAGTTGACCACGCCCAGACGGACATTCTTGCAGGCAGCGGCATCGGCTGCGTAAAGCGAGGGGGTAACAAGGCTGGTCAGGGCCAAGGTCAACAGGCTGCGGCGGATCAAGCTGTGCATGGTGGCTCTCCATCGGCAGTACAGATTGTTATGGTGGCGGTCTCTGCGGACCGTGTGAACACGCTACGCTGGTGGCACTATTGAAAATCGCACGCCGGCGACCAACATTTGCACGCAGGCGACCTGTTCTCTGGAGCACGCCATGGCGCAGATCATCCACTTCCTGTTATTGCCCGGTTTCTCGGCCATGGGGTTCATCAGTGCCCTGGAGCCCCTGCGCGTGGCCAATAGGTTCAAAGCCCAGGCGTACCACTGGCAGGTGTTGAGCCTGGATGGGAGCGCCGTGAACGCCAGCAATGGCATGTCGGTCAATGCCGACGCAGCGCTGGGTGCGCAAACGCCCTGCGGTACGTTGCTGATCGTGGCAGGCTTCGAACCCCTGCGCTGCTACGCCCCCAAGCTCCAGCAAAGCCTGCGACGCCTGGCTCACGAGGGTGGCATGCTAGGCGGGATCGATACTGGTGCTGTGGTGCTGGCCGAGGCAGGCTTGCTCGATGGCCATCGTGCGACCGTACACTGGGAGGCGCTGGATGCGTTCAGGGAAAACTACCCCAGCCTGCAGGCCACCCAGGAGCTGTTCGAAATTGACCGGCAACGCATTACCTGTGCGGGCGGCACCGCTTCAATCGACTTGATGCTCGATCTGATTGCCCAGGCCCATGGCGCCGAGCTCGCCGTGCAGGTTTCCGAGCAGTTCGTGTTGAGCCGTATTCGACCGCGCCAAGATCATCAACGCATGCAGATCGCTGCACGCTATGGCATCAGCAACCGCAAGCTGGTGCAGGTGATCGGTGAGATGGAAAAGCACACCGAACACCCCCTTGGCACAACGGAACTGGCCGCGCGCGCGATGATCACCCGTCGCCAGATGGAGCGCCTGTTCAGGTTGCACCTCAACGACACCCCCAGCGGCTTTTACCTCGGCCTGCGCCTGGACAAGGCTTGCCAGTTGTTGCGCCAAACCCAGATGACGATCACCCAGGTCAGCGTGGCATGCGGTTTTGAACTGCCGTCGTACTTCACCCGACGTTACAAGCGCCGCTTCGGGCGCTGCCCGCGCGAGGAGCGAAGGGTCGTGAAGCCGTCACCGCCGAATTAGCCCTGCAAAATGTCGTTGCCCACACGTTGGAGCTTGAGGTTGGTGCGATGAATAAGCCGCAAACTTTTCCTGACCAGGCAGTCTCGCGCTACTGTTGCAGAATCGATTGCAGGTACTCGGACCGATCATCGGTGCGTTGCGCCACGCAGGTGTCCCAGGCGGCCTGGTAAGCTTTGCCGTTGGTTGGCAGGGTGAGGGTTTCCACCTTGCAATCGGCATCGCGAAGCTGCGTCCACAGCCCCTGAGCCTGCTTCAAGCGCTCGATCATTGTTGCTGCAACGCTGCCTTTGTCGTCGAACGCGTCATGAACGCGCTGGAGAAGTTCGTCATAGGCCGATTTCAGCTCCCGTTCGGAGGCTTGCTTGTTAAACGCTGCGCAGGCGTGGGCTTGCGCCTCGGTCTCGACGTTGTCGCACGGGGTATTTTCTTCCTCACCGGCCTGGGCTGCGGCCACCACGGCCAGCAGTACCATCCCTGCCATCGCTTTCATTCGTTGTTTCCTCCACCGGCTGACGAATCCTGACGATTCTCGCGCACTCTCGGCGCGTACGGTATCACCTGGGCAGATTGTTCATCAAAGGGCCCTCGATGGTCGTTATCGAGACTGTGTCTCATCGCCGCAGGCCGCGCCAGAGGCCGGCTTGTCGCGCATTGACGCTTTCGGCAAACCCCCTGTCGTTTTTGCATCGGGGCGCCTCGGGGCACAGGCATATGCTGGCCCCAAAGCGCCGGCACAAGGTTTGGCGCCAGCCCATTCAATAAAAGGGGACGCCTGATGAGCCCAGCCGAATTACACGCCGACAGCATCGTCATCGATGGCCTGATCATCGCCAAGTGGAACCGCGAGCTGTTCGAAGATATGCGCAAAGGAGGCCTTACCGCCGCCAACTGCACCGTGTCGGTTTGGGAAGGTTTCAAGGCAACCGTCGACCAGATCGCTGCAAGCCAGAAACTGATCCGCGAGAACAGCGACCTGGTGATGCCCGTGCGCACCACGGCCGACATTCGCAAGGCCAAGGAACTGGGCAAGACCGGTATCCTCTTCGGCTTCCAGAACGCCCATGCCTTCGAAGACCAGATCGGTTATGTGGAGGTGTTCAAGCAGCTGGGCGTGGGCATCGTGCAGATGTGTTACAACACCCAGAACCTGGTAGGCACTGGCTGCTACGAGCGTGACGGCGGCCTGTCGGGCTTTGGTCGCGAAATCGTTGCCGAAATGAATCGCGTCGGCATCATGTGCGACTTGTCCCACGTCGGCTCCAAAACCTCCGAGGAAGTCATCCTCGAATCGAAAAAGCCGGTGTGCTACTCCCACTGCCTGCCATCGGGCCTTAAAGAGCACCCGCGCAACAAGTCCGATGAAGAACTGAAGTTCATCGCCGACCACGGTGGTTTCGTTGGCGTGACCATGTTTGCACCGTTCCTGGCCAAGGGTATCGACTCGACCATCGACGACTATGCCGAGGCCATCGAGTACACCATGAACATCGTAGGTGAAGATGCCATCGGCATCGGCACCGACTTCACCCAGGGTCACGGCAAGGAATTCTTCGAATACCTCACCCACGACAAGGGCTACGCCCGTCGCCTGACCAACTTCGGCAAGATCATCAACCCGCTGGGCATTCGCACCGTGGGCGAGTTCCCCAACCTCACCGAAACCTTGCTCAAGCGTGGCCACTCCGAGCGCGTGGTTCGCAAGATCATGGGCGAGAACTGGGTCAACGTATTGAAAGACGTCTGGGGCGAATAAGCCGCTCTCAAGCTTCGAGCCCCTGCCAGCAACGCCGGGGCTACCCAATAAAAATTTTTTCTGGAGTTGAGTTTCCATGGCCAAGATCGCCCCGCAATTGCCAATCGAAGTCGACAGCGAGACCGGTGTCTGGACCAGCGACGCCTTGCCGATGCTGTACGTGCCACGCCATTTCTTCGTCAACAACCACATGGGCATCGAAGAAGTACTGGGCGCCGACAAGTACGCCGACATTCTCTACAAGGCGGGTTACAAGTCGGCGTGGCACTGGTGCGAGAAAGAAGCCGAGTGCCATGGCCTGGAAGGGGTCGCGGTCTTCGAGCACTACATGAAGCGCCTGAGCCAGCGTGGCTGGGGGCTGTTCGAGATCCAGGACATCGACCTGGACAAGGGCACGTGCAGCGTCAAGCTCAAGCACTCGGCCTTCGTCTACGTCTATGGCAAGTGCGGCCGCAAGGTCGACTACATGTTCACTGGCTGGTTCGCCGGTGCCATGGACCAGATTCTCGCTGCCCGCGGCAGCTCGATCCGCACCGTTGCCGAGCAGGTGTACGGTGGGTCGGAAGAAGGCCACGAAGATGGCCTGTTCGTAACGAAGCCGTTGTAAGCCGGAGATAGCGTCATGGCATTCGAAGCAATGTTCCAGCCGATCCAGATCGGCAAACTGACCGTCCGCAACCGCGTGCTCAGCACCGCGCACGCCGAGGTCTACGCCACTGACGGCGGCATGACGACCGACCGCTATGTGAAGTATTACGAAGAAAAGGCCAAGGGCGGCATCGGCCTGGCCATCTGCGGCGGCTCGTCCGTGGTGGCCATCGACAGCCCGCAGGAATGGTGGTCGTCGGTCAACCTGTCCACCGACCGTATCATTCCGCACTTCCAGAACCTGGCCGACGCCATGCACAAGCATGGCGCCAAGATCATGATTCAGATTACCCACATGGGGCGTCGCTCGCGCTGGGATGGTTTCAACTGGCCGACCCTGATGTCGCCCTCGGGCATCCGCGAACCGGTGCACCGTGCCACCTGCAAGACCATCGAGGTGGAAGAGATCTGGCGTGTGATCGGCAACTACGCGCAGGCAGCCCGCCGCGCCAAGGAAGGTGGCCTCGATGGCGTCGAGCTGTCGGCGGTGCACCAGCACATGATCGACCAGTTCTGGAGCCCGCGCGTCAACAAGCGTACCGACGAGTGGGGCGGCAGCTTCGAAGGCCGCATGAAGTTCGGCCTGGAAGTGCTCAAGGCCGTGCGTGCCGAAGTGGGCGACGACTTCTGCGTGGGCATGCGGATCTGCGGCGACGAGTTCCACCCCGATGGCCTCAGCCACGAAGACATGAAGCAGATCGCTGCCTATTACGATGGCACCGGCATGCTCGACTTCATCGGGGTAGTGGGCTCGGGTTGCGATACCCACAACACCCTGGCCAACGTCATCCCGAACATGAGCTACCCGCCAGAGCCGTTCCTGCACCTGGCAGCGGGCATCAAGGAAGTGGTCAAGGTCCCGGTCCTGCACGCGCAGAACATCAAGGACCCGAACCAGGCCACCCGGATTCTCGAAGGTGGTTATGTGGACATGGTCGGCATGACCCGTGCACACATGGCCGACCCCCACCTGATCGCCAAGATCAAGATGGGCCAGATCGACCAGATCAAGCAGTGCGTCGGCGCCAACTACTGCATCGACCGCCAGTACCAAGGCCTGGACGTGCTGTGCATCCAGAACGCCGCGACCTCGCGTGAGTACATGGGTGTGCCGCACATCATCGAGAAGACCACCGGCGCCAAGCGCAAGGTCGTCATCGTCGGTGCCGGCCCTGCAGGCATGGAGGCGGCGCGCGTGGCCGCCGAGCGTGGCCACGATGTGACCCTGTTCGAAAAACGCGACCAGATCGGCGGTCAGATCACCATCGCGGCCAAGGCGCCGCAACGTGACCAGATTGCTGGTATTACCCGCTGGTACCAATTGGAGTTGGCCCGCCTGAAGGTGGACCTGCGCCTGGGGACCGCGGCCGATGTAGACACCATTCAGGATCTGCGCCCGGACATCATCGTGCTGGCTGTGGGCGGGCATTCGTTCCTGGAGCAGAACGAACACTGGGGTGCGGCCGAAGGGCTGGTGGTCAGCAGCTGGGACGTGCTCGATGGCAAGGTCGCGCCGGGCAAGAACGTGCTGGTGTACGACACCATCTGCGAGTTCACCGGCATGTCGGTGGCCGACTTCATCGCCGACAAGGGTAGCCAGGTCGAAATCGTCACCGACGACATCAAGCCGGGTGTCGCCATGGGCGGCACCACCTTCCCGACCTACTACCGCAGCATGTACCCCAAGGAAGTGATCATGACCGGGGACATGATGCTGGAGAAAGTCTACCGCGAGGGCGACAAGCTGGTCGCTGTGTTGGAGAACGAGTACACCGGCGCCAAGGAAGAGCGGGTGGTCGATCAGGTGGTGGTGGAGAACGGTGTGCGTCCGGACGAGCAGCTGTACTACGCCCTCAAGGACGGTTCGCGCAACAAGGGCCAGATCGACGTGGAGGCGCTGTTCGCCATCAAGCCACAGCCGATCTTGAGCCAGCCAGGCGAAGGCTACCTGCTGTACCGCATCGGCGACTGTGTGGCCCAGCGTAACGTGCATGCGGCGATCTACGATGCCTTGCGTCTGTGCAAGGACTTCTGATCGCACCGCCTTTCTGAAAGCGGGACTGGCCCCCCTGTAGGAGCGGCCTTGTGCCACGAAAGGGTCGCGAAGCGGCCCCAGCATTTGATCAGTACCACGGATGCTGGGGCCGCTTCATAGCCCTTTCGCAGCACCAGGCCGCTCCCGCAGGGGCCCGCGCTGGCCTTCGGGGTGGCGCAAGAATCTAGCTGTTGTGGGAGCTTCCCATGTTGAACACCCTTCTACCCATCCTGCTGTTCGCCGCGCTCGGGCTTGCCGTGCTCGGTGCGCTGCGCCGTGTGAACATGTGGCGCCGAGGCCGACCCTCCAAGGTGGACCTGATCGGCGGTCTGCTGGCCATGCCGCGCCGCTACCTGGTGGACCTGCACCACGTGGTCGAGCGCGACAAGTACATGTCCAATACCCACGTGGCCACCGCTGGCGGCTTCGTGCTGTCGGCGCTGCTGGCGATCCTGGTGCATGGTTTCGGCCTGCAGAGCAAGATCCTGGGCTACGCCTTGCTGCTGGCCACGGTGATCATGTTCACCGGCGCCATCTTCGTCTTCAAGCGCCGCCTGAACCCGCCTTCGCGCCTGTCCAAGGGCCCTTGGATGCGCCTGCCCAAGAGCCTGCTGGTATTTGCTGCCAGCTTCTTCATCGCCACCTTGCCCGTGGCCGGTATTCTGCCGGCCAACACGGGCGGCTGGGTGATGGTCGGGATTCTGGGCCTGGGCGTGCTGTGGGGCGTGTCGGAGCTTTTCTTCGGCATGACCTGGGGCGGGCCCATGAAGCACGCCTTCGCCGGTGCCCTGCACCTGGCCTGGCACCGGCGCGCCGAGCGTTTCGGTGGCGGGCGCTCCACTGGCCTCAAGCCGCTGGACCTGGAAGACCCCCGTGCGCCGCTTGGCGTTGAAAAGCCAGTGGACTTCACCTGGAACCAACTGCTGGGCTTTGACGCCTGCGTGCAGTGCGGCAAGTGCGAGGCCATGTGCCCGGCCTTTGCCGCCGGGCAGCCGTTGAACCCGAAAAAACTCATTCAGGACATGGTCATCGGCCTGGCGGGCGGCACCGATGCCAAGTTCGCTGGCAGCCCCTATCCTGGCAAGCCGTTGGGTGAGCACGGCGGCCACCCCCACCAGCCTATCGTCAATGGGCTGGTCGATGCCGAGACACTGTGGTCCTGCACCACCTGCCGGGCGTGTGTGGAAGAGTGCCCGATGATGATCGAGCATGTCGATGCCATCGTCGACATGCGCCGTCACCTGACGCTTGAAAAAGGCGCCACCCCGAACAAGGGCGCCGAGGTGCTGGACAACCTGATCGCCACCGACAACCCGGGCGGTTTCGCCCCGGGCGGGCGCATGAACTGGGCGGCTGACCTCAACCTCAAACTGCTGGCGGACGTCAAACGTACCGACGTGCTGTTCTGGGTGGGTGATGGCGCCTTCGACATGCGCAACCAGCGCACCCTGCGCGCGTTCGTCAAGGTGCTCAAGGCCTCTGGCGTCGATTTCGCCGTGCTTGGCCTGGAGGAGCGCGACAGTGGTGACGTGGCGCGCCGTCTGGGTGATGAAGCCACGTTCCAGCAATTGGCCAAGCGCAACATTCAGACCCTGGCCAAATACACGTTCCAACGCATCGTTACCTGCGACCCGCACAGCTTCCATGTGCTCAAGAATGAATACGGTGCGCTGGGTGGCAACTACCAGGTGCAGCACCACAGCACCTACATTGCCGAGCTGATCGGTGCCAACAAGCTCAACCTGGGGCAGCACAAGGGCGGCAGCGTCACCTACCACGACCCGTGCTACCTGGGCCGCTACAACGGCGAGTACGAGGCGCCTCGCGAGGTGCTTCGCGCATTGGGCATCGAAGTTCGCGAAATGGAGCGCTCGGGCTTTCGCTCACGCTGCTGTGGCGGTGGCGGCGGTGCGCCGATCACCGACATCCCGGGCAAACAGCGTATTCCCGACATGCGCATGGACGACATCCGCACCACCGAAGCCGAAGTGGTCGCCGTGGGCTGCCCGCAGTGCACGGCCATGCTCGAAGGGGTGGTAGAGCCACGGCCGCTGATCAAGGATTTGGCCGAACTGGTGGCCGATGTGCTGATCGAGGAAGAGGCCCAGCCAGCGGCTGCCAAACCTGCGAAATCCAAACGTGAACCTGCGGAGGTGCATTGATGAGCGACATCATCCGCCGCGACCCTCGCGCCGAGTGGATCGCCCGTAACCGTCTGCATCCGCTGCATGCGGCCATGCAGACGCAACAAACCAGCTGGATGGGGCCCAACGGCCTCATGCGCAAGAACCCCCATGCCAGTGCGGCTGGCTTCATCGGCCCCAACGGCCTCAAGCGTATCGACCGCTCGGGGGGCCAGCAGGGCACCAGCGGTGGCGCACGGCGTAGCGCTGCGGCCGAAGTGCAGTTGCCGCTGCACCAGGTGGCAGAGCCTGCGTTCTACATTGCCGTGGTACCGGACATGATCGGCGGGCGCCTGGGTAGCCACGACCGCGACCTGCTGGGCCTGGCCCATGGGTTGGCGGGCAGCGACGGCGCGGTACTGGCCATCGTGTTCGGCGAGCACAAGGAAACCAACTTTGCCGCCGCAGGCGTGGACCGCTTGCTGGTCATCGAAGGCGAGGCGTACCAAGGGTATGCACCGGAGCAGTTGGTGCAGGGCCTGCGCGCTGTCGATAACCAGTTCACCCCGCGTCACTGGCTGCTGCCAGACAGCCGTTCCGGCGGTGGCGAGCTCGGCCGACGCCTCGGTGCTGCGCTGGGCGAGCGCCCGGCAACGCGTGTCTGGCAGGTCAAGGACGGCCAGTGCATCGGCCGCGCCGGTGCGGGGCAGCAAGACATGCAACGCGTGCTGCCACGCCTGATCCTGGCTGCGGCCGAATGTGCAGAGCCTGTGAGCGAAACCCGTCACGAGGCCTTGCCGGTCGAGCTGTCCGGCAGTGTGGCGCGCAGTATCTCGCGCATCGAGGACCTGGGCTCGGTGGCCGTCGACCCGGCCAAGATCGCCATGGCCGAAGCCGAGTTCATTGTATCCGGTGGCAACGGTGTCAAGGACTGGGCCCTGTTTCACAAGGCGACCACCGCATTGGGCGCGACCCAAGGTGCATCGCGGGTGGCGGTGGACGATGGCCACATGCCGCGTGATCGCCAAGTCGGCGCTACGGGGACGTGGGTAACGGCTCGTGTATACATGGCGGTGGGTATCTCTGGCGCTATCCAGCACCTGCAGGGCATCGGTGCCTGCGACAAGGTGGTGGCGATCAACATGGACCCCGGTTGCGACATGATCAAACGCGCCGACCTGTCGGTGATTGGCGACAGCGCGGCGATTCTTCAGGCACTGATCGACGCTGTGGAGCAGTTCCGCAACGGCGCCCAGCGTGACGCGGCATAAGGGCACGAGCATGAGTACGAAAGTCATCAGCCTGGTTTCGATCGGTGCGCACCCAAGCTCCGGTCGCGCGCGGCGCGCCGAGCAGGACTCACGGGCGGTCGAGTTGGGTCTGCAACTGGCCGGCGAAGACCTGCAAGTCGTGCATGCAGGGGATCCCCGTGAGGAGGCTTTGCGCGGTTACCTGGGCATGGGCCTGGAACACCTTGATGTGCTCGAGCAACCCGCCGGCGCCGATGTGCTGGGGGTGCTGGGCGATTACCTGCGCGGTGCCGGTGCGCAACTGGTGCTTACCGGCAGCCAGGCCGAGACGGGGGAGGGGTCGGGCATGCTGCCGTTCCTGCTCGCTGAAAAACTGGGCTGGCCGCTGGTGGTGGGGCTGGCCGAGGTGGAATCCATCGAGAACGGTACTGCCCAAGTGTTGCAGGCGTTACCGCGCGGTCAGCGCCGGCGTTTGAAGGTACGCCTGCCCATGGTGGCGACGGTGGATAACGCCGCGCCCAAGCCGCGTCAAAGTGCCTTCGGACCAGCGCGCCGTGGTGTGCTGGCGGCGCAGGACGTACAGGTGGTGGACGATGAACTGCTGGGCGAAGAGGCCCTGCAACCGGCCCGCCCACGGCCCAAACGGCTGAAGGTTATCAAGGCCAAAAGCGGCGCCGACCGCATGAAGGCCGCCACGGCCAAGGCCAGCGGGGGCGGGGGCAAAGTGTTGAAGGACGTCACGCCGCAGGAAGGTGCCGAGGCCATTGTGAAACTATTGGTGGAGGAAGGCGTACTGCGCTGATGGGCATGCCTGGCGACTGAACCCGCCAGGCATCCCGCGCAGCGGCTGGCATCGGCTGTGCCGGTGATCGCGGGCAAGCCCGCTTCCACCGGGGAGCACAGCGGGTGACGCGCGCCGTGCAAGACCTGTCATTTTTGCCAGTACCCCAGCGCTGCATGCCCGTCTATCCTGCACGCATGCCACGCGAGTTCGGGGAATCATGCCGACCTTTCTCTACAGCGCCAACCGACGACATCCCGTATCAGACACCGGGCGCCAAGGTCATCGGGCTTATTCGCCCTATGGCACTGGGAACGAACTCTCGGAGCCAAGCCTTGCCTTTTGTGGAGAGTTGCGCGATCCGCTGACGTTCAGCTACCCGCTGGGGAATGGACACCGGCACTACAAGCCATCGCTCATGCGCTTCCATTCACCCGACATATTGAGCCCATTCGGTAACGGCGGCTTGAATGCCTATGCCTACTGCGTGGGTGATCCAGTCAACCACAGCGACCCTACTGGGCAAAAGCCAGAGGAATATGTGCTGCCAGTCCTGAGCATCTTCACCAACCTCATGGGCGTCTTTATCAGCGGCCTACGTTTCAGGTCTTTCCATAAACGGATCAATTCGGCTTCCCAAACTGCCGTGGAAGCTCTTCAACCGCTGATACCCAAGCCAAAGCGGGCTGATTGGGTGTTATCGAGTATCAGCGCCCTATCGGGTACGGCGGGGTTGACCATTGGGGTGACCAGAGCGGTCGACCCGGACAGCAAATGGCAAACCTGGGCGCTTGCAGCGCTGACGATAGTGTCGCTGGGCACCTCTACCTATGAAGCGTGGAGGCTGGCTCAAGCGAAACCGTGGCGACTAAACGTGCCCGAACTCGTTAACCTGCCGTTGGCCGAGCGATCAGTGAGTGCCCCTGACAGGGCTTCAGGGAGACGCAGGCACTCTGCAGACCCTGGCACCTCGGAAAGGATGCGGACTCAGGCTGCAACTATAAGATCTACTTAATGCCGGCTTGAAGAAAGGATAGCGACAGTTGCCGCTATCCCGGCTTCTAGCCAGTTACTGCGCCTGCACTTCCTTCAGATACGGCGCAGGCTCCGCCCCCAGGTTGTTCAGCAAGCGCCCGCTGTACCAGTCGATGAAGTTCACCACCCCAAACTCATACGTCTTGGAGTAAGGACCAGGCTGGTACGCCGTGGAGTTGATGCCACGTTGGTTCTCTTCGGCCAGGCGGCGGTCCTGGTCGTTGGTGGCGTCCCATACCTTGCGCATGTTTTCTGGGTTGTAGTCCACGCCTTCGACGGCATCCTTGTGCACCAGCCACTTGGTGGTGACCATCGTTTCCTGGGCACTGATCGGCCATACGGTGAACACGATCATGTGATCGCCCATGCAGTGGTTCCAGGAGTGCGGCAGGTGCAGGATGCGCATCGAGCCCAGGTCCGGGTTCTTGATGCGGCCCATCAACTTCTTGCAGGCCTGCTTGCCATCCATGGTCATCGAAACCGTGCCCTTGAGCAGCGGCATGCGTACGATACGGTTACGCAGGCCATGGCTCTTGTGCAGGTACGGGATCTTCTCGGCCTCCCAGGCGGCAGCAGAGGCGGCCACGTGGTCCTTGAATTCCTGGCTGGCGCGCGGGTCGTTGGTGTCGTCCCACTCCAGCAGGGTCTGCAACAGTTCCGGGTGCGAGCCATTGCAGTGGTAGCACTCGCGGTTGTTCTCCAGCACCAGCTTCCAGTTGGCCTTTTCCATCAAGGTGGTCTGCACCGCCACCTTGGCGTTTTCCATGTCGTACGGTTCCATGTAGTGGTCCAGGGTGGCCAGGAACTCGTCGATGGCTGGCGGGTTTTCCGCCAGGCTGATGAAGATGTAACCGCCAGCGACCTTCACGTTCACAGGCTTCAGGCCGTACTGGTTCATGTCGAAGTCAGCGCCCATCTCGGTGCCGGCGAACAGCAGGCGGCCGTCCAGCTCGTAGGTCCACTGGTGGTAAGGGCACACCAGCTTGGCCACCTTGCCTTTTTCGCTGACGCACAGGCGCGAGCCGCGGTGACGGCAGACGTTGTGAAACGCATGCACCTTGCCCTCGGTGCCGCGCACGACAATGATCGGGTTCTTGCCGATCTGCAGCGTGAGGTAATTGCCTTTCGCCGGGATCTCGCAGGTCATGCCAGCGATCAGCCACTCCTTGTGGAAAATCTCCTGCATGTCGATCTGGAACAGACGCTCGTCGGTGTAGAAAGGCTGGGGCAGCGAGTAGGTGCGCTCGCGGTTTTGCAGCATCTCGGCGGTCGCCTTGCGTGCAGGTTCAAGTGGATCGCCCAGGCTCAGGGTTGCGGTGACGTCCATCGTGTATTCCTCGGGGCCGTGCGCGGCCGGCAAAAGGTGGCTAATCGTTGTTGTGGTGCCGCAAGGCTGTTAACCATGAACAGCGTGTTGTTTTGCGGTGGAGTGTGCGTGCGAAGGCGGCGTGAACCGTATCCATGGGCGACATGGCCGATTTGAATTACGACGCCACAACCCTTGTCGTGCGGGGCTGGTCGCGATAAGTACGCCGATGTCGCTGGCAGGAATGTTCAAGGTCGCAAGCTTGAGCATCATCCGAGCCATAAAAAGGCCAACTGTCGGCTGCTGGAGATGAACATGTCCGAAACCTTCCTCAATCCGGTCACTACCCAGACCTGGGCCAACGGCCGCCACATCGTGCGCTGCGTCAAGGTCATCCAGGAGACCTGGGACGTGCGCACCTTCTGCTTCATGGCAGACCAGCCGATCATGTTCTTCTTCAAGCCTGGGCAATTCGTGACCCTGGAGCTGGAAATCGAAGGCAAGCCGGTCATGCGTTCCTACACCATATCCAGCTCGCCTTCGGTGCCCTACAGCTTCTCCATCACAGTCAAGCGCGTACCCGGCGGGCTGGTGTCCAACTTCCTGCATGACACCATGCACGAAGGTGCCGAGCTGCCGGTGCACGGACCTGTGGGGCTGTTCAACGCCATCGACTTCCCCGGCGCCAAGGTGCTGTACCTGTCTGGCGGCGTGGGCATCACACCGGTCATGTCGATGGCCCGCTGGTTCTATGACACCAACGCCAATGTCGACATGGTGTTCGTACACAGCGCCCGTTCACCCAAGGACATCATCTACCATCGCGAACTGGAGCAGATGGCGTCCCGCGTGCCCAATTTCGGCCTGCACATCATCTGCGAGAAGCATGGCCTGGGCGAACCCTGGGCGGGCTACCGTGGCTACCTGAACCAGCGGCTGATGGAGCTGATTGCGCCGGACTACATGGAACGCGTGGTGTTCTGCTGCGGCCCGACCCCCTATATGACGGCGGTCAAGCGCATGCTCGAAGCGGTCGGCTTCGACATGAGCAATTACCACGAGGAGTCGTTCGGGGCGACGCCAGCCGAAGCCAAGGCCGATGCAGTGGAACATGCCGAAGCGGCCGCCGATGCGCCGGAAGTGGACGCAGCCGACCTCAACCTGGTCGAGTTCATCGGCAGTGACAAAAGCATTCGCATCGCGCCGGGCGAAACCGTGCACGCAGCGGCGGCGAAAGTCGGGCTGATGATCCCTAAAGCCTGCGGCATGGGGATCTGCGGTACCTGCAAGGTGTTGAAGCTGGGCGGCGAAGTGGAGATGGAACACAACGGCGGCATCACCGAGGAAGACGAGGCCGAAGGCTACATCCTGTCATGTTGCAGCGTACCGAAAGGGGATGTGCGCATCGATTATTGAATCCAGGGCACAGCTTGGATCTGTCGGGGGCTGCGGTGCAGCCCCACGTCTTTGACTGACCGATGGTTGACTCAGGTCGGAACAAGAGGGGGGTTACCCTGTCAATGTGCGGGGCACAACCCTTGTAAATCCGATATTTAATGGCGATGGGCAACGGTTTTCTTTATCGTGTGCGCCCCTCGCAACAACCTGAGATAGACCCATGCTTGAAGCTTCCCTGAATCAACTCGAGCAACTGGTCAGCGACCTGATGCAAAAGAACGCTCAACTCACCGAGCAAAACAACGTCCTCGGCCAGCAACTGGCCCAGGCAAACGAAGAGAACGAAACCCTGCAGCTGTCGTTGATGGAGCAGGAAGAAAAGAACGGCGCCACCGCCGCCCGTATCCAGGCGTTGGTCGACCGTGCCAGCGCGGGTGTCGTCAACGCATGAGCCTGCAAGCGCAGCCGGTCAATGTCGTGTCGATCCTGGGCAACGACTATTCGATCAAGGCGCCCGAAGGCCAGGAAGAGACCTTGGCGCACGCGGTGCGTATGTTGAACACTGCCCTGGCCGAGACCAAGCGTTCGTATCCGACCCTGATCGGCGACAAGCTGCTGGTACTGGCAGCCTTGAACCTGTGCTCAAAGCAGGTCGAACTGCAGAAGGAACATCAGCGGACCCTTGCCCGGACCCAGGCACAGATCGACGCCACGGTGGATGCGATCGTTCGGACCATCGCCGAGCAGTGACAGGCCGTTGGCCAAGCTACGTGGGAGCGGCTAACCCCGCCCCCACGCTTCACGTTTTCTCCAGCCATTGAATGACTGAAGGTGTAGGTGGTCCTGCTTGCAAAGCAATGGCTTCACTGGCAACCACACCAAGCGCCCTGCTTTCGCTCAGTCCGGAGCAGGAGGCGGCATCTGGATTATCAAGTCTTAAGACTCAGCACGTCGAACAGGTCGTAATGAACTTCCTGGACAGTCCAACCCGAATCAGACTTGGTGTACTGTGTTTCCACACGTTTTTTTTCGTACACCTCGCCTGAACTCACCAGGCCTTCACGCACGGTGAAAAGTATATCGGGATCGAGTACTTCCACCCGCTCTGCGATGTCACTGTTATAGATGACGTGAACGGTAAGGTTCCCCGGGGTGTCGCGGGTCCACACCTTCTCCGTGACGACCTGGCCATTGATCCGGTCGCCAACCTTGATGCACTTGGCAACATCAGCTTCGCTGAGCACTGCCTGATTTTTTTCGTTCATCGCGTTTCTCCATGTCACAAGAGTGGTTACCCGGCCAGGTGTAAGCAGCCTATCGTCCTGTCCGGCAGAGAGAAACTGGCAGAAGTATCAGGTGCCAGCGATGGCCTGGATGTCTGCCGCCAGCTCACGCACACGTTCTTGCTCGGTGTCCCAGGAACACATGAGCCGCGCATCGCCGCTGCCGATGAAGGTGTAGAAGCGCCAGCCTTTGCCGGATGACGCGTTCACTTCACCAGCGGCCCACGGCCGCTGGTGCAGCAGTCACCTAGCGCCGCGTGCTCAATCGGGGTTTACAACGCCCTGCACTTTGCCCGGGCCCAGGAGCATCAACGGTTTCGAGTCGTCTCTAATGAGTTCCCCCTCCGATAAGCGACCAACGATCAGGCTCACGTAACCACTGCCCTTTGCCCAGGCCCAGGAGCATCAACGGTTTCGAGTCGTCTCTAATGAGTTCCCTCTCCGATAAGCGACCAACGATCAGGCTCACGTAACCACTGCCCTCAAACGCCATGAAATCGCCGGGTACACCGAGCGGGCCAGCACTGGTATCGACTGGGTATTCCAGGTGCCGGTCACCGCCAAGGTTCACGATGAACTTACGCGTGCCGTCTGCCAGGTGATACAGCGTCCTGTGATGAACCGTCTCCCACGTGCTTGGCAGCATGATCACCGTACCTTTGGGTGCGTACAGGGCCGCCTGGTGTTTCTCGCCGAGCACGAGAGCATCCGTGGGGCATGGCAACGTTTTAAGAGCAGTGGCTTTAGGGTTGTTGGTTACGAGCTTTTGCTCGATATGGTGGTAGCTACCATCGACAATGACTATATCGAGTGGGCCGCTCCAGTCTATGGCTTGCTGGCGGGTAACTTGCGCGGTGTAGAACTGGGTCGAGCCATCGTCGACGTTTTGCGCTTGCACACTAAGAACCGCAGTGTCCGATGCTTCATCCAATTCGATGTAGCGTACCCAGACGCGGTGATTCAAGGCAGGTTCCGGAAAAATGCTGCCGAAGCTAGCTTGCAACAGTTTTTCCGGATCCACTGGTACAGAGCTGTATGGGCGATCAGGTGCGTTCAGAGATTTCATGGCGGATACTCTTAGGACTAGAGGGCCCAAGGTACCCAGGCGGTGCACCACGCCCAACTGGCAAATCTGCTAGTCGCAGTCGATCTTAGGCTGCCACGATTCGGCGTATGGCCGATGCCAGGGCCTCGACCCGTGCCGCCTCGGTATCCCAGGAGCACATGAAGCGAGCGCCGCCATTGCCGATGAACGTGTAGAAGCGCCATCCTTCATCCCGCAACGCAGTCAGTGCAGGCTCGGGAAGTTGCAGAAACACGCCATTGGCCTCTACTGGGAACATCGCCTCGACGCCAGGCAGATCCTGCACCAGCGAGGCCAGCAGCTGCGCACAATGGTTGGCGTGCTGCGCATGCCGCAACCACGCGCCGTCTTCCAGCAAACCGACCCAAGGTGCCGACAGGAAGCGCATCTTCGAAGCCAATTGCCCAGCCTGCTTGCAGCGGTAATCGAAGTCTTCGGCCAGCTCGCGGTTGAAGAACAGAATCGCCTCGCCCACGGCCATGCCGTTCTTGGTGCCGCCAAAACACAGCACATCCACTCCCGCTTTCCAGGTCAGCTCGGCAGGCGAGCAGCCCAGGAAGGCACAGGCATTGGAAAAGCGTGCGCCATCCATGTGCAGGTGCAGGTTCAGCTCCCGGCAGGTCTCGCTGATCGCCTTGAGTTCGTCGGGACGGTAAACAGTGCCGACTTCAGTGGCCTGCGTGAGCGTGACCACCCGCGGTTTCGGGTAGTGGATGTCCAGCCGCTTGAGCGCCACTTCACGGATGCTGTCGGGCGTGAGCTTGCCGCCGACGCTGCGTGCCGTCAGCAGCTTGGACCCGTTGGAAAAGAACTCCGGCGCGCCGCACTCGTCGGTTTCGACATGCGCGGTCTCGGAGCAGATCACGCTGTGGTAACTCTGGCACAGCGAGGCCAGGGCCAGGGAGTTGGCGGCGGTGCCGTTAAAGGCGAAGAACACTTCGCAGTCGGTTTCGAACAAGGCCCGAAAGTATTCCGAGGCGCGCGAAGTCCATTGATCGTCGCCGTAGGCGCGGTCGTGGCCGTGGTTGGCTTTTTCCATCGCAGACCAGGCCTCCGGGCAGATGCCGGAATAGTTGTCGCTGGCGAATTGTTGGCTCTTATCTGTCATGACACTGTCCTGTGAACGACGCAGAACAGCACTCTAAACCATCGATTCAGCGGTTGACTATACAACCCGGATACCCGTGCGTTTTCAGGTCGTGTGTTCAAGGAATCCTCGACATTCGAATGTGGCCAACCTCGCCGAAGCGCCACACGGGTGAGCGTTGCCCTTTGAGCAGACGGGGGCTTGGCTCGGCTGGTTTTCAGGCCTGTGCCTCCCACCGGGCGCCGTACGTGTGGCCAGTGTGATCCGGACGCTGACCAATGTCGTAAACGCGCCATTGCAAGGCGTGCGCAGGCATCTGGCACACCCCGGCCAGCCCTACCATCGCCACAAAGGGTCAGAGTGAACCCTCCGAACAAAAAATGATCGCTGCCGGGAGATACAAGATGTTCAGCAAGCAAGACCAGATCCAGGGTTATGACGATGCACTGCTGGCGGCGATGAGTGCCGAAGAGCAGCGTCAGGAAGACCACATCGAGCTGATCGCCTCGGAGAACTATACGTCCAAGCGCGTGATGCAGGCCCAAGGCAGCGGCCTGACCAACAAATACGCCGAAGGCTACCCAGGCAAGCGTTACTACGGCGGCTGCGAGCACGTCGACAAGGTCGAAGCGCTGGCCATCGAGCGCGCCAAGCAGCTGTTCGGTGCCGACTATGCCAACGTTCAGCCGCACTCCGGCTCCTCGGCCAACAGCGCGGTGTACCTGGCGCTGCTGCAGCCTGGCGACACCATCCTGGGCATGAGCCTGGCCCATGGCGGCCACCTGACCCACGGCGCCAAGGTGTCGTCCTCGGGCAAGCTGTACAACGCCGTGCAGTACGGCATCGACACCGATACCGGCCTGATCGATTACGACGAAGTCGAGCGACTGGCGGTCGAGCACAAGCCTAGAATGATCGTCGCGGGCTTCTCGGCCTACTCCAAGACCCTGGACTTCCCGCGTTTCCGCGCCATCGCCGACAAGGTCGGGGCGCTGTTGTTCGTGGACATGGCCCACGTGGCCGGCTTGGTCGCTGCGGGCCTTTACCCGAATCCGATCCCGTTCGCGGATGTGGTGACCACCACCACCCACAAGACCCTGCGCGGCCCGCGTGGCGGCCTGATCCTGGCCAAATCGAACGAAGAGATCGAGAAGAAACTCAACGCTGCCGTCTTCCCGGGCGCCCAAGGCGGCCCGCTGATGCACGTGATCGCCGGCAAGGCGGTGTGCTTCAAGGAAGCGCTTGAGCCTGAGTTCAAGAGCTACCAGAAGCAGGTCATCGAAAACGCCCAGGCCATGGCCCAGGTGTTCATCGATCGCGGTTATGACGTGGTCTCCGGTGGCACCGACAACCACTTGTTCCTGGTCAGCCTGATTCGCCAGGGCCTGACGGGCAAAGATGCCGACGCTGCCCTGGGCCGCGCGCACATCACCGTCAACAAGAACGCCGTCCCCAACGACCCGCAATCGCCCTTCGTGACCTCGGGCCTGCGCATCGGCACCCCGGCGGTGACCACCCGCGGCTTCAAGGTCGCCCAATGTGTGGCCCTGGCCGGCTGGATCTGTGACGTGCTCGACAACCTCGGTGACGCTGACGTCGAAGCCGATGTGGCCAGCAATGTCGCGGCGCTGTGCGCAGATTTCCCTGTTTACCGCTGAGTGGAGTCCCACACCATGCAACGTTACTCGGGCTTCGGCCTTCTCAAGCACTCCCTCAGCCACCACGAGAACTGGCAGCGCATGTGGCGTACGCCGACACCGAAGAAGGTGTACGACGTGGTCATCGTCGGCGGTGGTGGCCACGGCCTGGCCACGGCCTACTACCTGGCCAAGGAACACGGCATCACCAATGTCGCGGTGATCGAAAAAGGTTACCTGGGCGGCGGCAACACCGCCCGTAACACCACCATCGTGCGCTCCAACTACCTGTGGGACGAGTCGGCCCACCTGTATGAGCACGCCATGAAGCTGTGGGAGGGCCTGTCCCAGGACCTCAACTACAACGTCATGTTCTCCCAGCGCGGCGTGTACAACCTGTGCCACACCCTGCAGGACATGCGTGACTCCGAACGCCGGGTCAGCGCCAACCGCCTCAATGGGGTCGATGGCGAACTGCTCAATACCGCCCAGGTCGCAGCCGAGATTCCGTACCTGGACTGCTCCAAGAACACCCGTTACCCGATCCTGGGTGCCACCGTGCAGCGCCGTGGCGGCGTCGCCCGCCACGACGCCGTGGCCTGGGGCTACGCCCGTGCCGCCGACGCCCTGGGCGTGGACTTGATCCAGCAGACCGAAGTGACGGGTTTCCGCAAGGAAAACGGCGCAGTCATCGGCGTGGAAACCAACAAGGGCTTCATCGGCGCCAAGCGCGTGGGCGTGGTCACGGCAGGTAACTCCGGTCATATGGCCAAGCTGGCCGGCTTCCGCCTGCCGCTCGAATCGCACCCATTGCAGGCACTGGTTTCCGAACCGATCAAGCCCATCATCGACAGCGTCATCATGTCCAACGCCGTGCACGGCTACATCAGCCAGTCGGACAAGGGCGACCTGGTGATCGGTGCGGGTATCGACAGCTGGGTCGGCTACGGCCAGCGTGGTTCGTACCCGGTGATCGAGCACACCTTGCAGGCCATCGTCGAGATGTTCCCCAACCTCTCGCGTGTGCGCATGAACCGCCAATGGGGCGGCATCGTCGACACCTCGCCGGACGCCTGCCCGATCATCACCAAGACCCCGGTCAAGAACATGTTCTTCAACTGCGGTTGGGGTACTGGCGGCTTCAAGGCGACCCCAGGTTCGGGCAACGTCTTCGCCGCGAGCCTGGCCAAGGGCGAGATGCACCCCCTGGCCGCGCCGTTCTCCATGGACCGCTTCTACAACGGCGCCCTGATCGACGAACACGGCGCTGCCGCCGTCGCCCACTAACCGGAGACACCGTCATGTTGCATATTTTCTGTCCCCACTGCGGCGAGCTGCGCTCCGAAGAAGAGTTCCACGCCTCTGGCCAGGCGCACATCGCCCGCCCGCTGGACCCCAACGCCTGCTCCGACCAGGAGTGGGGCACGTACATGTTCTACCGTGACAACCCGCGCGGTATTCACCACGAACTGTGGGACCACGTTGCCGGCTGCCGTCAGTATTTCAACGTCACCCGTAACACCGAAACCTACGAGATCCTGGAAACCTACAAGATTGGCGAGAAGCCGCAAGTCAGCGCCCGTGAACACACACCGGCGCGCTCGGCTGCTGTAAACGAACGGGGAGTCAACGTATGAGCCAGACCTATCGCCTCGCCAGCGGCGGCCGTATCGACCGCAGCAAGGTGTTGAACTTCACCTTCAACGGCAAGACTTACCAGGGCTATGCCGGCGACAGCCTGGCGGCGGCTTTGCTGGCCAACGGCGTCGACATCGTCGGCCGCAGCTTCAAGTACTCGCGTCCGCGCGGCATCATCGCCGCAGGCACCGAGGAGCCGAACGCCATCTTGCAGATCGGCTCCAGCGAAGCCACCCAGATCCCCAACGTGCGCGCTACCCAGCAAGCCCTGTATTCGGGCCTGGTCGCCACCAGCACCAATGGCTGGCCGAACGTCAACAATGACGTCATGGGTATCCTGGGCAAGGTAGGCGGCAGCATGATGCCGCCGGGCTTCTACTACAAAACCTTCATGTACCCCAAGTCGTTCTGGATGACGTACGAGAAGTACATCCGCAAGGCAGCCGGCCTTGGCCGCGCGCCGCTGCAGAATGATCCGGACAGCTACGACTACATGAACCAGCACTGCGACGTGCTGATCGTCGGTGCAGGGCCTGCTGGCCTGGCGGCGGCCCTCGCGGCTGCGCGCAGCGGTGCTCGCGTGATCCTGGCCGACGAGCAGGAAGAATTCGGTGGCAGCCTGCTGGACACCCGTGAAACCCTCGACGGCAAGCCGGCCGCTGAATGGGTCAGTGGCGTCATCAAGGAGCTCGAAGGCCTGCCGGAAGTGACCTTGCTGCCACGCGCCACGGTCAACGGCTACCACGACCATAACTTCCTGACCATCCATGAGCGCCTCACCGACCACCTGGGCGACCGTGCTCCGCTCGGCCAGGTGCGCCACCGCGTGCACCGTGTACGGGCCAAGCGTGTGGTGCTGGCCACCGGCGCCCACGAGCGCCCGCTGGTGTACGGCAACAACGACGTGCCAGGCAACATGCTGGCCGGCGCCGTTTCGACCTATGTTCGCCGCTACGGCGTAGCGCCTGGCCGCAAGCTGGTGCTGTCGACCAACAACGACCATGCCTACCGTACCGCGCTGGATTGGCACGATGCAGGTTTGCAGGTGGTGGCCATCGCCGATGCCCGCCACAACCCACGGGGCTCGCTGGTCGAAGAAGCGCGTGCCAAGGGTATTCGTATCCTCACCTCCAGTGCTGTCATCGAAGCCAAGGGCAGCAAGCACGTCACGGGTGCTCGGGTGGCCGCCATCGATGTGCAGGCTCACAAGGTCACCAGCCCTGGCGAAACCCTCGAATGCGACCTGATCGCCACCTCCGGGGGCTATAGCCCTGTGGTTCACCTGGCTTCGCACCTGGGCGGCCGTCCGGTATGGCGTGAAGACATTCTGGGCTTCGTGCCGGGCAATGCCCCGCAAAAGCGTGAGTGCGTTGGCGGCATCAACGGTGTCTATCCGTTGGGCGATGCCATTGCCGACGGCTTCGAAGGCGGCGTGCGTGCAGCCACCGAAGCAGGCTTCAAGGCGACCGTAGGCACCTTGCCGAAAACCGTCTCGCGCAAGGAAGACGCCACCCTGGCGCTGTTCCAGGTGCCACACGACAAGGGCACCGCACGTGCGCCTAAACAGTTCGTCGATCAGCAGAACGACGTGACGGCCGCTGCCATCGAGCTGGCTACCCGTGAAGGCTTCGAGTCGGTCGAGCACGTCAAACGCTACACCGCGTTGGGCTTCGGTACCGACCAGGGCAAACTGGGCAACATCAACGGCCTGGCCATTGCGGCGCGTTCGATGGGCATCACCATTCCGGAAATGGGCACCACCATGTTCCGCCCCAACTACACGCCGGTGACATTCGGCGCGGTGGCGGGTCGTCACTGTGGGCACCTGTTCGAGCCCGTGCGCTTCACGGCCCTGCATGCCTGGCACGTGAAGAATGGCGCCGAGTTCGAAGACGTTGGTCAGTGGAAGCGCCCGTGGTACTTCCCCAAAGCCGGTGAAGACATCCACGCCGCCGTTGCCCGCGAATGCAAGGCGGTGCGTGACAGCGTCGGCTTCCTGGACGCCTCCACCCTGGGCAAGATCGATATCCAGGGCCCGGATTCGCGTGAGTTCCTCAACCGCGTGTACACCAACGCCTGGACCAAGCTCGATGTGGGCAAGGCGCGCTATGGTCTGATGTGCAAGGAAGACGGCATGGTGTTCGACGACGGCGTAACCGCCTGCGTCGGCGACAACCACTTCATCATGACCACCACCACTGGCGGCGCGGCGCGCGTGTTGCAATGGCTGGAGCTGTACCACCAGACCGAGTGGCCAGACCTGAAGGTGTATTTCACCTCGGTGACCGACCACTGGGCGACCATGACCTTGTCCGGGCCGAACAGCCGCAAGCTGCTCAGCGAGCTGACCGACATCGACATGGACAAGGAAGCCTTCCCGTTCATGACCTGGAAGGAAGGCAACGTCGGTGGTGTGCCAGCCCGTGTGTTCCGTATCTCGTTCACCGGTGAGCTGTCGTATGAAATCAACGTGCAAGCCAACTACGCCATGGGCGTGCTGGAGCAGATCGTCGAGGCAGGCAAGAAGTACAACCTGACCCCGTACGGCACCGAGACCATGCACGTGCTGCGTGCCGAGAAGGGCTTCATCATCGTCGGCCAGGACACGGACGGCTCGATGACGCCGGACGACCTGAACATGAGCTGGTGCGTGGGGCGCAACAAGCCGTATTCGTGGATTGGCCTGCGCGGCATGAACCGTGAGGACTGCGTGCGTGAAAACCGCAAGCAGCTGGTTGGCCTGAAACCGATCGACCCGAACCAGTGGCTGCCCGAAGGCGCTCAGCTGGTGTTCGATCCGAAGCAGCCCATCCCGATGGACATGGTTGGCCACGTCACCTCCAGCTACGCCGCCAACTCCCTGGGCTATTCGTTCGCCATGGGTGTGGTCAAGGGCGGCCTCAAGCGCATGGGCGAGCGTGTCTACTCGCCTCAGGCCGATGGCAGCGTGATCGAGGCGGAAATCGTGTCTTCGGTGTTCTTCGATCCGAAGGGTGAGCGGCAGAACGTTTGACTCCGGGCCCCTGGGGAGCAGGCCAGGCCGGGTCGCAGGCCGGCCGGCTCCTACAGGCGCGGTGCAGACACCGAGGTTCATGCACGCTCAGTAAGCGCCGGCTCGCCGGCGATGAGGCTGGCAGAGCTTGCTGGACCGGGTGTCTGCATCCCATCGACGAACAAGAATTCAAGGCAGGTATGAAATGAGCGCTATCAACGTCTTCGAGCAAAACCCCGGCGCCTCGGCCAAGGCCGAGTCGCCATTGCACCACGCCGACCTGGCAAGCCTGGTGGGCAAGGGCCGCAACAACGCTGGCGTGACCCTGCGCGAGCGCAAGTTTCTCGGCCACCTGACCCTGCGTGGCAACGGTCATGATCCAGCCTTTGCCGGTGGCGTACACAAGGCCCTGGGCCTGGAGTTGCCGGTGGCATTGACCGTCGTGGCCAACGGCGATCTGTCGCTGCAATGGGTCGGTCCTGATGAGTGGCTGCTGATCGTCCCGGGTGGGCAGGAAGTGGCGATTGAACAAAAGCTGCGTGCTGCCCTTGAAGGGCAACACATCCAGGTGGTCAATGTCAGCGGTGGGCAGAGCCTGCTGGAGCTGCGCGGCCCGAACGTGCGCGACGTGCTGATGAAGTCCACCAGCTACGACGTGCATCCGAACAACTTCCCGGTCGGCAAGGCTGTCGGCACGGTGTTCGCCAAGTCGCAGCTGGTGATTCGGCGTACTGCCGAAGACACCTGGGAGCTGGTCATCCGCCGCAGCTTCTCCGATTACTGGTGGATGTGGCTGCAGGACGCATCGGCCGAGTACGGGCTGGCCATCGAAGCTTAAGGAGAACTGCCATGAGTCGGGCACCGGATACCTGGATTCTCACCGCCGACTGCCCGAGCATGCTCGGTACCGTCGACGTGGTGACGCGTTACCTCTTCGAGCAACGCTGCTACGTGACGGAGCACCATTCCTTCGATGATCGGCTGTCCGGGCGCTTCTTCATTCGCGTGGAGTTTCGCGTGCCTGACGGCTTCGACGAAGACGGGTTGCGTGCAGGCCTTGCCGAGCGCAGCGAGGCGTTTGGCATGGCGTTCGAGCTGACGGCTCCCAACCATCGCCCCAAGGTGGTGATCATGGTGTCCAAGGCCGACCATTGTCTGAACGACCTGCTGTATCGCCAGCGTATCGGTCAACTGGGCATGGACGTGGTGGCGGTGGTCTCCAACCACCCCGACCTCGAGCCGTTGGCACACTGGCACAAGATTCCCTACTACCATTTCGCGCTCGACCCGAAGGACAAGCCTGCACAAGAGCGCAAGGTGTTGCAGGTGATCGAACAGACGGGCGCAGAGCTGGTTATCCTCGCGCGCTACATGCAGGTGCTCTCGCCCGAGCTGTGCCGCCAGCTCGATGGCCGCGCGATCAACATCCACCACTCGTTGCTACCGGGGTTCAAGGGTGCCAAGCCTTACCACCAGGCGTACAACAAGGGTGTGAAGATGGTCGGGGCCACGGCGCACTACATCAACAATGACTTGGATGAAGGGCCGATCATCGCCCAAGGTGTTGAAGTGGTGGACCATACCTATTACCCCGAAGACCTGATCGCCAAGGGGCGAGACATCGAGTGCCTGACCCTGGCACGGGCGGTGGGATACCACATCGAAAAGCGGGTGTTTCTCAACGCCAATCGCACGGTCGTTCTTTAGCGTTTTTGCTGGCCTCCTCGCCGCTTGGGTCGCGGCGAGGCTCGCCTCTGCCTCTCCCTGTGTGTGCGCCTTATCTTCCCGCGACAAACCTGCCGCTAAAAGGCATCTCCCTGTCGCTCCCAGTCAGTGCATCGGGCCCCATCCGGCCCACAATTCCCCCATTCCAGAAACACATGCCGCCCATGGATGGCGGCGCGTTCAACCACCGCTGCATAAATACAAATCAAGCGAGGTAAGAGCATGTCTGGCAATCGTGGAGTGGTATATCTCGGCGCCGGCAAGGTCGAGGTGCAGAAGATCGACTACCCGAAAATGCAGGACCCGCGCGGCAAGAAGATCGAGCACGGCGTGATCCTGAAGGTGGTCTCCACCAACATCTGCGGCTCTGACCAGCACATGGTCCGCGGCCGCACCACTGCCCAGGTCGGCCTGGTTCTGGGCCACGAAATTACTGGTGAAATCGTCGAGAAGGGCAGTGACGTCGAGCGCATGCAGATCGGCGATCTGGTCTCGGTGCCATTCAACGTCGCCTGCGGCCGTTGCCGTTCCTGCAAGGAAATGCACACCGGTGTCTGCCTCACCGTAAACCCGGCCCGCGCCGGTGGTGCCTACGGTTATGTGGACATGGGCGACTGGACCGGTGGTCAGGCCGAATATGTACTGGTGCCATACGCCGACTTCAACCTCCTGAAGCTCCCTGAGCGCGACAAGGCCATGGAAAAGATCCGTGACCTGACTTGCCTGTCCGACATTCTGCCAACCGGTTACCACGGTGCCGTGACTGCAGGCGTAGGCCCAGGCAGCACCGTCTATGTTGCAGGTGCCGGCCCTGTGGGCCTGGCTGCCGCTGCTTCGGCTCGCCTGCTGGGCGCTGCCTGTGTGATCGTGGGCGACCTGAACCCTGCTCGCCTGGCTCACGCCAAGTCCCAGGGCTTCGAAGTGGTCGACCTGTCCAAAGACACCCCGCTGCACGAACAGATCGTGGACATTCTTGGCGAGCCGGAAGTGGATTGCGCCGTCGATGCCGTCGGCTTCGAAGCCCGTGGCCACGGCCATGAAGGTGCCAAGCACGAGGCGCCGGCCACTGTTCTTAACTCGCTGATGCAGGTAACCCGAGTTGCCGGCCAGATCGGTATCCCTGGCCTGTACGTGACCGAAGACCCGGGCGCTGTAGACGCGGCTGCCAAGATCGGTGCACTGAGCATCCGTTTCGGACTGGGCTGGGCCAAGTCGCACAGCTTCCACACCGGGCAGACGCCAACCATGAAGTACAACCGCCAGCTGATGCAGGCGATCATGTGGGACCGCATCAACATTGCCGAAGTGGTGGGTGTGCAGGTGATCAACCTGGATCAGGCGCCGGAAGGGTATGGCGAGTTCGATGCAGGTGTGCCGAAGAAATTCGTGATCGACCCGCACAAGATGTGGGGCGCGGCGTGACGGGCTTCGCAACGGTATAAGAAAGCGCCACGCATGGGAGTGCGTGGCGTTTTGCGTTTGGCTGGATCATTCGCCCTGAGTCGTTCTGGGGTTACCACGGATATGAGTGGTAAGGTCCTGAGGATCCAATGCGCTCTTCAGCAGTCTTCCACCCTCGTTCAACATACCGCGCTGTCGTTCCACCAGTGTGTTGAGGTGCAGTCCACCCGCTTCCGTCGGAAGTAGATCTTGTAACGTTTGCAACGTCCGTAGATCTTTTTCATTGGCTTTATATCGGGCCAAATTTTCCTTCAATATGGCCCCTTTTCCACCGCCCAGATCCTGGTTTACCGGTACGCGGTTAAGCGTTCGAGTTTCATATCGGTAGAGGGTATCCGGCTGCCAGGTTTTTGAGTAATACTTGCTGTTCCCTTGTTTCACGATCTTCGTCGAGGGCGGCACGTTGCTACCCGCTGTAAGCCTGATTACAGTCGTTGTGGGCTGTCGCTTGATTTGTTTGAAAATTTCAATAACGAGCGTGACATGGCCTGAGGGATCGACCGCGTTCACCGGGTCGTTCGTACAGTAGGCGTAGCTATTCAGGCCGCCTTCGCCAAAGGGGCTGAGACTGTCTGCTGCGATAAATCTGCCAAGGCTAGGAGAGTAAGCGCGGTATCCTTGCCCCAGTAGATAGCATCTGGCAGTTGGTTCCAACGCCTCACCATTAAAGCCTGTCGCCACTCGCGTTGAAGGCAAGGTGGGATCATGTCCGTAAGCTGAATAGCTGTGGGGAGGCTCCTCATCGTCGCTCAGCACAGAGAGCACAGAACCCTTGTCGTCGGTTGTCAGCAGCCCGGCGGTTGTTGTGGCCCCCGTGAGTTGTTCTGCCAAAGGCGCTTCAGCGCCGCGCAGGATCGTACGAGTGACGGCGTCCTCCCGGACGGTACTCAGCTTGTTGCCTTGGTAGAATAAAAGCGAACTGTTCGGTGCTTTGCTCATGGTTCAACTCCCTGCCGTGCGGGGTGAATGGAGGTTGCTCTAAGCCCATTCTGAACAGCCACAGGGATTTAGGTACTGGCAGAAATGACAGCTTTGGAAGCTCACACGGAACCTGTAGGAGCGGGCCCGCCCGCGAAGAGGCCAGCCCGCCCTAGCCATCACTCAGCGCATCATCCCCAACTCCGCATCGTCCAACAGCGCCTTGGCCAGCGCGCTTAGATAATGCGAAGCCCAAAGCAACTGCGGCTTGTTGTCCATCAGGCCGTCAATGGTCAAATCCCGTGCATATACGATTTTAAGCGTGAGGAATGACCTGTAGTGGGGCCACAACCAGCCTGCTGTCAAACAAGAAGGCGGCAGCTGTACATGGGTTGACAGACCGGTAGGTCAAACAAAACCCGGCGCACGTGAAGTGCCCCATGCACAGCTGCCATAGAGGTTAAGCCATGTGTTTGACGAAGGCGGCCTGTTAAAGCCGGTCGCTGATTTTGCAACGACCGGCCGAGACTAGAGCCCATCCCGGATCACCGCAACGGCTTAAACGGCTTGGAAGCATATTTCTGAAACGTCCTACAAGTAAGCGGAAAAATCGGAAAACTGGCGGCGTTAGGCGCGCTGATCCGCTGGTCCGGTTGGGCATTACCTAATATAACAATCTGTCTTCACGGATCTTTGCGTTCGCTTCTGGTGGGTGACTACCGCTGTCGGCATTCGAAGAGCTCCAGGCTGGACGCGTGGACTCAATTTCACGTCTGAAGTGATCAATTGAATTTTGCTCGTCGCGCATTAGTGCTCTTCCCGCTTTCGCTGCACCATCCTTAATTTTTTTGATGTTGATGTTAATATCACTTACGTAGTCATCAAGGACGCTACGCGCTCGGGAAGAACCATGTGAACTGCTAACCCCTGGTAAGCTCGAGAGCTGCTCAGGATTTGTACTGATAGACAGGGTTGGGACCTCTGAAGCTCGAGGTGGTTTGTGCTTTGGCTGAGGAGCAGTGCCTGCCGGCTTTATTGTTGGTTGTTTACCCGGTCGGGGTGTAGAAGTATTAAGCGATTTTTTGACGAGCGCCAGTTTGGCTGTCGGCCCGAGTCCCTTGTATCTCGGGAGTAGACCGACTTTAGTAATCGGCCTCGGCATATGTCCCGTAGGATCCTGAAAATTAACCGGATCACCAGCGCAGTAGTTGTATGCATTAATCCCGCCTTCGCCAAAGGGGGACAGACTGTCAGGACTTAGAAAACGTAGAAGTGACGGTGCATAGCTACGATAACCGACGCCCAGCTGATAATACTTTGTGAACTGCTCTATGGCCTGGCCGTTGAATCCAAGTAAGATTTTTGCTGGCTGGAGTGTTGCGCAGAAGCCATAGGCAGAATAACGTGCGGTCCGACGTCTTTTTCATACGGGTGTGCTCCTGTCAGAATGCGCATAGCTCTCGCTCTTTTAAAGCGGCTGCTCTGAGTATCCCGGTGATCTCCGTATGCCGCTACTGGCAGAAGTAACAGGTGATGGATACGGTACGGGTGAACATCTGCGTCGACAGTCGGATAGGAACAAATCCCCCAAACCCCAGTCGAATGCCTCGTTTCCCAGGCCATCCCGGCCTACGAGGTCCCTCCCGATGAAAGCATTCACCCTGGCGACCCTGATGACCCTGGCCGCAAGCCCGGTGTTCGCCTTCAACCTCAGCGACGCCGCCAACGCCGTCTCTGCCATGCAGAACCAGAAGCAACAAGGCCAGGTGCAGGCTCCTGCGGCCCAGGCCAATCTGCTCAATACCCTGGGCAGCCAATTGAACATCACCCCCGAACAGGCCGTGGGCGGGGCGGGGGCGATGCTAGGGATGGCACGTAACAACCTCAGCACTGAGGAATATGGCCAGTTGACCAAAGCGGTGCCTGGGCTGGACCTGTTGGCTGGGGCCAATGCGCTGGGTGAGTTGGGCGGGTGGGGTGAAATACTGGGCAAGAATAGCGAAAGCCAGTCGGCATTGAGCAACGCGCTGGGCAACAACGTGGAAAACCGCAGCGACTTGTACAGTGCATTCAAGGCGCTGGGGATGGATGCCGGGATGATCGGGCAGTTTGCGCCGTTGATTCTGCAATACCTCGGCCAACAGGGCATTGCAGGGTCGTTGTTGCAGAACCTGGGTAGCTTGTGGACCGCACCAGCGCCCTTGAACCAGCCTTCGGTCTAGGGCACGGTATGGACAATCCAGGTAGATGGTGAAGGCTGGCGCGGCCCTTTCGCGACACGCGTCCGCTCCACAACAGCCAGCGCAGGCCGCCAGATCATTGGATCAGGCAGCTTCGCTGAAATCCACCAGCCGCACCGGGCGGCGGAAGCCGGCGGTCAGGACGGCCAGGTAGGCAAGGCCCAGCGCGAACCAGCACAGCCCGATCACCAGCGTCAGCGCCGACAGGCTGGTCCACAGCCACAGCGTCAGCCCCAACCCCACCAGTGGCACCACGCCATAGCTCAGCAACCCCTTGGTATTGCGCTGGCTGGCATCGTCCATCAGGTGGGTCTTCACCACCGCCAGGTTCACCGCCGAGAACGCCACCAAGGCGCCGAAGCTGATCAGCGAGGCGAGGGTGGACAAGTCGATTACCAGCGCCAGCAGTGAGAACGCCGATACCACCGCGATGGCGAATACCGGTGTGCCGAGGCGTGGCGACAGGTGGCCGAAGGTGCGCGGGGGCAGCACCCGGTCCCGGCCCATGGTGTAGAGGATGCGCGACACTGCGGCCTGGGAGGCCAAGGCCGAGCCGAGGCTACCGGCGACATAAGCGGCCGTGAAGAAGTTGGCCAGGAACTGGCCGCCCGCCTTGAGCATGACCTCGTTTGCAGCAGCATCGGCATTGGCGAAGGTGCTGCCCGGCAGCACCAACTGGCTCACATAGGCCAGCACGGTGAACAGCAGGCCGGCGAACAGCGTGGTGAGGATGATCGCCCGAGGCACATCACGCCGAGCATTGCGGCTTTCCTCGGCCAGGGTGGAAACGGCATCGAACCCCAGGAACGACAGGCACAGCACTGCCGCGCCGGCCATCATCGGACCAAAGCCGGGTGCGCTACCGTCACCTTGCAGCGGCGCCAGCCAGTCGATGGGGTGGCCGTCGCTGAGGGACTGCCAGGACAGCGCGATGAACACACCAATGAAGACGATCTGCGCGCCCACGATCAGATTGCTGGTCTTGGCCACCGAGCTGATACCAACCACGTTGAGCACGGTCACCAAGCTGATGCAGGCGAGTACGAACGCCCAGGCCGGCACCGCTGGAAAGGCGATATTCAGGAACAGGCCGATGAGCAGGTAGTTGATCATCGGCAGAAACAGATAGTCGAGCAGCAGCGACCAGCCCGCCAGAAAGCCTACGTTCTGGCCAAAAGCCATGTGGGTGTAGGAGTACGCCGAACCCGCGACCGGGAAGCGTTTGACCATAAAGCTGTAGGACGCGGCTGTGAACAGCATGGCCATCAGCGTGATCAGATAGGCGGTTGCCGTACGGCCACCGGTTAGCTCGGTGACGATGCCGTAGGTAGTGAAAATGGTCAGTGGGACCATGTACACCAGGCCAAAGAACACCAGGGCAGGGAGGCCCAGAACACGACGCAGTTGGGGCGGGGCGGAGCTTGATGGGTGGGTCATCGGTCGATCCAGACATTTTTGTAGTTGTGCTGTGATCGATCTTTATCCACAAAAGGGGTGTGTGACAAGAAGTATCAGGGGCCGAATAGACGCCGGACTCTCATTGGCAGGGTGTCCAAGCGTCCAATGCGCCTATCGCCTGGATGCCCCGCGCGCCGTCATGACCCCGCAGGACCCAGCATGCCGGCGCCATAGCCATTACAGGCAACAACGTCCCTTATTCCCAACGCAACTGCTCGATCCGTTCATCCTTTTCCAGCCACAGCTGGTTTACCCACGCCTGTACTGTCTGGCGGAAAACAGGATCGCTCTCGTAGTCGCCGGCCCACAACGCTGGGGCGAGCTCACGCACCTGAATGTCGATAATTACCCGGCTGACACTGCCATTGAGCAAGTCCCAGAAACCTGGCGCCTTGTCGCCGGGGTAGACGATTGTGACGTCCAGCAATGCATCGAGCTGCTCACCCAGCGCTGCGAGTACGAACGCCACGCCTCCGGCCTTGGGCTTTAACAGATGGCGGTAGGGTGATTGCTGCTCCTGGCGCTTGGCCTCGGTGAAGCGGGTGCCCTCCAGGTAATTGACCACGGTCACCGGTTGGCGCTTGAACAGCTCGCAGGCAGCCTTGGTGATTTCCAGATCCTTGCCCTTGAGCTCGGGGTGCTTCTCCAGAAAGGCTTTGCTGTAGCGTTTCATGAAGGGATAGTCCAGGCCCCACCATGCCAGGCCCAGCAGCGGCACCCAGATCAATTCCTTTTTCAGGAAGAACTTGAAGAAGGGTGTGCGCCGGTTGAGGCTCTCGATCAAGGCGGGAATGTCCACCCAGCTCTGATGATTGCTGATCGCAAGGTACGAGGTGTCACGGCGCAGGTTTTCGATGCCGCGAATGTCCCATTGTGTGGGGGTGCACAAGGCAAAGATGGCTTTGTCGATTTCCGACCAGGTTTCGGCCACCCACATTACAGCCCCTGATGCATGGTCTCGCCCACGACCAGGTAGCACCAGTTTGAACAAGGCGAACACCAGCAGGGGCCCGATCAACACCAAGGTATTGAGCAGCAGCAAGGTGGCTGTAAGTATGCCGGTCAGCACGCGACGCATAAGGAGACTCTTTCTGTCAGAACCATAACGATCGGCAATGATAAGCAGGGTTGCGAACTACGCCAAACCTCCAATGCCCGGCGGCACGGACAAATGTTTCACATTATGTTGGTTAGGCTTTGGACCGCGAACCTGGGCTGCCTGTGCGGTCTAACCCGTAAATCGATCAAGGAAGCTTGCTTGTGAAATCACTGTTTGCCGTGCTGACCCTGTTGACGCTACCGGTGATGGCCGCCGAGCCTACGCTGTACGGGCGTTACGAGAATATCGCGCTGCCGGAGATTGGCCAGACGCTCAAGGCCAAGATGGATACTGGCGCCTATACGGCGTCACTGTCTGCCAAGGACATCGAGCTGTTCACCCGCGATGGGCAGGAGTGGGTACGTTTCCGTTTGGCAACCAAGGATGCCGACGACAAGGTTTACGAGCACCAGGTCTCGCGCATCAGCAAGATCAAGGGCCGTGCCGATGATGAGGATGAGGGCGATGCACCCGAGAGCGCCAAGCGGCCAGTGGTGGACCTGGAACTGTGCCTGGGAGACGTGAAGCGAACCGTGGAGGTCAACCTGGTGGATCGCAGCAACTTCAATTACCCACTGTTGGTGGGTGCCAAGGCGTTGCGCGAGTTCAAAGGCGCGGTGAACCCTGCCAAACGATTTACCGCTGGCAAGCCTGACTGCTGATTATCGTTGCATGAACGGGCGCATCGCCGCTGACGCACGCCTACAGGGGCGCCGGATCGCTTCTACACGAGCCGGCTTGACGGCAATAGCCTTCTGTTCAGGCATCGGGTGCGGTGGCGACCATTGACGGCCGTGTGCTCACCTCGGCGTACCAGGCCGCCAGCCCAGGCTGGCGCTCACGCCAGCCAAACGCTGGCTGACGCAAGTCCAGGTACCCCAATGCGCAAGCCACGCCGATTGCTGCCAAATCGAATCCCGACATCAGCTCCGCCAGGTGGGCCTGTTCGAGGTTGGCCAGGCTGCGGCGGATCTTGTCCCCCTGCGCCTCCAACCACCCATCCCAACGTTTCTCGACGGGTCGCACGAACGTTTCGTAGCGGCTCGAGACGGCTGCATCCAGAATGGCATCCGCCTGGGAGGCCAGCGTCATGCGCCGCCAGCGAGCCGAGCCTTCCCGGGGCAGCAGTGGCAACCCCACATGTTGCTGATCCAGGTACTCGCAGATCACCCGGCTGTCATGCAGCACGGTTCCGTCGGCCAGGCGCAGCGCCGGAATCTTGCCGATGGGATTGCCGGCGTTGAGCTGCTCGTCACCGTTGACTGGGCTGATGTTCACAGGCTGCAGTGCCACTCGGTCCAATTGGCCGGTTTCGTGCAATACCACCATGACCTTGCGCACGAATGGCGACAGGGGCGAGTGGAACAGGGTCATAGTGCTCATGCTCAATTCCCTTGCAAGCTGGCCGGCATGCACACGCCCGTCCCGCCGATACCGCAATAGCCGTCCGGGTTCTTGGCCAGGTATTGCTGGTGGTAGGCCTCGGCGAAGTACACAGTGGGTGCTTTGTCGATTTCGGTGGTGATCTGACCGAAGCCAGCCTTGTCCAGCTCGGCCTGGAAGGCCTCGCGGCTGGACTGGGCCTGCTCGAGCTGCTCTGGGCTCGTGCAGTAGATGGCCGAGCGGTACTGCGTGCCGACATCGTTGCCCTGGCGCATGCCCTGGGTCGGGTTGTGCAGTTCCCAGAACATGGCCAGCAGTTCACTGTATCTCACTTTGCTCTTGTCGAAGACCACCAGCACAACTTCGGTGTGCCCGGTCAGGCCTGAGCAGACCTCTTCGTAGGTAGGGTTCGGAGTAAAGCCGCCGGCATAACCCACCACGGTACTGACCACACCCTCACGCTGCCAGAATCGACGCTCTGCGCCCCAGAAACACCCCAGGCCGAAAATGGCGAAATCCACATCTTCGAAGAATGGCCCGAGCAGCGGCGTTTCCTCGAACACGTAGTGGAACTCGGGCAGGCTCATCGGCGTTTCGCGGCCAGGCAGGGCCTGCTCCGCAGTGGGCATGACGTTTTTGTTCACCAGTATTTCCGAACGCAGGACCATGGCCGTTCCTCTGTGTCTATTCAGTTGGATAGCTTCAGGGCCATCGCCGACAAGTCCGTTCCCGATCACATGACCTGCGTGATCCTGGTGGGGACGGGCCTGCTCGCGATGTAGCCCGAATGGTTTCAAGTGTGCCCGAGCTTTGCGCCGCTGTCAGGCGGCTGGACCTCGCGGATAGCGTTGCAGGCGCTCTGCCAGCTCTCGCCCCGGAATAGGTCGGTCAAACAGATAGCCCTGCCCGATGTCACACCGGTGTCGACGCAGGAAACCCAGCTGCGCAGGGGTTTCAATGCCTTCGGCTACCACCTTCAGCTTGAGGTTGTGGGCCATGGCGATCACCGCCGAGGTGATTTCCATGTCGTCCTGGTTGTCGGGGATGTCCTTGATGAAGCTGCGGTCGATCTTGAGGATGTCGATCGGGAATTTCTTCAGGTAGCTGAGCGAGGAATAACCGGTGCCGAAGTCATCCATGGCCAGGGTCAGGCCCAAGGCTTTGAGCTCGTCGAGTTGCCGATGGGTGTCCTCACTGGCTTCGAGCAGCAACCCTTCGGTCAGCTCCAGCTCCAGTTGGTGCGCAGGCAAGCCTTCTTCCCTGATGATGCTGCTGATCGAGGCGACCAGATCAGGGTCGGAAAACTGCTTGGGCGACAGGTTGATCGCGACGTGCAGATTGCCAAGCCCCGCTGCACGCAGTTCGTTGCTCATGCGGCACGATTGGCGCACCACCCATTTGCCAATGGGGATGATCAAACCGGTTTCTTCGGCCACGCTGATGAACTGGTCAGGCCGGATCATGCCCCGCTCGGGATGGTTCCAGCGCAACAGTGCCTCCAGGCCCAGCAGCCGGCCGCTGCGCAGGCACAGCTTGGGCTGATAGAACACGTCCAGCTCGTTCTGGGTCAATGCGCGGCGCAGGTTGTTTTCGACGAACAGTTTGTAGCTGGCCTCGGCGTTGAGGACCTCGGTGAACACCTGCACCTGGTGTTTGCCGTTGGCCTTGGCCTTGTGCAGCGCCAACCCGGCATTCTTCATCAGGCTAGTGGGGTCGGCACCATGCTGGGGAGCGCTGGCTAGGCCCACCGATGCTGTGACATTGATCAGCTGGTTATCGACGAACATCGGCTTGTCGAGGGTGCGCAACAATTGCTGGGCAACCCCCTGGCCAGCCTCCAGGCTGGTGTCGTCGAGCAGCACGGCGAATTCGTTGCTGGCAAAACGGGCCAGGATACCGCCGGCATGCAGGCTGTTGCGCAGGCGCCTGGCCAGGCTGATAAGCAACTTGTCGCCCGTGTGATGGCCGAGACTGTCGTTGATGCGCTTGAAATTGTCGATGTCCACCAGCAGCAGGCACATCGGATTCTGCACATCCCGGGCGAAGCATTCGTCCAGGCTGCGGATGAACGCCGGACGGTTGCCCAGGTTGGTCAGGTTGTCGGTGTAGGCCAGCCGCTCGATGCGCTGCTGGGCCAGCTTGCTCTGGGTGACGTCTTCGTAGATGCCGATGTAGTGGGTCAGCTCGCGGTTGTCACCATACACCTTGGAGATCGACAGCTGCCCCCAGTAGGGTTCCAGGTTCTTGCGCCGGCTCTTGAATTCACCCTGCCAGCTATTACCCATGGCCAGGCTCGAAGGCGAATCGAACAGCAGCTCGTTGAGGTTCTCAAGGGCGGGCAGTTCACCCAGGTGACGTCCTTGCACTTCCTCGGTGCTGTATTGGGTGATGGCGGTGAAGCTCGGGTTCACATACTCGACCTGCCCATCCCGGTTCACCAGCAGGAAGGCGCTGGCGCTCTGCTCCACGGCGCGTTGGAACAGGTGCAGCGCACTGGCCGCCGCGCGGCGGTTGTGATTGGTAATGACCTGGGCGAACTGGTCGGCCAGCTCGCCGGCAAAGGCGATCTCATCGGACTGCCAGGCCCGTGGCTGGCCGGCCTGTTCCAGGCACAACACGCCCACCACCTGGCCATCGACGCGAATGCTGGCATCGAGCATGGCCTTGTTGCCAGGCCCCAGGCTCTGCATCAACGCACGTGTACGGGGATCGTGCCCAGCGTTGTGCGCATCGATCGCACGGCTGGCATGCAGGGCCTCGAGGTAATCCGGGAAATGGCTGGCGTCGATTGCCTGGGGTTGCCGGTGCGCTTGCACATCGCTGTACCAGGCGGTGATCGGCTCAAGCCGATGGCCTTCCAGGTGCCAGATACCGGCGCAGTCGATCTTGTAGATCTCACAGGCGCTACGGGTGATCAGTTCGGCGGCTTCGAGCAACGAGTTCTCGGCGCTGTAGCGTTGACGGGCCAGGCGCAGGATCAGGTCTTGCTGGCTGCGTACGCGCTCCAGGTGCTCGAGCTGCTCACGTTGGGCACGCTGGTTCAGTTGCAGGGCCAGTTGCAGGCGGTTGTTGCGTGACTCCAGGTCGCTGGCGGTCTCGCCCGTGTCTTCCGGGTGATCGTCCAGTACGCTCAGGTAGCCGCACAGCAACTGCCGGGCGTGCTGTTTGAAGGCTTCGCCGACCTCCAGCATGCGCACGGAAGCGCCTGGCGTGTGCAGGGTGTAGCGCACGCGGTAGTAGCCGCGTTGCGACAGTTGCAGCTGGATGTCGTCATGCAGCCGGTAGCGGGCCTCAGGTTCCATGAGGCTGGCGTAAGGGGCATCGACCAGCGCGCAGAGGTCACTGGCATGAACGCCGAACTGGCGCTCGCAGGCCGGGTCCAGGTAGAGCAACGACCAACTGGCTTCATTGAGCCTTTCGAAGCGCAGCATGCCCAACCGCGAGGGCACGGGTAACTGCGTGACGACCTCGCCCGTCACACGGTTGCCAGCATCGGGTTGGCTTTTCATCGAAAACTCGCTTGAAGAGGGAACGCGCGCGTTGGACCGCGTCGAATCTGGCAAGGTTGCATCATGTCCCTATAGCTGGCAAGCGGCCATGTACGAAGCTGTAACAAGGTTATCGGCCGAGGGTACGGAATCTGTAGGACGGCTGTTCAGAGCGGCTGTGCAACGATGATCGGCAACGCCGACGCGCACCGGGGCCATCATGTCCCCGCACAGCGCCCACTTTGCGCCAGGCAAAAAAAGCCCCGTCAATCGACGGGGTTGAGGTACGAGCGTGGCAGCTCGAAAAAGAGACTGCCCCTCACCGGGAGGGGCAGTGCGCTGCCTTACAGCAGCATGGTGCGGATATCGCCCAGCACATCGCCCAGACGCTTGGTGAAGCGCGCAGCGGCAGCGCCGTTGATCACACGGTGATCGTACGACAGCGACAGCGGCAGCATCAGCTTGGGCTGGAAGGCCTTGCCGTCCCAGACAGGCTGCATGGTCGCCTTGGAGACGCCCAGGATGGCCACCTCAGGGGCGTTGACGATCGGCGTGAAGCCGGTGCCGCCAATATGGCCGAGGCTGGAGATGGTGAAGCAGGCGCCCTGCATCTCGTCCGCCGACAGCTTCTTGGTACGCGCCTTCTCGGCCAGTGCAGCCGCTTCGGCAGCCAGCTGCAGCAGGCTCTTCTGGTCGACGTTCTTGATCACCGGTACCAGCAGGCCGTCGGGCGTGTCCACGGCAAAGCCGATGTGCACGTATTTCTTGCGGATGACCGCTTTGCCGCTTGGTGCCAGCGAGCTGTTGAAGTCTGGCAGTTCCTTGAGCAGGAAGGCGCAGGCCTTGAGCAACAGCGGCAGGACGGTCAGCTTGACGCCGGCCTTTTCGGCGACGGCTTTCTGGGCCACGCGGAAGGCTTCGAGCTCGGTGATGTCAGCCGAATCGAACTGGGTGACGTGAGGCACGTTCAGCCAGCTGCGGTGCAGGTTGGCAGCACCGACCTGCATCAGGCGGGTCATGGCCACTTCTTCGACTTCACCGAACTTGCTGAAATCGACCACCGGAATCGGCGGAATGCCAGCGCCGCCGGTTGCACCGGCAGCTGCCGGCGCTTCCTTGGCCTTCTGCATCATGGCCTTGACGTAAACCTGCACGTCTTCTTTCAGGATGCGGCCATGTGGGCCGGTCGCTGCCACGGCACCGAGCTCTACGCCAAATTCACGGGCCAGCTGACGCACGGCTGGGCCGGCGTGCACCTTGGCGTTGTTGCCGGCAGCCGGGGCGGTTGCGGCTGGCGCAGGGGTAGCGGCAGCCGGGGCAGCAGCAGGGGCGGCGGCAGGGGCAGCGGCGGCGGGTGCGGCCTCGGCCTTGGCCGGTGCAGCGGCGGCCGGAGCCTGCGCCGCGGCAGGCGCTGCGCCTGCGATTTCAAGCTTGAGGATCAGGTCGCCTGTGCCCACTTCGTCGTCAAGCTTGGCAATGACTTCCTTGACCACGCCAGCAGCAGGCGACGGGATTTCCATGGAGGCCTTGTCGGACTCCAGGGTGATCAGCGATTGATCGGCTTCGACGGTATCGCCTGCCTTGACCAGCACTTCGATGATCTTGGCCTTGCCCGACGAGCCAATGTCCGGCACGTGGATGTCCTGCACGCTGGCAGCAGCCGGGGCGGCAGCAGGCGCTGGCGCTGCTTGGGCAGCAGGCGCCGGTGCGGCCGCTTCAGCCTGTGCGGGCTTCTGCTCGGCGGCAGGTGCCTCAGGGGCCGCATCAGCGGCTCCCTCGGCTTCCAGAACCAGGAGCTCGTCGCCTTCTTTCAGGCGATCGCCCAGCTTGACCTTCAGTTCCTTGACGATACCGGCCTTGGGCGCCGGAATCTCCATGGAGGCCTTGTCGGACTCCAGGGTCAGCAGGCTTTGATCAGCCTCGATACGATCACCGACCTTGACGAACAGCTCGATGATTTCACCTTCACCGCTGCCGATGTCAGGTACGCGAATGAGTTCGCTCACTTAAAAATACTCCTCAGCAGTCCAATGGGTTGCGCTTGTCCGGGTCGATGCCGAACTTGACGATGGCGTCAGCCACAACCTTGGGTTCGATCTCGCCACGGTCAGCCAGCGCTTCCAGGGCAGCCAGTACCACGAAGTGACGGTCTACTTCGAAGAAGTGACGCAGCTTCTTGCGGCTGTCGCTGCGACCGTAACCGTCGGTACCCAGGACCTTGAACTCTTTGCTCGGCACCCACTGGCGGATCTGCTCGGCGAACAGCTTCATGTAGTCGGTGGACGCGATGACCGGCCCCTTGCGGCCGCTCAGGCACTGCTCGACGTAGGTCTGCTGTGGCTTCTGGCCAGGCTTGAGACGGTTGGCACGTTCCACGGCCAGGCCGTCGCGACGCAGTTCGTTGAAGCTGGTGACGCTCCACACGTCGGCCCCGACGTTGAACTCTTCACGCAGAATCTTCGCCGCTTCGCGCACTTCGCGCAGGATGGTGCCCGAACCCATCAGCTGCACGTGGTGTGCGGCTTCGCGGGTGTCTTCCTCGAGCAGGTACATGCCCTTGATGATGCCTTCCTCGGCACCGGCCGGAATGGCGGGCTGCTGGTAGGACTCGTTCATCACGGTGATGTAGTAGAAGATGTCCTGTTGCTCTTCGGTCATCTTCTTCATGCCGTCCTGGATGATCACCGCCAGCTCGTAGCCGTAGGTCGGATCATAGGTGCGGCAGTTCGGGATGGTACCGGCCATCATGTGGCTGTGACCGTCCTCGTGCTGCAGGCCTTCGCCGTTGAGTGTGGTACGGCCGGCGGTGCCGCCGATCAGGAAGCCACGGGTGCGGCTGTCGCCAGCGGCCCAGGCCAGGTCGCCGATACGCTGGAAGCCGAACATCGAGTAGAAGATGTAGAACGGCAGCATCGGTTGGTTGTGGCAGCTGTACGAAGTACCGGCAGCGATGAACGACGACATGGCGCCGGCTTCGTTGATGCCTTCCTCGAGGATCTGGCCTTTCTTGTCCTCGCGGTAGAACATCACCTGGTCCTTGTCGACCGGCTCGTAGAGCTGACCCACCGACGAGTAGATGCCCAACTGGCGGAACATGCCTTCCATGCCGAAGGTGCGGGCTTCGTCAGGGATGATGGGCACGATGCGCTGACCGATTTCCTTGTCCTTGACCAACTGCGCCAGGATGCGCACGAAGGCCATGGTGGTGGAAATTTCACGGTCGCCCGAGCCGTCCAGGATCGCCTTGAGGGTTTCCAGAGGCGGGGTCGGCACGCTGAAGCTCTTGGCGCGGCGCTGAGGCACGAAGCCGCCCAGGGCAGCACGGCGCTCGGCCAGGTAACGGGCCTCGGCCGAACCTTCTTCGGGCTTGTAGAACGGCAGGTTCTCCAAGTCCGCATCCTTGACAGGGATATCGAAGCGGTCACGGAAGTGACGCAGGCTGTCGACATCGACCTTCTTGGTGTTGTGCGCGGTGTTCTTGGCTTCGCCGGCACCGGTACCGTAACCCTTGATGGTCTTGGCCAGGATGACGGTAGGCTGGTCCTTGTGGTTGACCGCCTGGTGGTAGGCTGCATAGACCTTGTACGGGTCATGGCCGCCGCGGTTGAGCTTCCAGATCTCGTCGTCGGACAGGTCTTCGACCATGGCCTTGAGCTCTGGGGTGTTGAAGAAGTGCTCACGCACGTAGGCGCCGTCTTTGGCCTTGTAGTTCTGGTACTCGCCGTCGATGACTTCGTCCATGCGGCGCTGCAGGGCACCGTTGGTGTCCTTGGCCAGCAGCGGATCCCAGAAGCGACCCCAGACCACTTTGTTGACGTTCCAGCCACCGCCGCGGAACACGCCTTCGAGTTCCTGGATGATCTTGCCGTTGCCGCGAACCGGGCCGTCGAGGCGCTGCAGGTTGCAGTTGATGACGAAGATCAGGTTGTCCAGCTTCTCGCGGCCGGCCAGGGCGATCGCGCCCAGGGATTCTGGCTCGTCGCACTCGCCGTCGCCCATGAAGCACCAGACTTTCTGCTTGCCTGCTGGAATGAACCCACGGGCTTCCAGGTACTTCATGAAGCGTGCCTGGTAGATGGCCTGGATCGGGCCCAGACCCATCGAAACGGTCGGGAACTGCCAGAAGTCAGGCATCAGCCAAGGGTGTGGGTACGAGGACAGACCGTTGCCATCGACTTCCTGGCGGAAGTTGTTCATCTGCTCTTCGCTGATGCGGCCTTCCATGAAGGCGCGGGCGTAGACGCCCGGCGAGGCGTGGCCCTGGTAGAAGACCAGGTCGCCACCGTGTTCTTCGGTCGGTGCCTGGAAGAAGTAGTTGAAACCGATATCGTACAGGGTGGCGCTGGAGGCGAAGCTGGAGATGTGTCCGCCCAGGTCCGAGTCTTTCAGGTTGGTGCGCACGACCATGGCCAGGGCGTTCCAACGCACCATCGAGCGAATGCGGCGTTCCATGAACAGGTCGCCAGGCATGCGTGCTTCGTGGGTGACAGGGATGGTGTTGCGGTATGGCGTGGTGATCGCATACGGCAGCTGGGAGCCACTGCGGGTGGCCAGCTCGCCCATACGGGTCATCAGGTAATGAGCGCGGTCTTCGCCTTCTTTGTCGAGGACCGACTCCAGGGCATCCAGCCATTCCTGGGTTTCGATTGGATCGAGGTCTTGCATGGCTTGCTCCAGGGCGGAAAGGCAACCAGAATCGATTGCCTGAGATTGCGACTGGCCTTATGGGCAGACGTCGTGAATTCTTGGATTACCGGGATCTTCGTCCGGCGCCGTGTAGTTTTACTACATTTGCTTTCGCATTTCATGCTTTTGCACGACAGGCACAGTAGTAAAACTACATTTGTGCGACGTTTGGTCGCATCCTGGCTTGTGAGGAAAAACGTTCATGTTGGTTGGCAATGTTCCACGAACGGGTAACTGTTGATGTTCCATGCCACGAATTCGAATTTTTCAGCTATTTCCAACTTTTGTATGACAGTCCAACCGTGGTCCGGCTTTCCCTTGGCCGCCTTTCCTCATCCATTTCACGCCGATCAAGGATAGCCCATGCGCCTGCCTTTGCCTCGCCAGTTGCCTGCCGTTCTTCAACCACTGACCCTGCGCAACCAACAGTTTCTGCACGAGGCGGTGGCCGCACACCCGGAACTGGACCTGGGCAGCTGGAGCGAGCAGCATGCTCGGCAGTTCGATCAGGTGGCGGCGGTCAGTGACTTCGTGCTCGCCCAGGTGCAACGTGACCCGGGGCTGCTGTTCGGCCTGATGGGCAGCGGCGAGCTGGAACGGGCCTACGGGCAGGGCGAGCTGCGCGGCCATGTGGCCAAGGTTGCCCAGGCGGCGCAAAGCGAGGACGAGCTTGCCCGTAACCTGCGTCGCGAACGCAACCGCCAGCAGGTACGCATCATCTGGCGTGACATCACCCGCCAGGCCGATCTCGGTGAGACCTGCCGCGACCTCTCCGACTTGGCCGACGCCGCCATCGATGAGGCCTACCAGTGGCTGTATCCACGCCACTGCCAGCAATTCGGCACGCCGATCGGCAACCGCAGCGGCCAGCCACAACACATGGTGGTGCTGGGCATGGGCAAGCTGGGAGCGGGGGAGCTGAACCTTTCCTCGGACATCGACTTGATCTTCGCATTCCCCGAAGGCGGCGAAACCGAAGGCGTGAAACGCTCGCTGGATAATCAGGAGTTCTTCACCCGCCTGGGGCAGCGCCTGATCAAGGCCCTGGACCCGGTCACGGTCGATGGCTTCGTGTTTCGCGTCGACATGCGCCTGCGCCCGTACGGGTCGTCCGGTGCGCTGGTGCTCAGCTTCAACGCGCTGGAGCAGTATTACCAGGACCAAGGCCGCGACTGGGAACGCTACGCCATGATCAAGGCCCGGGTAGTGGCAGGCGATCAGGCTGCCGGCGCCCAGCTGCAGGAAATGTTGCGCCCGTTCGTCTACCGACGGTACCTGGACTTCTCGGCCATCGAGGCCCTGCGCACCATGAAGCAGCTGATCCAGCAGGAAGTGCGGCGCAAGGGCATGGCGGACAACATCAAGCTGGGCGCAGGCGGCATTCGCGAAGTGGAGTTCATCGCCCAGGCCTTCCAGCTGATTCACGGCGGCCGCGACCTCAGCTTGCAGCAGCGGCCCTTGCTCAAGGTGCTGGCTACCCTGGAAGGCCAAGGCTACCTGCCCCCTGCCGTGGTCACCGAGCTGCGAGAGGGTTATGCATTCCTGCGCTACACCGAGCACGCCATCCAGGCTATCGCCGACCGCCAGACGCAAATGTTGCCGGAAAACGAAACCGATCAGGCCCGAGTCGCCTACATGCTGGGCTACGCCGACTGGCAAGCCTTCGAGGCTCAACTTGGTCAGTGGCGTGAGCGCATCGACTGGCACTTCCGGCAGGTCATCGCCGATCCCGATGAGGAGGAAAGCGAAGGCGAGTTGGTGGTCGGCGGTGAATGGTCGCCGTTGTGGGAGCAGGCCCAGGATGAAGAGGCTGCTGGCCGTCAGCTGGAGGAGGCCGGCTTCACGCTGCCAGGCGAGGCCTTGCGGCGCCTGGCGGCCCTGCGCGCCAGCCCGCAGTTGCGTTCGATGCAGCGCCTTGGGCGCGAGCGGCTGGATGCCTTCATCCCGCGATTGCTGGCCCAGGCGGTCGAGCACGAGAACCCCGACCTGGTGCTCGAGCGGGTACTGCCGCTGGTCGAAGCCGTGGCCCGGCGCTCTGCCTACCTGGTCCTGCTCACCGAGAACCCCGGTGCCCTGCGCCGTCTGCTGACCCTGTGCGCCGCCAGCCCATGGATTGCCGAGCAGATCGCACGCTACCCCTTGTTGCTCGATGAGTTGCTCAATGAAGGCCGCCTGTTCAGCCCGCCACTGGCACCGGAGTTGGCCAGCGAATTGCGCGAGCGCCTCACGCGCATTCCAGAGGATGATCTGGAGCAGCAAATGGAGGCGTTGCGTCACTTCAAGCTGGCGCACAGCTTGCGCGTGGCGGCCTCGGAAATCAGTGGCAACCTGCCGTTGATGAAAGTCAGCGACTACCTGACGTGGCTGGCCGAGGCCATCCTCGACCAAGTGCTTGCCTTGGCCTGGCGTCAGACCGTTGCCCGCCACGGTCAACCCATGGGCAGTGACGGCATCCCCTGCGACCCGGGATTCGTCATCATCGGCTATGGCAAGGTCGGTGGCCTTGAAACGGGCCATGGGTCGGACCTGGACCTGGTGTTCATCCACGATGGCGACCCTCAGGCCGAAACCGACGGTGCCAAGCCCATCGACAGTGCGCAGTTCTTCACGCGGCTGGGGCAACGCATCATTCACCTGCTGACCACCCAGACCAACTCGGGCCAGTTGTATGACGTGGACATGCGTCTGCGGCCCTCGGGTGCCGCGGGCTTGTTGGTCAGCTCGCTGGGCGCATTCGAGCGCTACCAGCAAAGCGAGGCCTGGACCTGGGAGCACCAGGCACTGGTCCGCGCGCGCGTGCTGGTGGGTTGCCCGCGGGTTGGCCAGGCGTTCGAGAAGGTGCGGGCGCACGTGCTGGGGCAACCGCGCGACCTTGAGAAGCTGCGTATCGAAGTGAGTGAAATGCGCGCCAAGATGCGCGCCAGCCTGGGCACGAAGGCCACTGTGGCCGGCACCGCACCCAACGCCTTCGACCCGGGTATGCCCTTTGACATCAAGCAGGATGCGGGCGGTATCGTCGATATCGAATTTATGGTGCAATACGCCGCTTTGGCCTGGTCCCATGACCATACGGCCCTGGTTCGATGGACCGATAACATCCGCATTCTGGAAGAGCTGGAGCAAGTGGGGTTGATGCCTGCTGCCGACGCGGTGCTGCTGCGCGAGGTATACAAGGCGTTTCGCGCTGCCTCTCACCGCCAGGCGCTGCAGAAGCAGGCCGGGGTGATCGATGCAGCGCAGTTTGTCGATGAGCGCCGCCAGGTGCGGCGTATCTGGAGCGAGCTCGGCCTGAGCTGAACCCTGTGGCGGCGGCTCGTCAGGGTGACGATCCGCCGCGATTGGGGCGTGAAGCAGCCCCGGTGTTACACTGTCGGCCACATAGCCTGAATATAAAGAGGGGAGGCCAGGCTGAATCGCAGCCTGTCGCCTCCCCGAGCGTTTCTGGACCTAGCATGAGAATACTGATCATTGGCCCCAGCTGGGTCGGCGACATGGTGATGGCGCAGACCTTGTTCCAGTGCCTGAAACAGCAGCACCCCGACTGCGTGATCGATGTGCTGGCCCCCGAATGGAGCCGGCCAATCCTCGAGCGCATGCCCGAGGTGCGCCAGGCCTTGAGCTTCCCGCTCGGCCACGGTGCGCTGGAGCTGGCCACGCGGCGGCGCCTCGGCAAGTCGCTCAGTGGTCAGTACGACCAGGCCATCTTGTTGCCCAATTCGCTGAAATCGGCGCTGGTGCCGTTCTTTGCCGGTATCCCCAAGCGCACCGGCTGGCGTGGCGAAATGCGTTTCGGTTTGCTCAACGATGTCCGCAAGCTGGACAAAGCGCGTTACCCGCTGATGATCGAGCGCTTCATGGCCCTGGCCTATGCCCCGGGCGCCGAGCTGCCAAAGACCTACCCCCAGCCCAGCCTGCAGATCGAGCCACACAGCCGTGAGGCGGCCCTGGCCAAGTTCGGCCTGGAGCTGGACCGTCCGGTGCTGGCGCTGTGCCCAGGCGCTGAATTCGGCGAAGCCAAGCGCTGGCCGGCCGAGCACTACGCCGCCGTGGCCGATGCCATGATCCGCCAGGGGTGGCAGGTCTGGCTGTTCGGCTCGAAAAGTGATCACCCAGTGGGTGAGCAGATCCGCGAACGGCTGATCCCTGGCCTGCGCGAAGAGTCCGTGAACCTGGCCGGTGAAACCTCCCTGGCCGAGGCGATCGACCTGATGTCCTGCGCAGACGCTGTGGTCTCCAACGATTCCGGGTTGATGCATGTGGCGGCGGCGCTCAATCGCCCGCTGGTCGCCGTATACGGCTCGACATCGCCTGGCTTCACGCCGCCGCTGGCCAGCCAGGTCGAGGTGGTGCGCCTGGGCATCGAATGCAGCCCTTGTTTCGATCGCACCTGCCGCTTCGGTCACTACAACTGCCTGCGTCTGCTCGAACCCGGTCAGGTCATCGCCGCGCTGACCCGTCTGGGCGGTGCGAACATCATCGACGTGCTGACCGAGGTCGACTAAGTGCGGGTACTGATCATCAAGACGTCCTCGCTGGGCGATGTGATCCACACGCTGCCAGCGCTCACCGATGCAGCCCATGCCATACCCGGCATCCGGTTCGACTGGGTCGTCGAGGAAGGCTTTGCCGAGATACCCAGCTGGCATCCGGCGGTCGATCAGGTCATTCCGGTGGCCATCCGTCGCTGGCGCAAACACCTCTGGCAGACCGTTCGCAGCGGCGAGTGGAAGGCCTTCAAGCAGCGCCTGCGCGAACGCCAGTACGACTTGGTGATCGATGCCCAGGGCCTGGTCAAGTCGGCGTGGCTGACCCGCTACGTGAAGGCGCCGGTCGCAGGCCTGGACCGGTATTCGGCCCGTGAGGGCTGGGCCAGCCGCTTCTACGACCGACGCCTGTCGGTTGCGGTCGGCCAGCATGCCGTCGAGCGCGTGCGCCAGCTGTTCGCCATGGCGCTGGCCTATGACCTGCCCGAGGGCATTGGCCGTTACGGCCTGGACCTTGAGCGCTTGCAGTTGCCGCCGGCAGCGCCCTATGTGGTTTTCCTGCACGGGACCACCTGGACCACCAAGCACTGGCCCGAGGCCTACTGGCGCGAGCTGGCCGAGCGCATGGGCCGGCGCAGGCTGGAAGTGCGCCTGCCCTGGGGCAACCCGGCCGAGAAGGCCCGGGCCGAGCGCATCGCCCAAGGCTTGAACCATTGCCAGGTACTGCCCAAGTTGAACCTGGCCGGCGTCGCACGTGTGCTGGCCGCTGCAAAGGCCTGCGTCGCCGTCGATACCGGCCTGGGCCATTTGGCGGCAGCCCTCGATGTACCGACGCTTTCGCTGTTCGGCCCTACCAATCCGGGCCTGACCGGCGCCTATGGACGGACCCAGATCCACCAGGCCAGTGACTGGCCGTGCGCACCCTGCTTGCAGAAGAAGTGCACCTACAAACCGAGCGCCGAAGACCTGCGCCGGTACGATCTGAACCGCGAGTGGCCATTGTGTTTCACTCGCCTGAATCCCGAGCATGTAGCGAGCCGCCTGAGCGCGCTGCTGCTGGCTGAGGATGTCCGTTGATGCAACTGGCTTTCGTACTTTACAAATACTTCCCCTTTGGCGGTCTGCAGCGCGACTTCATGCGCATAGCCCTGGAGTGCCAGCAGCGCGGCCACCAGATCCGGGTCTACACACTGATCTGGGAGGGCGACATTCCGCCGGGCTTCGAAGTGCTGGTGGCGCCGGTCAAGGCGATCTTCAATCACCGGCGCAACGAGAAACTCACCGCCTGGATGCAGGCCGACCTGGCCAAGCGCCCGGTAGACCGGCTCATCGGTTTCAACAAGATGCCAGGGCTGGATGTGTACTACGCCGCCGACGGCTGCTTTGAGGACAAGGCGCAGAACCTGCGCAGCGACCTGTACCGCCGCTGGGGCCGCTATCGGCATTTCGCCGAATACGAGCGGGCGGTGTTCGCCAAGGATGCCGGCACCCAGATCCTGATGATTTCCGAGGTGCAGCAGCCGCTGTTCATCAAGCACTACGGCACCCCGGTCGAGCGTTTTCACCTGCTGCCACCGGGCATTTCCCAGGATCGTCGGGCGCCGCCCAACGCTGCTGAAATTCGCGCCGACCTGCGCAAGGAGTTCGACCTGGCCGAGGATGCGTTGCTGATCGTGCAGATCGGTTCCGGTTTCAAGACCAAGGGCGTGGACCGCAGCCTCAAGGCGTTGGCGGCATTGCCCGCGCCCTTGCGCAAGCGCACCCGGTTGCTGGTGATCGGCCAGGACGACCCTAAGGTCTTCCAGTTGCAGAGCGCGACGCTGGGCCTGGGCGACCAGGTGCAGTTTCTCAAGGGGCGCAGCGATATCCCACGCTTCCTGCTGGGCGCCGACCTGCTGATCCACCCGGCTTACAACGAGAACACAGGCACCGTGCTGCTTGAAGCCCTGGTCGCCGGCCTGCCGGTGCTGGTTTCGCACGTGTGCGGCTATGCCCACTACATCGCCGAGGCCGACTGCGGTTTGGTGCTGGACGAGCCGTTCGAGCAGGAGCAGCTTAACCGCTACCTGCAGCGTATGCTCGATGACCCCGCGGCGCGGGCCGATTGGTCGCGCAACGGCCTGGCATTTGCCGACACGGCCGACCTTTACAGCATGCCGCAGCGTGCCGCCGATGTAATCCTAGGGCAGGAGGGGGCATGAAATTGATCGTGGCAGAGCCCTTCAAGCGGCTTTGGGCTGGGCGCGATGCCTTCGAGGCGGTAGAAGCGCTGCAGGGCGAAGTCTATCGGGAGCTCGAGGGGCGCCGCACCCTGCGTACGGAGGTCGCCGGCGAAGGCTTTTTCGTGAAGATCCACCGCGGCATTGGCTGGGGCGAGATCTTCAAGAACCTGCTCACGGCCAAGTTGCCGGTGTTGGGCGCCGGCCAGGAGTGGCAGGCCATCGAGCGCCTGCACCAGGTTGGCGTGCCAACCATGACGGCCGTGGCTTTCGGTGAGCGGGGCGGCAACCCGGCCACTCAGCATTCGTTCATCATCACCGAGGAACTGGCGCCGACCGTCAGCCTGGAAGACTTCAGCATCGACTGGATCAGGCAGCCGCCTGCGCCACGCCTCAAACGTGCCCTGATCACGCGCGTGGCCGAGATGACCGGTGGCATGCACCGTGCCGGCGTCAACCACCGGGACTGCTACATCTGTCACTTCCTGCTGCACACCGACCGGCCCGTGACGGCCGATGATTTCAAGTTGTCGGTGATCGACCTGCACCGCGCCCAGACCCGCCCAGCCATCAGCCGCCGCTGGCGCAACAAGGACCTGGCTGCCCTGTATTTCTCAGCCCTGGACATTGGCCTGACCCAACGCGACAAACTGCGTTTTCTGCGCAGCTACTTCCAGCGCCCGCTGCGTCAGGTCATGAAGGACGAAGCTGCACTGCTCGCCTGGCTTGAGCGCAAGGCGCAGAAACTCTACGACCGTAAACAACGCTATGGGGATGCACTCTGATGGCCAGTTGGACACTGGCGCCAGGTTACGCGCACCTGGCGAATGATTTCGGCAGCCTCGAGGCGGTATTCGCCCTTCAGGGCGAACGCCTGACCCGGGATCCGCTCAGCGAAGTGGTGCGTGTCGAGCGTGAAGGCGTCAACTATTACGTCAAGCGCTACACCGGTGCTGGCAAGCACATGCGCCGCTACCTGGGTCGCCCACGTATCAAGGCTGAATGGCAGAACCTCAAGCAGTTCGCCAAGTGGGGCATCCCCACGGCCGATGTGGTCGCCTGGGGGCTCGAACGCAATGGCCTGGCGTTCGGCCGTGGCGCAATGATCACCCGCGAGCTGCCCAACACCGAGGACCTCTCGGCACTGGCCGACCGCAACGATGCCCGCCTGGCCGATCGCGCCTGGGTGGACCACATCAGCCGCCAGCTGGCACGCCACACCCGGGTCATGCACGAGCATCGCTTCGCCCATAACGATTTGAAGTGGCGCAACCTGCTGGTCGATGACCAAGGGACGCTGTTCTTCATCGATTGCCCCACGGGTGACTTCTGGCGTGGGTTCATGTGGCGCCATCGCCTGATCAAGGACCTGGCCTGCCTGGACAAGGTCGCCAAGTACCACCTTTCGGCAACCCAGCGCCTGCGCTTTTACTTGCAGTACCGAGGCCGCGACCGGCTCAATGCCCGTGACAAGAAGCGCATTCGTCAGGTGCTGGGCTTTTTCGAGGGAAGGGAATGACCGACTATATGGCCAGCGCAGACCGTGCGTTGCTCCAGCGCCATGGCCTGGACGACTTCGAGGCGCTGTGGGCGCTCGAACTCGACGCGGTGGACGAGCCCAATACCGGCCGCGGCGGCTGGAGCAGCGTGTACCGCCTGGAACTCGAGGGCAAAGGGTATTACCTCAAGCGCCAGAGCGACTACCTTACCCGTAGCCTGCACAAGCCCTTTGGCGAGCCGACCTTCGCTCGCGAATTTCGCAATATCGTTCGCTATCAGAAGCTGCACATTCCTGCATTGGAGGCAGTGTTCTACGGTGAGCGCAAGCAAGGTGGCAAGCACCGGGCACTGTTGATGACCCGCGCGCTGGACGACTGGCGCGACCTCGACAGCCAGTTGCTGCAATGGCCCGAACTCGATGCATCGGTACGCGATGGCATGCTCCAGGCCTGCGGTCAGTTGGCGCGCACGCTGCACGGTGCTGGGCAGGTACATGGTTGCTTCTACCCCAAGCACATCTTCCTGCGTAAGCGCAAAGAAGGCTGGGAGGCGCAGTTGATCGACCTGGAGAAGACCCGGCCCTTGCTCTTCGGCATGCGCGACCGCCTCAAGGACCTCGAGCCCTTGCTGCGCCGGGCACCGGTATGGAGCGACGGCGAGATACGCACATTGCTGGCAGCCTACCTCGCACAACCCATCGACAGCACGCTGGTCCAAACCTGGGTCAACCGCCTGGTACAACGCCGTCATCACAAGGAGGCTCGCTGATGCAGCTTTCCGAGCTGAAGGACACAGGGCGCAGCCCATCGCTGCCGCTTGCCATCAACCTCGCCGATGCCGCCGGTAGCGCCGAGCTGCAGTTGCTCAGTCTACTGCGCGTGCTGCCGGGCCAGCGTTATGTGGGGGCCGGGGTATGGCGTGGCAGGCCGGTACTGGCCAAATTGCTGGTGGGCAGCAATGCCGCGCGCCAGTTCCAGCGTGAGCTGCAAGGCGTGAAGCTGCTCGCCGCGCAGGGGCTGACTACGCCGGTGCTGCTCGCCGATGGCCTGGTGGAGGGTGAGGGCGGCTGGCTGTTGTTCGAGTACCTCGATGGCGCGCAAAGCCTGGCCGATGCCTGGGCGGCGGTCGAGCACCTGCCTGTGCTCGCCGACGAGCAGCAGCAGGTGCTGGGCGAGGCCCTGGCGGCTGTGGCGCAGATGCACAAGCAGGGGCTGTGGCAGGAGGACCTGCACTTGGACAACCTGCTGCGTCATGCAGGCAAGCTGTACCTGATCGATGGGGCCGGTATCAAGGCTGAAACGCCAGGCCAGCAGCTTTCTCGCCCTCGCGTGCTGGAAAACCTTGGTGTGTTCTTCGCGCAGCTACCCAAGCGCCTGGAGCCGTACACCGAGGAGCTGCTGGTGCATTACCTGTTGGCCAATGCCGAGCATGCATTGCCGATGGAGGCGTTGCAGAAGCACATAGACAAGATCCGCGTCTGGCGCCAACGCGACTTCCTGAACAAGGCCGGCCGCGATTGCAGCCTGTTCAGTGTGGAGCGCAGCCTGACGAGCCTGCGGGCTGTGGTCCGTAGCGAGGCCCAGGCCCTGTTGCCGGTGCTTGAGCAGGCGGATGAGCTGATCGACCGTGGGCACCTGTACAAGACTGGCGGCGCAGCCAGCGTGGCACGGGTCGAGGTGGATGGCCGCAAGCTTGTCATCAAACGCTACAACATCAAGAACACCCTCCACTGGCTCAAGCGCTTCTGGCGACCGAGCAGGGCCTGGCACTCGTGGATCGAAGGGCATCGCCTGTCGTTTCTCGACATCGCTACCCCGCGCCCGCTGGCGGTGCTGGAGCAGCGAGTACTGGGTTTGCGCACGCGCGCCTACCTGGTGACCGACTACATCGACGGCCCCGACCTCATCGAATGCTTTGCCCCCTTCGTCGAGCAGGGCGATGCGCCGGCCGAACAGGTGGAGGCCTTGGTGCAGCTCATGCAACAGCTGATCCGCGAGCGCATCAGCCACGGTGACTTCAAGGGGCACAACCTGTTCTGGGAGCGGGGCCGGTGGTCGCTGATCGACCTGGACGCCATGTGCCAGCACGGTAGCCAGGGCAGCTTCGCGCCGGCTTTCGCTCGGGACCGGGCGAGGCTACTTCGCAACTGGCCGGCTGAGAGTGCCTTGTACCAACGGCTGGATCAGGTGCTGCCTACAGTGACGGCATAAGCGGCAGGCAGTGCCAGCCAGTCGCTGCTTCGCCCCGGTTGGCGCACGCGTATACGCCATTGACCGTCGTGCCAGCGCAGGATTGCCCATGCGGTGGTGGTCGCAGCGGGCTGTCCGGGTATCAGCAGATGGTAGTGATCCGCCAGCAGGTGGGCACGCACGGGCAAGGCATGGCCACCGGCGAGCAAGTAAGGTTGGCCGTCGCTTTCGTACAGTTCCTTCGCCCCTTCCAGTGGGATCCCGTCTGGGGGCGCGGGAAGCTGACAGAGCTCCAGCAATGCGTTGAGGTCTGGCAGGCCGTCGTGCCACAGCACGGGTGAGTCGACGATCCATTCACCTTCAGCGTTCCGTCTGACCGCCACCTTGCTGTAGGCATCGGTTTTCCTGGGGTCTATGGCACGCCAGCGATAACCGTCGAACGCCACCTGATAGTACCGGCCTTGCTTGTCCTGGATGTAGTAGAGGGCCAGTCCCGCACGTTCGGATGGCTTTTCATACACGCCTTCGCTATGGATGCCGTCGATTCGGTAACGCAACTTGGCGGTGTCCGGACGTACCTGGAAGGTAGGCGGTAGCATCAAGGGTGGGTTGGGAGGCATGGCGCGAATGGCGCGCCTGATCACTGTCGTGCCGCCGATGCTGTTGACCCCGTCGCTCATGTGGGTAAAAGCCTCCACCATATGCTTGAGCACGCCTACCCGATCTTTCTTTTCCAGCGCTTCAAGGCTGTCCAGCACGCTCAGCACCGCGCGGGCGAATGCCAACGGCGCCAGGCCACGTACCGGAATCACGAAGCTGAGCAAATCGAGTATTATCCACAACGCATGCAGGCTGGCCTCGCCCAGCAGCTCCAGTTTGGTGTTAGTGCTGGCATCGACCGTCGACATGAGCGCGCGGACCTCTGCCAGATAACAGGCGTGCAAAAAATTGCCGGAGATGACCGGGCGACTCAGACGCTGAGCGAGCCCGCCCTTGGTCAGCAAGCGCTCGATGGTTTTGCGCCGGGCCAAGGGTATGCGGTCCATCACGTAGGTGCGTAGATCCGGGTTGGCGCGGAGCGATCGGATCAGCGCACGCGCATTGGCGTATTCGCGCCAAGGCCTGCGATCCGGTGCATCTGGCGCATACACCAGAAAGCGCTGCATTTGCGGTGTTTCAGGCGTGATCAGCAGTACCCCCTGTACGGTGTGCCCGGCAATCAGCAACTGCCGTACACTCAGGCGGTTCTCTTGCACCAGGGGGCGCCAGTCGCTGTCGGGGTAGTTGAGCACGGTCCTGCTCCAGCGATAGCCCTGCTCAAGCGGGTCGGGCATGAAGTGGCCGGCATAGCGGGCTTTGGCGGCTTCAGCCCGCATGCGAGCACAGTTGATTCGCGCATGTGCATCCCGTCGCCACTGGCCTTGCTCCAGATCGATCAAGTGGCTGCGTAGAAAGCGTGAATAGCTGTCGCCGACATTGAGCTCACGGACCATCTGCCGAGCCTGCGCAGGGGACAAGCCTTGAATGTTTGTCTCGTCCTTATGGTGGACTCGAGCGGTCAGCCAGTAGTCCAGGTCCAGCAAGCCCACATTCACCAACGCCAACTGATCCAGACTGTAGGTTTGCCTGACCAACTCCACGGTGTCCCCTGTCTGCGGCCGGCTAGCGATGGGTATATAGCTGCTGGGCTGAGCTGGAGGCATCACCGGGCCGGTCTGACGGGCAATGGTGACGCTGATGAAGATCTGTTCGGGTGCCAGATCGAGTTGGTGGTCCAGTCTCAATCGCTCGCTGAGGCGAGCGCGGGTCCACTGCAGCAGGCTGTTGCGTTCGGTGAACTGTTCAAGCGTAGGAATGCCCGACGCTGCGGCCTGATCGATGGCCACGATCAGCTCCTGCATCGTCTGCATGATATGCGTGAGCCCTTGGGTAGAGGTCTTCTTGAGCCAGGCAGGAGCGTGCTTTTCAAGCAGCAGGCCATAACGCGTCGGCAGCGCTGCCTTGCTGGTCACCCAAGGCAGCAGGTCTGCGGCCGTTGCCAGGCGTTCGGCGAACCCAGTTTGATCCACGGGTTGGCTGCCCCATACCGCGTTCAATCGCGCTCGCTGGGCATCGATCAAGGCCTGAATCTGGACTTCCACTAGATCGTCGGGCAGCCAGTCGTAACGCAGTCGTTGTGCGTTATGGGCGCGGTCGGCATCACCAGGCGCCAGTAGCTTGAGCATCGGCTGACTTTGCAGGGGATCATCCAGCCGCTCGCACAGCTCAAGGTGCAGGCTCTGGACATCGGCGAACGCTTCGATGCCGTGGGAGAGGCTGCATAACAAGGCTGGGCCGCCGGCCGCATCGCCCGTCATCATCTGTCCCTCGATACTGCCTTGTACAAGCAGTATGGCGCCGGGCAAGTAGGCCCGCCAGTTGGGTCTTGAGCAATCGAGCAGCAGCCGATAGAGCTGTGGGCGCTTGGACGCTTCGATGCCCTGGCGAGTCCAGGACATGGGTTGGTCAAGGCACATCTGTAATAGCGATGCTGCCAGAGGCTCCAGTGTTGCGTCAGCGATGCGCAGGTCCATTTCGGCCTGAAGCTGTTGTCGCCGAAGCGCAATGAGCCGAGCACGGCGGTTGCTGCCTGCTTCGTCCGGCAGGTTCCAGTAGTCTGCCAGCGCGCCGAAGAATTGTTGCCGGCCCGCCAGTGGTGAAAGCTGCAGGTCTGGTAAGGGCAGGGGAGCCAGTAGGGCAGTGATTTCAGCGTCGAATGACTCGAAATGTTGCAAGGGTGAGACGGATGACATGGTGCGAACTCCTTTAGAGAGATCGCGAGCCTGGGCGATATGGCAGGGGCATGCGTGCTAGCCCGCTACCGCCATCACGTAGTAAGGGCCGGCTGCCTGACCCGTTGCCTATAGGCCGTGGCGCTGGGCCATCCGACGTCGCCAGTTCTGCAGGCATTGCTCAAGTTGCGCCGGGCTCTGGATGTGCTGGCGGCGCGCCTGGCTCAAGAGAATCAACGCCAGCTCTGCGGTCACCTGTGCGTCGGCGCTGGCGTGATGACGCGCTTGTACCTGCAGCTCGAAACGCGCTACCCAGTCATCGAGACCGGCTTCTCGCAACACCGTGTCGGGATTGAGCATGGGTGCCAGCTCGGCCACATCGAGGAAGGGTATTTGCAGACGATGACCCAGGCTCTGTCGGAGGGCCCGTGCCAGCATGCGCTCATCGAACGGCGCATGGAAAGCCAGCACCGGGCTGGTGCCAATGAACTCGAGCAGGTCAAGCAGTGCGTGCCCTGGGTCGCAGCCCGCTGCCAGGGCGCTTGGGCCCAGGCCGTGTATCAGGACGCTGGGGTTGGTCTTCTGCTCAGGTCGGTACAGGGTCCGCTCGAACTGCTGCGAGAAGTCCACTGCCCCGTCCTCGATGGCCACTGCGCCTATGGACAGGACTTGATCGCGGTTGGTGTTCAGGCCACTGGTTTCCAGGTCAAGTACCACCCAGCGCTGCTCGCGCAGGGTGCAGGTGCCAAGCGCGGTGGGTAGGGGCAAGGCCGCCAGGCGTTCGCGCTGCGAAAGCGCCAGTTGCGGAGCTTGGGGGCGCAGCCATGCGAAGAAGCTCACAGCTGGTACCTCATGGCCAGGCTGCTTTGCAGCCGCTGAGCCTGGCGCAACGACTCGCGCAGGATGCGCCGGTCCAAGTGGTTGAGGCTGTCTGGGTCCAGGCGGTTGGAGTAGGCCAGGTTGTCGCGTGCCTGGCGTTGATGTTGCTGCATGCGGGTCTGCTGGATGAAATGGTACGCCTCTTCGTAGGCGGCGCCGTCCAGGGGATCGATCACACCCTTGACCACCAGTTGGCGGATGCGCTCCAGGGTATTGCAAGCACCGATCCCATGGGCCAGCGCCAGCACACGTGCGCCATCGACGAAGGGCGTCAGGCCCTGAACCTTGAGGTCCAGGGTGCCAGCCTTGTCAGTGCCCTGGCGTGTCAGCACGAAGTCGCGCAGACGCCCCACAGGCGGGCGTTGGCGCAGGGCGTTGTCAGCCAGCATGCGTTGGAAGATACGGTTGTCGGCTATCTGCGTCAGCAATGTGCTGCGCAACGCCTCGCACGTGTGTTCGTCGCCCCAGACTACTCGCAGGTCGAAGTAGATGCTCGAGCCCAGGAGGTTCTCCGGGCTTGCGTCACGCACGAAGCCGGCAAAGCGCCGTGACCACTCACTGTGGGACAGGCATAGCGCAGGGTTGCCGGCCATGACATTGCCCTTGCACAGGGTAAAACCGCACTGCGCCAGGCATTGGTTGATGTACTGCGCCAACGGTAGCAGCCGCGCCCGGATGGCCTGCGCTTCGGTGTCATCGGCTGCGTCGAAGAGGATACCGTTATCCTGGTCGGTGTGCAGGGTCTGCTCGCGCCGCCCTTCACTGCCAAAACAGAGCCAACTGAACGGCACCCCCGGATCGCCACGTTCTGCCAGCGCCAGTTCGATGACCCGGCATACCGTGTGGTCGTTGAGCAAGGTGATGATCTGGGTGATCTGCGTAGAGGAGGCACCGTGGGCGAGCATGCGCTCGACCAACTGACTGATTTCGCCTCGCAGGGAAACAAGCGTGTCCAGGCGCGGCGCATGACGAATGGTACGCGCCAGGTGCACAAGGTCCACCCGCTGCAGGGAAAACAGATCGCGCTCGGACACCACCCCACACAACCGCCCGCTCTCCACCAGGCACACGTGCGCGATATGCCGCTCGGTCATCGCCATGGCCGCATCGAAGGCACTCGCCTGGGGGCTCAGGTAGAACGGTGCGGCGGTCATGTGCCGTGCAATGGGTGCACCCAGATCGGCATCGGCTGCGGCAACCACCTGGCGCAGATCGCGCAAGGTGAAAATGCCCGTCGGCTGGCGCTGCCCATCGACGATCACGATCGAGCCAACCTGCTGCTCATGCATCAGCCGCACGGCTTCGCGCAGCGGTGTCTCGGGGGCGCAGGCCACGGGGTGACGCATGGCCAATTCGCCTAGCGGTGTATTGAGGGAATACTGGGTGCCCAGGGTTTGCACCGCCTGTTGACGGACCTGTTGGTTGACCTGATCCAGAAGACTGCTGACCCCTCGCAAGGCGAAATCGCGGAACACCTCGGAAAGGGAAAAGACGCGGATGAATGCCGCCTTGTTCAGTTGCAGGCAGAAAGTGTCGTCACCGGCCAGGTGCTCCGTACGCGTGGCTCGCTCGCCGAGCAAGGCTGCCAGTGGAAAACACTCGCCGTGGGTAATCTCGAACGTGGTTTCGACGCCGGGTTTGACCAGGTGCTGCCGCTCACCAACCACGCGGCCCTGCTTGACGATGTAGAAGTGCTCGACCGGCCCGTCGCTTGGCTTGATGATGCTTTCGCCGCTGGCGTAGAAGCGCAGCTGGCACTGCTCGACCAAGTAGGCCAGATGGCTCTGCTCCATCTGGTTGAAGGGCGCAAAGCGCTGCAGGAATTGCAGGGTGCCCTGGATGTTTTGCAGCACTGCCGTTCTACCCGCTTGCTGGTAGGCGTCTTTTTTGCTCATCGACCTGACCGTATCGCTACGCCGAACTATATATATCTATCTATAGGGTCGGCTTTGTTGTTTTCGGCATTCATGGTCGGCCTGCAGAGGGCGTGGTGCCCATTGGACGTAAGTCTAGGGCACGAACACGTCAATAATCCGACGAAAGGTAAATTGTGTGTCGGAGAATCTGCGGTCTTACCAGTAGAGCGAATGGATACGAGACGACCATGTCCGAGCACACCGACATCTTGAGCGACGCAGAGCGTGCGGCACTCGCTGCTGTGAGTGCGCCGCCGCCTGCCCGGCCGGTAGTGCTCGTGGTCGACGATAATCCGGTCAACAGCGAAGCCTTGATGTTGTATCTCAAAAGCAAGGGTATCGACGGCATGACGGCCGATGGCGCCCAGGAGGCGCTGTTCAAGCTCCATTGGGAGCCTCGCATCGCGCTGATGATCACCGACCTGCGGATGCAGCCCGAGGATGGGCTGTACCTTATCCACAAGGTGCGCGAGATGCAGGAAGCGGACCGGGCTGCGCTTTCGATCATCGTGGTATCAGGCGATACCGATGTGAAAGAGGCCGTTGATGTCATGCACCTGGGGGTTGTGGACTTTCTGTTGAAGCCCGTCGACCTGGCGAAACTGCTCGAACTGGTGAAGCGCGAATTGAAGCTGGCCTGATGTGCAAGCGGGGCCCGAAGGCCCCGCCGATCAACGCTGCAAGCAGCTCACGCTATACGCCGGTCGTTCAGATCCCGTTGCGTGCCTTGAACTCACGGCGACGGCGATGCAGCACAGGCTCGGTGTAGCCGTTAGGCTGCTTGGCACCTTCGAGCACCAGCTCGACTGCCGCCTGGAAGGCAACGTTGTCGTCGAAGTTGCCCGCCATCGGGCGATACAGCGGGTCGTTGGCGTTCTGCTTGTCGACCACTGCCGCCATGCGCTTGAGGCTTTCGAGCACCTGCTCCTGGCTGACTACACCATGTCGCAGCCAGTTGGCCAGCAACTGGGCGGAAATGCGCAAGGTGGCGCGGTCTTCCATCAGCCCCACGTTGTTGATGTCGGGCACTTTGGAGCAACCCACACCCTGATCGATCCAGCGCACCACGTAGCCCAGGATGCCTTGGGCATTGTTGTCCAGCTCGTTGCGGATTTCCTCGTCCGACCAGTTGGGGTTGGTCGCCAGCGGAATGGCCAGGATGTCATCGACCGAAGCCGGTGTGCGCGAAGCCAGCTCGCGCTGGCGCGCCTGCACATCCACCTTGTGGTAGTGCAGGGCGTGCAGGGTGGCTGCCGTCGGCGAAGGCACCCACGCGGTATTGGCACCGGCCAGCGGGTGAGCGATCTTCTGCTCCAGCATGGCGGCCATCAGGTCGGGCATGGCCCACATGCCCTTGCCGATCTGCGCACGCCCTTGCAGGCCGGTGGCAAGGCCTACATCGACGTTGTTGTTCTCATAGGCGCCGATCCACTTCTCGTTCTTCATGGCGCCTTTGCGCACGACCGGGCCTGCCTCCATGGAGGTATGGATTTCGTCGCCCGTGCGATCGAGGAAGCCCGTATTGATGAACACCACGCGCTCGGCAGCGGCCTTGATGCAGGACTTGAGGTTGACCGTTGTGCGGCGCTCTTCGTCCATGATGCCGACCTTGACGGTATTGCGCTGCATACCCAGCAGGTCTTCGACCCGGCTGAATATCTCGGCGGCGAACGCCACTTCCTCCGGGCCATGCATCTTCGGCTTGACGATGTACACACTGCCGGTACGGGTATTGCGGCGGCTGGTGGTGCCGTTGAGGTTGTGCAGCGCCATGAGGTTGGTGAACAGACCGTCCTGGATACCTTCCGGGACTTCGTTACCCTGCGCGTCGAGGATGGCCGGGTTGGTCATCAGGTGACCCACGTTGCGTACGAACAGCAGCGAGCGACCATGCAGCGTGACGCTGCCCCCGTTCGGCGCTGCGTACTCGCGATCGGGGTTCATGGTGCGGGTGAACGTCTTGCCGCCCTTGCTGACGCTTTCGGCCAGGTCACCTTTCATCAGCCCCAGCCAATTGCGATACACGATCACTTTGTCGTCGGCGTCGACTGCCGCCACGGAGTCTTCGCAGTCCATGATGGTGGTCAGTGCCGATTCCATCAGGATGTCCTTGACGCCTGCGGCATCGGTGCTGCCCACCGGGGTACTGGCATCGATCTGGATTTCGAAGTGCAGGCCATTGTGCTTGAGCAACACGGCAGTGGGGGCGTTGCTGTCGCCGTGGAACCCGACCAGTTGGGCGTCGTCACGCAGGCCCGTGTTGCTGCCGCCTTTGAGGGTGACGACCAACTGGCCGGCCTCGATGCGATAGGCCGTGGAGTCGACGTGCGAGCCAGCAGCCAGTGGTGCCGCTTCGTCGAGGAAGGCACGGGCGAAGGCGATCACTTTGTCGCCACGTACCTTGTTGTAGCCTTGCCCCTTTTCGGCGCCGCCTTCCTCGCTGATGGCGTCGGTGCCGTAGAGCGCATCGTACAGCGAGCCCCAGCGGGCATTTGCGGCGTTCAGGGCAAAGCGTGCATTCATGACCGGTACCACCAACTGCGGACCGGCCATGTGGGCGATTTCTTCGTCCACGTTTTGCGTAGTGGCCTGGAAATCGTCGGCTTGTGGCAGCAGGTAACCGATTTCCTGAAGGAAAGCCTTGTAGGCCGGGGCGTCGTGGGCCTGGCCTTTGCGGGCCTGGTGCCAGGCGTCGATCTGGGCTTGCAGCTCGTCGCGCTTGGCGAGGAGGGCTTTGTTCTTTGGAGCGAGGTCGTTGATGATCTTTTCAGCACCTGCCCAGAACTGCTCGGCGATGATGCCGGTTCCGGGGATGGCTTCGTTGTTCACGAAGTCGTACAGGACTTTGGCGACCTGAAGGCCACCGACTTGAACGTATCCAGTCATTGCTTGCCTCACTCTGCTCAGCTATTTCGCTCTTTTGTATTGAGCCTGTAGCGCTTCTCCTCGCACGGCACCAGTGCATGCCTCCGGTACAAGCCCGGACGCGGCTGGGTGCGGTTTGCCTGCCTGACAGCAAGCAACGTGCATTCTTCACAGGCGCCTCGACAGACCTTCAAACGACGTTGTGTAGTCCGCGCCCACGGATACTACATGAAGCAGCCGGCTGGGCACTATCAGACTAAAAGCGCCGTCAGGCGACCTGTTGGTCGCACAGGATCCTGCAAGGAAGCGCCATGTTCGCAAAAAACGGAGTGATTGTTCCAGATAAATCTAAAAACAGTACACGATTTATAAGGAGGATTGCCCTGCGGCAGGTTGACGCGCCTTGCCTATACTGTGGCGACACCTTGGCGCTGTATGGCCTGAACCCCACTCGAGGAACATTCCGTGGAACATCTTGTGCTCACCGTGATCGCCCCGGACAAGGCCGGCCAAGTCGAGCGGATCGCCCAGTGCATCGCCGACTTCGAGGGTAACTGGCTGGAAAGCAGCATGTCGCGCATGGCTGGGCAATTTGCCGGCATCCTGCGGGTGGCAGTGCCGGCGGATCGGTATGACGCGTTGGTGGACGCGCTCGGGGCATTGTCCGCACACGGCATTCGCGTGCAACTGGCCGAAAGTGGCAGCGAGCCTGCCCATGCATCCAAACCCTTTGGCATGGAGCTGGTAGGTAACGACCGGCCAGGGATCGTGCGGGATATCACCCGTGTGCTGGCCGAGCTGAATGTGAACGTCGAACGGATTGCCACAGAGGTACGCCCGGCACCGATGAGCAACGAACCCCTGTTTCATGCCGAGGCCCTTCTGGCATTACCCGCGTCCCTGCCGCTGGAGCAGCTGCAGCAACGTCTGGAAGCGCTGGCCGATGACTTGATGGTGGAGTTGCGGTTGCGCGCGGATGAGTAAATGCGGCTCGCCACTGCCGCAGACTCTGGCAGAGGTTATCCCGATTTAGAGAGGACGGCCTTGTGGATAAGCTGGGGCTATCGGGCCCCAGCGCCCGGCTTGCAAGGGCTGCAGAGATTTGATCGAAAATTGATCAATGCAGAGGGGTTGTGCACAAACGGCGGGGACGAGGGTGTGGATAAGCTCTGGAGATGTCTCTGCAGGCCATGTATATCAAGGCGTACAGAGACATGATCGTTTTTTGATCAGCGACTTTTACGCAAACTCCACCACGCATCGACGCTGTACAACGCCAGCCCTGCCCAGATGAACATGAATGCCGTAAGCGTGCTTGGGGATAGATGCTCGTCGAACAGCCAGATGGCCTGGAGCAAGACCAGCGTTGGCGCCAGGTATTGCAGAAAGCCCAGCGTGGTGTAGGGCAGATGCCGTGCGGCAGCGTTGAAACACACCAGCGGCACCAGTGTCACGGGGCCTGCAGCCATCAGCCACAAGGCCTCGCTTGTGGTATAGAACTCACCTTGCGCGCTCATCGCGCCGGGGTGCAGCAGCAACCACCCAAGCGCCAGCGGTACCAGCATCCAGGTCTCGACAACCAGGCCGGGCAGGGCCGCCACGGGGGCTTGCTTGCGAATAAGCCCGTAGAACCCGAAGGTCAGCGCCAGTGCCAAGGATACCCAGGGCAGGCTGCCCACCTGCCAGACCTGTTGCATGACGCCGAGCGCGGCCAGGCCGACCGCCAGCCACTGCAAACGGCGCAAGCGCTCGCCGAGAATCAGCATGCCGAGCAGCACGTTGATCAGCGGGTTGATGTAGTAGCCAAGGCTGGCCTCGAGCATGCGTCCGTTGTTCACCGACCAGACATACGTCAGCCAATTGGCTGCGATCAATGTGCCGCTCAATGCCAGGATGGCCAAGCGCCGCGGGTTGTCGCGCAGGTCGCGCCACCAGCCGGGGTGTTTCCAGAAGGCGAGCAGTATCGAGCCGAACAGCGCTGACCACAGCACACGGTGGACGATGATCTCCACGGCGGGGACGCTTTGGATGGCTTTGAAGTACAGGGGGAACAGGCCCCAGATGATGTAGGCACTCAGGCCCAGTAGATACCCGCGACGCGGGTTTGCAGCGTGCATGCAGAGTCCTTGCTTAAGATGCTGATTAACGGCAGCTATTGTAGACAGCGCCGACGGTCGATCTAGAACAACTTGAGTGGGGCTTCATCGAGGGCGGCCATTTGCTCACGCAGCGCCAGAATCTGATCACCCCAGTATCTAGGCTGACCGAACCACGGGAAGCTGGGCGGAAATGCCGGATCGTCCCAGCGACGCGCCAGCCAGGCACTGTAGTGGAGTTGACGCAGGGCACGCAGCGGCTCGATCAACGCCAGCTCACGCGGGTCGAAGTCGTGAAATTCGTTGTAGCCCTCGACCAGCTCGGCCAACTGGCCCTGACGCTCATCCCGATTGCCTGCCAGCATCATCCACAGGTCCTGTACCGCAGGGCCCATGCGGCAGTCGTCCAGGTCAACCACATGGTAGATCTCGTCGCGGTGCATCAGGTTGCCCGGGTGCAAGTCACCGTGCAGGCGGATGACCTGGTGCGGGGTGCGGGCATAGATGGCTTCCACTCGAGCCAGTACATCGCGCGCGACCGATTCGAAGGCGGGCAACAGTTCCCGGGGCACGAACCCGCCTTTTAGCAGTGTGTCCAGTGAGGCGTGCCCGAAGTTATCCACAGCCAACGCTTCCCGGTGTTCGAACGGCCGGCTGGCAGCCACGGCATGCAGGCGTCCGATCAACTGGCCCAAGCGGTACAACTGATCGAGGTTGCCGGGTTCAGGGGCATGCCCACCACGGCGCGGGAACAGCGTAAAGCGAAAGCCGCCGTGTTCGAACAGCGTGTTGCCTTGATGCTGCAGGGGCGCTACCACCGGCACTTCGCAGCCGGCCAATTCGGCCGTGAAGCGGTGTTCTTCGACGATGGCTGCATCGCTCCAGCGACCGGGTCGATAGAACTTGGCGATCAAGGGCTGCTCGCCCTCGATGCCCACTTGGTAGACGCGGTTTTCATAGCTGTTGAGTGCCAATACCCGCGCATCGCTGAGAAACCCCAATGATTCCACGGCGTCGAGCACCAAGTCGGGGGTGAGTGTGGCGAACGGGTGGGACATGATGACTCCGGCGGTAGGCAGCGTGGCCCCCATGTTACCGCGTTGGCCACCGAGGCGCCGCAGGGCACTCGGCCATGTGCCAAACGCCGTTACAGGTCAGGCCGGGATACCAATCACCACATCGGCGGCCGAGAACTGCGCACGCAGGGCGCTGCCAACGGTCACCTGGTGCTCTGCCAGCCAGGCCGGTTCGGCGAAGGCGCACAGGGTCTGACCATTGCCAAGCGCAAGGCGCACCTCGTGGGGGCCATCGGTGCCCGTCAGAATCGAGTCCACGGTCACCTGCAGGCAATTGTGCTGTTGATCCGCCTCGTCGCTGTGGCCCAGCAGGCGCACCCAACCTGCCTTGAGCAAGGCCACCACCGTCGTGCCCAAGGTCAGCCCAAGGCGCTCGGTGCTGTCATGAGTGATCAAGGCTTCGATCTGCAGCCCCCCACTCAGTGCAAGGCCGACCCGGTCATGCCACCCCACGCGATGAAGGGCGCTGACCTGGCCTTGCAGCTGATTCCGGGCGCTGGTGCGCAGCATCAGGCGACCGAGCAGGTCAAGGTCGCTCACATCATCGGTGGCTTCGAGCAACTGAGCTTGCAAGGCTTGCAGGCGCTGATACAGCCGCAGCACCCGTTCGCCTTCGGCAGACAGGCGTGCACCGCCGCCGCCGCGCCCGCCAGTGCTGCGCTCTACCAAGGGGCTGCTGGCCAGGTTGTTGAGTTCATCGATCGCATCCCAGGCAGCTTTGTAGCTCATGCCGGCAGCCTTGGCGGCGCGGGTGATGGAGCCCTGCTCGGCAATGTGCTGCAAGAGGGCCACGCGCTGTGGGCGGCGGGTAATGTGATGGGTCAGTGGGGCAGGTAAGGGCATGGGCATCCGACCGGTTCGGTGATGGGCCAGTGTACGGGGTGGGCGTAGCGTACCACTGCGTCGCCGCCACTGGCCTGCACGCTCATGCATAGCCGGGCTTGGGTGTGCGTGCCAGGCAGTAGACGTCTACACGTGCGGCACCTGCCTTGCGCAGGACCTGTGCAACAGCCTGCGCCGTCGCGCCGGTGGTCAGTACATCATCGACGAGCGCGACATGCTGGCCGTGCAGGCCACCGCATACGGCGAACGCCTGACGCAGGTTGCGCCATCGAGCCTTGGCGCTCAGATGCTGCTGGGCCGTGGTGTGGCGGGTGCGTACCAGCAGGTGTTCGACGAAGGGCACTGCCAGTTGCCTTGACCACCAACGCGCCAGCATCGCAGCCTGGTTGAACCCCCGTTCACGCAGTCGGCGCCGTGTCAGGGGTACAGCAAGCAGCACGTCGGGGCGGGGCAGGCCTTCGGCATAGTGATGGCTCAGCGCATGACCGGCAATCTCAGCCATCAGGCGTCCCAGCGGCCACTGACGGTTGTGCTTGAACCGACTGATCAGGGTGTCCACCGGAAATGTGAAATGCCAGGGTGCCAGAACCCGTTCGAATGCTGGCGGCCTGCGGTTGCACTGTCCGCATTCCATGCCTGCCATGGCCAGAGGCAGGGCGCACCGTGAGCAGTGGTCATCATCCAGCCAGGGCAGTTGTTGTTCACATGGCTCGCATAGCGCGTAGGGCTGGAGCGCAGTGGCACCGCATAGTGCGCATATTTGGTTAACTAGTGACCAGTTGTAGACCAGCTTCTTAAGCTTAAGTTGACAGTTCATGGGCCTTCCCTGACTATTTCGGCTATCCGTGAAGCGCGGGCGTTCTCCTTGCCCGGCGCCTGCTAGAGCCTAAACAAGGAAACGCCGATGAGCGCCAGTACAACTGCAACAACACGTCACGACTGGTCCCTGGCCGAGGTCAAGGCGCTGTTCCAACAGCCGTTCAACGACCTGATCTTCAACGCCCAGGCTGTACACCGTGCGCATTTCGACGCCAACCGGGTGCAAGTCTCAACCCTGCTGTCGATCAAGACCGGTGCCTGCCCCGAAGACTGTAAGTACTGCCCGCAGTCCGGGCACTACAACACCGGCCTGGAAAAGCAGAAGCTGATGGAGGTGCAGAAGGTGCTCGAGGAGGCCGCGCGCGCCAAGGCCATTGGTTCCACGCGCTTTTGCATGGGCGCTGCGTGGAAGCACCCTTCGGCCAAGGACATGCCCTATGTGCTGGAGATGGTCAAAGGGGTCAAGGCCATGGGCCTGGAAACCTGCATGACCCTCGGCAAGCTCGACCAGGAGCAGACCCAGGCGCTGGCCCAGGCGGGCCTGGACTATTACAACCACAACCTCGATACCTCCCCCGAGTTCTACGGCAGCATCATCACTACGCGCACCTACGCCGAGCGCTTGCAGACCCTGGCCTATGTGCGCGATGCCGGCATGAAGATCTGCTCTGGCGGCATCCTCGGCATGGGCGAGACGCTCGATGACCGCGCAGGCCTGCTGATTCAACTGGCCAACCTGCCTGAGCATCCGGAGTCCGTGCCGATCAACATGCTGGTCAAGGTGGCCGGTACGCCGCTGGCCGACGAGGCCGACGTCGATCCGTTCGACTTCATTCGCATGCTGGCAGTGGCCCGTATTCTCATGCCCAAGTCGCACGTGCGCCTGTCGGCAGGCCGTGAGCAGATGAACGAGCAAATGCAGGCCTTGGCATTCCTGGCCGGTGCCAACTCGATCTTCTACGGTGAAAAGTTGCTGACAACGGCCAACCCGCAGGCCGACAAGGACATGCAGCTGTTTGCACGCCTGGGAATCAAGCCTGAAGCCGGTGAAGAGCACGCCGATGAAGTCCACCAGGCTGCGATCGAGCAGGCGCTGGTCGAGCAGCGCAACGATGCGTTGTTCTACGATGCAGCTTCGGCCTGACATGGCCTTCGACTTGGCCGCGCGGCTGGCCGACCGGCGCGCGGCGGACCTCTACCGACAGCGCCCCTTGCTGGAAAGCCCACAAGGGCCGCTGGTAGTGGTCGATGGCCAGCCGCTGCTGGCTTTCTGCAGCAACGATTACCTGGGCCTGGCAAGTCATCCTGAAGTGCTCGCGGCCTGGCAGGCAGGTGCTGATCGCTGGGGTGTGGGTGGGGGGGCTTCGCATCTGGTCATAGGCCATACCACGGCACACCATCAACTTGAGCAAGCATTGGCCGAACTCACCGGGCGGCCGCGAGCGCTGCTGTTCTCCACCGGCTACATGGCCAACCTGGGGGTAATCACCGCCTTGGTGGGCAAGGGCGATACGGTGTTGCAGGATCGCCTGAACCACGCCTCGCTGCTCGACGGTGGCCTGCTCAGCGGCGCGCGTTTCAGTCGTTACCTGCACAATGATGTCGGCAGCCTGAGCGACCGCCTGGCCAAGGCCACGGGCAATACATTGGTCGTGACCGATGGCGTGTTCAGCATGGACGGTGATGTGGCCGATTTGCCGGCGCTGGCCCAGGCGACGCGTGCGCGCGATGCCTGGCTGATGGTGGACGATGCCCATGGCCTGGGCACCCTGGGTGTGGGCGGCGGAGGGGTCGTCGAGCACTATGGCCTGGGCGTGGACGATGTCCCGGTACTGGTCGGTACGCTGGGCAAGGCCTGCGGTACGGCGGGTGCGTTCGTGGCTGGCAGTGAAGCGCTGATCGAGGCGCTGATCCAGTTCGCCCGGCCTTACATCTACACCACCAGCCAACCGCCCGCCTTGGCCTGCGCCACCCTCAAGAGCCTTGAGCTGGTGCGGACACAGCCTTGGCGACGCGAGCACTTGGCGGCACTGATCCAGCAATTTCGCGAAGGCGCAGAACAACTGGGCTTGCGCCTGATGGAGAGCCAGACGCCGATCCAGCCGATTGTCATCGGTGACAGCGCGCAAGCGCTTCGTCTGTCGCAGCTACTGCGCGAGCGCGGTCTGTTGGTGACCGCTATCCGGCCACCTACGGTGGCGGTCGGAAGTGCGCGATTGCGCGTTACCTTGAGCGCTGCCCACACAGCAGCTCAGGTGCAGCTATTGTTGAATGCATTGGCAGAGTGTTATCCACAGCTGGAGCGCGCCGATGCGTAACCGACTCGTACTGCTACCAGGCTGGGGCCTGGGCACCGCTTCTCTTGAGCCGCTTGCAGCCAGCCTGCGCGCCCAGGACCCTGGGCTTCAGGTGACGCTGATGCCCATGCCGGAGCTGGATCACTGTGACGTCCAGGGTTGGGTCGAGCACCTGGATCGCAATGTACCCAACGATGTGTGGCTGGGGGGGTGGTCGCTGGGCGGTATGCTGGCCAGTGCCCTGGCCGACAAGCGCGGCGACCACTGTTGCGGCTTGCTCACCCTGGCCAGTAACCCTAGTTTCGTGGCCCGTGCCGATTGGCCTCACGGGATGGCCAAAGACACCTTCGGGACGTTCCTGGATGGTTGCCGCAGCCATCCGTCGGTCACGCTCAAGCGCTTTCGCACGTTGTGCAGCGAAGGGGCCATGCAACCGCGCACCTTGCTTCGCCAGCTGGGCGTAGGCGTTCCAGACACCGATCCGCTGTACCTGGCTACGGCGCTACAGGTACTGGCCCAGCTCGATACCCGAGCAGCGCTGGAGGCATTCGCCGGCCCGCAGCTTCATCTTTTTGCCGGCGCAGATGCCCTGGTGCCAGCCGAAGCTGCGCAGGCGTTGAGCGAGCTGTTGCCCGACGTGGAAGTGGGCCTTGTCGAAGACAGTTCCCATGCGTTTGTGCTCGAGTACCCACAAGAACTGGCCAGCGGTATCAAAAGTTTCCTGCATGAGAGTGGCGATGACTGATCTTTCCCAGCCAGGCTTGCCTGGCGCCTTGCCCGACAAACGCCAGGTGGCCACGTCGTTTTCGCGTGCGGCAGCCAGCTATGACAGCGTGGCAGCCCTGCAGCGTTCGGTCGGTATGAACCTGCTGACGATGCTGCCATCTGACCTCGAACCGACTCGCTGGCTTGATCTGGGCAGTGGCACGGGCCATTTCAGCCGGGTGCTTGCCGAGCGTTACGGGCCTGCAAGCGGTGTTGCCGTGGACATCGCCGAAGGCATGCTGCGTCATGCTCGCGATCGAGCCGATGGCGCCCAAAGCTACATCGTCGGCGATGCCGAGCGCTTGCCGCTGGGGGAGGGGTGCGTCGATCTCGTCTTTTCCAGCCTGGCCGTCCAGTGGTGCAGCCATTTTGCCCAAGTGCTGGAAGAAGCTTCGCGTATTCTGCGACCAGGCGGCGTCCTGGCTTTCAGCAGCCTGTGCGTGGGTACGCTCGATGAATTGCGCGGCAGTTGGCAGGCCGTGGATGGCCAGGTGCACGTCAACCGCTTCAGGCGCTTCGACGAATACCAACGTTCATGTGCCGCCAGTGCCCTCGAGACGCAGGTACTGCAACAGTTGCCGCATGTATTGCATTATGCACACGTGCGCACATTGACCCATGAACTCAAGGCGCTGGGGGCGCACAACCTCAACCCGGGTCGTCCTGCCGGGCTCACCGGGCGCGCCCGCATACAGGGTATGCTCCAGGCGTACGAGGCCTACCGCCAGCCCCAAGGGCTGCCTGCCACTTATCAAGTGGTCTACGGCGTGCTGCGCAAGCCTGTGGCATAGGAGTACTTCATGAGTCAGGCGTATTTCATTGCCGGAACTGACACCGATGTCGGCAAGACCACCATTGCAGCCGGTCTTCTACACGCAGCGAAGTTGCAGGGGTTGAGCACCCTGGGGGCCAAGCCGGTGGCATCCGGCTGCAGCATGACGGCCAAGGGCTTGCGCAACAGCGACGCCCTGGCGCTGATCGACGAGAGCACCATCAAGCTCGCCTACGAGCAGGTCAACCCATTCGCCTTCGAGCCAGCCATCGCCCCCCATGTCGCCGCGCGGGAAGCCGGTGTGACGCTGGCGGTGGCGCAGCTGCTGGCGGATATGCGCACGGTGTTGCAGCACCAGGCCGATTTCACCTTGATCGAAGGCGCAGGCGGCTGGCGGGTGCCGCTTTCGGGCCTGGCGAACCTGTCGGACCTGGCCGTTGCATTGCAGCTGCCGGTCATCCTGGTGGTCGGGGTAAGGCTGGGCTGCATCAGCCACGCGCTGCTCAGTGCCGAAGCCATCGAACGTGACGGACTGCAGCTCGCCGGGTGGGTGGCGAACATCATCGAGCCAAAAACGTCGCGGCTCGAAGAGAATCTGGCCAGCCTGGCCGAACGGCTGCCGGCGCCTTGTCTGGGCCGAGTGCCCAAGCTCAAGCAAGCCACGGCGGACAAGGTGGCCGAGCATTTGCAACTGGACTTGCTGGATTAACCAGCGCGTGTCTGCGGTAGCGGCGGGGTCAAGCGTGTGCAAGGTTAACTGACGCTGGTATGGTCAAGGCCTATCAAGTGGCACTGAGCCATTAGCGATTTAAACGGGCTTTTTGGTAGCTGGCCTGCTTTAATGAGGCCTCACCGTCATCCAATGTCGATGGAGTCCTGACATGGAAATCACCGGTAGCTCCGCCTTCTACGCAGGCCTTGGTGCCATTCACAATGGTCAGAATCGCGTTGACCAGGCCGCCAGCCAGGTCGCCAACACCACCGCCGAACGTTCCGCCACCAGTCAGTCGAGTGATTTTCAGGCCGAGCGGCTGCGTGCCGTGGATAGAAGTCAGCAAATGGACCTGGCCACCAGCACCGTGCAAATGGCGCTGGGCAGAACCGAAGTCGAGCTTGGCGCCAAAGTCGTCAAGGCATCCGACGAAATGCTGGGTCGTATCATCGACACCTACGCCTAACGGTCGATAGCGCGTTCCCGCCTGCCACACACCGCCCAGAGGCTTGCACTGCCTCGTTTTCTTTTCTTCGCCAGAAGCGTCCCCGTCCTCACGGGCGAAGTGGCGTGGGCGTTGATGGCGGATTCGCCATTTTTCGTGGCGTAAATGGCACCTCTGGCCCTTCTTGACATCCGCCAGCGGTAAACGTAAGTTTCAAACAACTGTTTGATAGACCCTGCCGCGTGCGCCGGTCCCCCACAGAACTCACCTAGAGGTTCATCGCGATGCCTGACTACAAAGCCCCCCTGCGTGATATTCGCTTCGTGCGTGATGAGCTACTCGGCTACGAGGCGCACTATCAGAGCCTGCCAGGTTGCCAGGACGCCACGCCCGACATGGTGGACGCGATTCTCGAGGAAGGTGCGAAGTTCTGTGAGCAGGTACTGTCGCCGCTCAACCGCGTAGGCGATCAGGAAGGCTGCACCTGGAGCGAGGCGGGCGTGAAGACGCCGACCGGTTTCAAGGAAGCCTACCAGCAGTTCGTCGAAGGCGGCTGGCCGAGCCTGGCGCACGATGTGGAGCACGGTGGTCAGGGGTTGCCCGAGTCGCTGGGCCTGGCCCTGAGCGAAATGGTGGGCGGTGCCAACTGGTCGTGGGGCATGTACCCAGGCTTGTCCCACGGCGCAATGAATACCATCTCGGCCCACGGCACTGCCGAACAGCAGCACACCTACCTGACCAAGCTGGTTTCGGGTGAATGGACCGGCACCATGTGCCTGACCGAACCGCATTGCGGCACCGACCTGGGCATGCTGCGCACCAAGGCCGAACCCCAGGCCGATGGCAGCTACAAGGTCAGCGGTACCAAGATCTTCATTTCGGCCGGTGAGCACGACATGGCCGAGAACATCGTGCACATCGTGCTGGCACGCCTGCCCGATGCACCGGCTGGCACCAAGGGTATTTCCCTGTTCATCGTGCCGAAGTTCCTGCCCAACGCCGAAGGCGCAGCGGGTGAGCGCAATGGTGTGAGCTGCGGCTCCATCGAGCACAAGATGGGTATCCATGGCAATGCCACCTGCGTGATGAACTTCGACGCAGCCACCGGTTACCTGATCGGCCCGGCCAACAAAGGCCTGAACTGCATGTTCACCTTCATGAACACGGCACGCCTGGGGACTGCGCTGCAAGGCCTGGCCCATGCCGAAGTGGCCTTCCAGGGTGGCTTGAAGTATGCCCGCGAGCGCCTGCAGATGCGCTCGCTGACCGGGCCCAAGGCGCCTGAGAAGGCCGCCGACCCGATCATCGTCCACCCGGATGTACGTCGCATGCTCCTGACCATGAAGGCCTTCGCCGAGGGCACCCGTGCGATGGTCTACTTCACGGCCAAGCAGGTGGACATCGTCAAGTACAGTCAGGATGAGGAAGAGCGCAAGAAGGCCGATGCCCTGCTGGCGTTCCTGACCCCAATCGCCAAGGCCTTCATGACCGAAGTCGGCTTCGAGGCGGCCAACCATGGGGTTCAGGTCTACGGTGGGCATGGCTTCATCGCCGAGTGGGGCATGGAGCAGAACGTTCGTGACAGCCGTATTTCCATGCTGTACGAGGGCACCACGGGCATCCAGGCCCTGGACCTGCTGGGCCGCAAGGTGCTGATGACCCAAGGCGAGGCCCTCAAGGGCTTCACCAAGATCGTGCACAAGTTCTGCCAGTCGCAGGAAGGCAACGAGGCGGTCAACGAGTTCGTTCAGCCCCTGGCTGCGTTGAACAAGGAATGGGGCGAGCTGACCATGAAGGTGGGCATGGCTGCCATGAAGGACCGTGAGGAAGTGGGTGCGGCATCGGTGGACTACCTCATGTACTCCGGCTACGCCTGCCTGGCTTACTTCTGGGCCGACATTGCCCGCTTGGCTGCCGAAAAGCTGGCAGCAGGTACCAGTGAAGCGGCGTTCTACACCGCCAAGCTGCAAACGGCACGCTTCTACTTCCAGCGCATCCTGCCGCGTACCCGCACGCATGTGGCTGCCATGCTGTCCGGTGCTGACAACCTGATGGCCATGGACGAAGAACACTTCGGCCTGGCTTACTGAGTCACCTCAGGTCGTATGCGAACCGTCTGCTCCGGCAGGCGGTTTTTTTATGTCTGGCGCAAGGCAACGGTAAAGGCGCTCAAGTGTCCAGGTGAATGGCCGATCAACTAAGGGCACAATGCCACTATTGGTCTGCCAGGTTGGAATTGCCCTTGCTTCGCCTTAACGCTGTCCGCCCAAGCCATTTCGTACCCTCTCTCGTCTTGCTGGGGGCAGGCCTGGCTGCGGCTTACGTCAAGGACCTCAGCGTTTTCTTCACATCGCTTTTCAATGTGCTGCCAACCCTCGTGCTGTTGATGGGCGGCGCCTATTGCGCGGTGTACAGGCGCCAGCGGGAGCTGTTTCTGATGCTCACGGTCTACATCGCCTATTTCCTGCTCGATACCCAGACTGACTTCTATCGAGACAACGGCCGCGTTCGTGAAGATGCTGCCGTGATCTTCCACCTCGTGTGCCTGCTGTTACCGGCGTTGTATGGCCTTTATGGCATCTGGCAGGAGCGCACGCACCTGCTCCAGGACCTGGTCGCCAGGTGTGCGGTGCTGTTGGCCACGGCCGCAGTGGCGGCCGGCTTCGAGCAAAGCTTTCCCGAGGCACTGCTGGCCAGCCTGGCGGAAATCCGCTGGCCGATCTTGCACGGTCAGTGGATGAGCCTGATTCAGCTGGCCTACCCGGTGTTCATGGGCATGCTGGCGTTACTCGTCGTACAGTACCTGCGTGCGCCCAGGCCCCTGCATGGCGCCTTGATCGTGGGCCTGGTCGGTATTTTCTGGATGCTGCCCAAGACGTTCGTGTTGCCTTTCACGCTGAACATCATGTGCAGCCAGGTCATGCTGATGATTGCCACGGCAGTCGCTCACGAAGCGTACCAGATGGCGTTCCGTGACGAGCTCACCGGGTTGCCGGGCCGTCGCGCGCTCAATGAGCGCCTGCAGCGACTAGGGCGCTCCTATGTGATCGCCATGGCCGACGTGGACCATTTCAAGCGCTTCAACGACACCCATGGCCATGATGTGGGCGACCAGGTATTGCGGCTGGTGGCCAGCCGGCTTGGCAAGGTCAAGGGGGGAGGCCGCGCCTACCGCTATGGCGGCGAAGAATTCGCCGTGGTGTTCGCGGGCAAGACGGCTGACCAGTGCGTGCCGCATCTGGAAGCGGTTCGAGAAGCGATTGCCGGCTATGCCATGCACTTGCGTGACCAGAGTGCTCGTCCGCTGGATGACAACACCGGCCGCCAGCGCCGCACAGGCAGCAGTGGCGACACGGTTACCGTGACCATCAGCGTAGGTGTGGCCGAACGGCAGGGCGATAACCGCAGCGTTGAAGAGGTGCTCAAGGCTGCCGATCAGGCGCTGTACGCTGCCAAGGCCGCGGGGCGTAATTGCTTGATGGTGCACGGCCTGAGAAATCGTCGGGGAGCAGTGCGGGAAGCGTGACCATAACTGACTACTTAGTCTCTTGATGACCCTATGTGTCGTAAAAGTTGTTCGGTTACACTGGTTCCACTACCCGTGCTGCGATGCTCATCGCCGCCCGTCCTGACCAGCGAGAGGTTGTCATGGCTGAATATAAAGCGCCCCTGCGCGACATGCGCTTCGTACTGAATGAAGTCTTCAACGTGGGCCAGCAGTGGGCGCAGCTGCCGGGCTTGGCTGAGTTGGTCGATGCCGAAACGGCCATGGCGGTGCTTGAGGAGGCAGGCAAGGTCACTGCACGCAGCATTGCACCGCTCAGCCGCGCTGCCGACGAGGAAGGCTGCCGCTGGGACAACGGCGCGGTGCATACGCCTGCCGGGTTCATCGAAGCCTACGACACCTATGCTCAAGGCGGCTGGGTAGGCGTGGGTGGCGACCCTGCCTTCGGCGGCATGGGCATGCCCAAGGCGGTATCGGCCCAGGTCGAGGAGATGGTCAACGCAGCCAGCCTGTCGTTTGGCTTGTACCCCATGCTCACCGCAGGTGCCTGCCTGTCGATCAACGCCCACGCCGACGAGGCGCTCAAGCACACGTACCTGCCGAACATGTATTCAGGTGTGTGGGCAGGCTCCATGTGCCTGACCGAACCTCATGCAGGTACTGACCTTGGCATGATCCGCACCAAGGCCGAGCCCCAGGCTGACGGCAGCTACCATGTGACCGGCACCAAGATCTTCATCACCGGTGGCGAGCACGACCTGACCGAGAACATCATTCACCTGGTCCTGGCCAAGCTGCCGGACGCACCGGCAGGCCCCAAAGGGATCTCCCTGTTCCTGGTCCCCAAGTTCCTGGTCAACGAAGACGGCAGCCTGGGTGCTCGCAATCCGGCGACCTGCGGGTCCATCGAGCACAAGATGGGTATCCAGGCCTCGGCCACCTGCGTAATGAATTTCGACGAGGCGGTCGGTTACATTGTGGGGGAGCCCAACAAGGGGCTGGCCGCGATGTTCACCATGATGAACTACGAGCGGCTCGGCGTTGGCATCCAAGGGCTCGCTTCGGCCGAGCGCTCTTATCAGAACGCTGTCGAATACGCCCGGGATCGCCTGCAAAGCCGTGCACCGACCGGGCCCCAAGCCAAGGAAAAGCCTGCTGACCCGATCATCGTGCACCCGGATGTGCGGCGCATGTTGCTGACCATGAAGGCGCTGACCGAGGGCGGACGGGCGTTTTCCAGCTACGTGGCCATGCAACTGGACAGCGCCAAATACGCGCAAGACAGTGCCGTGCGCAAGCGCAGCGAGGAGCTGGTCGCGCTGTTGACCCCGGTGGCCAAGGCGTTTCTGACCGACCTGGGCCTTGAGTGCACCTTGCACGGTCAACAAGTGTTCGGTGGGCACGGGTATATCCGCGAATGGGGTCAGGAGCAGCTGGTGCGCGATGTGCGTATTACCCAGATCTACGAAGGCACCAACGGTATCCAGGCGCTGGACTTGATGGGCCGCAAGGTGGTGGCCAGTGGTGGCGCGTACTACCAGCTGTTCTCGAACGAAGTGCGTGAGTTCATTGCCGGTGCCGGTGCTGGCATGGCTGCGTTTACCAGCCCCTTGGAAGCGGCGCTCGACCAGCTCGATGGCGTGACCGACTGGGTGCTGCAACAAGCCAAGGGCAACCCGAACGAAATCGGGGCGGCGTCGGTTGAATACCTGCATGCCTTTGGCTATGTCGCCTATGGCTACATGTGGGCATTGATGGCCCAGGCTGCACTGGCAGGCGAGGGTGATGAAGCGTTCTACCAAGGCAAGCTTGGCACGGCACGCTTCTATTTCGCTCGCTTGCTGCCCCGCGTCGATTCGCTTATCGCCTCGGTCAAGGCGGGTAGCGAATCGCTGTACCTGCTGAATGCGGAGCAGTTCTAGGACTGGCGCAGGCGATGAAGACGACTGTAGCGCAAGGGCTCGGCGCCAGGGTGGTCGCCATGACAAAGGGTGGTGATAGGAATGATTACCCTTTGTAAGCCTTTTCCTACAACACGTGGTGACTTTTCACCACTGTTCTCAGATTGGATCCAGGGTTATCTTTCTTCCATGGACGTTGCGCAGGAAGCGCATAGGACAGATCAAGGAAGACGACGAAGGATTTCCTGCCAGGATGGTGGGGCGATACGGATGTCACAGGGAAACAGTCTGAAGAACCCCGCCTCGGCGGGGTTTTTCTTGTGCGTCACGTTCAGCTCAGTGCATCCAGTGGCGAAGCCACCGGTCCGCGCAGGTTGGTTTCTTCTTCGAGCAGGCCACGCAGAAGCTCGATAGAGGCCTGTTGACGCTGAGCGTCACGAAACACCAGCCCTACCTTCAAGGGCACCCTGGGTTCACTCAATGGTTTCCACAGCAGCCCTTGCTGCGCCTGTTCGGCTTCCTTGGCACGGCCCGGCAGGATGGTCGCCAATGAGGTGTGTGACAGGCTGTCGAGAATGCCTGCCATGTTATTCATTTCTGCCTGAACCTGCGGGCGACGACCTTGGCTGGCCAGCTGGGCCTGCCAGATCTGGCGCATCTGGAACTCCTCGCCCAGCATCAGCATGGGCAATTCCGCCGCCTGGTGGATCGACACCTTCTTGAAGTCCTTGAGCGGGTGGGTCGCTGGGATGACCAACTGCAATTCGTCCTCGTACAACAACACGCCATGCAGCCCAGGTTGGCGCGCGGGCAAATAGCTGATGCCGATATCCAGCGTGCCACTGATCAGGCGCTTCTCGATTTCCAGACCCGACAACTCATAGATCTGCACCACTAGGTGCGGCTGGGCCTTGCGCAGTCGTTCCAGAAGCTGCGGTACCAGGCTTGGCCGAACCGTTTGCAAAACGCCGATCGCCAAGGTGCGCAGTGCCTGGCCTTTGAAGTTTCGCATCGCTTCGTGGGCCCTTTGTAGGCCGTCGAGCAGGGGCAGGGCATGATTGTACAAGGTGTGCGCCGCCAGTGTAGGCAGCAGGCGCTTGTTACTGCGCTCGAAGAGGCTCAGGTCCAGGCCATGCTCGAGTTGGCGAATCTGCTGGGACAGGGCCGGTTGAGATAATGACAGACGCTCGGCGGCGCGCCCGACATGGCCTTCTTCATAGACCGCGACGAAATAACGCAGTTGACGAAAATCCATAAGTTCTACTTATTGAAAATACTGCTAAATCGAAATGTCGGAATCGGCATCCGGCGCCTAGTCTATCGCTGTATAACAACGGGTTACAGGCTTTGTGCGGACCCCACCGTTACCGCAGCCTGACTTCGTATCCATAGGTACGGCATTCAGTTGAATCAAAGCCGTTCCAGCCCTGCCCATCATCCTAGCGTGCAGAACTTCGATGAATCTGTTCAACCTTCGCCGTCCAGCGCGTGCTGTCGGGATTGAAACATTGCATGAGCCAGCACGTGCTCGGCCTCGTCTCGATACAGCGGCGATGGGCTCACCTGTTTTCGTCAGAGGGCAAGGCGCCTGGCTTTGGGACGACCAAGGCCGCGCGTGCCTGGACTTCAATCAAGGCGACGGGGTCAACACGCTGGGGCACAGCCCAGAGCCCGTGGTGAAGGCGGTGGCGAGCCAGGCTCAAGCCTTGATCAACCCGGGCGTGGGGCGCTCGCACGAGGGCGTTCTGGCGTTGCGCGACCAGCTCTGCCAAGCAACCGGGAGTGACCGTGCCCTGCTTTTCGACAGCACGGCTCAGGCACATGAAGGTGCTGTGCGCCTGGCTCGCCAGTGGGGTGAGCGCCATCGCCACGGTGCTGGCCATATCATCGTTGCCCGCCAGGGCGGCGAAGCCGCGTATGGTGCGCCTGTGGCCAGCCGTGCAAGCCATTGCACACCCGAACACGCCCCTCTCAGCCATGTGCCGTTCAATGACCTGGCCGCACTGCACGCGGCCGTGGAGTCGCGCACGGTAGCCGTCGTGCTGGAACCGTTGCAAAGCCAGGGTGCAATCGTTGCTGCAACCGAGGAATACCTCAAGGGCGCTGAGGCCCTTTGCCGCGAGCTGGGCATTCTGCTGATCCTTGATGAAGCGCACACCGGCATAGGCCGCTGCGGTGCGTTGCTGGCCGAAAACCTGTACGGCGTGCATGCCGACATGGTGGTGCTAGGTGGCGGCCTGGGTGGAGGCGTTCCACTGGCCGCCTTGCTGGTACGCAGCAGCGCTGGCTGCACGCCGATGGCAGGCCTGCCGGATGCCTGGTACAGCAATGCGTTGACGGCCGCAGCAGGCCTGGCAGTCCTGAAAACGGTGCTGAGTGCGGGCTTCATCGAGCACGTGCAGGACACTGGCCGCCATCTACGCGAGGGACTTAGCCGCTTGGCGGGGCGCTTTGGCCAGGGCCAGGTCTGCGGGAGCGGGCTGCTGTGGACATTGCAGCTCAACGAGCCCCTGGCACGGGCGCTTGAGCGTGCGGCGTTGCAAGAGTGCCTGCTGGTCGGTGCGCCCCAGGCCGATGTACTGCGGCTCTCGCCGTCGCTTACCGTGACCCGCGGCAACGTCGACGAAATGCTGTTGCGCCTATCGCGCGCGTTCGCGCGACTGCACGCGGCCCAGGTCTCGGGGCGCAAGATGCCCGCCTAGTCCACCCACGTACAACCGAACCGTCTGGCGTTTCTGCGCACCGCCCTGGGTCTGTCACATTCGATCCAGGGCGTTTTTTTTGCCTGTGGAACCTCTGCAAGCGGCGGCGAGTCTGTGATGTAACCCCTTACGGAGAGACTCGCATGGACATTATTCGGATCATCATCGCAATCATTCTGCCGCCCTTGGGCGTGTTTCTGCAGGTGGGGTTTGGCGGAGCCTTCTGGCTGAACATCCTGCTGACCTTGCTTGGCTATATCCCAGGCATCGTGCACGCGGTGTACATCATCGCCAAGCGTTGAATTCCCTGCGGCTCACGGGTAGCCGTGAGCCGCAGGTTCAATGCTGCTCAAGCACCTTGCAGTAGAATCGCCATTCCTGTTCGAGCGCATGCTCAAGGTTACGGGCCTTGCGAAACCCGTGCCGCTCCCCCGCGTAGAAATGTGCCTGGGCCTCGATGCCATTGGCGTTGAGCGCTGCGAGCATGGCGCGGGTCTGCTCCGGCACCACGACCGCATCCAGTTCCCCTTGAAAGAACACCACCGGCACCTTGATTCGCTCGGCATGCAGGAGCGGCGTGCGCTGCCGGTAGCGCTCGGCATCCTGTTCCGGATCACCGATCAGCCAGTCCAGGTAGTCACCCTCGAACTTGTGCGTGGCACGCGCCAATGCAACCGGGTCGCTGACGCCATACAGGCTCGCGCCTGCCCGGAATACCTCCCTGAACGCCAGTGCGCAGAGGGCGGTGTAGCCGCCGGCACTGCCGCCACGGATGAACACTTTGGTCTTGTCGATCAGGCCATCGGCCGCCAGGCGCTCGACGGCTGAGCAAGCATCTTCCACATCGCTTTGCCCCCAACGCAGGTGCAACGCATGGCGGTACGCGCGGCCATAGCCGCTACTGCCGCGGTAGTTGAGGTCCGCAACGGCGAAACCTCGTTGCGTCCAGAACTGGATCCTCGGGTCGAGCACCGGATAGCAGGCCGAGGTCGGGCCACCATGAATGAAGACGATCAGCGGCGATGGCGTAGTGCTGCCTGCCGCCGGATAGAAAAAGCCATGGGCCAGCGCATTTGCGGTTCCGCAATGAAATGAGTGGGGCACGCTGACCCGATGCGCCGGCATTACCTCGGCGCCCCCAGCCAGTATGCTCACTTCGTGGGTGTCACGCGCAATCGCAATGACCGCCGCAGGGCTGATGGGCGAGGCGGCGATGGCATACACGCAGGTGGCGTCCATGGCCAGGTGCCGAAAGCGGGTGTAGGCGCTGGCGAATCGCTCAGTGCGACCATCGGGCGTGCGCAGACCCAGTTGTCCGAAACCTGCTTCGAACCAAGTGGCCAGGTAATGCTGCGGCCCGAGTGCCAGCCAGGTACTGGCGCCCAATTGCCAGGGCGCTGCAGCATGGTCGGCAGGCTCGCTTGCCAGCGCTTGCCAGCCGTCGTCACGCTCGCCCCATGGCTGCCAGAAACCATCGCGATCGGACAGGCAGTACAGGCGGTTGGCCTCATCGAATCGGGGCTGCTGCAGCGATTCATCGCCCGCTGCCACCGTTTGCGCTGGCCCCCATTGGCCGCTGGCCTCGCGACGGCAGGTCATGAGTCGCGTTACCGTCCACGGCTGCGCCGGGCGATCCCATTCGATCCAGGCCAGGCGCTGCCCGTCCGGGCTGACCGTGGGCGAAGCGTAGAAATCGGCGCCTTCGACCAGCACCTGACGTGTGCCCTCGGCCAAGGCCACCAGACGGTGCTCCACGGTTTCGCCATGGCGCTCCTCCACGGCCAGGGCCTGCCCGCCATGCCATTGCACATCGCCATAACGGCAGGCGGGGTCATGGGTAAGGGCGCGCGGCGGCGTGTTGTCCAAAGGTTGGGTGTAAACCTGCTGGTCCTTTTCGTTGACGAACACCAGTCCGTCCCCGCCCAGGCAGAAACTGCCCCCGCCATATTCGTAGACACGGCTGCGTACACTGAAGCCGTCGGGGGTCAGGCAGCGTGCCTGGTGATGATGCCAGTGCCAAATGCGGCAAGCGTCGTCGGCAGGCCGAAACTCGACCCAGAACAGGCCGGCGTCACCGACCTTGAGTTCGGCGAAATCGGTGCCGGCGGCGACAGCCTGGGCGGCGGTGAACTCAGCCTCGGGCGATGACACGGGAGTTTCGTTCATTTCGGAAAGTCATCTGTTCTATGGCGAGGTCGGCGCTTTGCGCCTGCTCGCGGGCCTTCAGGATCAAGTCATGGTCGGGCGACTTGGCGCATACCGGGTCGGCATTGCTGGCATCACCGGTGAGCATGAAGGCCTGGCAGCGGCAGCCGCCAAAGTCCTTCTCCTTCTCATCGCAGGAGCGGCAGGGTTCCGGCATCCATTGGTAGCCACGGAAGCGGTTGAAACCGAACGACTCATACCAGATGTGTCGCAGGTCATGGTCGCGCACGTTGGGGAACTGCACCGGCAACTGACGGGCGCCATGGCACGGCAGCGCGGTGCCGTCGGGAGTGATGGTCAGGAACAGATTGCCCCAACCGTTCATGCAGGCCTTGGGCCGCTCCTCGTAGTAGTCCGGCGTGACGAAGATCAGCTTGCACGGGTGCCTTCGGCTTTGAGCTTGTCGCGGTACTCATTGGTGATCCGCTCGGCCCGCTCCAGCTGATCACGGGTGGGCAGCAGCCCGACCCGGTTCAGGTGCGCCCATCCGTAGAACTGGCACGTGGCCAGTTCTACGAAATCCGCATCCAGGGCGATGCACAGCTCGATGATGCGGTCGATCTTGTCGATGTTGTGCCGATGGGTAACGAAGTTGAGCACCATGGGGTAACCGTGGGCCTTCACGGCGCGGGCCATTTCCAACTTTTGTGCGAACGCCTTTCGGGAGCCGGCCAGCAGGTTGTTCACTTGCTCGTCGCTGGCCTGGAAGCTGATCTGGATATGGTCCAGGCCGGCCTGCTTGAAGGCGGCGATGCGCGCCTCGGTCAAGCCGATACCGGAGGTGATCAGGTTGGTGTAGTACCCCAGCCGGCGGGCCTCGGCGATCAGCTCGGCGAGGTCCTGGCGAACCAGAGGTTCGCCCCCGGAGAACCCAATCTGCGCGGCGCCCATCTCGCGGGCCTGGGCCATGACCTTGAACCACTGCGCAGTGCTCAACTCCTGGCCCTGGGCTGCGAAATCCAGAGGGTTGGAGCAATAGGGGCATTGCAGCGGGCAACGATAGGTCAGCTCGGCCAGCAGCCACAGCGGCAGGCCGACTTCGGGCGTGGGCGGCAGATCAGGCAAGCTCGATCCAGTGTTCGGCACGGGCCACCTCCATGAACTGCTCGATATCGTCGGCCACTTCCGGCACATCGGGGAATTGCTGCTGGAGTGCGTCGATGATGGCTGCCACATCGCGCTGACCGTCGATCAGCCCTCCGATCAGGCTGGCGCTTTCGTTGAGCTTGATCATGCCTTCAGGGTAGAGCAGCACATGGCCTTTCTGGGCAGGCTCGTACTGGAAGCGGTAACCCTGGCGCCACCTGGGCACTTGCTGACGATCGAAATTCATAGGGTGATCCCTTTATGCCATACCCGTTCCTGGGTAACGGAGTGATAAGGCGGCCGGTTCAGCTCGTAGGCCATGCTCATGGCATCGAGCATGCTCCACAGGATGTCCAGCTTGAACTGGAGGATTTCCAGCATACGCTGCTGCCCAGCCCAGGTGGTGTAGTGCTGCAACGTAATGGCCAGGCCATGCTCAACGTCGCGGCGAGCCTGGCCAAGGCGCGTGCGGAAATACGCGTAGCCTGCCGGGTCGATCCAAGGGTAGTGCTGTGGCCAGCTGTCCAGGCGCGATTGGTGGATCTGCGGGGCGAAAAGCTCGGTCAGCGAGCTGCTGGCCGCTTCCTGCCAGCTGGCGCGACGGGCGAAATTGACGTAGGCGTCCACGGCAAAGCGCACCCCCGGCAATACCAGCTCCTGTGAGCGCAACTGCTCGGGGTCAAGACCAACCGCCTGGCCCAGTCGCAGCCAGGCTTCGATGCCGCCATCCTCACCAGGTGCGCCATCGTGGTCGAGCAAGCGCTGTATCCACTCCCGGCGCACCTCGCGATCCGGGCAGTTGGCCAGGATGGCGGCGTCCTTCATCGGGATGTTGACCTGGTAATAGAAGCGGTTGGCTACCCAACCCTGGATCTGTTCGCGGGTAGCACGGCCTTCATACATGGCCACGTGGTAGGGGTGGTGAATGTGGTAGTAGGCGCCCTTGGCGCGCAGGGCCTGCTCGAACTCGGCAGGGGACATCGGCAGTGCATCGCTCATTCGGCTGGCTCCTGGAAGACTTGAGGTGGCGGGCAGGCCCGTTACAACTCGATGCTCATGCCGTCGAAGGCCACTTCCACACCGCGGCGCAGCACTTCGGCACGCTCGGGGGAGTCTTCGTCGAGAATCGGGTTGGTGTTGTTGATGTGGATAAGCACTTTGCGCTGGCGTGCAAAGCCGTCGAGCACCTCGAGCATGCCGCCGGCGCCGTTCTGGGCCAGGTGGCCCATTTCACGGCCGGTGCGCGTGCCCACACCGCGGCGCTGCATTTCGTCGTCTTCCCACAAGGTGCCATCGACCAGCAGACAGTCGGCGCCTTGCATCATCTCCAGCAGTTGCTCGTCCACCTGGCCAAGGCCGGGGGCATAGAACAGCTTGCCACCGGTGCGAGTGTCCTCGACCAGCAGGCCGAGGTTATCGCCTGGGTGCGGGTCGAAGCGGTGTGGCGAATAAGGTGGCGCCGCACTGCGCAGCGGGAAAGGGGTGAACCGCAGGTTGGGGCAGGCCTGGATGACGAAACTGCCCTCAAGCTCGATACGGTTCCATTGCAGGCCGCCGTTCCAGTGGCTGAGCATGGTGAACAGCGGAAAGCCGGTGGTCAGGTCCTGATGGACCATGTCGGTGCACCACACCGGGTGCGGGCAACCTTCGCGCAGGCTGAGCAGGCCAGTGGTGTGGTCGATCTGGCTGTCCAGCAGGATGATGGCGTCTATGCCGGTGTCGCGCAGACCCCGGGCAGGCTGCATGGGCGCGAAGGCCTGAAGCTGTGCGCGAATGTCTGGCGAAGCGTTGCACAACACCCAATGCACACCGTCGTCGGACAGGGCGATGGATGACTGGGTGCGGGCAGTGGCCCGCAGGGTACCGTCCCTGAAGCCCTTGCAATTGACGCAGTTGCAGTTCCACTGCGGAAATCCGCCACCGGCGGCCGAGCCGAGAACCTGGATATACATGGGTGCTCTCTATGCTGTGCGGAAAGTCATGCCTGAAAAACGAAAACGCCCCGGCAGGCCGAGGCGTCGTACCCTAAGCCGTGCTTAGCGGTTGGCGAAGTACATGGTGACTTCGAAGCCGATACGCAGGTCAGTGTATGCAGGTTTGGTCCACATGGGATTACTCCTTCCGAATGGGTTTGAGGAACGCTTGACTACTACTTGGGTACCGCCATAGGCAGGAGGTTCCCTGAATCAGGGTTGCGCTATCTTACAAGAAAACCGTTCATCCGAAGACTGTGTATCAGGAAAGTAGCGTTGCACCAGGTGCAATAATCTCGCGCTGCTTGGCCTGAAAGTCAGGTGGCGCGGCAGCGGTGGCCAGACAGATCCAGGGCGCCTGCCCATTGAGCAATGCGTCCTGCAGCCTGTCCAGATCATGCTGCCGCACATTGAGGATAGCCCTGCGTACGCCATCCAGCGTCCAGGGTTGTGTAGCCAGGTGTGTCTGCCAGGCCCACTCCACGACCTCGGCGTTGCTCATCACCGCTTCATCGAACTGATCGGCCAGCAGTTGCTGCGAGGAAAGATCGAGCGTGACGCGCTCGCGCAACAAGGTGACCACCTGTTCCAGGATCATGGCCGGGCTGGCGTGGGGCGATTGCACGCCGATCATCAGCCCGTGCACGCCCTCCACCTGGCGCATGGCGCTGAACACCGCATAGCCCAGTTGCAGTTCGACCCGCAAACGTTGATAGACAGGGCCTTGAAGCAGGTGAGCCAGCAGCCTGCCCGCTGCCTCCATGCCCGCTGGCAGAGGGTAGAACAACAGCAGGGCATGCTCGCTGCCGTACCCGTCCACCGTGTGCCAACGACGGGCGGGCGGTGGGACGGGAACAGGCGCGCGGCCATGGCCAGGCAGGCCTTGCAGGACGGCTGCCAGTGCCCGCTGTGTATCTGTATCGAAACCCACAGCCAACCCATGCCAGGTGGCCTGTTGCCAGAGCCTGTCGAGTTGGGCCTGGCTTTGCCGTGACACGGTCTCCGCCTGCACGTCGAGGCCTACCACGGCGTTTGGCAACTGCTCGAGCAGTGCCCTGATGGGCATGGGCTCATTGGGTGGTACCGCGCGGTCAGCCCAGCAGTCGGCCGGCGGGGCCTTCAACAATGGCAGGGCAATCCCCATGGCGGTGACCACGGCCGAAGCTACGCCTGCGCAGCGCAGCGCCCATCCCTGGCCGGCCCTGGCGAAACTCAGCTGTACCGAAGCGCGTTCGCAGCGCGCTTTGAGTGGGGCCAGGGCTTGATCCAGAACGGCATGCAGTGATTCCTTCAAAGCAAGGGGTACCTGCCAACGCACAAGCAGGGCTGCGTGCTGACGCGTGGCAGGCAAGGCGCCGCTGATGCTCAGTCCACCGGGTAAGGACCACTCACCGGTCTCAGGCAACGGTGTGTGCAGCAACGGCTCGCTCACAGGGAGCTGCCAGCGACCCTGGTCCGAATGGGGCAGGCTCGCCAGAAGCGCAGCAAAAGCGCGCTGGCCCTGTGTGTCGAGCGCGGTAAAGGGAAGCCCTGCGCTGTCCCTGCGTGCCAGCTCCATGGCGCTGGCGCTGTGCTCACGACGCCTTTGCAAGCGCCCGAATTCTCGATTGAGCTGCGCCAAGTCCGCGTTCTGCATGTATCCGAACCAGCCGTGAAGCAGGGCCATGGCCTGCCCAACAGCCACACCGGTGCCTGGCGTCAGATCGATGTGCCAGAGCAATTGCCCGGCGAAGGCGTAGAGCGTTTCAACCTTGATGGCCTGCAACCCGCAGTGCTGGCGCGCGGCAGCGAGCCACATACCGGGCCGGCTGTCGTTCAGGCAACTGATCAGCAGCGCTAGGGCATGCTCTGCGCCGGCCGGCATCTGGTCATGAGCGAACAGTTGCGGGTTGCAGCGTGTGCCCAATGGGGGTGGAGGGCGCTGCAGCTCGCGCGTGCCGCTGGCGAACAGTTGCGCGGGGGGCACGGCCAACTGTTCCAGTTCATCCAGGGACTGAGGGCCGCTCACCGCCAGCACCATCTGGCCACCCTGGTAATAGCGTCGGTGAAACTCCCTCAGTGCTTGCTGGAAGGCGGGGTCTTGCAGCGGTAAGGTGTAACGGTTACCGGCCTGGAAGGCGCGCAACGGATGACACGGCGCGACGGACTGCAGCAAGGCATGATGCGCCTGGGCCTGACGACTGCGCGACCAGGCGATGAATTCGGCGTGGATCACTTCGCGCTCGTCGCGTTGGCGGGCGATGGCCAGGCCCGGCTCGGCCAGCATCTGGCACAGCCGCATCAAACCGCCCGCCAAGGCTGTGGGCGGGGTTTCGAAGAAGAAGTCCGTCGTCCGCTCGCGGGTGCTTGCATTGACCTGGCCGCCGAGCGCCTGCACGTAGCGCATCAGGCCATTTTCGAGGGGATAACGCGTTGTCCCCAGAAAGAACAGGTGCTCGAGAAAATGCGCCAGCCCAGGCCACTTGGCAGGGGCGTCGTGGCCGCCCGCGTGCACCCTGAGCGCCGCCGCGGCGCGCTTGAGACGAGGGGCGTGGCGCAGGGTGAGCTGCAGGCCGTTGGCAAGGGTGAGCTGGCGGATGGTGTCAGGCATGGAGGCTCCGTATGGTCCGACCATGCTAGCCTGCAAGCGCTGCGCTGTCAGTGATCCTGCCCAGGCGTTCGTCCGTGCAAGGCCTGACGCAGGTCGGTGAGGTAGGGGAATGCTCGACGGCCCTGCACCACGGCTTGCTGTTCCAGCTCGGCCAGCAGCAGGCATTCTTCATGGCCTGCCATGCCCAACACGCCGCCATCCGGGCCGACGATGCTGCTTTGTCCGCAATAGTCGATGGCGCCTTCCGTGCCGCAGTAGTTGGCATACACCAGGTAACACTGGTTTTCCTGGGCCCGGGCCCGCACCGTCACCTGGCAAACGAAGTCGTAAGGCTTCATGTTGGCCGTCGGGACCAGGATGAGCTCGGCGCCGGCCAAGGCCAGCCGACGGGCATTTTCCGGGAACTCGATGTCGTAGCAGATCAGCAGGCCGACTTTCCAGCCGTCCAGCTCGACGACCGGAAAATGATCCGGCCCCTGCGTGAACATCATGCGATCAAGCTCACCGAACAGATGCGTCTTGCGGTAGTTGCCCAGGGTGCGGCCATCGGCAGCGATCAGTTGCGCGCTGTTGAAAACGGCACCGTTTGGGTCGCGTTCCGGGTAACCGTAGGCGATGGCGATACCGTAGGTCTGCGCTGTCTGCATGATGTGCTGCGCTGACGGGCCATCGCAGGCTTCGGCCAGTTGCTGCACCTGGGCCGAGCCGATGTTGTAGCCGGTCAGAAGCATTTCCGGGCAAACCAACAGTGACGCGCCCTGGCCGGCCGCCAACTGCGCCTGGTCGCGCAGCCGCTGCAGGTTGCCGGGCACATCCAGCGGGCCAGGCAGCGCTTGGAACAAGGCTATGCGCATGACAGCTCCTGGGTCAGTCGGCCAGCGCGATCGGGCCGATCTCGTCGAACACATCGCCTGGCCCCGGATTCTCGGGGTGGGTATGCCCGCCGAAGTGATTGATGATACCCCACACCGCATTGAGCGACGTCTGCACGGCGCCCTCCACCCAGGCAGGCGTCCAGGACACGTCGTCGCCGGCAATGAAGATGCCGCGCTGCTCGGCGGGCATGTCCTTTTGCATGAAGTGGGCATACATGCGTTGGTTGTAGCGGTAATGACCGGGCAGAGCGCCTTTGAAGGCGCCGAGGAAATATGGGTCCGCTTCCCACGACACCGTGATCGGATCGCCAATGATGTGGCCGGCGATGTCGGTCTTCGGATAGATCTTCTTCAGCGCGTCCAAGGCCAGCTGCACGCGTTTCTCGACCGGGTGTGGCAGCATTTTCAAGGCATCGCTCATCCAGGCATAGGACAGGCAGATGACCCCCGGCTTGTCGTCGCCGTTATCGAACAGGTACGTGCCGCGGGTCAGGCGGTCGGTCAGGGTCATGCTCAGCAGGTCGCGGCCGGTTTCCGGGTCCTTGTCCTTCCAGAACGGCCTGTCGACCATGACGAAGGTTTTCGACGACTGCATGTAGCGGGTGCGGTCCAGTGCCATCCACATTTTCTGGGAGAACAGCGATTCTTCGCAGTCGATCTGGGTGGTCAGCAACCACGTCTGGCAGGTGGCGAGCACGGCGCCGTACTGGCGGGTATCACCCCAGTTGTCGGTGACGGCCAGGCGGCCATCGGCAGCGCGCTGGATCCGCTTGACCCCGGTGCGGGGTGCGCCGCCATGCAGGGACCGCAAGCTGGTGCCCTCGGGCCAATGGGCGCAGCGCTCGGGCCGATGACGCCAGATACCTTGCGGTACCTGCTCCACGCCGCCCACGATCAGATGCTGATGATCATCGCAGTTGGTCATGACCACCCGGAAGATTTCCAGCATCGAGTTGGGGAAGTCAGAGTCCCAACCGCCTGTGCCGAAGCCTACCTGGCCGAACACTTCGCGGTGCAGGAAGCTGAGCTTGGCGAACGAGCGCGAGGTGGCGACGAAGTCGTAGAACGTGCGGTCGTCCCACAGCGGTACGAGTTTGTTCCACAGCGCCTTGAGGCGTGGTACATCGCGATCACGGATCGCTTGCTGGATATCGGCGAATTGCGCACCGCTTTCCAGCGCGTCAGCCCAGGCGTCGGCCACTTCATGAAACAACTGGGGAAGATCGGCAGGGGTTTCGGCGTAGTAGGTCTGGCCTTCGAGGTCGATCACCGTGCTGCTGGAGGCCGAGCTCAACGGGTTAGGGAAGGGCTTGGTCTGCAACCCTAGCTTGTCCACGTAGTGATAGAACGCCGTGGACGAGACCGGAAAGCGCATGCCACCCAACTCGGCGACGATGCCATCGGTGCCATTGAAGGCTTGCGAGCGCAGCCGGCCACCCAGTTTCGAGGCTTCGTACACCACTGGCTTGAGCCCCAGTTTCATGAGCTCGTAGGCGGCCACCAAGCCGGCGATTCCGGCGCCGATGATCGCGACTTCCTCGCCGTGACGTTGCGCCGGAATCGTGCCCAGGCCTGCCGGATGCTCCAGCCAGTCATCGAAGGCGAATGGAAAATCCGGGCCGAAAATGGTGATGGGTTTCTTGCCGTCGTCAGGGTGCCGGTTGTTCTTGTTCATTGAAGGACCTTGCCAGAGCGGCTGCGCGATGTGCTGAGCCTGAGTATAGGAGACGTCTGGCGGTCATTTTAGAGAGGGGGCGTTTCGTTATTAAGAAGCAGAATGAGGTCGAAATGTCTCAGGGTTGGTCATAGTGACGTGTCAGGTGAGCACTTTGACGATTTCGGCGTCATGAGCCTGGGTTTCAAAGCGCCTGACCGCGATCCACCTTGCTGCTGAGGATGATCGACGTGGTGGTTTTTTCGACGCCCTCGACGTTGCCGATCCGGTCCAGCAACTGGTCCAGTTGTTCCGGTGACTCCGTGTGCAGCCAGGCCACGTAGTCGAACTCGCCGCTCACTGCGCACAACTGCCGCACAGCGGCCATCGTGCTTAGTCGTTTGACGACCTCTTTGCCCGAGCGTGGCTGCACCTTGATGCCCACATACGCTTGTAGCCCACCGCCCATCCCCTGCTGCCCCAAGCGCACGCCATAACCGGAAATCACCTTGTTCTTCTCCAACCGCTCAAGCCGTGAGTTGACCGTGGTGCGAGCGATGCCCAACTGGCGCGCGAGCATGGCTACGCTTTCGCGGGCATTGATCTGCAACAGGGCGATCAGCTGGCGGTCGATTTCATCCAGGGCGAACGGGCGAGGGTCTGGCATGGCGTGGCTCGGCGAGCGAAAGGGGGGAGGTAGCCTAGCTAGGCTGTGTGGGTGGGGGCAAGGAGGATTGCCCCGCTGCGCTCAGACGTTCATTGAGGCTCACTGGGCTATTTGGTAACGCGTACTGCGGCCGCCACCGGGCAGGCGTTCGATGCAGCCTTTTTCCAGAAGATCACTGAGGTGGCGAGTAGCAGTGGCTTTGGAAACTTTCGCTACGGCTTGGTACTGCGCTGCGCTGATACCTTGCTCGAAGCCGCGCTCGCCATCGTCGAGCAGACGGTTGAGTACTTTTACCTGCTCTGCGGATAACCCCTGGCCGCGGTGCGCCTGCCAGAATCGCGCCTTTGCCAGTACTCGATCAATACGTACGAGAGCCTTTTCCAGGCTGTTGAGCAAGGTGGTCAGAAACCAATACAGCCAACGGGTGATGTCCAGTCCACTTTTCTGACTGGCTTCCAGGATGCGGTAATAACCGGCGCGGTCGTCGAGAATGCTCGCGGACATCGCATAGAAACGGATGGCTTGTCGTTCACCTTGCGCCAACGCCAAGTCGGTGAGGGCGCGGGTAAGGCGGCCGTTACCGTCATCGAACGGGTGCAGGGTAACGAACCAAAGATGCGCGATACCCGCACGCAAGAAAGGGTTCAGGCTGGCATCGCGGCGACTGCACTCGAACCAGACGAGAAAATCCGCCACTTGTGTTTCCAGGCCAGTTCGCGCAGGTGCTTCGAAGTGGACCGTCGGGCGGTCGAGCCGACCGGAAACCACCTGCATGGGCTCATGGCCGCGCAATGTGCCGATATGCAGAGGTCTTGACATCAGCGGGTCATCGCTTGGAAACAACCAGCGGTGCCAAATGAAGAGCCGTTCTGTGTCTAGCGTTTGTTCATACCCCTGAGTGGCATCGAGCAGCAATGCTGCCAGGCCTTCTGATCGCGGTGTGGCTGATTGGCTTTCCTCGTTCAACCCTAAGCGCTGCGCCAGCGATGAGCGCACGGAACCAACATTCAGTTGCTCGCCCTCGATGGCGGAAGAGGTGATTATGTTCTGCAGCATGGCATCCAGGCTGCTCTGCACTTCAGTGTCGTGCCCTGCGGCATCGAGCATCCCCAACAGACGGCCCTGCGCCTGACTGCAGGCGTGCAGCAGTGGGGCGAGTGTTTCAGTTTGCCAAGTAAACCCTGGCCAACCGGGCTGCTGCCAGATCCATTGCGGGTCATTCATAGGTTACGTTCACGTGAGCCGATTAGGGAGCCTATTCGGCTCATTAAATGAGCCGATAATGCCGCCTATTCGGCTCACTGTCCAATGCATAGCGGGGAACATAGTGGCCTCAAGGGCGGTTTCAACACGGGCATCGGGCCCATGACGTGATATGAAATGCAAAAAAGCCGCACAGTTGCGCGGCTTCGGAGAAGGTGGTTCGAACCTGCCCAGCAGAGCCATTACCTTGTTGGCTTTTCTATACGCCCTTAACATGGCAGACCCTCGCAAGGCAGGAAACACCATGTGGTTCACGAATAAAAAAACGCTCAGTGCCGAGCAGGCGACTGCGCTCAATGACCAGGGCTGGGCGGCGTTCCGAGCACAGGATCTGGACGCTGCGCAGCAGTGCTTCGAGAACCTTGCCAAGGCGTGTCCCGACGACCCGCGCTGGATGAATGGCGTTGGCGCGGTGAGCCTGGCACGTGATGATCGCGCCAATGCTCATCGACACTTCCAGAGGGCCGCCGACCGTGATTATCCCGGCAGCCACTACAACCTGGGCATCATGGCCTACCAAGACGGTGATCACGACGTTGCCCGCCGACACTTCCAGAGGGCTGCCGAGCACGACTATCCGGGCAGCCACTACAACCTTGGCAGCATGGCCTTCCAGGAGGGTGACCACGACACCGCCCGCCAATACTTCCAGAAAGCCACCGAGTACGACTGTGTCCGTAGCCACTTCTACCTGGGCAGCATGGCCTACCAGGATGGCGATCACGATGCTGCCGTCGAACACCTCAACAAGGCTGTGCGCCACGATCATCCGGAGGCGTTGAACTTGCTGGGTGACGTCCATCTGCATGCAGAGCGTTATCCGCAGGCTGAGCAGGCCTACCGGCGCGCGGCCGAGTTGGGCAATGTCGACGGCTACAACAATCTTGGCCTTCTTTACTTGCAGCTCGAAGACTATCAACAGGCCAAGCAGGCGTTGTTGCAGGCCTTGGAGTCCGACCACGTCTACGCCCAGCACAACCTGGCTGTGGCCTATCACCGACTGGGCGAGCTCGAGGCGGCCGAGCGCTGGTACCTGATTTCCTTCTCAGAGCACGGCAACCTGCAGTCGCTGGAGAACCTTGGGCATGTCTATGGTGACAGTGGGCGTGAGGTCGAGGGCCAGGCGCTGGTCGCGGCCTCCGACAAGCTCTACGAGGATCAACCGCTCAACGATTACGAGCAGGCGTTGATCGACCGGTTGCTGGCCTGAGCCACGGTGACCTTGCCGCTAGCGCCGCCGACCCAGAAAGCCGAAAGCCGCGCAGTGCGCGGCTTTGGGTATGGTGGGCCCACACGGACTCGAACCGTGGACCAAAGGATTATGAGTCCTCTGCTCTAACCAACTGAGCTATAGGCCCTCAGTAGGAGGCGCGATTATAACGAGGGTTTCGCACCTGTGCCATCCGAAAGATCCGTTAGTGCTATACGAAGAAATTGCGCAGCGAATTCCTCTGGCAGCAAGGGCAGGCTGACGATGTAGCCCTGGATCTGCTCGCAGCCTTCGGTAGCCAGAAATCGCTGCTGGGCCTGGTTCTCGACGCCTTCGGCAATGATGGTCAGCTGCATGCTGCGGCCCAGCGCGATGATGGCGCGGGCGATAGCGGCATCGTGGGGGTCGTCGGGCAGGCCGCGGATGAAGGATTTGTCGATCTTGAGGATGTCCAGCGGCAGCCGCTTGAGGTAGCTCAACGACGAATAACCGGTGCCAAAATCGTCGATCGCCAGTTGCACGCCCAGTTTCTTCAACTGGTGCAGAACCGCGAGGGCTTCTTCGGCCTGGCTCATGATGAAGTTCTCGGTGATCTCCAGCTGTAGATCGCCGGCCTTGAGTTGGTGTTGCTTGAGCAGTGCCTCGATGCGCCGTGCCAGGTTGGGTTGGCGAAGCTGCGCGCCGGCCAGGTTGATCGACAGCGGGCCAAAGGGTTCGTAACGCTGTTTCCAGGCTTGCATCTGGCGGCAGGCCTGTTCCAGTACCCAATCGCCCAGTTGCAGGATGGTGCCGTTTTCCTCTGCCAGGTGGATGAAATGCTCCGGTGGCACTTCGCCAAATGTCGGGTGGCTCCAGCGGATCAAGGCTTCGGCACCGACCAGGGTCTGGGTTTGCAGGCTGAGCTTGGGCTGGAAGCACAGGCTCATCTCGTTGCGTTCGATGGCCCGGCGCAGTTCGTGCTCCAGGGCAACACGCTCACTGGCCTGGGCGGTAAGGTCGCGGGTATAGACTTCCACTCGGTTGCGCCCCTTGGCCTTGGAGCGGTACATGGCGGCATCGGCGTTGCGGATGAGCGTGGCGACATCGCTGCCGTCGTGTGGGTAGAGGCTTATGCCGATGCTGGCGCTGGTGAAGAACTCATGCTCGCCGGCCTGGAAGGGGGCGTTGAAACACGCCAGCAGCTTGTTGGCGATGGTGCTCGCGTCACTGGGCTTGTGCAGGCCAGGCAGCAGGATGATGAATTCGTCGCCCCCCAGGCGCGCCACGGTGTCCACGTCGCGCACCTGCTCTTTGAGGCGCTGTGCGATGCCCTTGAGCAGCAGGTCGCCTACCGGATGGCCGAGGCTGTCGTTGATGTGCTTGAAGCGGTCCAGGTCCAGAAACAGCACGGCGCCTTGGCGATTGGACAGTTGTCCACAGGTCAGCACGGCCTGGAGCCGATTTTCGAACAGGGTACGGTTGGGCAGGCCAGTAAGGGGGTCGTGATGTGCCTGGTAGTCCAGCTCGGCTTGTGCGTGCTTGATGCTGGAGATGTCGGCGAACACTGCCACGAAGTGCGTGATCTCGCGCTCGGCATTGCGCACGGCACTGATGGTCAGCCAGCTAGGGTACAGCTCGCCGTTCTTGCGTTTGTTGTAGATCTCGCCCTGCCAGTGCCCTTCATCGGTCAGTTGATGCCACAGGGCAGCGTAGAAGGCGCTGTCATGCTGGCCCGAGGCGAGCAGGCGGGGGGTCTGGCCCAGCGCTTCGATCTCGCTGTAGCCGGTGATCTCGCTGAAGGCACGGTTCACCGCACTGATGCGCTGGTCGATGTCGGTGATCAGCACGCCCTCGGCCGTGTTTTCGAACACTGTGGCGGCCAGTTGCAGTTTTTCCTGCATCAGGTGGCGCTCGGTAATGTCCCGGGCGATGGTCAACATACAGTCGGTGCCGGCGATTGGCAGCGGGCGCGCAGACAATTCGCACAGGCGAATCTGCCCGTCGCTACGGCGGATATGGCAGGTGAAGTCGCGTACGAAGCCTTCTCGGTTGAGCTGGTCGAGCAGACGCTTGCGTTCATTGAGGTCTACCCAGATGCCAAGGTCCAGCGACGTCTGGTCCAGAGTCGGGTGCAGGGCGTAGCCGGTCAGGCGGCAAAACCCGTCGTTGACCTCCAGCAGCAAGCCATCGTGCTGACGGGACAGCAACAGGCCGTCTGGTGAGGCATGAAACGCCTTGGCGAACTTTTCTTCGGAAATCTGCAGTTGTTGCTGGGTTTCCTTGAGCTGGCTGATGTCCCGTACGGCGACCACCAGCGCAGGTGTGCCGTCGAGTTCGAAGGTTTCAGCAGACGTAAGCCCTGTAAACACCTGGCCGTTGCTGCGCCTGAAGCTCATTTCCAGGTTGCGGATGCCGCCCAGGTGCAGGCGCTCCAGCAAGCGAGGGCCTGAACCCTCGACTGCCCATAGATTGAGCTCGGTCGCCGTCCGGCCGATGACCTGGCCAGGCGTCAGGCCTATCTGCTCCTCGAACGCTTCGTTGACCTCCAGCAAGCAGCCGTCGCTGTGGCGGGCGATCAGCAAGATGTCCGGGCACTGCTGGAACACCGAGGCAAACTTCTGCTCGGACAGACGCAGCGCATCTTCGGTGCGCTTGGTTTCACTGATGTCGATCATCAGGCCGCGCATGACGGGCTGGTGACCATGCTTGATCATGCTGACGATGTTGCGCACCCACAACGCTTGGCCATCGGCACGAATCACCCGGTAATCCAGGCTGTGGTCGCGCCCGGCGGCAGTTTCGCTTTCGCAGTAGGCCTGGGCCCATAACGCATCGTCAGGGTGCACGATGCTGCGCCAGAAACCGGGCTTTAGCCAATTGCTCAGGGGGTAACCGAGCAAAGCTTCGGCATGGGGCGATACATAGCTGTACGTGAAATCGTTCACGTCCGCTTCCCAGGCGATGGCTGAAAGGCTCTCGACCAGACCACGGTAATGGTACTCGCTGCTGCGCAGCTCCTGTTCCAGTGCGATGCGCCGGGAGATTTCGGAGCTCAGGCGCCGGTTGATACGCATGACCGTGGCCAGCACCAGTACCAGCAACAATACGGTGGGTACGCCGTACACCACCAGATCGGACCAGAACATGCGGGCAGTGCCGTGCTGTGCGGAGGCTTGCGGGGAGTCGGGTTGCGCCGTGGTTGGGCTGGGCATCGCCACGGCGACGTACTCGGCGACCGAACTTGGCTGTTGCACTTGCGCAACGCCCGTCGTGGTCCACAGGCTCAGGGTCACCAGCAGGATTGCCGGCATCAGGGGCATAGCGGCCTCTCGCATTCAAATGGTCTGAGTCGAGTGTAGACGGCCAATCACCTCTGGGATGGGTGTCAGGGAGGTTTTTTCAGGCTTAACAGGGCCTTGGAGACGGATGGCCAGTGGTGTGCGAAGCCTAGAAAAAACCCCGGCCTGGGCCGGGGTTAGTCATCACTCGTCGAGGAAGGAGCGCAGGTGCTCGCTTCGAGTCGGGTGACGCAGCTTGCGCAGCGCCTTCGCCTCGATCTGACGGATCCGCTCGCGGGTCACGTCGAACTGCTTACCCACTTCTTCAAGGGTGTGATCGGTGTTCATGTCGATGCCGAAGCGCATGCGCAGGACCTTGGCTTCACGTGCCGTGAGGCCCGACAGGACATCGCGGGTCGCTTCCTTGAGGCTCTCGACCGTGGCCACGTCGATCGGGGACTGCATGGTCGAGTCCTCGATGAAGTCACCCAGGTGCGAATCTTCATCGTCACCGATCGGGGTTTCCATGGAGATCGGCTCTTTGGCGATCTTCAATACCTTGCGGATCTTGTCCTCAGGCATTTCCATGCGCTCGCCCAACTCTTCCGGGGTCGGCTCACGACCCATTTCCTGCAGCATCTGCCGGGAAATGCGGTTGAGCTTGTTGATCGTTTCGATCATGTGCACCGGAATACGAATGGTGCGTGCCTGGTCGGCGATGGAGCGAGTGATCGCCTGACGAATCCACCAGGTGGCATAGGTCGAGAACTTGTAACCGCGACGGTATTCGAACTTGTCCACAGCCTTCATCAAGCCGATGTTGCCTTCCTGGATCAGGTCCAGGAACTGCAAGCCACGGTTGGTGTACTTCTTGGCGATGGAGATCACCAGACGCAGGTTCGCCTCGACCATTTCTTTCTTGGCGCGGCGAGCCTTGGCTTCGCCAATCGACATGCGACGGTTGATTTCCTTGATTTCGGAAACGGTCAGGCCGGTTTCGGTCTCAAGGTCGATCAGTTTCTGCTGGCACGCAACGATAGCTGCGTCCTTTTCACCCAAGGCCGCAGCCCATTTGGTGTTGCGCTTGGCAAGGTCACCGCTCCAGGTCTGGTCGGTTTCGTTGCTCGGGAACATGCGCAGGAAGTCGGCACGCGGCATGCGGGCATCACGCACGCACAGCTGCATGATGGCGCGCTCTTGCTGACGCAGGCGGCTCAGTGCGCCGCGAACGCGCTCGACCAGCACTTCGAACTGCTTGGGTACCAGCTTGATCGGCATGAACAGATCGGCCAGTGCCTGCAGGGCAGCAATGCTTTCCTTGTGATCACGGCCGTTCTTCTTCAGGACCTTGTTGGTGGCCTGAAGCTGATCGGATACCGCGCCGAAGCGTTGGGCCGCAACGACAGGGTCCGGACCGCTTTCGGTCTCTTCTTCGTCGTCGCTGTCGGACTCTTCTTCTTCGTCCTCGGACTCTTCCTTCGCAGCGGCAGTCTTGGCGCCTGGAATCGGCACTTCCTCTGTCGGTGCTGCGATGTTGTCATCGGGATCGATGTAACCACTGAGGACGTCCGACAGACGGCCACCTTCGGTGGTGACGCGGTCGTACTCGCCGAGAATGTAATCGACAGTGCCCGGGAAGTGGGCGATGGCGCCCATGACTTCACGAATGCCTTCCTCGATCCGCTTGGCGATTTCGATCTCGCCTTCACGGGTCAGCAGCTCGACCGTACCCATTTCACGCATGTACATGCGTACCGGGTCGGTCGTGCGGCCGATATCGGTCTCAACTGCCGCCAACGCAGCAGCGGCTTCTTCGGCCGCGGCTTCGTCGGTGTCGGCTTCCGCCAACAGAAGGGCATCCGCATCCGGAGCACTCTCGAATACGTTGATCCCCATGTCGTTGATCATGCGGATGATGTCTTCCACCTGTTCAGGATCTGAAATATCCTCAGGCAGGTGGTCGTTGACCTCCGCGTAAGTCAGGTAGCCCTGCTCACGACCGCGGGTGATCAACTCTTTGATACGAGACTGCTGTTGCGCTTTTCCGGACATAACACCCTATCCACTGAAGGTCTTGGCGGGCAAAAAACAAGCCGAGGATTATACCCGAGCATGGACCTCACGCGCCAGATGAGGTCGGGTTTTGTGCGGGAACATTCCGGCTCAACAAGGCGAGAAGCTGGGTTTTTTCCTCGCTGGTCAATTCGCTTTGACGGGATTTCCTGAGCAGTTGTTCCAGGCTTCGCTCACGTTGGCGAGCGGACAAGCTAGTAATGGTGTCGAAAAACTGTTGTTCAAGGTTGTCGGCCACGATCAACCATTCCTTCTCCGCCAAGGCCCGCAGCAGGCGACCTTGTTCGGTGCCATGCCAGCGTGCGATCAGCTGCATTGAGCTTAGCCCAGGATTTTTCTGTGCAGCTTCGATCAATGCCACCAGCAGTTGGCTGTAGAGCTGTTCTTCGTCGGCAAAATGGCTGGCGTCCTCCACCTTGCCGGCCAACAGCGGATGGTGCAGCAGCGTACGCAGCGCCGCCAGCGTAGGCGGTTCGACCGGTGCCGGCACGCGGGGCGGGGGCTCGTCACGCTGCCACGGCTTGCCGCCCTTGCGATGCTTGTCCCAGGGTTTGTCGCTCCAGGGTTTCTTGCCGCCGGCCTTTTTTGGCGTCCAGGCTTGTTCCTGATGGGCGCCAGCATAATCGGGCTGCGGCATGTCGCCGTAATCAGGCGTGTAGCTGACCATGGCATCGTAGTCATAGCCTGGATCGTAGTCTGCGCTGGGCGCCGCGGGGGCCTGCTGGGCCAGTTGCTCGACCTGCTGCGGATCGAGCCCGGTGATGTCCCGCAGGCGGTTGCGCATCAGCTGACGCAGGTTGGCACCCGGAATTTTTTCGATCAACGGTGCAGCCAGGGTCGCCATGTGCGCCTTGCCTTCGAGCGAGCGAGGGTCTGCCTCGATGCTCAACTGCTCGAAAAAGTAATCGGCCAGCGGTTGGGCGTGCTGATTGATGCGGGCCATGAAGGCGTCGGTGCCTTCGGCGCGGACCAGGCTGTCCGGGTCTTCGCCTTCGGGCAGGAACAGAAAGCGCGCGCGCCGGCCGTCCTGCAAGTTCGACAGGGCGGACTCCAGCGCCCGCCAGGCCGCCTTGCGCCCGGCCTGGTCGCCGTCGAAGCAGAACAGCACGCTCGGGACCACGCGAAACAGGCGCTTGAGGTGCTCTTCGCTGGTGGCAGTGCCCAGGGTGGCCACGGCGTTGCGCAAGCCCTGCTGGGCCAGGGCAATCACGTCCATGTAGCCCTCGACCACGATGATTTCGTCGAGGTTGCGGTTGTGCTTGCGGGCCTCATACAGCCCGTACAGCTCCTGGCCCTTGTGGAACACGGGCGTTTCAGGGGAGTTCAGGTACTTGGGCTTGTCGTCGCCTAGCACCCTGCCGCCGAAGGCGATGATACGGCCACGGCTGTCACGAATCGGGAACATCACCCGATCGCGGAAGCGGTCATAGCGTTTACCGGTTTCGGCATTCTCGATCAGCAGGCCGGCATCGATCATGACCTTCTGCTGCAGCGTGTCGGCACCCAGGTGCTTGAGCAGGTTGTCCCAGCCCGGCGGCGCGAAACCCAGGCCAAAATCCCGCGCCACTTCGCCGGATAAGCCGCGGCCCTTGAGGTATTCCACCGCCGCCTTGCGGGTCGGATGACTGCGCAGGGCCTGGCGGTAGAACTCCGAGGCGGCGTCCAGCAGCGGATACAACGGGGAATCGGTCGGCTGGCGCGGTTTCTGGTCGCGCCGGCCTTGCTCGCGCGGGACTTCCATGCCTGCCGCGCGTGCCAGTTCCTCGACGGCCTGGGGAAAATCCAGGTTGTCGTGGTCCATGACGAAGCCAAGGGCATTGCCACCGGCGCCGCAACCAAAGCAGTAATAGAACTGCTTGTCGGGGCTCACGGTGAAGGACGGGGTCTTTTCCTTGTGGAACGGGCAGCAGGCAGAATAATTCTTGCCGGTTTTTTTCAGTTGGACACGGGAGCTGACCACGTCGACGATGTCGAGGCGGTTGATGAGGTCGTCAATGAAACTCTGGGGAATCAGCCCGGCCATGGCAGTCTCGTCAATCTGGCAACTGGCAAGTCTAATCGCTCACGCGCCGAATGCAGCGGGTGATGCTTGAAGCTATGCGGGGAATAAGTGCTCGTCGCCGGCCCATAAGGCCCGTCAGTCGGACGTGCACGCCTGGCCTACAGCACAATGACCAGTTCTGACGTTTCAGGCAGGTTGCCCGCATGCACGGTGCTTGAACAGGTGCATGGAGCCTTGAGCAAGTTGCTCAAGTTTGAAACGACCACTGCCATCGCCCGGCGGTTAACCGGGCAGGGCAGAAGCTTTGCGATGAACGTCTGTATTAGTACAGACGAACGGCGCGGCGCTGTTCGCGCTGAACTTTCTTGGCGTGACGTTTGACAGCGGCAGCTGCCTTACGCTTACGCTCTGCGGTCGGCTTCTCGTAAAACTCGCGGCTACGAACTTCAGCCAGTACACCGGCTTTTTCGCAGGAGCGCTTGAAACGACGCAGAGCTACGTCGAAGGGTTCGTTCTCTTTAACTTTGACGGCTGGCATCCAGGGCTACCTTAATTCATTACCGGGGTAGACGCGCTCCTGGCAAAACAAAGGTGTGCTGGAGAACGTCGGTTTTCAAGGGTTGCGGATGTTAACCCTTAGCAAGCCGGAATGCAAAGCCTCTGATCGAAAACCGCTGGCCGGCACCTTGCACGGGGACTATCATGCGCGCCTTCGAATTCAGCCCCCACAAGGGACGAGCCCATGCTAGTACTGGGATTGGAAACATCCTGCGACGAAACCGGCGTCGCATTATACGACAGTGAGCGGGGCCTGCTGGCCGATGCGCTGTTCAGTCAGATCGACCTGCACCGCGTATTCGGCGGCGTGGTGCCCGAGCTCGCATCGCGCGATCACGTCAAGCGCATGCTGCCGCTGATCCGCCAGGTGCTGGACGAAGCGGGCTGCGTGGCCACCGAAATCGACGCCATCGCCTATACCGCAGGCCCCGGGCTGGTCGGCGCACTCCTGGTCGGTGCCTCCTGCGCCCAGGCCCTGGCCTTTGCCTGGGATATCCCGGCCATCGGTGTACACCACATGGAGGGCCACCTGCTGGCGCCCATGCTGGAAGAAAACCCGCCGGCGTTTCCGTTCGTCGCCTTGTTGGTTTCCGGCGGTCATACCCAGCTGGTGCGCGTCGATGGCATCGGTCAATACGAGTTGCTCGGCGAGAGCCTGGACGATGCGGCCGGCGAGGCGTTCGACAAGACCGCCAAGCTCATTGGGCTGAACTACCCCGGTGGGCCGGAAATTGCCCGGCTTGCCGAGCGCGGCACGCCGGGCCGGTTCGTGTTCCCACGACCGATGACCGATCGGCCAGGCCTGGCAATGAGTTTCAGTGGCTTGAAAACCTTTGCCCTCAATACCTGGCAGCAGTGCCGGGAGGCTGGCGACGACAACGAACAAACCCGTTGCGACGTGTCCCTGGCGTTCCAGCAGGCGGTGGTAGAGACTCTGACCATCAAGTGCAAGCGGGCGCTCAAGCAGACGGGCCTCAAGCGGTTGGTCATCGCCGGGGGTGTCAGCGCCAACAAGGCCCTGCGCGCTTCGCTGGAAGACATGCTTGGCAACCTCAAGGGCAATGTCTATTACGCCCGTCCGCAGTTCTGCACCGACAACGGAGCCATGATCGCCTATGCCGGCTGCCAGCGACTGCTGGTGGGGCAGCAGCAGGACCTGGCGATCAGTGTGCAGGCGCGCTGGCCGATGGAGCAGCTGCCGCCCCTGTAGGGCTCAGAAGTGCCGCTCGCGGCCTGCAAACAGGTCACGCAGGTTACTGCGATGGCGCCATACGATCAGGACGGTCAGTACTGTCATCGGCAGCAGGGCCTCGGGCTGGCGCCAGGCCAGCAATGGCAGGGTCAGCGGTGTTGCGATCAGCGCAGCCAGGGAACTGGTCCGGGTGAGGTACAGGGTCAGCAGCCAGGCAACGATGGCCAGCAATGCGGCAGGCAGGTACAGGCCGACCAGCATGCCGGCCGCGGTCGCGACGCCCTTGCCACCGCGAAAGCGAAAGTACACGGGGAACAGGTGGCCCAGCACTGCGCAGATACCGATCCAGGCCTGCGCGTGCAGGTCCAGCCCGGCAAGGCGGGCGAGCATTACCGGCAACAGCCCCTTGCACAGGTCGCCAAGCAGGGTCAGGATCGCCATCTTGCGCCCTGCCAGGCGCAGCATGTTGGTCGCGCCGGCATTGCCCGAACCACTGCAACGCGGGTCCGGGCTGCCTGCAAGGCGGCTCAGGACAATGGCGAAGGACAGCGAGCCGAGCAGGTAGGCGAGCAGCGCCAGTAACCAAAACATGCTAACTATTCCGGGCGAGGACGCCCTGATTCTAACGGCGCCAGTCGCCCTTGTCGTGCTGTGGAGAGAAGTGCTTGGACAGAGTGTTCATCGAAGGCCTGGAAGTCGATACCGTGATTGGTGCCTATGACTGGGAGCGGGATATTCGCCAGTGCCTGCGGCTTGACCTGAGCTTTGCCTGGGACAACAGGCCTGCGGCCGCGGGCGACGACCTCGCCCTGGCGCTCGATTACGCGAGCGTTTCGACGCGTATCCAGGGGTTCGCCGAGCAGGCACGCTTCGAGTTGGTCGAAACCTTCGCCGAGCGCCTCGTTGCCGTGTTGATGGACGAGTTCGGCATTCCTTGGGTACGCCTGAAGCTCACCAAGCCGGGCGCAGTGCCGGCAGCGCGTGGTGGTGTTGGCGTGGAGATCGAGCGCGGATGTCTCTGAGCACGGTATACCTAGGCCTTGGCAGCAACGTCGATCGGCACACCCACCTGTGTGCCGGCCTCGATGCGCTGGCCGCCATCCTGACCGACATGCGCTGCTCGCCAGCCTTCGAAAGCCAGGCGGTGGGCATCAAGAGCGGGCCGTTCATCAATTTCGTGGTGACCGGGCAGACGACGTTGCCGTTGATCGAACTGGACCGGCGGCTGAAATTCATCGAGGCCGACAATGGCCGGTATGCCCCTGATCGACTCGGCCTACCCCTGGATATCGACGTGCTGATGTATGACGACCTGCATGGCACTTTCGACGGGTTGGTGCTGCCCCGGGCCGAGATTCTGAAAAATGCCTTCGTGCTGTGGCCGTTGTCGCTGCTGGCGCCTGAACTGGTGCACCCGGGTGTAGGCAAGACCATGGCGCAGGTATGGCAAGAGGCGCAGATCGATCAGGTGCTGGCGCCAGTCGCCTTCGAGTGGCGTGGGTTGCAACTGACGCCTGGCTGATGGAGGCTCGTACTGTCGGATGCAAGTCCCGGTATGTCAGCCATCTGCTGCTGGGGTTGCCGCGCAGGTCGAGCGAGCTGCGCGGCATCGTCGCTAGCTGCCCTTGTAGGCATCGAGCGCCTGCAGGCGCTCATTTTTCAAGGCCTCACCCAATGCCTGGCCAGTGAGACCATCCTGAACCAGCGGCTTCACATCCACGGCCCGGGCAGCGGCCATAGCCCCTTGCAAGTAGTCTGCCTGCCGGTAGTCTGTCCGCCCGTTGCCCTGCGCGATCGCCCTGCACGCTGCTAGAAAGTCCTCGAAACGTTGCGGTCTGCGGTAAACGTCGAATGTTTGCAACAGATCCAGCAGCGCCTGGGCAGGCAGCTCAAAGGCCTGATTGGCCTGCTCCAGGCACTGGCTGGTCAGCATCGACAGCTCCTGGCATTCTCGCGGGGTTTTCAGGCGCTGATTGAGCGCTTTGATCGACGCGGTGGGCAAAGGATGCAGCAGACAGGCCCAGCGTATGCGCAAAGCAAGCTGAAGCTTGGCTGCCTGTTCCAGTGAGGCCAGGGTCTGGGGGTGAGGCTCCAGTTCCGGCAGCAGCACTTGCAGGGCATTGCACGCTCGCAGGACTTCGAAGAATACCTGGGGGTGCGCTTCCATCAATGCCCGCTCGATTTCCTTCCAGGTGCGTTCTGCCGTCAACGCCAGCAACTCACCCGACGCGCTGATGTGCTGCATCAACCCCAGCGTGTCGTTGGCCACCTTGAAACCCAAGGGCGCATAGCGCGCAGCAAAACGGGCCACGCGCAATACACGCAGAGGATCTTCGGCGAACGCCGGAGAAACGTGGCGAAGCAGGCGTCGATCGAGATCGGCCTTGCCCTGGTAAGGATCGTAGAGCGTACCGCACGCGTCCTCGGCCATCGCGTTGATGGTCAAGTCGCGGCGTATCAGGTCTTGCTCCAGTGTGACGTCCGGGCTTGCGTGAAAGGTAAACCCACCGTAGCCCCTGCCGCTCTTGCGCTCGGTGCGGGCCAGCGCATATTCCTCACCGGTCTTGGGGTGCAGGAACACCGGAAAGTCGGCGCCTACCGGGCGAAATCCTTCGGCAAGCATGTCTTCAACCGTGGCGCCTACCACAAGCCAGTCGATATCACTGACCGGGCGCCCGAGTAGACGGTCGCGTACAGCGCCCCCCACTTTGTAAATGTGCATAGGTAACTCCCCCTGATTGCCGACAGCATAACCTGCCGGCCGCCAGGGGGCGCATCACAGGTGGTGAATGACCGCCATGTCCAGGCGTCCGTAGTCGGAGCCTTCGCCGTGCTCGCCACGGGGCGGCATATGATGGGTTTTCATCACCTGGTCGCCTTGCACGGTCTCCAGGTGAATATCGAACCCCCACAACCGATGCAGGTGTTTGAGCACCTCTTCGGTCGAACTCCCCAAGGGCTTGCGGTTGTGTTGCTGGTGACGAAGCGTCAGTGAGCGATCTCCGCGACGATCAACACTCCATATCTGCACGTTCGGCTCGCGATTGCCGAGGTTGTATTGGGCAGCCAGTTGTTCGCGGATGGTGCGATAACCCGCATCATCGTGTATGGCAGGCACGTAAAGCTCGTCCCGCTGGTCATCGTCCAGGATGCTGAACAGTTTCAGATCACGCATCACCTTGGGCGACAGGTACTGAAGGATGAAACTCTCGTCCTTGAAGCTGCTCATGGCGAACTTGAGGGTCGAAAGCCAGTCGCTGCCGGCAATGTCGGGGAACCAATGGCGATCTTCCTCCGTGGGTGCCTCGCATATGCGCCGAATGTCGGTGTACATGGCAAAGCCCAGTGCGTATGGATTGATACCGTTGTAATAGGGGCTATCGAAACCTGGCTGGAAGACCACGCTGGTATGGGACTGAAGGAACTCCATCATGAAGCCTTCGGTGATCAGCCCCTCGTCATACAGATCGTTCATCAGCGTGTAGTGCCAGAAGGTCGCCCAGCCCTCGTTCATCACCTGTGTCTGGCGCTGCGGATAGAAATACTGGGCGATCTTGCGCACGATACGCACCACCTCGCGCTGCCAGGGTTCGAGCAGTGGCGCGTTCTTCTCGATGAAGTAGAGGATGTTTTCCTGGGGTTCGGCGGGGAAACGCATGTCGTCCCGCTCACTGGCCTTGTCGGCACTCTTGGGAATGGTGCGCCACAGGTCGTTGATCTGCCGTTGGAGGTGCTCCTCCCGGTCCTTCTGGCGGCGACGTTCTTCCTCGGCGGAAATGGGGTAGGGACGCTTGTAGCGGTCCACCCCGTAGTTCATCAGAGCGTGGCAAGAGTCGATGAGGTCTTCCACCGCATCGATCCCGTGACGTTCCTCGCACTGGGCGATGTACTGCTTGGCAAACACCAGGTAATCGATGATGGAGCTGGCATCGGTCCAGGTGCGGAACAGGTAATTGCCCTTGAAGAAACTGTTGTGCCCGTAGCAGGCATGAGCGATCACCAGGGCCTGCATGCACATGGTGTTCTCTTCCATGAGGTAGGCGATGCAGGGGTCGGAGTTGATGACGATTTCGTAGGCAAGCCCCATTTGCCCGCGGCTGTAGGATTTCTCGGTACTGAGGAACTGTTTGCCGTAGGACCAGTGGTGATAACCCAGCGGCATGCCGACCGAGGCGTAGGCATCCATCATCTGCTCGGCGGTGATCACCTCGATCTGGTTGGGGTAGGTGTCCAGGGCGTAACGTTCGGCCAGGCGGCCGATTTCCCGGTCGTAGGTCCGGATCAGGTCGAACGTCCACTCTGAGCCGGTGGAGATGGGCTGGCGTCTCTGTGCTCTGGCGGTCATGTGGCTAACCTGCGCTGGAAGAGTTCACGGAAGACCGGGTAGATATCGCCGGCCGATACCAATTGCTGCTGCGCGAACGTGTCGGGGAAGGCATCGCCGATACGTTCGTACTCGTACCAGAGCGCCTGATGTTCACGTGGGGTGATTTCCACGTAAGTGTAGTACTGAACGTGCGGCATGATCTGCCGGGTGAGGATGTCGCGGCAGATGGGTGAGTCGTCGTTCCAGTTGTCGCCGTCCGAGGCCTGGGCCGCGTAGATGTTCCAGTCACTGGCCGGGTAGCGTTCGGCCATGATTTCCTGCATCAGCTTCAAGGCACTGGAAACGATGGTGCCGCCGGTTTCGCGACTGTAGAAGAACTCCTCCTCATCCACTTCGCGCGCGCTGGTATGGTGCCGTATGAACACGACTTCGATCCGGTCGTAGTTACGCTTGAGGAACAGATACAGCAGGATGAAGAAGCGCTTGGCAATGTCCTTGGTGGCCTGGGTCATCGAACCCGAGACGTCCATCAGGCAGAACATGACGGCCTTTGAACTGGGGTTCGGTTGTTTCACCAGCAAGTTGTACTTGAGGTCGAAGGTGTCGAGGAAGGGCAGACGGTTGATACGCGCCTTCAACCGCTCGATCTCCTGCTCGATTTCCTGGATGTCGGTGAAGTTGTCAGGCTCCTCGACGCGCAGGCGGGCAAGTTCTTTCTGGGCTTCGCGAAGCAGGGCACGGCTGCTGCCGGTCAATGCGATCCGCCGGGCATGGGCCGAGCGCAGTGTACGTACGATATTGATGCGTGACGGGTTACCCTCGCTTGCGATACCTGCGCGCACGTTCTTGAAGGTATCTGCACCCGTCAGGTGACGCTTGACCAGGTTTGGCAATTCCAGGTCCTCGAACATGAACTCGAGGAACTCCTCCTGGGTGATCTGGAAAACGAAGTCGTCCATGCCGTCACCGGCGTTGCCGGCCTTGCCACGGCCACTGCCGCCACCACCACCCTGCGGACGGGGAATATGCTCGCCGGCGGTGAATTCCTTGTTACCCGGGTGTACGACGGTCTGCTTGCCGCCACGGCCATGGTGCAGCACCGGCTCGTCGATATCACGGCCAGGGATGCTGATCTGTTCGCCGTGCTCCATATCCGTGATGGAACGGCGACTCACCGCTTCTTCAACGGCCTTCTTGATGTGATCACGGTACCTGCGCAAAAAGCGCTGGCGGTTGACCGTGCTCTTGTTCTTGCCATTCAGGCGTCGGTCGATAACGTAGCTCATGGTTCCTCCTGCGGGGAGCAGCTGCAAGCCATAAGCTTCAAGCTGCAAGAAAGAGCAGCCGCCGCAGCTGCGGGCACTGGCGCCGAACGGGTGCCCGGCGCCGGCCAGCGTGAAGCCTGCGGCTTGTCGCTTGCCGCTTTATTGCGATTTCCTGACCCGCAGGTACCATTCCGACAGCAGACGCACCTGCTTGTCGGTGTAGCCACGCTCCACCATGCGCGTGACGAAGTCGTTGTGTTTCTGTTGATCCTCTTTGCTGGCCTTTGCGTTGAAGCTGATGACGGGCAGCAAGTCTTCGGTGTTGGAGAACATTTTCTTCTCGATCACCACCCGCAGCTTCTCGTAGCTGAGCCAGCTTGGGTTCTTGCCATTGTTGTTGGCACGGGCGCGCAGTACGAAGTTGACGATCTCGTTGCGGAAATCTTTGGGGTTGCTGATACCCGCCGGTTTCTCGATCTTCTCCAGCTCTTCGTTCAGGGCGATGCGGTTGAGAATCTCGCCGGTTTCCGGGTCGCGGTATTCCTGGTCCTGGATCCAGAAGTCGGCATACAGCACATAACGGTCGAAGATGTTCTGGCCGTACTCGCTGTAGGACTCCAGATAAGCCGTCTGGATTTCCTTGCCGATGAACTCGATGTACCGGGGGGCGAGGTATTCTTTCAGGTAGCGCAGGTAGCGTTCGCGTACCTCGGCCGGGAATTGTTCCTGCTCGATCTGCTGTTCAAGCACGTACAGCAGGTGCACCGGGTTGGCCGCCACCTCATGGGGGTCGAAGTTGAACACCTTAGACAGGATCTTGAAGGCGAAGCGGGTCGACAGGCCGTTCATGCCTTCATCGACGCCGGCCGAGTCGCGGTATTCCTGGATGGACTTGGCTTTGGGATCGGTGTCCTTGAGGTTTTCACCGTCATACACCCGCATCTTCGAATAGATGTTGGAGTTGTCAGGCTCCTTGAGGCGCGAAAGGACGGTGAACTGAGCCAGCATTTTCAACGTGTCCGGGGCACAGTGGGCCTTGGACAGCGAACTGTTGACCAACAACTTGTCGTAGATACGGATCTCGTCGCTGACCCGCAGGCAGTACGGTACCTTCACGATGTAGATACGGTCGATGAAGGCTTCGTTGTTCTTGTTGTTACGGAAGGTGTGCCATTCGGATTCGTTGGAGTGCGCCAGCAGGATCCCGGAATAGGGGATGGCGCCCAAACCTTCCGTACTGTTGTAGTTGCCTTCCTGGGTGGCGGTCAGCAGTGGGTGGAGCACCTTGATGGGCGCCTTGAACATCTCGACGAATTCCATCAGGCCCTGGTTGGCGCGGCAAAGCGCGCCTGAATAGCTGTAGGCGTCGGCGTCGTTCTGCGGGAATTCTTCGAGCTTGCGGATATCCACCTTGCCCACGAGCGCAGAGATGTCCTGGTTGTTCTCGTCGCCAGGCTCGGTCTTGGCGATGGCAATCTGGTTGAGGATGGACGGATAGAGCTTGACCACCTTGAACTTGCTGATATCGCCGCCGAATTCCTGCAAGCGCTTGGTGGCCCACGGCGACATGATGGTGTTCAGGTAGCGCCGCGAGATGCCGTACTCTTCCTCGAGAATGGCCCCGTCTTCAGTGGCGTTGAACAACCCTAGCGGTGATTCGAAGACCGGCGACCCCTTGATGGCGTAGAAAGGCACCCGTTCCATGAGTTGCTTGAGCTTTTCGGCCAGGGAGGATTTGCCGCCACCCACGGGGCCGAGCAGGTACAGAATCTGTTTCTTCTCTTCCAGGCCTTGGGCGGCATGGCGGAAGTACGACACGATCTGGTCGATGCACTCTTCCATGCCATGGAAGTCGGCAAAGGCCGGGTAGCGCCGGATGACCTTGTTGGAAAAGATGCGCGACAGCCTGGAGTTGGTAGAGGTGTCGATCAGCTCTGGCTCACCGATGGCCAGCAACAGGCGCTCGGATGCCGATGCGTAGGCGCTACGATCCTCCTTGCACAGTTCCAGGTACTCCTGCAGCGAGAGTTCTTCCTGGCGCGTGGACTCGAAGCGTTGTTGGAAGTGGCTAAAAATACTCATGACGTCACCTCGCTCGATACGTTGAGACGACGCCGGATCAGTCAGCTGATGCTGGCATGCAAGCGGCACTGCCGATTGCCATATACCCCCCAAACACCCTATAGCGCTACCGATGACCCGCACGCCGGTGTACCGGCTCTCCCCTTTTTCCGGATGGCCTGCGCTTAAGGATAGTTGGTAATCGGCAAGGTCAAGGGCGTGGGTGACGGAAGTTGCCAGCGACCGTTCGTCAGAACGGTCTCAAGCCCGCACATGACGCGGGCTGCAGTGACGATGAAAAATTTATTCTTCAGTGCCTTGGGCGGTTTCGGCAGGGTAGGTGGAGCGCCACAGCTCAAAGCCACCATCGACGCTGTAGACGTCGGAAAAGCCTTGCCCTACCAGGTAGGCGGCCGCGCTTTGGCTCGAATTGCCGTGGTAGCAGACGACCAGCGTCGGTGCGTCCAGGTCGGCATTGCGAATGAAGTCGGCGACCGAATGGTTGTCCAGGTGGCGGGCACCGGTGATGTGACCTGCTGCGTAAGCCTGCGGGTCACGAATGTCGACCACGACGGCACCTTGCGCACGCAGGGCCAGGGCCTGTTCGGGGGGGATGCGCTTGAATTCGCTCATGGGGTTGGCTCTGTTCCGGGTTGATCGTTGAGGGTTGAAGTTGGCGCCGCAGGGCGCAGTGTGCCGTCATCGGCACAATCGCAATGGTGGTACTGGCCGTTATCGACGTTGTACAAGGTCATGGACCCGCCCCATACGCAGCCAGTGTCCAGCGCGATGACGCCGGGTTCCTTGACCTGGCCCTGCAAGGCGGCCCAATGCCCGAATATGATCTTCACGTGGCGAGAACGCCGGCCTTTGTGGGCGAACCAGGGCTTGTACCCTTTGGGTGCGCTGTCCAGCCCTTCCTTGCTCTTGAATTCGAGTTTGCCTTCTGCGGTGCAGAAGCGCATGCGCGTCAGGTAATTGGTAATGACCCGCAGGCGTTCGACACCCGCCAAGTTCTTGCTCCACTTGGCGGGCTCGTTGCCATACATGCCGTCCAGGTACAGCGGCAGACGGCTGTCATCGCGCAGTACTTCTTCGACTTCGCCAGCCAGCTCCAGGGCTTTGCCCAGTGTCCATTGCGGCGGAATGCCCGCGTGTACCAAGGCGATGCCGCGCGGTTCATCGTAATGCAGCAGCTTTTGCTGGCGCAGCCAGTCGAGCAGCTGGTCGGCGTCAGGTGCCTCGATGATTTCACGCAGCGTGTCGCTCTTCTTGAGGCGTTCGACGTTGCGCCAGGCCGCAAGCAAGTGCAGATCATGGTTGCCCAGCACGCAGGTCAGCGATTGGCGAATCGAATACAGGTAGCGCAGCGTCTCAAGCGACTCAGGCCCACGGTTCACCAGGTCGCCAACCAGCCACAGCTTATCCACCGCCGGGTCGAAGCGCACACGTTCAAGCAGGCATTTGAGCGGCTGCAGGCAACCTTGCAAGTCACCGACGGCGTACGTGGCCATCAGTGCAGCGCCCCAGGTACTGCCAGGCGGAACGGCGCGATCTGTGCGTCGAAGCGCTTGCCGTCTTCGGCGAACATCTCGTAGCTCCCCTGCATGGTTCCCACGCGGGTGGTGATGACGGCGCCACTGCTGTAGGTGTGGCTCTGGCCCGGCTCGATCGTAGGTTGTTGACCAACCACGCCAGAGCCTTGCACCTCTTCGACCTCACCATCACCGTTGGTGATCAGCCAGTGCCGGGACAGCAGCCTGGCTTTGAGCGAGCCATGGTTATGGATGGTGATGGTATAGGCGAAAGCGAAACGGCTGCTCTCGGGGTCGGATTGTTCTTTGAGGTAACGGGTCACGACGCTGACGTCGATCTGATAGCGAGGGTCGGTCATGCAAGGGCCTTGGGGAACTGACGCAATGATGCAGTCTAGGCCATAGGGAGGGGAGAGGGCCAGCGGCGCGATGGGCACGTGCGCTGGCGGACTGACCCGCAAGCAGGCGCCGGGCATCGGGGCGGCGATCTGCTTGCAGGTGCTGACTGCGTTCAGCGGGGCAGGGGGACGGTCAGGCCGTCTGATCAGCCAACTGGTCGGCCAGGCGCACGAAAGCCGCCAGGTCCAGTTGCTCGGGGCGCAGGCTACCATCCACCCCAGCGGCCTCGATGGCGGCGCTGTCGAGCAAGCCTTTAAGGGTATTGCGCAGGGTCTTGCGACGTTGGTTGAACGCATCGCGCACCACCCGCTCAAGCAACTGCGGGTCCTTGGCCGGATGAGGCAGCACGTCATGCGGCACCAGCCGGACGATGGCCGAGTCCACTTTCGGCGGCGGGTTGAACGCGCCGGGGCCTACGTTGAACAAGTGTTCGACGCGGCAGTGGTACTGGACCATGATCGACAGCCGACCCCAATCACCGCCCCCAGGCCCTGCGGCCATGCGCTCGACCACTTCCTTCTGCAGCATGAAGTGCATGTCGCGGATCAGGCCGGCGTGGCTGAGCAGGTGGAAGATCAGCGGGGTGGAGATGTTGTAGGGCAGGTTGCCCACCACCTTGAGGCTACGTGCCGGTACCCCCAGCTGGTTGAAGTCGAACTTCAGGGCGTCGCCTTGGTGCAGGCGGAAATTGCCGCTGCCTGCAAACTTGTGCTGCAGGATCGGCACCAGGTCCTTGTCCAGCTCCACTACATCCAGTTGCGCGCCGCTGCCCAGCAGGCCTTCGGTCAATGCGCCCTGGCCGGGGCCGATTTCAAGCAAATGCTCGCCTGGCTTGGCATTGATGGCACGCAGGATGCGGTCGATGATGCCTGCATCGTGCAGGAAGTTCTGCCCGAAACGCTTGCGCGCCCGGTGTTGGTATTGCTCGTTCATGGTCGGTTCTCGGCCATCTGGTAGGCGGTGTCCAGGGCAACGCGCAGGCTGCCGGTATCGACCTTGCCGGTGCCGGCCAGGTCCAGGGCCGTGCCATGATCAACCGAGGTACGGATGATCGGCAGGCCCAGCGTGACATTGACCGCAGCGCCGAAGCCCTTGTACTTGAGGACGGGGAGCCCTTGGTCGTGGTACATCGCCAGCACCGCGTCGCAGTGCTCCAGATATTTGGGGGTAAACAGGGTATCGGCCGGCAGTGGCCCGCGCAGGTCCATGCCTTCGGCACGTAGACGGGTCAGGGTAGGCTCGATGATGTCGATTTCCTCGCGGCCCAGATGGCCACCTTCGCCCGCATGGGGGTTCAGGCCGCATACCAGGATGCGAGGGTTGGCGATGCCGAATTTGTCGCGCATGTCGGCATGCAGAATGCGTGTCACGCGCTCGATGCGCTCGGCAGTAATGGCCTCGGCGATGTCACGCAGCGGCAGGTGGGTGGTGACCAGGGCGACGCGCAGGCCGTGGGTGGCCAGCATCATTACCACTTGGGCGGTATGGGTCAGCTCAGCCAGAAATTCGGTATGCCCCGAAAAAGGAATACCGCTTTCATTGATGACGCCCTTGTGCACGGGCGCTGTGATCATGCCGTCGAAATGGCCGTCCAGGCAGCCTTGTCCGGCACGGGTCAAGGTCTGCAACACGAATGGCGCATTGGCCTGGTCCAGCTGACCAGCCACCACTGGGGCAGACAGCGGCGTGTCCCACACATACAGGCTGCCGGCGGGTGCCGGTTGGCTCGGCCATTGCCCTGGCATGACAGACAGCAAGCTAACGTCCAGCCCCAGCTGGGTGGCCCGCTCGGCGAGCAGGTCACGGCTGGAGATGGCAATCAGAGGGTGGGGCTGGGCGTCGGCAGCGAGCAGCAGGCATAGGTCAGGCCCTATCCCCGCCGGCTCGCCGGGTGTGACGGCGAAGCGCAGGGGCTTCACTGAGCAGCCTGGTCAGCGCCAGGCAGCTTGATTTCAACGTAGGCTTCGTCGCGGATCTGGCGCAGCCAGGTCTGCAGCTCTTCGTCGTACTTGCGGTTGCGCAGCACACTCAGGGCTTGCTGTTCACGGGCCTGTTCGGTGCTGTCGGTAGCGCGGCGGCCCAGCACTTCCATCACGTGCCAGCCATATTGGGTCTTGAACGGCTTGGTCACCACGCCTTGCTGGGCGTTGGCCATCTGCTCGCGGAACTCCGGCACCAGGGTGTTCGGGTCTACCCAGTTGAGGTCACCGCCGTTGAGCGCCGAGCCCGGATCTTCCGAGAAGCTCTTGGCCAGGGTGGCAAAGTCTTCACCGTTTTCGATGCGCTCGTAGATCTTTTCAGCCAGTTGCTGAGTGGCGGCTTCGCTGCGCACTTCACTTGGCTTGATCAGGATGTGGCGCACGTGCACCTCATCGCGCAGCACGTTCTCGCTGCCACCACGCTTTTCCTCAAGCTTGAGGATGATGAAGCCGTTGGGGATGCGAATGGGCTGGGTAATTTCACCCACCGGCATGCTGCTCAGCATCTTGGCAAAGTCCGGAGGCAGTTGACCAGCTTTGCGCCAGCCCATCTCGCCGCCTTCGAGCGCGTTCTCACTGGCCGAGTTGGCGATTGCCATCTGACCGAAGTCCGCACCTTGCTTGAGCTGCTGGTAGACATCGCCCACTTTGCGCGCAGCCTTCTGGATGTCGCTGGAGTTGGCCGCTTCCGGGGTTGGGATCAGGATGTTGGCCAGGCGGTATTCTTCGGACATCTGCATCTTGCCCATGTCCGAATTCAGGAAGTTCTTCACTTCCTGCTCCGACACCTGGATGCGCTCGGCCACCCGGCGTTGACGCACGCGGCTGATGATCATCTCGCGCTTGACCTGCTCGCGAGCATCGTCGAACGACAGGCCGTCATGGGCCAGGGCCGCGCGGAACTGGTCGATGGACATGCCGTTGCGCTGGGCAATGGTGCCGATCGCCTGGTTCAGCTCCTCGTCGGTGATGCGGATGCCCGAGCGCTCGCCGATCTGCAGCTGCAGGTTTTCGACGATCAGGCGTTCCAGCACCTGCTGCTGCAGGGCGCCGCTGGGCGGCACGCTGCCGCCGCGCTTGGCGATGGTCTGCTGAACTTCCCGCACGCGCTGGTCCAGTTGGCTTTGCATGACCACGTCGTTGTCGACGATGGCCACCACCCGATCAAGCGGTTGCACCGCGGCATGCACCGCGCCACTCAGCAAAGCGACGCCCAGCAGCACTGGGCGCAGTCGATCAATAAGCTTGTTCTTCACGTTCACGGTAACCTTGAATGCCTTGGCCGAGGAAGGATTCGACCTTGTTGCCAACGACGCCGCCGAGGCCCTTGAGAACGACCTGCAGGAATACACCATGGTCGCCTTTTTCGTTCTGCGGCAGTGCCTGGCTGAAGTCGTCGAAGTCGAGCCAGTAACGGTTGATCAAGCGCAGCTTCCAGCAGCAGTTGTCGTACTCGAAACCGCCCATGGCTTCCAGGGTGCGGTTACGGTTGTAGTCATGCTGCCAGCGAGCGATGACGCTCCACTGCGGGACGATCGGCCAGATGACCGAGAAGTCGTGCTGCTGGATCTTGTAGTAGTCCTTGATGTAGTTCGGGCTACCCGGGGTGCCGTAGTCGCCACCACCCACTTTCCACGTACCGGTGGCCGAGTCGTAGGCGATGGTGTCGTTACGGTAGCGATAACCGAGGTTGACGATCTTGTTCGGGTTGTCTTCAGGCTGGTAGTGGAACATTGCACTGCCCGAGCGGGTGCTGTGACTGTCCGGGTCCCAGTTGAAGTCCGAATTGAAGCGCCAGTCGCGGTTGAAGTAGTAGTTGTACACCAGCGCGTACGGCGAGACGTCCGACTGCGAGTCCTGGCGGTCACGGTAGTCGAGGCCCGGCAACTGGACCTTGCGGTCCTTGAAGTAGTAGGCCTGGCCGATGCTGAAGTTCTGGCGCTCGAAGCCATTGTCTTCGATCCAGCGGGTGGTCACGCCCAGCGAGAGCTTGTTCTCGTCGCCGATGCGGTCGCTACCGCTGAAGCGGTTGTCACGGAACAGCGAGTCATAGCTGAACAGCGTCTCACCGGTGTCGAACAGCGGGATGTCCTTCTGATCCTTGTAGGGAACGTTCAGGTAGTACAGGCGCGGCTCGAGGGTCTGCTTGTAGTTGTTGCCGAACAGCGAGGTGTTGCGGTCGAAGTACAGGCCGCTGTCCACGCTGAAGATCGGGACGCTGCGGTTGACCGAGCTGCTGTAGCTGCCATAGGCACCAGGGTTGGCGTTGGCAAGGCGAACAGCGTCAGCCTTGCCTTGGCTATCGAGGTCAAGATCGTACTGGGTGTAGGCATACTTCAGCTTCGGCGTCAGGTAGCCATAGCTGGCCTGCATGGGGTAGCTGATCGATGGCGCTACGTTGAGGCGCGTGCCGTTGGCCCGTTCGATACCCTGGATGTTCTGGTCCAGACGACGACCGTCGGCGCCAGCGGTGAGATCCAGATTACCGTCCTTGTCGAACACCGGGCCGTTCTTCAGGTCACGATCGAAGCGCGCCGCTTCGGTTTCGTAGGCCATGGTCAGGCCGCCCGGCTGGTACGGCAGCACACCGTTGAGGGTGATCTGCGGCAGGCGGTCGTAAGGCGTGATCTGCGAGATGGTCGCTGCCTCGTAGGCATGCACGTTCAACCGCGCGGTGTAGCTGTCGCCGCGATAGGTCAGGGCGCCCTGCTGATCGAGGAAGTCCTTGTTCTCGACGCCGATCTGGTCCGACTCAAGGTCCTGGAAGTAGAACGGGTCGCTGATGTCGGTGTAGTTCACCTCGGTCATCAGGCGCTCGTTCAGGCCACCCTTGTGCTGCCAGTTGACCATGTAGCGCTGGTCTTTGTAGTCGGTCTGGTCCTTGCGCTCGTCGCTCTTGTCGTTGAGGTAGGCGCCGCCGAACTGGCCTTCGCTCGAAGGCGTCAGGTAGCGGAACTCGCCTTCCATCAACAGGCCACGCTTGGTCATGTAGCGCGGGTACAACGTGGCGTCGTAGTTGGGCGCCAGGTTGAAGTAGTACGGGGTGACCAGCATGAAGCCAGTGTCGCTGCTGGTGCTGAACGACGGCGGCAGGAAGCCGGACTGGCGGCGGTCGTCGATCGGGAAGTAGATGTACGGTGTGTAGAACACCGGGAAATCCTTGACCCGCAGCGTGACGTTGGTGGCAGTGCCGAACCCGGTGGCCGGGTTGAGGGTGATGTTGTTGCCCTTGAGCTGCCAGGCGTTGCTGCCCGGTTCGCAGGTGGTGTACGTACCGTCCTTGAGGCGGATGATGGCGTTCTCACCGCGCTTGGCGTACAGGGCACTGCCGCGAATGTGCGACTTGTGCATCACGTATTCGGCGTTGTCGACCTGGGCTTCGCCGGTGTCGAGCTGGATCTGCGCCTGGTCACCGACGACCAGCGAGCCGTTGTCACGGATCTTGACGTTGCCCTTGAGCTCGCCACGGTTCTCGGCCTGATACAGGTTGGCCTCGTCGGCCTGGGCCTGCATGCTGCCCTGGCGCATGACCACGTCACCGGCCAGGGTCGCAATCTGCTGCTCCTGTTGGTACTTGGATACCTTGGCGTTGATGTAGGTCGGCGACTCGTCCTTGGGCGTGGTGTCCGCCATGCCGGGGCGCAGCGGCTCGACATAGGCACCGCCGCAGTACGGGCCGGTTTCGGCCAGCTGCGCGGCGGTCAGCTTGTCACGCGGGACCCAGTCCAGGTGGCTGTAGTCCTCGCTGCGCGACTTCAGCCCACGGCCCTTGGCCTCGGTGACCAGCATCGGCCGGTCGGCCTCGGCTTCACCCGTCGCTTCGGTGCCGGTACCGCCAGCAGCGGCGGCACCCTCGTGCACCGGGCGCGGTGGCAGGTTGGTGACGGCGGTTTTGGGCTTGCAGTCCCAACCACCGGAGGCGGACACTTGGCAGTCGAATTGTTCGGCTGCCATGACGTGCGACATGGCCAGAGGTTGCAGGGCCAGCAGACTGCCGGTGACGAGCAACGGAAACTTTCTACGAAACGCGGGGGATTTCAATGCCATCTTATTAGTCCGGGCTTCCTGCGTGCCATCTGCCCGCGTGTGGGGCCGCACGCCTCTCGATGGTCTGAAAAAGATGCTGGATAATAAAGCATGACCCGCTTGACGGCTAGGGCCGTCGGAGACCCTTGTAATGCCTGAACACGATGTACGCCTGCAGCAACTGTCCGCGTGGCTCGACCAGCAACTCCAAGACCTTTTCCTGCGCCAGGCTTGGGGCCCGGTGCCGGCCGGCGGCCTGACGCCTGCCAGCAGCGATGCGAGCTTTCGCCGTTATTTTCGCTGGGAAGGCGCAGGGCACAGTTTCGTGATCATGGATGCACCGCCGCCACAGGAAGATTGCCGACCGTTCGTCGCCATCGATCACCTGCTTGCCGGTGGTGGTGTGCATGTGCCGCTGATCCATGGCCAGGACCTTGAACGCGGTTTCCTGTTGCTGGGCGACCTGGGCCGCCAGACCTACCTGGATGTCATCGACGCCGACAATGCCGATGCCCTGTTCGCCGATGCCATCGATGCCCTGCTGGCCTTGCAGGCGCTGCCCATGGATGCACCGTTGCCCCGCTATGACGAAGCACTGCTGCGCCGGGAGGTGGAACTGTTCCCCCAGTGGTACGTGAAGCATGCGCTTGGCCTGGCGTTCGACGAGGCGCAGGCAGCGGCGTGGCAGCGATGCAGCCAGTTGCTGATCGACAGCGCCCTGGCCCAGCCGCAGGTGCTGGTACACCGCGACTTCATGCCGCGCAACCTGATGCAGAGCGACCCTAACCCCGGCGTGCTGGATTTCCAGGATGCCGTTTACGGCCCGGTCACCTACGACATCACCTGCCTGTTCAAGGATGCGTTCCTCAGTTGGCCGCAAGCGAGGGTCGAAGGTTGGCTGCACGACTATTGGCACAAGGCCAAGGCCGCCGGTGTTCCAGTGCAGGCCACGTTCGAAGCCTTCCAGCGTGCCAGCGACTTGATGGGGGTACAGCGCCACCTGAAGGTGATCGGTATCTTCGCCCGTATCTGCCACCGTGATGGCAAACCGCGTTATCTGGCCGACGTACCGCGCTTCTTCGCCTATATAGAAGAAGTGATCGGCCGGCGGCCGGAGCTTGCCGAGCTGGGCGAGCTGATCGCTGGCCTGCAAGCAGGAGCGCGTGCATGAAGGCGATGATTCTGGCAGCAGGCAAAGGCGAGCGCATGCGCCCGCTGACCCTGCACACGCCCAAGCCGCTGATACCGCTGGCGGGGCGCCCGCTGATCGAATACCACCTGATGGCGCTTGCGGCGACAGGGGTCACCGACGTGGTGATCAACCACGCCTGGCTGGGTCAGCAGATCGAGGACCACCTGGGCGATGGCAGCCGTTACGGCCTGCGTATCGCCTATTCCCCGGAAGGCGAGCCGCTGGAGACCGGAGGCGGTATTTTCAAGGCCTTGCCCTTGCTGGGAGATGCGCCGTTCCTGCTGATCAACGGTGATATCTGGACCGAGTACGATTTCTCCCATCTACAGGCGCCGCTGCAAGGGTTGGCTCACCTGGTGCTGGTGGACAACCCCGGGCATCACGGCCTAGGCGATTTTCGCCTGGCCGGCACTCAGGTGGTCGATGGGGACGGTGCACCCGGCACGTTGACCTTCAGCGGTATCTCGGTGTTGCATCCGGCGTTGTTCGAAGGCTGCACACCTGGCGCCTTCAAGTTGGCGCCCTTGCTGCGCCAGGCCATGGCCAGCGGCCAGGTGAGCGGTGAGCATTTTGCCGGGCACTGGGTCGATGTGGGTACCGTGGAGCGCCTGGCCGAGGCCGAGCGTCTGCTGGGCGAGCAGCGCTGAGATGTGGTGGCCAGGCACGTTGATCGGGGCTGGGGCAGGGTTTGCCATCGCCAGCATTCCGGGTGCCCTGCTCGGTGCACTGCTGGGGCAGATGATGGACCGTCACCTGCGCCTGCAAGGCTGGGACGATGTGCGCGAGCGGTTAGGCGGGCGTCCGGCGCCAAGGGACGAAGAATTGCTGTTTGTGCTGCTGGGGCGCCTGGCCAAAAGCGATGGGCGTGTGGTCGAGCAGCATATCCAGCAGGCTCGGCAGGAAATGGCCCGGCTGAACCTGGATGAAGCGGCCAGGTTGCGGGCGATCGATGCTTTCAATCGGGGCAAGGGTGGCAAGGAACGGTTGGGCAGCTATCTGCGCCGGATCCGCCAGCAGCCTCATGCGGCCGAAGGCACCTTGCGCGCCAGCTGGCGCATGGTCTGGGCCGACGGCAAGATGGGCAACAAGGAGCGTGAGCTGCTGCTGGACTGGGGACACAAACTGGGCATGAGCCGGCGCCAGGTGCAGGCCATGTCCCAGGAGTACGAACCTCGTCGAACGGCTGGCATGGCAGGGGTCGGCATGACCTATGCGGCAGCGATGCGCCTGCTTGGCGTGGACACCGATACCGACGGCGCACTTGTCAAACAGGCTTATCGCCGACTGGTCAGTCGTCATCACCCGGACAAGCTGGCCGGCACTGGCGCCAGCGAGGCGCAGCTGCGCGAAGCCACCGAGCGAACTCGCGAGCTGCACCAGGCCTACGCGCTGATCCGTAAGCGCCGGGATCTCTAGCCGGCACCGAGCGCCGGCAGTGATCCTGCCCTGCCTGCGAAATCAGGGCTGCATCCAGCCCCGCACGCGACGAAACAACTGTTCCTGGTCGGCGGCCTGATTGCCCGGCATGGCGATCAGGGACAACTGGCGGTATTGACTGTCTTTCTGCCGCTTGCTGGCCTGCAGGCGCTGCATCGCAGCGTTACGGTCTGCGCTGCGGGTCACGTAGTAGATGTCGGCCGTGGGCACTTTCAGGGTAGGCGTCAGGCTTTCCAGGTCATGCTCGACGCGGGCAGGGGTCTGGGCGGCCACCATGACCAGCTTCTGCACCTCTGGCGGCTGCTTTTCGCTCAGGTAACGGGCTGCCCAGTAGGCGCCGCTGCCATGACCGATCAACACGATACTGCGAGCATTGTGTTGCTGGGCGAACGCGACGGCGGCGTCCAGGCGGGCGAAAATGCGCTCGGCATCGGCAGGGTCGGCCTGCTGGCTGGCGGCTTCGGCGTCGGTGCCTTGAGCCGCTTCGGGCTCGGCAGCGGTGGCTTGCGCCACGTTGGCGTTGGCGTCGGCAGGTTCGTCCTTGGCAGGCGCCGTTTGCCCGTCGGCCTGAGCAGGCGCGGTGGCAGGCTTGGTTTCCACACGTGCCAATGGGCTGTCGAGCAGCAGGTCAGGCAGGCTCACGCTCAGGCTGTGCCAGCCCACATCCGGAAATTTCTGGCGCAGCGGGCCCACGGCGTTGGGCCAGTCTGCCGTTTCGCCAGCACCCGGCACGATGATCACCGCGCCCTGTGGGTCGCTGTCGTTGGCGGCCTTCCACAACGCAAGGAAACTGTCAGTACCGGCTTGCAGGGTTTGCTGCTCGGCCTTGGGCACGCGGCGTTCGAGTGCCTGGGCGTCCTCCTGGCTGCGCTCGATCAGGGGCGGGCGCGAGGGCGCAGCTTCGGTGGCTGCCGGCGCTTTCTCAGGCGGGGTCGCCGGTGCGTCGTCAGCCAGCGCAGCCACAGGAAGGAGCGAGACCAGGCAGCACATTGCCAGCGTCGTGCGATAGAGTGTGAACATGTCTCAACCCAAGGCAAGAATGATACCGGCAGCGTAATGGTATTTGCCCGTTACGGCCACGGTCGATGGCCGCCCCTGTGTGGACGAACGTGTAGATGAAGCGATTGCATCGCCTGTTGATGATCGGCTGCCTGTGGCTGCCGCTGATGGCCGTGGCAAGGCCTGAGGCGGTGCCAGAGGTCGCGCTGGAGCCGACGCAGCAACAGTGGCTCGACAGCCACCGCAGCCTGCGCGTTGGGTTGGTACTGCAAGCCCCCTATGCCCAGTTCGACCGCCGCCTGCAGCAACTGTACGGCGCTAACGTGGAGCTGGTAAGCAGCCTGGCCAAGGTGCTGCATCTGGACCTCACGTGGCGCCATTATCCAGACCAGGCCAGTCTCGAACGGGCCTTGCAGGCAGGGGAGATCGACTTCGCACCAGGCTTGACTCAGACACCGGCCACGTTGCGCCTGTGGTTGTTCAGCGACCCCTACATGCGCGTGCCGCAGCTGATCGTTGGGCCACGCAACGCGGCGCTGGGCGTTGAGCTGGAGAAACTGGACGCAGCCCAGCGCGTGGCCGTGCGCATGCCAGGGGCACTGGCCAACTACCTGCGTGCCAACTACGGCAACCTGAACCTGCAGGGAGTGCCGAACGACCGTGAAGCCTTGCAACTGGTGGTCGGAGGGCAGGCCAGCTATGCCGTCCTGGACGAGGCCCAACTGAGTCGCCTGTCCCGTGAAAGCGAGTTCAGCGAACTGGCGGTCGTGGGGGATATCGGCCTGCCGCAACTGCTGCGCATGGGTTCTCGGCCAGACTGGCCACGGTTGGCCGAGGTGTTGGAGCGTGGCTTGCAGGCATTGCCGGCCAAGGAACTGGAACAGCTGCATCAGCGCTGGTTGCAGCCCAGGTATTCCAGGATCAGCGAGTCGCCAGGGTTCTGGCAAAACCTGGCCTTGTTGCTGGGGCTGTTGCTGATCTGCGCATTGATCACCTTGGTATGGCAGCGCCGCCAGCAGAGTCAGCTGGAGCGCAGCCTGTTGGCCACCCGTGAGCGACTGGTAGAGCGGCATGCGCGCGATGAAGCCTCGCGCCTGAGTCAGTTCGCCATCGATCAGAGCACCGTGGGTATTCTGTGGGTCAATTGGGACAGCCATGTGCGCTATGCCAACCCGGCCGCTGAGCGCATGCTGGGCTATGGCGAAGGCGCCTTGCTGGAAAGGCCTTTGGGAGACTTCGAACCCTCGCTGAGCATGGAACGCTGGCTGGACCTGTGGAAAGGCGCGCGTTCAGGCGACAGCGGTGCCGGGCAGTTCGAAACCCGATGCCTGCGTGCTGACGGTTGCCTGCTGCCAGTGGAGCTGTCATTGAGTTTCCTGCGATTTCGCGATGCGGAATACCTGGTGGTGTACATGGCTGATGTCACCGAGCGCCATCGCGCCACGGCTGCCTTGCGCGAAAGCGAGGCACGCCTCAAGGGGATCGCTGGCAACGTGCCAGGGTTGGTGTTTCGCCTGGAGCGGGACCCGGCTGAAAAGGGGCTTGAATTTCCCTATGTCAGCGAGGGGAGTGAGGCATTGGTGGGTTATACGCCTGGCGAGATCCAGCACCCACAGATGGGGCTGCGCAACCTGGTGCACCCCGACGACCGCGCCGATTATCACCGGGTGCAGGACCTGGCGCTGGCCAATGAGCAGGACTGGGCCTGGCAGGGGCGCATCCTGACGCGTCAGGGCGAGCAACGCTGGGCCGACATCAAGGCCAGCACCCGGCGCCTGGGTAATGGCCAACTGGTCTGGGATGGGGTGGTCTGGGACATCACCCAGGGCAAGCGCGCCGAGCAGGCCCTGGCCCGTTCCCAGGAGCAACTGCGCGAACTTTCGGCGCACCTGGAAAGCGTGCGCGAGGAGGAAAAAGCCCGAATCGCCCGCGAGGTGCACGATGAGTTGGGCCAGATGCTGACCGTGCTCAAACTCGAAGTGTCCATGTGCGAACTGGCCTTTGCCGAACTGGACCCCGGCCTCAATGAGCGGCTGACGACCATGAAGCGTCTGATCAGCCAGCTGTTTCAGCTGGTACGCGATGTCGCCACCGCGCTGCGCCCGCCCATTCTGGATGCGGGGATTGCCTCGGCCATCGAGTGGCAAGCCCGACGCTTCGAGGCGCGCACCCAGATTCCTTGCCTGGTGCAGGTTCCTGACCAGCTGCCGGCATTGAGCGACGCCCGGGCAACGGGCCTTTTCCGTATCCTTCAGGAAGCGCTCACCAATGTGATGCGCCACGCCCAGGCGCACAGCGTGGAAATCGAGCTGGTGCGCGAGGCCGGGCATTTGCGCATGACGGTCAGTGATGACGGGCAGGGTTTCTGCCCCGACCAGCCGCGCCCCAGCTCCTTTGGCCTGGTCGGGATGCGCGAGCGGGTATTGATGATGGGCGGCAGCATGGTGCTGCACAGTGAGCCCGGCGACGGCACGCGCTTGAGCGTAGCCATTGCCCTGGAGCAGGAGGAGCGAACGTGATTCGAGTGCTGGTGGCCGAGGACCACACCATTGTCCGGGAGGGGATCAAGCAGTTGATCGGGCTGGCGAAGGACATGCAGGTGGTAGGGGAAGCCGCAAACGGCGAGCAGTTGCTCGATAGCCTGCGGCACACCCGGTGTGACGTGGTGCTGCTGGATATTTCGATGCCGGGCGTGAGTGGCCTGGAAGCGATCCCGCGCATCCGTGCCCTGCACGATGCGCCTGCGATCCTGATGCTGTCGATGCACGATGAGGCGCAGATGGCGGCCCGCGCCCTGAAGGCCGGCGCGGCTGGGTACGCGACCAAGGACAGCGACCCGGCCTTGTTGCTGGCGGCGATACGTCGGGTAGCTGGGGGCGGGCGTTACATCGATCCGGCGCTGGCCGACCGCATGGTCTTCGAAGTGGGCCTGACCGAATCCAGGCCGTTGCACACCTTGCTGTCGGAACGAGAATTTTCGGTGTTCGAACGCCTGGCCCAAGGCGCCAACGTCAATGACATCGCCCAGCAACTGGCGTTATCGAGCAAGACCATCAGCACCCACAAGGCGCGCTTGATGCAGAAGCTGAAAGTGAATTCGCTGGCCGAGCTGGTCAAGTATGCGATGGAGCACAAGCTGATCTGATTGCGACATTCAGGGCCGTGCCATCGCTGTCGTGAGCCGGTGCGTAGACCAAGGCTGCCGGCACGCACGCAGCGCCGGCGCTTGCATGGGCGCGGTCGTGCGCTCAAGGACTGACGGTCGAACGCCTCAAACTGTGTGGGCTTGTGTTCTGAAAGCGCCATGCTTGTAGGGCGTTCCCTACAACAAATCTTCCATCCGGACGATGGCATTCTCTCTGGGCGCCCGATTTCCGGTGGGATGCGGCTCTTCTACGCTTTGCCTCACGCAGTCATCCAACAATAAGGTGCAGGCATGAGCGAGGCGAAGTCGAACGCTGCCACCGGCGAAACGCTGGTCAGCTTCCGTGGTGTGCAGAAGAGCTACGACGGCGAGTCGCTGATCGTCAAGAACCTCAACCTCGACATCCGCAAGGGCGAGTTCCTCACCCTGCTAGGGCCTTCCGGGTCCGGCAAGACCACCAGCCTGATGATGCTGGCCGGCTTCGAAACCCCCACAGCCGGGGAGATTCAGCTGGCCGGTCGCTCCATCAACAATGTGCCCCCGCACAAGCGCGATATCGGCATGGTGTTCCAGAACTACGCCTTGTTCCCGCACATGACCGTGGCCGAGAACCTCGCCTTTCCGCTGACCGTGCGCAACCTGAGCAAGACCGATATCACCGAGCGAGTCAAACGGGTATTGAACATGGTTCAGCTCGACAGCTTCGCCAAGCGCTATCCGGGCCAATTGTCCGGTGGGCAGCAACAGCGCGTGGCCCTGGCGCGGGCGCTGGTGTTCGAGCCGCAGTTGGTGTTGATGGACGAGCCACTGGGCGCGCTGGACAAGCAACTGCGCGAACACATGCAGATGGAGATCAAGCACATCCACCAGCGCCTGGGCGTGACCGTGGTGTACGTGACCCACGATCAGGGCGAAGCGCTGACCATGTCCGATCGGGTGGCGGTGTTCCACCAAGGGGAAATTCAGCAGATTGCCGATCCTCGCACCTTGTATGAGGCGCCCAGCAACACGTTCGTCGCCAACTTCATCGGTGAGAACAACCGCCTCAACGGCACCTTGCTGAGCCATGACGGTAACCGCTGCCAGGTGCAGCTGGCGCGCGGCGAGCGGGTCGAAGCCTTGGCGGTCAACGTGGGCCAGCCAGGCGAAGCGGTGACCCTGTCGATCCGCCCGGAGCGGGTACGGCTCAACGGCCACAGTGAGCACTGCGCCAACCGCTTTTCCGGCCGTGTGGCCGAATTCATCTACCTGGGCGACCACGTGCGCGTTCGCCTTGAAGTGTGTGGCAAGGCCGACTTCTTCGTGAAGCAGCCCATCGCCGAACTCGACCCGGCCTTGGCCGTGGGCGATGTGGTGCCACTGGGTTGGGAAGTGGAACACGCCCGTGCACTGGATCCGATCACCGAAGCCCATTGATGGTTTGCAGCACCAACCCTGAACTGTGGAGAGAATAATAATGCGCAAGCAGTTGAAACTGACCGCCCTGGCCCTGGGGCTGTTCGCCGCTGGCCAGAGCATGGCTGCGGACCTGACCGTGGTCTCGTTCGGCGGCGCCAACAAGGCCGCCCAGGTCAAGGCGTTCTACGAGCCGTGGGAAAAGGCCGGCAAGGGCAAGATCGTCGCTGGTGAGTACAACGGTGAAATGGCCAAGGTCAAGGCCATGGTCGACACCAAGAGCGTCTCCTGGAACCTGGTGGAGGTGGAATCACCCGAACTGGCCCGAGGCTGCGACGAGGGCATGTTCGAAGAGCTCGACCCGGCGCTGTTTGGCAATGAGGCCGACTACGTGCCAGGCGCGATTCAGCCTTGTGGTGTCGGCTTCTTCGTTTGGTCGACGGTGCTGGCCTACAACGCCGACAAGCTCAAGACCGCCCCGAGCAGCTGGGCTGATTTCTGGGACACCGAGAAATTCCCAGGCAAACGCGGCCTGCGCAAAGGTGCCAAGTACACCCTGGAATTCGCTTTGATGGCCGATGGTGTGGCGCCCAAGGACGTGTACAAGGTGCTGGGCACCAAAGAGGGCGTGGACCGCGCCTTCAAGAAGCTCGACCAGCTCAAGCCGAGCATCCAGTGGTGGGAAGCCGGCGCCCAGCCGCCGCAGTACCTTGCCTCGGGCGACGTGGTCATGAGTTCGGCCTACAACGGGCGCATCGCTGCGGTGCAGAAGGAGAGCAACCTGAAGGTGGTGTGGAACGGCGGCATCTATGACTTCGATGCCTGGGCCATTCCCAAGGGCGCCAAGAACAGCGACGAGGCGAAAAAATTCATCGCCTTCAGCGTGCAGCCTGAACAGCAGAAGATCTATTCCGAAAACATCGCCTATGGCCCGGCCAACAGCAAGGCGGTCGACCTGCTGTCCGAAGAGGTCAAGAAAGACATGCCGACCACGCCTGAGAACATCGCCAACCAGGTGCAGATCGACGTGGCGTTCTGGGCGGACAACAGCGAGCAGCTGGAGCAACGTTTCAACGCCTGGGCGGCGAAGAAGTAAACGTCCAGTGCAAGGGGCTGCGCTGCGGCCCCTCTTTCAGTGTGTATCGTGGAGTTCGCCATGGCCATTGCAGTGCCCCTCAACGAAGGCGCCGGTCCCAATCTCAAACAGCGCCTTAAACACGCCGAGCGGGTCAACCGCTGGAAGGCCCAGGCGCTGATCGCGCCCCTGGCGCTGTTTTTGCTGCTGGTGTTTCTGGTGCCGATCGCAGCCCTGTTGTACAAGAGCGTCGGTAACCCGGAAGTGGTCGCCGGCTTGCCGCGCACGGTCGATATCATTACACAGTGGGATGGCAAGGGCTTGCCGGGCGAGGACGTCTACCAGGCGTTGAGCCAGGACTTGGCCGAATCGCGCAAGAACCAGACCCTGGGTGACCTGTCCAAGCGCTTGAACATGGAGCTGGCCGGCTACCGCAGCCTGTTGGCCAAGACCGCGCGGGCGCTGCCCTTCAAGACCGAGCCTGCCTCCTACAAGGACGGCTTGCAGGCGCTGGACGAGCGCTGGGGCGACCCTGCCTATTGGCAGGCGATTCGCCGCAATACCAGTACCCTGACACCCTTCTACCTGCTGGCGTCGCTGGACCACCGCATCGACGACCTGGGCGAGTTGGCCAAGGCCACGCCGGACCAGGCTATCTACCTGGACATTTTCACCCGCACCCTGTGGATGGGCGTGGTGATCACCGCCATCTGCCTGGTGCTGGCCTATCCGCTGGCTTACCTGCTGGCCAACCTGCCGACACGCCAGAGCAACCTGTTGATGATCCTGGTTTTGCTGCCGTTCTGGACCTCGATTCTGGTACGGGTGGCAGCCTGGATCGTGCTGCTGCAGTCAGGCGGGCTGATCAACAGCGCGCTGATGGCCATGGGCATCATCGATCAGCCGCTGGAGCTGGTCTTCAACCGTACCGGCGTGTACATCTCGATGGTGCACATCCTGCTGCCGTTCATGATCCTGCCGTTGTACAGCGTGATGAAAGGCATCTCCCCGAGCTACATGCGCGCGGCCATCTCGCTGGGCTGCCATCCCTTCGCGAGCTTCTGGCGGGTGTACTTCCCGCAGACCTATGCCGGGGTAGGGGCAGGGTGCTTGCTGGTGTTCATTCTGGCCATCGGCTACTACATCACCCCGGCGCTGCTTGGCAGCCCGAACGACCAGATGGTCAGTTATTTCGTGGCGTTCTACACCAATACCAGCATCAACTGGGGCATGGCCACCGCGCTGGGCGGTCTACTGCTGCTGGCCACCGTGCTGCTGTACCTGATCTATAGCTGGCTGGTCGGCGCCAGCCGCCTGCGTCTGAGCTGAGGAGCCTTGTCATGCTGAGCCCTTACATGTCGCCCATCGAGCGGGTCTGGTTCTACAGCCTGCGCATTCTCTGCGGCCTGATATTGCTGTTTCTGATCTTGCCGGTGCTGGTGATCGTGCCCCTGTCGTTCAACAGCGGCAGCTTCCTGGTCTACCCCCTGCAAGGCTTCTCGCTGCAGTGGTACCAGGACTTCTTCGGCTCGGCCGAGTGGATGCGGGCCTTGAAGAACAGCATCATCGTAGCTCCGGCGGCGACCGTGCTGGCCATGGTCTTCGGAACGCTGGCGGCCATCGGGCTGACCCGCGGTGACTTCCCCGGTAAGTCCCTGGTAATGGCCCTGGTGATATCACCGATGGTGGTGCCGGTGGTGATCATTGGCGTGGCCAGCTACCTGTTCTTCGCGCCTCTGGGCCTTGGCAACAGTTTCACCTCGTTGATTCTGGTGCACGCGGTGTTGGGTGTCCCGTTTGTCATCATCACCGTGTCGGCGACGCTGCAAGGCTTCAACTACAACCTGGTGCGCGCGGCTGCCAGCCTGGGTGCTTCGCCGCTGCTGGCGTTTCGCAGGGTGACCTTGCCGCTGATCGCACCAGGGGTGATTTCCGGGGCCTTGTTTGCGTTCGCCACATCCTTCGACGAGGTGGTGGTGACCTTGTTCCTGGCCGGGCCAGAGCAGGCGACCCTGCCACGGCAGATGTTCAGTGGCATTCGCGAGAACCTGAGCCCGACCATCGCGGCTGCGGCAACCCTGCTGATCGGTTTTTCGGTGGTGCTGCTGCTGACCTTGGAATGGCTGCGGGGGCGCAGCGAGAAGCTGCGGACCCAGCAACCGGCCTGACAGCGCTGTCTGCGCTGGCTTGTCAGCCCTTGTGGCGGCAGACAAGCCAGCGCCTGTTGCAACCGCTGCTCGCCACGCGTTGATACCAATCAGCCTTCACCCCGTTGCCTGAGTTACAATGCGCGCCACTGTGATTCTGCCCAACAGGTGCGCCATGCAGCCCTACGCTATTGCTCCCTCCATTCTTTCCGCCGACTTCGCCCGTCTGGGCGAGGAAGTCGATAATGTCCTGGCCGCAGGCGCCGATATCGTCCACTTCGACGTGATGGACAACCACTACGTACCCAATCTGACCATTGGTCCCATGGTCTGCTCCGCACTGCGCAAGTACGGCGTGACCGCACCGATCGACGTGCACCTGATGGTCAGCCCTGTTGACCGTATCATCGGCGACTTCATCGAGGCCGGCGCCACCTACATCACCTTCCATCCCGAAGCGACCCAGCACATCGACCGTTCGTTGCAACTGATCAAGGACGGCGGCTGCAAGGCCGGCCTGGTGTTCAACCCGGCCACCAGTCTGGACGTCCTGAAATACGTGATGGACAAGGTCGACATGGTGCTGCTGATGAGCGTCAACCCAGGCTTCGGTGGTCAGAAGTTCATTCCGGGCACGCTCGACAAGCTACGTGAAGCGCGCGCGCTGATCGACGCCAGCGGCCGCGACATTCGTCTGGAAATCGACGGTGGCGTCAACGTGAACAACATCCGCGAGATCGCCGCCGCCGGTGCCGATACGTTCGTGGCCGGGTCGGCGATCTTCAACGCCCCTGACTACCAGCAGGTCATTGCCCAGATGCGCAGCGAACTGGCACAGGCCCGCCCATGAGCGGCTTCGAGCAGCTGTTCCCAGGAGCGCTGCCCAGGCTGGTGATGTTCGACCTGGATGGCACCTTGGTCGACTCCGTCCCGGACCTGGCCGCAGCGGTGGACCGCATGCTGCTCGAACTCGGCCGACCCGCCGCGGGCCTCGATGCCGTGCGCCAGTGGGTAGGCAATGGCGCGCAGGTGCTGGTACGTCGTGCGCTGGCGGGTGACATCGACCACGCTGGAGTGGATGATGCCCTGGCCGAGCAGGCCTTGGCGCTGTTCATGGACGCCTACGCCGAAAGCCACGACCTGACGGTCGTGTACCCAGGTGTGCAGGACACCTTGCGCTGGCTGCGCAAGCGGGGCGTGGAAATGGCCTTGATCACCAATAAGCCGGAGCGCTTCGTGGGGCCTTTGCTGGACCAGATGAAGCTGGGCAGCTATTTCCGCTGGATCATCGGCGGAGACACCCTGGCGCAGAAGAAACCGGACCCAGCAGCGTTGCTGTTCGTGATGCAGATGGCCGGCGTGACGCCGCAGCAAGCGTTGTTCGTCGGCGATTCGCGTAGCGATGTGCTGGCAGCCAAGGCAGCTGGCGTGCAATGCGTTGGGCTGACCTATGGCTACAATCATGGGCGGCCTATCGAAGAAGAGTCGCCCAGCCTCGTGATCGATGACCTGCGGGCTTTGTTGCCCGGTTGCGTAGACCCTGCCACTGGGATAACGTTGGCGGACCTTCAAGCCTCAGACCAAAAAGGGTCCAACGTGGCGGTTACCGGCAAATTCTGGATGAAAGTCATCAAGGCCCTGGCCCGATGGCGTTGGCGCGCCTGACGCCTGCCTGCCGGCGCATGCCGGCCCATCCGTTTGCCCGAACCAACGCTGTTTGCCACGAGGCTACTCATGATCCGCGAAGAATTCCTGCGCCTGGCCGCTGCCGGCTATAACCGCATCCCCCTGGCCTGCGAGACCCTGGCCGACTTCGATACGCCCCTGTCGATTTACCTGAAACTGGCTGACCAGCCCAACTCCTACCTGCTCGAGTCGGTGCAGGGCGGCGAGAAATGGGGGCGGTATTCGATGATTGGTTTGCCGTCGCGGACCGTGCTGCGCGTCCATGGCTACCACGTGACCATCCTGCAGGATGGTGTCGAGGTCGAAAGCCATGACGTCGAGGACCCCCTGGCGTTCGTCGAAACCTTCAAGCAGCGCTACAACGTGGCCGACGTTCCCGGGCTGCCGCGCTTCAACGGTGGACTGGTCGGCTATTTCGGTTATGACTGCGTGCGCTACGTGGAGAAGCGTCTGGGCGCGAGCCCCAATCCGGACCCGCTAGGGGTGCCGGACATCCTCCTGATGGTCTCGGACGCCGTGGTGGTGTTCGACAACCTGGCTGGCAAGATGCACGCCATCGTGCTGGTGGACCCTGCTCAGGAACACGCTTACGAGCAGGGCCAGGCGCGCCTGCAAAGCCTGCTCGAAACGCTTCGCCAGCCCATTACGCCACGCCGCGGGCTGGACCTGAGCGGGCCTCAGGCCGCCGAGCCTGCATTCCGGTCAAGCTATACGCGCGATGACTATGAGCATGCCGTCGGCCGTATCAAGGAATACATCCTGGCCGGGGATTGCATGCAGGTGGTGCCGTCGCAGCGCATGTCCATCGACTTCAAGGCAGCACCCATCGACCTTTATCGCGCCTTGCGTTGCTTCAACCCGACGCCGTACATGTATTTCTTCAACTTTGGGAACTTTCATGTCGTCGGCAGCTCCCCTGAAGTGCTGGTGCGGGTCGAGGACAACCTGGTCACGGTGCGCCCCATTGCCGGTACTCGCCCACGCGGAGCAACGGAGGAGGCCGACCGCGCGCTGGAAGACGACTTGCTGTCGGATGACAAGGAAATTGCAGAGCACCTGATGCTCATCGACCTGGGGCGCAACGATGTCGGCCGCGTATCGTCGACAGGCAGCGTGCGCCTGACCGAGAAGATGGTGATCGAGCGTTATTCCAACGTCATGCACATCGTTTCCAACGTCACCGGCCAGTTGCGCGAAGGGTTGACGGCGATGGACGCACTGCGTGCCATTTTGCCTGCCGGTACGCTGTCCGGCGCGCCCAAGATCCGTGCGATGGAGATCATCGATGAGCTGGAGCCGGTCAAACGCGGGGTTTATGGCGGTGCAGTGGGGTATTTCGCCTGGAACGGCAACATGGACACGGCAATCGCCATCCGTACCGCTGTGATCAAGGATGGAGAGCTGCACGTACAGGCCGGCGGTGGCATTGTCGCCGACTCGGTGCCAGCGCTGGAGTGGGAAGAAACCATCAACAAGCGTCGGGCCATGTTCCGCGCGGTGGCATTGGCCGAACAGACCACTTCGCGGTAGGTGGCAGTCGCTTGAGATATCGCAGCCCATGCCCTTGTAGGCGCGGCCTTGTCGGGGCGCCGGACCGGCCCCGACAAGTTGTGCTGCGAAGCTGACATGCTGGGTCTGCTGCGCAGCCCGTCGCGGCCGGTCAGTCGCCCCGACAAGACCGCTTCTACAGAACGGTCCATGAGTGGCCTCGACAGGCGCCACAGCAGCCTCAGGATTTCGATAAGCGTCAAGTGTTGATCAGGGCTGGTCCTCTGCTAGAAGTCCACGCTAATGCCGAGGCTCACGCCTTGTTGCTTGAGCTCATCGCTCTTGCGCCAGTTGTACCCGGCACGCACATTCACGCCTGCCACCACTTCATGACTGACCCCAACGCTGGCTCGGGTCAGGTTGCTATGGGGGGTATACCCGTCGAGCGTGAAATCATTGTCCGGCAGAGCGGTGAACTTCAGGCGTACGTCCTGCTGGTCATGCTCGAACTCGTGCTCACGGGCCACCTCGCCAAATACACGGGTAGCAGGCAATACCTGCACGCTACCCAGCAGGCCCAGGCCCAGCCGCCGTGACGTGCGCTCCTGGTCATCGAACCCCAGCGCGGTCGCACGATCACTTCTTTCGTCATAGCCATCGACCTTGACCCTGGCATAGTCGGCGCTCAGGAAGGGCGCCAGCTGCCAGCGGGCACTGTCCGGCGCCAGGTTATAGCCCAGTCGGCCAGACACGGCCCATGTCTCGCCCTGGGTATCGCCTTTTTCACTACGCTCGCTCACCCCCAGCGCGAAGGTGCGTTTCAGATCGTCATAATCCAGGTGCCCGACGGTCAATGCCGCATCTGCCCACCAGCGGTTCTGACGGTACTGCGCGAAGGCACTGGCCAGGTAGCTGTCGAGTGTGTAGTCCGAATCATGGCTGCCCACTTCCAGCTTCTGCCGGTACACGCCGCCAGCCAGCCCCAGCCGCCAGGCATCGTCAACCCGGTAGCTACCGCCGACGGTCAAGTTGTAACCGTGGCCGTCACCACTGGCGGCGCTGCGTTGCCCGCCGAAGTCCAGGTCTTGGGCACCAGCGGCGATGAAAGGCTGCCATTGACCAACAGCTTGCCACGGGGCTTGCCATTGGTTGCGCAGCTCATCCTGATGAGCTCTGACGCTGGCGTGGGCCATTTCGGGCAGCAGGGTAAGCTCCCAAGGGGCGGCCAGAACGGAGTAGGCGTAATCGGCGATCAGTTGCTGGCCAGCAATGGTCGGGTGCACGGCGTCGTTGAACAATAACTTCATAGGGTCTGGCGTGCTGCCATTGGCGCCGTACACCGGGTTGCCGACGCAGCTTTCGCCGCTGTAGCACGTACCGATCAGGTTCTGGTCGCTGCCCAGCCCGAACTGAGCGGGATTGGTGAGGGCCTCGCTCAGCAACAGTGGGACATTCAAGGGGATGACCTGAGCGTCGATTTGCCTGAGCTGGCTGACCAGTGCCTGGTTGAAGGCACCGGACAGCAATGACAGAGGATTTTGCTGTGGCGTACCGCTGAAGTTGGGCGTCTGGCCAAGATCGGGCAACAGCCAGACCATGATGTAGCGGGCACCACCCTGTTGCAGGGCCTGAGCACTGGCGGCCAGGCGTGCGCCGGCAGCCACGGCGTCGGCTGGGCTGTTGACCAGGCCCTGCAGGAAGTCGTTGCCGCCGCCTGTCACGTAATACAGTGCATTGGGATCGGCGCGAAGGCCGGTGGCCAGATAGCCAGGCTTTTCCCGAAGCACCAGGCCTGCGCCCGGGCGCCCGGGTGGGATGACCGTGCTGGAGGTGGTGGTGATGGAGTCCAGGATCTGCCGAGTGGTATAGCCCCCAACCGCCCAGTTGTTACCATCGGGCAGGCCCAGCGCCGCATTGACTGGCGATGTGGAAGGCCCAAGCGCATTGGCGTCCAGGCCCAGGCGAGCGCCCAGGATCATCGGCGACACCGGTGCATAGCTGCCATCGGCGTTGCGGTTGGTGAAGCGAAGGCCTGCGAACTGGCCGGCGTCGCTCAGGCTGTCACCGAACACGATCAATGAAGCGTATGGGTCAGGGGATGCGAATGCCTGGCCGCAGGCCAATGCCAGGGAGGCGGCGGTGACGCGCAATAACGGTACGTTGAGCATCGATAAACATCCTTTTCTTTGTTTTTATCAGGACAACCTCATCGACCTTAGCAAAACGGCGTGCATCGCACCTGATGCCATTCGTTTCCCAGTGTTTACGGGCATATTGCGCCCGTCGCCCCGGTAGGCTACTGTGCCGAGACGTATGAGCGAGACCTACCCTGTGTTGATCGTCAGCAAACTCTTGATGCGCGTTATCAAGGCCCACGCCCGTTGGCGTTGGCGCGCCTGACTTTATCCTCTGCCGGTTCGTCCGGCCCGCCCTTGTTTGCCTTCCTGTCTCAACGTCATTAGCGGCTAAGTTGCGCCTGCGACAGGTGCAGGAAGGTTCGAATCATGAAGTCAGTAGGTTCAAGAGGTTTCATTCGATGTTACTGATGATCGACAATTACGACTCATTCACTTACAACGTCGTCCAGTACCTGGGCGAGTTAGGGGCTGATGTACGGGTCATTCGCAATGACGAAATGACCATCGCCCAGATCGAAGCCCTGGCGCCGGAGCGCATCGTCGTCTCGCCTGGGCCCTGTACGCCGAGCGAAGCCGGTGTGTCCATCGAAGCCATTCTTCATTTCGCCGGTAAATTGCCGATTCTGGGCGTGTGCCTTGGGCATCAGTCCATTGGCCAGGCGTTCGGTGGCGATGTCGTGCGGGCACGCCAGGTGATGCACGGTAAGACGAGCCCGGTCCACCATCGCGACCTTGGCGTATTCAGCGGCCTGAACAACCCCGTGACCGTGACCCGCTACCATTCGCTTGTGATCAAGCGTGAGACGCTGCCTGAGTGCCTGGAAGTGACGGCCTGGACCGCACACGAAGATGGCTCGGTCGACGAGATCATGGGGGTACGGCACAAGACGTTGAATATCGAGGGCGTGCAATTTCACCCCGAGTCGATACTCACCGAGCAGGGCCATGAACTGTTCGCCAATTTCCTCCAGCAGACTGGCGGCCACCGCTAAGGAACGAATATGGATATCAAGAGCGCGCTGGGTCGCATCGTCGGCCATCTGGACCTTTCCACCGAGGAAATGCGCGGTGTAATGCGCCAGATCATGACCGGCCAATGCAGTGATGCGCAGATTGGCGCATTTCTGATGGGCATGCGCATGAAAAGTGAAAGCATCGACGAAATCGTTGGCGCGGTGTCGGTCATGCGGGAGTTGGCTGACAAGGTCGAACTCAAGACCCTGGATGGGGTGGTCGACATTGTGGGTACCGGCGGCGATGGCGCCAATATCTTCAACGTGTCTACGGCATCGGCCTTCGTCCTGGCCGCTGCCGGCTGCACCGTCGCCAAGCATGGCAACCGGGCGGTGTCCGGCAAAAGTGGCAGCGCAGACCTGCTGGAAGCTGCTGGCATCTACCTGAACCTGACACCCGTTCAAGTGGCCCGCTGCATCGACAGCCTGGGTATCGGCTTCATGTTCGCCCAGAGTCACCACAGCGCCATGAAACATGCCGCTGGGCCGCGTCGCGATCTGGGGCTCAGGACCTTGTTCAACATGCTTGGCCCGCTTACGAATCCGGCAGGTGTGAAGCATCAGGTGGTTGGCGTCTTCACCCAGGCGCTCTGCCGTCCTCTGGCCGAGGTGCTGCACCGCATGGGCAGCAAGCATGTGCTGGTGGTGCATTCCAAGGATGGGCTGGACGAGTTCAGCCTGGCTGCGCCCACCTTCGTGGCTGAATTGAAAAATGGCGAGATTTCCGAGTACTGGGTTGAACCGGAAGACTTGGGCATGAAGAGCCAGAGCCTTCATGGCCTGGCGGTCGAGGACTCGCAGGCGTCTCTGGCGCTGATTCGTGATGCGCTGGGTCGACGCAAGACCGAGAACGGCCAGAAGGCCGCCGAGATGATCGTGCTTAATGCCGGTGCAGCCCTTTACGCCGCAGATCACGCCATGAGCCTGAAGGCCGGCGTTGAACTTGCCCACGACGTGCTGCACACCGGGTTGGCCTGGGAAAAACTGCAAGAGCTGGGTGCGTTTACAGCCGTATTCAAGGTGGAGAACGAAGCATGAGCGTGCCAACGGTGCTGGAAAAGATCATCGCCCGCAAGTTCGAAGAAGTGGCTGAACGCAGTGCCCGCGTAAGCCTTGCCGAACTTGAGCAGTTGGCCAAGGCGGCCGACGCGCCCCGTGGTTTTGCCAACGCCATGCTGCGCCAGGCCGCGCGCAAGCAGCCAGCGGTGATCGCTGAAATCAAGAAGGCCTCTCCTAGCAAAGGTGTGATCCGGGAGCATTTCGTCCCTGCAGACATTGCCGTCAGCTACGAGAAGGGCGGCGCAACCTGCCTGTCGGTGTTAACGGACGTCGATTATTTTCAGGGGGCGGATGACTACCTTCAGCAGGCGCGAGCAGCCGTATCACTGCCGGTGATCCGCAAGGACTTCATGGTCGACCCTTATCAGATCGTCGAAGCCCGTGCCTTGGGTGCAGATTGCGTGCTGCTGATCGTGTCGGCGCTCGACGATGTGAAAATGGCCGAACTGGCGGCCACGGCCAAGTCGGTCGGGCTCGATGTGCTGGTGGAAGTGCACGATGGTGATGAACTGGAGCGCGCGCTCAAGACGCTGGACACGCCGTTGGTGGGGGTCAACAACCGTAACCTTCACACTTTCGAAGTGAACCTGGAGGCCACGCTGGACCTGCTGCCACGCATCCCCGCGGATCGGCTCGCCATTACCGAAAGCGGCATTCTCAATCAGGCCGATGTGCAGCTGATGAAAATCAACCGCGTCTATTCATTCCTGGTGGGTGAAGCGTTCATGCGGGCTGAGAACCCGGGGATCGAGCTCCAGCGCTTGTTCTTCCCTGATCAAGTGAAAAAGACCATCCAGCAACTGGACTGAATGAACCAAGCCGGCCATGTTGCCGGCTTTTTCATGGCTGCCATTTGGCTCATGGGCGCCCCAATGCCAGTCGTGCAGAGGCTGTGACGCTTACGATGATGGCCGCAGCCTGCGTAACTCAATTGAAGGTGAAGCAATGACTGACCAGCCTCTGGCCCTTACCGTCGAGCAAGGGCTGTCTACTGAACAGGACCTGCTGGCCGCCGTTTGCCGGGGCGAGCGCGATAACGGTGTGTTGTTCTGGCGCCCCATTGATCAGGCGCTGGTGATGCCTCGCAGGATGAGCCGGCTGGAGCACTTTGAAGCGGCGAGTTCGCAACTGGCTGGCACTGGATGGCCAGTGCTGCTGCGCGAGACCGGCGGCGAGCCTGTACCGCAGTCCCATTCGACGGTAAATATTGCCCTGGTCTATGCGGCCCCGCGCAGTGAGGGCGATCAGGGGCGTATCGAAAAAGCCTACCAGCGCTTGTGCCTGCCGCTGTGCGAGGTGCTGCAGGCGTGGGGGGGTGTCGCCTCGGTTGGCGAGATCGAGGGCGCATTCTGCGATGGCCGCTACAACGTCAACCTCAATGGCCGCAAGTTGGTGGGGACCGCCCAGCGCTGGCGCCAGAGCGCCGCAGGCAAAGGCCCGGTGGTGCTGGTACATGGGGCATTGCTGTTGGACAACGATCGCGAGGCGATGGTAGCCGCCGTCAACCACTTCAATACGTGCTGCAACCTCGAACAGCGATGCCGCCCCGATGCCCACATCGCCCTGCATGAGGTAGTACCGGCGGCGCCGTGGTTTGCACAGCTGTCGCAAGCGTACGCGCAGGTGCTGGCTGAGGTGCCCATCAGCTAGCGGGTGCCGTGTACCACCATGGTCTTGCCATTGACCTGGACCAGGCTGCGTTCTTCCAGGTCCTTCAGGACGCGGCCGACCATCTCCCGTGAACAACCGACGATTCGCCCGATTTCCTGGCGGGTGATCTTGATCTGCATGCCGTCTGGATGGGTCATGGCGTCGGGCTGCTTGCACAAGTCGAGCAAGCACCGGGCAACTCGGCCGGTTACATCGAAGAAAGCCAGGTCACCGACTTTGCGGGTAGTGTCGCGCAGGCGCTGGGCCATCTGGCTGCTGACGGCATAGAGCATGTCTGGCTCATGTCGTACCAGTTCGCGGAACTTGTCGTAGCTGATTTCGGCTACTTCGCATTCGGTCTTGGCCCGAACCCACGCGCTGCGATGCTGCTGCGACTCAACCGGTTCGAACAGCCCCAGCTCACCGAAGAAGTCACCGCTGTTGAGGTAGGCGATGATCATCTCATGGCCGTTTTCGTCTTCGATGAGGATGGTGACCGACCCCTTGATGATGAACGACAACGTCTGCGCGCGTTCACCTGCACTGATGATGTTGCTCTTGGCGCTGTAGCGCCGGCGTTGACAGTGCACCAGCAATTTGTCGATGTTCTTGATCTTTGGGGGTAGGGCAGAGGCTACCATCGCGAAATCCTGTTCTGTGCAGTCCATGGGCATCCATGGCAGCTGGCTGGAAAAACGCCATTCGATTGGCGCCAGCTTATCAGACACTACAAAATGTTTCGGCATTAAAGCGAGTCCTTACATGCTTTTCCCACAGCGGCACAACGACTAAGCTGACACCCTTTTTGCGAAATCAGGAGTTCGGGTGATGAAGGCACGTATCCAGTGGGCCGGTGAGGCAATGTTCCTTGGCGAATCCGGCAGCGGTCACGTCGTGGTGATGGATGGCCCACCCGAAGCCGGCGGCCGAAACCTGGGCGTCAGGCCGATGGAGATGCTGTTGCTGGGCCTGGGTGGATGCAGCAGTTTCGATGTGGTCAGCATCCTGAAGAAATCGCGCCAAGCGGTGGAGAGCTGCGAAGCGTTTCTTGAGGCCGAGCGCGCAGGTGAAGACCCGAAGGTATTCACCAAGATCCACATGAATTTCGTGGTAAAGGGCCGGGGATTGAAAGAGGCGCAGGTCAAGCGTGCCGTCGAGCTTTCGGCCGAAAAATACTGTTCAGCGTCGATCATGCTCGAGCGTGCCGGGGTCGAGATCACCCATGGCTACGAGATCGTGGAACTGGGTTGAGCAAAGGGCGCGAGCTGCGTGGCGTACCGGCGACCGTCAATGGCGCAGTGCTGGCAGCGTTGCGTATAGCCAGCCTGGCAGTGCGCTTCTGACCGACTGGCTCAACGGCTCCCGGTGTTTCTGGTAAAGCAGGCCCAGCCCTATGACGCCCAGGCCGATCAAGCTGACCAACACCGGGAACAGCAATGATTCGGCAAATACGTCATACGCCAGGTACCCCAGGTAGGCGGCAACGCCAAGTGCGCCGAACACCATGAAAACGGGCCTTCGCAGCAGCACTGCCACCCCCATGAGCACAAGGTTTATCAGGCAGTAGGTGGCTTTTCCCCATTCACTGCCGCTGTCGAGCATGGTCAGCCCACCCCAGAAGGCCGCCAGACCGGCAAGATAGCCCCAGTGGGCATAATCATGCCGTGTTCTGCCATCGACCAGCAGAAACACCAGCAAGGTCGCCAATCCGAACCACAGGGATACCTCCCGGCGTTGTTCCCAACTGAATGGCGCGCCGACTACCCACTCGGTAAGGTCCATCGACATGAACCACAGGGCAACGGCAATGGGCATGACGATAAACGGGTAGGGAACTAGGCGGAGCATCATCACACCTGCAAGAACGGTAGCGGCCTCCATGGCCAGCCAACCGCCTTGTACCTGGGTGTAGTACTGGTGGTAATCGGCTTGCACGTCATCGAGCGGCCACCAACCGAGCAATCGCTCCAGTGCGAAAACGGCCAGTGGCACGATACTGACCGCGGCTGCGGCCAGTACGCCGGCCGCAACGGGTTGTTTACGCTTCTGAAGGCTGAGTGCGACCAGGGTCAGCAACCCGATGTAGGCACTGGCCACGGCCAGCAACGCGGTGTCGCCGATGCGTAGCCATGCTTCATTGAGCAGCCAGCCCATGGCCCCCATGACCAGCAGTGCGCCGAAGTAGAACGCGCCATGGGCCAGCTGCAGGCTGCCCGTCGCACTATGCCGCTGGCTGAGAAAGGCTTGCAGGGCCTGTTCCTGGTCTGGCTGGAGAATCCCCGCCTCGACCGCTCGCGCCAGGTCCTTGGCGTCGAAACGTGTTGTCATGGCGAGCCTTCAGATGCGATAGGTGCTCTTTGTCATGACCTTGGCCAGCAGGCTCATGCCAAAACGCACAGGCGCAGGGAAGCGGTAGCCACCGGCTTGCAGTGCCGCATCGGCGTGCTGTTCTTCGTCGACGCGCATCTGCTCAAGGATGGCCCGGGATTTTTCATCTTCGGCAGGGATCTGCACCAGGTGCTCATCCAGGTGCTTGCAGACCTGGTGCTCGGTGGCTGCCACGAAGCCCAGGCTCACCTTGTCACTCACCAGCCCGGCAAAAGCGCCAATGCCGAATGACATGCCGTAGAACAGCGGGTTCAGGACGCTGGGGTGGCTGTTGAGTTGACGGATCCGTTGTTCGCACCAGGCCAGATGATCGATTTCCTCATCCGCAGCGCGCTCCATGGCCTTGCGCACTGACGGCAGCTTGGCCGTCAAGGCCTGGCCTTGATAAAGCGCCTGGGCGCAGACTTCGCCGGTGTGGTTGATGCGCATCAGCCCTGCCACGTGGCGTGCCTGCCGATCTTCGAGTTCGACGGCGGGTTTGACGATAGCCGGGGACGGGCGAGAGGGTTGGCCGCTGAACGGCAGCAAGGTGCGCATGGCGGTGTCGGCCTGCAGCAACAAGCGGTCGAGCGGGGAATAGTGACGTTCGGTAGCCATCGGGCACCTCCGCAAGAATGTGCCCGACAGTTTAACCCAATCGCGCTCGAGTCGCTTGCGGTGGATCAGCCCGGTGGCCAGTTCATCTGGCGCTGGCCGAGCACGTGCATGTGAATGTGGTAGACCGTCTGGCCACCTTGTTCATTGCAGTTCATGACCACGCGAAAGCCTTCCTCGCAGCCCAGCTCCTTGGCCAGGCGCTGGGCCGTGAACAGAATGTGCCCAGCCAGGCCCTTGTCTTCTTCGGTCAGGTCGTTGAGGGTGCGGATGTGCTTTTTCGGAATGACCAGAAAATGCACCGGGGCCTGGGGGGCGATGTCGTGAAATGCCAGAACCTGGTCATCTTCGTAGATGATCTTCGCCGGGATCTCTCGGTTGATGATCTTGAGGAATAAATCGTCCACAGCACTTGCTCCATGGTGAGGGTCCGGGCCGAGTGTACTCAGGCCGGAGCCGCTCGCCCAGCGACTATTCCATACCGGCTGGGCAATAACGCCGGTGAATCACACCTGCCAGCTTGCGCACCAGCCAGTTCGGCAGCAGCCGCGGGGCGATCGCCAGCCAGCGATTGCGTCGCCCCGGCAGGATCAGGGCGCGGTTGCGGGCGAGCGCGCGAACGGTGTACAGCGCCACTTCCTCGGGGCTGAGGCAGCGGCTTTTGCCTTCGAGCCGGGCTATGCGGCGCCGTGAGGAACGTACCGGTCCCGGGCACAGCACGGAGACCTTGATGCCTGTGGGTTTGAGTTCTTCGCGCAGGGCCTGGGAGAAATTCATCACGTAGGCCTTGCTGGCGGCATAGGTGGCCATCCAGGGCCCAGGGGCCACACCGGCCAGCCCGGCAACGTTGAGGATCTGGCCGCCGCCCTGTACCGCCATCAGATTGCCGATGGCATGACACAAGCGGCTCAGCGCCAGCACATTGACTTCGAGCAGGTCCTGTTCGTCGGCCCACTCATGGGCCAGGAATGGCCCGTAGGTGCGGTGACCGGCGCAGTTGACCAGCAAATCGATGCGTCGCTCGCCTTCTTCGAGCTCGAGAACGAACCCCGACAGCCTCAGCGGTTGGCTCAGATCGCACGCACGCAACAGCACCTCGACGCCGAAACGCTGGGCAAGCTCGATGGCGACCGGCTCCAGCGTTTCACGGTGGCGTGCGACCAGGATCAGGTTGCGCCCGCGCCGTGCCAGGGCCTCCGCCAGGGCCAGGCCCAGGCCGGTGGAAGCGCCGGTGATCATGGCGTAACGGGTCATGCAGGGCTCCTGGGGCCGAAGAGGGCATCTAGTGTACAGCTTGGCAGTGGTGGATGCTGCGTTTTGCTGGGCCGCCCAAGCCTGGGAATGAGCCGCTGCAGGGCCTGTCAGTGGCGCTTATGCCGATCGGCCGTTAGCGCTGCACCGCCCAGTGCTGGGCAACACCCTCAGAACGGTTTGACCACCACCAGGATGACGACCGCCAGCAGGATCAGCACAGGTACCTCGTTGAACCAGCGATAGTAGACATGGCTGCGGGTGTTGGTGCCGGCAGCGAAGCGTTTGCGCTGGGCGCCACACACGTGGTGGTAGCCGGTCAGCAGAAGCACCAGGGTGAGTTTGGCGTGCAGCCAACCCTGGCTCAGCCACCCAGGCGTGAGGTAGAGCATCCAGGCACCGAATACGTAGGTGGCGATCATCGCCGGGTTCATGATGCCTCGGTACAACTTGCGCTCCATGGTCACGAACCGGTCCTGGCTGATGCTGTCCTGGCTCTGGGCATGGTAGACGAACAGCCGTGGCAAGTAGAACAGGCCGGCAAACCAGCATACGACGCTGACAATGTGCAGCGCTTTGATCCATAGGTAGAGCATCGGGGCATTCCTTCAGGTATTCACGGTCGTCAGATAGTAGTGCCCAGGCGCCCTCAGGGACACCTGAAGTGTTGTGACAGACGCATCACGCCCCTATCATCGTGCGTTTTCCAGACGGCTCGTTGATAAGGGGCAAGCGTTATGATCAAGGTCGGTATCGTCGGCGGCACGGGTTACACCGGCGTCGAACTGTTGCGTCTGCTGGCTCAGCACCCACAGGCCGAGGTGGCGGTCATCACGTCGCGCTCGGAAGCGGGTGTAGCAGTGGCCGACATGTACCCGAACCTGCGCGGCCATTACGACGGCCTTGCATTCAGCGTGCCCGACAGCAAGGCGCTGGGCGCGTGTGACGTGGTGTTTTTCGCCACCCCGCATGGTGTCGCTCATGCCTTGGCGGGCGAGCTTCTGGCCGCGGGCACCAAGGTCATCGACCTGTCGGCCGACTTCCGCCTGCAGGACGCAGTTGAATGGGCCAAGTGGTACGGCCAGCCTCACGGCGCGCCTGATCTGCTCGACGGTGCCGTGTATGGTTTGCCCGAGGTCAACCGCGACAAGATCCGCCAGGCACGACTGATCGCGGTTCCGGGTTGCTACCCAACCGCCACTCAACTGGGTTTCCTGCCGTTGCTGGAAGCTGGCTTGGCCGATGCGTCGCGCTTGATCGCCGACTGCAAGTCCGGTGTCAGCGGTGCCGGACGTGGTGCGGCCGTGGGGTCGCTGTTCTGTGAAGCCGGTGAGAGCATGAAGGCCTACGCGGTCAAAGGGCATCGTCACCTTCCGGAAATCAGCCAGGGCCTGCGTCTGGCTGCGGGCAAGGACATTGGGCTGACCTTCGTCCCTCACCTGACGCCGATGATCCGCGGCATCCATGCCACCTTGTATGCGACCGTCGCCGACACATCGGTCGATCTTCAGGCGCTGTACGAGAAGCGCTACGCCAACGAGCCCTTCGTGGATGTGATGCCCGCGGGTAGCCACCCCGAGACCCGCAGCGTGCGCGGCGCCAACGTCTGCCGCATCGCTGTTCATCGTCCGCAAGGCGGTGACCTGGTCGTGGTGCTGTCGGTCATCGACAACCTGGTCAAAGGCGCTTCAGGGCAGGCCGTGCAGAACCTGAACATCGTGTTCGGGCTCGATGAGCGGATGGGGCTGAGCCATGCCGGCCTGTTGCCGTGAGCTGAAGAAGGCTTGCGGCAGGCTGCACTGATTCGCGACCTGCCCGTCGCCTATTGTTGACCGATTTTCTCGGGAAAGCGGATAATGGCCGTCATCGAGTTTTATGACGGCCACCGCGCCGGGAGAATCAACATGAGCGTCGAAACCTTCACCCCTACGGTTTTGGAATTTACCCACGGTGCTGCGCTGAAGGTGAAGAACCTGGTGTCCGAAGAGGGCAATGACCGGCTGAAACTGCGTGTATTCGTCACCGGTGGCGGTTGCTCGGGTTTCCAGTATGGCTTCACGTTCGATGAAGAAGTGGCCGATGACGACACCATCGTTGAGCGCGAGGGTGTTTCGCTGGTAGTGGACCCGATGAGCTTTCAGTACCTGGCCGGTGCCGAAGTGGATTACCAGGAAGGCCTGGAAGGCTCACGCTTCATCATCAAGAACCCTAACGCCGCCACTACCTGTGGCTGTGGCTCTTCGTTCTCGATCTGACGACATGCCCTCGTCAAGACGCCGCGCTCAAGCGCGGCGTTTTTCGTTGGGCAGATCAATGGCTCAAGCCGGATAGATGGCGCCCAGAACACGCAGGCCTTTGGCCGCTGTAACGCTGGGACGGTTGGCAGGTATGCCTTCGAGGCAGCAATGCGCCAGCCAGGCGAACGCCATGGCCTCGACCCAGTCAGGGTCTACTCCCTGTTCAGCGGTGCTGGACACCTTCACGCCAGGCAGGCCTGTTGCAAGGCGAGCCATCAAGGCGCCATTGTGCGCGCCGCCCCCACACACCAAAAGCGTCCTGGTGCCCTGCTGTGCGGTGCTCAGCGAATCGATGATGCTTTGTGCACTGACCTCCAGCAGCGTTGCCTGGACGTCTTCGTCGCGATAAGCAGGCAGGGCAGCGAGGTGGCTGTCCAGCCAGCGCAGGTTGAAGACTTCACGGCCTGTACTCTTGGGCCCACTGCCGGCGAAGAATGGGTCGGCCATGAGAGAGGCCAGCAGGGCAGGTTGCACAGCCCCACAGGCCGCCCAGGCGCCGTCGGCATCGTATGCCTGGCCGCGCTTGCGCTCGATCCAGGCGTCCATCAGGACATTGCCCGGGCCGCAATCGAAACCTCGGACCGGTTTGTCCTTGGCAATCAGGCTGAGGTTGCTGAAACCGCCTACGTTCAGGATGGCCAACGGCTGTTCGAGATGGCCGAACAGCGTTTCGTGGAACGCTGGGACGAGCGGCGCGCCCTGACCGCCGGCTGCTACGTCACGGCGACGAAAGTCAGCCACGACCGTGATGCCTGACAGCTCCGCCAGGAGCGCCGGATTGCCGATCTGCACGGTGAAACCTCGGGCAGGCTCATGGCGAATGGTCTGGCCATGGCTGCCGATGGCGCGAATGTCGGTGGGCTGCAAGGCGTGGTGGTCGAGCAAATCGAGTATGCCTTGCGCTGCCACCGCCGCCCACGCGTTTTCAGCGAGGGCGACCCGCGCCACTTCATCCGGCCCAGACGTGCACAGGTCAAGCAGCGCTTGCCGCAATTCCGTTGGCATGGGCAGGTAATGGGTGGCGAGCAGTTCGACGTGCTCGCCTTGCTCGATCAGGGCGATGTCCAGTCCATCCAGGCTGGTCCCTGACATCACGCCTAGGTAGAGGCCCATGGGCTCACCGTTTGTTCATGGCAAGTAGCGTGGCTTTTTCCTGATCCATGCGTGCGATCAGCGGCTGGCTTTGCTGCAGGAAACGCTGGCGCTCGTTCTTGGCGATCGGGTCGGACATCGGCACTTTCTGGCTCAGCGGGTCGACGTGCACGCCGTTGACCTGGAACTCGTAGTGCAGGTGAGGCCCGGTAGAAAGCCCCGTGGTCCCGATATAACCGATGATCTGGCCCTGCTTGACCGAACCCCCGGTCTTGATGCCCTTGGCAAAGCCCTGCATATGACCGTACAAGGTCTTGTACCGATTGCCGTGCTGGATGATCACCGTATTGCCGTAGCCGCCGCGCCGGCCGGCGAGCTCGATGCGGCCATCACCCGCAGCCTTGATGGGCGTGCCTCGCGGGGCTGCATAATCCACCCCCTTGTGGGCGCGGATCTTGTTCAGAATCGGGTGCTTGCGCCCGGCAGAGAAGCGAGAGCTGATGCGCGCAAAATCCACGGGTGTGCGAATGAAGGCCTTGCGCAGGCTGTTGCCATCGGCCGTGTAGTAGCTGGTGTTGCCTTGCTTGTTGGTATAACGCACGGCCGTGTAGGTTTTGCCGCGGTTGGTGAAGCGCGCCGAGAGGATATTGCCGGTCCCGACCACTTTGCCGTCCATCACCTTCTGCTCATAGACCACGTCGAACTCGTCACCTTGGCGAATATCCTGGGCGAAGTCGATGTCGTATCCCAGCACCTTGGCCATGTCCATGGTCAGGCTGTGGGACAACCCGGCGCGCTGTGCCGATGCGGAGAGCGAGCTCTTGATGACGCCATGGGCGTAGGCAGTGCGCACCACGGGTTTGCTGATTTCACGATTGAAGGTGTAGCCCTTGGCCGTCTTGGTCAGGCGGATGGTTTCCAGGTTGCCGACCTTGCTGTGCAAGCTGGCCAGCTGGCCTTGCTTGTCCAATTCGAACTGCAGGACCTGGCCGTGCTTGAGCTGGCTGAACTGCTTGGCCTGCTTGCTGCTGGCAAGAATGTCGTGGACGGCATTGGCCGGCAGTCCGACCTTGGCGAACAGCGTTGACAAGGTATCCCCGCTGGCAACGGTGACTTCCCGGTGGGCAGGGTCCTTGGCGGGCTGTGCGGCAGCTTCTGCCGGAGGGGTTTGCTGTTCGGCTTTCTGGGTGGATGCGGCCGCCTCATCGATCTGCGCAAACGGCGAGCCCTGCTCGCCGGATGCCTGCACCAGCGGCGCGGCGCGGGATTCGTCTTTCAGTTGCTCGGCTGGGGTTTCCAGCTCGAGGTTGAGGGTGGTTTTTTTGGCTTCCACGTCGCTGGATGGGAATACCAGCAATGCCAGGCTAAGCAGGGCGGCAATGCCGCTGGCGGCCAACAGGTGTGTTTTCGGATAAAGCGGAGGCGCTTTAGGCGGTTCGTTGGTCATGGGTAAGGAGACTTTGAAAAAGGTGAAATGGAATAGATGAATGACATGATGAAGATGAAATAACTGTATAAAATATAACCAAAACCATTTTCACGCAAGGGCGCGTAGACGCTGCGAGCACGTCCCCAGGTCACATTCCTTTGCAAAACTTGTATTTGACGGCCGATCTTGTATGGTTGGCTCCCCCTGAATCTGAGCCTTGCGGGTTTGTCTATGAAGTCGGTTGAAGAGCAGCTGGCGCTTATCAAGCGCGGTGCGGAAGAAGTACTGGTGGAGTCCGAGCTGGTTGAAAAACTCAAGCGTGGTCAGCCCTTGCGCATCAAGGCCGGTTTCGACCCTACCGCACCTGACCTTCATCTCGGTCACACGGTACTGATTAACAAGCTGCGCCAGTTCCAGGAATTGGGGCATACCGTGGTGTTCCTGATTGGTGACTTCACCGGCATGATCGGCGACCCCAGTGGCAAGAGTGCCACGCGTCCGCCACTGACCCGTGAGCAGGTGCTGGACAATGCCGAGACCTATAAACAGCAGGTCTTCAAGATTCTCGATCCGGCCAAGACCGAGGTCGCGTTCAATTCCACCTGGATGGATGCACTGACGCCCGCCGACTTCATCCGTCTGGCGTCGCAGTACACGGTCGCCCGTATGCTGGAGCGTGACGATTTCGACAAGCGCTATACCACCAATCAACCCATCGCCATTCATGAGTTCCTCTATCCGTTGGTGCAGGGCTATGACTCGGTCGCGCTCAAGGCGGATGTCGAGCTGGGCGGTACCGACCAGAAGTTCAACCTGCTCATGGGGCGCGAATTGCAGCGTGCCTACGGTCAGGAAGCTCAGAGCGTCGTGACCATGCCCCTGCTTGAAGGGCTTGATGGCGTCAAGAAGATGTCCAAGTCCCTGGGTAATTATGTCGGCATCCAGGAAGCGCCGGGTGTGATGTACAGCAAGCTCGTGTCGATTCCGGACACCTTGATGTGGCGTTACTTCGAGCTGCTGAGCTTCCGCTCCATGGAGGAGATCGATCAGCTGCGTATGGATGTGGCCAATGGGGCGAACCCTCGGGACATCAAGATCCAGCTGGCGGAGGAGATCGTGGCGCGGTTCCATGGGGAAGAAGCCGCAGCCAACGCTCATCGTGGCGCCGGTAATCGTATGAAGGAAGGCGAGTTGCCGGAAGACCTGCCCGAAATCGAAGTGACTGCAACCGAGGCGCTGCCGATTGCTGCAGTGCTCAACCGTGCCGGGCTGGTCAAGAACTCGGCGCAGGCGCGGGACCTGCTGGGCAGTGGGGCTGTGAAGGTCGATGGCGTCGTGGTTGACCGTGAGTTTGTAGTGGCACTGGGTGCGACCCATGTCTGCCAGGCGGGTAAGAAGTCGTTTGCGCGCGTAACGCTCAAAGCAGAGTAAGACGTTCGTTGTGCGTCTCTATATAAGCGGGGGAGGCCGAAGGGCGTCCCCCGCTTTGCTTTTGATTTATATGAAATTAAAGGTTGACGCGGTTTCGAATCCCCTTATAATGCGCCCCACTTCCAGCGACATCGGAACGCGAAACTCCTTGAGATTCAATGAGTTAGCTAGTTCGGGTTGTGCTGAAAGGGCTACGATCGAATAGATCGGCGGCGGTTGAGAAGAAGGTTGACAGCGTGTTGAAACGCTGTAGAATTCGCCTCCCGCTACGAGAGATCGAAGCGAGTCAAGTGGTTGAAGTTGAACGAGTTTCTCGAAACAAACTTCAAAATAAACGCTTGACAGGCAGTGAGGAAAGCGTAGAATGCGCGCCTCGGTTGAGACGAAACACTCTCAGCCAAACGCTCTTTAACAAATCGAATCAAGCAATTCGTGTGGGTGCTTGTGAGTACGGACTGATAGTCAGAAAGATTATCAGCATCACAAGTGACCATGCGAGAAATCACATAGTCATTTGAGATTGCTGAGCCAAGTTTAGGGTTTCTTAAAAACCCAAGCAGTATTGAACTGAAGAGTTTGATCATGGCTCAGATTGAACGCTGGCGGCAGGCCTAACACATGCAAGTCGAGCGGATGACAGGAGCTTGCTCCTTGATTCAGCGGCGGACGGGTGAGTAATGCCTAGGAATCTGCCTGGTAGTGGGGGACAACGTTTCGAAAGGAACGCTAATACCGCATACGTCCTACGGGAGAAAGCAGGGGACCTTCGGGCCTTGCGCTATCAGATGAGCCTAGGTCGGATTAGCTTGTTGGTGAGGTAATGGCTCACCAAGGCGACGATCCGTAACTGGTCTGAGAGGATGATCAGTCACACTGGAACTGAGACACGGTCCAGACTCCTACGGGAGGCAGCAGTGGGGAATATTGGACAATGGGCGAAAGCCTGATCCAGCCATGCCGCGTGTGTGAAGAAGGTCTTCGGATTGTAAAGCACTTTAAGTTGGGAGGAAGGGTTGTAGATTAATACTCTGCAATTTTGACGTTACCGACAGAATAAGCACCGGCTAACTCTGTGCCAGCAGCCGCGGTAATACAGAGGGTGCAAG
>NZ_CP093940.1:1037500-4177500 GCF_022699445.1 Pseudomonas sp. I3-I5 | reverse complement strand
GGTATCAGAAGTGCGAATGCTGACATGAGTAACGACAATGCGAGTGAAAAACTCGCACGCCGAAAGACCAAGGTTTCCTGCGCAACGTTAATCGACGCAGGGTTAGTCGGTCCCTAAGGCGAGGCTGAAAAGCGTAGTCGATGGAAAACAGGTTAATATTCCTGTACTTCCAGTTATTGCGATGGAGGGACGGAGAAGGTTAGGCCAGCCTGGCGTTGGTTGTCCAGGTTTAAGGTGGTAGGCTGAAATCTTAGGCAAATCCGGGATTTCAAGGCCGAGAGCTGATGACGAGTTGCCTTTAGGCGACGAAGTGGTTGATACCATGCTTCCAAGAAAAGCTCCTAAGCTTCAGATAACTGGGAACCGTACCCCAAACCGACACAGGTGGTTAGGTAGAGAATACCAAGGCGCTTGAGAGAACTCGGGTGAAGGAACTAGGCAAAATGGCACCGTAACTTCGGGAGAAGGTGCGCCGGCGAAGGTGAAGGGCTTGCCCCGTAAGCTTTTGCTGGTCGAAGATACCAGGCCGCTGCGACTGTTTATTAAAAACACAGCACTCTGCAAACACGAAAGTGGACGTATAGGGTGTGACGCCTGCCCGGTGCCGGAAGGTTAATTGATGGGGTTAGCGCAAGCGAAGCTCTTGATCGAAGCCCCGGTAAACGGCGGCCGTAACTATAACGGTCCTAAGGTAGCGAAATTCCTTGTCGGGTAAGTTCCGACCTGCACGAATGGCGTAACGATGGCGGCGCTGTCTCCACCCGAGACTCAGTGAAATTGAAATCGCTGTGAAGATGCAGTGTATCCGCGGCTAGACGGAAAGACCCCGTGAACCTTTACTATAGCTTTGCACTGGACTTTGAATTTGCTTGTGTAGGATAGGTGGGAGGCTTTGAAGTGGGGACGCCAGTTCTCATGGAGCCATCCTTGAAATACCACCCTGGCAACTTTGAGGTTCTAACTCAGGTCCGTTATCCGGATCGAGGACAGTGTATGGTGGGTAGTTTGACTGGGGCGGTCTCCTCCCAAAGAGTAACGGAGGAGTACGAAGGTGCGCTCAGACCGGTCGGAAATCGGTCGTAGAGTATAAAGGCAAAAGCGCGCTTGACTGCGAGACACACACGTCGAGCAGGTACGAAAGTAGGTCTTAGTGATCCGGTGGTTCTGTATGGAAGGGCCATCGCTCAACGGATAAAAGGTACTCCGGGGATAACAGGCTGATACCGCCCAAGAGTTCATATCGACGGCGGTGTTTGGCACCTCGATGTCGGCTCATCACATCCTGGGGCTGAAGCCGGTCCCAAGGGTATGGCTGTTCGCCATTTAAAGTGGTACGCGAGCTGGGTTTAGAACGTCGTGAGACAGTTCGGTCCCTATCTGCCGTGGACGTTTGAGATTTGAGAGGGGCTGCTCCTAGTACGAGAGGACCGGAGTGGACGAACCTCTGGTGTTCCGGTTGTCACGCCAGTGGCATTGCCGGGTAGCTATGTTCGGAAGAGATAACCGCTGAAAGCATCTAAGCGGGAAACTTGCCTCAAGATGAGATCTCACTGGGATCTTGAATCCCCTAAAGGGCCGTCGAAGACTACGACGTTGATAGGTTGGGTGTGTAAGCGCTGTGAGGCGTTGAGCTAACCAATACTAATTGCCCGTGAGGCTTGACCATATAACACCCAAGCAATTTGCTTCTGCAGATTGCGGTGGTGAAGATGACATGAACCGAAAGTTCGCAACGCATCACAAACATCACATATCCGGATTTGCTGGGCTGTCCAACAGGACATTCTGGCTACAGAATTTCTTGACGACCATAGAGCATTGGAACCACCTGATCCCATCCCGAACTCAGTAGTGAAACGATGCATCGCCGATGGTAGTGTGGGGTTTCCCCATGTGAGAGTAGGTCATCGTCAAGATTCATTTCGCAAAACCCCTATCTGCGTATGCAGGTAGGGGTTTTGTCTTTGCGTCTCAGACAAACCCGCCGGCATTGCTCCTGTGAAGGGCGCGAGGGCCGGCGGTCTGGTATCTGAGCGGGAGCCGTGCAGCGCACCCGGCTGCCCCCAATCGCAAGCCCTTGTCCTATGCAAGGCAATCCCCCATGGCTATCATGCCAGCCTCATTCGAAGTCGAGACGCGCATGCTGAAGTTGTTGAATCTCCTCAAGGATGGCCGATTCCATTCCGGAGAAGCTCTGGGGGCGGCTCTGGGCGTCAGTCGCAGTGCGGTGTGGAAGCAGCTGCAGCACTTGGAAAGCGAGCTGAACCTCAGTATCCACAAAGTACGTGGCCGTGGCTATCAGCTAGCTTCACCGTTGGTGCTGCTGGACGGTGCGGCGATCGCGGGCCATGCAGAGGCGGCGCCCTGGCCCACATTCATCCATGAGTCCATCGATTCGACCAATGCCGAAGGTATGCGCCTGGCGGCTAACGGGCAACTGGCGCCCTTCGTGGTATTGGCGGAGCAGCAGAGTGCCGGTCGCGGGCGACGCGGTCGGCAATGGATCAGCCCTTTCGCGCAAAACCTATACTTCAGTCTGGTGCTGCGCATTGACGGTGGCATGCGTCAGCTTGAGGGGCTGAGCCTTGTCGTGGGATTGGCGGTCATGCGCACATTGCAGACATTTGGGGTAAAGAATGTAGGCGTGAAGTGGCCTAACGACGTGCTGGTCGATGGTCAGAAGATAACGGGCATTTTGCTTGAGCTGATCGGTGATCCGGCAGACGTATGCCATGTGGTTCTGGGAATTGGCATAAACGTGAATATGCAGGCCAATACGCAGGTGGATCAACGATGGACCTCCATGCGTCGAGAATTAGGAGCGTCTGTAGACCGCAACCATTTAGTGGCGGTGCTGAGCCACCACTTGGAGCATGAGCTGGGGCGTCACCGCCGTTATGGGTTTGCGGCTTTTCAGGAAGAGTGGGAGCAAGCGCACCTCTGGCAGGGGCGCAATGTAACGCTCATTGCCGGAGCCACCCAGGTACAAGGAGTGGTCGCGGGCGTGGACGGGCAGGGCGGTTTGCGCATGCGCGTGGATGGCGTGGAGAAAGTCTTCAGCGGCGGCGAGCTTAGTTTGAGGTTGAGTGATGATTCTTGAGCTCGATTGCGGTAACAGCTTCATCAAATGGCGGGTAATTCATCTTCACGATGCAATGATTGTGGGTGGCGGGATCGTGGATTCCGACCAGACACTCATGGACCAGATCAGAGTGCTGGCAGGCGTTCAGATTACGGCTTGTCGTATCGTCAGCGTGCGCAGTGAGGAAGAAACCGATGCCTTGACGACCCTGATTGCCCAGGTATTTGCCGTCCAGGCTCAAGTCGCACAGTCAGCGCCGGAGATGGCGGGCGTGCGCAACGGCTATGCGGATTATCAGCGCCTCGGGATGGATCGTTGGCTGGCAACACTGGGCGCATTTCACCTGGCCAAGGGCGCTTGCCTCGTCATTGACCTGGGCACTGCGGCCAAAGCAGACTTCGTCGCCGCAAACGGCGAGCATCTAGGCGGCTATATCTGTCCAGGCATGCCGCTGATGCGTAGCCAACTGCGCACGCACACGCGCCGTATTCGCTATGACGATGCATCCGCCGAGCGTGCATTGGTCAGCTTGACCCCGGGTCGCTCGACGGTGGAGGCGGTCGAGCGAGGCTGCGTGCTGATGCTGCAAGGCTTCGTACGCACACAACTTGAGCAGGCGCGTGAAATATGGGGTGAGGATTTTACTGTTTTCCTGACGGGAGGGGACGCCCCGCTAGTCAAGGACTCGTTGCCTGACGCGCGCGTGGTGCCTGACTTGGTCTTTGTAGGCTTGGCCATGGCCTGCCCACTGAATTGAGGTGCCTATGCGCTGGTTGTTCTTGTTGCTGCTGATCCTCAACGGTGTGTACTACGTCTGGAATCAACAGGAGGCGCCGCTCAAGGTCAAGGATGTAACGCCGCTTTCGCTTTATAAAGGCAGTCAGCAGGACATTCGCCTATTGCGGGAAGCAGGCGTGGCGGCACCTGAGCGACGTCGCGAGGAGTGCCTCATAGTCGGAGGCGCAATGACGCCCGATACGCTTGAGTCGCTTCGTCAGCGGCTGACCAGCCTGGACATCGCCACGGCCCAGGTCCGAGGGCAGGTCGCAGGTGCCCAAGGGCGTTGGCTGAAAGTAGAGCCTGCAAGTGAGCGTTTGTTGGACCCAGCGACCCTCGACGCGCTTTCCAATGATTTCAAAGACTTAAAACATCAAATTATTTTCTGCCAGGGTATTGCAACTGGTGAATAGCTTGATAGAATGGCGCCCGCTTCGCAGGGAACACCACTCAGGTGGTTGAGTTGCAAGCAGTGTCACAGTAGCTAAGTTTCAGATTTGATTGAAAAAATTTGAAAAAGCGCTTGACACTAGGACGGCAGATGAATAAAATGCCGGCCACATCTGGAGGGATTCCCGAGCGGCCAAAGGGGACGGACTGTAAATCCGTTGCGAGAGCTTCGAAGGTTCGAATCCTTCTCCCTCCACCAGTTTTAGCGAGAGCCGCAAGCCTCGCGGGTATAGTTTAGTGGTAGAACCTCAGCCTTCCAAGCTGATGATGCGGGTTCGATTCCCGCTACCCGCTCCAAGTTTGCTGGTTATTGCACAATGTGTTTCGCTCTTGTAGCTCAGTTGGTAGAGCACACCCTTGGTAAGGGTGAGGTCAGCGGTTCAAGTCCGCTCAAGAGCTCCATATAAACAAGGCAGATATGAAAATATCTGCCTTTGTTTTATCAGCGCAAGACTATTTCTTCTGCGGAGGATTGTATCGATGGCTAAGGAAAAGTTTGATCGTTCCCTTCCCCACGTTAACGTCGGCACTATCGGCCACGTTGACCACGGTAAGACCACTCTGACCGCAGCTCTGACTCGCGTCTGCTCCGAAGTATTCGGTTCGGCAGTCGTTGAGTTCGACAAGATCGACTCGGCTCCGGAAGAAAAAGCGCGCGGTATCACCATCAACACCGCTCACGTTGAGTACAACTCGACCATTCGTCACTACGCTCACGTTGACTGCCCAGGTCACGCTGACTACGTGAAGAACATGATCACCGGTGCTGCCCAGATGGACGGCGCGATCCTGGTTTGCTCGGCCGCCGATGGTCCGATGCCACAAACCCGTGAGCACATCCTGCTGTCCCGTCAGGTTGGCGTTCCGTACATCGTGGTCTTCCTGAACAAGGCTGACCTGGTAGACGACGCTGAGCTGCTGGAACTGGTCGAGATGGAAGTTCGCGACCTGCTGTCCACCTACGACTTCCCAGGCGACGACACCCCGATCATCATCGGTTCGGCTCGTATGGCGCTGGAAGGCAAAGACGACAACGAAATGGGCACTACCGCTGTTAAGAAGCTGGTAGAAACTCTGGATTCCTACATCCCTGAGCCAGTTCGTGCCATCGACCAGCCTTTCCTGATGCCGATCGAAGACGTATTCTCGATCTCGGGTCGTGGTACCGTTGTGACCGGTCGTATCGAGCGTGGTATCGTCCGCGTTCAGGATCCGCTGGAAATCGTTGGTCTGCGTGACACCACCACCACCACCTGCACCGGTGTTGAGATGTTCCGCAAGCTGCTGGACGAAGGCCGTGCTGGCGAGAACTGCGGCGTTCTGCTGCGTGGTACCAAGCGTGACGACGTTGAGCGTGGCCAGGTTCTGGTCAAGCCAGGTTCGGTCAAGCCGCACACCAAGTTCACCGCAGAAGTCTACGTTCTGTCGAAAGAAGAAGGCGGTCGTCACACTCCGTTCTTCAAAGGCTACCGTCCTCAGTTCTACTTCCGTACCACTGACGTGACCGGTAACTGCGAACTGCCGGAAGGCGTTGAAATGGTAATGCCAGGTGACAACATTCAGATGACTGTTACCCTGATCAAGACCATCGCAATGGAAGACGGTCTGCGCTTCGCTATCCGTGAAGGCGGTCGTACCGTCGGCGCCGGCGTCGTAGCGAAAATTATTGAATAAGTAGTTGATTTACTTGATTGGGCCGGTATAATAGCCGGCCTGATACAGCGTTACAGGTCAGTAGCTCAATTGGCAGAGCGACGGTCTCCAAAACCGTAGGTTGGGGGTTCGATTCCCTCCTGACCTGCCATTTCACCTCGGTGTGATGGCTTTCTTCTTACAGGATCCTCCTCGATGACCCCCAAATCTGAAGCCCAAGAATCGCGTTTTGATCTGTTCAAGTGGCTGGCTGTAGTGGCTTTGGTGGTTGTTGGTGTAGTGGGTAATCAGTATTACTCCGCTGCTCCAATTCTGTACCGCGTACTCGCACTTCTTGCTCTGGCTGCTGTTGCAGGCTTCGTTGCCTTGCAGACCGCGAAGGGTAAGTCGTTCTTTACGCTGGCCAAGGAAGCGCGTACCGAGATTCGTAAAGTCGTATGGCCGACCCGCCAAGAAACCACCCAGACCACGCTGATTGTTGTGGCTGTCGTGCTGGTTATGGCTCTGCTGTTGTGGGGGCTCGATTCCCTGCTCGGCTGGGCGGTCTCCTTGATCGTAGGCTAAAGGTGCCCCGTGGCTAAGCGTTGGTATGTTGTGCATGCTTACTCGGGTTACGAGAAGCATGTGATGCGCTCCCTGATCGAGCGCGTCAAGCTGGCTGGCATGGAAGACGGTTTCGGCGAGATCCTGGTTCCGACCGAAGAAGTCGTTGAAATGCGTAACGGCCAGAAGCGCAAGAGTGAACGCAAGTTCTTCCCGGGCTACGTGTTGGTCCAGATGGAAATGAACGAAGGGACTTGGCACTTGGTCAAGGATACCCCGCGCGTGATGGGCTTTATCGGTGGTACGGCAGACAAGCCCGCACCCATCACTGATAAAGAAGCTGAGGCAATCCTGCGTCGCGTTGCCGACGGCAGTGACAAGCCGAAGCCTAAGACGCTGTTCGAGCCAGGTGAAGTGGTTCGAGTCATTGACGGTCCGTTCGCAGACTTCAATGGTAGTGTCGAAGAGGTTAACTACGAAAAGAGCCGCCTGCAGGTTGCAGTGCTTATTTTCGGTCGCTCTACGCCTGTGGAGCTCGAGTTCAGCCAGGTCGAAAAGGTCTAGGCGGACGAAGCATCCCATACCCCGCAGCCCTGTGTGCTGCGGGGTTTTGTCGTCACTGGGATAAAACGCAAGTCATCCGGGGAGCCAATAGGCGTTCGTACCCGATATTGGAGTAGCTCATGGCTAAGAAGATTCAGGCTTACATCAAGCTGCAAGTTAAGGCCGGCCAGGCCAACCCAAGCCCACCCGTTGGTCCAGCGCTGGGCCAACATGGTGTGAACATCATGGAATTCTGCAAGGCCTTCAACGCCCGTACCCAGGGTCAAGAAGCCGGCCTGCCGACTCCAGTGATCATCACTGTATACAGCGACCGTAGCTTCACCTTCGAGACCAAGAGCACCCCTGCCTCGGTTCTGCTGAAGAAAGCTGCTGGCCTGACCAGTGGTTCGGCTCGCCCGAACACCGTTAAAGTCGGTACCGTTACCCGCGCTCAGCTGGAAGAAATCGCCAAGGCTAAACAAGCCGACCTGACTTCCGCTGACCTGGACGCAGCTGTACGCACCATCGCTGGCTCTGCCCGCAGCATGGGCTTGAACGTGGAGGGTGTGTAATGGCTAAGCTGACCAAGCGCCAAAAGGCAATCGCCGAAAAAATCGAAGCAGGCAAGGCCTACAACTTCGAAGAAGCGGCAACTCTGCTGGCTTCCCTGCCAGCCGCCAAGTTCGTCGAGTCTTACGACATCGCGGTAAACCTCGGTGTAGACCCACGTAAATCCGACCAGGTCGTTCGTAGCGCTACCGTGCTGCCACACGGCACTGGCAAGACTGTACGTGTTGCTGTCTTCACCCAGGGTCCAGCTGCTGAAGCCGCTCTGGCTGCCGGCGCTGACCGCGTAGGTATGGACGATCTGGCTGCTGAAATGAAAGGCGGCGACCTGAACTATGACGTCGTCATCGCATCGCCTGATGCCATGCGTGTCGTAGGTCAGCTGGGTCAGGTTCTGGGCCCACGTGGCCTGATGCCTAACCCGAAGGTTGGTACCGTAACTCCAGACGTAGCCACTGCCGTGAAAAACGCCAAGGCTGGTCAGGTTCGCTACCGTACCGACAAGAACGGTATCATTCACACTTCCGTTGGCAAAATCGGCTTCGAAGCCGGCAAGCTGAAGGAAAACGTTGAAGCACTGATCGCTGACCTCAAGCGTATCAAGCCAGCTTCTTCGAAAGGTATCTACGTCAAGCGCGTTACCCTGAGCACCACTATGGGCCCAGGTCTGGTCATCGATCAGAGCTCGCTGGACGTGTAAGAACATGGTGGTGTGACCTGTCACGCCACCAGCAAAAATTGGGGTCCCTGCCTGGCGGGGGCTATCCAAGACCGTAGGCGGCGCAAGCCTTAAAACACCAGCCCACGCAGATGGTGCTCCCGATTCGTTACCGAATCAGACACCAAAACGACATCCGGCTTCGGCCAGATGAAACGGTAAAAACCAGGAGTAAACCCGTGGCAATTAAACTCGAAGACAAGAAGGCCATCGTCGCTGAAGTCAACGAGGCTGCCAAAGTCGCTCTGTCCGCTGTCGTGGCCGATGCCCGTGGTGTGACTGTAAGCGCAATGACCGGACTCCGTAAAGAGGCCCGCGAAGCTGGCGTATACGTGCGTGTCGTACGTAACACCCTGCTCAAGCGCGCTGTTGAAGGCACCGAATTTTCGATCCTCAACGATGCGTTCAAAGGCCCGACCCTGATTGCTTTCTCCAACGAACACCCGGGCGCTGCTGCTCGTCTGTTCAAAGAGTTCGCCAAGGGTCAGGACAAGTTCGAGATCAAGGCAGCTGCGTTTGACGGCAATTTCATTGCAGCGAACCAGATCGACGTGTTGGCTACCCTGCCGACCCGCGACGAAGCTATTGCAAAACTGATGAGCGTGATCCAAGGCGCTACCAGCAAGCTGGCTCGTACTCTGGCAGCCATTCGCGACCAGAAAGAAGCTACCGCTGCCTAAGGCAAGCGAAACTCTTTCAAAATCATTCGTTTAATTTGATGGCTGCGTAGGCTGTCACCCCAATACAGGATTTAAGTCATGTCCCTGACTAACGAGCAAATCATCGAAGCAATCGGCCAGAAAACCGTTCTGGAAGTTGTTGAGCTGATCAAAGCTATGGAAGAAACCTTCGGCGTTACCGCTGCTGTTGCCGCTGCTGGCCCAGCTGCTGCTGCTGCCGTTGTTGAAGAGCAGACCGAGTTCAACGTTGTTCTGGTTGAAGCTGGCGACAAGAAAGTGAACGTGATCAAGGCCGTTCGCGAACTGACCGGTCTGGGCCTGAAAGAAGCCAAAGAGAAAGTCGATGGCGCTCCTCAGGTTGTAGCTGAAGGCGTTTCGAAAGAAGCCGCTGAAGACGCTAAGAAGAAGCTGGAAGAAGCAGGCGCTAAAGTCGAGCTGAAGTAATCTCGACCTTGCGACGCCAGTCCGAGCGTTGAGCAAAGGGCTGATGGCTGGTGGCTTATGCCACCGGCCTTTTTCCGTTATTGGCGGTCGGTCAGGCCGGCCCCGATAACAAGCTGCAAGACACCCATGTGGGTGGCGCAAACCAAGGGTTTGCACGATTTTCTGGCTGCTCCCGCCGGGAGAAGCCAAACAAGCAGGTGACCAAGCTGGGGAACGCTGATGGCTTACTCATACACTGAGAAAAAACGTATCCGCAAGGACTTTAGCAAGTTGCCGGACGTGATGGATGTGCCTTACCTCCTGGCCATCCAGCTGGATTCGTATCGCGAATTCCTGCAAGCGGGAGCATCCAAGGATCAGTTCCGCGACGTCGGTCTGCATGCGGCCTTCAAATCGGTATTCCCGATCATCAGCTACTCCGGCAATGCTGCCTTGGAGTACGTAGGCTATCGCCTGGGCGAACCCGCCTTCGATGTGAAGGAATGTGTCCTGCGTGGCGTGACCTTCGCGGTCCCACTGCGGGTCAAGGTGCGCCTGATCATCTTCGACAAGGAATCGTCGAACAAAGCGATCAAGGACATCAAAGAGCAAGAAGTCTACATGGGTGAAATTCCCCTGATGACTGAGAACGGTACCTTCGTAATCAACGGTACCGAGCGTGTGATCGTTTCCCAGCTGCACCGCTCGCCGGGTGTGTTCTTCGACCACGACCGTGGCAAGACTCACAGCTCGGGCAAGCTGCTGTACTCCGCTCGCATCATTCCTTACCGCGGTTCCTGGTTGGACTTCGAGTTCGACCCGAAGGACTGCGTATTCGTGCGTATCGACCGTCGCCGCAAACTGCCGGCTTCCGTCCTGCTGCGCGCGCTGGGCTACAGCACTGAAGAAGTGCTGAACACCTTCTACACCACCAACGTGTTCCATGTTTCCGGCGAGAACCTCAGCCTGGAACTGGTGCCACAGCGTCTGCGTGGTGAAGTCGCGGTCATGGACATCCATGACGAAAACGGCAAGGTCATCGTCGAGCAAGGCCGCCGCATCACCGCGCGCCATATCAATCAGCTCGAAAAAGCCGGTGTCAAACAGCTCGACGTGCCGATGGAATACGTCCTGGGCCGTACGACTGCCAAGGCCATCGTGCACCCTGCAACCGGCGAGATCATTGCCGAGTGCAACACCGAGCTGACGACCGAACTGCTGGTCAAAGTCGCCAAGGCACAGGTAGTCCGTATCGAGACCCTGTACACCAACGACATCGATTGCGGTCCGTTCATCTCCGATACCTTGAAGATCGACACCACCAGCAACCAACTGGAAGCGCTGGTCGAAATCTACCGCATGATGCGTCCAGGTGAGCCGCCGACCAAGGATGCTGCCGAGACCCTGTTCAACAACCTGTTCTTCAGTGCCGAGCGTTACGACCTGTCCGCCGTCGGCCGTATGAAGTTCAACCGTCGTATCGGTCGCACCGAAATCGAAGGTTCGGGCGTGCTGAGCAAGGAAGATATCGTCGAGGTTCTGAAGACCCTGGTCGATATCCGTAACGGCAAAGGCATCGTCGACGACATCGACCACCTGGGTAACCGTCGCGTACGTTGCGTCGGCGAAATGGCCGAGAACCAGTTCCGTGTAGGCCTGGTGCGTGTAGAGCGTGCGGTCAAGGAACGTCTGTCGATGGCTGAAAGCGAAGGCCTGATGCCTCAGGACCTGATCAACGCCAAGCCGGTTGCGGCGGCGGTGAAAGAGTTCTTCGGTTCTAGCCAGCTTTCGCAGTTCATGGACCAGAACAACCCGCTCTCCGAGATCACCCACAAGCGCCGTGTTTCCGCACTCGGCCCTGGCGGTCTGACCCGTGAGCGTGCTGGCTTCGAGGTTCGTGACGTACACCCGACCCACTACGGCCGCGTGTGCCCGATCGAAACCCCTGAAGGTCCGAACATCGGTCTGATCAACTCCCTGGCTGCGTATGCTCGCACCAACCAGTACGGCTTCCTGGAAAGCCCGTACCGTGTGGTGAAGGAAGGCGTTGTCAGCGACGACATCGTATTCCTGTCCGCCATCGAAGAGGCCGATCACGTGATCGCCCAGGCTTCGGCCGCGATGAACGACAAGAAGCAGCTGATCGATGAGCTGGTCGCTGTGCGTCACCTGAACGAATTCACCGTCAAGGCGCCGGAAGACGTCACCCTGATGGACGTTTCGCCCAAGCAGGTAGTCTCGGTCGCCGCGTCGCTGATTCCATTCCTCGAGCACGACGACGCCAACCGTGCATTGATGGGCTCGAACATGCAGCGTCAGGCTGTACCGACCCTGCGTGCCGACAAGCCGCTGGTAGGTACCGGCATGGAGCGCAACGTTGCCCGTGACTCCGGTGTCTGCGTAGTTGCCCGCCGCGGTGGCGTGATCGACTCGGTCGACGCCAGCCGTATCGTGGTCCGTGTAGCGGATGACGAAGTGGAAACCGGCGAGGCAGGTGTAGATATCTACAACCTGACCAAGTACACCCGTTCGAACCAGAACACCTGCATCAACCAGCGTCCGCTGGTGAGCAAAGGTGACAAGGTGCAGCGCGGCGATATCATGGCCGATGGCCCGTCCACCGACATGGGTGAGCTGGCGCTGGGTCAGAACATGCGCATCGCGTTCATGGCGTGGAACGGCTTCAACTTCGAAGACTCCATCTGCCTTTCCGAGCGTGTGGTTCAGGAAGATCGCTTCACCACGATCCACATCCAGGAACTGACCTGTGTGGCCCGTGACACCAAGCTTGGCCCAGAAGAGATCACTGCAGACATCCCGAACGTGGGTGAGGCTGCACTGAACAAGCTGGACGAAGCCGGTATCGTTTATGTAGGTGCCGAAGTTGGCGCTGGTGACATCCTGGTCGGCAAGGTAACGCCAAAAGGCGAAACCCAGCTCACCCCTGAAGAAAAACTGCTGCGCGCGATCTTCGGCGAAAAAGCCAGCGACGTTAAAGACACTTCCCTGCGCGTGCCTACCGGCACCAAGGGTACTGTCATCGACGTTCAGGTCTTCACCCGTGATGGCGTCGAGCGTGACAGCCGTGCGCTGGCCATCGAGAAGATGCAGCTCGACGAGATCCGCAAGGACCTCAACGAGGAATTCCGCATCGTCGAAGGCGCGACCTTCGAGCGTCTGCGCTCTGCGCTGGATGGTCAGGTGGTCGACGGTGGTGCAGGCCTCAAAAAAGGCACTGTCATCACTGATGAAGTCCTCGCCGGTCTGGAGCACGGTCAGTGGTTCAAACTGCGCATGGCCGAGGATGCACTGAACGAGCAGCTGGAAAAAGCTCAGCAGTACATCGTCGACCGTCGCCGACTGCTGGACGACAAGTTCGAAGACAAGAAGCGCAAGCTGCAACAGGGCGATGACCTGGCACCAGGCGTTCTGAAAATCGTCAAGGTTTACCTGGCAATCCGCCGTCGCATCCAGCCGGGTGACAAGATGGCCGGTCGTCACGGTAACAAAGGTGTCGTCTCGGTGATCATGCCGGTCGAAGACATGCCGCATGACGCCAATGGCACACCGGTCGATGTCGTACTGAACCCGCTGGGTGTACCTTCGCGTATGAACGTGGGTCAGATTCTGGAAACCCACCTGGGCCTCGCGGCCAAGGGTCTGGGTGAAAAGATCGATCGCATGATCGAAGAACAGCGCAAGGCCGCAGAGCTGCGCGTGTTCCTGACCGAGGTCTACAACGAGATCGGTGGTCGTCAGGAAAGCCTCGACGAGTTCAGCGATGAAGAAATTCTCGCCCTGGCTCACAACCTGAAGAAAGGCGTGCCAATGGCAACGCCAGTATTCGACGGTGCGAAAGAGAGCGAGATCAAGGCCATGCTGAAGCTGGCTGATCTGCCTGAGAGCGGCCAGATGGTGCTGTTCGATGGCCGTACCGGCAACAAGTTCGAGCGTCCTGTGACCGTTGGTTACATGTACATGCTGAAGCTGAACCACTTGGTGGACGACAAGATGCACGCGCGTTCCACTGGTTCTTACAGCCTGGTTACCCAGCAGCCGCTGGGTGGTAAGGCGCAGTTCGGTGGTCAGCGTTTCGGGGAGATGGAAGTGTGGGCGCTGGAAGCATACGGCGCGGCATACACCCTGCAAGAAATGCTCACAGTGAAGTCGGACGACGTGAACGGCCGTACCAAGATGTACAAGAACATCGTGGATGGCGATCACCGTATGGAGCCGGGCATGCCCGAGTCCTTCAACGTGTTGATCAAAGAGATCCGTTCGCTCGGTATCGATATCGATCTGGAAACCGAATAACACGTGACGTGAAGGGGAGTGGGGCAGGCAGTGCCCGCTCCCTGCTCCGCCAGGAGGAAAGGCCTTGAAAGACCTACTGAATTTGCTGAAAAACCAGGGTCAAGTCGAAGAGTTCGACGCCATCCGCATCGGTCTGGCGTCACCAGAGATGATCCGTTCGTGGTCGTTCGGTGAAGTTAAGAAGCCGGAAACCATCAACTACCGTACGTTCAAACCAGAACGTGACGGCCTGTTCTGCGCCAAGATCTTTGGCCCAGTCAAGGACTACGAGTGCCTGTGCGGTAAGTACAAGCGCCTGAAGCATCGTGGCGTTATCTGCGAGAAGTGCGGCGTTGAAGTTGCCCTCGCCAAGGTCCGTCGTGAGCGCATGGCTCACATCGAGCTGGCTTCGCCTGTCGCACACATCTGGTTCCTGAAGTCGCTGCCGTCCCGTATCGGCTTGCTGATGGACATGACCCTGCGTGATATCGAGCGCGTGCTCTACTTCGAGAGCTACGTCGTTATCGATCCAGGCATGACTACGCTTGAAAAAGGCCAGCTGCTCAACGACGAGCAGTACTTCGAAGCGCTGGAAGAGTTCGGTGACGACTTCGACGCCCGCATGGGTGCCGAGGCTGTCCGCGAGCTGCTGCACGCTATCGACCTGGAGCACGAGATCGGTCGCCTGCGTGAAGAGATTCCGCAGACCAACTCGGAAACCAAGATCAAGAAGCTGTCCAAGCGCCTGAAGCTCATGGAAGCCTTCCAGGGCTCCGGCAACCTGCCTGAGTGGATGGTCCTGACCGTCCTGCCAGTGCTGCCGCCGGACCTGCGTCCGCTGGTACCGTTGGATGGCGGCCGCTTCGCGACCTCCGACCTGAACGACCTGTACCGTCGGGTGATCAACCGTAACAACCGTCTCAAGCGCCTGCTGGATCTATCGGCGCCGGACATCATCGTGCGCAACGAAAAGCGCATGCTGCAGGAAGCGGTCGACGCCCTGCTGGACAACGGCCGTCGCGGTCGCGCCATCACTGGCTCGAACAAGCGTCCGCTGAAGTCCCTGGCCGACATGATCAAAGGTAAGCAAGGTCGCTTCCGTCAGAACCTGCTCGGTAAGCGTGTGGACTACTCCGGTCGTTCGGTCATTACCGTAGGCCCGACCCTGCGTCTGCACCAGTGCGGTCTGCCGAAGAAAATGGCCCTGGAGCTGTTCAAGCCGTTCATTTTCGGCAAGCTGGAAATGCGTGGTCTGGCGACCACCATCAAGGCTGCCAAGAAGATGGTCGAGCGCGAGCTGCCAGAGGTGTGGGACGTTCTCGCCGAAGTGATTCGCGAGCACCCCGTATTGCTGAACCGTGCACCGACCCTGCACCGTCTGGGTATCCAGGCATTCGAGCCGGTCCTGATCGAAGGCAAGGCCATCCAGCTCCACCCGCTGGTCTGCGCTGCGTACAACGCCGACTTCGACGGTGACCAGATGGCCGTTCACGTGCCGCTGACGCTGGAAGCTCAGCTCGAAGCGCGTGCGCTGATGATGTCGACCAACAACATCCTGTCGCCAGCCAACGGTGAGCCAATCATCGTTCCGTCGCAGGACGTCGTACTGGGTCTGTACTACATGACCCGTGAGGCCATCAACGCCAAGGGCGAGGGTCGTGTCTTTGCCGACCTGCAGGAAGTCGACCGCGTATTCCGCGCTGGCGAAGCTGCCCTGCACGCGAAAATCAAGGTTCGTATCAACGAGACCGTGAAAGACCGTGATGGCAGCGTCACCAAGAACACCCGCATCGTCGACACCACCGTTGGCCGTGCGCTGCTGTTCCAGGTTGTACCTGCTGGCCTGCCTTACGATGTCGTCAACCAGCCAATGAAGAAAAAGGCGATCTCCAAGCTGATCAACCAGTGCTACCGCGTGGTTGGTCTGAAAGAGACCGTCATCTTCGCTGACCAGCTGATGTACACCGGTTTCGCCTACTCGACCATCTCCGGTGTTTCCATCGGTGTGAACGACTTCGTCATTCCGGATGAGAAGGCGCGCATCATCGGTACGGCTACCGATGAAGTGAAGGAAATCGAAAGTCAGTACGCCTCCGGCCTGGTCACCCAGGGCGAGAAGTACAACAAGGTCATCGACTTGTGGTCCAAGGCGAACGACGAAGTGTCCAAGGCGATGATGGCCAACCTCTCGAAAGAGAAGGTCATCGACCGCGAGGGCAATGAAGTCGACCAGGAATCGTTCAACTCGATGTACATGATGGCTGACTCGGGTGCGCGTGGTTCTGCTGCCCAGATCCGTCAGCTGGCGGGTATGCGTGGTCTGATGGCCAAGCCGGACGGCTCCATCATCGAGACGCCGATCACCGCGAACTTCCGTGAAGGTCTGAGCGTACTCCAGTACTTCATCTCGACTCACGGTGCTCGTAAGGGTCTGGCGGATACCGCGCTGAAGACCGCGAACTCCGGTTACCTGACCCGTCGTCTGGTAGACGTGGCGCAGGATCTGGTGGTGACCGAGATCGATTGCGGCACCGACCAAGGTCTGGTCATGACCCCGCACATCGAAGGCGGCGACGTTGTCGAGCCGCTGGGTGAGCGTGTTCTGGGTCGTGTCATCGCCCGTGACGTGTTCAAGCCGGGCACCGAGGACGTCATCGTTCCTGCCGGTACGCTGGTAGACGAGAAATGGGTCGAGTTCATCGAGCTGAACAGCATCGACGAAGTGGTCGTGCGCTCGCCGATCAGCTGCGAAACCCGCTTCGGTATTTGCGCCAAGTGCTACGGTCGTGACCTGGCGCGCGGTCACCAGGTGAACATCGGTGAAGCGGTCGGCGTCATCGCCGCCCAGTCCATCGGTGAGCCTGGTACCCAGCTGACCATGCGTACGTTCCACATCGGTGGTGCTGCAAGCCGGACCTCGGCTGCTGACAGCGTTCAGGTGAAGAATGGCGGTATGGTACGTCTGCATAACCTGAAGCAGGTTGAGCGCGCAGACGGTAACCTGGTTGCCGTATCGCGTTCGGGCGAGTTGGCCATTGCCGACGAATTTGGTCGTGAGCGTGAGCGTTACAAGCTGCCGTACGGCGCTGTGATTTCGGTCAAGGAAGGTGACAAGGTCGAAGCTGGCGCCATCGTCGCCAAGTGGGACCCGCACACCCACCCGATCGTGACCGAACTCAAAGGTACCGTGACCTTCGTGGGCATGGAAGAAAACATCACCATCAAGCGTCAGACCGATGAACTCACCGGCCTGACCAACATTGAAGTGTTGGACGTCAAGGATCGCCCTGCCGCAGGCAAGGAAATCCGTCCGGCCATCAAGATGGTGGATGCGTCTGGTAAGGACCTGTACCTGCCGGGTACCGATGTACCTGCCCAGTACTTCCTGCCGGCTAACGCCTTGGTTGGCGTGGCCGACGGTGCACAGATCGGTGTCGGTGACGTTATTGCGCGTATTCCGCAAGAAACGTCCAAGACCCGTGACATCACCGGTGGTCTGCCACGTGTTGCCGACTTGTTCGAAGCGCGTCGTCCGAAGGAAGCGTCGATTCTGGCTGAAGTCAGCGGTACCATCGCCTTCGGTAAAGAAACCAAGGGCAAGCGTCGCCTGGTGATCACTCCGACCGACGGTAGCGATCCTTACGAAGAGCTGATTCCGAAGTGGCGTCACCTGAACGTCTTCGAAGGTGAGCAGGTAAACCGCGGCGAAGTTATCTCCGACGGCCCAAGCGATCCGCACGACATCCTGCGTCTGCTGGGTGTCAGCGCACTCGCCAAGTACATCGTCAACGAGATTCAGGACGTTTATCGTCTGCAAGGCGTTAAGATCAACGACAAGCACATCGAGACCATCCTGCGCCAGATGCTGCGCAAGGTCGAGATTTCCGAGTCGGGCGATTCCAGCTTCATCAAGGGCGACCAGATGGAACTGACTCAGGTACTGGTAGAGAACGAGCGTCTCGCCGGCGAGGACAAGTTCATCTCCAAGTTCACCCGTGTGCTGCTGGGTATCACCAAGGCGTCGCTGTCGACCGAGTCGTTCATTTCCGCGGCTTCCTTCCAGGAAACCACCCGCGTACTGACCGAAGCGGCCGTGACTGGCAAGCGCGACTACCTGCGTGGTCTGAAAGAGAACGTGGTCGTGGGTCGCCTGATCCCGGCTGGTACGGGTCTGGCTTACCACAGCGAGCGCAAGCGTCGCCGTGATGCAGACAAGCCGCTGCGTGTGAGCGCCAGTGAGGTGGAAGCCGCACTGACCGAAGCACTGAACTCCAGCGGTAACTGAGTACAGGGCAGGGCCCCGGTTTACCCCGGACCGTCGTCGGCGACATGAAATGTTGCCGATGATCGGGCGGGGAGGGCCGGGGCCTTGTCTTGACTGGGTGCAAGATCCTCTTTAGACTTTTGTACCCTTAAATTTGGTGAGGCTCCGTCTCGCCAATTTTTGGCTTTCTTGCAAGACAATAGAGTCGCAAGACAATCAGTGGAGCTAGTAGATGGCAACTATCAACCAGCTGGTACGTCAGCCGCGTAAGCGTTCGGTCGAGAAGTCCGACGTTCCTGCGCTGCAGAACTGCCCGCAACGTCGTGGCGTGTGCACCCGTGTGTACACCACCACGCCGAAAAAACCTAACTCGGCACTGCGTAAAGTATGCCGTGTGCGCCTGACCAACGGTTTCGAGGTTTCCTCGTACATCGGCGGTGAAGGCCACAACCTGCAAGAGCACAGCGTCGTCCTGATCCGTGGCGGCCGTGTAAAAGACTTGCCAGGTGTTCGTTACCACACCGTTCGCGGCTCTCTGGATACCTCGGGCGTTAAAGGCCGTAACCAGGGTCGTTCGAAGTACGGTACCAAGCGTCCGAAGTAATCGGCCGTTTGCAGACATCCATTTTTTTGAGTCGATAAGAGTAAGGTCGGGCGGGGGTCGTAGACCCAGGTCCCGGGCTAACCTGAAGACCGTTTGAGGGCTTATCATGCCAAGACGTCGTGTAGCAGCAAAACGTGAGATCCTTGACGATCCTAAGTACGGATCGCAGATTCTCGCCAAGTTCATGAACCACGTGATGGAAAGCGGCAAGAAGGCCGTAGCCGAGCGCATCGTTTATGGTGCCCTGGATACCGTCAAAGCACGCAAGAACAGCGACCCCCTGGAAATCTTCGAGAAAGCTCTCGACGCCATCGCTCCGCTGGTCGAAGTTAAGTCCCGTCGTGTCGGCGGTGCCACTTACCAGGTTCCGGTTGAAGTTCGTCCATCCCGTCGTAACGCTCTGGCAATGCGCTGGCTCGTAGACTACGCCCGTAAGCGCGGCGAGAAGTCGATGGCCCTGCGCCTGGCCGGTGAACTGCTGGATGCTGCCGAAGGCAAGGGTGCTGCAGTGAAGAAGCGTGAAGACGTTCACCGTATGGCTGAAGCCAACAAAGCGTTCTCGCACTACCGCTTCTAATTCAAGCATCAATCACTTTGCGAGGGCTTTATGGCTCGTACTACAGCAATTAACCGCTACCGTAACATTGGTATCTGTGCCCACGTTGACGCGGGCAAGACCACCACTACCGAGCGGATCCTGTTCTACACAGGTCTGAGCCACAAGATGGGCGAGGTGCACGACGGCGCCGCGACCACCGACTGGATGGTGCAGGAGCAGGAGCGCGGTATCACCATTACCTCCGCTGCCGTGACCACCTTCTGGAAAGGTTCCGTTGGTCAGTACGACAACTACCGCGTAAACGTCATCGATACCCCCGGCCACGTTGACTTCACCATTGAAGTAGAACGTTCGCTGCGCGTACTCGACGGTGCGGTCGTTGTGTTCTGCGGCACCTCCGGTGTCGAGCCTCAGTCCGAAACCGTATGGCGTCAGGCCAACAAGTACGGTGTTCCACGTGTTGTTTACGTGAACAAGATGGACCGTGCCGGTGCCAACTTCCTGCGCGTCGTAGGTCAGATCAAGAACCGTCTGGGTCACACCCCGGTTCCGGTTCAGCTGGCCATCGGTTCGGAAGATAACTTCCAGGGTCAGGTCGACCTGATCAAGATGAAGGCTATCTACTGGAACGACGACGACAAGGGCACCACCTACCGCGAGGAAGAAATTCCTGCGGACATGCTTGAGCTGGCTGAAGAGTGGCGCAACAACATGGTTGAAGCTGCCGCTGAAGCCAACGAAGAGCTGATGAACAAGTACCTGGAAGGCGGTGAGCTCACCGTTGACGAGATCAAGGCAGGCCTGCGCGCGCGCACCCTGGCCAGCGAAATCGTTCCAGCTGTTTGCGGTTCGTCGTTCAAGAACAAGGGTGTTCCCCTGGTTCTCGACGCCGTCATCGACTACCTGCCTGCTCCTACCGAGATTCCTGCCATCCAGGGTATCAACCCGGACGACAAGGATCTGGATAAGGAAGACCCGGCTGTTCGTAAAGACGAGCGTCACGCCGACGACAACGAGCCGTTCTCGGCCCTGGCGTTCAAGATCGCGACCGACCCGTTCGTAGGTACTCTGACCTTCGTTCGCGTCTACTCGGGTGTTCTGAGCTCCGGCGACTCCGTGATCAACTCGGTCAAAGGCAAGAAAGAGCGCGTTGGTCGTATGGTGCAGATGCACGCCAACCAGCGTGAAGAGATCAAGGAAGTGCGCGCTGGCGACATCGCCGCTCTGATCGGCATGAAAGACGTGACCACCGGTGAAACCCTGTGCAACGCCGATCATCCAATCATCCTTGAGCGTATGGACTTCCCGGAGCCGGTAATCTCCCTGTCCGTCGAGCCGAAAACCAAGGCCGACCAGGAGAAGATGGGTATCGCACTGGGCAAGCTGGCCCAGGAAGACCCGTCGTTCCGCGTCAAGACCGACGAAGAAACCGGCCAGACCATCATCTCCGGTATGGGTGAGCTGCACCTGGACATCCTCGTTGACCGCATGAAGCGCGAATTCAACGTCGAAGCCAACATCGGTAAGCCTCAGGTTTCGTACCGCGAGAAGATCACCAAGTCCAACGTCGAGATCGAAGGCAAATTCGTTCGTCAGTCGGGTGGTCGTGGTCAGTTCGGTCACTGCTGGATCCGTTTCTCGGAACCGGAAGTGGACGAGAAAGGCAACATCACCGAAGGTCTGGTGTTTACCAACGAAGTCGTTGGTGGTGTGATTCCGAAGGAATTCATCGCCCCGATCCAGAAGGGTATCGAAGAGCAGATGAAGAACGGCGTCGTTGCCGGCTATCCTCTGATCGGCCTGAAGGCCACGGTATTCGACGGTTCGTACCACGACGTCGACTCCAACGAAATGGCGTTCAAGATTGCTGCATCGATGGCAACCAAGCAGCTGGCCCAGAAGGGCGGCGGCGTGGTTCTCGAGCCGATCATGAAGGTCGAAGTTGTAACCCCGGAAGACTACCTGGGTGACGTGATGGGTGACCTGAACCGTCGTCGTGGTCTGGTACAGGGTATGGATGAGTCGGTCTCTGGCCGCGTCGTCCGCGCTGAAGTTCCGCTCGGGGAAATGTTCGGTTACGCGACCGACGTTCGTTCCATGTCTCAGGGTCGCGCAAGCTACTCCATGGAATTCTCCAAGTACGCTGAAGCTCCGTCGAACATCGTCGAAGCTCTCATTAAAAAACAAGGCTGATTCAGCCCCTTTAGGCTAGGAGTTCACTGTCGTGGCTAAAGAAAAATTTGATCGTTCCCTTCCCCACGTTAACGTCGGCACTATCGGCCACGTTGACCACGGTAAGACCACTCTGACCGCAGCTCTGACTCGCGTCTGCTCCGAAGTATTCGGTTCGGCAGTCGTTGAGTTCGACAAGATCGACTCGGCTCCGGAAGAAAAAGCGCGCGGTATCACCATCAACACCGCTCACGTTGAGTACAACTCGACCATTCGTCACTACGCTCACGTTGACTGCCCAGGTCACGCTGACTACGTGAAGAACATGATCACCGGTGCTGCCCAGATGGACGGCGCGATCCTGGTTTGCTCGGCCGCCGATGGTCCGATGCCACAAACCCGTGAGCACATCCTGCTGTCCCGTCAGGTTGGCGTTCCGTACATCGTGGTCTTCCTGAACAAGGCTGACCTGGTAGACGACGCTGAGCTGCTGGAACTGGTCGAGATGGAAGTTCGCGACCTGCTGTCCACCTACGACTTCCCAGGCGACGACACCCCGATCATCATCGGTTCGGCTCGTATGGCGCTGGAAGGCAAAGACGACAACGAAATGGGCACTACCGCTGTTAAGAAGCTGGTAGAAACTCTGGATTCCTACATCCCTGAGCCAGTTCGTGCCATCGACCAGCCTTTCCTGATGCCGATCGAAGACGTATTCTCGATCTCGGGTCGTGGTACCGTTGTGACCGGTCGTATCGAGCGTGGTATCGTCCGCGTTCAGGATCCGCTGGAAATCGTTGGCCTGCGTGACACCACCACCACCACCTGCACCGGTGTTGAGATGTTCCGCAAGCTGCTGGACGAAGGCCGTGCTGGCGAGAACTGCGGCGTTCTGCTGCGTGGTACCAAGCGTGACGACGTTGAGCGTGGCCAGGTTCTGGTCAAGCCAGGTTCGGTCAAGCCGCACACCAAGTTCACCGCAGAAGTCTACGTTCTGTCGAAAGAAGAAGGCGGTCGTCACACTCCGTTCTTCAAAGGCTACCGTCCTCAGTTCTACTTCCGTACCACTGACGTGACCGGTAACTGCGAACTGCCGGAAGGCGTTGAAATGGTAATGCCAGGTGACAACATTCAGATGACTGTTACCCTGATCAAGACCATCGCAATGGAAGACGGTCTGCGCTTCGCTATCCGTGAAGGCGGTCGTACCGTCGGCGCCGGCGTCGTAGCCAAAATCATCGAGTAATCACTCGACCGATTGAAAAAGCCCCCGCTCAGCGGGGGCTTTTTTTATTGGGTTGACACCAAATGGGGGCATCTATAGAATCACGCCTCCTTTTAGCGGGCGTAGTGCGTCCGTTGGGAACAGCCTGGAGTCTGAAATCCAATGCAAAATCAGCAAATCCGTATCAGGTTGAAGGCTTTCGACCATCGCCTGATCGACCAATCCACCCAGGAAATCGTGGAAACCGCGAAACGTACTGGTGCACAAGTGCGTGGTCCAATTCCACTGCCTACCCGCAAAGAGCGTTTCACCGTTCTGGTCTCCCCGCACGTCAACAAAGACGCGCGTGATCAGTACGAGATTCGCACTCATAAGCGTGTTCTGGACATCGTCCAGCCAACGGATAAAACCGTTGACGCGCTGATGAAGCTTGATCTGGCGGCAGGTGTGGAAGTACAGATCAGCCTCGGCTAAGACTTCGGTCTGGTCGTGTAACGCTCTGAAATGGGCGGCCATAGCGGGTGAAAGCCCCGTACACTCATGAGGTTTACAACATGACTATTGGTGTAATCGGTCGCAAGTGCGGTATGACCCGCATTTTCACCGAAGAAGGTGTCTCCATTCCGGTCACGGTCATTGAGATCGAGCCGAATCGCGTCACCCAGTTCAAAACTGAAGAAACCGATGGCTACCGTGCAGTGCAAGTCACTGTCGGCGAGCGTCGTGCTTCGCGCGTGACTGCCGCTCAGGCAGGCCACTTTGCCAAGGCCAACGTTGCTGCTGGTCGCGGTGTTTGGGAGTTCCGTCTTGAAGAAGGCGATTTCCAGGCTGGCGATCTGATCAAAGCTGAACTCTTCACTGCAGGCCAGCTGGTAGACGTTACTGGTCAGTCCAAGGGTAAAGGCTTCGCCGGTACCATCAAGCGCTGGAACTTCCGTGGCCAGGACAACACCCACGGTAACTCCGTGTCGCACCGTGTCCCAGGTTCCATCGGCCAGTGCCAGACTCCTGGTCGTGTGTTCAAGGGCAAGAAGATGTCCGGTCACATGGGCGCCGAGCGCGTGACTGTTCAGTCCCTGGAAGTTGTTCGCGTAGACGCTGAGCGCAACCTGTTGCTGGTCAAGGGTGCCGTTCCAGGCGCTACTGGCGGCGACGTGGTTGTACGTCCAGCTGTCAAGGCTCGCGGTTAAGGGGAAACTGACATGCAACTTAATGTAAATGACGCTCAGGCGATCGAAGTTTCCGAACTGACTTTCGGTGGCGAATTCAACGAGACGCTGGTACACCAAGCAGTCGTGGCCTACATGGCCGGCGGCCGTCAGGGCACCAAGCAGCAAAAGACCCGTTCCGACGTGGCTGGTGGCGGTAAGCGCCCATGGCGTCAGAAGGGTACTGGCCGTGCTCGTGCTGGTACCACTCGTGGTCCGATCTGGCGTGGCGGTGGTGTAACCTTCGCAGCTCGCCCTCAAGATCACTCGCAGAAGCTCAACAAGAAGATGTATCGCGCAGCTCTGCGCTCCATCCTCGCTGAGCTGGTGCGTAGCGACCGTCTGGTCGTGGTTCAGGACTTCGCTGTTGAAGCACCGAAAACCAAAGATCTGCTGAACAAGCTGAACGGCATGGGTCTGAGCGATGTGTTGATCGTTTCCGACGCTGTTGATCAGAACCTGTACCTGGCTGCTCGTAACCTGCCGCACGTCGACGTTCGTGACGTACAAGGTTCCGACCCGGTCAGTCTGATCGCATACGAGAAAGTGTTGATCACTGTCTCGGCCGTGAAGAAATTCGAGGAGCTGCTGGGATGAACCAGGAACGCGTATTCAAAGTCCTCCTTGGCCCGCACGTTTCCGAGAAGGCTACCGTTCTGGCTGAGAAGAAAGGCCAGTTCGTATTCAAGGTTGCTACTGACGCAACCAAGCTGGAAATCAAGAAAGCTGTCGAAGGCCTGTTCAACGTAAAAGTTGAAAACGTGTCGACCGTTAACGTTCTGGGTAAAACCAAGCGTACCGCACGTGGTCTGGGCAAGCGTAATGACTGGAAGAAGGCGATCGTCTCCCTTCAGCCAGGCCAAGATCTCGATTTCAGCAGCAGTGCTGAGTAAGGAAGGGGTGCATCATGGCAATCGTTAAATGCAAACCGACTTCCCCTGGCCGCCGTTTCGTGGTCAAGGTGGTCAACAAGGAGCTGCATAAAGGCGCTCCTCACGCACCGCTGCTCGAGAAAAAATCGAAGTCTGGTGGTCGTAACAACAATGGCCGCATCACTACGCGTCACGTAGGTGGTGGTCATAAGCAGCATTACCGTCTGGTCGACTTCCGTCGCAACGACAAAGATGGCATCCCAGCCACTGTCGAGCGTATCGAATACGATCCAAACCGTACTGCTCACATCGCCCTACTGTGCTACGCAGACGGTGAGCGTCGCTACATCATCGCCCCTAAAGGCGTGAGCGCTGGCGACCAGCTGATCGCAGGTGCCCTGGCCCCAATCAAGGCCGGTAACTCCCTGCAGCTGCGCAACATTCCAGTAGGTAGCACCATTCACGGCATCGAACTGAAGCCGGGTAAAGGTGCACAGATCGCTCGTTCCGCTGGTGCTTCGGCTCAGCTGATCGCTCGTGAAGGTGTCTACGTGACCCTGCGTCTGCGCTCTGGTGAAATGCGTAAAGTCCTGGCTGAGTGCCGTGCGACCCTGGGCGAAGTCTCGAACTCCGAGCACAGCCTGCGTTCGCTGGGTAAAGCTGGTGCCAAACGCTGGCGCGGCGTTCGCCCAACCGTTCGTGGTGTTGCCATGAACCCGGTTGACCACCCACATGGTGGTGGTGAAGGTCGTACCTCCGGTGGTCGTCATCCGGTATCGCCATGGGGCTTCCCAACCAAGGGTGCTAAAACCCGTGGTAATAAGCGTACCGACAACATGATCGTCCGTCGTCGCAAGTAACTAGAGGGATACGACAGTGCCACGTTCTCTGAAAAAAGGTCCTTTTATCGATCTTCACCTCTTGAAGAAGGTCGAAGTGGCGGTGGAGAAGAACGATCGCAAACCAGTTAAAACCTGGTCGCGTCGCTCGATGATCCTGCCACAAATGGTCGGTCTGACCATCGCGGTTCACAACGGTCGCCAGCATGTTCCAGTTCTCGTGAACGAAGACATGGTCGGCCACAAACTGGGCGAGTTCGCCGGTACCCGCACCTATCGCGGGCACGTGGCTGACAAGAAAGCCAAGCGTTAAGGGGTAAGGAAATGGAAGTAGCCGCTAAGTTGTCGGGCGCTCGAATCTCCGCCCAGAAAGCCCGCTTGGTCGCCGACCAGATCCGCGGGAAGAAGGTGGGCGAAGCGCTCAACCTGTTGGCCTTCAGCAGCAAAAAAGCCGCTGAAATCATGAAGAAAGTCCTCGAGTCGGCCGTAGCCAACGCCGAACACAACGAAGGCGCAGACGTTGATGACCTGAAGGTCTCCACCGTCTTCGTCAACGAAGGGCGTTCGCTGAAGCGCATCATGCCACGTGCCAAAGGCCGTGCTGATCGCATCGTCAAGCGGTCTTGCCATATCACTGTCAAGGTTGCGGACAAGTAACGGAGTCGATCAGATGGGTCAGAAAGTACATCCCACTGGCATTCGCCTGGGAATCGTCAAGGAGCACACCTCCGTCTGGTACGCAGACGGTGCTACTTACGCAGATTACCTGTTGAAGGATCTGAAAACGCGTGAGTACCTCCACGACAAACTAAAAAGCGCGTCCGTAAGCCGTATCGATATTCATCGTCCGGCTCAAACTGCACGCATCACCATCCACACCGCTCGTCCAGGTATCGTTATCGGGAAGAAAGGTGAGGATGTCGAGAAGCTGCGCCAGGACCTGACCAAGCAGATGGGTGTGCCTGTGCACATCAACATCGAAGAGATCCGCAAGCCGGAACTCGACGCCATGCTGGTTGCGCAAAGCGTAGCTCAGCAGCTGGAACGCCGCGTTATGTTCCGTCGCGCCATGAAGCGCGCCGTACAGAACGCCATGCGTATTGGTGCCAAGGGCATCAAGATCCAGGTGAGCGGTCGTCTCGGCGGCGCTGAGATTGCTCGTACCGAGTGGTATCGCGAAGGTCGTGTGCCTCTGCACACCCTGCGTGCCGATATCGACTACAACACCTACGAAGCTCACACCACTTACGGTGTGATCGGTGTGAAGGTTTGGATTTTCAAAGGCGAAGTTATTGGTGGTCGCCAAGAAGAACTGAAACCACAAGCACCAGCGCCTCGTAAAAAAGCTGCTAAGTAAGGGGTACGCCAAATGTTGCAACCTAAGCGTACAAAATTCCGCAAGCAGATGACTGGCCACAACCGTGGTCTGGCACTGCGCGGTAGCAAAGTCAGCTTCGGCGAATTCGCCCTGAAAGCTGTTGCTCGCGGTCGCCTCACCGCCCGCCAGATCGAGTCCGCACGTCGTGCGCTGACCCGTCACGTAAAACGTGGCGGCAAGATCTGGATCCGTGTATTCCCGGACAAGCCGATCTCCAAGAAACCTCTCGAGGTTCGTATGGGTAAAGGTAAGGGTTCCGTTGAGTACTGGGTTGCCCAGATCCAGCCAGGCAAAGTCCTGTACGAGATCGAGGGTGTTTCTGAAGAGCTGGCGCGCGAAGCTTTCGCTCTGGCCGCTGCGAAGCTGCCTCTCGCCACCTCCTTTGTTAAGCGGACGGTGATGTGATGAAAGCGAATGAACTTCGTGAAAAATCCGCACAGCAACTGAACGAGCAACTGCTCGGCTTGCTGCGCGACCAGTTCAATCTGCGTATGCAGAAAGCAACTGGCCAGTTGGGGCAGTCGCACCTGCTCTCGCAAGTCAAGCGTGACATCGCTCGCGTGAAGACTGTGCTCAACCAGCAGGCAGGTAAGTGATCATGGCTGAAGCTGAAAAAACCGTCCGTACGCTGACTGGCCGTGTCGTCAGCGACAAAATGGACAAGACCATCACCGTTCTGATCGAGCGTCGCGTTAAGCACCCGATCTACGGTAAATACGTTAAGCGTTCGACTAAGCTGCACGCGCACGACGAAACCAATCAGTGCAAGATCGGCGACAAGGTTTCCATTACCGAAACCCGTCCGCTGGCCAAGACCAAGTCCTGGGCACTGGTTGAAGTCCTCGAACGCGCTGTTGAAGTCTAAGGGCTAGGGGTCGGAGAAATTTTATGATTCAGACTCAATCCATGCTCGATGTGGCCGATAACAGCGGCGCTCGTCGCGTCATGTGCATCAAGGTGCTCGGCGGTTCTCACCGCCGTTACGCCGGCATCGGTGACATCATCAAAGTTACCGTCAAGGAAGCAATTCCGCGCGGTAAGGTCAAAAAAGGCCAAGTGATGACTGCTGTTGTCGTGCGCACCCGTCACGGTGTTCGTCGCGCTGACGGTTCCATCATTCGTTTCGACGGCAACGCTGCTGTTCTGCTGAACAACAAGCAAGAGCCGATCGGCACTCGCATCTTCGGGCCAGTGACCCGTGAACTTCGTACTGAGAAGTTCATGAAGATCGTCTCGCTCGCCCCTGAAGTGCTGTAAGGAGATCCGACATGCAAAAGATTCGTCGTGACGACGAGATCATCGTGATCGCCGGCAAAGACAAAGGTAAGCGCGGTAAGGTGCTGAAGGTTCTCGCTGACGACCGTCTGGTCATCGGTGGTGTGAACCTGGTCAAGCGTCATACCAAGCCTAACCCGATGGCGGGCGTTCAGGGCGGTATCGTCGAAAAAGAAGCGCCTCTGCACGCTTCCAACGTTGCCATCTTCAACGGTGAAACCAACAAGGCTGACCGCGTTGGTTTCAAAGTAGAAGACGGTAAGAAAATTCGTGTCTTCAAGTCGACCCAAAAAGCGGTTGATGCTTGAACACTGCTAGGTAGAAGACCATGGCACGACTGAAAGAGATTTACCGGAACGAGATCGCTCCTAAGCTTAAGGATGAACTTAAGCTGTCGAACGTGATGGAAGTTCCGCGCGTTACCAAAATCACCCTGAACATGGGTCTGGGCGAAGCGATCGGTGACAAGAAGGTCATCGAGCACGCTGTTGCCGACCTGGAAAAGATCACCGGTCAAAAGCCGGTCGTGACTTTCGCTCGCAAATCCATCGCTGGCTTCAAAGTCCGCGAAGGCTGGCCGATCGGCGTCAAGGTGACCCTGCGTAGCGACAAGATGTACGAATTCCTGGACCGCCTGCTGGCGATCTCCCTGCCTCGGGTTCGCGACTTCCGCGGCCTGAATGCCAAGTCCTTCGACGGTCGTGGCAACTACAGCATGGGCGTGAAAGAGCAGATCATCTTCCCGGAAATCGACTACGACAAGATCGATGCTCTGCGCGGTTTGGACATCACCCTGACCACCACTGCTCGTTCGGACGACGAAGGCCGCGCTCTGCTGCGTGCTTTCAAGTTCCCGTTCCGCAACTGATTGGAGTAGGAAAATGGCCAAGAAGAGCATGAAAAACCGTGAGCTGAAGCGTCAGCAAACGGTAGCCAAGTACGCTAAAAAGCGCGCTGAGCTGAAAGCGACCATCGTCAATCTGAACGCCTCTCCTGAAGAGCGTTTCGCTGCCGTTGTCGCTCTGCAGAAGCAGCCTCGCGATGCTAGCGCTGCACGCCTGCGCAACCGTTGCCGCCTGACCGGTCGTCCTCACGGTGTATACCGTAAGTTCGGCCTGGGCCGTAACATGCTGCGTCAAGCGGCAATGCGTGGCGACGTACCAGGTTTGGTCAAGGCCTCCTGGTAATCGCTGCAGGTTGAGTCGTCGGCGTAGGAGGTTAATCTTCCGACCGCCGGTGACGCTTCCCACGAACAAGCCCCTACATGGGGCTTGTTTCGTTTCTGGCTTGTGTCTAGAATGACCGGCTCACCTGAGCCTGGGCTTCGTGCCCTGCCTGTTCAGGTGGTTGTGATAGCCGCAAGGCTAATAATTCTTGTATCAGGAGCATCTAGCCCATGAGTATGCAGGACCCGTTAGCGGACATGCTAACTCGCATCCGTAATGCCCAGATGGCTGAAAAGTCCGTCGTAAGCATGCCTTCCTCCACCCTGAAGGTCGCGGTTGCCAAAGTTCTGAAAGATGAAGGTTACATCGCTGGTTACCAGGTAACTGGTGAAGCCAAGCCTTCCCTGTCGATCGAACTCAAGTACTTCGAAGGCCGTCCGGTCATCGAGGAACTGAAGCGCTCCAGCCGTCCAGGCCTGCGCCAGTACAAGTCCGTCACAGATCTGCCGAAAGTACGTGGCGGCCTGGGCGTGTCTATCGTCTCCACCAACAAAGGTGTGATGACTGACCGCGCTGCGCGCGCTGCCGGTGTCGGCGGCGAAGTTCTGTGCACAGTGTTCTAAGGGGAGATAGGCATGTCTCGCGTCGCTAAGAACCCCGTTAAGCTGCCAGCAGGCGTCGAAGTAAAATTCGCCGGCCAGCAGCTTTCGGTGAAGGGTGCCAAGGGCACTCTCGAACTGAACGTTCACTCGTCTGTTGAAGTTACCGAAGAGTCCGGCGAACTGCGCTTCGTCGCTCGCAACGGTGATCAGCAAGCTCGCGCCATGGCCGGTACTACCCGCGCTCTGGTGAACAACATGGTCCAAGGCGTAAGCCAAGGCTTCGAGCGCAAGCTCCAGCTGGTCGGTGTTGGTTACAAGGCACAGGCAAAAGGCACCGTCCTGAACCTGGCTCTGGGCTTCTCGCATCCAGTGGACTACGAACTGCCAGCCGGTATCACCGCAGAAACCCCAAGCCAAACCGACATCCTGATCAAGGGTATCGATAAGCAGCTGGTGGGTCAGGTGGCCGCTGAAATCCGCGATTTCCGTCCGCCAGAGCCTTACAAAGGCAAGGGTGTGCGTTACGCGGACGAAGTAGTCCGTCGTAAAGAAGCCAAGAAGAAGTAGGGCCTAGCAAATGACCGACAAAAAAGTTACTCGACTGCGTCGCGCTCGCAAAGCACGTCTCAAGATGCACGAACTCGAAGTCGTGCGCCTGTGCGTGTTCCGCTCCTCGCAGCATATCTACGCCCAGGTCATTTCGGCCGACGGCAGCAAGGTTCTGGCAAGCGCCTCGACCTTGGACAAAGACCTGCGTGATGGCGCCACTGGCAACATCGACGCGGCCACTAAGGTTGGCAAGCTGGTAGCTGAGCGCGCGAAAGCCGCCGGTGTATCTCAAGTTGCCTTTGACCGTTCCGGCTTCAAGTACCATGGCCGCGTCAAAGCGCTGGCTGATGCTGCTCGTGAAGGCGGGCTGGAGTTCTAAGTTATGGCAAATAACGATCAAAAGCGCGACGAAGGCTACATCGAGAAGCTGGTTCAAGTTAACCGCGTTGCCAAAACCGTAAAAGGCGGCCGTATCTTCACCTTCACCGCGCTGACCGTGGTGGGTGATGGCAAGGGTCGTGTTGGCTTCGGCCGTGGCAAGTCGCGCGAAGTACCTGCCGCGATCCAGAAAGCCATGGAAGCTGCTCGTCGCAACATGATTCAGGTAGACCTGAAGGGCACCACTCTGCAGTACGCCACCAAGGCCGCCCACGGCGCCTCGAAGGTTTACATGCAGCCTGCCTCGGAAGGTACCGGTATCATCGCCGGTGGCGCAATGCGTGCTGTCCTGGAAGTTGCTGGTGTTCAGAACGTTCTGGCCAAGTGCTACGGTTCGACCAACCCAGTGAACGTGGTTTACGCCACCTTCAAGGGTCTGAAAGCCATGCAATCTCCTGAATCCATTGCTGCCAAGCGCGGCAAGAGCGTCGAGGAGATCTTCTGATCATGGCAACCGTTAAAGTAACGCTGATCAAAAGCACCGCCGGCCGTCTGCCTAACCACATTCTGTGCGTTAAAGGCCTGGGTCTGCGTCGCATCGGTCACACTGTAGAAGTCCAAGATACTCCCGAGAACCGCGGGATGATCAACAAGGCTTACTACATGCTGAAGGTCGAGGGTTAATCAATGAAACTCAATGATCTGAGTCCAGCGCCGGGTTCCCGTCGCGAGAAGCATCGTCCGGGCCGTGGTATCGGTAGCGGTTTGGGTAAGACTGGTGGCCGTGGTCACAAAGGTCAGACCTCCCGTTCCGGTGGCACCATCGCTCCGGGCTTCGAAGGCGGTCAACAGCCGCTGCACCGTCGTCTGCCGAAGTTCGGCTTCGTTTCCCTGAAAGCCATGGACCGCGCAGAAGTGCGTCTGTCCGAGTTGGCCAAAGTGGACGGCGACGTGATCTCCGTGCAATCCCTGAAGGATGCCAACGTGATCGGCCAGAACGTACAGCGTGTGAAAATCATGCTGTCTGGCGAAGTCACTCGCGCAGTCACCATCAAGGGTATCGCAGCCACCAAGGGTGCGCGTGCGGCTATCGAAGCAGCTGGCGGCAAGTTCGAGGAATAAATGGCTAAGCAAGGTGCTCTCTCTTCGCTCGGTAAGGGCGGGATGTCGGAACTCTGGGCTCGTCTGCGCTTTCTGTTCATGGCGATCATCGTCTATCGGATAGGTGCGCATATCCCGGTTCCCGGCATCAATCCGGACCGTCTGGCGGATCTGTTTCGGCAGAATGAGGGGACCATTCTTAGCTTGTTCAACATGTTTTCCGGTGGCGCGCTTGAGCGCATGAGCATCTTTGCATTGGGGATCATGCCGTACATTTCGGCATCGATCATCATGCAGCTGATGACCGCGGTCAGTCCGCAACTGGAGCAGTTGAAGAAGGAAGGTGAAGCTGGCCGTCGCAAGATCAGCCAGTACACCCGCTACGGCACCGTTATCCTGGCGCTGGTCCAAGCCATTGGCATGTCCATTGGCCTGGCCAACCAGGGCGTGGCGTTTTCTGTAGGCCTCGGCTTCCATGTCGTTGCCGTCTCCACCTTTGTGGCAGGCGCAATGTTCATGATGTGGCTGGGCGAGCAGATCACCGAGCGCGGTGTGGGCAACGGTATCTCGATGTTGATTTTCGCAGGTATCGTTGCCGGTCTTCCGAGAGCAATCGGGCAGTCTTTCGAGTCTGCACGCACGGGTGATATCAACATTTTCGCCCTGGTCGCTATCGGTTTGCTGGCAGTAGCGATCATCGGTTTCGTGGTGTTCATCGAGCGTGGTCAGCGGCGTATTGCCGTTCATTACGCCAAGCGCCAGCAGGGCCGCAAGGTCTTCGCTGCGCAGACCAGCCACTTGCCGCTGAAGGTGAACATGGCGGGGGTTATCCCGGCCATCTTCGCGAGCAGCATCTTGCTGTTCCCGGCTTCGCTGGGTGCCTGGTTCGGTCAGTCCGAAGGTATGGGCTGGCTGCAGGACATCTCGCAGTCGATCGCTCCTGGTCAGCCGTTGAACATTCTGCTGTTTAGTGCAGGGATCATTTTCTTCTGCTTCTTCTACACAGCATTGATGTTCAATCCGAAAGACGTAGCGGAAAACCTGAAGAAGTCCGGTGCCTTTATTCCGGGTATCCGTCCTGGTGAGCAGTCGGCGCGCTACATTGATGGCGTTCTGACTCGTCTGACCATGTTCGGTGCTCTTTACATGATGGCCGTCTGCCTTCTGCCCCAGTTCCTGGTGGTGGCAGCAAATGTGCCGTTCTACCTTGGCGGGACCTCGTTGCTGATTGTGGTAGTGGTTGTGATGGACTTCATGTCCCAAGTACAATCGCACCTCGTTTCGCACCAGTACGAATCCCTGATGAAGAAAGCCAACCTGAAAGGCTACGGTGGCAGCGGTTTGCTGCGCTGATAAGCCCCTAAGGTTCGAGGAGTCGGTAATGAAAGTTCGTGCATCGGTGAAAAAGCTGTGCCGCAACTGCAAGATCATCCGTCGCGAAGGCGTCGTACGAGTGATCTGCAGCGCGGAACCGCGTCACAAACAGCGCCAAGGCTGAGTGTGATTCGCGCTTCAAACCCAGCAGCTAGTGTGCTGCTGGGTTGATTATTTGTTTCTACAGCGATATTATCTCGCGCCCTATTTCTTGGCTTCCGGGGCGTAGGTAGCTGTCAATTGGAGTCCCACTGAATGGCCCGTATTGCAGGCGTTAACATTCCAGATAACAAGCATACTGTTATCTCGCTGACCTACATCTATGGTGTCGGTCGCACTACTGCACAGAAAATCTGTGTAGATGCTGGTGTAAATCCAGCCGCTAAGATCAAGGATCTGAGCGACGAGCAAATCGAAACCCTGCGTGGCGAAGTCGCGAAGTTCACCACCGAAGGTGACCTGCGCCGTGACGTAAACATGAAGATCAAGCGCTTGATGGACCTGGGTTGCTACCGCGGCCTGCGTCATCGTAAAGGTCTGCCGGTTCGCGGTCAGCGCACCAAGACCAACGCACGCACCCGTAAGGGCCCGCGTAAGCCGATCCGCAAGTAATCGCCCAGGAATATAGACATGGCAAAACCTGCTGCTCGTCCTCGTAAAAAAGTCAAAAAGACAGTGGTTGATGGCATCGCCCACATCCACGCTTCTTTTAACAACACCATCGTGACCATCACCGACCGTCAGGGCAATGCTTTGTCCTGGGCGACCTCCGGTGGTTCGGGTTTCCGTGGTTCGCGCAAATCCACCCCGTTCGCAGCTCAGATCGCTGCTGAGCGTGCTGGTCAAGCTGCGCTGGAATACGGTCTGAAGAACCTCGACGTAAACGTCAAGGGTCCAGGTCCAGGTCGTGAGTCCGCCGTTCGTGCATTGAACAGCTGCGGCTACAAGATCGCCAGCATCACCGACGTGACGCCAATCCCGCATAACGGGTGCCGTCCGCCGAAGAAGCGTCGCGTGTAATCAGGAGACAGATAAATGGCACGTTACATTGGTCCAAAATGCAAACTGTCTCGTCGTGAAGGCACCGATCTGTTCCTGAAGAGCGGCGTTCGCGCTCTGGAATCGAAGTGCAACATCGAAGCAGCCCCAGGTATCCACGGCCAGCGCCGTGGCCGTCAGTCCGACTACGGTACCCAGCTGCGCGAGAAACAAAAAGTCCGTCGTATCTACGGTGTTCTGGAGCGTCAGTTCCGCGGTTACTACCAGGCCGCTGCCTCGAAAAAAGGCGCAACCGGTGAGAACCTGCTGCAACTGCTCGAGTGCCGTCTGGATAACGTCGTTTACCGTATGGGCTTCGGCTCGACTCGTTCCGAGTCCCGTCAGCTGGTTTCGCACAAAGCGATCAGCGTCAACGGTAAGACTGTAAACATTCCATCCTACCAAGTTCGTCCGGGTGACGTGGTCGCGGTTCGTGAGAAGTCGCTGAACCAGCTGCGCATTGTTCAAGCCCTTGAACTGTGTGCCCAGCGTGGCCGCGTTGAGTGGGTTGACGTGGATGCTGCCAAAAAGTCGGGCGTTTTCAAGAACGTTCCTGCTCGCAGCGACCTGTCTGCCGACATCAACGAAAACCTGATTGTCGAGCTCTACTCCAAGTAAGGGCTAGAAAATAGGTGCATCCATGCAGATTTCGGTAAATGAGTTCCTGACTCCCCGCCACATTGATGTGCAGGTAGTCAGTCCGACCCGCGCCAAGATCACGCTCGAGCCTCTCGAGCGTGGCTTCGGCCATACCCTGGGCAACGCGCTGCGCCGCATCCTGTTGTCCTCCATGCCTGGCTGTGCAGTAGTCGAGGCCGAGATCGATGGCGTACTCCACGAGTACTCCGCGATCGAAGGTGTACAGGAAGATGTCATTGAAATCCTGTTGAACCTGAAAGGCCTGGCTATCAAACTGCACGGTCGTGACGAAGTTACGCTGACCTTGTCGAAAAAGGGTTCGGGGGTGGTTACCGCTGCCGATATTCAGCTGGATCACGATGTCGAGATCGTCAACCCCGATCACGTAATCGCGAACCTGGCGTCGAATGGCGCCCTGAACATGAAGCTCACTGTAGCTCGTGGTCGCGGTTACGAGCCGGCCGACTCCCGTCAGACCGACGAAGACGAAAGCCGTAGCATTGGCCGTCTGCAGTTGGACGCTTCGTTCAGCCCTGTGCGTCGTATCGCCTATGTGGTCGAGAACGCACGTGTTGAACAGCGTACCAACTTGGACAAGCTGGTCATTGATCTGGAAACCAACGGCACCCTGGATCCTGAAGAGGCTATCCGCCGCGCTGCGACCATCCTGCAACAGCAGTTGGCCGCGTTCGTCGACCTCAAAGGTGACAGTGAGCCTGTCGTAGTCGAGCAGGAAGACGAGATCGATCCGATCCTGCTACGTCCGGTTGACGACCTGGAACTGACTGTACGTTCGGCCAACTGCCTGAAGGCGGAGAACATCTACTACATCGGCGACCTGATTCAGCGTACCGAAGTAGAGCTGTTGAAGACTCCTAACCTTGGCAAGAAGTCCCTGACTGAAATCAAGGACGTCCTGGCCTCTCGTGGTCTGTCTCTCGGCATGCGCCTCGACAACTGGCCGCCTGCAAGTCTTAAGAAGGACGACAAGGCGACCGCCTGATCGTCGTAATCACCGAACGTAGTGTTTGGTAAGGAATGAATCATGCGTCATCGTAAAAGTGGACGTCACCTGAGCCGCACCAGCTCTCACCGCAAGGCTATGTTCCAGAACATGGCAGTGTCGTTGATCGAGCACGAGCTGATCAAAACCACCCTGCCGAAAGCCAAGGAACTGCGTCGCGTTGCCGAGCCGCTGATCACCCTGGCCAAGGAAGACAGCGTTGCCAACCGTCGTCTGGCCTTCGACCGTACCCGTTCGAAGTCCGCTGTTGGTAAACTGTTCAACGATCTGGGCAAGCGCTACGCCACCCGTCAGGGCGGTTACCTGCGCATCCTGAAGTGCGGTTTCCGCGCTGGCGACAACGCGCCAATGGCGTACGTCGAGCTGGTTGATCGTCCAGTCGGTGGTGCTGTAGAAGCTGCCGAGTAAGACGTTTTGTCTGCTACAAAGAACCGGGCCTAGTGCCCGGTTTTTTGTATTTCAGGTTATTAAAACTATCTATCACAGTCAGTAATTCAATAAATTTCCAGGTAGGGCTAATTCTGCTGATAATCCTCTCAAGCCGATAAACAGGCATTTGAGACTGATCGAGGAGAGCCCATGAGCAAAACGCTTACTACCGCCAGCGGTGCCCCTGTAGCGGATAACCAGAACTCCCGTACCGCAGGTCAACGCGGTCCATTGCTGCTCGATGACTTCCACCTGATCGAGAAGCTGGCGCATTTCAACCGCGAAAACATTCCTGAGCGACGTGTGCATGCCAAAGGCTCTGGTGCCTACGGTACGTTCACGGTGACGCGCGACATTACTCACCTCACCAGTGCGAAACTGTTTGAGCAAATTGGCAAGCAGACCGAAACGTTTTTGCGATTTTCCACGGTAGGTGGGGAGCGTGGCTCGGCCGACACAGAGCGTGACCCACGAGGGTTTGCGGTCAAGTTCTATACGGAAGAAGGCAACTGGGACATCGTCGGCAATAACACGCCGGTGTTCTTCATCCGTGATCCACTGAAGTTTCCAGACTTCATTCACACGCAAAAACGCCATCCTCAGACCAATCTGAAGAATGCCCAAATGATGTGGGACTTCTGGTCTCATTCGCCGGAAGCGCTGCACCAGGTCACGATCTTGTTTTCGGACCGCGGTATCCCCGACGGTTATCGGCATATGCACGGCTTCGGCAGTCATACCTACAGCTTGATCAGCGCCGACGGTCAGCGTACGTGGGTCAAATGGCACTTCAAGACCCAGCAGGGCATCAAGAACCTGGCGCCTGCTGAAGCTGCGCGTCTGGCCGGCACCGATCCGGATTACGCCCAGCGCGACCTGTACCAGGCCATCGAGCGTGGCGACCACCCGCGCTGGACGGTGTGCATTCAGGTCATGGCTGAAGCAGAGGCCGCGAACCGTTCCGAAAATCCGTTCGACGTGACCAAGACCTGGTCGCAGAAAGATTACCCGCTGATCGAAGTGGGTGTACTGGAGCTCAACCGCAACCCACTGAACTACTTCGCCGAAGTCGAGCAGGCTGCATTCGGTCCGAGCAACATGGTGCCTGGGGTGGGGCTGTCACCTGATCGCATGCTGCAAGGCCGCGTGTTCGCCTATGCCGATGCGCACCGCTATCGGGTAGGCACCAACCATCAGCAATTGCCGGTGAATGCCCCCCGGTGTGCTGTCAACAGCTACCAGCGTGATGGCTCGATGGCGCTGGGTACCTACGGTGGGGCACCCAATTATGAGCCCAACAGCTACGCGGATGCTCCCAAGCAATCGCCGCGTCATGGTGAGCCTGGGCTTGCGCTGAATGGTTTGGCCGACCGGTATGATCATCGCGAGGACACCGATTACTTCAGCCACGCGGGCGCCCTGTTCCGGCTGATGAGCCAGGCGCAGCAGGAGCTACTGGTCAACAACATTGCGGGGGCCATGTCCGGAGTTACCGACGATGTCATCCAGCGTCAATTGCAATACTTCTTCAAAGCCGATCCCGCTTACGGGGCAGGTGTCGCAAAGGCGCTTGGGATGAATATCGCCTAAGTCGAAGTGATAAGAATAACCGCCCTCATTTGGGCGGTTTTTCAATGAATATCACTACCGTTTGCCCGATTTTTTCCAGTGAGTCGCGCGGTTTTCAGTGACCAAGCGCACAAGGTGGTTCACACTATGCGGCATACACGCTTTCACATGGAGAACCCCGGCGATGCAAGGCCACCCAGACGTCATCAATTACCTCGTCATGCTGCTGAAGGGCGAACTGGCTGCACGTGACCAGTACTTCATTCATTCGCGCATGTACGAAGACTGGGGCCTGACCAAGCTCTACGAGCGCATCAACCATGAGATGGAAGAAGAGGCGCAGCACGCTGACGCTTTGATGCGCCGCATTCTCATGCTCGAGGGCACCCCGGACATGCGTGCGGACGATCTCGAAGTGGGAACCACTGTCCCTGAAATGATCGAAGCGGATTTGAAGCTCGAATACAAAGTGCGAGCGGCGCTTTGCAAGGGGATCGAGTTGTGCGAACTGCACAAGGATTATGTGAGCCGTGACATTCTGCGCGCGCAATTGGCCGATACCGAGGAAGATCACACCTATTGGCTCGAGAAGCAGCAAGGCTTGATCAAGGCGATCGGTCTGCAGAATTACCTGCAATCACAGATGTAATGCTTCGATTGCATTGTGCTTGGGCCTTGTAGTGGCTCTAGCATGAAAGCGATGAGCCGATAAGAAAGGGGCGCCTAGGCGCCCCTTCACGTTCATCACGCTCGGTCTCGCTCTAGCAGAGGCTTGAGGTAGTGCCCGGTGTAGGATTGTTTCATCTTGCTCAGTTCCTCGGGCGTACCGCATGCGATGATCTGCCCACCCTTTGAGCCGCCCTCTGGCCCGAGGTCCACCAGCCAATCGGCTGTCTTGATGACGTCCAGGTTGTGCTCGATGACCACCACGGTGTTGCCATGGTCACGAAGCCGGTGCAGAACGTCCAGCAGCTGCTGGATATCGGCGAAGTGCAGGCCCGTAGTAGGCTCGTCCAGGATATACAAGGTCTTACCGGTATCGCGCTTGGACAGCTCCCGTGACAGCTTCACGCGCTGGGCTTCGCCCCCCGAAAGCGTCGTCGCCGATTGACCTAGCTTGATGTAGGAAAGCCCTACGTCCATCAGGGTTTGGAGCTTGCGCGCCAATGCAGGCACCGCATCGAAGAACTCACGCGCATCCTCGATGGTCATTTCCAGCACCTCGTGGATGTTCTTGCCCTTGTACTTGATCTCCAGGGTTTCGCGGTTGTAGCGCTTGCTCTTGCACACATCGCAAGGCACGTAGATGTCCGGGAGGAAATGCATTTCCACCTTGATCAGGCCGTCGCCCTGGCACGCTTCGCAGCGCCCGCCTTTCACGTTGAACGAGAACCGGCCTGGGCCATACCCGCGCGAGCGTGATTCAGGCACCCCAGAGAACAGCTCGCGGATCGGCGTGAAGATCCCTGTGTAGGTGGCAGGGTTGGACCGGGGGGTGCGGCCAATGGGGCTCTGGTCGATATCCACCACCTTGTCCAGGTGCTGCAACCCGTCCATGCTGGCATGGGGCGCCGCTTCCAGGCTGCTCGCGCCGTTCAGGGCGGTGGCTGCGAGCGGGAACAGGGTGTTGTTGATGAGCGTGGACTTGCCGGAGCCTGAGACGCCGGTCACGCAGGTCAGCAGCCCGATGGGGATTTCCAGATCGACGTTCTGAAGGTTGTTGCCACGTGCGCCCTTGAGCTTGAGCTGCAGCTTTTTGTCGCGCGGTGTGCGCTTGGCAGGGACCACGATCTTTCTACGGCCGGACAGGTACTGGCCGGTTACGGAGTCCGGGTGGTCCATGACTTCCTGAGGTGTACCCTCAGCGACGATCTTGCCGCCATGCACGCCGGCCCCTGGCCCAATGTCCACCACGTAGTCGGCCAGGCGGATCGCATCCTCGTCATGCTCGACGACGATTACCGTGTTGCCCAGATCACGCAGGTGATTGAGGGTGGCGAGCAAGCGATCGTTGTCGCGCTGATGAAGGCCAATGGACGGCTCGTCCAGGATATACATCACCCCCACCAAGCCTGCCCCGATCTGGCTGGCGAGGCGGATGCGCTGAGCCTCACCACCGGACAGGGTTTCTGCGCTACGGTCAAGGGTGAGGTAATCCAGGCCCACGTTCACCAGGAACTGCAACCGTTCGCAGATTTCCTTGAGAATCTTGGCCGCGATTTCGCCACGGCGACCGGTCAGGGTCAGCGTGCTGAAGTAGCCACTGGCGTCACCGATCGGCATATTGGCGACCGCCGGCAGCGTCTTCTCACCGACCCACACATGACGCGCCTCGCGCCGCAGCCGCGTGCCACGGCAGTCCGGGCACGGCTGGGTGCCCAGGTACTTGGCCAGTTCCTCGCGTACGGTATTGGACTCGGTTTCGCGGTAGCGGCGTTCCAGGTTGGGGATGATCCCTTCGAACGGGTGCGAGCGCTTGACGATGTCACCCCGGTCGTTGAGGTACTTGAAGTCCACGCTGTGCTTGCCGCTGCCTTGCAGGATCACCTTCTGATGCTCCGGCGCAAGCTCGCCGAATGCTTCGTCCAGGCTGAAGTCATAATGCGCAGCCAGCGACCCCAGCATCTGGAAGTAGTAGACGTTACGGCGATCCCACCCGCGAATGGCGCCTTCGGCCAAGGTCAGTTCCGCATTGACCAGGCGCTTGGTATCGAAATACTGCTTAACGCCCAGGCCATCACAGGTCGGGCAGGCACCGGCCGGGTTGTTGAACGAGAACAGCTTGGGTTCCAGTTCGCTGATCGCATGACCGCAAATGGGGCAGGCAAAGCGCGCCGAAAAAATGGTCTCTTCGCCTTTCTCGTCGTCCATGGGAGCGATCAGCGCGATACCATCCGCCAGCTTCAACGCGGTCTCGAACGACTCGGCCAATCGCTGCTGAAGATCGGCACGCACTTTGAAACGATCGACCACCACATCGATACTGTGCTTTTTCTGCTTGTCCAGCTTGGGCAACTCGTCCAGTTCGTAGAGTTTGCCGTTGACGCGGGCGCGGACGAAGCCTTGGGCGCGCAGCTCGTCGAACACCGCCAGGTGCTCACCCTTGCGCTCACGGATGACCGGGGCCAGGAGCATCAACTTGCTGCCTTCCGGGCGCTCCAGTACCAGGTCGACCATCTGGCTGACCGTTTGCGCTTCCAGTGGTATGTCATGGTCTGGGCAGCGGGGTGTCCCGACCCTGGCGTACAGCAGGCGCAAGTAGTCGTAGATCTCGGTGATGGTGCCGACGGTGGAGCGGGGGTTGTGTGAGGTGGATTTCTGTTCGATGGAAATGGCCGGTGACAGCCCTTCGATGGTATCGACGTCAGGCTTTTCCATCATCGAGAGGAACTGGCGGGCATACGCCGACAGCGATTCCACATAACGACGCTGGCCCTCGGCGTACAGCGTATCGAAGGCCAGGGATGACTTGCCCGAGCCCGACAGGCCGGTAATGACGATGAGCTTGTCCCGGGGCAGGGTCAGGTCGATGTTCTTCAGGTTGTGGGTACGTGCCCCACGAATCAGGATCTTGTCCACTGCGGCCTCGCTCGGCGGGCATAAACGAAGAATTATACGGCGCCCTGCCAGTACGCGGCAAAGCGTCGCGTAGATGCCGTCAAGCTGTCGGACTGATAGAATCGCCGCCGGTTCACACGAGATTAATCCATGCACGACACCCACAACGAGCGCATGAGCGGCAATGAAACCCGCGCCGCCGGCGGTCTGGCTCTGGTCTTCGCTTTTCGTATGCTGGGCATGTTCATGGTCTTGCCGGTCCTGGCCACCTATGGCATGGACCTGGCCGGCGCCACGCCCGCGCTGATTGGCCTGGCCATTGGCGCCTATGGCCTCACCCAGGCCGTGTTGCAGATTCCCTTCGGGATGATTTCAGACCGCATCGGCCGTCGACCCGTCATCTACCTGGGCTTGATCGTGTTTGCCCTGGGCAGCGTCCTGGCAGCCCAGGCCGATTCCATCTGGGGCATCATCGCAGGGCGCATCCTGCAAGGGGCCGGCGCCATTTCGGCGGCGGTGATGGCGCTGCTGTCGGACCTCACCCGGGAACAGCACCGCACCAAGGCCATGGCCATGATCGGGATGAGCATTGGTCTTTCCTTTGCAGTGGCAATGGTCGTCGGGCCTTTGCTGACAAGTGCCTTTGGCTTGTCAGGATTGTTCCTTGCAACGGCCGGCTTGGCCTTGGTTGGCATCGCGTTGATTGCCTTCGTGGTACCTGCCACGCACAACATTCTGCAGCATCGCGAATCGGGCGTTGCGCGTCAGGCCATCGGCCCGACCCTGCGTCACCCGGACCTTCTACGGCTGGATGTGAGCATCTTCATCCTGCATGCCATTCTCATGGCCAGCTTCGTCGCGCTGCCTCTGGCCTTCGTCGAGCGCGGCGGACTGCCCAAGGAACAACACTGGTGGGTCTACCTGACCGCGCTGTTCGTCTCATTTTTTGCAATGGTACCGTTCATCATCTACGGCGAAAAAAAGCGCAAGATGAAACGTGTGCTGGCAGGGGCCGTCAGCGTATTGCTGTTGGTCGAGCTATTCTTCTGGCAGTGGGCTGACGGTTTGCGCGGACTGGTGATCGGCACCGTGGTATTCTTCACCGCATTCAACCTGCTGGAGGCTTCGTTGCCTTCGCTGGTCAGCAAGGTGTCGCCAGCAGGTGGCAAGGGAACGGCGATGGGGGTGTACTCCACCAGCCAGTTTCTCGGTGCTGCGCTAGGGGGCATCCTGGGTGGCTGGCTGTTCCAGCATGGTGGGCTGAACACCGTGTTCCTTGGCTGCGCGATACTGTGTGCCATCTGGTTGGCCGTTGCCTTGAGCATGAACGAGCCACCGTATGTGACCAGCTTGCGCATGCCTTTGTCGCCGGAGGCCGCCAAGGATGCTGGCCTGGCTGCACGGTTGATGGCCGTGCCCGGCGTGACCGACGCCGTTGTGGTCTCGGAAGAATCAGCCGTCTATATCAAACTGGATACGAAAATTTTGGACCGTACGACCCTGGAGCGCCTGATCAATCCGGCCTCAGCGGCGTGCGAAGCCTAGGAGAACGTTATGGCCCGTGGGGTTAACAAAGTCATTCTGGTCGGTACCTGTGGCCAGGATCCCGAAGTCCGCTACCTGCCCAACGGTAATGCCGTGACCAACCTGAGCCTGGCAACCAGCGAGCAATGGACCGACAAGCAGTCGGGCCAGAAGGTCGAGCGTACCGAATGGCACCGTGTGTCGCTGTTCGGCAAGGTTGCTGAGATTGCCGGCGAGTACCTGCGCAAAGGTTCGCAGTGCTACATCGAAGGCAAGCTGCAGACCCGTGAGTGGGAAAAAGACGGCATCAAGCGCTACACCACTGAAATCATCGTTGACATCAACGGCACCATGCAGCTGCTGGGCGGCCGTCCGCAGAACCAGCAAGGCGGCGGCGACCCGTACAACCAGGGTGGCGGTAACAACTACAACCAAGGTGGCGGTCAGCAGCAACAGTACAACCAGCAACCTGCGCGCCAGCAGGCCCCGCGCCCGCAACAGCAACAGCGCCCGGCGCCGCAGCAGCCAGCGCCGCAACCGGCGGCTGACTTCGACAGCTTTGATGATGATATTCCGTTCTGATTTGAACGGTAGGGCATCGCGCTACAGTAAAAACCCGGGGCAATTGCTCCGGGTTTTTTATACTTGGGGCATGGTCAACTATTAAGTTTGTTGGCGAGTAAGAACAGTGCTCAATGAACTTTCTCCTTCTGCCGTAGGGTCTTTCCCAAGTTTGCATGACACCGACTATGCAGTGCCAATATTGCTTAGTATCTCAGCTTTGACAAGGAGAGGCTCATGCAATCAGGAACTGAACAGCGGGAGATAAAACTGACAGCGTCGACTGGGGACTATCACGTTTCGGGGTTCAGCGAAGACTACGCGGCATATCTCAAGAGTCGCGATAGAGGTGCTGAATATTCTGGCTGGTTCGTGATGGCGGTAGGTATCATCATCGCCTTGGTGGGCTTCGGTACGCTCGTTCTAGGCCCTGAAACGATTACGTACAACAGAGTGGCAGGCCCTACCTTGCTGCAGTACATACAGATGTACCCTGGGCCAATATTCAGTGTGGGTGGCGTCCTGTTTGCAATTGGTACCCGACTTCACGCCAGCAGCGAGGTCAGCCAGGAAGCGTTTCTACTGTCACGTTACAAGTTCATTGCTCCGGACGGCACATACGTCAATGACGACGTTAAACTTAGTTACTTGGGAGATGACAATTTTTCTATAACTACCCAATGATCTTTCAACTGACCACGCGGCCACTGCGGGGGCTACTGTCCGTCTCAATATCTGAGCGCCAGGTAGGGTACGGAGAAAGGCAACGTAAACACCGCATGGAGCAAGTCAGTGAGACCATCACGGCATGACTTCTGCGAGCTTGTCGAGACCCGTTCCAAGGGGGCGATCTTTTTTCAGCCAGCCGAACATGCGCTCGATGGACATGGTGTTGTCGGTATTTGCGCCGGTCGAACAACCTGGGCAAACCCGGCTTAGGCTTGCGCTTCATCGAGCGCTTCGGAATGACGGGCTGTATGCGGCACCGGTCGAAGTACTGACGCAACGCTTGTGCGTCATAGCCTTTGTCGGCGAGCAGCCACGTGCTGAGATGTATGATCTATCTTCAGCCTACCTGACCCACGTCATCGCACCTTTTCGATTCCTTGCTAGTCTTACCTGTTGGCGGTCATCAAACCGCCGTCACCGTGACTACCAAGAGGCGCCGGCCATGTTCCGTGCGTCCAAATCTGATCAGGAGTGCACGATGGATCTCAACCGTCGGCAATTCTTCAAGGTCGCCGCCGTCGGCCTTGGAGGCTCGAGCCTTGCGGCGCTGGGCATGGCCCCAACGCCTGCGTTCGCCGAGCAAGTGCGCCACTTCAAGCTGGCGCATACCAAAGAAACCCGTAACACCTGCCCCTACTGCTCGGTCGGCTGCGGCTTGATCCTGTACAGCCAGGGTGATGCAGGCAAGAACGTCAAGCAGAACATCATCCACATCGAAGGTGACGCCGACCATCCGGTGAACCGCGGCACCCTTTGCCCCAAAGGCGCAGGTTTGCTCGACTTCATCCACAGTCCAAGCCGTCTCAAGTACCCCGAGGTGCGCAAGCCGGGTAGCAACGAGTGGGTACGCGTCAGCTGGGACGAAGCGCTCGATCGCGTGGCCGCCTTGATGAAGGAAGATCGCGACGCGAACTTCATCGAGAAAAATGCCCAGGGGCAGACGGTCAACCGCTGGCTCACCACCGGTTTTCTTGCCGCTTCCGCCGCCTCCAGCGAGGCCGGCTACCTGACTCACAAGGTTGTTCGCGCAACAGGCATGCTGGGGTTCGATAACCAAGCACGTGTCTGACATGGCCCGACGGTGGCAAGTCTTGCCCCGACGTACGGCCGTGGCGCCATGACCAACCACTGGTCCGATATCGCCAACGCGAATCTGGTCCTTGTGATGGGTGGCAACGCAGCAGAAGCGCATCCGTGCGGCTTCAAATGGGTGACCGAGGCCAAGGCGCACAACAAGGCGCGGCTGATCGTGGTCGACCCAAGGTTTACCCGTACCGCTTCGGTGGCCGATTACTACGCGCCCATCCGCACCGGTACCGACATCGCGTTCATGGGCGGGTTGATCAATTACCTGCTGAGCAATGACAAGATCCAGCACGAATATGTGCGCAATTACACCGACGTATCCTTCATCGTCAAGGACACCTATGGCTTCGAGGATGGCCTGTTCAGCGGCTATGACGAGAGCAAGCGCATTTATGCCGACAAGTCGGGCTGGGGTTACGAGCTGGGCGAGGACGGTTTTGCCAAGGTAGACCCGACACTTCAGCACCCACGCTGTGTGTTCCAGCTGATGAAGCAGCACTACAGCCGCTACACCCCAGAATTGGCGAGCATGACCTGTGGCATGCCGCAGGACGCCATGATGAAGGTTTGGGAAGAGATCGCCACCTGCTCGGCGCCGGGCAAGACCATGACGATCCTGTATGCGCTGGGGTGGACGCAACATTCGATCGGCGCGCAGATCATCCGCAGCGCGGCGATGGTGCAGCTGTTGTTGGGCAACGTGGGCATGCCAGGTGGGGGCGTGAATGCCTTGCGGGGTCACTCCAACATTCAGGGCCTGACCGACCTGGGGTTGCTGTCCAACTCGCTGCCGGGTTACCTGACACTTGCCGGCGACGCCGAGCAGGACTACGCCGCGTTCATCGACAAGCGTGCGTCCAAGCCGCTGCGCCCGGGGCAGCTGTCCTACTGGCAGAACTACGGCAAGTTCCACGTCAGCCTCATGAAAGCCTGGTACGGCCCCAACGCCACTGCCGACAACAACTGGGGCTACGATTGGCTGCCCAAGCTCGACGTGCCTGCCTACGACGTGCTGCGCATGTTCGAGATGATGAGCCAAGGCAAGGTCAACGGCTACATGTGCCAAGGTTTCAACCCGATTGCCGCCCTCCCTGATAAGAACCGCGTGACCGCGGCACTGGCCAAGCTCAAGTGGTTGGTAGTCATGGACCCGCTGGCCACTGAGACGTCCGAGTTCTGGCGCAACGTGGGGCCGTTCAACGATGTGGACACGGCCGGTATCCAGACCGAGGTGATCCGCCTGCCCACCACCTGCTTCGCTGAAGAGGACGGCTCGCTGGTCAACAGCAGCCGCTGGCTGCAATGGCACTGGAAGGGCGCCGACGGCCCGGGTGAAACCCGCACTGACGTGCAGATCATGAGCGAGCTGTTCCTGCGCTTGCGTCAGCGTTACCAGAAGGAAGGGGGAACCTACCCCGATCCTCTGCTGAACATCCACTGGCCCTACAAGATCGCCGAAGAGCCGTCACCTGAGGAGCTGGCGAAGGAGATGAACGGCTGGGCCGTGACGGACTTCACCGACCCGACCGGTGCGACCGTCAAGTCCGGTCAGCAACTGTCGGGCTTCGGCCAGCTCAAGGATGACGGCAGCACGGCTTCGGGCTGCTGGATCTTCGCCGGTTGCTGGACCGAGCAGGGCAACCAGATGGCGCGCCGCGACAACAGCGACCCCTACGGCATGCACCAGGTCCAGAACTGGGCGTGGGCGTGGCCGGCCAACCGACGCATTCTCTATAACCGTGCTTCCAGCGACCCGCAGGGCAAGCCTTGGGATCCGGAGAAGAAGCGTCTGGTCTGGTGGAACGGCAAGGCGTGGGGCGGGACCGACGTGCCTGATTTCAAGGTCGATTCGCCGCCGGAAGCGGGCATGAACCCATTCATCATGAACCCCGAGGGTGTGGCGCGTTTCTTCGCCATCGACAAGATGGCCGAAGGGCCGTTCCCCGAGCATTACGAGCCTTTCGAAACACCGATTGGCATCAACCCCCTGCACCCGAACAACAAGAAGGTCGTCAGCAACCCGGCAGGCCGCATCTTCGATTCGGTGTGGGAAACCTTGGGCACACATGATGAATTCCCCTACGCGGCCACCACCTATCGCCTGACCGAGCATTTCCACTTCTGGAGCAAGCATTGCCGGCTCAACGCCATTGCCCAGCCTGAGCAGTTCGTCGAGATTGGTGAAGTCCTGGCCAATGAAAAAGGCATCAAGGCAGGCGACAGGGTGCGTGTATCGAGCAAGCGCGGGCATATCGATGCGGTTGCGGTAGTGACCAAGCGGATACGTCCGCTGCAGGTCAACAACCAGACGGTGCATCAGATCGGCATCCCGCTGCACTGGGGCTTTACCGGGTCCACGCGGCACGGGTACCTGACCAACACCCTGGTTCCGTTCCTGGGTGATGGTAATACCCAGACACCGGAGTCCAAGTCGTTCCTCGTCAAAGTGGAGAAACTCTGATGGCCAGCCAAGACATCATCGCCCGGTCGGCCACCACCACAGTGCCGCCTTCGGTACGCGAGCAGGAGCAGGTGGCCAAGCTGATCGACACCACCAAGTGCATCGGCTGCAAGGCCTGCCAGGTGGCGTGTTCGGAATGGAACGAGTTGCGTGACGAGGTTGGGCACAACCACGGGACCTACGACAACCCTCAGGACCTGAGCGCCGAAACCTGGACATTGATGCGCTTCACCGAGCACGAGCGCGACGACGGCAACCTGGAGTGGCTCATCCGCAAGGATGGCTGCATGCACTGCGCAGATCCCGGTTGCCTGAAGGCGTGCCCAAGCCCAGGTGCGATCATCAAGCACGCCAACGGCATCGTCGACTTCAACCAGGACCATTGCATAGGCTGCGGCTACTGCATCACCGGCTGCCCGTTCAATATCCCGCGCATTTCCCAGAAGGATCACAAGGCCTACAAGTGCACGCTGTGTTCCGACCGTGTCAGCGTAGGGCTGGAGCCAGCTTGCGTTAAAACCTGCCCGACCGGCGCCATCGTTTTCGGCAGCAAGGACGAGATGAAGGTGCATGCCGATGAACGCATCGTCGACCTCAAGTCCCGAGGCTACGAGAACGCTGGGCTGTATGACCCCGACGGGGTAGGGGGCACCCATGTGATGTATGTATTGCACCATGCCGACACACCTAAGCTGTATGCCGGGCTCCCGGACCAGCCGGTGATCAGCCCGCTGGTGGGGCTGTGGAAGGGCTTCACCAAGCCGCTGGCCTTGCTGGCCATGGGGGCGGCGGTGCTGGCCGGCTTCTTCCACTACGTACGGGTCGGGCCGCAACGTGTCGAGGAGGACGAGCAGCCTGTAGCGTCCGACACCAGCGTGCACCAAGTCGACCCGGCAGTGCATGTGTTCGATCCGAACAAGCCTGATGGGCAAGGGGAGCAGCGGCCATGAACGACAACAAGCCTATCCTGCGTTACAACGCCAACGAGCGCAGCAACCACTGGATAGTGGCGATCCTGTTCTTTCTGGCGGGCCTGTCGGGGCTGGCGCTGTTTCATCCCGCCTTGTTCTGGCTAAGCAATCTGTTCGGCGGCGGTCCATGGACACGCATCCTGCACCCGTTCCTAGGTGTGGCGATGTTCGTTTTCTTCCTGGGCCTGGTGGTGCGTTTCTGGCGTGCCAACTTCATTACAGCCAACGACCGCCTGTGGTTGCGCAGAATCGATCGGGTCATGCGCAATCAGGAGGACGGTGTGCCTGCCATCGGCAAGTACAATGCCGGCCAGAAACTGCTGTTCTGGACGCTGCTAGTGTGCATGCTGATCCTGATGGTCAGTGGCGTGGTGATCTGGCGTGCTTACTTCAGTCACTACTTCGACATCGGCGCCATACGCCTGGCCACCTTGCTACACGCCTTCGCGGCGTTCGTGCTGGTGCTCAGCATCATCGTGCACATCTACGCCGGCATCTGGATCAAGGGGTCGGTAGGCGCCATGCTGCATGGCTGGGTCAGCCGGGCCTGGGCGCGCAAGCACCATGAACTGTGGTATCGCGACGTGACCGGTGACAAAACGCCGACCGAGCACCGACGAAAAGAAGGATGAACGCTTGAGTACCGTACTTGAACCTGGGCAGATCGAAGCGTCGGCCGTCATGCCGCCGTTTCTGCACCTGCCACCAGGCAACCTCTTCGACGTGCGAGCGGCTCGCCTGGAGCGCTTGGCCCAGGGCCACGCCATGGGCGACTACCTGCTGTTGATCGCGCGGCTTTGCCGCATCCAACAGCAGCTTGTGGATAACCCGCCGAGTGCGCTGCCTGTTGCCGAGGACCGTCAGCGTCTGTGCATAAGTCACGGGCTGCCGCCCCTGGCTGCTGACAGCCTTGTGCGCGAAGGCGCATGGCTGGCGTGGTTGCAGGCGCTGCTCGATCATTTCGATGAGTCGGGCCAAGGGCCCCTGCAAGATGCACTGCACAGGCTGCGCATCAGTGACGATACCCAGCGCAAAGGTTGGGCAATTGCCCTGCTCAGCGGCCAGTACGATGCCGTGCCCCCTGCACTGGTGCCGTTCGTGGGCGCAGCCTTGCAGGCGGCCTGGTCAAGCTGGTTGCTGGCGCTGCCAAGCACCGAACTCAAGCCCGCTGCCAGCCTTGCCCAATGCCCGGCATGCGGCTCGCCGGCCATGGCGGGCGTGGTACGCAACCGTGGCAAGCACAACGGCTTGCGTTACCTTGCCTGTTCGTTGTGCGCCTGTGAGTGGCACGTGGTGCGGGTCAAGTGCGTGTACTGCGACTCCAGCAAAGACCTGCGCTACAGCGCGCTCGACGATGACCGTCACGGACCCGGCAAGGCACCGCTGCGTGCCGAGTGTTGCCCAGGGTGCAACAGCTACCTCAAGCAGCACTACCTGGAAAACGACGCAGCAGCCGAAGCGTTGGCCGACGACTTGGCCAGCCTGGCCCTGGACATGCGCCTGGACGAGGAGGGGTACCATCGTCTGGCACCCAACCTGATGGTCTCGCCCGGCTAGCGGTTGATTGTCTACACTGTGAGACCGAGTTGCCTTGCCCAGGCAAGCGTCCTTGACACGGGTTTCGAAGGTTCCCGGACCTGCGGATGCCTGCGTTACCGTCGCTTGCCTGCCACAAGGCCAGCAGACAATGGACCCGTCCAAGGTAGTACCGCATGCCCTCCAGCTTAGCCAGCGTCACGCCTCGCCTGCCTTCCATCGATACACTCCTGCGCCACACCGCCTGTCTTGCGTTCATCGAGCGTTACGGCCGTGAAGCTGTTCTGTCGACCTTGCGCCACTTGCTGAATGATCTGCGCGACCTTGTCCGCAATGGCCAGCTGAATGCTGCCGAGGTGGCGCCGGAGGTACTGCTGGGCCGCGCCGGCGAGCGCCTCGACGTCCAGCAACGCAGCCAGGTTCGCCGCGTGTTCAACCTCACCGGCACGGTGTTGCACACCAATCTGGGCCGCGCCTTGCTGCCCGAAGAAGCCATCGAGGCCATGGAGTGCGCAGCGCGCTACCCGCTGAACCTCGAGTTCGACTTGAGCACGGGCAAGCGCGGTGATCGCGATGACCTGATCGAAGGGTTGATTCGCGAACTGACAGGCGCCGAGGCCGTCACCGTGGTGAACAACAATGCAGCCGCTGTGTTGCTGGCGCTCAACAGCTTGGGCGCCCGCAAGGAAGGCATCATCTCCCGTGGCGAGCTGATCGAGATCGGGGGCGCCTTCCGGATACCCGACATCATGGCCCGGGCCGGCGTCAGGCTGCACGAGATCGGCACCACCAACCGCACCCACGCCCGCGACTACGAGGCGGCCATCAGCCCGCGCACTGGGTTGCTGATGCGCGTGCACTGCAGCAATTACAGCATCCAGGGCTTTACCACCCAGGTACCCACCCTGGAGCTGGCCCGCATTGCCCGTCAGCACAACCTGCCGCTACTCGAGGACCTGGGCAGTGGCAGCCTGCTGGACCTCACGCGCTGGGGGCTACCCGCCGAACCGACGGTGCGCCAGGCACTGAGCGATGGCGCCGACATTGTCACCTTCAGTGGTGACAAACTGCTGGGCGGTCCGCAGGCAGGGATCATCGTCGGGCGTAAGGACTTGATCGCCAGGATCAAGAAGAACCCGCTCAAGCGCGCCCTGCGCGTGGACAAGATCACCTTGGCCGCCCTGGAGGCCGTGTTGGCGCTGTACCGCAACCCTGATCGCCTGGCCGAGCGCCTGCCCAGCCTGCGCCTGCTCACGCGTGCCCAGGCGGAGATTCACACCCAGGCCCTGCGCGTGGCGCCCGCGATGCAAGCCTGCCTGGGCGAGCAGTGGCGCGTCAGCGTAGAGCCGACGCTGGGCATGATCGGCAGCGGCAGCCAGCCTGTCGCCCGCTTGCCCAGCGCCGCCTTGTGCCTGCGTCCACAGGTGTCCAAGCGGCTGCGCGGGCGCAGCTTGCATGCTTTGGAGCGAGCGCTGCGTGAATTACCGGTGCCTGTGCTTGGGCGCATCGACGACGATGCGTTGTGGCTGGACTTGCGCCAGCTGGACGATGAACCCCAATGGCTGGCGCAGCTGCCAAGCCTGCAGTTGGGGGCCTTGCAGTGATCGTCGGTACCGCCGGGCACATCGATCACGGCAAGACGGCGCTGCTGCAGGCGCTCACCGGCCAAGCCGGGGACCAGCGTCAGGAGGAACAGGCCCGCGGCATGACCATCGACCTGGGTTATCGCTACGCGTCGCTGGCCGAGGAGGCGCCACTGACTGGCTTCATCGACGTGCCGGGCCACGAGCGGTTTGTCCACAACATGCTGGCCGGTGCCCACGGCATCGACCTGGTATTGCTGGTGGTGGCGGCAGACGATGGCGTCATGCCGCAGACCCGCGAGCACCTGGCGATCATCGAACTGTTGGGCATTCCCCAGGCGCTGGTGGCCATCAGCAAGTGCGACCGGGTCGAGCCCGCACGCGTGGAAGCGGTGAAGCAGCAAGTCAGCCAACTGCTGGCGCCTGGCCCGTATGCCGATGCGCTGCACTTTCCCGTATCCAGTACCGTTGGTACCGGCATCGACGCCTTGCGCCAGGCCCTGCTGGCGGCAGCGCCCCATGCCCGCCGTCGCAGTGTGGCCGGAGGCTTTCGTCTTGCCGTGGACCGGGCGTTCGCCGTTACGGGCGCGGGGGTAGTGGTGACCGGCACGGCGCTGGCGGGGCGTGTAACTGCGGGCGACACGTTGCTGCTTGGCAAGGCCGGCAAACCGGTGAGGGTGCGTGGGTTGCATGCCCAGAATCAGCCCGCGCTGGTGGCCGAGGCAGGGCAACGTGTGGCGCTCAACATCGTCGCCGAGCGCCTGGCGGTGGACCAGATACGCCGGGGCGATTGGCTGGTGCCGCAGTGGTTGCACGCGCCCAGCACACGCATCGATATCACCTTGAGCCTGCTGCCCGGCCAAGCCCGTGCCTTCGAGCATTTCAGTGCAGTGCACGTGCACCTGGGTACCCAGGACGTGACAGCCAGGGTGGCTTTGCTCGAGGGGCAGAGTTTGGCGGCGGGGCAGCGCATGTTCGCACAGTTGCTGCTCAACGCCCCGTTGCAAGCGGTGCATGGCGACCGTCTGGTGCTGCGCGATCAGCGCGCTCAGTACACGCTGGGCGGCGGCACGGTCCTGGACCCGTTCGCCCCCAGTCGTCAACGCCGCAGCGTCGAAAGGCTGCAACAGTTGCAGGTGCTGCGCGACTGTACAGGTCTTGAGCAGGCCTTGCCGGGTTTGCTGGCCAGCGCACCGGGTGGGCTAGATCCACAGCGCCTGGAGCGGCAGTTCAATCGCCTGCGTGACAGCTGGCAGTTACCCGACGACGTACTCGTGATCGCCACCCGCCAAGGCCAGTTGTTGTTCGCTGCAAGCCAGTGGCAGGCGCTCAAGCAACGTGTGCTGGCCCAGTTGGCGGCCTTTCACGAGCAGGAGCCCGATCAATTGGGCCCGGACCGTGACAGGCTGCGCCGTTTCGCGGCGTTGCCACTGGACAGGCCGGGGTTCGTCAGTTTGCTCGAGCAGTTGCTGGCCGAAGGCGCCGTAGCCGGCAGCGGCCCCTGGCTGCATTTGCCTGATCATCAGGTTCAGCTCAGTGCCGCGGATGAGGCGCTCTGGGCGCGCCTGCAGCCAAGGTTGCAGGCTGGCGCTTACGATCCGCCTTGGGTAAGGACATTGGCGAGCGAGGAAAAATGCGCCGAGGCCGATGTACGTCTGCTGCTGCGCAAGCTGGCGCGACTGGGGTTGGTGCATCAGGTGGTGCGGGACCTGTTCTACCCAGAGTCGACCCTACGCCGCATGGCAGAGCTGCTACAGCATCACATAGGTGACACGCCGGTAGTGCAGGTTGCTGCATTTCGCGATATGTTGGGCATCGGTCGCAAGCGCAGTGTGCAGATTCTGGAATATTTCGACCGCATCGGTCTGACCCGCAGGGTCGGCGATCAGCGGTACATTCGCAGTGACAGTGCCCTGGCCCGCTAGCAGGCCAGGCACCGATTTCAAGGAAGGCAATCGCGCCCGGTGGCGCGGCCGGGCTTCAAACCCGGTTGGGGACGGCATCCGTTCCCGGGCAGGTTCGACTCCCGCTGCCTTCCGCCACTTCTAGCGTTCGCCGCACAAGTCCAGGGCAAACCAGTGCTCGGCCTCTTTCACGTCCAGCCCGGCACCCAGCAGCGCGAACATCTTGCCAAGGGCCGCCTCCCGCGTCATGCCGCCCCCGCTGACCAGGCCTGCTGCCCGCAGGCGGCTACCGGCAGCATAGGTATCGAAGACCACATCGCCTTCCGGGCACTGGGAAATGGCCACCAACATGACGCCACGCTGGCGTGCTGCACGCAAGGTGTCGAGCAGCGCCTGATCATCGGACGGCCCAGTGCCGCTGCCATAGCATTCCAGCAACAAGCCCTGCACGCCGCTGCCGAGCAAAGCCTCCAGATGACCTGCCTGCAAGCCAGGGAACACCGGCACTACCGCAAGGTTCACGCGCTCACGGGGCTGCTGGTAACCCAAGTGCGCCGGCAAGGGGGCTACGTGCTCACTCTGGCGATGGCGCGGCAAGGCCGCAAAGGCATCGAACGCTTCGCTGCGCAGCTTCGAGGCGCGGCAACCGTGCAGCAGCTTGCCCGCGAAGTACAGTTGCACACCCGCTTCGAGGGGATGATCGAACTGGCGCAGTGCGCCGCACAGGTTGTCCCAGGCGTCGCTGCCAGGTGCCCCTGCCGGCAGCATCGAGCCGGTCAGCAGGATGGGAACCGGCAGCCCCAGCAACAGGAACGACAGTGCCGCTGCACTGTAGGCCAGGGTGTCGGTGCCATGCAGCACCAGTACCGCATCATGGCCACGGACACGCACGGCATCGACGATCGCATCACGCATCGCCAGCCAGTTGTGCTGCTGCATGTTGGCACTGTCGAGCAGTGGGTCCAGTTCCTGGAGTGTCCAGGTGACTTCGGGGGCGTCTGCCATCATGGCGAAGTGATCGCGCATGCGGGACTCGAAGCCGCCGGATGGGGCCAGGCCTTCCGGCGTTTCGAGCATGCCGATGGTGCCACCGGTGTAGAGCACGAGGAGGTTCTTTACTGCGCGCATGGAAAGCGTCCGTAGCGATGAACGGGAAAGAAGAGCCGCGCTTTGCAGGGAAGGCTAGTGGGGCCGCAATGCGGCCCCTGGTGACTCAACCGACTGGCACAACCCTCGCTGGGGCGGCTGGCGATGTCAGCCTATCAGCGCAGCGGCTGAGCCTGGCCGACAGCTTTGTCAGCGGCTGTTTCCACCTGCGGGTTGGCAGGCCATGCAGTGCGGTCCAGGTCCAGGTCGGCGAACTTGGCCGAATCGAACACAGGCTGCTTGATGCCAGCCTTGCGCTGGTCATCGTAGTCGCGCATCACACGCAGGCCGACCTTGAACAGCAGGGCCAAGGCCATCAGGTTGACGAAGGCCAGGCACGTCATGGTGATGTCAGCGAAGGCGAACACGGTGGTCAGGTCCTGCATGGAGCCCCACACGACCAGCGCCAGCACCAAGGCACGGAAGCCCATCAATACTGCCCGGTTACGGGTGAGGAACTGCAGGCTGTTCTCACCCAGGTAGTAGTTGTAGAGGATGCAGGTGAACACGAACAGCGACAGGGCCACGCTGACGAAGATACGGCCCCAGTCGCCTACCACGGCAGCCAGCGAGTTCTGGGTCAGGACAATGCCATCGCCCTCGAAGCCAGGGGTGTAGAAGCCCGACAGCAGGATCAGCAGCGCGGTGCAGGTGCAGATCACGAACGTATCCAGGAACACGCTGAACGCCTGTACCACACCCTGGGCACCTGGGTGCTTCACGGCTGCGACGGCGGCCACGTTCGGTGCGCTGCCAAGGCCGGCTTCGTTGGCGAATACGCCACGCTTCACGCCCATGACGATGGCGCTGCCCAGCAGGCCGCCAAACGCCGGGTCAAGACCGAAAGCGCTCTTGAAGATGGTTTCGAGCATGGCCGGCACGTGTTCGATCTGGGTACCGATCACGTACAGGGTCACGCCGATGTAGGCCAGGGTCTTGATCGGTACGAGCAGGTCGGACACCGCCGCGATGCGCTTGATGCCACCAATGAAGGTGATGGCCAACAGCACTGCCAGCACGATGCCGGTGTGGCGCGGGTCGAAGTGGAAGGCGTTTTGCAGCGAGTGGGTCACGGTGTACGACTGCAGGCCGATGAAAGCGAAGCCATAGGTGACCAGCAGCAGAATCGAGAAGACGATCGCCATGCCCTTGTACTTCAGGCCATGCTGAATGTAGTAGGCCGGGCCGCCACGGTACAGGCCGTCGCCGTCGGCGCGCTTGTACACCTGGGCCAGGGTACATTCGAAGAAGCTGCTCGACATGCCCACCAGCGCGGTGACCCACATCCAGAACACGGCACCTGGGCCGCCCAGCGTCACGGCGATGCCGACACCTGCAATGTTACCGGCGCCCACGCGGCCGGCCAGGCTCAGCATCAGGGCCTGGAATGAACTCAGTTGGCCTGCCTGGCCACGCAGCGATTCCTTGAATACGCTAAACATGTGTACGAAGTGGCGGAACTGGACGAACCGGGAACGGAGGGTGAAGTAGCTACCCAGCCCCACGATCAGCACGATGAGCAGTTTCCCTGAGAGGAAATCGTTGAGTACTTCGAGCATTGGAAAATGACCTCGATTCTTATTCTTCGTGTGGAAAGACCAGCGGCCGGCAGGCGTACCGCTATTCGTTGGGGCGCATGGTTGGCCATGACAAGAGTCGTTACAATTTCGCGGTTTGGTCTTAATTGATGCGACTTGATGCTAAACTGGCGTCATTCGCGTCACGTAGGCCTTTGTCATGAGCGAGCATTTCGCTACCAATCTCAAGCTGGCTTGCAGCCACTACCGCTCTATCTCCGAAGTTTGCCGCCAACTGTCGATCAATCGCGCCCAGTTCAACAAATACCTGAGCGGCCAAAGCCGTCCGACGGCTTACAACCTCAAACGCATTGGCGATTTCTTCGGGGTGGAGGAATACGAGCTCGACCTGCCCGCCGATCAGTTTTCACGCTTGATCGGCGCGCGAGTGCCGTCTTCGGTCGAGCAAACCGGCGATCCGATCAGCGAGCTGTTTCGGCCTCTGCATGATCACGCGGGCAACCTGTCGCGTTACTGCGGGTATTACTTCGAGTACTCCAACTGCATGTCGGTGCCGGGTACGGTCCTGGTGTCGCTGGTGCATCTGTGGGAGGAGGGCGGTCGCTTCCTGTTCGAGCGCCAGGAGCGTCAGGAGCGGTCTACCGCGACAGACCAGCACGCCGAAGTGCGCTGTCGTTACCTGGGGGCTGCCTTCCAGTTGCAGGACCGGGTGTTCCTGATCGACTACGAATCGCTTACCTTCAACGAAATGAGCCAGACCATTCTCATCCCAAGCTTCAAGAGCCGTATCACCCGCCTCAATGGCCTCAAGGCCGGCGTGTCCAGCGGGGACCGGCGCAATCCTGCCTGTACCCGAGTGGTGTGGGAGTACCTGGGGCAAGAGATCAATCGCATCAACGCGTACCGCCAGGTGAAACTGTACCGGCCTGATGATCCACGCATAGATGAAGACATCCGCGAGCGGCTGGATGTGGGCCCGCTCAGGAATGGGTTGTTTGAAGTCGAGTAGGGGGAGCCGCGTCATGCGTGGTAGAGGATGAGGTCGGCCACGGCGCAACCTCCTCCGCCGCAATGATCATACGGCCCCACGTTGGACTTCCCCGCCCGGAAACCGCAAAATGGCCGCTTTCCCTTACAACCTCCGGATCTGCTGACTCTATGCGTATGCGCCTAATGCTGTTGGGTGGTGGCAATGCCCTCGGGCAAGCGCTGATTCGTCTTGGGGCCGAGGAGGACATCGCTTTCATGGCGCCGCGCCCTCCAGAGGAGGGCTGGGCGCCTGCCAGCCTCACCCAGTTGCTCGACGATCATCGCCCCGACGCCGTGGTCAACCTGGCGTATTACTTCGACTGGTTCCAGGCCGAGTCGGTCAGCGAGCAGCGTCTGGCGCTTCAGGAGCGCGCGGTGGAGCGGCTGGCAGAGTTGTGCCAGCACCACCAGATCACACTGGTCCAGCCCTCGAGCTACCGTGTGTTCGATGGCTCGCGTGCCACCGCCTACAGCGAGAAGGACGAGCCATTGCCGCTTGGCCTGCGTGGGCAGGCCCTCTGGCGTATCGAACAAAGCGTGCGTGCGGCCTGCCCGCAACATGTGCTGTTGCGCTTCGGTTGGGTGCTGGACGAAAGCATCGATGGCCTGCTTGGCCGTTTCCTGACGCGCGCCGAGCTCCCCCAGGAATTGCTGCTGGCCGATGATCGCCGTGGCAACCCGACACCCGTCGACGATGCGGCCAGGGTCATTCTCTCGGTGCTCAAGCAGCTGGACTGCAATTCGCCGCTGTGGGGGACCTACCACTACGCCGGGAACGAAGCGACCACCCCCGTGGCGCTAGGCCAGGCGATTCTCGCCGAGGCCGGCCAGCATCGTCAGCTCGCTGTACAGACGCCAACGCCGCAGGCTCATGCCGCGCGCCCGGATGCCAGCGAAGAGCCGCAGAACGCCGTGCTGGCCTGCAAGAAAATCCTTCATACCTTCGGTATCAAGCCCCGTGCCTGGCGTGCAGGCTTGCCGCCTCTTCTGGACCGGTTCTATCGCCATGGCTGATGCCCCCATCCTGATCACCGGCGGTGCCGGCTTCATCGGCTCCCACCTGAGTGACGCCTTGCTGGCGCGTGGCTACGCCGTGCGCATCGTCGACGACCTCTCCACGGGCAAGCGCGACAACCTGCAACTGGACCACCCCCTGCTTGAGCTTGTCGAGGGGGACGTTGCCGACGCCGAGCTGGTCCAGCGCGCTGCGGCGGGCTGCCAGGCCGTGGTGCACCTGGCTGCGGTGGCCTCGGTGCAGGCTTCGGTCGACGACCCGGTGCGCACGCACCAGAGCAATTTCATCGGCACGCTCAACGTGTGCGAAGCCATGCGTGTTCACGGGGTGCGCCGCGTGTTGTTCGCGTCCAGTGCAGCGGTCTACGGCAATAACGGTGAAGGCCAGTCCATCGCCGAAGACACACCCAAGGCGCCGCTGACACCGTATGCCGTGGACAAGCTGGCCAGCGAGCAGTACCTGGAGTTCTATCGGCGCCAGCATGGCCTTGAGCCTGTAATCTTCCGGTTCTTCAATATCTTCGGGCCGCGGCAGGATCCTTCCTCGCCCTATTCGGGCGTCATCAGCATCTTCAGCGAGCGTGCAGTGCAAGGCCAGCCAATCACCGTGTTCGGTGACGGCGAGCAGACGCGGGATTTCCTGTATGTAGGTGACCTGGTGCAGGTCATGGTGCAGGCGCTCGAACAAGCGCAGGTCGAGGAGGGGGCCGTGAACATCGGTCTCAACCAGGCCACGTCGCTGAACCAGATGCTCGCTGCGCTCCAGCAGGTGGTGGGCAGCTTGCCAGCAATCAGCTACACCACGCCGCGGTCGGGCGACATCCGCCATTCGCGTGCGGACAACAGGCGGTTGCTGGCTCGTTTCGACTTCCAGCGGGCCACCTCGATGGTGGAGGGGCTGGCCCGGTTGCTGGGCAAGCTCCGTTAGCAATCGAGGGGCGCTCTATTGGGCGTTCAGCAAGACGGTAACGAAAAAGGGGCGGCCTTGGCCGCCCCGTGCGTTTTGCAGCGGTCGATCAGAACTTGTAGCCCAGGCCGACCATGTAGACCCAAGGGTCCACGTCCACGTCGACCTTGGTCTTGCTATAACCCAAGGCGCTCGGGCCGTTCACGCTGGCCTTGGTGTCGATGTCCACGTACCAGACGGCGGCGTTGACCAGCAGGTTGTCGGTGATCATGTAATCCATGCCCAGCTGGCCGGCGAACCCGACCGAATCCTGCAGTTTCAGGTTGCTGAACCCTTGCTGCTTGCGGTTGCTGCTCAGGTCTTCATCGAAGAACAAGGTGTAGTTGATGCCCACGCCCGCATAAGGTTGGAACTTCGACGACGCCTCCATCGGGTAGTACTGCAACGAAAGGGTCGGCGGCAGCTGCTTGATGTCGGCCAGCTTGCCATCCAGCCCGCCGCCCAGCCCTTTCACGCCTACCGTGTGCTTGAACGGCGTGGCTGCCAGCAGTTCCAGGCCAACGTGGTCGGTGAGCATGTAGGCGAATGCCAGACCCAGCTGGGTATCGCTGTCCAGGGTCGCCTTGGTGCCTGCCACCTTGTTGCCGTCGAACTTCAGGTCGCTGCTGCTCTCGTTGGGCGCAGTGGTGATGGCGCCTGCACGTACGATGAAATCACCGGGCTGATACGCGTGCGCAGCCGGGGCGGCGAGTGCCAGGGCCACGAGTGAGGCACCGAGCAAGGACTTGTTCATGGAAGCTCCCAAAGGACGTTGATAATCGTGTAGTCCAATGGTACGGATGCGATTAAACAGAAAGTTTGACCCAGCTCAACGAAGCGTCTGCACCGGCCTTCGGAAGGCTCATCTGAGTTCGTAGGCGTAGATCTTCTCGGCTTCCATCTGGTAACCCGCCTCAGCCAGTTCGCTGCTCGAAGGTTTGACGTGCATCGTGCCCTCTATCCAGTAGGGCTGGTACAGATCCTCTACCCGTACGCCCATTTCACTGACGATGTGCACAATCTGGTTCGACGGGGGCGGGGGCACATGGATGCACGCGCCGTAGTACGGCACCAGCAGAAATTCGGTGGTGCGGCCTTGCTCATTGACTTCCAGCGGCACGATGTAGCCCGGCAGCTTGATCTGCTGGCCATCGAGGCTGTTCACCACCGGTGCACCGGGCGCCTGCTGGCGCGCGGCTGGGGCGGACTCGGCAGACAGCGCATCGCTGAGCTGCGACATGTCATGCAGGGGTGCCAGTTGCGGTGCGACGACCGGTGCGCCCTCTGGGATCAGGGCGGGCCAGTCGAGCTCCCGGGGCTGCGATGCCCACGCAGGCACCGCGAGCATCACGAGCAGCGAACAAAGCAGGCGCCGGGCGGAGCTGCTGATTGACAGGCCGGCGCCAAAACGGCCAGTCCATGCGCTTGCTAGCGCGTCGCGAGCCACGAAGCAGGCGGTGAGAAATCGCATCATCACAGGCTCTCAAAGGTGGATCGACAAGCCATCTGCCAACGACTGTCGATAGGCTCGCCATGCCGGAACGCTGCCCATCAACAGCGCTGCGCCAAGGATGATAGCCAGCAACGACCATTCATGCGTGCTGGGCCAGGCCAGTGGCAGGTACAAGCCATAGTTGGCCTGCACGTAACCCTGGGCCAGGGCGATACCGGCGTACAGCAGGCCAAGCCCGGCAACGATCCCGGCAGTTGCCAGTGCCAGGGCCTCAAGCACTAGCAGCCCGGCGATGTGCCATGGCCGTGCACCGACCGAGCGCAGGATCGCCATTTCCCGGCGGCGCTCGTTCAGGCTGGTGAGGATCGCCGTGAGCATGCCAATCAGGCCAGTGAGCACGACGAACAGCGACACCACGAACAGGGCCTGTTCGGCAGTGCCCATCAGGCTCCACAACTCCTGCAACGCCACCCCTGGCAAAATCGCCAACAGCGGCTCGTTCCGGTACTCATTGATTTCGCGCTGCAGGCTGAAGGTGGCGATCTTGTTGTTCAAACCCAACATGAACGCCGTGATCGCAGCGGGTTGCAGGTCCATGCCACGCGCCTGTTCTGCACTGATGCGTCCCGCACCTCGGGCCGGCACGCCGTTGTGCCAGTCGATATGGATGGCCTCCATGCCGGCCAGGCTGATGTGCAAGGTGCGGTCAACCGGCGTGCCGGTGCGCTTGAGTACACCGACCACGGTAAAGGGTTTGTCGTCGTGCTTGACCAGGCTGATCGCCGCCACGCCATGGGCCAGCACCAGTTTGTCGCCCAGCTTGTAGTGCAAGGCATCGGCAACCTCTGCACCCAGTACCACCTCGAAAGGATCGTCGGCAAATTCCCGGCCCTGGCGCAATGCCAGGTGCTGCTTGCGCCCGTACTGATAGTGGTCGAAATAGGCGCCGGTGGTGCCCATCACCCGGTAGCCGCGGTGCGAGTCGCCCAAGGAGATGGGGATCGCCCACTTCACCCGTGGGTCCTGGGCGTAGTGCTGGTAGCTGTCCCAGCGGATGTTGTTGGTGGCATTGCCGATGCGAAACACCGAGTACAGCAACAGGTTCACCGAGCCTGACCGCGCCCCGACAATCAGGTCAGTACCACTGATGGTGCTGGCAAAGCTGGCGCGGGCTTCGGTGCGCACCCGCTCGACAGCCAGCAGCAGGCACACCGACAAGGCGATGGCGAACGCGGTGAGAAAGGCGGTGAAGCGGCGGTTGGCCAGGCTGGCCAAGGCAAGACGAAGCAGGTACATCATGCCTCCCGGGGTTTGGCGGCGCGATTGAGCTCGGCCAGGGACAGGTGACGGTCGAACAACGGGGCCAGGCTTTGGTCATGACTGACGAACAGCAAGCTCGAGCCTGCCGCGCGGCATTCGTTGAACAGCAAGGCGATGAACGCTTCGCGGGTATCGGCATCCAGCGCTGATGTGGGCTCATCGGCGATCACCAGCTCGGGCTGGCCGATCAAAGCGCGGGCAGCGGCGACGCGCTGCTGCTGGCCGATCGACAGGCTGTCGGCCCGCCGCGCCAGCAACTGCCGATCGCCCAGGCCCAGATGGGCGAGCAATTCGCTGGCGGCCTGGTCGACGCTACCGTGGCGCTCGATGGCACGCTGGGCGCGGCTGCGGGAGAAACGACAGGGCAGCTCGACATTTTCCCGTACCGAGAGAAACGGCAGCAGGTTGAATTGCTGGAAGATGTATCCGGTGTGGTCCACACGGAAACGGTCACGGGCACCTTGGCCGAGTAAGGCCAGGTCCTGCCCAAGCAGTTGGATTCGCCCACGGGCTGGCCGGTTGACCCCGCCGAGCAAGCCCAGCAGGGTGGTCTTGCCACTGCCGCTGGGGCCCTTGAGAAACACGGCTTCACCGGCTTGCAGGTCAAAGGCGGGGATATCCAGCAACGGCGGTTGCCCCGGCCAGGCGAACTCCACGCCTTGCAGGTGGATCAGCGGCTGGTTCATTCAGAGTGTGACCACGGCCTTGGTTGGCGCGGTTTCCACTCCCTTCTGGCCGTTCGGGCCGATCAATTGCACATTGATTTTCTGCGTGGCGGGGAAGGCCTTGAACAGCGGCGACAGGTCGATCTGGGTGAGCTTTTCAGGCGCTGCGCAGGTGAATTGGTAATGGGCGTTGATGTCGCTGTGGACGTGGCCTTTCTCGTGCTCGTCGCCATCGTCGTCAGCCTTGGCCGCATCCCCGAACAGTGGGCTTTGCAGTTCTTGCTGGTCTGGCGTGCAACCAGCGGCCGCCGTCAGGGCGAACAACTTCAGGGGCTGTTCCAATTGCTGACGCACGGCGGCTACCTTGGCCTTGTCGGCATCGCTGCTGGCCATGTGCTCGAAGCCGACCAGGTTCATCGCCGGGCTGTCCAGCTCAAGCTCCAGGGTTTTGCCGTCGAGCACGGCATTGAGCTTGGCCACACCATGCTCATGGGCGGCAAGCGTGCCATGGCCGTGATCATGCTCATGTTCATCGTGGGCATGGGCCATCATGGCCAGGGGCAAGCAGGCGAAGGGCAGGGCTAGCAGCAGACGACGCATGGATGACTCCAGGAGCAGGTCAATAGGAGTGGTTATGTTATAACGATTGTTTGGCGGGCCGCCAGCCTCGTGGCTCAGGTTTCATGTTGCGGTAGCATGGCGACAATGACTTGAGTGAGGACCTACAGTGAGAATTCGTGGAACGATCGGTGAGTGGCCGGTGGACTTGACCATTGAGCTTGATCCCCAGGAATGGGCGCAGTTGGCGCGGCCAACCGAACAACTCCCCGCTTCGACACCCCAGCCAGCTGCCGCGATGCCTCCCGCAGCGACGAAGGATGACGGGCCATGGCGGGTAGCCTGCGAGTTGTTGCGCACGGCTGGCCGTATGGAGGGGCCAGAGCTGCTTGAGCAACTGCAGGGCGTCACGGGGGACTTTGGCGCAGCCAAGCGGTTGCTGGTGCGGTTGCGGCACCATGGGCAGGTACGGGTGTTCAGTGAGGGCGAAACGCCGATGTATGTATGGCAGACCGACGAAAAGGCGTAGATGACCTTCAAAGGCGTGACAGGTGTACCTGTGGCCGGCTCGCGGGTCATGGATGAACAGCCCAGGCAACGGGTGCTGTGCAGTCATCGTCAAGCTGTAGCCCTCATCAGCCTCCAGCCATTCTTAGCCCTCGGCGAAGCCTGAGCAAGGGCATGAGCAAGGCGGCGTGCCTCACTCGTGCCCTTCACGCCTGATAAGCGTCAGTACATCGCAGCGAACAGCTTACGGCGATACGTACCCACCAGCGGATGGGCACTGCCGAGCAACTCGAACACCTGCAGCAATGCCTTGTGCGGTAGCCCATTTTCGTAACCGCGATTGCGCTGGAACAACTTGAGCAGGCTTTCAAGCGCGGGCTCGTACTGCTGGCGTGCCAGCTGCTGGATGCACAGTTGGTACGTGGCCTCGTCATCTTGTGGGTTCTGTGCCAGACGGCTTTTCAGGTCTGCAACCTCCGGCAGGCTGGCGGCCTGGCGCAGGAAAGTCAGTTGCGCCTTGGCGCCGGCCAGGGCGGCCTTATGGTCCTCGGTCTTGACCGCGTCTAGCACCACCTGGGCCTCGCCCAGCTCACCGCGCTCGGCCAGGCAGCGGGCGTACAGGATCAGGCCTTCGGCGTTGCTATTGTCTTCTGCAAGCAATTGCTGCAGCACCGCTTCGGCTTCGCCAAAACGGCTTTCGGCGAACAGCGCCTGAGCCTGTTCCAGCGGCGAGGCGGTGGGTGGCGCCGGCAGTTGCACATGTGGCTCGAGCATGGTGCGGATCGCCGATTCCGGCTGAGCACCGGCAAAACCGTCGACCGGCTGGCCATCCTTGAACAGCACCACGGTTGGCAGACTGCGGATGCCGAATTGCGCCACGACCTGTTGCTCGACGTCGCAGTTGATCTTGGCCAGCAGCAGTTCGCCCTGGTACTCCTCGGCAATTTTTGCCAGAAGCGGCATCAGCGCTTTGCAAGGCGCGCACCATTCGGCCCAGAAATCGACCAGCACTGGCTTGTGGAATGAATTCTCGATCACCAGCTGCTGGAAGGTGGCATCGGTGGCATCGAAGATATAGGGGGTGTCCTGGGTCATCGCGACTCTCGCAAATCCGTGAATGGCACCACTATAAAGGCTCGCGGCTGGCGTGGTACAGGCTGACCCGGCGGAATTCGTGCGGCTCGGCCAAGTCCGGCAGGGTCAAGGCGTCGAGCACCCCAAGTGGTCGGTACAACGGGTGGCTGAAGTCCCGTACGCGAGAGTCGGCCACCAGTGCCTGTCGGCCCCGGTCGAGGAAGGTATCGAGCAGCGGCAGGTTGGCGCGGTCGTAGAGCACATCGGCCACCAGGATCAGGTCGAAACGGTCATCCTCGGCAAAAAAGTCGCTGCTGTAGCCCAGTTCCACCTGGTTCAAGGCGGCGTTGGCACGGCAGGCGTCCAAGGCCAGCGGATCAAGGTCGCAGGCCACGACCTCCAGCGCACCTGCACGGGCAGCGGCGATGCCGGCGATACCGGAACCGGCGCCAAAATCGAGCACCCGCTTGCCGGCTACCCACTCCCGGTGCTCGGCCAGGTAGCGCGCCATGGCCAGGCCACTGGCCCAGCAGAAGCTCCAGTACGGCGGATCTTCGAGAATGCGCCGGGTTTCTTCGCTGCTAAAAGCGCGGTCCATGTTCTGATCATCGATCAGCCATAATTTCAACGCACAGTCAGGCAGGTCGCTGATCACCAGCCGTGCCTCGCCAATCAGGCCGCTCAAGGCCTGTTGCAACGCCACTGGCGCCACTTACGGTGCCTTTTCGAACTGCAGCGGGCCGGTGGCCTGGGTCTGTGCCTGGGTGATGCGCAGCGGCGGCAAGTGCATGATCAACTGGCCTGAGCGGCTGGCTCGTCCACGCAGCTCTACCCTGGCGCCGGCCGGAAATGCCTCGGGGTTGAAACGCAGCTGGTAGGGCAGGGCCTGGCCGGTACCCGGCAAGGTGCTACTGGCCAGCAGCTGTTGCGGCCTGTCGCGGTCATCGATCACCAGCAGGGCAAGTTCTACCTCTGCGCCGGCGGGGATGCCCAGCAACGTGCCGCTCAGCTCACGCTGATAGGCCGGCAAGGGGCCAAGCGGCTGGGTCTTTTTGGACACTTTGGCGGGCGCCGGAGCAGGCGGTTGTTCGGTCTTGGGCTGGTCACTGCCGCAGGCGGTGAGCAGGGCGGCGCAGCACAGCACGGCAAGCGCTCGAAGTGGCATGGGGTAGTCCTTCAGGGGCAGAATTGCATGGATGTTAACCCCTTTGGCTTGTCTTGCCAGTGGGATGCGCTACCATGGCCCTCCCTTTTTTTGTTGCCTGCCACCATGCACTGTCCCTTTTGCGGTGCCAACGACACCAAGGTCATCGACTCGCGCCTGGTCGCCGAGGGCGAGCAAGTGCGGCGCCGTCGCGAATGCGTCGCCTGCGGCGAGCGCTTCACCACCTTCGAGACCGCCGAGCTGGTACTGCCCCGGCTGATCAAACAGGACGGTACTCGCCAGCCCTTCGACGAAGACAAGTTGCGGGCCGGCATGCAGCGTGCGCTGGAAAAACGCCCTGTCAGTGTCGAGCGCCTCGAGGCCGCCCTGGCCCACATCAAGAGTCGGCTGCGCGCCACCGGCGAGCGCGAGGTCAAGTCGCTGGTGGTGGGCGAGCTGGTGATGGGCGAGTTGCGCAAACTCGATGAAGTCGCCTACATCCGCTTCGCCTCGGTTTATCGGCGCTTCCAGGACCTTGACGAATTCCGCGAAGAAATCGACCGCCTGGCCCGTGAGCCGGCCAAAGAGTGAGCATGCAAACCCCCGCAGCTGTGCTTGACGCCCATTACATGGCCCGTGCCCTTGAGTTAGCGCGCAAGGGGCTCTACACCACCCACCCCAACCCGCGTGTGGGTTGCGTCATCGTCCGTGATGGCGAGGTGGTGGGCGAGGGCTGGCATGTGCGCGCCGGGGAGCCCCATGCCGAGGTGCATGCGCTTGCCCAGGCAGGCGAGCGTGCGCGGGGCGGCTGTGCCTATGTCACCCTCGAACCCTGCAGCCACCATGGCCGTACGCCGCCGTGTGCCGAAGCCTTGGTCAAGGCCGGTGTGGCGCGCGTAGTGGCCGCCATGCAGGACCCCAATCCCCAGGTGGCTGGGCGGGGCCTGCAGCGACTTGCCCAGGCCGGTATCGACGTGGCCAGCGGGGTGCTCGAAGAGCAGGCGCGGGCACTCAACCCCGGGTTCCTCAAGCGCATGGAACAGGGGTTGCCGTTCGTGCGCGCCAAGCTGGCCATGAGCCTGGATGGTCGTACCGCCATGGCCAGCGGCGAAAGCCAGTGGATCACCGGCCCTGCGGCGCGTTCTGCCGTGCAGCGTCTGCGCGCGCGCTCCAGCGTGGTGCTGACCAGTGCAAGCAGCGTACTGGCTGACGGTGCCCGCATGACGGTGCGTGGCGCCGAGTTGGGCCTGGACGCCGAAACCACCGCGCTTGCCCTGAGCCGGGCACCGCTGCGGGTGCTGGTCGATGGCCGTTTGCGCTTGCCCTTGCAGGCGCCCTTCTTCCAGGCCGGCCCCGCGCTGGTGGTGACCGCCGTCGCAGATGACCCTCGTTATGCCGCTGCCGGCCATGAACTGCTCAGCCTGCCGGGCGACAATGGCCATGTGGACCTGCGTGCCCTGCTTCAAGCTCTGGCCGCCCGTGGCGTCAACGAAATCCTGCTGGAAGCCGGCGCCGGCCTGGTCGGGGCCTTCGCCCAGCAAGGCCTTGTCGACGAGTACCAGCTGTTCATGGCAGGCACCTTCCTGGGCTCAAGCGCACGCCCACTGCTGGACTGGCCACTGAACCGCATGAGCGAGGCACCGCGGCTGAAGATCACCGACATGCGCGCAGTAGGCGATGACTGGCGGGTCACAGCCGTACCGCTGCCTGCGCCCGGCGTATAATGCGCGGCTTGCCCCGCGCACACCGTTTTGAGGAAGACCCATGTTCACCGGCATCATCGAATCCATCGGCACTATCCGCAGTCTGACGCCCAAAGGTGGCGACGTGCGCGTGCACGTCGACACCGGCAAGCTTGACCTGGGTGACGTCAAGCTCGGCGACAGCATCGCCGTCAATGGCGTTTGCCTGACGGCGGTGGAATTGCCTGGCAACGGCTTCTGGGCCGATGTGAGCGTGGAGACCCTCAAGCGCACGGCTTTCGTCGACTTGAAAAGTGGCAGCAAGGTCAACCTTGAAAAAGCGCTGACGCCAACCACCCGGCTGGGGGGACACCTGGTCAGCGGTCACGTCGACGGTGTCGGCGAAATCATCTCGCGCAGCGATAACGCCCGCGCCATCCAGTTTCGCGTGCGTGCGCCGCGAGAACTGGCCAAGTACATCGCCCACAAGGGTTCGATTACCGTCGATGGCACCAGCCTGACGGTCAACGAGGTCAATGGCGCCGAATTCGAGCTGACCATCGTCCCGCACACCCTGTCCGAAACCATCATGGCCGACTACCGCGCAGGGCGTCGGGTAAACCTTGAGGTCGACCTGCTGGCCCGTTACCTGGAGCGCTTGCTGCTGGGCGACAAGGCGGCCGAGCCGAGCAAGGGCAGTGGCATCACCGAAAGTTTCCTGGCCGCCAACGGCTTCTTGAAATCCTGATTGAGAAGGGGGTGCCGCGTGGCGCTCAACAGCATCGAAGAACTGGTCGAAGACATCCGCCAGGGCAAAATGGTCATCCTGATGGATGACGAAGACCGTGAGAACGAAGGCGATATCATCATGGCAGCCGAATGCTGCCAGCCCGAGCACATCAACTTCATGGCCAAGCACGCCCGTGGCCTGATCTGCATGCCGATGACCCGCGAACGTTGCGAAACCCTCAAGCTGCCCCTGATGGCGCCGCGCAATGGTTCAGGCTTCGGCACCAAGTTCACCGTTTCGATCGAGGCTGCCGAGGGTGTCACCACCGGCATTTCCGCCGCCGACCGTGCCCGCACCGTGCAAGCGGCTGCCGCCAAGGACGCCAAGGCCGAAGACATCGTCAGCCCTGGGCACATCTTCCCGCTCATGGCTCAGCCAGGCGGTACGCTGGCTCGCGCCGGGCACACCGAGGCAGCCTGCGACCTGGCACGCATGGCCGGGTTCGAGCCCAGCGGCGTGATCTGCGAGGTGATGAACGACGACGGCACCATGTCGCGCCGCGCCGAACTGGAAGTGTTCGCTGCCGAGCACGGCCTGAAGATCGGCACCATCGCCGATCTCATTCACTACCGCATGATCCACGAGCGCACCGTGCAGCGGGTTTCCGAGCAGTCGGTGGAAAGCGAGCTGGGCGAGTTCAACCTGGTCACCTACCGCGATGCGGTTGAAGGTGACGTGCACATGGCCTTGACCCTGGGCGCCATCTGCGCCGAAGAGCCCACCCTGGTGCGCGTGCACAACATGGACCCGCTGCGCGACCTGCTGCTGGTCAAGCAGCCGGGTCGCTGGAGCCTGCGCGCCGCCATGGCCGCCGTGGCCGAAGCCGGAAGCGGTGTGGTGCTGCTGCTGGGGCACCCGCTCGATGGCGATGTGCTGCTTGCGCATATTCGCGAAAGTGCAGGCGATGCACCGGCCAAGACCCCGACCACCTACAGCACCGTGGGTGCCGGTTCGCAGATCCTGCGTGACCTCGGCGTGCGCAAGATGCGCCTGCTGAGTTCGCCGATGAAGTTCAATGCGATATCCGGATTCGACCTGGAAGTTGTAGAATACGTGCCCTCCGAGTGACTTGAGGCGGCAATGACGCCCTGCAGCTCGAGTCCATACCCCTGTCGAGGCCGCCAGCAAGCGGCCTTGCGTTTGAAGATGAGAATATCGCAATGACCCTGAAGACCATCGAAGGTACCTTCATTGCCCCCAAAGGTCGCTATGCTTTGGTGGTTGGCCGCTTCAACAGCTTCGTCGTCGAAAGCCTGGTAAGTGGTGCCGTTGATGCCCTGGTACGCCATGGTGTCAGCGAAAACGACATCACCATCATCCGTGCGCCTGGTGCGTTCGAGATTCCGCTGGTTGCCCAGAAGGTCGCCCAGCAAGGTGCTTACGACGCGATCATCGCGCTGGGCGCTGTAATCCGTGGCGGCACCCCGCACTTTGAATACGTGGCGGGCGAGTGCACCAAGGGCCTGGCTCAGGTGTCCATGGAGTTCGGTGTTCCTGTGGCGTTCGGCGTACTGACCGTCGACTCCATCGAACAGGCCATCGAACGTTCCGGCACCAAGGCCGGCAACAAAGGTGCAGAAGCTGCCCTGTCTGCCCTGGAAATGGTAAGCCTGCTGGCGCAGTTGGAGGCCAAGTGATTAGCGACGAAAGCGATCGTTTCAACCCGCGCGATCCCAAGCCTGCGGATGCCGGCAAGCCATCGAAAAGCGCCAAACGCCGTGAAGCCCGCAAGCTCGCGACCCAGGCACTGTATCAATGGCACATGGCGCATCATTCGTTGAACGAGATCGAAGCGCAGTTTCGGGTCGATAACGATTTTGCAGATGTCGACGGCGCCTACTTCCGTGAAATCCTGCATGGCGTTCCGGCCATCAAGGGCGAAATCGACGGTGCGCTCGAGCCCTGCCTGGACCTGAGCCTTGACGAACTCGACCCGGTCGAACTGGCCGTGTTGCGTCTGTCCACCTGGGAGTTCATCAAGCGCATCGACGTGCCTTACCGCGTTGTGATCAACGAAGGCGTCGAGCTGGCCAAGGTCTTCGGCGCCACCGACGGTCACAAGTTCGTCAACGGCGTGCTCGACAAACTGGCACCGACGCTGCGCGAAGCCGAAGTCAAGGCGAACAAGCGCTGATTGCGGCGCAGCCTGGCCATGGGTGAGTTCGAGCTGATCAACCATTACTTCGCCTCCGCGCACTGTGCAGTGCACGGCGAGGGCGAAGGGGTGGCGCTGGGCATCGGTGACGACTGTGCTCTGCTGGATCTGCCTCCCGGTGAGCAGTTGGCCGTCTCGACCGATACTCTGGTAGCTGGGGTGCATTTCCCTGCCGTCTGCGACCCGAAGCTGCTGGGTCAGCGCTGCCTGGCAGTCGCCGTCAGTGACCTGGCCGCCATGGGCGCTACCGCGATCGGTTTCACGCTGGCCCTCACCCTGCCTGACGTCAGCCACGCGTGGTTGGAGGAATACTCGGCAGGGTTGAGCCGCATGGCTCACCGTTGCCGCATGAGCCTGATTGGCGGGGACACGACCCGGGGTCCGCTGAGCATCACCGTGACGGTCTTCGGCCGTGTGCCGGCCGGGCAGGCATTACGCCGCACTGGCGCCCAGCCGGGCGACCTGCTGTATGTCGGTGGCGTGCTGGGCAAGGCCGCTGGCGCCTTGCCTCTGGTGCTCGGGGAGCGCCAGGCGCCGCCGGACGTGGCAGAGCCGCTGCTGGCCCACTATTGGGCGCCCATGCCGCAGCTCACCCTCGGTGCCTTGCTCAGAGGGCACGCCACGGCGGCACTGGATATTTCCGATGGGTTGCTGGCCGATTGCGGTCATATCGCCAAGGCCTCTGGCGTGGCGCTCGAGGTGAACCTGGCGCAGGTGCCAGTGTCCCCCGAAGTGGAGGCGTTCCTGGGCCGCGAGGCAGCCGTGCAGGCAGCGCTCGCCGGTGGCGACGACTACATACTGGCGTTCACGGCACCTCCGGACGCCTTGACGCACCTTGCGCACTTTGGCTTCATCCAGGTCTACCCCATTGGCCGCGTGCTGCAAGGGCAGGGCGTGTCCCTGCGCGATGCGCACGGTCAGGACATCACGCCTCGGCAGCGGGGCTATCAACACTTTAGGGAGATACCGTGACCGACCACCCCAATCAGGTGCCTGCGGAGTTCGTTCCGCCATCGGTCTGGCGCAACCCTTGGCACTTCATCGCGTTCGGGTTCGGCTCCGGCACCTTGCCCAAAGCGCCCGGCACCTGGGGCTCGCTGGTGGCGATACCCTTCATTCCGCTCTGGCAGATGCTGCCCGATTGGGGGTACTGGCTGGTACTGGGGATCACCATGCTGTTCGGCTTCTGGCTGTGCGGCAAGGTGGCCAATGACTTGCGCGTGCATGACCACGAAGGCATCGTCTGGGACGAAATGGTCGGCATGTGGATCACGCTGTGGTTGGTGCCCGATGGCTGGCAGTGGCTGTTGGCGGGTTTTTTGATGTTCCGTTTCTTCGACATCCTCAAGCCTTGGCCCATTCGCTGGATCGATCGTCACGTGCATGGCGGCGTCGGCATCATGCTCGATGACGTGCTGGCCGGCGTCTTCGCCTGGTTGGGCATGCAGGTTCTGGTATGGGCTGTCGCGTAGAACGGGGGCTGCCATGGTGCTGAAGGGTATGCTACTGGCATTGTTGATGGCCGCTGCCCCATGGGCGGCTGCCGGCGACAGCCAGCCTGGCCAGATTCGCCTGGTCAGCGAGGAGTGGGCCGACTACACCAACGCAGATGGCACCGGTGTGGCCTGGGACGTGATGCGCAAGGTGTTCCAGCCCGCAGGGATCGAGGTCGTGCCGCAGAGTGCGCCGTATAGCCGTGCCATTGGCCTGGTCAAACGTGGCGAGGCTGACGCCTGGGTTGGCTCGTACAAGGACGAAAGTGAAGACAACCTCTACCCTCGCTGGCATTTCGACGTCGACCATATCTACGCCCTGGGGCTTGCCAGCAAGCCGGCCCCTACACTGGCAACCATAGGCGACTATCGCCTGGCTTGGGTGCGTGGCTATGCCTATGGCAAATACCTGCCCCGCGTGCGGGAGTACCGTGAAATCCAGCGACGCGAAGGCATTCTGCCCATGCTGGAGCATGACCGGGTGGACTTCTATGTCGACGCCATGACCGAAGTGGACTACGTCATCGGGCAAAGCTCGCAACCCGATCGATTCCGGCGCACCCATGTGGTCGAGCTGCCCATGTACCTGGCGTTTGCCCGCAGTGAGCGGGGTGAGGCACTGCGTGATGTGTTCGACAAACGCATGGCCGAACTGGTGCGCAGCGGCGAACTCAAGCCGATATTCGAACGTTGGAAACAGCCGTATCCTTTCGATGCCAGTACCAAACCGTAGCGCGTGGTACATGCCCGCAACCGCTACGCATCGAGGTTTTCGATAATAACCGGCGGTATACTGCGGGAGCACTGCCTGTAAGCTGCTGATACAATCGGTCCATTGAAATTCCCACTTATCCCAGGAGCACAACGTGCCCGTCGTCTTTGTTGCCGCCTCTAAACTCCCGACGCCTTTCGCGACTTTCACCATGCACGGCTTTCTGGATGAAGCCACTGGCCGCGAGCATGTGGTGCTCAGCCTGGGTGATATCGCCGATGGGCAGCCGGTACTGGGGCGCCTGCATTCCGAATGCTTGACCGGCGATGCCTTGTTCAGTCAACGCTGTGATTGCGGGTCGCAACTCGAAGCTGCCCTCCAGGCGATCGCCCGAGAAGGTCGTGGCGTGCTGCTTTACCTGCGCCAGGAAGGCCGTGGCATTGGCCTGCTGAACAAGATCCGCGCCTACGAACTGCAGGACGGAGGGGCGGACACGGTCGAAGCCAACGAGCGCCTCGGGTTTGCTGCGGATCAGCGCGACTATGCCATCTGCCTGCCGATGCTCGAGCACCTGGGTGTCAAGGCGTTGCGCTTGATGACCAACAACCCGCGCAAGGTCAAGGCCTTGACCGACATGGATATCGTGGTGGCCGAGCGTGTGCCGCTACACACCGGGCACAACCCGCACAACAGCCATTACCTGGCAACCAAGGCCGGCAAGCTGGGCCACATGCTGGGCAATGAACACCAGGGCGAGGTGCCCCAGGCGTGACCCGCGCCGAGGTCAAGCGGCGCCTCGCCCTGGCTTGGTGGCAGTACCTGGCGGTGGGGCTTGTGCCGCTGCCGGTCATGGCCTGGGCCTTTGGCGGTGGCGAGGCGATGATTCCCATGTTGGCCATGCCGCTGTTCATCGCTGGCGCAGCCACGTTGTTTCTCACCTTGCCGCGCTTCGGTGCCTACAAGCGCGCGCTGATTGCCACCTCCAAGGCGCTCGGTACCGAAGCCGAGCCTGCTGCGTGGATCGAACTGGCTCGCGTGCGGCGCCTGGCCATGACCTATGCCTGCTTCCCCGCCTGGGTAGCCGCCGTGTCGGTACTGGTGGGCCTGGAAACCGTCCCACAGGTGCTACTGGCCTTGTCCACCGTGGTCTTGCTCTACTTGTACCGTCTGCCGTCTCAGCTTGGCTGATGCGCCGGCTCATAGCGGGGCTGGCGCTACTGGCCTGCAGCCTGGCGAGCGCTGGGCCACTACGCGTCGTCAGCCTGGCACCGTCGTTGACGGAAATCATGCTCGAACTGCAGGCAGGCGACCTGCTGGTGGGGGTGCTCGATGGGGGTGAACGGCCACCGGCGTTGCGAGCGTTGCCCTCGGTGGGGCGCTATGGCCAGCTGGACATGGAGCGTTTGCTCAGTCTGCGCCCTGATCTGCTGCTGCTGTGGCCGGGCAGTGTACCGCCCGCGCAGCGCGACCAGCTCAAACGTCTGGGCATCCCTGCCTTCAGCGCAGAGCCCCACAGCATCGAGCAGTTGATTGGCCAGATCGAAGAAATCGCTGAACACGTAGGCCACGCTGACCAAGGCCGCCGCTACGCTCGCGCCCTGCGTGCACGATTGAAAACACTGCGCCAGCAGTACCGTCGCGACAGGCCCCTGCAGGTCTTCTACCAGGTCTGGGATCGCCCCTTGTACACCTTGGGTGGTCAGCAAGTGATCAGCGATGCACTGGCCGTCTGTGGTGCGCGTAATGTCTTTGCGGATTTGAACCCGGCAGCGCCCCAGGTGAGCGTAGAGTCGGTCATTGCGCGCGACCCCGACATCATCCTGGCCGCCGATGTGCAACAGTTGGCCAGTTGGAAGGCCTGGCCGACGCTGCGCGCGGTGGCGCAAGACGGGTTACTGGTGGTGCCGGACAACGGCATCGAGCGCCCCAGTGGGCAGATGATCGAAGCGACGGCTCGCCTGTGCGAACTGCTGGCCGCTAGAGCGCCGGTGCCCACGTCACGCTGAACAACAGCGTGCGCCCTTCTTCCTGGTAGGCATGGGGGCTGCCCTCGTAGCTGTACAGGGCGCGGCTGTAGCCACGGTCGAACAGGTTGTCCAGCTTCGCCTCCACGGTCAGCGCCTCGGTGGCTGCCCAACTGCCGCGCAGGCCCAGCAACCCATATCCACCCAAACGGTTGCGGTTGGCTTCATCATCGTAGCTGCTGCTGACAGCCTGTACGCTCGCACCGATGCCGAAGGGTCCCACACGGCGGTCCAGGTCCAGGCTCAGGGTGCGGCGTGCCCGTCGGGCCAATGTATGGCCACTGTCGCGGTCACGTGGGTCGATCATTGCCAGGCCCAGCTGGCTGCTCCATTCGCCCCACTGTTGGGCCAGGGCCAGCTCTACGCCGTCGACGCGCGCCGAGGCCACGTTGCGGGGAATGGCGTCCTGACCGAACACGATCGCATCGCGCAGGTCGGTGCGGTACAGGGAAGCCTCCAGGCGGGTGTCGGTAGACAGCTGGCTGCGCCACTGCACTTCATAGGTCCTGGCGTGCTCGGGGTCAAGGTCAGGGTTGCTGAACTGCGGGTAATACAGGTCGTTGAACGTCGGGGCCCGGAAGCCTTCGCTGTAGGACAGCACCACATCATTGCGATCATCGAGCGCAACGCTCACGCTGCCACTCCAGGTGGTGTGAGTGCCGAACTGCTCGTTGCGGTCCTGGCGTACGCCCGCTTCGGTGGAGAACAGCGGGCCTTGATAGCGGTGCTGAAGAAACACCGCCCGGTTCCAGCGGCTGTCCTTCTCGAAGTCGGTACTGGCGTGCACGCGGTCCTGATACCAGTCGGCGCCGGCGAGCAGGCTGTGCTGATCGTTCAGGGCCAGGTCGTTCTGCCAGGTCATCTGGTCGCGGTAGGTGTTGAACACAAAGCGTTCTGAGCTCAACGTGTCGCGCTTGTCGTCACGGTTTTCGCTGTGCGCCACCTCCATCCGCGTGTGCCAGTTGTCGCTGAGCTGGGCGTCGAGGTAACTGCCCAGGCTGGCGACGGTGAAGTCGGTGTACGGCTGTTGGCCGACGCTTTGGAAGGTGACAGGGTCGAAGCCGCCGAATGGATTGTCGTATTGACTGCGGCCCTGACTGTGCAGCAGGTTCAGGCCGACTTCGATGCGCTCGCCGAGCGTCTGGCTCAGGCTGAAGTTGAGCGATTTGTTGCGGTAAGCGTCATGGTCGGCGTCACTGCTGAACGACGGTCCGGTTGAATCGATGCCTGCCGTTTCGTCCAGGCTTGCGCCCAGGTTGAAGCGCGTTGAGCCATCGGCGCCCGACACACCCAGGCTGCGCTGGAAGGTTTTTCGGCTACCGGCAGCCAGGCGCACGCGCGGGTGCAGGCCGTCACCGAGGCTCCGTCGGGTGAACACTTGGATGACCCCGCCAATGGCATCGCTGCCATATACCGCCGACCGAGAGCCGCGAAGCACTTCGACACGCTCGATCTGGTCGACGTTGAGAAACTGCAGGCCGCTGTCGCCTGAGGTCGCGTTGGCGATGCGTACACCATCGACCAGCACCAGCGTTTGCGCGGTCTTGGTGCCGCGAATGAAAAGGCCTGGCAAGCTGCCGCGCCCGCCGGTCGGTGCCACTTGCACGCCCGGCACGCGGCTGAGCAGGTCCATGACGCTACTCGGTTGCAGGCGGTCGATATCGGCCCGGGTAAACACGGTGTTCGCAGCACTGGTGGCGGTGCGCGATTCGACCTGGCGGCTGGCGCTGATGAGCACGTCAGACAGTTTCAGGGCGTCATCTCGTTCGGACGCCAGCAAGGGCAGAGGGAGGCAAAGCAGGGTGGCAAGGGTCGGGTTTTTCACGGGCGGTACATATCTGCGAAGTCTGCGCACTCCAACACAGCGGAGCCCAGCGCAGAAAGGCCCTTGCCCTCAGAGTCGCCATGAACGAAAAAGAAGCCGGCAATCACAGACCGCGTTGGGTAAATGACTGCCTGCTCGTTTGGCTGAGCACCCGGGCTGCAGCGCAGCCCTGCACATCAAAGCCCCAGCTTGACCATGCGGGCCTTGACACTAGCTTCGATGCCCGCTGCATCCAGCCCACACTCTGCCAGCATCTGCGCGGGCTTGGCATGCTCCACATAAAGGTCCGGCAAGCCCAGGTGCAGCAACGGCTTGACCACCGCCTCCCTGGCCAGGCACTCGCCTACGGCAGCACCGGCGCCGCCCATGATGGCATTTTCTTCGAGGGTCACCAGCAGTTCGTGGCTACCTGCCATTTCCAGCACCAGGGCATCATCCAGCGGCTTGACGAAGCGCATGTCGACGACCGTGGCGTTGATCTGTTCGGCTACTTGCAGGGCTTCGGCCAGCTGCACGCCAAAGACCAGCAGCGCGACCTTTTCACCCCGGCGACGCACCACGCCCTTGCCAATCTCCAGCGGTTCCAAGCCCTCGTCGACAGCAGCGCCAGGGCCTGTACCGCGCGGATAGCGCACGGCAGCCGGGCCGTTGTAGAGGTGGCCCGTGCTGAGCATCTGGCGCAACTCGCTTTCGTCGCTGGGGGTCATCACCAGCATGCCAGGGATGCAGCGCAGGTAGGACAGGTCATAGCTACCGGCATGGGTCGGGCCATCTTCACCCACCAGACCGGCGCGGTCGATGGCGAACAGCACGTCCAGGTTCTGCACGGCCACGTCATGAATCAACTGGTCATAGGCCCTCTGCAGGAAGGTCGAGTAGATAGCCACTACCGGTTTGCTACCTTCGCAAGCCATGCCCGCCGCGAGCGTGACGGCATGCTGTTCGGCAATCGCCACGTCGAAATAGCGTTCAGGGTAGCGTTCGCTGAACGCCACCAGGTCGGAGCCTTCCTTCATGGCCGGCGTAATGCCCACCAGGCGATCGTCGGCAGCGGCCATGTCGCAGAGCCACTGGCCGAACACGGCGGAATATTTCGGTCCGCTGGCCTGTTTCGGCGCAACCGGCTTGTCCACAGGCTCGAGCTTGGTAATGGCGTGGTAGCCGATCGGGTCGATCTCGGCCGGGGCGAACCCCTTGCCCTTTTTAGTCACCACGTGCAGGAACTGCGGGCCCTTCAGGTCGCGCATGTTGCGCAGGGTGGCGATCATCGTGGGCAGGTCGTGACCATCGATGGGGCCGATGTAGTTCCAGCCCAGCTCTTCGAACAGCGTGCCGGGTACCAGCATGCCCTTGGCATATTCTTCGGTACGCCGCGCTATTTCCCACGCACCTGGCAGGCGCGACAGCACTTTCTTGCTGCCTTCGCGCATGCTGGAGTAGGTGCGGCTGGAGAGGATCTTGGCCAGGTAGTTGGACAAGCCCCCCACATTGCGCGAGATCGACATGTCGTTGTCGTTGAGGATCACCAGCATGTCGGCGTTGACTTCCTGGGCGTGGTTCAACGCCTCGAACGCCATGCCTGCGGTGAGTGCGCCGTCGCCGATGACCGCAATCGACTTACGAGCGCTGTTTTGCAGGCGCGCCGCGATGGCCATGCCAAGGGCTGCGCTGATCGATGTGCTGGAGTGACCGACGCCGAAGGTGTCGTACACGCTTTCGCTGCGGCGCGGGAAGGCGGCTACGCCGTCCTTCTGGCGAAGGCTGAGCATGCGGTTGCGGCGCCCGGTCAGAATCTTGTGCGGGTAGGCCTGGTGGCCCACGTCCCATACCAACCGGTCATCGGGGGTATCGAAGACGTAGTGCAGGGCGATGGTCAGCTCGATGACGCCCAGGCCGGCACCGAAGTGCCCACCGGTCTGGCCCACGGTATACAGAAGTTCCTGGCGCAACTCGTCGGCCAGGGTCTCCAGGTCGGCTTCGGCCAGACGGCGCAAGCCATCTGGCGTGTCAGCGCGGTCGAGCAGCGGCGTGACCGGGCGTTCGCGGGGGATCTCTTGAAACGTCGTGGGCATCAGGCGAGTCGTTATAGGTGTATTAAGACGCGGCAGTTTACCCCATTGTAGGAAAAGCTGCCCATTCAGACGGGTGACGCGCTGGCGGCTTAACAGCCATCACGCGGTACTCGCCAGGTCAGTTGCGGCGTTCGACGATGTAGCACGCCAGGGCTCGCAGTGGCTCGGCCTTTTCGTCGAACCTTTCCAATGCGACCAATGCCTGGTCGCGCAGTTCGATCGCGTAGGCCTTGGCCGCCTCCATGCCCAGCAGGGCGGGGTAGGTCGGCTTGTCGCGGGCGATGTCGGCGCCCTGGCGTTTACCCAGTGTAGCCGTATCGCTTTCCACATCGAGGATGTCGTCCTGAACCTGGAAGGCCAGGCCGATGGCCTGCGCATACACCTGCAAGGCATCGAGCTGCGCCTGGTCGGCGCGGGCACTGGCCAGCCCGCCCAGGCGGACGCTGGCCTCGATCAGTGCACCGGTCTTGTGCCGGTGCATGAACGCCAAGGCTTGCTGGTCCAGCTTCATGCCCACCGAGCCCAGGTCGATGGCTTGCCCGCCCACCATGCCAGCGGGGCCGGCGGCCGAGGCCAAGGCCTGCACCATGGCCAGGCGAAGTGCGTCGGTCTGGGGGCTCAGGCGGGGGTCGAGCAATGCGCTGAAGGCCAGGCTTTGCAGGCCGTCACCGGCAAGAATGGCACAGGCCTCGTCGAACGCCTTGTGCGTGGTCGGCTGGCCGCGGCGCAGGTCGTCGTCATCCATGGCCGGCAAGTCGTCGTGGACCAGCGAGTAAGCGTGGATGAGCTCGACGGCGCAAGCGGCGCCGTTGGCGTGCTCCGCCGGAGCGCCCAAGGCCTCGCAGGCCGCGTAGACGAGCAGCGGGCGTACGCGTTTGCCGCCGTTCATCACGCTGTAGCGCATTGCGGCGTACAGGCGTTCAAGCTCGGCCGTGGGGGCGATGAACAGCGGCTCGAGTGCGCCATCGACGCGTGCCTGGCAGGCGGACTGATAGGCACCGATCATGCCTCGGGCTCCACGTCGAAGGGCTGGGCAGTCAGCTCGCCATCGCGCTCCAGCAGAACCTGCACCTTCTGTTCGGCCTGAGCCAGTGCGCCTTGGCAATCACGCGTCAGGGCAATGCCTTGTTCGAAAGCGGCAAGCGAGTCCTCCAGGGACAACTCGCCGTTCTCCAGGCGCTCGACCAGTGCCTGCAACTCGGCAAGGGATTGCTCGAAATCAAGGGAAGCTTTTTTGCGGGCCATGGCGGCAGTCTCGGCGGTAGTCTGAACGCCGCGACACTAGCAGAGCGGGGCGGGGTGAGCAAACCGCCATTGGCACGGCAGCGCCGGGTTGGCGCTACCGTTCAGGCCCTGGCGTGGCCAGGTCGATCAGATCGCCGCAGCCGTTTGCGCCTGCAGCGCCAGTCGATACTGCGCCAACTCGTCGATGGTCAGCATGGGAAGGTTGTACTGGCGTGCGTAGACGGCCACTTCCTCACCGCGAGCCATCGTGCCGTCAGGGTTCATCAATTCGCACAAGACGGCTGCCGGCCGCAGTCCGGCCAGGCGGGCCAGGTCAACCGACCCTTCGGTGTGACCGCGACGCGTGAGCACACCGCCATTGCGCGCGCGCAGCGGAAACACATGCCCAGGGCTGACGATATGCCGTTGCTCGGCCGAAGAGCGCAGTGCAGCGGCAATCGTGGTGACCCGGTCCTGGGCGCTTACGCCAGTGCTGATGCCCTCGGCAGCTTCGATGGTGACCGTGAACCCGGTGCCGTGGCGGGCCTGGTTGTTCTGGACCATGGGTGCCAGTTGCAGCTCATCGACCGTTGCCTCGTCCAGGCACAGGCAGACGATACCGCTGCAATCGCGGATCATCATGGCCATGGTCTGCAACGAAATGTTCTCGGCAGCGGCAATGATGTCCGCTTCATCTTCACGGTCGTCATCGTCAAGCAGCAGCACGGGGCGACCGGCCTTGAACGCGGCGATGGCGGCGGTGACATTGGGAAAGTGCACAGGGTGCAAGGTAGACATGAAACGCTCCTCGTAAGTGATCGATGAACGTCTCGGGGCGAGCAAAATGCGTGCGCAAGGGTGCCCGTGGGGCCCCTGCCTGACGCCTTCTTTCATCCGGACTATGACCGTCGGCCCTGGAATCTCACCAGGTCTGCTGACCTCCGGCATGACCGGAGCGCTCGCGGGCTCATCTTTCGATTTACCGCCGGTGGGGACTTTCACCCCGCCCTGAAGACCGGGCAAGCATACCGCACCCTGTGCCTGGGTTGGCAACCCGCCGTTATGATCTAGACCGCTGTCAGCGGCTGGGCGAGGTGCCCTGCGGTGCTGCTTTGCTCAAGGTGTCGATCACCCAGTGCAGCGACGCCGAAAGCATCGGCCCATGCCCAAGGCCGTCGAACTGCTTGAAAGACACCTGCACGCCCTTGAGCTGGGTCAGGCTGGCGGCGAGGCTCCGTGCCGTCTGATCGGCGTGGGGCTGGGCCGGTTCGCGGGGGCTGGCCGGCTCCAGTGAGCCGCGCATCAACAGCACCTGCGGTTGGGCATCCCCCAACCGCGCCGGCAGGCTTGCCGCTTCGCGCAGGATCGCGCCGTCATGCCACCACAGCGATGGGCTGGCCGCCGCATAGACGGCGAATGACTTGGGCCGGGTGAAGAGGGCATGGAGCACGGCCAGGCCGCCATACGAGTGCCCCCACAGCGTCTGCTGCTGGGGGTCGATGCTCACCAGTGCTGCCAGCCCCGAGCGCATGCGGGTCTCCAGCAGGTCAAGAAAGGCATCCACCCCGCCGCTGGGTAACCCGGTGAGTGGGTCGCGTTGCTCTGTCTGCCCGGCCAGCGCCGGCGTGTAGTCGTAGGTTCGGCTGGTTCTGTCGATGCGCTGGCGGGTCTGGTAACCCACGGCGACCAGTACGGGGGCCTGGCCGGCGGCCAAGGCATCGAGTCGTTGTGGGTCCAGTGCGCTCAGGGCTGCATTGCCGTCGAGCATCCACAACACAGGGTAGCCGGTTGCGGGGGCGGCGCGCTTGGGCAGTCCTATCCACAGCCGGTAGTGACGCGCGCCGTCTGCCGAGTCGAGGTCCAGGTGGGTGAATCGATAGGCCAGGTCCTGGCGTGCCAGCAGCGTCGTATCCATCGGCTGGTCATGCTCGGGCTGGGCCGTGGCGGCACCGGTCACAAAGGCCAGCACAAGCGCCAGGCCCCGGATCATTCTGTTCATCAGGCATCTCTTCACGGCATTGCAGGCGCTGCAACTCAAGCAGCCAGATGATAATCAGCCTTTGACATGCGTAAAGCGCCTTAACTTTCTAAACCGTTGACGCTGGCCGGCAGGGTAAGGTGCAGGCGCAAGCCTGGGTGAGCATTGCAGGCCCAGAGTCTGCCACCCTGCAATTGAACGGCGCGGCGGGCAATGGCCAGGCCCAGTCCGAAGCCTGCGCCGCTGGCGGTCAGCCGCTGGTACGGTTGGAAAATGCGCTCAAGCGCGGCCTCAGGCACGCCGGGGCCTTGATCGCGCACGCACAGGTGCCAATGCGTACCCTCGCGCCAGCCCTCCAGGCAGACGGTTCCCTCGGGCGGAGAGTGCCGGATGGCGTTTCGCAGCAGGTTCTCCAGCGCCTGGGCCACGCTGTCCAGGTGCACCTGGACCACGCAGTCCTGCCCGAGTGTGCACGGCAGGCGTGCGGGGCTCCAGCCGCTTTCGAAGCAGATGTCCTGGCACAGCGCCTCCCACAGTGATGCCATCAGTACCGGTTCGGTGGCCAGGACGGGCTGCTCGGTATCCATCCAGGCCAGGTCGAGGGTGTCTTCCAGCAGTTTCTGCATATGGCTCGTTTCATAATCCATGCGCGCGCGTAACTGGGCGGCGGGCAAGTTGCTGTCATGGGCAATACGCAGGCGTGCCAGCGGCGTGCGCAGTTCGTGGGACAGTGTGCGCAGCAGCAGCCGCTGCTGTTCCAGGCTCTGGCGCAAGCGATTGGCCATGTGATCGAAGGCCTGCGCCAGTTCGCCCAGCTCATCGCGCCGGTCTTGCAGGGGCAGGCCTGGGCTGTCCAGGTCGTTGGCCCGCAGCGCATCGGCGCGGTCACGCAGGCGGTTCAACGGGGCGACAAGGTGACGGTACAGTGCCAGCCCCATCAGCAGGGCCAGCAAGGCCGGCGCCACACCGTGGGTAACCAGGTGAGTCCAAGGCGTCAGCCCGGTGGGCAGCAGCCGCTCGGGCAGTTGCATCACCAGGCGACCGTGCTCGGGATGGCGCGGGAAGGTAATGCTGACGTAAGGCAGTTCGCCTTGCAGGCGGCGGCTCATGGGCCAGTTCAGCTTGCGCATGAAGGTCAGGTGACCCGCTTCCTCGGCTGTGAGCTGTGTGGTCCCCAGGCTTTGCAGGTAAGGGCCGACGACGGCTGCCCAGGTGTCCTCGGCCCTTTGCACCTGCTTACGCCAGGTCTCGACCCCCACGGCGCCTCCTTGCTCCCAGGCGAGCTCGGCCTGCCGGGCATAGCGGGCCAGGTAGTCCTGGTCGGCCTGAGCCAGGAAATAGGTGCTGCGTTCCACCGTCAGGCCCCAGGTCCAGATCAACCAGGTGAGCAGCAGGCAGAAGCTGACCTGCAGCAGGGCCAGCTTCCACAGCAGCGGATGACGCCGCATCAGGCCGGGCTCTGCACGACCAGGACATAGCCCTGACCACGCACAGCCTGGATGAGCAGATGCTGTATGCCAATGTCCGCCAGCTTGCGGCGCACGTTGCACACATGCACATCCAGGCCCCGATCCAGGCGCGTGTAGCCACGGTGCAGGACGGTCTGGTACAGGAAAGGCTTGCTCAGCGGCTCCCCGGCATGGGCGTGCAGCGTGATCAACAGGCGGAACTCCGAGCCAGTCAACCCCGCCGGCATGCCGTTGTGCATGACGTCCTGGGCCGCGTGGTCGAATACGGGCTCATCAGCGCGCGTTGCCAGGGGCGGCGTGCTGTGGAAGGCGACCCGGCGCAACAGTGCGTCTACCCGCGCATCCAGTTCCGCCAGGCTGAAGGGCTTGGGCAGGTAATCGTCGGCGCCGCGGGTGAATCCGGTGATGCGGTCCTGCTCGGCACCCAATGCCGACATGAGGATCACCGGTACGGCCTGCTTGCGCCGCAGTGCATCGAGCAGGCTCAGGCCATCGAGACCTGGCAGCATGATGTCCAGCAGCGCTAGGTCGAATGCGCATCGCCGGGCATTGGCCAGCGCCGCTTCTCCCGTCGCGCATGCATGTACCTCGAAGCCACGGTCGATGAAATGGCGGTAAAGGTCGTGGCATAAGCGTGGGTCGTCTTCGACCAGCAGCAAGGAGGTGGGCACGGCGAGCCTTGAATGAGAATTTATATCAGTTGCAAATCATCCCACCGGACTCGGCCCTAGGCAATGGCCCCAATGTGTTAAGAAGGTTAATGCTGCTGCATGCCCTGTACCTGCTCCGGTATCGTTCGCAAAAAGCAATATGTTTCGTTTGCGAATTACTATCATATGGGCGAAGGGTGCGGCATGAATGTTCTCAGTGGGGCAGGGCGCGCGCGGCGCGTGCGGGGATGGCTGGTGGCAGGGCTGGTGGCGCCGTTTTCACTTTCGGCATTGGCGCAAGACGTAGCCGTGGTGGTCAATGCCGATGACCCCCTTGACCTGCCTGCATTGACCATCGAAGGCAATCGGCTATACGACATGCTGCCCTCCGAAGCCACTGGCGGGTACAGCGTGGACGCCGCCACCGTGGGCACCAAGACGCCAGCCGCCTTGAAGGACATCCCGCAGTCGATCACCGTCTATACCCAGGATTACGTCAAGGATCGGCAGTTTGTCCACCTCGATGACCTGGCCAAGTACACGGCCGGCTTGCGTACCCTGACCAACGACAGTGGTCGGTCGTCGATCTACGCCCGTGGCTATGAGTACAGCGAATTCAACATCGACGGCCTGCCAGCACCGATGGCGAGCATCTTCGGAACCGTGCCATCGCTTGTGGCCTTCGACCGTGTCGAGATCATGCGTGGCCCGGCCGGACTATTCAGCAGCACCAGCGAACTGGGCGGTATCGTCAATATGGTGCGCAAGCGGCCGACGGCGGACTTTCAGGGGCATGTCGAGGGTTACTACGGCACCTGGGATACCAATCACCAGGAACTGGACCTGAGCGGGCCGCTGGACGAAAACGGACGGGTGCGCGGTCGCTTCATCGCCTCGCGCGACGACACCAATGGCGAAGTCGACTACAACGCCAACACCAGCAACAGCTACTACGGCGCGCTCGATGTCGACCTGGACGAGGCCACCACCTTGTCGTTCGGCCTGATCCACGAGGTCAAGAACATCACGCCGCACAACGGCTACCCGGCAACGTTGGACGGCAAGGTCCCTGACTTCAGCCATTCCCGCTTTCTGGGCGCAGACTGGAACGCGTTCGACGGCAAGACCACCGATCTGGTCGCTGAGCTGACCCATCGATTCGACAACGGTGGTTATGGCCGCATCGCTGCCCGCGGGTCGCACCGCGATACCAACTATCTCTACGCCTTCACGGCCACGAACCCTACCACGGGCAAAAACTCCGAACGCGCCAGTGCACGTGATTTCACCCAGGACACCTACGCGGTCGATGCCAGCTACAGCCAGCCCTTCGAAACCTTTGGCCAGGTCAGCGAGTTCGTCGTCGGCAGCGATTACAAGAACTACGATACCGAGTACCTGAACGGGGCCACGACGCTGGGCAACATCAACGTCAACACCTACTCGCCCAAGCAGTTCGCTAAACCAGCTGCGAACTACACGACCGAGACGGGCATGCAGGAAGAGGAGTACGGCTTGTATTCCAAGGTGACCTTCCGCCCGGTCGAGCGCCTGGCGTTGATTGCCGGTGGGCGGTTCAGTTGGTACCGCGGCGATTTCTACACCACGACCCTCAAGACGGGTGTCACTGCGGACGACAGCAAGCAGGTCGATGGTCATTTCACACCCTATGCGGGGGCAGTCTATGACCTTTCCGAAAACCATGCGCTGTATGCCAGCTATTCCCAGGTGTTCAAGCCGCAATCGGCAACCGATGGCGACGGCCGGGTACTCAAGCCACGCGAAGGCGAGCAGTACGAAGTGGGCATCAAGAGCAGCTACTTTGGTGGCGCGCTCAACACGCGCCTGTCGGCGTTTCGCCTGACCGACGAAAACCGCGCCACCACCCGTTACGACAGCGAAGGCGTTGCGACCAATGACTCGGTAGCTGCCGGCAAGACACGGGTCAAGGGCGCGGAAGTGGAAGTCAGCGGCAAGCTGACCGATAACTGGGAGCTGCTAGGCGGCTACACCTGGATGGACACCGAAACCGTGAAGGGCGATGCCGAAACCACGTTCTTCATCATGCCGCGCCACCAGGCGTCGCTGTGGAGCAAATACACCATCAGCCGTGGCGCACTCACCGGGCTGGCCATCGGTGGCGGCGTTTCGGCAATGAGCAATTTCCACTCGGAAAACGGCGGGGTACGCATCGACGCGCCGGGTTATGCCACCGTGGACGCCATGCTTTCCTACCCGGTGACCTCCAGGCTGACTGCCACCGTCAACGTCAACAACCTGTTCGATCGCGATTACCTGTCGCGGGTGGGTTCGACTTCCACGTTCAACTTCTACGGCCCGTCGCGCAGCGTGCTGGTGGGTGCGCGTTACGATTTCTAGAGGCGTGTACCGACGGGTAATGCGGCGCCGCCTGAGCGTCTCGCCGCATTTTCCTGGCTGAAAAACAGGCATTAAAAAGCCGGCTTGTGGCCGGCTTCTCGGGGACGCTTCCGACTAATTTATGGTAAGCCGCAATCGCCTTAACGGTGTGGCCAAAAGAGGCCTGAAAGAGATGGCTGATGCCCGTATGGGGTATCGCCGAGCCCTCTGGACTGCGGCTTGGGCCGGTCGGGGCTGATGTGCGCGTAGCATACAAGGGCATGCACCTGATGCCCAGCAAAAAATGGCACAGGGTGTTTCAGCCAGGCCGCTGCCGTCGAAAATGGGACCAGTGATAGACCCATCCCAGGATCTCTAGCCCTTGCGCCTGGCGCTGGCTGGGGGTCAAGCGCTCGACGGCATAGTTGTGCCGGTCATGGCTGTGTAGGTAAAGCGTGCCGTGCTCACCCATGGTCAGGTTGTGCACGCGCAACGCACCATTGATCAGCAGGGCATAGGTTTCGCCCTCCACGATCTGGGTCATGCTCATGTCGATGGCCAGGGTCGCTTCGACGGGGATCAAGGGGGCCATGTTGCCGCCTGGCATGGCCATGCAGATGGACGTGTCGTGTTTGACACCCAGCATTCGCAGGGCGTTGGCCGGCAGGCGCAAGGCACGCCCCGACACCTTGCACAGCAGGCCATTGCGCACCTCGTGGAACGGCACGTGCACTACGCGCCCGCGATGAACCGCACGCGGAATGGGAGCATCTATCGGCACAGGGCGTGGCGGACAGGTGCGCAGGATGGCATTGGGATGCTTGGCGCCTTCACCCGTGCGCAGCCAGCGACGGTGCACGCAGAACAGGTCGGCAAGCTCGTCCAGGCGAGCCAGCGGGACCCCGCGATTGAACCAGTTGTTGACGTGCTGAGGCGTCACGCCGCGCTGTGCGGCGAAGTCGGCAGGGGTCAGTCCGCATTCCTGAAGAAGGGCTCTTAAACGTTCACCAGATGTGTTCATGGGGAAAGTTTAGCGGCACGGTGCCACCAAGGGTATGAACAAGATGTTGATGGGCAAAGGGGAAACGTAGGGCAGTCAGACGCGGGTGTAGGACGTTGTAGGACGCTTGCGCCGCGATTGGCTGTGAAGCGTATTGCGCGCCAAAAAAAACCCGCCGAAGCGGGTTTTTCGTGCAATCAGGATCAGCCTTTGTAGGCTTCAACCGATTTGGTGATCGCAGCGCGGGCGGCGTCAGCGCCGTCCCAGCCTTCGATCTTGACCCACTTGCCTTTCTCGAGATCTTTGTAGTTGGCAAAGAAATGCTCGATCTGCTGGATCAGCAGGGCAGGCAGGTCGGTGTACTCCTTCACGTCCACGTACAGCTGCGACAGCTTGTCGTGGGGGACCGCGATGACCTTGGCGTCGCCGCCGCCATCGTCGGTCATGTTCAAGACACCCACCGGGCGGGCGCGGATGACCGAACCTGGGGCCACTGGGTAAGGGGTAACCACCAGCACGTCCAGCGGATCACCGTCGTCAGCCAGGGTGTTGGGGATGAAGCCGTAGTTGGCCGGGTAGAACATAGGGGTGGCCATGAAACGGTCGACGAACAGCGTGTCGCTGTCCTTGTCGATCTCGTATTTGATCGGCGCGTGGTTGGCCGGGATCTCGATGGCGACGTAGATGTCGTTCGGCAGGTCTTTGCCCGCCGGAATCTTGCTGTAGCTCATTGGGCAGTGCCCCCGTGTTTGACCAAAAAAGTGGCGGCGATTATAGGCATATTCCGACGGGGCATGCCACGTCTGGCCCAATGAACCGGGCGCTAGACGGGGGGATGGCGATTGTCGGGATGCTCGCTTTGCAACCGGGTCAGGCGTGCAAGCGGGTTCTGCCGGTAGAACAGCGACAGTTGCTGGTAGACCTCGGGGTAGGCCTGGTGCAGCAGGTCGGGGGCGCTGAAGAAGTACTCGCTGGTTACGGCGAAGAACTCGGCGGGGTTTTCGGCGGCATAAGGGTCGATCGGCGTGTCGGCTTCCGGGTCCCGATCGAGTTGCCGGTTGAGGTCGTCGAAGGCGTGTTGCATGGCATTCGCCCAGCGTTGCACAGGCATGTCGCTGTGCAGGGGAGGCAGGCCATTGGCATCGCCATTGAGCATGTCCAGCTTGTGCGCCAGCTCATGGATGACCAGGTTGTAGGCTTCCCAGCCACCGCTGCCGAATACGCCATTGCAGGCCAGGATGATCGGGCCCTGCTGCCAGGCCTCGCCACTGTGTTCGCCGTCCCAGGCGTGCTCCACGCCGCTGGCGTCCCGGTGGCGCTGCGGGCTTTTGAAGTCGTCGGGGTAGAGGATGATTTCGTGAAAGCCCTGGTACCAGTTCAGGTCGCCCAGGTGGAGTAACGGCAGTTGAGCTTGCGCTGCCAGTACCAGGCGTTGCTCATCGTCGAGCTCGACGCCTGGCAGGCACGTCAGGTGCTTTTCGTTCAGGAACAGGATGCTGGCCTCGCGCAACCATTGGTCTTCGGCCTCGTCGATACCGTCCAGTATGGGCAAGCGCTCGCGTACGGCTTGCCACTGCTGGACGCTGATCGGGAAGCGCGCCAACGTGCGCTTGCGCCGCCAGGCGCTGAACGACCACATGCCCGCCCAAGCGCCTCAGTGCGCTTTGGCCGTGCGGCCCAGGCGGGTGCGCAGCAGGCCGAGAATCATCGGGACCAGCGACAGCAGGATGATGCCCACTACCATCAGCGACAGGTGCTGCTTGATGAACGGCACGTTGCCGAAGAAGTACCCCAGCGTGACCAGGCCACCTACCCAGAGCAACGTACCGGCAATGCTGAAACCGAGAAAGCGCGGGTAGTGCATGCGGGCAATACCGGCCACGAACGGCGCGAACGTGCGCAGGATGGGCAGAAAACGCGCCATGGTGACCGTCTTGCCGCCGTGACGCTCGTAGAAGTCGTGAGTGCGCTGCAGGTAGTCGCGGCGGAAAATCTTCGAGTTCGGGTTGCTGAACAGGCGCTCACCGGCCGTTCGCCCGATCACGTAGTTGGTGCTGTCGCCCAGGATGGCAGCGATCATGAGCAACCCGGCCAGCAGGACAGGGTCCATGCCGCCGCCGGCAGCGACTGCACCGGCGATGAACAGCAAGGAATCGCCTGGCAGGAAGGGCATCACCACCAGGCCGGTTTCGCAAAATATGACAGCAAACAAAATGGCATAGATCCAGGGCCCGTAATTGGTGACCAACAGATCAAGGTACGCATCGAGATGCAGGATGAGGTCCAGCGGGTTGAAATCCATGTACAGCACCTGTGGTCTGGGTCGAAGGCTCGGTTACCTGGAGGAGTGAAATTTCACACATGACAAGTGGGCCATTATACGGCGAAGTGAGGATCACGCCCGCACAGTTTGTAGCGAGGGATTACGGCAGTAGGAAGGCGTGAGCCGCGTTGTAGTAAGGCAGACAGACACTGAGGCCATGGGTATCGTTCATCGTCCACGTTCGACGCACGGAGGCTTCGACGAGCGTGTTCAGTCCCCCGTCTGTAGCGCGCAGCAGGGCAGCGGGGGCACCGCCATCCTCCTGCGCAGGTGCTCAGCCCTTGCCCAGCAGAAAATTACCTTTCTGGCTGGCCAGTTCGTCACTTTCCAGGCTGTGAACTTCAGCCTCATCCTTGAGGTTCACGCCTGACAGCTGGCGCCGACAGGCTTCACGCATCAGGTACAGCAGCCGATGCGCGGCCATGCCGTAGCTCAACCCCTCCAGGCGAACATTGGAAATGCAGTTGCGGTAGGCATCGGTCAGCCCGACCCTCGGGGCGTAGGTGAAGTAAAGCCCCAGGCTGTCCGGTGAACTGAGCCCTGGCCGCTCACCGATCAGCATCACGGTCATGCGAGCCCCGAGCAGCTCGCCGACCTCGTCTGCCACCGCCACGCGTCCTTGCTGAACCAAGGAGATGGGCGCGCAGGTCCAGCCTTTGGCATTGACCTGCTCCTCAAGGCGCGTCAGAAACGGGAGTGTATGACGGTGTACCGCCAAGGCAGACAGCCCGTCGGCAACCACGATTGCCAAGTCGACCCCGCCGGGGTTGGCCTGGGCATGCTGGCGCAAGGTGGCGACCGAATCCTCGTTCAGGCGCCGGCCCAGGTCGGGCCGCTGCAGGTATTGATGACGGTCGCTTGCGGCGCTGTGCAACACGAGGCTGTCGCGCCCGCGTTGATCGAGCTGTGCGGTCAGCTCAGCCACGTCGAATGGAAGGTGCACGGCGTCCCGAGCCTGGGCATGGGCGAACTGGAAGTCCAGTTGCGCACTGGTCGGAAGGCTGGTGCCCACGCGCCCCAAGGCGATACGCGCGGGGGTGAGGTTGCGCAGGGCCAGCCAAGGGTTTTCGGGGGTGGGGGTGCGGTTGTCCATGATCGGCGATTCCTATGCAAGCTGTGCCAAGGCCTGCCGGAAGGCTGGCGGCAGGTTGTCACCAAAGCGTATCCGGCCGTCGGCCTGGGTGAAGATGCCGGTCCGTGCCAGCCATGCTTCGAACTCAGGCCCAGGCTTGAGGCCCAGGGTTTGGCGGGCATACAGGGCGTCATGGAACGACGTGGTCTGGTAGTTGAGCATGATGTCGTCCGAGCCGGGAATGCCCATGATGAAGTTGATCCCGGCGACCCCCAGCAGCGTCAGCAGCGTGTCCATGTCGTCCTGATCGGCTTCGGCGTGGTTGGTGTAGCAGATGTCGCAGCCCATCGGCACGCCCAGCAACTTGCCGCAGAAGTGGTCTTCAAGGCCCGCGCGAATGATCTGCTTGCCGTTGTAGAGGTACTCCGGGCCAATGAAGCCGACCACGGTATTGACCAGAAACGGCTTGAAGTGGCGGGCGACGGCATAGGCGCGGGTTTCACACGTCTGCTGGTCGACACCATGGTGGGCATTGGCCGACAGCGCACTGCCTTGGCCGGTTTCGAAATACATCAGGTTCTGCCCCAGAGTACCGCGCTTGAGCGACAGCCCTGCTTCATACCCTTCCTGCAACACGTTCAGGTTGATGCCAAACCCTGCATTGGCCGCCTCGGTGCCGGCGATGGACTGGAAGACCAGGTCCAGTGGCACGCTCCGGTTGACCGCCTCGATCGAGGTGGTGACATGGGTGAGCACGCAGGACTGGGTCGGAATGTCGTAGCGCTGGATGATGGCATCGAGCATTTCCAGCAGCGCGCAGATGGAGGCGGTGCTGTCCGTGGCCGGGTTGATGCCGATCATGGCATCGCCATTGCCGTACAGCAGGCCGTCGAGAATGCTCGCCGCGATACCGGCCGGTTCGTCGGTAGGGTGGTTGGGCTGCAGTCGCGTCGACAAGCGCCCGCGCAGGCCCATGGTGCCGCGAAACTGGGTGACGACACGGATCTTCTGGGCCACCAGCACCAGGTCCTGGACGCGCATGATCTTCGATACGGCAGCCGCCATTTCCGGCGTCAGGCCCGGCGCCAATGCGCGCAGGCTGTTTTCGTCGGCCTGCTCGCTCAACAGCCAGTCACGCAAGCCGCCCACGGTCAGGTGGCTGACCGGTGCGAACGCCTGTGCATCGTGAGTATCGATGATCAAGCGGGTGACTTCGTCGTCTTCGTAGGGGATCAGCGCTTCGCTCAGAAAATGCGAGAGCGGAATGTTGGCCAATGCCATTTGCGCAGCCACACGCTCGCCATCGCTTGAAGCCGCGACCTCGGCGAGGTAGTCGCCGGAGCGTGCCGGGCTGGCCTTGGCCATCACTTCCCTGAGGCTGTCGAAGCGATAGACCAGGTTGCCTACGGTGTGTACGAAACTTGCCATGCAGATTCTCCAAAGCCGCGGGGCGCCCCGCGGCGAGTGTCGTCGATCAGTGCAAGGCCTCTTCGGCCTTCTGGATCGCGGCGAATTCCTCTTCTGGCGTGCCCGCTACCAAGTGGTGACGGCTGTAGAACGCAAAGTACGCAATCAGCACCGCATAGATCACGGCAGCGCCAATCACCACGCGCGGGTCGACCAGGAAGCCGGCGACCACGGCGATGCAGGCCAGCACCAGGGCCAGGCCCGAGGTGAAGATGCCGCCTGGGGTGCGGTAAGGGCGCTCCATCTTCGGGCGACGGATGCGCAAGGTGATGTGCGCCGCCATCATCAGTACATAAGACAAGGTAGCCCCGAACACGGCAACCAGGATGAGCAAGTCGCCTTGACCTGTCAGCGACAGGGCAAAACCGATGATGCCTGGGATCACCAACGCCATGACCGGTGCCTTGCTCTTGTTGGTCTCGGACAGTTTGCGCGGCAGGTAACCGGCTCGCGACAGCGCGAAGATCTGGCGCGAGTAGGCATAGATGATCGAGAAGAAGCTGGCGATCAGGCCTGCCAGGCCCACCAGGTTGACGAAGCTGCCCATCCAGGTGGAACCGCCGTAAGCCTTGGCCAGCGCCTCGACCAGCGGATTGCCGGAGGCCTTGAGTGCTTCGGAGCCTGCGCCGCCGGGGCCGACGATCAGGATCAGCAGGGCGAATGCCACCAGCACCAGCATCGCGCCAATCAGGCCGCGAGGCAGGTCGCGCTTGGGGTTCTTGGTTTCTTCGGCAGCCAGTGGCACGCCCTCGACTGCCAGGAAGAACCAGATCGCATAGGGAATGGCTGCCCACACGCCTACATAGCCAAACGGCAGGAAGCTGCTGGCCCCTGCGGCATCGGTGACGGCGATGTCGAACAGGTTGGCTGCATCAAAATGGGGCACCATGGCCACCAGGAACACGGCCAGTGCAACGGCGGCGATGGCGGTGATGATGAACATCAGCTTGAGCGCCTCGCCCACGCCAAAGATGTGGATGCCGATGAACACCACGTAGAACGCCAGGTAGATCATCCAGCCGCCGATGCCGAACAACGACTGGCAATAGGCGCCGATGAAGGTGGCAATGGCCGCCGGCGCGATGGCGTACTCGATCAGGATGGCGGTGCCGGTCAGGAACCCGCCCCAGGGCCCGAAGGCGCTGCGGGCGAACCCGTAGCCACCGCCGGCAGTAGGGATCATCGACGACAGTTCGGCTAGGGAGAAGCACATGCACAGGTACATGGTGGCCATCAGCAGGGTAGCGAGGAACATGCCGCCCCAGCCACCCTGGGCCAGGCCGAAGTTCCAGCCGGCGTAGTCGCCGGAGATGACGTAGGCAACGCCTAGGCCGACCAGAAGCACCCAGCCGGCGGCGCCTTTCTTGAGTTCACGCTGTTGGAAATAGTCGGAACCGACTTTCTCGAAATCTACGGAAGAGCCTGCCGGGCTACCGGCTGGTTGTTCGCTTGGCATGGTTTCACCTGTTCTTTTTCTTGGTGGCCGGAAGGGGTTCGGGCCGATGGTGATCTGTACTGCAGGAAGCGAGCCAGAGCGGTTGGTACATGACAACCGCCCTGAACAGAGGGCCAGTCAACGCCGGCCTTTGCACCGTAACCGGTGAAAAGACCGGCGCAGGGCTTAGAAGAAGCCCAGTGGGTTGATGTCGTAGCTCACCAGCAGGTTCTTGGTCTGCTGGTAGTGATCGAGCATCATCTTGTGGGTCTCACGGCCAACACCGGACTTCTTGTAACCCCCGAAGGCCGCATGCGCCGGATACAGGTGGTAGCAGTTGGTCCACACACGCCCGGCCTTGATGCCGCGGCCCATGCGGTAGGCACGGTTGATGTCGCGGGTCCAGACCCCGGCGCCCAGGCCGAACTCGGTATCGTTGGCAATGGCCAGGGCTTCGGCCTCGTCCTTGAAGGTGGTGACGCTCACCACCGGGCCGAAGATTTCCTCCTGGAACACGCGCATCTTGTTGTTGCCCTTGAGCAGGGTCGGCTGGATGTAGTAACCGGTGGCCAGCGCGCCTTCGAGTTTCTCGACCTTGCCCCCGGTCAGCAGCTCGGCGCCTTCCTGCTGGGCGATCTCGAGGTAAGACAAGATCTTCTCGAACTGCTGTTGCGAGGCCTGTGCACCGACCATGGTGTCGGTGTCCAGCGGGTCGCCGCGCTTGATCTGCAGCACCTTCTTCATCACCACTTCCATGAACTGCGGGTAGATCGACTCCTGGACCAGGGCTCGGGATGGGCAGGTGCACACCTCGCCCTGGTTGAAGAATGCCAGGACCATGCCTTCGGCAGCCTTGTCGATGAAGCTCGGTTCGGCCTGCATGATGTCTTCGAAGTACACGTTCGGCGATTTACCGCCCAGTTCCACCGTCGACGGGATGATGTTCTCGGCCGCGCACTTCATGATGTGCGAGCCCACGGGCGTGGAGCCTGTGAAGGCAATCTTGGCGATGCGCTTGCTGGTGGCCAGCGCCTCGCCCGCTTCACGGCCATAGCCTTGCACCACGTTCAGCACGCCCTTGGGCAGCAGGTCGCCGATCAGCTCCACCAGCACGGTAATGCCCAGTGGCGTCTGTTCGGCGGGCTTGAGCACCACGCAGTTGCCTGCTGCCAGCGCCGGCGCGAGTTTCCAGGCGGCCATCAGGATCGGGAAGTTCCACGGGATGATCTGACCGACCACCCCCAGCGGCTCATGGATATGGTAGGCCACGGTGCTTTCGTTGATTTCCGCAGCGCCGCCTTCCTGGGCGCGGATGCATCCGGCGAAGTAGCGGAAGTGGTCGACGGCCAGCGGGATGTCGGCATTGAGGGTTTCCCGCACGGGTTTGCCGTTGTCCCAGGTTTCGGTGATGGCCAGCACTTCGAGGTTCTGCTCGATACGGTCGGCGATGCGCAGCAACACGTTGGAGCGGTCCTGGACGGACGTGCGGCCCCAGGCATCGGCAGCGGCGTGGGCAGCGTCCAGGGCCTTGTCGATGTCTTCGGCGGTGGAACGGGGGAATTCGGCAATCGGCTGCCCGTCCACGGGCGATGTGTTGGTGAAGTACTCACCCTTTACCGGAGGAACGAACTCACCACCGATGTAGTTGCCGTAGCGGCTTTTGAAGGAAACCTTCGCGCCTTCGGTACCGGGATGTGCATAACGCATGGTGTGTCTCCTGGCTATTGTGTTTGTGTGGAGTGCAAAGCGTAGAGCAAAGGTTGGGCCATCGTTTTGCGCTTCAATGAAATCAAGCAGTTGGCGCCGCACAGCGCCCACTGGCTACCCGCGATGTGCCGTGTTCGATACAGGCTTGGGTGACACTGTGTACCGTCGATGACACGCCTTGTGGCGGGTGCATTGCAAACCGGCCTGCTGTGGAGGATGCTGGCTTTAGCCTCTATCTGCGGAGAACCACAATAATGCAGAGCAATCCATTTACCCGGCATGCCAGGCAAGTGCACACGGTCGCCCATGGCGGCGGTGTCGAAGGCGGCAGCGACCCGTCCATTGCCCGCTCCTGGCTGCGCTGCCTGGAGGACTATCATCTGGATCCCGCGCTGGCCGAAGCCCCGGTGGTCCTCGAGCATGGCCGCCTGCTGGAAAGCCGCGAACGCATGCGCCAGGTGCTGCAAATCGCCGATCAGGAAATGAACAGCCTGCACCAGCAGCTTTCCGGTGCCGGCCATGCGGTGCTGCTCACCGATGCCCGTGGTGTGATCCTCAATTGCGTCACCGCTCCTACCGAGCGGCGCAGCTTCGAGCAGGCCGGGCTGTGGCTGGGCGCTGACTGGAGCGAGGCGCGAGAGGGCACCAACGGCATCGGCACCTGCCTGGTCGAACGCCAGGCGTTGACCATTCACCAGCACGAACACTTTCGTGGGCGGCATACGGGGCTGACCTGTTCGGCCAGCCCGGTGTTCGACCCTCACGGGCACTTGCTGGCCGTGCTGGATGTGTCTTCAGCGCGGCCCGACGTCTCGCGCCAAAGCGAATTCCACACCATGGCCATGGTGACCCTGTCGGCCAAGATGATCGAAAGCTGCTATTTCATGCGCCAGTTCGAGCACCACTGGCTGCTGCGTTTTCACCTGCAGGCCGAGTCGGTCGGGCTGTTCAGCGAGGGGCTGCTGGCAGTCGACGGCGATGGCCGTATCTGCGCGGCCAACCAGAGTGCGCTGAACCTGCTGGGCCGCGTGCGCGCCGGCGTGGAAGGGCAGACCCTGGAGCAGTTTTTCGCCTGCACCCATGACGAGCTGTTCAGCCGTGCCATGCCCGATGGCAGCGCAGCCTGGCCGCTGCTGACCCTGGACGGGCGGCAGCTGTTCGCCAGCCTGCGTGGCCAGGCACGTACGCCGGTCTGGACCGTGCCCGCCGGGCATGCGCGCCGCGTCGTCCGGCAGCCTGCGCAGGTCTGCCTGCTGGACCCGGCGCTGCAACACGATTTTCGCCGCAGTGTGCGGGTGTTCGAGCGCAATGTACCGCTGCTGCTGAGTGGAGAGACGGGCTGCGGCAAGGAAGCCTTCGCCCAGGCCGTGCATCAGGCCAGCGAACGCCGGGACAAGCCCTTCGTGGCCATCAACTGTGCATCCATCCCCGAAAGCCTGATCGAAAGCGAGTTGTTCGGCTATCGGGCCGGCAGCTTCACCGGGGCGCGCAAGGAGGGCATGCGCGGCAAGCTGCTGCAGGCCGACGGCGGTACCTTGCTGCTCGACGAGATCGGCGACATGCCCTTGGATCTGCAAACGCGGCTGCTGCGCGTGCTCGAAGAGCGGCAGGTGGTGCCAATCGGCGGCGAGCCGCAGGCTGTGGATGTACGCATCATCAGTGCCACCCACCGGGACCTGTTGCAACGAGTGGCCCAGGGTACGTTCCGTGAAGATCTTTACTACCGCCTCAATGGGCTCGAAGTCGCATTGCCTGCCGTGCGCGAGCGCAGCGACAAAGCGCAGTTGCTGGACGTGCTGCTGAGCCAGGAAACCCAGGGCCAGCTGATCGAGCTCGAACCCCAGGCGCGTCAGGCACTGCTGGACTACCCCTGGCCTGGTAACGTGCGGCAGATGCGCAACGTACTGCGCACCCTGGCAGCCCTGTGCGACGAGGGTCGCGTCACGCTGGCAGACTTGCCTGCCGTGGTGCGTACGCCGCGTGGGCAAGACGCAGCGCCCGTGGCCATGTCGGGCTTGCCGAATGAGGGTTCATCGGTACCTGGGAACAAGACCACATTGGAGGCGGCCGAACGCCATGCGCTGCTGGCCGTTCTCGAGGCCCGGCATTGGCAGCTTACCCGGGTAGCTGAACATCTGGGCATCAGCCGTAACACGCTGTATCGCAAACTGCGCAAGCATGGCATCAGTCGGCCCTTGTAACGAAACAGCGGGTGCGATTTGTCGCGCCCTGGGCTACCCTGCCTCGAAGTTTTGCGAGGTCGACCATGCACATTCACATTCTCGGTATTTGCGGCACTTTCATGGGCTCGCTGGCGGTGCTGGCCAAGGAACTTGGCCACCGCGTCACCGGATCGGACGCCAACGTCTATCCGCCGATGAGCACCCAGCTCCAGGCCCAGGGCATCGAGCTGACTCAGGGATATGACCCTGCCCAGCTGGAGCCGGCTCCCGATCTGGTCGTCATTGGCAACGCCATGTCCCGTGGCAACCCGGCGGTGGAGCATGTGCTCAACAAAGGCCTGCCTTATGTGTCGGGCCCGCAGTGGTTGGCCGACCATGTGCTGCAGGGTCGCTGGGTGTTGGCAGTCGCCGGTACCCACGGCAAAACCACCACCAGCAGCATGCTGGCCTGGGTGCTCGAGCATGCCGGCATGAGCCCTGGGTTCCTGATCGGTGGGGTGCCGCAGAATTTCTCCGTATCGGCGCGGCTGGGTGATACGCCGTTCTTCGTGGTCGAAGCGGACGAGTACGACAGCGCCTTCTTCGACAAGCGCTCGAAGTTCGTGCATTACCATCCGCGCACGGCAATCCTGAACAACCTGGAATTCGACCACGCCGACATTTTCCCTGACCTTGCTGCCATCGAGCGTCAATTCCATCACTTGGTGCGCACCATCCCCAGCGAAGGGCTGGTGATCCATCCCACGTCCGAACACGCGCTGGCCCGGGTCATCGAGATGGGCTGCTGGACGCCCGTGCAGACCACCGGTGACGGCGGTCAGTGGCAGGCACGCCTGCTCAGCCCGGACGGATCGCGTTTCGAGGTGCTGTTCGACGGGCACGTGCAAGGCGTGGTGGAGTGGGCCCTGACCGGTCAGCACAACGTGGCCAACGCCTTGGCGACCCTGGCGGCCGCTCGTCACGTTGGCGTGGCACCGGCGATGGGCATCGAGGGCCTCAGTGCGTTCAAGAGCGTCAAGCGGCGCATGGAAAAGGTCGCCGAAGTGCAAGGCGTGACCATCTTTGATGATTTCGCCCATCACCCCACGGCCATCGCCACCACCCTGGACGGCCTGCGCAAGCGCGTGGGTGATGCAGCGGTGATCGCCGTCATCGAGCCGCGCTCCAATTCGATGAAACTGGGCGCGCACCGCGATGGCCTGCCTGAAAGCGTCAACGATGCTGACCAGGTGATCTGGTATGCCCCGGCCAACCTGGGTTGGGACCTGGCAGCCACGGCCGCGCAATGCAAAGTCCCCAGCGTAGTGGCCGACAGCCTCGAGGCGATCATTGAGCAGGTCAAGCGCCAGGCGCGACCCGGTACCCAGGTGGTGATCATGAGCAACGGCGGCTTTGGCGGCCTGCACGGCAAGCTGGCCGAGGCGCTCAAGTGAACGGGCCGCAACGCATTACCCTGGCGATGACCGGGGCGTCGGGTGCGCAGTACGGCCTGCGCCTGCTCGATTGCCTGGTGCGCGAAGATCGGGAGGTGCACTTTCTGATTTCCAAGGCGGCACAGCTGGTCATGGCGACCGAAACCGACGTCCTGCTGCCTGCCAAGCCGCAGGCGATGCAGGCGTTTCTGACCGAGTACACCGGGGCTGCCGACGGGCAAATTCGGGTGTACGGCAAGGAAGACTGGATGTCGCCCGTGGCCTCGGGTTCCGGCGCACCGGCGGCCATGGTGGTGGTGCCGTGCTCCACCGGCACGCTGTCGGCGATCGCCACCGGTGCGTGCAACAACCTGATCGAGCGGGCTGCCGATGTCACCCTCAAGGAGCGTCGGCAGTTGATCCTGGTGCCTCGTGAGGCGCCGTTTTCTACCATTCACCTCGAGAACATGCTCAAGCTGTCGCAGATGGGTGCGGTGATGCTACCGGCCTCGCCTGGCTTCTATCATCAGCCACAGACCATCGACGATCTGGTCGACTTCGTGGTGGCGCGCATCCTCAACCTGCTGAACATCCCTCAGGACATGCTGCCGCGTTGGGGTGAACATCACTATGGGGTGGATGATTGAAAAGAGGGCTGGCCGGGACATTGGCTGTGTTGATGCTTGGTGGGTGCGCCACGGTACGCACCCTGGATGGCACCAAGCCAGGGGCGCCCGTGGTCTATGCAGGCACCCGGCTGGATTGGTATGCGATCAGCGGTGGCTGTTGCCCCCAGGCCCGCTTCGGCGTCGAGGCGCCTCGGTTCGCCTCCCTCGATCTGCCGGCGAGTTTTCTGCTCGATACCTTGTTACTGCCGTTGACCCTGCCAGCTGCCGCCGGCATCTACTATCACGGCAGCGGCGGCTTCTGAGGGCTGCACCTAGCCGCTTGCGAGCAGGCAGCGGCTCAGTTTTTCCCCAACTTGCGCAACTCGTCCGACTCCACGATCCGGATACCGTCCTCTTCCTCCAGCGCCAGGCGCCACAGCGCTCGCGCCAGGGTGCAGGCCTCTATGCCCCGGTACTTGCCAGGAATCAGCTTGGAAAAGGGAGCGGCCAGGGTTTCAGTGAGCCTTGGCTCGGTGCGTTCCCCGAGCAACAGCGACGGGCGGACGATGGTCAGTTGAGGCCAGTCCTGGGCTTTGAGGGCTTCTTCCATCTCACCTTTGACGCGGTTGTAGAAGATCGAGGATGTCGGGTCGGCACCCACGGCACTGATTACCAGCAAGTGCCTGGCCCCCATCTCGCGGGCTCGCTTGCTGAAGGCCACCACCATGTCCAGGTCCACGGCCTTGAATGCAGACTCCGAGCCTGCCTGCTTCAATGTCGTGCCCAGGCAGCAGTAGGCAATGTCCACGCGGCCCTCCAGCTGGGGTAAAAAGACAGCCGGATCGCCCACGGGGTTTTCCAAGTGTGGATGTTCTGCCAAAGGCCGGCGTGTAGGCGCCAGCACCCGGGTGATGGTGGGCTCGTTGAGCAGGCGGTCGAGCAGGTGCTCGCCAGTCAGGCCGGTCGCTCCGGCAAGCAAGACATGCTGAGGCGTCAAGTACATGATGTCTCTCCCTTGTTACACACAAGCTTAGTGGGTGCGCGGCGTTTTCGCCTGTGCCCCCACCGCGGCCTGTGTCGTATTGCGCAAGGCCTCTTCGGCTTGATGCCGGCGTAGGCGCTGCCAGTGCTCCAGTACGTTTGGCGGTGCCCACAGCTGCGGCTCGGACGCTTCGAAGCCTTCGTTTCGTTCACGTTCGGCAACGCGGGTGCGCGCCAGTTCAAACGCCTGTTTCAGATCGTCCGTCTGGTTCAGCGCCTGCGCGAAAAGGGCATCGCCAAAATAGGTGAAGTCGGCTTCTTCCGAGCAACCGAAGGAAACCCGGTCGGCTCGGGCTGCTGTCATCAGAAGTGTGCGCGAGTCCTTCAGGGCATCGATGTAACCACCGGAATAACACGCGGAAATGACGATGACCTTGTCACGATTTTTCAAGGGGGCCAGTGCATCGGCCAACTCGTCGGCGGAAATATCGGCCAGTTGCAGGCGTGGTTGATCGAGGACCAGTTGGTGGTCCTGACTGCCGTGGCTGGTGAGGTAGATAAACAGCAGGTCTTCCGGGCCGCTGCGCTCGGCCAGGGTGCTGGCTGCGCGGGTGATGCTCTGCCGCGTGGCCATGGGGCGCGTCGCCATGAAGTCGCGATGGTTGACCAGCGTCACCTGCCCTTTGGCACCAAAGCGTACTTTCAGCAGGTTGCTCACGTAATCGGCTTCGCGCAGAAAAACGCTCTGCTGCCCGTCGCCACCCACCACCAGGCTGTACAGCTCGACCGCCGGCTGGGACCGGGGCACGGCGGCCAAGGCTTCCTTCAGCAAGCGCCCTTGATTGAGCAGTGCCATGTCGAGCGGGTCCGGCAGCAAGGTGCCGTGTTCATCGCGGACCCGAACGCCATTGGCCCAGATACCGGCTTGTACCTTGCCGTCAGCCAGCGTCAGGCGCCCCTGCCCGTGGTAGGCATCATCGAGCATGTGGCCCACATATTGACTGCCATCCGCCAGTTGCAGGCTGCCCTGGCCCGACATGCGCCAGTCGAGGAAGGTGCCTTTGTAATGGCTGCCATCGCTGCCCAGCATTTCACCCTCGCCGCTGAGCGAACCGTCCTTGAACTGACCGATCCACACGTCGCCTTCGGCGTTTTCATAGCGCCCGCGGCCTTCGAGGCGGTTGTCCTTGAACTCGCCGATGTACTGCTCGCCTTCGACGCTGTCGTAGGTGCCAGTGCCTTGCAATTGGCCATCCACGAACCTGCCGCTGAACTGATTACCGCTGGCGTCGCTGCGCACGCCGGCGCCGTTGGGCTTGCCCTTGGCGAACAGGCCCCGGTAGCGACTGCCGTCGGCCAGCTCCAGTTCGCCTGCGCCGTCGTAGAGGTCGTCCTTGAACTGCCCGCGGTAGGTTTGCCCGGTCTGCTTGAGGGTGCCTTCGCCATCGCGCCTGCCATGGCGGAAGGTACCCGCATAGTGGCTACCCGGAGTGGTCAGGTCGCCAAGCCCTTCGAACAGGCCAGCGGCGAACTGGCCGCGGTAGACTTCGCCGTTCTGCCCATGCCATTCCCCCTGACCGTGCCACAAGCCGTCCTTGAAGCCGCCGGCATACCAGCTGCCATTGGGGTAATCGATACGTCCTTGGCCCTGCAGCAAGCCGTCGACCACCTGGCCACGGTAGCGGCCGCCGTCCGGCAGGCGTGCATCGGGTGGGCTCAGGGATTCGCCATCCCCACAGGCAGCGAGCAACAGGAGCAGGGTCAGGGGAAGCAGTGGACGCATGGCGAGGACCGGGCAGTGAGTGCGCCGATTATGACTCAGATCGGGCGCCTGAAACAGCGAGTGGTGCGGGCGGGGCGAGGGGGCTTTGCGCCACGTTTGCAAGCTGTGGGGGCCTTGGGTAGAAGCGGCCTTGCCGGGGCGCCGGACCGGCAAGGCCGCTCTAGAGGGAGCTTCGATACCGTGCGCTTAGCGACCCAATCCCGGCGACACAATGATCTTCACGTTTTCCTCCTTGTTGTTCACCAGTTCCTCGAACCCCAGCTCGACGATTTGCTCCAGCCCGATGCGGCCGGTCACCAGCGGGCGTATGTCCAGCCGACCATCGGCGATGAAGGCGATCACGTCGGCGAACTCGCCGTTGTAGGCCAGGGCGCCGATCACCTGCTTCTCGGTGGACACCAGTTCGAAGAAGTTGAATTCACTCGGCTCTTCGAAAATCCCCACCATCACACACTTGCCGGCCTTGCGAAGGGTGTCGATGGCCAGCTTGGCCGTGTGCTTGTTGCCGATGCACTCGAAGCTCACGTCAGCCCCCAGCCCGGCGGTGAGCACGCGAACCTCGGCCAACACATCGCACTGGTTAGGGTCCAGGACCACGCTGGCGCCCACTTCCAATGCCTTGGCCTTGCGCGCCGAAGACATTTCCAAGGCGATCACCCGCGCCGCGCCTGCCGCCTTGGCGCACATGATGGTGCACAGCCCGATGGTACCGGCGCCCACCACCACCACGGTCTGGCCCAGCAGGCTGCCCGCTTTTTTCACCGCGTGCATGCCGACCGCCAGCGGTTCGATCAGCGCCCCTGCCTCCGCTGGAAAACCGGGCGGCAGCCGGTAGAGCAGATTGGCCGGCACATTGACCCGCTCGGCGAAGGCGCCATTGTTCATCAGCCCTGTGAACGCCAGTCGCTCACAGATGTTGTACATCCCATGGGTACAGTAATAACAGGTCCCGCAGTGCTGGCAGGCGTCCGCCGCCACCGGATCGCCCACCGCATAGCCCTCGACCCCTGCGCCGAGCTTGGCGATCCGGCCGCAGAACTCGTGGCCAAGGATGCACTGGCCCTGAATACCGGTAAGAGGATGTGGCGCGTCTACCGGGATGAAGACCGGCCCGGCCACGTATTCGTGCAGGTCCGAGCCGCAGATGCCGCACCAGTCCACCTGGATCTGCACCCACCCAGGTGCAGGATCGGCCGGGAGAGGCACCTGCTCGACGCGGATGTCGTTGCGCCCGTGCCAGACCGCCGCGCGCATGTGTGGGTTGCTCAAGTCGTTCATAGGAATCTCCAGAAGCCAGGGAGGGTCAATGGCTGCGCAGGAAAGCGAGCAGGTGCTGGTTGACCGCGTCGGCGGCCTCCATCTGCACCATGTGGCCAGCGTCCGGCATGACCACCACCTGGGCTTCCAGGCCCTGGGCGTGACTGGCCGGAATGATCGCGTCCTTGCCGCCCCAGATCACCAGGGCGGGGTGCTGGCCCAGGACGCCGCGCAGGTCGTGGCGTTGCCGATCGCCCTCGGCCAGGGCCGAGGCCAGCACCTGCAGCGCCTGGTCTACGCCCTCAAGACGCTTGAACTTGAGCATGTCTTCGAGCAGCTGCCGCGTGACCAGGGCTGGATCGGCGAACAGTTGCACCATCTGCGGCTTGAGGGCGTTGCGGCTACTTGCCGCGACGAACCCTTGCAGGTATTGCCCATTGATCGCCTCGCCCAGACCCGCGCTGGCGATCAGACCAAGGCTGGCCACCCGGTGCGGTGCCAGGCGCGCAAGGCCCAGGCAAACCGCGCCGCCCATGGAGTGGCCGACCAGGTGCGCCCGGGGAAGGTCCAGGTGATCGAGCAGGGCCAGCACCGTTTCGCTCAGTTCCTCCAGGTCACCGCGCTGCAAGGCTTTCGCCGACTCGCCATGGCCCGGCAGGTCGAGGGCGATCACGCGTCGATCGGTGGCCAGGGCAGGGTGGTTGAACAGCCAGTTGTTGAGGTCGCCGCCAAAGCCATGTACCAGCACCAAGGGCGTCCCGCCTTCGCCCAATTCGAACCAACGCAACAAGCGCCCCTTCACCTCGGCTTTCTGAGGCGCCGGGCCTTGGGCCTGGTCGGTGCTACCTTCGGCCACGAACTCGGCCTGGAAGCGCTGTACCACAGCGTCGATGTCGGCGTCGTCGGCTTCGCCTTCAACCACCACGGCCAACAGCGCACCTACCGGCAGGGTCTCATCCGGCTTGGCCACCAGGCGGCGCAGCACGCCACTGAACGGCGCCTCGACGCTGCTGCTGATCTTGTCCGTCTCCACGTCCAGCACTTCGTCGCCCTTGGTGATGACGTCGCCTTCCTGTTTGAGCCAGGTGTCTACCCGGCCTTCGGTCATCGACAAGCCCCATTTGGGCATGGTCAGGGTATGGATCTGGCTCATGCGGCGCTCCTTGTAGCGTCGAGGACGGTGCGCACGGCTGCTTCGATTTTGGCAGCGTCGGGGATATACAGGTCTTCCAGGGCGTCGGAAAACGGAACGGGCGTGTGCGGCGCCGTCACCATTTCGATGGGCCCTTTCAGCGCGCTGAATGCCTTCTGCGCCACCAGGGCGCTGATGTCCGTGGCCATCGAACAACGGGGGTTGGCCTCGTCGATCACCACCAGGCGCCCGGTCTTCTCGACACTCTCAAGGATGCTGTCTTCATCCAGTGGACTGGTGGTGCGCAGGTCCAGGACTTCGCAGTCGATGCCCTGGCGGGCCAGGTTGTTGGCGGCTTCCATGGCCACATGCACCATGCGGCCATACGTCACCAAGGTGACATCGCTGCCATCGCGCAGGTAGTTGGCTTCGCCGAACGGCACCGTGTACACCTCTTCCGGTACGTCGCCCTGCATGCTGTACAGCAGCTTGTGCTCGCAGAAGATCACCGGGTCGTTGTCGCGGATGGCCTGGATCAGCAGGCCCTTGGCGTCATACGGTGAGGACGGGCACACCACCTTCAGGCCTGGGATATGCGTCCACAGCGAGGTGAGCATTTGCGAATGTTGGGCCGCGGCGCGCAGCCCGGCACCGTACATGGTGCGCATGACCAGCGGCGTCACGGCCTTACCGCCGAACATGTAGCGAAACTTGGCCGCCTGGTTGAGGATCTGGTCCAGGCAGCAGCCGGCGAAGTCGACGAACATCAGTTCGCAGACCGGGCGCAAGCCCTGGGTGGCCGCACCAACGGCAGCGCCTACGTAGCCGATCTCCGAGAGGGGCGCATCCAGCACGCGGCCTGGAAACTGGTGGTACAAGCCCTTGGTCACGCCCAGCACGCCACCCCAGGCATCGTCTTCGCCTGGCGCGCCTGCACCGCCGGCCACATCTTCGCCAATGATGAACACGGTATCGTCACGACGCATCTCCTGAGCCAGGGCTTCGTTGATGGCCTGCTGGTAACTGATCTTTCTTGCCATGGTGGTTCTCCTGTTGTTCTTGTTCTGAGCGGCTCAGGGATAGGCGACGTAGACGTCGGTGAGCAGGTCGGCAGGTTGTGGCTTGGGGTCGGACTTGGCGCGTTGCACGGCGTCCTCGATCAGGTCCTCGACGCGGGCGTCGATGCTGTCCAGCTGCCCTGCTTCGAGCAGCCCCGCGCGCACGGTCTTGTCGCGGAACTGCAGCAGGCAGTCACGGGTTTCGCGCAAGTTCTTCACCTCATCGGGCGCGCGGTAGGTTTGCGCATCGCCTTCGAAGTGACCGTAGTAGCGGCTGAGCTTGACCTCGATCAGCGACGGCCCCTGGCCGGAACGTGCGCGCTCGATGGCGGCACCGGCGGCTTCGTGAACCGCGAAGAAATCAAAACCGTCGATGGTGACCCCTGGCATGCCGAAGCCGGCCGCGCGGTCGGCTATGTGATCGCAGGCCACTGACCAGTTGGACGCCGTGGCTTCGGCATAACCATTGTTCTCGGCGACGAAGATGCACGGCAGGTTCATGATCGCGGCCATGTTCATGGCTTCGAACACCGCGCCTTCATTGGAGGCGCCATCTCCGAAGAAGACCACGGACACATCGTCGCGGCCCTTGAGCTTGGCTGCCAGCGCAGCGCCCACCACCAACGGTGCGCCGGCGCCCACGATACCGTTGGCGCCGAGCATGCCCTTGCCCAGGTCGGCAATGTGCATCGAGCCGCCCTTGCCGCCGCAGACCCCGGTCTTCTTGCCGTAGATCTCGGCCATCATCCCGTACACATCCACGCCCTTGGCGATGCAGTGGCCATGGCCGCGATGGTTGGAGGCGATGCAGTCGCTGTCGCGCAGGTGGGCCATCACCCCCGCCGCGCTGGCCTCTTCACCCGCGTAAAGGTGGACGAAGCCGGGTATTTCGCCTGTGGCGAACTCGACGTGCAGGCGTTCTTCGAAGGCACGAATGGTGCGCATCACTTCATAGGCATGCAGCAGTTGTGCGGAACTCGGTTGATTGGACATCTTGTTGTTCTCCGGGGTTGTCTCAACGGGTCGCGGGGTGCAGCGGGTGGCCCAGGGGTACAGCCAGCAGACGATGCTGGGCGGCATGCGTGAGCACCGCCTGCACGTCCACACTCAAAGGGCCCAGGTGATCGAGGGTGATGGTGGGGGTGTCATGGGCGCAGAATTCGATTTCCCGCTCGCCGTCCAGCGCCAAGGTGCCCTGGACGAGGACCGGGCGGTACGGCGCGTCAGGCGCCATGTAGCCCGAGGCAGTAATGCCGCAGGCTTGCAGCACGCCGGGTGCCACGGGGGCCAGCAGCGCCTGCCCGGCGTTTTCGCCCAGGCGCACCCAGGCGCCGTGAGGCGCTTGCCGCGAGACCGGGCTCCACAGGCCGCACAGTGCCGACAAGCCGATGGCGTGGGGCTCGGCAAAGCAGGCGAAGATTTCGCTCAGGTCCTCGCTGCGGCTCAGGGCCCGCGCACCGATGAAACGTTGAGGCGATACCGCGACCTCCACCAGCGCCCATTCGCTCAGTTGCTGTTGGGGCACCCTGACCAGCAAGCGTTTGTTGCGGCGCAGGCCGATGGAGGTTGGCACCTTGCCGCTGACCACCAGGCCGCCTGCAAGGCCCGCACTGGTGGCTTCGCGCAGCTCCGGGAAGGCGTTGTTGGTGCCGGTGGACAAGGTCAGCAAGGGTACGTCGCCAGCTTCTGCCGCGACGGCCTTGTGCGTACCGTCGCCCCCCAGCACAGCGATCAGCGACACCCCCCGCGCCACCATGTTGCGCGTGGCAAGGCGGGTGTCGCTGACGGTCTGGGTCAGCGGCAGGTCGAGTATCTCGAGGGCAGGCCAGTGTTGATCGCGCGCCATCGGCCCGGTGCAGGCTTTGACCACGGCGGCGGCGATGCCAGTCATGTCGCTGGGCATCAGCACGTGGCCGACACCTGTTGCGCCGAATGCGGCGAGCAGGCGCGCGATGGCAGCGGCTTTGTCAGTGCTGGAGTACAAGCCGGCAGTGGCTGTCAGGCGACGCAGGTCTCGGCCTGAAGCAGGGTTGGCAATGATGCCGACCAGTGGGGCGGGTAGCGGCATGGCGCACCTCGTGTTCTTGTTTGCAAGGACAAGAGCAAGCGCGGTGCCAGCTCTGAATGAAATCCCGCAAAGGCCCGCCGCAGAGGCCTGGGATCGTCTTGCCTGCTGCCAGGCGGGTCGCCGTGCTGAGACGCCAGGTGCCGCTCTGGGCGTTGTGCGGCGAGACGCTGAGACGCTGCGTCTCAATCACACCTTTGATCACACCGTGCTTGTCCATGCCTGCGCGCAGGCGCTTAATGGCTGCACAACCACAAGAACAGCAACGAGAACCGGAGGGCCCGAATGCTTGCCGCGAACTCCCGCGCTCATGTCGACTGCGTCAGCAGGGTACTGAAGAACGCCGACCGTCTGCCCCAGGCGCCAGTACCGCCGTTGATCCTCGATTCCTGGCGTCGCTCCATGGAGCTGTACCGTCTCGATCCCGCCTCCGAGCAAGGGCCGCGTATCCTTTCCCAGGCCCTGCTCAACGAATGCCGAGAGCGCTCGGAGCTGTTCCTGCGCATTGCCGGGGATGCCGTGGCACGCTTGCACGAACAGGTGCGCGAGGCCGACTACTGCGTGCTGCTGACCGATGCCCAGGGCCGCACCATCGATTACCGGGTCGAGTCGGCCATTCGCACTGACTGCCGCAAGGCCGGCCTGTACCTGGGCACCTGCTGGTCGGAAGGAGAAGAGGGTACCTGCGGGGTAGCGGCGGTGCTGACCACCAAGGCACCGGTCACCGTGCACAAGCGCGATCACTTTCGCGCTGCCTTCATCGGTCTGACCTGTAGCGCGGCGCCTGTTTTCGACCCCTTTGGCGAGTTGCTGGGGGTGCTGGACGTCTCTGCGCTGCGCTCGCCCGACGACCGCCGCAGCCAGCACCTGATCCGGCAATTGGTCGAGCAGACCGCACGCGAAATCGAGAACGCCTTTTTCATGCACAGCGCCCAAGGCCACTGGGTGATGCGTGCCCACGGCACCCCAGGCTACGTGGAAAGCCAGCCTGACTATCTACTGGCCTGGGACGCCGACGGTCGCCTGCAGGCGATGAACAGCCTGACACGGCAACGCCTGATGCAGCGCCTGGGACGCTTGCCTGCTCACATTGGTGAGCTGTTCGACCAAGAGCAATTGCGACGGGTCAGCAACGCGTCTGCGCAACGTCTGCCAGGGTTGGGCGAGCTGTATGGCCGGGTCAGCGCCCCCCAGCGCAAGCAGCCGGTCGAGCCCTTGCTGCAAGGCTTGGACCGGCGCATCGAACAACACTTGCGCCTGGCCACACGGGTCAAGGACTGTAACCTTGCAGTGCTGGTGCAGGGTGAGACGGGTACAGGCAAGGAAGTTTTTGCTCGCCAGGTGCATCAGCAAAGCAAGCGCGGCACCGGCCCGTTCGTCACGCTCAACTGCGCCGCCATCCCCGAGAACCTGATCGAGAGCGAGTTGTTTGGTTATGTCGCGGGCGCCTTTACCGGGGCTTCGAGCAAGGGTATGCAAGGGCTTGTACACCAGGCCGATGGCGGCACGCTGTTTCTGGACGAGATTGGCGACATGCCACTGAGCCTGCAGACCCGACTGTTGCGGGTACTGGCAGAAGGTGAGGTAGCCCCCTTGGGGGCTGCGCGGCGCCAGCGCGTGGACATTCAGGTGATCTGCGCCACGCACCGCGACCTGGCGGCGAGGGTGGAGCAGGGACAGTTTCGTGAGGACTTGTATTTTCGCCTGGCCAACGCCCGCTTCGCGTTGCCGGCGCTGCGCGAGCGCGAAGACCGGCTGGGGCTCATTCACCAGTTGCTGGCCGAAGAGGCCGACGCGTGTGGCGTGAGCGTGGCGCTAGCCGACGATGCCTTGCAGGCGTTGCTGGAGTACCGCTGGCCGGGGAACCTGCGCCAGTTGCGGCAGGTGTTGCGTTATGCGTGCGCTGTGAACGAGGGTGGGCAGCTGCGCCTGCTTGACCTGCCTGAGGAAGTCCGTGGGCAGGAGGTTGGCCGAGTCACGAGCGAGGCGTCCTGCCCGGCGCGGCAACGATTGCTGGATGCGTTGATCCGGCATCGTTGGAAGCCCGCCGAGGCTGCCCAGGCGTTGGGCATTTCGCGTGCGACATTGTATCGGCGCGTGCACGAGCATCGCATCGAGATGCCTCGTATGAAAGGGTAGCGTCGTGGCGGCATCTTTTTGCTGTTGTTGCTGACCGCGCAATCGTTCAGGCGCCGCAGCTTGCCGCTTCAGAGCCGTGCCCTACGCACAGGCTGCGTTCGGCCTGCTGAAGTCGCGAAGATCAACAGCACAATACACATGGCTGGAAGCCGCGTTCAGTGAATAACCCATGTGGAGTGATCATAGCCAAGAGAAAAACTTCAAGTTGATATCAGCCCGATGAGCCGTCCGCACGATGTGTTTCACCGGAGATATCGTTTTGTAGGCACGCGGTGGCCATTTCGGTCTTTGGCTTACGGGTAGAGGTGCGTTTCTTTCTCTGCGGGCGTTTGCCTGGGCGAGTAGCCCATAGGTAAGCGTTTTCACGCAACCGTGCTTGGATAGCGGGTGGATAATCATCAAGTGTGGTCAGCGGCGGGACGGGTTTTCCGGGCAAACCGGCTTCACGAATGATCCTGGGCCAGCGCGGTTTCCAGCACAGCATCAGGCTTAGCCAATGGCCGGTGCCGATGATCAGGAAGGCGGGCGAGATCAAGACCAGGCCGAGTTTGGTGATTCGAGAGGATTTTCGAAAGTAGTGGGTCAGGCCTTCGAATTGAGGCGTGAAGGCTTGCCAGGGCCAGGGAAAATGCGAGGTGATAGACGGGCGCGGCAGGCCCTCAGGGCCCTCGTCCATGAAGCGGCGGATGAACTCCCACTCGGATTGCTGCTCCGCAAAGTTGTTGGAGGCTTTGCCGACGTGGACGAGTTCTGGATGAAGTGTGCCGGTGAATGAAGGCGGCCATAGGAGTTCCAATGGAAGGCCTACGCCTGCGGCTGTAGCGTATTTTTTATCTGAGCCACTGGAGGTGACGCCGTGCCAGGGAAGTGTGGCGATACCCCCACAGGACGTCGGACGATGCAGGTAGACCTGTTGGGTAATTCGGTTGAAGCGTACTAGCAAATGGCGGGATGTGAACATTTCCAAACGTGAAATACGTAAGCCATATTTTACGTAAGGTATGAAAATCAATAGCGCCAAGCTGGTACTAAATAGCGCTATGAATAGCTGGGGTCCGTATGACTCATCCTGAACGCTTTTATCCATTTCCAACAGTCGCATCAACGATATTGCCGCCATGTATAAGAAAGATGCGGCCGTACCTATGAAAGTAGCGGAAATCAGGCTGATAAGTCCGCGTTTATCCTCCCACATGCCACTGCGTATTTCCAGAACGTGCTCGTTATAAATATAAATTGGTCCGCGACTTTTAGGGATATTGCTGGCTGATTTCTTCGCGGCCTCAATCATTTCCTGATCGTCGCTTTCATACACGATTTTTTTTCTGGTTTTTTTATGTCGCTTTTCGAAAGCTTCGCGCTCGTCCTTCGGATCGGTGTAGGCAAGCCATGTAAGCCACTCAAAAAGGTACACTAGGTGGTCTCCCAGATTGCGCTGAACAGGTCTTTGAGTTCTTCTGAGTCTTCGGCATAACCTTTGTCAGATAGTTGAATGCGAAAGCAGCATTTGTTGCACCATTTTTCAAGGGCGTCTTTGTCGATAATAAGTAAGACGGTACTGCTAATGAGCACGATGGCGCCTCCGAACCAGCTCAGGCGACTAAGCCAAAGCATGGCAGCATTGTTCGCGGCCAGTCGTGCTGATAATAGTGACAGCGTAGTGCTTAAGCTACTTGTGTATGTGCTTTTGACGCTGATGGATAGCCAACTTAGAAGCGCACTAGCCTGGGAAAACGCTATTCCTCCTTGTCCCGTGAGTAAGGCAAGAGTAGCGCCTATCCTGGCGCCATAAGCTGCTACTGATAACTGTTCAGATTTAGCTTGTGCATCAAGGGCATCGGAATAGTCCCACCTAATGCTTATGATTCCCCCCACCGCCGCCAAACCAGCCCCCCACAACCGATACCGTCCCAGGCTAACTTGCGCGCCCCGCGCAGTGACGCTGTTCCCACCAACACCCCTGAGTGTCAGTTCAGTGCCCACCGCAAGCAGCTCCATCCCCGCAGCCGCACTGGTAAATGCGGCCGCAGTCACTTCGCTCCAGAAGCGTCGGTCCTTGTCATCCCGTCTGCCTTGTAACAACAGCAGCCCGGCCTCCAACAGCAGCAATCCGCTGGCGACCCGCAAGCGATAGAACTGATTCCCGTGCACCCCGTTCAACGTCTCGGCATAAGCTCGATCAAGCCGGCGCACGATGGGGGCCGCGACGCGACCGGGCGAGGGCGTTTTACCGTCCAGCGCCTGCTCACTCAAGCGCAGTTCCACGGCTTGCTTACCCAGTGAGGCAATGAGGTAGGTGCTCAGGCGTCGATACAGCAACCGGTCAGTGCTACCGGGCGCACCTACTGACAGGCTCTGGCGCCCCAGCTGCCCGAGCCAGGCCAGCGCGCCAGCAGTGTTGGTGGGGCTGTGTTGCGTGAGCTGGTCCAGGTGGCTGTCCAGCCGGCTGAAGTGTGCGGCGAGCTCTTTGGCTTGTTTGAGGGCCGCCTCCAGTTGAAGAATAGGGTCGCTGCCCGGTGCCAGTGCGTCCAGCGCTGTGCGTGTCTGCGCAAGCACCTCTGCGATCTCGCGCTGATTATGGACAAACGAGCGCAGCGCCAGGTTGTCGGGGGTGATAGCGTCGGCGCGCCACCATTGAGCAAGCAGCGCTGCGCCGGATGGCACGCCTTCGAGGCCGGCTACGCACAGCCCTGTCTGGTGCGCAAAGCACAGGCCATTGGCAGGGTCGTTTTCGTCGTAGTGGGCAAGTGCGTCCACCAGCGCGGACGACTTCAACCATGCGAGGTGATCTGCCGCTCTGGACTCGGCGAGACGTTGGGCTTCGGCGCTCTGCGCCTCAAACACATCAAGGTGCTGGTACATACCTTTTAGGTTAACGAGTGACAGATAGCGCTCTTCGAATTGCTTGGCAAATTCTCCGTTTTTCGCGCGCGTTTCGAGCTTCTGCCTTTCAAGTTCAGCGGCGCTGTCCAGAATGTGCTCTTTAGCTGTTGCCCACCACTCGGCCATGTACCGTGGAACCGCCTCGTCGCTGCCGAGATAGCCGCGCATCGCCTCTCTGCGGCGATCGACCATTGCGGCAACCTTTCGCTCCGTGAATTGCTGATGCAGTTCGGTGAATGTTTGCGCAACCAACACCTTTCGCTCGTTACTAGGGCCACCGCTCTCAGTGCTGGCTTCCAGCCAATGCTTGAGGTGTTCCATGCCAGCGTTGCGCCAGGCATTGAGTTCCTGGGTAATGCCGATGGCATCCTCCACCACCACGGCAACGCCCCGTGCTTCAGGTTTACTGCCCAAGGGGCCCAAGGCTTGGCGGGCCGCCGCCAGCGAGCTGATGCTTGGTGTACTGAAGACCTGAGCGTCCAACAGCGTGCGCAACACGTCGTTGGATTCCGCGGCAAAGTCGGCGACAAGGTTCAACTGGTCATGACGTATCGTGTAGGGCCTGGGCATTGGGCAGCTGGGGCTGGCGAAGGGCGCTATGTCTACGGCAGGCAGCAGGTCGCGTCGACGCAGCAATTGCCGCTGCGCCGCGATGGTCAACGGATCGGGGCTGTAGAACAGGCGAAGCTCGAGCAAGTCGTCGAGATCATGAACCGTGAATGCCCAGGTCATAGCGCGCACGACATCCTGGAATATGGAGATGCCAGGCGGTTTTGGCTCTGGATGTTCAGGGTCGAAGAGCGACAGGGCGCCGTTCGCGGCGATTCGATAGGGAGGGTGAAGGCTGTATTGCCCACTGAGCCTGCGCTTTTCCATGACATACAGGAAACCTTCACGCAGCGGGCGAATGGCATAGTCCGCCTGATGCAGCGCGGCGGTGCGATGCGGGTGGCGCAGGTGTTGAGGCAGAGTAGGGAGCTGCTGACGCTGGTGGGGATTACCGCCCACGGCGGCATAGCGTAATGGCAGAACGGTGAAGGTGCGGGTGCATGAGACGGCGGGCCCTATGGATAAAGGGTCTTGCAAGGCTTCGCAGTTCTGCCGATTGATTTCCATCAGCATCTTCAGATCGAACATGAGGGCCTCTGGCGAATTAAACGGTGCAGGTGTGTTTGAAGGCATTGGGCAAGTGGCAGGCTTCGCTCGAGTGATTCTCCATGGCAGCCTGCCAAACGGAATCGCAAGTCGGTTTTTCGCAAGCAGTACCGAGTAGGCCTGCCGTCTCAACGCCGCATTAACCAGGTACTCATCGAGTCGCTTTCCTGCACTCAATTTATATTCGAAGGTACTGTTTTCGTCTTGCCAGGAAGTTCCCAATGCTCAGTAGGAATTTTCGTTGCAGGGCACGCTTCATACTCAAGCGGCATCGGTGCTTGCTCTTTGCGGCAAGCCAGATCATCAAGTCATGCAAGTTAGAGAGGGCGGCGGGAATACGCAGATTGCTCTGCTAGGTCGGTAGACACCGTTTGCTGGGTGATCGCCATTTGCACAGTGTTTGGCCGCAAGCACCCTGAAGGGCCGTATCAGCCATTAATGAAGCCTAACAGGCAATAAAAAACCCCGGAGCCAGTCCGGGGTTCTTGTACGTCACACTACGCGATCAATCCTGGTTGGCCAGTTTGTGCTCGAGGTAGTGAATGTTGACGCCGCCTTTGCAGAAGCCTTCATCACGCACCAGATCACGGTGCAGCGGGATGTTGGTCTTGATGCCATCGACGACAATCTCGTCCAGGGCATTGCGCATGCGGGCCATGGCTTCGTCACGGTCCTTGCCCCAGGTGATCAGCTTGCCGATCAGCGAGTCATAGTTCGGCGGAACCGAATAACCGCTGTACAGGTGCGAATCGACGCGCACGCCGTTGCCGCCTGGTGCGTGGAAGTGCTTCACCTTGCCGGGGCTTGGGATGAACTTCTTCGGGTCTTCGGCGTTGATACGGCACTCCAGCGAGTGGCCGTGGACCACCACGTCCTCCTGGCGGAACGACAGCTTGTTGCCAGCGGCGATGCTCAGCATCTCCTTGACGATGTCGATGCCTGTGACCATCTCCGACACCGGGTGCTCAACCTGCACACGGGTGTTCATCTCGATGAAGTAGAAGCGGCCATCTTCGTACAGGAACTCGAACGTTCCCGCACCGCGGTAGCCGATCTCTATGCACGCGTCCACGCAGCGCTTGAACACTTCCTGGCGCGCTTTCTCGTTGATGCCTGGGGCCGGAGCCTCTTCCAGCACCTTCTGGTGGCGGCGTTGCAGCGAGCAGTCACGGTCACCGAGGTGGATCGCATTGCCCTGGCCGTCGGACAAGACCTGTACTTCCACGTGACGTGGGTTGGTCAGGAACTTCTCCAGGTACACCATCGGGTTGCCGAAGGCTGCACCGGCTTCGGTACGGGTGAGCTTGGCCGAGGCGATCAAATCCTCTTCCTTGTGCACCACGCGCATGCCGCGACCACCACCGCCACCGGCGGCCTTGATGATCACCGGGTAGCCGACGTCGCGAGCGATGGCCAGCGCGACTTCTTCGTCTTCCGGCAGCGGGCCGTCGGAGCCCGGCACGGTCGGTACACCCGACTTGATCATCGCGTCCTTGGCCGACACCTTGTCACCCATCAGGCGAATGGTGTCGGCTTTGGGGCCAATGAAGGCAAAGCCGGACTTCTCAACCTGCTCGGCAAAATCGGCGTTTTCCGCCAGGAAGCCGTAACCGGGGTGAATCGCGGTCGCGCCGGTGACTTCGGCAGCGGCGATGATCGCCGGGATGTGCAGGTACGAATCCTTGGACGATGCAGGGCCGATGCAGACCGACTCGTCTGCCAGGCCCAGGTGCATCAGTTCACGGTCAGCGGTGGAGTGCACGGCGACGGTCTTGATACCCAGCTCTTTGCAGGCACGCAGGATCCGCAGGGCAATTTCCCCGCGGTTGGCGATCAGGACTTTTTCGAGCTTCCCAGACATCGTTGGCTCTCCGCGATTCAAACGATGGTGAACAGCGGCTGGTCGAACTCAACCGGCTGGCCGTCTTCTACCAGGATGGCGTCGATGACACCGCCGACATCGGCTTCGATGTGGTTCATCATCTTCATGGCTTCGACGATGCACAGGGTGTCGCCTTTCTTCACGCTCTGGCCCACTTCAGCGAAGTTCGGCGAGGTCGGCGAAGGTTTGCGGTAGAAGGTGCCTACCATTGGCGAGCGGATGACGGTGCCCTTGAGGGCCGGGGCAGCGGCGGCAGCTTCGACAGCAGGGGCGGCAGCGGCGACCGGGGCAGCGGCAGGCGCAGCCATCGGGGCAGGTGCGTAGAACTGCTGGGCAGCTGGGGTCTTGCTGTGACGGCTGATGCGAACCGACTCTTCGCCTTCCTTGATCTCCAGCTCGTCGATGCCAGACTCTTCCAGCAGCTCGATCAGTTTCTTGACTTTACGGATATCCATTAATCATCAACTCCCAAAGGTTCGGTCAGGGGGCGAAATTGTTAAAGCGTGTCGACACGCTTCTCTTGACCCTGGCCACCGAGGCCAGGGCTTTCATCATTTGGGCTGTGCGTTGGCAGCCAGCTGTTCCAGCGCGGACTCCAGGGCCAGGCGATAACCGCTGGCGCCCAGACCACAGATCACCCCTACGGCTACATCGGAAAAGTAGGAGTGATGACGGAACGGTTCGCGTTTGTGCACGTTGGACAGGTGCACTTCGATGAATGGGATGCTCACCGCGAGCAATGCGTCACGTAGTGCAACGCTTGTGTGGGTGAATGCAGCCGGATTGATCAGGATGAAATCCACACCCTCGTTGCGTGCCGCATGAATGCGATCGATCAACTCGTATTCGGCATTGCTCTGCAAATACTGCAAATGGTGGCCCGCGGCGCGAGCACGTTGCTCTAGGTCCTGGTTGATCTGGGCCAGGGTCACGGCGCCATAGTGGCCGGGCTCGCGCGTACCGAGCAGGTTCAGATTGGGGCCGTGAAGCACCAGTAGCGTTGCCATCTGCGAGTTCCTTGGATTTGTAGGGCAATTCGACACAGCGCGGCGAGTGTGCCTAAAGCGACGGCAAGTGTCCAGTTCCCGGCAATAGCCAGCACGATGACCGAGATTCGCGCGAAGTATATGACCGAATAGCAGGATCCGGTCACTGATCGCCGATATGTTCCTATGCCAGCGGGCCGTTACAGGCCTGACGTGTCGCGAACGCGGGACAAAATGGACGCAAAGTTCTCGGCATTTATCTCGCCTATCACCCGATCAGCGGTCAGTTCGCTGCCGTTGGCGGCAAAGAACATCAACGCTGGCGGGCCGAACAACCGATAGCGGTCCAGCAGGGCTCGCTGGGCCGCATCGCTGCGCGTCAGGTCCAGGCGCAACAGTTTGAAGCCCGCCAGTTGCGGCAGTACCTGAGGTGCATTCAACACCTCGTGCTCGATGACTTTGCAACTGATGCACCAGTCTGCGTACCAGTCCAGCAGTACCGGCTGGCCTGCGGCCTTGGCATCGGCCAGTGCAGCATCGAGCGCCTCGGCGGTGGTCAGTGTTTGCCACGCCTGGGCAGGGGACGCAGCCTGACCAGCCATGCTCTCACCAACCGGAGGCAACGGCCGCAGCGGATCACCCTGGCCGCTGAGGGCGCCATACCCGCAGGCCAGGGCGTAGACCAGCAGCGCCAGGCCAAGCAGTTGGGCCAGGCGTTGGCGAGGCGTCTTGACGACGAATTCCAGTGTCCCCAGGAACACGGCCACCCCGGCCGCGAGCAACCCGATCAGCCCCAAGGTGACGGGCCCTGGCAAGACCCTGCTGAGCAAACCGATGGCCAGCCCCAGCAACAGGACGCCGATGGCGTTCTTGACACTGTTGAGCCATGGGCCGCTTTTCGGCAGCCAGGCGGCGCCACCGGTTGCGACCAGCAGCAGCGGGGCACCCATGCCCAGGCCCAGCGCGAACAGTTTGAGCGCACCGCCCAGGGCGTCTCCACTGGCACTGATATACAGCAGAGCACCGGCCAGCGGCGCCGAAACGCAGGGTGAAACCAACAGGCTGGACAACACGCCCAAGGCCGCGGCGCCCAGCAGCGAGCCGCCTTGGGTGCGATTGGCGACGCCGTCCAGACGGTTGCTCAGGGCCTGGGGCAGCTTGAGTTCGAACAAGCCGAACATGGCCAGGGCGAAAGCCACGAAGAACAGCGCAAAAGGCACCAGTACCCAGGCCGACTGCAGGCGCGCCTGCAGGTTGAGGCCTGCGCCGAACAGGCCCATCAAGGCCCCGAGGGCGGCGAAGCTGGCAGCCATGGACAGCACATAGGCCAGTGACAGCGACAGCCCGCGCAGCCCTCCTGTCTGACCGCGCAGTACCACACCCGAGAGAATGGGCAGCATGGGCAGCACGCATGGCGTGAACGTGAGGCCTACGCCGGCGATGAAGAACAGCAGGAGCGCTTTCCAGTCCCAGACGTGCGCGGCCTGGCTGCTCGGCGCGCTATCACCGTCAATGCTCAGCCGTTCGGTTTCAGGTGGATAGCACAAGCCTTTGTCAGCGCAGCCCTGGTAGCCCACCTGCAAGGTGAAAGCCCTGGAATCATTGCGTGGCAGCTCGATGTCGACGATGCCGTGATACACCTCCACATCGCCGAAGAATTCGTCATGCTTGGCCTCGCCCTTCGGGATGACCGGCGTGCCCAGAACAATGTCGGCCGGCTCGGTTCGAAACACGAAACGGTGGCGGTACAGGTAATAGCCGTCGGTGGCCACCAGGCGCAGCTTGATGGCATGGGCGTCGGCCTGGATCAGGCTGAGCTTGAAGGCTTCGTGTACCGGGAGGAAGTCGGCATTGCCGGCCAGTGAGGAGGCGCCGAGGGTGGCGCTGGGGCGATTGTCCAGCAACCCCGTGGCGAACACCGGGCTGGCCAGCAGTAGGCACAACAGGAAAAACAGGCGGTGCATGGTGAACTCGCAAGAACGAACGTGCCGCGCATCATAACGGAGTTGACGCTCAGGGAACCATGCGTGGGCCTGCCCGTCTTGCCGGTGATGGTCTAAAGCTATTTCGTGGAGCCAGGGCGGTCGGTTCAGGCCCTGAAGGCACCCACCGCCTGGTTCAGTGCGCTGCCAAGGCTAAGCAGGTGGTCGCCTTGCTCGCGTCCTTCACCGATGCGTTGCAGATTATCTCCGCCCAGTTGATGAATCCGCTCGCTGTGGTCACGGATTTCGCTCACCGCTGCGCTTTGTTGCGCCGTCACTTCGGCAATGCGCAGGGCAGTGTCGGCAATGGTGCGGATCGCGCACACGATTTCGTCCAATGCGCCGTCGGCGGTCTGGGCCTGATTGGCAGTGGCCTCGGCATGCTCCAGTTGTACCCGCGTACCGTCCACGGCGCCCTTGGCTGCCTGCTGCAATCTGTCGATCAGGGTCTGGATTTCCCCAGTAGCGCCGGTGGTGCGTTGGGCCAGGGTGCGGACTTCGTCGGCTACCACGGCGAACCCGCGACCCATTTCACCGGCGCGGGCGGCTTCGATGGCGGCATTGAGTGCCAGCAGGTTGGTCTGTTCCGCGATGGACCGGATCACTGTCAGCACGCCACCGATCGTGGCCGACTCTTCTGCCAGTTGCTCGATCATGCGCGCGTTGCCCTGCACCTCGTCGACCAGCGTGCGTAAACCCGACAAGCTTTGCCCGATCACCGCCTGGCCCTGTTCCACTGCCCGGCCTGCGTCACGGCTGGCCAGGGCTGCAGCGCTGGCGTCGCCAGCCACCTGCTGGATGGTCGCTTCCAGTTCTCCAAGCGCGTCGCGAATCTGCCCGGTATCCCCGGCCTGTCGTTGTGCGCCATCGTGCAAGGCAGCACTCATGTCGGCCAGCGCATGGCTGCTGCCGGCCACTTGCTCGGCGTTGTGCCGCAGGGCGCCTACCAGTTCGACCAGGTACTGGCGCAGGCGATTGAGCGAGGCCTGGATGTCATGCAGCTCGCGGTTGGTCCTGCCCATTTCGACAGGCTGGGTAAAATCGCCCTCGGCCCAGCGCGACAGCGCAGGCGCCAGGCCGGTGAGTGTGCGTGCAAGACGACGTTGCAGGGTGTCGATGAGCAGGGCGATCAGCAGGATCATCACGATCATCCCCCCTTGCAGGGTGCGCACTTCGCCCGCGATCGTGCCATGCAGGCTGCGCACCTCTGGCTCCAGGGCCGCGATGGCCTGGCGCACTGCCTCCAGTTGTTGCGTGGCGCGGGTCGCCAGGGCGGCGCGCTGGGCGATCTGGGCACGGGTACGTTGCAGCTCGGCCGGATAGCGCCCAACCAGGCTTTGCAACTCGCGCTTGAGGCCTACGGCGACGTCTTCCTGCTGGGCACGGGTATCGGTCTGCAAACCCATCAGCGCGGCAAAGTCATCCGCGCCGGATTCGGCAGCACGGGTCACGCCCAGCAGCGGCAAGCCTTCGATGACGTGCGCCTGGGCCTGAATCGATTGCAGCTCGCGTTCCAGCTCGTTCGCAAGTTCCGGCCGGCCGCTGCCCACCAGCTTTTCCCGCGCCAGGCCAAGCCTGCTTAGGTGCAAGGTCGCCTCGACAAGCGGCAGCAGGTATCGCCCAGCGTCGGGGCTGGTGCTGTCGCGCGCATAGGTGGTCAGTTGCTCCAGATTGGCCCCCAGCTCGCGCTCGGATTGCAGCAACAGCGCCTGGGGGTCACCGGCCAACTTGCCGGCGGCCAGCAACTCACCCGCGCTGAAGGCCTGGAGGTCGTCCAGGCTGGGGCGCAGTTGGCTGGCCATCGTCTCGGGCCAGTCGGCCAGCGAGGCTTGCAGTTGCACCGTGGCCTGCAGTGCCGCGGCATGGCGCAAGGCATCGCCGTTGCCAAGATAGGCCTGGATGTTCTCGGCCGCCTCAGTCTGGAAATGGCGCGACAGGGTCAGGTAGCGCTCCATCATCTGGTAGGGGCGCTCCAGCGCCCGCTGCGACCACCACAGCGTGACGCCCAGGGCGATGCACACCGTCACCAGTAACAACGTATTCAAATTGGTCAGCCACTTCAGGCGCATAGCCGCGAGCTTCCTGCGGGGGAGGGAGGAGTCAGGGGCCTGAAGTTATTGCGTTCGTGTGACGCGATGATGACGGCGGCACGCAGTTGAATGGCAAAGTGCCTTTATCCTTTGCCCGGCTTTTCAGGGCTCCACACGCACCACGCAATTGCGTCCCGCATGCTTGGCCCGGTACAGCGCCTCGTCGGCCGCGCTGGCCATGGTCAGCGCATCGAGGCCGTCATCGAGTTGCACCACGCCCGCGCTGAACGTACAGCGCAGGTCATGGGGCTGGGCTGGGTAGAGGATTTCGGCAAAACGCCCGCGGATGTCATCGAGCACCTTGTACGCCGCCTCCAATGGGGTATTGGGCATGACGATCGCGAATTCCTCGCCGCCGTAGCGTCCGATGAAATCGGTCTTGCGCAGGCGTTGCTTGAGAAACAGCGCCAGGCTCTTGATTACCCGGTCGCCCATGGGGTGGCCGTGGCGGTCGTTGATTTTCTTGAAGCGGTCGATGTCGAGCATGGCAAAGCTCAACGGCTGCTGTTCGCGCCGGGCACGGAAGCTGCAATCCTCGAGCAATTGCAGGATATGGGTGTGGTTGTACAGCCCGGTCAGGCTGTCGCGGACCATGCGCGCCTTCAGGTGCCGAGCGCGGGCCGCGCGGTTGCGCACCGTGGTGATCAGGTGGCGCGAGCGAAACGGCTTGGTCAGAAAGTCATCACCGCCTTCGCTCATGGCCTCAAGTTGCTTGTCCAGGTCATCCTCGGCCGACAGGTAGATGATCGGCACACTGACGTAGCGGTCGTTATGGCGAATCACCTTGGCCAGTTCAGGGCCGGTGCACGCCGGCATGTACAGGTCAAGGATGATCAAGTCAGGCTGGAAGTCAGCCAGCTCGGCCATGGTGGCGATCGGGTCGGTCAGGCTGCGGGTGATCATCCCGGCGCCTGCCAACACCCGTTCCGTGAACAGAGCCTGGGTGCGTGAGTCATCGATGATCAGCACGCGCAGGGGATCGTACGGCGCGGCATCGGTCAGTAACTCGACCTTCTCCAGCAGGCTGGAAGCCTCCAGCGTCCCGGTGAGGAAATCGCGTCCGCCCGCCCGCACGGCAGCCAAGCGCGTCGGGGTATCGGTTTCGTGGTGGCTGAAGAACAGCAGCGGCAGGGGTTTGGTCTGCCGCGCCTGGGCTTCGGCCGCCAACGTCAGGCCCTGGCCGACCCCATTGAAGTCGACGTCCATGATGACCGCCGAAGGCGGGCATTCGTCCACCGATGCGCGAAAGGCATCGGCAGTGGGCAAGGCCTGTACGCCCAGGCCGAAGAATTCCAGTTGCTGGGCCAGGCGCTCGGCGCGGTCGTGGTCCTGCAAGAGGATATAGACCGGCCTGCGCTGGGGCGCCAGCAGCAACTGATCCTGTGGATCGTCCTTGCGCAGGCCACTACGCGCAACATGCTCAGCGGGGCACTGCGGGCTCGGCTCAACTGCTTGGCTCATGTCCTGGCTACTTGTCGTTAGGGGTATGCAGGGGCAGTGATGGCTCTATGCTAGCAGCTCTTGAGCTGCGTATGCGTGGCCCCTTTCAACAAACTGGGCTGAATGACTATTCAGTTCTCGACCCAGGGGTCGCTTATGCGTAAGGCGGTGTCTGCTTTATAGTGCTGTCAGGCGGGCTTGCCGTGGCACCCTGGCGTAGGCCTGTGGTCAAAGCCCCTGAACCGTCGTGACTGATCAAGGATATAGCCATGCTGGACTGGAAAAACCGCGAGGCCAAAGCCGAGCCCCGCGAGCGTGTCGACGGCCGCGGCGCTGCCGCCCGTAGCTATTTTGGTGGCCTGTGGGGCCGCTCACTGTTGGCCCTGATCGGGCTCTACCTGCTGGTGTGCATCGGTCTTGCCTGGTACTGGAGCCAGGAACCCGAATTGTTCCCGGTGCAGCAGAACGCCCAGAGCGCAGCCGAGCGTAACGGCCAGCAGATGGTAGTGGGCTACACCACCGTCGAAACGCTCAAGACCGTGGCGAGCACCTTGTTGAACAAGCCAGGTGGCTATATCGCCAATGACCGTCTCCCGCCAGGCCTGTGGATGGACAACATGCCCAACTGGGAGTACGGCGTACTGGTCCAGGTGCGTGACCTTTCCCGCGCGCTGCGCAAGGACTTCGCCCGCTCCCAGTCGCAATCGACTGAAGACGCCGACCTGGCCAAGGCCGAGCCGCGCTTCAACTTCGATTACAAGAGCTGGATCCTGCCGTCCAGCGAATCGGAATTCGAAGAAGGCATCAAGTCGCTGGCGCGCTATCAGGCTCGCCTGGCTTCAGGCGACAAGGGCGCGATCTTCTATACCCGTGCAGACAACCTGAACAACTGGCTGGGTGACGTCGCTACCCGCCTGGGCTCGCTGTCGCAACGACTCTCGGCCAGTGTAGGCCGCGTGAAGCTCAACACCACCCTCAAGACCGAGTCCGTGGTGGCTGGCCAGGCGCCGCAGGTAGATGAGGAAGTGGTGGAAACCCCATGGCTGCAGATCGACGACGTGTTCTATGAAGCCCGCGGCCAGGCCTGGGCGCTGTCGCACCTGCTGCGTGCGATCGAAGTCGATTTTGCCGACGTGTTGGCCAAGAAGAACGCCACCGTGAGTGTGCGTCAGATCATCCGGGAACTGGAGGCCTCGCAAGAGCCTCTGTGGAGCCCGATGGTGCTCAACGGCAGTGGTTTCGGCATGTGGGCCAACCACTCGCTGGTCATGGCCAACTACATCTCCCGCGCCAACGCGGCGGTCATCGACCTGCGCCAGCTGCTGTCGCAGGGTTGAGATGAGCTTCAGCCCTGATGAAGCCGCCCACCGGGCGGCTTCGGACCGGGAGCAGGTTACCTGGGTGGACGAACACGACCAGGTGCTCGGCGCATTGCCCAGGGCGCAGTTGCGCGAGCGCGGGCTGATCGGGCGCTGCACGTTCATTCTGTTGTTCAATGGTGCCGGTGAACTGTGCGTGCACCGGCGTACCCTGAGCAAGGCGCTGTACCCCGGCTACTGGGACGTTGCCGCCGGCGGCATGGTGGCCGCTGGTGAAACGTACGCCGAATCGGCTGCGCGCGAGCTGGCCGAGGAACTGGGCGTCGCCGACGTGACCTTGCGCTTTCACGAGCGGTTTTTCTTCGATCAGCCTGACAATCGCCTGTGGTGCGCCTTGTACTCGGCAGTGTCCGATGCGCCGCTGCGGCTGCAGCCCGAGGAAGTGATCGAGGCACGTTTCATCGGTATCGACCAGGCCCTGGAGGACAGTCGGCTCAGGCCTTATTGCCCTGACTCGATGGCTGCGTTGATCCGCTACAGGAACAGCCTCGTCTAGCCGCTGCAGAGCGGGTCGCAAAACATTCGCAAAATGGCGCAATCCAGTACTTAGCAACTGCACCGTTTATCGTTACACTGCGCGGCCTTTTCGGGCTGCCGCACGTGTTGCGGCAGTAGCGCCGCCCCTGCCAGAGTGGGGCTTCGCGGTCGGCCTCATGTGCAGGTACGACCAGTTTTTGTCCTCAGCACCGAGGCACAAAAGTGGCCAAGAAAGCTTCTTCCCTCTCCGCCCTCGGCGGTCTCGTTTATTCGACCGATACCGGTCGTCATTGCCCTGACTGTGGCCAGCCCGTGAATGCCTGTACCTGCAAGCAGCAGGTCATTCCCGAGGGTGATGGTATTGCCCGCGTGCGCCGCGAGAGCAAAGGCCGTGGCGGCAAGACCGTGACGACCGTCACGGGTGTGCCGTTGCCGGCCGATCAGCTCAAGGAACTGGCTGCCACCCTCAAGCGCCGCTGTGGTACCGGTGGCGCGCTCAAGGACGGCGTCATCGAGATCCAGGGTGATCATGTGCAATTGCTGCTCGACGAGCTGAGCAAGCAGGGCTTCAAGGCGAAAAAGTCGGGCGGCTGAGTCGCTCGGCAGGTTTTCGTCCTGCGCTTTCTAAACTCGTCGCAGTGACCAGGGTCTACCCCAGAGCACGGGCGAACCGTCATTTTTGGCTTCTACACTGCTTCCCCGGTTTGACCGGCAGTGTCTTGACTCAATTTATAGGGGACTTGAATGTCCGTACGACGCACACGCAAAGACGATGGTAGCCAATGGACCGTGGCCGACAGCCGCAGTGTTTATGGCATCCGCCATTGGGGCGCTGGGTATTTCGCCATCAATGAAGCCGGGCGCGTCGAAGTGCGCCCCAACGGCCCGGACAGCTCGCCGATCGACCTGTACGAGCAGGTTGACCAGCTGCGCCAGAGCGGCCTGTCGCTGCCTTTGCTGGTGCGCTTCCCCGACATTCTGCAGGACCGCGTACGCCAGCTGACCGGCGCCTTCGACGCCAACATCGCGCGCCTGGAATACCAGAGCCAGTACACCGCCCTGTACCCGATCAAGGTCAACCAGCAGGAGGCGGTGGTCGAGAACATCATCGCCACCCAGAACGTGTCCATCGGGCTGGAAGCCGGCTCCAAACCCGAATTGCTGGCGGTGCTGGCCTTGGCGCCCAAGGGCGGTACCATCGTCTGCAACGGTTACAAGGACCGCGAGTTCATCCGCCTGGCGCTGATGGGACAGAAGCTGGGCCACAACGTCTTCATCGTCATCGAGAAAGAGTCCGAAGTGGCCTTGGTCATCGAGGAAGCGGCCGACCTCAAGGTCAAGCCGCAGGTGGGCCTGCGCGTGCGCCTGTCGTCGCTGGCATCGAGCAAGTGGGCTGACACCGGGGGCGAGAAGTCCAAGTTCGGGCTTTCTGCCGCGCAGCTGATTTCCGTGGTGCAGCGTTTCCGCGATGCCGGCCTTGATCAGGGTATCCGCCTGCTGCACTTCCACATGGGCTCGCAGATCGCCAACCTGGCGGACTACCAGCACGGCTTCAAGGAAGCCATCCGCTATTACGGCGAATTGCGCGCCCTGGGCCTGCCGGTGGACCACATCGATGTGGGCGGCGGCCTGGGTGTGGACTACGACGGCACTCACTCGCGCAACGCCAGCTCGATCAACTATGACATGGATGACTATGCCGGCGTGGTGGTAGGCATGCTCAAAGAGTTCTGCGACGCGCAGGGCTTGCCGCACCCGCACATCTTCTCGGAGAGCGGCCGTTCGCTGACGGCTCACCATGCCATGCTGGTCATCCAGGTCACTGACGTGGAGCGACACAATGACCAGGTGCCGACCATCGAGAACAAGGACGCGCTGCCCGAAACCGTGCAGTGGCTGGCCGATCTGCTGGGGCCCACCGACATCGAGATGGTGACCGAAACCTACTGGCGCGCCACCCACTACATGGGCGATGTAGCCGCGCAGTATGCTGACGGCAAGATCAGCCTGGCCGAGAAAGCCCTGGCCGAGCAGTGCTACTACGCTGTGTGCCGTCGTCTTTACAACTCGCTGAAGGCTCGCCAGCGCTCGCACCGTCAGGTACTCGACGAGCTGAACGACAAGTTGGCGGACAAATACATCTGCAACTTCTCGGTATTCCAGAGCCTGCCGGACACCTGGGCCATCGGTCAGGTGCTGCCGATCATCCCGCTGCACCGCCTGGACGAAGAGCCCCTGCGGCGTGCCGTGCTGCAAGACCTGACGTGTGACTCCGACGGCAAGATCAACCAGTATGTCGATGAGCAGAGCATCGAGACCAGCATGCCGGTGCACGCCCTGAACGAGGGCGAGGACTACCTGCTGGGCGTGTTCCTGGTCGGTGCCTACCAGGAGATTCTGGGCGACATGCACAACCTGTTCGGTGACACCGACTCGGTCAACATCTACCAGAATGCCGATGGCAGCGTGTACCACGCCGGTATCGAGACCCACGACACCATCGAGGACATGCTGCGCTACGTGCACCTGTCCCCCGAGGAGCTGATGACTCACTACCGCGACAAGGTGGCCAGCGCCAAGATCACCGCGCGCGAGCGTACCCAGTACCTGGATGCGCTGCGCCTGGGCTTGACCCGTTCGTCCTACCTCTCGTCCTGAGAAGCGTCAACCCGTGAGGCCTCATTGCCGTCACGCCTTCGCGGCGTGGCGGCAGTGAACACTGGCTTCGAATGCTCACGGGTCCACGCCACTGATCTCACGCCACCCAGGCGTCCTTGCCTTGCAGGCGCCACCCCACCCAGGCCAATGTCAGGGCGCGCACGCCCATGAAGACGAGAAACGCCAACCACAGGCCATGGTTGCCCAGCCCGCTCAGGGCAAAGGCCAGCGGCAATGCAATCGCGAGAGATGCCAGCATGGCGTTGCGCATTTCCCGAGCCCGTGTGGCCCCGATGAACAGCCCATCGAGCAAATAGCTCCACACGGCGATCAACGGCAGGCACGCCAGATAGGGCAGGTACGGGTAAGCCGCCGCCCTGACACTGTCGATATCGGTTTGCAGATCGATGAACAGGTGTCCTCCCACCCAGAACAGACCGGCAAAGACCGAACTCGCAATCAGCGACCATCCACCGGCCACCACCAGCGCACGGCGTAACGTGTCGCGGTCCCGAGCGCCAATGGCGTGACCGCACAGCGCCTCGACCGCGTGCGCCAGGCCATCGAGGGCATAGGCCGTAAGCAGCAGGCCGTTGAGCAGCAGTGCATTGGCCGCCACCGTGGCCTCGCCCAGGCGTGCGCCCTGTACGGCGATTAGTAGAAAGACCAACTGCAAGGCAAGGCTGCGCAAAAAGATGTCGCGGTTCACCGCCAACAGCGGGCGCCAGGCCTGCCAGCGTCTGAGTGCTGCCCAGGCGATGTGGCCCGGATAGGCGCGCAGGGCCGGACGGGTAAGCGCCAGGCCCAGCAGGGCCGCGCACCATTCGGCAATCACCGACGCGCGTGCCGAGCCCAGGACGCCCCAATCCAGGCCGAGCACGAACCACAGGTTCAGCACGATATTGAGCAGGTTGGTGGTCAGCAGGATCGCCAACGGCGCCCGGGCATTCTGTGTCCCCAGAAACCACCCGACCAAGGCGAAGCTGGCCAGTGCCGCCGGGAGGCCCAGCAACCGGGTGTGGAAGAAGGTTTGCGTAGCCTGCCCCAGGGCCGCGCTGGGCTGCATGGCGTGCAGTGCCAACTGGCTGAAGGGCAGGGCCAGCAGGCCGATGAGCAATGCGAACCCCACTGCCAGCATCAGGCCCTGAACCAACACCTGGCGCAGGGCGGCGCCATCCCCTCGGCCGGCGGCCTGGGCGGCGAAGCCTGTCGAGCCCATGCGCAAGAAGCCCATCAAGCCGACCATGAAGGTAAACAGCGTAGCGCCCACGGCCACTGCGCCGAGTTGATGGGCATGGGGCAGGTGGCCAATGACGGTGCTGTCGACCAGCGCAACCAGTGGCACCGAGACATTGGACAGGATCATGGGCGCGGCCAGCCCCCACACCTTGAAGTGGGTGGGGCGGTGGTGCCAGTCGGCGAAGAATCGGGGCATGTTCATTCCGGCGAAAACGAGGGCTGCAAACGCTCGAACGGACGCGCGCCAGGCGGCAATGCAAGCCAAGGGCGACAGTGTAACGGCCACGCAACCATTGTGTGCGATCAAGGTCTCATCTGGCGCACAACGCTGGGTGCAGCACTCGGCCTTGCGCTATAGTTGCTGCCTTCATCTACACCCTGCCTTCGAGTGTCTACTCCATGTTCAACAAAGGATTGTTGCTGGCCTGCGCGCTGGCCTTGCTCAGCGCCTGTGACGCCTCAACGCCCGACGCCTCGGCCCCTGCCCAGAAGCCAACCGCCAGCGCTACCGCCAAGACAGCGCAGCGCGAAGACCCCGCCGTGCTTGCCAAGCGCTACGAGGGTCGTGAGCTGACGGTACTGGATGTGTCGGAAGTACAGCTCGATGGCGCGGCCACGCTGTCGGTCAGTTTCTCGGCGCCGCTGGATGCCGACCAGGATTTCGCCAACAGGGTTCACCTGGTGGACACGGTCAAGGGCAAGCTGGACGGTGCCTGGGAGCTGTCCGACAGCCAGATGGAGCTGCGCCTGCGTCACCTGGAACCGCAGCGCAAGCTGGTGCTGACCGTGGACAAGGGCCTGCTGGCTGTCAATGGTAAGGCCTTGCAGGAAGAGTCGATCACTCGCCTTGAGACACGCGACCTGCAACCCACCGTTGGCTTCGCCAGCCGGGGTTCGCTGTTGCCGACGCGGCTGGCAGAGGGACTGCCGGTCATCGCATTGAACGTGGACAAGGTGGATGTGGAGTTCTTTCGCGTCAAACCGGACATGGTCTCCTCGTTCATGGCCAACTGGGGGCGTAGCAGCAGCCTGGAGTACTACCAGTCCAAGGACACGCTGAGCATGGCCGAGCTGGTCTACAGCGGCCGCTTCGACCTCAACCCTGCACGCAACACGCGTGAAACCGTGCTGTTGCCCATTGCCGGCATCAAGCCGCTGCAGGAGCCCGGTGTGTACCTGGCCGTAATGCGCGCCTCGGGTACCTATGATTACTCCCAGCCAGCTACCCTGTTCACCCTGAGCGACATTGGCGTGTCGGCCCACCGCTACCGCGATCGCATCGATGTGTTCGCCCAGGCCCTGGAGGGGGGCAAGGCGATGGATGGCGTCAACATCGAGCTCCACGACAAGAAAGGCAAGCTGCTGGCCCAAGCCAGCACCGATGGCAAAGGCCATGCTGAACTGCCGATCACAACGAAGGCCGATACCCTCATCGCCACCCAAGGCGTGCACACGACCTTGTTGCGGCTCAATACTGCGGCGCTGGACCTGGCGGAATTCGACATCACCGGTCCCCAGGCCAATCCGCTGCAACTCTTCATCTTCGGCCCGCGCGACCTGTATCGCCCAGGCGAAACGGTGCTGTTGAACGGCTTGCTGCGCGACCAGGACGGCAAGCCCGTCAAGGCGCAACCGGTGAACGTCGAAGTACGCCGGCCGGATGAACAAGTCAGCCGCAAGTTCGTCTGGGAAGCAGACGATAACGGCCTGTTCCAGTACCAGTTGCAACTGGCCACCGAGGCGCCGACCGGCCGTTGGCAACTGCTGCTCGACCTGGGCGGCGGACGCAAGCAGGTCTACGAGTTCCTGGTCGAGGACTTCCTGCCTGAGCGGCTGGCCCTCGAACTCAAAGGCAGCAGCAAGCCCCTGGCCCCTGATCAGGACGCGCGCATCGAGGTGACTGGCCGCTATCTATACGGTGCGCCGGCCGCTGGCAATCGCCTGAGTGGCCAGGCCTATGTGCGCCCGCTGCGTGAAGCGGTACCTGCACTGCCGGGCTACCAGTTCGGCTCGGTTACCGAAGGCGAACTGGAGCAGGACCTGGAGCTTGATGAAGTCACCCTCGACCAGGCAGGCAAGGCGGTCCTGGATATTTCCAGCCGCTGGGCAGAGGCGCGTTCGCCGTTGCAACTGACCGTGCAGGCGAGCCTGCAGGAGTCCGGTGGCAGGCCCATCACCCGTCGCCTTGAGCAACCTGTTTGGCCGGCCGAACGCCTCCCAGGCCTGCGCGGGCTGTTCGACGGTGATGAAGCCGACAGTGAAGGCCCGGTGGAATTCGAGTTTCTGGTCGCTAACCGCGAGGGCAAGAAACTGGCCGCCGACGACCTGAAGGTCAGGCTGATCCGCGAGCGACGGGATTACTACTGGAATTATTCGCAAGGTGATGGCTGGAGCTACGCCTACAACGAAAAGTTCCTGACCCAGGTGGAAGAGACGGTAAGCGTCAAGGCCGACGCCACGGCCAAGCTGAGCTTCCCGGTCGAGTGGGGCCCCTATCGCGTTGAGATCGAAGACCCGCAGACCGGCCTGGTGTCCAGTCAGCGCTTCTGGGCAGGCTACCGCGCCCAGGACAATGCCGAAGGCGGAGCGGTACGCCCCGACCAGGTCAAGCTGGCCTTGGACAAGCCCTCCTACGCCGACGGTGCAACGGCCAAGGTCACGGTTACGCCACCAGCCGCCGGCAGTGGTTACTTGATGATCGAGTCCAGCGACGGCCCGTTGTGGTGGCAGGAAATCCAGGTACCTGCAGAAGGAAAGACCTTCGATATCCCGCTGGACAAAGCCTGGGCACGCCACGACCTTTACCTCAGCACCTTGGTGGTGCGCCCAGGTGAACGCAAGGCCAATGCCACGCCCAAGCGTGCGGTAGGCCTGTTGCACCTGCCGCTCGACCGTGCCGAGCGCAAGCTGGCGGTGACGTTGCAGGCACCGGAAAAAATGCGTCCCAAGCAGCCACTGACGGTGAAAATCAAGGCGGCAAACGCCGACGGCAGCGTGCCTGCACAGGTGCGTGTGCTGGTGTCGGCGGTGGACGTCGGCATCCTCAATATCACCGACTTCAAGACCCCGGATCCCTTTGCAAGCCTGTTTGGTCGCAAGGCCTACGGTGCCGATCAGCTCGACATCTACGGGCAACTGATCGAAGCCGGGCAAGGGCGTCTGGCCAGCCTGGCATTCGGTGGTGACGCGGCGATGGCCAAGGGGGGCAAGCGCCCTAATACCACCGTCACCATCGTGGCCCAGCAGAGCCTGCCGGTGACCCTGAACGAGAAGGGGGAAGGGCAGGCCACGGTCGATATCCCTGATTTCAACGGTGAGTTGAGGCTCATGGCCCAGGCCTGGACCGAGGATCACTTTGGCATGGCAGAGGGCAAGACCGTGGTGGCCGCACCGCTGATTGCCGAACTCTCGGCCCCGCGGTTCCTGGCAGGCGGCGATCAGACGCGTTTGGCGCTGGACCTGGCCAACTTGTCGGGAGCTGCCCAACAGCTGACCGTGCAAGTGACCACCGAAGGGCAAGTGAGCCTGACCGGCAATGCCATGCAGTCTGTGGCGTTGGCCGAAGGCCAGCGGTCCACCCTGATGATTCCGGTACAGGCTCAAGGTGGCCTGGGGCAGGGCAAGGTGCATGTGCAGGTGACCGGCCTGCAGTTGGCCGGCGAGGCGCAGACCACGTTCGAGCGCGAATGGACACTGGGCGTGCGTCCGGCCTATCCCGCCATGCTCAAGCATTTCCGCGTGGCCTTGAAGGATCAGCCCTGGACGTTGCCCGAGGCGGACCTTGCTGCTTTCGAGCCTGCCGGCCTCGAGGGCACGCTGGCCCTGTCGAGTCGCCCCCCGCTCAACCTCGCCGAACAGATCCGCGCGCTGAAGGCTTACCCGTATGGGTGCCTCGAGCAGACCACCAGCGGGCTGTACCCATCGTTGTATGCGGACGCCGATACCCTAAAACGGCTCGGCATCGAGGGTGAACCGGCCACGGTGCGCAAGCGCAAGATCGAGATGGGCATCGAGCACCTGCTGGGTATGCAGCGCTACAACGGCAGCTTTGGCTTGTGGAGTGCCGACAGCGAAGAGGAATACTGGCTGACGGCCTATGTCACCGACTTCCTTCTGCGTGCCCGCGATCAAGGCTACGGGGTACCCGCCGAGGCGCTGAAGAAAGCCAGCGAGCGGTTGTTGCGCTACCTGCAGGAGCGCAACCTGATCGAGGTGGACTACAGCGAGGACGCCGATCACACCCGGTTCGCCGTGCAGGCTTACGCCGCGCTGGTGCTGTCGCGCAGTCAGCAGGCGCCCTTGGGCGCGCTACGCGGGTTGTTCGAGCGCCGCGCCGATGCGCGTTCCGGTTTGCCGTTGGTGCAACTGGCCGTGGCGCTGGACAAGATGGGTGACAAACCTCGTGCCGACCAGGCCCTGCAGGCAGGGCTCGCCGTCAGCCGCGGCAAGCACTGGATGGCAGACTACGGCAGCCCCCTGCGTGACCAGGCGTTGATCCTGGCACTGCTGCAGGAAAACAAACTTGCCAGTGGCCAGGTGGACCAGCGGCTCTTCGCCCTGTCCGACGAAGTGGCGGCCAATCGCTGGCTGTCCACCCAAGAGCGCAACGCCTTGTTCCTGGCCGGACGTGGCCTGCTGGGTACGCCTGAAGCCAAGTGGCAGGCCCGCCTGGACAGCGCCGGTGAGCTGCGTGATTTCAATAACGCCGAAGCCGGCATGAAGCTGGAAGGGCCACTGCTGGCCTCGCCGCTGACGGTGCAGAACCAAGGCAGCCAGACCGTCTACCAGCAACTGACCCTGTCGGGTTATCCCCGCCAGGCGCCGCCTGCCAGTAGCAATGGCATGCAGATCCGCCGCGAGTACTTGGGCATGAAGGGCCAGCCGCTGGACCTGGCGAACCTGCGCAGCGGCGATCTGGTGCTGGTGCATCTTGCCCTCAAGGCCGATGAGCGCGTTCCCGATGCGCTGGTGGTCGATCTCTTGCCAGCGGGCCTGGAGCTTGAAAACCAGAACCTTGCGCAAAGTGCAGCCAGCCTGGATAACGCCAGCGGCGCAGTGAAGCAATGGCGCGAATCGATGCAAAATGCCAACGTGGTTCACCAGGAGTATCGCGACGACCGTTACGTCGCAGCGCTCAAGCTGGACAGCTACGCAACCACTCACCTGCTGTACCTGGCGCGAGCGGTGACCCCAGGTACCTACCGGGTACCGCCACCGCAGGTCGAGTCGATGTACCGCCCCAACCTGCAGGCCGTGGGGGAAGGGCAGGGTGAAATGACGGTCAAGCCTCGCTAGGGGCAAGCCTTGTGCGGCGATCAGGGCTTTCACCTGTTCGTCGCACGGCCACTCAATGAATCACCCAGCTCATTACCCACAGGCCCAATACCAGCCAGATGATGCCGAGGATGATCGAGGCACGCATGAAGGCGCGGATCGCCGAAAACAGCAACATCAGGCCCACGATCAGGGCCAGGATGCTGACCAGCGAGGTGTCCATGCCCAAGGTGCGCGACAGGCCATCGACGAAGTTGCCGCCCGCATTGGCCAACAGGTTGAACAACCCGCTCAGCGCGTCGACGACGATGCGGATCAGCGATCCCAGTGCTTGCCCCAGCCATTCGAAAAAACCTTCTACATGCATAGTTGCTTCCTGATCAACATGGCGGCGTTCTTGCCGTTTCCAGTGCTTTGGCCCTTGTCGGGGCAGGTCGGTTCCCGATGCCAAGCTTAGCCCGTTGGCGGCGATCGCGAACCGGCAAGGCAGTGCGTGCCCTGGTGATTGGCGCGGTGGCCTTGATGGGGCTGCTGTGGCTGGCCGACCGGATCTGGCCTTTGCCCATGCCTTCCGACGACCTGGCCCGGGTCGTGCTGGCCGAAGATGGCACGCCGTTGTGGCGATTCGCCGATGCCGACGGGGTGTGGCGCTATCCAGTCAGCCCCGAGCAGGTGTCGCCTCTATACCTGCAAGCGTTGCTGACGTACGAGGACCGCTGGTTCTACCATCACCTGGGCGTGAACCCGATGGCTTTGGTCAGGGCGGCGTGGTTGAACGCGCGGGGCGGCCGCGTGGTGTCAGGCGGCAGCACGTTGTCGATGCAGGTAGCGCGCCTGCTCGATCCCCATGATCGCACCGTGGCGGGCAAGTTGCGGCAGCTGTGGCGCACGCTGCAGCTGGAATGGCACCTGTCCAAGCGGGACATTCTGCAAATCTACCTGGACCGCGCGCCGTTTGGCGGCACCTTGCAAGGTGTTGCCGCTGCCAGCTGGGCTTATCTGGGCAAGTCGCCCTTGCACCTGACGCCGTCGGAGGCAGCCCTGCTGGCGGTGCTGCCGCAAGCGCCCAGCCGCCTGCGCCCTGACCGCCACCCCGAGCGCGCCGAACGCGCGCGCAACAAGGTGCTGCAACGGTTGGCGCAGTATCAAGTGTGGCCCGAGCAGCGCCTGCGTGAAGCAGCTGAAGAACCGCTGGTGCTGGCACCGCGCCAGGAGCCGGCATTGGCGCCACTGCTGGCCCGCCGTCTGAACACCCCTGATAGCCCGCCGTTGATCCGTACCACCGTGGACGCCGGGTTACAGCGCCGGCTGGAAGACTTGCTGCTGGGATGGCGAGCGCGCCTGCCGGAGCGCACGTCTGCCGCAATCCTGGTGGTCGATGCGCAGACCATGGCTGTACGCGCTTACTTGGGCTCGATCGACCTCACGGACGCCCGGCGCTTCGGGCACGTGGACATGGTGCGGGCGTTGCGCTCGCCTGGCTCCACGCTCAAGCCGTTTCTGTATGGCCTGGCGATGGATGACGGGCTCATTCATTCCGAGTCGCTGTTGCAGGACGTGCCACGCCGCTACGGTGACTACCGTCCGGGCAATTTTTCCAGCGGCTTCAGCGGGCCAGTGTCGGCCAGTTCGGCATTGGCCCTGTCGCTCAACTTGCCCGCCGTGCAGTTGCTCGAGGCCTATGGCCCGAAACGCTTCGCCGCGCAGCTGCGCATGGGCGGCTTGCCGCTGACGCTACCGCCGCTGGCCGAGCCGAATCTTTCGCTGATCCTGGGCGGTGCCGGTAGCCGCCTGGAAGACCTGGTAGGCGGCTATGCGGCCTTGGCCCGGGAGGGTAAAAGCGCCCAGGTGCGGTTGCAGCCCCAAGCACCCTTGGTGGAGCACCGGCTCTTGTCGCCGGGTGCGGCGTGGATCATTCGGCGCATCCTTGGTGGCCAGGCTCGGCCCGACCGCGATCGGCATGCCGAACTGGTACGTCGCCCCCAACTGGCCTGGAAAACCGGCACCAGCTACGGCTTTCGAGATGCCTGGTCGATTGGCGTCGGCCCTCGCTACCTGATCGGGGTATGGATTGGCCGGCCGGACGGCACCCCTGTGGCCGGGCAGTTCGGTCTGGCCTCGGCCGCCCCGTTGATGCTGCAAGTGCACGACCTGCTCAGCAACCGGGACAGCCAGCGCGGGTTCGAAGCCCCGGTGCAGCGAACGCCTGCCAATGTCGGGGTGGCGGCGATCTGTTGGCCTTTGGGGCAAGCTATGAGCCGCCAGGACGACAACTGCAGGCGCCAGCGCTTTGCCTGGACCCTGGACGGCACCGTTCCCCCTACGTTGCAGGCGGCCGATCAGCCGCTGGGCCTGGGTTTGCGCGAACACATCTGGGTCAACGACCGCGGTTTGCGCGTCGACAGCACTTGCCCAGGCGCCCAGGCGCGCGAGGTGGCCCTGTGGCCCGCCCCCCTGGAACCCTGGTTGCCTCGAGCTGAACGGCGGGCTGCCCGTCTACCGGCCATGGACCCCACATGCCCACCGCAAGGCCCGGTCAGTGCCCCGCCGCTGGCCATCGTCGGTATTCGTTCTGGTGACCATCTGCGTCGCCCCGCCACCAGTGGTGAGCCGCTGCAAGTGCCAGTGTCGGCGCTGGGCGGTGGTGGGCGGCGTTGGTGGTTCCTCAATGGGCAACCGCTGGGGGAAACCCAGGGGCAGGACAGCCTGCTGGTGCGCCTGCCGCAGGCAGGGCAGGCCGAATTGAGTGCGCTGGACGAAAGCGGTGAGACCGCGCGGGTCGTGTTTCAGGTCAACGAGTAGTACGGCGGTGTGCCGGTGCCTTGGCACCGGCACCTGTCAGTGCGCCGTGAAGCGTTGATTCACCGGGGAGGAGCCTGGTGTCAGAGCCAATGCCAGTTGCGTGCGGTTGTGCATATGGGTCAGGCGCAACACCTGGGACACGTACAGTTTCACTGTGTTTTCGGTGATACCCAATTCACAGGCGATCTGATAATTGGTCTTGCCCTTGCCCACTAGCCGCGCCACCTCCAATTGACGGGGCGAGAGCTTTTCGAACACCGAGGGCAGCTCGGCCTCGGCTTCCTCCGTGTCGCCGGCGCGCCGGTGAGCCCCCTGCCCGCGGGCTTTTTCCAAGTCCTGATACAATTCGTCGACGGACTCTGCCAGATCCTGCAGGCGCTGATTGAGCCCACTGAGGTCGTGGAAACCGCGCTGACGTTCCTGCAGCACCTGCTCCTGGCGGCGTACCCCTTCGAGCAGCTCGTCAAGGTCCATCGGTTTCTGGTAGTAGTCCGCAAAGCCTTCGCGCAGCGCCCGAATGACGTCCTGCTTTTCGGCACGGCCGGTCAACATGATCGCCTCGAACATGCGCTGATTGCCGTCGATCTGCTTTAGAGCCCGCATCAGTTCGATGCCATCGCGTCCGGGCATGTGAAGGTCGCAGATGATCAGACCGATGGCTGGGTCGGCCTTATAGTGTTTTACCGCCTCATCCGTGGAGAGTGCCGATACGCAACTGTATCCCTTGGCTTGCAGGAACTCGCACAGCTGTTCGACGATGACCGACTGATCATCGACTACCAGCACTTTCATTTCACTTACAGGTTTGGACACGATCAACTCCCTGTGAATATACGGCCCTGCTCCCGGGCTAGACGCTCTGGCAGATTAAAAGTAGCCGTACCTCTCGTAGTTGTACAAGGTGTGTACAAGATTAGGGACCGCTGGTTTCTTCATTGGATCCATACAGCTGTCAGAAGGTAGCCAGCCAGCACATAGGGGACGAATGCCTGCTTGTCGCCCATGGCTTCGGTCAGGGCCTGCAGGCGTTTTTTCACCTTGGGGTTGAGCAGCGTCCATAAGCGCCTACGGGTAGTCAGCCAGATCAACAACGCGATCCCGGCCCCGATAAAGGTGCCGAGCACATGATCGGTGCCGGTAGCCAATGCCAGCGCGCCCATCAGTTTGACGTCATCGGCGCCGAAGTGGCCCAGCATGTAGCCGGGCAAGGTGAGGAGCATGACGATGGCCAGCCCCCAGCCTGCCGAGCTAGGGTCGGCGCCAAGCCAAGTGTGGCCGGTTGCGAACAGCCATAGCAGAGCCCCTACGGCCACACCCAGCGTCAATAGATCCGGGAGCTGGCGCTGGCGCACATCCTGTTCGGTACACAAGGCAAGCCACAGAAGAAGAACAATGCTTTGCATCGACAGGTCGCCTTTCCTGGTAGATGAACACTTACCCGTTCAGTCAGGTTTCCTTAGTCAAGATAGACCGGAACCTGCATGACGGCCGTGTGCCGCGAGGAAAAGGCGCTGGGAGAATGAGTTTTGTCGCAGTCGTCGTCTGTCGAGAGGGGCGGTCGGCCTCTGCCTGCACCCCGCCACGGGGCGAGGCAGGCAGAACATGCCCCGCTAGCGTTTGCTGCCAGGTGGATAATTGCCCAGCACCTGAGCCACCGTTTTTTGGATGGCTTCGTTGCGTTCCTGCGGGCTTGGCGGGTAGTTGTTCATGATCTGCTCGGCACTGCCGCGCCAGACCAGCTTGCCATCGCGCCCATCAAGCAAGTCGACCTGGATGGTGGCGACCTTGTAGTCGACGCTGCGGGTTTCGTTGTACATCGGCCCGCCCCAGTAACCTCCCCAATAGCCACCCCACCCGCCGCCGTAGTTGGTGGTGACCTGTTGCTGGCGTTGCTCCACTATCAGATAGGTGCGCACGTTGAGGTCCGCTCGCGTGCCAGGGGGCGCTGGGCGTAGGCCACGCTGATCAAGCTGTTCGCTGACCGCCTGACGGATGCGCTGCTCGGTCAGGTCGCTCTTGATGCGTGGATCGTCAGGACGATATTGCAGGCCGGGCTCCTGCCAGGCCCAGTTGCGGTAGGCGGCAAAATCACGACTCGCGTCGTAGTCCTGCTGCACATTATGGCTTGAGCAGGCAGCCAGCAAGGCCGCGAACGACACGAGTAACAGGCGGCGAAACATGATGAATCTCCGTTAGGCGTTAACTGGGAGGATAGCCGCTGAGGGCCTTGCGCACGGCGTCGCGCACGGCATTTTCACGGTCTCGCGGTGAACCCTGGTCGTTGCCGCTTTCGGCGCTGGCGCTCCAGACGGCCTGGCCGCTGCGGCTGTCGTACAGGTCGATGCGCACCACCATGACCTCAACCTGATAGGTGCGCACCACTGGGGTACTGGCATAACCCCCAAAACCGTTGCGGTAACCGCCATAGCCTACGTTGCCGTAGGGCCCGTAGTAGGGGTCGTAGCCGTCGTAGTCGCGCACTTGGCGCAGGCGTTTCTCAAGGCGGATATCGGCGCCGACGAGCAGGTCGCCAACGCCGCTGCGGGCAGGGCGCAAGCCCTGCTGATCAAGCGCTGCGGCGACGGCATCCGCCAACTGCGCAGGATCGGCATTGGCCGAACCGCTGGGCAGGTGGCCGTCACGCCAGCTCCAGCTGCGGTAGCGGCCGTAGTCCCGTGTCGGTGCGGGGTAAGCGCTTGCGTCGAACGTGGTCGCTGCCTGAGGCGGGGCTGGTGGCAGTGGGCGGCTGCTGGCGACGTAGGGATTGGTGCCCTGGCATCCGGCCAGAACCAACGGCAGCAGGGCCAGTGGCAACAGACGGTACGGCATGCTTGCTCCTCACGGCAGGTCAACGTGGGCGACAGACCCAGTGCAGGTAGCGGCCCAGGCCGGCGAAACTCGGATGGCGGCGGTGAGCGAGCTCCATTTCCAGCAGGTCCAGCAGCTCGGCGCGGTCCTGAAATTCCTTGGGCATATAGTCATGGAAAACACGTATGCCACTTTCACTTTCGACCTGCCACAGAGGTTCAAGTTGCGCCCTGAGCGCCCGCGGATCAAGTGGTTTCTGCGGGGTAAGGCTCTGCTTTTCACCTTCGAGGCGATTGCTGCGCAGTTTGCGGAAGTGGCCCTTGAGCAGGTTGCGGTAGACCAGGGCATCGCGGTTGTAGAACGCCAACGACAGCCACCCTTCGGGGGCCGTGAGTTGATGCAGAACTGGCAGGATACTTTCCGGCTCAGCCAGCCATTCAAGTACCGCGTGGCACACAACCACGTCGTAGGGCTCGGTCAGCTCGCCCAGCAACGCTTGCCAGGGTGCCTGGATGAACGTTGCCGCCTGACCCGCTGCGGCAAAGCGGGCCCGTGCCCCTTCGAGCATGGGCTCGGCAGGTTCGGCCAGGGTAAGCTGGTGCCCGCGCTGGGCCAACCATAGCGCCATGTGGCCAAGGCCAGCACCGATATCGAGGATGCGCAACGGGCGATCCGGCAAGGCTTCGGCCAGGTCGGCCTGCAAGACTGCCAGCCTGATCGCACCCTTTGCGCCGCCATAGATCTTTTCGGCAAAACGGGTGGCCAGTTCATCGAAATGACGGTCGTTCATCGTGCGAAGCGCCTTTCACTGTCGGCCAGCTTGGCGCGCACCACCTGGTCCATGTCCAGCCCCAGTTCACTGCACAACAGCAACAGGTAGAGCACGACATCGCCTACTTCCTGACCGGCGTGGGCCAACTGTTCGGGTGGCAGGCGACGTGACTCGTCCTCGCTGAGCCACTGGAAGATTTCAACCAGCTCGGCCATTTCAACGCTGGCGGCCATGGCCAAATTCTTTGGGCTGTGGAAACGTTGCCAGTCATTGGTATCGCGGATTTGATGCAGGCGTTGAGTCAGTTCTTGCAGGTTCATCGGGTTCTCCTCATGGCGCATAGCTTCCGCGCAGGGCCGTTGCAAAGCAAGCTTCCCTGCACGGGGGCAGCACGCGCGAGTCAGCCCTGCAAGCAGGCCCAGCGGCCGAGCATATGTACCACGTCCGCCTGGCCGTCCAGGCGCAGTTCACCCACAGGGCCGGCCTGGCTGGCCCTGAGCACCACCTCCGAGGGCAAGCGCACGGGTTTGTGGAAGTCTACTTCGAACCAATAGCCACTGTGGGGCAAGTGCCCGTGCAGCGCGGCCATGGCCATGGCCTTGCTCCACATGCCGTGGGCGATGGCAGTGGGAAAACCGAACAGCTGGGCGCTGGGGGCGCTGAGGTGAATGGGGTTGTAGTCGCCGCAGACCTTGGCATAACGGCGGCCGATATCACTGTCGGCATACCAGCGCGTGACTTCAGGCAAGCTGCTGGCCTGATCCTCGGCCGTTTCTGCAGTTTCTGCAGTTTCTGCCGCTTCTGCGGGGTCGCCGTCGAGCTTCAGCCCGCGCACGAGCATGCGGCTGGTTTCCCGCCAGAGCACGCCGATACCGTCCGCCGCCTCGGTGACCAGGTCGAACGTTCCGCCTTTGGGGTGGGGCTGCAGGTTGTCGGCGTGAACCGCCATGCGCAGCGACTCGATGCCCCCAAGCGGGCGAATGACGTCAATGCGGTTGTGCAGGTGGACCAGCCCCAGTAGCGGAAAGGGAAACTGCTCGGCGGTCATCAGCTGCAGTTGCAGGTTGAACGCCATGATGTGCGGATACGTGGCAGGCAGCCGGCCATCGTCGACGGAACGACACAACTGCCGGTAGGCATGCAGTTGCTTGGGCTGAACCGCCAGGGTGCAGCGCAGCCCGTGCATAGGCAGTTGATCACCGGTGATGCGTCGTTTGCCCGCTGCGCGCAGGTACAGGCTGGCGCGGCTGGCGGGTTGGTGCAGGTCATGCCATTGTCGTTGCATGCTCAGGCCCCCATCAGTGCTTGGCCGCACACCCGCAGCACCTGGCCGCTCACGACACCAGAGCCAGGTTGGCTAAGCCAGGCGATGGCTTCGGCCACATCCTGGGGCTTGCCGCCCTGGCCGAGCGAACTCAGGCGTCGCCCCGCCTCGCGCAAGCCCATGGGCATGGCGCCAGTCATATGGGTCTCAATGAAGCCAGGCGCCACTGCGTTGATGCTGATGCCTTGCTCGGCAAGCGTCGGTGCCCAGGCCTGAGCCAAGCCAATCAGCCCAGCTTTGCTGGCCGCATAGTTGGATTGCCCACGGTTGCCGGCGATGCCGCTGACCGAAGCCAGCAGGGTGATGCGGGCGTCCGCGTGCAACGCGCCGTTATCGAGCAGGGCCTGGGTCAGCACCTGCGGAGCCTTGAGGTTCACCGCCAGCACGGCGTCCCAATATTCGGGAGTCATGTTCGCCAGGGTCTTGTCACGGGTGATGCCTGCGTTGTGCACCAGGATGTCGAGGCCATCGGGCAAGGCCGCCAGCAACTGTTCGGCGGCGTCACTGGCGCAAATGTCCAGTGCTAGCGCCTTGCCACCCAGGCGCGCAGCGAGCGCCTGCAATGGCTCGCTGGCCTGGGGCACATCGAGCAGCAACACGTCGGCACCGTCGCGGGCCAGGGTTTCTGCAATGGCGGCGCCGATGCCGCGGGCAGCCCCGGTGATCAGCGCACGCTTGCCGCTAAGCGGCCGTGTCCAGTCCTCCACCTGAGCCTGGCAGGGCTGAAGGCGCAGCACCTGCCCCGACACGAAGGCGCTCTTGGGTGACAGGAAGAAGCGCAAGGCGCCTTCGAGTTGAGATTCGGCGCCATCACCCACGTACAGCAACTGTGCAGTAGCGCCGTTGCGCAGCTCCTTGGCCAGTGACCGGCTGAACCCTTCAAGCGCACGCTGGGCGACGCTGGCCATCGGGTCAGCGACGGCCTCAGGCGGGCGACCCAACACCACGATATGGGCGCAGGGCGCCAGGTTGCGCAGCAGCGGCTGGAAGAATTCGCGCAACTGCGTGAGCGCATCGCTGTCGGACAAGTGACTGGCATCGAACACCAGCGCCTTGATCTTGGGGCCCAACCCGGCGACCCAGGGTTCGCACTGGAGGTCTTGGCCGTTGAAACCGTAAACCGCGTCGGTCAACCGCGCTGCGAGTGTTTCGACCTGGCGTGCCAAGGGGCCGCCGCCAAGGACCAACGGCCCGTCCACTGGCCGCATGCGGCCCGCTTCCCAGCGCTCCAGGGTGGCTGGACGAGGCAGGCCCAGGCTGTCGACAAGTTTGCGGCCGAGGCTTGAGTTGGCAAAACCAAGGTAGCGATCACTCATGGTGGGTCCTCCGAAAGCAAGTCTGACAGTGTGGACCAGGATTGTGGCCAGGTCGTTCGAATGCAGCAAAAACACCTAGGCTCTACGGATCAAATTGTTTCAGGAGGAACATGCGCATGCGCTCACTTCGCCGGGTCGCTATCTTGGGCGGCAATCGAATCCCATTCGCCCGTTCCAATGGTGCGTACGCCACCGCCAGCAATCAGGACATGCTGACTGCCGCACTCGAGGGGCTCATCGAGCGCTACCGCCTGCACGGCCTGCGCCTTGGCGAAGTGGTGGCAGGGGCGGTACTCAAGCATGCCCGGGACATGAACCTTACGCGCGAGTGCGTGCTGGGTTCACGCCTGTCGGCCTCGACCCCCGCCTATGACATTCAGCAGGCCTGCGGCACCGGGCTTGAAGCTGCATTGCTGGTGGCCAATAAAATTGCCCTCGGGCAGATCGACTGCGGCATCGCCGGCGGCGTCGACACGACCTCCGACGCACCCATCGCCGTGAGCGAAGGCCTGCGCCGGATGATGTTGCAGGCCAACCGGGGCAAGACGCTAGGTGACCGACTCAAGCCTTTTCTGGGCTTGCGGCCTCACCATCTCAAGCCGTCGCTGCCGCGCAACGGCGAGCCACGCACCGGGTTGTCGATGGGCGAGCACTGCGAACGCATGGCCAAAACCTGGCGCATTGGCCGGGACGAGCAGGATGAGATGGCGCTGCGTAGCCATCAATGCCTGGCACGTGCCTACGAAGAAGGTTGGCAGGATGATCTGATGACCCCTTTTCGGTCGCTGACCCGGGACAACAACTTGCGCCCCGAGCTGACACGGGAGCAACTGGCCAAGCTCAAACCGGCCTTCGACCGCAGCGATGAGGGCACCTTGACGGCAGGCAACTCCACGCCGTTGACCGATGGCGCCTCGCTGGTGTTGCTGGGGACTCAGGAGTGGGCAGACCAACATGGCCTGCCGGTGCTCGCCTACCTGGTCGATGGCGAAACAGCCGCGGTGGATTTCGTCGACGGCCGCGAGGGCTTGCTGATGGCGCCCGTGTATGCGGTGCCGCGATTGCTGGCCCGCAACAACCTGACGCTGCAGGATTTCGATTACTACGAGATCCATGAGGCATTCGCGGCCCAGGTACTGTGCACCCTCAAGGCCTGGGAGGATGACCAGTACTGCCGGGACCGCCTTGGGCTGGATGCGCCGCTGGGGGCGATCGACCGTTCTCGGCTGAACGTGAAGGGCAGCTCACTTGGGGCAGGCCATCCATTCGCCGCAACGGGTGGGCGCATCCTGGCCAACTTGGCCAAGCTGCTGTCGACAGCGCCCCAAGGGCGAGGCCTGATCTCGATCTGCGCCGCAGGCGGGCAGGGCGTTACGGTCATCGTCGAGCGGTGAGCGTCGGTGTTGATCCGGCTGGGTGACCGAAGGTGGCCATCGAGCCGGATAACGCCGAGGGCGCCTGGGCTGTTAGGCTTGTCCGATCATCATGATAAGAAGTCGCCATGCCTGCCATCGGACATCCCCGTCCCATTCCAACGCTCGATTGCCTGCCTCGACCACTCTATGCCCGCGCCGAGCGACTGGTCGCCGGCTCGTGGACGACGTCGCATCAACACGACTGGGTGCAGTTTTCCTATGCCATCAGTGGCGTATTGGGGGTGTACACCCAGGCAGGCAGTTACTTCGCCCCGCCGCAATGGGGCGTGTGGATACCCGCGCAGGCCGAGCATGCGGTGTCCAGTTCGATGCAGGCTGAAATGCGCAGCCTCTACATACGCCGCGATGCCTGCCCTTGGGCGGCTGAGCGTTGCCGTGTGCTGGAAGTGACCCCCTTGGCCCGTGAGCTGATCAAGCAGTTCTGCCTGTACCCTGCACATTACCCAGAAGGCGATAGCGCACAGGCGCGTCTGGTCGCCGTGCTGCTTGACCAGTTGCAAGCGTTGCCAGAGGTGGCGTTTTCGTTGCCGCTGCCGCAACATCCAGGCTTGCTTGCCCTGTGCAATGGCCTGATCGCTGCACCGGAGCAGCCGCAGACCTTGCAGCAATGGGCGCGCGAACTGGGGTGTTCGGAAAAGACCCTGATGAGGTTGTTCCAGCGCGAGACCGGGTTGAGCTTTCGCAACTGGCGCCAGCGCATGCGCCTGCTGTCGTCCTTGACCGCGCTCGAGGCGGGGCACACGGTCACTGACGCGGCGCTGGGCTGCGGGTACGACTCGACCTCCGCCTACATCGCCGCGTTCAAGCAGCTGTTCGGTGCCACGCCAGGCGAGCTTAAACTCTAGCGGCTTACCTGGTTCGGCGCCCCGCGAGCCGGGTGAACGTGCACGCCCGATACTTGCGAGGCTTTTGCCGTCAGGTACGGAACCTGCGGACCAGCGCGTCCAGCTCGTTGGACAGGCCGGCGAGGCTTTCGGAGTCCTGGCGGGCTGCCTGGGCCAGTTCTGCCACCAGCTGGGCATCGCCGTGGATCTGGCTGATGTGCCGGTTGATGTCCTCGGCTACCTGGTGCTGCTCTTCGGCTGCCGTGGCGATCTGCGTGTTCATGTCACGGATCACGTCCACCGACTCGCGTATTTGACCAAAGCTGTCGCGGGCCATGCCGATACGGCTCACCGATTGCTGCGAAACTTCGAGGCTGGCGTGCATTTGCGCCGCCACCTCGGCCGTACGCCCGGCCAGGTTGCCCAGCAGGCCGTCGATTTCGGCCGTGGAGTCGGCGGTTCGCTTGGCCAGGGCACGCACTTCATCTGCCACCACTGCGAACCCACGCCCTTGCTCACCGGCACGGGCCGCTTCGATGGCGGCGTTGAGCGCCAGTAGGTTGGTCTGCTCCGCAATGGAACGGATGGTGCCCAGGATCGACTGGATGGCGTTGCTGTCGCGCTCAAGCTGCTGAATCGACTGCGCCGACTGTTCGATCTCGTGGCTCAGGCGGTCGACGCTGCTGACGGCGGCATCGATCTGCTGCTGGCCTTCGCGCGCCTGCTGCTGGCCGCTGTCGGCCGACTGCGCCGCCTGGCTGCAGGAACGTGCGACCTCGTTGGCAGTGGCGACCATTTCATGGAAGGCAGTGGAGACCATGTCGACTGCCTCACGCTGGCGCCCGGCGGCCTCGGCCATGTCGCTGGACACGCGTGTCGAGCTGGTGGAGGTGTTGAGGATATTGCCGGCCGCGGCGCTGATGTGCTGGATAAGGCTGCGAATGGCCCCCAGGAACTGGTTGAACCAGCTCGCCAGCTGGGCAGTTTCGTCACGGCCGCGGATTTCCAGGTTGCGGGTCAGGTCCCCTTCGCCCTGGGCGATGTCCTCAAGCCCGTTGGTGACGCTGTTGATCGGGCGCACGATCAGTTTGGCGAAGGTGGCACCCACGACGGCGAACACGGCAGCCAGTACCAGCGCGACGATCCCGATCAGCCAGGTCAGGCGGGTGGTGGTCTGCATCACCTCGCGCTGCTCGATCAGCCCGATAAGCGTCCAGCCCAGCTGTTCGTCCGGGTAGATGTTGGCCATGTAGCGAACACCGTCCAGCTCGACTTCAGCCAGGCCCTTGCCGTGCTTGGCAAGCTCGGCGTAGCCGTCGCCGAAGCTCGCCAGTTGTTTGAAGTTGTGCGCGGTATCCCGTGGGTCTACCAAGACGTTGCCGTTATTTTCGACCAGCAGCAGGTACCCACTTTCGCCCAGCTTGATCTGCTTGACGATTTCGGTGAGGCCTTTGATGGAAACGTCGACGTTGACTACGCCGCCAGGGTTGCCCAGCTGGTTGGCCACGGCACGCACGGTGCTGACCAGTACGGCATCGTCGGCGGCCCAGTAGTAGGCACCGGTGCGCAGGGTCTTGCCGGGATTGGCCATGGCCAGCTGGTACCAAGGGCGCGTACGCGGATCGTAGTTGACGAACTTCTGCCCTGCCGGCCAGCCGACGTAGCCCCCGTCGGCGACCCCGTAGGAGAGGTAGGCATAGGCAGGATGAGCATTGGCCAGGCTGGTCATGAACGCCAGAATCTTGCTCGATTGCTCGCCCAGCTCGTAGGAAGGCGTGGCGCTCGTGTACTTGGTCAGCTCGTTGCCAGTGGCCGCCACCAAGGGTTGCGAGGCCATGTACTCCACGTTCTGGCTGATGCCTTGGAAGAAGATGTTCATCGCGTTGCTGACCTGACGGATTTCTCGACTGCTGCTGTCGAGGAAGCCGTCCCTGGCCTCGCCGCGTAGGTTGAGTACCACCAGGGTGGCCACCAGCACGATGGGCAGGGCGGCGATGATCGCAAAAGCCCAGGTCAGTTTCTGTTTGATGCTCATCGGCGCTCCCGAATTATTGTTGTCGACACATGAGGCAGGTACCTAATGCATCGGCAGCAACCGAATTTTATGTAGGAAAACGCCCGTAATTATTGGGCGAAGTCGCTATTGATGCCTATTCGGTCGCGTTTGGACGGGTATGCCCTATGAGCTTGGTTGCACGGGTGCCGGGAATGCTCAGCGGCAGCAGCGCCCCGGCGCTTCGTTGGCCAGTTCCTTGAGAATCGGGCAGTCCGGGCGGTCATCACCCTGGCAGCTGGAAACCAGCTCGACCAAGGTGTCGCGCAGGCTAAGCAGTTCGTCGATACGTTTGTTCAACACATCGATATGCTGGTTGGCCAGTGCTTTGACATCAGCACTGGCTCGCTGCCGGTCCTGCCACAAGGTGAGCAGCTTGCCGACCTCCTCGAGGGAAAACCCCAGGTCTCGCGAGCGCTTGATGAAGGCCAAGGCGTGCAGGTCGGCAGGCTGATAGATCCGATAACCGCTGTCGCTGCGCAGGGCAGGCTTGAGCAGGCCGATGGATTCGTAATAGCGGATCATCTTGGTGCTGAGCCCGGTCCGGGCCGCCGCTTGGCCGATATTCATGGTGCCTCCTGATCGAGGGCGGGCTTCCAGGCCTTGAGCAACAGCGCATTGCTGACCACGCTGACGCTGGAGAGCGCCATGGCCGCGCCGGCCATGACCGGGTTGAGGTAACCGAAGGCAGCCAGCGGGATGCCGACGAGGTTGTAGATGAACGCCCAGAACAGGTTCTGGCGAATCTTCGCGTAGGTTCTACGGCTGATTTCGAGGGCTGCCGGCACCAACCGCGGGTCCCCGCGCATCAGGGTGATGCCGGCGGCCTGCATCGCCACATCCGTGCCACCGCCCATGGCGATGCCGATGTCTGCAGCCGCCAATGCCGGTGCGTCGTTGACGCCGTCGCCGACCATGGCTACGGCGCCGCCCTGCTTGAGGGTCTCCACGGTGGCGGCCTTATCCGCTGGCAGCACCTCGGCGTAGACATCGGTAATGTCGAGGGCGGCCGCCACGGCCATGGCGCTGCCCCGGTTGTCGCCTGTGAGCAGGTGGCTGCTGATGCGCTGGCTGCGCAGCGTCTGGACCGCCTGACCGGCCCCGGGCTTGAGTCTGTCACCGAATGCGATCAAGCCAAGCACGCTGGGCGAAGTCCCGCGCTGGACGAGCCAGGACAAGGTGCGCCCTTGTGCTTCCCAGGCGTCAGCCGACGCGGCCAGTTCGCCGGGTGCCAGGCCAAGGTCTTGCAGCAGGCGGCGATTGCCCAGTGCCAGGTCACGTCCATCGACACGCCCGGCAATGCCGCGGCCGGTCAGGGATTGGCTGTCAGTTACCTCGTGCACCCGCAGGCCACGCTCGGCGCAGGCGTCCAGCACGGCCTTGGCCAGCGGGTGTTCACTGCCGCGCTGAAGCGCGCCGGCCAATCGGTAAAGGTTGTCCGTATCGCCGTCCAGCGCTTGGCTATGCACCACGTTCGGGCTGCCGGAGGTGAGCGTGCCTGTCTTGTCGAACACGACGCGGTTGACGGCCTGCGCGCGTTCCAGTGCTTCGGCATCTTTTATGAGAATGCCGTGGCGTGCGGCAACGCCTGTACCCGCCATGATCGCGGCCGGCGTGGCCAGCCCCAGCGCGCATGGGCAGGCGATGACCAGAACGGCCACGGCGTTGATCACAGCGGTTTCGAACGGGGCACCGGCCAGCCACCACCCTATCAAGGTGATCGCGGCGAGTATCAGTACGGCGGGCACGAACACCTGGCTTACCCGGTCGACCAGTTTCTGAATGGGCGCTTTGGCGGCTTGGGCGTCTTCGACCAAGCGGATGATGCGCGCCAGGACGGTTTCGGTGCCAAGCGCCTGGGTGCGGACCAGCAACCGGCCTTCGCCGTTGATCGCACCCCCGGTGATGCTGTCCCCGGGTTGCTTGGCGACTGGCAGGCTTTCGCCGCTGATCAGGGCCTCATCGGCATGGCTGTGGCCGTCTTCGACGATACCGTCGACCGGAAAACGCTCACCTGGTTTGACCATGACCAGGTCACCCACGCGCAGCTGGGTGATGGCGACCTCCTGCTCCACGCCATCGATGACCCTTAGCGCACGCTCGGGACGCAGCGCTTCCAGTGCGCGTATGGCGCTGGCGGTCTGGCGCTTGGCACGGCTCTCCAGGTATTTGCCCAGCATGACCAGGGCGATGACCACTGCACTGGCTTCGAAGTAGAGGTGTGGTGTGGTACCCGATGGCGCGTTGGCCCATTGATAAAGACTCAAGCCGTAACCGGCACTGGTCCCGAGGGCGACCAGCAGGTCCATGTTGCCGCTGCGCGCACGCACGGCCTTCCAGGCCGCAACGTAGAAGCGGGCACCCAGGATGAACTGCACCGGCGTTGCCAGCAAAAACTGCGCCCAGGCCGGCAGCATCCAGTGCAGGCCCAACGGTTGTACCAGCATAGGCAACACCAGGGGAGACGCCAGCAGCAGCGCCGCAGCGACTGCAAGCCGTTCCCGGCGCAAGCGGCGCTGGATCGTCGCTTGTTCATTCTCGGGGGCGCGCGGCAGGCTGGCGTCATAACCGGCTTGCCCTATCGCATCGATCAGCGCCGCGTCCGGCACGCCGTCGAGAACGTCCAGGTGGGCACGTTCGTTGGCCAGATTGACGCTGACCTTCAGCACCCCCTGCACCTTGGCCAGCGCACGCTCGACTCGGCCGACGCAGCTGGCACAGGTCATGCCGGCGATCTGCAATTCCACCGTATGACTGGGTACAGCGTAACCGGCTGCGTGGACGGCGTTGACCAGTGCATCCAGGCTATCGGCCGGCGCCTGCACACGGGCCTGCTCACTGGCAAGGTTGACGGTGACGTGATCTGCGCCGGTGACCTTGCGCAAGGCACGCTCCACCCGGCCAGCGCAGCTGGCGCAGGTCATGCCGGAGACGGGCAGGTGATAAGTGACGGGCGTGGACATGGTTTCCTCCTTGGGCACGCTGCCAGCATCAACCTTGCCACCTGGGGAAGGTCAATAGTCCAGCGGCGTTCGCTTGAGCTCCATCCCATAGTGGCCCATCGCGATGCGGTACTTGTTGATCTGCCCGGCTTGCAGGTTCAACCGGGTGCTACGTTGATCCTCAAGGCCCGGGGCGCAACCGGGTGTCTGCCCAGGCAGCAGGCGCAGGCGTACATCGACGGGGCCCGCAGGCAGGTTGAACGACGTGGACTGTTCCTGGAACAGTCGCCCCGCCAGTTGATCGTTGAGGTAGACACCGATCTCGCAACTGGTGGCCACTTCAAGCCGTTCGCGGGAAATGATCAGTACGCTGTAGGCCGAGTTGTCTTCGGCGGCGGCCGGCGGCACTGCAGCGAGCGCACCCAGCAGCCCGATGAAGCCCATTGCTGTCCTGAACATGAACACTCTCCTGCTTGCCTGTTTCAAAGTCGCAGCTTGGCCGAGGTGGACGCGAATTGCCACCTCCAGACACGCCCGCTTGACCTTGCCCCCATGGCAAGCTTGAAACTCGCTGAAAACCTTGAGGAGGTGTTTCCATGCACGTATTCACTGTAGAAGGCATGACCTGTGGCCATTGCGTGAAGGCGGTCACCCAAGCTGTTCAGGCGCTCGATGGCGCTGCCAAGGTCGATGTCGATTTGGCCAAGAAGCAGGTTCGCGTCGATAGCAGCGCCGACCCAGCGCAGATACGGGCGGCCATCCAGGAAGAGGGTTACCAGGCCGAAATTGCGTAGGCGCTCGAGCTGGCAACGCTATTATTGGATTGTTTTGCGCAGCACGGGGTCCACAGCAGGTAGAATGTGCAACTTTGTTAGCTTGCTATGGATTCCCGATGAACCTGCGAATGGTCCTTATCCTGGGCGCACTCAGTGCGTTCGGGCCTTTGGCGATCGACTTCTACCTGCCTGCCTTTCCGGCGATAGCCCAGGCGTTCGCCACTGATGAAAAACACGTCCAGACCACTCTGGCTGCCTACTTTCTCGGGTTGTCGATCGGGCAGCTCCTCTATGGCCCGGTAGCTGACCGTTTCGGTCGGCGCAAGCCGTTGCTGTTTGGCGTGGCGCTTTTTACCCTGGCATCGCTGGGATGCGCCTATGCGCCCAACCTGGACACCCTGATTCTGGCGCGCTTTGTCCAGGCACTGGGCGGCTGCGCGGGTATGGTGCTATCCCGGGCGATCGTCAGCGACAAGTGCGACCCGGTGGCTTCGGCCAAGGTGTTCTCGCAGCTGGTGCTGGTCATGGGCTTGGCGCCGATCCTTGCGCCCATGCTCGGCGGCGTGCTGGTCAACCATGCTGGGTGGCAGTTCATTTTCCTGTCCTTGAGCCTGTTCAGTGCCGGTTGCCTGCTCGCCGTCAGCCTCGGGCTGCCTGAAAGCATGCCTGATCATATTCCCCGGCAGCCATTGTCAGGGGCTTTGCGTCAGTACCTGCGCCTGCTCGCCGACCGTGTGTTCCTGGGGCACGCCTTGACGGGCGGTATCGCCATCGCCGGCATGTTTGCCTACATCGCAGGCTCGCCGTTCGTGTTCATCAAGTTGTACGGAGTACCTGCCGAGCATTACGGGTGGTTCTTCGGTGCCAATGCTGCGGGGTTCATCCTGATGGCTCAGGTGAACGCACGCCTGCTGGCTAAACGCGGGCCCGCCTGGCTGCTGACCCGGGCGGTATGGGTATACCTGGCAGCAGGCCTGGTTTTGCTGAGCATGGCGGCAATCAGGCCCCCAGCGCTCTGGCCGCTATTGGTACCGCTATTCGTGTGCATAGCGAGCCTGGGCTTCATTCTGCCCAACGCCTCGGCTTGCGCCATGAGCGGGCAGGGCGCTCGGGCTGGCAGCGCGTCGGCCATGATGGGCTGCGTGCAGTTCAGTGTTGCCGCTGGGGCCGCGGCGTTGGTGGGTTTGCTGCACGATGGCAGCGCGGTGCCCATGGCGCTGGTGATGAGCCTGTGTGGGGCATTGGTGGTCACGGTTGCGCTGTTGACGCGGCGCTTGCAATTTAAACGCTCGGTATGAGGCGTGAAGAACCTTCGATTATATCTGCGCTATTTGGTGAAGACGGCTGTGGGCATCTTCCGAATTTGCAATAAGTGATATGCCTTAACTCACTCCATGCTGGGCCATGTTTCCTGTCAAACCGCCGATATACAGGCTGTTTTGCGAACATGCCGTTGAATAAGTCTCCTGCAAAGGGTAGCCCTACCCAGTGCATTTTTGCGACAACTAGGCCTGGGAGTGGCGCCAGGGTGGCTCCAGGTGCGGCTTATACTGACGAGCCAGGCCGGCGCGAGCGAGGGCGTTCGTGGGCCAGGGTCGGCCATCGCACCTACACAGTGAATATGCAGGAGTCACAGGGACATGAAAGCAGCCAGCAGCATCAGCCAGATCGCCAGCCTGATGGCCGACCCCAAGCGCAGTGCCATGTTATGGGCCTTGATCGATGGCACCCCCCGCCTGGCCAACGAGTTGGCCATCATGACCGGGCTCAGCGCCTCATCGGCCTGTGCACATCTTTCGCTGCTTTCTTCAGCGGGCTTGCTTCGGCATGAGGCCAGGGGACGCAAGCGTTATTTCCGCCTGGCAACGCCTCAGGTGGGCGCCGCTGTAGAGGCCCTTGCCAGCGTGCAACTCGAACAGGCAAGAAACCGTCATGCCCACACGCCGCGCCCTTCATTGCCCATGTCCGTGCGACGCGCCAGGCGGTGCGGCGATCACCTGGGCGGTGAGCTTGCAGGCGAACTCTACCATCGACTGGTAGTGGCTGGATGGCTGGATGGTTGTGGGCGGCAGTTGGTGGTCAGCGATGAGGGGCGAGCGCAACTGGCTCGCCTCGGCGTATACATCGATGCGCTGGCACCGCATCAGCCCCGAGCATGCACGATGTGCCGCTGCACCGAGTGGCACGACATGGAACCGCACCTGGGGGGCATTCTGGGCCAGGCGCTGTTCCGGCTGTTCCTGCAATCAGGGTGGATGCGCGAGGCCGAAGATACCCGGGCGTTGCACATATCACCGCTGGGTATCCAGCAGATCAATCGCATCGCCCGGGTCGAGACGCTGCAGGTGGGCTGAACGCGTCAGACCAGGCGCGCATCCAGGCTGTTCTGGGCAAGCCGGCGAGCTTGCTCTTGGGTCATACCCAGGTGAGTGTGCAGGGCGTGGAAGTTTTCCGTCACGTAGCCACCGAAATAGGCTGGGTCGTCCGAGTTGACGGTGACCTTCACGCCTTTTTCCAACATGTCGAGAATGTTGTGTTGGCTCATGTGGTCGAACACGCACAGCTTGGTGTTGGACAGTGGGCACACGGTCAAGGGGATCTGCTCCTCGATGATGCGCTGCATGAGGCGCTCGTCCTCGATGGCGCGCACACCGTGATCGATACGCTTGATCTGGAGCAGGTCCAGCGCTTCCCAGATGTACTCGGGCGGGCCTTCCTCGCCGGCATGCGCGACGGCCACGAAGCCTTCGCTGCGTGCCCTGTCGAACACACGCTGGAACTTGCTCGGTGGGTGGCCCATTTCGGAACTGTCCAGCCCAACGGCAATGAATGCGTCGCGAAACGGCAGGGCCTGGTCCAACGTCTTGTGGGCTTCGTCTTCGCTCAGGTGACGAAGGAAGCTCAGGATCAGGCCGCTGCTGATGCCCAACTGGTCACGGCCATCCTTGAGTGCCTGGTTGATGCCATTGAGCACCACTTCGAAAGGGATGCCGCGGTCGGTGTGTGTCTGTGGATCGAAGAAGGGCTCGGTGTGAATCACATTCTGCGCTTTGCAACGCTGAAGGTAAGCCCATGTGAGGTCATAGAAGTCCTGTTCGGTGCGCAGAACGTCGGCACCCTGGTAGTACAGGTCGAGAAACTCCTGCAAGTTGTTGAAGGCGTACGCACCGCGCAACGTCTCGACATCAGCCCAAGGCAGGGCAATCTTGTTGCGCTCGGCCAGGGCGAACAGCAACTCGGGTTCCAGGGAGCCTTCAAGGTGCAGGTGCAGTTCGGCCTTGGGCAGGGCGTTCAACCAGTCATACATATAAGGTGATCTCAATCAGGTACGGTTGCCGCCATTCTACAGGGCCCGGCCCGGCCGTGCGCCCCAATGGCGGCAACCTGCCCAATCACCAGACCAAGGGTTCGCCCTTGTAGTTGATGAAGCGCAGGCCCGCCGTTCCACCCTGGGCCTTGATCTGCTCGAGCATGCCACGCGTGCTGGTCAACACGTCGATCTCCGCGTTTTCTCCGCCCATGTCGGTTTTCACCCATCCTGGGTGCATGGCCAATACGCACAGGTCATGGCGCTGCTGGGCCACCACAAAACTGTTGATCATGGAGTTGAGGGCCGCCTTGCTGGCTTTGTACAAGCAAATCTCCCCGCCATCAGGCACTGCGACACTGCCCAGAATGGAGCTCATGAAGGCGAGTACGCCGGTATGTTCACGTACATGTTCAACCAGGCGGCGTGCGACACGAATCGGTGCAACGACGTTGGTCATGAACAGGTCACCGATTTCTTGGTGTGTGACGTTTTCCACATCCTGTGGGAGAGGGCCCATGACACCTGCGTTGATAAACACCAGGTCGAATAGCTGGCCGGTCAGACGCTCGGCCAGGGTGTCGAGTTGGGCTGGGTCATTCATTTCCAGCTGTTCGATACGCACGCCTGGAACATCAGCCAGAGCGCCTGGTGTTTGCAGAGTGCGTACGGTGGCGGTGACCTCCCATCCGTCTTCGTACAGGCGGTTGACCAAGCCTAACCCCAGGCCACGTGAGGCCCCGATGATCAGAGCGGTTTTTGAATCGGCCATGAGCGTGCTCCGTATGATTGTCAGAGCCACTGAGCATAATCCATAGGGCGCGGGGTCGTGCCAGGTCATTCGTGTTGTTGCTCGGGAGAGCGTTGCTGCTCGAAAAATGAGCGAACCTTGGTGCGGCCTTGTGCAACAGGCGCCCTGTCGTTCCACTCACGGGTTATCCACAGGCTGCTCCACAATTAATGTGTGCAAACCGCAGCGGTCCAACCTTATTACCACCTGCGCATGGGGATAACTCGGGCCGGCTTTGGTCAAGCCGCCGATCCAGCAACCGTGGTCAAATTTTGAACAAACCTGTGGAGGGCTCATGCTTATTGGGCTCTAGGCGTATGCCCCAAGCTTATCCACAGCCAGGCCCACAGTTGCTGTGGGCAATACTCAGCAACTCTCCAACAGGATCCGGCCGCGGCTAAGGTCTGCCAATTGCTGCTGCAGTGGCTGCCTGTGGGCATCTTCAAAGGCAAGCCTCAGGTCTACACCATTGGCGGTGAAGTGCTCTTCAAGCACCAGACCCTGAACGTCGGCGATCCGCAGTTTCACCAGTGCCAACTCGCTGAACGCACAACTGCAAGTGAACTCGCTGCGCTGTACCAGCAGGCGTTTGGGGGCCTGCTGCAGGCATTTGTTGGCACCGCCGCCGTATGCCCTGGCCAACCCGCCGGTGCCAAGCTGAATGCCACCGTACCAGCGGATGACCAGTACTACTACCTGATCGCAATCCTGTGCCTCGATGGCTGACAAGATCGGGCGCCCGGCCGTGCCGCCGGGTTCACCATCGTCGCTGCTGCGGTATTGAGCACCGATTTTCCATGCCCAGCAATTGTGGGTGGCGTCGGGGTCGCTGTGACGCTCGATGAAACTCATGGCATCGCTGGCACTGTCGATGGGCCCGGCCAGGGTAATGAAGCGGCTTTTGCGAATGTCCTCGCGGTATTCGCAGAGGTCGAGCAGGGTAGAAGGCATAAATGTCGGTCAGGCAACTGGCGCGATGCCGCATCCTTTGAGAATGATGTGGATAAGGTTGGTGCTGGCATCTTCCATGTCTTGCTTGGTCAACCGGCTGCGGCCAGTGACTTGGCAGATCTGCGTGGCGAAGTCGGCGTAATGCTGGGTACTGCCCCATAGCAGGAAGATCAGGTGGACGGGGTCGACAGGGTCCATCTTGCCGGCGTCCATCCAGGCCTGGAACACTGCCGCCCGGCCCCGGAACCACTCGCGGTAGTCAGCGCTGAAGTATTCGGTCAGGCATGAGCCGCCGCTGATGACTTCCATGGCGAAGATTCGGGACGCCTGCGGGTTGCGCCTGGAGAACTCCATCTTCGTGCGAATGTACCGGCTAAGCGCCTCGCCCGGGTCGTCCTCGACGCTCAAGGCGTTGAAGGTGCTGTCCCATAGCTCGATGATGTTGCTGAGTACGGCAATATACAGGCCCAGCTTGTTGGTGAAGTAGTAATGCAGGTTGGCTTTGGGCAGCCCCGCCTTGAGGGCGATGGTGTTCATGCTGGTGCCCTTGAAACCATGACGGGCGAACTCGTCTTCGGCGGCCTTGATGATGGCCTGTTCGTTTTTCTGTCGGATACGGCCTGCGGGTTTGCCGGAGGCGGATAGGCGATGCGCAGGGACTTCTAATGTCATGAACGATTCCGTGCAGGGGGATGGCTGCGTCTGTAGGACAAGATTACCTTCCCACGGCAAAGTAACAAGCATTGGCGGCAGAGAGTGGCATCAACGTGTCGCAGCCAGACTTTCCAGAAAACTCTCAAGCACCAGGTTGGGCCTTCTGCCTTTTCGCGTCACCCAGCTCAAGCTCAGGTCATAGAAACGTTGCTGCGGCTTGAGCGCTCTCAGCCTTCCTTGCTGGACCCAGAGCGCAGCGTAGTGATCAGGCAAGTAACCCATGTAGCGCCCTGTCAGGATCAGAAACGCCATGCCTTCGCGATCAGAGGCGCTGGCCGTGCAGTTGAGCACCTGGTAGTGGGCCTGGACTTCGGCAGGCAAGCGGAAGGTTGGGGTAATGGCTTCCTGGCGATTGAGGCGCTCATCGTCGAGCAGATGGTCATCGGCGTAGAACAGCGGATGACCGACGGCGCAGTACAGCAGCGAGCGTTCGCTATACAGCGGTTGATATTCCAGCCCCGACAACGGGCTGGTCTGGGGGACGACGCCCACATGCAGGCTACCATCTAGAACGCCGTGCTCCACCTGGCTGGGTGCAATCATGCGGATCTGGATACGCACGTCCGGACCTCGGTCCTTGAGTTCAGCCAGCGCATGGGTGATGCGCATGTGCGGCAGGGTGACGAGGTTATCGGTCAGGCCGATGTTCAACTCGCCGCGCAAATGCTGGTGCAGGCCGTTGACTTCGGTACGGAAGGTCTCCAGTGCGCTCAGCAGTTGCAGCGCCGAGTGATAGACCTCTCGGCCTTCCTCGGTCAACGAGAACCCTGCACGCCCGCGCTGGCACAGGCGCAAACCCAGACGCTGCTCAAGATCGTTCATCTGCTGACTGATAGCCGATCGCCCGATACCCAGCACGTTTTCCGCGGCGGAAAACCCGCCACATTCCACCACGCTGCGGTAGATTTTCAGCAGGCGAATATCGAAGTCGCTGACTTGGGCAAGCGGATCGGGGCGTCGGCTCATCAGTTTAGTCGTGGCCTGTGTAAAGGTTAGAAATGCAGGCTTTTTCAGACTTTATCGCCGTGCCAAGTTAGCTGCAACAACATCCATCGTTGCCTAATCGTCTCTCGAGGAACCGCCGATGAACATGCTCCAAACCGCGCCTGCCGGTATCGCCAGCCAGCTCAAGCTGGATGCGCACTGGATGCCCTATACCGCCAACCGCAATTTCCAGCGCGATCCTCGGCTGATCGTGGCGGCCGATGGCAACCATTTGGTGGACGACAAGGGGCGCAGGATTTTCGATGCCCTGTCAGGTTTGTGGACATGTGGCGCGGGCCATACCCGCAAGGAAATCACCGAGGCGGTGTCGCGTCAGATCGGCACCCTGGACTATTCGCCGGGGTTTCAGTTCGGGCACCCGCTGTCCTTCCAGCTGGCTGAAAAGATTGCCGAACTGACCCCGGGTGACCTGAATCATGTGTTCTACACCAACTCAGGCTCCGAATGTGCCGATACGGCGCTGAAGATGGTGCGCGCCTATTGGCGCTTGAAAGGCCAGGCCACCAAGACCAAGATCATTGGCCGCGCCCGTGGCTACCACGGGGTGAACATCGCGGGTACCAGCCTGGGCGGTGTCAACGGCAACCGCAAGATGTTCGGGCAGTTGCTGGACGTCGATCATCTGCCCCACACCGTATTGCCGGCCAACGCGTTCACCAAGGGCCTGCCGGAAGAAGGCGGCATCGCGCTGGCTGACGAGATGCTCAAGCTGATCGAGTTGCACGACGCGTCCAATATTGCAGCGGTGATCGTCGAGCCGCTGGCGGGTTCGGCCGGCGTGCTGCCGCCGCCCAAGGGTTACCTCAAGCGTTTGCGTGAAATCTGCACTCAGCACAATATCCTGCTGATCTTCGACGAAGTGATCACCGGCTTTGGCCGCATGGGCGCGATGACCGGCGCCGAGGCCTTCGGCGTTACGCCTGACCTGATGTGCATCGCCAAGCAGGTGACCAACGGGGCGATCCCCATGGGGGCCGTGGTCGCCAGCAGCGAGATCTATCACACCTTCATGAACCAGCCGACGCCGGACTATGCCGTGGAATTCCCCCATGGCTATACCTACTCCGCACACCCGGTCGCCTGCGCGGCAGGTCTTGCCGCACTGGATCTGCTGCAAAAAGAAAACCTCGTGCAGTCTGCTGCCGACCTGGCACCGCATTTCGAGAAGCTGCTGCACGGCGTCAAAGGCACCAAGAATATCGTCGATATCCGCAACTATGGCCTGGCAGGCGCCATCCAGATCGCCGCCCGGGACGGAGATGCCATCGTTCGCCCTTATGAAGCGGCCATGAAACTGTGGAAAGCGGGCTTCTATGTGCGGTTCGGTGGCGACACCTTGCAGTTCGGCCCAACCTTCAATACCAAGCCCGAAGAGCTGGACCGTCTGTTCGATGCCGTGGGCGAGACCCTGAACCTGATCGACTGATTTCCTGCGTTCAAGGCAGGCGTTTGCCGCAGGCACGCCTGTCACGCCTCTTTTTTTCTGGAGTGTTACATGAGCATTGTTCAGCACCTGATCAACGGTGACCTGGTTACCAAGGGCGAGCGCACCGCCGATGTGTTCAACCCTTCCACTGGCCAGGCCATTCGCAAGGTCGAACTGGCCAGTCGTGCGACCGTGCAGCAAGCCATCGATGCCGCCAAGGCCGCGTTCCCGGCCTGGCGCAACACCCCGCCGGCCAAGCGCGCGCAAGTCATGTTCCGTTTCAAGCAACTGCTCGAGCAGAACGAAGCGCGAATCGCACAGATGATCAGCGAGGAGCACGGCAAGACCCTGGAAGATGCCGCCGGTGAGTTGAAGCGCGGTATCGAGAACGTCGAGTTCGCCTGTGCTGCACCTGAATTGCTCAAGGGCGAGTACAGCCGAAACGTAGGACCCAATATCGACGCCTGGTCCGACTTCCAACCGCTGGGCATAGTGGCGGGTATCACGCCCTTCAACTTCCCGGCGATGGTGCCGCTGTGGATGTATCCACTGGCAATCGCATGCGGCAACGCATTCATTCTCAAGCCGTCGGAGCGCGACCCCAGCTCGACGCTGTTCATCGCCCAGCTGTTGCTGGAAGCGGGCCTGCCCAAGGGCATCCTCAATGTGGTGCACGGTGACAAGGAAGCGGTGGACGCCCTGATCGAGGCACCGGAGGTCAAGGCGCTGAGTTTCGTGGGTTCCACGCCGATCGCCGAGTACATCTACGCTGAGGGTACCAAACGTGGCAAGCGCGTCCAGGCACTGGGCGGCGCGAAAAACCACGCAGTGCTGATGCCCGATGCCGACCTGGACAACGCCGTCAGTGCGCTGATGGGGGCTGCCTATGGTTCGTGCGGTGAGCGTTGCATGGCCATTTCGGTCGCGGTATGCGTGGGTGACCAGGTGGCCGATGCGCTTATTGCCAAGCTTGAGCCGCAAATCAAGGCACTGAAGATCGGTGCGGGCACATCGTGCGGCCTGGACATGGGGCCGCTGGTCACGGCGGCTGCTCGCGACAAAGTGGTTGGCTACATCGAGGAAGGCGTAGCGGCGGGGGCCAGGCTCGTTGTCGACGGTCGCGGCCTGCACGTATCGGGTAATGAAGAAGGCTATTTTGTCGGCGGCACCTTGTTCGACAAGGTGACCCCGCAAATGCGCATCTACAAGGAAGAGATTTTCGGGCCGGTGTTGTGTGTAGTACGGGTCGACAGCCTTGAACAGGCCATGCAACTGATCAATGATCACGAGTATGGCAACGGTACCTGCATCTTTACCCGTGACGGTGAAGCGGCACGGTTGTTCTGCGATGAGATCGAAGTAGGCATGGTGGGGGTGAACGTTCCGCTGCCGGTCCCTGTGGCCTACCACAGCTTCGGCGGTTGGAAGCGTTCGCTGTTTGGTGACCTGCATGCCTACGGGCCGGACGGCGTGAGGTTCTACACCCGGCGCAAGGCCATTACTCAACGCTGGCCGCAACGTGCTAGCCATGAAGCATCGCAGTTCGCGTTCCCTAGTTTGTAAGCGTGCTGTAAACGAAGAAGGAGGCCACGGGGCATCCTTCTTCTATATAGCGTCATGGTTCATTCATGTACGGCGTCTTTCCCACCCACGGCCTGAATATTTCAAATACATGAAATTAAAGGTTGACGCGGTTTCGAATCCCCTTATAATGCGCCCCACTTCCAGCGACATCGGAACGCGAAACTCCTTGAGATTCAATGAGTTAGCCAGTTCGGGTGGTGCTGAAAGGGCTACGATCGAATAGATCGAAGGCGGTTGAGAAGAAGGTTGACAGCGTGTTGAAACGCTGTAGAATTCGCCTCCCGCTACGAGAGATCGAAGCGAGTCAAGTGGTTGAAGTTGAACGAGTTTCTCGAAACAAACTTCAAAATAAATGCTTGACAGGCAATGAGGAAAGCGTAGAATGCGCGCCTCGGTTGAGACGAAACACTCTTAGCCAAACGCTCTTTAACAAATCGAATCAAGCAATTCGTGTGGGTGCTTGTGAGTACGGACTGATAGTCAGAAAGATTATCAGCATCACAAGTGACCATGCGAGAAATCACATAGTCATTTGAGATTGCTGAGCCAAGTTTAGGGTTTCTTAAAAACCCAAGCAGTATTGAACTGAAGAGTTTGATCATGGCTCAGATTGAACGCTGGCGGCAGGCCTAACACATGCAAGTCGAGCGGATGACAGGAGCTTGCTCCTTGATTCAGCGGCGGACGGGTGAGTAATGCCTAGGAATCTGCCTGGTAGTGGGGGACAACGTTTCGAAAGGAACGCTAATACCGCATACGTCCTACGGGAGAAAGCAGGGGACCTTCGGGCCTTGCGCTATCAGATGAGCCTAGGTCGGATTAGCTTGTTGGTGAGGTAATGGCTCACCAAGGCGACGATCCGTAACTGGTCTGAGAGGATGATCAGTCACACTGGAACTGAGACACGGTCCAGACTCCTACGGGAGGCAGCAGTGGGGAATATTGGACAATGGGCGAAAGCCTGATCCAGCCATGCCGCGTGTGTGAAGAAGGTCTTCGGATTGTAAAGCACTTTAAGTTGGGAGGAAGGGTTGTAGATTAATACTCTGCAATTTTGACGTTACCGACAGAATAAGCACCGGCTAACTCTGTGCCAGCAGCCGCGGTAATACAGAGGGTGCAAGCGTTAATCGGAATTACTGGGCGTAAAGCGCGCGTAGGTGGTTTGTTAAGTTGGATGTGAAAGCCCCGGGCTCAACCTGGGAACTGCATCCAAAACTGGCAAGCTAGAGTACGGTAGAGGGTGGTGGAATTTCCTGTGTAGCGGTGAAATGCGTAGATATAGGAAGGAACACCAGTGGCGAAGGCGACCACCTGGACTGATACTGACACTGAGGTGCGAAAGCGTGGGGAGCAAACAGGATTAGATACCCTGGTAGTCCACGCCGTAAACGATGTCAACTAGCCGTTGGAATCCTTGAGATTTTAGTGGCGCAGCTAACGCATTAAGTTGACCGCCTGGGGAGTACGGCCGCAAGGTTAAAACTCAAATGAATTGACGGGGGCCCGCACAAGCGGTGGAGCATGTGGTTTAATTCGAAGCAACGCGAAGAACCTTACCAGGCCTTGACATGCAGAGAACTTTCCAGAGATGGATTGGTGCCTTCGGGAACTCTGACACAGGTGCTGCATGGCTGTCGTCAGCTCGTGTCGTGAGATGTTGGGTTAAGTCCCGTAACGAGCGCAACCCTTGTCCTTAGTTACCAGCACGTTATGGTGGGCACTCTAAGGAGACTGCCGGTGACAAACCGGAGGAAGGTGGGGATGACGTCAAGTCATCATGGCCCTTACGGCCTGGGCTACACACGTGCTACAATGGTCGGTACAGAGGGTTGCCAAGCCGCGAGGTGGAGCTAATCTCACAAAACCGATCGTAGTCCGGATCGCAGTCTGCAACTCGACTGCGTGAAGTCGGAATCGCTAGTAATCGCGAATCAGAATGTCGCGGTGAATACGTTCCCGGGCCTTGTACACACCGCCCGTCACACCATGGGAGTGGGTTGCACCAGAAGTAGCTAGTCTAACCTTCGGGGGGACGGTTACCACGGTGTGATTCATGACTGGGGTGAAGTCGTAACAAGGTAGCCGTAGGGGAACCTGCGGCTGGATCACCTCCTTAATCGACGACATCAGCCTGCTGATGAGCTCCCACACGAATTGCTTGATTCATTGTAAAAGACGATGCTGTAACGCGACCCTGTTATAGGTCTGTAGCTCAGTTGGTTAGAGCGCACCCCTGATAAGGGTGAGGTCGGCAGTTCAAATCTGCCCAGACCTACCATTACTTGGTTCAGCCGTAGAATACGGGGCCATAGCTCAGCTGGGAGAGCGCCTGCCTTGCACGCAGGAGGTCAGCGGTTCGATCCCGCTTGGCTCCACCAATCCTTCAGGTTTGCAGCACTGTTCAGAATACAGAAATGAACATTCCGGTGTGAATGTTGATTTCTGACTTTTGTCAGATCGTTCTTTAAAAATTCGGATATGTGATAGAAATAGACTGAAGACCAGTTTCACTGCTGGAATTCAGGCTAAGGTAAAATTTGTGAGTTCTGCTCGAAAGAGCGACGTGCGAATTTTCGGCGAATGTCGTCTTCACAGTATAACCAGATTGCTTGGGGTTATATGGTCAAGTGAAGAAGCGCATACGGTGGATGCCTTGGCAGTCAGAGGCGATGAAAGACGTGGTAGCCTGCGAAAAGCTTTGGGGAGTCGGCAAACAGACTGTGATCCAGAGATCTCTGAATGGGGGAACCCAGCCAGCACAAGCTGGTTATCTTGTACTGAATACATAGGTGCAAGAGGCGAACCAGGGGAACTGAAACATCTAAGTACCCTGAGGAAAAGAAATCAACCGAGATTCCCTTAGTAGTGGCGAGCGAACGGGGACCAGCCCTTAAGTTGATTTGAGATTAGTGGAACGCTCTGGAAAGTGCGGCCATAGTGGGTGATAGCCCCGTACACGAAAATCTCTTATCAATGAAATCGAGTAGGACGGAGCACGAGAAACTTTGTCTGAATATGGGGGGACCATCCTCCAAGGCTAAATACTACTGACTGACCGATAGTGAACCAGTACCGTGAGGGAAAGGCGAAAAGAACCCCGGAGAGGGGAGTGAAATAGAACCTGAAACCGTATGCGTACAAGCAGTGGGAGCCTACTTTGTTAGGTGACTGCGTACCTTTTGTATAATGGGTCAGCGACTTATATTCAGTGGCGAGCTTAACCGAATAGGGGAGGCGTAGCGAAAGCGAGTCTTAATAGGGCGTTTAGTCGCTGGGTATAGACCCGAAACCGGGCGATCTATCCATGGGCAGGTTGAAGGTTAGGTAACACTGACTGGAGGACCGAACCGACTACCGTTGAAAAGTTAGCGGATGACCTGTGGATCGGAGTGAAAGGCTAATCAAGCTCGGAGATAGCTGGTTCTCCTCGAAAGCTATTTAGGTAGCGCCTCATGTATCACTGTAGGGGGTAGAGCACTGTTTCGGCTAGGGGGTCATCCCGACTTACCAAACCGATGCAAACTCCGAATACCTACAAGTGCCGAGCATGGGAGACACACGGCGGGTGCTAACGTCCGTCGTGAAAAGGGAAACAACCCAGACCGTCAGCTAAGGTCCCAAAGTCATGGTTAAGTGGGAAACGATGTGGGAAGGCTTAGACAGCTAGGAGGTTGGCTTAGAAGCAGCCACCCTTTAAAGAAAGCGTAATAGCTCACTAGTCGAGTCGGCCTGCGCGGAAGATGTAACGGGGCTCAAACCATGCACCGAAGCTACGGGTATCATCGTATGATGATGCGGTAGAGGAGCGTTCTGTAAGCCTGTGAAGGTGAGTTGAGAAGCTTGCTGGAGGTATCAGAAGTGCGAATGCTGACATGAGTAACGACAATGCGAGTGAAAAACTCGCACGCCGAAAGACCAAGGTTTCCTGCGCAACGTTAATCGACGCAGGGTTAGTCGGTCCCTAAGGCGAGGCTGAAAAGCGTAGTCGATGGAAAACAGGTTAATATTCCTGTACTTCCAGTTATTGCGATGGAGGGACGGAGAAGGTTAGGCCAGCCTGGCGTTGGTTGTCCAGGTTTAAGGTGGTAGGCTGAAATCTTAGGCAAATCCGGGATTTCAAGGCCGAGAGCTGATGACGAGTTGCCTTTAGGCGATGAAGTGGTTGATACCATGCTTCCAAGAAAAGCTCCTAAGCTTCAGATAACTGGGAACCGTACCCCAAACCGACACAGGTGGTTAGGTAGAGAATACCAAGGCGCTTGAGAGAACTCGGGTGAAGGAACTAGGCAAAATGGCACCGTAACTTCGGGAGAAGGTGCGCCGGCGAAGGTGAAGGGCTTGCCCCGTAAGCTTTTGCTGGTCGAAGATACCAGGCCGCTGCGACTGTTTATTAAAAACACAGCACTCTGCAAACACGAAAGTGGACGTATAGGGTGTGACGCCTGCCCGGTGCCGGAAGGTTAATTGATGGGGTTAGCGCAAGCGAAGCTCTTGATCGAAGCCCCGGTAAACGGCGGCCGTAACTATAACGGTCCTAAGGTAGCGAAATTCCTTGTCGGGTAAGTTCCGACCTGCACGAATGGCGTAACGATGGCGGCGCTGTCTCCACCCGAGACTCAGTGAAATTGAAATCGCTGTGAAGATGCAGTGTATCCGCGGCTAGACGGAAAGACCCCGTGAACCTTTACTATAGCTTTGCACTGGACTTTGAATTTGCTTGTGTAGGATAGGTGGGAGGCTTTGAAGTGGGGACGCCAGTTCTCATGGAGCCATCCTTGAAATACCACCCTGGCAACTTTGAGGTTCTAACTCAGGTCCGTTATCCGGATCGAGGACAGTGTATGGTGGGTAGTTTGACTGGGGCGGTCTCCTCCCAAAGAGTAACGGAGGAGTACGAAGGTGCGCTCAGACCGGTCGGAAATCGGTCGTAGAGTATAAAGGCAAAAGCGCGCTTGACTGCGAGACACACACGTCGAGCAGGTACGAAAGTAGGTCTTAGTGATCCGGTGGTTCTGTATGGAAGGGCCATCGCTCAACGGATAAAAGGTACTCCGGGGATAACAGGCTGATACCGCCCAAGAGTTCATATCGACGGCGGTGTTTGGCACCTCGATGTCGGCTCATCACATCCTGGGGCTGAAGCCGGTCCCAAGGGTATGGCTGTTCGCCATTTAAAGTGGTACGCGAGCTGGGTTTAGAACGTCGTGAGACAGTTCGGTCCCTATCTGCCGTGGACGTTTGAGATTTGAGAGGGGCTGCTCCTAGTACGAGAGGACCGGAGTGGACGAACCTCTGGTGTTCCGGTTGTCACGCCAGTGGCATTGCCGGGTAGCTATGTTCGGAAGAGATAACCGCTGAAAGCATCTAAGCGGGAAACTTGCCTCAAGATGAGATCTCACTGGGATCTTGAATCCCCTAAAGGGCCGTCGAAGACTACGACGTTGATAGGTTGGGTGTGTAAGCGCTGTGAGGCGTTGAGCTAACCAATACTAATTGCCCGTGAGGCTTGACCATATAACACCCAAGCAATTTGCTCCTGCAGATTGCGGTGGTGAAGATGACATGAACCGAAAGTTCGCAACGCATCACAAACATCACATATCCGAATTTGCTGGGCTGTCCAACAGGACATTCTGGCTACAGAATTTCTTGACGACCATAGAGCATTGGAACCACCTGATCCCATCCCGAACTCAGTAGTGAAACGATGCATCGCCGATGGTAGTGTGGGGTTTCCCCATGTGAGAGTAGGTCATCGTCAAGATTCATTTCGCAAAACCCCTATCTGCGTATGCAGGTAGGGGTTTTGTCTTTGGGCTGAAAAAAACCTTTCTAGCCTGCCTGTCGCTCAAGGCACCCCTTCCTGTTCGTCAAGAGCCCGCATTTCGAGCGCCGGGCCATTCGAACCGCAATCTCCAGCCTATGCCGGCCTCCATAAGATCACTAGAATAACCCCACGCACTTACTCAGAAGCGTCCTATGTCCAACCCCGTCGAGCCAGAAACGCTGGCTGATCTGCCACTCGAAGACCTGGTCGCATGCCATGAATGCGATCTGCTCTTGCGCAAACCTGTGATCCACCCCGGTGAAAAAGCGCTTTGCCCGCGCTGCGGCTACGAGCTCTATGCGCACCGGCATAATGTGGTCAACCGCAGCCTGGCGTTGGTGCTGACGGCGCTCGCGCTGTTCATCCCAGCCAATTTCCTGCCGATCATGCAGTTGCATCTGCTAGGCCAGACATCGGACGACACGGTCTGGAGCGGCGTACTGGGGCTGTATGATTCGGGCATGCAGGGGGTGGCCATCGTGGTTTTCCTGTGCAGCATGGCCATACCGCTGGCAAAACTGATGTGTCAGCTGGCCGTTCTAGTGGCGATTCGGCTCAACACAGGGCGCAGGTTAGGTTTGTTGCTGTACAGAACCTATCACCACTTGCGTGACTGGGGCATGCTCGAGGTCTACTTCATGGGCGTGCTCGTGGCCATCGTCAAATTGGTGGACTTGGCAGAACTTACCGTAGGGGTTGGTCTGTTCTGCTTCATCAGCTTGCTGTTGATTCAGGTTTGGCTGGAGGTTGTCATGTCACCGCACCAGGTCTGGAGTGCGTTATCGGGGGAGGACCCGCATGCGGGCGATTGATGCAGGTATCGTTGTCTGCAACGAGTGTCATGAACTGAACAGGCAAACCACAGGTGACGCATCCCAAACGTGTATGCGGTGCGGTGCCAGGGTGCATCCGCGTCGACCGAACAGCATCATGCGCACCTGGGCGCTGCTCATCGCTGCATCCATTCTCTATATTCCGGCCAACGTGCTGCCGATCATGACCGTCAGCTCATTTGGTCAAGGCACGCCCGACACCATCATGTCGGGCGTCATCGCCCTGCTCAAGCACGGCATGGTTCCGATTGCGGCCGTGGTATTTACGGCCAGTATCCTCGTACCTACGTTCAAACTGGTAGGAATCGGTTTGCTCCTGTATTCCGTGCAGCGCAGACAGCCCCTGTCGGCGCGGCAACGGATCTGGATGTACCGTTTCATCGAATTCATAGGACGTTGGTCCATGCTCGACATATTCGTCATCGCCATTCTGGTGGCAGTGGTGAATTTCGGCAGGATAGCCAATGTCGAAGCCAATCTGGGCGCTGTCGCCTTCGCAACTGTGGTGATCCTGACGATGCTTGCTGCTTTGACCTTCGATCCCCGATTGATTTGGGATAACACGGAGTCGGATGACGACCATGAGTGACCTGCCAACGGCTAAAACTCGGCCTGCCTCCAATTGGTCGGCCATCTGGATCCTGCCCTTGATCGCGCTGATGATCGGAGGCTGGCTCGCATGGCAGGCTTACCGTGAGGCCGGGGTGCAGATCGAGGTGCGTTTCGAATCGGGCGAAGGCATCGTCGCCAACAAGACCGAAGTCATCTACAAAGGCATGCCGGTCGGTAAGGTCAAGAGTTTGGTACTCGATGCCGAGGGCGAGAATCAGGGTGTCATCGCCACCATCGAGATGAACCAGGCGGCTGAAGGGCACCTGAACAAAGGCACGCGTTTCTGGCTGGTCAAGCCGAGCGTCAGCCTGGCGGGCATTTCCGGCCTCGAGACGTTGGTATCGGGTAACTACATTGCCGTCAGCCCCGGAGAGGGTGAGCCAACCAAGCGGTTCACCGCGCTCAAGGTGGCACCGCCCCTGTCGGATTCCGAACCTGGTTTGCACCTCACCCTCAAGGCCGAGCGCCTGGGGTCGCTCAATAAAGACAGCCCGATCTTCTACAAGCAGATCCAGGTCGGCCGCGTGAAAAGCTACCGGCTTTCCGACGACCAGAGCACGGTCGAGGTAAAAATCTTCATCGAGCCTGCCTACGCGAGCCTGGTGCGCAAGCATACGCGCTTCTGGAACGCCAGCGGCGTCAGCATCGATGCCTCGCTATCGGGGGTCAAGGTGCGCAGTGAATCGCTGTCGAGTATCGTCGCCGGCGGCATCGCCTTTGCCACGCCAGAGCACCGCAAGGACAGCCCGCCTACCGACCCAAGCCTGCCATTTCGCTTGTACGAGGACTTCGATGCAGCCCAGGCCGGTATCCGGGTGAAAGTGAAGCTGAGCGACTACGAGGGCCTGCAGGCCGGGCGTACGCCTGTCATGTACAAAGGCATCCAGGTGGGCTCTCTGAAGACCCTGAAAATGGAGGACAACCTTGCCAGCGCCACTGCCGAGCTGACATTGGACCCGTTGACCGAAGACTACCTGGTGGAGGGCACTCAGTTCTGGGTGGTCAAACCTTCCATTTCCCTGGCGGGTATCACGGGCCTGGAAGCACTGGTCAAGGGTAACTACATTGCCATCCGCCCTGGGGAGAAAGGTGCTCGACCTGAACGGGAGTTCGAAGCGCGCGCCAAGGCGCCGCCGCTGGACCTGAAGGCGCCGGGCCTGCACATGGTGCTGTTCGCAGATACCCTGGGTTCACTGGAGGTGGGTAGCCCCGTAACCTTCAAGCAGGTGAAGGTAGGTAGCGTTCAAAGCTATCAGTTCGCCCGTGACAGCAACCGTATTCTGATCGGTGTTCACATCGAGAAAGAATACGAAAAACTGGTAAACGGCTCGACACGGTTCTGGAACGCCAGTGGCATTACCCTCACCGGTGGCCTGTCCGGCATCAAGATCAAGAGTGAGTCCCTGCAAACCCTGATGGCAGGGGGCATCGCCTTCGACACGCCAAGGCCCAATGTGCCGCTAAAGCGCCATATCCCGCGTTTCCGCCTGCACGAAAGCCAGGAGGCAGCCAACCGTGCCGGTACCCTTATCACGATCCGTGTGGAGCGCGCCGATGGGCTCAAGCCAGGCACCGCCATCCGCTTCCGGGGGCTGGATGTGGGCAGTGTGGAAAGTGTCGACCTTACCAAGGACATGCAGGCCGTGCTGTTGAAGGCACGTATTACCGAAGCTGCAGAGCGCATTGCCCGTGCCGGCACCCAGTTTTGGGTGGTCAAGCCATCCTTCGGCCTGGTGCGCACCGAAAACCTCGACACGCTGGTGGGCGGGCAGTACCTGGAAGTACAGCCTGCGGTCAAGGACAGGGGCCCGCAGCGTGACTTCATCGCACTGGCCGAAGCGCCCGAAGTTGCCGGGCCGGAGGTGGGGCTGCCAGTGACCCTCAGCGCACCTCGGCTAGGCTCCATCAAGCCCGGTGTGCCCGTGACATTCCGCGAGGTGGCGGTTGGCAAGGTGACCGACGTCGAGCTGGGCCAGAGTGCCGACAGGGTGCTGATCCACATTCTGATCGAGCCGCGTTATGCCAGCCTGGTACGTAGCGGCAGCCGCTTCTGGAACAGCAGCGGTTTCGGCTTCGACTGGGGCTTGTTCAAGGGCGCTACCGTGCGCACGGAGTCGCTGGAAACACTGATCGATGGTGGTATTGCCTTCGCGACGCCCGAGGGGGAACGCATGGGCACTCCGGCTCGGCCAAGGCAAACGTTCCCGCTGTTCGAGAAAGCTGAAGACGAATGGCTGCAGTGGGCACCCAAGATTCAGATCGCCAAGTAATGCAGGGTAGGGCCGCCATGCGGCCCTGCCACTTTACAGCGCGTGCGTTGAGCCGCGAGCCTGGCACTTCACAAAACCCAGGCATAAAAAAACCGACCCTGAGGTCGGTTTTTTGACTAGCGCGTCGCTTAGGCAGCTGCAGCTTCTTTCAGCGCCTTGATGTGGCCATTCAGACGGCCTTTGTGACGAGCAGCCTTGTTCTTGTGGATGATACCTTTGTCGGCCATACGGTCGATTACAGGTACAGCCAGAACGTAAGCGGCTTGCGCTTTTTCGGCGTCTTTTGCGTCAATGGCTTTGACTACATTCTTGATGTAGGTGCGGACCATGGAACGCAGGCTGGCGTTGTGGCTGCGACGCTTCTCAGCCTGTTTTGCACGTTTCTTGGCGGAAGGTGAGTTGGCCACCGTCGAGCTCCTCGAAAGACTTTAGGTAAATAGCAAACAAAATAGGCCGCGAATCATGCCGATCAGTCGGGCGGATGTCAAGGCCACTTGCAAGGTTCCGCCGAGCGGTGCGCCAACAAGCGGGAAAGATTCCTTTCTGCTGCGCGACCTGTACACTCGGGAATTTTTGGCTCCCCTGCGAAGGCGCGGGAGTATCGCACATTCGGACGCGCTCTGGCAGCGTCCTCTGTCATTGGCGTGAATCTTTTCGATGAACCTGCTCAAATCCCTCGCTGCGGTAAGCTCGATCACCATGATTTCGCGGGTGCTGGGTTTTGTCCGCGACACCATCCTGGCGCGTATTTTCGGCGCCGGCGTTGCTACCGATGCTTTCTTCATTGCGTTCAAGCTACCCAACCTGCTGCGCCGCATCTTCGCCGAGGGTGCGTTCTCCCAGGCATTCGTGCCTATTCTTGCCGAATACAAAAGCCAGCAGGGCGAAGAGGCCACGCGTACCTTCGTGGCCTACGTCAGCGGCCTGCTGACGCTGGTGCTGGCCGTGGTGACCGGCATCGGTATCCTGGCCGCGCCCTGGGTGGTGTGGGCCACGGCGCCTGGCTTCGTCGACAACGCCGAGAAATACCAGCTCACCACCGATCTGCTGCGGGTCACCTTTCCTTATATATTGCTGATCTCGCTGTCATCCCTGGTGGGCGCCATCCTCAACACCTGGAACCGCTTCAGCGTGCCGGCCTTCACGCCGACCTTGCTCAACGTGGCGATGATCGTGTTCGCCGTATTGCTCACGCCGTATTTCAATCCGCCGATCATGGCGCTGGCCTGGGGCGTGCTGGCCGGTGGCCTGGCGCAACTGCTCTACCAGCTTCCGGCCCTGAAAAGGATCGGCATGCTGGTGTTGCCGCGGCTGAACCTGAAAGATGCAGGCGTGTGGCGGGTGCTCAAGCAGATGCTCCCTGCCATCCTCGGCGTCTCGGTGAGCCAGATATCGCTGATCATCAATACCATCTTCGCCTCGTTCCTGGTGGCAGGCTCCGTCTCCTGGATGTATTACGCAGACCGGCTCATGGAGCTGCCGTCGGGTGTTCTGGGCGTGGCTCTGGGTACCATCCTGCTGCCGACCCTGGCCAAAACCTACGCCAACAAGGACCGGGAAGAGTACTCGCGCATTCTCGACTGGGGCCTGCGCTTGTGCTTTTTGCTGGTGCTGCCGTGTACGCTGGGGCTGGCGATCCTAGCCGAGCCGCTGACCGTGGCCCTGTTCCAGTACGGCAAGTTCAGTGCAACCGATGCCGCCATGACCCAGCAGGCGCTGATCGCCTATTCCGTCGGCCTGCTGGCAATCATTATGGTCAAGGTGCTGGCGCCGGGCTTCTATGCGCAGCAGAATATCCGCACGCCGGTGAAGATCGCCGTCTTCACCCTGGTCTGCACGCAGCTGTTCAACCTGGTGCTCATCGGCCCGCTGGCGCATGCCGGACTGGCCCTGGCCATCAGCCTTGGCGCCTGCCTCAATGCCGGCTTGCTGTTCTGGAAGCTGCGCACCCAGCAGCTATTCCAACCGCAACCAGGTTGGGCCATGTTTCTGCTCAAGCTGGTGTTGGCGGCAGGCCTGATGTCCGGTGTCCTGCTGGCTGGCATGCACTACCTGCCGGCCTGGGTCGAGGGAAACATGCTTGAACGACTGATGCGGCTGATGGCGCTGGTCATGGCAGCCGTCGTCACCTACTTTGGTTGCCTGTACCTGTGCGGTTTCCGACCTCGGCAGTTCGCCCGCAAAGCCTTGCACTAAGGCTGCGGGCGCGTCAGGCGTCGGTTTTTCGCAATCCACGCCGCCCTTGGGCGCTGCTGCCTGTCACCGGCGCCCGGGTGTGGTTATAATCGGCCACTTTATGAGCAAGAAGCGCGTTATGCAGCTGGTTCGAGGTCTTCACAACCTGCGCCCCGAGCACCGGGGGTGTGTCGCCACCATTGGCAACTTCGACGGGGTTCACCGCGGCCACCAGGCAATCCTGGCGCGCCTGCGCGAGCGAGGCCAGGCCCTGGGCCTGCCGACCTGCGTGGTAATCTTCGAACCGCAGCCGCGCGAGTACTTCACGCCCGATACCGCGCCGGCCCGCCTGGCCCGGCTGCGGGACAAGATCGCGTTGCTGGCCGGCGAAGGCATCGACCGCGTATTGTGCCTGGCCTTCAACCAGCGCCTGGGTGAGCTCGACGCCGATGACTTCGTCAGGACCATCCTGGTCGATGGCCTGGGCGTGCAGCATCTCGAAGTGGGTGACGACTTCCGCTTTGGCTGTGATCGCAAAGGCGATTTCGCCTTCCTGGTCCAGGCCGGCGCGCAGTATGGTTTTACCGTAGAAGCCGCCAACACCGTGATCCAGGACGGCCTACGGGTCAGCAGCACCGAAGTACGCAAGGCGCTGGCGCAAGGCAATTTCGAGCTGGCCGAGCATCTGCTGGGCCGCCCGTACAGCATCACCGGCCGCGTATTGCATGGCCAGAAGCTGGCCCGCCAGCTCGGCACACCCACTGCCAACATCCAGCTCAAGCGTCGCCGCGTACCGTTGGCCGGTGTCTACCTGGCCAGCATCGAGATCGACGGCAAGGCCTGGGCGGGTGTCGGCAACATTGGCGTGCGTCCTACCGTTGCCGGTGACGGGCGCCCGCACCTGGAGATCCATCTGCTGGACTATGCCGGTGACCTTTATGGTCGCCGTCTGACGGTGGTGTTCCACCACAAGCTGCGTGAAGAGCAGCGATTCGCCTCCCTGGAGGCGCTGAAGTCGGCGATCGATGCGGATATCGCCGCCGCACGTGCACATTGGCACGCTCAACCGCTAACCAAGAGCCTGAAATGACCGACTACAAAGCCACGCTAAACCTTCCGGACACCGCCTTCCCCATGAAGGCCGGCCTGCCTCAGCGCGAACCGCAGATTCTGCAGCGCTGGGACAGCATTGGCCTGTACCAGAAGCTGCGCGAGATTGGCAAGGATCGTCCCAAGTTCGTCCTGCACGACGGCCCGCCCTACGCCAATGGCAAGATCCACATCGGTCATGCGCTGAACAAGATCCTCAAGGACATGATCGTCCGCTCCAAGACCCTGGCCGGCTTCGATGCGCCGTACGTGCCGGGTTGGGACTGCCATGGGCTGCCGATCGAACACAAGGTCGAAGTCACCCACGGCAAACACCTGACCGCCGACCGTACCCGCGAGCTGTGCCGCGAGTACGCTGCCGAGCAGATCGAAGGGCAGAAGACCGAGTTCATTCGCCTGGGCGTGCTGGGCGACTGGGACAACCCCTACAAGACCATGAACTTCGCCAACGAGGCCGGTGAAATCCGCGCCCTGGCCGAGATGGTCAAGCAGGGGTACGTGTTCAAGGGCCTCAAGCCGGTGAACTGGTGCTTCGATTGCGGCTCGGCACTGGCCGAGGCGGAAGTCGAATACGCCGACAAGAAGTCGCAGACCATCGACGTGGCGTTCCCTGTCGCCGATGACGCCAAGCTGGCCGCAGCCTTCGGCCTGGCGGCACTCGAAAAACCGGCCGCCATCGTGATCTGGACCACCACCCCGTGGACCATCCCTGCCAACCAGGCGCTGAACGTTCACCCCGAGTTCCAGTACGCCCTGGTCGACATCGGCGAGCGTCTGCTGGTCCTGGCCGAAGAGCTGGTCGAGTCCTGCCTCAAGCGCTACGAACTGGAAGGTTCGGTGATCGCCACCGCCCCAGGCTCGGCCCTTGAGCTGGTCAACTTCCGTCACCCGTTCTACGACCGCCTTTCGCCGGTTTACCTGGCCGAGTACGTGGAACTGGGCGCAGGCACTGGCGTGGTGCATTCTGCGCCGGCCTACGGTGAAGACGACTTCGTGACCTGCAAGCGCTACGGCATGATCAACGATGAAATCCTCACGCCCGTGCAGAGCAACGGCGTGTACGTCGAATCGCTGCCGTTCTTCGGCGGGCAGTTCATCTGGAAGGCCAACCCGGCCATCGTCGAGAAGCTGGCCGAAGTCGGTGCGCTGATGCACACCGAAACCATCAGCCACAGCTACATGCACTGCTGGCGTCACAAGTCGCCGCTGATCTACCGTGCCACCGCACAGTGGTTCGTCGGCATGGACAAGCAGCCACGCGACGGCGAACCGCTGCGCGAGCGTGCCCTGAAGGCCATCGAGGACACCAAGTTCGTCCCGGCGTGGGGCCAGGCACGCTTGCACTCGATGATCGCAAACCGGCCTGACTGGTGCATCTCGCGCCAGCGTAACTGGGGCGTGCCTATCCCATTCTTCCTGAACAAGCAGACGGGCGAGCTGCACCCTCGGACCGTCGAGCTGATGGAAGAGGTCGCCAAGCGCGTCGAGCAACAGGGCATCGAGGCCTGGTTCAAGCTGGACGCCGCCGAGCTGCTCGGCGCCGAAGCCGAGCAGTACGACAAGATCGCTGACACCCTGGACGTATGGTTCGACTCCGGCACCACGCACTGGCATGTACTGCGCGGCTCCCACGACATCGGCCATGCCACCGGCCCCCGCGCCGACCTGTACCTGGAAGGTTCCGACCAACACCGCGGCTGGTTCCACTCGTCGCTGTTGACCGGCTGCGCCATCGACGGCCACGCGCCATACCGCGAGCTGCTGACCCACGGCTTCACCGTGGACGAGAACGGCCGCAAGATGTCCAAGTCGCTGGGCAACACCATCGAGCCCGAGAAGGTCAACAACACCCTGGGTGCCGACATCCTGCGCCTGTGGGTCGCTGCTACCGACTACTCCGGTGAAATGGCAGTGTCCGAGCAGATCCTGCAGCGCAGCGCCGATGCCTACCGGCGTATTCGCAACACCGCACGCTTCCTGCTCTCCAACCTGACCGGCTTCGACCCGGCACGCGACCTGCTCGCGCCGCAGGACATGCTGGCCCTGGACCGTTGGGCGGTGGATCGCACCCTGTTGCTGCAACGCGAGCTGGAAGAGCACTACGGCGAGTACCGCTTCTGGAACGTCTACTCGAAGGTGCACAACTTCTGTGTGCAGGAGCTGGGTGGTTTCTACCTCGACATCATCAAAGATCGCCAGTACACCACGGGCGCCAACAGCGTCGCCCGCCGTTCCTGCCAGACCGCGCTGTACCACATCAGCGAGGCGCTGGTGCGCTGGATCGCGCCGATCCTGGCTTTTACCGCCGACGAAATCTGGCAGTACCTGCCGGGTGAGCGTAACGAGTCGGTCATGCTCAATGGCTGGTATGAAGGCCTGAGTGAGCTGCCGGAAGGCACCGAACTCGATCGCGCCTATTGGGACCGCGTCATGGCGGTCAAGGCTTCGGTCAACAAGGAACTGGAAAACCAGCGTACCGCCAAGGTCATCGGCGGCAACCTGCAGGCCGAAGTCACCTTGTACGCGGACGAGGGCCTGAGCGCCGATCTGAACAAGCTGGGCGATGAGTTGCGTTTCGTGCTCATCACCTCGGCTGCCAGCGTGGTGCCGTTCGCGCAGGCGCCTGCCGAAGCGGTGGCGACCGAGGTCGAAGGCCTCAAGTTGAAAGTGGTCAAGTCCGGCTACACCAAGTGCGGCCGTTGCTGGCACTTCCGTGCAGACGTCGGCAGCCATCCGGAGCATCCGGAAATCTGCGGTCGCTGTGTGGAAAACCTGACCGGCTCCGGCGAGGTGCGCCACTATGCCTAACCTTGCAGCGGGGCGCTTCGGGCGCCTCGTATGGCTGTGGCTGAGCTTGCTGGTCCTGGTCGTCGACCAGGCCACCAAGCTGTACTTCAACAACGCCCTGACCATGTACCAGCAAATTGTCGTCATCCCCGACTACTTCAGCTGGACCCTGGCCTACAACACCGGCGCTGCGTTCAGTTTTCTGGCCGATGGCGCCGGCTGGCAGCGCTGGTTGTTCGCCCTGATCGCCGTGGTGGTCAGTGCAGTGCTGGTGGTGTGGCTCAAGCGCCTCGGCCGTCATGAAACCTGGCTGGCCGTAGCGCTGGCCCTGGTGCTGGGCGGGGCCATCGGCAACCTCTACGACCGTATCGTGCTGGGCCATGTGGTCGATTTCATCCTGGTGCACTGGCAGAACCGCCACTACTTCCCGGCCTTCAACGTGGCCGACAGCGCCATTACCGTCGGCGCAATCATGTTGGCGCTGGACATGTTCAAGAGCAAGAAATCCGAGGAGCCGGTCCATGACTGACATTCGTATCGGCCAGAACACCGAAGTTACCCTGCATTTCGCCCTGCGCCTGGAAAACGGTGACACGGTCGACAGCACCTTCGACAAGGCGCCTGCCACCTTCAAGGTGGGCGACGGCAACCTGCTGCCGGGCTTCGAGGCCGCGCTGTTCGGTTTTAAGGCTGGCGACAAACGCACCGTGGAGGTGGCCCCGGAGAACGCCTTCGGCCAGCCTAACCCACAGAATGTGCAGGTTATGCCAAGGTCTCAGTTCGAAGGCATGGAGCTGTCCGATGGCTTGCTGATCATCTTCAAGGACGCCGCCAACGCCGAGCTACCGGGCGTGGTGAAGGCCTTCGACGACGATCAGGTGACCATCGACTTCAATCACCCACTGGCTGGCAAGACCCTGACCTTCGAGGTAGAGATCCTCGAGGTGAAGGCCCTGTAGGCCTGGAGCCGATCATGCAAATCAAACTCGCCAACCCGCGCGGCTTCTGCGCGGGGGTCGACCGGGCGATCGAAATCGTCAACCGCGCGCTGGAAGTGTTCGGCCCGCCCATCTATGTGCGCCACGAAGTGGTACACAACAAGTTCGTCGTCGAGGACCTGCGCAGCCGTGGCGCCATTTTCGTCGAGGAGCTGGACCAGGTGCCTGACGATGTCATCGTCATCTTCAGCGCCCATGGGGTTTCCCAGGCCGTGCGTCAGGAAGCCGGTGGGCGTGGCCTGAAGGTATTCGATGCCACCTGCCCATTGGTCACCAAGGTGCACATCGAGGTGGCCAAGTACAGCCGCGATGGCCGTGAGTGCATCCTGATTGGCCATGCCGGCCACCCGGAAGTCGAAGGCACCATGGGGCAGTATGACGCTAGCAACGGCGGGGCCATCTACCTGGTAGAAGACGAGGACGACGTAGCCAATCTGCAGGTGAGAGACCCTGACCACTTGGCATTCGTGACCCAGACCACCTTGTCGATGGACGACACCAGCCGCGTGATCGACGCGCTGCGTGCGCGCTTTCCGAACATCGGCGGGCCGCGCAAGGACGACATCTGCTACGCCACGCAAAACCGCCAGGATGCCGTTAAGCAACTGGCCGACGAGTGTGATGTGGTCCTGGTGGTCGGCAGCCCTAACAGCTCCAACTCCAACCGCCTGCGTGAGCTTGCCGAGCGAATGGGTACCCCAGCCCATCTGATCGACGGCGCTGAAGACCTGCAGCGGGCCTGGTTCGACCAGGTTGGCCGCATCGGCATCACCGCAGGCGCGTCCGCGCCGGAAGTGCTGGTGCGCGGCGTCATCGAACAGCTCAAGGCCTGGGGCGCTACGGGCGCCGAGGAGCTGGACGGGCGTGAAGAGAACGTCACCTTCTCGATGCCCAAAGAGCTGCGTGTGCGCTCGTTGATCTGATCGCCTGCGCGGGCCTGAGCGGTTAGCCGCGAACGCTCAGGCCCCTGCACCTTCGCACCCTCGGGTGTCGCGAGTTTCATTCGATACCCTGACTCTGCCGCTGGACGCCATCACCACTTGATGCTGGCTGGTGCCAGCCGACCGCGCGCATACTTCGAAAGTCGCCGCCAGCCAGTTGCCGGCGGGGTTCACTGGCAGGCCCATGGCCGTGAACGTCATCGTCGTACCTAGGTTCGCGGCGATCTGCAGAGGCCGACGCAGGCGGTGTTCATGCAGCACCCGCGAATCCTGCTCCAGCGTCACTCGCCATCCATTGCCCCATGCTTCGTCCAGCGCTTGCACCCGCACGGCCTCACCCAGCAGCATGGCGCGCCCACGCGCGCTCCGCAGCGTTTGCGACAAGTCTCGCGTGACGGCAGCGCGGTGCACGTCATCGCTGAGCTTGACGTAGGCAGGCGCCCCCAGCTGCGTCAGGACAGCGAGCACCGCCAATGCCGACACCGTTTGTATCAGTGTTACTCCCTGTTGCTTCACCGTGCATTTCTCCTTGGTCGTGCTTGGCTTTAGCTTCACGCACGCTGGGTCACCCTTCCAGTGGCAGGCGTACATCGACAATGCATGAAAAGTCGCAGGAGCTGCAGGGATGCAGGTAACGCAACGGGGCATGACGCTCCTGGAAACGCTGTTGGCCATGGTGGTGATTGCGGTGGGAATGTTTGCCGCAGCAGCGCTGCACATGCAGGCTTTGCAGGCCTCGCAAGACGCTCGGCAGCAGGTGCAGGCGGTGCTGGCATCTGCCAGTGCACATGAGCAGGCGCTGCCATGAGGCCCTGGCAAAAAGGGGTCGGATTGCTCGAGCTGCTACTGGCGCTGGCACTCGGGTTGATGCTGTTGGCCGGCGCCAGCCAGTTGTTCACCTCTGCCCACCGAGCGTGGCAGCTGCAAGGGGCAGCGCTGCGCATGCAGGAAGATGCACGGCTGGCCTTGTTGCGCATGGCCCAGGACATCCGCATGGCTGGCATGTTCGGCTGCCTGCGGTTGGAGCCCGCGGATCTGCCAGACGGCGACACCTTTACCGCATTTAGCCGACCTCTGGAAGTGGAGGGCTCAAACCTTGAGGTGGTGGTGGCCGACCTTCCTGGCCATCCGCTGAAGCCTCAATGGACCCTGCTCACTGACTGCGTGGGGTACGCCAAGGTACATCGAGGGCATGTCCAAGCCGCCGCGCCGCTGATGGCCATCCCCATCACCCGACATCGTTACGCCGTCAGGGGCGCTACCCTGTACTTCACCCGTGGCAGCAGCACCCAGCCCCTGCTTGAGCATGTGCGCCGTCTGCACGTGGTGGCTGCGGCCGATGGCCAGCGCATCGACCTGCACTTGGATCTGTTCGATCCCGTGTTGGCGCTGGAGCAGCAGTACGTTGTCAGTGTGGCCCGCCGCAACGGGGGCGAGCCATGACACGAGAACGTGGGGTGGTGCTGCTGTTGGCATTGGTGCTGAGCCTCTTGCTGGGTGTGCTGACCACCTCGGCGCTACGTGCGGCCGCCGTTGAGACGCAAATGGTGGGCCTGTTCAAAGAAGGGCAGCTGGCCTTCGAGCAGGCCGAAGCCACATTGGACGTTGGCAAGCAGTCGATCATGCAGGTACGGCCACCGCCATGTGAAGTGTGCCCGCCGCCTGAGCAGCCGCATCGCCTGGCCGGGGTCTGGGAAGCCGGGCCAGAAGGCTTTTTTCAGGTGCAGAACCTGGGCACCACGCAACGCGCCGTGGGTGTCCCGGCCGGGCGATCAGTGACAGTGTTCCGGGTAACCGCGGTCAGCCAGCTAAGTCATCCCCGGCAGGTGGTGGAAGCGGTGTATGCCAGCGATGGTAGTGCGCTTGTACGCATGACGTGGCGACAAAGATTCAGAGGAGACTGACATGCAGCAAGGCATCAGCCTGATCGAGCTGTTGATTGTGCTGGCCGTCACCGGCATTCTGGCAGCCATTGCCTACCCCCGTTACAACGACCACCTGCGGCAGGCAGCGCGCCACGAGGTGGTCGCCCTGTTGCAGGATGCTGCATTGCGCCTGGAACGCCATCGCTTGGTTACTGGCCAGTATGCCGAAGGCGACCCGAGCCTGCCTTCGGGCAACCGCTACTACAGCCTGCAAGCGCTGCGCGAAGACCAGACCTTCACCCTGCGCGCCCGACGTTTGCAAAAGGGCTGATGGCCGAAGACCGCTGTGGCGATTTCGAGCTTGATCAAGCTGGGGTAGGACGCAACCACGGCGCCATCGACAGCGCGCGCTGCTGGGGAGGCTGAACGGTCACAGGTGCCCGGTGCATCGCGGTTTTTTTCTTCAGGTGTTGAATCGACAGATGAGCAAGCAAGTAGTGGTGGTCGGTGGCGGGGTCATTGGCCTGCTGACGGCATTCAACCTGGCGGCGAGCGTCGACCAGGTAGTGATATGCGACCAAGGCGAGGTAGGTCGCGAGTCCTCCTGGGCCGGGGGCGGTATCGTCTCGCCCCTGTACCCCTGGCGCTACAGCCCGGCAGTGACCGCCCTGGCGCATTGGTCGCAGGACTTTTATCCACAGCTGGGTGAGCGCTTGTTCGCCAGCACGGGCCTGGACCCTGAAGTGCATACCACCGGGCTGTACTGGCTTGACCTGGATGATCAAGCCCAGGCCTTGGCATGGGCGGACCGTCAGCAGCGGCCGTTGAGCGCCGTGGACATTTCGGCGGTGTACGACGCAGTCCCTGTGCTCGGGCCAGGCTTTGAGCGAGCCCTCTACATGGAGGGCGTGGCCAATGTGCGCAACCCGCGCCTGGTCAAATCGCTGAAGGCGGCGTTGCTGGCATTGCCCAATGTGAGTGTGCGGGAGCACTGCCAGATCACGGGGTTCGTGCAGCAGGGCGGTCGTATCATTGGGGTGAGCACCGCTGAAGGCGAGCTGGCGGCCGACGAAGTCGTACTCAGCGCCGGTGCCTGGAGCGGCGAACTGCTGCGCTACTTGGGCCTTGAGCTTCCGGTCGAGCCGGTGAAAGGGCAGATGATCCTGTTCAAATGCGCTGAAGACTTTCTGCCAAGCATGGTGCTTGCCAAAGGTCGTTATGCAATTCCGCGCCGGGATGGTCACATTCTGGTGGGCAGTACGCTGGAGCATGCCGGCTACGACAAAACACCCACCGATGAGGCGCTGGCAAGCCTCAAGGCATCGGCAGTGGATCTGCTGCCCGGCCTGGAAGGCGCGCATGTGGTTGCCCATTGGGCCGGGCTACGGCCAGGTTCGCCTGAAGGCGTTCCGTTTATCGGGCCGGTGCCCGAGTTCGAGGGGCTATGGCTGAATTGCGGCCATTATCGAAACGGGCTGGTGCTGGCGCCAGCCTCGTGCCAACTGCTGGCCGATTTGCTCAATGGCGCCGAGCCTATCATCGATCCGGCACCCTACGCTCCGCAGGGGCGCCTTGGCTAACCGCCCGATCAGCCCTGTCGGCCAGGCCCCTGCTGCAAGTGTGCCTGGCTGCAATACCAGGTGTTGCCCTGCGCCAATGCCTGGTCGGTGGGCAGGTGCACGCCACAATGCGCGCAGCGAACCATTTTCAGCGGCGCGTCGAGCTTGGCCTCTTGGCGCGGTTGCTGGCTGAGTTTGAATTTGCGCCACAGCCAGAACGCGGCGGCGATCAGGACGATCCAGAAAAGTAGGCGAACCATGGTGTTCAGCTTGTCGAATGAAAGAGGATGACAGTCTAGGGCGCAGGCATAAAAAAAGGGAGGTCCCAGACCTCCCTTTCATGCAACGGCTGAATCAGTCGAACAGACCGAAGGTCATGTAGCTGAACCAGGAGCGGTTGCTGTCGGCTTCCTTCGGCCCTGGTGGCTCGATCGGGTCGCCGTTTTCATCCTTGGGCAACAGCTCCTTGGGCATTTCATCACGCGCATCCTGGAACTGCTTGATCACGTCCTGGTTGGCGCGGGTCTGACCCGGTGGCAGCGGGGTGTCGGTTTCGATCAGGCCCAGCGTGGCCTTGGACAGCCAGCCGCGACCGTCAGATTCGGTCTGCTTGGGCTGGAACTCGCCATCGGCCAGGCTCGGGTGGTCCGGGTAGTTGAGCTTCAGGGTTTCCAGGCTGGTGGCAGCCAGGTCGTCCAGGTGCATCTTCTGGTACGCCTCGACCATCACCGCCAGGCCGTCGCCAACCGAGGGCGTTTCCTGGAAGTTCTCGACCACGTAGCGGCCACGGTTGGCGGCAGCCACGTATGCCTGACGGCTGAGGTAGTAGTCGGCCACGTGGATTTCATAGGAGGCCAGCAGGTTGCGCAGGTAGATCATGCGCTGCTTGGCGTCCGGGGCGTAACGGCTGTTGGGGAAGCGGCTGGTGAGCTGCGCGAACTCGTTGTACGAGTCGCGGGCCGCGCCCGGGTCGCGCTTGGTCATGTCCAGCGGCAGGAAGCGCGCCAGCAGGCCACGGTCCTGGTCGAAGGAGGTCAGACCCTTGAGGTAGTACGCGTAGTCGACGTTCGGGTGCTGCGGGTGCAGGCGGATGAAGCGCTCGGCGGCAGACTTGGCAGCCTCCGGCTCCGCGTTCTTGTAGTTGGCGTAGATCAGCTCCAGCTGCGCCTGGTCGGCATAGCGGCCGAACGGGTAACGCGACTCCAGGGCCTTGAGCTTGTTCACGGCGCTGGTGTAGCTGGAATTGTCCAGGTCAGCCTGGGCCTGTTGATACAGCTCGGCCTCGCTGAGGTTCTCGTCGATGACTTCCTTATTAGAGGAACAGGCCGCGGTGAGCCCGAGGATGGCGATCAGCAGCAGGTGTTTCACTTGCATGGCGGCTTGCGTCCCTTTGACGGCCGCTGTCTTGGGCGGGGCCGTCCTGTTATGATGAGCGCCCCGGCCAACCCCGGGACAAAAGAAGCCGTATTTAACCACAAGCTCGCAGCTGAAACCAAAGGCTGTGCGCCCACTGAATCGAGCATGTCCGAGATCATTCAACTTAGCGCAGAGGTCCCGTCCGAACTGGGCGGTCAACGCCTCGACCAGGTCGCCGCCCAATTGTTCGACGAGTATTCGCGCTCGCGGCTGACGGCATGGATCAAAGATGGCCGTCTGACGGTCGACGGGGCTGTCCTGCGCCCGCGTGACACCGTGCATGGCGGTGCCGTGCTGGCCCTGGAAGCCGAGCAGGAGGCCCAGGGCGAATGGGAGGCCGAGGACATCGCGCTGGACATCGTCTATGAAGACGACCAGATCCTGGTCATCAACAAGCCTGCGGGCCTGGTGGTGCACCCGGCTGCCGGCCATGCCAGCGGTACCTTGCTCAACGCCTTGCTGCACCACGTGCCCGACATCATCAACGTGCCACGTGCCGGCATCGTCCACCGCCTGGACAAGGACACCACCGGTCTGATGGTCGTGGCCAAGACCTTGCAGGCGCAAACCCACTTGGTCGACCAGCTGCAGAAGCGGTCGGTCAGCCGTATCTACGAATGCATCGTCGTGGGCGTGGTCACCGCCGGTGGCAAGATCGACGCCCCCATCGGTCGTCACGGCGGCATGCGCCAGCGCATGGCCGTCACCGACGGCGGCAAGCCAGCGGTCAGCCACTACCGTGTGCTCAAGCGCTTCCGCTCGCACACCCACGTGCGGGTCAAGCTCGAAACCGGGCGTACCCACCAGATTCGCGTGCACATGGCCCACGTCGGCTTCCCCCTGGTTGGTGACCAGACCTACGGCGGGCGTTTCCGCATCCCGCCTGCGGCCAGCCCGACCATGGTCGAGGCGGTCAAGACCTTCCCGCGGCAGGCCCTGCACGCACGCTTCCTGGCACTGGTGCACCCGGCGACGGGCGAGCGCATGGAGTGGGAATCGCCACTGCCCGACGATTTCGTCTGGCTGCTGTCGCTGCTCAATCAGGATCGCGAGAGCTTCATCGGATGAGTGGCTTGACGCAGTCGCTGCTGACGCCGGACTGGCCTGCGCCAGCCTCGGTTCGCGCCTGCGTCACCACCCGCCAGGGCGGCGTCAGCCTGCCGCCTTTCGATACTTTCAATCTGGGTGACCATGTGGGGGACGACCCTGCGGCCGTTGCCCAGAACCGCCTGCGCCTAAGCGGCGAGTTCGACATCCAGCCCGCCTGGCTCAAGCAGGTGCACGGTCTGGCCGTCGCCGATGCAGACCCTTCCCGCGTGGTCGAAGCCGATGCCAGCTGGACCAACCGGCCAGGCATCGCCTGTACGGTGATGACCGCCGATTGCCTGCCTGTATTGTTTTGTGACCAGGCAGGTACGCAAGTGGCGGCCGCCCATGCAGGCTGGCGCGGGCTTGCCGGCGGTGTGCTCGAAGCCACCCTGGATCGTCTGAACGTACCACCGGCTCAGGTGCTGGTGTGGTTGGGCCCGGCCATTGGGCCGCAGGCATTCGAAGTGGGCCTGGAGGTGCGCGATGCTTTTACTGCGGTGCACCCTGAGGCCGCACGGGCATTCGTCGACGGCGAACGACCCGGCAAGCTGATGGCCGATATCTACGCCCTGGCCCGTATTCGCCTGGCAGCCCGTGGGGTCACGGCTGTTTACGGTGGCGGCTTGTGCACGGTGAGCGACGAGCGGTTCTTCTCCTATCGGCGTACCCCGCAAGGCGGGCGTTTCGCTTCTTTGGTGTGGCTGGCGCCGCGCTAGCGCGCAATAGGCTGTACCTGCCATTACACCTGTGCAAATCCAGCAGCTTGACCTCCGTCAACCGCGCTACGCTTGAATCTTCCAGAATCAGCCTTATCTATAAGACATCTCAGGCAGGTTTCTTCATAAACAGGCGCTGTCCATCGCTCCGACCTGCCCTTTACAGGAAGGTACATCATGCGAATAGACCGTTTGACCAGCAAGCTCCAGCTTGCAATATCCGATGCGCAATCCCTGGCCGTTGGCATGGACCACCCCGCCATCGAGCCTGTCCACTTGCTGCAGGCCTTGCTCGAACAGCAGGGTGGCTCCATCAAGCCACTGCTGATGCAGGTCGGCTTCGACATCAATAGCCTGCGTCAGGCCATGGTCAAGGAGCTCGACCAACTGCCTAAAATCCAGAACCCAACGGGCGACGTGAACATGTCGCAGGATCTGGCGCGCCTGCTCAACCAGGCAGACCGCCTGGCCCAGCAAAAGGGTGACCAGTTCATTTCCAGCGAGTTGGTAGTGCTGGCGGCCATGGATGAGAACAGCAAGCTGGGCAAGTTGCTGCTCAGCCAGGGCGTGAGCAAGAAAGCCCTTGAAAACGCCATCAATAACCTGCGCGGTGGCGCGGCCGTAAACGATGCCAACGCCGAGGAATCACGCCAGGCGCTGGACAAGTACACCGTCGACCTGACCAAGCGTGCCGAAGAAGGCAAGCTTGACCCTGTGATCGGCCGTGACGACGAAATCCGCCGCACCGTCCAGGTGCTGCAACGCCGTACCAAGAACAACCCCGTGCTGATCGGTGAGCCTGGCGTGGGCAAGACCGCCATTGCCGAGGGCCTCGCCCAGCGCATCATCAACGGCGAAGTGCCAGATGGCTTGAAAGGCAAGCGCCTGCTCGCCCTGGACATGGGGGCCCTTATTGCCGGCGCCAAGTACCGGGGTGAATTCGAGGAGCGCCTCAAAGGCCTGCTCAACGAACTGTCGAAGCAAGAAGGGCAGGTGATCCTGTTCATCGACGAATTGCACACCATGGTCGGCGCCGGTAAAGGCGAGGGTGCCATGGACGCAGGCAACATGCTCAAGCCTGCCCTGGCCCGTGGTGAACTGCACTGCGTAGGCGCCACCACCTTGAACGAATACCGCCAGTTCATCGAGAAGGATGCGGCCCTGGAACGTCGCTTCCAGAAGGTACTGGTGGAGGAGCCTAGCGAAGAGGACACCATCGCCATTCTGCGTGGCTTGAAAGAACGTTATGAAGTCCACCACAAGGTGGCCATCACCGACGGCGCTATCATCGCGGCGGCCAAGCTCAGCCACCGCTACATCACCGATCGTCAGTTGCCCGACAAGGCCATCGACCTGATCGACGAGGCAGCCAGCCGTATTCGGATGGAAATCGACTCCAAGCCGGAGGTGCTCGACCGTCTTGACCGCCGTCTGATTCAGCTGAAGGTCGAGTCCCAGGCACTCAAGAAAGAAGAGGATGAGGCTGCCAAGAAGCGCCTGGAGAAACTGACCGAGGAAATCGAGCGCCTGGAGCGTGAATATTCCGACCTCGAAGAGATTTGGGCGTCGGAAAAAGCTGAAGTCCAGGGTTCGGCCCAGATTCAGCAGAAGATCGAACAAGCGCGCCAGGAGCTCGAGGCCGCCCGCCGCAAAGGCGACCTGAGCCGCATGGCTGAGCTGCAGTACGGGGTAATCCCGGACCTGGAACGCAGCCTGCAGATGGTCGACCAGCACGGCAAGACCGATAACCAGTTGCTGCGCAACAAGGTCACCGAGGAAGAAATTGCCGAAGTGGTTTCCAAGTGGACGGGCATCCCAGTGTCCAAGATGCTGGAGGGCGAGCGCGAGAAGCTGCTGAAAATGGAAGCGCTGCTGCACCAGCGCGTCATTGGCCAGAGCGAGGCCGTTACTGCCGTGGCCAACGCGGTGCGCCGGTCCCGGGCAGGTCTGTCCGACCCCAACCGGCCCAGCGGCTCGTTCATGTTCCTCGGCCCGACCGGCGTGGGCAAGACGGAGCTGTGCAAGGCGCTGGCCGAATTCCTGTTCGACACCGAGGAAGCCATGGTGCGTATCGACATGTCCGAGTTCATGGAGAAACACTCCGTGGCGCGGCTGATCGGTGCACCGCCAGGCTATGTGGGGTACGAGGAGGGCGGTTACCTGACCGAGGCCGTGCGCCGCAAGCCGTATTCGGTGGTGCTGCTCGATGAGGTGGAGAAGGCTCACCCCGACGTCTTCAATGTGCTGTTGCAGGTGCTGGAAGACGGACGCCTGACCGACAGCCATGGCCGCACCGTGGACTTCCGCAATACGGTCATCGTGATGACGTCCAACCTGGGCTCGGCGCAGATTCAGGAGTTGGTGGGCGACCGCGAGGCGCAACGTGCCGCTGTAATGGATGCGGTAGGTGCGCACTTCCGTCCCGAGTTCATCAACCGGATCGACGAAGTGGTGGTGTTCGAACCGCTGGGCCGCGAGCAGATCGCCGGCATTACCGAGATCCAGCTGGGACGGCTGCGCAGCCGCCTGATGGAGCGTGAGCTTTCGCTGAGCTTGAGCCCGCAGGCCCTGGACAAGCTGATCGCAGTCGGTTACGACCCGGTGTATGGCGCGCGGCCGCTCAAGCGTGCGATTCAGCGCTGGATCGAAAACCCGCTGGCGCAGTTGATCCTGTCGGGCAAGTTCGTGCCAGGTACGGCCATCACTGCCACCGTGGAAGGCGACGAGATCGTGTTTGCGTGATGTTGGTCGCATAGGATTGTTGGGGCCGTCTCGCGGCCAATGGGCCAGGCAGGCCCCGCGCGGTCAATGTACGCGCGCCCTTGCCGGGGCGCCGGACCGGCCGTGATGGGACGCAACGCGGCCCCAACAACCTCTATGCTGTCTTCAAGGAGACCAGCTAACCCCCGTAAATCCGGGCCTTTGTACCCATCCAAGATAACTCGCTGAAATTTTTGAAATTTATGCTTGCATGATCAATCGAGTGGCCCTAATATACGCCGCGTTGTCAGGCACTAAGCGAATCACCAGCAACACCGGTGACCGCAAAACAACTTAGAAATCAGTAAGTTGAATGAAAAAAAGTGGTTGACAAGCAAAACGAAGAATGTAGAATAGCCGGCCTCAGCAGCGATAACGCGAAAGCGGATAGCCAAAGAGACCGAAGTTAACACAAGCTTCGAAGATGTAAGGTTGTACCGAAGTTCAGTTCCGCGATAGCTCAGTCGGTAGAGCAAATGACTGTTAATCATTGGGTCCCTGGTTCGAGTCCAGGTCGCGGAGCCAATCTCGGGGTGTAGCGCAGTCCGGTAGCGCGCCTGCTTTGGGAGCAGGATGTCAGGAGTTCGAATCCCCTCACCCCGACCATTTTCCGGGTCGTTAGCTCAGTTGGTAGAGCAGTTGGCTTTTAACCAATTGGTCGTAGGTTCGAATCCTACACGACCCACCATGTAAGAAGGGCATCTCGAATGAGATGCCCTTTTTCTTTTGTCTCGGTTTTTCCAAAGCCCTGTATTTTCCCGCAAATCCGCTATTCTGCCCTGTGTCTTTGGCAGTCTGGGGACCTATTGGCATGGGAGCCAACACATCAAGTGTCGTGGTCGTGGGTGGAGGCATCATGGGTGCTTCCATTGCGTGGCACCTTGCAAGGCTCGGTGCCCGGGTCACTGTTCTGGAGCAAGGGTCTCGCGCCGCCAGTGGCGTTACCCGTTGGTCATATGGCTGGGTAGGCACCGCCAGCGCCAGTGCATCGGACAACCCGGCGGCATTTTCCTCCACGTTGCAGGCTATTGCCGATTTCAAACGACTGGCGCTTGACCTCGGGCCTTTGCCGATTGCCGCCCGTGGCGCCATGGTGTGGTTGGAAAACGATGCACAAACGTCCGCCCTCATCAATCAGCAACGTTCTGCCGGCGTAAACCTTCAACCACTGAATGCCCAGCAGATAAGCGCCCTTGAGCCTTGCATGATCACGCCACCGGCCCTGGCGGCGTGGGCGCCGGACGATTTTGCCGTGGAGCCCGTTGCCTTGGCGAAGATGCTGTTGAGCGGCGCTGAGCAAGCCGGGGCAGAGATTCTCTACGGCCGGCGGGTCGATGGCATAGACACGCACAACGGACGCGTGACGGCCGCCAGGTGCGCAGCGCAAACCTACGCCGCCGATACCGTGGTGCTGGCCAATGCCGGTGCCGCTATCGGCCTTGCAGCGGGTGTCGGTCTGCCCTTGCCCTTGCTTACCCGGCCTGCCGTACTGATGCGCTTCGCGGCGCCTGCCGGTGTAGTGCGGCACCTGGTCTACGGTAATGGTTTGGAGTTACGCCCGGCATTGGAAGGGGGCGTGGCCTGCGCCGAAGAAGCGCCTGCCGAGGGTGAGGCAGGGTTGCCAGCCTTGGTCGAGCTTACGACCAAGGCCATCCAGCAGATGTTCATCGGTGCCACGGCGCTTTCGCTGCGCGCGGTCAGTATCGGGCACCGACCGATGACCCCGGAAGGCAAGCCTGTGATGGGTTACCTTCCTGGTGTCGAGGGGTTGTATACCTTGGTGGCACACCCTGGGATCGTGCTTGCGCCCCACCTCGGCCGTCTGGCAGCCGAGGAAATCGTACGAACGCGAAGCTAGCCGGGCGCCTGCGAACGCACCCGGTCAGCAGCCAGGTCAGTGCAACTTCAGCCTTGGTTCGGTGCCGCGGCCAATCTTGCTGCCCAGCATCATCAGGGCCGTGCGGAAGAATCCGTACAACGCCATCTGGTGCATGCGATACAGCGACACGTAGAACATCCTTGCCAGCCAGCCTTCGAGCTTCACATTGCCCATCAAGTTACCCATCAGGTTACCCACTGCCGAGAATCGCGAGAGCGACACCAGCGAGCCATAATCCTTGTACTGGTAGGTCGGCAGCGGCTTGTTCTCCAGGCGTGCCTTGATGCTCTGTGCCAGCATTGAAGCCTGCTGGTGAGCTGCCTGCGCCCGGGGCGGCACGTTGCGATCGCTGTCTGGCTGCGGGCAGGCGGCGCAGTCACCGAAGGCGAAAATATCGTCATCACGGGTGGTTTGCAGGGTAGGACGTACGACCAGTTGGTTGATGCGGTTGGTCTCCAGGCCATCGATCTCCTTCAAGAAGCCCGGCGCCCGGATGCCCGCTGCCCAGACCTTCAGGCTGGCCTGGATCACTTCGCCGTCCTTGGTCTTGAGACCTTCAGCCGTCACTTCGCTGACAGCCGCGTTGGTCATTACTTTCACCCCAAGCTTCTCAAGGGTCTGATGCACGGGCACGCTGATGCGCTCCGGCAGTGCCGGCAGCACGCGTGGGCCCGCCTCGATCAGGGTGATGTGCATGTCCTTGGGTTGGATGCGATCCAGGCCGTAGGCCGCCAGCTCATGCGCCGCGTGGTGCAGCTCGGCAGCCAGCTCCACGCCCGTGGCACCCGCACCGACGATGGCCACGCTGATCTTTTCGCTGGCCACATCGCCTGCATGGGCGCGCAGGTAATGGTTAAGCAGTTGCTGATGAAAGCGCTCTGCCTGTTTGCGCGTGTCCAGGAACAGGCAATGCTGCGCCGCACCCAAGGTGCCAAAGTCGTTGGTGTTGGAACCGACGGCGATGACCAGGGTGTCGTAGGCAAGGGTGCGCGCGGGCAGCAACTCGCGACCATCTTCATCCAGCGTGGCAGCCAGCTGGATCCGCTTGCTCTCACGCTCCAGGCCACTCATGCGCCCCAGTTGGAAGTTGAAGTGGTTCCACTTGGCTTGCGCTACGTAGTTCAGTTCGTCTTCGGAGGAGTTCAACGAGCCGGCGGCCACTTCGTGCAGCAGCGGTTTCCAGATATGGGTGAGGTTGGTGTCCACCAGGGTGATGTCAGCCTGCTTGCGCTTGCCCAGGGTCTTGCCCAGGCGGGTCGCCAGTTCCAGGCCGCCGGCGCCGCCGCCGACAATCACGATGCGATGAGTCATGGGAATATCTCATAAGGTTTACGGAATTCTTGGCCCAACGGGCCGGTCGCACGGGGCATGAGGGGAGGGCGAGCGCAAGGCAGCTCATAGCTCCGGTCCACTCAACAGGTGCCTGACCCAAGACGACGGGGGTAGCGAGGTACTCGACACAGCGTCCCAAGGGCTTGCAGGTCATCATCGACACTGGCTGACACGCAGGGTTCAGGCGATGGGTCATGCTGGGCCTCTAGGCATAGACGTTCGCGCATCGGCAAACGCTACAGCGCTCGCGCACGCGGCTGTGACAAATGATAATCCTTTCTATCGGCGCCGCCGAGTGTACGTCATCGCAAGCGATCACTGCATAGGATCAAAGACTGATCCCCACATCGAAGACGATGCTGCGCCCCAGGTTACCGCGTAGGAAATCCGGCGCATCTGGGTGGGCGAACAACACCCGGGCAAAGGTTGGCCCGACCAGCGACAGTGAGCGCCAGCCCTGGCGCAAGTACTCGGTGGGCGGCGGGAAGTGGGTGTTGAGGTCCAGCACCTCGCGTTTGAGACTGGCGAAAGCAATGATGTCCAGCTCGTTCAGGTCTAACCCGCGTTCACGGTAGTTGTGCGCTTTCTTGCGCAGGGTGGGCGCCAGCCTGCCCAGCAACTCGGTCGCACTGATGCGGCGAGGGCGTGCTTCGCGTCGCACCAGTTGCGCCAGTGAAAAGGCGCTGCGCCTGCGTTGCAGCTCTTCTCGCCATTCATCGTTAAGTCGGCGACCCTCGTCCAGCACGAAGAACACCTCGAAGGCCGCATCGCGGAACAGTACGTCAGGCGGCTCCTGGCCGGCGGGCGTGAAGTCGTCGTTGCGATAGGCGATATTCAAGCCTTGGAGCAGGCGCTGGCAGACCCAACGCTCGCGCTCCCATTTGCGGGCATTGGACAAGAAGGCGTTGGCTTGTTCGGCCTGGATGGTAAGCAGGCGCAGGTAATCGGAGTCATCCATGAAGCAAGCTTAGCTGTAATTTGATGACGATCAGGAGTTGATCGCGCCTTGAATCAATGAATTACCTGCCCTTTGGGCCAAAAGCACGCTGATGGCAATCCGTGTAGACTCGCATTTATCCATGCATTCATTGAGGTTATTCCTACATGATCAGCGCGCAGGTGCTGTCGGCAACAACGCTGACCGTTGGCTGGCTAGGCTACGTGCCACTGCTCGCGTGGGCCGCCAGTCAAGCCCGCTGGGTCGAGCTGGTCACGGACCGGCGGCGCCAGCACTTGCTGTTCGGCACTGTGGTTGGGTTGTTCGCGCTGTGGTTGGTTCGGCGCGATTTCGACACGGGCGTGTCCTACCACTTCATTGGCATGACCGCCGTCACCCTGCTGCTGGACTGGCCGCTGGCGGTACTGGGTGGCTTCATGGCGCAACTGGGCCTGCTACTGCTCGGGCGTCAGGAGTTGGCTGGGTTAGGGGTCAACGGTCTGCTGCTGGTCGGCCTGCCGGTCCTGGTCACCGAAGCCTGTGCCATCGCGGTGGAACGAGCGCAGCCGCGAAATCTTTTCGTGTACATCTTTTGCTCAGGGTTTTTCCCGGCGGCACTGACGGTGGTCGTGTGCCTCACCGCCGCGCTGGGGCTGCTCTGGCTCGATGGCCTGTTCGCCATGCCAGAGTGGCTAAGTGATTTTGTGGGCTACCTGTGGCTGATGATGTTTCCCGAAGCGTTCATCAACGGAACCGTGATCAGCGCACTGGTGGTCTTTTGCCCTGAATGGCTGGAGACGTTCAACCACACTCGATACCTGCAGGCTCCCTGGAAAGAAGGGGGTGACTGAAAGCCATGCCCCCCCTGCACAGCGTCTACGGGGTGTATTTCTCCAAAGAATCAGTGACGAGGCTCTAGATCCCCCGAATACAATTCGTCTTCCGAGTCCTCGGCCCCGGGAATCTTGTGCTCCTCGGACGCCCAGGCGCCCAGGTCGATCAGTTTGCAACGGTCGGAGCAGAACGGCCGGAAGGTATTCTTATCGTTCCATTCCACAGGTGCGCCGCAGGTCGGGCAATCGACGGTCAATGGCTGGCTCATGGCTGGCCTCCTCGTAAAGTCAGGTAAAAGTTGTGCAATCGGTCGATCTGCGCATGCAAATGGCCCAGGTCGCCGTCATTGACCACCACGTCATCGGCATGGTGCAGGCGTTCTTCACGCGGCAGCTGGGCCTGAAGAATGGCCTGCACCTGTTCGGCGCTGGTGTGGTCACGGGCAAGGGTGCGTGCTACCTGCAGTGTTTGCGGTACGTCGATGACCAGTACGCGCTGAGTTTTTCGATACTGCCCCGACTCGATCAGCAGGGGCGAGACATACACCGCATAGGGCGATCGCCCTTTGGCCAGGTAACTGAAAATCTCCTGGCCGATCAGCGGGTGCAGCAATTGCTCCAGCCATTTGCGCTGCGCCGGGTCGGTGAAGATCAACTGGCGCAGCGCGGCACGGTCAAGCTGCCCATCGGCCTGCAGCACGGCGGGGCCGAAGTGCTCGACGATGCTCGCCAGAGCCGGGCGTCCGGGCTCGACCACCCAGCGCGCCGCCTGGTCAGCATCGACCAGGTGCACGCCAAGCTCGACAAAGCGCTCGGCTGCGGCGCTCTTGCCGCTGCCGATGCCGCCGGTAAGGCCCAGAATCCAGGGTGTTGTGGCCGCTGTGGTCATTGGGATCCAAGCAGTTGCATGTAGGAGGGGGATATTTCATCATCCCAGAGCACGGCAATCCACCCTGCAATGGCCAGATAAGGCCCAAAGGGCATTGCCGCCCCCATGGCATGCCGACGCAACGCGATCAGGCACAGCCCTATGAATGCGCCTGCTACCGAAGACAGCAAAAGGGTTAGCGGCAATGCCTGCCAGCCACCCCAGGCACCGATGAGCGCCATCAACTTGAAGTCACCGTACCCAAGGCCTTCCTTGCCGGTCAGCAGCTTGAATGTCCAGTAGACGGCCCACAGGCTCAGATACCCCAGCACGGCACCCCACAGCGCATCGCCAAGTGGCGCGAACCCATCGCCAGCATTGACGATCAGCCCCAGCCACACTGCCGGCAGCACCAGTACGTCGGGCAACAGCTGGTGATCCGCATCGATCAGGCTCAGCGTCAGCAGGCACCAGGTCAGCAGCAGCGCGTAGAGCGCTTGCTCCGACGGGCCGAAGCGCCAGGCAATCGCCACCGACAACACAGTACAGGCCACCTCGACCAACGGATAGCGCACGCTGATTTGGCCCTTGCACCCCCGGCAACGGCCATTGAGTGCCAGGTAACTGAGCACAGGGATGTTCTGCCACGCACGGATGACGTGCTTGCACAGAGGGCAATGCGAGCCGGGCAACCATAGATCGAACCGCGCAGACGTACTCAAAGGTAACTTCAGCACCTCTTGCGCAGTGCGTCGCCATTGCCGCTTGAGCATGATCGGCAAACGATACGCCACGACATTGATGAAGCTGCCTGCCAGCAGACCGAGCAGCGCGGCCCAGGCGATGAAGTGCGCAGGTTCCATGCCCTGCAGTGTCCATACCGTCATATCAGATCAGGCTACCCAGTTGGAAAATCGGCAGATACATCGCCACCACCAGTCCACCGACCAGTACCCCCAGCACCAGCACGATGGCCGGCTCCAGCATACTGGCCAGCTGGTCCAAAGCCTGGCTGACCTGGTCCTCATAGTGGCTCGCAGCCTTGTCCAACATCTGGTCCAAGGTCCCGCTGGCCTCGCCGATCGCCGTCATTTGCACCAGCAAGGGAGGAAACACGCGTTCCTCGGCCATCGCCTGATTGAGCACCCGACCGTTTTCCATTGCCTGCCGCAACCGCATCACCGCCTGCTCGTGAAGCTCACTACCGCACGCGCTGGCCACTGTGCCCAGCGCGTCCAGCAACGGTACCCCAGCCGCATAACTGGTCGCCAGGCTGCGGGCGAACCGTGCCAGCGCGGCCTGCCCCAATAGCGCCCCGAACACCGGCATTCTCAGCAGTTGCTGTGCGCACCATAGGCGTGTCGGTGCATGCTGGCGATACCGCTGGCGCCCACCGACGCCCAGCAGCACCCCCACAAGCGCCATCCAGGGCGCCACCTGCCCGAACCCCGCAGACAGGTCTATCACCCACTGGGTGAGGGCGGGCAATGCCGTACCCATGCCAGCGAACATCGACTCGAACTGCGGAATCACTTCCAGCAACAGGATGGTCGAAACCCCCAACCCGGTCAGTAACAGCAGGATGGGATAGGCCATCGCCTTTCGGACTTTCTTCTCAAGGGTGCGCCGCTGCTCCAGCATGCACGCCAACTGCTCGAGTTGCCGATCCAGCGTCCCCGACTGCTCACCTACCCGCACCAGGTTGCAGTACAACCTATCGAACCAGTGAGGATGGCGCTGCAAGGCATCCGCCAGCCCCAACCCTGCGCCCAAGTCTTTTTTCAGCGCCAGCAGCACCGCCGCCTGCCCTTCGGGGCAGCCGCTACGGCTCATCACCTCGAACGCCTGCAACAAAGGCACCCCCGCTCGCAGCAAGGTCGCCAGCTGCCGACTGAAGCCCGCAGTGTCCGGCCTGGCCTGCCAACGCGGCCAGCTCAGTGCCAGCCCACCCGCTGGCCGTACCCGCGCCACCGTGATGCCCTGGCGAATCAGCGCAGCCCGTACATAGGCCGGGCTGCGCCCCGTGGTCTTGCCGCTGACGTGGGCGCCGCTGGCGTCCGTCCCCTGCCAGGTGTAGAGATGCGTAGATGACGTCATTCACATGTCCTTTTCGTCCCTGCGACAAGCCTGGAAACAGCTTGCCCCGTCCTTGGAAAGGCACGCCTTTCCGATGGTCACTAGAGTAGTGCAGCGAGGGCAAAGCCCAAGCGGGCAGGGGTGACAAAAGGTGTCTGTTCAGGCCTACTGCGCCGCTGCCGGTCGAGGCAAGCCTGACCTCACTGAGTCTGCGTATCGAAAAGGAAATTGTTCATGAAAGGGCAACGCGGCATCACCCTGATCGAACTGATGATCGTCGTCGCGATCATCGGCATTCTGGCGACCATCGCCTTACCGATGTACACCAACCACCAAGCCCGCTCCAAGGCCGCCGCCGGCCTGCTGGAAATCAGCGCCCTGAAAACCGCGATGGACCTGCGCCTGAACGAAGGCCGCGACGTCACCGACGTCGCCAGCCTCGGCGGCCAGCCCAGCACCGCCCACTGCGCGATCACCGCCACCGGCAAGGCCACAGATGCCAGTGGCCGTATCGTCTGCACCCTGGTCGACGCCCCCGCGACCGTGTTGGGCAAGGCCCTGACCCTGACCCGCTCAGCGACTGGTTGGGCCTGCACCACCGACATCGAAACCGACCTCGCACCCAAAGGCTGCGCCGCGCCGTGAGGGTGGCGGAATAAACGAGCGGAAACAGGGGTTTGCGTAACGGGTGCAGCAGTGGTACGTTGCGCTACACGCCGGTGTAGCTCAGTCGGTAGAGCAGCGCACTCGTAACGCGAAGGTCGCAGGTTCGATTCCTGTCTCCGGCACCACATCCAGCTCCACTGCATTCCGCTGAATGCTTCGGAAGCCCTCTAAACCGGCCTTCTGGCCGGTTTTTCTTTTCCACGACCCTCCGTCGGAAACCAACAAAATCCCCCAATAAACGGGGGTATTTTTGGGGTACAGCGTCTTTCCTGAATGGAGAACGTATCCCTATGCCACGCCTAGCCATTCCGCTCAGCGACCTAAAATGCCGTACGGCCAAACCGCGTGATCGTGCATACAAACTGTTCGACGACGGGCGTATCTACCTGTAAGTCGCGCCCAGTGGCTTGAAGACTTGGCGGCTGGGGTATTTCAAACCCAGCGGCAAGGAGGGCACGCTGATCGCTGCAAGATGCCAGCCCCGCGAAAACTGGGCGCTCACGTCCAACAACCGTTCTTCTGTTTCCGCCCCAGTATCACTTGACCTATAGCGATGTCTCGCTAGCTGGTATCAATAGGAGCCCGCCTCATGCGGGTTTTTTTGTTGTGCGTAGCTCCCAAACCGCCAAGTCGTGCCCTAGTCCTAAATCCGCGTTACTCGTAGGAATCGTCTCGTTAGCTGCTTGAGGCCTCATTTGCCCCTTCTTAGCTGTTAGGTTCTCTCGATCCTACAATTCGCAAGGGACTCTAAATGCGCGTCAGTCTGGATGGGCTTGGCCAAGCAGTAGATGGTGATATGACCACCACGGGTGCGATTTGCATCGCCACCGGGGAAGATTACCTCGACAAGGGGCGAATGGTCCTGAGGCTGGGGGATCCCACCACACCTTGTCCACTGTGCGGGCTGGAAGGAAAGGTCGTCGAAGGGGTATGGCACTTCATCTCGGATGGCCAGCCAGTCGCGATGGATGGCGCGTTAGTCGATTGCGGTTGCCCAGAGGGTAGCAACCGGGTGGTGGCGCCTTTAGGGGAGATGCCCTCGCCGCGGCTACCGGTTGCCGTCCGCACTAGCGTCAAGCCCGCTGGCCTTGGCAGCTCTAGCGCTTTAGCAGGGGCCTCGCCCGCCATGGTTGGCGGGTTGCCTGGGCAAATGCAGCCGGGATTCTATGTGGTGCCCCGGAGCATGTCGTTCCCGCAGATTCTGTTGGAGCTGGCTAGACATGATTCGACCTTGCCCATTTCGTACCTTCAACGCCTGAACCCGACTTTCGAGCAGGGGTTCAAGGCAGGGGAAATCTTCGTCATCGGCGATCCGGATAACGGTTATGCCTGCACCCAGGAGGAGGGCCAACTCATGGCAGCCGCTGAGCACGCGCGACGTTCCTTGGCTGTACTCGATTTTGCCGAGTCAGATTTCATGATGGAGTATCAGGCTGAAATTGCCGGACTGCTTAGTGACGCTAGTCTCGCCATGGGTGTGGGTAAGGACATGATGGATCACGGCCTTCGGCAGCTTCGCAGCACACTTGGCAATATCGAGCGTTTGCATCAGCAAGAATTTCTGCGCCATGGCCATCTGAATAGCCCATCGTTTTTCGCCGAGCGACGACTGTTATTGGAGCAGCTAAATGGTCAGCTGAAGGCGACTTTTCTTAATAAACATCTGAATCTTGGGGCTTACGAGAAGCTGAAGAAAAGCTTGAATATTTCCACCAGGAGCCTTGTGCATCATTGGTCGAAAGCCGGTGGGCCAGGGCATATTCCTGGATACGCCACATACTTGGACAAAGTGGCAAAACTTAGTAAGTACCTCAGGTATGGTGGGTATGTCGGAATTGGCTTAGGTGGGACATCGTCCTATCTGAAAGTCCAGGAGGCCTGCCGTGCAGGGGAAACAAAGGCCTGTAAAAAAATTCGTTTGTCTGAGGCAGGAGCTTTCACTGGGGGGCTAGTGGGAGGCACCGCGGGTGGCAAGATTGCTGGGATCACTGCGCTCGCTGTATGTGGGGTGTTCTCTGCGGGTACCGCGGGTCTCGGAGCTCCAGTGTGTGGCATTGCGCTGGTCGGGGGAGGGTCTTTAGCTGGGAGCATCGCCGGTGCGCAGGGCGGTGAGCAAGTGGGCGAGCTGATCTACGAATCACATTATGACTGAGTTCGAGAATTGGCCCGTGTGGCTGAAGTGGATAATGCTGGCATGTCCGTTCGTGATCTCGTCGGCCGGTTGTGCAATCAGTGCATTCATCGCGGGTACAAGACATTTCACTGTTGCAACCTCGGCTATCCAAAGTAATCCCGGCCTGGAACAGATGAAACTGTTTTTGGGCACGCGGCGCTTTCGCGCTCGGTGGCTGCTGATAACATTTCTTTGTGGAATACTCATTTGGCCTGGCATACACATGCGCAGGGGGCATCTGGACATTGAAGAATTCGAAAACTTTCCTGCAAAAATTAAGTTGGCTCTACAAATATCCTCGTGGCTGACGGCCTTCGGCTTCGCTTGGATGTGGGTGACCTACGCATTCATCAAGGCATGAACGTTGATGCCACGGCGGTCGTCGCTCTCGCGCAATGCGATTTTTAACCTCCGCCTAAGCAGGCATCACCGTACCAATCACTTAAAAGCCCAATCTCGCCCTAACACCACCTCACAAAACGCCCCCTCAAGCGTCGCATTGTGATGCGCAACAATCTGCTCAGCCCGCATCTGCGCTGTATCCGTACAACTGTGCCCATCCGCAACCAGCACCGCCTCGAACCCGAGATCCCGAGCAGCCCTGCAGGTACTGTCCACACAGTACTGAGTCTTCATACCGCCAATCACCACCCCAGTCACCCCGAGTGCCCGCAAATCCTCAGCGAGCGCCGTCCGTGTAAACGCATTGGGCCGGTGCTTCTCGAACACCACCTCGCCACCCGCAAGCCTCAGTTCCGGCGCAAGTTGCGTCAACACACTGTCAGGCGCAATCGGCGAGCCAGCGGGGCCTACATGACGGGCGAGAAAGATCGGCGCGCCAGCATTGCGCGCCTTGTCCATCAGTTCGTTGACGGTTGCCAACAATGCTTCGCAACGCCAGGGCTTTTCCTGGCCATGCACCAACCCAACTTGAACATCCAGAATCAATAGCGCGTACATTCGTGCGTTTCCTTGCATGAGGCCATTGAGGCAAGGGCACAAAAAAGGCCCTGTCCATCGCTGGCGGGCCTTTGAAGTCTGTTCGCTATCTGCTCACGACACCTCGCACGCTCCGCCATGGGCGGTCGTGGTGGTGGTTGCGGTGGTCGAATGGTAGATGATCATTGCCCGACACTAGCAACACGGCGCTGCGCTGACAAGCGTGGTCGGATTCAGCATCACTGCCCCATGAGATCCTTGCCACGGTCATCGATCATTATCGGATAACCCAGTCTTCGCTCCGCAGTCCAGGTACTCGCTCATACTCACGACGGTTATTAGTGACAATAATCAGACCTTGTGAGCGAGCGTGACCAGCGATCATTTGATCGAAAGGGCCAATAGGCGTGCCCAAACGTGCCAATTCAGCACGGAGCTGTTCAGTGTGGGCGGCAGCGTTTCTATCATATGTAAGAACTTCCAAGCGCGCTGCCAGGTCTTCAACCGCTGCTAGATTACGCTCGGGATTCGAGGATTTCTCAGCACCATAAATCAACTCCAAAGTGACGGTGCTTATGCACATCTAGTCATGATGCCGCTTGAAGGCATCGCGTACTTAGATAGGACGGTTTTTGATAGTGAAAATACATATAGTTGTGTCGAGCATGAATTTGAGCATCAAAAACGCTCGCGCTCTTGATCAGCCGGCTGATCACGCTCTGTCATGAAATCTTCTGTAGGGGCTAAGTCGTCGAACCAGCTATCCCACGCTTCCCCGGCAGGTGTGATGATGCGTGTGCGCCCAATCGCGACGACGTCAACGCGCTTGACGTCTTCCGAAAATGCTGCAGCTTTGGGCAGTCTTATAGCTTGGCTACGATTACTCAAAAAAACGGCACCATGTTCCATACCTACCTCCAGAACATGGGGGAAGAAGTCATATGGGATGATAACGTGAGTAAGGGACATGGCAATGGGATATGGCAGATACTTACCCATCATTCCCAAGCGTCGAAGGATCAACCACCGCTCACGGCCTATCCTCGCTCGCGTTTTCCACAGCACAAGTTCTGATCATACTGCGCCCCGTCGCAGCGCACCGGTTCAGTTCCGTGGGAGGTACGCACCGTACCCTGGCACAGCGCTGAGCCTAGTGCTCGGCGGGGTAGCATGCCGCGCCGTGGGCGCTTCAAGCCATCCGAGCTCCATCAGGAGCCGGATGGCTTACCCGTATTCAGCATGTGCTGGCGTTGGCCTGCATGCACTCGACGGTGCGTCCCGGCTCTGAACCGTTCCATCCATTGCCTGCCAGCGCAACGCGGCTTTACAACACTGACCTGACGTTCAAAATGGCGGGCTGAAAAGGAGCCCCCAATGAAACGCGTCATGATCGTTGGTCAGCCAGGCGCCGGCAAAAGTACGCTTGCTCGCCAGCTGGGCGAGCGAACCGGCTTGCCGGTCGTGCATATCGACACCATTCACTGGCTACCCGGCTGGGTCGAGCGCAGTCGGGACGAAAAGACCCGCCTGTGCCATGAAGTGGAGGCGCGCGAGCGGTGGATATTCGAGGGCGGGCATTCGGCAACCTGGGAGAACCGCCTTGCCAGGGCCGACCTGTTGATCTGGATTGACCGTTCCCTGACGGTCCGACTGTGGCGTGTCCTGGTCAGGACCTTGACCCAGTTGGGCCGCACACGTCCGGACTTGCCAGATGAATGCCCCGAGTCGCTACGCAACTTGCCTGGCTTCATCCGGTTCATCTGGTCCACGCGGCATTCTTCACAGGACAAGATCAAGCACCTGATGGCGACGGCACCTCCCGGGTGTCAGGTAGTGCACCTGCGCTCCAACCGGCAGACGCGTCAGTTTCTGGCATCGCTCGATTCGCCGTCCCCTGGCATGTAGCGCGCGTCGACCATGGCGCTAGCGTCGTGTGGCCTGGTCCCGCAATGGAGGCGCATCCTGCGGGTCAGCGAGCATCCCTTCGACACACGCCTTGAACTGGCCGAGCGTGAAGGGCTTGGGCAGCAAGCGCGTATGCGGCTGCTGCTCGGCAAGGCTGGCCGGCGCCTCGATCAACCCAGAAATGAACAGCACCCGCACCGCTGGCACGAGCGCCTGCACCCCTTGGGCGATGTTGTCTCCCGTCAAGCCGCCGGGCAGGACCAGGTCGGTTACCACAAGCTGCAGGTTCTGGCACTGTTCGATCAGGTGCAGCGCATCGGCAGGATGAGTGACTTCGATTACGTCGAAACCCAGCTCCTGCAAGGCTTCGCTGACCAGCTCCCGGATCGCGCCCTCGTCTTCGATCACCAGTGCACTGCCGCGGTGGTCGGTGCGGGCCGCCAGGGTGGCGTGCGTGATCGCTGTGACACTGGACGAAACGGACTCAAGGTGGACGGGCAGCAACAGGCTGACTGTGGTGCCGCTGCCCATCACCGACTCGATCACTGCGGTGCCGCCCGCCTGGCGAGCGAAGTCCCTGACCATCGACAGCCCCAGACCCGTGCCCGACCCCAGCGGCTTGGTGGTGAAGAACGGTTCGAAGGCCCGCTCGGCAATGCTGGCCGGCATCCCCAGACCCGTATCGGTGACGCTCACCTGAATGTATTCGCCAGCGCGTAGCCCAAGCTGCTCCAACTCAGCCGTGCCGCTCGTCACCTTGCTGACCCGCACCTGCAAACGGCCCCCTTGGGGCATGGCGTCACGTGCGTTGATGCACAGGTTCAGCAGCGCATTTTCCAGTTGATGGGGATCGCAGTAGCACAAGGCTGGCGACGGATGCGGGCTGAGCTGAAACTCGATCTTGGGTGTAAGGGTTCTGGCCAGCAGCTCTTTCATGTCGTCCACCAGCAGCACCACATCGACCGTGGCGCTGGCCAGCGGTTGTCGTCTGGCGAAGGTCAGCAGGCGGTGGGTGAGGGTGCTGGCTTTGCGAGTGGCAGTTCTGGCCAACGACAGGTAACGACCCAGCTCGTCGTGCCGGCCTTGCGCCAGGCGTTGTTCGATCATGTCCTGCGTGCCGGTGATCACGGTCAGCAGGTTGTTGAAGTCATGGGCCAGGCCGCCGGTGAGCTGGCCGAGCGCTTCCATCTTCTGGCTTTGCTGCAGTTGCTGGCTGACCTGCTCGAACGCCTGCTGCCGCTCGCGGTACTGGGTGACGTCCCGCGCCACGGCGAAGTAACGGCCCTCGAACCTGGCTATGCGCCAGTTGAGCAGCAAGGGTTGGCCATCGCTGCGCACGCTCTGGGTGTCGAGCTCGACGATGGGCTTGTGGTTGAGCTCACGTAACGCGTTCGCCAATTGCGCGGGGGAGATGAAACTGTAGAACGTCCCAGCCTTGAGTTGCTCTTCAGTGAAGCCCGTTTCTACCTGCCATGCCGGGTTCACCGACAGCACCTGACCGTTTTCGGACAACGTGCAGATCAGGTCGGGGGACACGTTCCACAGGCTGTCGCGCTCACCCGTTCGGTGTTGCACTTGCTGCTCGAGCGTTTCATTGAGCCGTTCTACGGCGCTCAGGTTACGCCTGAGCGAAGCACACACCACTGCCATGGCGAAGGTGACCACGCCAAAACTCAGGCTGTTGGCCCACGTGGTCCAGTCAGCATCGAAACCCAGCAGCCCGATGAAGAAATACTGGGCGATCAGCACCGCCATGATGCAGCCCAGCAGGGACGGGCCTGCGCCGAACCAGAACCCGATCAGCATCAGGCCAGGAATGAAAAACAGGTACGGGAGCGCGGCAGGCGACATCTGCGCGCGCGCCAGGGAGCACGCAGCGATGATCAACGCGGCGCCCACGTAGCGGCTGGCCGTGCTCGGCTCGGCACGTCGCAGGCGTTGCAGGATGGCGGTAATCCTTTCTTTGAACCAGGCCAAGGCTGACTCCGTAACAGGCTGAGCATCATCTATGCAATCTGCCGTGCCAAGCGCGGCTGACAGCCTTTTAGGCTAGCTGACCGCAGGCGTCCAATAGATTTTTTGGCCGACCACCGGTGGGGGCGCTCAATTGTCGAGAGAAACCGATCACAGCTAAGCTGGCAATGTGCCTTATGGGCTAGAATTTGCTGTTACCGCGACCGGAGTTTTCATGGACAACTTGACGACCCTTCGAGACGAGCGCTTGCGCCTGGTTGAAGTGGACCGCCTTACATCGGACCTGGCAAATGGAGAGGATCCGGTGCTCAACGGCGTCGTCAACATGCTCTGTGCGCACTTCGACGTCCCGACCGCGCTGGTCAGCATCGTCGACCGCGATTACCAGGTATTCAAGGCCAAGATCGGCATGGCCGACGACCGCACGCCGCGCGAAATGTCCATCTGCGCCCACGGCCTGCGCCAGGAAACGCTGCTGGAGATCTGCGACACGCTGCAGGATCCCCGCACGGTGGATAACCCCCTTGTGCAATCGGCCCCCCACATTCGCTATTACGCCGGCGCGCCGCTGATCGTTCGGCCAGGCGTCAGCCTGGGTGGGCTGTGCATCATCGACCATGCCACGCGCGAAGCCTTGTCGGAGCGCGACCGTAACCTGCTGACCAACGCCGCCAACGTGGTGGTGGCCCGGCTGCAATCGATCCACCGGCAGAACTTCTACGATCCGATGACCGGGCTGCCCAATCGGCGGCGCTTCGAGACGGACTTCAAGGAAGGTGCCGTGACGGCCGGGCAGGTGGCTGTTTTCATCGAGCCGGTGTCGGCTGCGGGTATGGACCGGCTGTTCAAGGCGCTGGGCATCGAGTTCTTTACCGATTTCATGCTGGCAGTCAAAGAAGTGCTGCTCACGGCACTTGTGCCCGGTTGCCGCCTTTATCGGGCCAGCACCCTGGGCTTCATGACGGTCATCGATGCGTGCGATACCCGCTTTCTCGCCGGTTGGCTTCAGACGCTGGTGGCTTCGCTCAGTGGGCCGCTGCGCAGCGGTCACATACCGGTTACGCCGGATGTTGGCATCAGCGTCCTGACGCTGGGTGTGGACGCCAGCGCCTCGTCGGACATCCTGCGGCTGATGGCCAGCATGACCGACACCGCTCGCAAGAGCGAGCAGCGCTGGTTGGCGTACGACCCGGTGGTGGACGCGAACCTGCGTCGCAACACCGCCATACTCAACGCCCTGGAAGCCGCACTGCTGGCACCGGACCAGTTGAGCCTGGCCTACCAGCCCAGGATCGACCTTGGCAGCAACCGCTGCGTGGCGGTCGAGGCGCTCTTGCGCTGGACGCACCCGCAACTGGGTGTGATCAGCCCGGCCGAGTTCATTCCGCTGGCAGAAACCACCGCTTCCATCCGCGGCATCACGCGCTGGGTCGTGGAGCAGGTGTGTCGTCAGATCGCCCAGTGGCAGGCCAGCAACGTGGTGTTGCAGGTCTCGCTGAACATCTCGGCCCTCGACCTGGGTGATGGCCAGTTGTACGAAGATGTGACCCGAGCGCTGGCCCGACACCAGGTCCACCCGAGCCTGGTGGAACTTGAGTTCACCGAAAGCGCCCTGGTGGCCGATTTCGATGCCGTGCAGGAACAGCTCCAGCGCTTCCGCGCCCTGGGTATCTCGATTGGCATCGACGATTTTGGCAGCGGCTACAGTAACTGGATCTACCTGCGCAAAATCCCCGCCACCAGCGTGAAGCTCGACCGCTCCCTGCTGGCCGAACTGCAGCCTGGCGGTAACGACTGGCACATCGTGCGCGGGTTGGTCAGCCTGCTGCGTGACCTGCGCCTGACGGTAGTGGCCGAGGGCGTGGAGACGGACCTGCACCATCATGTGCTACGGGGATGGGGCTGTGATCAAGGGCAAGGCTATTATTACGCAAGGCCCCTCTCGGCAGATGACCTGGCGACATGGTTGTGTCAGCCGCGGCAAGCCTGACGTTGTGTGAAGCAGCACTCGGTGGGCGCTGCCTGACAGCGCCTGTTCATTCCCAACAGTTGTCATCCGCAATGACGAGGATCGCCATGTTCAACAAAGCGCTTAGGGATGAGGTCGAGGCACTCAAACGGGAGCTTCATGGGCTCAGGGCCGCGCAGCAGAGCAGGTCCGACGAGATGCTTGAAATCACCGTGGACCGTGACCTGCTGATCACGGCCGTCAATCCGCGGTTTTCCAGCTTCGTAGGTATCGACGCTTCGAAGCTTGTCGGTACATCGATGGGCACGCTCACGCCTGACTATGTGAGGGACTTGCCATGCTACAAGGATTTTCAGACCGCGATGAGCCAGGGCACTGGGGTGAGCGACGACTACCGCTACATCGCGGCCGATGGGCGCCTGGTCTGGATGCGCGCGGCGTGGTGCCCGGTCAAGACCCCCAGCGGCGAGGTGACCCACATGACGGCTTACGGCACCGAGGTCACCGCTGCCATCGACAAGGCCCGGGAAAACGACGAGTTGATCAAGGCGCTTTCCCGCTCCACGGCGGTGATCGAGTTCGGGCTGGACGGCACCATACTCACCGCCAACCAGAACTTCCTGAATACGGTGAACTACACGCTCCCGGAAATCGTCGGCAAGCACCACAGTATTTTCTGCGATCCGGCCTACACGAAGTCGCCGGACTATCAGCGACTCTGGGCCAGCCTCAACGATGGTCGCTTCGTCGCCGAACGTTTTCAGCGGTTCGACAAGGGCGGCCGCGAGCTGTGGCTCGAAGCTTCCTACAACCCCGTGCGCGATACCCGGGGGCGGCTGTACAAGGTCGTGAAATTTGCGGTGGATATCACCGCTCAGGTCGAAAGCGAGAAACAGGTCAGCTCAGCGGCGGACGTTGCCTACGAGATCTCCATGAAGACCGACAGCTCCGCCCAGCGCGGCGCTGAGGCGGTCAGGGACACGGTAGAAACCATGAACCGCATCGTCGAGCAGGTCTCGAACGTATCCAGCGGCGTCGAGGCGCTGGGGCATCAGTCGCACCTGATCACTTCCATCGTGTCGACCATCGGCGGCATCGCCCAACAGACCAACTTGTTGGCCCTGAACGCGGCCATCGAAGCTGCGCGTGCAGGTGACCAAGGGCGGGGCTTTGCCGTGGTGGCGGACGAGGTGCGCAAGTTGGCCGGCCGAACCAGTGCCGCGACCCAGGAAATCGTCGAGGTGGTGCAGAAGAATAACGCCTTGGTGGAGGAGGCAGTACACAGCATGGGCGAGAGCAGGAAGCAGGCTGAGCTGGGCCTGAGCCTGGCCCAGCAGGCAGGTACCGTGATCACTGAAATACAATCAGGTGCGCAGGAGGTGGTCACTGCCGTGGGCCAGTTTTCCTCGAAACTGGTGGCAGAGGCGGGACGTTAGCCCCATCGGCGCCTGACTGGCGATTGATTGCTACGCCCGCCCCTGCGCAGTGGCCGGGGCAGGCGCTACGCACCTTCAGCGCTGATAGGCTTTGCCGTAGTGCCGCTCAAGGCGCGCCTGCACCAACTCCAGCGCGATCGACAGCACCCAGTAGATCACGGCAGCGGTGGTCAGCATTTCCAGGTAGCGGTAGCTCGACCGTCCGTAGGACTGGGCCAGGAACATGATTTCCCACACCCCCATCACCGAGATCAACGACGAATCCTTGAGCATGGAGATGAACTGGTTGGCGGTTGGCGGGATGATCACCCGCATGGCCTGCGGCAGTACGATGTGGCAAAAAATCTGCGGCGGGCGCATGCCCAGCGCCAGCGCCGCTTCGCGTTGGCCTTGGGCAACACCCAGGATGCCTGCGCGAAAGATCTCACTGAGATAGGCGCCGTAGTTCAGCGACAGGGCGATGATACCGGCACTGATCGCGCCGGGCACCAGGCCTATCTGGGGCAACCCCAGGTAAATGAGCAGAATCTGGATCAGCAGCGGTGTACCACGGAAAAAAGACGTGTAGAAACTGGCAACACCCACCAGCACCGCGCTGCCGGACAAGCGTGCCAGCGCGGCGGCAAAGCCCAGCGCCACCGACACCACCATCGAGCACATGCACAGGAACAGCGTCAGCGCTGCGCCCTGCAGAAAACCATTGGGTCCCAGTTTGAAACCGGCCAGGTTAGGAAACTTCTCCAGGATGATCGAGAACTTGAGGTCGAAGCTCAGGAAGAACCCGACGAACAGGGCGAACATCACCAGCCAGGTGAGCATCAACCGTGTGCGAAAACCCAGCAGGCGTGTGCCCGTGGTATTGGCCACGGGCTTGGGGGAGGGCGTAAAGGTGCTCATTTGCTGATATCGGCGCCGATCCACTTCTGCGACAGCTTGCTCAGGGTGCCGTCCGCCTTGAGTTCGGCGAACACCTGGCGAACTTTGGCATCCCACTCCGGGTCGCCCTTCTCGATGGCGACCGAGTTGGGTTCTTCATACAGCGGCGCACCGGCGAGCTTGAAGCGTTTGTCCTGGTCCAGGCGCGGCTTGGCCGTGACCAGGTTGGTCAGGATCGCATCCAGGCGCACGCCCGCGCCCAGCCCAAGGTCCTGGAACGCCACATTGTCGGTGTCATACGGGGCGATCTGCACGAAATCGAAGGGGTAGTCGAGGGCGCGTTCTTCGTCACCCTCGATGACCAGGTTCTTGTTCAGGTAGCTTTCATAGCTCGACGCGCTGGTCAGGCCGACCTTGCGCCCGTCCAGGTCCTTTGCACCGTGGATGCGCTCATCCTTGGCATTGACCACGATGACGGCCGGGGAGGCGTAGTACTCCACCGGGAAGTCGAACACCTGGGCGCGGGCCTTGCTGGGGGTCATCGAGCAGATGCAGATGTCGTAGCGCCCACTCCAGCGACCGGCGGCGATTACATCCCAGGAAGGGGTCTCCAGGCGCAGCTTCACGCCCAGTTTATCCGCCACCGCCTTGGCAACATCCACGTCAAAGCCGTCGAGCTGGTTCTGGTCATTGAGGAACGAGAACGGGGGATAGCTCTCCATCAGCACATTGACCAGTTCCTTGCGTGATTCGACCCGCTCCAGCGTGGCGCCGGCAAGAGCCTGAGTGGCGGTCGCAAGCAGCGCAAGGCCTGCACCGAGCAATGTGGAAAAACGCATGTTCATACCTGAAGTGTTGGCCAAATGAGTATTAGGGTATTAAATAGTTATATATCCAACCCACATAATGAATTTTATTCATAAGCACCTTCAGAGTAGTTATATGACAGAGCGAGCGATGGTGATTCTCGACGGTGGCATGGGCCGCGAACTGCAGCGCAGCGGTGCGCCGTTCCGCCAGCCAGAGTGGTCCGCACTGGCGTTGACCGAGGCCCCGGAAGCGGTGGTGGGGGTGCATGCGGCGTTCATTGCCGCAGGTGCCCAGGTCATCACCAGTAACAGCTATGCGGTCGTCCCCTTCCACATTGGTGAAGCGCGCTTTGCCGAAGAGGGCCGGCAGTTGGCCAATGTCGCCGGTCAACTGGCCCGCCACGCGGCCGACACCGGCCCGCACCCAGTGAGGGTGGCCGGTTCGCTGCCGCCGTTGTTCGGGTCCTATCGTCCCGACCTGTTCCAGCCTGAGCGCGTCGAGGAAGTCCTGCGGCCGCTGCTAGAGGGCCTGGCGCCACACGTTGACCTGTGGCTTGCCGAAACCCAGAGCGCGATCGCTGAAGTGCGCGCCATACGTGCCCACCTGCCCGAAGACGGCCGCCCGTTCTGGGTGTCCTTCACCTTGCAGGACGAAGACGTCGATACGGTGCCGCGCCTGCGCTCCGGTGAGCCGGTGGCCGAGGCGGTGCAAGCGGTGATCGAGCTCGGCGCGGCAGCGGTGCTGTTCAACTGCAGCCAGCCAGAAGTGATCGGCGCGGCCATCGATGTCGCCCGTTCGGTCATCGATCAGCAGGGTGGAGAAGTCGCCATCGGTGCCTATGCCAATGCCTTCCCGCCCCAGCCCAAGGAAGCCACCGCCAACGACGGGCTGGACGAACTGCGCGAAGACCTGGACCCACCGGGCTACCTGGCCTGGGCCAAGGACTGGCGCGCACGCGGCGCCAGCCTGGTAGGTGGCTGCTGCGGCATTGGCCCCGAGCACATTGCCGAGCTCAAATTAAGCCTCGGCTGACGGGTTCCAGAGCATCTGCAAGGCAAACGAAGCGTTTAAGTTTGGGAAACGCTGGAACTGACGGTAAGGTTTCAGCATCTTCCATTCATCATGCGCCACGGGCAGTCGTGTTCTGACTGCCCAACCATGGAGCGCAGCGCTGAACGTCAGAAGGAGCAATGCCTATGCCTGAAGAACAACAACGCACGAGCACCATCAACCCGCCTGTCTTTTTCACCAGTGCCGTACTGGTGCTGTTGCTGGTTTTATACGCCACGCTTTTCCAGGAGCATGCCCAAAGCGTCTTCGAGCATGTTCAGCAATGGATCGTCACCAATGCGGCCTGGTTCTACATTCTTACCGTCGCGTTGGTGCTGATCAGCGTCGTCTTCCTGGCCGTCAGCCGCTACGGCGATATCAAGCTGGGCCCGGACCACAGCGAGCCCGATTACCCCAACAAGAGCTGGTTCGCCATGCTGTTCTCGGCGGGCATGGGCATCGGCCTGATGTTCTTCGGCGTGGCCGAACCTGTGATGCACTTCATCAACCCGCCTGTGGGTGACCCCAATACGGTGGCTGCGGCCCGCGAAGCGATGAACATCACGTTCTTCCACTGGGGCCTGCATGCCTGGGCGATCTACGCCATCGTGGCGCTGATCCTGGCCTACTTCAGTTTTCGCAACGGGTTACCGCTTACGCTGCGCTCGGCGCTGTACCCCCTGATCGGGGAACGTATCTACGGGCCCATTGGTCATGCGGTAGATATCTTCGCCATCCTGGGCACCGTCTTTGGCGTGGCGACCTCACTCGGTTACGGTGTGCTGCAGATCAACAGCGGCCTGCACCAGCTGTTCGGCCTCCCCATCAGCACCACGATCCAGGTCATCCTGATCGCCGTCACCTGTGCGCTGGCCACGCTGTCGGTGGCCAGCGGCCTGGACAAGGGCATCCGGATCCTTTCGGAGCTCAACCTGGGCCTTGCTGTAGTGCTGATGCTCTTCGTCCTGGCAGTCGGGCCTACGGTCTTCCTGCTTCAGGCCTATGTGCAAAACACAGGTGCGTACCTGTCCGATATCGTCAACAAAACGTTCAACCTGTTCGCTTATGAACCCACTGACTGGATTGGTGGCTGGACCTTGCTCTACTGGGGCTGGTGGCTCTCCTGGTCGCCCTTCGTCGGGTTGTTCATTGCACGTATCTCCCGTGGCCGCACCATTCGCGAGTTCGTCTGTGGCGTGTTGTTCGTACCGGCAGGCTTTACCTTGCTGTGGATGACCGTATTTGGCGATTCGGCCATTCACATGATTCTGCACGGCGGTATCAGAGACTTGGCCACGGTGGTCGACCAGGACAGCTCGTTAGCCTTGTTCGCATTTCTCGAGCACTTCCCCTGGTCTACGGCCATTTCGATGCTGGCCGTGCTGATGGTCGTCGTGTTCTTCGTCACGTCAGCCGACTCAGGCGCCTTGGTGGTGGACATGCTGGCTTCGTCCGGCAGGGGACATTCGCCGCTCTGGCAACGTGTGTTCTGGTCGGTCAGCATGGGTGCAGTGGCCATTGCCCTGCTGTTGGCCAACGGTTTGAAGGCCTTGCAGGCTGCCACCATCGCCAGCGCCTTGCCGTTCGCGATCATCCTGCTGTTTTCCATCTGGGGGCTGTTCAAGGCACTGGGGCTGGACGCCACACGGCGTGGTCTGCGAACTCAGGCGTTGCCGGGCCAGCGGCAGGGCCGTCAAAACCACGGCGGCTGGCAGCGTCGGTTGCGCAACATCGCGATGATGCCGCGCAGGGCCCATGTCACCCGCTTTATCGGGGAAGTGGTCAAGCCCGCGTGCGAGGAAGTGGCACAGGAGCTGCGCAAACAAGGCTACGAGGTGACGGTAGATGAGCGCGAAGACGGCCGCATCGCGCTTGAGCTTTCCCATGCTGGTGAGGGCCGCTTCAAGTACGAGGTTCGCCCTCGCGCCTTCAATACACCAAGCTTCGTCATGCGCGATGCCGATGACAACAGCGATGCCCGCAAGTACTTCCGTGCAGAGGTGTACCTGCGCGAAGGCGGGCAGGACTACGACGTCATGGGCTGGAGCCGTGAGGATGTGATCGGCGACATCCTCGACCAGTACGAGCGCCACCTGCACTACCTGCACGTGGTCAGCTGAAGCCGCCTACGTGCGGGCGATCACTGGAATCGCCCGCACGTACACCAACTCGCAGATCAGCTCGACCAATGTCTGCGTGATCACCGCCGCTGCTGCCAGCGTTCGTATCTGCTCTGGCAAGGCGAGCGCCAACGGCAACACTACCAACGAATTGCGCGTCGAAGCACTGAACATCACGGCGCGCTTTTGTTGTACAGGCAAGCCCATCAACCTTGCCGTCGCCCAGCCAATGACCGGTGCCAAAAGCGCAAAGCCCAGGTACACCGGCACCACCGGCAGCAATTGGTCCAGCCTGTGCAATACCATGCCGATCTGCGAAGCGATCACCACGAACAGCACGAGTGCCATCCCCGGCACGGGCATCCACGCACAGGCGTCGTTCCAGCGACTGACCCGCTCTGATTTGGCCACCTGTGCACTGGTCAGCACCGCCAAGGCCAATGGCACGGCGATCATCAGCAAGAACGCCTGCACGAAAGGCCCGACCGTCAGGCTTATCCCATGGTCCTCTTCGATCATGAGCGTCAGGTAAAGCGGCAGAAGCACCAGTTGCAGCAGCAACAGCACGGGTGTGGCGGCCAGCATGAGCCGTGCATCGCCCTTGCCCATGTGCGTGAACACCACCACGTAGTCGATGCAGGGTGCCAGCAGGACCAGCAGGGCGCCGATGAGCAAGGCCGGGTGGCCTGTCAGCCCACGGGTCAACGCCCAAGCCAGGACGGGCACCAGCACAAAATTGGCCAGGAGCAAGGCCGTCATGAACCGCCGATTGGCCAGGCTTGCGCGCAGGTGCAGAAAGGGGATTTGCAGGAACATGGCGTACATCAGCACGGCGATGGCTGGTGTGATCAGTGCTTCCAGAACAGCGCTAGTGGTATCGGCTACAAGGCCGAAGGCGATGGCTGCCAGCACGGTGGCGAAATACACCGGTGTCTGCCGGGTTTCGAGTTGGTCTTTGGTCAAGAGCGTACCTGCTTGGAAAAAGGCGCAGCGCTGCAGGGGGATGCGGCAATCGAGCGCGTGTAGCCGTTTTAAGACTCGTCTGAGTTATCCAACAGCGCCAAGGCTGCATTCTATGCGCAGCCCACATGACAACCACAGGACGCTGTAATGAATATTCGCGCTATCGCTTTTGCTGCAGCTGCAACCCTGGCCGTGCCTGGCCTGGCGAACGCGGCCAACACCATCACGTTCAGCGGCGAGGTCACCGACCAGACCTGCTCGGCTGTCGTCGATGGCAACACCGAGCCAACCGTTGTCATGCAAAGCGTGCCAGCCAGTGCGCTGAACGGCAGCATCGGCAAAAACACCGGGGAAACCCAATTCACCCTGCGCCTGACCGGCTGCGCCGCGCCGACCGACGCCAACGAGCAATTCACCACGCTGTTCCAGGCTACCAACCCGACATCGCTGGGCAACCTGACCAACACCGCCACCAATGGCGCGACCGGCGTTGCATTGCAGTTGCTCGACGCACCCGGCGGCAGCCCGGTGGACCTGGCAGGTGGTGCAGCCGTCACCGCCGGAAAAATCATCTTGAGTTCCGGCCAGACCTCCACAAGCCACGACTATGCCGTGCGTTACGTGTCCGAGGCCGCCACCGTTACGGCAGGCCCTGTCCTTGGCGCCGTTACTTACACCCTGCGTTACGAGTAATTGGCGCACGCCACTTTTTCCGACTGCCGCCATGGGGCTCGTATCCAGAGCGGCAGGCCTTCGAGGTATCTGCATGAGAACTTTGCCAGTGGGCCGGCTCAGGCTGGTCGCCATTGCGCTTGCCTTCGTGCTCGGCATGACGGGCGCCACCCTCGTCCAGGCCAGCGTGGTAGTGACGGGGACGCGGGTCATTTATCCCGGAAATGCGAAGGAAAAAACCCTGCAGCTCACCAACCAGGACCCCTTCGCCAATGTTGTGCAGGCCTGGGTGGACGTCGATGACCCCGCCTCCACACCTGAAACCGCCAAGGCTCCGTTCATGGTCAATCCGGCCGTGTCACGCGTGGCTCCGGGCAGCGGACAATCCCTGAGGCTCATATATACCGGCGCCGCGCTCCCCCAGGACCGGGAGTCGGTGTTCTATCTGAACGTGCTCCAGATCCCCCCGCGCAACGCTGCACAGGCCGACAGAAGCCAGATGCTGCTGATCCTGCGCAATCGCCTGAAGCTGTTCTACCGGCCTGCTGGCATCGCAGGCGCGGTCGAGCAGTTGCCTGAAAAACTACGCTTCAGGCTGGTCGAAAACGGCGCCAGCTGGCAAGTGCTCGTCGATAATCCGACGGGCTTCTATGCCTCGTTCGGGGCTGCGACGATCACTGTCGGCAACAGACAGGTGAAACTCCATGCTGCCATGGTGCCGCCCTACGGCTCGGTGCACTGGACGCCAGAGGCTACCGGAGCGCTCACAGGTACAGCGCCGCAGCTCACGGCGCAGTTGATCAACGACTATGGTGCACGTGTGGGCATCACTCATGCCTTGCAGCGCTAATGTGCGGCGCACCTCGGTCCTGCTGGGCAGCATTGCCTGGATGATGGCCCGGCTGGCCCACGGCGAAGGCGACTACCGTTTCGACGACAGCCTGTTGCTGGGCTCGGGGCTGGCCGGTGGCAGCCTGGAGCGCTTCAATCGGGTGCAGCAGATCGACCCGGGTACTTACCTGGTCGATGTGTACGTGAACACGCACTACGTGAACCGAAGCGAAGTGAGTTTTCGACTGCAAGACGATGCTGTCGAACCTTGTTTTTCCGAACGGTTTTTGCATCGACACATGAACGCCCGCAAGCTTGAAACCCCTACCGCCGACGCGGGCCAGTGCCTGGCGCTGAGCACGCGGCTACCAGGGTCAACGTTCCAATATGACTCAGCCCGCTTGCGCCTGGACCTCTCCGTGCCCCAGGCATTGCTCGACATCAAGCCGCGCGGCTACGTCGATCCGCAGGACTGGGACGCAGGCGGTATGATGGGCTTCGTCAACTACGACGCAAGCCTGTACAACTCGCGCTACGAAGCCTCAGCAAGCGAGGCGGCCAATTACGGTTACCTGGGCCTGAACACGGGGGTGAACGTTGGGCTCTGGCGTTTGCGGCATCAGTCCAACTACAGCTACTCAAGCTTCGGCGGCGCCGCGGTCAGCCGCTGGAACAGCATTCGCACCTATGCTCAGCGTGCCATTGCCCCTTGGCAGAGCGAACTGACGGTGGGTGACAGTTTTACCGAGGGCAACCTGTTCGGTAGCATCGGCTTTCGAGGCGTGCGGCTGGCCAGCGACGATCGCATGCTGCCCGACTCTCAGCGTCAATATGCCCCACAAGTGCGCGGCACGGCGGTGAGCAATGCGCGCGTGGTAATCAGCCAGAACGGCCGCAAGGTGCATGAAACCACAGTGGCGGCGGGTCCCTTTGTCATCGACGATCTGTACGGTACGGCCTACAACGGTGACTTGGACGTGCAGGTAATCGAGGCCGACGGCAGCGTCACACGCTTCACTGTCCCCTATGCGGCGGTGCCCGACTCCATCCGTCCGGGTATCTCTCGCTACAGCGCCACGCTCGGTGAGGTACGCCAGACGGGCGCGAACCAAGGGGCTTTTGCCGAGGCCACTTATCAACGGGGCCTTAGCAATGCACTTTCCGCCAACCTGGGCGCTCGGGTAGCGCAGGATTATCTCGCCGTGCTGGGCGGTGGCGTACTGGCAACGCCCTATGGTGCCTTCGGGGTCAACAGCACGTTTTCCAGCGCCACCGTTGAAAACCAACAGCGCAAGCAAGGCTGGCGCATGGGGCTTAGCTACAGCCGTACCTTCCAGCCAACCAACACCACTCTCAACCTTGCCGGCTATCGATACTCAACCCAAGGGTACCGGGATCTGGCCGATGCGCTGGGTGCGCGGCAGGCCTCCGAGCGCGGTGACAGTTGGGACTCGACCAGTTTCAAGCAGCGTAACCAGCTGACCTTGCTGGTCAACCAAGGGCTAGGGGGGTACGGAAACCTGTACCTGTCTGGCTCGAGCAGCGACTATTACGACGGCAAAAGCCGTGATACGCAGGTGCAGTTCGGTTATTCCAACACCTGGCGGCAACTCAATTACAGCCTGGCCTATTCACGCCAGCGCACGACGTGGTACCGGGACACGGTAACCAGTGCCGTGCCCGATTTTGCAAACCTGGCAGACCAGCGCGACACCAGCAATCGCACCAACACCCTGACGCTGACGTTCTCCATGCCCCTGGGCAACTCGACCCGGGCACCGAGCATCAGCTCGATGCTGACGCAGCGCTCAGGTGATACCCGGGGCAGCAGTCTCCAGACGGGGATCAACGGCACCCTGGGCGCCCAGCGCGACATGAGCTACGCAATCGCAGCCAGTCGTGACAGCGCCGGACGCGGGACGAACTGGACTGGCAATCTCCAGGCACAGAGCGCCGTTGCCACCTTTAACGGTGGCTACTCGCAAAGCGCCGATTACCGGCAAATCAATGGCGGCATTCGCGGCGCAGCTGTCTTGCATGAAGGCGGTCTGACCTTGGGGCCTTATGTGGGCGACACCTTCGCGCTGGTGCGGGCCAAAGGCGCAGGTGGCGCGACCATCCGGGGCGGGCAGGGGGCTCGTGTGAACGCTGATGGCTATGCGCTGGTGCCTTCGTTGTCGCCCTACCGGTACAACCCGGTAGGGCTCGACCCCAGCGGCATGGGTGATCAAGCCGAGCTGATCGAAACGGAGCGAAAGGTCGCGCCCTACGCCGGTGCTGCGGTTGTGGTGGATTTCAAGACGTTGATCGGCCATGCCTTGCTGATCCAGGCCAGCTTGCCGGGCGGTGGGGCTATCGCGCTGGGCGCCGATGTGCTGGATGAGCAGGGCACCATCATTGGCATGGTGGGGCAGGGAGGGCAGGTGTATGCACGCGCCCAAGCTGATAGCGGGCACCTGCAGGTTCGCTGGGGCGTAGGCCCTGACCAGGCATGCCTGTTGCCCTTCGACGTCAACAGCAGCAACGCCCATGACAGCCAGGGCTTCATTCATCTGAAAAGTATATGCACGCCTAACGAGGAACCCACATGACGCTCAGGGCCTGGCTATTGGCAGCCGTTCTGTTTGCAACTGCTCCGCACGCCTGGGCGACCTGCTACAAGGTCACTTACGTGGGCGCCGCCACTACCATGGCTAACGATGCCATCCGGCCCGGGGAGGGCACTGCCGGTGCGTGGGCCGGTGGCTGTGATACGTGCAATGGATCCTTGGGCTTACCCAGCGTGATCAACGTCAGCGACCCCAGCTTTCAGCCCTACGGCTCATTGATTGCCAGCTCGGTGGCACCCTTCACCCAATATGGCGCCACGGCCGGATACAACCCGGAGTATGTGTTTTTTCGCTGCGCGGCCCAGGATGCGGTTTACGAGATGTTTTCCACCAATGGTGACGACGTCTACAGCGGCTGGTTCCAAGGGGGCGACAGCGTCGGCAACACCCTGGGTTTGCGCAGCGCCTACCGCACGGCCTGGACGAATGTACTGTTGCGCCTGACTCACCTGGAAACCGGCCAACTGTTCACCGACATCTGGCAGGAGCGACGGCTCACGGGGCTGGACGTCGATTCGCGGGGTTATCAGCTGGTCAAGGCCAAGAACCTCAGTGCCGTACGCGCGGAGCTGTTCAGTGCACCGAAAGACCCCAGCTACAACTACTACAGCGAAACCGTCCCATCGCAGCTCTACGCCTACGCACAGGCGGCGGCCTATATCGCTATCAAGGGGCCAGGGCTGGCCTATCCAACAGTGGGTCAAACGCACTATGGAAACTGGAGTGGCTGGTACGGAAACTGGCCGGGAGCGTTGGGCTTGTACAACAAGGTCACGCTCAAGCGTTACCCCACCTGCAGCGTCACCAGTGTCACCCCCTATGTGGTGTTTCCCTCGATCAGCGTGAGCGAGATCAACGCGGGCGGGCGCCGCGAAATGCCCTTTCAGATCAACTTTCGCTGCCAGAGCAACATCGTCAACAGCACCAGCGCCAACGGCACGGCCATTGGCATCAAGGTTTCATCCGGTGCCCTGGCTGCGTCGTCTTCCCTGGGTTTGGTCAATGCCCAGGGCGGCCTGACCTACCTGCTGGCGGACCGTTATGGCCAGGCAGGTGTGGCGCAGGGAGTAGGCATACAGTTGCTGCGCGACGGTGCGCCCATCAATTTGCTGGCCAATGAGGATTCTGCCAATGGCAGTGGCGCAGCTGGCCGGGGTTGGTACCCGGTGATTAGCAGCGCTGCCAACCTGACCGGTACCGTCAATGGCATCGGTCAGTACACCGAGACATTCCGAGCGCGTCTGGAGAAACTCTCCACCGGCACCATGCCTACCGTAAGGCCCGGCCGGGTCGAGGCCACAGCGCAGGTGGTGATACGTGTTCAATAGCTGCGGGCAGCGTCTGCTGCTGCTGGTCGCCGTGCTGATCAGCACCCTCGCCGATGCTGGGGTCACTGCCGAGCGTACGAGGGTCATCGTGCATGAGGGCCAGCGCGAAACCTCACTGGCGCTGGTCAATCAAAACGCCTATCCGGTCGTGGTCCAGACCTGGATCGACAATGGGGATCTGGCTGTTACCCCGGACACGGCAAGCGCACCGATCATGCCGCTTCCCCCGATGTTCAGGCTTGAACCCCAACAGCAGCGAAGCGTGCGCCTCGTGACGACCGGGCAGGTGCTTGCCCAGGATCGAGAGTCGCTGTACTGGCTTAATGTGTACGAGATTCCACCTCGGCCAAACGAGGTGCTGGAGGAGGGCGCGACGCGCCTGACGATCACGCTGCGCACTCAGCTGAAAGTCATCTACCGGCCTCAGGGTCTGTCGAACAAGGCCGAGCTAGCGCCTTCGCACCTGGTTGTCAGGGTCCAGGGTCGCCGTGTGCAGTTGCGTAATCCGACGCCGTTCTACATCTCCCTCTCCCACGCACAGATCGGCGAAGGCGAGCGTTCGATCATTCTGGATGCGCCCATGCTGGCACCGTTCAGTACGCAGCATCAGACGGCACCGGCCACCGCGCCGAGCGGCGCGACGTTTCGCTTTTCATGGCTGGATGATGAGGGTAACGCGCAGCGCGGTGAGCGGCCCATCACGCACGCGGTGTCCATCAGCCCGTAAGGCCACATACCGTCTCGCCAGATTGAGATTCGTCCTATTCAGGTCTGTCGGTGCCGCCCCTAGGCTGGCTGGATGAAGCTAGCCAACCTGTTACCTGCCGCCCAGTGGAACCTGTCGACGCCTATTGCAGCGCGTAATCTCTTACGCCTGTTTGCGATCACCCTCGTAGCGGGTGTCTATGTCGGCGCCTACGGTTACATGCGCATGACCCTGAACGAGGAGATTTCGTCCCGGCGCAGGTACATGAACGAGGCCATCTTCAACGCTCAGGATTTCTTTGTCAGCCGTCAGACCCTGCTCAAATCGCTGGGGCTCTCGACGGTCAAGCACGCCGCTGCTGCGGGCGATAGCGAGACCTACATTCCAGGCGAGGAAGTCCACATTTTCCTCCGTCAGCCCGGGGGTACCTGGAGCTTGTGGCTGACGCCACGCATGCTGGATTTTCTACGCGCCAAGCAGACCAACCTGGTCTACGTGCCGCACGCCCTGGATGCCTCGGTGCAGTGGCTCTACAGCCGGCCTGAGGTTCCACCCCTGGTCCCCAACGCCGTGCTGCAACGTCTGCGTGGATCGACCGGCGAACCTGGGGACGAGCAAATCTGGCTGGCGGAGCCTGGAGACGATAAACCGCCTTCGCTCTACATTTTCACTGCCATGGATGACCGCGACCGCGCTTCAGGTTGGCTGGGGCTCGAAGTAGAGGGCCCGCAGTTGGTCGCAGCGTTGCGCCATGAGCAGGCGGGTGACTTCCAACTGGTCGACAGCGCAAGCCAGATCATCGCCAGCAAGGACCGCGAGCAGCAATTGACTTCCCAGCGCCATACGGCAACGCGCGTGGATGATGGTTTCGGTTGGGAGGGCGGCTATTGGCTCCCGGACCGCCTGACTATTCGCAAACAGCTCGACCATTCGGACTGGCAGATCATCTACAGCGCACCCTTGGCCTCTATCATTCCGGCGCTGATTCTGCCGTTCGGGCTGGCAGTGCTGATCAGCGTTGCCGTCACACTGTTGATGCTGTGGCTGGTCCGCCGGGTCGACGTGCGACTCATCCGCCCGGCAGCTGCTCGAATCGAGGCATTGGTCGAGAGCGAAGCGTTCAGCAGTGCCGTCATCCGCACCGCCCCGGTTGCGCTGTGCGTGTTGCGCCGCAGTGACGGTGCAGTGGTGCTGGCCAATCGGCTGAGCGAGCAGTGGCTTGTAATGGGTGATGAGCGAACCCGAGTCTGTCAGGACTGGATTACCCGTGCGTTCGGCAAGCCTGCGCAGACCAGTTGCACACAAGAGCTGCAAATGGCCGATGGCCGTCACCTGTGCCTGAGTTACGCACCTACCCGCTATCGACGTGAAGATGTTCTGATCTGCGCCTTCAGCGACATCACCGAACGAAAAACCGCCGAGCTGTCGCTGCAACAGGCCAGGGCACTGGCCGATGCTGCCAATGAAGCAAAAACGCTGTTTCTCGCCACCATGAGCCATGAAATCCGCACGCCGCTCTACGGCATGCTGGCAACGCTGGAACTGCTTTCACGCACCCACCTCGATAGCCAGCAAAGGGGGTACCTCAATGCCATCGAAGGTTCATCGGCTACCTTGCTGCAACTGATCTGCGATGTGCTGGATGTGTCCAAGATCGAGGCTGGTCAGCTGGCGCTGGAGGTCAGTGCGTTCTCACCCGTAGAGCTGACCCAGGACGTCATGCAAGGCTATATGGGGGCCGCACACACCAAAGGGTTGCAGTTGCTGAGTTGCATGGACCCGCAGCTTCCTGAACAGGTAGTGGGTGACACGACGCGTACGCGCCAGATCCTTGGCAATCTGCTTAGCAACGCGGTCAAGTTCACTCGCAGTGGCCGAATCATGGTCAGGCTTCACCTGGTTGGGGTCGAAGGTGATCGCATGATGCTGCGCTGGCAGGTAGTGGACACGGGGCAGGGCATCCCTGAGCAGGACCAGCAACACTTGTTCGAACCGTTCTTCCAGAGTGGTCCCAGTACCAATACGGTGGCAGGGACCGGCCTTGGCCTGTCCATTTGCAAGCGGCTGGTCGAGTTGATGAACGGGTCGATTCGTGTGTTCAGCGAGCCGGGTCTGGGCAGCAGCTTCTCGTTCACGCTGCCACTGGGGCAATTGGCGCTTGATGAGGACCAGAGCTGGGCCCAGCCTTTGCTCAACCAGGGCGTCATGGTTTATTCACCTGTGCCCGAACTGGCCGATCATGCCGCTGGCTGGCTACGTCGCTGGGGCGCCCGGGCGCAAGTGATTGCCGTGCCGGACGTCCGTCATGAACCGGGCATCGTGCTGGTCGAGTTATGTCCAGGGCCTGCCAGCTCGGCTGTCATCAGGCAATGGCCTGGCCCATTGGTACTGGCCTGCGCCGATGAGCATGCGCTTTCGCGTCCTTCGGCTCAATACTGGCAGGTGGGGCTGAACAATCTTCAGTGCCTTAACCAGGCGGTGAGCCAGGCCCAGGGCATCGAGGCACGACACAGCGCAACGGCCCGTCAGGCAATGATCGAAACCAAACTGTGCATTCATGTGCTGGTGGCGGAGGACAATGTCATCAACCAGTTGATACTGCGGGATCAACTGGAGAAGCTCGGCTGCACGGTCACCCTTGCCAACGATGGCGAGCAAGCGCTGGCCCTGTGTCAGAAGGAGGTCTTCGACCTGGTGCTGACCGATGTGAACATGCCCAGACTCAACGGGTATCAGTTGGCGCAGAACTTGCGCCAACAGGGCCATGCCCTACCCATCATCGGCGCAACTGCCAACGCCATGCTCGATGAGGCAGAGCGTTGCCTGGGCGCCGGAATGGATCAGTTTCTGGTCAAGCCCTTCACTCTGCACGCGCTCTATCAGTGCCTGCTGCCGTATCGCAAGGGCTCGGCCTGATGATCCACCGCGTCTTGATCGTCGAGGATCATCCCTTTCAACACCAGTACCTGGCTCAGCTGTTCCGGTCCGTCGGTGGGTTCGACGTCGAGCTGCAAGCCGATGCCAACCTGGCGATCGAGCAGTTGCGCAATCAAGCCTTCCACCTTGTCGTCACTGACCTGATGATGCCGCAACTGGACGGGGTACAGTTCATCCAGAAAATGAGCCTGCTACCGTCGCCTCCGGCGCTGGGGCTGATGACCGCTGCCTCTGCGCGCGTGCTCGCAGGCGTTGGCAAGGTCGCCGAAAACCTCGGTATCCGCCTGGCCGGCATGATCAGCAAGCCCGTGCAGGGTCATCATGTCGCTGCACTGCGTCGCTACATGGATAGCACCTGCGATCAAGGCCATCTGCAACCTCGATCCTGTTCCGGTGGCCATTCGGTCAGTGCGCTTACCCGTGCACTGCAGGCGGGCGAGATCCAGGCGTGGTTTCAACCCAAGAAATCCATGCTCGACGGCAGGATCGTCGGTGCCGAGGCCCTGGCCAGGTGGCTGCATCCGGTCGAAGGTCTTTTGTTGCCGCGGGCATTTCTGGCCGATTTGGAATCTGCAAGGCTCGATTTGCCGTTGCTGTACAACATGCTTGAGCAAACGCTCACCGCTCAATCACGCTGGGCCGCAGCAGGATACAGGCTGCCGGTCTCGATCAATCTGCCTACACACCTGCTGGACCGTCCTGATCTGGTCGACACGTTGTACCGAACGGTCCGAGAGCGAGGTGCCGACCCCAGGACCATCACCTTCGAGCTGACCGAAACGTCGACCACCCGACGGTCCAGTGATTACTTTGCAGGGACGTGCCGGCTGCGCATGATGGGCTTCGGCCTGGCCCAGGATGATTTCGGCAAGGGGTACAGTTCCTATTCCAACCTGGTATCCACGCCCTTCACCGAAATGAAGATTGATCGCTCTCTGGTCAGTGGTTGTGCGAGCAATCCTGACATGGCCATCGCTTTGGCCAGTGCCGTCCACCTCGGCCGCGCACTGGGGCTTGTGACAGTAGCAGAAGGCGTTGAAACGCGTGATGAGCTGGAAGTTGTCCGCAAGGCTCAGTGTCATCAGGTGCAGGGGTTCATCATCTCCCCGGCTGTGGATCGAGACGGCATGCTCCCATTGCTCAACGGACAGCTCTCCGAGTGAGGGGTGAGTTGGCGAAGAAACGTTTCAGCATCTGCAATGTGCCGTCATATGGCATGAATTTTGTGTCTGTTTGAGCACTCTCATCTTCATAACGTAATGTCGACGATCAACACCATGAAAAATGCCAGCCTGCGCATGGATAAACTTGCGCGCAGCTCTCAGCGCCTGAACAAAGCCATCTTGCTGCTCAGCGGGCTCATGCTGCTGTTGTCCAGTACCTGTTATTGGGCAGTATCGCGCCTTCTGGAATCGGAACAGCAGCGGTTGGAGCTCCATTTTGCCCGGGTGATCGAAATCATTCATGAGCATGAGATCTTCCTACGCAATCTCGCCAACAGCATGCCAGCCGGTCGCGCGCTTCCTGCGCCGGTGGAGCAGGGCGTCATGATGCTCGATTCGACGAGCGTCGATGGCAAGACACTGGTCAAGGCAAAAGGATTCGAACTCTCCTTACCCTTCACCCTGGCCTACACCGGCGACTTTCGAGCTCAGGAGATACGCGGTGCCTTGGGGTTGGGGTTGCGTCTGACCGACTACTACGGTGGGTTCTGGGCCCGCTCGTTCTACGCATCGCCGCAGCTGTTCGTGCTCGAACGGGGAACCGGCGCGAGCATTGCCGTCCCCGCGGCTGGCGACCAACGTCAACATCAGCCGCTGTTGCCTCACCATTATGTGACCGTGGTTGATCGCTTGGTGCACTTACTGGCTCAACCCGACCTGCTACCCGATCAGCATGTCCACTGGGTGCGAGCGCCAGCACGCCTTTACAATGACAACCTGCGCATGGTGGCGCTTCTGAAGTTGGGGGCTGAGCACACCCTCAAGCCGAGTACGACGGGCGACCGGACAATGGTCTTGGCTGCCGTAATGGATACGGAGCAGATCGACGAATTCGAGCGTGTGCTCAGGTTATCGGTCTACAACCAGTTCACCCTGATTTCCCCGGATGGCAAGGTCTTGATGGGAGAGCGCAGCAAGGGCGATCTGGCGCCGCTTGGCCTGAGCTTCAACCGTAGCGGCTTGCGTTTCAAGATGATGTCGTCGTCGGGAGACGCGTGGACTGGGCTGTATGCCATCAGTTACGGGGACTTTCTGCGCTACGCCAAATGGCCGCTGCTTGGCCTGGCGTTGACAATCATCGCTGCGATCCTGCTAGGGCTCTGGGTCAATCACTGGTACAAGTCGCGCATTGTTCGGCCCGCCCAACGAGCACAAGTCCGGCTTGCAGAAAGCGAGGCCTTCAGCCGCATCATCCTACACAACGTGCCGGTCGGGCTGTGCGTCGTGAGGCGCCACGATCACCGGGTGTTGTTGGAAAACGAATGCGCGGTACGCCTAGGCGTTACCGCAGCGGTGCTGCAACTGCTGCGTGATAACCACGGTGACCAGGCGCCGGGCGAACTGTGCCTGCTGGTGGATGGGCGTTACGTCCAGGTGGTGGCGGTCGCTACCCGTTATGACGGAGAAGACGTGTTTCTATGCGGCTGCAACGACATCACCCGCCACGTTGGCGAGCAATTGCAGCTCAATCAGGCCCACCAGCGTGCAACGGCTGCCAATGAAGCCAAGACCGTTTTCCTGGCCACCATGAGCCATGAGATAAGAACCCCGCTCTATGGTGTGCTGGGCAACCTTGAGCTGCTGTCGCTGACCGAACTCAGCGAACGCCAGAGGCATTACCTGCAAATCATCGAAACCTCGTCGACAGTCCTGTTCCAGCTGATCAGTAATGTTCTGGATGTGACCAAGATCGAGTCTGGGCAGATGGCCTTCGAGCATGCCGCATTCGATCCGCGTCAGCTGGTCGACGATGCGCATGCCAGTTTCGAGGCCACAGCGCAAAGTAAAGGGCTGCAACTTGAGGCTGAAATCGACGCACAAGTGCCTGCACGGGTGGAAGGAGATGCCGGGCGAATCAGGCAGATCCTGCACAACTTGCTGGGCAACGCGATCAAGTTCACCCCCTCCGGACGCGTACGTCTGCGCCTGATCGTTCAAGAGCGAAGCGACCAGGATGTGTTGTTGCAATGGCAAGTGACGGACACCGGAAAAGGTATCCCTGAAAAAGCCCTGGAGCATCTGTTCAAACCGTTCTATCAGGTGTCCGCAGGGCAGGAAGGTGGGGGTGCAGGGCTCGGGCTTTCCATCTGTTCACGCTTGAGTGAGTCGATGGGCGGTACCATGCGCGTGGTCAGTGAGCCCGGTCTGGGGAGCAGCTTTTCCCTGTTCATACGCTTGCCCATTGTGGCCTCCTCGCCGGCCTTGGTGCCTGTGCCGAAAGAGGGTTCGCAGGCGCCGTCTGCGCCGTTGAAATTGAGCGTGTTGGTGGCAGAGGATAACCCAGTCAGCCAGGCGGTCATGCGTGAGCAGCTCGAAGCCATCGGGGCTTACCCAACCGTCGCGGCTGACGGCCACCAGGCACTTCAACTTTGGCAATCCAAGCGTTTCGACATGGTCATCACCGACATCAACATGCCCAGGATGAACGGCTACGAGCTGACCCGCGCGCTGCGAGAGGCAGGTGTCGAAGCACCTATCATCGGCATCACCGCCAATGCACTGCGCGAAGAAGGTGAGCGCTGCCTGCAAGCGGGTATGACCGCGTGGATAGTCAAGCCTCTGAGCCTTGGCACCCTTCGGCAGGTACTGATGAACCACTGCCCTGGAACGGTTGACACTCACGTTGCAACCGACCCGGGCAGGGATGATTTTTCAGGCTGGATTCAACTGTCCCAGCCCATGCGCCAATTGCTTGCCCAGACGTTGGCCAGCGATATCGAGCAGTTGGAGAAGGGGGTGATCGAGCACGATGCGGTTCTGGTCGAGCAACGGTTGCACAGCTTGAGCGGTGCACTGGCCAGCATCAATGCCACGGCGTTGTACGGCGCATGTCAACGGCTGGAAAACATGTTGCAGGAGCTGCCGCTCGACGCACGCCTGGGCGGGCAAGTCCGTGCTCTGTGCAGGCGGCTTGCCAAGGTCGCGCAGCGCTTGTCAGACGAGATTCCCGGATGAGCCTTGTCCCCTAATGGAGTAATTCTGCATGCCTCATCACAAGGTTGTCATCGCTGACGATCATCCCATCGTCCTGCTGGGGGTGCGTGAAGTCGTTCAACGCATCGGGCGCTATAAAGTCGTCGGTCAAGCCACCAACTCATCGGAATTGATCGATCAACTGCGCCTGCACAACCCCCGCACCCTGATCACCGACTTCAATATGCCGGGGGATTGTACCTACGGAGATGGCTTCAAGCTCATCGAGTACATTCTGCGTCACTTCCCGGACACCCAGGTCCTCATTCTGACCATGATTTCCAATGGGTTGATTCTTTCCCGGCTTCAGGAACTGGGTGTGGCAGGGGTCATTCAAAAAAACCACCTGCATGATGAAATCGAAAAAGCGCTGAGTGCCATCCGCAAGCGGCGTCGGTACCGAAGCCCGTTGCCGCCACCTACATCCGTGGTGCGCGAAGCAGTGAAGGTCGAGGCCCGCTTCAATCAGCTGTCCCCCAGGGAGCTCGAAGTCGTCCGGCTCTTTGTCACTGGCATGACCGTAGGTGATATCGCGCGGCAACTGTCGCGCAGCAACAAGACAGTCAGCGCCCAGAAGGTGTCGGCGATGCGCAAGCTCAACGTCGACAGTGACCAGGACTTGCTGACTTACTGTATCGAATCCAGGCAGTTTCAGTAACGAGGTTCTGTGCCTGGCGAGGCGTTGCCCAGCCGGTGCGTGGCCCTGATGACACGCGTACAGACGATTGGACCCGCAGCGCAAAAAGCCCAGCTACTCGCTGGGCATCCTATAGGTCTTCAGCCGACGATCATCATTCAAAGCGCTACGCTGGCTTGAGCCAATCTACATTCCGCTCCTGAATGACCAATTTGAGCGAGCGGCCAACTGCATTGGGGTGGCATACCGCATAGTCGCCAACAGGATATAGCCCGTGACGTCCCCACGGCCCTGCCTTGCTTTCCAATTTGATGTCGATCTGGTCACCTTCGATGACTGTCAGATCAAACGCTTTACCGCTCGACGCTTCAGTGATTTTCCAAGCTGTAGGGTCTTGCTGCTCGATGCGCATGGCTTCCACCAGACCATGCGTTGTCGCGAAAACCCCCTTGCCGGAATGTGCTCCGCTGCGCACATAGAGGCGGTAGCCGGCTTCACTGTGCCGGAAGTAGAGCAACAGGGGTAGGGGAGCAGACGATTTCTCGAAAGTGACCAGGCCCATTTCTTGACCGTGGTGCCAATCGTCTTCGGAACAATTCAGTGCACCCAGCGTAGCGGCGCCGTCCACGGCATATCCGGGCGTGGTCAGGGGGCTTGCCAGTACCACATTGTCGTTCGTCATGCTGTCGAAGGTGTTCAACGGGCAATCAGCTGCATGCAGTGTCGCGAGAAAAGAGTGCGCTTTGTGATTCATCGTATACCTCCAGTGTTCATGAATGCACTCAGGAGGCTATGCCGACACGCGCGAGGGGACTAACCGGAACGGGTTCCAGACGCAGGATGCAAAAAGCCCGGCACTTGGCCGGGCTTTCCAGTGAGCGATCAGCGATCAGTTGCCGTAGACCGGCAGCTTCTTGCAGATGGCTTTGACCTTCTCGCGCACGGCGTCGATCACCGCTTCGTTGTTCAGGTCGGCAAGGATGTCGCAGATCCAGCCAGCCAGCTCACGGCACTCGGCTTCCTTGAAACCGCGGGTGGTCACGGCCGGGGTACCGAAACGCAGGCCCGAGGTGACGAACGGAGAGCGCGGGTCGTTAGGAACCGAGTTCTTGTTGACGGTGATGAACGCCTTGCCCAGCGCCGCGTCAGCGTCTTTGCCCGAGATGTCCTGCTTGATCAGCGACAGCAGGAACAGGTGGTTTTCGGTGCCACCGGAAACCACGTCGAAACCGCGCTCGATGAAGACGCTGGCCATGGCCTGGGCGTTTTTCACCACTTGCTGCTGGTAAGCCTTGAACTCCGGCTGCAGGGCTTCCTTGAAGCAGATGGCCTTGGCCGCGATCACGTGCTCCAGTGGGCCGCCCTGGGCGCCTGGGAAGACAGCGGAATTGAGCTTCTTCTCGATCTCTTCGTTCTTGCGAGCCAGGATCAGGCCGCCGCGCGGACCGCGCAGGGTCTTGTGCGTGGTGGTGGTGACGACGTCGGCGAAAGGAACCGGGTTAGGGTAGACACCGGCGGCGACCAGGCCAGCCACGTGCGCCATGTCGACGAACAGGTAGGCACCGACCTTGTCGGCGATGGCGCGGAAGCGGGCGAAGTCCAGTACCTGCGAGTAGGCCGAGAAACCGGCGACGATCATTTTCGGCTTGTGCTCGACCGCCAGGCGCTCGACTTCGTCGTAATCGATCAGGCCGTTGCCATCGATGCCGTACTGTACGGCGTTGTACAGCTTGCCCGACGAGCTGACGGAGGCACCGTGGGTCAGGTGACCACCATGGGCCAGGCTCATGCCCAGGATGGTGTCACCGGCCGACAGCAGGGCCAGGTAGACAGCGGCGTTGGCCTGGGAGCCGGCGTGCGGCTGGACGTTGGCGTAGTCGGCACCGAACAGTTGCTTGGCGCGGTCGATGGCCAGCTGCTCGACGACGTCGACGTATTCGCAGCCACCGTAGTAGCGCTTGCCTGGATAGCCTTCGGCGTACTTGTTGGTCAGTACCGAACCCTGGGCTTCCATGACGGCCGGGCTGGTGTAGTTTTCCGAGGCGATCAGCTCGATATGCTCTTCCTGGCGCAGAGCTTCTTGCTGCATGGCTTCGAAGAGCTCGGCGTCGTACTTGGCAATGGTCAAATCACGGCTGAACATGGCGGTCCTCAAGGATCGGGGGTGAAGTGGGTGGGCATTCTACCCCATTGATCCGCCGCTGGCATATGAAGTGGCATCAAGTCGCGGACCAGTGGGGTTCATGTTGCATCCCGCGCCGTTGCTGGGCTGGGCGGGCATCCGAGTTGACTTTCAGGTCCGGTTTCTGGCGTTGCCTGCGCGTGGTGGCGGGCCGGGCGTGACGGGCCCCGCTGGCGTTTCGGCAGCAGCATGAGGGCAGGGCCAGGGGCGACTCAATTGAACATGAACAACGTCTCATTGGCGAATTGCGCCTCGAACTGATGCGCCGGCATCGGTCGCCCGAACAGGTAGCCCTGTACTTCGTCGCACCCGTGTTCACGCAGAAACTCAAGTTGTTCATGGGTCTCGACGCCTTCGGCGATGACCGCCAGGTTCAGGCTGTGGGCCATGGCGATGATCGCCCTGGCGATCTGCGCATCCTGCTCACCTTCGGGCAGGCCGTCGACGAAGGTACGGTCGATCTTCAACACATCGATCGGGAACTGCTTGAGGTAGTTGAGCGAGGAATAGCCGGTCCCGAAATCGTCCACCGCGATGCTCAGGCCCAGGTTCTTGAGGCTGGCCAGAATCTGCAGCGCTTCGTTTACTTCGCGCATCAAGATGCTTTCGGTCAGCTCAAGCTCAAGACACGCCGGTGGCAGGCCGCTTTCTTCCAGGATGTTGGCGATCCGCGTGCCCAGTTGACCATCGGAGAACTGGCGCGCGGAAATGTTGACCGACACTTTCGGCACACGCACCTTGGCCTTGTGCCAGGCCTTCAATTGTCGGCTGGCTTCGCGCAGTACCCAGTCACCCACGTCCACCACCAGGCCCAGCTCTTCGATGACGGGAATGAAGTCGCCCGGTGGCACCAGGCCGCGGGTAGGGTGCCGCCAGCGTAGCAGTGCCTCGGCGCCGGTCAGGCGCTTGCCGTCGCCGCTGAATTGCGGCTGGTAATACAGAATGAATTCGTTCTGCTCCATGGCATGGCGCAGATCGCTTTCCAGTTCCAGGCGCTCCAGGGCACTGGCGTTCATTTCAGCCTGGTAGAACTGGAAGTTGTTCTTGCCGCGCTCTTTGGCGTGGTACATGGCGGTGTCGGCGTTCTTCATCAATTGGCTCAACTCGCCGCCATCCTGCGGGCTGAGTGCGATGCCGATGCTGGCCGTGACGAAGAACTCGCGGTTCTCCAGCACGAACGGCTTGACCAGGCTGCCCAGGATGTTTTCGGCCACGTGAATGGCGCGGTTCAATGCCAGCTCGCGAGTAGGCCGAGGCTGGAGCAGCAGCGTGAATTCATCGCCGCCCATGCGCGCGACCGTATCGTCCTCGTCCACGCAGGCCAGCAAGCGCAGGGCCATGTCCTTGAGCATGCGATCGCCCGCGGCATGGCCCAGGGAGTCGTTGATGGGCTTGAAACGGTCCAGGTCCAGGAACATCAACACCACCCAGGCCTTCTGCCGCTCGGCCTGCTGCAAGGCGTTGTACAGCCGGTCCTGGAACAACGTACGGTTGGGCAAGTGGGTCAGGGCGTCGTAGTAGGCCAGGCGGTGAATGCGCTGTTCGCTGGCCTTGCGTTCGCTGATGTCGGTAAAGAAGCACACGTAGCTGGCCAGGTCGCCTTCATCGTCCAGCACGGCAGTGATGCCTACCCAGGCCGGGTAGTGATCGCCATCACGGCGCTTGAGCCACACCTCGCCCTCCCAGCTGCCACGCTGGTTGAGCTGCTTGAGGATGTAGCGCAGGTGCGCCTGCTGCTGGTCGTTCATCACCAGCATGCTCGGCAGTTGGTCCAGCACCTCGCTGACTGCGTAGCCGCTGACCCGGCTGAAAGCCTCGTTGGCCTGCACAATGTAGCCGGCAGGGTCGGTGATCAGAATGGCCGAAGTCGAATGCTCGAAAACCGTCGCAGCCATGCGCAGGTCTTTCTCCGCCCGGCGCTGCTGGCTGATGTCGCGACCTACCCCCAGTACGCCCTCGAAACGCTGATCGTCATCCCAGACCAGTACCAGGCGCAACTCGATGGGGATCTTGCGGCCGTCGGCGCGCAGGCAGTCGAACAGGAACAGCTGGGTCGGCAACTGGCCACGCAGTTCGGCCAGTTGAGCCGGATCGTCCATCGCCTTGCTTACCCGCTCCATCAACCCGTAGATGCCAGTGAGCTGGGCGGGGTTGGCGATGATCGAATGCCACCCGTTGGCGAAGATCCAGTCGGCGTGATAGCCCAGCACGCTTTGCACCGAGGGGCTTACGTAGTCGAGCTTGAGCTGGCTGTCGGTGGAGAAGATCACGTCACTGATGCTTTCGGCCAGCATCCGGTAACGCTGTTCGCTGTCGCGCAGCGACTGGCTCGCCTCGATCTGCACGGTCACGTCCTTGCCCACGCCGATGATGCGCGTCACCCGGCCGTCGGCGTCACGCGCCAGCACCTGCTCGCGTATGTCGTAGCAGCGCCAGTTGCCATCGCGGTGCCGGAAACGCAGCTGGCAATGCAGCGGCAAGTCATGGCCGTTGTCGAGCTGCTGTTGGCGCAGGTCCTGGTAATGCGCAGCGTCTTCGGGGTGCAGCAGCAGCTCCCAGAAGCGGTCGCCCATGCGGGCCAGTTCCGTGCGGTCATACCCCAGCGTCTGGCCCAGGTGACGGTTGCTGAAGATCATCCGCTGGCTGTGGATATCCTGGACGTAGAGCTGATCCGGCACGGTACGCACCACGTCCGACCAGAACCGCTCGCGTTCGAGCAGCGAGAGCTCCACTTTCTTGCGGCTGGTGATGTCGCTGATGCTGAGGATCACGGCCTGGTAATTGCGGCGCAATTGCGGCAGGCGCGCTGTCAGCCACAGGTGCAGCTCGCCGCCATGCGCAGCAGGCAGGCGCACCTCGAGCTCCAGGGACGGGCGTTGGTCGATCAAGGCGTCGAGCAACTGCATACCGACACTGTCCTGGCCGTCGCCGCTGTCGTCGATCAGGCGCTGCCAGGCTTGCTGGTGATCTTCGATATGAAGCAGCTGGCGCGCCACCTGGTTGATTTCGGTGATCTTCAGTTGCGCCAGGAGCGAGCGGCGCAGTTGAGGGTCCAGCATCAGGCTGTGCTTGAGTGCGGCGCGGTTGCGCAGGTGATAGCGGTCCAGTTGGCCGGGCAAGCTGGACAGGTCGAGCACGCACAGGGCCACACCTGTGCCTTCGAAGATCTCTTGATAGCGTCGGCGATCTTCCTGCAAGGCCCGCTGGCGGCGGCGCATGTTGACCAGGGCCAGGACCGGGAGCAGGGCGCAGAACAGCACCAGCAGGCATTTGCCTATCAAGGCAGGCAGCAGGTCGTTGCGCGCCTGTTCAGCATCGAACAGGCCGCGCAGTTGCCAGGCACTATTGTCGATGAACGCCAGCATGACGCTCTGCAAGGGCGCGTCGGGGCGCTCGGAGGCCAGGTAGCGTTGCAGCACCTCGCCCGTACGGCTGTTTTCCAGCAGCCACAACAGCTGATCGGCCTCATGCAGATGGCCAGTAAGCGCGCGGTAGTAATCAGGTGACAAGCGCAGCAGCCAATGGCCTTGGCCTGGCGACTGGCTCAGCAACAGGTACACGCTGGCGTTGCTGGGCGCATTGGTAAAGAAATAGGGCCGCTCCTGGTTGAGCCTCAGCACCTCACCGACGACTGCGTGATCGTCGCTGGCAGGTGCACTGTCGGCAACGATCTGCCCGGCTCCGTCTATCCAGACCACGCTGCGCAGCGCGGGCATTCGTTCGCGCAGCGTATCCACCAAGCCGCCAGCTGCCGGTGCCGCCACGGTGGGATAGGGCTGGAGCAGGTTGATGGCCTGCTGCGCCTTGAGCGCCATGTTCAAACCCAGGTGGTCCGCCAGTTCGGTCGTGTCTTCCAAACGCTTGTCGCGCAGCTCGGCCTGGGTAAGGTTGAACTGCGCGAACAGCTGCCACAGCAGCAACCCGAGCAGAATCAGGGCGAGCAGTGCCAGCGCACCCTTGATCGACCCGCGCAGGCTGGCAGCGGGCGCCTTGGACGCGCTACGCGATGACGGCGGTGGAGTGAGTTTGATCAAGCGTCGATCCTGCGATGGGCCTGGCGATGGCAGGGAGGGGTCGGGCATGGCGTATGCTTTTTTTATGAGGTAACCGATGCGCGGTGGCGCACTATAAGCCGACCACTCGAAACCGGCTAGCATGCCTCGCATTATGGCAAAGTGCCAGTGCCATTCATGCTTCCGACCGCTCGCATTCGGCAAGCACGTGCCTGCTGTGCGAGAATGCCGCCCGCTTTACATGACACTGCTTGGGAGATGTTCGGTTTTGGTTACTCATTTTTCCATCAATGGCCTCGATTCCGCCTGTGGGCGCAGCAGTCAGACCCTTGTCAGCTCTGCCGTGACCGAGGACGTATCCTGCAAATCGTGCCAACGCTCGCTGGCCAAGCCCGAGGCGGCCACGTCAACCAAGCGCAAGGCGCCATCGCTGGCCGAGCTGCGCACGTCTGCCAAGGCACCCGTCCCAGCTGCGGTCGTTGCCGACGCACCGCGCCCGGCGGCGGCATCGGTCACGTCCGGCACCTCTGTCAATCGTGTCGCCGCTGCGCAACCTGCGCGCCCGGACGGGTTCTGCGTCAAGTCCGCCTGGGCCGCGCGCCTGGCCGAGCAGGGCGACCGTTGCCGGCTGCCACGGGGCAAGGCGCGCCAGCGTCACGTCTGAACAAGGGCTGCTCGCCAGGCGCGACTACAGGGCAAGGCCGCTGCTGCCGGACCACCGCTTCAGGCCTGCGCCGCCGGCGCGGCGCCTCCTATCAAATACTGCGCGTTGGCGTAGAATGGTCCACTTTGTTCAACGACACCCGACCCCTGGCCGACCCGCTGGGGCGATCGTCGATGTCTTTACCTATCTGAATTAGAGGGCTTGGTTTTGGCTCAATACGTCTACACCATGCATCGGCTGAGCAAGGTCGTGCCGCCGAAGCGGGAAATCCTGAAGAACATTTCCCTGTCGTTCTTCCCTGGCGCCAAGATCGGCGTGCTGGGCCTCAACGGCGCAGGTAAATCGACGCTGCTGCGGATCATGGCGGGCGTCGACAAGGAATTCGACGGCGAAGCCCGTCCGATGCCTGACATCAACGTGGGCTACCTGCCCCAGGAGCCTCAGCTGGACCCGAGCAAGTCGGTCCGTGAGGTGGTCGAGGAAGCCGTCAGCGTCATCAAGGACGCCCAGGCGCGTCTTGACGAGGTCTACGCGGCCTACGCCGAGCCGGACGCCGACTTCGACAAGCTGGCTGCCGAGCAGGCCAAGCTCGAATCCATCCTGCAGGCCGCCGACGGGCATAACCTGGAACGCCAGCTGGACGTCGCCGCCGACGCGCTGCGCCTGCCGGCCTGGGATGCACGCATCGAGCACCTCTCCGGTGGCGAGAAGCGCCGTGTCGCCCTGTGCCGCCTGCTGCTGTCGGCCCCCGACATGCTGCTGCTCGACGAACCGACCAACCACCTGGACGCTGACTCGGTCGCCTGGCTCGAGCGTTTCCTGCACGATTTCCCCGGCACCGTGGTGGCCATTACCCACGACCGTTACTTCCTCGACAACGTCGCAGGCTGGATCCTGGAGCTCGACCGCGGTGCCGGTATTCCCTATGAAGGCAACTATTCGGGCTGGCTGGAAGCCAAGTCCGATCGTCTGGCCCAGGAATCCAAACAGCAGAGCGCCCATGAAAAGGCCATGAAGGAAGAACTGGAGTGGGTGCGCAAAGGCGCCAAGGCCCGCCAGTCCAAATCCAAGGCACGTCTGCAGCGTTTCGAGGAACTGCAGTCGCAGGAATTCCAGAAGCGCAGCGAAACCAACGAGATCTACATCCCGGCCGGTCCGCGTCTGGGCGACAAGGTCATCGAATTCAAGAACGTCACCAAGGGTTATGGCGACCGCGTCCTGATCGACAACCTGTCCTTCGCCATGCCCAAAGGTGCGATCGTGGGCGTGATCGGGGGTAACGGCGCCGGTAAATCCACCCTGTTCCGCATGCTCATGGGCAAGGAGCAGCCGGATTCAGGCAGCATCGAGATCGGTGAAACCGTGCAACTGGCGTGTGTCGACCAGAGCCGCGAGGACCTGGACGGCGCCAAGACCGTGTTCCAGCAGATTTCCGACGGCTCGGACATGATCCGTATCGGCAACTACGAAATCCCGTCGCGCACTTACGTGGGCCGCTTCAATTTCAAAGGTGGCGACCAGCAGAAGTTCGTCAAGGACCTCTCGGGCGGTGAACGTGGCCGTCTGCACCTGGCCTTGACCTTGAAAGAGGGCGGCAACGTCCTGCTGCTCGACGAACCGTCCAACGACCTCGACGTCGAGACCTTGCGTTCCTTGGAAGAGGCGCTGCTGGACTTCCCCGGCGCCGCCATCGTGATTTCCCACGACCGTTGGTTCCTGGACCGCGTCGCGACTCACATCCTGGCATACGAGGACGACTCGAACGTGGTGTTCTTCGAAGGCAACTACACCGAGTACGAAGCCGATCGCAAGAAGCGCCTGGGCGATGCCGCCGCACAGCCGCACCGTGTGCGTCACAAGAAGCTGGCGCAATAAGCCAGCGTCTGCTGCACAGAAATGGGGCCCTCAGGGGCCCCATTTTCGTGCGTGCTTCACAGTTTGTTCGGATTCTGTCCATAGGTCATGAAGGGCTACGGCAGGCCTTCTGGTAGCTGATATCTAGTGGGCCGCGCCTGAGTTGCCGTCTGAGCGGTTTGTATACATTTACATAAAACGCACCAAATTATTTCAATAAAACGACATTTCGCCCTGTTGCAGGGCAATTGCTTCTTGGTACATTCGGGAAAAACCAATAAGTCCAATCCTCTTGGTGAGATGTCTACCATGATCGAATCCGTCGACAATTTCCTTGCACGCCTGCAACAGCGTGACCCTGGCCAACCCGAGTTTCACCAGGCCGTCGAAGAAGTGCTGCGCACCTTGTGGCCCTTTCTGGAAGCCAACCCTCACTACCTGCAAGCGGGCATTCTCGAGCGCATGGTCGAGCCTGAGCGTGCAGTGTTGTTCCGGGTGTCGTGGGTGGACGATCAGGGCAAGGTTCAGGTCAATCGCGGTTACCGTATCCAGATGAACAGCGCCATTGGCCCCTACAAGGGCGGCCTGCGCTTCCACCCTTCGGTGAACCTCAGTGTTCTGAAATTCCTCGCATTCGAGCAAGTCTTCAAGAACTCCCTGACCTCGCTGCCCATGGGCGGTGGCAAGGGTGGGTCTGACTTCGATCCCAAGGGCAAGAGCGACGCCGAAGTGATGCGCTTCTGCCAGGCCTTCATGAGCGAGCTGTACCGTCACATCGGTGCCGACTGCGATGTTCCGGCCGGGGACATCGGGGTAGGGGCGCGCGAGATCGGCTATATGTTCGGGCAATACAAGCGTCTGGCCAACCAGTTCACCTCCGTGCTGACCGGCAAGGGCATGACCTATGGCGGCAGCCTGATTCGTCCGGAAGCCACGGGCTATGGCTGTGTGTATTTTGCCGAGGAGATGCTCAAGCGCCAGGGCCAGCGCATCGACGGCCGTCGCGTGGCGATCTCGGGCTCGGGCAACGTCGCGCAATACGCCGCGCGCAAGGTGATGGACCTGGGGGGCAAGGTGATCTCGCTGTCCGATTCCGAAGGTACCTTGTACGCCGAGGCGGGCCTCACCGACGCGCAGTGGGAAGCGGTGATGACCCTCAAGAACGTCAAGCGCGGCCGCATCAGCGAGCTGGCCGGGCAATTCGGCCTGGAGTTCCGCAAGGGCCAGACGCCGTGGAGCCTGGCCTGCGACATCGCGCTGCCATGCGCGACGCAGAACGAACTGGACGTCGAGGATGCCAAGGCACTGTTGGCCAACGGCTGTATCTGCGTCGCAGAAGGCGCCAACATGCCCACGACCCTGGCGGCTGTGGACATCTTCCTTGAAGCTGGCATCCTCTATGCGCCGGGCAAGGCGTCCAACGCGGGTGGCGTTGCGGTGTCGGGCCTGGAAATGTCGCAGAACGCCATGCGCTTGCTGTGGACTGCTGGCGAAGTGGACAGCAAGCTGCATGGCATCATGCAGTCGATTCACCACGCCTGCGTTCACTATGGTGAAGAGGGCGATGGCCGGGTCAACTATGTCAAAGGGGCCAACATTGCGGGCTTCGTGAAGGTGGCCGATGCGATGCTGGCCCAAGGGGTCGTCTGATCGCGTGAGGCTTGGCAGCCCATCGTCGGCACACCAGTTACAGGCATATTGAGCGGTCTCGCCGGGTCGGCTGCGGTGGGCTGTCAGCCCGCCCCTTCGATCTCGATGATCTCGATAGCCTGTTCACCGACGGGGCGGCGCCATGTCACCTCATCTCCCGGGGCTGCGCCCAGCAAGGCCCTGCCCAGGGGTGAGCCCCAGTTGATCAATCCACGCGCCGCGTCAGCCTCATCTTCGCCTACCAGGCACACCAAGTGTTCCTGGTCCTGATCGTCGATGAACCTGACGCGGCTGCCTATCTGCACTTTTTCGGTGGACAGGGCTGTCGGCACCACTTGGGCACTGTGTACCCGCGCGGCGAAATACCGCAGATCACGCTCGATTTCGGCCAATCGCTGTTTGTCGGCACGCTCGCCCTGAGCCTGCAACTCACTGCGCAACGTATTGAGTTCGGTCAGCCGTTGCTGCAGTTGGCGCAGGCCGTTGGCGGTGACGTAATTGGGCTGGTCGCTGACACGCCGCTCGACGGGTTGGTCGGCCTGGGCGGCGGCCTGGTCTTCGTTGACAAATGCTCGGCTCATGAGTGCCTCCTTGTGCAGAAGACCATCATGGCAGGGGCGGGGTTTCAAGCAATGCCCACCTGCGACGTCTTCAACGCCAGGCGCGGGCAGCGCCGCGGTCTTTCTCCTGCTGCCACTCACGGTCCCGTTCGTCCCAGAAACGCTCGTGGTAGCGCTGCTGTTCGGCCCGCTCCTGCATGGCCTGGCATTGGCGAAAGCCATCGTCCCAGCCGGACTCGTACTGCCGTTCTTGAAGGTAGCGCGGCACGTTCTTGCGAAAATCACCTGCCGGCACGCCCGCGGCCTGACGGCCGCTGCTGCACCCGTCCTCGAAGCCATCGGCGTAGGCAGGGGGAAACCCCTGGCCAAGCATCTGCTCGTGAGTCGTTTCGCACCCCGACAGCAGCATCGCCACGCACAGACCCAACCAGAACCGCCACATAGACCTTGCCCTCATGCCGTCCAGGTGAAGTCTAGAGGGCCAGTTGTGGGCGTGCTGTCAAAACCGTGTCAAAGACTGGTTGAGGCGGGCCACAGGCCGGAACATCGCCGTAAACATGAACGCTTTCACACCAGACCAGACCCTCAGTAGTGATACCACTTCACTTCCAGCATCACCTCGTTCTGCGCCGTGGACAGGTGGCTGAACTGGCGCGAGGCACTCAGGCGCAGCCCCAGGTTCTGGCTGATTTCCCACTGCTGGTTCAGGCTGACGCTACGGCGCACTTCGCCATTGGTGAAGTAATCGCCCTTGGCCTCCAGCGTCATGTTGCCAAGCCCATTGCGCCACAGCAGCCCGCCATTGAAACCTGCGGCAGGTGCGATGAACTGCGCGAAGTCATTGTGGTGTTCTACACGGACTGTACCCAGTGCAAAGCCCAGCAAGTCATCACCCAGCTGCCAGGTGCCACCGGCGCCACCATTGACGTGGCTCACCAGCACCTCGTCATCGTGTTTGCCCGGCACCCGCTCAAGGCCGCCGGCCACTTGCCACGACCAGGGCTTGAGCAGTTCGTTGCGCGGTGTCAGCGAACGAATGGTCGCCAGGTCCAGGCGTTGCACTTGCCAGTCATTGCCTTCGTACTGGCGCACTTTCAGTTGCAAGATCTCGATCTGCGCCCCCAATGGGAAGCCGTAGGCGTTGTCGTTGAGATCATGGTACGCCATGCGCAAGCCATATTCGGCATAGGCGCGGTCTTCGCGCGTGCCCACGCCCAACTGCCAGGTACGCGAGTCATGGCCGTCCTCAGGCAACCCCGGGCGCTCGATGGCCAACGGCGGCGGCGGGTTGGTGTTGATCGCGCGTAGCAGTTCGAAGCTGCGCTTGGCCTGACCGGGGTCACGTTCCTGGCCATTGGCGCGGTAGCGCTCAAGGCGGTAGGCAGCGTCTTGTATCAAGGCCTGCCGCTCGCGGGGCAGGGCCTTGAACGCGGGGTTTTGCAATTGCGCAGTGTCGGCGCTTACGGCCAGCACCTGGCGTTTCTCGTCATGGTCCAGTGGCGCTGCACGCGCCAGCAGTTCGCGCTCGCGCGAGGGGCGGTAGAGTTCACTGGCGACCAAGCCTGATTGTTTCACCGCCTTCACGGTGTCGGTCGGTATGGCGGTCAGCGGGAACTGCGAGGTCAGGTCCAGGCCTGGCCGAGCCACCTGCAGCAACTCCAGCAGGCGATAGGAGCAGTTCTCGTCGAAGAAGAAGTAGTCGAACTGAATCTGTTTCAGTTCCCAGACGTGCTCGACCATGCGGCCTGTTTCTTCCGGCGTGAGGTCTAGCTGGTATTCCCACAGGTCGCGGTTTTCCAGGCTGCGGTATTCCGACAGTTTCTCCTGATAGGGCATCAGCGCGAACAGGCCGGGATAACCACCGGCCAACCCTTTCCAGGCATACAGAATGCTGTTGTCGCTGCCTTCGATGTACGCACCGAAGTTGATCGCGTAGCTGAGCAGCGTGGTGTCGTCACTGCGGGTAGTGGACTGGTCGATGCGCAGCAGCGTGTGCCCGAACATCGACGAGGGGCTGTTCAGGTAGGCAGCCGGGAAAATCAACGCGGCGCTGTGCGGGTCGATCGACTGGTACCAGGTCTTGAATTCCTGGCACTGGGGTTGCGGCAAATCCTGTAGGCCAAGTTGCTCTTTCAGCCAGCGAGTGCGCGCCGGGAATACACACTGAGCGTGCTTGTCGCCCAGGCTTGCCGGGGCATACAGCGCCTGCACCGTCGCTTTCAGCTCACGGTCCGGATGGTGTGCGCCATCGTGGGCAAGGAAGAATGCGTCATCGTCTACGTAGCTGCGCCAGCCACCGAGCTTACCGGTTTCGTAATGGCCCAAAGCAATCCAGTAGGGGGTACTGGCCAGTTGCTGGAGACGGCCTTGATCCAGCATCGGCGCAGCATGAACAGGGGCGCAGAACAACAGCGCCAGAGAGGCAAGGCGTTTGAGCATATCGGGCAACTACTTCCAGACGATGCCGAAGAAAGAGAGACCCGCCCCGGAACCGGGGCGGGAAACGCGCGTTTAGGCTTCGGTAGCGTACTTGGCCAGGCGTGGGTCGTTCTTCAGAACGGCCAGGGTGTTGCTGTGCACGGTTTCAGCATTGACATCGGCGCTGCTGAAGATCTGGTTGAAGTGATCGTGGGTGACCGATGCGAAGTGCGCACGGTCTTCCGGCGCCACGCCCAGTACCACGGCGTAGGTGGTCAGTGCTTCACCCTGACCCATGGCCATGTCTTCGGAAAGCTCGTTCATCATGCCGTTCATGGCGAACCACGATTTGCCGCCGTAGGTCAGTGCAGACTTGGTGGAGCAGCCGTTGGTGCCGGAGGTCATGCCGAAGGTGGCGTTACCGGAAGTGCCGTTGGTGGTGGAAGCCAGGAAGTGTGCCGGAGTGCCGCGCTGGCCTTCGAACAGCATGTTGCCCCAGCCGCAATTCGGGCCGCCTGGCGCGTCGGCCATGGCGTTGAGCGAAGCGACGGTGAACAGAGTACCCAGAAGAATCCGTTTCATAGCATTTATTCTCTATTTGACTTAAACCAAGGGTCAGGTTTCTGGCAACTCGGGTGCCAGGTCGGGAAAGCATTTCACCCACCCGCGCAAGTTGGAGTTTAGGCATGTTCCAAAGGTTGCGTTACCGATTGCGAAAAATTTGCTTGTACAAGACACCGTCGCGCCTGCGACATAAATCCCGAGGAGCCTTGCAACCCGCGCGCAGGCAGCGCCAGAATGCTGCGTATCTGCCCCGCCGAAGTAAGGAAACCCAATGCCCGATCCTGTCGCTGCGCGCCTGCGTCTTGCGCCTGAAGCCCTCACCCGGCGTTTCTCTCCCGAGCAGTTTGCTTTCACCAATACGGACGATCTGGAGCCGTTTCGCGGCGTACTGGGCCAGGAGCGTGCTGTCGAGGCCCTGCAATTCGGCGTGGCCATGCCGCGCCCCGGCTACAACGTATACGTGATGGGCGAGCCCGGTACCGGCCGGTTCTCGTTCGTCAAGCGTTACCTCAAGGCGGAGGGCAAGCGTCAGCAGACCCCATCCGACTGGCTTTACGTCAACCATTTCGACGACACCCGCGAGCCGCGAGCCCTGGAATTGCCATCGGGCAGTGCCGGGGACTTCATCGCTGACATGAACGGGTTGATCGACAACTTGCTGGCGACATTCCCGGCCGTGTTCGAACACCCCTCGTACCAGCAGAAAAAAGGCGCCATCGACCGCGCCTTCAACCAGCGCTACGACCGCGCGCTGGATGTGATCGAGCGCGCTTCGCTGGAAAAGGACGTGGCCTTGTACCGCGATGCCAGCAACGTGGCCTTCACGCCGATGGCAGACGGCAAGGCCCTGGATGAGGCCGAGTTCGCCCAGTTGCCTGAGCACGTGCGCGAACAGTTTCACGAAGACATCGCCCTGCTCGAGGAGCGTTTGAACGAAGAACTGGCCAGCCTTCCGCAATGGAAGCGTGAGTCGAACAACCAGTTGCGCCAGCTCAACGAAGAAACCATTACCCTGGCACTTGAGCCTTTGCTCGCACCGCTGTCGGAAAAGTACGCCGAGAACGCTGCCGTGTGTGCCTACCTGCAATCGGTGCAACTGAACCTGTTGCGCACGGTGGTCGAGCAATTGGTCGAGGACAGCAAGACAGACGCCGTGGCGCGCAAGATGCTCGAGGAGCAGTACGCACCCAGCCTGGTCGTGGGCCATCATCATGACGGCGGGGCGCCGGTGGTGTTCGAGCCGCACCCGACCTACGACAACCTGTTCGGTCGCATCGAGTACAGCACCGACCAGGGCGCGCTCTACACGTCGTACCGGCAGTTGCGTCCGGGAGCCCTGCACCGGGCCAACGGCGGCTTCCTGATCCTGGAAGCCGAGAAAATGCTGGGTGAGCCCTTTGTCTGGGATGCGCTCAAGCGCGCCCTGCAATCGCGCAAGCTCAAGATGGAGTCACCCTTGGGCGAGCTTGGCCGGGTGGCGACCGTCAGCCTTACCCCGCAGGTGATCCCGCTCAACGTCAAGCTGGTGATCATCGGCTCGCGTCAGTTGTATTACGCGCTGCAGGACCACGACCCGGACTTCCAGGAGATGTTCAGGGTGCTGGTGGATTTCGACGAAGACATGCCCATGGTCGACGAGAACCTGGAGCAGTTCGCCCAACTGCTGCGCACCCGTACCAACGAGGAGGGCATGGCGCCCTTGACCAGCGACGCCGTGGCCCGGCTAGCGACCTACAGCGCTCGCCTGGCTGAAAACCAGGCACGGCTCTCGGCCCGGATCGGCGACCTGTTCCAGCTGGTCAGCGAGGCCGACTTCATTCGTCAGCTGGCCAACGACGAAATGACCGATGCTGGCCATATCGAACGTGCACTCAAGGCCAAGGCCACACGCACCGGGCGGGTCTCGCAGCGGGTGCTGGACGACATGCTGGCCGGCATCATCCTGATCGACACTCAGGGCGCGGCCATCGGCAAGTGCAATGGCCTGACCGTGCTGGAGGTGGGCGACTCGGCATTCGGCATGCCCGCGCGTATCTCGGCCACCGTGTACCCGGGCGGTAGCGGTATCGTCGACATCGAGCGCGAGGTAAACCTGGGCCAGCCTATCCACTCCAAGGGGGTGATGATCCTGACCGGCTACCTGGGCAGCCGCTATGCCCAGGAATTCCCGCTGGCGATCTCGGCCAGCATCGCCCTGGAGCAATCCTACGGTTACGTGGACGGCGACAGCGCCTCGCTAGGTGAGGCCTGCACGTTGATCTCGGCCCTTTCGCGCACCCCGCTCAAGCAGTGCTTTGCGATCACCGGTTCCATCAACCAGTTCGGTGAAGTGCAGGCTGTCGGGGGTGTGAACGAGAAGATCGAAGGGTTCTTCAGGCTCTGCGAAGCCCGTGGCCTGACCGGTGAGCAGGGGGTGATCATCCCGCGCGCCAACGTGGCCACGCTCATGCTCGACGAACGTGTGTTGCAGGCGGTCGAGAGTGGCACCTTCCATGTGTATGCGGTCAGCCAGGCAGATGAGGCGTTGAGCCTGCTGGTAGGCGAGGAGGCGGGTGTGCCTGACGAGAAAGGGCAGTTCACCGAGGGTAGCGTGAATGCACGCGTCGTCGAACGGCTGCGCGAGATTGCCGAGATGATCAGTGAGGAAGACATCGAGAAGGCGGAAAAGGAGCGCCTTGAAGAGGTGATCGCGCAAGCCAAGCCTGCTTGAGTCAAGAAACCGGCGCTGGCGGCCAATGGCTACCGTTCGGCGCCGGTTTTCCATCTTGTGCTGACGCTCTTCTATGCTGAACCAAGGACGACATCAGTGTTCAGGATGAAGACAGCCCGTTTGCTGGGCTGAACGGAGCTTTCGGAGGACGCGGCCATGCGCAACCTCAGCCTTACACGTCAGTGCCTGGGCCTTGTGACCCGCATCGAATGCAGTATCCGGCCACTGGCTGGCGATACCGGTATGTGGACGCTGCTGTTCGCCGCCGGCATGGCCGGTGAGCAACCCTCGGCAGTAAAGGCCCAAGGGCCGTTTCACGGGCCGCAGGTGGCCGAGTCCGTGCTCAATGCCATCGTCGACAGCCTGACCCTGCACGGGTATCAGCTCAACGAAGACCCGCCCATCTGGTGCCTGCACCTGCAGGCGCAGTTGCGGCGCATGAACGGCGAGCGCACCAAAAACCTGGGCGACTACCAGTTCCATCCTGAGACCTGAACAGGCCGGGACGGTCATCCAGCTTTTGCTGCATGAGGCGGCTGGCTATACTCGCGGTCGTTTTTCCAGCCACCTACGAGTCCCCATCCTCCATGGAACGTATTCTCGAAAATGCGATGTATGCCTCCCGCTGGCTGCTCGCCCCCATCTACTTCGGCCTGTCCCTGGGCCTGCTGGCCCTTGCGCTGAAATTCTTCCAGGAAGTGGTCCATGTCCTTCCCAACGTCTTTGCCTTGAGCGAAGCCGACCTGATCCTGGTGATCCTGTCGCTGATCGATATGTCGCTGGTCGGCGGGCTGTTGGTCATGGTGATGATTTCCGGCTATGAGAACTTCGTTTCGCAGCTGGATATTGACGAGAGCAAGGAAAAGCTCAACTGGCTCGGCAAGATGGACTCCTCCTCGCTGAAGATGAAGGTGGCTGCGTCGATCGTGGCCATCTCGTCCATCCACCTGTTGCGGGTGTTCATGGATGCCCAGAACATCTCCACCGATTACCTGATGTGGTACGTCATCATCCACATGACCTTCGTGGTCTCGGCGTTCTGCATGGGTTACCTGGACAAGCTCACCAAGCACTAGCCTCGACTTCAGCTGCACGCGGGGGTCTGCCGCGTGCAGCTAGGTGCCTCTCGATATGCTAGGCTGCTCGCCCTTTTCATCAAGGGCGTGGCTGCGCTGCGCCCTGCAGTGGAGCATGACAATGTCCGAGATCAACCTGTCTACCGACGAAACCCGCGTCAGCTACGGCATCGGCCGTCAGCTGGGTGGCCAGCTGCGCGACAACCCGCCGCCAGGGGTGAGCCTGGAAGCGATCGTGGCCGGCCTGACCGACGCCTTCAACGGTGCAGACAGCCGCGTCAGCGAGGCCGATCTGTCGGCCAGCTTCCAGGTTATCCGTGAAGTGATGCAAGCCCAGGCAGCCGCCAAGGCCGAGGCTGCAGCGGCAGCCGGCAAGCAGTTCTTGGCCGACAACGCCAAGCGCGACGGCATCGTCACCCTGGATTCGGGCTTGCAGTACGAAGCGCTGAACACCGGTGAAGGCGCCAAGCCATCGCGCGAAGACCAGGTGCGTGTGCACTACCACGGCACCCTGATCGACGGCACCGTGTTCGACAGCTCGTACGATCGTGGTCAGCCGGCCGAATTCCCGGTTGGGGGCGTGATCGCAGGTTGGACCGAAGCCCTGCAATTGATGAGCGCCGGCAGCAAGTGGCGCCTGTATGTGCCAAGCGAATTGGCCTACGGTGCCCAGGGTGTCGGCAGCATCCCGCCGCACAGCGTACTGGTGTTCGACGTCGAATTGCTCGACGTTCTGTAATACCGCTGGGGCCGCATTGCGGCCCTTTCCCAGCTCGCCAGATGGGTCAGTTCCAGTCTGTCCCCATCGGGCGCAACGCCCGTGCGTAGCAGAACAGAAACAGGTTGCGCACCAGCTCCTTCAGTACCCCAGGCTCATTCGAATTCAGCCCGCGCAGGTCCAGGTCGCCCTGGTCGCGCAGTTCATCCAGCGCCTCTGCTTCGAGCACCGCGCACACCTCACCGGTCTCCCGATGAAGAATGCGCAGGTATGGGTGAGGGCGGTCCAGCCAGGCATCGATCAGATAAGTCATGACTATTCTCCTTGGATAACTTTCCAATGAGAATAATTCTTATTATCAAAATAGCAAGAACCAATTGGCGGATCTGGATGAAATCAGACCTTGCGCACGAATTCCGATTTCAGCTTCATCGCGCCAATACCGTCGATCTTGCAGTCGATATCGTGGTCACCGTCGCACAGGCGGATGTTCTTGACCTTGGTGCCGACCTTGACCACCAGGGACGAGCCCTTGACCTTCAAGTCCTTGATCACGGTCACGGTGTCGCCGTCCTGTAGCACATTGCCGACGGAATCTTTTTTCACCACGTCGTCATTGGCAGATTCGGCTTCGCCGCTGGCCGACCACTCGTGGGCACATTCAGGGCAGATCAGCTGCGTGCCATCCTCGTAGGTGTATTCGGAATTGCATTTGGGGCAGGGTGGCAACGTACTCACTTGGGTTCCTCGAACAGACAGGCGGAAAAAGCCGCCATTGTAGAAGGTCTGGTTTCAGAAGTGATTATGTCCGGACAAAAGTCCGCAGCGGTTCGAGGAACGAACCGCGTGTGGGGAAGGGACGTACCGTTAGTGAGTGCGTGCGACGGCGAACTGGCTGAGTTCGACCAGCGCATCCCGGTATTCGCTGGCAGGGAGCACTTCCAGGCACTCGATGGCGCGCTTGACGTAATCCTGCGCCAGGGCTGCGGTGTACTTGAGTGCACCCGATGCCTCTACCGCAGCGCGGATCTGCTCCAGGTCTTCAAGGCCGCCTTTCTGGATGGCCTGGCGTACCAGCGCTGCTTGCTCGGCAGTGCCCTCGCGCATGGTGTAGATCAAGGGCAGGGTAGGCTTGCCCTCGGCCAGGTCGTCGCCCACGTTCTTGCCCAGTGCCTCGGCGTCACCTTCATAGTCGAGCAGGTCGTCGACCAATTGGAAGGCCACGCCCAGGTGGTCACCGAACATGCGCAAGGCCTCGCGCTGGGCATCGGAAGCCTGGGCCAGGGCCGCAGCACTGTGGGTGGAGGCTTCGAATAGCATGGCGGTCTTGCCGCGGATGACGTCCATGTAGACGTCCTCGGTGGTGCTGGCGTCGCGAACCCGCGACAGCTGCAGCACTTCACCCTCGGCAATGACCCGGGTCGCCCTGGACAGGATCTGCATGACCGGCATCGACCCCAGTTCGACCATCATCTCGAACGAGCGGGAATAGAGGAAATCACCGACCAGCACGCTTGGGGCGTTGCCCCACAGGGCGTTGGCCGTGGAGCGGCCGCGGCGCATGCCCGACATGTCGACCACGTCATCGTGCAGCAGGGTGGCGGTGTGCAAGAACTCGATGGTTGCCGCCAGCAGCCGCAGGTCGTCGCCCCGGTGGCCCAGGGCCTTGCCGCACAGCAACACCAGCAATGGGCGCAGGCGCTTGCCACCGGCCGACGTGATATAGTCGCCGATCTTCGATACCAGCGGCACGCGCGAGGTCAGCTGCTTCTTGATGATCTCGTCGACGGCGCTGAAATCGTCAGCCACCGCACGGTAGAAGGTTTGGGGTTGCATCGGCTGCTCCAGTGAGGTTGCGCGGCATGCTAGGTTGCGGGTCCCGGTGTGTCAAGGCACGGTGCCAGTCGGTCGGGCGCTGCACTTGCAAGCAAAACCTGTGTTGCGTACAATCGCGCACCCTAACTTCCTGGGCAGCACCTGCCTTACGCAATTGCGCCGGGCCGTTCCAGCCCTGTGCAGCCATGCCAGCCAATACTCATCATATAAAGCGCTGGGTGAGCAGGATTATCGGAGAAATACCATGTCTTACGCAGTAATCGTTACCGGCGGCAAGCAGTACAAAGTCGCTGAAGGTGAATTCCTCAAGGTCGAGAAACTGGAAGTCGCCACTGGCGAGTCCGTGACTTTCGATCGCGTTCTGCTGGTCGCCAACGGTGAAGAAGTCACCATCGGTGCTCCAGTTGTTGCTGGCGCTAAAGTAGTGGCCGAAGTCGTTTCGCAAGGCCGCCACGACAAGGTTCGCATCATCAAGTTCCGTCGTCGTAAGCACCACATGAAGCGCATGGGCCACCGCCAGTGGTTCACCGAGATCAAAATCACCGGCATCCAGGCTTAATCCCCTAGATCCCCTGAATTTATTTGGAGAATTGAACCATGGCTCACAAGAAGGCTGGTGGTAGTACTCGTAACGGTCGCGACTCAGAATCGAAACGCCTTGGCGTGAAGATGTATGGCGGCCAGGTTATCAAGCCAGGCAACATCATCGTCCGCCAGCGCGGCACCGAATTCCACCCAGGCTACGGCGTGGGCATCGGTAAAGATCACACCCTGTTCGCCAAGATCGAAGGCGTGATCAAGTTCGAGAAGAAAGGCGAGTTCAACCGCCGTTACGTGAGCATCGTCGCAGCCTAATCGCGACGTCGCTCCAGAAGCCCCGTCATGCGACGGGGCTTTTTCGTTTGTGGTGAGCCTCTTGCAAAGCTGTTTGTATGGGTTGCCGGCGTGGGTTTCTACGGTCGTACGGGGCCGCCGCGCTCATTTTTGCAAGAGCCTCATGTTTATCAGTGTTCAACTCGTCGGAAGGCGAGAGGCGGTTTTTGAATGAAGTTTGTTGACGAAGTATCCATTCGGGTCAAAGCAGGTGACGGCGGTAACGGTTGCATGAGCTTCCGTCGCGAGAAGTTCATCGAGAACGGTGGCCCCAACGGCGGCGATGGCGGTGACGGTGGTTCGGTGTTCATGGTGGCAGACGAGAACCTCAACACCCTGGTCGACTATCGCTACACCCGTCACCACGAAGCTCAGCGCGGCGCCAATGGCGGCAGCACCGACTGCACCGGCAAGAAGGGTGAAGACCTGTTCCTGCGTGTGCCGGTGGGCACCACGGTCATCGATGCCTCCACGCAGGAAGTGATCGGTGACCTGGTCAAGCCGGGGCAGAAGCTGATGGTCGCTCAGGGCGGCTGGCACGGCCTTGGCAACACCCGTTTCAAATCCAGTACCAACCGCGCACCGCGCCAGACCACTCCAGGCAAACCGGGTGATCAGCGCGACCTGAAGATGGAAATGAAAGTGCTGGCCGATGTAGGCCTGCTGGGCCTGCCGAATGCGGGCAAGAGCACCTTCATCCGCTCGGTATCGGCCGCCAAGCCGAAAGTGGCCGATTACCCGTTCACCACCCTGGTGCCAAACCTGGGCGTGGTCAGTGTCGACCGCTGGAAAAGCTTCGTCATCGCCGACATTCCTGGGCTGATCGAAGGTGCCTCCGACGGTGCTGGCCTGGGCATTCGCTTCCTCAAGCACCTGGCGCGTACCCGTGTTCTGCTGCACCTGGTGGACATGGCGCCGCTGGACGAGAGCAGCCCGGCCGATGCCGCCGAAGTCATCGTCAACGAGCTGACCCGCTTCAGCCCGTCGCTGGCTGAGCGTGAGCGCTGGTTGGTGCTGAACAAGGCCGACATGGTCATGGACGACGAGCGCGACGAGCGGGTCAAGGAAGTGGTCGAGCGCCTGCAATGGGAGGGCCCTGTGTATGTGATCTCGGCCATCTCCAAGCAAGGTACCGAAAAGCTCAGCCACGACCTGATGCGCTACCTCGAAGGCCGCGCCGACCGCCTGGCCAACGACCCGGCCTATGCCGAGGAGCTGGCTGACCTCGACCAACGCATCGAGGACGAGGCTCGCGCCCAGTTGCAGGCCCTGGACGATGCCCGCACCTTGCGCCGCACCGGTGTCAAGAGCGTGCACGACATCGGCGATGACGATGACTGGGATGATGATTTCGAGGACGACGAAGACGGTCCGGAAATCATTTACGTGCGCGACTGATCGGTTGCAGTACACTAAACGCCGCTCGCTTGAGCGGCGTTTTTGTATCCACGGTATCTACAGATTCGACATAGGTTGGAAGACGATGCGAAGCAAGGTGACGGGCGCCAGGCGCTGGGTCGTGAAGATTGGCAGTGCGCTGCTGACCGCCGATGGCAAAGGCCTCGATCGCGGCGCCATGGCCGTGTGGGTCGAGCAGATGGTCGCGCTGCGTGAGGCGGGCGTGGAGTTGGTGCTGGTCTCCTCGGGCGCCGTGGCTGCCGGCATGAGCCAGCTGGGCTGGACGTCACGCCCCAGTGCGATGAACGAGCTGCAGGCAGCAGCGTCCATCGGCCAGATGCGCCTGGTGCAGGCCTGGGAGTCGAGCTTTGGCGAGCACGGCAAGCATACCGCGCAGATCCTGCTGACCCATGACGACCTGTCCGACCGCAAGCGCTACCTCAATGCGCGCAGCACCCTGCGCACCCTTGTCGAGCTGGGCGTGGTGCCGGTGATCAACGAAAACGACACGGTGGTGACCGACGAGATTCGCTTCGGTGACAACGACACTCTGGCGGCGTTGGTGGCTAACCTCGTGGAAGCCGACCTGCTGGTGATCCTGACCGACCGTGACGGCATGTTCGATGCCGACCCGCGCAACAACCCCGATGCGCAACTGATCTTCGAAGCCCGTGCCGATGACCCGGCGCTGGACGCCGTGGCGGGCAGCACCGGTGGTGCACTGGGGCGCGGCGGTATGCAGACCAAGCTGCGCGCTGCACGCCTGGCGGCACGCTCTGGTGCCCATACCATCATCATTGGCGGGCGCATCGAGCGCGTGCTCGATCGTCTAAAGGCCGGTGAGCGGTTGGGCACCTTGCTGTCGCCTGAGCGCGGCATGCTGGCAGCCCGTAAACAGTGGCTGGCGGGTCATCTGCAGACCCGCGGCACGCTGGTGTTGGACGAGGGAGCGGTACAGGCGCTGCGCCAGGCCAACAAGAGTTTGCTACCAGTGGGCGTCAAGGCCATCCAGGGCAGCTTCCGACGTGGCGAGATGGTGGTGTGCGTGGGCCCTGACGGGTTGGAAGTGGCCAGGGGCCTGGCTAACTACAGTGCCCTGGAAGCGCAGAAGATCATTGGGCAGTCCTCCGACGCCATCGCGACTATCCTGGGTTATAGCGCCGAGCCTGAGCTGGTGCATCGTGACAATCTGGTGCTGGTATGAACATGCTGAAGAAACTGTTTGTCGTGGCAGCCCTTGGGTTGCCGATGCTTGCTGGCGCCGAGGAAATCGGCCAGGTGTCCACTGTCTTCAAGTTCCTGGGGCCGAACGACCGCATCGTCGTGGAAGCCTTCGACGACCCCAAGGTCGAAGGTGTGACTTGCTACCTGTCGCGGGCCAAGACGGGGGGAGTGAAGGGTGGACTGGGGTTGGCCGAGGATCGCGCCGAGGCCTCGATCGCCTGCCGCCAGGTAGGGCCGATCAGTTTCAAGGGCGAGCTCAAGGATGGCGATGAGGTGTTCAAGGAGCGCACATCGCTTGTGTTCAAGACCATGCAGGTGGTGCGCTTCCTGGACAAGAAGCGCAATACGCTGGTGTATCTGGTGTATAGCGACCGCATCGTCGAAGGCAGCCCGCAGAATGCCGTGACGGCGATTCCGATTCTGCCGTGGGCTCAGTGACGGGTAGGCCTGGTCGATTTCGAGTTGAAAACGTGCAGGTGTCGAGGCACGGGCAACTGACGTGAACCGCATCTAGAGGCTGTCGTTTGCCACGGTGGCCTCGGCATGACACGGGACGGGCCGCTATGGGAGGCGGAACAGTTCCAGCATCTGAGCTTCGCAGCGCCCACTGTCGGGGCCGCTCTGCGGCCCCACAATCTCCGTCAGATAACCACTTCACCCTGATCTTCGCGTACCACCACCTTCACCTCCTCTAGCGGGCTGATGAACTTCCAGTCCGATTCGTCGATATAGATGCCGTTGGGGCCGCTGCCGCCTTCTAGGTCGATGGCCACGTGTGCCGAGACCTGCGGCTTGACGCTCGCCAGAATCGGCACGAACCCTAGCTGCAGGCTGGTCTCCAGCAGTGCCGCCTGGTTGCGTTCGTCGATGTCCGCCGCTTCGTCCAGGTAGTACGGCAGGCGCACACGTCCGGCCAAGTCACGGTCCATCAGGTGCAGCAACAAATACATGTTGGTCAGCGCCTTGATGGTCATGGTCGTACCGTTCGAAGCCGCGCCGTCGATGTCGGCGTGGATGATCGGCTGGCCGTTGACCTTGGTGATCTCGAACGCCAGCTCGAACAGGTCCTTCAACCCCAATTGGTTATGGTTCGCGGCGACCAGGCGCGCCAGGTATTCCTTGGCCTGCTCGTTCCGGTTGTCCTGGTCGGCGTTCTGGGTGAGGTCGAACACCGACAGGGTTTCGCCTTCTTCATACTGGCCGGCACTGTGGATGATCTGGTCGATGTGCTTGAGTGCCTCCTTGTTCGGTGCCAGCACCACGCGGAAGCTTTCCAGGTTCGAGACCTGGCGCCGGTTGATCTCGCGGTTGAACAGGGCAAGCTGGTGCTCGAGGCTGTCATAGTCGCTGCGGATGTTGCGCAGGGTACGGGCAATGTCGGTCACGGCAGCGCGACGCGCCTTGGCCAGGGTCAACGCCTCGTCGGTGCGGTGGGCATAGGCGTTGACCAGCAACTGCAGGCGACGCTCCATGTCGTCCTCGCTGTCGAACTTGGCCACGCCTTTGAGGCGTACCTGCGCGTACAACGCTTCGATCTGGTTATCCACCCGCTGCAGGCTCTGCCAGCTGTCCTGGTAGTCGTTGAGCAATGGCAGCAGGTTGTCCATGGAGTCGTCGATGGCCTCCATGAACGGGGTGCCGAGGGGCAGGTCGGCCGGTAGCAGCTGACGGCGGCGCAGTGCGTCGTCCAGGGTACGTTGCTTGGACTCAAGGTCGCCCAACTGGCGCGCCACCAGTTGCAGTTTGGCCGACAGCTGCTGCACGCGCTCGGTGAACGCATCGCTGGAGCGCTTGAGCTCATCCTGGGCGGCCTCCATCTGTGCGAGCTGTTCGAGCTTGGCAGGCTCTTCGGCGGCCAGGGTCTGGCTGCGGCGGTAGTCTTCCAGGGCTTTCTGGGCGTCGAGTACCTGCTGGTACAGCGCTTCGGTCTGCGCCCTGGAAGCCGAGCGGTCGGCGCTTACTGCCTGCTGGGTCTTGAGCTGGCGCAGCTCCTTGTCCAGGCGCTCCCTCTGATCACGCAGCGCGGCGCGGTCAGCCAGCGCCTGCAAGGCCGGTGGGTCGATGTGGGTCAGGTCGATGGACAGACCCGGCGCCTCGAAACGCTCACCTTTGAAGCGGTCGAGCACCGCTTCAAGGGATTTCACCCACAGGTCGCTGTCGTCCAGCTCGATGCCACGCTCACCCAATGGCAGGCTGAACAGGGCGCCGTTGAACAGGCGCATCAGGCGGTCGACATCCTGCTGCGAGAACTCTTCGCGCAAGCGGGCGTAACTGTTGTTGTCGGCGTGGTCGAGCTGCTGCTTGACCTGCCTGAGGCGTTTTTCCAGGTCGCCAACGCGCTGGTCGAGGTCTTCGGCACTGAACTGACGGGACTGGGCCAGGGCGCCTGCGAGTTCGTCATGGGCATCCTTGGCCGCCAGCAACTGCTGTTCCAGCACCTTGACGTCATCGACCAACGCAAAACGATGGCGTAGCACCGACAGCTCGCCCAGCCAGCGCTGGATGCCGGTGATCTCACGCTCAAGGCGCATCAGCTCCTGGGTGCCCCCGCGTTGATCGTTTTGCAAGCGGTCCTGTTCACCCCGGTAATGCTCGGCCTGGATGACCAGTTCTTCCTTGCGCGCCATGGCGTACTCCTGCCAGGTACCCAGCAGGTTGTCGAGTACCGGCGAAATCCGGTGCAGCTTGCCGCGCAGGATGTCGCGTTGGGCGACGCCGCCGGCCAGCGCCTCGACCAGCGGGCCGGCGGCGACCAGGGCGTTGTAGTCCTGTTCCATGCGTCGCACATCGCGGAAGGCTTCTTCGCAGGCGGCAATGTAGTCGACGCTGCCAGAACGCAGGCTGTGCTCGAAGGCATCGAGGAACAGCTGCTTGAGCTTGGCCGCCGTGATTTCGCGCATGTGCAGCAGGTTGATGAACAGCGCGCGGAAGGTCTTGAGGCTCTGCTCGCTGGTCGAGCGCAGCGGGATCAGGGTCAGGTCCAGGGGCACCGAGGTATGGCCGCCGACCAACAGGCGGCGCAGCTCGTCCGGCTTGAGCTCGTAGGCTTTGATGCCTTTGCTTTCAAGGTTGGTGAACAGCTCTTTCTGGCGCAGACACGTGTCGTTTTTCTGATAGTGCGCCAGGTCCAGCTCGCCCTGGTAGGCGAAGAACTGGTGCCCGAAGCCGCCACCCGGCCCACGGCCGACGACACCGATCACGTGCGGGCCGTGGGGCAGGCTCAGCTCGCAGAGGATGTACGAGGTATCGCTGGCAAAGTAGAAGCGGCGCGACTGCTCCAGGCTGTACTTGCCGAAGCTCATGTCCGACATGCGGGCCAGGATCGGGAACTGCAGGGCGTTGATCGATGCCGACTTGCCCAGGTTGTTGGCGCCGTACACCGACAGCGGATGCTCCAGTGGGAACAAGCCCAGGCTGTAGCCTGCCGTGTTGAGCAATGCGAAGCGGCGGATGCCGTAGCGTTCCTGGCTCATGCGTCGATCTCCTGTTGCTCTTGGCGAATGGCACGAGCCAAGGCCTGCTCTTCGTCTTCCTCAGCCTCGAACGGCGTCAGGTCGAGCGGGTCGTCGGTGTGTTCAGGCATTGGCTCGGCGGGGTCTTCGGCCAGCACTGGCGTGGGCAAGGGCAGGGCGCTGTGCAGCGTTGCCGCCAGGTCCCGGTCCTGCTGCACGGCCAGGCAAACGTCCAGGAACCGGTGCATCGGCGGCAGGAAACGGTAAATGCCACCTTCTTCATGGGCGAAGCCGAGCTGGGTCATACGGCGCAGGATCTTTTCTTCCAGGTCCTCGACGGTCTGCACCTCGGCCTGCACGAACAGGTCCCGGTACTTGTCGAGCAACGAAGGCAATTCGTCGCGGCCAACGCTGCCGCCGTCGAGCACCGCGATCGGGTCACGGCCTTGATCGGCCAGGTGCTCGACCAGGATGAAGGTGAACAGCGACAGGCGCTGCGCCGTCTTGTTGACCTGGGCCGCCGTCATGTCCGGCACGAAGTAGTAGAAACCGCGGGTGTCGCACACCAGCTCGAAGCCCAGGGCCTTGAACAGGCTGCGGTACTGGTCCTGGAAGTTGGACAACTGCGCGTACAGCTCCGGGTCGCGGCGGCTGATGTGGAAACCTTTGAACAGCTCGCGGAAGATCGGTGCGAGCTGGGACAGTTCGGAAAGATCAAGATGCATGGGCTGGGCTCGCGTGGGGTTCTGGGGACGCACTGGGGGCGTCTTCGCGGCTGGAGGTCAGGGCGTACGAACGCAGGCTGACGCGGTGTTCCTGGGTGTCGTAGTCACGGCGCTCGAGGCGCTCGCGGTTGAAGCGTTTTTCCCGTGACAAGCGCGAGAACCAGTACAGCAGTTCGTCGGTGGCGCCTTCGGGCTCCTGCTCCAGCAGCCACACCATCAGGTCTGGCAGCGGCAGCGCCTGTTCACAGCGTTCGGTCATTTCCTTGACCGTGCGCGGTGCGCGAGGCTTGTCGTCGGACGCGCTCTTGTGCGCCTTGGGGAAGCGCGCCGGCTTGGGCTCGAAGCGCGCCAAGGCATAGACATAGGCTTCGACCTGGCTGGCGCTGCCCAGGAAAGTGCTTTGCGGCCGGGTGAACAACGGCATGGCTGCCTGGGGCAGCGCGTCCAGGCCCTTGCGGCGCACCACCGACAGGGCCAGGGCAGCGCCACGGGTCACCGCGTTGTGACGCCGTGCTTCCTCGCGCAGCGGCAGCAGCAGTTCACGGGCATGACGCAGGGTCAGCTGGGCGCTGGTCTGCATCTCCAGAATACGCGCATGGGTGCGCAGCAGCATGTCGTCGTCGACCAGGTGGCCAAGCCGCGCCTGTTCCCCGAGCAGTTTCAGCAGCACGGTCTCGACCTTGCGCACCCCTTGCTCGAAGGCGCCGTCGGCGTTGACCAGCTGGATCATCGGCTCGACGTATTCATCCCAGGTGGCCAGCACTTCGGCATAGCGCTGGCGCAAGGGTATCTGGCGGCTGCTGGTCTTGGCCCGCTCGGCTACGGCCACCAATGCCTGCTCATCGTTGTCGAGCTTTTTCAGCACGTCCCGCACGCGCATGTCCAGGAGCCGCAGTTGCCGCGCCAGATCGTCACTGTCGCGGTTGTCGAAGGCATCCTGGATGTGCCCGGCCAGGCGCTCCAGGTGACGCAGGTAAGCCTCAATCTCCAGGCACAGGCCAAGGCGATGCTCACGGCGCAGATAGGCGAGGAAGTCGTGGATCTGGGCGTTGAGCTCGAAGCGGTTCGGGCTCTTGGCAACGGGCACCAGGATGTCCAGGCGGATCCACACATCGAGCAGTTGGGTGATGTCCTGCGGGGTGCTCTCGATCTGCTGGCGGGCCACATGCTGGCGCAGCTCCACCAGGCTGAGGGTGCCCTGGTCGAAACGCTCGCACAGCGGCTCGATCAGGGCCCAGTGTTCGGCTAGGGCACGCAGGACGCGCTTGGGTTCGATCATCGGCTTGGACTCGTTGCCAAGAAAAAGGGGGCGATTGTACTGCATCCGACGGGTTGGTTCTTATCCCCTTGGCTTGTCGTGCGACAGGCTGATCGAGCCGCCCGCCTGCTGTGGCTTGCCCAGGCAGGCAGGGCATGCGTAAAAAACCGCCGAGCAGATGCGGCACTGGCAGGTTATCGGCGGTAGAATGCGCACCTGTCCCAACCCCCCTCGGATGACCGCCTTGCTTACCGAACAACGTCGCCGCGCCTACCTGTCCGCCATGCAAGTGGTGCACTGGCTGCCGCGCGCCGAGCTGCCGTTCGCCGCGCCGTCACGGCCTGAACTGCTGCTGCCGTTGGCGCCGCCCGAGGACATCGATTTCGAGCCGCCGCCACGCCAGGTACCCGACCAATCGCCTGTCGCCCCCCAGGCCCGTGTCATCGAGCGGCCGAAGATCGAGGTGCCGCGGCCGGGCGCTTCCGCCAAGGCTGCGGCCAAGCCTGTAGAGGCGCCCGAGCAGGCTGCGACACCTCGCCCAGTGCCGGTGCCGCCTCCGCGTTTTGCCTTGCAACTGCTGCGTGCTGGCGATTGCCTGTTACTGGTCGAGCTGGCCACCGGCCAGCCTTTCCAGAGCCGTGACCCGTCCTACCTGCTGCTCAAGGACATGCTGCGCGCCGCCGGCCTGCCCGACGCCCCGCAAATCGTGGGTGAGCCGGTGCGCTGGCCGCTGCTGATGCGCGGCAACATGGACCAGGGCCCGGACGCGGCCCGCGATTTCGTACAGGGTTTTGTCCAGGCTCGCCTGGAGGAAGCGCCCTGCACCTGCCTGTGGCTGGTGGGCATGCCTGCACTGCGCTTTGCCGCCGGCGCCGACGACCAAGCCTATTATCAAACCCTCAAGCTCGACGGCCTGGGCGAGGCCTGGGCCTTGCCGGGCCTGGAACTGTTGATGGACGAGCCGCAGCGTAAAGCGGACGTCTGGAAAGCCATGCGCCAGCTGATGGCGCGCTGGAAACGCGTTGAATGAGTGACTCGATCAGTTTTCGCCCCATGACCGAGGCGGATCTGGATGCCGTGCTGAAAATCGAATATGCCGCGTTCAGCCACCCCTGGACCCGCGGCATCTTTCTGGATGCCCTGAAATCCTATGAAGTCTGGCTGATGTTCGATGGGCAGCAACAGGTCGGCCACGGCGTGATCAACGTGATCATCGACGAAGCCCACCTGCTCAACATCACCGTCAAGCCGGAGAACCAAGGGCGCGGCCTGGGCCTGCGGCTGCTCGAACACCTGATGTCGCGCGCCTACCAGCTCAACGGCCGCGAGTGTTTCCTTGAGGTGAGGGCCAGCAATCCGGCGTATCGCCTGTACGAGCGTTTTGGCTTCAATGAAATCGGCCGCCGGCGCGACTATTATCCAGCTGCGGGTGGTCGCGAGGATGCGTTGGTGATGGCCTGCACGTTGTTCCCGGACTGAGCCAGCGGCAGGGTGCCGCTGCCATGACGTGCAGGGGTGGGCCATGTCGAAGAAACGGAGTGTGGTCGCCGCGCTGCTGCTGGCGGTAAATTCAGTGCCCAGCGGGGCCGTGGCCGATGAGCGCGACCTGTGGATGTTCGCCCAGTGGGCAGGTGACCACCCGACGCGGCCTTTTCGCGACATGCTCGTGCAGGCACGTTTGTACGGTGTTGTGCCGATTCATCAGCTCCTGCGCTCGGCCTCGGACTGGAAAGTGTGCCGGGCATCACCGTTTGCCGTGCCGCCCAAGCAACATTGGCCGGCTGTGCGCGCTACGCTGTCGTTGCTCCGAACACTGGGTGAGCAAGGGGCCTTACCCGATTTTGAAGTGGTCTCCGCCTACCGTGACCCGGGCCTCAACCGCTGTGCCGGCGGGGCGATCGGCAGCGCGCATACACAAGCATTCGCCGTGGATGTCCTGCTGGCGCCTTGGGCCGACCCCAACCCGCTGTGCCGGTTCTGGCAGCAGCACGGCCAGGCATGGGGCATGGGCCTTGGCCGCTACCCGAGCGGTCGCATCCACCTGGACACGGCCGGCTACCGCACCTGGGGCGGCGATGGCAGCGCGGCGTCATCCTTTTGCAGCAAGCCCAGGTGAGTCAGGCAGCCCTGGCATTCCTGTTTCACCCATTCGGCAAACCGCTGGCGCTTGCCTGCATCATTCAGAGGGCAGGGGCTCAACAGGTGGTAGGCCGAGCCATCGCGTACAAAGCCCAGGGGCGCCTGTAACTGCCCTGTATCGAGTTCGTCACGCACCATCAAGGCGGATGCCATCGCGACCCCCAGCCCTGCGCTGGCCGCCTGAATCGACAGGTAAAAGTGCTCGAAGTCGCTGCGCTCGCCAGTGATGGCTGTTTCACCTGTAAGGCGCAGCCAGGTGGCCCAGGCGTCGGGGCGGGTCGCACTGTGCAACTGTCGATGGCCTTGCAGCTTCGGCGACAATGGCGGACGCCCCACAGGGCCAATCCACTCGTCACAGATCTTCTGCTGATGCAGCGTCATGCCCCAATGAAAGTCGTCGCGGCGGATAGCGATGTCGACGCCTGTGCGGGCGAAGTCCAGCGGGCCGCCTGCGGCCACCAGCTGCAATTGAAGATCAGGGTGGGCAGCGTTAAGACGCGGCAGGCGCGGGATCAGCCAGCGCATGGCGATGGTGGGCTCGCAGGAGACGACCAACACCGGATTGTCATCGCTGTCCTTGAGCCGCTGCACAGTGCTTTCGAGCTGTTCGAAGATGGCTTGGGTCGTGGCATGCAGTGCTCGCCCCGCCGAAGTCAGGAACACGGCGCGATTGCGTCGTTCGAACAACGCCACCTCCAGGCTTTCCTCGAGCAAGCGCACCTGGCGGCTGACGGCGCCATGGGTGACGTGCAGGCACTCGGCTGCGCGGATGAAGCTTTGGGTGGTGGCTGCGACGTCGAAGTAGCGCAAGGCGGCCAGGGGTGGAAGCTTCATGGCAGGCAAGGATTCCTGATGGGTGCGGTATGCGCGTATGGAAAAACCAGCCGATACGCGTGATGAAGCACGATGAAAACTCACCGATTTCACGCACTTTAAATCGTTTTTAGGCGCCTGATAAGCGTTCGATAATGCCTGACCTGTGCATGTTCATCGCCTATCGAGAGTCCATGAATGACTGAAATCTTCGCTGTCGCCTTGTTCACCCTGCTAGCGGTCATCAGCCCCGGCGCCGACTTTGCAATGGTCACCCGATGCAGTTATGCGCAAGGGCGCATTGCTGGCCTGGCCGCTGCCGTGGGTATTGGCCTTGGGGTTCAGGTGCATGTGCTGTACACCGTGCTCGGGCTATCGATCATCGTGACTCAGAGCCCGACACTGTTCTTGTGCATGAAGGCCGTTGGTGCGTGCTACCTGCTGTACCTGGGCTATCGGTCCTTGACCAACACTGTGCGCGTGCGTCTTGACGACAAAGGTGCTGCAGGCGGGGCGCTGCAAGCGCTGCGCACCGGGTTTTTGACCAATTGCCTGAACCCCAAGACCATGCTGTTCGTCATCAGTGCGTTCAGCCAGGTGGTGGAGCAGGGCAGCCCGCTGTGGCTCAACCTGGCCTACGGCGCATTCATGTCGCTTGCGCACTGGGCGTGGTTCAGCTTGGTCGCTGTGTTTTTTTCCAACAGCGTATTGCGCAAGGCAATGATCGAGCGGCAAATCATCGCAGACCGGGTGATCGGGGTGGCACTCATTGCGCTGGGGCTGATGGTGGCGATGAGCAGTGTGGGTTGATTGCACCGGCTGCCGAAAACCGTCTGACTTTCTGGCAGGCAAAGAAAAAGGGCTTACCTTGCGGTAAGCCCTTCGTCTTGTTTGGTGGCTACACAGGGACTTGAACCCCGGACCCCAGCATTATGAATGCTATGCTCTAACCAACTGAGCTATGTAGCCGATGGCGCGCATTATTCTCTTGAACGGCCCCCCTGTCAACACGATTTATAAAAAAAATTTACACGCTTTCAAAAACTTAGCGATCGATCGCGTGATGCGTAGTGTTATCCATCCTCTGAAAAGCCCGAATCGTAGGGGTGATCAGCTGCAGTTACGGCCTTTACCTCTTCATACCGCGCATCCGCTTGATCCTATCTGACGCCCACCACAGGCCTGGGAAAATGGCTGCCAGACTGGATCTGGAAAAAAAGGTAGCTATGTATCTATTTGTATCCCGATAATCGGAGCCCAGCTTTCCGACGGAGATCCAGGCCATGGCCATCCCCAGCGCCGCCCCGGCGTCCACTCAAGCGCAGGCGAGCACCGCTACACCGCTGGTGATGCGCATCATCGGCTTCTGCGCCTTGGCGCACCTGATCAATGACCTGATCCAGTCGGTGCTGCCGGCCATCTACCCGATGCTCAAGGCCAATTACGACTTGAGCTTCGCCCAGATCGGCATGATCACCCTGACATTCCAGATCACCGCGTCGCTGCTGCAACCCTGGGTAGGCTTTTTCACCGACCGCCGGCCCACGCCCAATCTGCTGCCCATGGGCACGGTGTGCACGCTGATCGGTATCGTGCTGCTGGCATTCGTCGGCAGCTTCCCGATGATTCTGCTCGCCTCGGCCCTGGTGGGCATCGGCTCTTCGACATTCCACCCCGAAACCTCGCGTATTGCGCGATTGGCCTCCGGAGGCCGCTTTGGCCTGGCGCAATCGACTTTCCAGGTAGGCGGCAACACTGGGTCTGCCCTGGGTCCGTTGCTCGCAGCGGCCATCGTCATTCCGTTCGGGCAAACCCACGTCGCCTGGTTTGGCGTGGCTGCACTGTTCTTTCTCGCCGTGACCCTGATGCTGCGCCGCTGGTACATCGAGCACCTGAGCCAGGCCAAGGCGCGCAAGACGGTACAGGCTACCCATGGCATCTCCCGCGCACGCGTGGTTGCCGCGCTGGTGGTGCTGGGGCTGCTGGTGTTTTCCAAGTACTTCTACATGGCGAGCTTCACCAGCTACTTCACCTTCTACCTGATCGAGAAGTTCGGCGTTTCGGTCGCCAGTTCCCAGTTGCACCTGTTCCTGTTCCTGGGCGCGGTAGCGGCGGGCACCTTCTTTGGCGGGCCCATCGGCGATCGCATCGGGCGCAAGGCGGTGATCTGGTTCTCGATTCTGGGTGTGGCACCGTTCACCCTGGCACTGCCTTACGCGGACCTGTTCTGGACGACGGTACTGAGCGTGGTGATCGGCTTTATCCTGGCCTCGGCATTCTCGGCCATCGTGGTGTATGCCCAGGAACTGGTGCCCGGTAGCGTAGGCATGATCGCGGGCATCTTCTTTGGCCTGATGTTCGGCTTTGGCGGCATCGGCGCGGCATTGCTGGGCTATGTGGCTGACTTGCGCGGTATCGAATACGTATACGGGCTTTGCTCGTTCCTGCCCCTGTTCGGGGTGCTGGCGGTATTGCTGCCGAGCACTGGCAAGCGCTGATGATCAACGGGGCACGGATGCCCCTTGACGCCACAGGCACTGGGGCGATTGACGGTATCGCCTGCTCTGGCCTAGAGTGCCGCCTCTTGCTCACTTTCTGCGTAGTAGCCAAAGCAATGCGCCGTTTCCAGTCCTTGCCCTGTTGCCGTCAGCCTGCCCTGGATGGGCTGCGCCGTGCCTGGCCGAGTGACACCGTGCTCAAGCGCCGCCGCAGCGTCCTGTTTGCCTTCACCTTCTCGCCACACCTGAACTGATCAGCATTTGAACAGCGTCCGCCGTGCTGGTGGGTGCGTTTTTGTCTGCACGTCTTATCGGTTTGCTGGGAGTGGTTCATGAACATGCGTTTGCTGGCGGGCTTGCTGTTCGCCGTTTCGGTCGTGGGATTCAGCCTGGGCGCGACCCTGCCGCTGGTGTCGTTGCGTCTGCACGAGGCTGGCGCAGGCACCCTCGAAATCGGGATGATTTCCGCCATCCCCGCGGCCGGCATGATGCTGTCGGCATTCCTGGTGGATGCCTGTTGCCGGTATTTCAAGCGACGCACGCTCTATTTGCTGTGTTTCAGCCTGTGCACGCTCAGCATCGGCCTGCTGGAGCCTGCATTCGCCTCGTTGTGGGGGCTGGCGGTTTTGCGCCTGGCGTTGGGCCTTGGCATGGGTATCGCGATCATTCTCGGGGAATCGTGGGTCAACGAACTGTGCCAGGAACATAACCGCGGCAAGATCATGGCCCTCTACGCCACCAGCTTTACCGGTTTCCAGGTGCTTGGACCGGCGATGCTGGCGGTGCTCGGTGCCCACAGCCCATGGATCACTGGCGTGGTCACGGCCTGCTATGGCCTGGCGTTGGCGTGCATTGTGGTAACGGTTCCCAATGACCGGGTGCTGCACGCTGAAGACGACAAGAGCTTCGGACTGGCCGGCTTCTTCCGCGTGGCCCCGGCCCTGTGCGTGGCCGTGCTGTTCTTCTCGTTTTTCGATGCGGTGGTGCTCTCGCTCTTGCCGGTGTATGCCAGCAGCCACGGATTTGCTGTGGGCGTGGCGGCACTGATGGTGACCGTGGTGTTCGCAGGGGACATGCTGTTCCAACTGCCGCTGGGCTGGCTTGCCGATCGCGTCGAGCGCACTGGCCTGCACCTGGCGTGCGGGGTAGTAGCCATGGCCATTGGCATAGGGTTGCCCTGGTTGCTGAACATGACGTGGCTGTTGTGGCCGTTGCTGGTGGTGTTGGGCGCGGTCGCGGGCGGTATCTATACCCTGGCGCTGGTGCTGATAGGCCAGCGTTTCAAAGGGCAGGACCTGGTCACCGCCAATGCCAGCGTCGGGCTGTTGTGGGGCGTCGGCAGCCTGGTAGGGCCGCTGATCAGCGGTGCCGCCATGGACGTCGCGCCCCACGGGCTGCCCATGGCACTGGCATTGATGGCCGGTCTGTTCGTGTGCTTTGCACGGCAGTCTCATCGGCGTGAGCAGCCGTCGTGCACACCCTCTGAAAACTAGCAGACTTCCGTGCAGGAACGGCCTTGCAGGTTACTCAAGTGGTTGCCAACTGGCGCCCCGGACGGCCATGCCGAGACCTAAGCGGCATCGATGTTGACCCAATACCGGGTGTGGTAATCGATACGCACCGGCAGGCTGCGGGCCAGTAGCTGCAGGATCTGATTGGTGTCGGCCAGCTGGTAGGTCCCGGAAACCTTGAGGTTCGCCACCGCTGGCGCGCAGCGCAGCAGGCCGGGGCGGTATCGGTTTAGCTCGGCGACGAAATCCGCCAGCGGCATTTGCCGAACGCTGAGTACACCTTCCGTCCAGCCCCAAGGGTCACTGGGCGGCGTGATGGCCTGATGGCCTCCATTGGCCTGCACGCGCAAGGTCTCGCCGGAATGTACCCGCACTGGCGTGGCACCGGTCATCACCGTGGCTTCGCCCCGGCGCACCGCCACCAGTAAGTCGTGATCGCTCTGGCGCACCAGCAGTTGCCCGTCGAGGATGCGCAGGGTGGCCACTCGGGTATTGATGAAGAACGGGCGCTTGTCGGCAGGGTTGCTGTCCAGGCTGACTTCACCGCGCAGAAGCGCCAGGCGGCGTTGGCCCGCCGTGAAACGCAGGTCGATGGCACTGGCGGTGTTCAGTTGGATGCGGCTGCCATCGCTGCCTTGCAGTTGTCGGCGCTCGCCGGTGGCCGTGGCACTGTCGGCCAGCAGCTCTGGCAGGCCCAGCGGCTCACGCGCCATCCACCCAAGGCCGCTGCCGACCACCAGCAAGGCCCCCAGCTTGAGCTGGTCGCGCCGGCTGATGCCTTGGCGTTCGCTGCCTTGCAGGGTACGACGGCTGAGGTCCTTGGGCAGCCCGGCGAGCTCATCGCCCAGGTTGCTGACGCGCTGCCAGGCCAACCCATTGTGAGGGTGCAAGGACAACCACCGTTGGAACTGCGCCTGGGCATCCGGGCCGGGGCTGCCGAAGCGTAGCCTGACCAACCAGTCGATGGCCTGGTCGACACGGGCCTGGGCCGGTGCTTCGTCAGGCGTCGGCATAACGCAACCGGTAGCAAGTCTTGAGCGCCTTGGCCAGGTCGCGCTCCACGGTCGCTTTCGAAACGCCCAGCAGCAAGCTGATCTGGATGATGCTCAGCCCGTCCAGTTGCGCATGCAGAAAGGCTTGGCGAGCACGCGGCTTGAGCTGGTGCAGGGCACGGTCGAGCCGCTCCAGGCTATCGAGGATGACCAGCCTGTGTTCTTCGCTCGGGATGTCGGTTTCGGGTAGATGTGCCAGGCTGTCCTGGTAGGCCCGCTCCAGCGCCCGGCGACGAAACTGGTCGATCATCAGGCCACGGGCGATGCTGCTGAGGTAGGCGCGAGGCTCTTTCAAAGGCGAGGTCTGCCGGGCGCGCAACAGCCGCACGAAGGTGTCCTGGGCCAGGTCGGCTGCATGTTCGCTGCAACCGACGCGACTGCGCAGCCAGCCGCGCAACCACGCATGGTGGGATTGGTAGAGCAGGGCGACCTCGGTCGGTTTGAGCGTGTCGGGAAGCTGCATCGTCGCCACGGTCGGTTCCTGTCAGGTGTGATTGTGAATGGTTCTCAATTCTATGCGGGTAGGGCTGTGGCGAGCAATGCTCCCTCAGGAATTACTTGCGCAAGATCTGGCAGTCGGCCGATGAGTGGCTGGGTTAAGCTGGCATCTCCTCTGGTCGATGGAGCCGCTTCAATGTTGATCGACGCCGAACCTGTCGCCTACCGGCAAGCGGCCGAGTACCTGAGTGGGCTGGATGCGGACTGGGCACGGCACATCGCCGCCGTCGGCCCCTGCCGCCACCGTACTACTCCGGGGCGCGAACCCTTCGAGGCACTGGTGAGGTCGGTCGCTTACCAGCAACTGCACGCCCGTGCAGGCGACGCCATCCTTGGACGACTGCTGGCGCTGTTTGGGCAAGAGGTTTTCCCCACGCCTAACCAATTGCTGGCAGCGGACCCCGCCGCCTTGCGCAGCTGCGGCTTTTCGGCCAGCAAGCTGGGCACGGTGCTGGGCATTGCCCAAGGTCGCCTGGACGGTGTCGTGCCAACCCGCGAGCAGGCCCTGGGCATGACTGACGACGAATTGATCGAGCGCCTGGTGACCCTGCGTGGGGTAGGGCGATGGACGGTAGAGATGCTGCTGATCTACAGCCTGGAGCGTCTGGATGTGCTGCCGGTAGACGACTTTGGCGTACGCGAAGGCTATCGACGGCTCAAGGCTATGGAAAAAGCGCCGACGCCTGCACAGATGCGCGCCTTGGGCGCCGCCTGGCGACCCTATCGCACCATCGCTGCCTAGTACTTGTGGCGGGCCTGAGCGCCTGCCGAACTGCACTTAGCCCGGAAGACGAACATGACAACCTATACCACTCCCGAGCAGCGCTGGCAGGCCGTCGCGGCGCGTGTTGCCGAGGCGGCGGACCATTTCGTCTATGCCGTGCGCACCACCGGTATCTACTGTTATCCAGGCTGCAAGGCCAGGCTGCCCCTGCGTAACAATCTGGAGTTCTTCGAGTCCCCGGCATTGGCCGAGGCAGCAGGCTACCGCGCCTGCAAGCGCTGCGCGGGCCCGCCTGCCATGTCGGCGCGTACGCGGCGCCTGGTCAGCAGTGCCTGTCGCCTGATCGAGGCGTGCGATCTACCGCCCAGCCTGGCGCAGTTGGGCGAGCGCCTGGCCGTCAGCCCGTTCCATTTACATAGGCTGTTCAAGGCGCAAACCGGCCTTACCCCCAAGGCCTATGCCGAGGCCTTCCGCGCCCAACGCCTCAGGACCAGCCTGGGGCAGGGGCAGGGCTCGGTCACCGATGCCATTTTCGAGGCGGGCTACAACTCCAGCAGCCGCTTCTATGCCGGCGCCGAGCAGCGCCTGGGCATGCCACCACGGCAGTTTCGCGCAGGTGGCGCCGGGGTGACCATCCGCTTCGCCGTGGGCCAGTGCTCGCTAGGTGCCATCCTGGTCGCCCAGAGCGAAAAGGGCATCTGCGCGATCTTGCTTGGCGATGAGCCCGAGGCGCTGGTGCATGCCCTGGAAGACCAGTTCTGCAACGCCGAGCTGGTGGGTGCCGATGCCGAGTACGAACGGGTCGTGGCGCAGGTCATCGGGTTCGTCGAGGCGCCGGCGCTCGGTCTGGACCTGCCGCTGGATGTGCAGGGCACCGTCTTTCAGGAGCGCGTGTGGCAGGCGCTGCGTGAAGTACCTGCCGGCTGCCGGGTCAGCTACAGTGACATCGCCCAGCGCATAGGCGCCCCCACGGCGGTGCGGGCAGTGGCCAAGGCCTGCGCGGCCAACCGTATTGCCGTGGCCATTCCGTGCCACCGGGTGGTGCGCCGGGACGGCGACATCAGTGGCTACCGCTGGGGGATCGAGCGCAAACGGCAATTGTTGGCACGCGAAACAGCCCTCTCCTGATGGCCCGAAGCGGCGTAGAATCGCTTGCCAGATCGAATTGCAAAGAGGAATGTTCGATGAGGCGTGTCAGCCTTGCCCGCTTTAGTCACAGCCTGATGCTGTTGCTGGCGCTGATCGTGGCAGCGTCCAACCCAGCCTGGTCGGCGCCGGCCCCTGCGGCGACGGCGCAGGCTGCCGCCGACGCACCGGCACTGGACGAAACCGCGACCGTTGACCAGCTCAGCGACCGGCTGGACCAGATTCGCCAGGGCGTCACCAGTGACGCCAACGATGACCTGCTGGCGCAATTGCGCATGGCGGCCGTGCAGGTCCAGCGCCAGGCCGATGCCTTGAGCACCCAGCGTGCAGCCGATGCGCAGAAGGTGGATGACCAGTTGAAAGTCATCGGCCCGGCGCAGCCGGACGAGCCTGCGCCCTTGACCCAGCAGCGCAAGGCGCTGGAGGCCGAGAAGAAAACCCTGATGGCCCAGCAGAACCAGGCCACCAAGCTGACCCAGTCGGCGCGGGACCTCTCCACGCAGATCGTCAACCTGCGCCGCAGCCTGTTCAACTCGCAGATATCCAGCCGGGCAGCGTCGCCGTTGAGCCCTGCGTTCTGGCAGAGCATGATCCGCCCGACCCAGGACGACGTGGCACGGCTGCATGACCTGCGTGGCGAGATCACGGATGCGCTCGACAGTGCCCTGAGCGCCGAACACCGCTGGCTCTTCTTCGCCAGCCTGATCGCCTCGATCCTGGTATGGACCCTGGTGCGAGGGTTGCTGGAGCGGCTGCTGGCCAGGTCCATGGTGCGCTGGTTGCCAGAGGGGCGCTTGCGTCGCAGTGCCTTGGCCGTGGGCGTAAGCCTGGCGACCCTGGGCACCATTGCCGGCTCGGTATCGTTGCTGCGCTGGGGCGTTGAAAGCAGTGCGCAACTGGGTTCGGACCTGGCCAGCCTGACCGACCACATCCTTGCCCTGGTGGTGTTCAGCGCCTTCATTACCGGCCTTGGCCGGGCACTGTTGATGTTGCAGCGCCCCTCCTGGCGTTTGCCGGCGATTGCGGATGAAGTGGCCGAGGCCCTGGGCTGGTTCCCCAAGGTGTTGGCACTGGCCTTGATGGTGATGATGACCCTGGAGCGGGTCAACAGTGTGATCGGCGTCAGCCTGGCCCTGACCGTAGCGGTCAATGGCCTTACCGCTCTGGTGGTGGCGTTGATTTTCGCCGGCGCCCTGATGGCCTACCGCCGTGCTCGGCGTCGGCATGGTATTGACCGGGCAACGGGCCTGGCCGGTTTGATCCCGTTCGTGATGGTGGTGTGGCTGGCTGCGATCCTGCTATCACTGATCACCGGCTACCTGACCCTGGCCTATTACCTGACCGCCAAGCTGCTGTGGGTCAGCCTGGTCGTCACGTGCGCCTACTTGCTCACGACGTTCCTGAGTGATCTGTGCGAAATGCTGCTCTCGCCTCGCCAACCGGGTGGCCTGGCGCTGGCGTCCACGCTGGGCCTGGCACCACGGCACCAGGCGCAGGCGAGCACGGTGCTGGCCGGCATTGGCCGCACCGTCGTGGTGATCCTGGCCCTGCTGCTGACTTTGATGCCGTCGGGCACCAGCCCCAGTGAACTGTTGCTGAGCTTGGGGGACTGGGACGGCACGGGCGGCAAGCTGCTCGGCAACCTGAACATCGTGCCCCAGGACATCGTGCTGGCCCTCGGCATCCTGGCTGGCGGGATGCTGGCCATTCGTGTGGTCAAGCGCTGGTTGAGTGAACGCCTGCTGCCGGAAACCGACATGGACGCCGGCATGCGCGCCTCGCTGGTCACCCTGGTGGGTTACCTGGGCTTCCTCTTCCTGGCCATGCTGGTGATGTCGACCCTGCACATCAACCTCACCAGCCTGACCTGGGTGGTGAGTGCCTTGTCGGTCGGTATTGGTTTCGGTCTGCAGCAGATCGTGCAGAACTTCATCTCCGGCCTGATCCTGCTCACCGAACGCCCGGTCAAGGTGGGCGACTGGGTGAGCTTGGCGGGTGTCGAGGGAGATATCCGTCGTATCAATGTGCGCGCCACCGAGATCCAGATGTCGGACCGCTCCACTGTGATCGTGCCCAACTCGCAGTTCATCTCCCAGAACGTGCGCAACGTGACCATGGGTAATGCCCTGGGTGTGGTCGGTATTACCCTGACCTTGCCCCTGGACACTGACGCCAACCGGGTCCGTGAGCTGCTGCTGACCGCCTTCCAGGAGCACGAGGCCATCCTCGAAGCACCGGCGCCATCGGTGTCGTTCAAGGACCTGACCAATGCGGGCATGGTAATTGGCGTCAGCGGTTATGTGGCAGGACCGCGGTTGGTGGGCGGGGCCCGCAGTGACCTGCTGTTCACCATACTGGGGCGCCTGCGCGATGAAGGTATCGCCCTGTCGGCGCCGCAGAGCATGGTGCTGCTGCAGGACGGGCAACGCCTGGACGACGCTGAAAAAGACGCGTGACCTATGGGCTGCCTGGCAGCCCATCTTGACGTGCGTACACCACCAGCCGAAGGTGCCGGTCTTCATCGACGGTCAGCGAGGTATGCTCGAACGGCTGGGCCTGTCCATCAATGACCAGTTGGCGCACACCGCTGCAGGGCGCGTGCACGTCGTGGGTGCGCCAGCCGGCCTTGAAGGCTGGCGAGACGTGCTCCAGTTCGTCCACCAACGCGTGGATATCGGCCTCTCGCGTGGCCCGGGCAAAGTCGCGGCGAAAGCTTGCCAGCATCAGCGGGGCCTGGCTGTCCCAGTCGTGCAAGCGCCCATGCACTGTTGGGTCGGTGAACAGCAGCCAGAGCAGATTGCGCCGCTCAGGCGGGTGCGCGGCGAACCCGAACAGTGCGTCGGCAGGCCCATTGGACCCCAGCACATCCCAGCGCAGGTTGAGGACGAAGGCCGCGTGCGGCAGGTCGTGCATCAAACGCCGTACCAGCGACGGCAAGACACACCAGGTCTTGCCTGGCTCAGCGGGTGGACGGGCATGTGCCAACAGGAACAGATGGCGACGCTCGGCGGCATCGAGTTTCAATACCCGCGCCAGGTTGTCCAGAAAACTGGCCGACACGCCGATGTCGCGGCCCTGCTCCAGCCAGGTGTACCAGGTCAGTCCGACACCCGCGAGCGCGGCAACCTCTTCGCGTCGAAGCCCAGGTGTGCGCCGGCGGCCGCCGCTTGGCAAACCGACGTCCTCGGGCGACAGGCGCTCGCGCCGCGAGCGCAGGAAGTCGGCCAGATCGGATCGTGTACGTTGCAGCGTTCGCATGGCGTGTCTCGTTGCTTTGAGTAATAGCATAAACGGTTAAATTGTAATGGGTTATGGGCCATCCCAGAATGCCTGTGTCTAAATTCTGGAAAGGCACGATGAACGCCAATACTCCTCTCCCGTTAACGCCCCCACATCGCCTTGGAAGCCCGCCGTGGGTAGGTCTGTCGGTACTTTTGCTGGCAGGCTTCGTGACGATCTTCGACCTGTTCGTGGTCAACGTCGCCATCCCGAGTCTGCAGACCGGGTTGAACGCAAGCTTCGCGCAAATCGGTTTCATCGTGGCCGGCTATGAGCTGGCGTTCGGCGTGTTGCTGATTACCGGGGGGCGCTTGGGGGACGTATTTGGCCGTCGCCGGTTGTTCATCGTCGGTATGGCAGGGTTTACCGTGGCATCGGCGTTATGCGGCCTGGCGCCCAGTGCTGCTTTTCTGATCAGTGCGCGGGTTGTACAGGGGCTGGCCGCCGCGCTGTTGTTCCCTCAGGTCTATGCTTCGATCCGGGTCAACTTCGATGCCCAGGACAGCCGCCGCGCGTTCGGCTTGCTGGGGATGACGCTGGGGCTGGCTGCCATAGCGGGGCAGGTGCTGGGCGGCTGGATGGTGCATGCTGACCTGTTCGGATCAGGCTGGCGCAGCATCTTTCTGATCAATGTGCCTATTGGGTTGCTGGCCATCGTGGCGGCGCGCTATATCCCCGAGAGCCGCGCCCCCCAGCGCCCGGACCTGGACTGGGCAGGCGTGGCGCTGGTCAGCCTGGGCCTGGCATTGCTGCTTGTGCCGCTGATCGAAGGACCGGGGCAGGGGTGGCCTGCCTGGAGTTTCTGCGCGCTCGGCCTGGCACTGGCCTTGCTCGCGCTGTTCAAGCGACAGCAGGAACGGCGACGAGCGACCGGCAACTTGCCATTGGTGGATATGCAACTGCTGGCGCAGCGTCGCTTTGCACTGGGTGCGCTACTGGTGCTGGTGGTCTATTCCACATCCAGTTCCTTCTTTCTGTGCTTCGCCTTGTTGATGCAAAGCGGGCTGGGTCTGGATCCCTTCAGGGCCGGCAGCATCTTCGCACCCTGCAGTGTTGGTTTCGTGCTGGCATCGCTCGCTGCCCCGCGGCTGGTTGCGCGCTGGGGAATACGTGCCATCGTGGCAGGGGCATTGCTGTATGCCCTATCGATCGGGTTGCTCATTGCCCAGGTGCAGACGGCAGGCGCGCAGTTGGTAGCCGTTCGGCTGATCCCGGTACTGATCGTGGTGGGGGCGGGCCAGGGGTTGGTGATGACCCCTTTGCTCAACCTGGTGCTGGCCTTGGTTGACGAAGCGAAAGCGGGCATGGCCTCGGGCGTGATCTCAACCGTGCAGCAGGTCGGTGCGGCGCTGGGGGTGGCCGTAGTTGGGATTTTCTTCGCGGCGGCCCTGCCAGGGGCGGAGGGCTCATTCGTTCAGGCCGGTCAGTATGTGCATGGGTTTGTGGCTGGCATGCTCTACAACCTGGGTGCCGCAGTGATGGTGATCGCCTTGCTGGTGATGCTGGCAGGCGAGCAGCGGTCTGGGGGAGGTGAGTAGGCACAATGCACCGGTGCAATGCTCTTGCTTTTTCCGGGCTTGAATAAAAACAGGAGCGTTCGGCAGGCCCTCGATTGGGCTACTGAACGCTCCTGCTTGTTTACGCCGTGGTTGTCAGCGGATCAGACGTTGAAGCGGAAGTGCATCACGTCGCCATCTTTGACGATGTAATCCTTGCCTTCCAGACGCCACTTGCCGGCTTCCTTGGCGCCGCTCTCACCCTTGTACTGGATGAAATCGTCATAGGCCACGACTTCGGCACGGATGAAGCCTTTCTCGAAGTCGGTGTGGATCACCCCGGCCGCTTGTGGGGCGGTGGCGCCTACGCGCACGGTCCAGGCACGTACTTCCTGCACGCCGGCCGTGAAGTAGGTCTGCAGGTTCAGCAACTCGTAACCGGCACGGATTACACGGTTCAGGCCAGGTTCTTCCAGGCCCAAGGCCTCGAGGAACATGTCCTTTTCCTCACCGTCGTCCAGCTCGGCGATTTCCGCTTCGATCTTGTTGCACACCGGTACGACCACAGCACCTTCTTCTTCGGCGATGGCCTTCACTACGTCCAGGTGCGGGTTGCTCTCGAAACCGTCCTCGGCGACGTTGGCGATGTACATCACCGGCTTGCTGGTCAGCAGGTGGAAGCTGCGGATCAGGGCCTTTTCGTCGGCGCTCATGTTCTTCATCAGGCTGCGCGCTGGCTTGCCTTCGGTGAAGTGCGGGATCAGCTGTTCCAGAATGGCCTTCTGCGCCAGGGCTTCCTTGTCGCCACCCTTGGCGTTGCGGGCCACTTTCTGCAACTGCTTTTCGCAGCTGTCGAGGTCGGCAAAGATCAGTTCGAGGTCGATGATCTCGATGTCGCGCTTGGGATCGACGCTGTTGGAAACGTGAATCACGTTCTCGTCTTCGAAGCAGCGCACCACGTGGGCGATGGCGTCGGTTTCGCGGATGTTGGCGAGGAACTTGTTGCCCAGGCCTTCGCCTTTCGAAGCACCGGCCACCAGGCCTGCAATGTCGACGAATTCCATGGTGGTGGGCAGAATGCGGTTGGGCTTGACGATTTCAGCCAGCGCATTGAGGCGCGCATCGGGCATGGGCACGATACCGCTGTTCGGCTCGATGGTGCAGAAAGGGAAGTTCTCTGCCGCGATGCCAGACTTGGTCAGGGCGTTGAACAGGGTGGACTTGCCGACGTTGGGCAGGCCGACGATGCCGCAATTGAAACCCATGGGTATTCCCCTCTCTAAAGGAAATCAGGCCTTCTGGCTGTGCAGCTCGCGCATCGCCTTGGCGAAGTCGCCAGCGAGCACGTCCGGCAGCACACCGAGGGCAAAGTCGATGCTGGCGTCGAGCTTCTCCTGCTCGGCACGCGGTGCGCGGCCCAGGACGAAGTTGGAGACCAGCTTGGCATCGCCTGGATGGCCAATACCGAGCCGCAGGCGATGGAAGTCGTTCTGGTTGCCGAGCTGCGCGATGATGTCGCGCAGGCCGTTGTGCCCACCATGGCCGCCGCCGCGCTTGAGCTTGGCAACGCCGGGAGGCAGGTCGAGTTCGTCATGCGCCACCAGTATGGCCTCCGGCTTGATCCGGAAGAAATTGGCCAACGCCGCCACGGACTGGCCGCTACGGTTCATGTAGGTGGTGGGGATCAGCAGGCGAACATCGTTGCCCTGATGGCTGAACTTAGCCGTCAGGCCGAAATATTTCTTGTCAACGGTCAGCGAGATGCGCTGGGCGCTGGCAATGCGTTCAACGAAAAGAGCCCCTGCGTTATGCCGGGTCTGTTCGTATTCGGGGCCGGGGTTACCCAGGCCGACGATCAACTGGATGGCGGTCACGTCAGGGGCTCTTCCTTGGAGTTGGTGGGTTACAGGGCGCGCGGCACTGTAACCCGATCAACGCCGGCGTGCGAGTGGATTACTCGGCAGCGCCTTCTTCCTCAGCTTCAGCGGACACGCGTGGGGCGTGAACGTTGGCAACTGCTTTGTCATCACCGTGGGCCAGAGCGACGAACTCTACGCCTTTAGGCGCTTTCAGGTCCGACAGGTGGATGATGGTGCCGATTTCAGCATTGGCCAGGTCGACCTCGATGAATTCAGGCAGGTCTTTGGCTTCGCAGGAAACTTCCAGCTCCGACTCAACGTGCGAAATTTCGCCGCCTTTCTTGACCGGGCCTTCTTCGTTGATGAAGTGAACCGGTACCTTGGCGGTCAGTTTCTGGCCAGCAACGACGCGGATGAAGTCGGCGTGCATGATGAACTGCTTGGCCGGGTGGCGCTGCATGGCCTTGATGATGACGTTCTGCTTGACGCCGTCGACGTTCAGTTCGATGACGTGGCTGAAGGCAGCTTCGTTTTCGAACAGCTTGGTGATTTCCTTGGCCACGATGGTCAGGGATTGAGCTTCTTTATCACCACCGTAGACTACGGCTGGGATGCTGGCGGAGTGACGCAGGCGGCGGCTCGCACCTTTCCCCAGGTCAGTACGCACTTGGGCGTTCAGATTGAAATCAGTCATTTTGTTTCTCCAAAATAGCCCCCCGAGGGCGTTTGCGACCAGCGCCAACGGGGATGGCAAAAAAGCCCCGCCCCAGCGGATGTGCTGGGGCGGGGCGCTTTTCGTCAGCGTGCGTTCCGCTTAGCGGAACATCGCGCTGATCGATTCTTCGTTGCTGATGCGGCGAACCGCTTCGGCGACAACCGGTGCGATATCCAACTGGCGGATACGGTCACAGGCTTGAGCAGCGGCGGACAGTGGAACGGTGTTGGTCACCACCAGCTCGTCCAATACCGACTTCTCGATGTTCTCGATCGCGCGGCCCGACAGGACAGGGTGCGTGCAATAGGCGTAAACCTTGGCAGCGCCGTGCTCTTTCAGGGCTTTGGCCGCATGGCACAGGGTGCCGGCGGTGTCGACCATGTCGTCTACCAGGATGCAGGTGCGCCCTTCGACGTCGCCGATGATGTGCATCACTTCGGAGTGATTGGCCTTTTCACGGCGTTTGTCGATGATACCCAGGTCGACACCCAGGGACTTGGCGACAGCGCGTGCGCGCACGACACCACCGATGTCCGGGGAGACGATCATCAGGTTCTCGAAACGCTGGTCTTCGATATCGTCGACCAGTACGGGCGAGCCGTAGATGTTGTCGACCGGGATATCGAAGAAACCCTGGATCTGGTCAGCGTGCAGGTCGACGGTGAGTACACGGTCGATACCCACGACAGTGAGCATGTCAGCGACGACTTTGGCGCTGATGGCTACACGTGCCGAACGCGGACGGCGGTCCTGGCGGGCGTATCCGAAGTAAGGAATCACGGCGGTGATTCGGGAAGCTGAGGAGCGGCGGAAGGCGTCGGCCATCACTACCAGTTCCATCAGGTTATCGTTGGTCGGTGCACAGGTCGGCTGAATAATGAAGACGTCTTTACCGCGGACATTTTCATTGATCTCAGTGCTGATTTCGCCGTCGGAGAATTTACCGACAGAGACGTCACCGAGAGGGATATGCAGCTGACGTACGACACGCCGAGCCAGATCGGGGTTAGCGTTCCCCGTAAAGACCATCATCTTGGACACGCGCAGTACCTGAAGGCTGAGGGTATACCTGGATGAGTATAAGGAAAATGGCAGGGGCGGCTGGATTCGAACCAACGCATGGCAGGATCAAAACCTGCTGCCTTACCGCTTGGCGACGCCCCTGTATCTGTTGCTGCGAGCGCTAGGCACTCGACTTCTTGACCAGACTTTGCAGCTTGCGATGCAACATCGAAATATTGCTTCCTTTCGCCACAAACCCTGTTTGGGTCGCTGAAAGAAGGGCCAGAACTTTATCAGCTTCGGCTTTGCTTGGGAAGGCCCCAAACACACAACTTCCAGTTCCGGTTAGTCGAGCCTCTGTGAACTTCCCCAGCGAATTCAGCGCGTTGCGAACTTCCGGGTAATTCTGCTCTACCACCGGTTGGCAGTCATTTCGACTGTTTCCCTTGGGAACGGGGCGCATCTTAAGGGGGAGAGAATCACGTGTCAACTGCGGATGTGAAAAAATTTCTGCTGTGCTTACAGACACTTGCGGAACTAGCACCACATACCACGGCTGTTCCGGATCGACCGGCGTGAGCTGTTCGCCCACCCCCTGGGCAAAGGCGGCATGCCCGCGCACGAATACCGGGACATCGGCACCCAGGCCGAGGCCCACGGCCGCCAGGCGATCTTCATCCCACTCCAGCTGCCACAAGTGAGCAAGGCCAAGCAGGGTGGTGGCGGCATCCGAGCTGCCGCCGCCGATGCCGCCGCCCATCGGCAGCACCTTGTTCAGCCAGATGTCCGCGCCCAGGGGCGTGCCCGATTGGGCCTGCAGTTGGCGAGCGGCACGCACGATCAGGTTGCTGTCATGGGGCACGGTATCGAGGTCGCTGTGCAGGCGGATGACACCGTCTTCCCGCACGGCGAAGCTCAGCTCGTCACCGTGGTCGAGAAACTGGAAGACCGTTTCGAGTTCGTGGTAGCCATCGGCACGGCGGCCAATGATGTGCAGCCACAGGTTCAGCTTGGCCGGCGCGGGCAGGGTGAGCGCTTGCATCGACTCAGTGTCCTAGCTGGCGGGGCTGCCAGTCCTTGACCACCAGGGTCACGTCCAGGTCCTTGCCGTGTAGCTTGAGGCGTTCGGGCAGCCAGTAACCGTTGTGCTCGGCATAGCTCAGGTACTCGACCTGCCAGCCGTCCTGTTCGAGGCTGGCCAGGCGGCTGTCGCCGTCGAGGGTCAGCTTGCTCTTGGTATCCGGTGCTGGCAGGCCGCGCACCCACCAGACCAGGTGGGAAACGGGCAGCTTCCAACCCAGTTGTTCTTCCAGCAGCGCTTCGGGGCTGGTGGCTTCGTAGCGGCCCTGGTTAGCCACTTCCAGCACCACGGCGTCAGGCCGGCCGGTCAGGCGTGCGGCCCCACGGCCCAGTGGCCCGGCCAGGCGAATGTCGAAATAGTCCTGGCGCTGCAGCCAGAACAGGGTGCCACTGCCTGAGTCGCGTGGGGCACGGATGCCCACCTTGCCGTTGATCTGCCAGCCGTCGAGGCTGCTCAACTGCTGTTTGTGGGCACGCCACTGCTGCGGGTCGCCGTGGCCCTGCAGGGCCTCGCGGCTGCCGATGCCGGCGCAGCCGGCCAGGAGGGCGATGAGGGTGAAGGTAACGAAGTGGCGCAATAGCATGGTCTTAAAGGGTCTCGGATCCGGTCAGGCGTAGGAGGGTCTTGCGCAGCACAGGGCTGTCGGCCTGGGCTTCGAAGCCCTTGGCCCACACTTGGCGAGCTTCGCGCCGCTTGCCGTTGGCCCAGAGCACCTCGCCCAGGTGGGCGGCGACTTCATGGTCGGGGAAGCTGGCGAAGGCCTGACGCAGGTAATCCTCTGCTTTGTCGAGGTTGCCCAGGCGATAGTTCACCCAGCCCAGGCTATCGAGCACCGCCGGATCGTCCGGGGTCAGCTGATGAGCCTTGTCGATCAGGGCCTGGGCTTCGGCGTAGCGGGTGGTGCGGTCGGCCAGGGTATAACCAAGGGCATTCAGGGCCATGGCGTTTTCCGGCTCACGGGCAATGATGGCGCGCAGGTCCTTTTCCATCTGGGCAAGGTCATCGCGCTTTTCGGCGAGCATGGCACGGGTGTAGAGCAGGTTGAGGTCGTCCGGGTAGCGCTGGATGGCTTGTTGCAGCACCTGGCTGGCCTGGGCGTCCTTGTTGTTATTGCTGTAGCTTTCCGATTCGATCAGGAAAAGCTGAATCGCGTAGTCGGGCTGGGCCTCGCGGGCTTCGGCCAACAGGCGAGAGGCTTCGGTGCCGCGGCCGTTGGCGATCAGGATGTCGGCCTGACGCAGTTGCGCGGCCAGGTAATCGGGCCCTGGCCCTACCAGGGCGTATTGGCGCAGGGCACCTGCCGGGTCGTGGCGCTCTTCGCGGATACGGCCAAGGTTCAAGTGCGCGGCATCGGTGTTGCTGTCGCGTTCGACCAACTCCTGCAGGTAGCCTTCGGCTTCGTCCCACTCCTTGTTCTCAAGGCACACCAGTGCCAGGGAATAGCGCAGCTCATCGTCCTCGGGATACTGCTGGACCAGGCTGACGAATTCACCCTTGGCGTCGGCAATGCGGTCCTGTTCGACCAAGGTCCGGGCATAGGTGAGCCGCAGGCGCTTGTCGTCGGGGTTGTCGCGAATCGCCTTGCGCAGCAGGGGGAGGGCTTCAGGGCCACGGTCCAGGGCTTGCAGCAAGCGAGCGCGCAGCAGGATGGGTGCGATTTCGCCGTTTTGTGGCGCGTGCGATTCGAGCAGCTCAAGCGCCTCTTCGGCCTTGCCGTCCTGGTTCAGCAGCAAGGCCTTGCCGAAGATCAACTGACCGTTGTCGGGGTACTTGGCCAACAGGCGTTCGAAGCTTTGTAGCAGACCGTCGCGTGTGCTCTGGTCGGTTTCGGCAGCCGACAGGGCCAGAAAATCGAAATGGGTATCGCCCTGGCCTTGCAGGACTTTTTCCATATAGGCCATGGCATCGTCATAGCGGCCTGCGCGGGCCAGCTGGATGGCGGCGGCGCGTTGCGCATCGAGGTTCTGCGGGTCGTTGCGGGCCCAGATGAGGGCGTTGTCTAGCGCCGGTTCATCGGCGCCCAGGTATTCGGCAATGCGGTAGGCGCGCTCGGAGACGCCTGGGTCCTGGGTTCGCGCGGCCTCGTCGGTGTAGTTGGCCAAGGCGATGTCGAAGCGATTGCGTTGCCCGGCGAGCTCGGCTACCAACAGGTTATAGAGCGTATCCTGCTTGAACGAGCCGTACACCATGGGCTTCTCGGCTTCGGGTTTGCCGACGTCGGCGGCAGCCGGCTCGGCCTTGTGCGCGGGCAGGCTCTGGCAACCCTGGAGCAGGGCGAAGGCAAGCAGCAATGCGTAGGGTCTGTTCATAGAGGGCTTATAAGGAGACTCACCGGCGGTTGGGGCATGATGACACAAGCGCGGTGGCAAACCCACCGGGCCAAGGTATGAAGCGGATCCTTCGCTTATGAAGACCGCGACATTAGGATGTGGTTCGGCTTGCAGCGCGGGAGGTGGCCAGGTCGGCGGACTACGGACCTGTGCGTGGCCATCGCGCAAGGGCTTGCTGCTGGCAAGCCCGCAGTATACCCGCCTCCATCCTAGTGCCCATGCCATGCCCATGCTTTTGCATCTGCTTTTGCTTCTAAGTGCGCGGTAGCTCAGGCGCCGCAGATCGCGACTTCAGGAGGCCGAGCGCAGGGCTTGCGCAGGGAGGTGACTGGCATGGATGCCCGTCAAGCGCTGGCCCCCAGGATGGGGCCTGCAGCGCGGTCCTCCCGGGAGCAAGCCCGGAGCGAGGGGACCCCGGAGCGTAGCGTAGTGGCCGGATGATAGGAGCAGGCGGTTTTTGCTTACTTTTTGACAAGACAAAAAGTGAGCCGCCGTAAGGGCGGAAGGGTGATTGTGCGCCACCTGCACCAATGAATACCAACTTGCTGTATGCGCCCACGCTTTGAAGTTTGAAGTTTGAAGTCTGGTTGGATTGGTGTGGGTATTGATAGAGCGCATAGTCCATTTGCGATGGGGACGCTTAATCACCTTTTCGCCCTTACGGCGAGTTACTTTTTGTCAAACGCCACAAAAAGTAACCAAAAAAGGCTGCGCTCCGTTCATACGGCCCCTACGCTGCGCTTCGGGGTTCCCTCACTCCGGTCTTGCTCCCGGGAGGACCGCGCTGTAGGCCCCATCCTGGGGCCCAGCGCTTGACAGGCATCCATGCCTGTCACCTCCCTCCGCAAGACCTGCGTTCGGCCTTCTGAAGTCGCGAAGATCAAAAGCAAGATCAAGATCAAGATCAAGATCAAGATCAAGATCAAGATCAAGATCAAGATCAAGATCAAGATCAAAAGCAAGATCAAAAGCAAGATCAAAAGCAAGATTAAACGCTATGGAGTAAGGGGGAGTCAGTATTGAACTCAAGAGTCATGAGAGGTTGTGTTGGAAGCACGTGCGCAGCGCAAGGCCCGATAGCGACCTTGAACGTGAAGAAGTTGTAGCTCGGTGCAAGTCAGGCGCGCGTACTGTCGCCTTGAGCACCCCATCAAGGGGCGGGTAATAGCTGAATAACTACAACCTTGGAGGCCAGCGCCGGAAGTCCACAGCGTATCGGCAAGATCACCTCGACCCCGCCACACTATCGCCTCGATAGCGAACGGTGGTTGTCCTGCAACCTGCGAAAGAGGACAATTATCGGCTTCCTGTCACAACCAGCGATCTTGCATGGCCTTTCTTGCACTTGGTATCAACCATAAGACTGCCTCGGTAGACGTACGCGAGCGCGTGGCGTTTACCCCGGAGCAGCTGGTGGACGCCCTGCAGCAGCTCTGCCGCCTCACCACCAGTCGCGAGGCAGCGATCCTGTCCACCTGCAACCGCAGCGAGCTCTACATCGAGCAGGACCAACTGTCGGCCGATGCCGTGCTCCAGTGGCTGGCCGACTATCACCGCCTCAGCCTCGACGAACTGCGTGCCAGCGCCTACGTGCATGAAGAACACGACGCCGTCCGGCACATGATGCGCGTCGCCTCCGGCCTCGACTCACTGGTGCTCGGCGAACCGCAGATCCTCGGCCAGATGAAATCCGCCTATGCCGTTGCCCGCGAGGCCGGCACCGTCGGGCCGCTGCTCGGGCGCCTGTTCCAGGCCACGTTCAGCGCCGCCAAACAGGTCCGTACCGACACCGCCATCGGCGAAAACCCCGTGTCGGTCGCTTTCGCGGCCGTCAGTCTGGCCAAACAGATCTTCAGCGACCTCGCCCGCAGCCAGGCACTGCTGATCGGCGCCGGCGAGACCATCACCCTGGTCGCTCGCCACCTGCACGAGCAGGGCGTACGCCGCATCGTGGTGGCCAACCGTACGCTCGAGCGCGCCAGCACCCTGGCCGAACAGTTCGGCGCACATGCCGTGCTGCTCGCCGATATCCCCCAGGAACTCGCCAACAGCGATATCGTCATCAGCTCCACCGCCAGCCAGTTGCCGATTCTGGGCAAGGGCGCCGTCGAAAGCGCCCTCAAGCAGCGCCGACACAAACCCATCTTCATGGTCGATATCGCCGTCCCGCGCGACATCGAGACCGAAGTGGGCGAGCTCGACGATGTGTACCTGTATACCGTCGACGACCTGCATGACGTGGTTGCCGAAAACCTCAAGAGCCGCCAGGGCGCTGCCCAGGCCGCCGAAGAACTGGTGGCGGTGGGGGCCGAGGATTTCATGGTGCGCCTGCGAGAGCTGGCCGCTGTCGATGTGCTCCGGGCCTACCGCCAGCAAAGCGAGCGGCTGCGTGATGAAGAACTGCAAAAGGCCCAGCGCTTGCTGGCCAATGGTGGCAACCCTGAAGACGTATTGGCCCAATTGGCGCGCGGCCTGACCAACAAGCTCCTGCATGCGCCCAGCGTGCAGCTGAAAAAGCTCTCGGCCGAGGGCCGCCTCGATGCGCTGGCCATGGCCCAGGAACTCTTTGCCCTCGACGAGGGCTCCACGGACAAATCCCTGCAATGAAAGCGTCGCTGCTCAATAAACTGGACATTCTCCAGGACCGCTTCGAAGAACTCACCGCCTTGCTCGGTGATGCCGAGGTCATTTCCGACCAGACACGTTTTCGCGCCTATTCCCGCGAATATGCCGAAGTCGAGCCGGTGCACACGGCCTATCAGCAATGGCGCAAGGTTCAGGACGATCTTGAAAGCGCCCAGGCGCTGCTCAAGGACAGCGACCCGGACATGCGTGAAATGGCCGTGGAGGAAGTGCGTGAGGCCAAGGACCAGTTGGTGGCGTTGGAGTCGCAACTGCAGCGCATGTTGCTGCCCAAGGACCCCAACGACGGGCGCAACGTGTTTCTCGAGATTCGCGCCGGAACGGGTGGCGACGAAGCGGCGATCTTTTCGGGCGATCTGTTTCGCATGTATTCGCGCTACGCGGAAAAGCGCGGCTGGCGGCTGGAGATCCTTTCCGAGAACGAAGGCGAGCACGGCGGGTACAAGGAAATCATCGCCCGCGTCGAGGGCGAGAACGTGTACGGCAAGCTCAAGTTCGAGTCCGGCGCGCACCGTGTACAGCGCGTCCCCGAAACCGAATCCCAGGGCCGCATCCACACCTCGGCCTGCACCGTGGCGGTTTTGCCGGAGCCGGATGAACAAGCGGCCATCGAGATCAACCCAGCCGACTTGCGCGTGGACACCTACCGCGCGTCCGGCGCGGGCGGTCAGCACGTGAACAAGACCGACTCGGCCATCCGCATCACGCACTTGCCCACAGGCATTGTCGTCGAATGCCAGGAAGAGCGTTCCCAGCACAAGAACCGTGCGCGCGCCTTGTCCTGGTTATCGGCGAAGTTGAACGACATGCAGACCAGCGCCGCTCAGAACGCCATCGCCAGTGAGCGCAAACTGCTGGTGGGCTCCGGGGATCGCTCCGAACGCATCCGCACCTACAATTATCCACAGGGTCGGGTCACGGACCATCGCATCAATCTGACCTTGTACTCGCTGGACGACGTGCTCGCCGGTGGGGTCGATGCGGTGATCGAGCCCCTGCTGGCCGAATACCAGGCCGACCAACTGGCTGCACTGGGGGACTGATGACCATCATCGCCAGCCTGCTGCGCAACGCGCAGTTACCCGACTCGCCTACCGAGCGCCTGGATGCCGAGCTGCTGCTGGCGGCGGCGCTGGGCAAACCGCGCAGTTATTTGCACACCTGGCCAGAACGTATCGTCAGCAGCGAAGCTGCCCAGACCTACGACGGCTACCTGCAGCGGCGCAGGGAAGGCGAGCCCGTGGCCTACATTCTGGGCCAGCAGGGCTTCTGGAAGATCGATCTGGAAGTGGCCCCGCATACGCTCATCCCGCGCCCGGACACCGAACTGCTGGTCGAGACGGCACTGGAGTTGCAGCCTGCGCTGCCGGCCAGGGTGCTCGACCTGGGGACCGGCACCGGTGCAATTGCCCTGGCCCTGGCCAGCGAGCGACCGGCGTGGCAGGTAACGGCGGTGGATCGCGTGCCCGAGGCCGCCGCGTTGGCCGAGCGCAATCGCCAGCGGCTTGGTCTGGCCAACGTCCGCATCCAGGTCAGCCACTGGTTTGGGGGGCTTGCCGACGAGCGCTTCGACCTGATCGTCAGTAACCCGCCCTACATCGCGGCTTCAGACCCGCATCTGGTCGACGGTGACGTGCGCTTCGAGCCCAGCAGCGCGCTGGTAGCCGGGGTCGACGGTCTGGACGACCTGCGTGTCATCGCCGCCCAGGCGCCGAGCCACCTCACCCCTGGCGGTTGGCTTCTGCTCGAGCATGGTTACGACCAGGCTGATGCCGTCCAGGTGCTGTTGCGGGAAAACGGCTTTGTCGAGGTGAGCAGCCGCATCGACCTGGGCGGTCACCAGCGCATCACCGTGGGGCGCTTGCCATGCTAAGCGACCAGGAGCTGCTGCGCTACAGTCGGCAGGTATTGCTGTCCCAGATCGACATCGACGGCCAGCTGCGCCTCAAGCAGAGCAAGGCCCTGATCGTCGGACTCGGTGGCCTGGGCTCGCCTGTGGCGCTGTATCTGGCAGCTGCCGGCGTTGGCGAGCTGCACCTGGCGGATTTCGATACGGTCGACCTGACGAACCTGCAGCGCCAGGTCATCCATGACAGTGCCAGCGTGGGCATGAGCAAGGTCGACTCGGCCCTGCAACGTTTGCAGGCGATCAACCCGGAAATCGACCTGATCGCCCACCGCCAGGCGCTGGATGAAGACTCACTGGCCGCTGCCGTATCGGCAGTGGACCTGGTCCTGGACTGCTCGGATAACTTCGGTACACGTGAGGCGGTCAACGCGGCCTGCGTGGCGGCCGCGAAGCCCTTGGTCAGTGGCGCCGCAATACGCCTGGAAGGCCAGCTGTCGGTATTCGACCCGCGCCGGGACTACAGCCCCTGCTATCACTGCCTGTATGGCCATGGCAGCGAGGCCGAGCTGACCTGCAGCGAGGCTGGCGTGATCGGCCCCTTGGTGGGTCTGGTGGGCAGCTTGCAGGCGCTGGAGGCCATGAAGCTGCTGGCCGGCTTTGGCGAACCCTTGGTAGGGCGACTGTTGCTGATCGACGCCTTGGGCACGCGCATCCGTGAGTTGCGGGTCAAACGCGACCCTGGCTGCGCGGTGTGTGGCAAGCGCGATGGCTGAGCGCGAGGGGCCGGTCGGGGTGATGGACTCCGGGGTGGGGGGGCTGTCAGTGCTTGCCGAGATTCGTCAACGCTTGCCCAACGAAACGCTCCACTACCTCGCGGATTGTGGCCATGTGCCGTACGGGGAAAAGTCGCCGGACTACATTCGTGAACGCTGCCGCCACATCGCCGCCTTCTTTCATCAGCAAGGCGCCAAGGCGATGGTACTGGCCTGCAACACGGCTACCGTGGCTGCGGTGGCTGATCTGCGCGCGCACTATCCTCGCTGGCTGATCGTGGGCATGGAGCCGGCGGTCAAGCCTGCCGCAGCGGCTACCCGTTCAGGGATAGTCGGCGTGCTGGCCACGACCGGAACCTTGCAAAGTGCCAAGTTCGCCGCCTTGCTCGATCGCTTTGCCAGCAACGTGCAGGTGATCACCCAGCCTTGCCCCGGGCTTGTCGAACTGATCGAAACGGGAGACCTGAACAGCCCAGTGTTACGCACGTTGCTGGGCAGGTACGTTGAACCGCTTCTGGCGGCGGGCTGCGATACCTTGATACTGGGCTGCACGCATTATCCGTTCTTGAAACCCTTGCTGGCTGAAACGGTGCCCTCCCACGTGGCCGTCATCGATACGGGCGCAGCCGTGGCGCGCCAACTCGAACGCCTGCTCGCGGGTGCTGATCTGCTGGCACCCGGCCCGGCTCGGCCAACGCGGTTCTGGACCAGCGGCGATCCACGCGCGTTGATGGATATCCTTCCGGTGCTGTGGCATACCTCTCAAGACGTGGAACGTTTCACGTCCTGAGCACGTTGCACTGCTTGACTGCACGGCGTGTTGAGCCTCGCAGCTAGTGCTGCGGCAGCGGCCAGAGATTCGACGGGTTCAGCGTCTCGAGCACCAGCTCAGGCTCACGTGCAGGCAAGCGCGCCAGAAGCTCCAGCGCCGCTGTGTCGGCGGTCCAGTCTTCAGGCACCGCGCTGGCAGCCGTCACAGGGTTTTTCAGGGACTGCGGCGCTACCACTGTCAGCGCTATGCCGTTGGCGAGCAACGATGAACGCTGCTCCCTTACCCACTGCACGGCGTTGTTCCAGCCGGCAGGAAACTGCGTCGGCGCATAGAGCTGCGTGGCGGAGTAGCGGCTGAAAACCGCCATTATCTGGGGCGTATCGCCCTTGGCCAGCAAGGGCGTGGCGTACTCGAGGCAGTGCTGTGCCGCCTGAAGGTTGGTGGTGATCAGATGCTCGAACAACTCGCTGTCCGAGGTACCAGGAAGCACGTAATCACAGGTGGCGGCATTCAGGATCAAGCCATCCAATGAGCCCCAGGCGTCGCCGATCATGCGGCCTGCCTCGTCAGCATCGGGCTGCTGATGTAATTGGCCTGGAAGCCGCAGCAAGCGATCGCCATGGTGCAAGCACAAGCGATCGAGTTCCTCGCTTGCACCTGCACTGGCGGCGACCCGCTGCCCATTAGCTAAAAGATTGCGGACCAGTGCCAGGCCCAGCCCATCCGTTGCGCCCGTAACCCAAAAACTGCGTGAGCCACCCACGGCATTGCCCTCTATACACGACTAGCGGGGCAACTCCTTGAAAGCCTGGAGCGCCCGCTGTCGACTACTGTGAAGATCGACGATAGGAGTGGGATAGAGATTAGCATCAATCAAGCCGTGGCATTTTCCGGGGTCGTGGATATTTTTGTCGTCAATGCCCTGCAATTCAGGTACCCACTGACGGATAAAGCGGGCCTTGGGGTCAAAACGTTGGGACTGCGACACGGGGTTGAAGATCCTGAAGTAGGGGACCGAGTCGGTGCCGGTGGATGCGCTCCACTGCCAGCCGCCGTTGTTGGCCGCCAGATCGCCGTCGATCAGATGGCGCATGAAGTGACGTTCCCCCAGCCGCCAGTCGATCAACAGGTTCTTGCTCAGGAACATGGCGGTCAGCATGCGTAGCCGGTTGTGCATCCAGCCGGTGGCCAGCATCTGGCGCATGGCCGCATCGATGATCGGGAAGCCGGTTCGGCCCTGCTGCCAGGCTTCGAATTCCTTGGGTGCTTTACGCCACGGCAACGCCTCGGTGTGCGCACGGAAGGCACGATGCCGAGACACCTGGGGATAGCCCGTCAAGATGTGCTTGTAGAATTCGCGCCAGAGCAGCTCGTTGATCCAGGTCTGGACGCCGCTGCTGCCGCTGTCGAACTCGCCTCGGTTGTGGGCCAGCGCGGCATGCAGGCATTGGCGGGGTGAGATGACCCCCGCTGCAAGGTAGGCTGACAGCTGACTGGTGCCCTCGCGAGCAGGAAGATCACGCAACGTCTCGTAATCGTCGATGACCTCGTCGGTGAATCGGGCAAGCCTTGCCTGAGCCTCCTGCTCGCCAGCAGGCCAATGCTTGCGCAGCGCGTCTGCGGGCTTTTCGAAGGGGTCGACATGGTGCGCAATCGGGTCGCTCTTGATTGATGTCGGGGCTTGACGTTTAACCGGTGAGGCCATTGAGGGCAGGCTGCGGTGCAAGTGTTCCAGGCAGTTTTTCTTGAATTGGCCGAACACCTGGAAGTAGCCGCCACTGCGGGTCAGCACCGTTCCGGGCCGGAACAGGAGCTGGTCGAGGTGGCTGTGAACCTGAACCTCGGAGGCTTCGAGCAATTGGCGCGTGGCCGTGTCGCGGCGGGCCTCGTTGATGCCGTATTCCTCGTTCCAGTGAACGCTCTGGACATGATGCTTCCGGCAGACGTCGAGCACAGCCTGAGGCGCATCATCCCAGGTGTCTATCGTGCGTATGAGCAATGGGATGTTGAGCGCATCAAGCGACTGGCGCATCTCGCGCAGGTTGCGTAGCCAGAAATCCACTTTGCAGGCCGCATCATCATGGGCCTGCCATTGACCAGGGCTGATAAGCCACAGGGCCAAGGTTGGGCCACGTTCACTGGCGGCGCTCAGGGCGGTGTTGTCGGTAACGCGTAGGTCACTGCGAAGCCAGGTCAAATGCATGAAATCGGAATCTCTCCAGGCTGGCAGTCACAGGCCTTGCAGTAACTGCAAGGCCGCTTGAGGGGTATCGAAGGTGTGCAGGTGAGGCAGGTCGAGCGAGCCCAGTTGGGCCTGATGCAGCGCCAGCAAGGCTCCCCCGGCAAGGGTGGGCAGCTGCAGGTTCTGGAGCGTGCGCTGCAACGCGCGGGTGTCGATGCGCGGGCCGAGGTTCAGGAGCACCGCGCGCGGCTTCAAGGCCGCAGCTGCACTCTGCAACTGCGCACCGGCCACGGCTTGCTCGAGGATTTCCACCGCAAAGCCATTGCTGGTGAACAGCCATGCGCAGAGCCACAGGCCAGGGTCGAAGCCTCGGTCACTGTCTTCGGCAAGCAGAACCGGTGGGCCCTGTAGCAGCTGATTGTCGTGATACACCCGCGCGCCCAGTTTGCTGCGCAACCACGTATGGAAGAACACCTGCTCAAGCCGGGCGTTGAAGTAATTGCGCCAGCGCAGTTCCAGCAGGTCCAGCAAAGGCAGCAGCAACTGCTCGCATAACGTGACGGCAGGGTAGAGCGCCATGGCCTGGTTCAACTGATGATCCAGCGCCCGTTGCGACAAGTTGGCGATGGCTTCGAGCATCTGGAACTGACGGGTTTGCCAATCCCCGGTGGGTGGGGTGCTGAGTGGCTTGTCCAGCAAATCCCCCACCTGGCTGACCGATGCACCACGCTGCAACCAGGCCAGGATCGCTTCCACTCTCTCGACCTGTTCGACCGGGTACAGTCGATGCCCCTTGGGTGTGCGCTGTGGCTTGAGCAGCCCGTAGCGCCGCTCCCATGCGCGCAGGGTGACCGGGTTGACGCCCGTGCGCCGGGCCAGCTCACCAATTGGTAGAAGAATCTCAGACCGCATTACGTAGTCCCAGGCGTTCAGGATGAGGCTGCAAGTAGGCTTGTTGCAGCAGGTAGGGGTCAGGGTGGTTGCGCAGATGATGCTTGAGCAGGGTCAGCGGTACGATCAAAGGCACGACCCCTTGCTGGTACTGTCCGATCAACGTCTGCAGCTCGGCTTTGTCGGCAGGGGTCAGGGCGTTTTTGAAGTAGCCGCTCAGATGCTGCAACACATTGCCGTGTGTGCCACGGCTGGCACAGCGGCGCAAAGCCTGCATCAGCTCCGAGAAATAGCGGGGGGCGACAACGGCCGTATCGTCGTCCTTGCTCATGCTGCCGAGCATGCGCCCCAAGGTGCGATAAGCCTGCGGGTTGTTCGCCATCAGCAGGTACTTGTAGCGGGAGTGGAAAGCCAGCAGCGCATGGCGACTCAAGCCTTGCTCAAGCAGATGTTGCCAATCGGCGTACGCGTACACGCGGCTGATGAAGTTCTCGCGCAGCACAGGGTCGTGCAGGCGGCCTTCCTCTTCGACCGGCAGGTCTGGCCTTAGCTCGCAAAAAGCCTGCGCATAGGCGCCGCGACCGCGGTTGATGGCCGGGTGACCATTGTCCTGGTAGACCTTGACACGCTCAAGACCGCACGAGGGCGACTTCTGCATGAAGATGTAGCCGCAAACATCATCAAGTTCGGCGGCCATCTGTTTACCGTAATCACGCAGCGGACCCGTATAGTCCAGGTCAGGGTTGCGCGTGCCCACGACTTCAGGATGTTCAGGGTCGCCCACCAGCCGGATTGGATCGCGCGGTACACCCAGGCCAATGGCCATTTCTGGGCACACCGTCGTCCATTCGAAATGTTCTTCCAGTTGGGTGCGGCACAGGTCCGAGGACTTGTGCCCACCGTTGTAACGCACGTTATGCCCGGTCAGGCAGGCACTGATAGCGATGCGCGGCTTGTGGTGAACTGCAGGGTCGTGCATAGCTGCCTCCGTATACCTGTACAACTTATCAGTCATGTACAGGAATATTCCAGCACATAGTGGGTCCGGTGCGAACCCTTAAGGTGTAGATAGCCGATCAGTCCAAGTGTTCAAGTAAACGGCGCGCGGCCTCTTGTCCACTCAACCAGGCACCTTCCACCCGTCCGGACAGGCACCAGTCCCCGCAGGCATATAACCCTTGGTCGGCATCGGCCAGGGCGCCGAATTCGTGATGGCTGCCGGGGCGGGCGTACAACCAGCGGTGGGCCAGGGCAAACGCGGGCTCAGGCACGGCGCAACCGACCAGTTCGGCGAACTCGCCGCGCAGGTGCTCGACGACGTCGTCCTTGGACAGGTCGATGTATTGTCGGCTCCAGTTGGAAGTGGCGTGCAGTACCCACGTGTCCAGCGTCTCGTCGCGCCCCGGCTTGCTGCGGTTGCGTGCCAGCCAGTCAAGCGGGCTTTCCTGGACGAAGCAGCCTTGCATGGGCGTATCCAGAGGGGCCTTAAAGCCCAGCGCCACCGCCCAGGTTGGCTCCATCTGCACCCCGGCGGCCACGGCTGCGAGCTTTGGCGTGGCTGCCAGCAGGGGCGTTGCCTGTGGCGCCGGTACGGCAACCACCACACGGCGGAATGGACCATGGCTGCAGCCCTCGGTGTCCTGCAGGTGCCAGTAGTCCTTGCCGCGAAAGACCTCGGTAATACGGCAGGCGAAGCTTACGGTCATGTCCTTGAGCAGGCCGCGGGTGATGGCGCTCATGCGTGGCACGCCCACCCAGCGGGTCTGTTCATCGGGGGAGGGGGTGAGTGACCCGTCGCGGTAGTGGTACAGCTGTGGTTTCCACTGCGCCGCCCAGCCGGCGGCTACCCAGTGCTGCAGTTCTTCGACGAAGCGGCGGTCACGGGCGGTGAAATACTGCGCCCCCAAGTCCAGTGCACCGGCTTCGCTGCGTTTGCTGGCCATGCGCCCGCCGCTGCCATGGCCCTTGTCGAAAAGGTGCACGGTCTGCCCGGCGCTCTGCAGTGCCTGGGCGGCTGACAGGCCGGCAATGCCAGCCCCGATGATGGCAATAGGTATGGTCATGATGGCCTCTTAAAACCTTGCTATGCGCAGATTACGCTGTCAGGCAAACCTGTACAATCATAAAAATATGTATAAGTATATTCCGCAAGTAACGATTGGTTGGCCTATGTTTATCGGAGAGCATGGGCGCTAGAAAGTGCCTTGATGTTAAAAATAGACCACTGCCTTATTCCATGAGGACACTGCCATGCACATCCTGCTGACAGGCGGCACCGGATTGATAGGCCGGCACTTGTGCCGTCACTGGCTTGCTCAAGGGCATCGGCTCACCGTGTGGAGTCGACGTCCCGAGGCGGTGGCGACGCTTTGCGGCGACGGTGTCAGAGGCATTGCCGAGCTCAATGAACTGGAAGCGGCCGACCCCATTGATGCCGTGGTGAATCTGGCCGGTGCGCCGATTGCCGATCGACCCTGGACGGCCTCTCGGCGCAACCTGCTGTGGTCAAGCCGCATCGCCCTTACGGAGCAATTGCTGGCATGGCTGGGCAGGCGTGAGCAGCGTCCGGGCGTGCTGATCTCAGGTTCGGCCGTGGGATGGTACGGTGACGGCGGCGAACGTGAGTTGACCGAAGACGCCCCGCCGGTGGTCGAAGACTTCGCCAGCCAACTGTGCATCGCCTGGGAGGAAACGGCGTGCCGTGCACAAGCGCAGGGCATTCGGGTGGTGCTGGTGCGTACAGGGCTGGTGCTGGCCAGCGACGGCGGCTTCCTGTCTCGCCTGCGCTTGCCCTTCAAGTTGGGATTAGGTGGGCCGATAGGCAACGGTCGGCAGTGGATGCCCTGGATCCACATAGACGACCAGATCGCCCTGATTGATTTTCTCTTGCAGCGCACCGACGCCAGCGGCCCTTACAATGCCTGTGCACCTGAGCCTGTGCGTAACCGTGAATTTGCCAAGCAGCTGGGCAGGGCGCTGCACCGACCTGCCGTGATACCCCTGCCTGGGTTGCTGCTGAAAGCTGGCCTGGGCGAGATGTCGAACCTGCTGCTCGGTGGCCAGCGCGCCTACCCCACGCGGTTGCTGGCAGCCGGGTTCACGTTCCGCTTCAACGATCTGCAATCGGCGCTGGGCAATTTGTCCAGCCGCCTCTGACATAGGATGCTGCATGACCGATCACGCTTTGCTGCTGGTCAACCTGGGTTCACCGGCCTCCACGTCGGTAGCCGATGTTCGCCGCTACCTCAATCAGTTTCTCATGGACCCCTATGTGGTCGACTTGCCCTGGCCCATCCGGCGCCTGTTGGTGTCGTTGATACTGATCAAGCGTCCCGAGCAGTCCGCCCACGCCTATGCCTCGATCTGGTGGGACGAGGGCTCGCCGCTGGTGGTGCTTACCCGTCGCCTGCAAGCGGCCATGGTCGATCACTGGCCTCACGGGCCGGTTGAAATCGCCATGCGCTACGGTGCGCCAGCCTTGCCCCAGGTACTGGAGCGGCTTGCGGCGCAGGGTATACGCAAGGTCACCCTGGCGCCCCTGTACCCACAATTTGCCGACAGCACAGTAACGACCGTCGTGGAGCTCGCCCGGCAGACCATCACCGAGCAGCAACTGCCGCTGCAGATGCGCGTGCTGCAACCGTTCTACGATGATCCAGACTACATCGACGCATTGGTCGCCAGTGCCCGGCCCTATTTGGAGCAGGACTATGACCACCTGCTGCTCAGCTTCCATGGCTTGCCCGAACGCCATTTGAAGAAACTCTTCCCTAGCGGTACGAAGCATGACCTGCGAGCGCCCGAGTGCTGCGAAGGTGCCAGCGCCCAAGTGCGTGCCGTGTGTTACCGCGGGCAGTGCCTGGCTACGGCCAGGGCGTTCGCGACGAAGCTGGGCATACCAGCGGGCAAGTGGTCGGTCTCCTTCCAGTCGCGGCTGGGCCGGGACAAGTGGATCGAACCCTATACCGAAGCGCGGCTGGACGAACTCGCCCAGGCCGGGGTAAAGAAGTTGCTGGTGATGTGCCCGGCCTTCGTGGCCGACTGCATCGAGACGCTCGAGGAAATCGGCATGCGCGGCAGCGAGCAATTCGTCGAAGCCGGTGGTCAGGAGCTGGTGCTGGTGCCCTGCATGAACGAACACCCGGAATGGGTGAGGGTGCTGGCCAAGCTCTGCGAAAACGCTTGATGGCCCGCCTGGTCTGGCCCCGTCGAGGACGGCGCCAGACCAGGCGACTCAGGCGTCAAGGCAACTGATCATCCTGCTGCTTGTGCTTCCAGGCATCGTTGCCTGGCAGGATGAGGTTGAGCGCGATCGCCACGATAGCGCACAACGCGATGCCCTTCAGGCCCCAGTCGTCGGGACCGTCACCGCTGCCGACCAGCACGCCGCCGATACCGAATACCAGGGTCACCGACACGATCACCAGGTTCCGCGCTTCGGCGAGGTCGACCTTGTGGCGGATCATGGTATTGAGCCCGACGGCTGCGATCGAGCCGAACAGCAGACAGAGGATGCCACCCATCACAGGCACCGGAATGCTCTGCAGCAGGGCGCCGAACTTGCCGATGAAGGCCAGGGTGATGGCGAACACCGCAGCCCAGGTCATGATCTTCGGGTTGTAATTCTTGGTCAGCATCACCGCGCCGGTCACCTCGGCGTAGGTGGTGTTGGGCGGTCCGCCGAACAGGCCGGCTGCCGTCGTGGCGATGCCGTCACCCAGCAGCGTGCGGTGCAGGCCGGGTGTCTTCAGGTAGTCCCGTCCCGTCACGCTGCCCACCGCGATGACCCCGCCGATATGCTCGATGGCCGGCGCCAAGGCCACGGGCACGATGAACAGGATGGCCTGCCAGTTGAAGGCAGGGGCGGTGAAGTTGGGCAATTCCAGCCAGGGCGCCGCTGCAATCTTCGCCGTGTCGACCACCCCGAAAGCGAACGACAGGGCAAAACCCACCAGCACGCCGGCGATGATCGGCACCAGGCGGAAGATGCCTTTGCCGAACACGGCCACGATCAGCGTCGTCAGCAGGGCCGGCATGGAAATCAGCATGGCGGTGCTGTAGGGCAGCAGCACGCTACCATCGCCAGCCTTGCCCATCGCCATGTTGGCCGCGATCGGTGCCATGGCCAGACCGATGGATATGATCACCGGGCCGATCACCACCGGGGGCAGCATACGGTCGATGAAGCCTGTGCCCTTGATCTTCACCATCAGGCCCATGAAGGTGTAGACGAACCCGGCGGCCATGACGCCACCCATGGTTTCTGCCAGACCGAACTGGCCCTTGGCGAGAATGATCGGGGTGATGAAGGCAAAGCTCGATGCCAGGAAAACCGGCACCTGACGCCCGGTCACCAGCTGAAACAGCAAGGTGCCAAGGCCTGCGGTGAACAGCGCGACGTTAGGGTCCAGGCCGGTAATCAAGGGCATCAGCACCAGCGCGCCAAATGCCACGAAGAGCATCTGCGCGCCTGAAACGACCTGACGCCAGAGCGGGTCGTTGTAGCCGTCCTGCATGGTCAGGCGTCCTTTTGCTTGGTGCCGAAGATCTTGTCGCCGGCATCACCCAGGCCTGGGACGATGTAGCCATGTTCGTTCAGGCGCTGGTCGATGGAGGCCGTGTAGATCTGCACATCCGGGTGGGCCTTGTGTACCACGTCAATGCCCTCTGGGGCAGCAACCAGGACCATGGCGCGGATTTCCCGGCAACCGGCCTTTTTCAGCAGGTCGATGGTGGCGACCATCGAGGCACCGGTGGCCAGCATCGGGTCGATGATCAGGGCCAGGCGCTGGTTGATGTCCGGCGCGAGCTTTTCCAGGTAAGTGTGGGCCTCAAGCGTCTCTTCGTTGCGGGCCACGCCCACCGCGCTGACCTTGGCACCCGGCACCAGGCTGAGCACGCCGTCGAGCATGCCGATGCCTGCGCGCAGGATTGGCACGACCGTGATCTTCTTGCCGGCGATCTTTTCCACGGCAACCTTGCCGCACCAGCCGTCGATTTCGTAGGTTTCCAGTGGCAGGTCCTGGGTGGCCTCATACGTCAACAGGGCGCCGACTTCCTGGGCAAGTTCGCGAAAATTCTTGGTGCTGATATCAGCACGGCGCATCAGGCCGAGCTTGTGGCGGATCAGCGGATGGCGGATCTCACGAGTGGGCATAGGGGGGGGGGGCTCCGAAAGGCGGGCAAAAAAACCGCGCTAGATTAATCTATTCAGCCTGTGCTGTCGTCTGATCATTTTGCACGTTAGTCCATAAACGCTTGATCTGTGACGAGCGGATGCGTACCTTTGCCCGCTTTTCCAAAATGCACCTCCTGGAGAGCGCCATGTCCGCCGATCTCGAGCATATCCGTCAAGTCATGCGTGAAGCAGACTGCCTGTACACCGAAGCCGAAGTCGAAGCGGCCATCGCCAAGGTCGGCGAGCAGATCTGCCAAGAACTGCACGACAAGAACCCCGTGGTGTTCTGCGTGATGAACGGCGGCCTGATCTTTGCTGGCAAGCTGTTGACCCACCTGCAGTTCCCGCTGGAAGCCTCGTACCTACACGCCACCCGTTACCGCAACCAGACCAGTGGCGGCGAGCTGTTCTGGAAGGCCAAGCCGGAAGTCTCGTTCATCGACCGCGATGTGCTGATCGTCGATGACATTCTCGACGAGGGCCACACCCTCAGCGCTATCATCGACTTCTGCAAGCATGCCGGCGCCCGCGCCGTGCACACGGCCGTGCTGATCGACAAGGACCACGACCGCAAGGCCAGCCCGGACCTCAAGGCCAACTACGTGGGCTTGCCGTGCATCGATCGTTACATCTTCGGCTATGGCATGGACTACAAGGGCTACTGGCGCAACGCCAACGGCATCTTCGCCGTCAAAGGGCTCTGAGCGCAGCCTGCCTGCCGCCCGCGTGTAGCATGCTAGAGTGCTCCTTCAAGCCAAGGAGCCTCACATGCGTGCGTTCATCCCGTTCCTGCTGGCAGTCAGCCTGCCCCTGGCTGCCGCGCCGATGCACAGCCAATTCCTGCCGCCCGACGACCAGTCCCTGCGCCAGGCAGCGCCCACCGCCCAGCAGCTCCTTCAGGTCACCGACTACACCGTGGTGGTCGGCGCCCAGCGCCAATCGGACCAGCAGCCCATTCCGATCACCTCTTCCCTGCAGGTGCGCCTCAAAGGCAAGCCTCTGAGCAAGGCGGCCAGCATCACCCAGGTGCTGCTGACCTTCGACGGCGAGGCGGCCAAGAGCCTGAAAAAGCCGCTGTACGACGAGAAGACACGCACGCTGAGCTTGAATTACCCGCTCAGCGATTACCGGGTCATCATGGACCTGCTGCGCAACGAGACCCTGTATGTGCAGTTTCTCACCTATGCCAACGGGCACATCTGGGCGGACCTGCACACCGGCACCGTACGTACGCGTTGAGGCTCGCGCGCGGCGGAAGGTACACTGCCGCCCTTTGAACATCGTGATGGTCCAGTTGGAGTCGGCAATGCGTAAAGACAAGAAACAGGTAATCGGTGACGAAATCAGCGACGACTACATCAAGGCGTTTCTCCAGTTCGAGCCCGCCGATGAGGTCACCTCGCCCTCGCTGCACAAGCTGGTAAAGGCTTACCGCGGCTTGCGCGTGGATGACTTCCGGCGTTTCGTTGGCTTCTTCGTCGAAGCAGGCTTGGACCTCGATGGCAAGGACGAGCACGGCAAGACGTTCGCCGAGCAGATCGCCGATCAGCGCAATGGCGAGGAGTACATCGAAATCATCGAAAACGCCCGCTCACGGGCATGAAAAAACGCCCCGAGGGGCGTTTTTCATTGGCCGGGCGGCTCAGGCGTAATGCTTGGCTGCCGGGCTGCTTTGCACCAGATCCAGTGCCGCATCGTTGTCGGCGCTGATCTTCTGGTAAAGCGCAGCGTCGGTGGCCAGGGTCTTCTCGCGCGCCGGGAAGATCTCCTTGAGCTTGGCTGCCCAGGCACCTTTTGCCTGCTCCGGGAAGCAGCGCTCGATCAGTTCCAGCATGATCGAGACCGTCACCGAAGCACCGGGCGATGCGCCCAGCAGCGCCGCCAAGCTGCCGTCCTGGGCAGACACCAACTCGGTACCGAACTGTAGAACGCCGCCTTTCTTCGGGTCCTTCTTGATGATCTGCACACGCTGGCCAGCCACTTCCAGGCGCCAGTCTTCGGCCTTGGCCTCGGGGTAGAAGCGGCGCAGGGATTCCAGGCGCTGCTCCATCGACTGCATCACCTCACTGACCAGGTACTTGGTCAGGTCCATGTTGTCTCGGGCCACCGCCAGCATCGGGCCAAGGTTGCCAAGGCGTACCGACAGGGGCAGGTCCAGCAGCGAACCGTGCTTGAGGAACTTGGTGGTAAAGCCGGCATACGGCCCGAACAGCAGGGATTTCTTGCCGTCGACCACGCGCGTGTCCAGGTGCGGCACGGACATGGGCGGCGCGCCAACGGCGGCCTGGCTGTAGACCTTGGCCTGATGCTGACTGACGATTTCCGGATTGTCGCAACGCAGCCACTGGCCACTGACCGGGAAGCCGCCAAAGCCCTTGCTTTCCGGGATGCCGGAGGCCTGCAGCAGCGGCAGGGCAGCGCCGCCGGCGCCGAGAAACACGAAGCGGGCGTCCACTTCGCGGCTGCCGCCGCTGTTGACGTCCTTGATGCTGACCGTCCAGCCGGCGCCGTTGCGACGCAGGCCCACGACCTTCTTGCAATACTTGACCTGCGCGTCGGGCGCGTCGCCCAGCAACTTGAGCAGTTTGTTGGTCAGGGCCCCGAAATTGACGTCGGTCCCCTTGAGCACCCGGGTGGCGGCAATGTGCTGGTCAGCCGGGCGGCCCGGCATCATCAGCGGCATCCACTCGTTCATCACGGCCTTGTCGTCGGTGTACTCCATCTCGGCAAAGGCGTGATGCTGCTTGAGCAGTTCATAGCGCTTTTTCAGGAAGGCGATGCCCTTGTCACCCTCGACGTAGCTCAGGTGCGGTACCGGGTTGATGAACGCCCGCGCCGGGCCGAAGTTGCCTTTCCTGCTCAAGTAGGCCCAGAACTGGCGAGACACCTCGAACTGGGTATTGATGTGCACGGCCTTCTTGATGTCGATGCTGCCATCAGCGGCCTGGGGCGTGTAGTTCAGCTCGCACAAGCCGGCGTGGCCGGTGCCTGCGTTGTTCCAGGGGTTGGAACTCTCTGCGGCCCCGGAATCCATCGCCTCGACCACTTCGAGTTTCAGGGTCGGGTCGAGCTCCTTGAGCAGTACGGCCAGGGTGGCACTCATGATGCCTGCGCCTACCAGTACTACATCAACCGATTCGTTCTGCGCCATTTAACGCGTCTCCACAATCTACAGCTACCTAATTGACAGCACAGGATCACCGGGTTCTCCAGGATCGCCATGTCCGACTTTTCGCAGTTCATGCAACGTCCGCGGACACCGCCAACCAGTCTTTGGGTTCGCCTATTGAACCCTGTTTGCCCCAGGTGCGGCAATTCGACTTATGGTCAACGACCGTCGGATGCGCTACGCAAGCCGCTCAGACACGCATCCAGCTTGGGGCCATTTGCCGCCTGTTCAGGGCTGTAGGGGACACACCTGCCGCTTTTGCACATGCCAGATTGTTCATTTGCTCGCCACACTCTTGTGAAGTAGTGAAAACCGTTTTTTCACGCTCTTTTGGAGACGTGAACCTCAAAAGGGGACTGCGCGATGGCAACCCACAGGTTCTTTGCAGTGTGACGGCCATGGAAGCAGGCACGACAGCCGATGCAAGACCTGAGTGGAAGGCTCTCTGTGGGCGAGGCGGGTAGATTTGCCGTGGTCAGACGGCGGATGCGGGGCCCGATCAGGAGACGTCCTTATAATCGGGGGGAGATTATAGCGATGTCGCAGCCAGAAATGTCGCCATTTCGCGGTTTTATTGCGGGGTTTTTCAGGCAGCCAGGATGCGTTGGTGCCAACGACGACTTGTCGGCTTGCAAACCCGGGCATCGTCCGGCAGTGCATGACCCAGCCAGGCAAGCTGCACCTCTTGCACCTGCACCCAGCCATCGCCCTCGGGTGCTTGCGAGCAATGCTTGAAGGCCAGGCACGTGCCATTCGCGTCGAGCAGGGCGTAGGCGGTGTGGCGAGGAGCAGGCAACAGCAGGTGCAAAAGCGAGGCCATGGCAGATGTCCTGTGCAGGTGAACGTGCTGCCACCTTAAGTGTCGCCGGTTAAGCGTTTGTGACAACCCCGGGCCTACCGGGCGCAAGCGGTGCAAGCCGCTTGTAGCCAGGCCCTTGCCGCTGGGTATACTGTGCGCCATCGCCGCATTTTCTGGAGAATCGCGCATGTTGCAACGACTGTTGTTCGGTTTGATCACCGTAGCCAGCCTCAGCCTGGTCGGTTGTGCCCACAGCCCGCAACAACTCAATCCGCAGCCCAAGCTCACGGCGCAACTCACCCCGGTGGGGCAGGGCCAGCCGGTGGTGGTGCGAGTGGTAGACGGCAGGCCTTCACCGTCGCTGGGCACCCGCGGTGGCATGTACCCGGAAACCAGCACCATCAGTGTCAGCGGCAACCAGGTGGTGCCCAAGCTGCAGGCCCAGGCCGAGGCTGCCGTGCGCCTGCTGGGCTTCACGCCCACCACCGCAGGCAACGCGCCCCAGTTGACCGTTACCCTGGCCGAGCTGAAGTACCAGTCGCCCAAGGACAAGCTGTACGTGACCGAAGCCACCATTGGCGCTACCTTCCGTGCTGACGTCGCCAACAACGGCCGCCGCTACACCGGTCGCTATGGCGCTTCGCTGGATCAGCGCTTTGGCATGGCGCCAAACCAGGACACCAACACCCAGTTGGTCAGCGATGTGTTGAGCGACGCACTGACCCGGTTGTTCAAGGACCCAAGCATCGGTCAGGTGCTGGCGCAGTAACGTTCAATGCTTCACTCAAACCGCTGCCCGGTGACGGCCAGCGGTTTTTTCATGCCGCGTGCCGGTATCATGCCGTCGCGATGCGCAGGTCCAGCAGGCTGATCCCGGTCTGGGTGTCCACCTCGGGCCAGTGCTCATGGGCATGCCCGCCCAAGGCGCAGTAGACCAGCCATTGGCGGTCTTGGACATTGATGGCCAAACCATCGATGAGCGCCTGTTGCTCATCACTCTGGGCAACGAGGTAGAGGCGGTCCTGGTTTTCGGCATGCAGCATGAACGAGCTCCGTTTCGAGGAAGGACGACAGGGTGGCCTGTTCTGATGACGAACCGATGACAGATGAAATTAAATGACACCCGGTCGCCGACGTGCAGGCAGTGCCAGGTGGCTTGGGTAGAATGCTGGCTTTTGTTCAGGTCAACGCCGAGGTAACGCGATGTCCATGCACATGTTCTGGGGGCTGATTGCCGCCCATCCCACCAAGCTCATCAATGTGCTGGCCTTGCTGCTGACGTGTCCGGGCGGCCTGCTGTTGCACAGCGCCAGGCGTGAGGCGGCCGATGCACGGCTAGGGTTGGGGGCGCAGCCGAGGACGTTTGCGCGATTCGCTGGGTGGGTGCCCAGGCAGCGCTACAGCCTGGGCTTCGCCTGCCTGGCCATTGCGCTGGTGCTGTCGTGGGTCAGCACCTGGGCCTGAGCACAATCGGGGGCTCAGGCCGAACGCGAGGCTCGCGTTCAACAGCGCCCCCTTGATGCTCAAGCAAGCGGTGCCTGCTGCCTGACCTGATACTGATTGCGCACCGGCGTCGCGTATTGCAACACCAGGTAAGGCCGCTGCTCTTCAGGGCAGGCATCCAGACGGCGCTGCCATTCTTCCTTGGCCTTGGCCAGTTCATCGGCTGGGAACACCTGCTCGGCGCTTGGCACCTGCAGCGTGTCATCCTGCTCGGCCCACATCGCATAGGCCAGGTAATGCACGGGGAACAGTCGATAACCGCCGAGGATCTGCCGGTCGATTTCCGCTGCCAGCTGCTTGGTGTCCTCGTAGTACTGGGTCACTGGCGGTGCAAAGTTGATGTGCACGCGGCCCTTGTAGCCGGTAATGCCCTTGGCGATGCTGTGATCGTCCTCTCCCGGCGCCTTCTGGTAAGTACCGGTGGTGGCGCGGATGTACAACTCACGGGCCTTGGCCTGGTCGCAGGGGTCGTATTCGTAGCTGATCGATACCGGCGTCAGGTTCAGGCTCTGGATGACCGCGCCGAATGCCTCGTCCTTGCGGCTCATGTGGAACATCTTGAGGATGGCCGAATCGGTGCGGTCGTCGCCATCCTTGGCCCGGCCTTCGGCCTGGGCGATCCAGATGGAGGTGCTGTCGTTGATGATGGAGTGACTGATATAGGCCGACAGTAGCTGGTAGGCGGCCAGTTTCTCGCGACGGCCGGTGATCGAGCGGTGCACGATGAAGCTCTTGTTGAGCCGCATGAGGTCGCTGACGAAGGGTTTTTGCAGCAGGTTGTCGCCGATGGCGATGCGCGGGGTGGGCAGGCCGGCGTGGTACACCGCGTAGTTGACGAATGCCGGGTCCATGACGATGTCACGGTGATTGGCCAGGAACAGATAAGCCGTGCCGGCCTTGAGCTGCTCCACACCCGAATAGGTCACGCCATCGGTGGCGCGGTCGATGGTGCGATCAACGTAGTGCTCGACCTTGTCCTGCAGGGTCGATACACAGGTCACGCCAGCGAACTCCTGGCGCAGGCGCCGGGCGATCAGCGGTTTCAGCAGCCAGCCAAAGGCACCGGCTGCGCGCGGGAAGCGGAAATGAGTCAGGATATCGAGGAATGCCGGGTCGCTGAGCAAGCGTGCCAGAACTCCAGGGACCTCAGCGTCGTCGTATGGTCGGATGGCATCGAATTCGCCCATCATGCTCTCTTGTTGGAAACGGCTAGGGTAATAATGAAGTACGGGCAGGCTCCGAAAAACGGCTCGGACGCACGTGGCCCTGTAAACAGAGCGGCAATTATACGCATAACTCGTCGTGGAGGCCCTGATGCTGGAAACAGAGTTCTACGATTGCCCTTATTGTGGCGAACGGGTGGAAACCTACGTCGATCTGTCCGGCGGCGATCAGGTCTACACCGAAGACTGTCAGGTGTGCTGCCGGCCGATCGTGTTCGTGCTGCAGGTGCATGACGACGAATGGATGCTCGATGTCAGACGTGAGGACGATGCGTGATGAGGCGTATCTACGAACCTGAAAGCCTGCTCGAGGCTGAGATGCTGGCCGGTATGCTTGCCAGCGAAGGGGTGCAGGCGCACCTGGTGGGCCGCGATCTTGTCGGGGCGACCGGCGAATTGCCTCTGCACGGTCTGCTGGGCTTGTCGGTGGCCGATGAGCAGGCCGAATACGCGCGGCAGTTGATCGATGCGTACAATGACGCCCAGCCACTGGTTGGCGACGAGCCGGAGAGCTTCCCCGGTACCTTGATCTGCTAGGTTCAGAATTACCTCATGTGTGGACGTTACGCCCTGTTCCGCTGGTCCCAGGCATTGGCCAACCTGCCTGGCTTTCCCGCCGGGCAACCCGCCCAGTGGAATATTTCGCCCGGCAATACTGTCCTTATCCAGCGCCAGCTGGATGGGCAGCTGCAAGTGGCCAAGGCACGCTGGGGGCTGACGCCGCCGTGGCTCACCGACCTTTCCCGCACTCCTGCGCACGCCCGCGCCGAAACGCTGGCCGAGCAGCCGATGTTTCGCGAAGCGTTTCGCCAACGACGCTGCCTGATACCGGCCAACGGGTTCTATGAGTGGCGGGGCAGTGTGCGCAAACGGCCCTTCTGGCTGACCCCGGGGGAGGGGGCATCGCTGTATTTCGCCGCTGTGTGGGAGGCTTATGCCGTACAGGAGCAGGTCTGGCTCAGTTGCGCCGTGGTCACCCAGGCGGCGATGAACCAACGCAGGCCCCTGATTCTGGATGAGGCAGGGCAGGCTGCCTGGCTGGATCCGCAAACGCCGCTGATCCGTTTGCAGGAATTGCTGGCCAGCCCCTCGGTGACGTTGCGCGAGCGGGCACTGGCGCCTTTCGTGAACGACCCGAAACTGGACGCTCCCGAGTGCCTCACCCCGGCCTGAGTGCCTGTCCATGCTTTGTGGCGCGCCGCGCAGAGGGCACGGGTGTGCAAAATCTTCCCTGCGGCTATGGCGGCCTACCCATGAGTCATCCTAGGATACGGCGCATGTAAAAAGGAGTGTTTCCATGCGTAAGTCTTTTGTCATCAGCCTATTGAGCGCTGGCATCCTGCTCGCCGGCTGCCAAGGGGTGAACACCACCAGCGGCGGTGCAGTGGGCGTTGAGCGCAAGCAGTACATGTTCAGCATGCTGTCGCCGGACGAGGTCAACACGATGTACGCCCAGTCGTACCAGCAGACCCTGGGCGAGGCGTCCAGCAAAGGCTTGCTCGACAAATCCAGTGCCGATGCCAGGCGCGTACAGGCCATTGCCAACCGATTGATTGCCCAAGCGCCCCAGTTCCGGCCGGACGCTGCGCAGTGGAAGTGGGAGGTCAACGTGATCAAGAGCGATGAGCTCAATGCCAACTGCGGACCAGGCGGCAAGATCATCGTCTACACGGGCCTGATCGATCAGCTCAAGCTCAACGACGCCGAGATCGCGGCCGTCGTGGGTCACGAAATCGCCCACGCCTTGCGCGAGCACAGCCGTGAAGCCATGTCCAAGGCCTACGGCGTGGAAATGGCGCGCCAGGGGGCCGGCGCCATCTTCGGCCTGGGTCAGGACAGCATGGCGCTGGCCGACACCGTGGTGAACTACGCCATGACCTTGCCCAACAGCCGGGCCAACGAGAACGAAGCAGACCTGATCGGTCTTGAGCTCTCGGCACGTGCAGGCTACGACCCGAACGCGGCCATTACCCTGTGGAACAAGATGAGCAAGGCCTCGGAAGGGGCGCCACCGGAGTTCATGAGTACGCACCCGGCCTCGGCCAGCCGTATTGCCGCCTTGCAGGCAGCCATTCCCAAAGTCATGCCACTGTATCAGGCAGCGGCCAAGCCCTGAGGCCGGCTGCAAGTGGGCAAGCTGGCGCCATGAAGGCGCCGGTCTGCCCGTCGGTGCGTCAACTTACCCAACCGCTGGCCTTCATGGCCGTGTAGACCGCAACGATCGCGAGCACGAAGAACGCGGCGGCCGCCAGGCGGCGAATCAGCGTCAGCGGCAGTTTGTCGGCGGCGAAATTACCCGCCAGCACCACGGGCACGTTGGCGATCAGCATGCCCAGCGTGGTACCGACGATGACCATGATCAGGTGTGGGTACTGCGCAGCCAGCATGACCGTGGCGACCTGGGTCTTGTCCCCGATCTCGGCAAGGAAGAACGCGATCAGCGTGGTCAGGAACGGCCCGAAGCGGCGCGCAGGGTTTTCGTCGTCGTCCATTTTGTCCGGCACCAGCGTCCACAGGGCCGTGGCGGTGAAGCTGGCGGCCAGGATCCAATGCAGCGCAGCGTCGCTGAAGAAACTGCCGAACCAGGCGCCCACGGCACCTGCTGCGGCATGGTTGGCCAGCGTGGCCGCGACGATGCCGGCAATGATGGGCCAGGGCTTGCGAAAGCGGGCAGCGAGGATGAGCGCGAGCAGCTGCGTCTTGTCGCCGATTTCGGCCAGGGCAACGATTGCGGTGGGGACCAGCAGAGATTCCAGCATCAGGGTTCCTACGGGGGCGGGTCGACACGGCTATGACACGTACGACCTCCCCGCCCCGGGTAAGGTGTGCGTGTCATAGGTCTTGTCAAACCCCGGGCCTGTCTGTGCAGGCCTGGCCATGCAGGTTTGCATGGTGGGTCGCACGCGCCATGGTCTGTGGACCAAGTATGTTGACGCGTACCGGGCGAGCGTGGCGCTCGCGGGAGACTACTCCCCTAGGACGGTGCGGATTCTGCCTAGGCGAAACGGTTTCGGCAAGCGCTGTTTTTATCAGCGTGTTGCCTGGTAGATCCTGAACCCGTCGGCTTCCTCCAGGACCTGACAGTTGCCCAACGCTGCTTCGATGATCGGTTTGTAGCGCAGGAAAGTGTTGGCTACCAAGCGTATCTGGCCACCTTTTCGCAGATGAACGGCAGATTTTTGCAGCAAGTTCTCCGATGCCTGGTAATCGGTATGGACCCCGGTGTGAAACGGCGGGTTGCTCAGTATCACGTCCAGGTCCAAAGGTGCTGCATCGATACCGTCACCTTGCACGACGTCGGCTTCCAGGCCGTTGGCCGCCAGGGTCAGACGGCTGGCGGCCACGGCGAAGGCATCCACATCGAGCATCGTTACCCGGCTGTCTGGGTAGCGCCGTTTCACTGCCGTCCCCAGCACGCCAGCGCCGCAGCCGAAGTCCAGCACATGACCTTCGGGCAGCGCCTCCAGGTGGCGCAGCAGCACCGCCGTGCCTCGGTCGAGGCGGCCGTGGCTGAAGACCCCAGGCAGGCTCACCACCTGCAAGGGACCCTCTGGCAGAGCCAGCTCGAACTGCTTGGCCAACGTGTGCAGCGCGACTGCCTCCGGCGCCTGCTCGATGCTGACTTGCCACAGTTGGCAGTGCCGGGCGCTGTCGAGTTTGCGCGGCTTGCCCAATGCCTGGAGGTGCCGTGCGACGCTTTCGATCCCCCCGCGCTTTTCACCCACCACGTACAACGTGCCGCCTTGCAGGCGTGCGGCCAGGGTGGTGAGCAGGTAGGCCGCCAGCTCGCGCGACTTGGGAAGAAACAGCACGGCAGTGGGCACGTCCACCGCTGGAGGCTCCACCGCGCAATGGCAGCGGCCGGCAAAGCGGCTTTCGAGCAGGGCGTGATCGCCTGCGTGCCAGGTCCAGGCATGAGCCTGGGGCAGTTGAGCCAACAGGCCATCGGCTGGGGCCCCTGCAATCAGCAGCGGGCCCTGGAACAGCTCTGCCTGGCGGAGCAACACTTCACTGCGCGGGTCCATGGACGACGCCTCCGAAAAATCGCGCAGTGTAGCAGAGCCGCGCTTGCGCCTCAGCCGACCACGCGGCGTGCCTGCCCGGCAAAGTACGCCTGGGCGTTTTCCGCCAGTTGGCCCACGATCCGCTGGCGCGCCTCGACCGCGCCCCAGGCGCTGTGAGGGGTAACGATCAGGCGCTCGATGCCAGGTTCGAGCAGGGGGTTGCCGTCAACCGGAGGCTCGACGCTCAATACGTCGGTTGCAGCCCCGCCCAGGTGGCCGCTGCGCAATGCATCGGCCAGCGCCTGCTCATCGATCAGCCCGCCACGGGCGGTATTGACCACCAGTGCACCGGGCTTGAGCAAGGCCAGCTCGCGCTCGCCGATCATGTGCCGGGTGTGCTCATTCAGGGGGCAATGCAAGGTCAGGGCGTCGACCTGTGGCAGCAGTTCATCCAGGGGCAGGCGGTCGGCACGGCTCGGCCGGCCTGGAATCTGCCCGCTCAGCACGCGCATGCCGAAGGCTTCGGCCAGGCGCGCCACTGCACCGCCCAGTTCGCCATGGCCCAGCAAGCCGAGGGTCTTGCCCTCCAGCTCGACGATTGGATAGTCCAACAGGCAGAACTGGCTAGCTTTGGCCCATCGCCCCTCGGCCACCGCCTGGTTGTAATCACACAGGCGCGTGGCCAGCGCCAGCAGCAGGCCCAGGGTGTGCTGGGCCACCGAAGGTGTGCCGTAGCCCTGGCAGTTGCAGACCGTGATGCCTTGCGCCCGTGCGGCAGCCAGGTCGACGTTGTTGGTGCCGGTGGCGGCCACCAGGATCAGCTTGAGCTGTGGGTTCGCTTCGAGGCAGGCGGCGTCGAGCACCACCTTGTTACTGATCACCGCAACAGCACCTTGAAGACGTTCCGCCACCTGTTCTGGCGTCGTGGCAGCGAACAGCGCCAGTGAATCGAACGACTGATGCAGCGGTGTCAGGTCCAGGTCGCCCAGGTCCAGGGAGTCTTGGTCGAGAAAAACGGCGTGGCGCGAGCTGGGCATAGATGGGCTCCGGTTACAGAGAAGGGGAGGAAGGTCTGGTTGACGCCTGTGGGCCAGTGTCCAGCCCCTGCTTGCCGCCCGTCAACGCCTGGCGCCTCAGGCTGCATTGGCCAAATCATTCCTTCGGCTGATTTGACCGGCGCAGTCGCACACTACAGTGACGCCACGCCTTGCAAGCCCTCGCCTCAATAAAAGGGATATTTATGCTGCAGACCCGTCTCCTCAAGCCCGCCGACGACGCCTATGCCTACCCCCTGCTGATCAAACGCCTGCTGATGTCGGCCAGCCGCTACGAAAAAACCCGTGAGATCGTCTACCGGGACCAGGTGCGGCTGACCTACGCCCAGTTGAACCAGCGCATCGCGCAGTTGGCCAACGTGCTGAGCGAAGCTGGCGTCAAGGCCGGTGACACCGTGGCAGTGATGGACTGGGACAGCCACCGCTACCTTGAGTGTATGTTCGCCATCCCGATGATCGGGGCGGTGGTGCATACCATCAACGTGCGCCTCTCGCCCGACCAGATTCTTTACACCATGAATCATGCCGAAGACCGGCTGGTGCTGGTCAACAGCGACTTCATCGAGTTGTACCAGTCCATTGCCGGCCAGCTGACCACGGTCGAGCGCACCGTGCTGCTGACCGATGGGGCGGACACCCAGGCGGCCTTGCCTAACCTGGTCGGCGAGTATGAACAGCTGTTGGCTGGCGCGAGCACGCAGTACGATTTCCCCGACTTCGACGAACACTCGGTCGCCACCACCTTCTACACCACAGGCACCACGGGCAACCCCAAGGGGGTGTATTTCACCCATCGGCAACTGGTCTTGCATACGCTGGCCGAAGCCTCGGTCATGGGCAGCATTGACAGTGTGCGGCTGCTGGGTAGCGATGACGTGTACATGCCCATCACCCCCATGTTCCACGTGCATGCCTGGGGTATTCCGTACGTTGCGACCATGCTGGGCGTCAAACAGGTGTACCCGGGGCGTTACGAGCCCGAGATGCTGCTCAAGCTATGGCGCGAAGAGCGGGTCACCTTCTCCCACTGCGTGCCCACCATCCTGCAGATGCTGCTCAACTGCCCTCACGGCAAAGGTGTGGATTTCGGCGGTTGGAAAATCATCATCGGCGGCAGTGCGCTGAACCGTTCGCTCTACGATGCGGCCTACGCCCGCGGCATTCAGCTGACAGCGGCCTATGGCATGTCCGAGACGTGCCCGTTGATCAGTGCCGCGCACCTCAACGACGAGCTGCAGGCCGGCACCGAAGATGAGCGCATCAGTTACCGCATCAAGGCCGGTGTACCGGTGCCGCTGGTGGAGGCGGCCATCATCGATGCACAAGGGCGTTTCCTGCCCGCCGACGGTGAAAGCCAGGGTGAACTGGTGCTGCGCGCGCCATGGTTGACGCAGGGCTATTTCAAAGAGCCGGAAAAGAGCCAGGCCTTGTGGGAGAACGGCTGGCTGCACACCGGCGACGTCGCCACGCTCGACAGCATGGGTTTCATCGACATCCGCGATCGCATCAAGGATGTGATCAAGACCGGCGGCGAATGGCTGTCTTCGCTGGATTTGGAAGACATGATCAGCGCGCATCCGGCTGTGCGGGAAGTGGCGGTGGTCGGGGCTGCCGACCCGCAGTGGGGCGAGCGCCCCTTTGCCCTGGTGGTGGTGCGCGAAGGCCAGGCGATCGACGCCAAGGCACTCAAGGAGCACCTCAAGCCGTTCGTGGAGCAAGGGCGCATCAATAAGTGGGCCATCCCCAGTCAGGTCGCCCTTGTTACTGAAATTCCCAAGACCAGTGTCGGCAAGCTCGACAAGAAACGCATCCGCCAGGACATTATCGAGTGGCAGGCCGGTAACAGTGCCTTCCTGTCCACCCTGTGAAAGCGGGCATGCGGCAATCTGTCCCGGGCCAACCCGCATGCCAGAGCGGTGCAGTGCTTGCCAAATTGCGCAAATGCGCCATTCTTCGGCACGGCCGGGGCGCAGTCGGAGCACACAGCACCGCCCTGGCGGCACGGAGCGCAAATCACACTTTAGAGGGATCGAGCGCCTGTGCCTTGCTGGCTATAGTCGGGGCCAGGGGCTTTCGGGAGGGGAGGGTGAGCAGGCGCAGGCTTGCACACCGGTCGTTCGGGCCGTTCCTTGAAGCACCACTGCCATAACAAAAAAGAACATGGAGTAGCGTCGATGAAATCTGCAAACCCGTTCTGGCGCAGGGCCAGGTTGCCCATGGCTGTAAGCCTGGCGTCCACCCTTGCCAGTCCCGCTTTCGCGGTCAGTTTCAACATCGGTGAAATCGAAGGCCAGTTCGACTCGTCGCTCTCCATCGGCGCCAGTTGGTCCACGGCCAACCCCAACCGCAACCTGATCGGGGTCAACAACGGCGGCAAGGGCCTTTCGCAAACGTCCGACGACGGCCACCTCAACTTCAAGAAGGGCGAGACCTTCTCCAAGATCTTCAAGGGCATCCACGACCTGGAGCTCAAGTACGGCGATACCGGCATCTTCGTGCGCGGCAAGTACTGGTACGACTTCGAACTCAAGGACGAGGGCCGGCGTTTCAAGGACATCAGCGACTCCAACCGCAAGGAAGGGGCCAAGTCCTCGGGTGCCGAGCTGCTCGACGCCTTCGTCTACCACAACTACTCCATCGGCGATCAGCCGGGCTCGGTGCGCCTGGGCAAGCAAGTGGTCAGCTGGGGCGAGAGCACCTTCATCGGCAGCGGCATCAATGCCATCAACCCGATCGACGTGTCGGCGTTTCGCCGGCCAGGGGCCGAGATCAAGGAAGGCCTGATTCCGGTCAACATGTTCTATGTGTCCCAGAGCCTGACCGACAACCTGTCGGCCGAGGCCTTCTACCAGCTCGAGTGGGACCAGACCGTCGTCGACAACTGCGGCACCTTCTTCTCACAGCCAGACATCATTGCCGACGGCTGCACCGACAACCTGCGCGTGCTCAACAGCAGCCGTACCGTGCCTGCCGCCGCTCGCCAGTTCCTGGCCACCCGCGGCGTAAACATCAACGAAGAAGGGGTGATGGTGCGCCGTGGCGGCGACCGCGATGCCCGTGACAGCGGTCAGTTCGGTGTGGCCATGCGCTACATGTTCGAACCGCTGGACACCGAGTTTGGCGCCTACTTCATGAACTACCACAGCCGTGCGCCGATCTTCAGCGCAACCGGCGCATCGCCTTCGGTCTTCTCCGCCATCCCGACCCTTCCAGCGCAGTTGCGTGCACTGGCACCGTTGATCGTGGCTGGCAACTCCAAGTACTTCGTCGAGTACCCCGAAGACATTCGCCTGTATGGCCTGAGCTTCTCCACCACGCTGCCCACCGGCACCGCCTGGAGCGGTGAGATCAGCTACCGCCCCAACGCACCTGTGCAGCTCAACACCACCGACATCCTGTTCGCCGGTGTGCGCCCGCTGGGCGGCGCCTTGAGCAACGCGTCGCTGCTCGATGGCGTGCCTGGTCAGGACCTGCATGGCTACCGGCGCAAGGAAGTCACTCAGTTCCAGACCACCCTGACCCACTTCTTCGACCAGGTGATGGGCGCCAGCCGCATGACCGTGGTAGGCGAGCTGGGCGTGACCCATGTGGGCGGCCTGGAAAGCGCCTACGACACACGCTACGGCCGCGATCCGGTGTTCGGCCCTGGCCCGTTGCCCGCCACCGGTGGGGCCAATACCTGCCAGGCGCTCAACACCAGCACCATTGCTGGCGCAGGTGCCGGTGCCTCGACGGCCAACCTGAACCGCAAGTGCGAGAACGACGGCTACACCACCAGCACCTCGTGGGGCTACCGCGCCCGGGTCATCTGGGACTACAACGATGTGTTCGCAGGCGTCAACCTCAAGCCGAGCGTGGCCTGGTCTCATGACGTCTCCGGTTACTCGCCAGGCCCAGGCGGCAACTTCGAGGAGGGCCGCAAGGCCGTCAGCCTGGGGCTCGATGCCGAGTACCAGAACACCTACACCGCCAGCCTGTCGTACACCAATTTCTTCGACGGCAAGTACAGCACCGTGGATGACCGCGACTTCCTCGCCCTCAGCTTCGGCGTGAACTTCTAAGCATACGGATCCAGGACGACACGACATGAACAACACCAGAAGTCTGCTGCAAGCCGGTGTGCTGGGCCTGTCCCTGCTGGCAACCAGCGTGATGGCGGCAGTACCGGCCGGCGAAGCGGCCAAATTGGGCAACACCCTGACCCCGATGGGCGCAGAAAAGGCCGGCAACGCCGATGGCTCCATCGGGCCCTGGCAGCCGCTTTCGAAGACGGCCGGCAGCGTCGATGGCAAAGGCTTCCTCGCCGACCCCTACGGTACCGAGCAACCGCTGTTCACCATCACCGCGCAGAACGCCGACCAGTACAAGGACAAACTGTCTCCAGGCCAGATGGCCATGCTCAAGCGCTACCCGGACACCTACAAGTTGCCTGTCTACAAGACGCACCGTGGGTCAACGGTACCGGCCGAGGTGTTTGCTGCAATCAAGGAAAACGCCACCCAGGCAACCCTGGTGGAAGGTGGTAACGGCCTGAACAACTTCCGCACGGCAGTGCCGTTCCCCATCCCACAGAACGGGCTGGAAGTGATCTGGAACCACATCACTCGCTACCGCGGTGGCAGTGTGAGCCGCCAGGTCATCCAGGCGACCCCGCAGCAGAATGGTTCCTTCAACCCGGTGTCTTTCTCTGATCAGTTCGTGTTCCGTGATCGGATGAAAGACTACGACCCCAACAATCCAGGCAACATCCTGTTCTACTTCAAGCAGGAAGTGACCGCGCCGGCACGCCTTGCAGGCACCGTGCTGCTCGTTCACGAAACCCTCGACCAGGTCAAGGAACCGCGCAAGGCATGGATCTACAACGCCGGCCAACGCCGCGTACGTCAGGCGCCGCAGGTGTCGTACGACGGCCCGGGGACGGCTGCCGACGGCCTGCGCACCTCCGATAACCTGGACATGTTCAACGGCGCTCCGGACCGCTATGACTGGAAGCTCGAAGGTAAAAAGGAGCTGTACATCGCCTCCAACGCCTTCAAGCTCGACGACCCGAAGCTCAAGTACGCCGACATCATCAAGGCAGGGCACATCAACCAGGACCTGGCCCGCTACGAGCTGCGCCGCGTCTGGCATGTGGTGGCCACACTCAAGCCCGGCCAGCGACATATCTACGCCAAGCGTGACTTCTACATCGACGAAGACACCTGGCAAGCTGCCGTGATCGACCAGTATGACGGGCGCAACCAGCTGTGGCGCGTCTCTGAAGCCCATTCGCAGCCGTACTACAACGTCGAGGTACCATGGATCACCCTGGAAGCCATCTATGACCTGCAATCGGGGCGCTACCTGGCCTTGGGCATGAAGAACGAAGAAAAGCGTGCCTACAACTTCAACTTTACTGCCAGCAAGGCCGACTTCCAGCCTGCGGCCCTGCGTCAGTCGGGCATCCGCTGACAGCGAAGCCATAAAATGATGGGGCCACGCTCGGTGGCCCCATCGCGCCCATGCAAGGGTGCCAGTCCCAGCAGATGCGCCAGGCCGGTGCGATAAACCGTCTGAATACCCCGCCAAAGCCCCCATCCCAGCCTGCGTCGACCGGCGCTGTTGCTTTTTGTCGTAGTCTTTTTCCGACGCAGTCTCCCCGCCAACTTCAAATGCAGGGCGTTAACCGCTAGTCTCGCAACCACCCTTACGCCGTATTTTTCCACCCAGAACGAGCCGGCCATGACAGATCTGTCCCGTACGCATGGATGCACCAGCCAGGCCGTGGGCCTGATGGACGAGCATTTCTTTCGACCGCCCTTGCCCGACGGCCATGTCCCGCGTCAGCGTCTGTGCCAGCGCCTGCAAGCCGGGCTGGGCGGGCGGTTGCTGCTGATCAGTGCGCCCGCGGGCTTCGGCAAGAGTTCACTGGCCATCGAGTTCTGCGAGACGCTGCCTGCCCACTGGCGCACGCTGTGGTTGGGCTTGAGCCAGCGAGATGCCGATCCCGGGCGCTTTCTGGAGCGTCTGCTCGACGGGTTGCAGCAGCACTGCCCAGCCATGGATGGGCAGGCGATGGCGCTGTTGAAGATGCGCCAGCGCCACCAGCCGTTCGCGTTCGAGCCGTGGCTTGGCACGGTGCTCGACGCGTTGGCGCTGAACCTGCGCAGTGAGTCGCCCTTGCTGGTGGTGCTGGACGACTACCACCTTGCCCAGGGGCCCGTCCTGGACCACTGCCTGCAATTCTTCCTGAACCACTTGCCCGCAGGCCTTGTGTTGCTGGTGACCAGTCGTCAGCGCCCGGACTGGCACCTGGCACGCCTTCGCCTCTGCCGGCAATTGGCCGAACTGAACGAGCAGGACCTGCGACTGACCGCCGAGGAGTCGCTGGCGGTGCTGGGGCGCAGGCCCACTGGCCTGCGTGGCCAAGCGCTGGACAACCTCATCCAGCGCAGCGATGGCTGGGTGGCCGGGCTGCGTTTCTGGCAGCTGGCCGCCAGCGAGTCGAGCGATGAAAACGTTCTGCCCCAGGCGTTGCACGGTGGCGAAGGCCTGATCCGCGATTATCTGCTCGAAGAAGTGATCGACATACTGCCTGCGCCTGTGCAGCGCTTTCTCGACGAGACGGCGTGCCTGGAACGCTTCTGCGCGCCTCTATGCGACGCGGTACGGCTGCAACAGGACAGCAACGCGATCCTGGATTTTCTGCAATCGCACCAGGTGTTTCTGGTGCCCCTGGATGAGCATGGCCGGTGGTTTCGCTACCACCACCTGTTCTCCGATCTGCTTCGCAGCCGCCAGGCACGCGAGCCTTTGACCGAGCGGCACCTGCGTGCCTCTTGCTGGTTCCAGGCCCAAGGCTTGCTGGATGAGGCGGTGGAGCAGGCGTTGCGCGGGGGCGACCTGAACGCGGCGGCCGACCTCGTGCAAAGCCTGTCCGAAGAGCAGTTGCTGGCCGAGCAGAACGTCGCCATGTTGCTGCGTTGGAAAATGGACCTGCCTGACAGCCTGCTGGTCAGCACACCGCGCCTGATCGTGTTGTACAGCTGGGCCCTTGGCCTGGCGTGCCAGCTCGACGCTGCCGAGGAACTGGCAAGCCATCTGGGGCGCTTTCTGCCGGCGCCTTCTGCCACTGCCCAGAAGTCCATGCTCGCCCAGTGGCTGGCACTGAGCGGCGTGATCGCCAGAGGCCGAGGCGATCGTGAACGCACCCTGACTTGCTGCACCGAAGCACTGCAGAGCCTGCCCTGCAAACGGTATGGCCAGCGCCTGGTGTGCCTGTCGACATTGTCGAACCTGGCAATCGCCGAGGGCGACTTCTGGCGTGCGCGCGGTTGGAACCGAGAAGCGCTGGAGCTGGCGCAGCGCGTGGGCAACCCATTGTTCGAGGCCTTGGCCCACTATGACAGGGCCCGGGTATTGCACGCCCGAGGCGAGGTTGTGCGAGCACTGGGCGAAGTGCGCGAAGGGCTACAGCGTTTGCACGGGTTGTCCGCACAGCGGTTGTATGCGATCCGGGCGCGGCTGACCTTGTACGAAGGGTATCTGCTGGTCGCACACCTGTGCCCGGAGCAGGGGCTTGCTCGGCTGCGTGGTGGCCTGGGCGAGGCACGTGCCTGCCGCGACATCAGTGTGCTCATCGGTCATTGCGTGATTGCCATGCTCGACGGCCGGGAAGGGCGCTTTGCCGAGGCGTTCACGGAACTCGCCGAAGCCGAACGTCTGATGCATATCTGGGATGTGCCCCCGGTGTACTACCTGGCGATGATCACCCTGGTCAAATGCGAGCTCTGGCTCGCGCAAGGGCGCATGGATCTCGCCGAATCCTGGCTGTCGCGCCTGGGGCAGACCTACGGCGGCGCGCAGGCGGCACTGGCGCCCGAATTTCACCCGTTGTTGCCCTGCCATGTCGCTTTGCAGCAAGCCGCGCTCGACCGCATTCAGGGGCGTGAAGCAGAGGCGGCGCGCAACCTTGAACAGCTTGCCGAGCGCGGCCAGGGTTGTGGGGGCATGATGCTGATGGTCAGCGCCTTGTGCCCCTTGATCGCCTTGCACCTGGATCAGGGGCATCAGGCGCAGGCAGCACGCTTGCTGCCGACACTGCTGCAGGCGGCCAGGGGCGGTGTGTTGCAGCCGTTTCAGGAGCTGCTGCAACGCTACCCGCAGTGGCTGCGCGATCAGGTCCAGAGCAGCGAAAACTGTCCGGTTAGGGCCCAGTTGCTTGAGCGCCTGCCCGGCTTGCCATGCACCAGCGCCAGTGCTGATGCGCTCAGTAGCCGCGAGCGGGCAGTGCTGGAGCTGATCGCCCAGGGCTGGTCTAACCAGCAGATCAGCGAGCGGCTGTTCATTTCGCTGCACACGGTCAAGACGCACGCCAGCCACATCAACAGCAAGCTGGGGGTAGAGCGCCGCACCCAAGCCGTGGCCAGGGCCAAGGCGCTTGGCTTGCTGGAGTGAGAGTGGCAGGGCATGCGGCGGGTAGCTAAAATGCTGGCCTGATGCCACCTTGCAAGTGGCGCGTACACCTCGCTTATCTTTTCCGACCGCCTGCCGATACAGCGTTCGGTGGTTCGCCTCGTGCCATCTTTCCATTTCTTCCAGGGCAGGTCGTGTTGATGCTGCAGTTCGGGCAAAAGAGTTTTCTGATCGTTGACGACTTCACCGACTTTCGCACGTCGACCCGCTCCATGCTGCGCGAGCTGGGCGTTCGCGACGTGGACACCGCCGACAGTGGCGAGCAGGCGCTGCGCATGTGCGCCCAGAAGCGTTATGACTGCATCCTGCAAGACTTTCACTTGGGGGATGGCAAGAAAAACGGCCAGCAGGTGCTCGAAGACCTGATCATCGACAAGCACATCAGCCACGAATGCGTGTTCATCATGGTCACCGCCGAAAGCAGCCAGGCCATTGTGCTCAGCGCCATCGAGCACGAGCCCGACGCCTACCTGACCAAGCCCTTCAACCGGGTAGGCCTTGCCCAGCGGGTGGAAAAACTCTACCAACGCAAGGCACTGCTAAAGCCGATCCTCCAGGCGCTGGACCGCAATCGCCCTGGTGAAGTGCTGGCAGCCTGCGCCGAGCTGTGCAAGCGCGACCCGCGCCTGGCGCCGCTGTGCCTGCGCTACCGGGCCGATGCGCTGCGCAACCTCAACCGCTTCGAAGAACTCGAGAAGTTTCTCAAGGCCATTCTCGCCAGCCGCCCGCAGCCCTGGGTGTACGCGGCATTGGGCAGCTTGATGCACAAGCGCGGGCAGCTTGCCCAGGCCCAGGCCGTCTACGAGCAGGCGCTCAAGGCCTTCCCGATCATGCCCAGTCTCTACGATGGCATGGCCGATGTGCTGGAGGCGCAAGGCGAAACCAAGCGCGCCCAAGGGCTGTTGGAGGAGGCCGTGCGCCTCTCGCCGTTATCGGTTCGGCGCCAATCGAAGCTGGGCAAGCTGGCGTTGGCCAACGAAGACTTCGACAGCGCGTCCAAGGCGTTCCGGCATGCCGTGAATCAAGGGCAGAGCTCACGCTACAAGGATGCCGAGAATAACCTGGGCCTGGTGCAGGCGTTGATGAGCCGCAATGCAGGCTTTGGCCTGGACGCGCGCACCCGGGTCGAGATCAACACCACGCTCAGCGAGGTGGCCAAGGAAAACCCGGAAGACCAGGGCCTTCAGGTGCGTGCCCGCATGATGAAAGCTGCCAGCCTGCAGCAGGCCGGTGACCCGGAGACCGCTGCCAAGCTGACCGACCAGGCCGTCCAGCGCCTGGAAAAGATGAACCAGTTCTTCTCGGTCGATGCGGCCCTGACCGTTGCTCGGCAATTACAGGCATCGGGGCAGGATGCCGCGGCCATCGGCGTGCTCAGAAGCTGTGTGGAGAGTTATGGCGACGACCCCAAGGTCATGGAACGAGTAGGCCAGCTGACGGATGACCCCAGCGTGCTGAACGCCATTACCGAAGCCGTCACGCTCAATCGTCAAGGCGTGCGCAGTTACCAGGGAGGTCAGCTCGGCGAGGCGTTGCAGCTGTTCCGTAAAGCGTTGGGCCTGCAGCCCAGGAACATCAGTATCGCCCTCAATACCGCCCAGGCGCTGCTGCGCATTGGCGGAGAGAATCCTCAGCCTGCGATCATGCAGGAGTGCCGCGACGCCTTGACGAGCGTGGCCGGTATCCCCGCCAGCGATAATCGCTATGACCGCTACCGCAAACTGCATACCCGGGTGTTCGGCGCATGAATCTTGATAATCAGGGGCTGGATTTTTCCACGGTGATCGCCTCCACCGTGCACGACCTGAAGAATTCGCTCTCGGCACTGATCCAGTCCCACAGCCAGTGGGTCCAGCGCTTGCCTGAAGAGCTGCGCGGTGGCGCGGAACAGGGGGTGATGGAACATGAGTTCCGGCACCTCAATGGCATGCTGGTGCAGTTGCTGGGCTTGTACAAGCTCGGCGTTAATCAACTGCCGGTGTGCCCGGACTACCACGAACTCGACGACTTCATCGAAGCGCAGTTGGCGGCCCATGAAGAAGTGCTGCAACACAATGCCATCGAGGCGAACTGGCGCATCGATACCGATAATCCCCTGGGCTTCTTCGACCGTGAACTGGTGGCCTCGGTGGTGACCAACGTCATCACCAATGCCACGCGGTTCGCCGAAAAGGCCCTGCTGATTACCATCGAAGAGGCAGACAACCAACTGGTCATCTGCATCAACGATGACGGGCCCGGCTACCCGGCGCGCATGATCGAACGGCAACAGGAATACATCCAGGGCATCGACTCCACCAGTGGTAGCACGGGCCTTGGCTTGTATTTCGCTGCGCGTATTGCGGCCTTGCATGAAAGCGGCGGCGTACAGGGCCGCATCGACATCTCCAACGGGGGTGCGCTTGGAGGCGGCCTATTCCGGTTGTACTTGCCCTGAGGAGTGAGCAGGGCGGTGCAGAAATGCGCAGGCGGGTGCGGAATTTTCACCCGGCAAGACACTCCAAGCCTGACATAGAGCCGTTCCAGACCTACGGCCTACATGATCAATACGAGGAGCTTGCCCATGTTCACCATGCGTCGCCTGATTATCGTCGCAACCACTGCTGCCCTGATGACCGGCTGTGCGGGGCAGAACCCCTATGAGAACCAGGGGCAAGATGGCGGCGGCATGAGCAAGACCGCCAAGTACGGAGGCCTGGGTGCCCTGGCCGGTGCCGTGGCCGGCGCCGCGATCGATCACAACCACCGTGGCAAGGGCGCACTGATCGGTGCTGCGGCCATAGGCGCCGCGGCGGCTGGCTACGGCTACTACGCCGACAAGCAGGAAGCCGAACTGCGCGCGAAAATGGCCAACACCGGTGTCGAGGTTCAGCGCCAGGGCGATCAGATCAAACTGATCATGCCCGGCAACATCACCTTCGCCACTGACTCGGCCAACATCTCGCCAAGTTTCTACGCGCCGTTGAACAACCTGGCCGGCTCGTTCAAGCAGTTCAACCAGAACAACATCGAAGTGGTGGGCTTCACCGACAGCACCGGTAGCCGCCAGCACAACATGGACCTGTCCCAGCGCCGTGCCCAGGCAGTCAGCAGCTACCTGACCTCCCAGGGTGTGGACGCCTCGCGGGTCACCGTGCGTGGCATGGGCCCGGATCAACCCATCGCCAGCAACGCCGATGCCAATGGCCGCGCGCAGAACCGCCGCGTGGAAGTGAACCTCAAGCCGATTCCTGGCCAGCAATACGACCAGCAGCAAGGCCAGGTTCAGCAGTATCCCTGACCGAGTTGGGGGGGCGCTTGATGGCCCCCCGCATTTAGCGCACTTCGCTCGCCTGGATGGCGGTCAGCGCAATGGTGTGCACGATGTCATCGACCTGCGCCCCGCGCGGTAGATCGTTCACTGGCTTGCGCAGCCCCTGCAGCATGGGCCCCAGGCTCACGCCGTCGGTGCTGCGCTGCACCGCCTTGTGCGTGGTATTGCCGGTGTTCAGGTCCGGAAACACGAACACCGTGGCGCGGCCGGCCACCTGACTGCCCGGCGCCAGGTCGCGTGCAACGGCAGGGTTCACGGCCGCATCGTATTGCAACGGCCCGTCGATCATCAGTTGCTCGCCGCCATCCCTGGCCATGCGTGTGGCCTCGCGCACCTTCTCCACTTCCTCGTCGCTTGCCGAATCGCTCGAATAGCTGATCATCGCTACCCGTGGCGTGATACCGAAGGTGAGCGCCGATGCAGCGCTCTGGCGCGCGATTTCGGCGAGTTCGGCGGCATTGGGGTGGGGGTTCATCACGCAGTCGCCGTAGACCAGCACTTGGTCCGGGAACAACATGAAGAAGACCGAAGAGACCAGGCTGGCGCCCGGTGCGGTCTTGATCAACTGCAATGCAGGGCGGATGGTGTTGGCCGTCGAGTGCACCAGGCCCGAGACCAGGCCATCGACTTCATCCAGGGCTAGCATCATGGTGCCGATGACCACCGGGTCTTCGAGCTGTTGCTCGGCCATCGGTGCGTTGAGGTTCTTGCTTTTGCGCAGCGCCACCATGGGCTCGACATAGCGCTGGCGGATCAGGTCCGGGTCCAAAACTTCCAACCCTTCGGGCAGGGTGATGCCCTGTGCGCGGGCCACGGCATCGACCGCTTCAGGCTTGGCGAGCAGCACGCAGCGGGCAATGCCGCGAGCCTGGCAGATGGCCGCTGCCTGCACCAGCAGCGGCTCGGCACCTTCGGGCAGGACGATACGTTTGTTGGCCTGCTGCGCGCGCTGGATCAGTTGATAGCGGAACACGGCTGGCGACAGGCGCATCTCGCGCGGCGCGCCGCAGCGCTGGCTCAACCAGGCGCCGTCGAGGTGGCTGGCTACGAAGTCGGTGATGAACTCGGCACGCTCGCGGTCATCGACCGGGATTTCCCGGTTCAGGGCATTGAGCTGGTTTGCGGTGTCGTAGGACCCTGTGCTGACCGACAGGATCGGCAACCCGGCCTGTAGCGCCCCGCGGCACAGCCCCAGGATACGCGCATCGGGCTTGCTGTCGCTGGTCAGCAGCAGGCCTGCCAACGGCACGCCGTTGATGGCTGCCAGGCTCACGGCAAGGATGATGTCGTCGCGATCGCCGGGCGTCACCACCAAGGTCCCGGATGTCAGCAGCGGCACGGTGTTGGCCACCGTGCGGGCGCAGATGATGATCTTGGTCATGCGCCGCTGTTCGTAGTCACCGGCATTGAGGACCTGAGCCCCGAGCAGCTCTGCCACATCGCGCGTGCGCGGGGCGTTGAGCTCTGGTTGATAGGGAATGCAGCCGATCAAGCGGAAGTCATCGCCGCGCAGCAGCGGCGAGTGCTCACGCAGGCGCGTCGAGAATTGCTCCATGCTCTGGTCGGTGCGCACCTTGTTCAGAATCACGCCCAGCACCTTGGGGTCGCGCGGACCTCCGAACAGCTGGGCCTGTAGCTCGACCCTGCCGGACAGTTCACTGAGCACTTCCTGTTCGGCGGCAGATACCAGGATCACTTCGGCATCCAGGCTCTTGGCAAGGTGCAGGTTTACGCGTGCTGCGTAGCTGGCGTGACGGGTAGGGACCATGCCCTCGACCACGACCACGTCGTTGCCCACACACGCCTGCTGGTACAAGCGAACGATCGACTCGAGCAGTTCGTCCAGCTGGCCATCGCCCAGCATCCGTTCGACCTGGGCAAGGCTCAAGGGCGTCGGCGGCATGATGCCATGGGTACGTGCGATCAGCTCGGTGGAGCGCTCCGGGCCGGTGTCGCCTGGGTGGGGCTGGGCAACAGGCTTGAAGAAGCCCACTTTCAGGCCGGCGCGCTCCAGCGTGCGCACAAGGCCCAGGCTGATGGACGTAAGGCCGACGCCAAAGTCGGTTGGTGCGATGAAAAAAGTCTGCATGCGTGCTTCTCGAAATAAGCGGTGCAAGGGATCAGCGATCAAGGGTAGCGCTATCGGGACCCTGTGCGCACCAACCGCACGGGAACGCCTGGCCGATGCGCTGCGCACGCTGTTCGGGGTCGAGCACCCATGGGCGCAGTTGCCAGGGCGGCACGTGGCGCAGGTGCTGGGTGTGGCCACAGCTCAACTGGAAGAACCAGTGGCCTTCGGCATCCTGGGAAAAACCGATGATCCGACTGATGGACATGGGCGGATCCAGGCGAGGTTCGCAATCGGGCGATGGCTTGGTTACACTTGTGCGTTCTACATTCTTTTGCAAAAGGTCTTGCCCCATGCTGATCGCCGCCAACAAGGCTGTCTCCATCGACTATACCCTGACTAACGACGCCGGGGAGACCATCGACAGCTCCGCCGGTGGCGCGCCGCTGGTTTACCTGCAAGGTGCCGGCAACATCATCCCAGGCCTGGAAAAGGCCCTGGAAGGCAAGCAGGCCGGCGACGAGCTGACCGTTTCCATCGAGCCTGAAGACGCCTACGGCGAATACCTGGCCGAGCTGGTCAGCACCCTGAACCGCAGCCTGTTCGAAGGCGTCGACGAGCTGGAAGTGGGCATGCAGTTCCACGCATCGGCCCCCGATGGCCAGATGCAGATCGTGACCATCCGTGACGTGGACGGCGACGACGTGACCGTCGATGGCAACCACCCACTGGCCGGCCAGCGCCTGAACTTCCAGGTCAAGGTCGTTAACGTGCGTGACGCCAGCGAAGAAGAAATTGCTCACCGTCACATCCACGGTGAAGGTGGCCATCACCACTGATCTTTCTGCGCTAAGCTCAGAAAGTCGCCAGGCGTTCGGGCAAGCCGCCCTGCCTTCCCAAGGAAGGCGACGGCTTGAACGAACGCCTTTTTAGTGGGCGCAATTTGCCCAGGTGCCGTCGGCGACCTGAAAAGGGGATTACAGCATGAGTGCATTTCACGACCTGAAGTTGAACGCGCTTGACGGTGGCGATCTGTCCTTGAAACCGTACAAGGGGCAGGTAGTGCTGGTGGTCAACGTGGCCTCCAAGTGCGGCCTGACACCTCAGTACGCGGCGCTTGAGCAGCTCTACCAAACGTACAAGGACAAAGGTTTCACGGTCCTTGGCCTGCCCTGCAATCAGTTCGCAGGGCAGGAGCCGGGCAGCGAAGCGCAGATCCAGGCGTTCTGCCGCGTGAACTATGGCGTGAGCTTTCCGCTGAGCGCCAAGCTCGATGTGAATGGGCCCCAGCGTCACTCGATGTATCGCCTTCTGGCGGGCGAGGGCGCGGAGTTTCCGGGGGACATCACCTGGAATTTCGAGAAATTCCTGGTGGGCAAGGACGGGCGGGTATTGGCGCGCTTCTCTCCACGCACGGCGCCGGATGATCCTGCGGTGGTCCAGGCCATCGAGAAGGCCCTTGGCTAATCACGCACCGGGTGCTCGCCTTGGCCGCGGCGGTGGCTTCACAGCGGCGGCAGTGGCTGCATCGAGGTAGCTTGGCGCCCATGAGTGCTCAGTGAGGCGCTGAGCAGGTGCGCTTCGAACTGATCGACGATTTTCGACCACCCCTGATGGCTGGCATGCTGCCGCGCATTGAGCCTCACCCGCCGCAGGGTCTCGCTGTCTTGCAGCAGCCAGCAAGCAGCATCGATGAATGCTGCCACGTCGCCTGGCATGGCCAGCGCACCATTGTGGCCATGGCCGATGTGCTGCGCGGCCGTTGCCTGGTCATAAGCGACCACCGCCAACCCTGACGCCATGGCTTCGAGCACCACATTGCCAAACGTCTCGGTCAGGCTCGGAAACAGAAACAGATCACTGCTGGCATAGTGCTCGGCCAGTTGTTCGCCTCGCTGGACCCCGCATAAGACAGCCTCGGGGACCTGCTGCAGCAGCTTCCCCCGCAGTGGCCCGTCCCCCACCAGGATCAGGCGTAATCTTCGCTGTGGCAGAGCCCGCTGCAGAGCTTCGAAACAGCTTTGCAAAAGCCCCAGGTTTTTCTCCGGTGCCAACCGTCCCACATGCAGGACGGCGATATCATCGTGGCCCAGCCCCCAGCGTTCGCGCAGCGCCTGGCTGCGACGAGCCGGGTTGAACAGCTCCGCATCTACGCCGCGCTCCATGTGCACCAGCCGCTCGAAGCCGCGGCGCTCGAGCCAACGCTGTTGGTTCAAGCTGGGCACGAGGGTCAAGACGGCCCGGTGATGAAACCAGCGCAGGTAAAGGCTTAGCAGGCGTGCTACCACGCCCATGCCGTATTGCCCTGAAGGGTGCGCAACGTGGGTATGCAATCCGCTGACAACGGCGATCCCTAACCGCCGAGCGGTGCGCAATGCGCTCAGCCCCACGGGGCCTTCAGTGGCGATGTAGATGACATCAGGCCGTTGCCGGCGCCAGTGCCTTGTTAGCGTATGCAGGGAGACCCCGCCGCGTTGCAACCCCGTGTAGCCGGGCAGTGGCCAATCGCGCCACAGTCGCACACCAGGGTTGTGGCCCGAAGCCTGCTCCCCTGGCTGGCGGGGGCGGACGACGCTGACCTGATGGCCACGCAGGCGCAGCCCTTCGCTCAGGTTCAAAAGAATGCAGGCCACGCCGTTGATGTGCGGGGCGAAGGTGTCGCTGACCAGGCAGATGTGCAGAGCAGGTGTGTTCATGAACTGACTATCCACTTGCTGCATTGCCGGGGTATGACGGCGAGGTGACGCCTGCATGATGCATGGCTCACGACGGCCGATGACGCGCACGAATATTCATCGAGGCTGCACTCAAGAGGCGCAGTTCCCCGCCGATGCAGTTGCATTCGCCCCCACGCTCCAGGAGAGCGGTGATGTTCAACAACAAGCTCAAGCAAGAAATCCGGCAGTTGCGTGAAGAACTGATGATCATCGACCAAATCAAGAGCAGCCTTGACAGCGAAATGCTGGTGCTGCAACTCGATCCGGCCGGTCGAATCGAACTGGTCAATGGCAATTTCGAAACCGAGATGCTGTATAGGGCCGACCAGTTGCTTGGGCGCAACATCGAAGACATCGTGCCTGCCCACGTCAAGTCGCTGGATTTTCACCAGCGCATGAAAAATGCCATCAGCCGGGGCGAGCATTTCAATGGCGCGTTTCGCCTGCTGCGCGGGGACGGCCAGGAAGCCTGGCTGCGTACGATCCTGCAACCTGTGAAGGGTAGCGACGGGCGCATCAAGTATTTCACCCTGCATTCGAGCGACCTGACCCGAACCATCGTCACCTCCCGCGAGCACGAGAGCCTGATCAAGGCGTTGATGCGCTCGACGGCGGTCATCGAGTTCGACCTCGATGGCATGATCCTGACCGCCAACGAACGCTTCCTGTCGGCAGTGGGGTACCGGCTGGATCAAATCCGTGGCAAGCACCACCGTATGTTCTGCGAACCTGCCGAGGTCAATGCACCGGGCTACCAGGCATTCTGGGACAAGCTTCGTCGCGGTGAATACATTGCCGAGCGCTTTCGGCGGATCGATGCTCACGGCCGGGTAATCTGGCTGGAAGCGTCCTACAACCCGATCTTCAACGCCCACGATGAGCTCTACAAAGTGGTCAAGTTCGCCACGGTCATCACCGAACAGGTGAACCAGGAGCAAGCAGTGGCCCAGGCGGCGGACGTTGCCTACAACACCTCGCGGGAAACGGACACCAGCGCCCGCCGGGCCACCGAGGTGGTCGGGCAGAGCGTCAGCGTCATGCGCGGGCTGGAAGCCTCGATGCTTCAGGCTGCCGAAGGCATCCAGGCGCTGGACACCCAGTCGCGGGTCATTGGTTCGATCATCAAGACCATCAGCGATATCGCCGGGCAGACCAACCTGCTGGCGCTCAACGCCGCCATCGAAGCCGCCCGCGCTGGCGAGCAGGGGCGGGGCTTTGCGGTGGTGGCCGATGAGGTGCGTCAGCTGGCCTCGCGCACCAGTACGGCTACCGAGGAAATAGCCCGTGTGGTGCAGCAAAACGAGCAGTTGGCCCAGGCTGCGGTGTCGATCATCGACACCAGCAAGCGTCAGGCCGAAGAAGGCCGCGCGCTGGCGGACCAGACCGGAAGCGTGATCGAGGAAATCCAGGAAGGGGCCAGGCGGGTGGTGGATGTGGTGGGGCAGTTCTCCAGCCGCCTGGGGCAGTGATGCTGGGCAGTTTTGCAGGCCAGTGGTGACCCTGAACCAAGCGACACGCAGCCGTCTGCTTGGACACGTACAAGGTTAGCCGCTGCCTGAAAGGCACACGGCCGGTTTACGCGCTCACCGCCAGCCCATCGCCCACACCTGGGCGTCGCGCAGCACCCGCCAATCCAGCCACTCGCTGCGCCCACTGTGCACCGCCTGCAGTTCCACGCGCAGCAGCACGCCCGCTTCGTCATGCTCCAGGTCGGTGACCAGGAAGTGCTTTTCACGGTTTACCGGCTGCGTTGCGGTCCATTTCGACAGCTTGAGTTTGGCGGGGCTGAAGCGGTTCATGGTCTGCTCCTGTAGATGGGGTAGGGTTACGCCTGGGGCAGGCTCAGGCCCGATGCGCAGGGGTGCTCACGACACGTGCATTGCCGTTCTCGCGCACCCAGAACAACGTCGCCCCCGCCACCGCCGCCGGCATCATCACCACATTCACCCCCGGGATCAGCAACGCCAGGTAAGTCACCCCGCCAAAGCCCAGGGACTGCCAGCGCTTCTCCCGCAGCCAGGCGAGCATGTCTTGCCAGCTCATCTTGTTGTTGTCGGCCGGGTAGTCGATGTACTGGATGGCCATCATCCATACGCCGAAAATCAGCCAAAGCGGCGCGGCGACCACGTTGACCACCGGGATCAACGACAGGATGAACAAGGCGGTGGCGCGTGGCAGGAAGTAGCCGAGCTTGCGCATTTCGCGGCCCAGTGTGCGGGGGATCATCGCCAGCAGCTCTGCCCAGCTGAAGGCTGGGAAATGATCGTCGCCGCGCACCACCACTTCCACCTTTTCAGCCAGGAAGCCATTGAACGGTGCCGCGATGATGTTGGCCACCAAGGTGAAGGTGAAGAACACCATCAACACCAGCAGCACCACGAACAAGGGCCAGAGGATGTAGGTCAGGAAGCTCAGCCAGCTTGGCAGCGTGGGCACCAGCGCGTCCAGCCACTGGCTGAACTGGTGGCCGGCAAAATAGATGAGACCACCGAACAGCAGCAGGTTGATGGTCAGCGGCAGCAGCACGAACAAGCGCAGGCCAGGGCTCAGGATCAGCTTCAGGCCTTCGCGCAGGTACTGTGGCCCGGAAAGAACGGGGGCTTGCATGTATCACTCCGCAGAAAAGGTAGTCGGCAGACATTACCGAGTTTCGGGGTGATGCGGAAGCTGCGCCATCTGGGTGAAACCGGCGGTAACAAAAGCCAAGGTTCGACCCTGCCAACGCAAAGACGCACATAGACGATGGCTATGAGGTGGATTGTCTAAGGATATTTCCTTACTCTTTGCCACCTCGCTACAGTGCGCTCATATTTCAGCGTCACAGGCCTGCCCGTGGTGCAGGCCCTACTTCATTTGCACAGCTGGCCCTTACAGCCCGCTCGACAGGAGTTCGACATGTCCGAAGCACGTCATTCGCGCGTCATCATTCTGGGCTCCGGCCCTGCCGGTTACAGCGCAGCGGTCTACGCGGCCCGTGCCAACCTCAAGCCGCTGCTGATCACTGGCATGCAGGCCGGTGGCCAGTTGACCACCACCACCGAAGTCGACAACTGGCCGGGCGACCCGCACGGCCTGACCGGCCCTGCACTGATGCAACGCATGCAGGAACACGCCGAGCGTTTCGAAACTGAAATCGTCTTCGACCACATCAACGCCGTAGACCTGGCCAACAAGCCGTTCACGTTGACCGGCGACAGCGGCACCTACACCTGTGACGCCCTGATCGTGGCCACTGGTGCCAGCGCTCGTTACCTGGGCCTGCCGTCGGAAGAAGCGTTCATGGGCAAGGGTGTATCGGCCTGCGCCACCTGCGATGGCTTCTTCTACCGCAACAAGCCGGTCGCGGTGGTTGGCGGCGGCAACACGGCCGTTGAAGAGGCGCTGTACCTGGCCAACATCGCCAGCAAGGTAACCCTGGTGCACCGCCGCGATACCTTCCGCGCCGAGAAGATCCTGATCGACAAGCTGCATGCCCGCGTTGCCGAAGGCAAGATCGAGCTCAAGCTGAACGCTACCCTGGATGAAGTCCTGGGCGACAACATGGGTGTGACCGGCGCGCGCTTGAAGAACAACGATGGCAGCAGCGACGAGATCAAGGTAGACGGCGTGTTCATCGCCATCGGCCACACCCCGAATACCTCGCTGTTCGAAGGCCAGCTGACCCTCAAGGACGGCTACCTGGTGGTCAGCGGCGGCCGTGAAGGCAACGCCACTGCCACCAACGTCGCGGGCGTATTCGCCGCAGGTGACGTGGCTGACCATGTCTACCGTCAGGCCATCACCTCGGCCGGTGCGGGCTGCATGGCTGCGCTGGACGTCGAGCGCTACCTGGACGGCCTGGCCAACGCCTCGTTCTGATCCTTCGATCGGGGCCGCCTGGCGGCCCCGTGTTACAAGCTAAGGCGCATCGACAGGTCGACCGCTCGCACATCCTTGGTCATCGAACCTATCGAGATGTAATCCACACCGGTTTCGGCAATGGCCCGCAGGGTCGTTTCGCTGACGCCGCCGCTGGCCTCCAGCTTCGCCTTGCCGGCTGTGATGCCGACGGCTTGCTTCATCTCATCGAGCGTCAGCTCATCGAGCATGATGATGTCGGCGCCAGCACTCAGCGCCTGATGCAATTCCTCCAGGCTTTCCACCTCGATTTCCACCGGCTTGCCGGGGGCGATGCGGTGGGCGGCGTGTACCGCTTCAGCGACGCCACCACAGGCTGCAATATGGTTTTCCTTGATCAGGAAAGCGTCATACAGGCCTATGCGGTGGTTGTAGCAGCCGCCACAGGTCACTGCGTATTTTTGCGCCAGGCGCAAGCCAGGCAAAGTCTTGCGGGTGTCCAGCAACCGTACCTGCGTGCCTTCTACCAGATCCGCCAATGTGCGCGCACGCGTGGCAACCCCGGACAGCATCTGCAGGAAATTGAGCGCACTGCGCTCGCCGCTGAGCAGCGCCCGCGCCGGGCCTTCCAGATGAAACAGCGGCTGGTTGGGCTGGGCGCGATCGCCGTCGACCACCTGCCAGTGCACGGCTACGCGTGGGTCGAGTTGACGAAACACCGCATCGACCCAAGCCGTACCGGCTACCACACACCCTTCGCGAGTAATGATCGTTGCCTTGGCCAGCCGCTCGGCCGGGATGAGCTGGGCGGTGATGTCGCCGCTACCGATGTCCTCCAGCAACGCGCGGCGCACGTTGGCTTCGATTTCGGCGGTGAGGTCGGCAAGGCGTAGATTAGGCATGGTTGGCTCCACAAGCGAGATGCCCGCGATTATAGGGCAGGGCGCAGGTGTGTACAGCCGGTGGTCGGTTGCCATGACGCAGCGGGTTGAGCAATCACTGCCTATTCAGGGTCAAGACTTACCAAGGGAAACGTATCTGGCAGTAAAAGGAATTATTCCTGATAATGCTGTCTGATATTTGGCGTCATGCTATTGGCGAAATCGGCCGTGTCTGGGCCCGACACCCTGCAAGGAGTACAGGATGCACAAAGAGGGCAAGGTAGTGCCCTTGGCGGCGGCTGAACATGGACGGCGCACGCCCCCTTCGAGTCTGCCCATTGCGCTGCTGCAGGTGCGCGATCAGGCCGCCTTGCAGCTGCGTCAGGGTTTGCAGGCGCTGTTCGACAATGCCGACGATACGCTGTTCGAAATGGCGGACAAGGCCGCTGACCGGTTCGCTCAGCACCTGTATTTCGAAGCCATGCGCGACTTGCGGCTCAAACGCAAGAGCATCGAGCGGCTGTTTCTCGATACCGTCCATGAAGCCTTCGCGCGCTTGGTCGAGCCTGAGCCTGAACGTGCCCCGGCAACCATCGTTCACGCCTTGTCTTCTACCCCCGGTCAGTCCGAGCGCGCAGCAGCGGTGGAAGCGATGGTTGCCAGAGTGAAGGCCCGTGATGGCGTCGCCTTACAGCAACTGGGCCTGCGCTTGCAGACGCTGCTCGAACGTCATGTGCCTGAGCAGTGCAACCCTTTGAACCCTATTGCCCTGTGCCGCTGCTTTCTCGAAGCCGGGCAAAGCCTGGGTGTAGGGCCGCGCGTAAAGCTGGTGCTGCTCAAGCTGTTCGAACGGTACGTGCTGTGCGACGCGCAAGTCATCTATGGCGAAGCCAACAGGGTACTGATTGCGGCAGGTGTGCTGGGGCAGCTGCCACCGACGCCTTGCCGACGAGCTGGAGACAGTTGCTTGCTGGCGGAGCCGGACGAGCGTTCCTATCATGAGCCTGAAGCGGCCGACGATACCGCAGGCGAGGCCTTGTTCGCCTCCCTGCAGCCGCTTCTGCGATCGACACGTGGGGTGTTGGCGCCTCGCCTGGGTGCACCGGCCGGCGCCCAGCAGGTCAGCAGGGCCGATCTGCTGCGGCTGCTTTCACACCTGCAGCACTATGTGCCGGAGCCCGGCGCGGCTGATGACTTCGTCCTTGGCCAGCAACTGGAGCAGTTGCTGCTGACCATCAGCGTGCGTAGCGGTACCCGCCGCTTCATTGGCGGTGACGACGAAGACATGATCAACCTGATCGAGCAGGTGTTCAGGTTCATTGCAAGTGATGACAATCTGCCCATTTGCCTGCGAGCAGTGCTGGCGCGCCTGCAGATCCCGCTGCTCAAGGTGGCGCTGCTGGACAGGGGGCTGCTCAGCCGCGCCAGCCATCCCGCCCGACGGCTGCTCAACGAATTGGCGGCGGCGGGGCTCGGCTGCGACCCGCGCGAGCAAGGGCAGGGTGATGCCTTGCAACTGCGCGCAGAACATGTGGTTCAGCGCTTGCTCATCGATTTTGCCGAAGACTCGCGTCTGTTCGGTGAGCTGCTCGAGGACTTTCTCGGGCAGACCCAGCATGAACGGCGGCGTACCGAGCTGTTCGAGCAGCGCACTCGGGACGCCGAAGAAGGGCGGGCCAATGCCTCGCTCGCCAGGCGACAGGTGCAACAGGTGCTCAGCCAGCGTCTGCGCGGACGTGTGTGGCCGCAGGCAGTGGTACAGATGCTGAGCAACAACTGGAGCCAGGTCATGATGCTGGCCTGGCTCAGGCACGGAGAAACCTCTCTGGGCTGGCGCAATGCTTTGCAGACCCTCGATACGTTGCTGGCCAGTGTGATGCCATCGCTTGCGCCGCAGATCCTGATGCATCAGGTACCACCGTTGCTCAAGTCACTGCGCGATGGGCTGGCCAGTGTTGGCACCGATTCGCTGGTGACCCGTGAATTTTTCCGCAAACTCCAACAACTGCACCTACGTGCTTATGCAGGTGACGCCGAGATAGACGAGAACGACATCCTGGTTACCCAGGACATCCTGGTGACGTTGGCCGAAGAGGCAGACGGGCCTGGGCTGCAACCGGCCGGTGAGCAGGGCAAGGTCTCGCAGAAGGTGCAACGCTTGCGCATGGGCACCTGGATTGAAGTGTCCGATGACGGTGGCATCCAGCGCTGCAAGTTAGTGGCTCGCCTGGACAGCTGCGACAAGCTCGTCTTTGCCAATCGCAGCGGCATGAAAGTGCGGGAGTGGAGTGGCGCCGGCCTTGACCAGGCCCTGGAAGCCGGCACTGTCCGCGTACTGGATGACGGCCCTTTATTCGAGCGCGCCCTGGAAGCGGTCATAGAGACTTTACGCAGGAGCGGGCAGGCCGCCTTGTGACGATTACCGTGTCAACGACAGCGGCGGCAGGGCATACTGACGCTCTGTGCAGCACTTTTCAGGACAGGCCCCATGCAATTGGACCGTGCCACTGGCTGGTTCCACGGAGACGGAATCACCCACTGCCCCTCACCGAATTTCAATGTTCGCCCGCAAGGTGAGCACATTTCTCTGCTGGTGCTTCACAACATCAGCTTGCCGCCGGCCGACTTCGGCGGCGGTTACGTCCAGGCGTTCTTCCAGAACCGACTCGATCCGAACGCTCACCCCTATTTCGCCACCATCGAGCACCTGAAGGTATCTGCGCACCTGTTCATCGAGCGTGGAGGCGCGGTGACCCAGTTCGTCTCGTTGCACGACCGCGCCTGGCATGCGGGCGTCTCCTGTTTCGACGGCCGTGAGGGATGCAACGACTTCTCGATCGGCATCGAGCTCGAGGGCACTGACCAGATACCCTATACCGAGGCGCAGTACCTGACCCTCGACCGCTTGACGCGTCACATCCGTAAGGCCTGGCCGGCCATTACCCCCGAGCGTATTCAAGGGCACAGCGACATCGCCCCCCAGCGCAAGACCGACCCCGGCCCTGCCTTCGACTGGGAGCGGTACCGCCAGGCGTTACAGCGCAATGAGGGCTGAAGTATGAGTTTTCTGGTATTGATCCTGGTGCTGTGGTTCGAGAAGTTTTCGGGCTTGCGCCATCTGGTCCAGCGTGACGGTTTCTTCCTTGGCGAACTGGCGCGCCTTGAGCGCAGAGGTGGGCTGCCTGCAGGGTGGGTGCTGGCCGCTGTGGTGCTGGCGCCGGTGGTGGTGGTGTCACTGCTGTTGCATGTGCTTGAACCCGTTGCCTACGGCCTGCTGGCCTTGCCAGTGCATCTTCTGGTGCTGGTCTATAGCCTGGGGCGTGGCGATGCCAAGGCTTCCCTCGGGCCTTTGCGTGACGCCTGGCACAGGGGCGATGAACAGGCCGCGCTGCACGTGGCCGCACGTGACCTGGGGGTCGTGGCCGATGGGCCCCGCAGCCTGCGCGAACGCCTGCAAAGCAGGCTGCTGTGGGAGGCCTATCAGGGCTTTTTCGCCGTCATCTTTTGGTACTTCCTGCTGGGCCCGGCCGTCGCGCTAGCTTACCGCCTTCTGGCGTTGTGCCAAGCGCACAGTCAGCGACCCGCACTCCAGCAACGTGCCGAGCAGCTTCGCCATCTCATGGACTGGGTGCCGGTCAGGGTGGTGGCATTGAGCTTTGCTTTGGTCGGCAACTTCGTCGCCGTTGCCCGCGAAATGTTGCACGAACTGTTGAACTGGCATATCAGCGCCGCGCACCTGGTGGCCCGCATCGGGCGCATTGCAGATGACGGCAGTCATGCCGGCACTGCCGGCGACAATGAAGGTGGGGCGCGGCGCCTGGACAGCCTGTGGGACCTGGTGCTGCGTTGCGGTGTGCTGTGGTATGCCGCTTTCGCGTTGTGGACCGTGTTGGCCTGACCCCGTAGGCCGGGCCTGTGCGAGTCAGCCCAGGGCTTGCCAACCAAACAGCTCGCAGGCGTTGCGCGTGCTCGCTTCGGCCAATTGCTCGACGGGCACGCCCATCGACTCGGCCAGCGAGTGGGCGATGTCTGGCAGGTGCTCGGGACTGTTGCGCACCCCAGGATGCATGACCGGCGCCATGTCCGGTGCGTCGGTCTCCAGCACCACGCTGTCGAGCGGTAAGCGGGCAACCGTACGGCGCAGCCGCACGGCCTGGGGCCAGGTCGCCGCGCCGCCCAGCCCAAGCCGAAAGCCTAGCTTGATGTACTCACGTGCCTCTTCGTAACTGCCGGCGAACGCATGGATGATACCCGCCCGCATCGGCCTGTAGCGCTTGAGGGCGGCAATCACCTGGGCGTGGCTGCGGCGTACGTGCAGCAGGGCCGGTAACTGGAAATCGCACGCCATTTGCAACTGTGCCTCGAACAACCGTTGCTGACGGACCTTGTCCAGTTCAGGCAGGTAGTAATCCAATCCGAACTCGCCTACCGCACACAGACGGCTGTCGCCACGCAAGCGCTCCAACCAGGCGCGCAACTGCTCGATGTGGCAGGGTTGATGCTCTTCAAGGTAGACCGGGTGCAGGCCAAGCGCCGCCGCCAGGCGCGAGTCGCTGCAGGCCAGGTCCCATACCCGCTGAAAGTTGGCCTGATGAACCCCCAGCACCACCATTTGCTCGACGCCTCGCGCGCTTGCGCGGGCCATCAGGCTCGGGCGGTCGGCGTCGAAGTCAGGGAAGTCCAGGTGCGTGTGGGTGTCGATCAGGCGCAGGTTCATGGTGCGTCGATTCGCTGCTTGAAGGTACGCGCTACCGCATGCACGCCGGGTTCATAGCGTTTGTCTTCGATTGCGGCAAGTGCCAGCTCCAGTGCCTTGGCGGCCATGTCACCATGACGCTGGGCCATGGCATTGACCGGCAGCGGCAAGAAATCGAGCAGTTGGTTGTCGCCGAAAGTGCCCAGCTGCAACCGGCGCGATTCGATGGGCTGGGCGTGCAGCGCGTCGAACACCCCCTGCAGGAGCACGTACGAGGTGGTGATCAAGGCATCGGGCAGGTGGCCCAGCTCATCGATCAATTGCTGCATGAGCCGCTGCCCGCACTCTCGGCTGAACGCTTCGCCCTGGTAGCGGCGCACCTCACCGGCAAAGCCCTGCAGCGCATCGTCGAAACCACCGGCGCGGGCCTGGCTGACCGACAGTTCAGGGCGTGCGCCGATCAGGGCGATGCTGCTTGGCGCGGTGCTCAACAGGCTGGCCGCCAGACGACGACTGGCATCATGGTCATCGCTGATCACCGAGCAAAAATACCGGGGGTCCAGACCGCGGTCGATGGCGATGACCGGCAGGCCCTTGTCTTGCAGTTCGCGGTAGCTCTGGTCTTGCGGCGGTAGGCAGCTGGCGACGAACAAGGCATCGCAGCGGCGTGCCCGGAACAGCTGCTGCAACTGGCGTTCGCTGTCGGGCTGGTCGTCACTGCTGGCGATCAGCAACTGATAGCCCCGGGCCCGGGCGCCTTGCTCAAGGCGCTTGGCAATACGCGCATAGCTGGGGTTCTCAAGGTCCGGGAGAATGAAGCCGAGCGTACGGGTGTGCCGGCTGCGCAAACCAGCGGCCTGGGGGTTGGGCGTGAAGCCATGGGCCTGCACCACCGCCTGCACGCGCTCCACGGTGCTGTTGCTGATGCGTTGCTGTTCGGCCTTGCCATTGATGACGTAACTGGCGGTGGTGACGGACACACCGGCCAGACGGGCGATATCGCTGAGTTTCACCGAGTTTTCCTTGTTATGACCAAAGCTGGCTGTGGGCGATGACCAGGCAGTTTGACCCTGATACCCCAGCGAGCGCAGGCGACCATTGTCGCAATTGTCCGACAGGATGGGGCTTTTTCATCAGCAGATTATCGAGTAACGTGGCCGCCTGGTCAGATTAAACGTTTCAGCCTCCTGATTTTCTGCATCTGCTGCCCACTGTGCAAGGCGGTTGAACTGGCCATTTCCGTGAATTTCACAACAATACTCCAGTACCCATCCGGGAACTGCAAAGGGAGAAGGTCATGTTCGAGCTCGCCAAGGAGCAGATAGCCATGGGCCAGACGGCCCCCGACAAGGCGCACGCATTGCGCCTGCTGGCGGATCGCCTGGTCGCCGACGGACTGGTCGCCGAGGGCTACCTGCAAGGGTTGCAGGACCGCGAGGCGCAAGGTTCCACGTTCCTTGGCCAGGGCATCGCCATCCCCCACGGTACGCCGCAGACCCGCGACCTGGTGCACACCACAGGCGTGCGTCTGTTGCAGTTCCCCGAGGGTGTGGACTGGGGCGATGGGCAGATTGTGTACTTGGCCATTGGTATCGCTGCGCGCTCTGACGAGCACTTGCGCCTGCTGCAATTACTGACCCGCGCCCTGGGCGAAACCGATCTGGCCGAGGCCCTGCGCCGTGCCGGCTCGGCCGAGGCCTTGCTCAAACTGCTGCAGGGTGCACCGCAGGAGTTGGCGCTCGATGCGCAGTTGGTCGCCTTGAACCTTCCAGCCGAAGATTTCGATGAGCTAGCCTGGCGCGGTGCGCGCTTGTTGCAGCGCGCCAACTGCGTGGACAGCGGCTTTGCTGCCGTACTGCAACAGGCAGAGCCGCTGCCGCTGGGAGAGGGTTTGTGGTGGCTGCACAGCGAACGTCAGGTTCGCCAGCCAGGGCTGGCCTTCGTCACCCCGGCACAACCTGTGCGCTACCGCGATCAACCCCTGACGGGTCTGTTCTGCCTGGCCAGCCTGGGGGCTGCCCACCAGGCCTTGCTCGAACGGTTGTGCGAAGTGTTGATCGAAGGCCGTGGGCAGATGCTCTACCAGGCCACCAGCAGCCGCGCCGTGCTCGAAGTGCTCGGCGGCGAGGCGCCTGCCGACTGGCCGAGCGCGCGCATCCTGCTGGCCAACGCCCACGGCCTGCATGCTCGCCCAGCCAAGGTGCTGGCGCAGCTGGCCAAACGTTTCGAGGGCGACATTCGCGTCCGCGTGGTCGACAGCGGTCAGCCTGGCGTGTCGGTGAAAAGCCTGAGCAAGCTGTTGAGCCTTGGCGCGCGCCGCGGCCAGGAACTGGAGCTGGTGGCCGAGCCTGCTATCGCCGCCGATGCCCTGCCTGCGTTGCTGGCAGCCATCGAGCAGGGTTTGGGTGAGGAGGTGGAAGCGCTGCCGCTTGTTGCAGAGGCCCCTGCGCAGCCAGCAGTCGAAACGGCGAAGGCGCCGGCGGCCGGCAGCCGCGTGCAGGGTGTGGGCGCTGCCCCAGGTATCGCATGCGGCCCTGCCCACGTCGTGACCGAACGCACGTTCGACTACCCGCTGCGCGGCGAGTCGTACGATCAGGAACGACACAAACTGACCCAGGCCGTGGCTACCGTCAGTGCCGACCTTCAGGTGCTGGTGCAGCGCAGCGACGCGGCCATCGGCGAGATTTTCGTCACCCATCAGGAAATGCTGGCCGACCCGGCCCTGACCGACGACGTCGAGCAGCGCCTGGCCCAAGGGGAAAGTGCCGCCGCCGCGTGGATGGCGGTGATCGAATCAGCGGCCAGCCAGCAAGAAGCGCTGCACGACGCGTTGCTGGCCGAACGGGCCGCTGACCTGCGCGATGTGGGTCGCCGCGTATTGGCCCAGCTGTGCGGCGTCCAGACGCAGAGCGAGCCTGACCAACCTTACGTGCTGGTGATGAGCGAGGTTGGACCCTCCGATGTCGCCAGGCTCGACCCGGCGCGGGTTGCCGGTATTGTTACAGCCCAGGGTGGCGCCACCGCGCACAGCGCCATCGTCGCCCGGGCGCTGGGTATTCCTGCCGTAGTCGGAGCAGGCCCCGGCGTGCTGCTGCTGGAGAATGGCACACCGCTGCTGCTCGACGGCCAACGCGGTGTGGTCAACGTCGCGCCGCCAGCCGAAGAGCTGCAGCGTGCCCTGGCCGAGCGTGACGTGCGCGAGCAGCGTCTGCAAGCCGCCTGGGCCAACCGTTTCGACCCGGCAGTGACCCGTGATGGCCATGCCATTGAGGTCTTCGCCAACATCGGTGAAAGCAGCGGTATCGACAAGGTGGTGGAGCAGGGGGCCGAAGGCGTCGGCCTGTTGCGCACCGAACTGATTTTCATGGCCCACTCTCAGGCGCCGGATGTGGCCACCCAAGAAGCCGAGTACCGCCGCGTGCTCGATGGCCTGGACGGGCGCCCGCTGGTGGTGCGAACCCTGGACGTAGGCGGCGACAAACCGCTGCCGTACTGGCCGATCGCCGCAGAAGAGAACCCGTTCCTCGGCGTGCGCGGCGTGCGTCTGACCCTGCAGCGCCCGCAGGTGATGGAAGACCAACTGCGGGCCCTGCTGCGCGCCGCAGATCAACGCCCTTTGCGCATCATGTTCCCCATGGTCGGGCAGATACACGAGTGGCGCGAGGCCCGTGCGATGGTCGAGCGCCTGCGCACGGAAATAGCCGTGGCAGACCTGCAGGTGGGCATCATGGTCGAGGTGCCTTCGGCAGCCCTGCTGGCGCCGCAACTGGCGCGCGAGGTGGACTTCTTCAGCATCGGCACCAATGACCTGACCCAATACACCCTGGCCATCGACCGTGGCCACCCCAGCCTGTCTGCCCAGGCCGATGGGCTGCACCCTGCGGTCCTCAGCCTGATCGACATGACGGTGCGCGCCGCCCACGCCCATGGCAAGTGGGTGGGGGTGTGCGGCGAACTGGCGGCTGACCCGCAGGCCGTCGCGGTGCTGCTGGGGCTTGAAGTGGATGAGCTGAGCGTGGCATCGCGCAGCGTTGCCGAAGTCAAGGCCCTGGTGCGCCAGGCCGATTCCCGTACAGCCCGCGCCTTGGCGCGTGAGGCCTTGCAACAAGACAGCGCCGCCGCGGTTCGCGCGCTGGTGGAGCGTTATTGAATGGCCAAGATCCTGACCCTGACCCTTAACCCCGCCGTGGACATCACCATCGGGCTCGACAGCCTGCGCCCCGGTCACGTCAACCGCAGCCAGGCCCAGCACAGTCACGCGGCTGGCAAGGGCCTGAACGTCGCCCAGGTGCTGGCCGACCTGGGCCATAGCGTGACCGTCAGTGGCTTTCTCGGGCAGGACAACCTGCCGGCGTTCGAGGCGCTGATCGACTGGCGCGGCTTCTGCGATTGCTTCGTGCGCGTGCCTGGGGAAACCCGCAGCAACCTCAAGCTGGTCGAGGCCGATGGCCGCGTCACCGACATCAACGGTTTGGGCCCGGAAGTGGACGCGGCCGCTTGCGATGCCTTGCTGCGCCTGTTGCGCCAGCACGCGCCGGGGCACGATGCCGTGGTCGTTGCTGGCAGCCTGCCACGCGGGATCAGCCCTCAATGGTTTGGTGACTTGCTCGATGAACTCAAGGCGATGGGTTTGAAAGTGGCCCTCGACACCAGCGGCCAGGCGCTGCGCGTCGGTCTGCAAAGCCTGCCCTGGCTGGTCAAGCCCAATACCGAAGAATTGGGCGAAGCCCTGGGCACGCCCGTGGACGATGCCGGCCAACAGCGACGGGCTGCCCGCCAGCTACTGGACGAGGGCGTCGAGCACGTGGTGGTCTCAGCCGGCGAGCACGGGGTGCGCTGGTTCGCCCGTGACTTCACCCTGGTGGCGGTACCGCCCAAGGTGAACGTGGCCAGCACGGTCGGTGCCGGGGACTCCCTCGTGGCCGGCATGGTTCACGGGCTGTTGCAGGGTGAAGCCGCGTCGCGCACCTTGGCCCGCGCCACCGCCATCGCCGCACAGGCCGTCACCCAGGTGGGTTTCGGCATCAATGACCATGACCAGTTGGCCCGCCTGCAAGCCGCCGTGAGCCTGACAGAACAACAAGAGGGTTGCCAATGAACATTGTCATTCTCACCGCCTGCCCCAATGGCCAGGTATCGAGCGTACTCAGCGCTCGCCTGCTGGCGGCTGCGGCCCAGCGCCGTGGCTGGACCACCCAGGTCGAGGTGCAGGATGCCGAGCATCCCGAACGACAGCTCGACGCAGCACAGATCGCTGCCGCCGACTGGGTGCTGGTGGTCAGCACCGGCCCGGTGGACCTGAGCCGTTTTGTCGGCAAGCGTGTGTATCAGAGCACGCCGTCCCAGGCATTGGCTGACCGCGAAGGCTTTCTCGACGAAGCAGCCGCCAATGCGCAGCCGCTGACGGCCGTAGCACCGGATGTCGCTACCCGCGATGAAGTGCGCATCGTTGCAGTCACTGCGTGCCCGACTGGCGTCGCCCACACCTTCATGGCGGCCGAAGCCCTGCAACAGGCCGCGCAGCAGATGGGGTACCAGCTCACTGTTGAAACCCAAGGCTCGGTCGGGGCACGCAACCCGCTTTCGGCCGAAGCCATCGCAGCGGCCGACGTGGTGCTGCTGGCCGCTGACATCGAGGTGCCCGCCGCGCGCTTTGCGGGCAAGCGCATCTACCGCTGCGGTACTGGCATTGCGCTCAAGCAGGCCCGCGCCACCCTGGACAAGGCGCTGGCCGAAGCCAAGGTGGAGGAGGGTGGGGCTGCTTCGGCCAGCGCCGCCGCCAGCAAGGGCGAAAAGACCGGCGTCTACAAGCACCTGCTGACCGGTGTCTCGTTCATGCTGCCCATGGTCGTGGCCGGGGGCCTGCTGATCGCCTTGTCGTTCGTGTTCGGCATCGAAGCTTACAAGGAAGCGGGGACGCTACCGGCTGCGCTGATGCAGATCGGCGGCGAAGCGGCGTTCAAACTGATGGTGCCACTGCTGGCAGGCTATATCGCCTGGTCCATCGCTGATCGGCCAGGGTTGGCCCCAGGCATGATCGGCGGTCTGCTGGCCAGCACCCTGGGCGCCGGCTTCATTGGCGGCATCGTGGCAGGCTTTCTGGCCGGCTACAGCGCCAAGGCCATTGCCCGCTGGGCGAAGCTGCCCACCAGCCTGGAGGCGCTCAAACCGATCCTGATCATTCCTTTGCTGGCGAGCCTGTTCACCGGGCTGGTGATGATCTACGTGGTGGGGCAGCCCGTGGCGGCCATGCTTGAAGGCCTTACGCGGTTTCTCGACAGCATGGGCACTACCAACGCGATCCTGCTGGGGCTGCTGCTCGGTGGCATGATGTGCATCGACCTCGGCGGGCCGATCAACAAGGCCGCCTATGCGTTCTCGGTAGGGTTGCTGGCCTCTTCGAGCTATGCCCCGATGGCGGCCACCATGGCCGCTGGCATGGTGCCGCCGATCGGCCTGGGCCTTGCCACGTTCCTGGCCAGGCGTAAATTCGCCCAGAGCGAGCGGGAGGCAGGCAAGGCAGCGTTGGCGCTGGGGCTGTGCTTCATTTCCGAAGGGGCCATTCCATTCGCCGCCAAGGACCCGCTTCGAGTAATCCCGGCGAGCCTGGCAGGGGGCGCGCTGACCGGAGCGTTGTCCATGTACTTTGGTTGCAAGCTCATGGCGCCACACGGTGGCCTGTTCGTTCTGCTGATCCCGAACGCCATCAACCATGCCGCGTTGTACCTGTTGGCGATTGTCGCAGGCAGCTTGCTGACGGCGGTGGTCTATGCGCTGATCAAGAAGAACGAAAACGTCGAGTTGATGGTGGCGCCGTCCAAGGGCTAGGGTTGCTCAGCGGCAAGCCTTCTTGGCTACGGATGCTGTTCATCGGGCTTGCTGGCTTGCCCATGAAGTGCAAGGCGGTCCGATGAATACGTCAACTTCGACATTACGCGATCACTGTGGGCGCGGCCTTGCCAGGGCGCTCCTACAGGGAGCGGCGTCAGCGCTACACCGTGCCGTCCCGTGAGGGCGCGGTCGGCCAACCCGCTCAACAGCCATGCTTGCGCCGCAACGGCGCCAGCAGGTCAGCCAGGCCGTTATGATCGACCTCATGCATCAACGCCAGCAACTCCCCTAGCTCTCCTGTGGGAAAGCCCTTGCGCGCAAACCACGCCAGGTAATCGCCCGGCAGGTCGGCAATGATCCTGCCTTGGTATTTGCCGAACAGCATGCTGCGGGTCACCAGCAGTTCGAGACGTTCCGGGTTGAACATTTTCGTACTCGTCATAAAGACGTCCACCATACTGCAAACTGCACGACCCACCTAGGCGGATCATGCAGAACGCGATGCATGGCGATTTGCCTTTATCTTTTAAGCTACTGATTTAAAAGACTTTATTTTTTTTGGAAAGCTGGCACGAAGGCTGCTCCTGTCTACTTATCAACCCTCAAGGAGTTTGAGTCATGAGCGATACCAACAAAGACGTGATCGATATTCTCAACGACCTGATCGAATACAGCAAAGACGGCCAGAAAGGCTTTCTGAAGTCGGCAGAAGACGTCAAGAATCCGAGCCTAAAAGCTTTCCTGAGCGAGCGCGCCGCGGGTTGTGGCCAAGCTGTTTCGGAGCTCCAGGCCGAGGTCCGTCACTTGGGCGGTGATCCAGAGACCTCCACCAGCTTCACCGGTGACCTGCACCGTGCCTGGATCGAAATCAAGACAGCCTTCACCAGCCACGACGACGAAGCGGTGATGAACGAGACTGAGCGTGGCCAGGACTATGCCCTGAAGGCCTACCGTGAAGCCCGTGAAAAGCTCACCAAACTCAACGTCCCTGCCGCTTCGAACAGCCTGGTGCTGGTCGATCGTCAGCTGCAAGGCGTGCAGAAAAACCATGATGAAGTAAAAGCGCTGCGTGACAAGGTCCGCGCTCAGTCCTAAGTGACCGGGCCTTCTACCCGGTTGCGGCCGTTGGCCTTGGCCCGGTAGAGCGCTTCATCCGCCCCACCCAGCATGGCTGCAAGGTCTTGCTGGGTGTGTGCGTTAAGGCTGCCAATACCGATGCTCACCGTGACCGGCTGGGTATCGTCACCAAAAGGTGCAAGCCGTGCGACGCTGCGGCATATCCGTTCTGCCAGCATCCGTGCCCCGTCCAAGTCGGTTTCCGGCAGTACCACCTGAAATTCCTCCCCGCCATACCGAGCGGCCAGATCGGCCGGCCGACGGATACAGGCCTCGATGGCCTTGGCCACCTCGCGCAGTACATGGTCACCGCCTGCATGGCCATGGCGCTGATTGAACGCCTTGAAATGATCCACATCCACCATCAGCACCGTCAGTGGTTGGCGCGTACGCTGTGCACGTGCCCATTCAAGGCGCAGCACTTGGTCCAGGTGCCGGCGGTTGGCCAGGCCGGTCAGGCTGTCGGTCGCGGCCAAGGTCGCCAGGCGCTGTTCAGCCTGGAAACGGCGACGCAGCTCGCGACTGAGCAGCCAGGTCAACCAGATGATCCCCGCACACAGCAGCCCGGTGGCAACGCTGACCAGCAGTGCCGTACGGCGCCAGGACGCGAACACCTCGTCGGTGGCATGCACCACCAGCACGATCAGCGGCAAGTCGCCCACGCGGGCAAAGGTATACATGCGCTCGCCGTCATCCCCGGCGGAGGCCGCGACGAAGCTGCCACTCTGCTGCCCGAGTATTCGCTGGAAATTGGGTTTGCCGGCATGCTGGCTACCGACCGATGGATCGGAGGGGCCCATGGGCTGGCGGGCCAGAAGCTGGCCTTCGACGTTGAGCAGGTTCACGCTGCTGTTGGCGCCGATATCCAGGCGTTTGAACAGATCGGTAACGTAGCCAAGGCGCAGCGCGCCAGCCGCGATGCCAGCGAAATCACCGTTCGGGTCGGTGATGCGTCGGCTGAAACTGATGCACCAGTCCAGGTCGCCCAATCGGGCCTTGAACGGCGGCCCCACCAGCAGGGTGGTGTTGGGGTTGTGCAAATGGGTCTGGAACACGCCTGTGTCCCGGAAGTTGGCTTTGCGCGGTACGCTGCTGGTCGAATCGCCTACCACGTCACCGTTGCTGTTCAGCCACAGTACATCCCCACGCTTGCGGTCGGCGAAGGTGTCATCGAACAGCAGCCGCTGGCGCAGGGGGCCGGGTACGGAGGGCAGCTCCTTGCGGCCTACCGCCCAGATCAGCCTTTGCAGGGCCTGATCGTAAAGCTCGACATTGCGCAAAATGTCACTTTCGATCAATTGCACGATGTTGTTGGCCGAGCGTACGGCCGATTGCTCCACGCTTTCACGCTCGCGCATCAGCAAGTAGCTGACGATGGCCACGATGGCGAACACGGCCAGGCAACTGCCCAGCACGAGAGCAAGTTCGGGGTGCGACCGGGAGGGGGGGAGGCGTAACGGTGAGGTAGGCATGGTCGCGACTGCTGGGAGCCATTTGCGGCGGCGACATTCTAGGCAAGTGAAGATTGTCGGACAAGTTCGTCCGACGGAATTACCGTGCGGCAGGGGTTCCCCTGCCGCGCTGATCAGCCAGTGATTGCAGTGACTGTCAGAACACGTTCAAGGGATAGTCGACAATCACGCGCATCTCGTCGTTGTTGCTGTTGCCGTCAATCGAGGCGTAGCCCTGGCCGCCGCGGTGCGTGGCATACCGTACCAGTACCGAGAGGTCTTTGAGGTCGCCTTCCTGGAACACGTACTTGATGTCCAGGTCGCGTTCCCAGTGCTGGGCATCCTTGCCATCGGCCCGGTAGTAATCGTAGTGGCTGTTGCCCTGGGCGGCCTTGGTCAGGTCGGCCTTGCCCCGCGAGTAAGACAGCGATGCGCTCAAGCCGGGCAAGTCGAGGCCGGCGAAGTCGTACCCGTACTGAAGTTTCCAGGACCGCTCGTTCGGCGCGTTGAAGTCCGAATACATGCGCGAGTTGTCCAGGTAGACGCTGTCACCGAGGTTGATGTAGTCGAACGGGGTATCGCCGTTGACCCGCTGATAGGCGGCCGTCACGGTATGGGCGCCTGCATTGAGTGTCAGGTGAAGGCTGTAGGTATTGTTGTCGATGCTACCCAGCAAGGCCCGGCCTGTGTCTTGCGTGTGATAGAAGTGGGCGCCAGGGTTGAGGCTGACCTGCTCGTTGACCACGTAGGTGTAGTCGAAGTCGGCGTAGTACTGGTTCCAGATGTCCTTCAGTTCGGCCGCATACACGCTGGTAGTGATGTTGGGTGTACCGCTCCAGGCTGCGCCCGCCCAGCTCAGGTGCTTGCTCTTGCCGCGCTCATCCAGCGAGCCATAGTAGGTATCGATACGGCGGTGGCCGCTTTGGTTGTAGGGCTTGGTGAAACTGACCTTGCCACCCTCAAGCAGCAGCCCTTCGACGCTGGTGTTGATCAGGCTGATACCCCGGAACGTTTGCGGCAGCATGCGGGTTTCGCCACCGGCGATCACGGGGTTGGTCAAGAACAGGTCGCCGGCCTTGAACTCGGTGTCCAGCGCCTTGAGCTTGAGCGCCGCGCCTGCTGTGGAAAACGAATGCGGGGCAGCGCCCAGTTCGCCGTCGCCTTTCACATGTGTAGGCAGAATGCTGGTGCCTGCATGACCACCGCCACCGTCCAGCTTAACCCCCAGCATGGCGTGCGCGTCGAGACCGAAACCGACAATGCCTGGCGTGTAACCGGATTCGAAGCGCGCCACTGCCCCTTGACCCCATTCCCGCGTATCGCGTGCACCCTGATTGTGGGAGTCGCGGTTGAAATAAGCATTGCGCAGGTGCAGGTTCAACGATGAACCCGCTACAAAACCTTCGGCATTGTCATCGGTGGCCTGGGCCGTGACGGGAATACTTGCACTGAGCGCAATGAAAAGCGGGGTGAAGCGAAACGCGAAAGACACCGGTATTGACTCCTTGATCGGTAGGCGGGGCAGTGCTTGTTGTAGGAGATGGTCATGCTTGCTGCATGACGAATCTGCCAGGGGAAAACCCAGCGCATACGAAAAAAAGCCGCTGATAGGGCAGCGGCTTTTTAGAGGCTAACATATTGAAACAGATGAATCCCATGGCGCATGTTGAACGCGCCGAGGCGTAGGCTCAGCTGTCGGCGTCGGTATCGACAACCGCTTTGGACGCTGTCTGCTGCGAGGCTTTGACCGTCTCGGCATGCTGGGCGGCCACTGTTTCGCGGGCGTCCTGATGGGCCGCTGCGAACTCGGCGTTGCGGGCCACGAATGCAGGCGACTCTTCGGCCATGGCCAGGGGGGACAACAACAGGGACGACAGGACGAACACGCTGGCAATACCCATACTGTTGGACATTTCTAACTACCTTCTTGCGGTGCAAGTGCTAATGAGGACAGGGGTAAAGTTAGTCGTGTGGAGGCAGTTTAAACAGAGCGAAGTTGGATAAGCACTGTTGCGTAAAAGGTAAGTATCGGGGCTGGAATGGCGCAGATTGTCGTTGAAATGCCCGGTTTAGAGCCTTGTAGCGTGACGAAAGACAAGGCGCTCAGTGGGCGGTGTGAACACACCCTGTGAAAGGATCACCAAACCTTGTAAGTCGCGAAGCTGCGTGGCACGGCCACTGCGTAGGCCACTACAGCCGCAGCGGCGCCCCTGACCGGGTAAAACGGGCTGACGGTGTTCAAGCCAACATCACCCGTCCTGCCCCTAGAACCCGATAAAGGCGTAATAAACCGGTGGCTGGTCAGTCACCTGCACCCCAAGTGCCTGTAACTGGGCCTGCAATACAGCGTCTTCGACATGCAGAGCCCAAGACCCCCCTGTGTCCTGAGGATGCTCTGCAAGGGCTGTGGCAAATGCCTGCATGTCAGGCAGGTAGGCCGTGAAGCCGTTGCCCTTGAGCGCGCTGGTGGTCATGCCCAGTGCTTGGCAGACCGCCACCTTGGCCGCAATGTCTTCCCTGTCTGCCTGCCGAGAGGCCTGCACCAGCGCCTGCAACTCGGCATCGACCAGCTGTGTGCCGTGAATCAGCTCAGGCCCCTGTTGCCAGGCCTCGGGTGGGCAATCCTTGCTCTCGGGCCGCAAGGGAATGTGCGGGTTGATTTCAACCGGATAGATCCTGCACACCAGTGGGCGCTGGTCGTAAATGGCGCACAGGTCGTTGTCGTCCAGGTAGCGGCAACGGCCAGGGTTGAAGGCCGCGAAGGTCACCGACACCCGAACCTGGCCGTCGGCACTGGGCACGGCATGAGAGCGCAACAGCACATGTTCGCGTTGCTCAGGGGGCATGCCAGGGCCGTCCACCACGAATGCCTCTATCAGCACTATCACCTGCCCGCCGTCACGGGCCCAGCGCTGCGACTCGGCCAGGGTCAGGGGCACATGGTGGCCGCTGCAGCACTTGCCGCAGCCGGTGCAGGCGAAACGCAGGCTATCGCTCACTTGGTTTGCGGGCTCCATTCACTCACATACGCCCGCTGTTGCTTGCGGTCATACAGGCACAACTCGGTACCGGTTCGCTGCTTCATGTGCTTTTGCGGGTACAGGCCTTCGACCAGCAGGGCGCTCATGCCGGTCTGGTCGTCGAATTCGGCGGGCTTGCTACGGGCATGGGCGTTCTTGAACTGGCTGGCAGCCAGGCAGGCCTTGAGCATTTGCTGGCGGTGCTCGTTCCAGGCCTGGCTGCTGGAAGCCTGGACGAGGCCGCTGAACAGGGCGCAACTGATCAGGATGAGGCTGATACGTTTCATGCGTGGCTTCCTGTTGGTTGCGAAAGGGGGTATGGAAGTATGCCCCAGTCAGTCCGAGGGGCAAACCCGCCGCCGTGTGGGCAGGTCAGCGCTCGGCGAAGACCACCGCCCGCGCCGCCACCACCAGGCAGTCGGTCAACTCCGGGGACGAGAACTTGGTCAAGATGGCATTGGCCCCGGCCTGGGTCGCCTTTTCGCTGCTCATGGCGCTGTCCAGCGAGGTGTGCAGCAGCACATACACGTGCTGGAAATCCGGGCTTTCGCGCAGGCTGCGGGTGAAGGCATAGCCGTCCATCTCGCTCATCTCGATGTCCGAGACGATGACATTGATCTCCTGCGCCGTGCCTTGCAGCTCCAGCAGAATGCCGATGGCGTCCTTGGCACTGCGGGCGGTGCGGCATTCGATCCCCAGGTTGCGCAGGGTATGCACCGACTGTTGCAGGGCGACGTTGCTGTCGTCGACCACCAGGATGTTGGCGGCAGCCAGCAGGCTGGCGTCCTCGACGCTCAGGCCACTGGCGGGCAATTCGACGGGGGGCGGGGCGATGCCGTGAATGACCTTCTCGATGTCGAGCACCTGCACCAAGGTGTTGTCCACGCGGGTGACGCCCGTGATGAACGACTGTTTGCCCGCACCGTACGGCGGCGGTTTGATGTCGGTGCTCAGGCAGTGCACGATGCGGCTGACCGCTTGCACGTGCAGGCCCTGGCGTGAGCGGCTGATCTCGGTGACGATCAAACACCCGCCGTTGGGGTCGGCCAGCGGTTGCTCGCCAATGGCGCGGGACAGGTCGATCACCGACAGCGGATGCCCGCGCAAGGTCGCCACGCCTTTGACATGCGGGTGGGACTCGGGAAGCTTGGTCAGCGCCGGGCACGGAATGATTTCGCTGACCTTGAGCAGGTTGATTGCCATCAGCTTGCCGCTGCGCAGGGTGAACAACAGCAGGGACAACGCGTCCGCGCGGGCATTTTGCTTGGCCATGGTGACCTTCGGTGGGGAACAGGGGATGACAGGTTATCGGCCTGTTCCGTAAAGGCTTTAGGGGCGCTTGCGCTAACGCTCGCGCAAGGCTTCCTTGGCCCGGTTCAGGGGTTTGATGAGGTAGTCGAGTATCGTCTTCTCCCCGGTGCGAATATCCACCGTGGCGATCATCCCTGGCACGATTGCAAACTGCTTGCCGGCCTTGTTCTGCAGGCTGTCCTGTTCGGTGCGAATGAACACCCGGTAATAGTAGATTTCAGGTTTGACCTCGTCTTGCAGAGTATCCGGCGAAATCCCCACCACCTTGCCGTCCAAGCCGCCATACACCGAGTAGTCGTAGGCGCTGATCTTCACTTTGGCGGCCTGATCGGGGTGAATGAAGGCAATGTCCCGTGGCGCGATGCGGGTCTCGATCAGCAGGCGCTCATCCATCGGCACGATCTTCATCACCTGGCCACCTGGCTGCACCACACCGCCCAGGGTGTTGACCTCGATGTCCTTGACGATACCCCGCACCGGCGAGCGCAAGGTCAGGCGCGTCAATGAGTCGCTGCGGCCACGGATTACCTCCGACAGGCTGTCGGCCTCGGCACTGGCCTTGGCCAGTTCCTCCCTGGCCCGCACCAGATACTCCGAGCGTGCCTCGGTGGCCTTGAGCTCCAGTTCCGAGCGCTGGCGGTTCAGGCGGATGACCTCGACGCGGCTGGAAGCGCCCATCTTCGCCAGGTTTTCGGTGATCTTGAGCTCGCTGCGCACCAGCCGCAGCGAGTCCTCGATACCGGCCAGCGTCTGCTCAAGACCACGGCGGCGGGTGGTGTACAGCGCCGTCTCCGCCTCGATCAGCTCGGGCGACTCGCGCAGGCTGGCCGGGAATTTCAACGGCTTGCCCGTGACCTCTGCCTGCAGGCGCGCCTGGCTGGCCTTGGCGGCGCGGTACTTGGCTTCGCTTTCGCCCACGCTTGATGATGTCTTGGTCGGATCGAGCTGGGCCAGGACCTGGCCGCGCTCGACCAGATCTCCTTCGGCCACGCTCATCTGCGCGACGATCCCACCTTCGAACGACTGGATCACCTGCTCACGGGAGCTGGGGATGACCTTGCCCGTGCCGGTGGACACCTCGGTCACCTCGAACCAGGCCGCCCAGGCCAGGAATGCCGCCAGCATCACCGCGCACAGGGTGATCAGGCGCCCAGCCCGAAACACCGCCTGGTCATCCTGACCATCGAGGTAAGAGGCGGGAAGTTCATGGTTGCTCATGCCTGCGCTCCTTGCAGTTTGGCCAACGCGGCGTCGCGTGCGTCGTCGATCACGATACGGCCGCCGTCGAGCACCAGGACGCGGTCCACCCGCTGCAGCACGCTCAACCGGTGGGTGGCGATCACCAAGGTGCGGCCCTGGCAGAAGCGATCCAGGTTATCCAGCAACCGGCGCTCGGTGATGTCATCGAGCGAAGCGGTGGGCTCGTCCAGCAGCAGCACCTGCGGCTGACGCACCAGCAGCCGCGACAGCACCAGGGCCTGGCGCTGCCCACCGGACAGGCCCAGGCCGCCTTCGAGGATCAGGTGATCCATGCCTTTGGGCAGGCGACGCACGAAGTCCAGCGCACCGGTGGCCGACAGCGCCGCCACCAGCTCCTGATCGCTGGCCTGGCCGGCGCCCAGGGTCAGGTTCTCGCGCAGGGTGCCGTGGAACAGCCTGGCGTACTGGGCCAGCAAGCCCACGTCACGGCGCAGGTCGGCCGGGTCCAGGTGCGCCATGGCGATACCGTCCAGGCTCACCTCCCCCTGCATCAGGTCCATGCTACCGGCCAGCGCCTGCAGCAAGGTCGACTTGCCAGCGCCGTTGCGGCCGAGCACGGCAATGCGCTCGCCCGGGCGAATGTCCAGCTGCGCGATGTTAAGCACAGGCGGCGCCTCTTCGCTGTAGCGGAAGGTGGCCTGGCGCAAGCGGTATTCACCACGCAGGGCAGGCATGTGCACCCGTGCCTCGCCTTCGGGGTGGTCCACTGGCGACTGCATCAGCTTGTCCAGCCCTTGCAGGGCCACCTTGGCCTGCTGCCAGCGGGTCAGTACATGGGTCAGTTGGGCCAGCGGCGCCATCATGCGCGAGGCCAGCATGGAGGCGGCCACCAGGCTGCCGGTGGTCAGGTCGCCGGCGATCACCATGGGCGCGCCGATCACGATGACCACGGCGAATACGGCGCCTTGCACATTCTGCGTCCAGGCCACCAGCCCGTTGGTGAGGGTGCGCAGGCGCAGGTTGGTGTGGGCGCAGGCGGCGTTGTACTGGTTCCATTGCCGCTCGAAACGCGCTTCGGCTTGCAGGGCCTTGATCTCGTCCAGGCCCTGGATGCTCTCGACCAGCATGGCATTGCGCAACGAGGACTCACGCATCGAGGCATTGGCCAACCGTGCCAGGCGCCGCTGCGCGAGCAAGCCCGGCACCACCATCGCCACCAGGGCCACGATCGGCACGAACACCAGCACGCCGCCGATCAGCCAGAACACGAACAGGAACAGCAGGAAGAAGGGCAGGTCGGCCAGTGCCGTCGCGGTGCTGGAGGTGATCAGGTCGCGGATCGACTCCAGCTCGCGCAACTGCGAAATGAACGAGCCGGTGGACTTGGGCCGCACCGAGTTGCGCAGGCGCAGGGCGTGGCCATAGACCAGGTCGCTGACGCGCAGGTCGGCCCGCTTGCCCAACAGGTCGGTGACCTTGAGACGCAGCAGGCGCATGCTGAAGTCGAACACCAACGCCAGCACCACGCCGCCAAACAGCACATACAAGGTCGGCAGTGATTCAGCCGGAATCACGCGGTCGTAGACCTGCATCGAGAACAGCACTCCGGCCAGCGCCAGTACGTTGGCGACCAGTGAGGCGATCATCACTTGCCCGTACGGGTGCAGATCGCGCAGTACGATACGGGCGAACCAGTGCCGGTCGTACGGGGCGGTGTAGTCATCGGTGCGCACATCGCGCAGTGGCCGTGCGGGGCGCAGCAGTGCAACGCGGGTGATCCTGCCTTGCAGCGCATCGCGGGGCAGGCGCGAGGTCAACCCTTGATCGCCTGCGAAGACCACCGCCAGGTCGTCCTCCTGGGTCACCGACTCGACCACCGCCAGTTGGCCGTCATCGAGCTCCAACACCAGCGGCGTGCGCCATTGCCGCAAGCCTTTTGCGTCGAAACGCACGAAGCGCAAGGCCAGGCCGGCTTGGCGGGCCATGTGGCGCAGGATTTCGTCCAGGGGGCGGGCATCCTCATCGGCGGCCAGGCGGATGCGCTGGGGTGACACGTCCAGACGATAATGGTGCGCGACCTGCAGCATCACCTCCAGCCAAGGGCCGAGGTCTGCGCGCGCGCTGGTGGCAGGCGCCGGGGCCTGGGCCGGTTCGGGCAGCGTCACATTGACCGGATCGCTCATGGCTGAATCTCCACACCTTGCAGGTTACGCCCCTCGAGGCCGAAGGCCGCCCGCAGGGCGCCCGTGTTGTAGAGGCAGTCCACGTCCAGACGCAGCAGGTCGGAACGGGTGCCGGCCAGTTCGAAGCGCGACTGGTAGATTTCCTGCTCGGCATTGAGCAAGTCGAGCAGGGGGCGCGTGCCTAGGTCCAGGTACTGGCGGCCATAAAGCATTCGCGCTTCCTGGATGCTGTCCTGGCGGGCTTCGAGCGAGTTCAGGCGGCGCCCCAGGCCCGCTGTTTGTGCGGTGGCCTCGGCCAGGCCGCGACGGGCCTGCAGGCGCGCGGCATCCTCGGCCGAATCGGCGGCCGTCAGGGCATAGCCGGCCGCGCGGCTGCGGGCACTGATGGAGCCGCCCTGGTAGATGGGTACCTCCACGTTGAGGTAGATACCGGCCTGGGTACGGTCCAGGCGCGAGTTGTCACGGTTGTAGTCGTTGTCCAGGTAATGGTTGACCTGCGGCTGCAACGACACGGTGGGGTAGGCCTCGGCCTTTGCCTGGGCCAGTTCGGCCTGGCCTTGGGCACGTTGGGCAAGCGCCATCAGTACCGCTGGCAGGCGCTCGTCGCCCTGGCTCGGGCGCTTGCAGGCCTGGGCCAGTTCCCGAGGCGTTCGTTCGTCCAGAGAGACCGGCGTGGCGCGTCCGAGCAAGGCCGCCAGGGTCGAGCGCCAGCGCTCGTACTGGGCGCTGTATTCCTCCAGCACGGCGCGGGCGCTTTGTACCCGTGATTCGGCCTGGACCACGTCGGAGCGGGTGCTGGCGCCCATGTCGCTGCGCTGGCGGGCCATGTTGGCAATGTCGCCCACCCCGCGGATCTGGTCACGGGCAATGCCGATCAGCTGCTCATAGCGGCGCGTTTCGATCCAGGCATAGGCCGTGTCGCGGGCCAGGTCATCGACCACCAGCAAAATATTGGCCTGGGCCCGGGCGGCTGCGGCCTGGGCAGCGCTGACCGCATGATCGACCTTGCCGAAGTCGTACAGCATCTGCTTGAGCGACAGGTTGATGGCCTGGCTGCTGCGGTCACCGCCGTACCCGGTGTCATAGCCGGTACGCAGGCCACCGGAGATCTGCGGGTAATAACCTGCACGGGCGACGTTGATACCTTCGCCTTGCTTGTACAGGTTACCGATGGCCTCGGCGATGCTGGGGTGCCATTGCGCGGCTTGCAACACGGCCTCGGACAGCCGCAAGGCCTGCGCGCCGGCTACCGGCGCCATGCCCACGGCGGGCCTTGCCGGTACCGCTTCAGGCGCGTCCCTGAGCAGGGACGGCCCGATCTGGCGTAATGCGGGGTCTATGTCATCGGCGGCCTGGGCCACCGGTTGAAAATTCAAGACCAGGAGCCCGAAGGCTCCCAGCAACCACGGTGACAGCGTACTGCTTGGTTTCACAGAGTGTCCTTACTGCTGGTCATCGTCCTTGCCCCCGGGGATGTACCCGGCGGGTTTGCAGCGGCCTCAGACCACATGGATACCGCTTTGCACCCACAAGTGGTGACTCGGATCCTCCTGAGCCGTGTACTTGTTATAGTCGATACCGTCGGCAGTTTGGTTCCCCACCTTGCTCCAGGTGTCGGTCATGTGAACCGAGTCACTGTCATCCCCCTTGATGATCAGCGTGTCGCTGGCGCTGTCGGTAACCGCCACCACGTCGGCCAGGGTCAATGTGAGGGTTACTGCGCTGGTGTCGTTGAGGTCGATGGTGTCGATCTCGTGCACCCGACCGACCAGGTTGCCCAAGTCGATGCTGGCATCACCGCCATTCCAGAGCAGCGTGTCGTTCCCGCTCCCCCCGTTGATGCTGGCAAAGCCCTGGTCGCTGATCACCAGGGTATCGTTACCAGCGCCCCCGTCGAGCGTGACCGCGCTACCGGCGCTGGCCACCAGCGTGTCATCGCCATCGGTGCCGGCGATCACCTCACTGGCAGCGACCGTGGCGACACTGGCCAGCGCCGCGCCCTCGTCACCGGTGTCCGCCATGATCGCAGTGGTGGCGGCAAAGCCTGTGACCGGGTCGAGGTTGATGGTGAGCGTGGCGGTGTCGGTAGTGCCATTGGGGTGGGTCAGCTCGTAAGTGAACACCTCCCGTTGCCCGATCACCGACGAGCTGAGACCGGCATCGAGGGTATAGGCATAGCTGCCATCGGCCTGCACCACCAAGGTCCCGTAGCTGCCCTGGGCGATGGCCCCGTTGTAGCCCGGGATGGTGAAGGTGTTCGCCGCCGTCAGCACGCTCAGCACCGTCAGGGGCGAGCCCAGATTGTCGGCGCCCGCGCCGTCGGTCAGCAGGTTGCCGGTGACCGGCGTATAGCTGCCCACCACGAACTCATTGAGGTGAGTGGCCGTGGCATTGACCGTTGTGGTCAGCGAGCTGAGCAGCCCAATGCCGCCTGCGGTGACCCGCACGTGGTAGGTGCCGGCGCCCTGGTTCTGGAAGGTGTAGCCCGCTCCCCCGCCCAGCAGGGTGACCAGTGAACCACCGCCGACGGTCTGCACCGTCACGTACTGCCCGGTGGCCGGGTTGAGCTTGAGCAGCTCGAGCGTGGTGCCGTTGAGCAGGGTCAGCAGGTTGGCAGAATTGAGCACTACCTGTACATCAGCAGTGGTATTGGCTGCCACGGTAGTGGTGTACGTGGCCGAGCGGGTACCCACTACCGGCAAGGACAGCGGTGAGAACGTGGTGGTGCTGCTGGTTTGCAGGTTCACCAGGCTGATGTTGGTGTTGTCGACGTCATTCACCGCGTCCACTACGGTGGCTGGCGCTGCATAGTTGGTGTTGCTCCACACCTCGGTGGCTTGTGGGCTGTCAATGCGCACATACAGGTTGGCCGTGTCGGACTTGCCGTTCGGATGCACCAGCTGATAGCTGAATACATCCACCTTGCCGACGCTGCTCGGGCTGCCGTTGGGGGTATAGGTGTAACTGCCATCGCCCCGTATTACCAAGGTCCCGTACTGGCCCTGCACGGTGGTAGCGCTGCCAGCGGCCACATAGCTCCCACCCTTGAGCACTTGCAGCACCGCGTCGCTGTCCGGCCCACGCGCATCGGTCGTGCCGTCGATACCCACATCGGTGACGACGTTGCCGGACGTCGCTGCGCCCGTACCGGTGAACTGGGTCAGGCTGGTGGTATCGACCTGCAACGTGGTGTTGACCGTGGTCAGCAGGCCGATACCGCCGCTGCCCACGGTCAGCCGGTAGTCACCGGCACGCAGCTCGCCGATGTCCACGCGCAGGCCTTGGCCCAGCGGCAGCAATACCAGGTCGAGCAAGCCCTGGCTGTTACCGGTCGCCAGCGTCACCCAGGCGCCGCTGGCATTTTTCACTTGCAAGGTGAAGGTGGCGTTGTCCAGCAGGGCCAGGGCACTGCCCGTGTTGAGCGTCAGCGTTGGATCCGCCGTTGTGCCTGCTCCCACTGTCCAGGTAAAGGTCTTGCTGAAGCCCGCCAGCAGGGTGCTGAACGAGTCCTGGTAGGTACGGCTGCTGACGACGGGCGCAAGGTTGACCACGGCGGTCGCCAGGTTGTCGCTGGCGATGACCGGCGCATCGGCGTCCACATCGGGCGCTGTGACGGTGACGTTGCCCGACACGTTGCCGCGTGGGTCGCTCAGGGTGATCGACAGTAGCTGGCCATTGTCCTGTGGTGGGTTCAAGGCCACGGTGAAGCTGCCGTTAGGCTGCACGGTACCGGTTTGCAGCACCGTGCCGGTTGCGCTGCGCACGGTGACGGTGGCGCCGGGCTCGCCGGTACCGGTCAGGCTGGTACCGTCGGCATTGACCTGGAGGTTGCCGGCGACCGCTGGCGGGGTGAAGTCCGGCGCGGTCAACGCGGTGGGCGTCGAAACGTTGCCTGCCGCGTCCGTGAGCGTGACCGACAACGCCTGGTTGTCGATCTGCGCGGCCGCCAGGCTGACCACGAACAGGCCGTTGCTGCCGACCGTGGCGGTGCCCAGCACCGTACCGGCGCCGTTGCGCACTTGTACCGTACTGCCGACCTGGCCCGAGCCGCTGACGGCGGTGCCGGTGGGGTTGATGGTGGCAATCGGCGCGGCAGGCGGCGTGGTATCGGGTGCGAGCACACTGGCGCTGCCGGACAGGTTGCCGGCGGCATCGGTCTGGCGCACCACCAGCAGTTGCCCATCGTTCTGCGGCGAGGTCAGGGCGATGGTGAAGGTGCCGTTGGCCTGCACCACACCGGTACCGACCTGGCCACCTGGGCCTTGCACGGTAACGGTAGCGCCTGCTTCGCCGTTGCCGGTCAGCACGGTGCCTGCACCGTTGACCGTCACGTTGGTCGGCGCAGCCGGTGGTTGGAGGTCAGGCGCGGTGAAGGCCGTGCTGCCAGAGGCGTTGCCCGCCCCGTCGGTCTGGCTGACGTTCAGCACCTGGCCATTCAACTGCGGTGCATTGAGGTTGATGCTGAACTCGCCTGCGGCGTTGACCTGCCCGGTGCCCAGCACCGCATTGCCGGCGCTGCGCACGGTCACGGTTGCGCCCGCTTCGCCGGTGCCGGTCAGTACCAGGCCATTGGTCGACAGCGCGGCGATGACAGGGTTTGCAGGCGGGGTGATGTCTGCCGCCACCACGAAGGTCGGCTGCGATTCGCCGCCAACCAAGGCAACGGCCGTGACGGTCAGTTGCTGCCCGTTGAGCTGTGCAGTCGTCAGTTGCAGGCTGAACGTACCGTTCAAGGTGGCGCCGCCGACACCAATCTGATTGCCTGCTGCGTCGTATACCCGAATGCCTGTTCCCGAAGGCGCATTGCCCGACAAAGTCAGGCCATCGCTGGCCAGCACGACATTGGTAGGTGGTACAGGAGGGGGTGCCAACGGCGTGACGAAGGTGATGCTGGCAGACGTATTGGCCGCCGCATCGGTCTGGTAGACCACCAGCGACGCCACCGAGCCGGCAGGCGGACTGGTGACGATCTGGAAGGTCCCGGCCTCGCTGACTTCACCGGTACCGATCACCGTCCCGTTTTTGCTGATGGTAACGGTTGCGCCTGGCTCGCCACGGCCCGTGATCACGGTGAAGGTGTTGTCCACCGCCAGGTCTGTGACGGCATCGGGCGGCGAGGTATCCCGGGCCAGCAAGGTGGCCGGGAGTGAGGTGTTGCCTGCTGCGTCGATGGAGACGACGGTCAGAAGCTGGCCGTTGTCCTGGGCTGGATCCAGGGCGATCGTGAAGGCACCGCCCGCCGCCACCTGCACAGTGCCGACTTCGACACCGTCCGGCCCGCGCACGCTGATGGTGGTGCCGGCTTCGGCCGTGCCGGTGAGGGTCTGGCCGGTGGCATCGAGCACCAGGTCGCCCGGCTGCACCGGTGGGGTGAGGTCAGGCGCTTGCAATTGCACCCCCGGCGATGGGTTGCCGGTGGCGTCCTGGGCGATGAGGGTCAGCACTTCACCGTTGATCTGTGCCGGCGTCAGTGCCACCACGAAACGGCCGTCAGCGGCGACGACAACCTGGCCTACCAGATCGCCCTGGCTGTTGAGCACCGTCACGCGCGCCCCGACTTCGGCCGTGCCGACCAATTGGGTGCCGCTGCTGTTGATGGTCGCCACCACTGCTTCAGGGGGCGTGATGTCCAGTGCGGTCAGGGTGCTGACCGGCGAGACGTTCTGGGCAGCATCGGTCAGGGTCACCTGCAAGCGCTCGCCATTGAGCTGCGGGGTTTGCAGGGCGATGGTGAAGGTGCCTGCGGCGCTCACCACACCCGTGCCGATCTGTGTCGTGCCCACGAACACCCGCACGGTGGCGCCCACTTCACCGACGCCACCGAGGGTGTCGCCGGCCGCATTGAGCCGCAACTCGGTCGCCGCTGCTGGCGGCGTCAGGTCTGGCGCCTGCACCGTGACCGCCTCGCTGACGTTGCCGGGTGGGTCGGCCTGCAGCACGGAAAGCACTTGGTTATCGATCTGAGCCGGCGACAGGTCCACACGGAAGCTGCCGTCGGCCAGGACCGTGCCCGTGCCCAGCGTCACGCCCGCTGCATCCCTGACGGTTACCGTTGATCCCGGCTCACCAAAGCCGGTGACCACGCTGCCATCGGCGTTGATCACTACCTGCGTCAATGGCTCTGGTGGGGTGAAATCAGGCGTTTGCAAGGTGGCGACCGGCGAGACATTACCGGCCCCATCGGCCTGGGTGAAGCTCAGCACTTCGGCGTTGGTGAGCGGCGGGTCGAGGGTCAGCGTGAAGTTGCCGCTGGCATCGACAATGGCGCTGCCGATGTCCTCACCCGCTGCATTGGTGACGGTCACTGCTGCGCCGGCTTCGCCGCGCCCTGTGATGGTGACGCCGTCACTGGAAACCGCCAGCTCTGCCGGTGCGGTTGGCGGCGTGGTATCGGGCGCGGTGATGACGCTGGCGCCCGATTGGTTGCCGGCGGCGTCGGTCAGCAGCACCTGCACCTGTTGCCCGTTGGCCTGAGGCGCGGAGAGGTTGACCTGGAAGGTGCCATCGACGCGCACGGTGTCGGTGCCCAGCACACTGCCGTCGGCAGCGATCACCCGCACGGTGACGCCTGGCTCGCCTGTCCCGTTGAGCAGGCTGCCACCGCCAGCGAAGGTCAAGTCCTGTGCAGGTGTTGGCGCGGTGCGGTCCGGCGCGGTAAGGCTGACGCTGTTCGATTCGTTACCGGCCACATCGGCCTGGCTGGCATTGAGCAGCTCGCCGTCCAGTTGTGCCGTGGCCAGCGTGGCGCTGAAGTTGCCAGCAGCATCGACCACGGCAGTGCCGAGTTCGATACCGCCTTCGCCAGTGATGGTCACGGTAGCACCCGGTTCGCCGCGGCCGGTTACGACCAGGCCGTCGCCAGACAGCACCAGGCCGGTGAGCGGTAGCGGCGCCGTGGTATCCGGCGCCTGCAGCGTGGCAGGCAGCGATACCGCGCCGTCGGTGCCAGTAGCGGCGACCAGCAGCACTTCGCCGTTGGCCTGTGGGCTGCCAAGGTTGACCGTGAAACTGCCGTCATTGGCCACCGGGCTGCTGCCCAGAAGTTGCCCATTGGTGCCGTACACGTTGACGGTGGTGCCGCTGGCTGCCGTTCCCGAGACCGACAGGCCGTCGGCGGCCAGGACCAAGTCTGCCGGGGTTGCCGGTGCCAAAGGCCCAGGGGCGTTGATCGATTGGGCAGGCGAGACGTTCTGTGCTGCGTCGGCTTGCACCACGCTCAAGGTTTCACCCACCAGTGCCGCAGGGCTGAGGCTGACGTTGAAGCGACCGTCGGCTGCGACCACTGCTGTGCCCAACAGGCTGCCATCGGCTGCACTGACGCGCACTGTGGCACCGGCCTCACCGCTACCCACCAGGCTTGCGCCGTCGGCGGACACGGCCAGGTTGCTGACGGCGGCTGGCGGCGTGGTGTCCGCTGCGGTATAGGGCGCAGCGGTCGAAACGTTGCCGGCAGCGTCGGTGGCGGTCACCTGCAGGGCCTGCCCATTGGTCTGGGGCGCGTTGAGGGTTACCTGGAAGGTACCATTGGCGGCGGCGACTGCCGTGCCCAGCACGTTGCCGGCGTTATCACGCACGGTCACCGTGCTGTTTGCTTCGGCGCTGCCGGTCATCTGCAGGCCCGACGGGGCGAGCAGCAGGTTGACCGGTGCGTCGGGGGCGGTGAAGTCCGGCGCAGTCACGGCAACCGCCACCGATGTGTTGTTGCCCGCATCGGTCTGGGTGACGCTCAGGCGCTGCGCGTTGAGCTGGGCGCTGTTCAGGGTCAGGGTGAAGCTGCCATTGGCCGCGACCAGTCCTGTACCGAGGATAGTGCCGTCGACCCCGCGCACGCTGACGGTGGCGCCTGCTTCGCCCAAGCCGGTCAGGGTCAGGCCGTTGTTGTTCAGCACCACGTTGGTCAGGGCGGCAGGGGGCGTGAGGTCTGGCGTGGTGAGGTTGACGGCAACCGAGGTATTGCCGGCGGCATCGACCTGGGTGACGCCGATGGCCTGGCCATTGGCCTGGGGCGTATCGAACACCACGGTAAAGCGGCCATCCACACCCACCGTCGCGGTTCCCAGCACGGTGCCGGAAGCGTTGCGCACCTGCACGGTGGCGCCGGGTTCACCGCTGCCGGACAGCTGCCGGCCATCGCCGCTCAACTGCGCGTCGATCACTGCCGCTGGCGGTGTGCGGTCTGGGGTCGCGAGGCTGGCCGGCGCCGACACGTTGCCGGCTGCGTCGCTGAGGGTGACCTGCAGCGCGCTGCCGGTGGTCTGGGCACTGGGCAGGGTGATCTGGAACTGGCCACTCTGGTTGACGGTGCCGGTGGTCAGTACCGCGCCGCTGGCATCGCGAATCGTCACCAGCGCCCCGGCTTCACCCTGGCCGCTGACGACCGTGGCTGCGTTGTTCAAGCTCAGGTTGTTGGCAGCCAGAGGCGCCTGCAGATCGGGGGCCTGCAAGGTCGCAGCCAATGACACATTACCGGCCGCGTCCGCCTGGGTCACGATGAGGTTCTGGGCGTTGGCCACTGCCGGGACGAAGTTGACCGTGAACAAGCCATTGCTGCCTACGGTCGCGCTGCCCAGGAAGTTGCCCAAGCTATCGCTGACACGCACGGTAGCGCCCACTTCGCCCTGGCCGGTCAAGGTGCTGCCGATACGGTCGATGGCCACGCCTGTCGGTGCATCAGGCGGCGTGGTGTCTTCGGCAACCACGGTGGCTGGCACCGAGGGTTGGCCGCCTGCCGTGGCTCGCGCGGTGACCTGCAATTTCTGCGCATTGAGCTGGGCATTGAGGAAGAACACGCGGAAGATGCCGTCGGTGCCAACCGTCGCCGTGCCCAATGTGGTACCGGCGGATGTCACGGTAATCAAGGTACCGACGGTGCCCTGGCCGGTCAGGAGGAAGCCGTCTTCGCTGATCGCCAGGTTGCTTGGGGCCGCCACTTCGTTACCGGTCGGGCCCTGCAGCTGCACGTCGGTGGAGGCGTTGCCGGACGGGTCGATCACGACCACGTCGACCGTTTCGCCCGTGCTCAGGGGCGGGTCGATCGGGATCACGAAGGTGCCGTCCGGGCCGGCCGTATCACTGCCGCGCTCGGAGCCATCCGGGTTGCGGATGACCACCGTGCTGCCAGGTTCGGCCGTGCCGCCGACCGTCGTACCATCGGGGCTCACGCTGACATTGGTAGCTGGCAGCGGATCGGTGTTGTCCGGTGCTGTCACGCTGATCGGCACCGATGCATTGCCGGTCGGGTCGGTGACCACGACGGTGACGGTCTCCCCATTGTTTTGCGCGGTGGGCAGCGTCACGCTGAAGCCGCCGTCGGCGTCTACCGGGACAGTGACTTCACCGCCGGCACTGTCGCGTACCGTGACGGTCTGGGCGCCAGGCGCGTTACCGGTCACAGTGGTGCCGTCTTCGCTGACCACCACGCCGGTGGGTTGCGCAGGTGGGGTGATGTCCGGCGCGGTGACCCGTCCTGGCGAGGAGGCGTTGCCGGCGCCGTCGATCAATACGACGTCCAGCACCTGGCCATCGAGCTGCGCAGGTGACACGGGTACGGTGAAATTACCACCCTCAGGCACCAGGATACTGCCCAGCACGGCGCCGCCAGCGCCCCGTACTTCCACCGTGGCGCCGGGCTCGCCAACGCCCTGGATGGCAGTGCCGCCCGGGGTGATGACAAGACCCGTAGCGGTTGACGGCGGTGTGCTGTCGTCAGCCGTGAGCGTGGCTGCAGGTGACAGGTTGCCCTGTGCGTCGATGAGGATCACCGACAGCACTTCACCATTGGTTTGCGCTGGGGTGAGAGGGACTTCGAAGTTGCCATCTGCCCCTACTTCGACGCTGCCCAGCACATTGCCGGCGGCATCGCGCACCTCGACAGTGGTCCCGGCCTCACCTTGACCGCTCAGTACGTTCCCGGCGTCATTGAGCGAGAGGCCAACAGCCGCCAGAGGCGGTGCGAGGTCGGGCGCCGTCACGGTGCCCGCCGGGGACGGGTTGCCGGCAGGGTCGGTCTGTATGATCGACAGGTCCTGGCCACCGAGCTGCGCGGGTACCAGGGTGACGCTGAAATTGCCATCGGCTTGAACCTCGGCAGTGCCCAGCACGATGCCAGCCACACCGGTCACCGTGACTTGTGCGCCAGGCTCGCCCGTGCCGGTCACGAGGGTGCCATCGGCTGATACCAGCAGGGTGCCGGGTAGGGCAGGCGGTTCGTTGTCCGGTGCAGTCAGATCGACGGCTTGGGACAGGTTGCCGGCAGCATCACGCTGTTCGACACTCAGCACTTGGCCATTGGTCTGCGCGGGGTCGAGCGTGACCGAGAAGGCGCCATTGCCGCCTACCTGGGCGAAGCCCAGCACGGCGCCGTTCGGCGCGCGTACGGTCACCGTGGCGCCGGCTTCGCCAGTACCGCTCACCACGCTGCCTGCGCCGTTGATGACCGCATCGGTAACCTGCTGAGGTGGCGTGGTATCCGGCGCCGTGAAGGGTACAGGCCCTGCGCTGTTGCCCAGGTTGTCGGTGGCTTCCACGCTCAAGCTTTCGCCGTTGCGCTGGGCAGCGGACAGGGTGACGTCGAAGCGTCCGTCAGCCCCCACGGTTGCGCTGCCCAACACAGCGCCGCCTGCGTCGCGGACGGTGATGATCGAGCCGACCTGACCCACGCCGGTGAGGTGGATACCCGCCGTGTCGATGGCCAACGCAGAAGGCTGCAGCGGGCCGTCCAGATCAGGCGCCGTGAGGGTGGCGCTGGAGGTGTTGCCGGCGCCATCGCGCACGGTGACTTCCAGGGTCTGGCCATCGGTTTGTGGTGACGTCAGCTGCACGCTGATTACGCCGTTGGCACCGATTTGAGCCGTGCCGAGCACGTTGCCATCGGCATCGGTGACCTGCACCGTGGCCCCTGCCTCGCCCCGTCCGGTCAATACGCTGCCATTGGTGTTCAACTGCAGATCGGTAGGTTCATTGGGGGCCGTGATGTCGGGAGCGACGATCTGCACGGGCAGCGAGGGGGTGCCGTCGCCGTCGACGGCGACCACATCCAGGGTTTCGCCGTTCGCCTGGGCCGGTGTGAGCCCCACGGTGAAGCTGCCGTCAGGGTTGGCCTGCACGGTGCCGATGACATTGCCCTGGGCATCGCGTACTTCAACCTGAGCGTTGCCCGGTGCGGTGCCACTGACCGAGGTGCCGTCCCCAGCCACCACGATATCGGTCGGGCTGGCCGGTACAGGGGCTTGCGAAACGGTGACGTCTATCACCGTGGAGGTATTGCCAGCTGCGTCGGTCTGCACCAGCGAGATGGCCTGGCCGGCCGCCAGCGGCGCATCGAGGTTGACGACGAAGGTGCCGTTGACCGCGACAGTCCCCGTGCCGATGACAAGGCCCTCATCATTGCGCACCTGTACGATGGCGCCCGGTTCACCCCTGCCTGCGACGGCGAGGCTTCCCGCACCTGCTTGCACGTTGCTGACCGGCACTGGCGGCGTGATGTCGGGGGCGACATAGCCCAGCGGCACCGAGCTGTTACCCGCAGCGTCGGTCACGGTCACGGACAGGGCCTGACCGTTGGCCTGCGGCGGGTCGAGTATGAGGCTGAAGGTGCCGCCGGGCTGGGCGATGGCGCTGCCGATCAGGGTGCCAGCGGCATCGCGCACTTCAACGCGCGCGCCGGCCTCGGCAGTACCGCTCAAGGTCACGCCGTTTTCCAGCGCCAGATTGGCAGGCTGCAGCGGCGCCACCTGGTCAGGCGCGGCCAGCGAGCTTGGCGCCGAGACGTTGCCCGCTGCATCGGTAAGGGTGACCTGGAGCGCCGAGCCGTCAATCACCGGCGTCTGCAACTGCACCACGAAGGTGCCGTCGGCTTGTACCGTGCCGCTTGCCAGCAGCTGCCCCTGATCATTGCGCACTTGCACGGTGGTGCCGACTTCGCCGCGCCCGGAAACGGTGGCGCCATTGGCACTGATCACAAGGTCGGTGGCAGGTTGTGGCGGCGTGGTGTCGCCCCCGTTGTCAATCACAGGCGCAGTGACCGAGCCTGGCAACGAGGCATTGCCGGCGGCATCGGTGGCATTGACCTGCAAGACCTCGCCGTCGACCTGTGGCGGATTCAGGGTGATGCTGAAGACACCGGTTGCACCCACCACGGCTGACCCCAGCACAGTGACCCCGTCAGCGGCCAGCACACGCACGGTGCTGCCTGCTTCGGCGCGCCCCGTGACCACGCTGCCGTCGCCATTGACCTGCAACTCGCCGGGGATGGCTGGTGGCGTGATGTCCGGCGCCGTCACCTGCACGGGCAGGGAGGCGTTTGCTGCGCCATCGATGGCCACCACGTCGAGCAGTTCGCCGTTGGCCTGAGCCGGGTTGAGCACCACGGTGAACGTGCCACCGGCACCTACCACCACACTGCCGACTACGTTGCCATTGGCATCACGTACCTGCACCTGGCTGCCTGCCGGGGCCGTGCCGCTGATGCTGGTGCCGTCGTCGGCCACCACCAGACCGCTCGGGCTGGCCGGGGCCGGAACAAGGGGGACGTCGAACAGCAGCGGTTCGGACGCATTGCCGCTGGGGTCGGTCTGCACGAGATTCAGGCGTGCGCCGGGCTGGGCGGGTGGGGTGAGTTCGAGCAGGAAGGTCCCGTTGCCACTCACGGTGCCGCTGCCGATCACAGTGCCGGTCGCATCGCGCACTTCCACGCGCGCGCCCGCTTCGCCTCGACCGGCCACGGTCAAGCCGGCGTTACCCACCACGACATTGCTTACCGCAGCCGGAGGCGTGATGTCCGGTGCTTCGAACTGCAGCGGGGTCGAGGCGTTGCCGGCGGCGTCCACCAGGCGTACATCGAGTGCTTCGCCGTTGGCCTGCGCGGGTGCCAGGGTGAGACTGAAGTTGCCGTTTGCATCCACCAGGCCGGTGCCGATCACGGCCCCACCAGCGGTGCGTACTTGCACCGTTGCGCCAGGCTCGCCACGACCGGTAAGCGTGATGCCGCCTTCAAGGGCAAGCTCGGTTGGCTGGGCGGGCGCCAGCAGGTCGGGGCTGACCACGGTGGCGGGGGTGGATGCGTTGCCGGCGGCATCGGTGAGCACGACTTGCAGGGTGCTGCCGTCCTTGACCGCAGGGTCCAGGTTGACCTGGAAGGTGCCGTCGGCATTGACGGTTCCGCTGGCCAGCAGATTGCCTTGGCCATCGCGTACCTGCACCGTAGCGCCAGCTTCACCGCGCCCGTTCAGTTGCGCGCCGGCAAGGTTGATGGCCAGGCCCGTGGCAGGTGCAGGCGGGGTGTTGTCCACGGCATCGATATCCGGCGCGGTGACATTACCCCCAGCAGAGGTGTTGCCCGCTGCGTCGGTGGCCGTGACCTGCAAGACCTCGCCGTCGACCTGTGGCGGGTTCAATGTGATGCTGAAGCGGCCAGTGGCGCCGACCACTGCGCTGCCCAATACCGTGATGCCATCGGCAGCCAGCACACGCACGGTGCTGCCGGGCTCGCCACGTCCGCTGAGCCCCGTGCCGTCGGCATTGATGGCCAGTTCGCTTGGCGTTGCAGGCGCAGTGATGTCCGGGGCGATGATCTGGGTGGGCAGGGAAGAAAGCCCTGCACTGTCGATCGCGACCACATCGAGCAATTCGCCGTTGGCTTGTGCGGGTGCCAGCTCGACGGTGAAGCTGCCGTCAGGGCCTGCGACTGCGCTGCCAAGCAACGCACCGTCCGCCCCGCGCACTTCCACCCGAGTGCCTGCCGGGGCGGTGCCGGTGAGGGCGGTACCGTCTTCGGACAGTGCCAGCTCAGCAGGGCTGGCGGGTGGATTGGTCGCCGGCACCGCGATTGTCACGGGGATAGAAGCATTGCCGCTGGGGTCTACCTGAATCAGCCTCAGTTGCTCACCGGCCTGCGCGGCAGGGTCGAGGTTTACCAGGAATGTGCCGTTGGCGGTGACTACGCCGCGACCTAGCAGATTGCCATCGATGTCACGCACTTCAACTGTGGCACCGGCTTCGCCACGACCACTGAGTGCGGCCCCCCCTGGGCCGACCAGAAGATTGGTCACGGCTTCGGGTGGGGTGATGTCCGGGGCATCGAACTGCAACGGGTCAGACGTGTTGCCAGCTGCGTCTACCAGGCGCACGTCCAGCGCCTGGCCGTTGGCCTGGGCAGGAGAGAGGGTGACCGTGAACAGGCCGTCGTCACCCACGATTGCCGAGCCGATCAAGGTACCGGTTGCGGTACGGACCTGCACGATGGCACCCGCTTCACCGCGACCGGTCAGGGTCACGCCGCCAGCCAAGGCCAGGTCGGTTGGCTGCGCCGGGGCAATCAGGTCAGGGGAGGTAACGGTCGCGGGCTGGGACACGTTCCCCGCGGCATCGGTGAGCGTGACCTGCAGGTCGCTGCCGTCCTTGACGGCGGGGTCCAGGTTGACAGTGAAGGTGCCATCGGCGGCCACGGTGCCTGTTGCAATCAGGTCACCGGTCGCATTGCGCACTTGGACGGTAGCTCCGGCTTCACCGCGACCGCTCAACTGAGTACCCGCCACACCCACGACCAGGTTGGAAGCCGCTTCAGGCGGCGTTGTATCGCCACCGCCATCGATATCCGGTGCGGTGACCGAACTGGCCTGGGATGCATTGCCCGCGGCATCGGTGGCAGTGGCTTGCAGCACTTCGCCGTCTACCTGAGCAGGGTTCAAGGTGATGCTGAATACGCCGGTAGCGCCGACGACCGCCGAGCCCAGCTCGGTGCCGTCAGCGGCCAGAATACGCACGGTGCTCCCCGGCTCGGCGCGGCCCGTGACCACGGTGCCGTCGGCGCTCACCGCCAGCTCCGCGGGGGAGGCAGGCGCTGTGATATCGGGGGCGGTGATTTGAGCGGGCAGTGACGACACATCGTCGGCGATGGCCACCACATCCAGCAGTTCGCCATTGGCTTGGGCGGGGTTCAGGTCGATGCTGAAGCTGCCGTCGGCATTGGCGATGGCGCTGCCGATCAACGCGCCGCTGGCATCGCGCACCTCGACGCGTGAGCCTGCCGGAGCAGTACCGCTGAGCACGGTGCCGTCGGCGTTTACCGCCAGGTTGGCAGGGCTTTCCAGGGCTGGCGTCAGGGGCACTTCGTAGTCGACTGCGGGCGAGGCGTTGCCGCTAGGGTCTGTCTGCACCAGGCTCAGTTGCTCGCCGGGTTGCACGGCGGGGTCGAGGTTGACCAGGAAGGTGCCGTTGGCGGTAACCACGGTGCTGCCCAGCAAGGTACCGTTCGCATCGCGCACCTCGACCGTCGCACCTGGCTCGCCTCGGCCACCGATCACGTTACCGCCAGGGCCGACCAGCACATTGGTGACCGCCTCTGGCGGGGTGATGTCAGGGGCATCGAACTGCAAGGGTGCCGAGGCATTGCTTGCCGCATCGACCAGGCGTACGTCCAGTGCCTGGCCGTTGGCCTGGGCAGGGGAGAGGGTGATGCTGAAGGCGCCGTCTGCGCCCACGGTGCCTGTGCCAATCAAGGTGCCGGCAGCATCGCGCACTTGCACGGTAGCGCCTGGCTCACCGCGCCCGGTGAAGGTGACACCATCGGCCAGGGCCAGGTCGGTGGGTTGCGCAGGCCCCACAAGATCTGGAGATGCCACGCTGGCGGCTGGCGAAATGTTGCCTGCCGCGTCGGTCAGGGTGACTTGGAGGCTGCTGCCATCCTTGACGGCGGGGTCCAGGTTGACGGTGAAAGTGCCATCGGCGCCGACAGTGCCCGTGGCGAGCAGGTTGCCTGCCGCGTCGCGCACTTGCACGGTGGTGCCGGCTTCGCCGCGACCGGTCAGTTGGCTGCCTGCCAGTCCGATGACCAAGTTCACGGGCGCGTCTGGCGGGGTGACATCACCGCCACCATCGATGTCCGGTGCTGTGACTGCGCTGGCTTGGGATATGTTGCCCGCAGCATCGGCGGCAGTGGCTTGCAGCACTTCGCCGTCTACTTGGGCAGGGTTCAAGGTAATGCTGAACACGCCGGTGGCGCCGACGACCGCCGAGCCCAACTCGGTGCCGTCAGCGGCCAGAATACGCACGGTGCTGCCCGGCTCCGCGCGGCCGGTGACCACGGTGCCGTCGGCGCTCACCGCCAGCTCTGTGGGGGCGGTGGGCGCCGTGATATCAGGGGCGGTGACTTGGGCTGGCAGTGACGACACATCGTCGGCGATGGCCACCACATCCAGCAGTTCGCCATTGGCCTGGGCGGGGTTCAGGTCGATGCTGAAGCTGCCGTCGGCATTGGCGATGGCGCTGCCGATCAACACACCGCTGGCATCGCGCACCTCGACGCGCGAGCCTGCCGGAGCCGTACCGGTGAGCACGGTGCCATCGGCGTTTACCGCCAGGTTGGCAGGGCTTTCCAGGGCTGGGGTCAGGGGCACTTCGTAGTCGACTGCGGGCGAGGCGTTGCCGCTAGGGTCTGTCTGCACCAGGCTCAGTTGCTCGCCGGGTTGCACGGCGGGGTCGAGGTTGACCAGGAAGGTGCCGTTGGCGGTAACCACAGCGCTGCCCAGCAGGGTACCGTTCGCATCGCGCACCTCGACCGTCGCACCTGGCTCGCCTCGGCCACCGATGACGGTACCGCCCGGGCCGACCAGCACATTGGTGACGGCTTCTGGCGGGGTGATATCAGGAGCGTCGAATTGCAAGGGCGCCGACGCGTTGCCTGCCGCATCGACCAGGCGTACGTCCAATGCCTGGCCGTTGGCCTGGGCAGGGGAGAGGGTGATGCTGAAGGCGCCGTCTGCGCCTACGGTGCCTGTGCCGATCACGGTGCCGGCAGCGTCGCGCACCTGCACGGTAGCGCCTGGCTCACCGCGCCCGGTGAAGGTGACGCCATCGGCCAGTGCCAGGTCGGTGGGCTGCGCGGGCCCCACAAGATCTGGCGACGCCACGCTGGCGGCTGGTGAAGTGTTGCCTGCCGCGTCGGTCAGGGTGACTTGAAGGCTACTGCCGTCCTTGACGGCAGGGTCCAGGCTGACGGTGAAGGTGCCATCAGCACCCACGGTGCCCGTGGCGAGCAGGTTGCCTGCCGCGTCGCGCACTTGCACGGTGGTGCCGGCTTCGCCGCGGCCGGTCAGTTGGGTGCCAGCCAGGCCTACCACCAGGTCCACCGGTGCATCCGGCGGCGTGGTGTCACCGCCATCGACCAAGGGCGCGGTGATGTTGGCTGCCGGCGACGTATTGCCTGCCGCGTCGGTGGCGCTCACGGCCAAGGCCTGGCCAGTGGTCTGCGGGGGTTGTAGCGTGATGCTGAACAGGCCGTCAGCGCCCGCGATGGCGGTGCCCAGCAACGCGCCGCCGGGGCCGCGTACCGAAACGGTAGACCCGGGCTCGGCCCGCCCGGTCAGGGTGGCACCCTGGGCATCGACGGCCAGGTTGGTCGGTGCGAGCGGCGCCGTGAGGTCTGGCGCTACGACAGCGCCCGGTGCAGAGACGTTGCCAGCGGCATCGGTAAGGGTAACTTGCAGGTTCTGGCTATCGAGCTGCACGGGTGTGAGCACCACCTCGAAGGCACCATTGGCCCCCACCACGCCGCTGCCGATCACATTGCCGGCAGCGTCGCGAACGTTGACCGTAGTGCCGGGCTCCCCACGGCCCGAAAGGCGCGTGCCATCAGCGGACACAGCGAGCGCCACGGGCGCATCAGGAGGGGTGGTATCGGTGCCATCGACCACTGGAGCGGCAATACCGGCTGCGGCGGACGTGTTGCCCGCTGCATCCTCAGCCGTGACTTGTAACGCCTGGCCCGCTGTCTGCGCCGGTTGCAGGGTAACGCTGAACACTCCGTCCGCCCCTGCCGTGGCCGAGCCCAGCAGCACGCCGTCGGCCCCTCTGACCGACACCGTGGAACCGGGCTCGGCACGGCCGGTGAGCGTTGTACCCTGGGCGTCGATCGCCAGTTCGGTTGGCGCCAGCGGAGCGGTCGCATCCGGTGCGGTCACGGTGCCTGGTGCAGACACATTACCGGCTGCATCGGTCAAGGTCACTTGCAGGTTTTCGCTGTTGATCTGGGGGGCGTTGAGCGCTACATCGAAGCTGCCATCGGCCCCGACCGTACCGGTACCGAGCAGGTTGCCAGCCGCATCGCGGATGTTCACGATCGCACCCGCTTCACCGCGCCCCGACAGGCGCAGGCCATCCGGGGAAACCAGCAGGTCGATGGGGGTCGCCGGGGCCGTGGTGTCAGGCACTGCACCGCCACCACCGCCGCCGCCGCCACTACCGCCGCCTACCGCCGCCGCGCCGCCGCCCACGCCGAGCAACCCCAGGCCTGCGATGGCCCACGTCGGCATGGCATCGCCCGCCGTACCGATGCCTGCAACCAGTTCGTCCAGAGAAGCCACTTCGTTGAAGGTGAAGCCGGTGAACGCCTGGGCGTCGTATTCGGCTTGCCAGAGGGTACCGTCTTCGCCGACGAACACCATGTCGCTGCCAACGCCAGCCTGATTCACCGCGAAGAAATTGCCGATGGTGACCTTCTCGCCGGACTTGAGCGTGACGATCAAATCCTGCCCGCGTTGGGTGACGGTGGCGACCTGGTCGGGGGCGACGGGCATTTGCACGACGCCTGGGCCATTGAGACTGATATTGCCCCAGGCATTCTGGGTGGCGACGGCGGACTGCTTATCGGCGACGACGATGTTTTCCATGAAGTGCTCCCTGCTGGTCGACTGATCCCCCCCGGCCTGAATGTGGCCGGCATTGCTGCACCAGGTCCTCTGGAACGCGATGCGGCAACCTCGACTGGTGAGTCGAGGCATGGGCGTTTAGGAGATATAGCAGCCGTGTTCAGACCAACCAGAGGCTTTCTGGGTTAATCCTTTTGTGAGGCATCCCTAGCGGATACCTAGCCGCCGGGCCAGGCGGCTGAGGTTCGCGCGGTCGAGTTCGAGCGCTCTTGCGGTGGCTGCCCAGTTGCCCTGATGTTGATCCAGGCAGGCCTGGATCAGCTGGCGTTGGTAGGTGTCCAGCGCCTGGCGCAGGCCTCCAGCACCCAGGTCGGGTACCGTCGTCTCAGGGGCTGGAGCGGGCTGCGAATGGAGTGAGGTAGGTGGTTGCAGATCCAGATCGGCAGCGGTCAAGGACAAGATCCTGGGGCGTACCGTTTGTCGGCCCAACGCCTTGAGCGCCGAGCGGCCTATCAGATGCTCCAGTTCACGCACGTTGCCCGGCCAGTCGTAGGCCAGGAGTGCAGCTTGAGCGTCCGCGCCCAGTCGTAGGCTGCTCAGGCCCAAGCGTGAGCGATTCTGTTCGAGGAAGTAGCCTGCCAGCAGCAACACGTCGCGTGCGCGTTCCCGCAGAGGAGGGACATGCAACGGATAGACGCTCAGACGGTGGTAGAAATCGGCACGCAAGCGCCCGTTGCGCACCTCGGCGGCCAGATCACGGTTGGTGGCGGCGATCAGGCGCACATCGACGTGGTGTTCGCGGTCTGAACCCAGCCGCTGCAACTGTCCGCTTTGCAACACGCGCAGCAGCTTGGCTTGTACCGCCAGCGGCAACTCGCCCACCTCGTCGAGAAACAAGGTGCCCCCATGGGCCAGTTCGAACTTGCCCCGGCGGTCTGCATGGGCGCCGGTGAAGGCCCCGCGCACGTGGCCGAACAGCTCGCTTTCCACCAGCGTGTCGGGCAGCGCTGCGCAGTTCAGGCTGATCAGCGGCTTGTGGGCCCGGCTGCTCGCCTGGTGCAGGGCCTGGGCCACCAACTCCTTGCCCACCCCGGTCTCGCCGGTGATCAGCACGGTGAGGTCGCTGCTGCCCACCAGTCGGATTTCCTCCACCATGCGCTGGTGGGCCGGGCTCTGGCCGATCAGCTCTCGGTCCTGACCACTGGCCTGGCGGTACACCTCCGCCCGCTGATGCTCATTTTCCGCACGCAGGGCCAGGCGTTCGATCCGCTCGGCCACGGTCACCGTCGCAGCGGCCAGGCTCGCAAAGGCTTGCAAGGCGTCGAGCTCCAGGCTCTGGAACTGGCCGGGCGTCAGGGCATCGAGGGTGACCAGCCCCCACGGGCGCTCATCGACCATCAAAGGGCAACCCATGCAGTCGTGAACCTCAAGGTCCACATCCGGCGTATTGACCAGGCCATCGTACGGGTCCGGCAGCTCGGAGTCGCTGGCAAAGCGGGTAGGGGAGGGGCTGCTCAACAGGATCTGAAAACGTGGATGCTCACTGACCTTGAAGCGACGTCCAAGGGTGTCTGGGCTCAGGCCATCCACGGCCAAGGGCACTAGCCATTCGCCATCGAGCCGGAGCAAGGCGGCAGCGTCACAGGGCAACAGACTCCGCATGGCTTGCAGTAAACGGCGATAGCGTTCCTGATCAGGCAGGTCGCGAGACAGGTCGCTGACCAGTGGCAGCAAGGCGGTAAGCAGTGGCTTGGCAGTCATAGGGACTCCTGTGGGTCTAATTGACTATACGCCGCCCTGAGTCATTTAGACATGGTACGGCTTGAAGGCCGCGGATTTGCTGCGCGCTGGACTTGGCACGAATGATGAAAAGACTGAGCATCATTCGAAGCCCCAGGCTCAGGAGTTGCTGCAATGCTCAATGCCGAACAACGTGCGATCATCAAGGCCACCGTTCCATTGCTGGAAACAGGCGGCGAGGCACTGACCACTCATTTTTACCAGATGATGCTCAACGAGTATCCCGAGGTACGCCCACTGTTCAACCAGGCGCATCAGGCCAGCGGTGACCAGCCCCGTGCCTTGGCCAATGGCGTGCTGATGTATGCCCGTCATATCGACCAGCTCGAACAGCTGGGCGGTCTGGTGGGCCAGATCATCAACAAGCATGTGGCGCTGCAGATCCTGCCCGAGCATTACCCGATCGTTGGCCGCTGTTTACTGCGGGCCATCGAGGAAGTGTTGGGCACAGACATTGCCACGGCCGAGGTAATCGATGCCTGGGGCGCAGCCTATGGCCAGTTGGCAGACATACTCATTGGTGCTGAAGAAAACCTTTACAAGCAAAAGGAAGAGGCCGACGGCGGGTGGCGAGGGGCTCGCGAATTCCGACTGGCACGGCGGGTGGAAGAAAGCCTCGAGATCGTCTCCTTCTACTTCGCACCGGTGGACGGCAAGCCGGTGCTCAAGGCTGAACCAGGGCAGTACATCGGCCTGAGGCTGATGATCGATGGTGCAGAGCAACGCCGCAACTATTCGCTCTCCGCCTTGTGCGACGGGCGTGAATATCGGATCAGCGTCAAACGCGAATCCGATGGCAAGGTCTCCAACTACCTGCATGACAACCTGAGGGTAGGTGACACCCTCGAATTGTTCCCGCCAGCCGGTGATTTCACACTGGCCGCCAGTGACAGACCGTTAGTGCTGATCAGTGGGGGCGTGGGCATTACGCCTACCTTGGCCATGCTAGAAGCAGCCTTGCCGACCGGGCGGCCGGTGCACTTCATTCACTGCGCGCGCAATGGACAGGTGCATGCATTTCGCGAGTGGCTCGACACTCAGGCAGCGCAGCATCCGCAGCTCAAGCGTTTCTACTGCTATGCCGAAGCGGATGAAGCAGCCCACGCCGATGCCGTGGGCCTGCTGGACCAGCATCTGCTGGGCGAATGGCTCCCTCGCGAGCGCGATGTGGACGCCTACTTCCTCGGACCGAAGCCCTTCATGGCCGCCGTTAAACGCCAGCTTCTGTCCTTGGGCGTACCCGAGCAACAGACCCGCTACGAGTTCTTCGGGCCGGCCGCAGCGCTGGCGTAAGCGCATTAGCGCCTAGTGACTATATATAAAGAAGCGTAACGGCCAGGCGCAAGGTCGGCCGTCTCTGGGGCTGCAAGGCAGCCCCTTCCTGCGAAGACGAGATCGCCAGGGCGATACGTGTCTGAGCGTTAATCCTGCATTAACCCAGCTGCCATTCACTCCTGCTGAGCGAGAAGCAGGCGGCAACGGCGGCCTGTTCGGTAGCTTCAATTTTCGCTGCCCCTCGTTGAACCGTCCTGCCAATACCCGGTCTGAGCCACACCCCATTGCCGCCTGGAATATGTATCCATGAAAGGCGGGGCGCCCAGGCAACCGGCGTCTGTGTAGAATTACGCCGGGCTGGCGGAATACGCTGCGACTATCCATCCAAGGAACCGGCAATGAATGATCAAACATCGCGCCTGAATCGGGAACGGCGCTTTCTGGTACTGTTGGGCCTGATCTGCGTTTCGCTGATCGGTGGCGCTCTCTACATGCAGGTAGTGCTGGGCGAGGCGCCATGCCCGTTGTGCATCCTTCAGCGCTATGCGCTCCTGTTCATCGCCGTCTTTGCATTCCTGGCCGCAGCCATGCCCGGGCGACGCAGCCTGACCTTCTTCGAGGCACTGGTGGTGGTCAGCGCCATTGGCGGAATCATTGCAGCCGGCAACCATGTGTATATACTCGCCAACCCCATGGTCAGTTGTGGCATCGATACCCTGCAGCCCATCGTCGATGACTTGCCCTTGGCCAAGCTCTGGCCGCTGGCGTTTCAAGTGGACGGCTTCTGCAGCACGCCTTACCCACCGGTGCTGGGCCTTTCGCTGGCGCAATGGGCATTGATTGCCTTCGTCCTGACGGCGTTGCTGGTACCACTTGGCATCTACCGCAACCGTCGCCGTCCTTAGACAAAAGTCCCTGAATCCAACAAGGTTTTCAGGCGCTCGATCAAGGTCGGGAAACCCCTGGGAAGTTGATCCAGATCAAGCTGTAGCCCTTGCTGAATGCGGGTTGCAGGGCTATAGCCAGGGGTGCGACAAAGTGTCGCGAAGTTGAATTTATCGGCGTTATTGTTACAGATCCTGTAAAGGACTGTTGCTCAATAAGTCATAGTCAAGGGTTGGCGACCTATCTACAATCGCCCCCAATTTCCGTTCGGCACTGCTTGCAAGTCGCAGGATTGAAGGAAGCCCCAGCGCTCCTTTTTGCTGACTTCGTCAAGTTTCGCCCAACGGCGATACCGGGCGGACCCCCCTCCGCGTTTTCCGCACCAAATGGAATTGGTCTGCTATACAGGCCTTTGCCTACGAAACCAAAAGCACCGCTAACTCGCTTGAAGCCAAGGTCCTGCAGTCGGGCCCAGGCAGGAGCGGGTACGGGCGCGCAATGCCTCACTTGGTTGGACGAAGTGTTGGCTACCAAACACCAATTGCATTGAAGCAAGCTGATCTAGAGGTCGTGAGATGAGTAAAAAGCGTTACCCCAGACTGTTTGGCATATTGCCCTTTTTAGGCATGCTTTTACTCAGTGGGTGCAACTGGACCCTGCTCGACCCGAAGGGACAGGTCGGCATTGAGCAAAAGAACCTGATCCTGATCGCAATCGGCCTGATGCTGCTGGTCGTCGTGCCAGTCATCATCATGACCGTGGTGTTCGCCTGGAAGTATCGCGCTTCCAACAAGGCAGCCACCTACACCCCGGACTGGTCTCACTCGACCAAGATCGAGGCTGCGGTGTGGATCATCCCGATTCTGATCATCATCGTGCTGGGTTACGTGACCTACAAGTCCACCCACAGGCTCGACCCGTACCGTCCTCTGGATTCCGACGTGAAGCCCGTGCAGATCGACGTCGTCGCGCTAGACTGGAAGTGGCTGTTCATCTACCCGGAACAAGGTATCGCCACGGTCAACAAGATCGTCTTCCCGGCCAATACCCCGGTCAACTTCCGCGTCACCTCCGACGCCGTGATGAACTCGTTCTTCATCCCGGGCCTGGGCGGCCAGATCTACGCCATGGCGGGCATGACCACCAAGCTGCACCTGATCGCCAACGAGAACGGCGTGTTTGACGGTATCAGCGCCAACTACAGCGGTGCTGGCTTCACCGGCATGAAATTCAAGGCTACTGCCACGTCCCAGGAAGACTTCGAGAAGTGGGTCGCCGAAGTCAAGCAGTCGCCGAAGAAGCTGGGCAAGGCCGAATACGAAGCCTTGGCCAAACCAAGCGAAAACAACCCAGTCACGCTGTATAGCGAGGCCTCGCCTGACCAGTTCCAGCTGATCGTCGACAAGTACGAAGGCATGAACCGCGGTCGTTCGAGCCACGAAGAAGCTGGCAGCAAAGACCTGGCCACTACCAAGGGTGTGGAATCGAGTATGCAACCAGCTGCCGGTGCAGAGGAGTAAGAGATGTTCGGTAAATTAAGCCTGGAGGCGATACCCTATCACGAGCCGATAGTCATGGTGACACTCGCCATTATCGCGCTCGGTGGTATCGCTGTCGTTGGTGCGGTCACCTACTTCCGCAAGTGGTCCTACTTGTGGACCGAGTGGTTGACGACCGTCGACCACAAGAAAATCGGGGTGATGTACATCATCGTCGCGATGGTCATGCTGCTGCGCGGCTTTGCCGACGCCATCATGATGCGGACCCAGCTGGCTGTTGCCACCGGTGGTTCCGAAGGCTACCTGCCGCCTGAACACTATGACCAGATCTTCACCGCCCACGGTGTGATCATGATCATCTTCATGGCGATGCCATTCTTCACCGGCCTGATGAACCTCGCGGTTCCTCTGCAGATCGGTGCGCGTGACGTGGCCTTCCCGTTCCTGAACTCCCTGAGCTTCTACCTGCTGCTGGCAGGCGTGCTGCTGGTGAACATCTCGCTGGGCGTTGGTGAATTCGCCAAGACCGGTTGGGTTGCCTATCCGCCGCTCGCGGGTATTCAGTACAGTCCGGGCGTAGGTGTCGACTACTACATCTGGGCGCTACAGCTCTCAGGATTGGGTACGACGCTGACAGGCGTGAACTTCCTCGTCACCGTGATGAAGATGCGCGCACCTGGCATGAAGCTGATGGACATGCCTATCTTCACCTGGACCTGCACCTGGGCAAACGTGCTGATCGTGGCTTCGTTCCCGATCCTGACCGCTGCACTGGCACTGCTGACCGTTGACCGTTATCTGGACTTCCACATCTTCACCAACGAGCTTGGTGGGAACCCGATGATGTACGTCAACCTGTTCTGGGCCTGGGGTCACCCTGAGGTTTACATTCTGATCCTGCCGGCCTTCGGCGTGTTCTCGGAAGTGACCTCCACCTTCTCCGGCAAGCGCCTGTTCGGCCACCACGCGATGATCTACGCATCGGGTGCGATCGCTGTACTGGGCTTTGCGGTTTGGCTGCACCACTTCTTCACCATGGGTGCCGGCGCCAGCGTCAACACCTTCTTCGGCCTGGCGACGATGCTGATCTCCATTCCGACGGGTGTGAAGCTGTTCAACTGGCTGTTCACCATCTACCAGGGCCGTCTGCGCTTCACTGCGCCGATCCTCTGGACCCTGGGCTTCATGATCACCTTCTCCATCGGTGGCATGACTGGCGTTCTGCTGGCTGTACCGGGTGCTGACTTCGTGCTGCACAACAGCCTGTTCGTGATCGCCCACTTCCACAACGTGATCATCGGTGGTGCGGTATTCGGCTACATCGCCGGCTTCGCCTACTGGTTCCCGAAAGCCTTCGGTTTCACCTTGAACGAGAAGTGGGGCAAAGCTGCCTTCTGGTTCTGGATCTCGGGCTTCTACGTGGCATTCATGCCGCTGTACGCACTGGGCTTCATGGGTATGACCCGTCGTCTGAACCACTCGGACAACCCACTGTGGGAACCCTACCTGTACGTTGCCGTGGTCGGTGCCGTGCTGATCCTGTTCGGTATCGCCTGCCAGCTGATCCAGCTGTTCGTATCGGTTCGCGATCGTCACCAGAACCTGGACGTGACCGGCGACCCATGGGGCGGCCGTACCCTGGAATGGTCGACTTCGTCGCCACCTCCGTTCTACAACTTCGCCCACATGCCTGAGAAGGTTGGCCTGGATGCCTGGCACGAAGCCAAGGAAGCCGGTGTTGCCTACAAGGTGCCGGGCAAGTACGAAGCGATCCACATGCCGAGCAATACCTCTACCGGTTTGTTCATGGGTCTGTTCCTGACCATCTTCGGCTTCGCTTTCATCTGGCACATCTGGTGGCTGGTCGGCGCAAGCCTGGTTGCAACCATCGCTGTCTTCGTTCGCCACGCTGCGCGTGACGACCAGGGCTTCATGGTTCCGGCCGAAGAAGTGGCGCGCATCGAAGGCGAGCGCATGAAAGCGTTGGCCAATGCAGGTGCTCTGCCTGCCGGCGCACGTGTCGAATCGTTTGAGCGGGTGTAATCAATGTCCAGTCAAGTAATGCACGGTGCTCATGGTCACGACCATGGGCACGACGATCACCACCACGACTCGGGCCAGATGACCGTACTGGGCTTCTGGCTGTACCTGATGACCGACTGCATCCTGTTTGCGTCGCTCTTCGCCACCTACGCGGTGCTGTCCGGCAGTTTTGCCGGCGGCCCGTCGGGTCATGACATCTTCGAGCTCAAGTTCGTAGCTGTCGAAACGCTGTTCCTGCTGCTGTCCTCGATCACCTTCGGCTTCGCCATGCTGAAGATGTTCGCCGGTAACAAGGCAGGCGTACTGGGCTGGTTGGCTGTGACCTTCCTGTTCGGTGCGGGCTTCATCGCGATGGAAATCTACGAGTTCCATCACCTGATCGGCGAAGGCTTCGGCCCGAACCGCAGTGGCTTCCTGTCGGGCTTCTTCGCGCTGGTAGGCACCCACGGTCTGCACGTGACGGCTGGTCTGATCTGGATGGCAATCATGATGTACCAGATCAACAAGCACGGCATCACGCCGACCGCCAAGACCCGCATGAGCTGCCTGAGCCTGTTCTGGCACTTCCTGGACGTGGTCTGGATCTGCGTATTCACCGTCGTCTACCTGCTGGGGGTTCTGTAATGGCTAACGCACACGACACTCATCACGAAGGCAGCCACGGCAGCGTCAAGTCGTACATGATCGGTTTCGTCCTGTCGATCATCCTGACCGCGATTCCGTTCGGCCTGGTGATGTACCCAAGCCTGCCGAAGAACCTGACCGTTCTGATCGTTGTGGCCATGGCCGTGATTCAGGTAGTGGTACACCTGGTGTACTTCCTGCACATGGACCGCTCGAAAGAGCAACGCAACAACGTATCGACGTTCCTGTTCACCGCCATGGTGATCGCGCTGCTGGTTGGCCTGTCGCTGTGGATCATGTTCAGCATCCACGTCGAAATGCTGGCCAAGTGAGGTAAGACTGCATGTCCGTTAAGCACTTTATCCAAATCACCAAACCGGGGATCATTTTCGGTAACGTGCTTTCCGTGGCAGGCGGTTTCTTCCTTGCCGCGAAGGGCCATGTGGACTTCGCCCTGCTGCTGGCAGTGGTCGTTGGTACTTCCCTGGTGGTGGCGTCCGGTTGTGCATTCAACAACTGCATCGACCGCGACATCGACCAGAAAATGGAGCGCACCAAGAACCGCGTGATGGTACAGGGTGGCATGTCACTGCCCCTCGCGCTGATCTACGCCACCCTGCTTGGGGTGGCGGGTTTCAGCTTGCTGTACGTGCAGGCCAACCCCTTGTCCGCGTACTGCGCACTGATCGGCTTCGTGGTCTATGTAGGCTTCTATAGCCTGTGGCTCAAGCGTAAATCGGTGCACGGCACCTTGGTCGGCAGCCTGTCCGGTGCCATGCCGCCTGTCATTGGCTACTGCGCTGTCAGCAATAGCTTCGACCTGGCGGCTGTGACCCTGCTGGTGATGTTCAGCCTGTGGCAGATGCCGCACAGCTTTGCCATCGCCATCTTCCGCTTCAAGGACTACAGCGCCGCAAACATTCCGGTATTGCCGGTGGCGCGTGGCATCCTGGCTGCGAAGAAGCAGATCGTGCTGTATGTGCTGGCGTTCGTGCTTGCGACCTTGATGCTCACCCTCGGCGGTTACGCTGGCCTCGGCTACATGGCCGTGGCGGCTGCCATGGGCCTTTACTGGCTGTACATGGCATGGGGTGGCTACAAGGCTGAAGACGACAGCAAGTGGGCGCGCAAAGTGTTCGGCTTTTCCATCCTCACCGTCATGGCCCTGAGCCTGATGATGGGGGTGGACAGCCAGACGGCTGCTGACGTGCTGATGACCTACGCACGCTGAAACCACGCCTGCTTCACGAAAACCCCGGCCTGTGCGCCGGGGTTTTTTTATGTCTATTTGGGGCCTGTGGCGGGTGAGCCAGACCCCTCGCTTGGTTTGTAGAGCTTTTTTGGAACAGGCCTACCAGTGATGGTGAAGCGCACCACTGCGCGCGTTGGCGTTACAAAAAATGCCCCTGTTTAGATAATAAAAAACAGCAGATTGCCCTTTACAAGACACCTATATCGGCACTATCTTCTGAATCAGGTCGCCGCATGCGGCCAGCGTCGCTCGGACGGTTCCGGGCGCTTACGTTTTCTGAGGAAACCATGGCCACTCCAGGTTTGCCGCGCCGTTTTGCGCGCATCGATCGTCTCCCGCCCTACGTCTTCAACATCACTGCCGAGCTCAAGATGGCTGCCCGCCGCCGTGGCGAGGACATCATCGACCTGAGCATGGGTAACCCCGATGGCGCCACGCCGCCGCATATCGTCGAGAAGCTGGTGCAGGTCGCTCAGCGCGAGGATACCCACGGCTACTCCACATCACGCGGCATCCCGCGCCTGCGTCGCGCTATCTCGAACTGGTACAAGGAACGGTACGAGGTCGACATCGACCCCGAAGATGAGGCCATCGTCACCATTGGTTCGAAAGAGGGCCTGGCGCACCTGATGCTGGCCACACTGGACCAAGGCGATACGGTACTGGTACCCAACCCCAGCTACCCGATCCATATATACGGGGCTGTCATCGCCGGGGCCCAGGTGCGTTCTGTCCCGCTTGTGCCGGGCGTGGACTTCTTCAACGAGCTTGAGCGGGCCATTCGCGAGTCGATCCCCAAGCCCAAGATGATGATTCTCGGCTTCCCGTCCAACCCGACTGCCCAGTGCGTGGAGCTGGACTTCTTCGAACGCGTGGTGGCATTGGCCAAGCAATATGGCGTGCTGGTGGTCCACGACCTGGCGTATGCCGACATCGTGTACGACGGCTGGAAGGCGCCATCGATCATGCAGGTGCCTGGCGCCAAGGACATTGCGGTGGAGTTCTTCACCTTGTCCAAGAGCTACAACATGGCCGGCTGGCGGATCGGCTTCATGGTCGGCAACCCCGAACTGGTCAATGCCCTGGCGCGCATCAAGAGCTACCACGACTACGGCACGTTCACGCCTTTGCAGGTGGCTGCCATCGCAGCGCTGGAAGGGGATCAGCAGTGCGTACGGGATATTGCCGAGCAGTACCGCCAGCGTCGCAATTTGCTGGTCAAGGGTTTGCACGAGTTGGGCTGGATGGTCGAGAACCCCAAGGCGTCCATGTACGTCTGGGCCAAGATCCCGCCTGAGTACGCACACCTGGGTTCGCTCGAGTTTTCCAAGAAGCTGCTTGCCGAGGCCAAGGTATGTGTCTCGCCAGGCATCGGCTTTGGGGACTATGGTGATGATCATGTGCGCTTTGCCCTGATCGAAAACCAGGACCGGATCCGTCAGGCCATCCGCGGTATCCGCCAGATGTTCCGGGCTGACGGGCTGGCGCGCAAGTAATCCGTGACGGCCTGCCGCTGGCGTTGCCGGCGGCAGGTGCGCTGCGCTCAATGGTGGGGTGGGCTTCCGAATGTGCCTTGCCTCGCTGACTGATTACCTTCGGCACTCATTTCTCGCACGATGATAGTGACATGAGTGTTTTTACCGCCTATTTCTGTGGGACAGGTTCCCATCGCTTCGACGACACCAACACCAACTTCTGGAACGGCGAACTGGTCTCGACCCTGGCAAGCCATGACCAAGGCCGCGAATTTGCCCACTGGGTCGCTGTCGACGGCCCGGGCAGCGGCAATCTCCAGGACGACAGCCTGTTCGTCGATCCCGGCGGCTACTACAACTGGACAGGGCAGTTGTTTGGCCGTGGCTGGGAAGAAAACGTCAGCCATGTGCTGCAGATCATCAAGGGCGAAAGCCGCTGGCAGCGCACCAAGCTAAGCGAAGCCGAGTACAAACGCCTCAAGGATGCCGGCGTCCCTGTGCCAGAGGTGCCTTCGACCGCTTCGTGGTTCTGGAGAACCTATGACTACGGCGATCGCCACCCCACGCCGCAAGAGCTGCAAGAGCGCATCATTCATCTGTTCCGCAAGCCGCGCGTGCCTACCCAGGTCAACCTGGTCGGCTGGAGCCGCGGCGGCATCAGCTGCCACATGCTGGCCAATGCCATGGCCAAGGACCCTGAACTGTGTGATGTCCCGGTCAACATTTTTACCATTGACCCGGTTCCAGGCATTGGCAATGTGCAGCCAGAGCGCGTGATGCTGCCGGGCAATGTGCGCGAGTATGTGGGCTTCTACTCCCGTGACGAACGCTCCAAAGGGTTCGCCTGTGTGGTGCCAGGCGTGCAACCCGGTACCCGGATAAGCGTGTTTCCCATGCCGGGTCGGCACGCGACGTTGGTGGGGAATGCGTCGGTTGACGGTGCGGGCAGCGGCGAAGTGCTCGTCGAGCCGGGTTTGGTGGTCAGGCACTACGCCGAAGTATGCCTGAGGCGCTGGGGTGTCGAATTGGCCAAGTGCCTGAACTTGAGTGACGGACAAGTGATGGCCTATCACAAGGCAATGGCAGACTGTGAGGACCGGTACCAAGCAATGCGTCGTGCGTCCTACACCCTTGTGACCGAAGGTAGCCCTGACGACCGGCTGTTACACCAGGGCACCCGGCAAACGACCTTCAGCCATGTGCGCGGTGATCCCTATCGCCCAGCCGCGGGCCTTGGCCTGAATCAATGCGATGGCGATACCTATAAAGCGCTGCGCTAACTGAAATCGAGGGGCGAATAGGGTGTCTGGTGAAAGCCAAGCGCCTGCGGTTATTTTTTTCTGCCCCTCTATTCAATCACCCCCGCTTGGACCGAGAATGGCTGCTCGGGCCAGCCCCGATCTCAACCACCTTTCTTCCGTGCAATCATGTCCGAATATAACCCTTGCCTTGACTGCGGCGCTTGCTGCGGGTACTTCCGTGTGTCCTTCTTCTGGGGTGAATGCCAGTCCTCCGGCGGTGTGGTGCCTGACGATCTGGTGGTGCAAGTGAGTCCGTCTCGGGTGGCCATGATTGGCACCGACGCCAAGCCCTGCCGCTGCATTAGCCTGCAGGGCGAGGTGGGGCAGGGTGTGGCCTGCGCCATCTACGCCAACCGTTCCAGTCCCTGCCGCGAGTTCGAGGCGTCGTGGGAAGGGGGCGTACACAACCCACGCTGTGATACCGCCCGGGCCGCCTACGGGCTACCGCCATTGACCCCGCCTGGGGCGAATGAGCCGCATTGGCCCGATGATGGGGCTGAGGTCGCCTAAGCCCGTATCTAAGCGTGCGCGCACGAGCGTCTTGGACCTGAATCGTTGACATGGAAGTCGGTAGGATTCGCCATCTCTGACAGAGTCGCGATGCGAAGCTGAATGCGTTGGCTGTCGACTGTGGCCCGCCGTGCAGTTTTGCACTGCCTGAAGGTCGCGCTTGACGCTAAACTGTCATCTTACCCAGCAATGGACAGGTGAGCCGGCGTGACCCCACCCCGAAGTTTCCCGAGTGATCTGTGTCTCGATAGCCCGCGCCTTTACCTGCGCCCCATGCGCCACGCCGATGCGGCGAAGTGGTTGGCGATCATGGCCGACCCTGAGGTCATGCGGTACTGGCACCACGCGCCCTGGCAGAATCTGGCTGAAGCCCAGAGCGCGCTGGCAGCTGACCGTGAAGCGTACGCCAATGGCGAGCAACTCAAGTTGGGTATGTACCGCCGGGACAACGGCGAACTGATCGGTATGGTTCAACTGTTCAACATCGACGACACCTCCCGGCGAGGTGAGATCGGCTATTGCCTGGCCAGCGCCGTGCAGGGCAGGGGATACATGGATGAAGCGTTGACGTGCTTTATCGACTACATCGCCAATACCCTGCACATGCGCCGCCTGGAAGGCGAGATCGACCCTCGCAACCAGGGCTCGGCGCGTACGTTGGAGCGCCAGGGGTTCGTGCTGGAGGGCACCCTGCGAGCGCGCTGGTGCGTGGGCGGTGAGCTGTCGGACTCGGGTATCTACGGGCTGCTGCTGGAACCTCCGGTGGCGTGAGAGGCTGCGATCACCCAGTTTGGAAGCGGGGGATGACATGGGTTATGGTCATTCCCTGTGCCGACCTTCCAGGTGTCCTTTGCCCGCTTTTTACATCAGCATTACCCTCCTGTTGTACCTGGTCGCCCTGTGTCTCGATGGCGCCTCGATGAGTGACGGCCACCACATGCCAGCCCTGCAGATGCTGCTGTACGGGCCTTGGGGCATACCATTCGGCCTGCACCAGTGGTTTGCCAACCCATTGCTCGCCCTGGCCATCCTGGCGCATCGGCGCTTTCGCCGTTTGGCCCTGCTGCTGGGGCTTTGTGCGCTGTATCTGGCAGGTACCAGCCTGGGTATCGACCGCCTGCCTGACAACCAGAGTTATGAGTTCCACGACCTGACGGGCTTGGCGGCAGGCTTCTACGTGTGGGTGGCAGCGATGCTGGTGTTTTGCTTTGGTCAGGGCTGGTACTGTCTGAAAGCGCGCCAAGCCGCTGATATGCCTGGGTGGAATTGGGCGGACGTTACCCTGATTGCAGCATTGGCGGTGATGTTGTATGCCGCCACACAGATGCCGTCGCTGCGCTTCGAGCCGAGCAGGGTGTTGATGCCGCCGGAGCAACCTCAAACGCTTTGACCTTCACGGAGAGTTCGCATGATCAAGCACTATCTGGCTGGGCTGGCATTGGCGTGCTGCACGCCGCTGGCCATGGCCGACGATCCGTCGCCCGCTTATGCCCGCTGTATGGACAATGCCTCCAGTACCCTGGCCATGGGTGAATGCCTCAAGGCCGAGACGCAGGTACAGGACCAGCGTCTGAACCGCGTCTACAAACAGCTGATGAATAAACTACCGGCGGATCAGCAAAAGAGCCTGCGTGATGTGCAGCGCAAGTGGCTGGCTTATCGGGATGCCAACTGCCAGTTTCATCGCACGGCCAGTGGCGGCACCATGGCGCAGCTTGAGGGCGGGACCTGCCTGATGGACATGACCCGAGAGCGGGCGGCGGAGCTTGAGCGCGTATTGGATCCGCAGCGGTGATGGTGGCTTGTGCGGGTGTAGTTGAGGCTATGTTGTAATTGCGTGGGCGTTCTTACGCCCATACGCAAAGTTGGCCACTCGTTACAACTTGGGTAACAGTGCCTTGTCATGATTCTGTAAGTGCATCTTATTTGTCCCTTCTCATTCATACTAGTCCGGTTCAGTATTGCAGGCGCTCCTGCCTACTCTAAGTAAAACTGCTGTTGCTGTTGCTGTTGCTGTTGCTGTTGCTGTTGCTGTTGCTGTTGCTGTTGCTGTTGCTGTTGCTGTTGCTGTTGCTGTTGCTGTTGCTTTGGCTTTTGCTTCTAAGCGCGCGGTAGCCCAGGCGGCGCAGATCGCGACTTCAGGAGGCCGAGCGCAGGGCTTGCGGAGGGAGGTGACAGGCATGGATGCCTGTCAAGCGCTGGGCCCCAGGATGGGGCCTGCAGCGCGGTCCTCCCGGGAGCAAGCCCGGAGCGAGGGGACCCCGGAGCGCAGCGTAGGGGCCGGATGATAGGAGCAGGCGGTTTTTGCTTACTTTTTGCCAAGACAAAAAGTGAGCCGCCGTAAGGGCGGAAGGGTGACTGTGCGCCACCCGCGCCAATGAATACCAACTCGATATATGTGCCAATGCTTTGAAGTTTGAAGTTTGAAGTTGAAGTTGAAGTTTGATTGGGTTGGTGTGGGTATTGATAGAGCGCATAGTCCATTTGCGATGGCGACGCTTAATCACCTTTTCGCCCTTACGGCGAGTTACTTTTTGTCAAACGCCACAAAAAGTAACCAAAAAAGGCTGCGCTCCGTTCATACGGCCCCTACGCTGCGCTTCGGGGTTCCCTCACTCCGGTCTTGCTCCCGGGAGGACCGCGCTGTAGGCCCCATCCTGGGGCCCAGCGCTTGACAGGCATCCATGCCTGTCACCTCCCTCCGCAAGACCTGCGTTCGGCCTTCTGAAGTCGCGAAGATCAAGATCAAGATCAAGATCAAGATCAAGATCAAGATCAAGGTCAAGATCAAGGTCAAGATCAAGGTCAAGATCAAGGTCAAGATCAAGGTCAAGATCAAGGTCAAGATCAAGATCAAGATCAAGGTCAAGATCAAGATCAAGATCAAGATCAAGATCAAGATCAAGATCAAGATCAAGATCAAGATCAAGATCAAGATCGAGGTCGAGGTCAAGATCAAGATCAAAGGCCAGAGTCGAGTAAGAGCGAGAGCTGGCAGCTGCCGGGTTGCCCGGCTCAGACCCTACTTGCGCCGCGCGCGTTGCGCCAGATACTCCCGCACCTGCACAGCATCCCCAACAAACTCGATCCGCTCGGCCTTCGCCTCACGCTGATAGGCATACATCGGGTCGTAGTACTCGTTGAGCAGCCCCTCGATCCAACCTCGGTGCAGGTCCACACCGCCACTGCGCAATTGCTCTTCCAAAGCCTGCTCCAGCAGCGCCGTGAGCCGCTGATGGCGCTCTCCGCCGAGGCGCTTGCGGATGTTGGCCATGCTCTGCAGCATGCGCTGCGCGAACAAGTGCAGCCCGGCTTGCTCGCCATGCAGGGCGATGAACTCGGCACTGAGGTCGATGACATAGTCGCGCAGGATGCGCTCGACCCGGCCATCGAAACTGTCCTCCAGCCAAACCAGCGGGTACTGCTGCATGCCCTGGTACAAAGACAAAGGCACCGTGCAACTGCCAACGATGCGCCCTTCATCCTCCAACACGAATTGGCCGATACCCTGCGCGCGCTTTTTCAGCACATCGATGGCCAGCTGGTTCTCGAAGTCGATCTGGGCCGGTTGCCCGGTGGCGCGTTTGCCAAAGCTCGAACCGCGATGATTGGCATGGCCTTCAAGGTCCAGCACGTTGCCCAGCTGCTGCAACACGTCGGTCTTGCCAGTCCCGGTCAAGCCGCCAACCAGTACGAAATCACACTCGCTGACGGCCTGCTCCGTGGTTTCCAGCAAGTAGTTGCGCATCGCCTTGTAGCCCCCGCTGATACGCGGGTAGCGAATACCGGCTTCATCGCGCAACCACCCCTGGACGATCTGTGAACGCAGGCCACCACGAAAGCAATACAGATAGCCTTCCGGGTGAGCCTGGGTGAAGGCCACCCACGCCTCCAGACGGGCCTGCTTGGTGGCGCCGCCCACCAGTTGATGACCCAAGGCGATGGCGGCAGCCTGGCCCTGCTGCTTGTAGCAGGTGCCCACCTTCTGCCGTTCCAGATCGTTCATCAGGGGCAGGTTGGTCACGCCGGGGAAGGCGCCCTTGGCAAACTCGACGGGCGCGCGCATGTCCATCATCGGCACATCGTCGAGGAACAACTGACGGAAATCGGTGCAGTCTGGCCGCATCAGGCGACCTCGACTGCGTGGCTCTGTCGCTCTGCCAGATAGCCGATAGGCGACAGCTGCAAGCCCAGGTCGGCGGCTGCCGCGAGAAATGCGTCTTCACCTTCCGGAGTCACGGCCACAAGCAGCCCGCCGCTGGTCTGCGGGTCGCACAGCAAATGCTTCTGATCGTCACTGAGCGCGCCGATCTTGTGCCCGTAGCTCTCGAAGTTGCGCAGCGTACCCCCCGGAATGCAGCCGGCCGCGAGGTAGTGCTCGACACTCGGCAGGCGGGGCACCTTGGCGTAGTCCAGGTGTGCGGTCAGGCCGCTGCCCTCTGCAAGCTCAACCAGATGGCCGAGCAGGCCGAACCCGGTGACGTCCGTCATGGCCTTGACCCCGTCGAGCTTGCCAAATCGGCTGCCCGGAGTGTTCAGGGTACACATCCAGTCGCGCGCTACGCCTCGATCCTGCTCGCGCAGCACGGCTTTCTTCTCGGCAGTAGTGAGGATGCCGATGCCGAGCGGCTTGGTCAGATACAGTCGGCAGCCCGCCGTGGCGGTGTCGTTGCGCTTGAGATGGCGCTTGCTGACCACGCCGGTTACCGCCAGGCCGAAAATCGGCTCGGGGGCGTCGATGGAATGACCACCAGCAAGCGGGATGCCGGCTTCGGCGCAGACAGCCCGGCCACCGCGGATTACCTCACGAGCAACCTCGGGTGCCAGGACGTTGACCGGCCAGCCCAGGATGGCGATGGCCATCAGTGGATCGCCGCCCATGGCGTAGATATCGCTGATGGCATTGGTTGCCGCGATGCGGCCGAAATCGTAGGGGTCATCGACAATGGGCATGAAGAAGTCGGTGGTCGACACCACCCCGCGCTCCTCGTCCAGGGCATACACGGCGGCATCGTCGCGCGACGCATTGCCGACCCAGAGTTTCGGGTCCAGGGCCTGGGCACCGCTTTCGGCCAGGATGACGTCCAGCACCTTGGGGGATATCTTGCAGCCACAGCCGGCACCGTGGCTGTACTGGGTCAGGCGAATCGGCTCGCTCATGTGTACCTCGGCAGGTCAATTTATCGCCCGATTGTAGCAAAGCTGGTCATTGGGCCTGCGGCTCTTATAATCGTTGGGTCAATGACTTGCATCGAGCTGCAACCTGCACGTCGGCAAGGCAGCGCACATGCGCCGCCTGTTACTGCGCGCAGCCTCGAATTCGCCCTCATTCCCCGCTATTGAACCGGAGAAACCCATGCTCAAACGTCCTATGGCGCTCGCCGCCAGCCTGGTGCTGTCCTGCTGTGCCCTGGCCGTCCAGGCGGCAGAGACACTGCGTGTCAGCGCCATTCCTGACGAGGCGCCCACCGAACTGCAACGCAAGTTCAAACCCCTGGGCGAATACTTGTCCAAACAGTTGGGCATGCAGGTGAAGTTCGTGCCGGTGGCTGACTATCCGGCCGTGGTCGAATCGCTGGCCTCCGATCGGCTGGACCTGGCGTGGCTGGGCGGATTCACGTTCGTGCAGGTGCACCTGAAGGATCCGACGGCCACGCCGCTGGTGCAACGCGAGCAGGACGCCCAGTTCACCTCCAAGTTCATCACTGCCGACCCTGCGGTGAAAAGCCTTGCGGACCTCAAGGGCAAGTCCTTCGCCTTCGGGTCCGTTTCTTCCACCTCCGGTAGCCTGATGCCACGCTACTTCATGCTCAAGCAGGACAACATCAAGCCTGAAGGGTACTTCAGCCGCGTCGCCTATTCCGGTGCCCATGACGCCACCGTGGCCTGGGTGCAGGCTGGCAAGGTCGATGCCGGTGTGCTCAACGCCAGCGTCTGGCAGAAGCTGGTGGACGCCGGCAAGGTCGATACCGCCAAGGTGCGCGTGTTTGCCACGACCCCGACCTATTTCGACTACAACTGGACGGTGCGTGGCAACATGGACCCGGCCCTCAAGGAGAAGATCAAACAGGCCTTCTTGAACCTCGACCCTGCCGACCCAGAGCAAAAAGCCATTCTCGACCTGCAGGCGGCCAGCCGCTTCATCGAAACCAAACCGGAAAACTACGCGGGCACCGAGCAGGCCGCCCGCGAGGCCGGCTTGCTCAAGTGACGTCTGCCGTGCCTTCTGAGGCAGTCATCGCGCTGCAAGGTGCAAGCTTGCGGCATGGCGCGGTGCGCGCCGTGGAGGGCGTGACCTTGCGCATCGCACAGGGTGAGCGCGTCGCGATCATCGGCCCATCGGGGGCCGGCAAGTCAAGCTTGCTGCACCTGATGGCCACGGCGACCAGGCCTAGCAGCGGTCGTCTGGAGGTGCTCGGGCAGCAGCCATGGGCGTTGTCGACAGGGGCCCGGCAGCGCCTGCGGGCCCAGGTAGGCCTGGTTCACCAGGCGCCGCCGCTGCCGCCGCGCCAGCGGGTGGTCACTGCGGTGCTCGCGGGCCGCCTGGGCCAATGGGGGCTTGGACGCAGTCTGCTCAACCTGCTGTATCCCTGCGATGTGCCTGGTGCGCGCCAGGCCCTGGCCGAACTGGGTCTTGCAGACAAGCTGTTCGTGCAGTGCGGTCAACTGTCGGGTGGCCAGCTTCAGCGAGTAGGTATTGCGCGGGTGCTTTATCAGCAACCCCGTATCGTGCTTGCCGACGAGCCAGTGTCGGCGATGGACCCGGTATTGGCCGATCACAGCCTGGCGTTGCTCAACCGGCATGCCCAGGCCACTGGTGTGGCGTTGGTGGCCAGCCTGCACGCGGTCGATTTGGCATTGGCCCACTTTCCCCGGGTGATCGGCATTCGCGAAGGGCGCGTGCTGTTCGACTGCCCGGCCCAGGCGGTGACCGACGAGCTGCTGCAGGCGCTGTATGCCAATGAGCAGTTGGTGGCTGGACGTGGTGTTGATGCAACAAGCCCCCACGTGCAGTTGCCCAGATGCTGAGCGCCAGTCGCCGTGATCCGGCAATGGTGCCGAGGGTACTGATCGGGTTGCTGGCCATCGCGGTCCTGTGGCCGGGTATCCAATGGAGCGAACTCAATCCAGCCGTGCTGTTGCAGGCCGAAAACCGCGAGCAGATGGCACGTTTCACGGGGGCATTCTGGCCACCGGCACATGAACGCGACTTCCTCGAGCTATTGCTGGAGGCCACGCTACAGACCTTGGCTGTGGCTACCGCTGGCATGGTACTCGCCTGGCTGCTGGCCGTGCCGGCCGGGTTGCTGGCCAGCCGCGCCTTGTCCCTGAGCGCTGCCTCACGTGGCGGGCGCCCCGGTGTCTGGTCGCGCCTGGTGCGGCTGCCCGTACGGGGAGTGCTGATCTTCCTGCGCAGCGTGCCTGAAATCGTCTGGGCACTGTTGTTCGTGCGCGCCGTAGGCCTGGGGCCCACGGCTGGCGTGCTGGCAATTGCCATTACCTACAGCGGCATGCTGGGCAAGGTGTATGCGGAAATCTTCGAATCGGTGGACCAACGGCCTGCCCACGCCTTGTTGCAGGCGGGCAGTGGACGGCTGGCTGCCTTTTTCTACGGCATCCTGCCCAATGCCGCCAGCGAAGCGGTGTCCTACACGGTCTATCGGTGGGAATGTGCAGTACGGGCATCGGTGGTGATGGGGTTCGTGGGGGCCGGCGGTCTGGGTCAGCAGATCGACCTGTCCATGCGCATGTTCGCTGGCGCCGAGGTCGCCAGCATGTTGCTGACGTTCCTGGTCTTGGTGATGCTTGCCGATGGGCTCAGCCGGTTATTGCGCTGGAGGCTTGCATGAATCGGCTCATCAACCTGGCCCTGTTGGCCGCGCTGCTGGCAGCCATCGTCGGCTCGTTCGCTTACCTGGGGTTGGATTTCGGTGCCTTGATCGGCAACGGTGGGCTGGCCCAGATGGGCCAGTATGCCGGGCGGTTCCTGGCCCCGGACCTGTCCAGCGAGCATCTGCGAGCCGTGGCGCAGGGCGCGTTGGAGACCCTGGCCATGTCTGGCATCAGCACGTTGCTGGCCGCCATCATGGGCCTGTTGCTGGCGCTGCCGGCGGCAGGCCGCTTTGGCTGGCCGCTGCGGGCGCTGGCCCGGTTGCTGCTCAATGCCCTGCGCGCTATTCCGGAGCTGGTGTGGGCCGCGCTGACGGTGCTGGCAGCTGGACTGGGACCAAACGCCGGCACCCTGGCGTTGGCGCTGCACACCGCTGGCGTACTGGGACGGCTGTTTGCCGAAGCGCTGGAAAACGCCTCGCCCGAACCTGCAGCAGCCTTACGCCTGCAAGGCGCGGGGCAGGTAGCAGCCTTCTGCTACGGCACCTTGCCCAACCTGTGGCCGCAATTGCTTGCCTACAGTTTGTACCGTTGGGAAAACAACATACGCATGGCCAGTGTACTGGGCTTCGTCGGTGCCGGAGGCTTGGGACAGCTGCTCTACACCACCTTGAGCCTGTTCCAGGAGGCCCAGGCCAGTACGGTGATCATTGGAATGCTGGCGCTGGTGTTTCTGGTCGATGCGCTCAGTGATGTACTGCGCCAGCGTTTTGTAAGGGCCTGATCAGGCCAGCGGCCCTGTGACCGCTGCCCGTTCTCAGGCGCTCACCGCCTCGCCCGATTGCGCGCCACGCTGCATCGATTCCAGGTTGCGCTCGATCGTCTCGCAGATGGTATCCATCTGGATCTGGTGTTCGCTGAAGCGGAACGGGCTCTGCAAGTCGGTCCCGATGCGCTCGATCGCCAGCAGCATGAAGCCTACAACCGTGGAGGCCAGGGGCGTGAACCATTCCAGCGACTCTACCAGGCCGACCGGTACGATCAGGCAGAACAGCGTGATGAATAACCGAGGGAAATACACATAAGGGTAGGGCAGTGGCGTATTGGCGATGCGCTCCATGCCACCTTGTGCATTGGACAAGTCCACCAGGGTGGACTCAAGTCGAGCCAGACGGATGCTGTCCAGCCGGCCCTCCTGATATTCCCTGGCCAGTAACGCGGCGGAACCACTCAAGATGTCATTGGCAAAATTGTTGGAACCGTGGTGCCGCTCGAATTCTGCCTCAGGGATAAACGCCACCAGCTCTTGTGGGCATTTTTCCCCCTTCAGGTGTGCGGCCAGGCAATTGATATAGGCGATGTGCCGACGCAGCAGGGTCGCCTTGACCGGATTCAATCCATCGTCAGGGTCATCGATCAGCGTCAGCGTCTGACGGGCGAAACTGCGGGAACTGTTGACCAGCGCGCCCCACAGGGTACGGGCCTCCCACCAGCGGTTGTAGGCGCTGCTGTTGCGAAAGCTCACCAGCACGACCAGCGCCGAACCCATCAATGAAAGAGGGATCAGGGGCAGGGTGAACTTGCTGTTGAGAAACAGCATGAAATCAATGGTGACCAGCACGTCCCAGATCAGCAGCCAGAACAGTGACCAACCGATGTAGCCGAAGGTTTTCACGACCAGGCGGTATTTGCGGATGATGACGTCTTTCAAATGGCGCACCTTTACGGGTTCAGGACCTTGGATGGGACGCTGAGTCCCGCCGAAGGTTCTGCATGAGGTTGTTGCAACGCGTGTGGGGCTGACAAGTGCTGGCGTGATATCCGAATGGGTGTGTGCATTTCATCCAGACGCGTTTGCCGGCCCGATTTGGATGGTGGCACAATGCCTTGCCTCAGCATGCACATGCTCCGCAGCTGTACCCTGCACCTTCCGCCTTATTTTCTCGGTATCCCGCCATGATCGAGCGCACCGGCACGGGCCTTTCCTTCGCCAAACGCATGTATGCACCACGCGCCATCGGAACCGGCCTCGGCTTTTTTTGTGTATTGATCGGCATTGCGCCATTGCAGCCAGAGTGGTGGGTGTGGGCGCTGTTACTGGCACACGGTTTTGTCTGGCCGCACCTTGCGTTTCAGATAGCCCGGGTTTCTGCCCAGCCCTACAAGACCGAGCAGCGTAACTTGGTGGTCGATGGATTCGCCGGGGGTTGCTGGGCGGGTGCCATGGGGCTCAATCCTTTGCCCAGCGTGATCATCCTGTCGATGATTGCCATGGACAAGATCGCGGCAGGTGGCTGGCCCCTGTTGATCAGAACGGTGATTGCCCAGGGCATCGGCATCGCCTTGGGCCTGTGGCTGTTCGCGCCGCCGCTTTTTCCGGCCACCACGCAGGTGCAGATGCTGGCGTGTCTGCCGATCCTGCTGATCTACCCCATGGCCATTGGCATGATCTGCTATCAGGTGACTGTCCAATTGGGCCAGCATAAACGTGCACTGGCCCGCATGAGCCAGACCGACAGCCTTACGGGCCTGAGCAACCATGGGGCGTGGCAGGAACTGCTGCTGCGCGAATTCGCGCGTTGCCGAGCTAACGCCGGGAGCAGTTGCCTTGCCCTGATCGACGTGGACCACTTCAAACAGGTCAATGATCGTCATGGCCACCAGGTGGGTGACAACATCCTGCGGGTAATCAGTGCCACGCTCTCCTTGCACCTGCGCAAGCACGACCCTGCGGCCCGCTACGGAGGAGACGAATTCTGCGTGATGCTGCCCGATACGACGCCAGGGCAAGCAAGGGATGTGCTGGAGCGGCTGCGCCTGGCCGTGGAGGCGTTCCGCGACCCGGCGCTGCCGCACCTTACCCTGAGCCTGAGTATCGGCATCGCCCCTTATCATGCAGGCATTATCGATGCCCAGGCCTGGCTGCACGCCGCCGATATGGCGTTGTATGCCGCCAAGCGCGCCGGCCGAAATTGCATCGTCCTGGCGCCCCAGGCTTCTGAGCCCGCCTGATCAGGGTTTTGCTGCAACGGCCACGAAGCCCTTGATCGACGTTGGGGCCGCGGGTTTGGACTTGCGCGCCAGCATGTACTGGTAGCGCCGCCATTCTTTGTCGATCTCGCTGAAGGACATGAACACACTGACCCGGTCCTTGCCCACCAGGTCCGGTCGTCTGACGGCATCGATGCCGCTGGTAGGGATGATGGCGATGTTGATGCCTACCACGCTACCGTCATCGGCGAATACCGGGCCGCCAGACATCCCTTTGGTGATCGGCCCGTCGTGCACCGAATAGAACACGCTGCCAGGGGTGCCATCGAGCCGGACCAGTGACGAGAGCGCGTGGCCCTTGCCTTGTACGGGCATCATCAAGCTGTTGTAGCCCACTGCCGTGACCGTTTCTCCAGGCACATATTGTCGCCAGTGCGGTATTTCGCTGGCTTTGTGCTTAAAGAACACCACATCGCCTAGTCCTTCGTGGACCACGTTGCGCAGGAAAGGCGTGTGTTTGGCGGTGACGGCATAATCTGCGTTCCACTGGATGGCGCTTGCCATCAGCAGCATGGGCAGCGGTGCCCCGGACGTCACCACGAAAGCTTGACTGTAGACCGGGTCTGAAACGTAGGACGTTGGCACTCCATTGCACCCACTTAGCAGCATCATTGCCGCCATACAGGGCGCGGTTGTTTTCATTGGTCACACGAGGGGGAGGGGGTTGAGAGGAGCTGCACTATGGCTAAATGCCATCAGCCAGGCAATACGTTCGGCTTTTATCCGACGAAGTGAGGGTAGGCGGCGGGTATGGCCACTGGCCAATAGCATTGCTGCATGGTCAGTCACCAGCAAATCAATGGGCTGGCGCCAAGCAAATGTGCTGCACTGAATGGTTTTTTCGGCGCAAAAAAAAGCCGACCATTTAAGGTCGGCTCTTTCGGATTTGGTGCCCCGAGGGAGACTCGAACTCCCACTCCTTTCGAAAACGGATTTTGAATCCGCCGCGTCTACCAATTCCGCCATCAGGGCGTGGCGCGCAGTATAGAGAGGTGCCGTCGGTCGGTCAATCGTCTTTCATGGTCAATTTTCATTCGTTGGGCTAAACTTCCCGGCCCTGCCGAACCGAACATCATCATGCGCGTTGCCGATTTCTCCTTCGAACTTCCCGATTCCCTGATCGCCCGCCATCCGTTGGCCGAGCGCCATGGCAGCCGCCTGCTGGTGCTCGACGGGCCAAGCGGTGCACGCGAGCACCGGCAATTCCCCGACCTGCTGGGCTATCTGCGCCCGGGTGACCTGATGGTGTTCAACAACACCCGGGTCATTCCGGCGCGGCTGTTCGGTCAGAAAGCCTCCGGCGGCAAGCTCGAAGTGTTGGTCGAGCGTGTGCTCGACAGCCACCGTGTGCTGGCCCATGTGCGGGCGAGCAAGGCGCCCAAGGTAGGGGCGGTCATTTTGGTGGACGGTGGCGGTGAAGCTGAAATGGTTGCGCGCCACGACACCTTGTTCGAGCTGCGTTTCACCGAAGAGGTATTGCCGCTGCTCGACCGCGTCGGCCACATGCCGCTGCCGCCCTACATCGATCGCCCTGACGAAGGTGCGGACCGGGAGCGCTACCAGACGGTCTACGCCGAAAAGGCAGGCGCTGTCGCCGCGCCTACCGCAGGCCTGCATTTCGACGAGGCGCTGCTCGAGCAGATCGCCGCCAAAGGGGTGGAGCGCGCGTTCGTCACCCTGCACGTGGGCGCCGGTACCTTCCAGCCGGTGCGGGTCGACAAGATTGAAGATCACCACATGCATAAAGAGTGGCTCGAAGTGAGCCAGGATGTGGTCGACGCCATCGAGGCCTGCCGTGCCCGCGGCGGGCGCGTGATCGCCGTGGGCACCACCAGTGTGCGCTCGCTCGAAAGCGCCGCCCGCGATGGCCAGCTCAAGCCCTTCAGCGGTGACACCGATATCTTCATCTACCCCGGCCGCCCATTCCACGTGGTCGATGCGCTGGTTACCAACTTCCACCTGCCTGAGTCCACGCTGCTGATGCTGGTCTCGGCCTTCGCCGGTTACCCCGAGACCATGGCTGCCTACGCGGCAGCGGTCGAGCAGGGGTACCGCTTCTTCAGTTACGGTGATGCCATGTTCATCACCCGCAATCCGGCGCCTCGCGGGCCCGAGGAGCAAGCATGAGTCGCACCTGCCGAATGTCCTTCGAACTGCTGGCCACCGACGGCAAGGCCCGTCGTGGCCGCATCACCTTCCCCCGTGGCACGGTCGAAACCCCGGCGTTCATGCCGGTGGGCACCTATGGCACGGTCAAGGGCATGTTGCCCCGTGACATCGAGGCCATTGGTGCCGAGATGATCCTGGGCAACACCTTCCACCTGTGGCTGCGCCCAGGTACCGAGGTGATCAAGAAGCACAACGGGCTGCACGACTTCATGCAGTGGAAAGGCCCGATTCTCACCGATTCCGGTGGCTTCCAGGTCTTCAGCCTGGGCGCCATGCGCAAAATCAAGGAAGAAGGCGTGACCTTCGCCTCTCCCGTGGACGGCTCCAAGGTGTTCATGGGCCCGGAAGAATCCATGCAGGTGCAACGTGACCTGGGTTCGGACGTGGTGATGATCTTCGACGAGTGCACCCCGTACCCTGCCGAGCACGACATCGCCCGTACGTCCATGGAGCTATCGCTGCGCTGGGCCCAGCGCTCGAAGAACGCCCATGCCGACAACACCGCCGCGCTGTTCGGCATCGTTCAGGGCGGCATGTACCAGGACCTGCGCATGCGCTCCCTGGAAGGGCTTGAGAACATCGGCTTCGACGGCCTGGCCATCGGCGGCCTGTCGGTGGGTGAGCCCAAGCACGAGATGATCAAGGTGCTGGACTACTTGCCAGAGCAGATGCCGGCTGACAAACCTCGTTACCTTATGGGGGTAGGCAAACCGGAGGATCTCGTTGAGGGTGTGCGCCGCGGCGTCGATATGTTCGACTGCGTGATGCCTACGCGCAACGCGCGCAACGGCCACCTGTTCGTCGACACCGGGGTGATCAAGATCCGCAACGCGTTCCATCGCCATGATGAATCGCCACTGGATCCGACCTGTGACTGCTATACCTGCAGCAACTTCTCCCGCGCCTATCTGCATCACCTGGACAAGTGTGGCGAAATGCTCAGCAGCATGTTGAATACCATCCATAACTTGCGCCATTACCAGCGTTTGATGGCCGGTTTACGCGAGGCTATTCAACAAGGTAAATTGGCCGCCTTCGTCGACGCCTTCTACGCCAAGCGCGGGCTTGTTGTACCGCCCTTGGACTGACTGTCTGCATCCATTATTAAAATATTCGCATTAGGAGTGCACCCATGAGCTTCTTGATCCCCGCCGCATACGCGGACGCTGCAGCCCCCGCCGCCGGCCCTGCCGGTACTGGCTTCGAGTGGATTTTCCTGGTCGGTTTCCTGGTCATCTTCTACCTGATGATCTGGCGTCCACAGGCCAAACGTGCCAAAGAGCAGAAGAACCTGCTGGGCAACTTGCAGAAAGGTGACGAAGTTGTCACCAACGGTGGCATTGCCGGCAAGATCGTCAAAGTGGCCGATGATTTCGTGGTGCTGGAAGTGTCCGACACTGTCGAGCTGAAGTTCCAGAAGGGCGCCATTGCCGCGACCCTGCCAAAAGGTACGCTCAAGGCTATCTGAGTTACCGGTTTCATTTTTCCAGTCGGGGCGCGCAACGCGCCCCGCGTCTTGAACGGGCGGCGTGATGCTGAACAAATACCCTCTGTGGAAATACGCACTGATCCTGCTGGTACTGGCGATCGGTTTCATTTATTCCGCTCCCAACCTCTACCCGGATGACCCGGCCGTGCAGATCAGCGGTGCCAGCTCGGCGCTGCAGGTCAACCAGGCCGATCTCGATCGCGTCAGCAAGGCGCTGGTCGATGCAAACATCGCAGTCAAAGGCGTGAGCCTGGGTGAGAAGGGCAGTGGCCTGATTCGTCTGACCAATCAGGAAGACCAGCTGCCCGCCAAGGATGTGGTGCGCAAGGCGCTGGGCGATGACTATGTCGTGGCGCTGAACCTGGCACAAACCACCCCGCAGTGGTTGCGCAACCTGGGTGCCAGCCCCATGAAGCTGGGCCTGGACCTGTCCGGTGGCGTGCACTTCCTGCTGGAAGTGGACATGGACAAGGCCATGAGCGCCCGCTTGAAAGTCTACGAAGGCGAGGTCAAGACCTTGCTGCGCAAGGAGCGGGTCCGCTACCGCAGCCTGCCGCAGCAGGACGGTGGCATCATGCTCGGCTTTGCTGACAACGCTACGCGCGAACAGGCACGTGCCCTGATCCGCAAGAATTTCAACGATTTCGACCTGACCACCACCGAGCGCAATGACCTCGCCGTGCTGCGTCTGGCGCTGTCTCAGGCGAAAGTGGCCGAGATTCGCGAATACTCGATCAAGCAGAACCTCACCACCGTGCGTAACCGTGTCAACGAGCTGGGCGTCGCCGAGCCGCTGGTGCAGCGCCAGGGCGCCAACCGCATCGTGGTCGAGCTGCCGGGTGTGCAGGACACTGCCGAAGCCAAGCGTATTCTGGGCAAGACGGCCAACCTGGAGTTCCGTTTCGGTGCCGAGCCGGGCGCGTCCAAAGCCACCACCGAAGTGTTCGAGTTCCGTGAAGGGGGGCGTTCGGCGCCCGTTGAGCGTGGCCTGATCATCACCGGTGACCAGGTGACCGACGCCCAGGCCAGCTTCGACGAGCATGGCCGCCCGCAGGTGAACATTCGTCTGGACGGGCATGGCGGCGAACTGATGAGCCGCGCGACGCGCAGCAACGTTGGTCGCAGCATGGCGGTGATCTTCATCGAGCAGAAGCCTGTCACCCGCTACGTGAAGCAGACGGTCGATGGCGTCGAGAAGGACGTTGCGGTCCAGAGCTTCCAGGAAGAGAAGAAGATCATCAGCCTGGCGACCATCCAGTCGCCGCTGGGTAGCCAGTTCCGTATCACGGGGCTGAACGGCCAGGGCGAATCGTCTGAACTGGCCCTGCTCCTGCGTGCCGGCGGCCTGGCTGCACCGATGTACTTCGCTGAAGAGCGTACCATCGGCCCAAGCCTGGGGGCCGACAACATCACCAAGGGCATCGACGCCTCGCTGTGGGGTATGCTGTTCGTCTCGCTGTTCATCATTGCGATCTACCGGGCCTTCGGTGTGCTGGCCACTATCGCACTCGCCGGCAACATGGTGTTGCTGCTGGCGTTGATGTCCTTGCTGGGCGCTACGCTGACATTGCCAGGCATCGCGGGTATCGTGCTCACCATGGGCATGGCGGTGGATGCCAACGTGCTTATCTTCTCTCGAATCCGTGAAGAGCTGGCTGCAGGCATGTCTGTTCAGCGCGCTATTCATGAAGGCTTCAACCGCGCCTATTCGGCCATCGTCGATGCCAACCTGACTACCTTGCTCGTGGGCGGCATCCTGTTTGCCATGGGCACCGGGCCGGTCAAAGGCTTTGCGGTCACCATGTCCCTCGGGATTTTCACGTCGATGTTCACTGCTGTGATGGTCACCCGTGCCCTGGTCAACCTGACCTGTGGCGGGCGTGACATCAAGAAGCTGTGGGTTTGAGGGAGCTGCGATGAAAACCATCAATTTCATGGGTGTACGCAATGTCGCCTTCGGCGTCACCGTACTGCTCACCGTGCTGGCCTTGTTCAGCTGGTGGCAAAAGGGCCTGAACTTCGGCCTGGACTTCACTGGCGGCACGCTGATCGAGCTGACCTACGAGCGCCCGGCCGATCTCAAGGCGGTACGGGCCGAGTTGGTCGACTCGGGTTTCCACGAGGCAGTGGTGCAGAGCTTCGGTGCCACGACCGACCTGCTGGTGCGCATGCCGGGTGATGACCCACAGCTGGGCAACAAGGTCGCCGCAGCCTTGCAGAAGGCCGGCGGTGACAACCCAGCCACCGTCAAGCGTGTCGAGTTCGTCGGCCCGCAGGTGGGTGAAGAGCTGCGTGACCAGGGCGGCATGGGCATGCTCCTGGCGCTGGGTGGCATCCTTATCTACCTGGCGTTCCGCTTCCAGTGGAAATTCGCAGTAGGCGCCATCATTTCGCTGATCCACGACGTGATCGTGACACTGGGCATCTTGTCGTTCTTCCAGATCACCTTCGACCTGACGGTGCTGGCGGCGGTGCTGGCCATCATCGGCTACTCGCTCAATGACACCATCGTCGTGTTCGACCGGGTGCGTGAGAACTTCCGGGTCATGCGCAAGGCGTCCTTGATCGAAAACATCAACGTCTCCACCACCCAGACGTTACTGCGTACCGTGGCGACTTCGGTGTCTACCTTGCTGGCTATTGCCGCCTTGCTGTTCTTCGGCGGTGACAACCTGTTCGGCTTCTCGCTGGCCCTGTTCATCGGCGTGATGGCCGGTACCTACTCGTCGATCTACATCGCCAACGTGGTGCTGATCTGGCTGAACCTGAACAGCGAAGACCTGATTCCGCCGGCAAAGACCGAGGGCGTGGACGACCGTCCGTGACCGACTGACGCTCCGCTTGGCGGACGAGAGGGCGCGAGTGTTGAACTCGCGCCCTTTTTTTTGCTCCAAGGCAAGGAGAAAGCGGGCCAAGTCCCGTATGTACGATCAGGAGGTTCACGTGAATAAATCAATGCTGGTGGGTGCGGTGCTAGGTGCTGTCGGTGTCACTGCCGGAGGTGCTGTGGCGACCTACAGCTTGGTGAACAAAGGGCCTGAGTATGCTCAGGTCACCGACGTGCAGCCGATCAAGCAGCAGGTCAAGACCCCGCGCGAAGTGTGCAAGGACGTAACCGTCACTCGCCAGGCGCCAGTCAAGGACCAGCATCAGATCGCCGGCACTGTGGTCGGCGCGTTGGCCGGTGGCCTGTTGGGCAACCAGATCGGCGGCGGCACCGGCAAGAAGATCGCGACCGTGGCCGGTGCGGTGGGTGGTGGGTATGCTGGCAACAAGGTGCAGGAGGGCATGCAGCAGCGTGACACCTACACCACGACCCAGACCCGCTGCAACACGGTCAACGACATCAGTGAAAAAGTGGTGGGCTATAACGTCAAGTACACCATCGGCGATCAGGTCGGCCAGGTGAAGATGAACCGTGAGCCAGGCTCTACCATCCCAGTGGACAAGAACGGCAAGCTGATTCTCAGCGATGCCGGACAGTGATGCTGCTGCCGGCGTTGGCCCTGTGCCGACGCCGGTGATGCAGGGCTGGCAGGCATGAAAAAAGCACCCCGAGGGGTGCTTTTGTTTTCCTGCAATCAAATGCTCAACGCTTCATGCTTTCAGGCAGGTGCGGTTGGATGGCGGTCAGTACCGCCTTGAAGCACTTGATGTTGCCGGCGACGATGTGGCCTTTGTCGAGGAAGTCATGGCCGCCATTGAAGTCGCTCACCAAGCCGCCTGCTTCCTGAATCAGCAGCACGCCTGCGGCCATGTCCCATTCGGACAGGCCCGACTCCCAGAATGCATCGAAACGGCCTGCGGCCACATAGGCCAGGTCCAGGCTCGCCGCGCCAGCGCGGCGGATGCCGGCGGTCTGGCCTACCAGGCTGCGGAACATGCCCAGGTAATTGTCCAGGTCGGCCATCTGGTTATCACGGAAGGGGAAGCCAGTGCCCAGCAGGGCGCCGTCCAGGCTGGTGCGCGAGCTGACGCGCAGGCGGCGGCCGTTCAATTGAGCGCCACGGCCACGGCTGGCAGTAAACTCTTCCTGGCGAACCGGGTCGACGATCACAGCGTGCTCCAGGCGACCACGGTACTTGCAGGCAATGCTGACGGCAAAGTGAGGAATGCCACGCAGGAAGTTGGTGGTGCCGTCCAGCGGGTCGATGACCCACAGGTAGTCCTTGCCTTCTTCGCCGGAGCCGGCGTGCAGGCCAGTTTCCTCGCCCAGGATGGAGTGGTTCGGGTAGGCCTTGCGCAGGGCATTGACGATGCTCTGCTCGGCAGCGCGATCGACTTCGGAAACGTAGTCCTTGGCCTCTTTCTCATCGACCTTGATGCTATCCAGGCGTTCGATGGAGCGGAAGATCAGTTCACTGGCGCTGCGAGCGGCGCGCAGGGCGATATTCAGCATAGGCTGCATGGGCGGGTCACCTGGAGATGTTAAAGAAGAAAGCCGAACATTCTAACAGAAAATTGTGGCGGCAGAAGGGCGCATTCGCGTGCGTGGCGTTACGCCTGTCGGTTCTGTAAGATTCCAGGCCCTGATTTCCGCCACTGTGAGCACGAGACCTTGCTGCAGAATATTCGTGTCGTTCTGGTCAACACCAGCCACCCCGGCAACATCGGCGGCGCTGCGCGCGCCATGAAGAACATGGGCCTGTCGCGTCTGGTGCTGGTGCAGCCAAAGCAGTTTCCTGCCGACGAGGCCAGCGCGCGCGCCTCGGGCGCGGACGATGTGCTGGGTAACGCCATCGTCGTCGACAGCTTGGAGCAGGCATTGGTCGGCTGCAATCTGGTGATGGGCACCAGTGCCCGTGAGCGCAGCATTCCATGGCCTCTTATCGGCCCACGTGAATGCGGCGACAAGGCCGTGCAGCATGCCGACGGGGGCGAGCAGATCGCCTTGGTGTTCGGGCGCGAGCATGCCGGGCTGACCAATGAAGAGTTGCAGCGATGTCACTTCCACGTGCACATCCCCTCCAATCCCGACTTCAGTTCGCTGAACCTGGCCGCGGCTGTTCAGGTACTGGCCTATGAAGTGCGCATGGCCAGCCTGGCGAACGACCGCTCGCCTGCCCAGGTTGAGAAGGCTGACGCCGACGCCTTGGCCACGATGGACGAGATGGAGCTGTTCTACGACCATCTGGAAAAAACCCTGGTCGACATTGGTTTCCTTGATCCCGAAAAGCCCAAGCACCTGATGCCGCGTCTTCGCAGGCTTTACGGTCGGGTTGCAGTGGAGCGTACGGAAATGAGCATTTTGCGCGGCATTCTTACCGAGACCCAGAAGGTGGTCCGGGGTGAGCCGCATAAACGGAAGGACTGACAGATGCTGGAACGTCTGCGTGAAGATATTCAAAGCGTGTTCCACCGTGATCCAGCGGCGCGCAACGCGTTCGAAGTGCTGACCTGCTACCCCGGGATGCATGCCATATGGCTGCACCGGTTGGGTAATGCCCTGTGGCGGCGGGACTTCAAGTGGCTGGCGCGGCTGGTGTCCAACTTCGGTCGCTGGCTGACCGGTATCGAGATTCACCCGGGCGCCACGATAGGGCGGCGGTTCTTCATCGACCATGGCATGGGCATCGTCATTGGCGAAACCGCCGAGATTGGTGACGACGTGACGCTCTACCAAGGCGTAACCCTGGGCGGTACCAGCTGGAATAAAGGCAAGCGTCACCCAACGCTGGAGGACGGCGTAGTGGTCGGTGCGGGTGCGAAGGTGCTGGGGCCGTTTACCGTAGGGGCCGGGGCCAAGATCGGTTCCAATGCGGTGGTGACCAAGGCGGTGCCAGCCGGCGCCACGGCTGTTGGCATCCCCGGGCGCATCATCGTCAAGGACGAGCAGGGCGATGTCGAGGCGCGGCGCAAGGCCATGGCCGAGAAGATCGGTTTCGATGCCTATGGGGTCAGTGGCGACATGCCCGACCCGGTCGCCCGCGCCATTGGCCAGATGCTTGACCATCTGCAGGCCGTTGATGAGCGCCTGGAAGGCATGTGCGGGGCGTTGACGCGGATGGGCAGTGACTATTGCGCCAAGGAGCTGCCTGCGCTGCCTGAAGATGACTTCACCGAACAGGCGCAGTTGGCCAAGCGCGACATCCAGCCGCATTGATCCCGCCGTATCAGGCGCGGGTTCTGGCATGGGGGCATGTGCTATCGCCCCCGTGTCTGCTACAATCGCGGCCGCCTCCCCTCATGCAAACCCGACTAAGGCACTAGGTCTAATAGTTGACTTAAATGCTCGGGAATCGCATACTTGCACACATCCCGTAACTCCCGTGGTACCCAATAGCCATGCGACTGACTACCAAAGGCCGATACGCCGTGACTGCCATGCTCGACCTGGCGTTGCACGCGCAGCATGGGCCGGTGTCTTTGGCCGACATCTCCGAGCGCCAGGGCATATCCCTTTCTTATCTGGAACAGCTGTTCGCCAAGCTGCGCCGCAGCAGCCTGGTTTCCAGCGTTCGCGGCCCCGGTGGCGGTTATCAGCTGTCGCGCGGCATGGAGACCATCCAGGTCGCCCAGGTCATCGATGCGGTCAACGAATCGGTCGATGCCACCCGTTGCCAGGGGCTTGGGGACTGCCATGCCGGTGATACCTGCCTGACCCACCACTTGTGGTGCGACCTCAGTCAGCAGATTCACGAGTTCCTCAGTGGCATCAGTCTGGCCGACCTCGTCATGCGCCGTGAGGTGCAGGAAGTCGCTCAGCGTCAGGACCTGCGCCGCGTCGCTGGTCTGTCTGCCCCGCTGGACAAGATTGAGACGTCCGCCGTCGATTGATCCTTCGGGACGACGAGCGACGCCACCGCCTGATAGGAGAGAAAAATGAAGTTGCCGATCTACCTCGATTACTCCGCGACCACCCCGGTCGACCCACGCGTAGCCCAGAAGATGGCCGAATGCCTGACGGCTGACGGTAACTTCGGTAACCCGGCTTCGCGCTCCCACGTCTTTGGCTGGAAAGCCGAAGAAGCGGTCGAGAACGGTCGCCGTCAGGTCGCCGAGCTGATCAATGCCGACCCGCGCGAAATCGTCTGGACCAGCGGTGCCACCGAGTCCGACAACCTGGCCCTGAAGGGTGTTGCGCACTTCTATCAGACCAAGGGCAAGCACATCATCACCTCCAAGATCGAGCACAAGGCGGTCCTCGATACCGCTCGCCAGCTGGAGCGTGAGGGGTTCGAAGTCACCTACCTGGAACCGGGCGAAGACGGCATCGTCACCCCGGCCATGGTCGAGGCGGTCCTGCGTGACGACACCATCCTGGTCTCGCTGATGCACGTGAACAACGAAGTCGGCTCGATCAACGACATTGCCGCCATCGGTGAACTGACCCGTTCGCGCGGCGTGCTGTTCCACGTCGATGCCGCCCAGTCTGCCGGCAAGGTCGAAATCGACCTGCAGCAGCTCAAGGTCGATCTGATGTCGTTCTCCGCGCACAAGGTCTATGGCCCCAAAGGGATCGGCGCGCTGTACGTCAGCCGCAAGCCGCGGGTACGCCTCGAGGCAGCCATGCACGGCGGTGGTCACGAACGCGGCATGCGTTCGGGTACGCTGCCGACGCACCAGATTGTCGGCATGGGCGAAGCATTCGCCATTGCCAAGCAGGACATGGCGGCTGAAAACGCACGCATCAAAGCCTTGAGCGACCGCTTCTTCAAGCAGGTATCCAGCCTCGAAGAACTGTACGTCAACGGTAGCCTGACTGCTCGCGTGCCGCACAACCTGAACCTGAGCTTCAACTACGTCGAGGGCGAATCGCTGCTGATGTCGCTCAAGGACATCGCCGTCTCGTCCGGTTCGGCTTGCACCTCCGCCTCGCTCGAGCCGTCCTACGTGCTGCGTGCACTGGGCCGTAACGACGAGCTGGCGCACAGCTCCATCCGCTTCTCCTTCGGCCGCTTCACCACCGAGGAAGAGGTTGATTACGCCGCGCAGAAAGTCTGCGAGGCCGTGAACAAGCTGCGTGAACTGTCCCCACTTTGGGACATGTACAAAGACGGCGTCGACATCTCCAAGATCGAGTGGGCCGCCCACTAAGCAGTCGCCGGCAAGAGCGGCTCCCTGATGAGGAAGGAATTGCACCATGGCATACAGTGAAAAGGTCATCGACCACTACGAAAACCCGCGCAACGTCGGCAAGATGAATGCCGAGGACCCGGATGTCGGTACCGGCATGGTCGGCGCACCGGCCTGTGGCGACGTGATGCGCCTGCAGATCAAGGTCAACGAGCAGGGCGTGATCGAAGACGCCAAGTTCAAGACCTACGGCTGCGGTTCGGCCATCGCGTCCAGCTCCCTGGCCACCGAGTGGATGAAGGGCAAGACCCTGGACGAAGCCGAGACCATCAAGAACACCCAGCTGGCCGAAGAACTGGCATTGCCGCCGGTCAAGATCCACTGCTCGGTACTCGCCGAAGATGCCATCAAGGCCGCTGTTCGCGATTACAAGCAGAAGAAAGGCTTGATCTAACGTCGCCTGTTGCAAGGTAAGGAGTTCTCATGGCTATCAGCATGACAGAAGCCGCCGCCAATCATGTGCGGCGTTCCCTGGAAGGGCGGGGCAAGGGTGAAGGCATTCGCCTTGGCGTACGCACCACCGGTTGCTCGGGCCTGGCCTACGTGCTGGAGTTCGTGGACGAGCTGGCGGGCGAGGACCAGGTGTTCGAGAACCATGGCGTCAAGGTGATCATCGATCCCAAGAGCCTGGTTTATCTTGACGGCACCGAGCTGGACTTCGTCAAGGAAGGGTTGAACGAAGGGTTCAAGTTCAACAACCCCAACGTGCGCGGTGAGTGTGGCTGCGGCGAAAGCTTCAACGTCTGAGGCCGACCGTGGGTACTCCTTGTCATTTTGCACTGTTCGACCTGCAGCCGAGTTTTCGACTGGACCTTGAGATGCTGGCCACTCGCTATCGCGAGCTGGCCCGCGAAGTCCATCCTGATCGTTTTGCCGATGCCTCCGAGCGCGAGCAACGCTCTGCGCTGGAGAAATCCGCTGCCCTCAACGACGCCTACCAGACGCTGCGCAGTGCACCACGCCGTGCGCGCTACCTGTTGGCGATCGGTGGCCACGAAGTGCCGCAGGAGGTCACGGTCCATGACCCGGATTTCCTCCTGCAGCAGATGCAGTGGCGTGAGGAGCTCGAAGACCTCCAGGACGAAGCCGATCTCGATGGCGTGGCCGTGTTCAAGAAGCGCCTGAAGGCTGCTCAAGACACGCTCAACGAGGATTTCGCCGCCTGCTGGGATGTTGCCGATGCGCGTGAGCAGGCCGAACGCCTGATGCGCCGAATGCAATTCCTCGACAAGCTCGCCCAAGAAGTGCGCCAACTGGAAGAGCGCCTCGACGATTAACCCGGTGCTACCCGTGATGGCACCTAAGGTATTCAGATAAGCATGGCCCTATTGCAGATTGCCGAACCCGGTCAAACGCCCCAGCCCCATGAGCGCCGCCTGGCGGTAGGGATCGACCTGGGCACCACCAATTCCCTGGTCGCTGCATTGCGCAGCGGCGTGAGCGAGCCCCTGCCCGATGCGCAAGGTAATGTGATTCTGCCTTCGGCGGTGCGTTACCTCGAAGCTGGCGGCAGCGAAGTCGGGCAGGCAGCGCGTGACGCTGCCTCCAGCGATCCGCTGAACACCGTGCTGTCGGTCAAGCGCCTGATGGGTCGCGGCCTGGCCGACGTCAAGCAGTTGGGCCAGCAATTGCCCTACCGCTTCGTCGGTGGCGAATCGCACATGCCTTTCATCGATACGGTGCAAGGGCCCAAGAGCCCGGTGCAGGTCTCGGCGGACATCCTCAAGGTGCTGCGTGAGCGCGCCGAGGCGACATTGGGCGGTGAACTGGTCGGTGCGGTGATCACCGTTCCGGCCTATTTCGATGACGCCCAGCGCCAGGCCACAAAAGATGCTGCACGCCTGGCTGGCCTGAACGTACTGCGTCTGCTCAACGAGCCCACGGCCGCCGCCGTGGCCTATGGCCTTGACCAGAACGCCGAGGGCGTAGTCGCCATCTACGACCTGGGTGGCGGTACCTTCGACATTTCCATCCTGCGCCTGACAGCGGGCGTGTTCGAAGTGCTGGCCACCGGCGGCGACACCGCCCTGGGTGGCGATGACTTCGATCACGCCATTGCAGGCTGGATCATCGAGCAGGCTGGCTTGTCCTCCGACCTCGACCCGGCTACCCAGCGCGCGCTGTTACAGACGGCTTGCGCCGCCAAGGAAGCGTTGACCGATGCCGAGGTGGTGGGCGTCACGCATGGTGCCTGGCAGGGTGAGCTCACCCGTGCCGGTTTCGATGCGATGATCGAGCCGCTGGTGGCCCGCAGCCTCAAGGCCTGCCGCCGTGCCGTACGTGACAGTGGCGTCGAGCTCGATGAAGTCAGCGCCGTGGTCATGGTCGGCGGTTCCACGCGCGTGCCCCGTGTTCGCGATGCCGTCGGTACCCTGTTCGGTCGTAGCCCGCTGACTTCCATCGACCCCGATCAGGTCGTGGCCATCGGCGCCGCCATTCAGGCCGATACCCTGGCCGGCAACCGTCGCGAAGGCGGCGAGCTGTTGCTGCTTGATGTGATCCCGCTGTCACTGGGCCTGGAGACCATGGGCGGGCTCATGGAGAAAGTGATCCCGCGCAATACCACCATCCCGGTGGCGCGCGCCCAGGAGTTCACGACTTATAAAGACGGCCAGTCGGCCATGATGATCCATGTGCTGCAGGGCGAGCGCGAACTGATCAGCGACTGCCGGTCACTGGCGCGCTTCGAACTGCGCGGCATTCCGGCCATGGTGGCAGGGGCAGCGAAAATTCGCGTCACCTTCCAGGTCGATGCCGACGGGCTGCTCAGCGTCGCCGCCCGGGAACTCGCATCAGGCGTGGAAGCCAGCATTCAGGTCAAGCCGTCCTACGGCCTGACCGATGGCGAAATCGCGCGCATGCTCAAGGACTCCTTCGAGCATGCTGGTACCGACAAGCAGGCACGTCAGTTGCGTGAGCACCAAGTGGACGCCGAACGGCTGCTCGAAGCGGTACAGGGCGCCCTGGACGCCGACGGTCAGCGCTTGCTCAGTGAAGAAGAGCGCCAGGCCATTGAATTCCAGATGCAAGAACTACGTGATTTGCTGGCGGGCACCGATGGCGCTGCCATCGAGCAACAGACCAAGCGTCTGTCGCACGTGACCGACGCATTTGCCGCCCGACGCCTTGATTCGACGGTCAAAGCCGCACTGGCCGGGCGCAACCTGAATGAGATCGAGGAGTAATCGATGCCGCTGGTGACATTCCTGCCGCATGAGAAGTTCTGCCCGGAGGGGCTGACCGTGGAGGTGCCTGCCGGCACCAATATCCTGGAGCTGGCCCACGATCATCACATCGAGATGGAGAGCGCCTGCGGCGGTGTGAAGGCCTGCACCACGTGCCACTGCATCGTGCGCAAGGGCTTCGATTCCCTTGAGGAAGCCGACGAGCTCGAAGAAGACATGCTGGACAAGGCGTGGGGCCTGGAAGCGCAGTCGCGTCTGGGTTGCCAGGTGGTGGTGGCCGATCAGGACCTCACCATCGAGATCCCCAAGTATTCGCTCAACCACGCTGCCGAAGCGCCGCACTGAGGTCCTGGACATGAGTCTGAAATGGATTGATGTACTTGATATCGCCATCGAGCTTGCAGAAAGCAAGCCGGACGTCGATCCTCGGTATGTGAATTTCGTCGATCTGCACCGCTGGGTGGTGGCATTGCCTGGCTTCAGTGACGATCCTTCGCGCGCCGGCGAGAAGGTGCTCGAGGCCATCCAGGCGGCCTGGATCGACGAAGCCGACTGAACACGCACCGCAGGTTAGGCAATCCCCTGGAACCCGCGTATAATTCGCGGGTTTAATTTTTCGTAACACTCATATTCTGGAGTTTTCCATGGCTGTTCAACGTACTTTCTCCATCATCAAGCCTGACGCTGTTGCCAAGAACGTCATCGGCAAGATCACCACTCGCTTCGAAGAAGCCGGCCTGAAAATCGTTGCCTCGAAAATCAAGCAACTGTCCAAGGCCGAGGCCGAAGGCTTCTACGCCGAGCACAGCGAGCGCGGCTTCTTCGGTGATCTGGTTGCCTTCATGACTTCCGGTCCGGTTGTCGTTCAGGTCCTGGAAGGCGAGAACGCCATTGCCAAGAACCGTGAGCTGATGGGCGCTACCAACCCTAAAGAAGCCGCTGCCGGCACCATCCGCGCCGACTTCGCCGAGTCCATCGACGCCAACGCCGTTCACGGTTCGGACTCCGAAGCTGCTGCTGCTCGCGAAATCGCTTACTTCTTCGCTGCTACCGAGGTAACCACTCGCTAAGCGAAAGCTTACGGGTGAGGGTGAATCCATGACGACATCGACTGACAAAATCAACCTGCTGGGTCTGACCCTGCAGGAAATGGAACAATTCTTCGATTCCATCGGAGAGAAGCGCTTCCGCGCCGGTCAGGTGATGAAATGGATTCACCACTTTGGCGTCGATGATTTCGCCGCCATGACGAACGTCGGCAAGGTCTTGCGTGAAAAGCTCGAGGCCGTTGCCGAAATTCGCCCACCGGAAGTGGTCAGCGAAGACATTTCCGCAGACGGCACCCGCAAATGGGTGATCCGCGTTGCCTCCGGCAGCTGCGTCGAAACCGTCTATATTCCCACCGACGATCGCGGCACCCTGTGCGTGTCGTCGCAAGCCGGTTGTGCCCTGGACTGCAGCTTCTGCTCCACCGGCAAACAAGGCTTCAACAGCAACCTCACCGCCGCCGAAGTGATCGGCCAGGTGTGGCTTGCGAACAAATCCTTCGGGACCGTGCCTGCCAAAATCGACCGCGCCATCACCAACGTGGTCATGATGGGCATGGGCGAACCCCTGCTCAATTTCGACAATGTCATCGCCGCCATGAAGATCATGATGGAAGATCTGGGCTATGGCATCTCCAAGCGTCGCGTCACCCTGTCCACCTCGGGCGTCGTGCCGATGATCGACGAGTTGGCCAAGCACATCGATGTGTCGCTGGCTTTGTCATTGCATGCACCCAATGACGAGTTGCGCAACAAACTGGTACCGATCAACAAGAAGTACCCGCTCAAGATGCTGCTCGACGCATGCATGGGCTACATGGCGACCCTGGGCGGCAAGCGGGTGCTCACCATCGAGTACACCCTGCTCAAGGACGTCAACGACCAGCCCGAGCATGCGGCGCAGATGATCGAGCTGCTGCGCGACGTGCCGTGCAAGATCAACCTGATTCCATTCAATCCGTTCCCGCACTCCGGCTACGAGCGCCCCAGCAACAACGCCATTCGTCGTTTCCAGGACCTGCTGCACCACGGTGGCTACAACGTGACGACGCGCACCACCCGTGGTGATGACATCGATGCGGCTTGCGGCCAGCTGGTGGGGCAGGTCAATGACCGCACCCGGCGCAGCGAACGTTACATCGCCGTCCGGCAGCTGTCGGCAGACGCCGAGCGCCCGGACAGCCCGGCCGCCCACTGACCGGAACTGGCCTATGAACGTGCGCGCTGCGCTGCCGATCATTGCGCTTTCGCTGCTCGCCGGCTGCATGTCAGGCGCAGGCAGCGATGCGCAGGTGGCTGAGCAGCGCAGGGTCGAGGCCGGGCGGGCGTATGTGCAGCTGGGGCTGGGCTACCTGCAGCAGGGGATGCTGGGCCAGGCCAAGACGCCCTTGTCAAAGGCGCTGGCGCTGGATGGCGACGATGCCGACGCCCATGCCGCCTTGGCATTGGTCTACCAGGCCGAAGGCGAGCCTGTATTGGCCGAGCGCCATTTCAAGCAAGCGCTTGGGGCGGGTGCCAGCACCACGCGAATTCGCAACAATTACGGCAGTTTCCTTTATGCTCAAGGGCGGTTTGCCGAAGCGCAGCAGATGTTTCGCCTTGCCAGCGCCGATACCCTGTATCCTGAGCGATCACGGGTTTATGAAAACCTTGGCCTGACAGCCTTGAGGCTCGGCCAGCGCGATCAGGCGCACGCCCATTTGCAAAAAGCATTGCAGCTTAACCAGCGACAGCCACAAGCGTTGCTGGAAATGGCTGAGTTGTCCTACGAAAACAGGCATTATGTGCCGGCCCGGGATTACTACGATCGTTTCAGCCGGTTGAGTGGCCACGATGCCCGGAGCCTGCTGCTGGGTAGCCGCCTTGCCAAGGTGTTCGACGAGCAAGGGACGGTGGCCGAGTTGGGGCAGCAATTACAACGACTTTATCCCGGTACGCCGGAATATCAGCAATACCTGTCGGAGCAACGATGAACGCCGCGCATCCCGAAGTAGCTGTAGCGCCTGGCCAGAACCCTGGTGAGCTGTTGCGCCTGGCCCGTGAGAAACGGGACTGGTCCCAAGCCGAGGTGGCCCGCAAGCTCAATCTTACTGTCAGCTCGCTCAACCATGTGGAAACCGGCGCCTTCGACAAGCTGCCCGGGCATACCTTCGCCCGTGGCTACATCCGCGCCTACGCCAAGTTGATGGAGCTGGACCAGGCTGCCCTGGTCGAAGCCTTCGATCGCTACACCGGCACCCACGCCAAGGGCAGCGACGTACATTCGCTGGGGCGTATCGAAGAGCCTTCCCGGTTGTCCCACAATATTCTGCGCGGGGTCAGCCTGTTGCTGCTGCTGGCGGTCGTGGGTGGCGGTTTCGTCTGGTGGCAGGACCAGGGCAGTCTGCGCGGCAAAGATCTCTCCAGCATCGCCCTTGAGCACGTCGAGGTCGAAAGCGCCGACGGCACCACCCAGATTCACCCGCTTGACGAACCCGAAGACCAGGCCGTCTCTGCCGCCCAGCAACCTGAGAGCGCCCCCCTGCCGTTGGCCCAGGGTACCGACGAGCAGCAGGCTGCAAGTACCGGGCAGGCAGCGGCTACCGACACGCCTGCAGCCGGCTCTGCTCCGGTAACGGGCACTGCGACGCCGCAGCCGGCGCCGGCCAACGCTACCCCTCTTGCCAGCGCGCCGGCGGCAGCCGCCCCTGCAACCAGTGCAGCCGCCGCCGAGCCCGCCGCCGTGCCAGCAGGCAGCGGCAAGGTCGCGATTGAGTTCGTCGCCGATTGCTGGACCCAGGTTTCCGATGGCAACGGCAAGGTGCTGTTCAGCGGCATCAAGCGCAAGGGGGACAACCTCGAGCTGACTGGCAAGCCGCCGTTTGCGGTACGTCTGGGCTTTGCCCGTGGCGCCAAGGTCAGCTACAACGGCCAGGCCGTCGACGTTGCCCCGTTCACCAGTGGCGAAACCGCTCGCCTGAAGTTGGGACAGTAATTCATGCACGGCCAATCCCCGATCAAACGTCGCGAATCCCGCAAGATATGGGTCGGCAATGTGCCGGTGGGCGGTGATGCGCCCATTGCAGTGCAGAGCATGACCAACACCGATACCAATGATGTCGCCGCCACGGTGGGGCAGATCCAGCGTCTGGTCGATGCTGGTGTGGACATCGTTCGCGTGTCGGTACCTGACATGGACGCCGCCGAAGCCTTCGGCCGCATCAAGCAGCAGGTCAGCGTGCCGCTGGTCGCCGACATTCACTTCGACTACAAGATTGCCCTGCGAGTGGCCGAGTTGGGTGTGGACTGCCTGCGCATCAACCCTGGCAATATCGGCCGTGAAGACCGGGTCAGGGCTGTCGTTGACGCCGCTCGCGACCGTGGTATTCCAATCCGTATCGGCGTCAACGCAGGCTCACTGGAAAAGGACCTGCAGAAAAAGTACGGCGAGCCTACGCCCGCAGCGCTGGTCGAATCGGCGCTGCGCCATGTGGAACACCTCGATCGTCTCGACTTCCAGGATTTCAAGGTCAGCGTCAAGGCGTCGGACGTGTTCATGGCCGTCGAGGCCTATCGCCTGCTGGCACGGCAGATCGTGCAACCCCTGCACCTGGGAATCACCGAAGCCGGTGGCCTGCGCTCGGGTACGGTGAAATCTGCCGTTGGCCTAGGTATGCTGCTGGCCGAAGGCATTGGCGATACCATCCGCATTTCGCTGGCGGCAGACCCGGTGGAGGAGGTCAAGGTAGGCTATGACATCCTCAAGTCCCTGCACTTGCGTTCCCGAGGCATCAACTTCATCGCCTGCCCGAGCTGCTCGCGGCAGAATTTCGATGTGGTAAAAACCATGAACGAGCTCGAAGGGCGCCTCGAGGACCTGCTGGTGCCGCTGGACGTGGCCGTCATCGGCTGTGTGGTCAATGGCCCGGGGGAGGCCAAGGAAGCGCATGTCGGCCTGACCGGTGGTACGCCCAACCTGGTCTACATCGACGGTAAACCGGCGCAGAAACTGACCAACGACAACCTGGTCGATGATCTCGAAAGGCTCATCCGTCAGAAAGCGGCCGAGAAGGTCGAAGCCGACGCGGCGTTGATCGCCCGTGGCTGATACACAGAATTCGTAAGGATCATTCGTGAGCAAATCGCTGCAAGCCATCCGTGGCATGAACGACATCCTGCCCGAGCAGTCGCCATTGTGGCGCTATTTCGAGGGTACCGTTGCCGGCCTGCTGGACACCTACGGGTACAGCCAGATCCGCACGCCCATCGTGGAGTTCACCGAGCTGTTCAAGCGCTCGATCGGTGAAGTGACCGATATCGTCGAAAAGGAAATGTACACCTTCGAAGACCGCAACGGTGACTCGCTCACACTGCGTCCGGAAGGGACTGCGGCCTGTGTTCGCGCGGTGCTGGAGCATGGCATCACCGGCAATGGCCAGGTGCAGAAGCTGTGGTACATCGGGCAGATGTTCCGCCACGAGCGTCCCCAGAAGGGCCGCTACCGGCAGTTCCACCAGATCGGTGTGGAGGTGTTCAACCTCGATGGCCCGGACATCGATGCCGAGTTGATCATGCTGACCTGGCGCCTGTGGGGCTTGCTGGGCATTCAGGATGCGGTCAAGCTCGAACTCAACAGCCTTGGCACCAGCCAAGCGCGCGCCCGCTACCGCGACGCGTTGGTGGAGTTCCTGTCCGCGCGCCTGGAGCAACTGGACGAGGACAGCCAGCGCCGCCTCAAGAGCAATCCGCTGCGCATCCTCGACAGCAAGGACACCAACACCCAGGCGGTGCTGGTCGATGCGCCGAAGCTCGAAGATTACCTGGACGAAGAATCCCGTGCGCACTTCGCAGGCCTGAAGGCCCGCCTGGACGCTGCCGGCATTCCATTCGTGCTCAACACCAAGCTGGTGCGGGGGCTGGACTACTACAGCAAGACCGTCTTCGAGTGGGTCACCGACAAGCTTGGTGCCCAGGGTACGGTGTGTGCCGGCGGCCGCTACGATGGGCTGGTGGAGCAAATGGGCGGCAAGCCTACACCTGGCGTTGGCTTTGCCATGGGTATCGAGCGCCTGATTCTGCTGCTTGAAACCCTTGGCAAGGTACCGGACTCCATCAGCCGTCAGGTCGATGTCTACCTCTGCGCTTTTGGTGAGCAGGCCGAGTTGGCGGGCCTGCGTCTGTCCGAAGCGGTGCGTGACCGCCTGCCGGGCCTGCGTCTGGCCGTGAATGCGGGCGGGGGCAGTTTCAAAAGCCAGTTCAAGAAAGCCGACAAGAGCGGCGCGCTGTTCGCCTTGATTCTTGGCGATGATGAGTTGGCCAAACAGGAAGTCGGCTTCAAACCCCTGCGTGGTCAGGGCGAACAACAGAACATTGCCTGGGATGCCCTTGCAGGGCACCTGGAAACCGCGATCGCGCAGGCGTAACGCGGTTCAACGAGCGAATAGGCGAAAAGGAGTATTGGGGTGTCGAGTACCGATGATGATGACCTGGCAGGGGTCAAGGACTGGTGGAACCGTAACGGCAAGCCGCTGCTGACCGGTGCGTTGCTCGCCGGCGTGGTAGTGCTGGGCTGGAACACCTGGCACAAGTACCAGAACAACCAGTCGCAAGGTGCCTCGCAGTTGTATCAGGCGCTACTGGAAACCAGCCTCACGCCTACGGGTCAGCCGGACGCCACCCGGGTTGCGGAACTGGCCGGCAAGCTCAAGAGCGAGTTCGGCGGCACTGCCTATGCCCAGTACGGCAGCCTGTTCGTGGCCAAGGTAGCGGTCGAGAGCGGCAAGCTCGACGATGCCGCTGGCGAACTCAAGGCTGTGCTGGACAAGCCGGCAGACGCCACCCTTGGCGAGATCGCACGCCAGCGTCTGGCCCGTGTGCTGGCCGCCCAGAACAAGGCCGAGGATGCCCTCAAGTTGCTTGACGGGGATGCCGAGAAAGCCTTCCTCGCCAGTCGCGAGGAGTTGAAAGGGGACCTGCTGGTACAGCTGGGCCGCGCTGATGACGCGCACGGTGCTTACGAAAAGGCCAAGGCTGCGTTGTCCGACGAGGCGGCAGTGGGTGGCTTGCAGTTGAAGCTCGATGATCTGGCCAGAGGGGACGCGTAAGTGATCGGTTGGAAACAAGCAGCAGTGCTGACCTTGGCGGTATTGGCCGCAGGGTGCAGCAGCAACAGCAAGAAGGAATTGCCTCCTGCCGAACTGACCAAGTTCACCGAGGAAGTGGTGCTCAAGAAGCAGTGGAGCCGCTCCATCGGTGACGGTCAGGGTGAAACCTACAACACCCTCGTGCCGGCCATCGAGAACGACCGGATCTATGCCTCCGACGTCACCGGCGATGTCTATGCCCTGGACCGCATCACGGGCAACGTGGTGTGGAACAAGGACCTTGACCTGCCGGTTTCTGGCGCGGTCGGCGTAGGCTACGGTCTGGTGATGCTCGGCACCCTCAAGGGTGAAGTGATTGCCCTGGATTCGAGCACCGGCGAGGAGCGCTGGCGCGCCCGGGTGACCAGCGAAGTGCTGGCGCCCCCGGCCAACAACGGTGATGTGGTAGTGGTGCAGACCCAGGATGATCGCCTGATCGGCCTGGATGCTGCTACCGGTGATCGTCGCTGGATTTATGAAAGCACCCCGGCAGTACTGACCCTGCGCGGTACCGGCGCGCCGATCGTGACCAACCGCCTGGCGGTTGCTGGCCTGTCCACCGGTAAGGTCGTGGCAGTCGACATCAGCAATGGCGTACCTGTATGGGAAAGCCGTGTGGCGATCCCCCAGGGCCGTTCCGAGCTTGAGCGTGTCGTCGACATCGACGGCGGCTTGCTGCTCTCGGGTGGTACCCTGTACGTCAGCACCTACCAGGGGCGCGTTGCGGGCCTGGATCTGGAAAGTGGCCGCGTGCTCTGGCAGCGTGATGCTTCCAGCTACGTCGGGGTCGCCCAGGGCTTTGGCAACGTTTACGTGAGCGAAGCCTCGGGTACCGTGGAAAGCGTCGATGAGCGTTCCTCCAGCGCCCTGTGGTCCAACGATGCCATGGCCCGCCGCCAGCTGACCGCCCCCGAGGTGTACAGCAGCTACGTGGCAGTAGGCGACTTCGAAGGCTACCTGCACCTGCTCAGCCAAGTCGACGGTCGCTTCGTTGGCCGTGAGCGTGTCGACAGCAGTGGCCTGCGTGCACGGCCATTGGTGGTGGGTGACACCATCTATGTCTTCGGCAACAGCGGCAAGCTCGAGGCACTGACCATCCGCTGAAGCTATGCTTGAAGCCGTGCGGCTTCAGGCTGCGGCGTAGGACACGCCGCCCGAACTCCGGCCGCTGCCTTGCAGCGGCCTTTGTATTTTCAAGAATTCAAGAGTGGAGAGCCGAATGGTTCCCGTAATCGCCCTGGTGGGCCGTCCGAACGTCGGCAAATCCACCATGTTCAACCGCCTGACCAAGACCCGCGATGCCATCGTGGGTGACCTGTCGGGCCTGACCCGTGATCGCCAGTATGGTGATGCCAGCTGGCAGGGTCGCTCCTTCATCCTCATCGACACCGGTGGCATCACCGGTGATGAAGTGGGCATGGACGAAAAAATGGCCGAGCAGTCGCTCATGGCCATCGAAGAAGCCGACTATGTGCTGTTCCTGGTCGATGCCCGAGCGGGCATGACAGCGGCAGACCAGATGATTGCCGAGCACCTGCGCAAGCGCAACAAGGCGGCGATTCTGGTCGCCAACAAGATCGACAACATCGACGCTGACGTCGCTCGCGCTGAGTTCTCGCCAATGGGCATGGGCAATGCCATTCCGGTGGCAGGCTCCCAGGGTCGAGGCATCAACGCGTTGATGGAGGCCGTACTCGGTCACTTGCCGCGCGATGCCGAAGAAGAAGCCCTGGACCAGGATGTCGCCGAAGGCGAAGAGGCCGTTCGCATCCCTGGCCCAAGCGAAAAGGATGGCATCAAGATTGCCATCATTGGTCGCCCCAACGTCGGCAAGTCGACCCTGGTCAACCGCATGCTCGGTGAAGAGCGTGTGGTGGTCTACGACGAGCCGGGTACGACGCGCGACAGTATCTACATTCCCTTCGAGCGTGATGGTGACAAGTACACCTTCATCGACACCGCCGGTGTGCGCAAGCGCGGCAAGATCCACGAGGAAGTCGAAAAGTTCTCGGTGGTGAAGACGCTGCAGGCGATCAAGGACGCCAACGTGGTGATCTTCGTCATGGATGCTCGCGAAGGGGTGGTCGATCACGACCTGAACTTGCTGGGCTTTGCTCTGGAAGCTGGCCGCGCCATCGTCATCGCCCTGAACAAGTGGGATGGCATGGAGCCGGGTGAGCGTGCCTATGTGAAGACCGAGCTGGAGCGCCGGCTGTTCTTCGTCGATTTCGCCGATATCCACTTCATTTCCGCCCTGCACGGCACGGGCGTGGGCAACCTGTACAAATCGGTGCAGGCCGCGTTCACCTCAGCTGTGACCCGCTGGCCAACCAGCCGCCTGACGCAGATCCTCGAAGACGCCGTCAGCGAGCACCAGCCGCCGCTGGTCAATGGCCGTCGCATCAAGCTGCGTTATGCGCACCTGGGCGGGGCCAACCCGCCGCTGATCGTGATCCACGGCAACCAAACCGACAGCATTCCCAAGTCGTACTCGCGTTACCTGGAAAACACTTACCGTCGCGTGCTCAAGCTGGTCGGCACGCCGATTCGCATCGAGTACAAAGGCGGTGAAAACCCCTACGAGGGCAAGAAGAACACCCTCACAGACCGCCAGGTCAACAAGAAACGTCGCTTGATGTCGCACCACAAGAAAGCCGAGAAGAAACGCCGCGATAAGCGATAGGCGCCTGCCGGACCCGTTACAGTGTCTGTACAGGTCCTCGCCCGCCGTGCTGCGCATTTCTAGCGCCGCACCTGTGTTCCTGTTTCCTCGCGAGTGCGGCCATGCAGCCAAGCTCGGGAGGAAACATTGATCTATGCCGCTCTCCACATTGCACCGGTAGTTTGTGTGCGTGTGGTGCACAAGGCGCTCAGTCCGTGCTCCCCGCGCGGGGGGCGTTGGCTATTCACGTACGTGTGAATGATGTGTTAGATCAATGGAGGGAACGTCATGAACGATATTTACTTAAAAAAAACCAAAGGCAAGCTCTATCTGCTTGAGGACGGCGAGCGTTATGCAATCATCGTCAATCATTTGAATGAACTGCAGGTAGCAGGATCGCTGGATACGCCCGAGTGCTTCGACATCGGAATGCTCGCCCACCCATCGCTCGAGGGGGGTGTGGCTTTTGAGTTTCGAACGTCAGCAGGCAAGCAGGTCACTGGACGTGGTGGGCGCGTGCTTCATGCGTCGGGCGAGGAGCTGGGCACACCCGGTCCTGCTCTGCAAATCAGTCACCTGGCTGGAAACGTTGACGGCGAGCCCAATGTTAACCAGGTTCAATTGCAAACCCTCGATGCCCGCTACGTCTCAGCCCACGATCGTGTGCTCGTGGGCTACAAAGAAGTCCCCGTAGGCTGGACTTGGTTCGGCCTCACGCCCAATGCTACGAAGAAGGTACCCGTTTGGGAGAGCCAGCCAAGCGACAGGTTGCGCTACCATACCAAGGACGTGGCGCCCGCAGCGACCTTCATACTGGAGTTCGTCGCTCCAGCAGAAGGTTAAACTAGCCCCGACAGTGATCTTCGGGAAAGCCTGTGACGTGCGACTCACGCCTTGACTGGCTTCTTCCCGACGAAACGATCCGCTATGCTCGTGCTTTCTTTCCGTGCCGGCTGCACCAGGAGCAAGGGCGCCATGATCCCCAGCAAATTGCCGAACGTCGGCACGACCATCTTCACCACCATGTCAGAGCTCGCCGCCCAGACCGGTGCGCTGAACCTTTCGCAGGGCTTCCCGGATTTCAACGGGCCCCAAGCCCTGCTCGAGTCGGTGGGCCGGCATGTCATGGCAGGCCACAATCAATACGCGCCCATGTCGGGCCTTGCAGCCTTACGCCAGCAGGTGACCATCAAGGTCAAGCGGCTCTACGGTGTCACGGTGGACCCCGACCATGAAGTGACGATTACGCCCGGCGCGACGGAGGCGATCTTCTGCGCTATCCAGGCGGTCGTGCAGCCAGGGGACGAGGTCATCATCTTCGACCCCTGCTACGACAGCTACGCGCCCTCGGTGGCGCTGGCCGGTGGCCGGTGCGTGCATCTGCAACTGGACCCTGGCGATTTTTCCATCGATTGGCAGCAGCTCGCGGACGCCCTTACGCCACGCACACGTCTGGTCGTGCTCAACTCGCCCCATAACCCCAGCGGTGCCTTGCTTTCCAGCAAGGATCTGGATCAGCTGGCCCAGCTGATCGCCGATCGAGACATCTACGTACTCAGCGATGAAGTCTACGAACACCTGGTCTACGACGACGTGAAGCATGCGTGCGTACTGGCTCACGAGCAGCTCTACAGACGTGCGTTCGTGGTCAGCTCCTTTGGCAAGACGTACCACGTCACCGGTTGGAAGACGGGCTATGTCATCGCACCGCCGGCCCTCACCGGCGAACTGCGCAAGGTGCATCAATACGTCAACTTTTGTGGCGTGACCCCGTTGCAGTACGCCCTGGCTGACTTCATGGCCGAGCATCCGGAACATGTCGATGCGTTACCGGCTTTCTATCAAGCCAAGCGCGACCTGTGTTGCGGCTTGTTGCAGGATTCGCGATTCAGCTTCACCCCCACAGCCGGCACTTACTTTCAGTTGGTTGACTATTCGCACATCCGACCGGACCTCGATGACGTGCAGATGGCGACGTGGTTGACCCGCGAGCATGGCGTGGCCACCATCCCGATCTCGGTGTTCTACCAGCAACCTGTTCCCGGTCAGCGACTGCTGCGCCTGTGCTTTGCCAAACGAGAGGAGACGCTGCGTCAGGCGGCGGAGAAACTATGCGCGATCTGAGTACGCTGCCTGACCTCAGGCTGGCCCTGGTGCAGACCACACTTGCCTGGCACGACCGGGAAGCCAACTTCGCCCATTTCGATGTGCTGCTCGAGCAGGTGGGCGAGGTGGACCTGGTGATCTTGCCGGAAATGTTCACCACCGGGTTTTCCATGCAGTCCAAGAGCCTCGCCGAGCCGGAGAATGGCCCGACGTACAAATGGCTCAAGGCTCAGGCGAAAAAGTGCAATGCCGTGGTCACGGGCAGCGTGATCATTCAGGCGGCCGATGGCAGTCACCGTAACCGCCTGCTCTGGGCAAGGCCAGATGGCGAGATCCTGCACTACGACAAGCGTCATCTGTTCCGCATGGCTGGTGAGCATGAGCACTACACGCCGGGCGAGCGTCAGGTGCAGTTCGAGCTCAAGGGATGGCGTATTCGCCCGCTCATCTGCTACGACCTGCGCTTCCCAGTCTGGAGCCGGGATGCCACGGACACCGACCTGCTGTTGTACACGGCCAACTGGCCGGCAGCACGTCGCCTGCACTGGAACCGTCTGCTTCCGGCGCGAGGGATCGAAAACCTGTGCTATGTCGCGGCTGTGAACCGGGTGGGCACTGACGGCAAGAGTTTCGCGTACAGCGGTGATAGCCAGGTGCTGGATTTTCAGGGCGAGAGCTTGCTCAGCGCTGGAGAGGCAGATGGCGTGTTCACTGTGGTATTGAGTGCCTCGGATCTCGCTGCCTATAGAGCCAAGTTCCCGGCCAACTTGGACGCCGATACCTTCGAGCTGCACTGATTGCGGCGAGGTTCCGGAAGATCAATGCCAGAAAGCCGCCTGGCTGCCGGTCAGTACACATCCCGCCGGTAGCGCCCCTCTTCGATCAGCCGTTGCACCGCAGCGTCCCCAAGCAGGCCTGCGAGTGCCGCATCGACACCCGCGGCCATGCCCTGCAGGCTGCCGCAGACGTATACGCAGGCACCTTCATCCATCCAGCGTTTGAACAATGCCGCCTGCTGCAACAACACATCCTGCACGTAGATTTTTTCAGCCTGGTCGCGAGAGAACGCCAGGTCCAGCCGTGCCAGATCGCCAGCGGCGAGCAACCCTTGCAGCTCCTGGCCACACAGAAAATCATGAGCACGGTTGCGTTCGCCGTACAGCAACCAGTTACGCCGCTCGCCCGCGGCGACGCGAGCCCGTAGCAGACTGCGCAGGCCGGCCAGGCCCGTGCCGTTGCCGATCAGGATCATCGGCACATTACCCTGGGGCGCATGGAAGCCGCTGTTGCGCCTTAGCCTCAGGCTCAGCGTGCCGTCGAGCGGCAGGTACTTGGTCAGCCAACCAGAGCCTACGCCCACCTCGCCGCTTGGATGGCGCTCCTGGCGCACGATCAGCTCCAGCACGCCATCACTGGCAATTGACGCGATGGAATAGTCGCGGCTGCCGAGGGGCACCAGTGCGTCCACCACCGCCTGGGCATGCAGCCCGACCAGATGCTCACCGACGGCAGGTAACTGACGGCCGGCAAGTGCTTGGGCAAGCGTTTCTACCACCCCTTCGACCTGCACCTGCGTGTCCGCCTCCAGCCCCAGGCTTTTGATGAAGGCATCGACCCTCGGCCGACCGTTGAGCGGCAGAATCTCCACCAGGTCGCCAGCTTCCCACACGGCAGGCGCTTGCGCTTGCAGACCAAGCAGGTAGACCGGATGGCCCTGGCTGCCAGGGTTGAGCAGTTCACGGCGTATCAGCGACCAGTTGCCAAAACGGGGAGCTTGCCAAGCGGATACCGGCGCGGTGCCGGTCAGAAGCGCCAGCGCCTGATGCCACTGCTGAAGGGCTGCCTGATCGACGTTGTCCACCTCTATGGGGCTGAACGCACAGCGAGCACCCCGCTCGGTCAACCACGCCTGAAGCCTGCGGGCGAATCCGCAGAACTGTGGGTATTGACGATCACCCAGCGCCAGCAGGGCATAGCTGAGCGTCTGCAAGGACAAAGGCTGACCCAGCACGTTGCGCTCAAAGCCTCGCGCGCTGTCAGGGGCGTCTGCATCCCCGAAGGTGCTGACGACGAACAGCGCACGGCGTGCCTGACGCAGATCGTCTTCACACAACGTACCCAATGCCCTGACCTGCACCGGCAAACCCGCCGCTTGCAGTTGCCCGGCGCTGTGCCAGGCCAGTTGCTCGGCCGTACCACTCTGGCTGGCGTAGCCGATCAGCCAGCTCTCGCTGTTGACCTCATCGCAGGTCACGTGGCGGCGGGCAGCCCGAACCTGACGTTTCTTGCGTCGTCGATCCAGGTAGAGCAGCCAGCCCGTGACGAAGAAGATTGGCATGGCCAGGCTGGCCAAGGTCAGAACGATGCGTCCAACCAGGCCAAAGTATTCGCCGACATGCAGCGCGTACACGCTCTGGAGCAATTGGGCCTTGAGTGACTTGTCACTGTAGCGTTCGTGACGGCTAACCTTGCCATTGGCAGGGTCCAGGACCAAGGTGTCGAATGCCCTGGGGTGGTCGGCGTCATCGAGCAGGTAGAACACGTTGGCAGGTTGACCGCCAACTGGGGGCAGGCGCAGGTTGTAGCTGGCAAGGCCTGGACCTGCGGCGTTGCGCAGGCTGGCCCAGAGGGCGTCGTAGTCGACGTTCAGCGCCGGTGCGTTTGGGTCGATGGGCGCAGCCCCGTGGCGCCGGGCTTTTTGCGCCTGTGGCTGCCCAGCGACCGGCGGATCGGCCAGTAGCCGGTTCAGGCCTTCGCGGTACCATTCGTAGGACCAGAACAGGCCCGTCAGGGCAAATAGCAGGTAGAAGAGCAGGCACCAAGTGCCTGCCACGGCGTGCAGGTCCCAGTTGAACGCGCGGCCTTTCTTGGCCCAATCCAGCGTCAGCCAGGTTCGCCAGTTCGTGGCATTGCGCGGCCAACGCAGGTACAGGCCCGACAGGCAGAAGAACACCAACAGCAGCGTCGAGGCACCGGTGATCTGCCTGCCCGTGTCGCCCATGGCCAGAAAGCGGTGAAGCGTGAGCATGAGGGTGAAGAAGCCTTGCCCAGACACCTCGCCCAGCAACTGGCCCGTATACGGGTCTGCGTAGCGCAACGGGCCGCGCCGCTCGCCCGGTGCAGGTGTGAAGAAGATCCTGGCGGCTTCGCCTTCACGGACGTCGACCCACAGCATGGCGACCTTGTCGTGTTGCTGGGCCTCGACCCGCCGCACCAGTTCAGCAGGCGGCAGCACGCCCTCTGGGCGTACCTCCACGCGCAGCACATCGGCATTGAACGCGCCCAGCAGTTCGTCCTGAAACGAATAGAGCGCCCCGGTGATACCCATCACTGCAAGAACCAGCCCGGCCGTGATGCCGAATAACCAATGCAGCTGGAACAGCGTCTTCTTCAACACCTTCGATCACCTTGTATCGCCGCCGCACCCTGCGTCGCGCTGGCGGATGTTAATGGAAGCTCCAGTACGCGGCAATTGAGATTCGTTCACATTCACAAGGTGAGTGGCGGGAGGTGTAGCGCCGGTGACCAACGTGCGGTCGGCTTTATTGCGCAGACATGAAAACGGGGCCTTTGGGCCCCGTCATGGATTACAGGTAGAAGGCTTTGAGCGGCGGGAACCCATTGAACTCCACCGCGCTGTAGCTGGTGGTATAGGCACCGGTCGACAGCCAGTACAGGCGATCGCCAATGGCCAGGTTCAGCGGCAGACCATACTTGTAGTGCTCGTACATGATGTCGGCGCTGTCACAGGTAGGCCCGGCGATGACCACTTCCTCGGTTTCGCCCTTTTTCTCGGTCCAGATCGGGAACTTGATGGACTCGTCCATGGTTTCGATCAGGCCCGAGAACTTGCCGACGTCGGTGTAGATCCAGCGCTCGACGGCCGTGCGCGACTTGCGTGCCACCAACACCACTTCGCTAACCAGGATGCCGGCGTTGGCAATCAGCGAACGGCCCGGCTCCAGGATGATTTCTGGCAAGTCGTCACCGAAGTCTTCCTTGAGGAAGCGAATGATCTCTTCGGCATAGGTTTCCAAGCTGTTGGTGCGGGTAATGTAGTTGGCCGGGAAGCCGCCGCCCATGTTGATCAGCTTCAGTTCGATACCGTCTTCTTCCTTGAGCCGTTCGAAGATCACCTTCACCTTGGCGATGGCGGCGTCCCACACGCTGATGTCGCGCTGTTGCGAGCCCACGTGGAAGGAGATGCCATAGGGCACCAGGCCCAGGTCGCGGGCGAGGATCAACAGGTCCATGGCCATGTCGGTCTGGCAACCGAACTTGCGCGACAGCGGCCAGTCAGCGGTGGTGGAGCCTTCGGTCAGGATACGTACGTACACTTTCGAACCCGGCGCGGCCTTGGCGATGTTGCGCAGGTCTGCCTCGGAGTCAGTGGCGTACAGGCGCACGCCCTTCTCGTAGAAGTAGCGAATGTCCTTGGATTTCTTGATGGTGTTGCCGTAGCTGATGCGGTCGGCGCTGACACCCTGGTTCATCACCTTGTCCAGCTCGTAGATGGAGGCGATGTCGAAGTTCGAGCCCTTGTCCTTGAGCAGGTCGATGATCTCGACGGCTGGGTTGGCCTTGACGGCGTAGTACACCTTGGCGAATTCGAACCCGGCGCGCAGGTCGTCATAAGCCTTGCTGATCATCTGGGTATCGATGAGTACGAACGGCGTTTCCTGCTTGTCGGCAAACGCCTTCATTTTCTGGAAGGTGTCGCGTGCGAAATAGTCTTCGACCTGGATCGACATGCTCAGGGACTCCATGGGCAAACTGAAAATTTAAGTGGCTGCAAACTGAACGTCCTCCGTATCCCCACTTTGGTTCGCCTACTCAGTACTTGAGCCGGATGGATCGTTTCCAGCATGGACGTTCGGCGCGCACTTTAGGACGTGAACTCGGCAGAATCAACAGGCAATCCCTGATGAATCGGCGATGATCGAGCTGCCACGCCTGGGATAAACGACCCATGTGAGCGGCTGATGTTCCCCAGTGCGCTTCAGACGTAAAGAATTGTGGAATAGCCCTTAGCAGGGGGCTTAAACCCAAGCCCCTCTGCATGGGCACGACGTGCTTTTGGAGATGATCGAGCGGTGCGAAAGGTAGGCTCGGGTGTTCATATTTATGGCCACCCGAGCCTGGTACGGGCGTTCAGAAAACGGCCCGTGAATTTTTTGTTCCGTCCGCCCTCGTCACGTCTTTTTTTTGCGATGAGAGGCTTTTAGGACGTCACCATCTCGGCGGGCGAGACGATGGTGGATTTCGCCCCACGCGAGCGGCCCGAACTCAGGTAGGCTGCAATCGACTCCTGGGTGACCTCGCCCAGGAACACCTGCTCGGCGTCCAGTACTGGGAGCCAGGCGCGGTTGAACTCGTACATGCGCGACAACAAGATACGCAGGTTCTCATCGTGCGCCGCCGTGGCGTTGAACGGCCGTAGGAAGTCGGCGCACGTGCCTTGCTGGCGGTGCATGTCGCGTCGGCGCACATAGCCAAGCGCCTTGTTCGCGGCATCGGTCACCACCACGTAGCGGCGATCATGTTCATCCAGCAGCTCCAGCGCATCATGCACTGGGGTCTGCGGGCTTACCGCCGGGGCATTGTCAGCGGCATCTTCGGCACGTACCAGCAGCAGCCGCTTCAGGGTGCTGTCCTGGCCGACGAAGTTGCTCACGAAGTCATCGGCCGGGTGCGCCAGCAAGGTGTCCGGGTGATCCAGCTGCAACAGCTTGCCCGCACGGAAGATGGCAATCTTGTCGCCCAGCTTGATGGCTTCGTCGATGTCATGGCTGACCATGATCACGGTCTTGTTCAAGGCCCGCTGCATCTCGAAGAATTCGTTCTGGATCATCTCCCGGTTGATGGGGTCCACGGCGCCGAACGGTTCGTCCATCAACAGCACCGGGGCGTCGGCTGCCAAGGCGCGGATCACCCCGATCCGCTGCTGCTGACCCCCGGAGAGTTCGCGGGGGTAGCGCTGCAGGTACTGCTTGGGTTCGAGCTTGATCATGTGCATCAGCTCCCGGGCGCGCTCGGCGCAGCGCTGCTTGTCCCACCCGAGCAGGCGAGGGACGACGGTGATGTTCTCCTCGATGGTCATGTTCGGGAACAGGCCGATCTGCTGGATCACATAGCCGATGTGACGACGCAGGCTGACCTCGTCCAGCCCGCTGGTGTCTTCGCCATTGATGAACACCTGCCCCGAGGTGGGTGTGATCAGGCGGTTGATCATCTTCAGGGTGGTGCTCTTGCCGCACCCTGACGGGCCCAGGAACACGCAGATTTCGCCTTCATTGACCGTGAGGCTGACCGCGTCCACGGCCTTGACGTCCTTGCCGTTGACGTTGAAGGTCTTGCTGAGGTTTTTCAGTTCGATCATGAGCGCATTCCTTCTGGAGTCAGGGCACGTTGCAGGGTTTGCAGAAGCAGGTCGGCGATGATCGCCAGCAGGCTGACCAGCACGGCGCCGACCAGCAGCATCGACATGTCGCTGCGGCTGATGGAGGTGAGGATGAGGACGCCCAGGCCACCGGCTCCGATGGTGGCGGCGATGGTCATTACGCCGATGTTCATCACCACGGCCGTACGCACGCCGGCGAGAATCACCGGTACCGCGATGGGCAACTCGACCATGCGCAGGCGTTGGCCGAAGGTCATGCCAATGCCCCGGGCAGCCTCGCGAATACCGGGCTCGACGTTGCTCAGCGCCAAGTAGGTGTTGCGCAGGATCGGCAGCAGGGAATAGAGAAACACCGCCGTGATGGCAGGCAGCGGGCCCAGGCCCTGGCCGAACGTGGAGTAAAACGGCAACAGCAGCCCGAACAGGGCGATCGACGGGATGGTCAGCAGTACCGTGGCGCTGGCCTGCACGGGCCCGGCCAGGAACGGGAAGCGGGTCATGACGATGCCCAGCGGCACCCCGATCAGGATGGCCAGGCCCACGGCCACGCCCACCAACATGATGTGCTGCCAGGTCAGCTGCAGCACCAGGGCCCAGTCCAGGTGCGCGAAAGTGTCGAGCAATGTCATGGCGTCACCTCCTTCAAGGGATGTTCTCGCAGGAAGTCGGCCGCGACCGAGGAGGGGCTTTGATGCTGCACATCGACCTTGGCGTTGAGCTGGCGCATGGTCTCGTCGTCCAATTGCTCGGCCAGAGGCGCGAGCAGGCTGGCCAACTGCGGGTGAGCGTCGAGTACGGCCTTGCGCACCACCGGGCCTGCCGTGTAATCCGGGAAGTAGTGCTTGTCGTCTTCGAGCAGCTTGAGCTTGAACGCGTTGAGCCGGCCATCGGTGGTGTACACCAGGCCTGCGAACACCTGGGCATTGCGCAGCGCGGTGTAGACCAGGCCTGCATCCATCTGGCGGATGTTGGCGCGCCCCAGCTGCATGCCATACCGCGCCTGCAGGCCATCCAGGCCGTCGGGCCGGTTGGCGAACTCGGTGTCCAGCGCAACCACGTGCTTGCGCGCCTGCTCGTCCATCAACACCTGGTTCAACTGGCTGATGGTGTTGACCTGTGGGTAGGCTTTGGCCACTTCGCTAGGCAAAGCCAATGCATAGGTGTTGCTGAACTTGGAAGGCTTGAGCCAGACCAGTCCCTTTTCGGCGTCCAGAGCCTTGACCCTGGCATAGGTGGCCGCCGCGCTGGGCATGCGTTCTTCGACATGGTTGTAGGACACCAGCGAGACCCCGGTGTATTCCCACATCAGGTCAAGCTGCCCGGTTTCCTGCGCCTGACGTGCCAGGCTGCTGCCAAGGCCGCCAGTGACGCGCACATCGAAGCCATGGGCGCGCAGGTATTGGGCAGTGATTTCGGCGAGCACGGTCTGTTCGGTGAATACCCGGGCGCCGATACGGATCAACGGTTTGTCTGCCGCCTGGGCAAAACCTGCCGACAGCAGGACCGCGCCCAGGAGCAAGGCGATTGCGTTCTTCATGGTTTTCCTCGGGTTATTGGGCCAGGCCACGTTCCAGCCAGCGCTTGCTGGCGAACGTCACCAGTGCGTCCAGCAGCAATGCCAGCAGTGCCGTGCAAGCGGCGCCCAGCAAAAGCTGGGGCTGGTTGTTCAGGGCGATGCCGGGGAAGATCAGGCTGCCCAGGCTGTTGGCACCGATCAGGAAGGCGAGCGGGGCGGTGCCCACGTTCAGTGCCAGCGCCACACGCACGCCGCCGACGATGATGGGCACGGCGTTGGGCAGCTCGACCTGCCATAACTGCTGGCGCGGCGTCATGCCGATGCCGGTAGCGGCTTCCCTGAGCGAGGCGGGAACGTTTTTCAGCCCTTCGTAGGTGTTGCGCACGATGGGCAGGAGGGAGGCGAGGAACAGGGCGAAAATGGCAGGCCCTGCGCCGATGCCTAGCACGCTCAGGGCGATGGCCAGTACGGCCAAGGGAGGGATGGTGTTGCCAATGTTGAAGAACTGCATGAACCGCTCGGCTTTGTCGACCCTGTGCGGTCGACTCAAGGCAATGCCGGCGGGGATGCCCACGGCCAATGCCGCCGCCATCGAAGCCAGCACCAGAACCAGGTGCGCTTGCAGGTAGAACGTCAGATCGTCGCGGTAGCGCGCGATCGTGTCGAGGCCGATCCAATGGACCAGCAGGGCCAGGATGACGAGCACGGCGGCCCATCCCAACAGCCCTTTTCCGTAGCGTGTCGCCACAGGTGGACTCCTTCTTGTCGTCGGCGAGCACACTTCTTCTTGGCCAGCCCTCGAGGGCAGCGGTGGTGTGTTCGCGAGTAGCAGCATGATGCCGTTGAAGCTGAGCGTTCATGCAATGAGTCGAGCCCCGTCGGGCATCGAAGATGCTGATGAATTCAGCCCTGAGTCGAGGTGCAATTCAGGGCAATGGACGTCTCCCAAGGCACCAAGGTTCCCATCTGGGGAAGCATTTGGCCAGCCCTGCGCAGCTCGCAAGTCATTGTTTCCAGGTGCTCATTACGCTCATAGGCCTCTTCAATACTGGGCTGTAGCGAACTGGAAAAAAGTCGTTTTTGTTCAATCTTGCACAGGTCCCATGCCATGCTGAATTACAGTTATGACCGATCGTTCATCGCCCAGGTACGTTGTCTGTCCCTGGACGCGCCGGGGTATCTGGACTGCGCTAAATTGGTCGAGCGCGGCCAACAGGCCGCACGCGCCGCCGATGACTGGATGATCGTCACCTCTCTGGTGACAAAGTCGCCACACATGTTCATGTTCCGTTGCCTGTTCGACGCCGCGATTGGCCGTCCTTACTACGACATCCAGTCTTGGAGCCGAAAGACGGGGCGGGATTTTCAGTCTGCCAATTGCCACCTCGACTGCAGCAACAATGGCTACGCCGGCCTCTATGCCGCACCTCCCGGCGAGCAAACATTGTGGAAGTTCATGCAGATGGACGAGGGTGGCGAGTGGCGGAGCATGACATCCATCGTCGAACCAGGGCAGACGATTCGTGGCCGTATCCATACCCGCTCGAACATACCGCTTCAGGCCTATCGCAAGGAAACGGTGGCAGGTCACTGGTTTGCCTATGTGGTCAATGAGGGTGGACAGCCCATGGACCTGGAACTGGACATTCTGCATGTCGGCCAGGAGCTCATGGACGATCATTGAGGCGGGCCAGCGCGTGGCGGCAGGTTTTGGCCTGACGCCAGAGTTCAGGTATGATATCGCCCCTTTCAAATCCCCCAGTCAGGCGATTTCCCATGACCAACCAGGCCGCCGAAGTCGCGAAGCGCCGCACTTTCGCAATCATTTCCCACCCCGACGCCGGTAAGACCACCATCACCGAGAAGCTGTTGCTGATGGGCAAGGCCATCTCCGTCGCCGGCACCGTGAAGTCGCGCAAGTCCGACCGCCACGCCACCTCCGACTGGATGGAAATGGAGAAGCAGCGCGGCATCTCCATCACCACTTCGGTGATGCAGTTCCCGTACCGAGAGCACATGATCAACCTGCTCGACACCCCCGGGCACGAAGACTTCTCCGAAGACACCTATCGCACCCTCACCGCGGTGGACTCGGCGCTGATGGTGCTCGACGGCGGTAAAGGTGTAGAGCCGCGGACCATTGCCCTGATGGACGTATGCCGCCTGCGCGACACGCCCATCGTCAGCTTCATCAACAAGCTCGACCGCGACATTCGCGACCCGATCGAACTGCTCGACGAAATCGAAGCCGTTCTGAAGATCAAGGCCGCACCGATTACCTGGCCTATCGGGTGTTACCGTGACTTCAAGGGCGTGTACCACCTGACCGGTGACTACATCATCGTCTACACGCCCGGCCACGGCCACGAGCGCACCGAAGCCAAGATCATTCGCAATCTGGACTCGGACGAAGCCCGCGCCCACCTGGGCGACCAGTACGACGCGTTCGTCGAGCAGCTGGAGCTGGTGCAGGGCGCTTGCCACGAGTTCGACCAGGACGAATTCATCAACGGTCAACTGACCCCTGTGTTCTTCGGTACCGCACTGGGCAACTTCGGTGTCGACCACGTGCTCGATGCCGTCGTCGACTGGGCGCCGCGCCCGCTGGGCCGTGTTGCCCACGAGCGTACCGTCGAGCCCGTGGAAGAGAAATTCACCGGCTTCGTGTTCAAGATCCAGGCGAACATGGACCCGAAACACCGGGACCGTATCGCCTTCATGCGCATCTGCTCGGGCAAGTACGAAAAGGGCATGAAAATGCGCCACGTGCGGCTGAACAAGGACCTTCGCATCGGCGATGCGCTGACCTTCTTCTCGTCCGAGCGTGAGCAGCTCGAAGAAGCCTACGCCGGCGACATCATCGGTTTGCACAACCACGGCACCATCCAGATCGGTGACACCTTCACCGAAGGCGAGGCGCTGGGCTTTACCGGCATCCCGCACTTCGCCCCGGAACTGTTCCGCCGCGTGCGCCTGAAAGACCCGCTGAAATCCAAGCAGTTGCGTCAGGGCCTGCAGCAGCTGGCCGAAGAAGGTGCTACCCAGGTGTTCTTCCCCGAGCGCAGCAACGACATCATCCTCGGTGCGGTCGGTGTGCTGCAGTTCGACGTGGTTGCCAGCCGCCTGAAGGAAGAATACAAGGTCGAGTGTGCCTACGAGCCCATCACCGTGTGGTCGGCGCGCTGGATCGCCTGCGACGACAAGAAGAAGCTGGAGGAATTCCAGAACAAGGCCATGGAGAACCTGGCCATCGATGGTGGCGGGCACCTGACCTACCTGGCGCCCACCCGGGTCAACCTGTCGCTGATGGAAGAGCGCTGGCCTGACGTCAAGTTCCGCGCCACGCGCGAGCACCACTGAGCGTAAAAGGCCCGGCCACTTCGCTGGCCGGGCCCTTGCGCGAGCAGGGCGGCCCGACGTTCGCCTCGCTCACCTCAACCATTTCCTGCCACTTTCGCAGGCGCAGGCATCAGTTGCCCGCCTTCACACTGGTCCAGATACGCGTCCTGATGCGGTCTATCTTGGCCGGCATCGCTTCTAGCGCGTACAACTTGCCCATCACCGCTTCGCTCGGATAGATCATGGTGTTGGCCTTGAGCGCCGGGTCAACCAGCGCATCGGCTTGCAGGTTGGCGTTGGCGTATTGCACATGATTGCTGATGGCGGCCATTACCTGCGGCTCCAGCAGGTAGTTCATGTAGGCATACCCGGCCTTTTCATCCGGCGCATCGGCGGGCATGGCCACCATGTCGAACCACATCGGCGCCCCCTCCTTGGGTATCGAGTAGCCGACCTTGACCCCGTTATGGGCCTCCTTGGCGCGATTCTTTGCCTGGAGCACGTCCCCCGAGAACCCGACCACCACGCAGACGTCGCCATTGGCCAGGTCCGCCGTGTACTTGGATGAATGGAAATAGCTGATGTACGGCCGCACCTGCATCAGCAGCGCCTTGGCCTTGTCGTAGTCGGCCGGGTTCTGGCTATGGTGGGGCAGCCCCAGGTAATGCAAGGCGATGGGTAGCAACTCGGGGCCATTGTCCAGCACCGCCACACCACAACCTTTGAGCTTGCTCATGTACTGCGGCTTGAAGATCAGGTCCCAGGAGTCGACCGGCGCGTCGTCGCCCAATACGGCTTTGACCTTGTCGATGTTGTAGCCGATGCCCGTGCTGCCCCAGAGGTACGGGAACCCGTACTGGTTGCCTGGGTCATTGCCCTCCAGGGCCTTGAGCAGCACTGGGTTGAGGTTCTTCCAGTTGGGCAACTGCGACTTGTCCAGGCGCTTGAGGGCTTTGCCCTGGATTTGCCGGGCCATGAAATGGTTGGAGGGAAACACCACGTCGTAGCCGGAATTGCCGGTCATCAACTTGCCATCGAGGGTCTCGTTGCTGTCATAGACGTCGTAGGTGGGCACGATGCCGGTGGCTTGCTGGAACTGCTTCAAGGTGTCGGGCGCGATGTAACTGGACCAGTTGTAGATCTTGACGGTTTCTGCCGCGCTGGCCACGCTGGCGGCCAGCATCAAGGGGGCGATGATAAGCGTGCGCATATCGGGTTACCTTGCTTTGTGTGTTGTTATCGAAGGCAGGCGATCAGCGGATCAGAAGATAAGTACGTAGGTCTTGCGCACGGTTTCCTGGATATCCCAGGTGCCAGTGCTGTTGGCCGGTAGCATCAATGCGTCTCCGGCTTCTATGACCAGGGGCTCGCCATCGTCAGGGGTGAAGGTGCAGCGCCCCTTGATGAAGTGGCAGAACTCCTGTTGCGTGATTTGCCGTCGCCAGCGCCCTGGGGTGCATTCCCAGATTCCCGTCTCCACGCCATCGCTGCGTTGCACGCTCGTGGTCGATGTCACCGCCACGGGTTGGCCGAGCGGTACGGCGACAGGGCTGCTGGACTGCAAAACGGCGCTGTCTGCCCGTTTGAACTGAGTGATGCTCATGAAAGGTCGGTCCGGTTTGGGTGAAGAATCAGTGCATGAAACCTTCCATGAAATCTGCCAGCTTGCTGGCCAGTTGCCGTCTCCATGGCGGTGTCGCGGGGTTGGCCAGGGTACGGTCCTCGTGGACGAAACTCTGGATGATGGCGTTGTACCCCAACCAGCGGCTGGGCTCCGGAGGCCAGCTGGCCAGGCTCGATAGCGGCCTGTTGTCATGTACCCAAGGCTGCCCGGTGAGTGCGTTCTGCTGATTCAGGATAAGTGCAGCCAGGGTGCGACCACCCAGGTTGGTCGCGCCTACGCCTTCACCGCCGTAGCCTCCGGCCAACGCGATACCCCGCTGGCGGTCGCACAGCATGTGCGGCTGGAAGCGCCGCGCCATGCCCAGGTTGCCACCCCACGAATGGGTGATGCGTACATGGCGCAGTTGGGGAAACAGCTCGCTGAACAGGTAGCGACGCAGCTCGATTTCATGGGCCTGGAGGTTGAAGTCCTCACGCAACCTGCCACCGAAGCGGTAGCCACCTCGGGCACCGAACACCAGCCGATCATCGGCAGTGCGCTGACCATAGGTCACCTGTCGGCTGCCCTCGCTGAAGGCTTGTCCCTGGTCGAGGCCGATCTGCGCCCAAATGGCCTCAGGCAAAGGCTCGGTAGCGACCATCAGGCTCTGAACCGGCAACTGGTGTTTGCCCAACGGCGGCAAGCTGGCGGCATAGCCTTCCACCGCCGGGACGATCCAGTTGCACCGCAGGCGTGCCAACGGGGTGGTCACTTCGCCAGGTTGCCAGTCCAGCGCCGGTGTGTTTTCGTAGATCGGCACCCCCAGGGCCTCGACTGCGCTGGCCAGGCCACGGACGAGCTTGGCCGGCTGAATCGTGGCCGTGTGCGGGCTGTAGATAGCCCCATAGGCATTGCTTACACGCAACTGGCCCTGCAGTTGCGCTGGACGCAGCCAGTGGTAATCGTCCTCGGTCATGCCCAGGTTGTACAAGTGATCCAGGTAGGCACGCAGGCTTCGCTCCTGCTCGGGATAACGGGCTGCGCAGTACAACACGCCGCCCTTGCGGTAGTCGCAATCGAGCTGTTCGCGGTGCAACACGCGCTGTACTTCGTCTGGAATGTCATGCAGCAGCTCGATGCTGGCGCGGCGCTGAACCGGCGACAGGCTGGCCAACAGGCGATCTTCACCCAGCAAATTGCCCATCAACCACCCGCCGTTGCGCCCCGAGGCGCCAAACCCTGCGATGTTGGCCTCGATTACCACGACATTGAGGTGCGGTGCCTGGCGCTTGAGGTAGTAAGCGGTCCACAGGCCTGTGTAGCCAGCGCCGATGATGCAGACGTCGGCCTCGACATTTTCACGCAGGGCAGGGCGCGCGCACAGCGGCTCTTGCAGCTGGTCCATCCACAAGCTGAGTGTACGCAGAGGCTGCATGGGCCGGGCTCCACAAGCGATCAGGTGATGGAGCGATGCTAGTGGCCAACGCCAGCGGTTGTCTTACGTGCGTGCACGCGAGGAAATCTGTTTGAGATAGGCCTTTGGCGTCAGCCCGGTATGCTCGCGGAAGCATTTGTAGAACGCGGACAGCGAGTTGAAACCGGCGTTGAACGCCAGGTCATCGATGGACGTCTGGCCGCTGTCATTCGCCAGGATCGTCATCAGGTGCTGAAGGCGGGCTTGGTTGACGTAGCGGTAAAAACGCTGGCCCAGCACCTGGTTCAGCAAGTAGGAAATCTGATTGCGGCTGTAACCGCTGGCCTGGGCGACCTGTTGCAAACTCAAGTCAGGATCCAGGTACGGACGATGTCGCTGGAAGTAGTGCTCAAGGTCTTGCGCCATGGTAGACAACTGGCGCGGGGACAGCCCAAGCCGGCTGGTGGCGGGCCGTGAGGTGCGACTGGTGCTGCTTGCGCTGTGCTGACGCACGAGTGTGGCGTATTCATTGACCTGCCAGATCAGACCGTCCTTGACCGTGATCGCCTCGCTGGACTGGAACGCCACCAGGCCGTCCCCGCCCTGCACGGTGACTTGGTACTGAATATACGCCGTGCAGCCATCGACGCGGATACGGTCGCTGTGCACGATGTCCTCGCCGGCGGCATGGGGCAGGCAGGCGCCCACGTACATACGCAGCTCGGCATGGCCCAGCACACGGTTCTGAAAGAAGTCGTGGTATTGAATGTCGGGGTGGTACAGCGCCATCACGCCATCGAGATCACGATGCTTCCAGCACAGGTGGTAGCGCATCACGGTGTCGGCGGTAATCGGTGTCTGGGACGGGCCATCGGGCAGGGTCATGGACGGATCATGCCCTTTCCCTGGCGTGGCGACAAGAATGCAGAACACCTGACGCTACAGGTCGATTCGCGCATTTTGCACGGTCAATAATTAACCTGTTTTTGTAAGTTGTTGATTTCAAAGGGCATGATTTTTTACGGCAACTGGCACAGCCGCTGCAACGTTTAATGCGCGAATGGACTTCTCGCTAACAACACAGGCGACCACATCATGATCTCATCTGCCGACTATCCCGTTGTCGATACACAAAGCCGCTCAGGTGTTTCCTGGGCAGCAATCTTTGCTGGCGCAGCCGGTGCTGCTGCCATCTCCCTCCTTCTGGTGGTACTCGGTGCAGGGCTCGGCTTTGCCGCGACCTCGCCATGGGCAGATGAAGGGGCCAGTGCGAAAGCCCTGGGCATCTCTACCATTGTCTGGTTGCTCCTGACCCAGATCATCGCTTCGGGCATGGGCGGCTACATTGCCGGCCGTCTGCGCGTGAAATGGGCCAATCTGCACGGCGACGAAGTGTATTTCCGCGACACTGCACACGGCTTCCTGTCGTGGGCCGTGGCTACCCTGGTAACGGCCATGCTTGTACTGGGCACAGCCGGCAACATCGTGGGCGCTGGTGCCAGTGCAGCCACTCAAGCGGCCGGCATGACCGCCGCTGCCGGTGGCGCTGCCGCTTCCAATGCCTCGGATGAGTCCCTGGACTACTTCGTCGACGGCCTGTTCCGTGGCGAGGGCCCGGCGCCTGTCAGCGATGATGCGGCCAACGGTGTTGCCGCTCGCATCCTGGCCAAAGGCTTTGCCGGTGACGGCGCCCTGGCACCTGAAGACCGTGCCTACCTGGCGCAGCTGGTTGCCCAGCGCACCCGCCTTTCTCAACCGGAAGCCGAAGCTCGCGTCGATCAGGTCATGGCTCAGGTTCAGCAACTGAAAACCGATGCCAAGCAGGCTGCAGACACCGCTGCCAAAGTGGCTGCCTGGACTGCCCTGTGGACCTTCGTGGCCCTGCTGTGCGGCGCCTTCTTCGCCAGCCTGGCCGCGCTGTACGGTGGTCGTCGTCGCGACCAGGTTCAGTGGCTCGAAGGCGACTACGTCGCTCACCGCACCATTCAACGCTAAGTAAGGAGAACGAACATGCGCTCGATATTGCTATGGATGCTGGGTGTACCGATTCCAGTCATCATTCTGATTGCACTGTTCATGCACTGACGAAAAGGGCCGCTTAGCGGCCCTTTTCGTTTATGTCTCATTTGTCGGTCTGCTGCCTTGCGTCGCTTCTGATGGTGAGTGAATTCGGAGCGGTCGTGCCGGTCCGCCCGACCGACCGCGCCGTACCTTCGTTAAAGAAACTGCTCCGCATAATGACAAGCCACCTGCCGGGTCTCCACTTGCCTGAACGCCGGCACCTCATTGGCGCAGCGATCGGTCGCGTAGGGGCAGCGTTTGTGAAAAGCGCAGCCATCCGGCGGGTTGAGCGGGTTGGGCAGCTCACCGGCAATGCGGATGCGCGGCTTGGACGGGTCTGGATGAATAGCGGGTGTGGCAGACAATAGAGCCTGGGTGTACGGATGCAGCGGCTTTTCGTAGATATCGGCTTTGGGCCCCATCTCCGCCGGCCTGCCCAAGTACATGACCAGCACATCGTCAGCCACGTGACGTACTACCGCCAGGTTGTGGGAGATGAATACATAACCGGTACCGTACTGCTGCTGCATGTCCATGAACAAGTTCAGCACCTGGGCCTGGATGGACACATCCAGTGCAGATGTCGGCTCGTCGGCCACCAACACCTTGGGCTGCAACATCATGGCCCGTGCCAGCGCGATACGCTGACGCTGCCCACCGGAGAACATGTGCGGATAGCGCTGGTAATGCTCCGGGCGCAGCCCCACCTGCTCCATCATCTTCTGCACCCTGTCACGGCGCTGCGCCTTGCTCAGCGCGGTGTTGATCAGCAAAGGCTCGGCCAGCTGGTCACCGATCTTCTGCCGCGGGTTGAGCGAGGCGTAAGGGCTCTGGAAGACCATCTGCACGTCCCGGCGCAGTTGCTTGCGCTCGGCCTTGCTGGCTCCGGTGACCTCGGTACCTGCAATCTGCAGCGAGCCTGAGGTGGGCTGCTCGATCAGGGTCAGGGCGCGGGCCAGGGTCGACTTGCCGCAACCGGACTCACCGACTACCGCCAACGTCTTGCCCGCCTCCAGTTCGAACGAAACGCCATTGAGCGCGCGCACCAGCGCATGGCCCTTGAACAACCCGCGGGAGACTTCGTAATGCCGGGTCAGGTCCCGGGCCGATAGAACGACGGCCATCACGCCACCTCCTGGTTCAGTGGGTAGAAACAACGGGCCAGGCTCTGGGCCTTGGGGTCCAGGGCCGGGCGCTGGTGTCGGCAGTTGTCCTGCACATAAGGGCAACGCGGTGACAGCAGGCAACCCGTTGGCCGGTCATAGCGGCCCGGGACGATGCCAGGCAGGGTAGCCAAGCGCTCGGCACCCAGGCTGTGTTCGGGAATCGCCGCCAGCAGGGCTTCGGTATAGGGGTGGGCAGGGACGTCGAACAGCTCTGGCACCTGGCCCACCTCCACGGCCTGGCCTGCATACATCACGCACACCCGGCGCGCGGTCTCGGCCACTACCGCCAGGTCATGGGTGATCAGGATCAGGGCCATGTTGCGCTCCTGTTGCAGGTTGACCAGCAGCTCCATGATCTGCGCCTGGATGGTCACGTCCAGCGCCGTGGTCGGCTCATCGGCGATCAGCAGCTTCGGCTCACCGGCGATGGCCATGGCGATGGCCACCCGTTGGCTCATGCCGCCGGACAGTTGATGCGGATAAGCGTCCAGGCGGCTTTCGGCGGCCGGGATCTCGACCTTCTGCAGCAGTTCCAGGGCCCGTTGCCGCGCCGCCTTGCCCTTGAGGCCCAGGTGTTGACGCAGGACTTCTTCGATCTGATAACCCACGGTGTAGCTGGGGTTCAGGGCCGTCATGGGGTCTTGGAAGACCATGGCGATGTCCTTGCCCACCACCTTGCGCCGTTGCCGGCCGCTGAGGGTGAGCATGTCGGTACCGTCGAATGTCATGGCATCGGCCGTGATCCGGCCAGGGGCCTCGACCAGGCCCATCAGGGCCATCATGGTCACCGATTTGCCCGAGCCGGACTCGCCGACGATGGCCAGGATTTCGCCGGCTTGAACCTGTAAGTCCAGCCCGTCCACCACTGGCACGGCGTCCGCGTCGCCAAAACGCACGTTGAGGTTGTTGATCTGCAACAAAGACATGGGTGTGCTCCTCAGGCGGCGTTCTTGAGTTTGGGGTCGAGCGCATCGCGCAGGCCATCACCCATCAGGTTGATCGCCAGTACGCTGAGCAGGATGGTCAGGCCCGGCAGGCTCACCACCCACCAGGCGCGCTCGATGTAATCCCTGGCCGAGGCCAGCATGGTGCCCCACTCCGGCGTCGGGGGTTGCACACCAAGGCCCAGGAAGCCCAGGGCGGCGGCGTCGAGAATGGCCGAGGAAAAGCTCAAGGTGGCCTGCACGATCAGCGGCGCCATGCAGTTGGGCAGCACGGTCACGAACATCAGGCGCCCCAGCCCAGCGCCTGCCAGCCGGGCAGCGGTGACGTAGTCGCGGTTCAGCTCGCCCATCACGGCGGCGCGGGTCAGGCGCACGTAGGAGGGCAGCGAGACGATGGCAATGGCGATGACGGTGTTGATCAGGCCAGGGCCGAGGATGGCGACGATGGCGACGGCCAGCAGCAGCGAGGGCAGGGCCAGCATCACGTCCATCAGGCGCATGATCGAAGGGCCGACGAAGTGCGGGAAGAAGCCCGCCAGCAACCCGAGCAGAATGCCGGGGATCAACGATATCACCACCGAGGACAAGCCAATCAGCAAGGACAGGCGCGCCCCTTGGATCAAGCGCGAGAGCAGGTCGCGGCCAAGCTCATCGGTGCCCAGGATGAACTGCCAAGTGCCACCCTCCAGCCACACCGGGGGGGTGAGCAGAAAATCGCGGTACTGCTCGCTGGGGTCGTGGGGCGCGACCCAGGGCGCGAACAGCGCGCAGAACACCACCACGCACATGAACGCCAGGCCCATCACCGCGCCCTTGTTGCGCGCGAAGGCCTGCCAGAATTCCTTGTAGGGCGAGGGGTAGAGAAGGCTCTGGTCCACCGGGCTGACTGGGGACAGGGTTTTTGCAGTCGGGTTGGTCATGACGGGGCCTCAGCGCTGATGACGGATGCGTGGATTGGCCAGGCCGTAGAGAATGTCCACGACGAAGTTGACCAGGATCACCAGGCAGGCAATCAACAGAATGCCGTTCTGGACCACGGGGTAGTCACGGGCGCCGATGGCTTCGATCAGCCATTTGCCGATGCCCGGCCAGGAGAAAATGGTTTCGGTCAACACCGCACCGGCCAGCAAGGTGCCGACCTGCAGGCCGAACACGGTCAGGACGGGAATCAGGGCGTTGCGCAAGCCGTGCATGAACACGACCCGGGCCGGGGACAGCCCCTTGGCGCGCGCCGTGCGGATGTAGTCCTCGCGCAACACTTCGAGCATGGAGGAACGCGTCATGCGTGCGATCACCGCCAGCGGAATGGTACCCAGTACGATGGCCGGCAGAATCAGGTGCATCACGGCATCCTTGAACGAACCCTCTTCGTCGCTGAGCAGGGTGTCGATGAGCATGAAGCCGGTCTTGGGCTCGATGTCATAGAGCAGGTCGATGCGCCCGGATACCGGGGTCCAGCCCAGGCTCACCGAGAAGAACATGATCAGGATCAGGCCCCACCAGAAGATCGGCATCGAGTAGCCCGCCAGCGAAATCCCCATCACCCCATGGTCGAACAGCGAGCCGCGCTTGAGCGCGGCGATCACCCCGGCCAGCAAGCCGACCACGCCGGCGAACAGCAAGGCGGCCATGGCCAGTTCCAGGGTGGCCGGGAACAAGGTGGTGAACTCGCTCCATACGCTCTCGCGCGTGCGCAGCGACTCGCCCAGGTCGCCCTGGGCCAGCTTGCCGATGTAGTCCAGGTACTGGGCCGGCAACGGTTTGTTCAGGCCCAGCCGCTCCATGGCCTGGGCGTGCATTTCCGGGTCGACCCTGCGTTCGCCCATCATCACTTCCACCGGGTCACCGGGGATCAGGCGTATCAGCGCGAAGGTCAGCAAGGTGATGCCGAAAAAGGTCGGGATCAACAGGCCCAAGCGCCGGGCAATAAAACTCAACATGGTCGCAGTTACCTCATCAGGCCGCATGGCAGGTACCTGCCACGGCAGTGCCGCCGCTGCCCACAGGGCAACGGCGGTCGTTGTTGTTCTACTTCACTCGGGTGGTAGCGAAGTTGTTGCTGGTCAAGGGGCTGATCACGTAGCCCTCCACGTTCTCACGCATGGCCGTGAACACCTTGGGGTGGGCCATGCTGATCCAGGGCTGGTCCTCATCGTACACCGTCAATGCCTCGCTATAGAGCCTGGCACGCTCCTCGTTGTCGCTCACCTCGCGGGCGCGGGTGATCAATGCCTGGAATTTCGAGTTGCACCAGCGTGCATAGTTCTCGCCATTGCTGGCCGCCTCGCAACTGAGCAGGGGGGTAAGAAAGTTGTCCGGGTCGCCGTTGTCGCCGGCCCAGCCACTGGACACCAGGTCCGCCTCGCCTTTCTTGGCACGGCGCAGCATTTCGGCCCACTCCATGACACGGATATCCAGCTTCAGGCCGATCTGCGCCAGGTCGGCCTGAAGCATCTCGGCGGACAGTCGCGGGTTCGGGTTAGTCGGGCCGCCGCCATTGCGGGTGAACAGGGTAATGACCGTGCCCTGGGGGACACCGGCTTGTTTTAGCAGCGCACGCGCCTGGTCGAGATCGCGTGGCGGGTTCTGGTTGTCGGTGTTGTAGCCGATCATCGAAGGGGGATACGGGTTGACGCCCACCAGCGCGTTGCCTTTGCCGAATAGCTGGTCGACGTGGGTCTGGCGGTCGAAGGCCATGTTGATCGCCTTGCGCACGCGTACATCACTCAGGTACGGATGCTGGGTGTTCATGGCGATGTAACCGGTCACCAGCGCTTCGGTCTGGGCGACCTTCAGGCGCGGGTCCGCCACGATCGACGGTACATCGTCCGGTTTGGGGTACAACGCAACCTGGCACTCGTTGGCGCGCAACTTTTGCAGGCGAACATTACTGTCGGTGGCGATGGCGAAAATCAGGGCATCGGCGGGCGGCTTGCCCCGGAAGTAGTCCGGGTTGGGCTTGAAGCGGACCTGGGCATCCTTGTTGTAGCGCTGGAAAATGAACGGCCCTGTGCCGATTGGCTTGCTGTTGAGCTCTGCCGTCTTGCCGGCTGCCAACAACTGATCGCCGTACTCGGCGGAGTAGATGGACGTGAAGCCCATGGCCATGTCGCGCAGCAAAGGCGCCTCTGGCCGGGTCAAGGTGATCACCACGGTGTAGTCGTCGGTCTTGTCCACCGACTTGAGCAACGAATTGAAGGCCATGCTCTCGAAGTAGGGGTAGCCGATGCTGGTCTTGTCGTGCCAGGGGTGGCTCGGGTCAAGCTGGCGGCGCAAGCTCCACAGCACATCGTCGGCGTTCAGGTCGCGGCTGGGCTTGAAATAGTCGGTGGTGTGGAACTTGACCCCTCGGCGAAGGTGGAAGGTATAGGTCAGGCCGTCGGAGGAGATGTCCCAACGCTCGGCCAGGGCCGGTTGGACATCCGTGGTGCCGGGCTTGAAGTCCACCAGGCGGTTGAAGAGGGTTTCGGCCGCCGCGTCGAACGTCACCGCCGTGGTGTATTGCACCACATCGAACCCTTCGGGGCTGGCCTCGGTGCACACCACCAGCGGCTTGGCGGCCAGCTGGGATGTACTGCCCAAAAGCAGCGTTGCCAGCAACAGCCGCAGCGCCGATGTCTTCTTGGTCACAGCGTGCATGGATCAATTCTCCCTGCGTTGTGCTCCAGCCTGACGCCCGACCCGCTGGCAAGCGGGCCAGGCGGCCGGTCAGAGGATGTTGAACGGGATGGTGGTCACGAGCCTGAATTCGTTCAGGCTGCCATCGCCCTGTGCCTTGCTTGCGCGGTGTGTGGTGTAGGTGGCGCGGATGCTGGTGTCCTTGAGCGGTCCGCTCTGTACGGCGTAGCTGGTGCCGATACCCCACTCGTAATGGGTCTCGCCATCGAGGCCCTGGACGTCATAGGCGCTACCGCGGTAATGGGTGCCGTCGATGCCCCAGCCCCGGGCGTTGTACAGGTTGAATTTCAGCCCTGGCACGCCGTAGTAAGCCATGTTAAGCACATAGGATAACTGCAGCGATTTCTCGTTCGGGCCGTTGAAGTCCGACAGCAGCGAGTTGGCCAGGTAGATGCCGTTGGTTTCGTGGAGGTAGTCGAAATACTCGTTGCCATTGACCTGCTGCCAGGCGGCGGTGAGGGTGTGCGCCTGATGGGTCAGGCCCAGCGACAGGCTGTAGGTGTCGTTGTCGATTTCGCCCATCTTGCGGCTGCCGGCGTCCACGGTCTTGTAGTAGTTGAGGCCCGTGGACAGGCTGAGCACGGCGCTGTCACCGAACATGTGATTGGCGCCGAAGTAGTACTGGTTCCAGAAATCGTCGACCTTGGTGGCATACAGGCTGGTGGTCAGGCTCTTGAGGGGCTGGTAGTTGATACCGACCGTGCTGGCGCGGTCCGTTTCCACCCCGGCCGCACCGTATTCGCTGCGGAACTTGCTCAGGCTCTGCTCGGTACGGGGCGAGACCCGGTCGAAGGTACCCAGGTCGAACGTCAGGTTGTCGAATTCAGCGCTGTGCAGGAATGCGCCCTGAAAACTGGAGGGCAGGGCGCGGTTACCGATAAAGGCGATCATCGGGGTATCGACGGCCTGGCGACCGAGGGTCAGGGTGGTATTGGAAAGACGCGCCTTGACGTTGCCCAGCCCCAGTTTGCTCCACTGGCCGATGGCGTCGCCGTCGCTGTGGGTCAGGGTACGGTTGTTGGGACCTGCGATCGCTTCGCGGTCCTGCTGCAGGGCGATGGCGTTATAGCCGGCTGCCTCCACGGCAAAGCCCACCGTGCCCTGGGTAAAGCCCGAGGTGTAGTTGAGGATGGTGCCTTGCACCCAGTTTTCACGGGTGTGGGTCGGGTGACGGGTGCCGTCGCTCTTGTAGTAGCGCCACAGCGGTGCGCGGGTGGCGCGTTCGCGGGCGTACCAGTTGCGCGTCGTCCCGCCCAAGCTCTGGCCATCGACGAAACCCTTGGCCTGCGCCTGGGCGCTTTCGGCTGCGAGGGTGAGCGGCAAGTAGGCCTGGCTCTGTGGATCGGCGTGGACGGTGGTGGTTGCTGCACCTATGGCTAACGCCAGTGCGCTCGAATTGAACAGTCTCACGATAGAAGCTCCTTTTCATTTCTAGTTATTGCCGGCCTTGTGGGCCGGGTGGGTGTTGCCGTGTTGCCGTGTTGCCTGGGGCGCCCCGGGATCACCGAGGCTTAAGCGGGCGATGGGTAGGCATGGCGCGCGGGTCTCCCCCCCCTGCGCGCCCTGCCTGCCAGTCGGTGCTAATCGACGCTGACGCCGGAAAACTCGTTGCGCCCGAACGGGCTGACCTTGAACCCGGACACTCGGGTGCTCAGGGGCTGATTGACAGTGGAGTGGGCCACTGGCGTGATCGGCACCTGCTGCTTGAGCCGCTGCTGGGCTTGCTGATAGAGCGTGGTGCGCTGAGCTTGGTCGGTAACCTGCTTGGCTTGCTTGACCAGGCTGTCGTACTGCGGGTCGCACCATTGCGAATAGTTGTTGCTGCCAATGGCATCGCAGCTGTACAGCGTGCCCAGCCAGTTGTCGGGATCGCCGTTGTCACCGGTCCAGCCGATCAGCGCCACATCGTGCTCGCCGCTCTTGAGGCGCTTGATGTATTCGCCCCATTCGTAGCTGACGATGCGCACCTTCAAGCCCAGCTTGCTCCAATCGGCCTGGAGCATTTCGGCCATCAGCTTGGCGTTGGGGTTGTAGGGGCGTTGCACCGGCATGGCCCACAGAGTGATTTCGGTGCCAGGCTTGACCCCGGCCTGTTCGAGCAGCTGGCGGGCTTTTTCCGGGTCGTGCGGTGCATCGGTGATGCTAGTGTCGTAGGACCACTGGGTGGGCGGCATGGCGTTGACCGCCCGTTGTCCTGCTTCCTGGTAGACCGCCTGCAGGATGGCCTGCTTGTTGACTGCCATGTCCATGGCCTGGCGCACCTCAAGCCGATCGAATGGCGGGTGCTGGGTGTTGTAGGCGATATAGCCCAGGTTGAACCCTGCTTGCTGCAAGACCTGCACGTTCGTGTCCTGCTTGAGCCCTGGCAGGTCGGCCGGCCGCGGATGCAGGGTGACCTGGCACTCGTTGCGGCGCAGTTTCTGGATGCGCACCGACGGGTCGACATTGATCGAGAACACCAGGTTGTCGAGCTTCACCTGCTCGGGCGCCCAGTAGGCACGGTTGGCCTTGTAGCGGATCTGCGAGTCTTTCTGGTAGCGCTGGAACACGAACGGGCCGGTGCCTATCGGTTGCTGGTTGATGTCGCTAGGGCGGCCGGTTTTAAGCAACTGCTCGGCGTATTCGGCGGACAGGATCGAGGCAAAGCTCATGGCCAGGTTCTGGATGAACGCGGCATCTACGGTGTGCAGCGTGAACACCACGGTGAACGGGTCGGTCTTTTCGACGCCTGCGATGTTCTTGTCCAGGCCCATGCTGACGAAGTAGGGAAACTCGGTGGGGTAGGCCTTGCGAAACGGGTGCTGCCTGTCGAGCATGCGGTTGAAGGTGAACAGCACGTCGTCTGCGTTGAAGGGCCGGCTGGGGGTGAAGGCCTTGTTGCTGTGAAAGCTCACGCCTTCGCGCAGGTGAAAGGTGTAGCGCAGGCCGTCCTCGGTGACTTCCCAGCGGGTGGCCAGGGCAGGGTGTACCGCCGTGCCGCCGCGCTCGAACTCCACCAGGCGGTTGTAGATCGGCTGGGCGGCGTCATTGTCGGTGGCGGTGGTGTATTGGGCCGTATCGAAACCGGCCGGGCTGCCTTCGGAGCAGAACACCAAGTTGTTGGCCATCACGGCTGGCGTCTGGCCGACCAGGGCCAGGGCGAGCAGTGTAGAAAGTCGGGTCACGTGGCGCATGCTAAGTCCTTTTGGGTGCTGGGCCGGCTCCGGGCACGAATCGCGGCAACAGTTCGCCTGTCCCGCACGCTTGGCAGCGGGACGACTGGGTATGAATGGGGTGGGTCAGGCGCCCGTCAGGCGGGCGCAGCCCTCAGGCTATTTGTCGACGCTGACGCCGTAGAACGCGTTGAGGGCAAATGGACTGATCTTGAAGTCCTTCACCTTGGCACTCATGGGCTGGTAGACGGTGGAGTGGGCGATCGGGGTGATCGGCACCTGCTCCTTGAGGATGTGCTGGGCTTTCTGATAAAGCTCGGTGCGCTTGGCCTGGTCGGAGGTGGCCTTGGCCTGCTTGATCAGGTCATCGTAGGGCTTGTAGCACCACTTGGAGAAGTTGTTGCCGTCGATGGCGTCGCAGCCATACAAGGTGCCCAGCCAGTTGTCAGGGTCGCCATTGTCCCCGCTCCAGCCAATGAGCATGGCGCCTTGTTCGCCCGCCTTGGAGCGCTTGATGTACTCGCCCCACTCATAGCTGACGATCTTGGCCTTGATGCCGATCTTGGCCCAGTCTGCCTGGAGCATCTCGGCCATCAGTTTGGCGTTGGGGTTGTACGGCCGCTGGACCGGCATGGCCCACAGGGTGATTTCAGTGCCGTCCTTGATGCCGGCTTCCTTGAGCAACTGGCGGGCCTTGTCGGGGTCGTGGGGAGCGTCCTTGATGCTGCTGTCATACGACCACTGGGTCGGCGGCATGGCATTGACCGCCAGCTGGCCCGCCCCCTGGTACACCGACTCGATGATTTTCTGCTTGTCCACGGCCATGTCCAGCGCCTGGCGCACCTTGAGCTGGGCCATGGGGTTGGGCTGGTTGCTGCCCTTGACCTGGTCCATCACGTTGTAGGCGATGTAGCCCAGGTTGAAGCCCGCTTGCTGGGGCATCTGCAGCTTGGAGTCCTGCTTGAGCGGCGCGATATCGGCCGGACGCGGGAACAGCGTGACCTGGCACTCGTTCTTCTTGAGTTTCTGCATGCGCACCGAAGCATCGGTGGTGATGGCGAAGATCAGGTTGTCGATCTTCACGTCCTCGGGTTTCCAGTAGTCCTTGTTGCCCTTGAAGCGGATCTGCGCGTCCTTCTGGTACTTGCTGAACACGAACGGGCCAGTGCCGATCGGCTTCTGGTTGATGTCGGCGGCCTTGCCGTTCTTGAGCAACTGGTCGGCGTACTCGGCGGACTGGATGGACGCGAAGCTCATGGCCAGGTTCTGGATGAAGGCGGCGTCGACGTCGTTGAGGGTGAACTTGACCGTGTGCTCGTCCAGTTTCTCGATCCCGGCGATGTTCTTGTCCATGCCCATGTCGGTGAAGTACGGGAACTCGGTGGGGTAGGCCTTGCGGAATGGATGGTCCTTGTCGAGCATGCGGTTGAACGTGAACAGCACGTCGTCTGCATTGAACGGGCGAGTGGGCTTGAAGTAGTCGGTGGTGTGGAACTTCACGCCTTCGCGCAGGTGGAAGGTGTAGGTCTTGCCATCTTCCGCGACCTCCCAGCGCGTTGCCAGCCCCGGGATGACCGCAGTGCCGCCACGCTCGAACTGAGTCAACCGGTTGAAGACCGTTTCGGCCGAGGCGTCGAAATCGGTACCGGTGGTGTATTGCCCCGGGTCGAAGCCGGCCGGGCTGCCTTCTGAACAGAACACCAGGTTCGAAGCGGCGAAGGCCGACGGCGCGCCAGTGAGCAAACCTGCGCCTAGCAGGAACGGAATGACTGCATGTTTGAGCATGTTGGCCTCATTGTTGTCATTGTTCAGAGAGGGCGGCCTCGTGAGCCGACCTGCGGATACTTATGCAGGGGTGGGCCCAATGCAATATGCACAAGGTTAGTCGGGACTTGAAAAGTGGCACGGCAGTACATGAATGTCGCATCGGTGTAACTTTTGGCGGAGTTAAACGTTTGCGAGGGCAAAATGATGGCTTTTTGCTGAATATTGCTGATTGGATGAGGATGTCGGGAAAGGCTTAAGAGGGTGTAGGAAATCTCTTAAAATGCAGGACTTTCTTCAGGGGAGGGTAAAAAGCCCTGGCGGGGCAGTTAAGGCGCCAGGGCATCAGCTGCTGGTCAGGGGCAGCCCTTGGACCTGCCCCTGCCACCTCGCCGTCAAGGCATCTGCACTTCGATCAAGCCATCGGCGTTCATGCTCACTTCGCTGGTGCCCGCCTCGATGTCCGGCGCTGGCGCAGCTTCGTCTGCTGCCATGGCCTTCATCGCCATCGGTGCACTGCGCAGGTAAGGCCGTGGATAGCCGCTGCTGTTCAGGTTGAGGCTGACCACCTTGTAACCACTGCCGCCCAGGGCTTCGGTGGCCAATTGGGCGCGCGCCTTGAATGCGTCGACGGCTTCCTTGAGCAGCGCGTCTTCGCTGGACTTGCGGGTTGCCGGTGCGATGGAGAAGTCCATGCCGCCCATTTTCAGGTCTTGCAGCAGCTCGGCGGTGAGCTGTGAAAGCGCCGGGAAGTCCGCGCTTTCGAGCCGCAGCTCGGCACGCTCGCGCCAGCCGGTGATTTTCTGGCCTTTGGTGTCGTACACCGGGTAGCTGTTGCGGCTGCCCTGGCTGATCTTGACGTCCTTGACCTGGCGCGACTGCTGCACAGCCTTGTTCATGGTCTCGGTGATCTGCTTGGCAAGCTTGCCCGGGTCGGTGTTCTGCGCTTCGCTGTAGAGGGTCACGACCATCAGGTCGCGTGCCACTTCCTTGCTCACTTCGGCGCGCAGTGACACCTGATTGAAGCGCGGCTCATCGGCGGCCAGCGCTGGCAAGCTGGCCAGCAAACCGCAGGACAAGAGAAGGGCAGCGCCGCGACGTTGGATTAGCATAAGGTGCTCCTTGGCAGATGAAAGCGTGGGGTGTGGCCATCCATTCCACGCATGGCCCATCAGACCGGGAACAGTGTAGTGGGTTCAGCGCTGGCCCCATGAAGCTGTGACAAAGTGTGGCGCTTTGCCGCATCACTGCAGCAGCATGCCCCGCTTCGGTATACTCCAGCCGATTTTCTGGAGCACTCATCAGGAGAGCTCATGCTCGCCGCCGCACAACCGCTGTCCGCTACGCGCCAGAACCTCTGGCGACTGACCGTTATTCGCGTCCTGGTTTTGGCCGCCCAGGCCGGCTCGGTCGGCGTGGCCTACTGGACCGAGCTGCTGCCACTGCCCTGGCTGTCGCTGGCCGGCACCCTGGCCTTGTCCTCGCTGCTGTGCGCCTTCACGGCGCTGCGCCTGCGCCTGTCGCTGCCGGTCACCGAACTCGAATATGCCCTGCAACTGGCGTGCGACCTGTTGATACACAGCGCTCTGCTGTACTACTCCGGCGGCTCGACCAACCCTTTCGTGTCCTACTACCTGGTGCCGCTGGCGATCGCGGCGGTGACGCTGCCCTGGCTGTATTCGCTGATTCTGTCGGGCATCGCGCTGACGGCCTACAGCCTGCTGCTGGTGCAGTTCTACCCGCTTGAGGGCCTGCCGCTGGCACGGGACAAGATGCAGGTCTACGGCATGTGGCTGAGCATTGCGCTGGCCGCGGCGGTGATCACCTTCTTTGCCGCGCGCATGGCCGAGGAGCTTCGGCGCCAGGAACACCTGCGCTCGGAGCGGCGCGAAGAAAGCCTGCGCGATGAGCAATTGCTGGCCGTGGCCACCCAGGCGGCGGGCGCGGCCCACGAGCTGGGTACGCCGCTGGCGACGATGAGCGTGTTGCTCAACGAGATGCGCCAGGACCATACTGATCCGCTGCTGCAGGAAGACCTGCAGATTCTTCAGGACCAGGTCAAACTGTGCAAGGAAACACTGCAACAGCTGGTTCGCGCCGCCGAGGCCAATCGCCGCCTGGCCATTGTCGAGCAGGAGGTCACCGTCTGGCTCGACGAGGCCCTCAACCGCTGGCACCTGATGCGCCCGGAAGCCAGTTACCGCTTCCAGCGCCTGCGTGATGGGCTCGTCCCTCGGTTGACGCCGCCGCCTGACCTGACCCAGGCACTGCTCAACTTGTTGAACAACGCCGCCGACGCCTGTCCTGATGACCTGGAGGTGCGCCTGGACTGGGATCACCAGGACATCGTCATCAGCATTCGCGACCATGGCCCTGGCGTACCGCCGGCCATCGCCGAGGCCATTGGCAAACCTTTCATTACCACCAAGGGCAAGGGCTTCGGCCTGGGCCTGTTCCTGAGCAAGGCCAGCGTCACCCGTGCGGGTGGCTCAGTGAAACTCTATAGTCATGAACAAGGTGGCACCCTGACCGAATTGCGCCTGCCCTATGGCACGCGAGGAGAAGCATGATGAGTGAAGAAACCCAGGTTGAAACCGAAGAGCTGCCGCACCTGCTGTTGGTGGACGACGATGCTACCTTCACCCGGGTGATGGCCCGGGCCATGAGCCGCAGGGGCTTTCGGGTAAGCACCGCCAGCTCGGCCGAAGAAGGTTTGATCCTGGCCCAGCAAGACCTGCCGGACTACGCCACGCTCGACCTGAAAATGGAAGGGGATTCGGGCCTGGTGCTGTTGCCCAAGCTGCTGGAGCTGGACCCGGAAATGCGGGTCGTCATCCTGACCGGGTACTCGAGCATCGCCACCGCCGTGGAAGCGGTCAAGCGCGGCGCCTGCAACTACCTGTGCAAACCGGCTGACGCTGACGACGTGCTGGCGGCCCTGTTGTCCGAGCATACCGACCTGGACACCCTGGTGCCGGAAAACCCCATGTCCGTGGACCGTCTGCAGTGGGAACACATCCAGCGCGTGCTGAACGAGCACGAGGGCAACATCTCGGCGACCGCACGCGCGCTAGGCATGCACCGCCGGACACTGCAGCGCAAATTGCAGAAGCGGCCAGTTCGGCGCTGAATCGTGCTGTAGGCGCGGCCTGTTGCCGCGAGGTAGCGGCCCCGACAACATGCGCTGCGCAGCTGACACCTGGGGCTGCTGCGCAGCCCATCGCGGCCGGTCCAGTGCCCCGGCAGGGCACGGTTGCGCTCCCATCACCGCACAATGCCCGCAAATCCTGGCCGTTGGCGTATCATTAGCCCCCTAACGGCAACCCCCTTTCAGGATCGTGCGCCCATGCTTGCCCTTCTCATCCAGACGCTGAACATCACGGCGCCCGTTTTCGCCATGCTGTTTCTGGGCGTGTTGCTTCGCCGTATCCACCTGATCGACGACAACTTCAACAAGGTCGCTTCGCAACTGGTGTTCAACGTCTGCATGCCGGCCTTGCTGTTTCTGGGCATCTATCATGCCGACCTGGCGGCGGCGGTCCGGCCAGGGATCATGATCTATTTCACGGTGGCCACCCTGGCCGGATTTGCCATCGCCTGGGGCATGGCCGTCTGGCGCAGCCCGTGGGCCGACCGTGGTATCTACACCCAAGGCGCCTTTCGCGGCAACAACGGGGTGATTGGCCTGGCGCTGGCCGCAAGCTTGTACGGCGACTATGGCATCTCACTGGGTGCGGTACTGGCTGGGTTGGTGATCCTGTTGTACAACTCGTTGTCTGCCATCGTGCTGGCGGTCTACAGCCCCGACCTGAAGTCCGACCCGTGGAGCATCCTCAAAAGCATCCTGAAAAATCCGCTGATTCTCAGCGTGCTGGTCGCCATTCCCATGGCCTACGGCCAGGTCCCTTTGCCGAATTGGCTGCTCACCTCCGGTGACTACCTGGCGCAGATGACCTTACCCCTTGCCCTGATCTGCATTGGCGGCACCCTGTCGCTGACGGCCCTTCGCGACAGCGGCAGGTTGGCCGTGGACGCCAGCCTGGTGAAAATGGCCTGGCTGCCACTCGTTGGCACACTGGGTGCCTGGCTTTGTGGTTTTCGCGGGGCCGAACTGGGCATCCTGTTTCTCTACATCGGTAGCCCCACCGCAGCGGCCAGCTACGTGATGGCGCGTGCGGCCAACGGCAACCATGAACTTGCCGCGTCAATCATCGTGATTACCACGCTGATGGCCGCGATCACCACCAACATTGGTATTTTCATCTTGCAGTGGGGCGGATGGATCTAGATCCTTGACTGCAAACAACAGCATTGCCTCACTGAGCGAAAGGACACTTCATGCAAGACCAGAGCACGCCCGAGCGGTTACAGCGCGGGTTGAAGAATCGTCACATCCAGCTGATCGCGCTCGGCGGCGCTATCGGCACGGGGTTGTTCCTGGGCATTGCCCAGACCATCCAGCTGGCCGGCCCCTCCGTTTTGCTGGGCTATGCCATTGCTGGCCTGATGGCGTTCCTGATCATGCGCCAGCTCGGGGAAATGGTCGTCGAAGAGCCGGTGGCCGGTAGCTTCAGCCATTTTGCCCACCAGTACTGGAGCGAGTTCGCAGGCTTCGTGTCTGGCTGGAACTACTGGGTGGTCTACGTGTTGGTCGGCATGGCCGAGCTGACGGCGGTGGGTATCTACGTCCAGTACTGGTGGCCTGACTTTCCAACCTGGGCCACGGCCGCGATCTTCTTTGTGGTGATCAACCTGATCAACCTCACCCAGGTGAAGGTCTATGGCGAGATGGAGTTCTGGTTCGCCTTGGTAAAAGTCGTGGCCATCGTCAGCATGATAGGTTTCGGCGCCTGGTTGCTCAGCACCGGAAACGGCGGCCCGGACGCCAGCGTGGCCAACCTGTGGCAATACGGCGGGTTCTTCCCCAATGGCGTGAGCGGCCTGGTCATGGCCCTGGCCGTGATCATGTTTTCGTTCGGTGGCCTGGAACTGGTAGGCATCACGGCCGCCGAAGCCGACAATCCGCGCCAGAGCATTCCCAAGGCCACCAACCAGGTGGTCTACCGGATCCTGATCTTCTACATCGGCGCGCTGGCGGTGCTGCTTTCGTTGTACCCCTGGCAGAAGGTGGTACAAGGCGGCAGTCCATTTGTGATGATCTTCCATGAGCTGGACAGCGACCTGGTCGCGACCATCCTCAACATCGTGGTCCTGACAGCGGCGCTGTCGGTCTACAACAGCTGCGTGTACGCCAACAGTCGCATGCTGTTCGGCCTGGCTAGCCAAGGTGACGCCCCGCGTCAATTGCTGAAGGTCAGCCGCAGCGGTGTACCCCTGGCAGCTTTAGGCATTTCTGCCCTGGCCACGGGCCTGTGTGTGGTGATCAACTACCTGATGCCCGGCGAAGCCTTTGGCCTGCTGATGGCACTGGCGGTGTCGGCGCTGGTGATCAACTGGGCCAGCATCAGCATCACCCACCTCAAGTTCCGCAAGGCCAAGCGCGCGGCAGGGGTACAGCCGTTCTACCAGAGCCTGGGCCATCCGTTCACCAACTACCTGTGCCTGGCCTTCATCGTGCTGATCCTGGTGGTGATGTACCTGACGCCGCCCATTCGCATCTCGGTGATGCTGATCCCCGGCTGGATCCTGCTGCTCTGGGTAGCCTTCAAGTTGAAGAAGGCCCGTCAGGCCAGCCGCTGATCCGACTTGCGGCTCAATGCTGGCGGCGCCAGGCGCGCACCGTGGTGTACACCAACACAACCGCCAGCACGGGCAATACGTAGAGCAGCATCAGGCGCTCCAGGCGCCCGGCCAGGGGCATGCCCATGGTGAACGCGGCGATGTGCAGGCCGTAGGCCAGGTACAGGCACAGGAACACCAGTCCTTCGGCCCGGGTGATGCGATAGCCTGAATAGAACACCGGCAAGCTCAATGCGGCCACACCCAGCATGACGGGCAGGTCGAAATCCAGCGCATTGGGCGAAATCGACAGGGGCTCGGGGGTCACCACGGCGGTCAGGCCCAATACGCCCAACAGGTTGAACAGGTTGCTGCCGATCACCGTGCCCACGGCGATCTCGCGTTCACCGCGCAAGGCAGCGATCAGGGCTGCTGCCAGTTCCGGCAACGACGTGCAGATGGCGACCACCGTAAGGCCGATGACGCGCTCGGACAGGCCCAGGTCAGTGGCCACTTCCACGGCAGCGTCGAGCAGCAGATGACCGGCCAGGCTCAGCAGGGCCAGGCCCGCCATCACCAACAGTAACGTCCCGCACCAGAAGCGTGCCGGGGTTTGTGGCACCGATGGCGGGGCAGGGTAGGTGCGTGCGTAGTGACGGGACTGGTGCCAGAGCATGGCCAGGTAACCCACCAGCCCCATCAGCAGCAATACGCCTTCAACGCGGCCCAGATAGCCATTTGCAGCCAACCCGTAGACCAGGGCGCTGGCCAGGATCATCAGCGGAATATCCAGGCGTACCAGCTGGCGAGACACGCGAAGGGGAATGACCAGCGCTGCCAGGCCAAGAATGGCCAGCACATTGAAGATGTTGCTGCCGATGACGCTGCCCACGGCAACGTCCGGTGCGCCTTGGTAGGCGGCCTGCAGGCTGAGGGTCAACTGGGGTGCAGTGCTGCCGAATGCCACCAGGCTCAGCCCGATGATCAGCGGCCGCACGTGGAGGCGTTGCGCCAGGCGCAGTGCAGCCCGTACCAGCAGTTCGGCGCCTGCGACCAGCAGCAGCAAGGCGATGCCCAGCTGCAGCAGGCTGAACGTGGGGAGGGTGGCCAGATCGAAAATGGTAAAGCTCCTGGTCGTCAGTCACTAAGACCTTGTACTCGCACGCGCGCCGTTCCGCTACGCACCATGCCGATTTTTTCAGCGGCAGCCCGAGACAGGTCGATCAGCCGGCTGCGGGCGTGCGGGCCGCGGTCGTTGATGCGGACCACCACGCTGCGCCGATTGGCCAGGTTGGTCACCAGCACCCGGCTGCCGAACGGCAGGTTGCGATGAGCCGCCGTCAGGCCATGCTGATTGAACGCCTCGCCGCTGGCGGTGCGTTTGCCGTGATGGCGGGCGCCGTAGTAGGAGGCAGTACCCGTGCGGTCATAACCTCGCGGGTCGATGTCATGGCTGGCGCAGCCTGCCAGACAGGAAAAGAGGGCCAAGCTGGCCAAAGAACGTTTGAACATACAGGTACTCCGGTGCGCCGGGGCTTTTGGCCGGGCGCGGGACAAGCCGAGGTGGACCTGTGTCCTGGTCAACCTCGGCTGGTCTGTCAGCGAGGGCGAGCCCCCGCTGAAGGGTGCGGTCAGCCTTCGAGCTTGGCCTTGAGCAGCTGATTCACCTGCCCAGGGTTGGCCTTGCCCTTGGAAGCTTTCATGGCTTGGCCGACGAAGAAACCGAACATTTTGCCGCGCTTGGCCTCGTCGGCGGCGCGGTACTGTTCGACCTGTTCGGCGTTGGCCGCCAACACCTCGTCGAGCATCGACTCGATGGCGCCGCTGTCGGTGACCTGCTTGAGGCCGCGGCTTTCGATGATGGTGTCGGCGTCGCCTTCACCTGCCGCCATGGCCTCGAACACGGTCTTGGCGATCTTGCCGCTGATGGTGTTGTCGCGGATGCGCACCAGCATGCCGCCCAGTTGCGCGGCGGTGACCGGGGCCTGGTCAATCTCGATGCCCAGCTTGTTGAGCAGGCTGCCCAGCTCGACCATGACCCAGTTGGCGGCCATTTTGGCGTCGCCCCCGAGCTTGACCACCTCCTCGAAGTAGTCGGCCTGTTCACGGCTCGATGCCAAAACGTTGGCATCGTATGCCGACAGTCCGTACTGGCTTTGGAAGCGCTCGACTTTCTGGGTGGGCAGTTCCGGCAAGCCGGCGCGCACGGTTTCCAGGAAGCTGTCCTCGATGACCACCGGCAGCAGGTCCGGGTCGGGGAAGTAACGGTAGTCGTTGGCTTCCTCCTTGCTGCGCATGGAGCGGGTCTCGTCCTTGTTCGGATCGTACAGGCGCGTTTCCTGAACCACCTTGCCGCCGTCCTCGATCAAGTCGATCTGGCGCTGGATCTCGCTGTTGATCGCGCGCTCGATGAAGCGGAACGAGTTGACGTTCTTGATCTCGCAGCGAGTGCCGAACTCGGTCTGGCCCTTGGGCCGGATCGACACGTTGCAGTCGCAGCGCAGTGATCCTTCGGCCATGTTGCCGTCGCAGATGCCCAGGTAGCGCACCAGCGCATGGATGGCCTTGACATAGGCCACCGCTTCCTTGGCGCTGCGCATGTCGGGCTCGGACACGATTTCCAGCAGCGGGGTGCCGGCACGGTTCAGGTCGATGCCGGTGGAGCCGCTGAAATCTTCGTGCAGGCTCTTGCCCGCATCTTCTTCCAGGTGGGCACGGGTCACGCCGATGCGCTTGATGGTGCCGTCTTCCAGCGCGATGTCCAGGTGGCCCTTGCCCACAATCGGCAGGTCCATCTGGCTGATCTGATAGCCCTTGGGCAGGTCGGGGTAGAAGTAGTTCTTGCGCGCGAACACGTTGCGCTTGCCGATCTCGGCATCGATGGCCAGGCCGAACATGCACGCCATGCGCACCGCTTCCTGGTTCAGGACCGGCAGCACACCTGGCATGCCCAGGTCGACCAGGCTCGCCTGGGTGTTGGGTTCCGAGCCAAACGTGGTGGCACTACCGGAAAAGATTTTCGACTGGGTGGCGAGCTGAGTGTGAATTTCCAGCCCGATCACAACTTCCCATTGCATGTGTCTGTTCCTCAGAAGCCGTTAGGGGCGCGGGTGTGCCAGTCGGTCACCTGCTGGTAGCGATGGGCTACGTTGAGCAGGCGGCCTTCCTGGAAGTAAGGCGCCAGCAACTGCACGCCTACCGGCAGGCCATCGACGAAGCCGGCTGGCATCGACAGGCCTGGCAGGCCCGCGAGGTTGGCCGTGATGGTGTAGACGTCCTCGAGGTAGGCGGCGACCGGATCGCTGCTCTTGGCGCCCAGTTTCCAGGCCGGGTTGGGCGTGGTCGGGCCGAGAATCAGGTCGACATCCTTGAAGGCAGCCATGAAGTCGTTCTTGATCAGGCGGCGAATTTGCTGGGCCTTCACGTAGTACGCGTCATAGTAGCCCGCCGACAGGGCGTAGGTACCGACCATGATCCGGCGCTGCACTTCGGCGCCGAAGCCTTCGCCGCGGGAACGCTTGTACAGGTCGGTCAGGTCCTTGGGCGCCTCGCAGCGGTGACCGAAGCGAACACCGTCGAAACGCGACAGGTTCGAGGACGCTTCTGCCGGAGCGATCACGTAGTACGCCGGGATGGCGTGTTGCATGTTCGGCAGGCTGATTTCCTTGACCACCGCGCCGAGCTTTTCCAGCTCCTTGACGCTGGCCTGCACGAGGTCGGCGATGCGCGGGTCCAGGCCAGCCCCGAAGTACTCTTTCGGCAGACCGATACGCAACCCTTGCAGCGAATCACCCAGGGTGGCGCTGTAGTCGGGAACCGGCTCCTCGATGCTGGTCGAATCCTTGGCGTCGAAGCCGGCCATGCCTTGCAGCAGCAGCGCGCAGTCCTCGGCCGTGCGGGCCAGGGGGCCGCCCTGGTCCAGGCTCGAGGCATAGGCGATCATGCCCCAGCGCGAGACGCGGCCATAGGTAGGCTTGAGGCCGGTGAGGTTGGTCAGTGCGGCCGGCTGACGGATCGAGCCGCCGGTGTCGGTGCCGGTGGTCACCGGCAACAGGCGCGCTGCCACGGCAGCGGCCGAGCCGCCCGACGAGCCACCCGGTACGTGCTCGAGGTTCCAGGGGTTTTTCACCGCGCCGTAGTGGCTCGATTCGTTGGCCGAGCCCATGGCGAACTCGTCCATGTTGGTCTTGCCCAGCGTGACCATGCCAGCTTCGGCGAGCTTGGCCACCACGGTGGCGTCATAGGGCGCCTTGAAGGTGTCGAGCATCTTCGACGCGCAGCTGGTGCGCACGCCCTGGGTGCAGAACAGGTCCTTGTGGGCAATGGGCGCGCCCAGCAACGCCCCGCCTTCGCCAGCGGCGCGGCGGGCATCGGCAGCACGTGCCTGGCCCAGGGCCAGCTCGTCGGTCACGGTGATGAAGCTGTTGAGCTGTGGGTCGAGCTGCTTGATACGGGCCAGCAGGGCGCCGGTCAGCTCTTCGGAGGAAAACGACTTGTCGGCGAGTCCGCGGGCGATCTCGGCCAGGGTCAATTGATGCATGGCAGGCTCTATCCCTTACTCGATGACTTTCGGAACCAGGTACAGACCGTTTTCGGTCTGTGGGGCGACGGCCTGATAGGCGTCACGCTGGTTGTGCTCGGTGACCTGGTCGGGGCGCAGGCGCTGGCTGGCCTCAAGGGGGTGAGCCAGGGGTTCGATGCCGGCGGTGTCCACCGCTTGCATCTGGTCGACCAACCCTAGGATGCTGTTCAAGGCGTCGGTAATGCGTGGCAGTTCGCCATCATTTAGGCCCAGTCGGGCCAGATGGGCGATCTTTTCCACGTCGCAGCGTTCAAGCGCCATGGGGATCTCCAGAAGGATAGAAAGAACGGATTCAGTGTCCGCAATGAGGAACATGTCAGCTTTTTGGCGGTCCAATAGCCGCGATCATCGGCTGGCATGCTCGGAAAAACAGCCAATTTAACATATTGGCTCCTTGCCCAAAATCCCTGCCATTGTTAGAGTTTGCCGCACTTTTTTACCCACGCTTTCCCCAGGGTCACTTTCCCATGTTCAAGAAACTGCGTGGCATGTTTTCCAGCGATCTGTCCATCGACCTGGGTACTGCCAACACCCTAATTTACGTGCGTGAGCGCGGTATCGTCCTGAATGAGCCCTCGGTTGTTGCCATCCGTACCCATGGCAATCAGAAAAGCGTCGTCGCCGTCGGTACCGAAGCCAAACGCATGCTGGGCCGTACGCCTGGCAACATCGCAGCCATTCGTCCGATGAAGGACGGCGTGATCGCCGACTTCAGCGTCTGCGAAAAAATGTTGCAATACTTTATCAACAAGGTTCATGAGAACAGCTTCCTGCAGCCCAGCCCTCGCGTGCTGATCTGCGTGCCGTGCAAGTCCACCCAGGTTGAGCGCCGCGCCATTCGCGAGTCGGCCCTGGGAGCAGGTGCCCGCGAAGTGTTCCTGATCGAAGAACCCATGGCGGCCGCCATCGGTGCCGGCCTGCCGGTCGAAGAGGCCCGTGGCTCCATGGTCGTCGACATCGGCGGTGGTACCACCGAAATCGCGTTGATCTCGCTCAACGGCGTGGTCTATGCCGAATCGGTGCGTGTCGGTGGTGACCGCTTCGACGAAGCCATCGTGACCTACGTGCGCCGTAACTACGGCAGCCTGATCGGCGAATCCACCGCCGAGCGCATCAAGCAGGAAATCGGTACTGCCTACCCGGGCGGTGAAGTGCGCGAAGTCGACGTTCGCGGCCGTAACCTTGCCGAAGGCGTACCGCGTGCGTTCACCCTGAACTCCAACGAAGTGCTCGAAGCGCTGCAGGAGTCGCTGGCGACCATCGTTCAGGCGGTCAAGAGCGCCCTGGAGCAGTCGCCACCCGAACTGGCTTCCGACATCGCCGAGCGTGGCCTGGTGTTGACCGGCGGCGGCGCACTGCTGCGTGACCTGGACAAGCTGCTGGCCCAGGAAACCGGGCTGCCGGTCATCGTCGCCGAAGACCCGTTGACCTGTGTCGCCCGCGGCGGCGGTCGAGCCCTGGAAATGATGGACAAGCACGCAATGGACCTGCTCTCGAGCGAGTGATTCGTCCTCGCGGCTCGTGAGCCCCGGTTTACAGGTAGCACGCACAGTGCTACCTGTATGTGCTGGCCGGTGCCCGTCCGGGCGCCTCATCCGTCAATTCGTAACCAGGCTGGTGCCTTGTCCCATGTCCAATGACTTCCTGAGTCGTCCACGAGGAACGGCCCATTAAACCGCTTTTCTCCAAGGGCCCGTCGCTGGGCGTTCGCCTGCTCGTCCTGGTGGTGATGTCGGTCGCGTTGATGGTCGTCGACGCGCGCTTTGACCTGCTCAAGCCCGTTCGCAGCCAGATGGGCCTGGTGCTCATGGAATCGTACTGGATCACCGACTTGCCGCAACGCGCCTGGCAAGGGGTGGCGGGCCAGTTCGGCAGCCGCAACGAGCTGATTGCCGAGAACGAGAAACTCAAGACCGAGGCCCTGCTGCTGCAAGGTCGCCTGCAGAAGCTGGCGGCGTTGACCGAGCAGAACGTGCGCCTGCGTGAGCTGCTCAATTCCTCGGCGCTGGTTGACGAAAAGGTCGAAGTTGCCGAATTGATCGGCGTCGATCCCAACCCCTTCACACACCGCATCCTGATCAACAAGGGTGAGCGCGATGGCGTGTTTCTCGGTCAACCGGTGCTCGACGCTCGCGGCCTGATGGGGCAGGTGGTCGAACTGATGCCCTATACCTCGCGGGTCTTGCTGCTCACCGATACCACCCACAGCATTCCCGTGCAGGTCAACCGCAACGGTTTGCGCGCCATTGCCAGCGGTACCGGCAACCCGGAGCGCCTCGAGTTGCGCCACGTGGCCGATACGGCGGACATCAAGGAAGGCGACCTGCTGGTCAGCTCCGGAATGGGCCAACGCTTCCCCGCCGGTTATCCCGTGGCCACCGTCAACGAGGTGATCCACGATTCCGGCCAGCCATTCGCCATTGTGCGCGCCATCCCCACCGCGGCGCTCAACCGTAGCCGTTACATGCTGCTGGTGTTCAGCGACCGGCGTACGCCCGAGCAGCGCGCCACCGATGCCGCGATTGCCCAGGAAGAAGCAGACCGCAAAGGCGAGAGGGCTCCTGCTCAGGGTGCTGGTACGACCGGTCAAGGTGCGCCTGCAAACGGCACTCCCGCAAACGGTACCCCTGCAAACGGCGCGCCTGCCGTAACCCCTGCGCCTGCCACCCAGTCCAGTACGCCCGCCACAGCGCCAGCTGCACAGTCCGCAAGCCCGGCCGCAGCGCCCGCTGCGCCCACTCAACCCCGGAGGCAGTGATGGCCGCATCGCGCCGCAACAATGGTTGGGTCATCTGGCTGACATTTGCCGTTGGCCTGCTGCTCAGTGTCTCGCCCATGCCGCAGTTCATGGAAGTCTTTCGGCCCATGTGGCTGGCGTTGCTGGTGTCGTTCTGGACCTTGAACGTGCCGCACAAGGTCGGCATGGCCACAGCGTTCATGCTTGGCCTGGCCGAGGACGTGCTGTACGGCACCCTGTTGGGGCAGAACGCGTTGATCCTCACCCTGATCACATTCCTGGTGCTGTCGCTGCAACAGCGCCTGCGCATGTTCCCCATGTGGCAGCAAAGCCTGATCATCCTGGTGGTCTTCGGCATTGCACAGTTGCTCCAGCTGTGGCTCAGTGCCTTGACCGGTAATCGCCTGCCTACCCTGGCGCTGGTCTGGTCGGCCGTGATCAGCGCGCTGCTCTGGCCGTGGATCAGCTTTGCCTTGCGCGACCTTCGCCGACGCTTGCACATCAATTGACGGCTTGGTGGCCGCTGACAGGGAGATGTCCGAATGACCCCGCTATACCTGGCTTCCGGCTCTCCACGTCGGCGCGAGCTGTTGACGCAGATCGGCGTACGCTTCAGGGTTGTCAGCGCGCCCATCGATGAAACCCCGCTGCCTGGCGAAAGCGCCGAGGTGTATGTGCAGCGCCTGGCCAAAGCCAAGGCTGCAGCGGGTCGTGCCCGTCTCGAACCGGCCGAGACCGCGAACGAGGGCGCTGTGGTGTTGGGCGCTGACACGGCCGTCGTGCTTGACGGCCATATTCTGGGCAAACCCGAGCACCGTGACGACGCCTTGGGCATGCTGGCCCGGTTGTCCGGCCGCGAACACCAGGTATTGACGGCCGTGGCGCTCGATGACGGCACGCGTGTCGAGAGCTTGTGTGTCAGCAGCACCGTCCGCTTTCGCGACATCCACCAGCAGGAAGCGCAGCGCTACTGGGCCAGCGGCGAGCCGGCAGACAAGGCGGGCGGCTATGCGATTCAAGGGCTGGGCGCGGTATTCGTCACCGGGCTGATTGGCAGCTATTCGGCCGTGGTCGGCCTGCCATTGAGCGAAACGGCACAGTTGCTCGAGCGCTTCGGCATCGCTTGCTGGCAACAGGCGGCCTCGGAACCTGAGGTGACGCGCCCGCAGTAGCCAGCACCGTTTGCGCCATCCATCATTAGAACAAGACCCTGGACGAGAACCTGCCATGAGCGAAGAGATCCTGATCAACATCACCCCGATGGAGTCACGCGTGGCGGTGGTGGAAAACGGGGTACTGCAGGAAGTGCACGTCGAGCGCACCCAGCGTCGCGGCATCGTCGGCAATATCTACAAGGGCAAGGTGGTCAGGGTGCTGCCTGGCATGCAGGCGGCGTTCGTGGACATCGGGCTGGAACGGGCAGCGTTCATCCATGCCTCGGAGATTTCGCAGCGCGAAGGCTCGGCCGTGGAAAACATCACCGCCCTGGTCCATGAAGGCCAGGCCCTGGTGGTACAGGTCACCAAAGACCCCATCGGCAGCAAAGGCGCGCGGCTGACCACCCAGTTGTCGATCCCGTCGCGCTACCTGGTCTACATGCCGCGTAGCAGCCACGTGGGCATTTCGCTCAAGATCGAGGACGAAGCCGAGCGTGAACGCCTCAAGCGCGTGGTCAGTGATTGCGTGGACAGCGAGAACATACAAGGCGCTGGCGGCTTCATTCTGCGCACCGCCGCCGAAGGCGCGCGGGTTGAGGAGATCCTGCAGGATATTCGCTACCTGCGGCGGTTGTGGGAGCAGATCGGGGCGCAGATCAAGACCTGTGGCGCACCCCTGGTCATCTACGAAGACCTGGGCCTGGCGCTGCGTACCCTGCGCGACCTGGTCAACCCGAAGATCGAAAAAATCCGCATCGACTCGCGGGAAACCTTCCAGCGCACCACGCAGTTCGTGCAAGAGCTGATGCCTGAAATCGCCGACCGTCTGGAACACTACCCAGGCGAACGGCCCATCTTCGACCTGTACGGTGTCGAGGATGAAATCCAGCGCGCCCTGGATCGCAAGGTACCGTTGAAGTCGGGTGGCTACCTGGTGGTGGATCCGGCCGAGGCGATGACCACCATCGACGTCAACACCGGCGCCTTCGTGGGTCACCGCAACCTGGAAGAAACCATCTTCAAGACCAACCTGGAGGCCGCCACCGCCATTGCCCGGCAACTGCGGCTGCGCAACATCGGCGGCATCATCATCATCGACTTCATCGACATGGAAGACGAAGATCACCAGCGTCAGGTGCTGCGAACGCTGGAAAAACAGCTGGAGCGCGACCACGCCAAGACCAACATCATCGGCATCACCGAGTTGGGCTTGGTGCAGATGACCCGCAAGCGCACCCGGGAGAGCCTTGAGCAGGTTCTGTGCGAACCGTGCCAGGCTTGCCAGGGGCGAGGCAAGCTCAAAACGCCCGAAACCATCTGTTACGAGATCTTTCGCGAAATCCTGCGTGAAGCCCGCGCCTACCAGGCGGAAGGCTATCGCGTGCTGGCCAATCAGAAGGTGGTCGATCGCCTGTTGGACGAAGAGTCGGGCAACGTGGCTGAACTCGAGGCCTTCATCGGGCGAACCATTCGCTTCCAGGTCGAGTCGATGTATTCGCAAGAGCAGTATGACGTGGTGCTGCTCTGAGGCCTGCTGAAACCCGACGCGGTTCGATCGGCATGGCGAAAACGGCACCACGGGCCATTATGCATATACGACCTGGAGGGCCATGGCCATGGGACGTCTAAGCCGCGTTCTGAGTGTCCTGACCCGTTGGGGGCTGGGGGCTTGCGCGTTGCTGGTCATCGCAGTGGCGCTGTACGCCAGCCTTGGCCGGGCCTTGGTGCCGCTGGCGGCCGAGTACCGCAGCACGGTGCAGGCCAAGGTCGCCGGAGCGCTGGGTGTGCCGGTGCACATTGGCGCGCTTCAGGGCCGCTGGAGCAGGCTGTCGCCGGTGCTGACCGTACGCGACCTGCAAATCGGTGAAGGCGGCACGGCCTTGCGGCTCGATGACGTCACCGTGGTGCCGGATGTCTGGGGCAGCCTGGTCGCAGGTGAAGTGCGCCTGGCGCGCATCCAGCTGGCTGGCCTGCAGCTGATCGCCCGAGAGGATGAAGCCGGCAAGTGGAAGCTCGAGGGCCTGCCCAAGCAGGACGACGCACCCTTGCAGCCCGAGCAGTTGCTCAAGGACCTGCGCCGGCTTGGGCGGGTCGATGTGTTCGACAGCCAAGTTACCCTCCACGCCTGGCAGCGTGATCCGCTGACGCTGACCTATGTCAGCGCAGGCTTGCTGGCGGGGCCCTCGCGGCAATCGTTGGACCTGCGGGCAACCTTGCCAGATGGCCAACCCCTGACGCTGAGCGCGCGCAGCCGCGCTTCGGCCGAAGCCTGGCGTGATGCGCAGGTACAGGGCTATCTCAACCTGCCGCACAGTGACTGGGCACGCTGGTTGCCGCCCCGGCTGTTGGGGCAGTGGCATGCCCAGGTGCTGCAGGCAGGCGGTGAAGCCTGGTTCGACTGGCGCGACCGTCAGTTGCACCAAGGCGCCGTACGCCTGAATGCGCCGCACCTGCAAGGGGCCTATGACACGCGCAAACCGGTCAAGGTAGACAGCCTCGCCCTCAATGCCTGGTTCGAGCGTCAGGATGAGGGCTTCGACGTCATTGTCGACGCGTTGGCGATGGACATTGGCGACACGCATTGGGCCTCGCGGCTGCGGTTGATGCAGCGCAACGGTGCGGCCCCGGCCGATGAAAGCTGGCAGGTGCAGGCCGACCGTGTGGAGCTGACCCCTCTCACGCCGCTGATCCACGCCTTGGCGCCCATGGGCCAGCAAGTGCTGGCGGTGATCGATGGCCTCAATGTCACAGGTGCCCTGCGCAACGTGCACCTGACGGCCCGGCCCAAGGCCGACGGCGATCGCCGGCTGGCGTTCGAAAGCAACCTGGAGCGCGTGGGTTTCGATGCGTATCACGGCGCCCCGGCTGCCGGTAACGTGAGCGGCAGCATCAGCGGCGACCTTGGGCATGGCGAACTGCGCCTGGACACCGACGCTTTCATGCTGCACCTGGATCCGATCTTCGCCAAACCCTGGCACTACCAGAAAGCCAATGCGCGCCTGACCTGGGCACTGGACAAGGAAGGCTTCACCCTGATCGCTCCTTACCTGAAGGTCGTGGGCGAGGAGGGCAACATTGCAGGCGACTTCCTCATCCGCCTGTTGTTCGAGGAAGGGCGTGAAGACTACATGGACCTGCGTGTCGGTCTGACCGACGGCGATGGCCGCTACACCGCCAAGTACTTGCCCGAGGTGTTGAGCCCGGCCTTGGACCAATGGCTGCGCAGCGCAATCGTCAAAGGCAGTGTCGACCAGGGTTACTTCCAGTACCAGGGCTCGCTCAATCACGGTGCCAAGCCCGAAGCTCGCAGCATCAGCCTGTTCTTCAAAGTTCATGATGCCACCCTGGACTTCCAGCCCGGCTGGCCACAGGTACAGCATGTGGACGGTGACGTGTTCATCGAGGACAGCGGTGTGCGCATCAAGGCGCAACGCGGTGTGCTGCTCGACACCAAGGTCAGCGACGTGAAAGTCGACATTCCACATGTGGAAGGCATGGGTGACAGCCACTTGCACTTGGACGGCAATTTCGAGGGTGGCCTGGTGGACGGGCTCAAGATACTCAAGCAAGCGCCCATTGGCACCAATGAAATCTTTGCAGGATGGGAAGGTGAGGGCCCCCTCAAAGGCAAGGTCAAGCTGGACATCCCGCTGGCCCATGGGCAGCAACCTAAGGTGAAGGTGGATTTCGCCACGCGCGATGCACGGCTCAAGATTGCATCGCCCGAGCTGGAACTCACGCGCCTGAAGGGCGACTTCAGCTTCGACTACGACAAGGGCCTCAGTGGCAAGGGCATTTCCCTGCAGGCATTCGGCAAGCCGGTCACTGCACAGATTGCCGCTGTAGGCGAACCGGGACAGATGCAGACCAGAATCAGCGCCAGCGGCCGGGTTTCGCTGCAAGCACTGACCCAATGGCTGCACTTCGACCAGGCACTGCCGGCGTCTGGCGAGCTGCCGTACCAGCTGCAGTTGAGCATTGGCGCACGTGAAAACCTGATTAACGTCGATTCGGACCTCAAAGGCCTGTCGATCGACCTGCCGGCGCCCTTTGGCAAAGCGCCTGCCGACAGTCGGGCCAGCCGTTTCAGCATGAACCTGCAAGGCGCGCAACGGCACATCGACGCCGCCTACACCGATCTTGCCCGGCTAGCCTACGTGGCGCCAGCCGAGCACCTGGACCAGGGCGCTGGTGAGCTGCTGCTTGGTGCTGGTCAAGCGCAGCCTCCTGGCGGTCGCGGCCTGCGTATCCGTGGGCACCTCGATACCCTGGACCTTGAGCCTTGGCAGGCTCAGGCGCAGAAGCTAGGGGGCGGCGATCCAGGTGGCAATGCGCGCCAGACACTGCAGAGCGTTGACCTGAGCATCGGGGCCCTGAAGGCGTACGGTACCGAGCTGAACCAGGCGAGGGTGCGTCTGGCACGTGGGTCGGCGGCCTGGGACGTGCGCCTGGACAGTCGGCAGGTGGTGGGCGACGCGCGCGTGCCCGACGCCGAGGGCGCCCCTATCGTGGTGCGGCTGCAAACCTTGCGCCTGCCGGCAGGCAATGCCGACCAGGCGCAGGACGAAGACGGCGCTGACCCGCTGGCGTCGTTCGATCCGCGCAAGGTGCCGCCGCTGGACGTGCGCATCGACACGTTTTACCGCGGTGACGATCTGTACGGCAGCGCTGCGATCAAGCTGCGGCCGACCCGTACCGGTGTGAACGCCAGCGACATCGATCTGAACCTCAAGGGGCTGCGCATCGACGGCGCCGGTGGTTGGGATGGCGCAGGCGGCACGAGCTGGTACAAAGGCCGCGTGCAAGGCAAGCAACTGGGTGACGTGCTCACGGCCTGGGGCTTTGCCCCGACGGTAACCGCCCGGGATTTTCGCATGGACGTGGACGGGCGGTGGCCGGGCTCCCCGGCGGCAATCAGCCTGAAGCGGTTCTCCGGGAGCCTCGATGCAGTGCTGCACAGCGGGCAGTTCGTCGAGGTGGACGGTGGCGCACAAGCGTTGCGGGTATTCGGCTTGCTGAACTTCAACGCCATTGGTCGGCGCTTGCGCCTGGACTTCTCCGACTTGTTCGAAAAGGGCCTGGCCTACGACCGGCTCAAGGGGCTGCTGGTGGCCAGTGAAGGGGTATACGTAACCCGCACGCCGATCAAGGTAACTGGCCCGTCGAGCGATTTCGAACTCGATGGTACCCTGGACATGGTGCGTGAGCGGGTCGCTGCCAACCTGCAGGTCAGCCTGCCGGTAACCAACAACCTTCCCCTGGCAGCGCTGATCGTCGGCGCCCCGGCCGTGGGCGGCGCACTGTTTCTGGTCGACCGGCTGATTGGCGATCGGGTGTCGCGCTTTGCCAGCGTGCATTACCGGGTAGTAGGGCCGTGGAAAGAGCCTAAGATTACCTTTGTGAAACCATTCCAGAAATAGCGCCAGGAGGGTCGATGAAGGCGGCAGTGATCCAGATGGTCAGCCAGGATGATGTGCAGGGTAACCTGCGCCAGGCGAGCAAGCTTCTGGAACAGGCGGCATCAGGTGGCGCCAGGCTGGCCGTGCTGCCGGAGAACTTCGCCGCCATGGGGCGTGCAGACGCCGCGGCGATCGGCCGCGCCGAGGCCCTCGGCGAAGGCCCGATCCTGCCCTGGTTGAAACGCGTGGCTCGTGACCTTAGGTTATGGATTGTCGCAGGCACCATTGCCCTGCCGCCGACCGGTCAGCCCAAGGCCAAGGCACATGCCTGTTCGTTGTTGATCGACGAGCATGGGCAGCAGGTCGCGCGGTATGACAAGTTGCACCTGTTCGATGTGGATGTCGCCGACAATCGTGGCCGCTATCGTGAATCCGATGATTACGCCCCCGGTGCGCAGGTGGTGGTTGCCGATACGCCGGTGGGGCGGTTGGGCCTGAGCGTGTGCTACGACCTGCGCTTTCCCGAGTTGTACAGCCACCTGCGCGCAGCCGGGGCAGAACTGATCAGTGCACCGTCGGCGTTCACGGCGGTGACAGGGGCGGCGCATTGGGACGTGCTGATCCGCGCACGCGCCATCGAAACGCAATGCTACATGCTGGCCGCAGCCCAAGGCGGGCTTCACCCCGGCCAGCGCCAGACTCACGGCCACGCGGCGATCGTCGACCCATGGGGGCGCATCGTGGCGCAACAGGCGCAAGGCGAAGCGGTACTGCTTGCCGAGCGCGACAGTGACGAACAGGCGTCCATTCGGGCGCGCATGCCGGTGATCGATCACCGGCGCTTCTTCTCGCAGGGCGCATTGCGGCCTGCGCACACCTCGGAGTGACTATGAGCCAGATGTTATCCACCGTCAGCGAGCAGCTACTGGCCCCAGGCGGCTTGACCCTGGACAGCCTGCAAAGTGTGCTGGGTGAATTGGCCGGCCCAGGCATCGACGCCGCCGACCTGTACTTTCAGGGCCAGATTTCGGAAACCTGGGCGCTGGAGGATGGGATTGTCAAAGAAGGCAGTTTCAACCTCGATCAGGGGGTCGGTGTCCGTGCCCAGGCCGGCGAAAAAACCGGCTTTGCCTACAGCAATGCCATCAATCTCGAAGCCTTGACCTCTGCCGCGCGCGCCGCGCGATCGATTTCCCGTGCCGGGCAGAACGGCACGGTTCAGGCATTCCGTGCCCAGGACGTGACCACTCTCTACCCGGCGGATAATCCATTGGACGTGCTCAGCCGTGCCGAGAAGGTCGAGCTGCTCAAGCGTGTCGATGCCGCCACCCGTGCACTGGACCCGCGTATCCAGCAGGTCAGCGTCAGCATGGCCGGCGTCTGGGAGCGGATCCTGGTCGCGGCCGCCGATGGCAGCCTGGCGGCCGACGTACGGCCCCTGGTGCGCTTCAACGTCAGCGTCATCGTCGAGCAGAACGGCCGTCGCGAACGCGGCGGGCAGGGCGGCGGCGGGCGCACCGACTATCGCTTCTTCACCGAGGAGCGGGTGATGGGCTATGCCCGCGAGGCACTGCGCCAGGCGTTGGTGAACCTGGAGGCCGTTGCTGCGCCTGCCGGCACCCTGCCCGTGGTGCTGGGGCCTGGTTGGTCCGGCGTGCTGTTGCACGAGGCGGTTGGCCATGGCCTGGAAGGCGATTTCAACCGCAAGGGCAGTTCGGCATTCAGCGGCCGAATCGGCCAGAAGGTCGCGTCCAGCCTATGCACCATCGTCGATGATGGCACCTTGGAAGGCCGACGTGGCTCCTTGAGCGTGGACGACGAAGGTACGCCGACCGAGTGCACCACCCTGATCGAAAACGGCGTGCTCAAGGGCTACATGCAGGACAAGCTCAATGCGCGCCTGATGGGCATGGCGGTGACGGGTAACGGCCGACGGGAATCCTATGCCCACTTGCCGATGCCGCGCATGACCAACACTTACATGCGGGCCGGTGAAAGCGACCCGCAGGAGATCATCGCGTCGGTGAAGAAGGGCATCTACTGCGCGAATTTGGGTGGCGGACAGGTGGACATTACCAGCGGCAAGTTCGTGTTTTCGACCAGCGAGGCCTACCTGATCGAGGATGGCAAGATCACCGCCCCGGTCAAAGGCGCGACCTTGATTGGCAATGGCCCGGAGGCGATGAGCCGTGTGTCGATGGTCGGCAACGACCTGTCGCTCGACAGTGGGGTAGGGACATGCGGCAAGGACGGGCAGTCCGTGCCGGTCGGTGTAGGCCAACCGACCTTGAAACTCGATGCGATCACGGTGGGTGGTACCGGGGCGTGAGGGTTGGCTGGGGCCGCAAGGCGGCCCCGCCGCGATCAGCGCAGCCCGCGCTGCAGCTCGTCCAGATCGCGAATGTACTTGAACACCTTGCGCGAAGCGGCAGGGGGTTTGTTCCTGGCCTTTTCGTGCTGGGCATGGCGCACCAGCGAGCGCAGCTGCTGGCGGTCGGTCTCCGGGTATTCGTTGACGAACCGTTCGAGGTCCTCGTCGTTGCCGTCGATCAACCGATCACGCCAGCGTTCAAGGCCGTGAAAACGCTCGTTGTACTGGCGGGTGGAGCTGTCCATCTGTTCCAGCAGGGCGTGAATGGCGTCCAGGTCCTGTACACGCATCAGCTTGCCGACGAACGACATGTGGCGTTTGCGAGCCCCATGCGCGGTGTGCTTGCTGGCTTCGGCCAATGCCTTGCGCAGTTCATCGGTCAAGGGCAGGCGCGCCAGGGTATCGGCCTTGAGGGTGGTGAGCCGCTCGCCGAGTTCGACCAGCGCATGCAGTTCGCGCTTGATCTGGGTTTTGCTTTTTTCGCCGTCGAAGGCGTCGTCGTTTGAATCAACCATGGTGGCAGTCCGCTAAAGATCGCCGCCATGATAACCAGTCGGGGGCCGCTTGTCCGGCCCGGCCGTTGAATGGCCCTTGCCGAACGCAGAATTCTGAGTGGAGAAAACCATGAGTGCAGTCCAGAGTATCGGCCCGAACGATCTGCCAGCCTTGCAAGAGCAGGTCGAAGCGATCATTGCCGAGGCCCGCCGCCAGGGTGCCAGCGCCTGCGAAGTGGCGGTGTCGCTGGAGCAGGGCCTGTCCACCACGGTCCGCCAGCGCGAGGTCGAGACGGTTGAGTTCAACCGTGACCAGGGCTTTGGTATCACCCTGTACGTCGGGCAGCGCAAAGGCTCGGCCAGCACCTCGGCCAGTGGTTCGGACGCCATTCGCGAAACCGTCGCAGCTGCGCTGGCCATTGCCAAGCACACCTCCGAGGACGAATGCGCCGGGCTTGCCGACGCCGCCCTGATGGCCCGCGATGTTCCGGACCTCGACCTCTACCACGACTGGAACCTGGAGCCGGAGAAGGCCATTGAAATGGCCTTGGCGTGCGAAGCTGCGGCCTTCGACGCTGATCCTCGAATTCTCAACGCCGATGGCACCTCGCTCAACACCCACCAGGGGTGCAGGGTGTATGGCAACAGCAACGGCTTTGTCGGTGGCTACGCCTCCACCCGTCACAGCCTGAGCTGCGTGATGATCGCCGAGGGCGATGGGCAGATGCAGCGTGACTACTGGTACGACGTCAATCGCCAAGGTAACCTGCTGGCTGACCCGCGCAGCATCGGTATCCGCGCCGCCCAACGCGCCGCCAGTCGCCTGGGCGCACGGCCGGTGCCGACCTGTGAGGTGCCGGTACTGTTCTCGGCCGAATTGGCAGGCGGGCTGTTCGGCAGCTTCCTGTCGGCGGTTTCCGGTGGGAACCTGTACCGCAAGTCCTCCTTCCTTGAAGGCGCCCTCGGCCAACAGTTGTTCCCGGCCTGGCTGACCTTGGACGAGCGCCCTCACATCCCGCGCGCGTTGGGCAGCGCAGCCTTCGATGGTGATGGCCTGGCAACCTACGCCAAACCGTTCGTGGATAAGGGCCAGCTGGTGTCCTACCTGCTCGGTACCTACTCGGGGCGCAAACTGGGTCTGCCCAGTACCGCCAACTCAGGCGGCGTGCACAACCTGTTCGTCACCCATGGCAGTGAAGACCAGGCCGCGTTGATCCGACGCATGGGGCGCGGCCTGCTGGTCACCGAATTGATGGGCCATGGCCTGAACATGGTGACAGGGGACTATTCCCGTGGCGCGGCCGGTTTCTGGGTCGAGAATGGCGAGATCCAGTACGCCGTCCAGGAAGTCACCATCGCGGGCAACATGAAGGACATGTTCAAGCAGATCGTGGCGATTGGCAGCGACCTGGAGACCCGCAGCAACATTCATACAGGCTCGGTGTTGATCGAGCGGATGATGGTTGCCGGTAGTTGATCCTCTTCATGTGAAGCCGTTGGGGCCGCGCAGCGGCCCCTTTTTTTTCGCGGCAGAAGATCAAGCGGCGGCCCCTTCACACCATCTATGGGTTGAATTGATTCTGTTTATCAATTAATAATGAATATCATTTCACAGCTGCACGATGATGATGTTCATGACGACCGCCCTTCGCGAACTGCCCTATCTTGAAAACTGGCGCTGGCTCAGTCGCCGGATCCGCTGTGCGCTCGAGCCCGATGAGCCGCGCCTGATCGAACATTACCTGGCGGAAGGGCGTTACCTGGTGTGTTGCACCCAGACGTCACCCTGGACGGTGGCATTGACCTCCTTCCGCCTGCTGCTCGATACCGCCTGCGACCGCATGCTGCCTTGGCACTGGCGCTGCCAGTGCCTGGATCAGGCCTGGCGGCCACTGTTGATCCTGCGCAACCTCGACCGACAGGAACAGAACCAGCGCTGGCAGCCCTATGCCCTGCAACTGGCCAATTGCCGTTTGCTGCCCTCGATTTCCCCCGATGAATTGATGCAAGGACCCGATGATGATCAATACCCGCATCGAGCGTGACAGCATGGGCGAGTTGCACGTGCCGGCAGACGCGCTGTACGGCGCGCAGACCCAGCGTGCGGTCGACAATTTCCCCATCAGTGGCCAGCGCATGCCTGCCCAGTTCATACGCGCGCTGCTGCTGGCCAAGGCAGCGGCGGCTAACGCCAACGTCGAACTGGAGCAGTTGTCTGAGCAGCAAGGCCAGGCGATCGTCACGGCCGTACAGCAACTGCTGGCAGAAGACTTCAGCGTGCATTTTCCGGTCGACGTGTTCCAGACCGGTTCCGGCACCAGTTCCAACATGAACGCGAACGAAGTGATTGCAACGCTGGCCAGCCGGGTCGCGAGCGAAGCGGTCAATCCCAATGACCACGTCAATTGCGGGCAGAGCAGCAATGACATCATTCCTACCACCATTCATGTGAGCGCAGCCCTGGCGCTCCACGAGCAACTGCTGCCAGCGCTGAGCCACCTCGTGCAGGTGATCGAAGCCAAGTCGATCCAGGTTCGTCCCTATATCAAGACAGGCCGTACGCACTTGATGGATGCCATGCCTGTGCGCATGAGCCAAGTGCTCGATGGCTGGGCGGCGCAGGTCGCTGGTGCCAAGGCGCACATAGAGGCCACCTTGCCTAGCCTGCAGGCCCTGGCCCAGGGCGGCACGGCCGTGGGCACCGGGATCAACGCCCATCCTGATTTCGCAGCCGGCTTCGCCCGTCACCTCAGCGCGTTGACGGGCGTAGCGTTTCGCCCTGCTCAGAATCTGTTTGCCCTGATCGGCTCCCAAGACACTGCCGTTGCACTGTCTGGCCAGCTCAAGACCACGGCGGTGGCGTTGATGAAGATCGCCAACGACCTGCGCTGGATGAACTCGGGGCCCTTGGCGGGCTTGGGTGAAATCGAGCTGCAGGGCTTGCAACCTGGCTCGTCGATCATGCCTGGAAAGGTCAATCCGGTGATTCCTGAAGCCACCGCCATGGTCGCCGCTCAGGTCATCGGCAATGACGCAACGATCGCGGTAGCGGGGCAGTCCGGCAACTTCGAGCTCAATGTCATGTTGCCGGTCATCGCCCGTAACCTGCTCGAAAGCATCGAGCTGATGGCCAATGTCAGCCGGTTGCTGGCAGACAAAGCCATTGCCACATTCAAGGTCAATGAAAACAAACTCAACGAGGCGTTGGCGCGTAACCCGATCCTGGTCACGGCACTGAACCCGATCATTGGTTACCTCAAGGCAGCCGAGATCGCCAAGGCCGCTTATGCGCAAGGGCGGCCCATCATCGATGTGGCGCTGGAGCACACCGACCTTTCCCGTGATCGGTTGCAGGCCTTGCTGAATCCGGAAAAGCTGACCGCCGGTGGTATCTGAACAGCGCAATGGCCCTGGAGGCTCGTCATGCAGCACTGGAAACGCATCACGCAAGTCGCCAATCAGCTGTTCTCGCAAGGTGAGCTGGTGGATGCTCGCGAACACTACCTCCAGGCCCTGGCATTGGCCCAAGTGCTGTTCACGCGCTGGGAGGATGCCGATCAAGCCGTGGCCTCATTGGTGATCGCGCATCACAACCTGGCCGACCTGCACCTGCGTCTGCAGCAGCCCCATGAAAGCGCCGATTACCTGTGCGCCGTGCACCAACGGCTGTTGCAGGCCAGTCAGGACGTGTGCCTGCCACGGGCGCTGCGTGATGCCGCACTGCGCCACAGCGCCCGTACCTACACCGAGTTGTTGAGTTTCATCGCCGAACACGGCCAGTACCCGCGCACCGAGCACCTGCTCAACCGACACAGCGCCTGTTCACTTCAACCTGCCCACGGAGTCCATTGACATGCCTCATGCATTGCCTGCACTGCCCTACGCCTACGATGCGCTGGAACCGCACATCGACACGCAGACCATGGAGATCCATCACACCAAGCATCACCAGACGTACGTCAATGGCCTCAACGCAGCGGTCGAGAACAGTGAATGGGCCGACTGGCCGGTGGAAAAGCTGGTGGCGCAGGTCGAGCAGTTACCTGAAAACCTGCGAGGCGCCGTGACCAACCATGGCGGCGGGCATGCCAACCACAGCCTGTTCTGGACGGTGATGTCCCCCCGTGGTGGAGGCGAGCCCCAGGGCGAAGTTGCCCGTGCCATCGACACACAATTGGGTGGCTTCGAGGCATTCAAGGAAGCCTTCACCAAGGCCGCGCTCACCCGCTTCGGCAGTGGTTGGGCCTGGCTGAGCGTTACCCCGCAGCGGACCCTCGTGGTCGAGAGCAGTGGCAACCAGGACAGCCCATTGATGCATGGCCACACACCGATCCTCGGCCTGGACGTCTGGGAGCACGCGTACTACCTGAAGTATCAGAACCGTCGGCCTGAGTACATCGGGGCCTTCTACAACGTCATCGACTGGGCGCAAGTGAATCGCCGCTACCTCGATGCCATGAAATGAGCCAGGCAGGTATGCGCGCCGAAGTCATGTCCGTCAGCAGCGTGCGCCTGTTCAGGCTGGCGCTTGGAACCCTGTTGCTGCTGGCGGGTACCGCGCTGCTGGTGGCGCGCGCATTTGCCTGGCTCGACCTGGACCCACGTATGTTGCGCGCGCTTGAGGGCGGCGCGCTGTGCGCGTTGGGGACGGCCCTGGGTGCGGTGCCGGTACTGGTTATCCGCACCATGCCCGTGGCATTGGCCGATACACTGTTGGGCTTTGGTGCTGGCGTCATGTTGGCGGCCACGGCCTTCTCGCTGATAGTGCCTGGGTTGGAGGCCGCTCAGGCCATTGGTTTTGGTGCATGGGGAGCCGGCGGCCTCATCAGCGCGGGCCTGCTGGCAGGCGCGTTGTGCCTTTACCTGGTGGACCTGAAACTCTCGCCAGGCTTGTCCTCAGGGCTGACCCCTGACGAGCCGGTCATCGCTTCGCGCGTGTGGCTGTTCGTGTTCGCCATCATCGCCCACAACATTCCAGAGGGCATGGCCATAGGCGTGTCTGCAGGCGGGGGCATGGCAGATGCCGACAGCCTGGCAATGGGCATCGCCTTGCAGGATGTACCGGAGGGGCTGGTCATTGCGCTGGTGCTCGCCGGGGCTGGCATGTCGCGCTTCAAGGCCTTTCTCATCGGCGCCGTCTCCGGTCTGGTGGAGCCCGTGGCAGCCGTTATCTGCGCCTGGCTGGTGAATGTGGCGCAACTGCTGTTGCCCCTGGGCCTCGCCTGCGCTGCAGGGGCGATGCTGCTGGTCGTGACCCAGGAAATCATCCCCGAATCACGCAGCCACGGTAATCACCGCCTGGCCAGCCTGGGGCTGTGCATCGGTTTCTGCCTGATGATGGTGATGGATACCGCGATGTCCTGAAGCGCCCGCCAGACTGCGGGCGTGAGGAGGAGGGCGTCACGCTTGGCGACGGCCGATGTGAAACGCCTGCTGGCCGTGCCGAGGGCTTACTCCCCCTCGTCGAAATAGTTGTTGATCAACTCGACCAGTGCCTCCATGGCTTCACTGTCCTGCTCGCCTTCGGTGTGCAGGTAGACCTGAGTGCCTTTGCCCGCCGCCAGCATCATGACCCCCATGATGCTCTTGCCATCGACCAGCTTGTCCGGGGCACGACCTACCTTGACCTGGCAGGGAAAGCGACCGGCAACCCCGACGAATTTGGCTGCCGCCCGGGCATGCAGACCCAGTTTGTTGATGATGGTGATTTCGCGGGCGGGCATGAGCTGGCGGATCCTTGGGCTAGAGGTCGCGGTGGCGAACCTGGACGTTTTTCAAAGATTGCTGGAGCAACTGGCCCAGCCGTTCGGTGAGGTACACCGAGCGATGATGGCCGCCAGTGCATCCGATGGCAATGGTGACATAGGCACGGTTGCTGGCGGCGAACCGTGGCAGCCACTTGAGCAGGTAGCTGGAAATATCGGTGAACATCTCTTCGACGTCCGGCTGAGCCGCGAGGTAGTCGATGACGGGTTGTTCAAGGCCGGAATGCTCGCGCAGTTCTGGCTTCCAGTATGGGTTGGGCAGGCAGCGCACGTCGAACACCAGATCGGCATCGACCGGCATGCCCCGCTTGAAGCCGAATGACTCCACCAGAAAAGCCGTACCCGGTTCTGGCTTGTCCAACAAGCGCAGCTTGATAGAGTCACGCAGCTGATAGAGATTCAGGCGGGTGGTGTCGATCTTGAGATCGGCCAGGTCAGCTATCGGCCCCAGCAAATCCCGTTCGACGCGAATCGCCTCGGCCAGTGAGCGATCGGCATTGGTCAACGGGTGGCGTCGGCGGGTTTCGGAAAAACGCTTGAGCAGCGTGTCTTCGTCGGCATCGAGGTACAGCACGTCGCACTGGATGTGACGAGCACGCGCTTGTTCGAGCAGTTCGGGAAAGCGCGACAAGTGGCTTGGCAGGTTGCGTGCGTCAATCGATACGGCAACCTTGGGCTGCGGCAATTCGGTGTTGAGCAGCGCGCTTTCCGCCAACTGCGGCAGCAGCCCGGCGGGCAAATTGTCGATGCAGTAGAAACCGTTGTCTTCGAGGACATCGAGGGCCGTGCTCTTACCGGAGCCGGACCGGCCACTGACGATGATCAAGCGCATGTTCAATGCTCGTTCTGTACGTCCAGGACGACCTGGAACAAGGCCTCGCTGCTCTGGGCTGCACGCAGGCGATCACGAACGTCCTTGCGATCGAGCATGCTGGCTATCTGGCGCAGCAGTTCCAGATGAGCATCGGTGGCCGCAACCGGAACCAGCAGAACGAAAAGCAGGTCCACGGGCGCGCCATCGATCGCGTCATAATCGATGGGGGCGTCAAGGTGCAGAAGGGCGCTGACCGGTGAGGAGCACCCTTCGAGGCGGCAATGGGGGATGGCGATGCCATTGCCGAAACCAGTGGAGCCCAGCTTTTCGCGGGCCACCAGTTTTTCGAAGACGTCTTGCATCTCAAGTTCAGGTACTTGATCGGCAATCAGGGTGGCGACCTTTTCCAGGGCGCGCTTCTTGCTGCCGCCCGGCACGTTCACGAGGGAACGGCCGGGGGTCAGGATGGTTTCAAGTCGGATCATGGATGAGGGGGATCAGCGGGCTGCTGCACCTTGCAGCAGGCTTTGCTGTTTTTCCTTGTGTTTTTTCAGTTGGCGGTCGAGCTTGTCGGCCAAGGCGTCGATGGCTGCATACATGTCTTCGTGTTCGGCGTTGGCTACCACTTCACCGCCAGGAATCTGCAAGGTCGCTTCGACCTTCTGCTGCAGCTTCTCGACTTTCATGATGACCTGCACGTTAGTGATCTTGTCGAAGTGACTCTCCACGCGGGCGAGCTTTTCGAGCACGTAATCACGCAAGGGTTGGGTGACTTCTACATGCTGTCCACTGATATTGACTTGCATACAGCTTCTCCTTTTGTTGCCCGTGCATCAAAGAGGCAGGTGTTGCACCTGCCACACAAACGCGGTGGCACATCTCAGGGGCTACATCAATCGCTTGCGCTCGCTCGAGGGTGCGATACCCAGGGACTCGCGGTACTTGGCGACAGTGCGACGGGCGACCTGGATGCCTTGTGCCTCCAGTAAACCAGCGATCTTGCTGTCACTCAATGGCTTTTTCTGATTTTCCGCCGCAACCAGTTTCTTGATGATCGCGCGGATCGCCGTGGACGAGCATTCCCCGCCTTCGGAGGTGCTGACGTGGCTCGAGAAAAAGTATTTCAGCTCGTAGATGCCGCGGGGGGTGTGCATGTACTTCTGGGTGGTGACCCGGGAAATGGTCGACTCGTGCATGCCCACAGCTTCTGCGATGTCGTGCAGCACCAGCGGCTTCATCGCCTCGTCGCCGTGGTCCAGGAAACCGCGCTGATGCTCGACGATCTGCGTAGCCACCTTCATCAAGGTTTCGTTGCGGCTTTGCAGGCTCTTGATGAACCAGCGGGCTTCCTGCAACTGGTTGCGCATGAAGGTGTTGTCGGCACTGGTGTCGGCGCGGCGTACGAACCCGGCGTATTGCGCGTTAACGCGCAGGCGTGGCACCGCCTCCTGGTTCAGTTCCACCAGCCACCGCTCGCTGTCCTTGCGCACGATCACATCCGGCACCACGTACTCGGGCTCACTGGACTCGATCTGCGACCCTGGGCGAGGGTTGAGGCTCTGCACCAGTTCGATGACCTGGCGCAGCTCATCTTCCTTGAGTTTCATGCGGCGCATGAGCTGGCTGTAGTCGCGGCTTCCCAGCAGGTCGATGAAGTCGCTGACCAGGCGCATGGCCTCGGTCATCCACGGGGTGCTGGCCGGCAGCTGGCGCAGTTGCAGCAACAGGCATTCGCCCAGCGTGCGGGCGCCGACACCAGCAGGTTCGAATTGCTGGATACGATGCAGCACTGCCTCGACTTCATCCAGCTCGATGTCGAGCTCAGGGTCGAACCCTGCACAAATCTCTTCCAGACTGTCTTCCAGATAGCCCTGATTGTTGATGCTGTCGATCAAGGTGACTGCAATGAGCCGGTCGGTGTCGGACATCGGCGCCAGGTTCAACTGCCACAGCAGATGGCTTTGCAGGCTCTCGCCAGCCGAAGTGCGGGTGGTGAAATCCCACTCGTCGTCGTCATTGCTTGGCAGGCTGCTGGCACTGGTCTGGTAGATGTCTTCCCAGGCGGTGTCGACAGGAAGCTCGTTGGGGATGCGTTCGTTCCACTCGCCGTCTTCGAGGTTTTCGGCGCTGGCAGTGGTTTCCTGGAAGCTGTTGTCCTGGACGTCGCTGGTCGGTTTGTTCTCGGCGTTGTCCGCCATGGGGTCGGTGTTGTCGAAGTCGTCGCCGTCTTCCTGGCGCTCGAGCATCGGATTGGACTCCAGGGCTTCCTGGATTTCCTGCTGAAGGTCCAGGGTGGAAAGCTGGAGCAGGCGGATGGCCTGTTGCAACTGCGGTGTCATCGTCAGTTGCTGGCCCATTTTTAGGACGAGCGATGGTTTCATGGCAGATGCTTTGTACCTTGTTCGCCGGCGCACATGCGCCTTCCACTACACGAGGGCGCCGGGGCGCCATTTCAAGCAAGATTTATGCCTTAAATTGTAGCGTTTGCCTAGAGCACTGTAACAACTTGGCCCGACTTGGGGGCGTCTTTGTTCGTGCCCAAGGCGCGCGTCGTGATCAAAGCCTGAACTCGTGCCCCAGGTAAACTTCTTTCACCAGGTCATTGGCCAGGATGGTCTGGGCATCGCCCTCGGCGATCAGGCGGCCGTCGTTGACGATGTAGGCCGTTTCACAGATATCCAGCGTTTCACGCACGTTGTGGTCCGTGATCAGCACACCGATGCCCTTGGCTTTGAGGTGATGAATGATCTGCTTGATATCACCGACCGAAATGGGGTCCACGCCTGCGAAGGGCTCGTCGAGCAAGATGAATTTTGGAGAGGTTGCCAATGCCCGGGCAATCTCGACACGCCGCCGCTCGCCGCCGGACAGGCTCATGCCCAGGTTGTCGCGAATGTGGCTGATGTGGAATTCCTGAAGCAGGCTTTCGAGCTCCTGGCGCTGGCCCTCGCGATCAAGATCCTTGCGGGTTTCCAGGATCGCCTTGATGTTGTCGGCCACCGACAGCTTGCGGAAGATCGACGCTTCCTGCGGTAGATAGCCGATACCGGCCCGGGCGCGACCGTGCATGGGCTGGTGGCTGACATCGAGGCTGTCGATCAGCACGCGCCCCTGATCGGCCTGAACCAGGCCAACGATCATGTAGAAGCACGTAGTCTTGCCGGCGCCATTGGGGCCGAGCAGGCCGACGATCTGACCGCTGTCGATCGACAGGCTGACGTCTCGCACGACCTGGCGGCCCTTGTAGCTCTTGGCCAGGTGCTGGGCTTTGAGGGTTGCCATTTACTCGGCCTTCTTCTTGGGCTGGATCACCATGTCGATACGCTGACGTGGCGTGGTTACGTTGCCACCCCGACCGGCAGTGGCCACTTGTGTCTGGGTGTTGTAGACGATTTTCTCGCCTTCGGTGGTGTTGCCTTCGTTTTCCACCTTGGCTCGGTCGGTGAGCACCACCAGGTCTTTCTGGGCCTGGTACTGGATGGTAACGCCCCAGCCTTTCATCTTGTCCGCCTTGGACGCGCTTTGTTGCTGCTCGAAATAGGCCAGGTTGCCCACCGAGGTCACCACGTCGATGTCGCCACCGTTCGTGCGAGTGATGGTTACGGTGTTGCCTTTGATCATCATAGAGCCCTGGGTGATGATCACGTCACCGGTATAGGTGGCCACGCCTTTCTTGTCGTCCAGGTGCGCATTGTCGGCCTGGATGCGAATCGGCTGGTCACGGTCGTTCGGCAGGGCGAGGGCGCTCGCGCTTCCCAGTGCTGCGCTCAGGCTGAGCAAAAGGGGGAGGGTTTTAACGAGCCTCATACTGTCCTCTTACGTTAGAGAGCAGGTCCATCCTGCCTTCTTTCAGGTACGCTTTCATTCCTTTGCCCGTGGTCGTTCCACCGGCGCCGTCGATTCTAACGGCTTGCTCGGTCTGCGCATATTGCTTCTGCGGGAACACGGTCATGCGCGAGCTGGTGATGATGGTCTCACGCTTCTGTTCGTCAGTGCGGGCAACCCGCACATTGTCGATCAACTCGACCTCGCTGCCGTCGGGGTTGACCTCGGCGCGGGTGCTTTGTACATGCCACGGAAACGCCGTGCCGCGGTACAGGTGCAAGTCCGGCGTGGTCAACATCGTGACCTCGCTGGCCTTGAGATGTTCGACTTTGTCGGCGGTCATTTCGTACTGGAGCCTGCCGTCGGGCAGGAACTGGACGCTGTGGGCGTTGATGGCGTAGTAGTCGATGGCGCTCTCGTCGACCTGGGCGACTGGCTTCTCCAGGAAGCTCTCCGGGCTGACGTTCCAGTAGCCGACGGCCACCAGCAGGGCCGCAATGGCCCCGAGCAGCACGATGTTTCTGGCTTTCTTGCTGAACATGGGCAACCTTACAGGTAGTTGGCGTTGGCAGCATCCAGGGTGCCCTGGGCCTGCATGATGAGTTCGCAGAATTCACGTGCGGCGCCTTCGCCGCCGCGGGCCTGGGTCACGCCGTGAGCGTGCTCGCGCACGAACGGCGCCGCGTTGGCGACGGCCATGCCCAGAGCTACGCGCCGAATGACCGGCAAGTCCGGCAGGTCATCGCCAAGGTAAGCCACCTGATCATAGCTCAGGCCCAGCTCGGCGAGCAGGCCGTCGAGCACCACGAGTTTGTCTTCGCGCCCCTGATACAGATGCGCGATGCCGAGGTTCTTCGCCCTGCGCTCGACGACCGGTGTCTTGCGCCCACTGATGATCGCGGTCGTAACGCCAGACGCCATCAGCATCTTGATGCCGTGCCCGTCGAGGGTATTGAAGGTCTTGAACTCGCTGCCGTCTTCAAGAAAATAGAGACGCCCGTCGGTGAGTACACCATCGACGTCGAAGACCGCCAGCTTGATGGCCTTGGCGCGTTGCATCAGATCCTGATTCATCGTGGAGCTCCTCACAGTACGCCAGCGCGCAGCAGATCGTGCATGTTCAGGGCGCCGGTGGGGCGGTCGTGGGCGTCCACCACCACCAGTGCGCCAATCTTGTTGTCTTCCATGATTTTCAACGCTTCGGCGGCCAGCATTTCGGCCCGGGCGGTCTTGCCGTGTACCGTCATCACCTCCTCGATCAAGGCGGTGCGCACATCGATGTTGCGGTCCAGGCTGCGGCGCAGGTCGCCGTCGGTGAAGACGCCGGCCAGCGTGCCATCGTCTTCGATGATCACGGTCATGCCCAGGCCTTTGCGGGACATTTCAAGCAGGGCGTCCTTGAGCAGTGTGCCGCGCGTCACCTTGGGCAGGTCGTCGCCGGCATGCATCACGTTCTCGACCTTGAGCAGCAACCTGCGCCCCAGCGCACCGCCGGGGTGGGAGAAGGCAAAATCCTCGGCGGTGAACCCCCGTGCTTCGAGCAGGGCGATGGCAAGGGCATCCCCCAGCACCAGCGAGGCGGTGGTGGAGGATGTGGGCGCCAGGTTCAACGGGCAGGCTTCCTGGGCGACGCTGGCGTCGAGATTGACGTCGGCGGCCTGGGCCAGGGACGAGGCCGGGTTGCCGGTCAGGCTCACCAGCTTGATGCCCAGGCGCTTGATCAGTGGCAAGAGGGTGATGATTTCGGCAGTACTGCCAGAGTTCGACAGCGCGAGAATCACGTCGTCGCGGGTGATCATGCCCATGTCGCCATGGCTGGCTTCGGCCGGGTGCACGAAGAAGGCCGGTGTGCCGGTACTGGCCAGGGTGGCGGCGATCTTGTTGCCGATATGCCCGGACTTGCCCATGCCGACCACCACGACCCGGCCTTTGCTGGCCAGGATCAGCTCGCAGGCCTTGACGAAGTCGTCGCCGATACGCTCGATCAGGGCCGTGACGGCCTCGAGTTCCAGGCGCAGGGTGCGTTGGGCGGATTGGATCAGCTCGCTGGATTGGCTCATGTCGAAAAAGCAGTGTCTGATAAAAAGGCGGCGATTATAGCGGTAATGATTGAAACCCTCACGCTTTCGATTGTCGTAGGCAATATCCCCAAACGCTGTCGACTAGCTGAACAGCGGGCGGTACGGCCTTGGGGCGGCGTTCAGAGCGGTGTTATAGTTCGCGGCTATTCGGCCTGGCCCGGGGCGTGTGCCTTCCCGATGAAGGCTGACGTCCACTAGGACAGGGCTGCACTAGCAAGGAGTCTAGATGAGTGTGGATAGCGCCTGCGCGGTCGAGTTGAAGGGGGTTACCTTCAAACGCGGTTCACGCAGCATTTTCAACAATGTCGACATCCGTATCCCACGCGGCAAGGTCACCGGCATCATGGGGCCATCGGGTTGCGGCAAGACCACGTTGCTTCGTCTGATGGGTGCGCAACTGCGCCCTGCAAGTGGGGAAGTGTGGGTGGCCGGGCAGAACCTGCCGGCGCTTTCGCGCAGTGACCTGTTCGATGCACGCAAGCAGATGGGCGTGCTGTTCCAGAGTGGCGCCCTTTTCACCGACCTCGATGTCTTCGAAAACGTGGCGTTCCCCCTGCGCGTGCACACACAACTGCCGGACGAGATGATTCGCGACATCGTGCTGATGAAGCTGCAGGCGGTGGGCTTGCGCGGCGCCATCGACCTGATGCCGGACGAATTGTCCGGCGGCATGAAGCGGCGCGTGGCCCTGGCCCGGGCCATCGCCCTGGACCCGCAGATCCTCATGTACGACGAGCCCTTCGTAGGCCAGGACCCGATCGCCATGGGGGTGCTGGTGCGCTTGATTCGCCTGCTCAACGATGCCCTGGGCATTACCAGCATCGTGGTGTCCCATGACCTGGCAGAAACTGCCAGCATCGCCGACTACATCTATGTGGTGGGCGATGGCCAGGTGCTGGGGCAAGGTACGCCGGACGAATTGATGGGTTCCGATAACCCGCGCATTCGCCAGTTCATGAAAGGCGATCCCGATGGCCCCGTGCCGTTCCATTTCCCCGCGCCCGATTACCGCGCCGACCTGTTGGGGGCGCGCTGATGCGTCAGAAATCCATTCTTGAGCGTGTGCGCCTGCTGGGGCGCTCGTCCATTGACGTGCTGGCGGTGCTAGGGCGGTCCTGCCTGTTCCTGTTCCATGCCCTGGTTGGGCGCGGCGGCATCGGCGGCGGCTTCCAACTGCTCACTCGCCAGCTGTATTCGGTGGGTGTGCTGTCCCTGGCCATCGTGGTGGTCTCGGGCATGTTCATCGGCATGGTGCTGGCCCTGCAGGGCTACAGCATCCTCACCAAGTACGGCTCCGAGCAGGCGGTGGGGCAGATGGTTGCCCTGACCCTGCTGCGCGAACTGGGCCCGGTGGTGACCGCCTTGCTGTTCGCGGGCCGAGCCGGTTCCGCCCTGACGGCCGAGATCGGCAACATGAAGTCCACCGAGCAGCTTTCCAGCCTCGAGATGATCGGCGTAGACCCCCTCAAATACATCGTTGCGCCGCGCCTTTGGGCAGGGTTCATCTCATTGCCGTTGCTGGCGCTGATCTTCAGCGTAGTGGGGATCTGGGGTGGCTCGTGGGTGGCGGTCGACTGGCTGGGCGTCTATGAAGGGTCTTTCTGGGCCAACATGCAGAACAGTGTCTCCTTTACCGACGATGTGCTCAACGGGTTGATCAAGAGCCTGGTGTTCGCCTTCGTCACCACCTGGATTGCCGTGTTCCAAGGGTATGACTGCGAGCCCACTTCCGAAGGGATCAGCCGTGCCACTACCAAGACCGTGGTCTATGCCTCGCTGGCTGTACTGGGTCTGGACTTTATTCTGACCGCTTTGATGTTTGGAGATTTCTGATGCAAAACCGCACCCTGGAAATCGGTGTCGGCCTGTTCCTCCTGGCCGGCATTCTGGCGTTGCTGATGCTGGCCCTGCGCGTCAGTGGCCTGTCGGCCAGCCCCGCCACCGATACGTACAAAGTTTATGCCTACTTCGACAATATCGCCGGTTTGACTGTCAGAGCGAAGGTGACCATGGCCGGCGTCACCATCGGCAAGGTCACCGCCATCGACCTGGACCGTGATTCGTACACCGGTCGGGTGACGCTGCAACTGGACAAGTCGGTGGATAACCTGCCGACCGACTCCACGGCGTCGATCCTGACTGCCGGGCTGCTTGGCGAGAAATACATTGGCATCAGCGTGGGCGGTGAGGAAGAGGTGCTCAAGGAGGGTGCGACCATTCACGATACCCAATCGTCGCTGGTACTCGAAGACCTGATTGGCAAGTTCCTGCTCAACTCCGTTGGCAAGGAACCCAGAGACGCGCAACCGGACAACTGAGGAGTTTCCATGATATCGATTCTGCGACGTGGCCTGCTGGTTCTGCTGGCGGCTTTCCCCTTGCTGGCCGTGGCGGCACAATCGCCCCACGATGTGATCCAGAGCACCACCAACGAATTGCTGAGTGACCTGAAGGCCAACAAGCAGCAGTACAAGGCCAACCCCAATGCGTTCTACGAGTCGCTCAATCGGATTCTCGGCCCGGTGGTCGATGCCGACGGTATCTCCAGGAGCATCATGACCGTCAAGTATTCGCGCAAGGCCACGCCCGAGCAGATGCAGCGCTTCCAGGAAAACTTCAAGCGCAGCCTGCTGCAGTTCTACGGCAATGCCCTGCTTGAGTACAACAACGAAGGAATCGTGGTCGACCCGGCCAAGGCCGATGATGGCAAGCGTGCCAGTGTTGGCATGAAGGTCACCGGTAACAACGGTGCGGTGTACCCGGTGCAGTACACGTTGGAGAACATCGCTGGCGAGTGGAAGGTGCGCAATGTGATTGTCAACGGCATCAACATCGGCAAGCTGTTCCGTGATCAGTTCGCCGATGCCATGCAGCGCAATGGCAACAACCTGGACAAGACCATCGACGGCTGGGCCGGCGAAGTGGCCAAGGCCAAGCAGAGCGCCGACAGCTCCCCGGAGAAGGCTGTCAAATGAGCCCGGCCGCCACCGCAAGCATGAACGAGCCTGGCGTACTGCGCCTGGCCGGCGTGCTGGACTACCGCAGTGGCCCTGCGCTGCGCAAGCAGGGCCAGGCGCTGATCAAGGCCAGCGGTGATGCGCAGCTGATCATCGACTGCACGGCCGTCGAGCATTCCACAAGCGTGGGCCTGTCGCTGTTGCTGGCTTTCATGCGCGATGCTCAGGCCGCTGGCAAGCGTTGCCAGGTGCAGGGCCTGCCTGATGACATGCGTGACATCGCCCAGGTTTATGACCTCGACGAGGTGCTGGCGAGCTGAAGCGCTGGCGGTAGAATCGCCCCTCGGTCAGTGAACTCCCTCGTTGGGCTTCGCAGGCGAGGGGCTTTTTTGTATGATGGCCGACCCGTGCGCATCGGGCGCCGATTGAGGTTGAGCATGCAGGCCCTAGAAGTTAAAAGCTTCCTTGAAGAAAAATTGCCGGGTTCCCGGGTCGAAGTTGAAGGCGAAGGCTGCAACTTCCAGTTGAACGTGATCAGCGACGAGCTGGCTGGCCTTAGCCCGGTCAAGCGTCAGCAGGCGATCTACGCCCACCTCAATCCATGGATCGCCAATGGCAGCATCCATGCGGTAACCATGAAATTTTTCAGCAGCGCAGCTTGGGCTGAGCGCACCTGAGCCACAAGGCGGCGAGATTCCAAATGGACAAACTGATTATCACTGGTGGCGCTCGTCTTGACGGCGAGATCCGCATTTCGGGTGCGAAAAACGCCGCCCTGCCAATCCTGGCCGCCACCTTGCTGGCCGATGGCCCGGTCACCGTAGGCAACCTGCCGCACCTGCACGACATCACCACCATGATCGAGCTGTTCGGGCGCATGGGCATCGAGCCTGTGATCGACGAAAAGCTGGCTGTGGAAATCGACCCGCGCAGCATCAAGACCCTGGTAGCGCCGTATGAGCTGGTCAAGACCATGCGTGCCTCCATCCTGGTGCTCGGCCCCATGGTTGCCCGCTTCGGTGAAGCCGAAGTGGCGTTGCCTGGCGGTTGCGCCATCGGCTCACGCCCGGTCGACCTGCACATCCGCGGCCTGGAAGCCATGGGCGCAACGATCGAAGTCGAGGCCGGCTACATCAAGGCCAAGGCGCCCGAAGGCGGGCTGCGCGGCGCGCACTTCTTCTTCGATACCGTCAGCGTGACCGGTACCGAGAACATCATGATGGCCGCAGCCCTGGCCAAGGGTCGCAGCGTGTTGCAGAACGCCGCGCGCGAGCCTGAAGTGGTCGACCTGGCCAACTTCATCAATGCCATGGGCGGCAACGTGCAAGGCGCAGGCACCGACACCATCACCATCGATGGCGTGGAGCGTTTGGGTTCGGCCAACTACCGGGTCATGCCCGACCGTATCGAGACTGGTACCTACCTGGTCGCCGCTGCCGTGACCGGTGGCCGCGTCAAGGTCAAGGACACCGATCCGACCATCCTTGAAGCGGTGCTGGAAAAACTCAAGGAAGCCGGTGCCGACATCAGCACCGGTACCGACTGGATCGAGCTGGACATGCACGGCAAGCGGCCCAAGGCCGTCAACCTGCGCACCGCGCCCTATCCTGCCTTCCCGACCGACATGCAGGCGCAGTTCATCTCGCTCAACGCCATCGCTGAAGGCACTGGCGCCGTCATCGAGACGATCTTCGAAAACCGCTTCATGCACGTGTATGAAATGCACCGCATGGGCGCGCAGATCCAGGTCGAGGGCAACACGGCCATCGTCACTGGCGTCAATGCGCTCAAGGGCGCCCCGGTCATGGCCACCGACTTGCGCGCCTCGGCCAGTCTGGTACTGTCGGCCCTGGTAGCCGAAGGGGACACCCTGATCGACCGCATCTACCACATCGACCGTGGTTACGAATGCATCGAGGAAAAACTGCAGATGCTGGGCGCGAAGATCCGTCGCGTGCCGGGCTAGGAGCCCGTTGGCGCAGTGCAGGGAAGCGTGCAGCCTCGCTTGCCCTGCCTGTGCCTCATGAATTGAATGCCGCCAGGTCGTTGACCTGGCCAGCAGTAGCCGCTTAAGGACTGACGTTCCAATGCTGACCATCGCGCTTTCCAAAGGCCGTATTCTCGACGATACCCTGCCGTTGCTGGCCGAAGCCGGTATCGTACCCACCGAGAACCCGGACAAGAGCCGCAAGCTGATCATTCCCACCACGCAGGACGACGTGCGCTTGCTGATCGTGCGTGCCACCGACGTGCCGACCTATGTCGAGCATGGCGCCGCCGACCTGGGCGTGGCTGGCAAGGACGTGTTGATGGAGTACGGCGGCCAAGGTCTCTACGAACCGCTGGACCTGCAGATTGCCCGCTGCAAGCTGATGACCGCCGGGGTGGTTGGTGCGCCAGAGCCCAAGGGGCGTCTGCGGGTGGCCACCAAGTTCGTCAACGTGGCCAAACGTTACTATGCCGAGCAAGGCCGTCAGGTCGACATCATCAAGCTGTACGGCTCCATGGAGCTGGCGCCGCTGATCAACCTGGCCGACAAGATCATCGACGTGGTCGATACCGGTAACACCTTGCGTGCCAACGGCCTGGAACCCCAGGAGATGATCGCCGACATCAGCTCCCGCCTGGTGGTCAACAAGGCCTCCATGAAAATGCAGCACCCCCGCATCCAGAGCCTGATCGACACCCTGCGTAAAGCGGTCGAATCGCGACACCGCGGCTGACTTCTGCGCGCGACCTTCGCTGTCGCGCCCGTCTATCCGCGTCATAGCCACTTTTCTCAGGTGCCCGCGCGGATGGACTGGTAGCCTAGGGCGCCTGAGCATTCGTCATCAACCGAGGCCCTCGCCATGACCGTGTCCACTGCAATTGCCCGTCTCAACGCTGCTGACCCGGACTTCGCCCGACATCTGGATCATCTGCTGAGCTGGGAGAGTGTGTCCGATGAGGCGGTCAACCAGCGCGTGCTCGACATCATCAAGGCTGTGCGCGAGCGCGGCGACGACGCCCTGGTGGAGTTCACCCAGCGCTTCGATGGCCTGCAAGCCGACTCGATCCAGGACTTGATCCTCGATCGTCAGCGGCTCGAGCTCGCACTGACCCGCATCACTGACACCCAGCGTGCGGCCCTTGAAAAAGCCGCCGAGCGCGTGCGTCTTTACCACGAGCGGCAAAAACAGGACTCCTGGCAGTACACCGAAGCCGATGGCACCGTGCTGGGCCAGAAGGTCACCCCGCTGGATCGCGCCGGGTTGTACGTGCCTGGCGGCAAGGCGTCCTACCCCTCATCCGTGCTGATGAACGCCATTCCCGCGAAGGTGGCGGGTGTGGGCGAGGTGGTCATGGTGGTGCCTACACCGCGTGGCGAGGTCAACGAACTGGTGCTGGCCGCGGCCTGTATCGCCGGTGTCGATCGCGTGTTCACCGTCGGTGGCGCCCAGGCCGTGGCTGCTCTGGCCTATGGCACTGCCAGCGTGCCCAAGGTCGACAAGATCGTCGGCCCGGGCAACATCTATGTCGCCACGGCCAAGCGCCATGTGTTCGGGCAGGTCGGGATCGACATGATCGCCGGCCCCTCCGAGATCCTCGTGGTGTGTGACGGCCAGACCGATCCAGACTGGATCGCCATGGACCTGTTCTCCCAGGCCGAGCACGACGAGGACGCCCAGGCCATCCTGGTGAGCCCGGACGCTGCATTCCTCGACCGTGTCGCGGAAAGCATCGACAAGTTGCTGCCGACCATGGAGCGGGCCGACATCATCGAAAAGTCGGTCAATGGGCGGGGGGCATTGATCCAGGTGCGCGACATGCAGCAGGCCATCGAGGTGGCCAACCGTATCGCGCCCGAGCACCTCGAGTTGTCAGTGGCAGATCCACAGGCGTGGTTGCCGCACATCCGTCACGCTGGCGCCATTTTCATGGGGCGTCACACCAGCGAGGCACTGGGTGACTACTGCGCGGGTCCGAACCATGTACTGCCCACCTCTGGCACTGCACGCTTCTCGTCCCCGCTCGGGGTCTATGACTTCCAGAAGCGTTCATCGATCATCTTCTGTTCGGAGCAGGGCGCTTCCGAACTGGGGCGCACGGCCTCCGTGCTGGCCCGCGGCGAGTCGCTGACCGCCCACGCGCGCAGTGCCGAATACCGCATTCTGACTACCGAGAAGGGGAACTGAGCATGAGTCGATTCTGGAGCCCTTTCGTCAAGGCGCTAGTGCCCTATGTTCCTGGTGAACAGCCCAAGCTTGCCCGCCTGGTCAAGCTGAACACCAATGAGAACCCCTATGGCCCGTCGCCCAAGGCGCTCGAAGCCATGCGCGGTGAAATCAACGAGAGCCTGCGCCTGTACCCTGATCCCAATGGCGATCACCTGAAGCAAGCGGTCGCGGACTACTACGGCGTCACCGCTGCCCAGGTATTCGTCGGCAACGGCTCGGACGAGGTGCTGGCGCACATCTTCCATGGCCTGTTCCAGCACGATGCGCCTCTGCTGTTTCCAGACATCAGCTACAGCTTCTATCCGGTGTATTGCGGGCTGTACGGCATTGCCTATGAGCAGGTGCCCCTGGACGAGCAGTTCCAGATTCGTGTCGAGGACTACCGCAAGCCCAACGCCGGTATCATTTTCCCCAACCCCAATGCGCCGACTGGCTGCCTGATGCCGTTGCAGGCCATCGAGCAACTCTTGCAGCAGAACCCGGATTCGGTGGTGGTCGTCGATGAGGCCTACATCGATTTCGGCGGTCAGACGGCGATCAGCCTGGTAGACCGTTACGACAACCTGCTGGTAACCCAGACCCTGTCGAAATCGCGCTCCCTGGCCGGCCTGCGGGTGGGCTTGGCCGTAGGTCATCCGGACCTGATCGAGGCACTGGAGCGGATCAAGAACAGCTTCAACTCCTACCCACTGGACCGCGCCGCCATCGTCGGTGCAGCAGCGGCATTCGCCGATCGAGCGTATTTCCAGCAGACCTGCCAGAAAGTGATCGACAGCCGCGAAGCGTTGGTGGCCGAGTTGCAAGCGCGTGGCTTCGAGGTGCTGCCATCGGCAGCCAACTTCGTCTTTGCCCGCCATCCTCGACACGATGCCGCCGCCCTCGCGGCGCAGTTGCGCGAGCAAGGGGTCATCGTGCGTCACTTCAAGCAGGCGCGTATCGATCAGTTCCTGCGCATCACCATTGGCACCCCTGAAATGAATCAGGCGTTGCTCGACGCCCTGGCGTGACGTCGCTGCGTTCGCCATGTCCCGCAAGGCTCATGGCGTGCGTCTTTGTTTCGAGGTTATCCAACCACGGGTGCGGCCCAGGCGACGCACCTGATCTTGCTCGCCCTCTGACACGAGTTACCAATGCCTGAATCCAGAATGCCCAAAACCCCAGCAGTGGATCATGACAGCGATCCGTTGCTCATCGACGCCGAGGCGGACGACGAGCAGGTGCAGAGCCAGCCGCCGGTGAGGCACAAACCCTGGCTGCTGTTGCTCGGCCTGATACTGGTGGCCTTGAACCTGCGCCCTGCGTTGTCGAGCATGGCGCCGGTGCTGGGGCAGGTCTCTGACGGGCTGGGGCTCAGCGCAGCGCAGGCAGGCTTGCTGACGACCTTGCCGGTCCTGTGCCTGGGTCTGTTCGCGCCACTCGCGCCCATGCTGGCGCGACGAATCGGCAGCGAGCGGGTAGTCCTTGGCATTCTGGCTACCCTGGCACTGGGCATTGTCCTGCGCAGCACCCTGGGCACGACGGGTCTGTTTCTGGGCAGCCTGCTGGCCGGTGCCAGTATCGGCATCATCGGTGTACTGCTACCGGGTATCGTCAAGCGCGACTTTCCACAGCATGCCGGCACGCTGACCGGCGTCTATACCATGGCGCTGTGCCTGGGGGCGGCGATGGCAGCAGGCGCAACCGTGCCGCTGGCGCATGCCTTTGGCGACAGCTGGGCGCCTGCACTCGGGTTCTGGATGCTACCGGCCATCCTGGCCATGCTGGTCTGGCTCCCACAGGCGCGCAACGGTCATGGCGTGCACAAGGTCGCCTATCGCGTGCGTGGCCTTTGGCGTGATCCGCTGGCATGGCAGGTCACACTGTACATGGGCCTGCAGTCCTCGCTCGCCTACATTGTCTTCGGCTGGCTGCCCTCTATCCTGATTGGCCGCGGCCTTAGCCCAACCCAGGCGGGCCTAGTGCTGTCGGGGTCGGTGATCATGCAACTGTTCAGCTCGCTTGCGGCACCCTGGTTGGCCACCCGTGGACGTGATCAGCGCCTGGCGATCGTGGTGGTCATGCTGGTGACCCTTTGCGGACTGTTCGGCTGCCTTTACGCACCCTTGTCGGGGCTGTGGGGCTGGGCAGTGCTGTTGGGCCTGGGCCAGGGTGGCACGTTTGCCCTGGCACTCACCTTGATCGTGCTGCGCTCAAGGGATGCGCATGTGGCGGCAAACCTCTCCAGCATGGCTCAGGGCGTTGGCTATACGCTGGCGTCGATGGGGCCGTTCGCCGTGGGCCTGGTGCATGACCTGACCGGAGGCTGGAGTGCTTTGGGTTGGGTGTTTGCCGTGCTCGGTGCAGGGGCCATCGTGTTTGGCCTGGGGGCAGGGCGCGCGTTGCATGTGCAGGTCACCAGCGAGAAGGTCTGATGGTTTCACGGTGGTACTGGCGTAACCCCGCGACGCGGATTATCGTGCGGTTTTAACCCAAGGGAAGGCCCTTTGATGAGCGATGCCAACCGCGAGTTGATAACCCGTTTCTACCAGGCGTTCCAGCGGCTTGATGCCCAGGCCATGGTCGCCTGTTACAGCGATGACGTGGTGTTCAGTGATCCGGTCTTCGGCACGCTGCGTGGCAGGGACGCCGGCGACATGTGGCGAATGCTGACCCGGCGCGCCAAGGATTTCTCCCTGCGCTACGACAACGTGTGTGCCGATGAGCGCGGTGGTTCGGCGCAATGGACTGCCACTTACGTCTTCGCCCAGACCGGACGAGACGTGGTCAACACCATCCAGGCACGCTTCGAGATCCGCGATGGGCTGATACACCGGCATCAAGACGACTTCGACCTGTGGGCCTGGTCCCGCCAGGCCCTGGGTGCGCCAGGGCTGCTGCTGGGCTGGACACCTTGGCTACAGGCCAAAGTACGCCACCAGGCATTCAAGGGCTTGCGGGCGTACCAGCACGCTCAAGGGGCGGCAACGGCCTGATCACGGTCGTGATAGGTGAACGTGGCACGCTCGCCGGCCTGCCAGGGTAGCCGTACCTTGATGACGGGTATGAAGCCGCCATGGGTGCGGTGCCAGTCCTTCTGATCTGCCTGGGCCTGCTCCAGGGCACCGGATTCCCCGTCGATGTAAAAGAATGACTGGATGGGCAGCTCGCCCGCGCGGGCTTCATCCCAAGCGCCGATGACTATCTCGTTCCAGACAAAGGGCAGTTCGTCAGCAAACAACCGTTGCGTGCGCAGGGTCTGGTGGAAGGCTTCCGCGCGTTCCGGTATGCGCGCCCGGCGTATGTCGAAGGCGCATTGACGCTTGTAGTCGCCGGTCAGCCTGAAGCGTGCGATCCAGTCTTCGGCCGTGTGCACGCCTTGCTCATGGCAAGCCGTTTCACGTTCGGGTGTCTGTCGATTGTCGCCGCACCCCCGGTTGTCACGTTCCCAGGTGTCGCCGTCGGTGGGCCATGCGCAGAGCATTTCATAGCGCAGGGATCCAGCGGGTCGCTGTATCAGCGGATACAAGGTGAAGCCACTGCGACCATCGGCGGCCAGGCCAGTGGTCGGCAAGTCACTGCGCAGGTAGGAAAACGAAACACCACCTTTGTCCTTGCTGTTCTGGCTATGATGCCAGGTGTGATAGTACGGAGATGGAAGCGTGGACCTCAGCAAGACGCCAGAGCAGGCATGGGCCGGCACGGCATTGCCCTCGCACTGGGTGGGGGTGGCGTTATAGTTTTCCTGCATGCGGGCGGCGGTCTGGGCGCCAATCGAAGCCTGTGCGCTGGCAGTTGCAGCGAGTACCGCAGTGGCCAGCAGTGGACGAATCTGCAAATGGAGCATGATGAGCCCTCGTCGAGTGGGCTCATGAAGTTAATGATGGATACAACCGTTGTGGTGAGTGAAAGAGTACCGGATCAGGTAATCAAACCATGGTATGTGTACCTGGTCAGGGCGGCCAATGGCGCGCTCTACTGTGGCATCAGCGATGACCCGCGGCGGCGCTTCGAGGCGCACCGCAAAGGCCAGGGGGCACGCTTTTTCAAAAGCAGCCCTGCCCAGGCCCTGGTCTACATGGAGCGGTGGCCAGACAAAAGCGAAGCCTTGCGCCAGGAAAGGCTGGTCAAGCGCCTGCGCAAGTCGGCGAAAGAGGCACTGGTGTCCTCCTACAACGCCGAACCTGCATGCCGTGCGGTCAGTCTTTGCGACGCTTGAGCTGATCCACGAGCGTCGTGGGCAAACCTTTGATGATCAAGGTGCCAGCAGCTTCGTCGTACTCCACCTTGTCGCCCAACAGGTGCGCCTCGAAACTGATCGACAGCCCTTCGGCACGGCCGGTGAAGCGACGGAACTGGTTGAGGGTGCGCTTATCGGCAGGAATCTCCGGTGACAACCCGTAGTCCTTGTTGCGGATATGGTCGTAAAACGCCTTGGGCCGATCCTCATCGATCAAGCTGGACAGTTCTTCGAGCGTCACCGGTTCGCCCAACTTGGTCTGCGTGGTGGCGTAGTCCACCAGCGTCTGGGTCTTTTCGCGGGCAGAGGCCTCAGGCAGGTCCTCGCTTTCCACGAAGTCACTGAACGCCTTGAGCAGCGTGCGCGTCTCGCCCGGCCCGTCCACACCTTCCTGGCAACCGATGAAGTCACGGAAGTAATCCGAGACTTTCTTGCCGTTCTTGCCTTTGATGAACGAGATGTACTGCTTGGAGTTCTGGTTGTTCTTCCATTCCGAAAGATTGATGCGTGCTGCCAGGTGCAACTGACCCAGGTCCAGGTGCCGCGAAGGCATGACATCGAGCGCGGCGTTCACGGCAACGCCTTCGCTGTGGTGCAGCAATGCGATGGCCAGGTATTCGGTCATGCCTTGCTGGTAATGCGCGAACAGAACGTGCCCGCCGGTGGACAGATTGGACTCTTCCATCAGCTTTTGCAGATGCTCCACAGCCTGCCGGCTGAAGGCGGTGAAATCCTGCTCCTGCTCTAGGTACTGTTTCAGCCAGCCACTGAGCGGATAAGCGCCGGACTCGCTGTGGAAGAACCCCCAAGCCTTGCCTTGTTTGGCGTTGTAGCTGTCATTGAGGTCGGCTAGCAGGTTCTCGATGGCGTCCGAGGCCGCGAGCTCGGCGTCACGTGCGTGCAACACGGCAGGGCTGCCATCGGGCTTTTTGTCGATCAGGTGAACGATGCAATGTCGGATTGGCATGGGGAGTCTCGGACAGGTACAAAAGCACTGAAGTTTACCTCAGACGCTGGGTGATTCAGTGGGCGGATCGAAGCAGAATCGCAGGTTGGCGGTTTTTTACTCAAATCTGCGGTCTTTTCATCATCAAGGCCTGAAAACCTGCATTAAATCAGGGGTGGCAGCGGATATTTATCCGCTGCTGTGGTAGTTTTGCGCCGTCTTGCGCCCCTGTTGTGGCGCATTGCTGCAGTACGCGCTCGGCGTGTCGAACCAAACGCTGATTTGCGTATCTACATACCCAATTGGCGCGGCCCTCCAATCTCGTCGGGGCTGGCCCGATAACGTCGTCGTTCGCTGCATAACCATCGAATTTGATAGGGAAGGAACACCACCATGGCATTGACCAAAGACCAACTGATTGCCGACATCGCCGAATCGATCGCAGCGCCTAAAGCCACCGCCAAGAACGCTCTGGAGCAACTGGGCCAGATCGTTGCCGACCAACTGGAAAACGGCGCTGAAATCACCCTGCCAGGCATCGGCAAGCTGAAAGTCTCCGAGCGTCCTGCCCGTACCGGCCGCAACCCTTCGACTGGCGCTGCCATCGAAATCGCTGCCAAGAAAGTCGTCAAGTTCGTACCGGCCAAAGTGCTGACCGACGCCATCAACAAGTAATTGTCGATGCAGTGACCTGACCGCGCCCGGGTTGCCCGAGCGCGGTTTTTTCATGCCTGTGAAATGGGCTTGGCGCGCCATGCCTGGCGCGCAGCATCGTCATGGAAGCTCCAGGCGAGCATGCGGCTCTGTTTCTGTCCTTGGCCCATTTCGACAACGCGCACAGCCGCGGCCCCCGTCTTTTTCAAGACTGCCTCCAGTGCCGCCAGGTTACTGGCCTTCGACACCAGGCTGGTGAACCACAGTGTCTGGTTGGCGTATTGCGCGCTCTCGTTGATCAGCTGGGTGACGAAGCGGATTTCACCGCCTTCGCACCACAGTTCGTTGTTCTGGCCACCGAAGTTCAGCACGGGCAGCTTGCGCTTGGGGTCCTGCTTGCCCAGGTTCTTCCATTTGCGCTGGCTGCCACGGGTGGCTTCCTCGCGTGAGGCATGGAAGGGCGGGTTGCACAGGGTCAGGTCGAAGCGCTCGTCGTCCTTGAGCAGGCCGCTGAGAATATGCGCAGGGTTGCTCTGCTGGCGTAGGTTGATGACCTTGTCCAAGCCATTGGCCTGAATGATCGCCTTGGCCGACGCCAATGCTACCGGATCGATGTCCGAGCCCAGAAAGCGCCAGCGGTAATCGCTATGGCCCAGCAGCGGGTAGATGCAGTTGGCACCCACGCCGATGTCGAGCACGCGCACCTGAGCGCCTTTGAGGAGCTGGCCTGCGTTATCGGCAGCCAACAGGTCGGCGGCCACATGAAGGTAGTCGGCGCGACCTGGAATCGGCGGGCACAGGTAGTTGGCGGGGATGTCCCAATGCTGGATCCCGTACTGGGCCTTGAGCAGGGCACGGTTGAACACTCGCACCGCTTCGGGGTTGGCGAAATCGATGCTGGGTTTGCCATGGGGGTTGGTGAGGGTGAAGCGCGCCAGATCAGGGTGTGCCTTGATCAGGCTGGGAAAATCGTAGCGCCCTTGATGGCGGTTACGCGGGTGCAGGGTGGGTTTGCTCTGGGTCATGCTCGGGTCCGGTGTTGCAGGTGCTGGCCCCCAGACCGTTGGACGGCCCGGTCGCGGCCGGCCCGGTTGCCCCGGGGCTGGCCGCGAACGAGGGCTGAGCCCTCGTCAGTCAGCACTGCACGGTCAGGTTACAGCGCTGCAATCCGCGCATGCTGCTCGGTGAAGTTCGCCAACGCCTGCTCGGACTCGGCCAGCTTGGCGCGCTCCTTCTCGATGACGGCAGGCGGTGCCTTGTCGACGAACGCGGCGTTGGACAGCTTGCCGCCCACGCGCGCCACTTCGCCTTGCAGGCGCTGGATTTCCTTGTTCAGGCGAGCCAGTTCGGCATTTTTGTCGATCAGCCCGGCCATCGGTACCAGCACCTGAAGGTCACCCACCAGCGCCGTGGCGGACAATGGCGCCTCGTCGTTGTCGCCCAGCACGGTGAACGATTCGACCTTGGCCAATTTCTTGAGCAAGGCTTCGTTTTCCTGCAGGCGGCGCTGGTCGTCGGCGCTGGCGTTCTTCAGGAACAGCGGCAGGGGTTTGCCAGGGCCGATGTTCATTTCAGCGCGAATGTTGCGCAAGCCGACCATCAGCTCCTTGAGCCACTCGATGTCGCCTTCGGCGGCCACGTCGATGCGTGCGTCATTGGCCTGGGGCCAGGGCTGCAGCATGATGGTCCTGCCTTCGACGCCGGCCAACGGTGCAATACGCTGCCAGATTTCCTCGGTGATGAACGGCATGAACGGGTGGGCCAGGCGCAGTGCCACCTCCAGCACGCGAACCAGGGTGCGGCGCGTGCCACGGGCGCGTTCCACAGGGGCCTGCTCATCCCACAACACTGGCTTGGAAAGCTCCAGGTACCAGTCGCAGTACTGGTTCCAGATGAATTCGTACAGTGCCTGGCTGGCCAGGTCGAAGCGGAACTGTTCGAGCTGACGGGTCACTTCAGCTTCGGTGCGCTGCAACTGCGAGATGATCCAGCGGTCGGCCAGCGACAGCTCGTAGGCCTCGCCGTTCTGCCCACAGTCCTCACCCTTGTCCAGCACGTAGCGGGCGGCGTTCCAGATTTTGTTGCAGAAGTTGCGATAGCCTTCGACGCGGCCCATGTCGAACTTGATGTCGCGACCGGTCGAGGCCAAGGAGCAGAACGTGAAACGCAGGGCGTCGGTACCGTAGCTGGCGATACCCTCGGGGAACTCGGCCTTGGTCTGCTTGGCGATCTTCTCGGCCAGCTTGGGCTGCATCATGCCGCTGGTGCGTTTCTCCAGCAGGGCATCGAGGGTGATGCCGTCGACGATGTCCAGCGGGTCCAGCACGTTGCCCTTGGACTTGGACATCTTCTGGCCCTGGCCGTCACGCACCAGGCCGTGCACGTACACGGTCTTGAACGGAACCTGGGGCGTGCCGTCCTCGTTCTTGATCAGGTGCATGGTCAACATGATCATGCGCGCAACCCAGAAGAAGATGATGTCGAAGCCGGTGACCAGCACATCGGTGGAGTGGAATTTCTTGAGGAACTCGGTTTGCTCCGGCCAGCCCAGGGTTGAGAAGGTCCACAGGCCCGAGCTGAACCAAGTGTCGAGCACGTCGTCATCCTGGCGCAGGTTCACGTCCGCGCCGAGGCCGTGCTTGCTGCGCACTTCCTCCTCGTTGCGCCCGACATAGACCCGGCCCGCCTCGTCGTACCAGGCCGGGATGCGATGGCCCCACCACAGCTGCCGGCTGATGCACCAATCCTGAATGTCGCGCATCCAGGAGAAGTACATGTTCTCGTACTGCTTGGGCACGAACTGGATACGGCCATCCTCGACCGCAGCGATGGCAGGCTCGGCCAGCGGCTTGGTGGAAACGTACCACTGGTCGGTCAGCCACGGTTCGATGATGGTGCCCGAGCGGTCGCCCTTGGGCACTTTCAAGGCATGGTCGTCGATGCCGACCAGCAGGCCCTGAGCCTCCAGGTCGGCAACGATCTGCTTACGTGCAACGAAGCGATCGAGGCCGGCGTACTGGGACGGCAGGGCGGTGTCTACCTGGTCATTGAGCGAACCATCGAGGTTGAATGCCTGGGCTGCTGGCAGCACCACGGCATTCTTGTCGAAAATGTTCAGCAGCGGCAGGTTATGACGCTTGCCGACTTCATAGTCGTTGAAGTCGTGGGCCGGGGTGATCTTGACGCAACCGGTGCCGAACTCAGGGTCGCAGTAGTCATCGGCAACGATAGGGATGCGACGGCCAACCAGCGGCAACTCGACGAACTTGCCGATCAGGGCCTGGTAGCGTTCGTCGGTGGGGTTGACCGCGACGGCAGCGTCACCCAGCAGGGTTTCCGGACGCGTGGTGGCGACCACGAGGTAATCCAGCCCCTCGGCGGTGGTGGCACCGTCGGCCAGCGGGTAGCGCAGGTTCCACAGGTGACCTTTCTCGTCGTGGCTCTCGACTTCCAGATCGGAAATGGCGGTGTGCAGCTTGGTATCCCAGTTGACCAGGCGCTTGCCCCGGTAGATCAGGCCGTCTTCATGCAGGCGCACGAACGCTTCCTTGACCGCTTCGGACAGGCCATCGTCCATGGTGAAGCGCTCGCGGCTCCAGTCCACGGAGGAGCCGAGCCGACGAATCTGCCGGCTGATGTTGCCGCCCGACTGGTCTTTCCACTCCCAGATTTTTTCCAGGAACTGTTCGCGGCCCAGGTCATGACGGTTCAGGCCCTTGGCTTCAAGCTGGCGCTCGACCAGCATCTGCGTGGCGATGCCCGCGTGGTCGGTACCAGGCTGCCAGAGGGTGTCGCGACCCTGCATGCGGCGGAAGCGGATCAGGGCATCCATGATCGCGTTGTTGAAACCATGGCCCATGTGCAGGCTGCCGGTCACGTTCGGCGGCGGAATCATGATGGTGTAGGACTCGCCTGCACCTTGTGGAGCGAAATAGTTTTCGGCTTCCCAGGTGTTGTACCAGGAAGTTTCGATGGCGTGCGGCTGGTAGGTCTTATCCATGCGCGGCGGGACCCTGTGCATTTATTCGGGAAAGCCGGGAAGTATAACCAAGCCGGAGGGCGCAGGCGACAAGCGGCTGCTGGGCGGGTTTGCCCGGTGCGGGGAAAGACAGCCGCGTGACGGCAAGCGTCCTGCGCCGCAGCAGAACGTTACAGCTTCGCCAGTAGGAGCAGTAGCTTGCAGGCGGGTGAAGAGCAGGTGCCCGGCAGCCCCTTCACTCCGAACGCTTGATCAACCGCTCGATGCGCGCATCGAGGCGACGCTTGATCTCGTTTTCGATGTGCGGGGTAAAGTCGTTGATCACATCCTGCATGATCATCTGCGCTGCAGCGCGCAGTTCGCTTTCAAGGTGCAGCAGGGTGTCCTGGCGACGTGCCTGCGGGTCGTCCTGGGCGGTGTCGCTGGCAGCCGGATCGGCAGCGGCGTCAACGCGTGCAGGCACCTGCTCCACCGTGTCGGTGAGCAAAGGCGGTTGCAGGTCGGCATCGCCAAGCAATTGGCGAATCGACTCAAGATCGTCGAGCAGGTGGGTAGAGCCGGGCAGGGGAGCGTGCTTGTCCATCGTCATCAAAATCGCTGTAAGCGGTGGTCTTGCAGAGCATAGCCTTGTTCACGGTAGAAACGGAATCGCTCACGCGCCGATTGGCGGATCGCTGCCTCTTCAACCACGATCTCGGCAACCCGCTCGAACTGGCTGACAAAGCCGGGAACATCGGCGCCCAGGTTGATCAACAAGTCCTGGTGCCCCTGGGCGTGATCACCGACGCCAAGCGCCACGCTCGCATCGGCGTGATCTTCTGCCAGGTCATGGGGCACGAAGGCTTCGCCCCTGAATGCCCATAAACGCGTGTCCAAAGCGGCACGCTGATCCTCATCCTGGCAGTGCAGGTAGACGCGATGGCCGAGCCGCCAGGCTTTGTCGCACAGCTTGCAGGCGAAATCCAGGCGCGCCTCCAGCGAATCGGTAGGCAGTATGTAGAAGTCGACTTTGCTCATGTGGGTTCCGTCAGCCGGCAATGCCCGAGGCACTGCCGGCGGTTGCGGTCAGGCGCCAGCGCGGTCCAGCAGGTACTGGGTCAGCAAGGGCACCGGGCGACCGGAGGCACCCTTGTCCTTGCCGCCGCTGATCCAGGCGGTACCCGCGATATCCAGGTGCGCCCAGTCATAGGCCTTGGCGAATCGCGACAGGAAGCAACCGGCGGTGATGGTGCCGGCTTTCGGGCCGCCGATGTTGCCCATGTCGGCGAACGGGCTGTCCAGTTGTTCCTGGTATTCGTCGAACAGCGGCAATTGCCAGGCGCGGTCATCGGCACGCTTGCCCGCCTCGAGCAGTTGGCTGACCAGCGCGTCGTTGTTGCCCATCAGACCGCTGGTGTGGCTGCCCAGGGCGACGATGCAGGCGCCGGTAAGCGTGGCGATATCGATCACCGCCTGGGGTTTGAAGCGCTCGGCGTAGGTGAGGGTATCGCACAGTACCAGGCGACCTTCGGCGTCGGTGTTGAGAATCTCAACGGTCTGGCCGCTCATGGTGGTCACGATGTCACCGGGGCGAGTGGCGCCGCCGCTGGGCATGTTCTCGGCACAGGCGAGCAAGCACACCAGATTGATGGGCAGCTGCAGTTCCAGCACCGCACGCAGGGTGCCGAACACGCTGGCTGCGCCGCACATGTCGTATTTCATCTCGTCCATGCCGGCACCGGGCTTTAGGCTGATGCCGCCAGTGTCGAAGGTGATGCCCTTGCCCACCAGCACGAAAGGCTTGTCGCCTTTCTTGGCGCCTTGGTAGTTGAGCACGATCAGGCGCGGAGGTTGATCGCTGCCCTGGCCGACGGCGTAGAACGCGCCCATGCCCAGGTCCTTGATCTTCTTCTCGTCCAGCACGTCGACTTTCAGGCCTTTGTGCGCCTTGCCCAGCTCCTTGGCCTGCTCGGCCAGGTAGCTTGGATGGCACAGGTTGGGCGGCAGGTTGCCCAGGTCACGGGTATAGGCCATGCCAGTGGCGATGGCATTGGCGTGGCGCACGGCGCGCTCCACGTCGGCCTGGCCGAGCTTGGTGGTGAGCAGGGTGACTTTTTTCAGCGCACGAGGCTCGGCTTTCTGGCTTTTGAAACGATCGAACACGTACTCGCCGTCGAGCAGGGTTTCGGCCAGCAGGCGATATTTGCCATAGCCTGCATCGCGGTTGCTCAGCGCAATGTCATCGAGTGCCAGAACGGCGTCGGCACCGTTGAGGCCCTTGAGCACGCCGGCAACGCTGGCCACCAGCTTGCGCCAGGTGCGATCACCCAGTGCCTCGTCCTTGCCGCTACCCACCAGCAGCACACGCTCGGCCTTCAGGCCTGCAACGGCGTGCAGCAGCAGCGTCTGGCCAGGCTTGCCCACCAGGTCGCCACGCTTGAGCGCCGCACTGATGGCGCCCTCGCTTGCCAGGTCCACGGCCTGGGCCACGGTGCCCAAGGCACGTTTTTCACCGACTGGGATGACCAGCGTTGCGGTCTTGAGCGATGCAGCGGCTACGCTTTTTACAACCAGTTCCATCTCAGGGTCCCCGAATGATCGATACGTGTGGCGCCGTGCTGGCCGGCGCTTGGAACGCGACTGGCTGCGCAGTGGCAGGCCAGTGGAAAAGCTGCCAGTTTGAGCCTGCGGCCGGCGTGCTGACAACCCCGGCGTGCTGTGCGATGCGCGGCCAAGTGACAGGCGCGGTCAATCACAGGATAATGCGCGCACTTTATATGGAGGTTCGCCTTGGGCGAACCAGCATTGGCCTTGGATGTACTAAGTCATCGTCTGGTGCCATCGATTGGCAGTCCGTGCTGACAACCCAGGAGTGTCTGGTTTGATCGTCTTTCGTTATCTTTCCCGCGAGGTCCTGGTGACCTTGAGCGCCGTCAGCGCCGTGCTGCTGGTGATCATCATGAGCGGGCGCTTCATCAAATACCTGGCCCAGGCTGCACAGGGGGTGCTCGACCCTGGCGTACTGTTCCTGATCATGGGGTTCCGCCTGCCGGGCTTCCTGCAACTGATCCTGCCGCTGGGGTTGTTCCTGGGTATTCTGCTGGCCTATGGCCGGCTGTACCTGGAAAGCGAAATGACCGTGCTGTCGGCCACCGGCATGAGCCAGCAGCGCTTGCTGGCCATGACCATGGCGCCTGCAGCGCTGGTGGCCCTGCTGGTGGCCTGGCTGAGCCTGAGCCTTGCACCCCTGGGCGTGGCCCAGGTGCAGAAGATCATCAGCCAGCAGGATGCCCTGACCGAATTCGACACCCTGGTGCCGGGCCGCTTCCAGACCCTGCGCGATGGTTCGCGGGTGACCTACACCGAGCAGCTTTCAGATGACCGGGTAAACCTGGGCGGCGTGTTCATCTCCGAAAAACGCTTCAACCAGGACAAGACCAAGGACCGCGCCCCGTCGGTGCTGGTGGCCGAGCGCGGGCACCAGGAAATCCAGGCCGATGGCAACCGTTATCTGGTGCTCGAAAACGGCTACCGCTACGACGGCAACCCAGGCCAGGCCGACTACCGCGCCATCAAGTACGACACCTATGGCGTGTTGTTGCCCAAGCCTGAAGTCAGCGAGGAGGTCACCGAGCGGGAGGCCATTCCCACTACCCAACTATTCGGCGCTACGGACCTGCGTGAACGCGCCGAGTTGCAATGGCGTCTGTCACTGCCGATCCTGGTGTTCATCGTGACCCTGCTCGCCGTGCCGCTGTCACGGGCCAATCCTCGGCAGGGGCGTTTCCTCAAGCTGCTGCCAGCCATCCTTCTGTACATGGCGTACCTGACAATGCTGATTTCCGTGCGCGGTGCACTCGAGAAGGGCAAGCTGCCCATCGCCCTTGGCATGTGGTGGGTGCATGGGCTGTTCCTGCTCATCGGCCTGGGCCTGATGTACTGGGAACCTCTTCGCCTCAAGCGCGCAGCCCGTCGTGCGGAGGTGGCCCGTGGCTAAGCTCGATCGTTATATCGGCCAAAGCGTGCTGGTGGCTATTCTGGCTGTCCTGGGCATCATCCTGGGGCTGGCCTCGCTGTTCGCCTTCATCGACGAAATGGGCGACCTGAGCGATACCTACACGGTGCTCGAAGCAGGCAAGTACGTGCTGCTCACCGCACCGCGGCGCCTGTACGACATGCTGCCGATGGCCGCGCTCATCGGCTGCCTGATCGGCCTGGGTACGCTGGCCAGCAGCAGCGAGCTGACCATCATGCGCGCTGCTGGGGTGTCGATCGGTCGCATCGTCTGGGCGGTGATGAAACCAATGCTGGTGCTGATGCTGGTTGGCCTCCTGATCGGCGAGTACGTGGCACCGGTTACCGAAAACAAAGCCCAGGCCGATCGCTCCCTCGCCCAGGGTGGCGGTGAAGCGCAAAGCTCCAAGCGCGGCATGTGGCACCGGCAGGGCGAGGAGTTCGTGCACATCAACTCCGTGCAGCCCAACGGCCTTCTGCTGGGTGTGACCCGCTACCGGTTCGACGACCAGCGCAAGATCATCAGCTCCAGCTTCGCGCGCCGGGCGCGTTACGAAAACGATCACTGGCTGCTGACCGATGTGCGCACCACGCTGTTCCATGGTGACCGTACCGAAGTCGTGCAAAACCCTGAAGAACAGTGGGATGTGTCGGTCACGCCGCAGTTGCTCAACACGGTGGTGCTGGCGCCTGAATCGCTGTCGATCACCGGCCTGTGGGACTACATCCACTACCTGTCCGACCAAGGGTTGAACAATGCCCGCTACTGGCTGGCGTTCTGGACCAAGGTCCTGCAACCGGCCATCACGGCAGCCCTGGTACTCATGGCCATTTCGTTCATCTTCGGCCCGCTGCGCTCGGTGACGCTTGGTCAGCGTGTCTTCACCGGCGTGCTGGTGGGCTTCGTGTTCCGTATCGCTCAGGACCTGCTGGGCCCATCCAGCCAGGTGTTCGGCTTCCCGCCGTTGCTTGCGGTGGTGCTGCCAGCCGGCATCTGTGCCGTGGCAGGCTTGTGGTTGTTGCGCCGCGCTGGATAAGCCTGCTGCGCAGCCCCATGGCTGCGTGCTTGACCCTGGGGGCCGCTATTGCGGCCCCTTGTGTTTCATGGCCGCTGCCGCTTGAGTAGAGCGCTCATTTCTTCGGCTTGGGGACTCGAACCAGTTGGCTCTCGGAGTAGATGTCATGCCAGCTGCGTTTGCGCTTGTCGATCAGGGCCCAGAAAAAACCCAGTCCCAGGCACAGCCACGAGGCAATGGAAACAATAAACCGCAACAGCGCCTGCCAGAGCGTGATGGGCGAGCCATCGGCGTTCTGCACACGCACGCCCCAGACCTGCATGCCCAGCGTCTGCCCGCCATGGGTCCAGAACTTGGCGAAGAAACCGAACAGCACGAACAGCAGCACCGTGGACAGCAAAGGGTCGCCGTCGAGCGCGCCTGCTTCGGTAAGTTCGCGCATACGCTGTTGGCCGATGATCGCCATCTGGACCATCTTGTAGAGGCCCGCAGTGACGATCAGCAGGGCCGTACACAGTAAAAAGTCATAGAACACCGCGGCCAGGCGCCTGCCCAGGCCGACCGGAGGGAAATCACCTTGGGGAAGCAGCACAGGCTTGGACATGCAGAACAGCTCCATCATGCAAAGGCGCCATTCTACGGGCAAAAAAAAGCCCCTGCACTGAGCAGGGGCTTTTTGGAAGGTGACAAGGCTTATTCAGCAACCTGTACCTTGTCAGCTTGCATACCTTTTTGGCCTTGAACGGCTTCGAAAGTGACCTTCTGGCCTTCTTTCAGGCTTTTGAAGCCGTTGCCTTCGATGGCGCGGAAGTGCACGAACAGATCAGCACCGCTTTCTGGGGTGATGAAGCCGTAGCCTTTTTCGTCATTGAACCACTTGACGATACCGTTCTGACGGGTAGACATAATCTTATTTCCTATGAAACTTAGGTTTGGATGACAGTTTTCTTTCGCTTTCAAACAAGCAAAAGAGTACTGGGCTGGGTTGCAGGAAAGTAAGAGACGTCGAACGGGTTGTAGCAGATTGCGGCTACTGGCCCAGGTCACGAACTGTTGCGACCCATGCAAACACAGTGCGTTGACTCTACGCCAACTGCCGAGCGAAAAACAAGCCTTCCAGCGGGTGGAAAGTGACTGTTTTACAACCAGCGGCCAAACCGCCGAACAGTGCATGGTGCCTGGCCTGGCGCCATGTTCGCAGTGGCGCGGGCAACGTTCGCAAACGAAGATGCTGAACGTTGCCACGCCGCTGATGAGTCTGCCTCAACCGCGATAGTAACGGGGCGCAACGAATGGGGTTTTACTGACTTTCAAGGCCACCTTCTTTCCACGCACGAGTGCATATAGAAGCGTGTCCAGTGCGGACTGTTCGGTGTCCACATAACCCATCGCCACAGGGGCACTGAGTGTGGGTCCAAAGCCGCCACTGCAGATGGTGCCAACCGAGGTGCCTTCTGCATCGACAATCTCGGCGCCTTCGCGTACAGGCGTGCGTTCCTGGGGCAGCAAACCGACCCGCTTGCGTTTCACACCCTCACGTTGCTGATCGAAGATGGCCTGTGCGCCCGGAAAGCCCCCAGCACGCGCACCATCGGCCCGGCGCGACTTGGACATTGCCCACAACAAGTTCGCCTGCACGGGTGAAGTGTCGGCGTTCATGTCATGGCCATACAGGCACAGGCCGGCTTCCAGACGCAACGAGTCACGGGCCCCCAGCCCGATCGGCTGGACCTCTGGCTGCTTGAGCAGCGCTCTGGCGAGCGTCTCGGCACCTGCCACCGGCACGGAGATTTCATAACCATCCTCCCCGGTGTAGCCCGACCGACTGACCCAGCACAGGTGGCCCAGCAACGTGACAGGTCGCACCTGCATGAACGTCATGTCCGCCACTTCATGCGCCAGACGCTGCAGGACCTTGGCCGCTGCCGGCCCTTGCAAGGCGAGCAGAGCACGTTGATCGAACAGTGGCTGTACCTCGCAACGTTGGCTGATATGCCGCTGCAAGTGCGCCAGGTCCTGATCCTTGCAGGCGGCGTTCACCACCAGCAGCAGCGTGTCGTCACCCAGGTTGGCGACCATCAGGTCGTCGAGGATGCCGCCGTGTTCGTTGGTGAACATGGCGTAGCGCTGCATGCCAACGGGCAGGTCGATGATATCGACCGGCACCAGCGTTTCCAGCGCCCTGGCAGCGTCGCTACCCTTGAGCAGTATCTGCCCCATGTGCGAGACGTCGAACAACCCGGCCTGTTCTCGGGTGTGCAGGTGCTCTTTAAGCACACCCAGAGGGTACTGCACCGGCATGTCGTAGCCCGCGAAGGGCACCATGCGCGCACCCAGTTCCAGGTGCAGGGCATGCAGTGGGGTTTTGAGCAGTGTTTCGGACATCGATGACTCCTTGCATGGGTTTTCGGTCAATGTCCGGGGACATTGACCGCCAGGCGAATGACACACTCACGATCCGGCGCTGTCAGGCGTCCTGGTAGCTTTCGATCGAGGGGCAGGCACAGACCAGGTTGCGGTCGCCGAAGACGTTGTCGACCCGGCTCACAGGCGGCCAGTACTTGCTTTCCACCAGGCCAGGCAGCGGGTAGACCGCTTGCTCGCGGGAGTAACCATGAGCCCATTCGCCCACCAGTTCCGCTGCGGTGTGCGGCGCGTTCTTGAGCGGGTTGTCATCCTTGTCCAACGTGCCGTCCTCTACCGCACGGATTTCCTCGCGGATCTGGATCATGGCCGCGCAGAACCTGTCCAGTTCTTCCCGGGATTCGCTTTCGGTCGGCTCAATCATCAGCGTGCCTGCCACCGGGAACGACATGGTCGGGGCATGGAAGCCGTAGTCGATCAACCGCTTGGCCACGTCGTCGACGCTGATGCCACTGCTGTCCTTGAGCGGGCGCAGGTCCAGGATGCATTCGTGGGCGACCAGGCCATTGCCGCCGGTGTACAGCACCGGGTAGTGCTCCTCCAGGCGGCGGGCGATGTAGTTGGCATTGAGGATGGCCATCTGCGAAGCCCGTTTGAGCCCTGCGCCGCCCATCATGCGAATGTACATCCAGGTGATCGGCAGGATGCTGGCGCTGCCGAAGGGTGCGGCGCATACCACGCCTTCGGCAGTGCCCAGGGCAGCATGGCCCGGGAGGAAGGGCGCCAGGTGCGATTTCACACCGATCGGCCCAACGCCCGGACCACCGCCGCCATGGGGAATGCAGAAGGTCTTGTGCAGGTTCAGGTGCGACACATCGCCCCCGAATTTGCCCGGTGCGCACAGACCGACCATGGCGTTCATGTTGGCACCGTCGATGTAAACCTGGCCGCCGTTGTCGTGGATGATGGCGCAAATCTCGCCTATCGCCTCCTCGAACACCCCGTGGGTGGACGGGTAGGTGATCATCAGCGCTGCCAGGCGTTCACGGTGCTCGATGGCCTTGGCACGCAGGTCGGCGACGTCGACGTTGCCGCGCGCGTCGCAGGCCGTGACCACCACCTGCATGCCGGCCATGTTGGCCGTTGCCGGGTTAGTGCCGTGGGCTGAAGAAGGGATCAGGCAGATGTCGCGATGCCCCTCGTTGCGGCTGCGGTGATAGGCGCGGATCGCCAGCAGGCCCGCGTACTCGCCCTGAGAACCGGCGTTAGGTTGCAGCGATACGGCATCGTAGCCCGTGGCTGCGCAGAGCATGGCCTCCAACTCCGACGTCAATTGCAGGTAGCCCTGGCTCTGCTGCGCCGGGGCGAAGGGGTGCAGGTTGCCGAATTCTGCCCAGGTGACCGGGATCATTTCACTGGCAGCGTTGAGTTTCATGGTGCACGAGCCCAGCGGGATCATGCTGCGGTCCAGGGCCAAGTCCTTGTCGGCCAGCTTGCGCAGGTAACGCATCAACTCCGTTTCGCTGTGATAGCGGTTGAACACGGGGTGTTCCAGGAACGTCGAGCGGCGCAACAAGGCCTCGGGCAGCAGCGTACCGCTGCTGGCGGCCAGCGCCTGGAAGTCAGGTTGCGTTTGACCATCGCCAAGCAGCTGCCACAGCGCCTGCACATCCGCCGGAGTGGTGGTTTCATCCAGCGATACGCCCACATGGCCGGCATCGACCTGACGCAGGTTGATGCCTTGTGCACGGGCTTTTTCGTGCAGGCCGAGGGTGGCATCGCCAGTGGCCAGGGTCAGGGTGTCGAATGCCGTGTCGCCCACCACCGTCACAGCCATTGCACGCAAGCCCTGGGCCAGGATGGCGGTCAGGCTATGGGTACGTTGGGCAATGCGCGTGAGACCTTCAGGGCCGTGATACACGGCGAACATGCTGGCAATGTTGGCAAGCAGCACCTGGGCGGTGCAGATGTTGCTGGTGGCCTTTTCGCGGCGAATGTGCTGCTCACGTGTCTGCATGGCCAAGCGCAGTGCCGTCTTGCCGAAGCGGTCTATCGACACGCCCACCAGGCGCCCTGGCATGTCGCGCTTGAAGGCATCGCGGGTAGCGAAGTAGGCCGCATGAGGCCCGCCGAAGCCCAGGGGCACGCCAAAGCGCTGGGCGCTGCCAATGGCCACATCGGCCTCGAACTCGCCAGGCGGGGTCAACAGGGTCAAGGCCAACAGGTCCGCCGCCACGGCCACCAGCGCATTGGCGTGGTGGAACCGTTGCACCACCTCCCGGTAATCGAAGATACCACCGGTGCTGGCGGGGTATTGCAGCAAGGCGCCGAAGAACGGGCTGGCATCGTCGAGCGTCTGCTCGTCGCCTATCACGACTTCGATGCCCAGAGGTTCAGCGCGGGTACGCAGTACATCGAGGGTCTGGGGGTGGCAATGCATTGAGGCAAAGAAGCGGTTGCTGGCCTTGTTCTTCGACAGGCGCTTGCAGAACGTCATGGCCTCGGCAGCGGCCGTTGCCTCATCGAGCAGCGACGCATTGGCGATCGGTAACCCTGTGAGGTCGCTGATCAGGGTCTGGAAATTGAGCAGAGCTTCCAGCCGGCCCTGGGAAATTTCTGGCTGGTAGGGCGTGTACGCGGTGTACCACGCCGGGTTCTCCAGCAGATTGCGCAGGATGGGCGCGGGCGTGTGGGTGTTGTAGTAACCCTGGCCTATGTAACTTTTGAACAGTTGGTTCTTGCCGGCGATGGCCTTCAGGGCGGCGAGCGCATCCGCTTCGCTGTGCCCATCGTCCGTGCCCAGCACGCTGGTGCCCTTGATGCTGGCGGGGATGACGGCGTCGGTCATGGCCTCCAGCGAGTCGAAGCCCAGGGTGGCGAGCATGGCCTGCTCGTCTTCGCTGCGTGGCCCGATGTGACGGGCAATGAACTCATTGGCAGTGCTGAGGTTGATGGTCATGGCGTGATTCCTCAGGCGTCGTCGTTGGCGTTGAGCAGGCGGTCATAGGCCTCCTGGTCGAGCAGGGCGCTCACAGCGCTGGCGTCGGCAGGCTTGATGCGGAAGAACCAGCCTTCGCCCAGCGGGTCCTCGTTGACCAGCTCGGGGCGCTCTTCGAGTTGGGCGTTGACCTCGATCACCTCGCCGGACAGCGGCATGTACACCCCGCTAGCAGCCTTGACCGACTCTACGGTGGACGCTTCGCTGCCTTTGTCATAGTGCTGCAGCTCCGGCAGCTGCACGAACACCACATCCCCCAGTGCATGCTGGGCGTAGGCAGTGATACCTACGATGACGCTGCCATCAGCTTCTACACGCAGCCATTCGTGGTCGTCGGTGAAACGCAACTCGCTCATGAAAAATCCTCGTGGACCGGGTGGCGCGATTAGGTTCGCGCTCTGGTGGGTTTTCAGTAAGCAATAACGTGGCCAACTAGCGCTGGGCCCTGTGGATACAGGGAGGGAATGCCAGCTTGCTGAAGATCGAGTAAGACGGTGTAACGAAATCGATACGATAAAACGTTGGTTTTGCTATATGACGCCGTTAATCTCTCGGCCCACCTTGGAGTTGGAGGTGTAGCGATTCAGATACGGTGTATTGAATTCGATACGGCGACGCGTGTTCCACTGTTTTGAATAAGCAACCGTGCATCGGGGAATCAAACAAGGAATGGGAAATACACCATAAAGCCAGTGTTTCTGAAGCAAAAATGTTTATGATATTAATAATCTGCTGGTGAAGTTTATTGAAATATGTATTTGATCTATCAGGAATAGTGGGTCATACAGAATAAACCATCTCGCCTGACTGAAAAATCATGAATTTTGTCTGCGGTTTCTATCATGCAGATCCGGTCCTTTATCCTTGGGATCGTTCGCACCCACAGGAGGTCATGAAGTTTGAGGTGCTTTCAGAACACCCACAAGGATCTGATTTAATATTTCACTCAAGTGCAGTAGGGGTAAACGATTGAACACGATCCGTCGTCGGTGCTGTGATAAAGGTGGCGCAAAGAGCAGGGGTTGCCCGGTTTCAAAGATGCCTGAGTAACCTTGGCTTTATAGGCGGTATGCTATTCACAGGCCCTCAGAGCATGCCTGGAATGAAAGGCAAGCTACAGCAGCTCACAGGCAAGTCTTGCGCAAGCGGAAAATAGACCCACGCCTAAAGAAATGACTGATTTTACTGAGCGAGAATTTTTCCAATGGGTGTATGCCTTATATCACAGTGACCCTCAGTACTTTCCTAATGACAGGGAGCACACTCGCGGCATACTTGAGTTTGAACGCTTGGTGCAGCATCCTGCAACGTCAAACTTGATTTATCGCCCCCACAGGGTCGGGATTCAATCCTCCCCTCAAGCGGTGGTTGATGAAGTGAAACGGTGGCGGGCTGAGCAGGGACTTCCAGGGTTCAAGCCATCTTGAATCCAGAACAGACGACTCCCGCAGCTCATCATGCGGGAGTCTTAACCTTAGCGGTTCAGCAACGCCATCATGGCCTGCTTACTGAAAAAACGGCAATGCCAAATACACCTTGATCACCACCACATTGATCAAGTCAATGAAGAACGCCCCCACCATCGGCACCACCAGAAATGCCACGTGCGAAGGCCCGAACCGCTGGGTTACCGCTTGCATGTTGGCGATTGCCGTCGGCGTTGCCCCCAACCCGAAGCCGCAATGGCCGGCGGACAGGACAGCCGCGTCGTAGGTGCGGCCCATCACTCGGAAGGTGATGAAGATGGCGAACAGTGCCATCAGCAGCGTCTGCGCCGCCAGCAGCACGAAGAACGGCAGTGCCAGGGCAGCCAGGTCCCACAGTTTCAACGACATCAACGCAATGGCCAAAAACAACGACAGGCTCACATTGCCCAGTACCGACACTTCCCGCTCGAACACCTGGTAAAAGCCGAAGGCTGACAGGCCATTGCGCAGCAGCACGCCCACGAACAATACGCAGACGAAGTTTGGCAGTTCGAAGGCAGTACCCTTGAGCAGCTCATTCAAAACGGTGCCGCTCAACAGGCTCACTGCAATCAGGGCAAGCGTCTCGATCACGGAAATCGAGGTGATCAGGCGTTCTTTCTCCGGCTGCTCGAAGCCTGAAGGTAACTGAGGCGTGCTGTCGGCGCGACCAGGGCTAGCGACCCGCTTGATCAGCAAGCGGGCCACGGGGCCACCAATCAAACCCCCCAGTACCAATCCAAATGTGGCGGAGGCTAGTGCCAGTTCCGAGGCCGAGGCCAGGCCGAATTTTTCGGTGAAGGTGGCGCCCCACGCAGCACCGGTGCCATGGCCTCCTGACAGGGTGATCGAACCGGCCAGCAGGCCCATCAGCGGGTCCAACCCCAGCGCCGTGGCCAGACCGATGCCCAGGGCGTTCTGTACCACCAGCAGGCTGGTCACCACCGCCAGGAACAGCACCACCGCGCGCCCACCTTTTTTCAGGCTGGCGAAATCGGCGTTCAGGCCGATGGTAGCGAAGAACGCCAGCATCAAAGGTGTTTGCAGGGAGGTGTCGAAGTGAACTTGCACATCGAAGGTGCGCAGCACCAACAGGGCAATCGCGACCACCAAGCCGCCGGCGACCGGTTCAGGAATGTTGTAGGCACGCAGAAAACCTATGCGTGCGACCAGGCCGCGACCTAGCAGCAGCACCAGGGAAGCGGCCACCAGCGTGCCGTAAAAATCGAGTTCGAACATCAGGTACTCTCGTTGAATCCATAACGGACCGCTGACCACTCTGGGGTGGTCTTGCGGGGTGACAGGCAGGGATTGCACTGGCGCCATTCTACGAGGCGTGAGGAAGGACGTATCCGGGGAACGCCTAGGAAAAGTCTACTAAAACAGCAGCATTTGCCGACAACTTCAGGTTTTCCCAGGAATGCCGTATTTGCGCAGGCGTTGGGCAATGGCGGTATGTGAGGTGTGCAGCCGGGCCGCCAGCAATCGGGTCGAGGGGTAACTGGTGTACAGCCGTTGCAACAGTTCACGCTCGAAATCACCCACAGCCTGCTCCAGGCTGGCCACATCACCTTCATGGGTGCGACTGACAGACGTGCCGGCGATGTCCAGGTCGCCGATGTCCACCAGGTTGCTTTCGCAAATGGCGGCGGCGCGAAAGATCACGTTCTGCAATTGCCGTACATTGCCCGGCCAAGGGTTAGCCAGCATGGCGCTGTGAGTGGCGGGGGTGAGCCTGCAGGCAGGCCGCTGGATCTGTGTGCAGGCCTGCTGCATGAAGAAGTGCGCAAGCATGAGGATGTCCTGGCCGCGGTCACGCAGGGGTGGGACCTGCAGGTTCAACACGTTGAGGCGGTAGAACAGGTCTTCGCGGAACGTGCCCTCGGCCACCATCTGCTCCAGGTTACGGTGGGTCGCGCTGATGATACGCACGTTGACCTTCACTTCCCGGTCGCCCCCCACCCGGCGGAAGCTGCCGTCGCTGAGAAAACGCAGCAGCTTGGCTTGCAGGTAGGGGGACATCTCGCCGATTTCATCGAGAAACACCGTGCCCTGGTTGGCCAGCTCCATCAGCCCTGGCTTGCCGCCGCGCTGGGCGCCGGTGAAGGCGCCTGGTGCATAACCGAACAGTTCGCTCTCGGCGAGGCTCTCAGGCAATGCGGCGCAGTTCAGAGCCAGAAAGGGGGCCGCATGACGGCTGCTGATCGCGTGGCATGCGCGGGCCACCAGTTCCTTGCCGGTGCCGGTTTCGCCATGCACCAGCAGCGGTGCATCCAGGGTGGCCACGCGCAGGGCTCGAGCCTTCAGGGTGCGGATGGCAGGTGATTCGCCCAGCAGAGCGTCGAAGCCCTCGGCATGGTCATGGCGCAGGGCCGATAGCCGTTCGCCCAACCGCGTAGGCGGGTAGAGCGTCAGCAAGCCGCCGGTATGGGTGATTGGCATGGCATCGAGCAGCAGGCTCTGGCCATTGAGCTGCATTTCGCGCATGGGCAGGTGAAAGTTGCTGTCGAGCAATACTTGCAGCAGGCCCGGGTCGCCAAACAACTCGCCTACGCAGCGCCCGGCCGACTCCCGACCACACAACGCCACCAGCGCGGGGTTGGCCAGCAGCACCTTGCCGGCCCTGTCAACCGCCAGTACGGGGTCGCTCATGGCGGCCAGCAGCGCATCGAGCTGCAGGTGACGGCGTTGCCCCGGCAGGATATCGACCACCTCCACCGCCTCCACGCCCTGCACCTCGAACAAGGCGTCATGCAGCTCTTCCAGTACGGCGGGGCTGAGGGTAGGCGCGTCGATGTAGACGTTCGGCGGCACCATTTCCACGGCATCGAGGTTGAGGTTGCGCGCACCGAGCAGCGCCAGGACTTCCTGAGTGATGCCGACGCGGTCGATGAAGCTGACGTGGATACGCATGGGGCAATACGAAATGGCCGGGTAGGGCGCTAGTATGCCTCAAGCTGATCCTGCTCGTGACGGGTAGCGCCCTACTCCAGATGCTCAGGCTTGATGGGGTCACCGGACTTCACGTCCAGCTTGGCGCGAATGTCTTCGAACATCCAGTCGTAGATCCTGTGAGGTGAAGCCAGGCTCTCGAACTTCTTCGGTGGGGCCAGGTAGGCCTGGGCGCGGCGACTCAGTTGCATCAGAAAGCTAGGCAGCACCTGGTCCTTGGGCAGAAAGAAAACCTCGTCGACCGGCTTGCCCTCGATGCTGCCCTGCATGCGGAACTGAATGCCCCTGCCTTCACGGGGGTCGGTGAAGGCCTCGTAGTCCACCTTGAGGTCATAGCTGTGGTCACTGCTGTTGAGCGCAGTGCGCTCGATGTGGACGTGACCGGGTTCATATTTGGCCATGGGCTCTCCTGTACGAGGTTGGGCGGGCACATGGCCCGCCGACTGTGTCAACGGTAGCTGATCCCGGGGGCAGCGGTCGAAACCCGCGTGCCGGCGGTACCGCTCACGATGCGCTCGATGTTGGCCAGCGAGCTGATCACCGCCACCTTGCCCGTGTGCCGGGCGAAGTCGCAGGCCGCCTGCACCTTGGGCCCCATCGAACCTGCCGCGAAACCCAGCCTGTCCAGCTCGTCAGGGTGGGCCTGGGCGATGGCGCGTTGGGTTGGCTTGCCAAAGTCGATGTACGCCGCCTCCACGTCGGTGGCAATGACCAGCAGGTCGGCCTCGAGCTGTTCGGCCAGCAGTGCAGAGCACAGGTCCTTGTCGATCACCGCCTCGATCCCTTTGAGGTTACGGTGTTCATCATAGAGAGTCGGGATGCCGCCGCCGCCGGCGCAGATCACGATGCTGCCCTTTTCGAGCAGCCACTTGATGGGGCGGATTTCGAAGATGCGCTTGGGTCTGGGGCTTGCCACCACGCGGCGGTACTTGTCGCCGTCAGGCTTGACCACCCAGCCCTTTTCAGCGGCCAAGCGCTGGGCTTCATCCTTGCTGTAGACCGGGCCGATGAACTTGCTCGGGTCCTTGAACGCAGGGTCCTGAGCGTCCACTTCAACCTGGGTCAGCAGGGTGGCGAACGGCACGTCGAAGTCCAGCAGGTTGCCCAGTTCCTGCTCGATCATGTAGCCGATCATGCCCTCGGTTTCGGCGCCCAGCACGTCCAATGGGTAGGCCTCGTCCGGCTTGTACGACAGCCCCTGCAATGCCAGCAGGCCCACTTGCGGGCCATTGCCATGAGCGATCACCAACTCGTTGCCTGGGTGGATCTTGGCAATCTGCTCGGCGGCGGTACGGATGTTGGCGCGCTGGTTTTCCGCGGTCATGGGCTCGCCACGGCGCAGCAGGGCATTGCCGCCTAGTGCAACAACGATACGCATGAAGAATGTCCTTTATCGAAAGTCTTGAGCCGCTGCCCGACGGCTATTGCGGCACGCTAACAGCCGCAACGCCTGGGCAGGTGGCGATCTACAGGTCGGCCAGTGTCGACACCAGGATCGCCTTGATCGTGTGCATGCGGTTCTCCGCTTGCTCGAACGCAATGCAGGCCGGGGACTCGAACACGTCGTCGGTCACTTCGATGCCGTTGGTGAGGTCCGGGTACTGCTCGGCGATCTGCTTGCCGACCTTGGTCTCACAGTTGTGAAACGCCGGCAGGCAGTGCATGAACTTGGTCCTGGGGTTGCCGCTGGCCTTCATCAGCTCGGCGTTGACCTGGTAGGGCTTGAGCAGCTTGATACGTTCGCCCCAGGCTTCGATGGGTTCACCCATCGATACCCACACGTCGGTATGAATGAAGTCCACGCCCTTGACTGCCGCCTTGGCATCTTCGGTGAGGGTGATGCGGGCACCACTTTCCTCGGCGTACTGCTTGCAACGTTGCACCAGGTCATCGTGGGGCCACAGGTCCTTGGGCGCGGCGATGCGCACGTCCATGCCCAGCTTGGCGCCGATCAACAGCAGCGAGTTGCCCATGTTGTTGCGCGCATCGCCCAAGTAGGCGTAGCTGATGTCATGCAGCGGCTTGTCGCTGTGTTCGCGCATGGTCAACACGTCGGCAATCATCTGGGTCGGGTGGTATTCATCGGTCAGGCCATTGAATACCGGCACGCCGGCATACTTGGCCAACTCTTCGACGATTTCCTGCTTGAAACCGCGGTACTCGATGGCGTCGTACATGCGCCCGAGTACACGTGCGGTGTCCTTCATGCTTTCCTTGTGGCCGATCTGCGAGGAATTCGGGTCGATGTAGGTGACGTTGGCGCCTTGATCGTACGCGGCCACCTCGAACGCACAACGGGTACGCGTGGAGGTTTTTTCAAAGATCAGCGCAATGTTGTTGCCCTTGAGGTGCTGCTGCTCGGTGCCGGTGTACTTGGCCCGCTTGAGGTCGCGGGACAGGTCCAGCAGGTAACGCAGCTCACGGGTGCTGTGGTGTTCCAGGCTGAGCAGGTTGCGGTTGTGGATGTTGAACGCCATGACTTTTCTCCTGGGTGTGGTGAACGCCGGGCCGCCGCCGGGTAGGGACGGCCTGGGTGATGGACGTCAGTAATCGATGGGGTCGCGAACGATAGGGCAGGTCATGCAGTGGCCACCGCCGCGACCACGGCCCAGTTCGCCAGCACTGATGGTGATCACTTCGACCCCGGCCTTGCGCAGCAAAGTGTTGGTGTAGGTGTTGCGGTCGTAGCCGATGACCACGCCTGGCTCCAGCGCCACGACGTTGTTGCCGTCGTCCCATTGCTCGCGTTCGGCGGCGAAGCTGTTGCCGCCGGTTTCGACCACCCGCAGGCGCACGCCCAATTGTTCGCCCACCACCTCGATGAACGATTTGTGCTCGCGGCGGACGTCCATGCCATAGGGCCGGCTTTCGTCGGGCTGGATGATGAACGGCACGATCTCGTTGACGACTTCGGGGAAGACCGTGACCAGGTCGCGGTCGCAGAAGCTGAACACGGTATCCAGGTGCATGGCGGCGCGGGACTTGGGCAAGCCGGCGACGATGACTTTATGCACGGCGCCCTTGGCGAACAGGCTCTGCGCCAACTGGCCGATGGCCTGGCGGGAGGTCCGCTCGCCCATGCCGATCAGCACGATGCCGTTGCCGATGGGCATGACATCACCGCCTTCGAGGGTGGACTGGCCATGGTCCTTGTCCGGGTCTCCGTACCAGACCTGGAAGTCGGCGCCTGTGAACTGCGGGTGGAACGTGTAGATGGCGGTGGTGAGCAGTGTTTCCTGGCGCCGCGCCGGCCAATACATGGGGTTGAGCGTGACGCCGCCGTAGATCCAGCAGGTGGTGTCGCGGGTGAATTGGGTGTTGGGCAACGGCGGTAGGATGAAGCTGGAATGGCCCAGGTAGTCGTTGTACATCCTGACCACTTCGGCACCTTCACTTTGCGGCAGATCCTGGCCGGCCACACCGCCGATCAAAAATTCGGCCAGATGGCGCGGCTCCATGCCTTCGAGCCAACTGCGCACTTCATTGGTCAGGCCCACCCCAACGGTGTCGGGCGTAATCTTGCGGTCCAGTATCCACTTGAGTGCTTCGGGTTGCTGCACGATATCGGTCAGCAGGTTGTGCATCTCCAGCACATCGACACCGCGCTCGCGCATCTTGGTGACGAAATCGAAGTGGTCACGCTTGGCCTGGTCCACCCAGATCACATCGTCGAACAACAGCTCGTCGCAGTTGCTCGGGGTCAGGCGCTTGTGCGCAAGGCCCGGCGCGCACACCATGACCTTGCGCAGCTTGCCGGCTTCTGAATGCACACCGTATTTCTGTTTTTCAGCGGACATGGTTTCAATCCTCCATTGAGTCGAAGAGGGGTCACAGCGTCAGGAAGCCGTCGTACAGGCCGAAGGCTGCCACCAAGGCACCGACGACCACGGCTGCGAAAATCAGTTTTTCCACGGGGGTGAAGACAGGTTGGCCCACCTCACGCTTGGCCTTGGCAAACAGGATGGCGCCAGGGGCGTACAGCAACGCCGAGAGCAGCAGGTACTTCACCCCGCCGGCATACAGCAGCCAGATGGCATAGAGCAGGGCGATGCTGCCGATGAACAGGTCCTTGCGGCGTTCGGCCAGCGCCTGTTGATAGGTTTCACTGCGCACCGCCAGCAACACGGCGTAGGCCGCCGACCACAGGTAGGGCACCAGGATCATCGAGGTAGCCAGGTAGATCAGCGACAGGTAGGTACTGTTGGAGAACAGCGTGATCACCAGGAAGATCTGCACCATGGCGTTGGTCAGCCACAAGGCGTTGGCAGGCACCTGGTTGGCGTTCTCGCGGCGCAGGAACGCGGGCATGGTATGGTCCTTGGCTGCGGCGAACATGATCTCGGCGCACAACAGCACCCATGACAGCAGCGCACCGAGCAGCGAAATGATCAGCCCGACACTGATCAGCACGGCGCCCCAGTGGCCGACCACATGCTCAAGCACGGCCGCCATCGAGGGGTTCTGCAGCCCTGCCAGTTCAGGCTGGGTCATGATGCCCAGCGACAGCACATTGACCAGCACCAGGAACAACAGCACCGTGATGAAGCCAATGACGGTGGCCTTGCCCACATCGGAGCGTTTTTCCGCACGTGACGAGAAGATGCTCGCGCCTTCAATGCCGATGAAGACCCACACCGTCACCAGCATCATGTTGCGCACCTGATTCATCACACCGCCTAGCTCAGGGGTCCTGGTGCCCCATATATCGGCGGTGAAGATGTCCAGCCGGAAGGCGAACAGGCAAATCAGCGCAAAGAGCACCAGCGGCACCACCTTGGCCACCGTGGTGACCAGGTTGATGAACGCCGCTTCACGGATGCCACGCAGCACCAGAAAATGCACGGCCCACAGCAGGATCGAGGCGCCGATGATCGCGGCCGGCGTGTTGCCCTCGCCAAACACCGGGAAGAAATAGCCCAGGGTGCTGAACAACAGCACGAAATAGCCGACGTTCCCCAGCCAGGCACTGATCCAGTAGCCCCAGGCCGAAGAAAAGCCCATGTAATCGCCGAAACCGGCCTTGGCATACGCATAGACCCCACCGTCCAGGTCAGGCTTGCGGTTAGCCAGGGTCTGGAATACGAAAGCCAGGGTCAGCATGCCCACGGCGGTGATCGCCCAGCCAATCAGTACCGCGCCCACGCCGGCGCTGGCGGCCATGTTCTGCGGCAGGGAAAATATACCGCCACCGATCATCGAGCCGACGACCAACGCAACTAATGCGCCGAGTTTTAGTTTTGCGGGAGAATCAGACATTTAACAACTCCTGCCAGGAGAAAGTTGGCCTCAGATTAAATCTGACGCCGTGGCCACACGCTGATATGGATCAGTGCATTGCAAGGTAAGGCCGTTGAATCACCTCACCGAACTCCTGGAGACTGCCGACTGCCATGGCTGCAGGCCTTGTACGCTGGCACCTCCATGTATTGCTCATCTTCATCCCTCTTTGCCTGCGAAGGTTGAAACTAGTCGCTTCTGGGCAGAGCGCAAATTTTTTACGGGTATTTATGCTTTTATCGGAATAGTGTGAACCGGTTGGCAACTGCGGGGTTCTTAACCACCGCACGCTTAGACGTTAATGGCTTAGTGGCTAAATGGAAGTACGGCTGTAATGACACCAGCCTTTATAAACAGTGTGTTGTTACAACTGCATGACTGTCAGGAAATATTTGGAGACCTATGGGCGAACAAGGACAGAAACTCCGGCTGGGGGCATTGGTGGCGCTCGTCGTGGGCTCAATGATCGGTGGCGGCATCTTTTCCTTGCCCCAGAACATGGCGGCCCGTGCCCAGGCCGGGGCGGTGCTGATTGGCTGGGGGATCACTGCCGTGGGCATGCTGGCCCTGGCGTTCGTTTTCCAGACGCTGGCCAACCGCAAGCCCGAACTGGATTCGGGGGTCTATGCCTATGCCAAGGCTGGGTTCGGCGATTACATGGGCTTTTCTTCGGCCTGGGGCTACTGGATCAGTGCTTGGCTGGGCAACGTTGGCTACTTCGTACTGTTGTTCAGCACCCTGGGGTTCTATTTCCCGGTGTTCGGTGAAGGCAATACCCCAGTGGCCATCGGGTGTGCCTCGATGTTGCTATGGGCCGTGCATTTTCTGGTGTTGCGCGGGATTCGCGAGGCGGCGTTCATCAACCTGGTCACCACGGTGGCCAAGGTGGTGCCCTTGGTACTGTTCGTCGTCATCGCGGCTTGCGCCTTTCGCCTGGATATCTTCACCCAGGACATTTGGGGGCAGGGCACTCCGGCGATCGGCAGTGTGCTCGAGCAAGTGCGCAACATGATGCTGGTGACGGTGTTCGTCTTCATCGGTATCGAAGGCGCCAGCGTGTATTCGGGCAGGGCACGGCGCCGGGCCGACGTGGGCAGGGCGACGGTCATTGGCTTTGTGGGTGTGCTGGCCCTGCTGGTGCTGGTCAACGTCCTCTCCCTTGGGGTCATGACGCAACCGGAGCTGGCTGGCTTGCAGAACCCCTCGCTGGCGGCGGTTCTGTCGCACATCGTTGGCCCCTGGGGCGCGTTACTGATCAGCCTGGGGCTGGCTGTCTCGTTGCTTGGGGCGTTGCTGTCGTGGGCGCTGCTGTGTGCCGAGATCCTCTATGCCACGGCGCGCGACCAGACCATGCCCCGTTTCCTTGCCAGGGAGAACGCCAACCAGGTACCTGCCAATGCACTGTGGCTGACCAACTGCATGATCCAGGGTTTTCTACTGATCACGCTGGTATCTGCCGGTACCTATACCAGCCTGATCTACCTGGCCTCATCCATGATTCTGGCGCCGTACCTGTGGTCTGCCGCCTACGCCATGTCGCTGGCCGTGCGTGGGGAGACTTACGCAGGCCAACCGGCCCGGCGGCGCAAGGACCTGCTGGTGGCCGCGCTCGCGGTGGTGTACGCCGTTTGGCTGCTGTATGCCGGTGGCCTGAAGTACCTGCTGCTCTCGGCGCTCTTGTACGCACCGGGGGTGATCCTGTTTGCGCGGGCCAAGCATGAACAAGGTCTCACGCTTTTCACGCTGATGGAGAAACTGATCTTCGCCGCCGTGCTGTCGGGGGCGGCGCTGGCAGGCTATGCACTCTGGTCAGGGTTGCTGAGCCTGTGAGCCGGCTGTGAACGGCCGTTCCGGGCGGGACCAGATCCACAGGTTGCCCAGGCTCATGCCGGCGATGGCCAGGAACACCGGCCAGTGATGCTCAAGAAACACCAGCATCAAAACCGCGCAGAGCAACATGCTGACCGTCGCACTGACCTTGGCCCGCCGCTGGATCACCTTGCCGTTGCGCCAGTTGTACAGAATAGGACCGAACAACCGGTGATTTTCCAGCCAGGCGGACAGGCGAGGCGAGCTTCGCGTGGCCGCCCATGCCGACAACAGAATGAATTCGGTGGTCGGCAAGCCCGGAATGACAATGGCGACCAGGCCCACCCCCAGGCTTGCGTAAGCCAGGATCGCATACAGCAGTCGGGCAATTTTGGAGCGGGCAGGTTGGGTCATGGGCTCACTGCTAGAACGAACGGCCCCGGTCAGGGGGCCTTTGAAAGTGTTTCAAACCTGCTCGGCATCCACGGCATAGGCCTGTTTGAGCAAGACGGTAAAGCGCTCGAACGCTGCGACGGCGCCGTGTTCTGCAGCCACTTCTTCTCCAGCTGACAGCATCAGGCCATCGAGTGTTCGCGTGAACTGCTTCCAGCCTTCGGCGCGGCCACCGGCGGGCTCGCCCAGGTGGCGGGCGCCGAAGGTCTCCGACAAGCCCAGCGCCGCCGCCCGCTTGATTAGAAACGCGGCGCCCAGTTTGGAGCCTTCGGACACGAAGATCCAGCCTAATGCCTCTGCAATGCTGGGGCGCTGCACGGCCCCCGGCAGCTCGGCAGGCGCCTGCATGTCCAGGTCCGACAGGTCCTGGCGGGCCTGATGGGCTCGGCAGCGCTCGGCAAGGTCGGGTATGAGGGCGATCAATCGCGGGTCGTTGTAGAGCGGCTGCAGTTCGGCCTGGAACAGGTACTGGGCCACCACGAAGCGGGCAAAACTTTCGCGGCTATCGAATGGCGCATGGGATTTGACCAGGGCGTCGAGTGCGGCATGGGGCGCCTGGGTCACCAGGTTCAGGCGTTGGGTACGCGAAGAAGCGCGGTTGCTCATGATGCAGTCCTTGGAAAGCGAAGCGTTTCAATACAAGACGAATCAACAGGGGCGGGGGCGTAAAAAACCCCGCAGGAACAGGGGTGGGTGCCAGGAACCAAGGCGGGAACACAGCGACCCCGCCCGGTTTCAGCTGCGCCAGCGCCTCAGATGTCCCACACCACGTTGATGGCGAAGTTACGGCCCGGCATGCTCAGGCGGTCGATGTTGGCCGGCTGGGTCACCGCGGCCTCCCCCTGGCCGTCATAGCTGCGCACCGAGTCCCACTGCCAGTACTTCTTGTCGGTGAGGTTGTACAGGCCGGCGTTCACGGTGATGTCATCGGTAACGTTGTAGAAGCCGGTCAGGTCCAGCACGCCATAGCCGGGCGTGCGGAACTTCGACGCCGAGCCATCGGGGGAATAGAAGGTGCTGTCGTCGACCCGCGTCTTGCGCTTGACCAGCGTCCAGCTCAGCAGCCCACCCATGTCGCCCTGCGTGTAGCCCAGGCCCATGACGCCCTTGAGTGGGTTGACGGTGTTGAGCGGCTGGCCGCTGTCGTCGTTGCGGCCGTAGGTGTATGCCAGGGAGCCTTGTGCATACAGCCCCTGTGGCGCGCCGAATTGGTCGAGTTCGAGCTGGCCTTTGACCTCGGCGCCTTTGATGGTCGCGCGCTTGATGTTGTTGGCCTGGAAGGTCTGCTCGAGGTTGGCGCCTTGCACGGCGTCTTCGTCAATGAAGTCACGGTACTTGTTGTAGTAGACCGCCATATCGAAGCTGCCCGTATCGAAGCGACCGCGCAGCCCGGTTTCCAGGCCCTTGCTGCGCTCAGGCCGCAGGCCAGGGTTACCCTCCACGCGGTAGCCTTGTTCCAGGTTCACGAACTTGCCGTACATGGACTTGGCCGTGGGCGTACGGAAGCCTTGGGCGTATTGCGCGTAGCCTGTGTAGTGGTCGTTGAAGGCATAGGTCACCCCGAGCTTGGGTGACACGCGGTGCCACTTCTTGTCTGAGTCATCCTGGAAAGCCGGGGCCGTGCCGCTGGCATCAAGGCCGCGCAGGAAAGCATCGGTGAAGTGAGGCGCCATGCGTGTGTAGTCGTAGCGCGCACCTGGCAGGAACGTCCAGCTGCCCCAGCGAATCTCGTCCTGAACGAACAGGCTGTAGGTATCGATGGTTGGGTCCGGGAAGTCGCTGACCAGCGCCTGGCCGTCGCGCGGGCTGTCCTGGCCGATACCCCGGCAGGTGCCGCCCACATTCACGCACGTGCCAGTACCGCTGCGCGCCCCGGTGACGTCCTGGTGCTTGAGGGTAGTGCCATAGGTCAGGGCGTGGTCGGTCTGGCCAAGGCTGAATGCCTTTTCAAGCTGGGCATCGAAGATCCACTGGCGGTCCTTGTAGGTGGTCTGGCGGTCGCGCAGTACCTGACGTCCCGAAGCGACGTACAGCTCGTCGGTGCGCTGGTCCGTCTTGGCGATCTGGTAGTTCAGGCTCCACCTGACATCGTCTGCGAACAGGCTGTCCAGGCCGAAACGTTGGTTCAGGCCGAAGCGCTCGCGGGTAATCGTGTCGTTGCCCTGGCGCATGCGGTACGAATTCATGGCACCAACGCCCGGGATGAATGGCCCGCCTACGGCGCTGAGCAGGTTCTGGTCGCGGTCGTCCTTGAAGCGTTCGTAGGTCACGCCCAGGCGGGCGTCGTCGGCGTAGTCCCAGCCCAGCTTGGCCAGCACGTTGGTGGTACGCGCATCCACTGGGTTGGCGCGGGTGCGTGCAAGGCCCACGCCGCCGTGATCGGCATGGCTCTCGGTTTCGTGACCGTTGCGCTGGCTCAGGTGCAGCAGACCGTCCAGGCTGCCCTCACGGCCAGCCACGGTGGCGGACGTCAGCCAACTGTCATCGGCTGAGCTGTAGCCGGTTTTGAGTCGCGCGCCAGCGTCTCGGCCAGGTTTGATGATGTCTTCAGGATCCAGGGTGAAGTAGCTCACTGCACCGCCGATGGCATTGCTGCCGTAGAGCACCGAGGCTGGGCCGCGCAGGATTTCCACCCGCTTGATGATTTCCGGGTCGACATAATTGCGCTGGGTCTGGGCGTAGGGCCCGTAGAAGAAGCTGTCCGGTATCGCCACGCCGTCGATCTGGGTGAGTATCCGCTCGCCATCGATACCGCGAATGTTGTAGCCGTTCAGGCCACTGCGCTGCCCGGTCCCCGCCACCGAGACGCCCGGCTCGTAGCGCACCAGGTCCTGGAGGGTGTTGACGTTCTGCCGGTCCAGCTGCTCTCGGGTCTGCACGCTGACCGTGCTGGGGACCTGGCTCACGTCCTGGGCACTGCGGGTGGCGCTGACGGTCACCTGCTGCAAGGCTATGGCCCCGCGACCTGACTGGCGCTCGAGCACCACGTTGCCGTGGCTGATGGTCCGCGGGACCAGGCCAGTGCCGTGTAGCAGGCGTTTGAGTGCCTGCTCGGGGGGCAGTGAACCCTGTATGCCCGGGGAGGCGACCCCTTCGGCCAGGCGAGCGTCGAAGCCCACCTGCCAGCCCGTGACCTGGCTGAAGGCATTGATGGCCGATACCAGCGGCTGTTGGGCGATGCCGAAGTGGTAGTCGCCCATGCGCGAGGTGCTCACCGACGCCGGCTCGACCGCCAGCGTGGGGAGTGAACAGGCGCCTGTGGCGAGCAAGGCGAGTGAAAACAGGGACAGTTGCCCCTTGAGGCGTGGCCGTAGGGTCGAACGGATAGGACTGGTGGGCATCGAAAGCGCTCCCTGACGCGCGAACTGTTCATAGGGTGTGCGTTCTTGATTGAACAAGAATCAATTGCATTGGCTATGACGAGACGGACAGGGAGGGGGTATCGCGTAAAAATAAATCCCAGGCGCCCAGCAGGGCATACGGCGCTGCCGCGGGTGGGCTGGTAGCGGTCAAGGCAGGCGCATCAGTTCAGGATGACCAGCGCTGGATACTCATGCAGTTGTGCCGAGGTGATATGGGCCAATGCACGTAGCGCCTCAAGCGGCTGGTCAAGGCGGTAGTTGCCGGTGACGGCGATGTTCTCCAGCCGTTCATTGCGATTGATGATCCAGCCGGGGTAATAGCGGCGCAGCTCGGCCAGCACCTGGCTCAAGGGGCAATTTTCGAAGACCAGGCGCCCATCGACCCAGGCCAGGTCCTTGCGCATGTCCAGTTGCCTGCGTGCACCGAGCCCGTCGGGCCCGACGCGAATGCTCTGACCGGCCTGCAAACGGATGCGTTGGACGCGGCCCCCTTGCACGTCGACGTCGACGTCGCCGCGTTGCACCTTGACCCAAGCCTGGCCATCGAGCAGGCGCACGGCAAAATCGGTGTCGCGTGCCTGGGCGCGCAGAGGGCCGGCTTGCACTTCGAGCGGTACCGGCGCGCCCTTGGGCACCTGGAAGTATGCCTCGCCTTGCAGCAGGCGGGCGACCTGCCGCCCGTCATTGCGCTCGCTGGCAAACGCTGACTGGGTATTGAGCAGCACCCGGGCATCGTCCTGAAGGTTCACCCGGTGGCGTTCCCCCGCGACCGTCAGGTGATCAGCCTGCAGGCGCACTGGCACGTTGCCGAACGTGAACAGGCCTACCAGCAGCGCGGCAGCGGTGGCCAGCGGTTTCCACTGGCGACGCAGGCGACCTGCGCGAGGGCGCGATGGGTAGCCCTGCAGCTGTGCAGCGGCCTGCTTGAGCGCTGCGCCGTTCCACAATGCCTCGGCTTGCACGAACGCTTCGGCATTTTCGGGAGCGGCTTGCAGCCAGGTTTCGAATGCGAGGTGGTCGGCGGGCTCGGCGGTTTCAAGACGGACCAGCCACGCCAAAGCCTCGTCCGTGGCACGACGACGCGCATTGGGCCTGGTTGGTGACGGGCGATGTTCGGGGCTGTCGGTCACGGTGAGTCCTTGAGCGGGCGTGCGCAGATGATCAGGGCGCTGGCGCGATGTGGCAAGCGGGCCTCATCGCGGCGGCCCGTCAGGCGTCCAGGCGATGGGCGACACCCAGGCAGATACCCATGATCAACTTCAGCTCCTTTTGCACCGTGCTCGCAGAAACCCCCAGCTGCTGGGCGATTTCGAGAGAGGTGGCGCCGTGCAGCCGGCTTAGCGTGAAGATCCTTTGCTGGCGTGGCGTCAGTTGCTTCAGGCTTTCGCTCAGGTGGCGCAGCAGTTGCTGGGCATGTGCAGCATCCTCGTTGCTGCTGGCGGGCACGGCGACATTGTTCACTACCTCGTCAGCCACGTCGTCGACCAGGGTTCGGGCCTGTACCCGGCGGGCACGCAAGTGGTCGAGCGCAAGGTTGCGGGCGGTCTGAAAGACGAAGGGTTCGATGTGCTGGACCGAACGCTCGCCCAGTGCGCGTGAGACGCGCAAGTAGGTTTCCTGAAGCAGGTCTTCGGCCGTGCAACGGTTGCCTACCATGCGCTGGAGCGTGCGCAGCAAGATGGGCCTCTGGCTGAGGAATACGGAATTGAACCGGGACTGACTCACGGAGCGACCTGACCTGACAAGCGGCCAATGATAATGCTTATCATCCGTGCTTGGGGTCAAGCTGCGAAATGTAGGCAAATCGTAACGGCGCCGCGAGTATCGCCGGTGCCGCAGAGCGGCTACGGCGATACGAGCTCGATGACCCAGCACCTGCTACCAGTTGTCAGGGCGTGCTGGCACAGCCGTTACTGAGCGCGGCAGAGCGCCAGGCAGTTGTCCAGCATGCGGTTGGAGAAGCCCCACTCGTTGTCGTACCAGGCCAGCACCTTGAGCATGCGCCCATTGGCCCGTGTGTGGTTGGCATCGAAGATCGACGACAGCGGGTTGTGGTTGAAGTCGCACGAGACCAGGGGCAGGGCGTTATAGCCCAATACTCGCGAATGCTTGCTGGCCTCGAGGAACAGCTGGTTGACCTGTTCGGCCGTGGCTTCGCGCTTGAGGTTGACGGTGAGGTCCACCAGCGACACGTTGATCACCGGTACCCGCACGGCCATGCCGGTCAGCTTGCCGGCCAGCTCCGGCAGTACCAGGCCCACGGCCTCGGCGGCGCCAGTCTTGCTGGGGATCATCGACTGGGTGGCCGAACGGGCGCGGTAGGGGTCGCTGTGGTACACGTCGGTCAGCACCTGGTCGTTGGTGTAGGCATGGATGGTGGTCATCAGGCCTTGCTCGATACCGAACTCGCGGTGCAGCACCTGGGCGATGGGCGCCAGGCAGTTGGTGGTGCAGGAGGCGTTGGAAATGACCTGATGCGAGGCGCGCAGCACGTCGTGGTTGACGCCATACACCACGGTGGCATCAGCGCCCTTGGCCGGCGCCGAGACGATCACCTTGCCCGCGCCGGCAGCGATGTGCGCAGCGGCCTTGTCGCGCTCGGTGAACAGCCCCGTGCATTCGAAGACCACATCGATCGCCAGGGCTTTCCAGGGCAGTTCGGCCGGGTTGCGAATGGCGCTCACCGCGATGCGGTCGCCGTTGACGGTCAGGCTTTCGTGGTCGGCTTCGACGCTGGCCTCGAAGGTGCCGTGCACGCTGTCGTACTTGAGCAAGTGGGCGTTCATGGTGCTGTCGCCCAGGTCGTTGATGGCGACGACCTGCATGTCCTGGCGGTAGCCCTGGGTATAGAGTGCGCGCAGGACATTGCGCCCGATGCGGCCGAATCCGTTGATGGCGATGCGAAGGGTCATGGCGATACCTCTGGCAGTCCGAGTCAAACCTGTGGCACAAAGGTGCTTCACTGAAACGGTTTTGTTGTTGGAATTACAAGATTATTCAGTTGCAGATAGAAAACAAGCCTTTTTAGTGGCAGTATTTTGTTTAAACCTACAACGAGCGGTTCGATCGTGAGCCTACCGAAGCAGTGCGCGCCTGTCCTTTGAGCCTAGGCGGCAATCGGCCGGGCACGATCACTTGGTAAACCGCCCTTACAATTAGCCTGGAGTCCAGTACATGCACCCGCGCATCCTTGAGGTCACCCAACGGCTGGTCGAGCGTAGCCGCGCCACCCGCGAACGCTACCTGCAGCTGATCCGCGGGGCCGCCAGCGAGGGCCCGATGCGTGCCAGCCTGCAATGCGCCAACTTCGCCCATGGCGTGGCCGGTTGCGGCAGCGAGGACAAACAGACCCTGCGCCTGATGAATGCCGCCAACGTGGCCATCGTCTCGGCCTACAACGACATGTTGTCGGCCCACCAGCCCTACCTGCATTTTCCCGAACAGATCAAGCAGGCCCTGCGCGAAGTCGGCTCGGTAGGCCAGTTCGCCGGCGGTGTGCCGGCCATGTGCGATGGCGTCACCCAGGGCGAGCCGGGCATGGAACTGGCCATCGCCAGCCGTGAAGTGATCGCCATGTCCACTGCCGTGGCGTTGTCCCACAACATGTTCGACGCGGCCCTGATGCTGGGCATCTGCGACAAGATCGTGCCGGGCCTGATGATGGGGGCCTTGCGCTTTGGTCACTTGCCCACGGTGTTCGTACCGGGCGGGCCGATGGTCTCGGGTATTTCCAACAAGCAGAAAGCCGATGTGCGCCAGCGTTATGCCGAAGGCAAGGCCAGCCGAGAGGAACTGCTGGAATCGGAAATGCAGTCCTACCACGGCCCTGGCACCTGCACCTTCTACGGCACGGCCAACACCAACCAGCTGGTGATGGAAGTGATGGGGCTGCACCTACCGGGTGCTTCTTTCGTCAACCCCTACACGCCGCTGCGCGACGCGCTGACCGCCGAGGCGGCGCAACAGGTCACGCGCATGACCAAGGCCAGCGGCACCTTCATGCCCCTGGGCGAAATCGTCGACGAGAAGGCGCTGGTCAACTCGATCGTGGCCCTGCATGCCACAGGCGGTTCCACCAACCATACCCTGCACATTCCGGCCATAGCCCAGGCCGCCGGTATCCAGCTGACCTGGCAGGACATGGCCGACCTGTCCGAAGTGGTACCGACCCTGTCCCACGTCTACCCCAACGGCAAGGCCGACATCAACCACTTCCAGGCCGCCGGCGGCATGGCGTTCCTGATCCGCGAGCTGCTCGATGCCGGTTTGCTGCACGAGGACGTCAACACCGTCGCCGGCCCTGGCCTGCGTCGCTACACCCAGGAGCCGTTCCTGGAGGACGGCAAGCTGGTCTGGCGCGAAGGGCCACAGCAGAGCCTGGACGAAAGCATCCTGCGGCCCGTGGCGCGGCCGTTCTCCGCCGAAGGCGGGTTGCGGGTGATGGAGGGCAACCTGGGGCGTGGCGTGATGAAAGTCTCCGCCGTGGCTCCAGAGCACCGCGTGGTCGAGGCGCCGGCGCGCATCTTTCACGATCAGCAGTCATTGGCCGACGCCTTCAAGGCAGGCGAGCTGGAGCGGGACTTCATCGCAGTGGTGCGCTTCCAGGGCCCGCGCTGCAACGGCATGCCGGAGCTGCACAAACTCACCCCGTTCCTTGGCGTGCTGCAGGATCGCGGGTACAAGGTAGCCCTGGTGACCGATGGACGCATGTCCGGTGCATCGGGCAAGATCCCCGCCGCCATTCACGTGTGCCCCGAAGCCTATGACGGCGGCCCGCTGGCACGGCTGCGCGATGGTGATATCGTGCGGGTCGATGGCGCTGAAGGTACATTGCGGGTAATGGTATCGGCCGACGAGCTGGCCCTGCGTGACCTGGCGACCGCGCCCCAGGGCAATGACCTGGGCTGCGGGCGCGAGCTCTTCGGCTTCATGCGCATGGCGTTCAGCCCGGCAGAGCAGGGCGCCAGCGCCTTTACCTCTGCCCTGGAGAACCTGAAATGAATGACCTGCTGGTTGGCGACATCGGCGGCACCAATGCCCGTTTTGCGTTATGGCGTGACAACCAGCTGCACGAGGTGAAGGTATTCGCCACCGAGGACTACACAAGCCCGGAACAGGCCATCGAAGCGTATTTTGAAGCCCTGGCCATACCGCGGGGTGGCGTAGCCGCTGCTTGCCTGGCGGTGGCCGGCCCGGTCGATGGCGATGAGTTTCGCTTCACCAACAACCATTGGCGCCTGAGCCGGACCGCCTTTTGCCAACGCTTACAGATCGGGCACCTGTTGCTGATCAACGATTTCACCGCCATGGCCCTTGGCATGACCCGCCTGCGCGAGGGTGAGTGTCGAGAAGTCTGCCCAGGTCAGGCCGATCCGCTGCGCCCGGCGCTGGTCATCGGACCCGGTACAGGCCTGGGTGTCGGCTCGCTGTTGCGCCTGGGGGGCAAGCACTGGCATGCCTTGCCAGGCGAAGGCGGGCACGTCGACCTGCCGGTGGGCAATGCCCGAGAGGCGGCGATCCATCAGTACATCCATGGCCAGATCGGCCATGTCAGTGCCGAGACGGTGCTCAGCGGCGGCGGGCTGGTGCGCCTGTACCAGGCCATCTGCGCCCTGGATGGTGAAAATCCGCGACACACTTCGCCGGCGCAGATCACCGATGCGGCCCTGGGTGGCGAGCCGCGGGCGCGGGCGGTGATCGAGCAATTCTGCCGGTTCCTGGGACGCGTGGCGGGCAACAACGTGCTTACCCTGGGCGCGCGTGGTGGGGTATATATCGTCGGCGGCGTGATCCCACGCTTTGCCGAGCTGTTCCTGCGCAGCGGTTTCGCCGACAGTTTCGGCGACAAAGGCTGCATGAGCGGTTACTTCCAAGGCGTGCCCGTATGGCTGGTGACTGCCGAGTTTTCCGGGCTGCTGGGCGCTGGCGTGGCCTTGCAGCAAGCGCTGGATCAGGGCTAGGCGCCTGGGCTCCCTGCAAGGCGACACAGGTCAGCGGGCAACAAGACCCGCCACCACAAAAGGACATCCCCCTTGAGCACTGCCGGCAAATCCATCCTGATGGTCGACGACGATCAGGAAATTCGCGAACTGTTGCAAACCTACCTCAGCCGCTCGGGCTTTCATGTCAATGCCCAGGCCGATGGCGCCGGGTTTCGTCATGCCCTGGACACCACCGCTTGTGACCTGGTTATCCTGGACGTCATGCTGCCGGACGAGGACGGTTTCAGCCTGTGCCGATGGGTACGCCAGCACCCGCGTCATGCGCGGGTGCCCATCATCATGTTGACGGCAAGCTCGGACGAGACCGATCGGGTCATCGGGCTCGAGCTTGGCGCCGATGATTACCTGGGCAAGCCGTTCAGCCCGCGTGAACTGCAGGCCCGCATCAAAGCCTTGCTGCGCCGCGCCGAGTTCGGGCAAGCAGCGCCGGGTGGGGCGGTGCTGGCATTCGACGATTGGCGGCTCGACACGGTCAGCCATCGCCTGTTCCACCGCGACGGAGAGGAGGTGATTCTCTCGGGCGCGGACTTTGCGCTGCTCAAGCTGTTTCTGGACCACCCCCAGCAGATCCTCGACCGCGACACCATCGGCAACGCCACGCGAGGGCGAGAGCCGATGCCACTGGACCGCATCGTGGACATGGCCGTCAGCCGTCTGCGCCAGCGCTTGCGCGACACCGAGAAGCCACCCCGGCTGATCCGCACCGTGCGTGGCAGCGGCTACCTGCTGGCGACCCATGTCTGCACTGCACCCTGAGCGGCGGTGGCGCCTGCTGCCACGTTCGCTGCTGGGGCGCATGCTGCTGCTGACCTTGCTGGTGGTTCTGCTGGCCCAAGGGCTGTCGAGCATCATCTGGGTGGCCCAGCTGCGCGCCAGCCAGTTGCAAGGGCTGCGTGCCAGTGCCAGCAGCCTGGCCCACTCGATGAGCGCCAGCGTCAGTTACTTTCGCTCGCTGCCCGTTGCTTACCGGCCAATGGTGCTCGACCAGTTGCGCAGCATGGGAGGCACGCGATTTTTCGTTTCGCTGAACGCCAAGCCGCTGGACATGCAGATGCTGCCTGTCACGCCGCGCAAGCAGGCAGTGATGGAGGTGTTCCAGCAAGTGCTGCATGAGCGTCTAGGGCCGCAGATGGACATTTCCGTCGAATTCGTCGACCCCGACGAACTGCGCATCTTCAACAGCGGGCTCAAGCTCGACGAGCTGCCAAGGTCATGGGCCCATTATTCGCTCACCCTCGAACCGCTCAATCCGCCGGTACTGGTCACCCAGATTCGTCTGGCCGAAGGCGAATGGCTGTACATCGCCTCGTTGTTGCCCGAGCCCTATACCAGCCTGGAAGCCGAGCGTCTGCCGCGCCAGCAGATCGGCTTCATCGTCCTGACTACGGCATTGTTGTTGCTGTTCATCGGGCTGCTGGTGCAATGGCAGAGCTGGCCGCTCAAGCGCCTGGCCCGTGCAGCGCGGGAGCTGTCACTGGGCGCCGATGTTGCGCCTGTGGCCGAAGGCGGCGGCAGCGAGGTGGTGGAGGTGGGTCGGGCCTTCAACAGCATGCGCGAGCGGATCAGCCGTTACCTCACCGAGCGTAGCCAATTGTTCAGCGCCATCTCCCACGACCTGCGTACGCCCATCACCCGGCTTCGCCTGCGTGTCGAACTGCTTGAAGACGAGCACCTGCAAGCCAAGTTCAGCCAGGACCTGGACGAACTGGAATTGCTGGTAAAGGGCGCGCTGCAATGCGTGAAGGACACCGACATTCACGAGAACATCGAGCCGGTGGACCTCAATCATATCCTCGAACTGCTGGCCGAGCCGTACCTGCGAGACGGTAGGATCATACTCGAAGGGCATGCCCTGGCGCCGTATCCGGGCAAGCCACTGGCATTGCGGCGCTGCATCGGCAACCTGATCGACAACGCCATCAAGTACGGCGAGCGGGCGCGGCTGCGTATCATCGACGGTGCGGCAGGCTTCGTCCTGCAGGTCGATGATCAGGGGCCTGGGGTGCCGCAACAGCAGATGGAGCAGGTGTTCGAACCCCATGTGCGGCTGGCCGGTCATCAGCAAGGCTATGGGCTGGGGTTGGGCATTGCCCGCAACATCGCCCACAGCCACGGTGGCGAGGTCAGCCTGCTCAATCTGCGCGAAGGCGGCTTGCGGGTGACCTTGTACCTGCCACGGGGCGTGGACTGACCCACCTGTACGCGTTGAACGTGCACCTGCGCGCAGAGGGCCAAATGTCACGGGCACGTGACAATCATGCCCGCGTTCGTGACACCCCACGTGGCCTGGCTGGCTAGAATCGGCACACGACTGGCAAGGACCTCGCTGGCGATGAACAATGATCTTTCTTCACAGGTGTCCTGGCTCCAAGCTCCGGGGCACACCGCATGGCGGCTGGCCGAGGGGCAGCGGTTGCTGGCCTTCGCCAGGGCTGCACGGCTCGCAGAAGGGTTTGGTGACCTGGATGCGGCAGGCAGGCTTGACCTTGATGCAAGCGCCCAGACCCTGACCACTGCCCGCATGACCCACTGTTTCGCCCTGGCTCACCTTCAAGGCCTGCCGGGCCACCTAGGGCTGGCTGCCCACGGTGTGAGTGCCCTGCGCGGCCCCCTGAAGGATGCGCGCTACGGCGGCTGGTTTGCCCAGGCGGGCGGCCGTCAGGACAGTGGCAAGGATGCGTACCTGCATGCGTTCGTCGCCCTGGCCGCCAGCTCCGCCGTGGTGGCGGGCGTCGATGACGCTGAGGCCTTGCTGAGCGACGCCATCGACATCATCGAGCGGCATTTCTGGAGCGAGGAGGAAGGTGCGCTTCGCGAAGCCTACGCCCGCGCCTGGCAGATGCCCGAGCCCTACCGCGGCGCCAACAGCAACATGCACGCGACCGAGGCGTTCCTGGCCCTGGCCGATGTCACCGGCAACCCAGTGTGGTTGCACCGCGCCTTGCGCATTGCCGAGCGCATCATCCATGCCCACGCGGCTGCCAACGGCTACCGAGTGGTGGAACACTTCGACGTCTTCTGGCGGCCGCTCAAGGACTACAACCAAGCACACCCGGCCGACCACTTCCGACCCTACGGCACGACGCCTGGGCATGCCTTCGAGTGGGCGCGGCTTCTGCTTCATCTGGAGGCCAGCCTGGCCCGCTGCGGGCACCAGCCCCCGCCATGGCTGGTCGACAGTGCCCGCGCCCTGTTCGACGCCGCCTGCGCACAGGCGTGGAGCGTCGATGGCCAGCCTGGCTTCGTCTACACCCTCGGCTGGGATGATCAGCCACGGGTACGCGCCCGGCTGCATTGGGTTCACGCCGAAGCCTGCGCATGCGCAGCAGCCCTGTTGCAGCGCACGGGGCAGGCGCGCTTCGAGCAGTGGTATCGGCGCTGCTGGGACTTCATCACCGAGCATTTCATCGATCTTGAAGGCGGCAGTTGGCACCACGAACTCGATGCCGACAACCGTCCTGCCGGCACGATATGGCCCGGTAAGCCCGACCTGTACCATGCCTACCAGGCCCTATTGCTACCCGGCCTGCCGCTGGCACGAAGCCTGGCGAGCGGGTTGGCCCTGAATGTAACCAAACGATGACATTCGCGCATCGCTTCGTTACCTGGCGGTGCGCGCACGCTGTTTAGACTCCATGCAACGCAAGCGCACGACTTGCACGGCATAACAACAATAAGGTGTAGAAATGACTTCCTACCTTCGTCTCGCTGCCGCGATCTCCCTGGCATCCCTGTTCCCCCTGACTGCGCACGCTGCCGATGCCAAGGGCACCGTCGAAGTGGTGCACTGGTGGACATCGGGTGGTGAAAAAGCGGCCGTCGATGTGCTCAAGGCCCAGGTCGAGAAAGACGGTTTCACCTGGAAGGACGGCGCCGTGGCCGGCGGCGGCGGCGCTACTGCCATGACCGTGCTCAAAAGCCGAGCGGTGGCTGGCAATCCGCCAGGCGTCGCGCAGATCAAGGGCCCCGACATCCAGGATTGGGCTGCAACCGGCCTGCTCGACAGCGACGTGCTCAAGGATGTGGCCAAGCAGGAAAAGTGGGATGCACTGCTGGACAAGAAAGTCGCCGACACCGTGAAATACGACGGCGACTATGTAGCCGTTCCGGTCAACATCCATCGCACCAACTGGCTGTGGATCAACCCTGAAGCCTTCAAGAAGGCCGGGATCGACAAGGCGCCCGCCACCCTCGATGAGTTCTATGCCGCTGCCGACAAGCTCAAGGCGGCAGGCATCATCCCGCTCGCCCACGGTGGCCAGCCGTGGCAGGACAGCACCGTCTTCGAAAGCGTCGTGCTGTCGGTGATGGGTGTCGACGGCTACAAGAAAGCCATGGTCGACCTGGACAACGATGCCCTGACCGGGCCCGACATGATCAAGGCCCTGACCGAGCTCAAGCGGGTCGCCACGTACATGGACCCCGATGGCAAAGGCCAGGACTGGAACCTGGAAGCTGCCAAGGTCATCAACGGCAAGGCCGGTATGCAGATCATGGGCGACTGGGCCAAGAGCGAGTGGACCTTGGCCAAGAAAACCGCCGGCAAGGACTACCAGTGCGTGCCGTTCCCCGGCACCGAGAAGGCCTTCCTGTACAACATCGATTCGCTGGTGGTGTTCAAGCAGAACGATGAGGGCACAGCTGCCGGCCAGCAGGACATCGCCCGCAAGGTGCTGGGTGAGGAGTTCCAGAAGGTGTTCAGCACCAACAAAGGCTCGATCCCGGTGCGCAACGACATGCTTGCCGACATGGGCAAGTATGGGTTCGATGCCTGCGCCCAGACCTCGGCCAAGGACTTCCTCGCCGACGCCAAGACCGGCGGCCTGCAGCCGAGCATGGCGCACAACATGGCCACGACGCTGGCCGTGCAGGGCGCCTTCTTCGATGTGGTGACCAACTACATCAACGACCCCAAGGCCGACCCGGCAGACGCGGCCAAGAAGCTGGCAGCCGCCATCCGAGCGGCCAAGTAGCCCACGGGCTGGCCAATGCGGCCCGGTGTCGGGGATGCCTGACGGGTCGCTGCGCCATCGTGGCCCGGCGTGACAAGCAGGCTGCGTGGCCCATCGACCTGTGGCTGCGTCAGTCTCGCGCGGCCACCGGCCTCGCACCCCGGTGCCACGTAGCGCCCAAGGCGACCTTCAAACCTGAGCAAGACAGTCGCTGCCGCGCGCCCTGCGCAGCAGCGCCTTCGAGGTGAACCATGACCACTACCACCGCCCGCCTGCGGGCTTCTCCCATGGATGCGCTACAGCGCTGGCTGCCCAAGCTGGTGCTGGCGCCGAGCATGTTCATCGTGCTGGTGGGCTTCTACGGCTACATCCTCTGGACCTTTGTGCTGTCCTTCACCACGTCCACGTTCCTGCCTACCTACAAGTGGGCAGGGCTGGCGCAGTACGTGCGTTTGTTCGACAACGACCGCTGGTGGGTGGCGAGCAAGAACCTGCTGGTGTTCGGCGGGCTGTTCATTACCATCAGCCTGGCGATTGGCGTGCTGCTGGCGGTGCTGCTGGACCAGCGCATTCGCCGCGAGGGGTTCATCCGCACCATTTACCTGTATCCCATGGCCCTGTCGATGATCGTTACCGGCACGGCCTGGAAGTGGTTGCTCAACCCTGGCATGGGGCTGGACAAGCTGCTGCGCGACTGGGGCTGGGAGGGCTTTCGCCTGGACTGGCTGCTGGACCCGGACCGGGTGGTGTACTGCCTGGTGATCGCGGCCGTGTGGCAGGCCTCGGGTTTCATCATGGCGATGTTCCTCGCCGGCCTGCGGGGCGTCGATCCCTCGATCATCCGCGCCGCCCAGATCGACGGTGCCAGCCTGCCGCGCATCTATTGGCGCGTGGTGCTGCCCAGCTTGCGCCCGGTGTTCTTCAGCTCGGTGATGATCCTCTCGCACATCGCCATCAAGAGCTTCGACCTGGTTGCTGCGATGACGGCAGGCGGGCCCGGCTATTCGTCTGACCTGCCGGCGATGTTCATGTATGCCTTCACCTTCAGCCGCGGGCAGATGGGCATGGGCTCGGCCAGTGCCATCCTCATGCTGGGGGCGATCCTGGCCATCCTGGTGCCTTACCTGTATTCAGAGTTGCGGAGCAAACGCCATGCATAGCCCTGTCGACAAACCCGCGCTCAGCCCCAGCCGGCTCGCCATCCATGCCGTGCTGCTGATCGCCGTGGTGCTGTACCTGGTGCCACTGGTGGTGATGCTGCTGACCAGTTTCAAAACCCCCGAGGACATCAGTACCGGCAACCTGCTCAGCTGGCCGACAGCGATCACGGCCATTGGCTGGGTCAAGGCCTGGGGCACGGTCAGCGGCTATTTCTGGAACTCGATTTTGATCACCGTGCCCGCGGTGCTGATTTCCACCACCATTGGTGCGCTCAATGGCTATGTGCTGTCGATGTGGCGCTTTCGTGGCTCGCAGCTGTTCTTCGGCCTGCTGTTGTTCGGCTGCTTCCTGCCGTTCCAGACGGTGCTGCTGCCGGCCTCGTTCACCCTGGGCAAGCTCGGGTTGGCCAGTACCACCACCGGCCTGGTGCTGGTACATGTGGTCTATGGCCTGGCCTTCACCACGCTGTTCTTTCGCAACTTCTACGTCAGCATCCCCGATGCACTGGTCAAGGCCGCACGGCTGGACGGGGCAGGGTTCTTCACCATCTTCAGGCGCATCATCCTGCCCATGTCCACGCCGATCATCATGGTCTGCCTGATCTGGCAGTTCACCCAGATCTGGAACGACTTCCTGTTCGGCGTGGTGTTCTCCAGTGGCGACTCGCAACCCATCACGGTGGCCTTGAACAACCTGGTCAATACCAGCACCGGGGCCAAGGAGTACAACGTCGACATGGCCGCCGCGATGATCGCCGGCCTGCCGACCCTGCTGGTGTACGTGGTGGCAGGCAAATATTTCGTGCGCGGGCTCACGGCCGGCGCGGTTAAGGGGTAAGTCATGGCAACGCTCGAACTTCGCAACGTGAACAAAACCTACGGTGCCGGGCTGCCGGATACCCTCAAGGACATCCAGCTGTCGATCAAGGACGGTGAGTTCCTGATCCTGGTCGGCCCTTCGGGCTGCGGCAAGTCGACCTTGATGAACTGCATCGCCGGGCTTGAGCAGATCACCGGTGGCGCCATCCTGATCGACCAGCAGGACGTCAGCGGCATGAGCCCCAAGGACCGTGACATCGCCATGGTGTTCCAGTCCTATGCGCTGTACCCGACCATGACCGTGCGCGAGAACATCGAATTTGGCCTGAAGATCCGCAAGATGCCCCAAGCCGCCATCGACGAGGAGGTGGCGCGGGTGGCCAAGCTGCTGCAGATCGAGCACCTGCTGGCGCGCAAGCCGGCGCAACTGTCTGGCGGTCAGCAGCAGCGCGTGGCCATGGGCAGGGCGCTGGCGCGCCGGCCGAAGATCTACCTGTTCGATGAACCGTTGTCCAACCTCGATGCCAAATTACGGGTCGAGATGCGCACTGAAATGAAACTGATGCACCAGCGCCTGAAAACCACCACCGTCTACGTCACCCATGATCAGATCGAGGCCATGACCCTGGGTGACAAGGTAGCTGTCATGAAGGACGGCATCATCCAGCAGTTCGGCACGCCTCAGCAGATCTACAACGACCCGGCCAACCAGTTCGTCGCAAGCTTCATTGGCTCGCCGCCCATGAACTTCGTGCCGGCGCGGCTGGTTGCACAAGGCGGTCAGCTGCATGCGGTACTCGACAGTGGCCAGGCACGCTGCGAGCTGCCCCTGCCCGGCGCCGACCTGGGCCTGGAAGGGCGCGAAATCGTCCTGGGCATTCGTCCCGAGCAGATTGCCCTGGGCGCCGAGGGTGGCAACGGCGGGCCAAGCATTCGCGCCCAGGTACAGGTCACCGAGCCCACCGGCCCGGACATGCTGGTGTTCGTGACACTCAACCAGACCAAGGTGTGCTGCCGACTGGCCCCCGACGTGGCCTGCCAGGTAGGCGACACCCTGGCCCTGCAGTTCGACCCGGCGCGGGTGCTGCTGTTCGACGCCCAGAGCGGCGAGCGCCTGCAGGCAAACCGTATCGCCAATACCGTCAAGGACAACATGGCTGCCCTCGGTGGCCGTTGAATCGTCTACACCATCAATAAGAAAAAGAGGACGCAACGCAATGGAACAGCGCAATCGTATTACCACCTGGGGCTCACTGGCGTTGCTTGCGCCGCTGGCGATGGCCGTCAGTACTGGCCTGCAGGCTGCCGAAGCTTTCTCCAGCGAGTCGAAATGGATGACCGGTGATTGGGGCGGCACCCGCACCGAGCTGCTGGAAAAAGGCTACGACTTCACCGTCGATTACGTTGGCGAAGTGGCCAGCAACCTCCACGGTGGCTACAACAACGACAAGACCGCCCGCTACAGCGACCAGTTCGCCTTGGGTGCGCACTTGGACCTGCAGAAGATCTTCGGCTGGCACGATGCCGAATTCAAACTGGCCATCACCGAGCGAAGCGGTCGCAACCTGTCCAACGACCGCATCAGCGACCCACGCGCCGGGCAGTTCAGCTCGGTGCAGGAAGTGTGGGGACGCGGCCAGACCTGGCGCTTGACCCAGATGTGGTTCAAACAGAAGTACTTCGACGGCGCGCTGGACGTGAAATTCGGCCGCTTCGGGCCGGGCGAGGACTTCAACAGTTTCCCTTGCGACTTCCAGAACCTGGCGTTCTGCGGCTCGCAAGTGGGTAACTGGGTGGGCGGCATCTGGTACAACTGGCCCGTCAGCCAATGGGCGACGCGCGTCAAGTACAACGTCACCCCCGAGTTCTATGTACAAGTCGGTGCCTACGAGCAGAACCCGTCCAACCTGGAAACCGGCAATGGCTTCAAGCTGAGCGGCAGCGGCACCAAGGGCGCGATTTTGCCGGTGGAAATGGTCTGGACGCCGAAGCTCAACGGCCTGCCCGGCGAATACCGCCTGGGCTATTACTACAGCACCGCCGATGCCGAAGATGTGTACAAAGACGTCAACGGCAACGCCCAAGGGCTCAGTGGTTCGGGCTTCAAGTCGCACTCTAGCAAGCACGGCTGGTGGGTGGTGGCGCAACAGCAGGTGACGGCCCAGGCGGGCGACGTCAACCGCGGGCTGAGCCTGTTCGCCAACTTCACGGTGCACGACAAGGCCACCAACGTGGTCGACAACTACCAGCAGGTGGGCATGGTCTACAAAGGCGCCTTCGACGCCCGGCCCAAGGATGACATCGGTTTCGGTATCGCCCGCATCCACGTCAATGACGATGTGCGCAAGCGTGCGCGCCAGCTCAACGACATGAGCGGCATCAACGACTACGACAACCCAGGCTTCGTCCCGCTGCAACGTACCGAGTACAACGCCGAGCTGTACTACGGCTTCCACGTCACCAACTGGCTGACCGTGCGGCCGAACCTTCAGTACATCAAGAGCCCCGGCGGCGTGGATGAAGTGGACAATGCGCTGGTGGCAGGCCTGAAGATTCAGTCGTCTTTCTAAGTGCATTTGTTGTAAATTTACGCCAATCCCGTTTGGCGCCCGGCAACCACTGACCTGCAGTGGTTGCCGTGGACAGGCCAAGACAGCGCTACCTCAAACAACAAGAGCCCTGCACCATGCCTGAGCATCCGCTCCATCGCTTCTTCGCCGCGCGGCGGCCCCGGCCGACGTTCGAATGGGAGCGCTACCAGCAGCGCGATGTGCTGATCATCGATCACCCCCTGTGCCAGGCGGCTTTCAGTCGCCAGGGGGCACAGTTGCTGCATTTCCAGCCCACAGGTGAACGGCCCTGGCTGTGGTGCGCAGAACAGTGGCCACAGGTGGGCGCCATTCGCGGCGGGGTGCCGGTCTGCTGGCCCTGGTACGGGCGCCATCCCAGTGAAGACCTGTGGCCTGCCCACGGTTGGGCCCGCCTGCTGGACTGGAAGCTGATGGACAGTCATGAGGATGAGCAGGGCGTGGTCCTCAAGTGGCGCCTGGAACTGTGCGACTGGCAGGTCGACCTGGAGGCGCGGCTGGGCAGCCGCATGGAGTTGAGCCTGAGCACCGAGCATCAGGACAGCGAGCCGTGCCAGTTGAGTCATGCCTTGCTGGCCTACTGGCGTATCAGTGACGTGTCGGAGGTAGCGCTGTCCGGGCTCGAGGACATCGAGGGGTACGACCACCTCAACCGTCAGGCATGCCGCCACGACGGGGCGCTCAAGCCCAAGGGCGGCTGCCAGCGGGTCTATCCGGGCATTCCGCGCGTGCAACTGCATGACCCGGCCTGGCAGCGCCAGCTGTGCATCGACACCGGCGACAGCGACGACACGGTCGTATGGCACCCCGGCAGCCGGCCGCTATTGGGGGTTACCGGGCGCGAGTGCCAGCGTTTCGTGTGTGTGGAGGCTGCCAGCGGCAGCGACGACGGCCTGAGCCTGGCACCGGGGCAGCGCGCGCACTTGAGTCTGCAGGCGCACCGGCTCAGCTGAGTTCGTCGTCCTCGATGGGGTAGCGACTGGCGTTGAGGCTTTCCTTGATTTTGCGCAGGTGTGGCTGGAAATCCACGCCCCGGCGCAAGGTCATGCCGGTGGCCAGCACATCGAGTACGGTCAACTGGATGATGCGCGAGGTCATCGGCATATAGATGTCGGTGTCTTCGGGCAGGGGGATGTGAAGGCTAAGGCTGCAGGCGTTGGCCAGCGGCGACCCGGCCGCTGTCAGGCCCAGCACCGAGGCGCCGTTTTCCCTGGCCAGACGGGCTACTTCCACCAGCTCGCGAGTACGCCCAGTGTAGGAAATGATCACGAACAGGTCGCCAGTATGGGTCACCGAGGCCAGCATGCGTTGCATCAGTACGTCGGCATGCGCCGACACTGCCAGGTTGAAGCGGAAGAACTTGTGCTGGGCATCCAGCGCCACCGGCGCGGAGGCGCCCAGGCCGAAGAAGTGAATCTGCCGAGCCTGGATCATCATGTCGACTGCGCGGCTGACCTGCTGGGGATCCAGCTGCTGGCAGGCACTGTCGAGCGAAGCGATGGCGCTGGCGAAGATTTTCTGGGTATAGGCCGCCGGATCGTCATCGGCCTCCACCGCACGGCTGACGTAGGCAGCGCCGCTGGCCAGGCTTTGCGCCAGTTGCAGTTTCAGCTCCGGGTAACCGCTGACACCGAATGAGCGGCAGAAGCGGTTGACGGTCGGTTCGCTGACCTTGGCCGCCTGGGCCAGCGCCGCGATGCTGAAGCGTGTGGCTTGTTGCGGGTTGAGCAGGATGACTTCGGCGACTTTGCGTTCGGCCTTGTTCAGCTCGTCGAGGCGTCCCTGGATCTGTTCCAGGAGGTTTCTCACGCGGTCCATGGGGTGTCCTTGGGTCGGGAAGACAGCCAGCTGAGGGAGCAGCAGGCCTGTTTGCAGGGTCGTCTATCGTACTGGCGGCGCCGATTGCGCACCACTCGTCTGTCATACATCCGAATAATGTTATGGTTTTTACTACATTTTTTCTTGAAAACCCTAACTGAAAACGGTATTTCTAAATCAACTTTAGGAAAGAACCAACATCATGGCTGCAATCAGTGTCGAACCTTGCACATTTGCCCTGTTTGGCGCCCTGGGCGACCTGGCCCTGCGCAAGCTCTTCCCTGCGCTGTACCAGCTCGACCGCGCCGGGCTATTGCACGCCCAGACGCGCCTGCTGGCGCTGGCGCGGGAGGCGGGCAGCGCCCAGGATCACCTGAACAGCATCGAAGCCCACTTGCGCAAACATGTGCCCGAGGCCGACATCGAGGCTCCGGCGCTCGAGCGCTTCCTGGCAAGGCTCGATTACCAGCACCTGGATTTTCTGCAGCCAGAAGGCTATCAGGCCCTGGCCGCGCAAGTGCCTGACGGGCATCCCCTGATCGCCTACTTCGCCACGGCCGCCGTTGTGTATGGTGCCATCAGCGAAAACCTGGACAAGGCGGGCCTGAGCGAGCGCACCCGTGTGGTACTGGAGAAGCCGATCGGTCACGACCTTGAGTCCTCACGCCGGGTCAATGATGCCGTGGCGCGGTTCTTTCCCGAAAGCCGCGTTTATCGCATCGACCACTACCTGGGCAAGGAGACGGTACAGAACCTGATCGCCTTGCGCTTCGCCAACAGCCTGTTCGAAACCCAATGGAACCAGAACTCCATCTCCCACGTGGAAATCACGGTGGCGGAGAAGGTGGGGATCGAGGGTCGCTGGGGCTACTTCGACAAGGCCGGGCAGTTGCGCGACATGATCCAGAACCACCTGTTGCAGTTGCTGTGCCTGATTGCCATGGACCCGCCGAGCGAGCTGTCGGCCGACGCCATTCGCGATGAGAAGGTCAAGGTGCTCAAGGCGCTGGCGCCAATCACCGGAGACGGGTTGAGCACGCGGGTGGTGCGCGGGCAGTACATTGCCGGCTACAGCGATGGCAAGCCGGTGCCGGGTTACCTTGAAGAAGACAACGCCAACAGCCAGAGCGACACCGAGACCTTCGTCGCTCTGCGCGCCGACATTCGCAACTGGCGCTGGTCGGGCGTGCCGTTCTACCTGCGCACCGGAAAGCGCATGCCGCAAAAGCTGTCGCAGATCGTCATCCACTTCAAGGAAACGCCGCACTACATCTTTGCCCCGGAACAGCGTTTGCAGGTGGGCAACAAGTTGATCATTCGCCTGCAGCCGGACGAAGGTATCTCCCTGCGCGTGATGACCAAGGAGCAAGGGCTGGACAAGGGTATGCAACTGCGCAGTGGCCCGCTGCAACTGAATTTTTCCGACGCCTGGCGTAGCGCGCGGATTCCGGACGCCTATGAACGCTTGCTGCTTGAAGTGATGCGGGGCAACCAGAACCTGTTCGTGCGCAAGGACGAAATCGAGTACGCCTGGAAGTGGTGTGACCAGCTGATTGCCGGCTGGCGCAACACAGGCGACGCCCCCAAGCCCTATGCTGCGGGCAGCTGGGGGCCAATGAGCTCGATTGCTTTGATCACCCGCGATGGGAGGGCCTGGTATGGCGACATCTGAAACATTGTCCGACTTGCAGTTTCCGACGAGCACCAAGGTGCATCAACTGCCCGACGCAAGCACCCTGGCTGATACATTGGCCAAGGATGTGAGTGAGCGCCTGCGTGCAGCCATCGACGCTAACGGCCAGGCCTGCGTCGTGCTGTCTGGTGGACGCAGCCCGGTGCCTTTTCTCGAGCAACTGGCCAGGCAGCACCTGGACTGGAGCAAGGTGACGGTCAGCCTTGCCGATGAGCGCTGGGTGCCGGTGGAGCACGCCGACAGCAATGCCGGCCTGTTGGCCCGGCATCTGCTCACAGGGCAGGCCGCCCAAGCGCGCTTCATTGGCTTGTACCAGCAAGCGCCTTCGCTGGAAGAAGCTGCAGAGCAGGCCGATCGCGCCCTGGCCGATCTGCCGCCCATCGACGTGCTGGTACTGGGTATGGGTGACGATGGCCATACGGCCTCGCTGTTCCCAGCCAGTCCCAACTTGGCCGAGGGCCTTGATCCAAACAATCCCCGCCGTTGCCTACCGCTAATGGCGCCAACCGTTCCCCATCAGCGTCTTTCCATGACCCGATCGCTGCTGGCCACGGCAGGGTTCACCGCATTGTCCGTGCAAGGGCAAGGCAAACTCGCTACCCTGCGCGCCGCGCTGGCGGATGGCGACCTCGCCGAAATGCCCATTCGCGCTTTTCTTCACGCACCCCTGGACATCTACTGGTGCCCATGAGCCAAGGATCCACAGCAATGATCACCCTCGAACGTCCACAGCCCAAGCTCTCGATGGCCGACAAGGCCGCGCGGGTCGACGCCATCTGCGAAGCGGCGCGCATCCTGCCGGTGATCACCATCGCCCGCGAACAGGACATCCTGCCACTGGCCGATGCCCTGGCAGCCGGCGGTATCCGCACGCTGGAAGTGACCCTGCGTTCACAGCATGGCCTGAAGGCCATCGAAGTGCTGCGTGAGCAGCGCCCCGAACTGTGTGTAGGCGCCGGGACGGTGCTCGATCGCGCCATGTTTGCAGCCGTCGAGGCCGCTGGCGCCCAGTTCGTCGTCACGCCCGGTATTACCCAGGATGTGCTTCAAGCAGGTGTGGAGAGCGAAATCCCATTGCTGCCGGGTATCAGCACCCCGTCCGAAATCATGATGGGCTACGCGCTGGGCTACCGCCGTTTCAAGCTGTTCCCCGCCGAAATCAGCGGTGGCGTGGCGGCGATCAAAGCCTTTGCCGGCCCGTTTGGCGATATCCGTTTCTGCCCCACCGGCGGCGTCAACCCGGCCAACGTGCGCAATTACATGGCCTTGGCCAATGTGATGTGTGTAGGCGGCACCTGGATGCTCGACAGCAGCTGGATCAAGAATGGCGACTGGGCTCGCATCGAGGCCTGCAGTGCCGAGGCCATGGCGCTGGTGGACGGTCACTGAATTTCGTTGTGTACTTTACGGCTTTTTGGGCGCTTGGTCGGCGCCCATTTTTTTGCCTGCCGTTTGCCGCTTGCGGGTGGTGAGCGCGTAGACGGTAGAGGTAAGTGTGCCTTTAGAACGTTGGGGCCGCAAAGCGGCCCCAACAATCCCGAGTCAACAACATCGGCTAAAGAGCCGCTTTCTCCCTGACAGCACTCAGGCCGCCTTGGCCTCTTGCTGGCTCAGCGAGCGGTTCAGCGCGCTGAACAGGGCCTTGAAGCTGGCTGTGGTGATGTTTTCATCGATACCCACACCGTGCACAGGACGCCCGCCGGCTACACGCAACTCGATGTAGGCCGCTGCCTTGGCGTTGGTGCCGGCGCCGATGGCATGTTCGTTGTAGTCCATGATTTCGACGGCAACCGGCAGGCCGGCAACCAGGGCTTCCAGGGCGCCATTGCCCTTGCCGCGCCAGTGCAGCGTGGTCTCGCCTTCGCCAGCGACTTCCACTTCCACGGCACTGTGGCCGTTTTCTTCCTGCAGGCGATGGCTGACCAGCGCGTATGGCGCATTGGCTTGCAAGTATTCCTTGTGCAGCAAGCTGTAGATCTGCTGCGCCGTCATTTCCAGGCCCAGGCGGTCGGTTTCGCCCTGCACAACCTGGCTGAACTCGATTTGCATGCGGCGCGGCAGGCTGATGCCGTATTCCTGCTCGAGCAGGTAGGTGATGCCGCCTTTGCCGGACTGGCTGTTGACGCGAATCACGGCCTCGTAGCTACGGCCGATATCGGCCGGGTCGATCGGCAGGTACGGAACTTCCCACAACTCGCCTTCCTGCTGCTTGGCCAGGCCCTTGCGAATGGCATCCTGGTGCGAGCCGGAGAAGGCTGTGTGCACCAGGTCGCCTACGTACGGGTGGCGCGGGTGTACCGGCAGCTGGTTGCATTCTTCGACGACCTTGCGCACACCGTCGATATCGGAGAAATCCAGGCCCGGATCGATGCCCTGGGTGTACAGGTTCAAGGCCAGCGTCACCAGGTCGACGTTGCCGGTACGCTCACCATTGCCGAACAGGCAGCCCTCGGCACGGTCGGCGCCGGCCATCAGGCCCAGCTCGGTCGCGGCGATGCCGGTTCCCCGGTCGTTGTGGCAGTGCAGGCTGATGATCACGCTGTCACGGCGGTTGATGTGGCGGCAGAACCATTCGATCTGGTCGGCGTACACGTTGGGCGTGGCGACTTCGACGGTAGCCGGCAGGTTGAGGATGATCTTGTGCTCGGGCGTGGGGTTCCACACCTCGATGACCGCATCGCACACTTCCTTGGCAAATTCCATCTCGGTAGCGCTGAAGGTTTCGGGCGAGTACTGGAATGTCCAGTGCGTGTCCGGCTGCTGTGCGGCGTATTTGACGAACAGCTTGGCTGCGTTTACCGCGATGTCCTTCACGCCCTGCTTGTCCTGGTTGAAGACGATGCGGCGGAAAGCCGGGCAGGTGGCGTTGTACAGGTGAACGATGGCCTTCTTGGCGCCGCGCAGGGACTCGAAGGTACGGGCAATCAGGTCTTCACGCGCCTGGGTCAGCACCTGGATGGTGGTGTCCTCTGGAATATGACCGTCTTCGATCAAGGTGCGGACGAAGTCGAAGTCGGTTTGCGAGGCCGAAGGGAAGGAGGCTTCAATTTCCTTCACGCCCACTTGCACCAAGGTCTTCCAGAACCGCAGCTTCTTCTCCGCATCCATCGGCTCGATCAGCGACTGGTTACCGTCCCGCAGGTCCGAGCTGCACCAGATGGGCGCCTCGGTGATGGTCTTGGACGGCCAGGTGCGGTCGGGCAGGTCGATGGTGGGGAAGGCGCGGTATTTCTTCGAAGGGTCTTTGAGCATGGTCATGGAAGCAATCCTTTTATGTGCGGCCGAGATCGGGCCTGCCGAGCAGTAACGAGGTGGGGGCGAGGCGACGCGATTCAGCCTGGTAGTCGAGCGCTGACCAGGCAGAGGCTGCGATGTTGTCGGAGCAAGATGAGGGTGCTGAAGGTTTTCATGGCCTCAACCCTAACCAGTGGGCTGAGGGTTGGCAAGCGTTGAAAAAAAATTGAGAGAAATGCTCAAAAAAAGCGCTATTGCGAGATTTTCTTGTGGCTAGCATTTGAATGCTTTGCATCTGTTGCGCAGTATTTTTCTTTGGCGCAATGGTGTGTCAACCGTTCAGAAGGGCTTCAGATCTGCGTTGGCCCGGCAACCGCCGCCCGTTTCGTCGGGCGGCTCAAGGGTCTATCGACGCAGAGTCAGCCCGGCCTCAGGGCTGAAAGGCACCGATGAAGATCGCCGGGTCAACACGCGCATCGTTCAGGCTGACGTTCCAGTGCATGTGCGGCCCGGTCGCGCGCCCCGTTGAGCCAACGCGCCCGACCACATCGCCACGACGCAGCTGCTGCCCGTTCTGCACGTCGATCCTGGACATATGGCAGAACATGCTGATGAAGCCCTGCCCGTGGTCCACGAACACCGTGCGGCCATTGAAAAAATAATCGCCTACCAGAATCACCTTGCCATTGGCTGGCGTCTTGATCGGCGTACCCGCTGGTACAGCGAAATCCAGGCCCGCATGGGGGTTGCGCTCTTCACCATTGAAGAACCGGCGCACGCCGAACTTGCTCGACAGCGGCCCATTGACCGGCTTGTCGAGGATCAGGTTGCTTGGCAATGCCGGGCTGAAGCTGCGGTAGGCCTTGATCTGCTCGGCCAGTTCGCGATCGATGCGCTTGAGGTCGGCCGGATTGGGGTTGACCTGGCGGGTGTTCTTCAAGGTGATGCGCTGTTCGGGGTACTGCTTGTGGCCCACGGTGAAGGGCAGGCTTCGGCTGCCTTGCTGCACCACCGCCTGCCCAGGCTTCTGGGTCAGGGGGATACCGACGATGGCCAACCAGTTGTCCTGTTCCTTGACCACCAGCACCGGCTTGCCATCGAAGCGTGCGCTGGGGGCACTGGCTGCCGGCCCCAGGTCGACCACTGCAACGCCGCCGGGCACCGGCTTGTTCAGCGTGCGGGTGATGTAGCTGGCCTGGGCTGTGGCGCTCAGGACGGTGAAGGCGAGGGCGAGCAGTGACGCGAGCAAGCGGGGCATGGGTCAATCCAGAAGTGAGAGCGTGACCGGAGTCAGGTGGTTATCTTCGACCCGCACCTGCAGCTCGCCTTCGTTGAGGCGTGCGGTGAGGCGCTGGCCGTTGCGCGTCTGTTCGGCGCTGCGGATGGCCTGGCCTTGTTCGTCGAGCAGAATGCTGTAGCCGCGCGCCAGCGTCGCCAGGGGGCTGACGATCTGCAGGGTCTGTAGCTGGGCCTGGAAGCGCTGGCGCCGGTCCTTGAGCACGTCGCGCATGGCCCGTGGCAGTCGCTCGGCCAGGCTGTCCAGGCGCTGGCCCAGCAGGGCCAGGGTGCGCCCGGGATGTTGCGCAGCCAGGCGCGTCTCCAGGCGCACCAGGCGCTCGCGGCGCTGATTGAGGTTGTGCAGGAAGGCACGGCGCAGGCGCATGTCCAGGTCATCAAGGCGCTGAGCCTGCTGACGCAGGCGTTCGCCCGGATGGCGCAAGCGGCGAATCAGCGACTCCAGGCGCAGGCGATCATGCACCAACCGGTTCTGCATGCGCAGGGTCAGGCGCCGTTGCAGGCCGTCCAGGCGATGCTGCAACCCGCTGCTGTCGGGGGCAAGCAGCTCGGCCGCAGCAGACGGGGTAGGGGCACGCACGTCGGCCACGAAGTCGCTGATCGACACGTCGGTTTCATGGCCCACGGCGCTCACGATCGGCGTCTTGCACGCGGCCACGGCGCGCGCCACGGCTTCCTCGTTGAAGCACCACAGGTCCTCCAGCGAACCGCCGCCGCGGGCCAGGATCAATGCGTCGAAACCGCGGCTGTCGGCCAGGCGAATGGCGCGCACGATCTGGGCGATGGCTTCGCGGCCCTGCACGGCGGTGGGGATGAGGTTCAACTCCACCTGGGGCGCGCGACGGGCGAACACACTGATGATGTCGCGGATCACGGCCCCGGTGGGGGAGGTGATGATGCCGATACGCTGGGGATGCGCAGGCAGCGCGCGCTTGCTGTCGGTGCTGAACAAGCCCTCGGCGCCAAGCTTTTCCTTGAGCGCCTCGAAAGCCAGGCGCAGCGCACCATCGCCAGCAGGCTCCACCGTATCGAGGATCAGCTGATAGTCGCCACGGCCTTCGAACAGGGACACCTTGCCGCGCACCCGTACCGCCAGGCCATCACGCAGTGCCTGGCGCACCCGCGTGGCGCTCTGCCGGAAGAGGGCGCAGCGCACCTGGGCACCGCTGTCCTTGAGGGTGAAGTACATGTGACCGGAGGCCGGCCGGGCCAGGTTGGAAATCTCGCCCTCCACCCACACGCTGCGGAAAACGTCTTCCAGCAGCACCCGGGCGCGGCCATTGAGTTGGCTGACGGTGAGCACATCACGGTCAAGGCCGAGGCGTTCGAAAGGGTCTTTGATCATGGGAAGGCACTATAAAGGATGAGGGGGCCGGGTGTCGTGCCCGGTCGATCAGGAACTGACCTGGATCGCGGGTGCCTACCCTGGCGTACCGATTGCCGAAGCTGCGCAGGTCATGTGCTCGATGAACTGGCTAACCAGCGGCCCGGCATCGCGACGGTGAGCGATGGCGACGGTGCTGACGCAGCCGGGGTCCGTCAGCGGGATGAACCGCAGCGCAGGAGGGGCGATGTCCTGCATGCAGCGTGGCAGCAAAGCCACCCCGAACCCCGCCTGGATCAGCTGCAACTGCGTGGTCTTGCGCGACACCACCCGCGCAGGCTGGGGAAAGAACCCCGCCGCCATGCACAGCTCGGCAGACAGATAGCTCAGGCCACCGCGTTGGTGGTGGGGAATGGAGATGAACGGCTGGCTCGAAAGCTCCGCCAAGGCGATGCAATCGCGCGCTGCCAGCTCATGGGTAGGGGCAAGCGCCAGCAGCAGGGGCTCTTCGAACAGCGGCTCGACGCACAACCCATCGTGCTGACGCAGCACTGGCAGTCTCAGCAGCCCGATGTCCAGGCGACCTTCGGCCAGGGCTGCAAGCTGCCCTTCGGAGGACAGCTGGGCGATCTCCATGCTCACGCCTGGGTTGGTCCGCAAGTACTCACCCAAGTGCTCAAGCAACCGACCGGTCAGCGGCACCGTGCTGGAGTGGCTGATGTTCAGGCTGCCGCGCAGGCCCTGGCCAACGGCTCGGGCCAGCTCGCCAGCCTTGTCCAGGTCCAGCAGCAGGTTGCGCGCACGCGGCAGGAACGCCCGGCCCGCATCGGTCAGGCGAGGCAACCTGGCCGTGCGTTCGAACAACGCCGTGTCCAGCTGCAGTTCAAGCTCGCGCACCTGGCGGCTGAGGGCGGACTGGGCGACATACAGCCGTTCGGCCGCAGCACTAAAGCTGCCACATTCGGCAATTTCCACGAAGTAACGTAACTGACGGGTCGAGATCATGAGCGATGCCATTTCGAGATGGATCAAGGCGAGATTGCATATTAGCCGGCATGACACGGGTTTGGTTATGGTGCGCTGAACCTTCAAGGACAACGCGCCGATGCTTGCTGACTTCGCCATAGCACTACCGTTCTCGGGGCTTGACTGGCTACCCATCGTGCTGGGTATCGCGGCGGCCTATGTGGTGTTCGGCATCGCCGGCTTCGGCACGGCGTTGGTGGCAGGCCCGGTGCTGATCCATTTCATGCCGCTGTCGCAGATCATTCCTTTGCTGGTGTTGCTCGATTTCGTGGCGGCGTTCGGCAACCTGTTGCCCTCGCGGCGCGATGTAGTACAGGGCGAATTGCTGCGCCTGCTGCCGTTCATGGCGCTGGGATGCACCCTGGGCGTTGTGTTCCTGCTGCAGCTCAAATCGGACCTGCTGATGCTGCTGATGGGGCTGTTCATCACCGCCTACGCGCTCTACAGCCTGGCGCTGAAGGTACGCCCGGCCTCGCTTGCCGGGTGGTGGGCGGCACCAATGGGCACCGTGGGCGGGCTGTTCGGGGCCTTGTTCGGCAGTGGCGGCTTTCTCTACGCCCTTTACCTGAGCGCTCGCCTGCCCGACAAGGCGCAGGTGCGCGCCACCCAGAGCGCGTTGATCAGTTGCAGCACCCTGGTGCGCCTGACGCTGTTCCTGGTCGCCGGTGTCTACGCCGATCGACAACTGCTGCTGATGGCGGCCTGCCTGTTGCCGGTGATGGTCATCGGCTTGTGGGCTGGGCGCAGGCTCACGCACAGGCTGTCACGCGAGGTCTTCGTGCGGCTGGTCACCTGGTTGGTGCTGGCCAGCGGCCTGGCGCTCATCGCTCGCTATGTGAGCGCTTGAGCAGGGGGTAGAATTGGCCGACTACCCGATCCAAGGCTTGTCCCGCTCATGAATACCCAAAGCATCATCGTTCCCAGGCAGTCCACCGTCCCGGTGCACGAGGCCCGCGCCCGCGCCATCCTGCGCTGGCTGGTCCGCGAAAAGGTCGTGGAAGAGCAGCTGACCACCTGCGGGCGTACCGGCAACCGCATGGCCCATGCCCTTGGGCCAGGTGCTCGCAAGGTGGCGCTGCACCCCGACAAACTGCCCTTCGGTGCGCCGGTCAACGGCCTTGAGGTGATGCTCAAGCGCTGCATCTATACGCCCACCGAAGGCTTCAAGGAAGAGGCAGGCTGCCCGCAGTGCCGGCGGGAAGTGGGCGAGCCGTTGTTCGACAGCCTGGAAGAGTGGATGCCTGGGGTCAGCGACAACTTCACGTGCCCGCTGTGCGGGTTCGAAGACGACATCAATGGCTTTCTGTTCCTGCAACCCTGTGCCTTTTCCAACCTGGGCTTCATCTTCAACAACTGGGGCGATGCCGGGTTCACCCAGGCGTTCATCGACAGCTTCGCCGATTGGCTGGACCAACCGGTGGCGGTGGTGCAGGTCCGGCTCGCCTGACGAGCGGCCGGGCAGGGCGGTAGCGCGCAGGGCAGCAACGGCCACTTGTAACTTCAGGCTTGATTTACATTGAGTGGCACGGCACGCATGAGTATAATGGCGCGCTTCCATTTTTCCCGCCCGGGAGCCCCCGCGATGTTGCGTATCAGCCAAGAAGCCCTGACCTTCGACGATATTCTCCTTGTACCTGGTTATTCCGAGGTACTGCCCAATGAAGTCAGTCTCAAGACCCGTTTGACCCGTGGCATCGAGCTGAACATCCCGCTGGTCTCCGCTGCCATGGACACCGTCACCGAAGCGCGCCTGGCCATCGCCATGGCCCAGGAAGGCGGCATCGGCATCATCCACAAGAACATGACCATCGAGCAACAGGCCGGCGAAGTGCGCAAGGTCAAGAAGTTCGAGGCTGGCGTGGTCAAGGACCCGATCACCATCGAGGCCGACGCCACCGTGCGTGATCTGTTCGACCTGACGCGCCTGAACAACATTTCCGGCGTGCCCGTGCTGGAAAACGGTGACCTGGTCGGTATCGTGACCTCCCGCGACGTGCGCTTCGAAAGCCGCCTGGACGCCAGGGTCCGCGAAGTGATGACGCCCAAGGAACGCCTGGTCACCGTCCGCGAGGGCGCGGACAAGAACGAGGTGCGCGAGCTGCTGCACAAGCACCGCCTCGAGAAAGTGCTGATCGTCGACGAGCACTTCAGCCTCAAGGGCATGATGACCGTCAAGGACATCGAGAAGGCCAAGGCCTACCCACTGGCCAGCAAGGACGACCAGGGTCGTCTGCGCGTTGGCGCTGCGGTCGGCACCGGCAAGGACACTGGCGAGCGTGTTGCCGCCCTGGTCGCCGCTGGCGTGGACGTGGTCGTGGTCGACACCGCTCACGGGCACTCCAAGGGCGTGATCGAGCGCGTGCGCTGGGTCAAGCAAACCTACCCGCAGGTGCAGGTGATCGGCGGCAACATCGCCACCGGCGCGGCTGCCAAGGCCCTGGCCGAAGCCGGCGCGGACGCGGTCAAGGTCGGTATCGGCCCTGGCTCGATCTGCACCACCCGTATTGTGGCCGGTGTCGGCGTGCCGCAGATCAGCGCCATCGCCAACGTCGCCGCTGCGCTTGAAGGCACCGGTGTGCCATTGATCGCCGACGGCGGCATCCGCTTCTCCGGCGACCTGTCCAAGGCCATCGTCGCCGGTGCCAGCTGCGTGATGATGGGTTCGATGTTCGCCGGTACCGAAGAAGCGCCGGGCGAAGTCGAACTGTTCCAGGGCCGCTCCTACAAGGCCTACCGTGGCATGGGTTCGCTGGGCGCCATGGCGCAGTCGCAAGGCTCCTCCGACCGTTACTTCCAGGACTCCTCGGCCGGTGCCGAGAAGCTGGTCCCCGAAGGTATCGAAGGCCGCGTGCCGTACAAGGGCGCACTGGCCGCGATCATTCACCAGCTGATGGGCGGCCTGCGCTCGTCCATGGGCTACACCGGCAGTGCCACCATCGAAGAGATGCGCACCAAGCCGGAATTCGTACGCATCACGGGCGCCGGCATGGCCGAGTCCCACGTCCACGACGTGCAGATCACCAAGGAAGCCCCCAACTACCGGGTTGGCTGATTGCTCAGCGGTAAGCTCCAGACGGTGGCTGCGTTCGCGCAGCCACTGCGTTTTCCCCGATCAACTTGCAGCTTGCAGCTTCAAGCTCGCAGCTGAATCAGAGATTCCCCATGGCCCTCGATATTCACGCTCACCGGATCCTCATCCTCGATTTCGGCTCCCAGTACACCCAGCTGATCGCCCGCCGCGTGCGCGAGATCGGCGTGTACTGCGAACTGCACCCGTTCGACATGGACGATGAAGCGATCCGCGAATTCAACCCGCGCGGCATCATCCTCGCCGGTGGCCCCGAGTCGGTTCACGAAGCCAACAGCCCCCGTGCACCCCAGGCCGTGTTCGACCTGAACGTGCCTGTGCTGGGCATCTGCTACGGCATGCAGACCATGTCCGAACAGATGGGCGGCAAGGTCGAAGGGTCCGACCTGCGTGAGTTCGGTTATGCCCGCGTGGACGTGGTCGGCAAGAGCCGCCTGCTCGACGGCATCGAGGACCATATCGACGCCGACGGCGTACTGGGCCTGGACGTGTGGATGAGCCACGGTGACAAGGTCACCCAGCTGCCGACCGGTTTCCACGTACTGGCCAGCACCCCGAGCTGCCCGATCGCCGGCATGTTCGACGACACGCGCGGCTACTACGGCGTGCAGTTCCACCCGGAAGTGACCCACACCAAACAGGGCGGTCGCATCCTGTCCCGTTTCGTGCAGGACATCTGCGGCTGTGAAGCCCTGTGGACCCCGTCCAACATCGTCGAGGACGCCATCGCCCAGGTGCGTGAGCAAGTGGGGTCGGCCAACGTCCTGCTCGGCCTGTCCGGCGGCGTGGACAGTTCGGTGGTCGCGGCCCTGCTGCACCGCGCCATCGGCGACCAGCTGACCTGCGTCTTCGTCGACAACGGCCTGCTGCGCCTGCACGAGGGTGACCAGGTGATGGCCATGTTCAAGGAGAACATGGGCGTCAAGGTGATCCGTGCCGACGCTGAACAGCAGTTCCTCGACAACCTGGCCGGCGAAGCCGACCCGGAGAAGAAGCGCAAGATCATCGGCCGCACCTTCATCGACATCTTCGATGCCGAGGCCAGCAAGCTGCCCAACATCCAGTTCCTCGCCCAGGGCACCATCTACCCGGACGTGATCGAATCGGCTGGCGCCAAGAGTGGCAAGGCCCACGTGATCAAGTCCCACCACAACGTCGGTGGCCTGCCGGAGGAAATGAACCTCAAGCTGGTCGAACCACTGCGTGAGCTGTTCAAGGATGAAGTGCGCAAGATCGGCCTGGAACTCGGCCTGCCCTACGACATGGTCTACCGCCACCCATTCCCAGGCCCGGGCCTGGGTGTGCGCATCCTGGGTGAAGTGAAGAAAGAATACGCCGACATTCTGCGTCGCGCGGACCATATCTTCATCGAAGAGCTGCGCAAGGCTGATTGGTACCACAAGACCAGCCAGGCCTTCGTGGTGTTCCAGCCAGTGAAATCGGTTGGTGTGGTCGGTGACGGCCGTCGCTACGCCTGGGTCGTCGCCCTGCGCGCCGTCGAGACCGTGGACTTCATGACCGCGCGTTGGGCTCATCTGCCTTACGAGCTGCTGGAAACCGTCAGTGGCCGCATCATCAACGAGATCGACGGTATCTCGCGGGTGACCTACGACGTGTCGAGCAAGCCGCCGGCGACGATTGAGTGGGAGTGATCCTGCGTCCGGTATAGCCCGGCACGATCTAGCAAAAAATGCCCTGAAGCCCGCGTAATTGCGGGCTTTTGGCTTTTTGCGTTTGGCAAATTCGGATAGAGTTCTGCATCGCCAAGCACGGTGTTTGTGTGACATGGTACGGGGTATTGACTGCATCTAATGCCATGCATGACGCTCAATACCATGTCGTTTGCCTCAGTATTGACATTGTATCGAAAGTCAGGGCCTGGCTCGCGGCGCGTCCGCGCTACAACATGCACTTCACACCGACTCCGGCCTCGTGCCTGAATGGGGTCGAGCGCTTTTTCTCAACGCTGAGCGAGAAATGGATCAAGCGGCAGGCACAGGTTAGCGTCAAGATCTAGAAGCATCGATTGAGCACTACTTGGAAACGTCAACCAGACTCCGAAACCATTCCGGTGGCATGAGAAGGCTGGTGACAGCCTCCTCTCAGTCGCTCGTGCAGCAAGCGCGCTGGGCAAATGATGTTTCCATGATACTTATGAAGCACCACACGAGTGCCCTGAACGGGTAGTTCGTTATCTGTTTGAATAAATAGCCCAATGATTCAGAGGCTTTTAGATTAACGAACTACCCGGGCGGAACACGGGTCTTTGCTATTTAGTCCTTGATATTCCAATGGCCAATATTTGTCTTGTCATCCATGAACCTCAAGACCCCCCCTCAATACTCAATGGCCTACCCGTCCCAGGCTCTCTTTGCCAGATCTCGTAATAATCGCCCTTGTCGACGAACGTCACGGGGTCGAACTTTTTACTGTAGGGCCTCACCCATCCTTTTGTGCTATCGATGTACTGACCCTTCAAGTGCTCGCAGGCAACCTTAAGGTGACCACCCCAGTTACCGTCTTTTTCCCAGCTGTCTACAACTTCAACCCATAACGTAGACCTTAATTTGCCTTCGGTGTGATCTGTGCGAAAGGCGCGTCCATATCTGTCCTTATTGTAGATTGCACCCGCCGTCGTCTTGGCTACATCGCCACCGTCAAGACCGATACCTAGCCCATCATCATCGGTGAACCTCACAATGGCTTTAGAGTTATTCTCGTCATAGCCAAAGTAAAGTTTAAAGGCAGACTCTCTTCGCTTTCCCATAAGACACCTCTATCCTGTTGATGAATGTTACAGCTGTGGAAAAAGACAGTATTTTCATGCCCCAGCGTCATTGTTAATGACGCAGAAGACAAAATCGAAACTCATTGGAAAATAGACGCGTGCAGCCTGTCTAGGTTTTCAAGTCTGTCTTTCGTCGTACCTAACGTAATGCGCCCTTATAGATTTTCATACTGGCAAAAATATCAGGTGATAACCGCCGTGTTAGCGTAATGGCCGCGGCGAGGGAGTCTTCGGCCAAGTCCTCCAGTGTGATGACGCCTGACCGCCTGCCCGCCTGACCCGAGCCGCCCATGATCCAGTTTGCACGCCTGACGTTGAGCGTCCCGATACCTGAAGGCATCACGAACATGACCTTCCGGCACCTGCTGGAGTAGCATCAACTGGCCTGAGCGAGGCTCGCGGTCATAACGGTTATCTTCAAGAAAAAGGCCTGTCGCTACGCCCCGAATGAAAGTGCTGATGCGTGATGGAGTCGTCGTTTGGCTGGCGGCACGCCGGTTGAACCCAGGCAAATTCAACGGGTCGCTCGTGTAGCAAGAGCGCTGGGTAATTGATGTTTCCATGGTACTTATAAAACACCCCACTCGCTGAGCTGGTGAAGGTGCATATTGACCCGAAGAAGGTGATGTTCGCATGGCTGCGGAACGATGGTCTGACATGTCAGGGGGCTGAGTTCATCGAGCGCTATAGCCTGAACGTTGCGCCGCCAGAAGCGCAGATCTTATCTAGTGCAAGCGTGCTGGAGTGGAACCGCGTCAACGATATCAAGCATCTGGCCATCCAATTCGATCTGGATGTCCTGGATCCGACTGAGTGTCGCTCGGTCTTCTTCGGCGAGCCTAACCCGGCCTGCGACCCTTACGAGGCTTCCCTGCAGGGAAAATGAGCGTCGCCCAAGGCGTGCGATTAATCAACGGTGTATCCAAGGCGACTGATGTGGTTGGTTTGGGTATCACCGAGCACCTGCCGTGAGACGCCATCACGCTCAAGGGTAGATTGGCTGAGATCCCGATCCTGAAGTAGTTCTCTAGAAAAGAAAGAGCCAGCTTCTGCTGGCTCATTCAAGCCAGTATGGGTTCCCAACTCAGGCGCCATGAATCACCCTTGATCTCATAGCCACTACCATGCATTTGCTCGACTGGCCGAGATTGGCTATTGAGACGACGCAGGCGAAAGGCTGCTTTTGGAATAGCGTGGGCGTGATCCACGCCATTTAGCAACAGCGTGTTGGCCACCGAGCTATTGCGCTGAAGCGCTTTCGGCTCCCTTACAGGAGGCCGGAAGGGACGGGGCCGCTTAGCGGCCCCATTTGCATTGGATAACAGCCTTTCACTCAATGCTTGGCTGCCAAGCCCAAGCCCTAACGACCGCCGCGACTCAACCCACCCAGCCGCGCCGAAATCGACTGCATCCCCTTGCCCAACTCCCTGAGCGTACTCGCATCCCGGGCGCCTTCTTCACTGGCCGCATGGATCCGTACCGCCAGCTCGTTGATTTCCTGCGTCACGTGGCTCTGCTCCTGGGCGGCGACGGCGATCTGCTGGGCGCGCTGGACGATGTCGTCGAAACTGCCCACGGTGGTGCCCAGGGTCGTGGCCACGCCCACGGCCTGCTGCACCGACTCGCGAGTGCGCTGCGCACCGTGCTGCATGGTGGTGACCGCAGCGTACGATGCCTCGCGTAGATGGGTGATCATTTCCTGGATTTCGTTGGCAGACGTTTGTGTACGGCCGGCAAGCGTGCGCACCTCATCGGCTACCACCGCAAAGCCGCGGCCTTGTTCGCCAGCGCGGGCGGCCTCGATGGCAGCGTTGAGCGCCAACAGGTTGGTCTGCTGGGAGATCGACTTGATCACCTCCAGCACGCCGCCTACGCGCTCGATGTCTTCGCCTAGCTGGGTGATCGCGGTGGCCGCGCCCGAGATGTCGGTCGCCAGGCCTTCGATGGATTCACCGTTGCGACTGACTTGGTCCTGACTCTTCTGCGCCTCGACCAATGAGCTGCGAGCCGTGTCCGAGCAGTCCGTGGTGTTGCGCGCGACCTCATTGGCGCTGGCCGACATTTCGGTGATGGCGGTGGCGAGCAGGGTGTTGTCCACGCGTTGCGCCTCTGCCCGATCGGCCAGGCCAGTGGACAGTTGCGCCAGCTCGTTGGCTTGTTCTTCCAGTGACACCGACTCCTCGGCTATGTGGCGCAGCATGGCCTGCAGAGAGCCGGCGTACTGGTTGACGGCCGTGCGCAACGCGCCCAGCTCATCATTGCGCACAACGTCTAGCTGAGCACCCGCCTGGCCGCCTTGACCCAGGCTTTCGATTTGCGCCGTGGTTTCGTCGATCTGGGTGAGCAGCCGCTTGCCCGCCAGCCATGCCAGCCCCAGCAAAATGGCCAGTAAGGGCAGCAGGAACAGCAGGATCTGGCCGGTGAGCTTGTTCGCCAGGCCGACAACACGAGCTTCGGGGGTGACCAAGCCAATGCGCCAGCCAGTGCCTTCCATGGTAGCCAGGGTGACGTAGGCCGGCCCATCGAGGCGCGCATCGTTATCCAGATAGAGGGTAGTGGTGCCAGCCGGCTTGCTCGCCAGGCTATCGGCCACTGGCTTGAACCACGGTTGTTCCTGGCTCAGGCCGGCAAGGGTCGGCAAGCCCTTGGCGCTTTTTGCATCGGGGAAGAACAACAGGTTACCTGAGGCGTCGACCGCAAAGGCGTAGCCACCGGTGACATTGCCGTTGGCCTTGAGGAAGGCCGCAAGGCCGTCGAGCTTCAGGTCGATGGTGGCGACGCCGGCGAACGCGCCCTGGGCGTGATAAGGCACGCTGCACGTCGTCATGGCGACGCCGCTGACCGGGTCCTGGTACCCATCCGACCAGACACAGCGGCCCAAGGGCGCGGCTTTGGCGCCGGTGTACCAGGACTCAGCCTGATACGGCGCGGTTTGCGCAGCGTTGTACTCGTCCGAGTAATCCAACCCATTGCTGGCGTTGCGTGCCCAGAAAAAACTGCGGCGTTCAGTGCCGGCAACGAAGCCGTTCGGTTCTGGCCACAGCCCGCCGCCTGCAATGGCGGTATCGCCTTGGCTGTCGATCACGTTGGGCAAGTTGGCCTTGATCAGGTTCTCGTCGCGGGGCAGGGTCTCGGCCAGGTGCGCCATCGCAGCCGCGGTGCCCTCGATGCGGTTCACCTGCATGGCCAGCTGGCGGGTGATGGCGCTGGCCGACTGTTCCGCCGCCTCGGTGCCAGCTGCAACCAGTTCAGGCTTGCCGCCCAAGGTCATGACGCTATAGATCGCCAATGCGGTGAGTGCCAGCAACGTCAGGATTCCCAGGGTCATGCGCCCGGAGATGCGATTGGGAAGTAGCGACATGCTGAAGCTCCACAAAATTTAGGTTGGCTTTCATTGATTACGGCAGCCAAGCCCGATAGTTGAGGTGCTACATCATGTTTCGTATGAGCGGACGACCGATGGCGACAAAAAGGCTATGAATCGAGGGGGAATCAGCCAAAGCCGAGCACACTTTCTGATACCCATGAAGCATCGTCACCCTCTCAAACGATAAACGCTGTCCGGGCTGTCTTCAGTCAATGGCGTATCAAGCACCCCTCCCGCCATCGGTAAACCTTGCGCCCATCCCGCAGCCAACACCTGCACGTCCCGCACTGGGTCGCACGCCCTGACCCTTGCATCGCGCAACCGACACGTCTGGGCATCCGTTGCGAACAAGGCGCGGGCAAAGCCCCGGCCCTGTTCCGAAAGCCGTGCGGTTTTGGGGGCGCGGATCGTTGTAAATACCTCAAACGCCTCGGTGGGCTCGTTGCCGGCAACAGCCAGGCAGCGAGCCAGGTGCCAGGCGTCTTCCAGGGCCTGGCAGGCGCCTTGGCCGGAGGTGGGCAATGGCGCATGCGCAGCGTCGCCGATCAACAGCACGTTCGCGCGGCTCCACGTGTGCAGCGGTTCCAAGTCGTGGACTGCAATTCGCCGGACGGCCTGGATGGGGGTTGCCCGGATGATGCGTGAAACGGGCTCGGGCCATTGGGCGAATTTATGCTCGACCTGCGCCCGGTCATCGGCTTGGCCAGCCCCTTCGTTGGACGAGCATGCTTGCGCGGCGGCCCAATACACCAGGTCAGGTCGAACCGCCACCGCACCGAAGCGCTGCCCCGTTCCCCAGTAATCCTGGATCGACACATCGTCCACCAGTGCGCGCGACCCTTGGGCCACGCCGATCCAGTTCACGAACCCTTGATAGCGCGGGGTGTTGTCACCCGCGACGAACTTGCGTGTCACCGATGCCATGCGCCCGTCCGCACCGATCAGCACGTCTGGGCGGATGCGTGTGCCGTTGCCGAAGCGGGCCACGGCCTGGCCCTGGGCATCCAGGTCGATGGCAACTGCCTGGCAGCCGAATTCGACTGCGATCCCCGCCCGCCTTGCATGTGCGAGCAACGCGTCCTGCAAATCCCGGCGCAGCACCGTTACGGTGGGGTAGCCCATGGTTCGGTCCAGCAGTTCGATATCCAGGCCTCCCAACGCATTGCCGGCTGCATCGTACCGGCGCATGGCAAGGGGCCTGCCGCCGACGGCCTGGATAGCGTGCAACACGCCGAGCTGCTCCAGCACAAAGCTGGCGTTGGGCCAGAGCGTCACGCCGGCCCCTCCGGCTGCCGGTACACTGCGGCGCTCAAAGACCCGTGGGTTGAAGCCCTGCTTGCGCAACGCCAGCGCCGCGCTCAGCCCTGCAATGCCTGCACCCACTATCGCTATGTCCACGTTCCAGCCCTCCTTGTTCATTCACTGCCCCGCGCCAGGTCATTGAGCGCTGGGGGCAAAGGGCAATCGTAGATTTCCCCGCTTCAGATCACTAGCGTGCAAAAATGGGACGTTTTCATACCTCAGGTGGGATAGTCAGTGCGCAATGAGCTCGATCTGAATGCGGTCCGTGTTTATACAGCGGTGGTGGATGAGCAGAGTTTCGTCGGCGCCTCGCGTGTGTTGGCCATGCCGTCTTCGAATGTCAGTCGCCATGTCGCTTCACTGGAGCGACAGCTCGGCACGCGCCTGCTCGAGCGCAGCACCCGTCATCTGCGCATGACCGAAGCGGGGCGGCTGTTATACGCACGGGCCAAGCCCTTGCTCGACGCTTTGCGCAGCACCCAGGAAGCACTCGGTGCTGTACAGCGCGAGCTGCGAGGTCCATTGAAGCTGTGTATGCCGGGTGAGGCTCCCAGGCTGCTGGCGCCCATCCTGGCCGAATTTTGCAGCCTGCACCCTGGCATCGAGCTTGAGTGCGATACCCGGGTGACTGGGCTGCAAGTGCTGCGTGAGGACATGGACCTGTGCATCCTCTTTCACCGTGGCCGCCAGGAAGACAGCGAGTTCATCACCTGCGAGCTGGCCTGCTTGCCGAGCATCGTGGTCGCTGCCCCGTCTCTGCTGGCCCGTACAGGTATCCCGCAGCACGTTCGAGCGCTGAAGTCGCTGCCTTGCATCACCACGCTCAGCGCGCTCGGCGGGCAACCCTGGCAGTTTCAAGGTGCCAAGGGCGAAATCGTCAAGGTATCGGTGCGCAGCCGTTACCGCGTCAACAGCGGTGAGCTGGCCGTGGCGGGCGCGCGGCAGGGGATAGGGTTTGCGATTGTGGCGGCTTATCCCTGCCAGGACGATCTGGCGGCTGGCCGGTTGCAGGAAGTGGTACTGGATCTGTGCCCGGCGCCTTTGCAGTTGCTGGCGGCGTATAGCCACCGCCATTCAGTGACGGCGCGGGTGCACGCCCTGCTGGCGTTCATTCGGGAGCGGTTGGAGGCGATGCACAGCTTGCCAGGCGGTTCTGCCGGCGCAGGTTGATCACGGCGTAAAGCGCGCTCACACCGGCAGGCTGTCACGGCCGAAAAAGCGGCCTGTCAGATCGCCTTCACCTTGACCCATTGCTCGGCCTCAAGCCACGCCCCGATCTCGTTGGGGCGCATCGGCCTGGAGAACAGGTAGCCTTGTGCCCAGGTGCAGCCCAGGGTCTTCAGGGTATTGAGTTCTGCCGCAGTCTCCACGCCTTCGACGATGCACTCCAGTTGCATGTCCTGACACAGGGCAATCAGCGACTTGACGATTTTCAAGCTGGCCGGGTTGAGCTGGATGCCGGTGACGAAGGTGCGGTCCACCTTCAGCTTGGTCAGCGACAACGCATGGATCTGGCTGAGGCTGGAGTAGCCGGTGCCAAAGTCGTCCAGGGAAATGCCGCAGCCCAACTCACGCAGGCGGCTGATGGCGCGCTGGGCTTGTGGCAGGTCCTGGATGGCTGCGGTTTCGGTGATTTCCAGGTCCAGGTACGCAGGGTCGAACCGGCTGCTCCTGATCAACGCCACGATCTGCTGGGCGGCCTCTTCCGAGCCACAGTCATGGGTAGACAGGTTGAAAGACAGGCGCATGCCTGCAGGCCAACTGGCGGCCGTGTCCAGTGCCTTGGTCAGCAGGGGCAGCGTGAGGCGATTGACCATGCCGATGCGCTCGGCGATCGGGATGAAGTCACTGGGTGGCACATGACCCAGCTCCGGGCTTTCCCAGCGCGCCAGTGCCTCGAACGCAACGGTTCGCTCGCTGCGAATATCCACGATGGGTTGGAACACCATGTGAAACTCGCGATCAAGGTCCGCCCTGCGCAGGGCCTGCTCGGTCAGCCCTTGTCGATTGAGTTGCTGACGATGGGCAGTGCTGAACAGGCACGCCGTGCCAGGGCGATGACGCTTGCTCTGGTACAGCGCGTAGTCGGCATATTCGTACACTTGCGTGGCTGACGATGCCTGATCCGGAAAGGTGGCGATGCCCAGCGACGCACTGATCTGAATGGGGATGTCCACCAGTACGAATGGCTCGCGCATGCGCGTGCAGACCTTCTCGCCAAAGGCGCGTAGCTGCTCGTCATCCAGGGCCTGAGTAATGATCAGGCCGAACTCGTCGCCCCCCAGCCGGCTCAGGTGCACGCTGTCGTCGAGCAACTCGTTGAGGCGCTGACCGACCTGATACAGCAGCCGGTCGCCCACACTGTGGCCATACAGGTCGTTGACTGGCTTGAAACCATCCAGGTCAATCAGCCCGACGGCCAGGCGGGCGCCCTGGTCACCAGCTTGGGTCAACAGCGTGTCGAGCCGGGAGAAGAACTGCCGGCGATTGGCAAGCCCGGTCAGGCTGTCCACGTTGGCCAGCTGCAGGTTTTCCTCGCTGAGCCTGGCCGTTTGCGCCTGCATGTTCACCAGCCGGGTGAAGTCGGTGTATTGCGCCTTGAGGATGACCAGCATGGCGATCGATACCAGCAGCACATCGAGCGCGGTGGCAATGAACGTGATGATGGAGGTGGAGGCGAAAAACACCACGAACGCTGTGTTGACCACAGCGGTAGTGGCCAAGGCCGCTGGCAACAGGTGCATCATGCAGAAAATGCAGCCGATCACGGTGATGGCCATGTAGAAGGCGACATGCGCCCGGGTGTAGCTGTCGCCATAGGGAAACAGCGCCAGCGACCAGGCCGTGAAGGCCACGGCAACGAAGGGTGCGAGCGTGTTGGTGCGTTTGAGTGCCGTGACCATCTGGGCCGGGCTGCGCACGCGCCTGCGGGTACGTACCCACTCTATCCCTCGGACCAGGCCGAACACCGTCATGATCATCGGGCAGTACACCACCAGCCAGCGCGGCGCCACCGTGAAGTGGGTGCCCGCCAGCATCATGGTGTTGATCAGCAGGATGAAGTACATCATGGGCAGCTGGCGCGACAGCGCGATGTATTGCGCCTTGACCAGGTCGGGGTTGTCCTTGGGTACGGACATCAAAGCTCGCAGGCCGAGTAGTGTTTTTTTCATCAGGCGACGCTCTGAAAGTACAACCAGGTGACAAACCGAACGGATTGCCCTTTTTCAGCTTGAAACGAGCAGGGCGGGACGCTGCTCTCACGGACCGTATCGGCCGATCCTCTGGTTGCTGCAATCGTTCAGACTGGTGGCACTTTGATTTCGTTCCCGCCTGCCAACGCCGCGGTGAGTAGCGCCGGTTATTCCGTGCCGGGGGTGTGGCCGAAATAGGCCTTGTAGGCATGGCAGAAGTTCGCCGGGTTGGCATAGCCGATGTGATAGGCGATCTGCGAGATTTGCCATTTGCGTTCCAGTACCAGGAGGCGTGCAAGCTCCAGGCGCTGTTGGCGAATGTACTGCAGGATCGAACAGCCAAACTGCTGGCTGAAGGCCCGGCGCAGGGTGGTCTCGCTCACTTTCAGCTGTTTGGCCAGGGCGGCGACGGACGGCGGGGCAGTGGGGCTGGTGTCCAGCAGCCGACGCGTTTCCAGTGCCAGGTCGCGGCGGCCACGGTCTTGCTGCAGCTCAGGTGTCGGGGCCTGGCTCGACAGATGGCTGGCCAGCTCCAGCACGATCCCCAGGCTCAGGCTTTCGTAGTGCAGGCGGCGCAAGCTCCCGCTGTAGGGCGAGCGATAAAGCTGCTGGAACAGGCGGCTCAGCGAGGGGGACTGGGGCAACTGGTCGAACTGCATGCCATCGGCCAGCAGGGCCAGCAATGGGTGGAACTGGGGATCGTCCTGAGCCAGTTCGCGCAACGCGTCACCGGCAATGCGCACGCCGGCCATGCGCGCATGGCTGTCGACCGGCAACTGGTCCTGGGCTTCGAGGCTCTCGCTCAGGCCAAGCACGTGCAGCCGACCGGTGTCGTACTGGTTCAGCCTGCCGTCGACCTTGTGCTGCCAGGCGCCGTCGAACACCTGCACGATGCACAGGCTCTCGGGCAGCACCTTGTCGATGCGCAGGGGCTCGGGAAAGTGCAGGTGGCAATCGAAGTACTGCAAGCCCTGGCGCACGGTCTGTGCCCGATAGTGCCCCGTGGCACTGCCCATCACATGAGCGGCACGCGTATCCAGCACGCCTGCCTGGGCCAGGGAGCCAGGGCTGTCGAAACAGAAGGCGGTATCCAGGTAGGGGGTTAGCGATTGCATGCAGGCTCGGTTTCTCGGTGGGGGCAGCGTCGACCAGAAATGGTAACGCGCGCACATTTTCGACAATAGTCGTTGTGACCAACCGGCTGTTTGTTGTGATGAACGGGCAACTGGGTTGGCAGCCTGGCTATTGAGTCCTTCAATACGCGTTTTGTTGCAGATCAGGAAACAAAATCATGTTCGCTTATCGGAAATGGGCTGCCTTGCTGGTTGCCGCGCTCACCCTGTGTATCGGTCAAGCCCAGGCCGAGGACCGCCCGGACGTGGCCAAGAACGTCGTCGCCTACCTGGGCACTGAAGGGGCCAAGGTGTGGACGCTGCGCATTGGCGATCGCGCGGCCAACGAGGCGCTGGTGCAGGTGGAAGGCGTCGATCACGACTGGGATATGCGCATCCAGAAAATGCACGTCGAGAAAACCGCCAAGGATACCCGCTACTGGACCGACGTCGACGGCAAGAAATTCGTCGTGCTGATCATCCAGGGCATGTGGGGGGGCGAGCTGTACCTGCCCGGCGAGGCGCAACCGCGCCAGGTCGGTTACTCGGAAGGTTTGTCGCATCAGGGCAACGCCGAGGCGTTCCTGACCGATTACCTGGCTGCCAAGAAATAATCGAGGGGCATCGATCATGAGCGAACATACCGATCCATTGGCCGACCTGTCCGGTTCGCTGGGCAATGAGTACGACCAGTCGCGCACGGCCCAGCGCGAGCGCGTGGTCGCCGAGCTTCGGCAAGTGATCGAGCGCGTGCCGGAGCAGAGCGAATTCACCAACTCTCGCCGTTACCGCGTGTGGGGGCCTGTATGGCTGGTCGGTGCCCTGATTCTGTTCGGAATCGGCATCAGCATGCAGCGCACCGGGCCGATCGTGGCCACCGCCTTCATCGTGCTCATCGCCGCTGTTGTGACCTGGCAGCACCGCAACGCCGGTACCCAGGTGTTCATGCGCCTGACACGCCGTCAACTGTTCGTCGACACGTTGGACGCGCCGGTGGACTTGGCCCAAGTGCAGGACATCTCGGTCAAGGATGAAGGGCTGGTGATGATGCAGACGCTGGAGATGAGCAGCGATGCTGCATTGCCTACCCACCGAGTGGCGAGGCTGCAGTTCTTCGGTAACCAGGCCATGGTCCTGAAAAAGCCGCGCCCCCAGATCCGTATCATGTCGGCTGGGCTGGCGCAGAACGGACGCAAGCTGTCCAACGAAGAAGTGCTGGCCGTGCTGACGGCCTACTGCGATGCCGCCCACGCTCAGCGTCAGCTCGAGCTGCTGCAGGCCAATGGATAACTCCGGCGCCAATGACGACCTGGCCTACCTGCAGGTCCATGCCGTCGGGCCTGATGAGTCGTTCGAGCTGCGTGAGCACTCGCTGGGCAAGGCACTTGCGTGTGCAATCATCGGGCTGGTGGCACTTGGGCTCGGTGGCTGGCTCGCGAGCTTGCCGATGGTCTTCGGCCCGCAGACCTCCACCGCGGTGGTGGTGTTGCTATGGGCATTCGGTGCAGGGCTGGCCGGCATCGGGCTGGTGGCCCTGGTTTGCGCCTGGGCGCTGTATCAGCGCCATGGGCAGTGCGCACTGGCGGTGACCCGTGACACGGTCGGCTTCGCCAACGCCTTGGCCCCAGTACCATGGGAAGCGTTCGAGGCCTTCGATGTCGAACAACGGCGGCTGAGTACGCACCTGGTGTTCAGCCTTGCCGCGTTCGGTGCTGCACCTGTGCTCAAGGCCTCGAGCTTCAAAGCGCTGGCAGCCCCTGATGCCCAACTGATTGCCGGTGGCCTGCGGCTCAAGGTGTGGGCGTGTAACTTCACCCTGACCGGGCGCAGGCTCACACTGGCAGAACTGGTGGACGTGCTTTACCCCTACCTGCAGGCAGCACAGGCCAGGCGTACCTTGGCACAGTTGTTCCCGGCCGTGGCTCGCCAGGGTGATGCCCTGCGGCGGGCTGGGCCATGAGCAACGGGGCCATACGGCTGCTCAGGCGCCTGGGCTGGGGCTTGGCCCTGCTGCTGTTGCCGCTGCTGGTACTGGGGTGGAGCCAGGTGCAACTCTGGCGCCTCGAGGTGGCACAGGCGCAGGCTCAGGTGATGCGCCAGTGGCTGGATACGCCAAGCGACACGCTCTTGCAGGCCCTGCCCAAGGCCGAGCGTAACCCATACCTGCCCCAGGCAGACCGACGTGAGCGGCTTCAGCGTGAAGTGGACCGCTATGAGGCGGGCCTTGGCGGGCAGTCTCTGCGCAAGGTCCTGGCAGTCACGAGCGGCCTGCTGGCGGTTCTGGCCCTGCTCACTGCGGCAGGGGCGTGGCTCAGGCTCAGACTGGACGCCTGGCGGGCGCTGCGCTCATCTGAGTTCCTGCAGCAGCACATGACCCAGCGTTGGCGTGCCCTGGGCAAGTGGCTGGTACTGCATCTGGGCTTGCTGGCTGCCGCATTGAGCCTTGCCTTGCTGTACGAGCTGAGCGTTGCGACCAGCCGGGTGGCCGAGGGTGGGTTGACGGTGCTGTTCATCGTGTTGCCGCTGGCTTCGTGCGTGCTGGTCTGCCTGCAACTGGCCAGGCGGTTGCATCGACGCTGGCCGCTTGTACTCGATCAGGGCACGTCCTTTCTGGGCAGGGCGCTTGATCGGGACAGTGCACCGGGGGTATGGCGCTGGGTCGAGGGCCTGGCGGCGCAGCTTCAGGCACCGGTCCCCGACAACATCGTGGTTGGCCTCGATCAGGGCTTTTTTGTCACCAGCGTGCCGATTCTGCTTCAGCCTGCAGGCTTGCCGCTGGCAGGTCGCACGCTGTACTTGCCGCTGCCTTACCTGGGCATGCTCAGCCAGGCAGAAGCGGGTGCGGTCATTGGACACGAGCTGGGCCATTTCCGGCATCAGGATACCGAACGGGCCAGCCAGACCAATGCACAGTTCAGCATGATGCGCGCCCATTTCTCGGCGCTGGTGGGCGATGACGAGCCCGCGCCCTGGACGCAACGCCCGACGCTGTGGATGGCCTGGCAGTTCCTGCACCATTTCCAGCGTGCGGTACTGCACTGGGGACGGTCGCAAGAGCTGCTGGCAGACCAGGCAGGCGCTGCAGTCGGCGGACAACGGCTGTTTGCGCAGACCTTGCTGCGCATCATTGCGCTGCAGCCTGCGGTCGATACGGTGCTGGCGACGTGCGGTGGACAAGGTATCGATCGAGCCCTGCCTGGCTACCTTGAGCATCACCCGCTGCAGGTGGGCGACGAGGTGCTGGGTGCCGCCATGGCGCACCCCTTCGACACTCACCCTGCAGCCGCTTCCCGCCTGCAGGCGTTGGGTGTTGCGCCCGACCCGGCGCTGCTGTTCGCCGCTACCCGGGCACCGGGCGTCGAGGAGCGCCACTGGTTCGGCCGACTGTGAACGGGGGCGCGCGCTCAAGCCGATTGAGCGCGCCCAGGACACATCGGATTGATCCTTCACTTAATCTTTCCCATTCGCAGGTGTATCGTATTCGCCCTTCTTCATCAGCGCCTGCTGGTGAACTGTTTGTGCCGAACACGAGGTACCCGCTGCGATGTCCTTCACCCGTCGACAAATGCTCAAGGGCCTGACCGGCCTGGTTGTGGTTGGCCTGGGCGCGGGGGGCGCCGCGCGGTACTGGCTGGGCAAGGTCGAAGATGACAATGCCGGCCATGACTACGAGCTGATCGCAGCGCCCCTTGACGTCGAACTGGTCCCTGGACACACGACTCAAGCCTGGGCGTTCGGGCCCAGTGCCCCTGGGACCGAGCTGCGCGTGCGGCAGGGTACCTGGCTGCGCGTGCGCTTCATCAACCACCTGCCGATCGAGACCACCATCCACTGGCATGGCATCCGCTTGCCGCTGGAAATGGATGGCGTGCCGTATGTGTCGCAATTGCCAGTCAAGCCAGGGGAGTATTTCGACTACAAGTTCCGGGTGCCCGATGCCGGCAGCTACTGGTACCACCCCCATGTCAGCAGCTCCGAAGAGCTGGGCCGGGGCCTGGTGGGCCCGCTGATCGTCGAGGAGCGCGAACCCACCGGTTTCAAGCATGAGCGCACGCTCAACCTCAAGACCTGGCATGTGGACGAGCAGGGGGGCTGGATGCCGTTCAGCGTCCCGCGCGAGGCGGCGCGCAATGGGACGGCAGGGCGGCTGATCACCATCAACGGCCAAGCCGATGCCGTGACCGAGCTGCCGGCAGGGCAGGTGGTGCGCGTGCGCCTGCTGAACCTGGACAACACCTGGACGTACCGCATCAACCTCAAGGGCAACTGCGAAGCGCGGATCTACGCGCTCGATGGCAACCCCGTCACCCCCCGGCCATTGGAGGATGACTACTGGCTGGGGCCTGGCATGCGCATTTGCCTGGCGATCCGCATTCCCGAGGCCGGCGAAGAGATCTCCCTTCGCGATGGCTTCGTGCGCCTGGGCACCCTGCGCGCGGTGGCCAACCCGGATGCGCCCAGCGACTGGCCAGCGGCGCTGCCGCCCAACCCCATCGCCGAGCCGGACCTGGAAAACGCCGAAAAGCTCAACTTCAACTTCGAGTGGGCAGGCAAGGTGTCGGTCGGCACCGACCAGGGCAAGCCGCCGAGCCTGTGGCAGATCAACGGTCAGGCCTGGGACATCACCGACAAGACCTGCGCCGATCGCCCGATCGCGACGCTGACCAAGGGCAAGAGCTACATTTTCGAATTGAAGAACATGACCCAGTACCAGCACCCCATCCACTTGCACGGCATGAGCTTCAAGGTGATTGGTTCCAACCGGCATGACATCAAGGAGCCGTGGTTCACCGACACCTACCTGCTGGGCAAGAACGAGCGCGCCCAGGTTGCGCTGGTCGCCGATAACCCGGGCACCTGGATGTTCCACTGCCACGTCATCGACCACATGGAAACCGGCCTGATGGCCGCGATCGCGGTGGTCTGATGCGACCGCAGATCATCGACCGCAGCCATGACCAGACCTACATGCGCATGGCGTTGGCGTTGGCCGCCGAGGGCGCCCAGCTGGGCGAGGTGCCGGTGGGCGCTGTGCTGGTGCAGGACGGCCAGGTCATCGGCCAGGGCTTCAACCGCCCGATCACCGACAGCGACCCCAGCGCCCATGCCGAGATGGTGGCGATCCGCGCCGCCGCGCGGGCGGTCGGCAACTACCGCCTGCCGGGTAGCACGCTGTACGTGACCTTGGAGCCGTGCAGCATGTGCGCCGGCTTGATCGTGCATTCGCGGGTGATGCGCGTGGTCTTCGGCGCACTGGAACCCAAGGCCGGGATCGTGCAGAGCCAGGGCCAGTTCTTCGGGCAAGGCTTCCTGAACCACCGTGTGCTGGTGGAGGGGGGCGTGATGGCCGAAGCGTGCGGGCAAGTGCTCAGTGACTTCTTCAAGGCTCGCCGGGCCAAGCCGTGACGGGACCGGCTACAACGGCGCTGATTGCTCTGCCGGTTTAGCCTTGTTCACACCCGGTACATGCAGGTCGCCCTCGGCCACCTGGCCTTCGAGCTGAGGCTGGGTAACCCAGGTGAGAATGTCGTAGTAGCGGCGGATGTTGGCGACGAAGTGCACCGGTTCGCCGCCCCGCGCATAGCCGTACTTGGTCTGGCGGTACCATTGCTTCTGCGCCAGGCGCGGTAGCATCTTCTTCACATCCAGCCACTTGTTGGGGTTGAGCTTTTCGCGCTTGGCCAGGGTGCGCGCATCTTCCAGGTGGCCGCTGCCGACGTTGTAGGCGGCCAGCGCGAACCAGGTGCGGTCGGGCTCCTGGATGCTGTCGTCCAGCTCGGCCTTGATCTTCATGAAGTACTTGGCGCCACCCTTGATGCTCTGCTTGGGGTCCAGGCGGTTGGAAACCCCCATGGCCTGGGCGGTGCGCTGGGTCAGCATCATCAAGCCACGCACGCCGGTCTTGGAGGTGACCTCCGGCTGCCACATGGATTCCTGGTAGCCGATGGCGGCCAACAGGCGCCAGTCCACCTGCTCGACCTTGGCATAGCTCTTGAAATGCTTTTCGTACTTGGGCAAACGTTGCTGCAGGTGCTGGGCGAAGGTGTAGGCGCCCACATAGCCCAGTACGTCGACATGCCCGTAATAGCGGTCCTTCAGGCGCTGCAGGGTGCCATTCTTCTGGGACTTGTCGAGGAATTCGTTCACCTCGTTCAGCAGGCTGTTGTCCTCGCCTGCGGCGACGGCCCAGCGCTGGTCACGAGACTCGCCCAGGTCGAAGGCCACGCGCACATTAGGGAAGTACACCTGGTTCATGGCCAGTTCGTTGGAGTCGACCAGGGTAAGGTCGATCTGCCCTTCGTCGACCATGCGCAGCAGGTCGACCACCTCCACGGCATCGGATTCTTCGTATTGCAGGCCCGGGTACTGTTTTTTCAGCTCGGCCAGCTGATCGGCATGGCTGCTGCCCTTGAGCACCATGATTTTCTTGCCGACCAAGCCTTGGGCGCTGGTCGGGCGCGAGCGGCCATTGCGGTAGATGACCTGAGGCGTCACCTCAAGGTAGGGGTGAGAAAACTTCGCCTGGACCTGGCGCCGTTCGCTGCTGACAAGGCCGGCGGCTGCCAGCACCGGGCCGGACGGCTTGCCAAGGTCGTCGAACAGTTCGTCGAGGTTGTCGGCGGTCTCGATTTCCAGCTTCACGCCCAGGTCATCGGCAAAATGCTTGACCAGTTCGTACTCGAAGCCGGTCTCACCGTTGCGATCCTGGAAATAGGTGGCCGGGCTGTTGCGGGTGATCACGCGCAGCACACCGTCCTCCTTCACGCGCTCGAGGGTACTGGGTTTTTCAACGCAGCCACCAAGCAGCAGAAAGAGTCCGGTTGCGAAAAGCCATCTGGCGCAACGCTGGCGCAAAGCAGTGTGGGTGAACATAGGTTGCAGTATACGCAAAGGACTGGCCGTGCCATATCTCGACAACGGCTAGCTTGTCTGATAGCGCTTACTGGGGTTTGTCACTCGTGCGCACCGTCCAGCGCTGCGTTCATGGTCTGGTACAGGGTGCAGGCCCTGCATCAGAGCGATCACCCCCCCTTTTGCCAGCCCGGGCAGGCGCTGCCGATGAGCTGCCAACACGGCCCCTGACAAGTGGTCGAACCCCCGGAAATTTTGACCCGCCGGTCCGGTTCCGCCGCCCGGCAGCCATGCGCTACAGCGGGTGCCGCAAGCCAACGAATTAGGCTAGAATGCACGGCCTCCAAGCACACCCCTTCTGAGGCTGTCCCGACGATGTTGATCCTGCGCGGCGCTCCTGCCCTTTCTGCCTTTCGCCACGGTAAGTTACTCGAGCAACTGAGCCAGAAAGTCCCCGCTGTTACTGGTTTGTATGCCGAATTTGCCCACTTCGCCGATACCGACGGCGAGCTGACCGCCGACCAGCAGCAGGTGCTGGGCCGTCTGCTCAAGTACGGCCCGAGCGTACCGGTGCAGGAGCCCGCCGGTCGCCTGTTCCTGGTCGTACCGCGCCTGGGCACCATTTCGCCCTGGGCCAGCAAGGCCAGCGACATCGCCCACAACTGCGGCCTGCAGTCGATCCAGCGCCTGGAGCGCGGCATTGCGTACTACGTTGCCGGTGACCTCAGCGACGCCGAGGCCGAGCAGGTGTCGGCGCAGTTGCACGACCGCATGACCCAGCGCGTGCTGGGCCAGCTTGAGCAGGCCGCCGACATGTTCAGCCACGCCCAGCCAAGGCCCATGACGTCAGTGGACATCCTCGCCGGTGGCCGCGACGCTCTGGCCCAGGCCAACATCGACCTCGGCCTGGCATTGGCCGAGGACGAGGTGGACTACCTGGTCACCGCGTTCCAGGGCCTCAAGCGCAACCCCAACGACATCGAACTGATGATGTTCGCCCAGGCCAACTCCGAGCACTGCCGCCACAAGATCTTCAACGCCAGTTGGGACATCGACGGCCAGGCGCAGGACAAGAGCCTGTTCGGCATGATCAAGAACACCTACCAGATGCACAGCGAAGGTGTGCTGTCGGCGTACAAGGACAACGCTTCGGTCATCGTCGGCAACGTTGCTGGTCGTTTCTACCCGAACCCTGAAACCCGCCAGTATGGTGCGGTGCAGGAGCCGGTACACATTCTGATGAAGGTGGAAACCCACAACCACCCGACCGCCATCGCTCCCTTCTCCGGGGCATCGACCGGTTCTGGCGGCGAAATCCGTGACGAAGGTGCCACCGGCCGTGGCGCCAAGCCCAAGGCCGGCCTCACCGGCTTCACCGTGTCCAACCTGCGCATCCCAGGCTTCGAGCAGCCCTGGGAGCAGGACTACGGCAAGCCTGGCCGCATCGTCGACGCCCTCGACATCATGGTCGAAGGCCCGCTGGGCGGCGCTGCCTTCAACAACGAGTTCGGGCGTCCGGCCCTGACCGGCTACTTCCGTACCTTCGAGCAGTCCATCAACACCCCGCACGGCGAAGAAGTGCGCGGTTACCACAAGCCGATCATGCTGGCCGGCGGCATGGGCAACATCCGCGAAGATCACGTGCAGAAGGGCGAGATCACCGTCGGTGCCAAGCTGATCGTGTTGGGCGGTCCGGCCATGCTGATCGGCCTGGGTGGCGGCGCCGCTTCGTCGGTGGCCACCGGCGCCAGCTCGGCCGACCTCGACTTCGCCTCGGTGCAGCGCGAAAACCCCGAGATGGAGCGCCGTTGCCAGGAGGTCATCGACCGTTGCTGGCAGTTGGGTGAACACAACCCCATCGCCTTCATCCACGACGTGGGGGCGGGCGGTATCTCCAATGCGTTCCCTGAACTGGTGAACGACGGCGGTCGCGGTGGCCGCTTCGAGCTGCGCAACGTGCCCAATGACGAGCCGGGCATGGCCCCGCACGAAATCTGGAGCAACGAATCCCAGGAACGCTATGTACTGGCAGTCAGCGCCGAGGACTTCGAGCGCTTCCAGGCCATCTGCGAGCGCGAGCGCTGCCCGTTCGCAGTCGTCGGCGAGGCGACTGCCGAGCCGCACCTGACTGTGACCGACAGCCACTTTGGCAACACGCCGGTCGACATGCCGCTGGACGTGCTGCTCGGCAAACCGCCGCGCATGCACCGCTCGGTCAGCCGCGAAGCCGAGTTGGGCGACGACTTCGATCCGAGCACCCTGGACCTGGACAGCGCTGCGCAGCGCGTGCTGAACCACCCGGCCGTTGCCAGCAAGAGCTTCCTGATCACCATTGGCGACCGCACCATCACCGGCCTTGTGGCGCGCGACCAGATGGTCGGCCCCTGGCAGGTGCCGGTGGCTGACTGTGCCGTCACCGCCACCAGCTTCGACGTGTACACCGGTGAAGCCATGGCCATGGGCGAGCGTACCCCGCTGGCCCTGCTCGATGCCCCGGCTTCCGGGCGCATGGCCATCGGCGAGGTCCTGACCAACATGGCCGGCGCGCGTATCGACAAACTGTCCGACATCAAGCTGTCGGCCAACTGGATGTCGGCCGCCGGCCACCCGGGCGAAGACGCCCGCTTGTACGACACCGTCAAGGCTGTGGGCATGGAGCTGTGCCCAGAGCTGGGCCTGACGATTCCGGTCGGCAAAGACTCCATGTCGATGAAAACCAAGTGGAGCGAGGACGGCGTGGACAAGAGCGTGACCTCGCCGATGTCGCTGATCGTCAGCGGCTTTGCGCCGGTTACCGACATCCGCGGCACCCTGACCCCGCAATTGCGCATGGACAAGGGCGAGACGGACCTGATCCTGATCGACCTGGGCCGTGGCAAGAACCGCATGGGCGCGTCGATCCTGGCGCAGACCTACGGCAAGCTCGGTGCCCAGGCGCCGGATGTGGACGATGCCGAAGACCTCAAGGCGTTCTTCGCCGTCATCCAGGGCCTGAATGCCGACGGCCACCTGCTGGCCTACCATGACCGCTCCGACGGCGGCCTCTTCGCCACCGTGCTGGAAATGGCCTTCGCGGGTCACTGCGGTCTGGACTTGCACCTCGATCCGCTGACCGACAGCAAGGCCGACATCCCGGCCATCCTGTTCAACGAAGAGCTGGGCGCGGTCATTCAGGTGCGTCAGGACGCTACCCCGGACGTACTGGTCCAGTTCAGCGCCGCTGGCTTGGGTGAGCAGTGCGTGGCGGTGATCGGCAAGCCGGTCAACAACGCCGAAGTCTCCATCAGCCTGAACGGCGAAGTGCTGTTCGATGACGACCGCCGCATGCTTCAGCGCCAGTGGGCTGAGACCAGCTACCAGATCCAGCGCCTGCGCGACAACGCCGATTGCGCGGATCAGGAATTCGACCTGCTGCTCGAAGAAGACAACCCAGGGCTGTCGGTCAAGTTGGGCTTTGATGTCAACGACGACATCGCCGCGCCCTACATCAAGAAAGGCGTGCGCCCGCAAGTGGCCATCCTGCGTGAGCAGGGCGTCAACGGCCAGGTCGAAATGGCGGCTGCCTTCGACCGTGCCGGTTTCGCGGCCATCGACGTGCACATGAGCGACATCCTTGCTGGTCGCGTGGACTTCGAGGCCTTCAAGGGCTTGGTCGCATGTGGCGGCTTCTCCTACGGCGACGTGTTGGGTGCAGGCGAGGGCTGGGCCAAGTCGGCCCTGTTCAACAGCCGTGCGCGTGATGCCTTCCAGGCGTTCTTCGAGCGTAACGACAGCTTCGCCCTGGGGGTGTGCAACGGTTGCCAGATGATGTCCAACCTGCACGAGCTGATTCCGGGCACCGAGTACTGGCCGCACTTCGTGCGTAACCGCTCCGAGCAGTTCGAGGCGCGGGTGGCCATGGTCGAGGTGCAGAAGTCCAACTCGATCTTCCTGCAGGGCATGGCCGGCTCGCGCATGCCGATCGCCATCGCCCACGGCGAGGGCCATGCCGAGTTCGCCAGTGAAGAGGCCTTGCTGGAGGCCGATGTGTCCGGTTGCGTGGCGCTGCGTTACGTGGACAACCACGGCAAGGTCACCGAGGCCTACCCGGCCAACCCCAACGGCTCGCCACGCGGTATCACGGGGCTCACCAGCCGCGACGGCCGCGTGACCATCATGATGCCGCACCCGGAGCGTGTGTTCCGTGCCGTGCAGAACTCGTGGCGCCCGGATGAGTGGCAGGAAGATGCGGCGCTGATGCGTATGTTCCGCAATGCGCGGGTGTGGGTGAACTAAGGCGTGTACAAGCTCGCCTTCTTCGTCCCTGCCAGCCATGTGGAGGTGGTCAAGGCTGCTGTGTTCGCCGCAGGTGGTGGGCACATGGGTGATTATGACCACTGTGCTTGGCAGACCTTGGGCCAGGGCCAGTTTCGTCCATTGGACGGCAGTTCGCCGTTTCTTGGGCGGGCGGGTCAGGTCGAGGTGGTGGAGGAGTGGAGGGTGGAGCTTGTGGTGGGCGATGACCTGATTCGTCAGGTTGTTGCTGCGCTCAAGCAGAGTCATCCGTATGAGACGCCGGCCTATGAGGTTTATCGGTTGGTGGACTTTTAATGCTCGTCGTGGTGGGTGAGGGGTGAGTTAGCCTCTTACAGGTTGGGTCGGGAGTTTTGATGGGTTTCGATATCCTGCCTGATGATGTGGAAGTTCTAAGTTCTAAGTTCTAAGTTCTGAGTTCTGAGTTCTGAGTTATATATTTAGAACTTGAATGCTTAGGTGTGGGTGTTGATAAAGTGTTCAGTCCATTTGCGATGGCGACGCTTAATCACCTTTTCGCCCTTACGGCGAGTCACTTTTTGTCAAACGCGACAAAAAGTAACCAAAAAACGCTGCGCTCCATTCATACTGCCCCTACGCTGCGCTTCGGGGTTCCCTCACTCCGGTCTTGCTCCCGGGAGGACCGCGCTGTAGGCCCCATCCTGGGGCCCAGCGCTTGACAGGCATCCATGCCTGTCACCTCCCTCCGCAAGACCTGCGTTCGGCCTTCTGAAGTCGCGAAGATCAAGATCAAGATCAAGATCAAGATCAAGATCAAGATCAAGATCAAGATCGAGCGCCGCACATAGTTATACATGTCCTGTAGGAGCGGCCTTGCGCCGCGATGGGCCGCTCTCACATGGATATCGAGTAATATTTAAATGATGCGCGCGCATTAAATAACTACATTAAGTTTACAGCCTGCTGTTGCTGTTGCTGTTGCTGTTGCTGTTGCTGTTGCTGTTGCTGTTGCTTCTAAGCGCACGGTAGTTCAGGCGCCGCAGATCGCGACTTCAGGAGGCCGAGCGCAGGGCTTGCGGAGGGAGGTGACGGGCATGGATGCCCGTCAAGCGCTGGGCCCCAGGATGGGGCCTGCAGCGCGGTCCTCCCGGGAGCAAGCCCGGAGCGAGGGAACCCCGAAGCGTAGCGTAGGGGCCGGATGATAGGAGCAGGCGGTTTTTGCTTACTTTTTGACAAGACAAAAAGTGAGCCGCCGTAAGGGCGGAAGGGTGACTGTGCGCCACCCGCGCCAATGAATACCAACTCGATATATGTGCCAATGCTTTGAAGTTTGAAGTTTGAAGTTTGAAGTTTGAAGTTTGAAGTTTGAAGTTTGAAGTTTGAAGTTTGAAGGTTGAAGGTTGAAGGTTGAAGTTGAAGTTGAAGTTGAAGTTGAAGTTTGATTGGGTTGGTGTGGGTATTGATAGAGCGCATAGTCCATTTGCGATGGCGACGCTTAATCACCTTTTCGCCCTTACGGCGAGTTACTTTTTGTCAAACGCCACAAAAAGTAACCAAAAAAGGCTGCGCTCCGTTCATACGGCCCCTACGCTGCGCTTCGGGGTTCCCTCACTCCGGTCTTGCTCCCGGGAGGACCGCGCTGTAGGCCCCATCCTGGGGCCCAGCGCTTGACAGGCATCCATGCCTGTCACCTCCCTCCGCAAGACCTGCGTTCGGCCTTCTGAAGTCGCGAAGATCAAAAGCAAGATCAAGATCAAGCGCCGCACATAGTTATACATGTCCTGTAGGAGCGGCCTTGCGCCGCGATGGACCGCTCTCACATGGATATCGAGTAATATTTAAATGATGCACGCACATTAAATAACTACATTAAGTTTACAGCCTGCTGTTGCTGTTGCTGTTGCTGTTGCTGTTGCTGTTGCTGTTGCTGTTGCTGTTGCTTCTAAGCGCACGGTAGTTCAGGCGCCGCAGATCGCGACTTCAGGAGGCCGAGCGCAGGGCTTGCGGAGGGAGGTGACGGGCATGGATGCCCGTCAAGCGCTGGGCCCCAGGATGGGGCCTGCAGCGCGGTCCTCCCGGGAGCAAGCCCGGAGCGAGGGAACCCCGGAGCGTAGCGGAGGGGCCGGATGATAGGAGCAGGCGGTTTTTGCTTACTTTTTGACAAGACAAAAAGTGAGCCGCCGTAAGGGCGGAAAGGTGACTGTGCGCCACCCCCGCCACTGAATATCTAATCGATACAAGCGCCCCCGCAAAACTCCTATCTCACATAAAACATAAAACATAAAACATAAAACATAAAACATAAAACATAAAACATGGACTATAGAATCTGGAACTTGAAACTTAAGGTTGAATAACCTACGTAGTCCCCCCCAGAACCCAATCAAACCGTCCCAATCTCCCCCCCATCCTCCCGCTGAATCACCACCGTGGAAGACCGCGGCCTAACCCGCTTCCCCCCAACAGCCCCCTCGGTAGCATCCTCCGAAACTGGCCAATTCCCCGGATGCTGAATATTGACAAACAACGTCCTGTTATCCGGCGTAAACGCAATCCCCGTCACCTCACACCCGTTGGGCCCCACGAAAAACCGCCGCAACCCCCCTTGGTTCTGCCCATTGACCGGCACCTGCCGCCCCGCCGCATCCACCAGCAGACCTGGAATCACCGCCAACAGCTGGTCGTTGGTGTAGTCACTGACCGTCGACTCACTGTTGTCCGTCTCGAACCACAGCACCCCGCGACTATCGAATCGCATCCCGTCAGGGCTGGCGAACTGGTTGAGTTCCGTCAGTCCAGAACGGTTGATCTCGGCCCCACCGCCCGCATTGGCGCCAAACACGAAGATGTCCCAGGTCAAGCGCAGGTGATCGTCGCTGTCATGCCAGCGAATGATATGGCCATGACGGTTGGGCCCGCGTGGATTGACCGCGTCGACCTTGTCCGGCGTGCGCGTACTGTTATTGGTCAGTGTGAGGTACACATCGCCGTTGAGCGGATTGACAGTGGTCCACTCCGGCCGATCCATCGGCGTAGCGCCCACGGCGTCGGCAGCGCCACGGGTATTGAGCAAGATGCCCGGCAGGTCACCAAAGCGCGCACCCAGCGTGCCACCCTCGGTGGTAGGGGTAAGCACGTCCAGCGGTAACCATACCCCCGTGCCATCGGCCTCGAAGCGAGCCACGTACAGCGTGCCGTGGTCGAGGTACTTGGCCCCTGTGGTCAGGCGGTTGGCAGCCTGAGCGTCGGCGGGGTCCCACGGTGCCTGCGACACCCACTTGTAAAGGTATTCGTTGTTCGAATCGTCACCCATGTACCAGACCAGAGGCTTGCCAGCGACTGGCACGCCCGGTGCACAGCCTTCGTGACGAAAGCGACCCAGCGCCGTGCGCTTGGTGGCCAGGGTGGTGCGGTCATACGGGTCGATTTCGACGATGTAGCCGTAAGTACTGGCTTCGTTGCGGTAATCCTCCAGTGCACTGGTGCCTTTGGCCGTTACATCGAATCTGGCAAACTCGCCAGCGTCTTCACCGCTATCACCCGCGGCGCTTTCCCACTGGTACTGGCTGCTGGAGGTGGCCACGCCCAAGCGGCGCTGATCCTCCGGGCACGTACCGTGGTTGACGAAAATGCCTGGCCAGTTCTCTTCGCAGGTGAGGTAGGTGCCCCAAGGCGTGTAGCCATTGCCACAGTTGTTGTTGGTGCCACGGCAGTGGGTGCCGGCAGTGGAGTATGGGGTCTTGACATGAGCGGTGCCGCGCAGCGGGCCGCTGATGTGCATGGGCGAGGCGGTGGTGAAACGCCGGTTCAGTGGATCGTTCTCCACCACCTGCCAGTGGCCATGCACGTTGCGCAGGCGTACCACGCCAGCGCCATGTGCGTTGATTTCCTTGCGAACTTCTTCTGGCGGCCGCTTGCCGTTAGCTGCCCTGGTGGGGCCGGCCGGGTGCAAAGCTGCAGGGTCGATGTACTCGAAGTTAATGGCTAACAGGCCATCATCCGAGCTGCCATCGATGGGGAAGAAATGCATGCCGTCATGGTGCATGCCCATGGCGTTGGCCTGGTCGACAGCGGTATTGCTGCCGTCAGGCTTCCAGGGCGCGGCTTTCCGGTTGAGTGGTGTTCCCCAGGGGGCCAGGACGCGTGCACGATAGCCCTTGGCAATGGTGCACGCATCGGTGCGTGACCCGGGGATCGAGTCGAAGCCCAGCGTCAGCCCTGACCTGGCAGCGTTACCGCTGGCCGACACACCAGGGCCGGCAGGCCTGCGAATCTCAGCCCCATTGACACAACCGCCCAAGCCGGTGCCGGCGATCAAGGTGACGGCGGCGGCCAGACCGCCGCGCATCACACTGCGTCGGCTCAGGTAAATGTCCATGACAGTGGCCATGGCCGTGTTGGTGCCGGGGTTTCGGTCCAGGTTGTCGCCGGTATCACGACTCATCACATGTCCTTGGGTTGCAGAATTGATCCAGACCGCACTCTAGTGGGCAATTGTGATATTTCGTTTGCAGAACCATGAACGGACGTTGCAACCCTGTGGTGTATCTGGCAGGAGCCTCGAAGAAGGGCGCCCTCGCAAGGTTGCTAAGTGGCGCCTGGCGCCCAGGCTCGATGCCCACTGCTCAGAGCGGTTATGCCTACTGGTGCGGATCAGCCCAGGATCCACCGCGTTTCAGCCCTGGGCAGCCTTCGGTGGTGACCTAGAGCAGCGCGTTGATCTGGGCAACGCCCCTTGCACGGCATGCGATGCGGTACGGGCCTCGTACCCGATTGCGTGGATGCTTTAAGCCGCTGCATTCACTTGGATGCCGTCCCGTGCCTAAGACACTGTCAGGCAGGTTCCAGCAAATAGGTGGGTCTTTCCTGCAAAAACAGATGAATTGCGCTAAATCAGGGCCGAATCTCGATCATCGTGCCATCGCGCACCAGGCTCCAGACTTCTTGCATGTCGCGGTTACGCATGGCGATACAGCCGTCTGTCCAGTCCAGCGTATGGAAATACCACTCGGGGTATTCGTCATTGATCGGCGTGCCGTGGATCATGATCATGCTGCCGGCCTTCACGCCTGCCTGGCTGGCCCGGGCCGCATCGCTGACGTTGGGGTAGTCGATGTGCATGGCCAGGTTGAAGCGCTCGCTCTGCTTGCGCCAGTCCAGCCAGTAGAAGCCTTCCGGGGTTTTCTTGTCGCCTTCGCGCTGCTTGGGGCCCTTCGGTTGCTTGCCCAGGGAAATGCGGTAGGTCTTGATTGGCTCGCCGCGGCTGATCAGTTGCAGGCGACGCTCGGACTTGATGACCAGTACCTTGTCGACCTGAGGCTGCACGGCCGGTTGCGCAGGCGAACCCGTCTGCACCGCCGAGACCGGTTTGCGGATGATGGTTTCGGTGTAGGCCGCCTGGGACATCGAGGCAACGCCAAGGCAGAGGAGGGCAAGCAACCAGCGCATGTAGCAATATCCTGAAGGCTCTGTGCCGGGCTTCGCGAAAGGCCCGCGGCGGTAATCATCACCGGGCGGCATTTCGTAAACCCTAACGGGGTGTGGGCGACACGTTCATCGGCGGCAGGTATTCATGGCCTATGGGGAACTGCTGCTCGATTCGGTCGCGATAGTAGCATTCTAATGTCCGCGCCACGGTCCGGAAAGCCAGGGCATCCCAGGGGATCTCATGCTCCTCGAACAGCCTTACTTCCAGGCTCTCGACCCCGACGGCAAACTCAAGGTCCGCCAGCTCGGCGCGAAAGAAGACATGCACCTGGTTGATGTGCGGCAAATCGAACAGCTGGTACAGCGTCATCGAGCCTACACGCGCGCAGGCTTCTTCGATGGTCTCGCGACGGGCGGCCTGGTCGAGCGTCTCGCCGTTTTCCATGAAGCCGGCTGGCAATGTCCAGAAACCACGGCGCGGCTCGATGGCGCGGCGGCACAGCAGCACTCGGCTGCCATGGGTAGGCAGTACACCGGCCACCACGTTGGGGTTCTGGTAGTGGATGGTGTGGCACGCGGGGCAGACGTACCGCAACCGTGTGTCGCCCTGGGGGATCTGCTCGATGACCGGCTGACCGCACGCACTGCAGAAATTCATGGAGGCTTCCTTTTGTCGTGGCCTATCTTGGCGCGGCGGGTCGGTCGCCGCAAGCAGCAGGGGTTGGGTGGCTGACGGCTTTCGTGCATCATGCAGGGCAGGCCTTGGATACGAGTGAGCGCGATGCTGGACGAGCTACTTCGCCGAATGAGCAACCACCAACCTGCAACCCTGGAATCGGATCGGCGGTTCCCGGAAGCGGCGGTACTCTTGCCCATTACCCGCAGCGAAGTGCCTGAGCTCGTGCTGACCCTGCGTGCCAAGGGGCTTTCGACCCACGGTGGCGAAGTCGCATTCCCGGGTGGCCGGCGCGATCCCGAAGACCCGGACCTGGTCTTCACCGCCCTGCGCGAGGCTGAAGAAGAAATTGGCCTGCCGCCGGGGTTGGTAGAGGTGCTTGGCCCGCTCAGCCCCCTGATATCTCTGCATGGCCTCAAGGTAACGCCGTACGTCGGCGTCATTCCCGACTTCGTCGAATACCGCCCCAACGATGCCGAGATCGCGGCGGTGTTCACTGTTCCGCTGGAGTTCTTTCGCCAGGACCCACGTGACCATACCCACCGCATCGATTACCAGGGCCGCAGCTGGTATGTGCCCAGTTACCGCTACGGCGAATACAAGATCTGGGGGCTGTCGGCAATCATGATCGTCGAACTGGTCAACCTGTTGTTCGACGCCGGAATCTCCCTGCACCATCCCCCTGTACGTCCTACCGACAAACGAGCAGGGCCCACCCTGCCATCTGCACCCCAGCCTGAGGAGCAACCATGAAATATCGCCTGGGCGACCTGCGGGTCGAGACTCATCCCACCAGCTGGGCCGCGCCCAACGCCACGCTCATCGGCAATGTCCGTCTCCAGGCCCATGCCAGCGTCTGGTTCAGCGCTGTGCTGCGTGGCGACAACGAGCTGATCGACATCGGTGAAGGTAGCAACGTGCAGGACGGCACCGTGATGCATACCGACATGGGCTCGCCCCTGACCCTGGGCAAAGGTGTGACCGTTGGGCATAACGCCATGCTTCATGGCTGCACGGTGGGCGACTACAGCCTGATTGGCATCAATGCCGTCGTGCTCAATGGTGCGCGTATTGGCAAGCACTGCATCATCGGCGCCAATGCCCTGATTGCCGAGGGCAAGGAAATTCCCGATGGCTCTCTGGTCATGGGCTCGCCCGGCAAGGTGGTGCGCGAGCTGACCGAGCAACAGAAACGCATGCTCGAGGCCAGCGCAGCGCACTATGTCCATAACGCCCAGCGCTACGCAAAGGAACTGGTGCCCGACGATGAGTGAGGTGAGCGAGCGCCCCGTGGCGTCCCCCTGCGTCAATATCTGTGCCCTGGACGAGCAGGATATCTGTACCGGCTGCCAGCGCAGCGTTGCAGAGATCGGCCAGTGGGGCCGGATGAGCAACGACGAGCGGCGTGGGGTGCTCAGGCGCTGCCACGAGCGCGCTACCGAAGCCGGGCTGGTGCTCTAGCTGTCCTGCGGTTGCCTCCCAGGGCGGGCGACGGTAATCTGTGCCGCTTGCCCAAAGACTACCCGCCATGCTCTTTCTGATTGCCTATATCAGCAGTGTCGTGCTGATCAACTACGCCTTCTCCAGCGCCCCGCACCTGGACGTCATCTGGTCCGCCTGGGGTGGCCTGGTCTTCATCCTGCGCGACATGGTGCAGACCCGTTTCGGGCATGGGGCACTGGTGGCCATGCTGGCGGCCCTGGTGCTGTCCTACGTCACCTCCGAACCCGCTATCGCCCTGGCCAGCGCCACGGCGTTCTTCGTCTCCGAGCTGATCGACTGGCTGGTCTTCAGCGTCACCCGACGCCCGCTGCGCGACCGGCTGTGGTTGAGCTCGGCCTTGAGCATCCCGGTCGATACGTTCATCTTCTTCGGCATGATCGGTGCGCTCACACCCATGGTCATCGGTACCGCCATGGCGTCGAAGTTCGCCGGCGTCACGGCCGTCTGGCTGGCCATGGCATTTCGCGCCCGACGGGCTGCCGTGGCGGGCTGATGGTGTAGAATAGCGGTCCTTTTTCAGCGGGTGGTGCCGAGTCAGGCGCGGCCCCGGATGCCTTCGAGGACCTGAAATGACCCGTATCGGAACCCCCCTGTCGCCGACCGCGACCCGTGTACTGCTCTGTGGCTGTGGCGAGTTGGGTAAGGAAGTGGTGATCGAGCTCCAGCGCCTGGGTGTGGAAGTGATCGCCGTCGACCGTTACGCCGACGCGCCGGCCATGCAGGTGGCCCACCGCAGCCACGTGGTCAACATGCTCGATGGGGTGGCGCTGCGCGCTGTCATCGAGGCCGAGAAGCCGCATTACATCGTGCCGGAAATCGAAGCCATCGCCACCGCCACGCTGGTGGAGCTGGAAAACGAAGGCTTCAACGTGGTGCCCACTGCACGCGCCACGCAACTGACCATGAACCGTGAAGGCATTCGTCGTCTGGCTGCCGAAGAACTGGACCTGCCCACCTCGCCCTACCACTTTGCCGACACCTACGAAGACTATGCCGTGGCTGTCGCCGATGTGGGCTACCCCTGCGTGGTCAAGCCTGTGATGAGCTCGTCCGGCAAGGGGCAGAGCCTTCTGCGCAGCGATGCCGACCTGCAGAGCGCCTGGGCCTACGCACAGGAAGGTGGGCGCGCCGGCAAGGGGCGGGTGATCGTCGAAGGTTTCATCGATTTCGATTACGAGATCACCCTGCTGACCGTGCGTCATGTCGGGGGCACCACCTTCCTCGAACCGGTTGGGCACCGTCAGGAAAAAGGCGACTACCAGGAGTCCTGGCAGCCGCAGGCCATGACCCCCAAGGCGCTGGCCGAGTCGCAGCGGGTTGCCAAGGCGGTCACCGACGCCCTGGGCGGGCGTGGGCTGTTCGGTGTCGAGCTGTTCGTCAAGGGCGATCAGGTCTGGTTCAGCGAGGTGTCGCCACGCCCGCACGACACCGGCCTCGTCACCCTGATCTCCCAGGACCTGTCGCAGTTTGCCCTGCATGCCCGCGCCATTCTCGGGTTGCCGATTCCGGTGGTGCGCCAATTCGGTCCTAGTGCTTCGGCTGTCATCCTGCCGCAGGGGCACTCACAGCAGACCGCCTTCACCAATCTCGGCGCTGCGCTGAGCGAGCCGGATACCGCGATCCGCCTGTTTGGCAAGCCTGAGATCAGCGGCACTCGTCGTATGGGTGTTTGCCTGGCCCGTGACGAATCCATCGAAGCAGCGCGCGCCAAGGCGACCCGTGCGGCCCAGGCCGTGCAAGTAGAGTTCTGATAGGCCGTTGGGGCCGCTCAGGCGGCCCCAACGCTCCTGCTATGAGGCCACCCTGAGCGTCCTAGAGCTCGGTATTGCGCGTCTCCTTCAGGCACAGCACGGCAATCAAGCTGATCACGGCCGCCGCTGAAACATACCCGCCCACCCAACTCAGGCCGCCCATGCTCACCAGCTTCTGAGCGAAGAACGGCGCTGCCGACGCGCCCACGATACCGCCCAGGTTATAGGCTGCCGAAGCGCCGGTATAACGCACATGGGTCGGGAACAGCTCTGGCAGCAAGGCGCCCATCGGCGCGAAGGTCACGCCCATCAGGAACAACTCGATGGCCAGGAACAGCGCCACGCCCGTGGTCGAACCCGAGGTCAGCAGCGGTTCCATGGTGAAGCCCGAAGCCACGGCCAGCAGGCCGCCGACGATCAGGACAGGCTTGCGCCCGTAGCGATCGCTGAGCCAGGCCGACAGCGGCGTCGCCAAGGCCATGAACACCACCGCAAAGCACAACAGCCCCAGGAACGTTTCACGGCTGTAGCCCAGCGTGCTTACGCCGTAGCTCAAGGAAAAGACGGTGGAGATGTAGAACAGTGCGTAGCACACCACCATGGCGGCGGCACCGAGCAAGGTCGGGCGCCAGTGCTTGGCGAACAGGTCCACCACCGGCAGCTTCACGCGCTCCTGGCGGGCCACCGCCTTGGCGAACACCGGGCTTTCCTCCAGCTTCAGGCGCACATACAGCCCCACCAGGACCAGGGCGGCGCTGAGCAGAAACGGTATGCGCCAGCCCCACTCGCGGAACTGTTCGTCGCTAAGCGTCAGTGCCAACGTGAGGAACAGGCCATTGGCTGCCAGAAACCCGATCGAAGGGCCTAGTTGTGGGAACATCCCGAACCACGCCCGTTTACCGTGCGGTGCATTTTCGGTGGCCAGCAGTGCCGCACCGCCCCATTCGCCGCCCAGCCCCAGCCCTTGGCCAAAGCGCAACAGGCAAAGGATGATCGGTGCCCACACACCAATGCTGTCATACCCCGGCAAAACGCCGATGGCGGTGGTGGAAACGCCCATCAATAGCAGTGAGGCAACCAGGGTGGACTTGCGTCCGATACGGTCGCCGAAGTGACCGAACAGTGCTGAGCCCAGTGGCCTGGCCAGAAAGGCGATGCCAAAGGTCAGGAAGGCCGCCAGCATCTGGGCAGTGCCGGACCCGGACGGGAAGAACACCGGCCCGATGACCAATGCGGCTGCCGTGGCGTAGACATAGAAATCGTAGAACTCGATGGCGGTGCCGATGAAGCTGGCAGTGGCAACCCGCGCGGGCGAGTTGACCGGCGCGGCAGGTGCGCCGGCGTAGGTGCTGGTTGTCATTCAAAGGTCCCTGGCAGTCTGGGGCAACGCCATGGTGCTCTGTCAGCTTGCAACGGACACACCGATTGCAGCCGGCTGAACAGCGGTTCGCATGGCGCTGGCGCGATTGTTGTTGTGTTCGCCTGGCTGACGATAGCCCAAGGGGATAGGGGCGGGCGGACACTGCTCAGGATGGTGAAGCAGGGCCGCAGGGCGTTTCAGCGAAGCGGACTGACCGTGGAGCGCCGAGTGCGGGTAGCAGGCGGGACGGCAGGGCTGGGTAAGCGTTGCCCGAGTATAGCTATCGGGTTGCCGTCCATACCAGTACCTTGCTGGCGCAATTGTCTTCGGTTTCAAGGATTTCCAGGCGATAGCGGCCGATTTTCAGGCACACCGCACTCTCCGGGATGCTTTCCAACGCTTCGGTCACAAGGCCGTTGAGGGTCTTTGGTCCGCCATCGCACGGCAGGTGCCAACCCAAGCTGCGGTTGATCTCCCGCAGCGAGGCCGTGCCGTCGATGACATAGGTACCGTCAGGCTGCTTGTGCACATGGGGATTGCCCAGGCTCTGGTCATCTTCGAACTCGCCGACGATTTCCTCGAGAATGTCCTCCAGGGTGACGATACCCAGTACTTCACCGTACTCATCCACCACCACGCCCAGGCGCCGCTGCTGCTTGTGGAAATTGAGCAACTGCAGGTTCAAGGGCGTGCTTTCGGGCACGAAATAGGGCTCGTAGCACGCCTGGCGCAGTGCTTCGAGGGTCAGCTCGGCCTGCGGCAACAAGTGGCTGATCAGCTTGGTGTTGAGGATGGCTTCAACCTGGTTGATGTCGTTGTGATACACCGGCAAACGGGTGTGACGGCTGACGATCAGTTGCTCGATGATGCGCGCGATCGGCTCGTCGAGGTTGATGCCATCGACCTCGTTGCGCGGCACCAGAATGTCGTTGACGGTGATCTTGTCCAGCGACTGGATGCCGTCGAGCAAGCCCCGTCGTGGTGTTTCCGGGTGCTCGTCGTCCTCGAAGGCGTCGGCTTGCTCGGGGTGCAGGGCGACTGCGGCGGGCTGCTTGCGCAGTGGGCGCAGCAGCAGCTTGGCGCAGCCGTCGAGTACACCGGCCAGCGGTTGCAGCAGTACCAGTGGCGGCTTGAGCAAGGCGCCCAGGCTGACGAAGACGTGCGGGTTGCGTCTGGCCAGGCGACGCGGCAGGTACTCGGCGAACACCAACAGAACGGCAGCGGCAGCAAGGCCTGCCTGCCACAGGCCATTGTCACCGCCTTGGCGCAGCCCGATCAGGCAGGCCAGCGCCAGCACCAGCCATTTGCCCAGGCTGGCGCCCAGGACCAGGGCAGGGCCCGAGAGCTTGGGTGGGCTGTCATTCTCGCCGCCCGACACCATCGTGTGCAGGCGTGCGGTCTCGATGGCGGTGAGCAGTGCAGACCACAGCAGGGCGATTGCCGAGGTGCCGAGAAGAGGTGCGTACGGCAGGATGTTCATGTAAGGCCGTCAGATGTGCAGGATGAATTCGCGAACCAGCTTGCTGCCGAAATAGGCCAGCATCAGCAGGCAGAAGCCTGCCAGGGTCCAGCGGATGGCCTTGTGGCCCCGCCAGCCCAGGCGGGTACGCCCCCACAACAATACGCTGAACACAACCCAGGCCACGCAGGCCAGCAACGTCTTGTGCACCAGGTGCTGGGCGAACAGGTTGTCAAGGAACAACCAGCCGGACACCAGCGACAGGGACAGCAGGCACCAGCCTGCCCAGAGAAAGCCGAACAGCAGGCTTTCCATGGTTTGCAGTGGCGGGAAGTTTCGAATCAGGCCTGAGGGGTGCTTGTGCTTGAGTTGATGATCCTGGACCAGCAACAGCAACGACTGGAACACGGCGATGGTGAACAGCCCGTAGGCCAGAATCGACAAGAGGATATGGGCAAGAATGCCCGGTTCCTCATCGATCAGCGGCACGGTCCCCGGCGGCGCGAATTGGGCCAGCAGCGCAGTGACCGCACCGAGCGGGAACAACAGCACCAGCAGGTTCTCCACCGGGATGCGCAGGCATGCCAGCAAGGTCAGGGCGATGACGGCCACGGCGATCAGGCTGGCGGCACTGAAGAAATCCAGGCTCAGGCCAAGCGGGGTGATCAGCTGGAAGAACAGCGCACCGCCCTGGGCGATCACGGCAATGGTGCCCAACAGACCGGGTAGCCGTTTGTCGATCTTGCGGCCCTTGGCCAGGGATGAGCCCTGGTAGATGGCCGCGACGATGTAGAGCGCAGCGGCAATCAGGTTGGGGATGAGGCTGGGAGAGGAGACCATAAGTCCTGGTGGGCGAGCCTTAAAGAGACGGAGTTTGGCATAAACCGCGCCGCTCTAGGAAGACTGACGGGCGCGCAAGGCGGAGGCGGCGCAGGCACGGGGCAAACCCACGTCGCGACTGGCGAGTGCCACTGAAGGTGTGCGCGGTCGCTTCACTTCGCTATAATCGCCGCCTTGCTGTGCCTGGCGGGTGTGCATTTCCCCGCGGGCGCCTGACAACCTCGGCTTTTACTGGGCCAGAAAGGATCATCATGTTCGAAAACCTGACCGACCGCCTGTCACAGACGCTGCGCCATGTCACCGGCAAGGCCAAGCTGACCGAAGACAACATCAAGGACACGCTGCGCGAAGTGCGCATGGCCCTGCTCGAGGCCGACGTTGCCCTGCCGGTGGTGAAGGATTTCGTCAACAGCGTGAAGGAGCGTGCCGTCGGCACAGAAGTGTCGCGCAGCCTCACCCCAGGCCAGGCCTTCGTCAAGATCGTCCAGGCCGAACTCGAAAGCCTGATGGGGGCGGCCAACGAGGACCTGGCGCTCAATGCCGCCCCGCCTGCCGTGGTGCTGATGGCCGGCCTGCAAGGTGCGGGCAAGACCACCACCGCCGGCAAGCTGGCGCGCTTCCTTAAAGAGCGCAAGAAAAAGAGCGTGATGGTGGTGTCTGCCGACGTCTATCGTCCCGCGGCTATCAAGCAGCTCGAGACCCTGGCCAACGACATCGGCGTCACCTTCTTCCCGTCCGACATCAGCCAGAAGCCGGTCGCCATCGCCGAAGCCGCCATTCGCGAAGCCAAGCTCAAGTTCATCGATGTGGTCATCGTCGATACCGCAGGCCGTCTGCACATCGACGCCGACATGATGGACGAGATCAAGGCCCTGCACGCCGCGGTCAAGCCCATCGAAACGTTGTTCGTGGTCGATGCCATGACCGGCCAGGACGCCGCCAACACCGCCAAGGCGTTCGGGGAAGCCTTGCCGTTGACCGGCGTGGTGCTGACCAAGGTCGATGGTGATGCGCGTGGTGGTGCGGCGCTGTCGGTGCGCGCCATCACCGGCAAGCCGATCAAGTTCATCGGCATGGGCGAGAAGAGCGAAGCGCTCGAGCCGTTCCACCCCGACCGGGTGGCCTCGCGCATCCTGGGCATGGGCGACGTGCTCAGCCTGATCGAGCAGGCCGAGCAGACCATCGACAAGGCCAAGGCCGACAAGCTGGCCAAGAAACTGAAGAAGGGCAAGGGCTTCGACCTTGAAGACTTCCGTGACCAGCTTCAGCAGATGAAGAACATGGGCGGCCTGGGCGGGCTGATGGACAAGCTGCCGAGCATCGGCGGCGTCAACCTGTCGCAGATGGGCAATGCCCAGGGCGCTGCCGAGAAGCAGTTCAAGCAGATGGAGGCGATCATCAACTCCATGACGCCGGCCGAGCGCCGCGATCCCGACCTGATCAGCGGCTCGCGCAAGCGCCGCATTGCCCTAGGCTCCGGTACCCAGGTGCAGGACATCGGCCGGCTGATCAAGCAGCACAAGCAGATGCAGAAGATGATGAAGAAGTTCTCCAGCAAAGGCGGCATGGCCAAGATGATGCGAGGGCTCGGCGGCATGCTGCCGGGCGGCGGCATGCCCAAGCTGTGAAGTTTTCGGGGCAGGCCGTCTTCGTGCCGGCCCCTCACCCCGCGCAAGCGGGACAACGGTCGCGATTTTCGCGGCTTACGCAGCAAGTCTGGACGGTCGGGCAAGCTTCGACCGAAAAAGTCATTTGCAAATGTCCGTGTATTCCTTGAGAATATGCGGCCTTTTGGGCACCCGTGTGCCTATTTGGCATTCAGATTTGCAGTACCAACTGCAGCACCGACTATAGGAACGATGTTCACATGGTAACCATTCGTCTGGCCCGTGGCGGCTCGAAAAAGCGCCCTTTCTACCACCTGACCGTGACCAACTCGCGTAACGCCCGTGACGGCCGTTTCGTTGAGCGCGTAGGTTTCTTCAACCCGATCGCTGCTGGCGCCGAAGTCAAGCTGTCGGTCAACCAAGAGCGCGTCACCTACTGGCTGAGCCAGGGCGCACAGCCGTCTGAGCGTGTTGCTCAGCTGCTGAAGGACGCTGCCAAGGCTGCCGCCTGAGCAATATGAACGCGACGCCAGAAAAGGCTGACGACCTCATCGTCGTTGGCAAGATTTTTTCGGTTCACGGCGTTCGCGGCGAGGTGAAGGTGTATTCCTTTACCGATCCGATTGAAAACCTGTTGGATTATCCAAGCTGGACGCTTCGGCACGAAGGCAAGGTAAAGCAGGTCGAGCTGGTCAGCGGTCGTGGCTCCCAAAAGGGCCTGGTCGTGAAACTGAAAGGTCTCGAGGATCGTGACGAAGCCCGTCTTCTGAGCGGTTACGAAATCTGCATTGCGCGGAGCCTTTTGCCCAACCTGGCCGCCGATGAGTACTACTGGTACCAGTTGGTAGGTCTGAAGGTCATCAACCAGGACGAACACCTGTTCGGCAAGGTCGATCATCTGTTGGAGACCGGTGCGAACGATGTAATGGTGGTCAAGCCGTGTGCAGGCAGCCTGGATGATCGCGAGCGTTTGTTGCCCTATACGGCGCAATGCGTGCTCGATATCGACCTGGATGCAGGCGTGATGCGGGTTGAGTGGGACGCGGACTTCTAATCGATGGGTAACCTTCGCGTAGACGTCATCACGTTGTTCCCCGAGATGTTTTCGGCCATCACGGAGTACGGCATTACCAGCCGCGCGGTGAAACAGGGGTTGCTTCAGGTAACGTGCTGGAACCCGCGGGACTACACCACAGATCGTCACCATACGGTAGATGATCGGCCGTTTGGCGGTGGTCCTGGCATGGTGATGAAAATCAAGCCTCTGGAAGATGCCCTGGTCAACGCCAGGCAGGCAACCGGAGCTGCGGCGAAGGTGATCTATCTCTCGCCACAAGGCCGCAAGCTGACTCAGCAGGCGGTCAAAGGCCTGGCCGAACAGGAATCATTGATCCTGATCGCCGGTCGTTATGAAGGCATCGACGAGCGTTTCATTGAAGCTCATGTCGATGAGGAGTGGTCGATTGGCGACTATGTGCTTTCCGGTGGCGAGCTGCCGGCCATGGTACTGATCGATGCGGTTACACGGCTGCTGCCCGGAGCTTTAGGGCATGTGGACTCGGCGGAAGAAGACTCTTTCACCGATGGTCTGCTTGATTGCCCGCACTACACCCGACCTGAGGTGTATGCGGATCAGCGTGTTCCCGACGTGTTGCTTAGTGGCAACCATGCACACATCCGGCGTTGGAGAATGAAGCAGTCCCTTGGTAGGACCTTCGAACGACGCGCCGATCTTCTGGAAAGTCGCTCGCTTTCTGGAGAAGAGAAGAAGCTGCTCGAGGAATACCTCCACGAGCGGGACGATAGTTAAACGTATCGATGGTGGATCACGATCCATCTTAGGAGCACAGCATGACCAACAAGATCATCCAGCAGCTCGAAGCCGAGCAGATGAGCAAGGAAATCCCGACCTTCGCACCCGGCGACACCGTTGTCGTTCAGGTTAAAGTGAAGGAAGGTGAGCGTTCCCGTCTGCAGGCGTTCGAAGGCGTCGTTATCGCCAAGCGCAACCGTGGTCTGAACAGCGCCTTCACCGTGCGCAAGATCTCCAGCGGCGTTGGTGTAGAGCGTACCTTCCAGACCTTCAGCCCACAGATCGACAGCCTGGCCGTGAAACGTCGTGGTGACGTGCGTAAAGCCAAGCTGTACTACCTGCGCGATCTGTCCGGCAAAGCCGCTCGCATCAAGGAAAAACTGTCCTGAGTACAGTTTGCCCGGCGGCCCAGGTCGCCTAGCGAGAAAGAAGCAGCCTTCGGGCTGCTTTTTTGCGTTTTGAACTTCGTACAGGTGACAGCCATGACCACCCGAGACCAGGAAATTCAGCGCCGCACCGAGCTTTCGGTCACCCGCGTGACCAAGGCGGTGTTCCCCAACACCACCAACCATCACAACACCTTGTTCGGTGGCACGGCCCTGGCGTGGATGGACGAAGTGTCCTTCATCGCGGCCACGCGTTTCTGCCGCTTGCCGTTGGTGACTGTTTCCACCGATCGCATCGACTTCAAGCACCCGATCCCGGCGGGCTCAATCGTCGAGCTGGTGGGTACGGTGATCAAGGTAGGCAATACCAGCTTGCAGGTGCAGGTGGATGTCTTCGTCGAAAACATGTACCTCGATGGCCGGGAGCGGGCGATTCACGGCGTCTTCAGTTTCGTTGCCATCGACGAAGACAAACGTCCGGTACCGGTACTGCAGGAAATATCAAAACCCGCATAGGCAAGGCGTCGCCGGAGCGCCGCTCCCGCACGAAATTCGACAGGCTTCTTGCCAGTGCCAGTGCCAGTGCCGTTGCTTTAGCTTTTGCTTCTAAGCGCGCGGTAGCCCAGGCGCCGCAGATCGCGACTTCAGGAGGCCGAGCGCAGGGAGGTGACAGGCATGGATGGCTGTCAAGCGCTGGGCCCCAGGATGGGGCCTGCAGCGCGGTCCTCCCGGGAGCAAGCCCGGAGCGAGGGAACCCCGGAGCGCAGCGCAGGGGCCGGATGATAGGAGCAGGCGGTTTTTGCTTACTTTTTGCCAAGACAAAAAGTGAGCCGCCGTAAGGGCGGAAGGGTGACTGTGCGCCCCCTCGCCAATGAATACCAACTTGCCACATACGCCCAAGCTAAGGCGCCAAGGCCCCAAGGCGTTTAGGCGCTCAAACGTTCATACCGACTATTTAATCTCACCGCGCCCCTTCGCCGCCGGTCCATAAAAAACCCGCGAACCTCGATAAGCACTGCAAGCCAGCCCACCCCAAATACAGACAACCCGCCAATCGCTATGAAACACTACCGCCCCCACAGCCGCAAATAGCCCCCAGCATGCCCGCCCTGGACCACCCGCTCATCGATCAATTCCTGGACGCCCTGTGGCTCGAAAAGGGATTGTCCGACAATACTCGCACCTCTTACCGCAGCGACCTCGCCCTGTTCAACGGCTGGCTACAAGCACACTCGGTCAACCTCCCCGATGCGGGCCGCGAACTGATTCTCGACCACCTGGCCTGGCGTCTGGACCAAGGCTACAAGCCGCGCTCGACCGCACGTTTCCTGTCCGGGCTACGCGGTTTCTTCCGCTACCTGCTGCGCGAAAAGCTCATCGCCATCGACCCGACGCTTCAGGTAGACATGCCACAACTGGGCAAGCCGCTGCCCAAGTCGCTGTCCGAGGCCGATGTGGAAGCCTTGTTGCAAGCCCCGGAGCTTGGCGAGGCCATCGGCCAGCGCGACCGCGCCATGCTCGAAGTGCTGTATGCCTGCGGCCTGCGCGTCACCGAGCTGGTCAGCCTCACGCTCGATCAGGTCAATCTGCGCCAGGGCGTACTCAGGGTGATGGGCAAAGGCAGCAAGGAGCGGCTGGTGCCCATGGGCGAGGAGGCGGTGGTGTGGCTGGAGCGCTACCTGCGCCACGGCCGTGCCGAATTGCTCAACGGCCGTCCCAGCGATGTGCTGTTCCCTAGCCTGCGCGGCGAGCAGATGACCCGGCAGACCTTCTGGCATCGCATCAAGCACCATGCCCAGATGGCGGGCATCGACAAGGCCTTGTCGCCGCATACGCTGCGACACGCATTCGCCACGCACCTGCTCAACCACGGTGCGGACCTTCGCGTGGTGCAGCTGTTGCTGGGCCACAGCGATTTGTCGACCACGCAGATCTACACCCACGTGGCCAAGGCACGGTTGCAGCAACTGCACGCCGAGCACCATCCACGCGGATGAATGTTTTTCATGTTCGCCCAACCGGCAGTCTGCGGCGGCTTCAAGCCAGGCGTGATGTGGTAGGCTTGGGCGGTTAGCACCAAGGGCCGCCCAGTCACCTCGTCGTTTTACTCAGGTGACGCTCTGCGGCCCCTGTCCGCCCTCAGGAGTATCCATGCGCGTGACCCCGTTTTTCGCCGCCGCCGCCTTGGCGCTGGCCAGCACCTTTGCCGTGGCTGCGGCGCCCGATACGCCAGTCGGCGCCGAGCAGGCCATTCGCAAGTCATTGCAGAACCTGTCCCTGGAAGTGCCTGTCGAGAGCGTGGCCAGCAGCCCGGTCAGCGGCCTGTACGAAGTCAAGCTGCAAGGCGGGCGTGTGCTGTACGCCAGCGCCGATGGCCAGTTCGTGATGCAGGGCTACCTGTTCCAGATCCAGGACGGCAAGCCCGTCAACCTGACCGAAAAAGCCGAGCGCCTGGGCATAGCCAAGCTCATCAATGGCATTCCGGCAGGTGAGATGGTGGTGTATCCGGCCAAGGGCGAAACCAAGTCCCATATCACCGTCTTCACCGACACCACGTGCCCGTACTGCCACAAGCTGCATGCCGAAGTGCCCGAACTCAACCGCCGCGGTATCGAAGTGCGTTACGTCGCCTTCCCGCGTCAGGGCCTGGGCTCGGCCGGCGACCAGCAATTGCAGGCGGTGTGGTGCTCCAGCGACCGTCGCAAAGCCATGGACAAGATGGTCGAGGGTGATGAAATCAAGGCAGCCAAGTGCACCAACCCGGTCAGCAAGCAGTTCCAGCTGGGGCAGTCGATCGGCGTCAACGGTACACCGGCCATCGTGCTCGAAAATGGCCAGGTGATTCCGGGTTACCAGCCTGCACCGCAGGTCGCCAAGCTGGCGCTTGCCAAGTAATACAGTTCTATACGCCGTCGTCATGGGGTGACGGCATGTTTCACGGTCGGCAAAGGTGTCGGCCGTTCAATGGGGAGTTCACAGTGAAACCGGTCAAAGTAGGCATCTGTGGGTTGGGGACCGTCGGTGGCGGAACCTTCAATGTACTTCAGCGCAACGCCGAGGAGATTGCCCGCCGTGCCGGGCGCGGTATTGAAGTGGCACAGATCGCCATGCGCTCGCAGAACCCGAACTGCCAGATTACCGGTACCCCCATTACCGCTGATGTGTTCGAAGTCGCGAGCAACCCCGAGATCGATATCGTCATCGAGCTCATTGGGGGCTACACCGTGGCCCGCGACCTGGTGCTCAAGGCCATCGAGAACGGCAAGCACGTGGTCACCGCCAACAAGGCGCTGATCGCCGTGCATGGCAACGAAATCTTCGCCAGAGCCCGTGAAAAGGGCGTGATCGTCGCCTTCGAAGCAGCTGTGGCCGGCGGCATCCCGGTAATCAAGGCCATTCGGGAGGGCCTGTCGGCCAACCGTATCAACTGGCTGGCGGGGATCATCAACGGTACCGGCAATTTCATCCTCACCGAAATGCGCGAAAAAGGCCGTGCCTTCCCGGATGTGCTGGCCGAAGCCCAGGCGCTTGGCTATGCCGAAGCTGACCCGACGTTCGACGTCGAAGGCATCGACGCGGCGCACAAGCTGACCATCCTGGCATCGATCGCGTTCGGCATTCCGCTGCAGTTCGACAAGGCCTACACCGAAGGCATCACCCAGCTGACCACGGCGGACGTGAACTACGCCGAAGCCCTGGGCTACCGCATCAAGCACCTGGGCATGGCACGCCGTACCGCCGAAGGTATCGAGTTGCGCGTGCACCCGACGCTGATTCCGGCCGACCGCCTGATTGCCAACGTCAATGGGGTGATGAATGCCGTGATGGTCAACGGCGACGCCGCCGGCTCGACGTTGTACTACGGTGCAGGCGCAGGAATGGAACCAACCGCCTCCTCGGTGGTGGGTGACCTGGTGGACGTGGTCCGTGCCATGACCTCTGACCCGGAAAACCGCGTACCCCACCTGGCGTTCCAGCCCGATTCGCTGTCGGCGCACCCGATCCTGCCGATCGAAGCCTGCGAGAGCGCCTATTACCTGCGTATTCAGGCCAAGGATCATCCAGGGGTGCTGGCCCAGGTGGCGAGCATTCTGTCCGAGCGTGGCATCAACATCGAATCGATCATGCAAAAGGAAGCCGAAGAGCAAGACGGCCTGGTGCCGATGATCCTGTTGACCCACCGGGTGGTGGAGCAGGGCATCAACGACGCTATCGTTGCCCTCGAGGCCCTGCAGGATGTAGTAGGCCAGGTCGTGCGCATTCGCGTCGAGCAGCTCAACTAGGGTTGGCCTGAACAGCCTTGTGACGAACGTCCGGCAATGCTGTTTTCGGACATGCGTGACCGAGTACCGGGGCTTCTCGCACAGAGCCCCAGCGACACCCCCTACGCTGCAGCCGTACGCAGCGTAGGGGCTTTAGAACACCCTATAGTCACGGCAAGCCAAGGCGTGCCGCCCAGGAACGAGGCCTCCGGCCCTTTTCTGCTGCGGGTAAACCAGGCTTGCCGCTCAAACCAAAGGTTTGTCCCATGCGCTATATCAGTACCCGCGGCCAGGCACCGGCCCTGAACTTCGAAGACGTATTGCTCGCCGGCCTGGCTACCGACGGTGGCCTGTACGTCCCGGAAAACCTGCCACGTTTCACCCAGGAAGAAATCGCATCCTGGGCGGGCCTGCCGTACCACGAGCTGGCCTTCCGCGTCATGCGCCCGTTCGTCGAGGGCAGCATCGCCGATGCCGACTTCAAGAAAATTCTCGAAGAAACCTACGGCGAATTCGCCCATGCTGCCGTTGCCCCGCTGCGCCAGCTCAACAGCAACGAGTGGGTGCTTGAGCTGTTCCACGGGCCGACCCTGGCATTCAAGGATTTCGCCTTGCAACTGCTCGGTCGCTTGCTCGACCACGTGCTGGTCAAGCGTAACGAGCGTGTGGTGATCATCGGTGCCACCAGCGGCGACACCGGCTCTGCGGCCATCGAAGGTTGCCGTCGGTGCGACAATGTCGACATCTTCATCCTGCACCCGCACCAGCGGGTTTCGGAAGTGCAGCGTCGGCAGATGACGACCCTCTTCGGCGAGAACATCCACAACATCGCCATCGAAGGCAACTTCGATGACTGCCAGGAAATGGTCAAGGCGAGCTTCGCCGACCAGTCGTTCCTCAAGGGCACCCGCCTGGTAGCTGTCAATTCGATCAACTGGGCACGGATCATGGCCCAGATCGTCTACTACTTCCACGCAGCCCTGCAGCTTGGCGGCCCGGCCCGTTCGGTGGCCTTCTCGGTGCCCACCGGCAACTTCGGCGATATCTTCGCAGGCTACCTGGCACGCAACATGGGCCTGCCGATCAGCCAGCTGGTGGTGGCCACCAACCGCAACGACATCCTGCACCGCTTCATGAGCGGCAACCAGTACGTCAAGGAGCAGTTGCACGCCACCTTGTCGCCGTCGATGGACATCATGGTTTCGTCCAACTTCGAGCGCCTGCTGTTCGATCTGCACGGTCGCAACGGCGCGTCGATTGCCGAGTTGATGGCCAACTTCCGCCAAGGCGGCGGCTTCAGCGTCGAACAGGACCGCTGGACCGAGGCGCGCAAGCTCTTCGATTCGCTGGCCGTCACCGATGAACAGACCTGCCAGACCATCGCCGAGGTGTTTGAGACGACCGGCGAGGTGCTGGACCCGCACACGGCCATCGGCGTCAAGGCCGGTCGCGAGTGCCGCCGTAGCCTGGATACGCCCATGGTTGTGCTGGGTACCGCACACCCGGTCAAGTTCCCTGAAGCGGTCGAGCAGGCAGGCGTTGGCAAGGCGCTTGAATTGCCCGTGCACATGAGCGACCTGTTCAGCCGTGAAGAGCGATGCACCGTATTGCCCAATGACCTCAAGGCAGTACAAGGCTTCGTCAGCCAGCACGGCAATCGCGGCAAGCCGCTCTGACCTTGCAGGCTCCGGGTCGGGCCGATCCGGAGCCTCAGTGGTTTCGATGCATTAATTCAGAAAAATCCTATTCTGGCCGATCGTCATCGCGCCTAGATTAGCCGGTCCTCCCAGCAGGAGCGGCTCATGCAACAGCCCCATGTACTGATTCATCAGGTGCGCCCGTCCCACCAGATCCTTCTGCACCAGGCCCTCAATGCCCAGGGCGTGTTTCGGGTGCGGGTCTGTCAGGACAAGGCCGAGCTCGACGCGTGCCTTTCGGGCGCATTCTCCCCGGATTTATTGATTTTCGACCATGCCATGCCCACCCGCACAGGCATTGCGATACTCAAGCGGCTACCGATGGCCTGCCCGGTGCTGTTCGTCGGTCAGGCAGGTGCCCGGCGACGCAACCTGGCTGATCAGGCCCGCGGTTTTGGCTTGCAAGTCATTGCGGAGTTGCCATGGCCATTGTCTTCCCCGGCCCTGCGAAGGGTGTTGCAAATACTGCCAAGCCCGTCCGAACGTGAAAGGTCGCAACCCATCAACGCACCGACGGCGCATTCAACAGCATGAAGGGTTAGAACTTTCCGCTTCGCTTGCAGGTCTGCTCCTTACAACTCATCAATCAAGCGAGTAATCCGGATGGAACGAATCTGCAGACTGCTCAACCAAGCCCTCACCCCTTACCAGGCGCACTTGGGCCTGGCCGATAGCCACGGTAACCGGCAATTGACCGTCCACGACCACCTGGCCAGGGTGGTATTACAGCGCACGGTCAGCGAGCGTCAATTGCAGGAGCAACGTCTGCTGGTGGACATGGTCGATGGTCTGCATCGTGATCTGCAGATCGCCGAAGGGCGGCTGCAACCTTGCGTGATTGCTGCATTGCAGCAGCGTCAGCAACCTCAGGGAACCTTTGCCTGAGCGAGTCATCAGATTGATCAGTACAGCCGGCCACTGCTTTGCTCCCGCATGGCCACTGCTGTCGCTGGAAGCCCAAGGGCTTTCGCTTGACCCCGGACGTTCTTCCCCAGCGTCCGGGGTTTCTTTTTATCTGGGTTGGGGATCTTGAAGGTTGATCGGCCCAGCGGCGTGGCGCTCGTCCTGTTCAGGGCGTTCGGCGTGTGCCGCCGTGTGCTCGCTGAAGAAAGCGCGACTGTGTTCAAGGTAGTCCGCCCGCTGAGCGAGGTCGAGCCAATGCGCATACAGGTTCGGTAGCACCGTCTGGCGCAGCTGGGTCAAGACCTGATCGATGTGGGCCATGGCGGCTTGCCCTTGCGGGCTGGCCGAGCAGCCTACATGCAGGAATTGGTAGGGCTTCACACCCTGAACCGGGTGAAATTGGTAGTCAGCAGGCGATCCGCCCTGTTGCTGGATCAGATAGCGAACTTCCGGCCAGTAGCCGAGCACCAGGCGCAGTCGGCCCAAGCGCTGCATCTGCAGCAGGTTGGCGGTGGCCTGCGTGCCGTAGTGCCGGCTGACGGAGGCATCTGGCAAGTGGCTCAGCGTATCGTCGATCACAGCCCCGTAACTGCGCTCTGCCACTACCCCAAGGCGTAGCGATGGGTCGCTCAGCAGGCCTTGAAGATCGACCGCCTCACCGTCGAGGTGGGGCGCCACCAGGGCGTGGTTTTCCTTGCGCACGACCAGGCCGCTGGTTTGCACGCCCAGCAACGGGATGGAAAAGCGCACATAGCGAGCGCGCTCGGCAGTCCACAGCAGCATCGGATCACAGGTCAGGCTGCTGCTGTCCTGCAGCATCTGCAAGCCACGCGCACGATTGACCCGCACGGTGCTGTGGGCATATTCGGGCATCTGCTGGATCAGCTGCGGTAACAGCTGGTCGATCACCCCACGACCTTCTTCCGGGCCCTCGGATACGCTGAACGGTGGCAGATCGCGCACCAGCCACAGCAACCGCTCCTGAGCGCTTGATGGCACGCTCAGCAGTGCAGCCAGTAGGGCACCCGTCCATGCCAACCTAACGGGGCGCAGGCAATGGAACAGCGACAGGCTCAGACAGCGCCCGCCTGACGCAGGGCGGCGACGGCGGCCGCATCATAGCCCAGCTGGCTTAGCAGCTCGTCGGTGTGTTCGCCCAGTGCTGGCCCGACCCAATCGGCAGAGCCTGGGGTGTCGGATAGCTTTGGGACGATGCCCGGCATGCGCACTGCCTTGCCATCGGGCAGGCGCGCCTCCAGAAGCATCTCGCGCGCCAGGTACTGAGGGTCGCTGAACATGTCTTCGGCCGAGTAAATGCGGCTGGCCGGCACCTCGGCTGCGGTCAGGGCCTGCATAAGCTGCTCCAGTGGCAATCCGTTGGCCCAGCGATCGATGACCCCGTACAGCTCATCGCGGCGCAGGTCTCGCCCGTCATTGCTGGCCAGGCTCGGGTCCTCGGCCAGGTCGCTACGGCCGATGGTCAACATCAGGCGCCTGAAGATGGCATCGCCATTGGCGCCGATCTGTACATGCTTGCCGTCTGCGCTGGTATGGATGGAGGAGGGCGTGATGCCCGGCATGATGTTGCCCGTGCGCTCGCGGATGAAACCGAAGACGTCGAACTCCGGCACCATGCTCTCCATCATGGCGAAGATGGCCTCGTACAGCGCCACGTCGACCACCTGGCCCAAACCCCCGTTGACCTCGCGATGACGCAGGGCCATCAGTGCGCCGATCACCGCCCACAACGCCGCAATGGAGTCGCCGATGGAAATACCGGTGCGCACGGGCGGGCGATCCTCGAACCCAGTGATGTAACGCAAGCCACCCATGGACTCGCCCACCGCGCCAAAGCCTGGTTGCTCCTTCATGGGCCCGGTCTGGCCGAAGCCTGACAGGCGCACCATGACCAGCCGTGGGTTGAGCGCATGGAGCACGTCCCAGCCAAAACCGAGCTTCTCGAGCACGCCCGGACGGAAGTTTTCGATCAGGATGTCCGCCTCGGCCAGCAGTTTGCGCAGGACGTCGCGCCCGTCGGGGTGCTTGAGATTGAGGGTGAGCGAGCGCTTGTTGCGCGCCTGCACGAACCACCACAGCGAGGTGCCCTCGTAAAGCTTGCGCCACTTGCGCAACGGGTCGCCGCCGTCGGGCGATTCCACCTTGACCACCTCGGCGCCGAATTCGGCGCAGATGCGCGATGCGAATGGCCCGGCGATCAAGGTGCCGAGCTCGACCACTTTAAGGCCGGCGAGGGGTTTGCTTGACGTCGACATGGGGCATCCGTGGCAGCTATGAAGAGCGGTGTTTTTATCACAGCTGCGATGCGGCAGATACTGCCGCGGCGCAACCGTGGACTGGATCGGTTAGACTGTGCGACTTTTCTTCAGGCAAGAAGCACCCCGACCATGGCCCAGCCGTCCACCACCTACAAATTCGAACTCAACCTGACCGACCTCGACCGCAATGTCTACGAGAACGTCAAGCAGACCATCGCGCGGCACCCGTCGGAAACCGAGGAGCGTATGGCGGTTCGTCTGTTGGCCTATGCGCTGTGGTACAACGAAAACCTGACATTCGGCCGGGGGCTGTCGGACGTCGATGAGCCGGCGCTCTGGGAAAAGAGCCTGGACGACCGCGTGTTGCACTGGATCGAAGTAGGCCAGCCAGATGCCGATCGCCTGACCTGGTGCTCGCGCCGTACCGAACGCACCAGCCTGCTGGCCTACGGTAGTCTGCGTGTGTGGGAAGGCAAGGTGGTGAGCGCGGTGAAGAACCTCAAGAACCTCAGCATCGCGGCCGTGCCTCAGGAGGTGCTCGAGACCCTGGCCACCGACATGCCCCGCAGCATCAAATGGGATGTGATGATCAGCGAAGGCACGGTGTTCGTGACCGATGACCGTGGCCAGCACGAAGTGCAATTGCAGTGGCTGCTGGGGGAGCGTGGCTGAACCATCCCATGCGTATCGAATCTCGCCCGCTGCCCCCGACCCTACCGTTTCTTGGCAACCTGCCACCCTTGCTGACGCGCCTGTACGCCGCCCGTGGCGTGCTAAGCGAGGCCGAGCTGGACAAGAGCCTGGCGCGCCTGCTGCCCTACCAGCAGCTCAAGGGCATGGACGCGGGCGTCGACCTGCTGGTGCAGGCCATCGACCAAGGCCAGCGCATTCTGATCGTCGGTGACTTCGATGCCGATGGCGCCACGGCCAGTACCGTCGGCGTGCTGGGTTTGCGCCTGCTCGGTGCGGCCCACGTGGACTACCTGGTACCCAACCGCTTCGAATACGGGTACGGCCTCACGCCGGAAATCGTCGAAGTGGCATTGCAGCGCCAACCGCAGCTGCTGGTCACGGTCGACAACGGGATTTCCAGCGTCGACGGCGTCGCGGCGGCGAAGGCGGCTGGCCTCAAGGTCCTGGTGACCGACCACCACTTGCCTGGCGAGGCGCTGCCGGACGCCGATGCCATCATCAACCCCAACCAGCCAGGCTGCCCGTTTCCGAGCAAGTCGCTGGCAGGCGTCGGGGTGATTTTCTACGTGCTCATGGCCCTGCGCGCGCGCTTGCGCAGCCTGGGCCGCTACGACACCCGGCCGCAGCCGAACATTGGCGAACTGCTGGACCTGGTTGCCTTGGGCAGCGTGGCTGACGTGGTGCCGCTGGACGCGAACAATCGCATCCTGGTGCATCAGGGCCTGGAGCGCATTCGTGCCGGGCGCGCCCGGCCTGGCCTCAAGGCAATTCTGGAGGTAGCCAAGCGCGACCACCGGCGCATCACCTCCACCGACCTGGGTTTCATTCTGGGCCCGCGGCTGAACGCCGCCGGGCGCCTGGACGACATGAGCCTGGGTATCGAGTGCCTGCTCTGCGAGGATTATGCCCTGGCGTTGGACATGGCTCAGCAACTGGATGGCCTGAACCAGGACCGCAAGTCCATCGAACAGGGCATGCAGCGTGAAGCACTGGCCCAGTTGCGGGACTTGCCGGTCGAATCGATGCCCTATGGCCTGTGCCTGTTCGATGCAGAGTGGCACCAGGGCGTCATTGGCATCCTGGCTTCTCGCCTCAAGGAACGGTATCACCGCCCAACCATCGCTTTCGCCGATGCCGGTGACGGCATGCTCAAGGGCTCTGCGCGCTCCGTGCCGGGGTTTCACATCCGCGACGCGCTCGATGCGGTGGCCGCGCGCCATCCGCAGCTGATCAGCAAGTTCGGTGGCCATGCCATGGCGGCGGGGCTGTCCCTGCCCGAAGCCAACTATCCCGCGTTCGCCGAGGCCTTCGACCAGGAGGTCCGCCGCCAACTGTGCGAGGACGACCTCACCGGGCGACTGCTGTCTGATGGCAGTCTGGCGGTGGAGGAATTCCACCTGGACCTGGCCAAGGCGCTGCGCCAAGCCGGGCCTTGGGGGCAACATTTTCCGGAGCCGCTGTTCCACGGTGTGTTCCAGCTGGTCGAGCAGCGCGTGGTGGGTGAGCGCCATCTGAAAGTCGTGCTCAAAAGCGAGTGCGGCACGGTGCGCCTGGACGGCATCGCCTTCGGTATCGACCGCGAGGTTTGGCCCAACCCGACCGTGCGCTGGGTGGAGCTGGCCTACAAGCTGGATGTGAACGAGTTCCGCGGCAATGAAAGCGTGCAACTGATGATCGCCCACATGGAGCCGCGCTGAGCCAGGATCTGTGTGAAACGTTTCGAGAAGAGGCCTGGCTGTATTTAACCCAGCCTCACCGCGTATCGAGGCTTTTCACACAGCGCCCAGGGCATCACTGCCAAATCCCATGGAACCTTCCCCCTACCCAATCTGGTCTAGTCTGAACACAGACCGGTACCGGGCCAGGAATGTGTGAACGAGTGCCCGGCCGGATCACTTTGCAGCCATTGGGAGGTGCCCTCATGAGCATGCTGCTCGAGCCTTACACCCTGCGTCAGCTGACCCTGCCGAACCGTATCGCCGTATCACCGATGTGCCAGTATTCCTCGGTCGATGGCCTGGCCAACGACTGGCACCTGGTGCACCTGGGCAGTCGCGCTGTCGGCGGTGCGGGCCTGGTCGTCACCGAGGCCGTGGCGGTCACGGCCGACGGGCGCATCACCGCTGAAGACCTCGGCCTGTGGGAGGACGCGCAGATCGCCCCCTTGCAGCGCATCACCCGTTTCATCACCGCTCAAGGGTCCATCCCGGGTATCCAGCTCGCCCATGCCGGGCGCAAGGCCAGCACCTACCGCCCTTGGCTGGGCAAGCATGGCAGCGTCACATTGGAGGAGGGCGGCTGGCAGCCGGTCGGGCCGTCGAAGATCGCGTTCGATCCTGAGCACACCGTGCCCAGTGAGCTGACCCATGCGCAGATCCAGGACGTGGTGCAGGCCTTTGTCGCCTCGGCCAGGCGCGCGCTGGACGCGGGCTTCAAAGTGGTCGAGGTGCACGCTGCCCACGGTTACCTGTTGCACCAGTTCCTGTCGCCGTTGAGCAATCAGCGTCAGGATGAATACGGCAGCTGCTTCGAGAACCGCATCCGCCTGACCTTGCAGGTGGTCGAAGCGGTTCGCGCAGTCTGGCCGGCCGAGTTGCCATTGTTCGTGCGGGTGTCGGCCACCGACTGGGTGGAAGACGGCTGGAACCCGGACGAAACCGTCGAGCTGGCCCGGCGCCTGCGTGTGCTTGGCGTGGATCTGATCGATGTGTCTTCAGGTGGCACGTCCAGCAATGCCGAGATTCCGACCGGCCCTGGCTACCAGACCCGCTTTGCCGAGCGCGTGCGCAAGGAGTCGGAGATGGCCACAGGCACCGTGGGCATGATCACCGAGCCTGCCCAGGCCGAGCACATCCTGCGCACAGGCCAGGCCGACTTGATTTTCCTGGCCCGGGAGCTGCTGCGCGACCCGTACTGGCCGTTGCATGCAGACGACGACCTGGGCGGGCACCAGGCCACCTGGCCGGCGCAATACCAGCGGGCCACCAGCCGGTCGAGCCCAATTCACGAATCGGACCTGCGCGACTGAAAGGACGTGGATGCCGGCGGCGGGTGTGCAGGCACCGGCAAGCCGCCTCCGGCGATGCAACATCTGGAAGCAAATCCTCTGTGTCGTGTTGTGGGGCAAGTCTTAATCTGGCTGCTGACTTCCATGATGTGGAGATGCGCATGATGAATACCCGGGGTTTGCTTGATCAATTGCTCAAATCCGGCCAGCAACTGTTAGAAAAGCAGGCAGGCGGGGCCAAGACGGGTGCAGGCGCCGGCGGGCTCGGCGGGTTGCTGTCAGGCGCAGGTGGTGGCCTGCTTGGCGGCGGTGCGCTGGGCGTGTTACTTGGCAGCAAGAAAGCCCGCAAGTTTGGTGGCAAGGCGCTTACCTACGGGGGGCTCGCCGCGCTTGGCGTGCTTGCCTACAAGGCCTATGGCAACTGGCAGGCCCAGCAGGCCATCCAACAGACCCCCACCCCAGAGCCCCAGACGGTAGACCGCGTACCTGCGGCCCAGGTGGAGCAGCACAGCCAGGCGGTGCTGCGTGCACTGGTCGCTGCGGCCAAGGCCGATGGTCATGTGGATGAGCGCGAACGCGCGCTGATCGAGGGGGAGTTCACCCGCCTGGACGGTGACCGTGAAGTGCAGCAGTGGCTGCATGCGGAGCTCGACAAGCCGCTGGACCCGGCCGAGGTGGCCCGGGCGGCCCAGACGCCGGAAATCGCTGCCGAGATGTACCTGGCCAGCGTGATGATGGTCGATCAGGAAAACTACATGGAACGTGCTTATCTGGACGAACTGGCGCGCCAGCTGGGGTTGGCCCAAGGGTTGCGCGAGGAGCTGGAAAAGCAGGCGCGGCAGGTCTGAGCCGCGCGTGCAGTTTTGGCCTGATCGGGAGGGTCACTGCGTTGTCTGGGCGTTCTGTCAGAACATGACACGCAATTCTGTAGGACGCCTGGGCTATACTTCGGCGATTTTTCCTGCTCGTAGTGAATCCCTGAGGGCTGAATGTGAAGAACTGGACGTTGCGCCAACGGATCCTGGCAAGTTTCGCCGTGATCATCGCCATCATGCTGCTGATGATCGTGGCGGCCTATTCGCGCTTGGTGACCATCGAATCTGCCGAGCAGGAAGTTGGGGCCGACAGCATTCCAGGGGTCTACTACAGCTCGATGATCCGCAGCGCATGGGTGGACAGTTATGTCACCAGCCAACAGTTGGTCGGGCTTTCTGACCGGCGCGAGATCAGCTCGGCCGACATGGAACTCTTCAAGAGTTTCGAAGACCGGCTCAAGCAACACATGGCCAGTTACCAGACCACCATTCGCGATGGCGAGGACCAGGCCCGCTTCGACGCCTTCGTGAAGCTGGAACAAGCCTACATGCAGAACGTCAACCAGGTGCTCAGTGCGTATCGCGAACGCAATTATGCCGAAGCCCAGCGTTTGATCTCCCAAGTGCTGACCCCCACCTGGGTCGAAGGGCGCAAGCACCTGAACGAGGTGATCGAACAGAATCGCCTGTCCGCCGACGCGGCCACCCGAGAAATCGTCAGCGCGGTGAACACGGCCAAGGGCAGCATGGTTGTGTCACTGTTGCTGGCCATCGTGGCCGCCGGTATTTGTGGCTTGCTGCTGCTGCGCGCCATCACCTCGCCCATGAGCCTCATCGTGACTGCGCTGGACAGGCTTCGCTCGGGTGACCTGAGCATGCGCCTGAACCTGGATCGCCAGGACGAGTTCGGCGCGGTTCAGGGTGGCTTCAATGAAATGGCTGAGGCGTTGGCCAATCTGGTGGCGCAGGCGCAGCGCTCGTCGGTGCAGGTCACCACCTCGGTGACGGAAATCGCGGCCACCTCCAAGCAGCAGCAGGCCACCGCCACCGAGACGGCCGCCACCACGACCGAAATCGGTGCCACCTCGCGTGAAATCGCCGCCACTTCCCGCGACCTGGTGCGCACCATGACCGAAGTCACCTCGGCCGCCGATCAGGCGTCGAGCCTGGCCGGCTCCGGCCAGCAAGGGCTGGCGCGCATGGAAGAAACCATGCACCAGGTCATGGGTGCGGCCGACCTGGTCAACGCCAAGCTGGGCATCCTCAACGAGAAGGCCAGCAACATCACCCAGATGGTCGTCACCATCGTCAAGGTGGCCGACCAGACCAACCTGCTGTCGCTCAACGCGGCCATCGAAGCCGAGAAGGCCGGAGAATACGGCCGCGGTTTTGCCGTGGTGGCCACCGAAGTGCGCCGCCTGGCTGACCAGACGGCGGTGGCGACCTATGACATCGAGCAGATGGTGCGCGAGATCCAGTCGGCCGTGTCGGCCGGGGTCATGGGCATGGACAAGTTTTCCGAAGAGGTGCGCCGCGGCATGTTCGAGGTTCAGCAGGTCGGTGAGCAACTGAGCCAGATCATTCATCAGGTCCAGGCACTGGCGCCGCGTGTACTGATGGTCAACGAAGGCATGCAGGCCCAGGCCACCGGTGCCGAGCAGATCAACCAGGCGCTGGCGCAACTGAGCGATGCCAGTACCCAGACCGTGGAGTCGCTGCGCCAGGCCAGTTTCGCCATCGACGAGCTGAGCCAGGTCGCCGCCGGCCTGCGCGGCGGCGTGTCGCGCTTCAAAGTCTGAAGGCGATGATCGACATGCAACCGCGCGCCGTGTCGGCAGGCCACGACAACGGTGCGCTGTACCTGCAGTTTCACCTAGGTGACCAGCGTTTTGCCCTGTCTGTGCAGGACGTGATCAAGGTGCTGCCCCGTCAGCCCCTCAAGCCAGTGCTGCAAGCGCCGCACTGGGTGGCGGGCATTCTTGCCTACCGGGGGCAGTTGGTGCCGGTGGTGGATTTGGCTGCCCTGTGCGTGGGGCGGCCGGCGTTGCAGCGTACCAGTACCCGCCTGGTGCTGGTGCGCTATCGCAGCGCACTGCAACTGGGCCTGATTCTGGAGCATGCCACCGGAACCCTGCGCTGCCGTGCTGATGAATTCAAACCCTATGGCGTAAACAATGACCCCGCACCTTACCTGGGGCCGGTCCGCCAGGATGCCCTGGGTCTGGTGCAGCGCATCGAGGTCGACCAGGTGTTGCCCGAGGCCGTGCACCGAGTGCTGTACCCTGACCCACAGGGCGGGACCTGCACATGAACGAACGGCATTTCTTTCATTTTCTGCGTGAGCGCATAGGTTTGGATGTCGAATCGGTAGGCGCGTCGATGGTCGAGCGTGCCCTGCGTCAGCGCAGCGCGGCACTGGGTGCCAGCGGCCTTGACGACTACTGGGTGCGCCTGCAGCAGTCGCTGGCCGAGCAGCAGGCGCTGATCGAAGCGGTGATCGTGCCGGAGACGTGGTTCTTCCGGTACCGCGAGTCCTTCACTGCGCTGACAGGCCTGGCGCACAAACGCCTGGCCAAATTGGCCGCCGCTCGCCCTCTGCGCTTGCTCAGCCTGCCCTGTTCGACAGGGGAGGAGCCCTATTCACTGGCGATGGCGCTGATCGATGCCGGCATTCCCCCGGCATCCTTCCTGATCGACGGTATGGACATCAGCCCTGCGTCCGTGGCCAAGGCCAGCCAGGGTCTCTACGGGCGCAATGCGTTTCGTGGCGATGACCTGGGATTTCGCGAACGTTATTTCGATGTCGCTGACGAAGGCCATCGCGTGCATGACCGTGTGCGCCAGCAAGTGACCCTGCAGGTGGGCAATGTCCTCGATCCGGCATTGGCCAACCGGGAGGGCCTTTACGACTTCGTGTTCTGCCGCAACCTGCTCATCTATTTCGATGTGCCTACTCAGCAACGGGTGTTCGAAACCCTCAAGCGCCTGCTTCATCCTCAAGGCGTGCTGTTCATCGGGCCTGCCGAAGGCAGCCTGCTGGCTCGCCTTGGCATGCGCCCGGTGGGTATTGCCCAGTCGTTTGCCTATGTCCGCCAGGACGATGTGACCCAGCAACGCCCGGCGCCGGCCGTGCCGATTCAACGCGACCCCATCAAGCCGTTGACCGGCTACCGCTCGGCCAGCGCCCCGGTGCCGCGCTTGCGCGGGTCCCTTGGGCCTGTGCCTGACCGGCAGACCGTCGAAGCCCCCCGGACCGGCCCCCACGAATTGCTGGCAAGCATTGCCGAGCATGCCAATGCCGGCAATAGCCAGCAGGCGCGTGATGCCTGCCAGCGCTACCTTCGCCAGTACCCGCCGTCGGCCCAGGTGTACTACTGGTTGGGCCTGCTCAGCGACACCGAAGGTGATTTGCAACAAGCACAGGTTCACTACCGCAAGGCGCTGTACCTTGAGCCGCAGCACCCAGAAGCGCTCGTTCACCTGGCCGCGCTGTTGCAGGCCCAAGGTGACCAGGCCGGGGCCCTGCGTTTGCAGAGCCGTGCCATGCGTGCCGGTCGGGAGGCTGACCGATGAACGATGAGGCTGTGACCGACCTGCTCGCCGAAACCGATGTGCGCATCGACGACTGCTGGAATCGCATCGGTGTGCATGGCAACAAGCAGTGCCCGCTGCTTGAGCGTCATGTCCATTGCCGCAACTGCGAGGTGTACGCCGCCGCTGCCACGCGTCTGCTGGACCGCTATGCACTGGTGCAGGACACCGATGCCCGGCCGGACTTGGAGCCAGTCGAGCAGGCCTGTACAGGGCGCTCGATGCTGTTGTTCCGCCTGGGGGAGGAGTGGCTGGCGTTGCCTACCGCATGCCTGGCCGAGATCGCGCCCTTGCAGGCCGTGCATTCGCTACCCCATCAGCGCTCGCGCGTGCTGTTGGGCGTTGCCAATGTACGCGGTGCCTTGGTGCCGTGCCTGTCGTTGCAGGAGCTGCTGGGTACGCCTGGCAGCGTGACTGAACAGCGCAGCACTCGTGGCTTGCCGCGCATGCTGATCCTGGCGGCCGAGGGTGGCCCGGTGGTCATGGCCGTCGAGGAAATCGACGGCATTCATCGGCTTGATCGGCCCATGGACCCTGCTCACGACGCCATGCGCTTCACGGCAGCGGTGCTGCAATGGCGCGGGCGCAGCGTGCGTGTGCTGGATGAACAACAGCTGTTGTCTGCCGTACAGCGGAGCCTGTCATGACACCTGAGCAAATGCGCGACGCCTCGTTGCTCGAACTGTTCAGCCTTGAAGCCGAGGCCCAGACGCAGGTGCTCAACGCCGGGCTGCTGGCCCTTGAGCGCAACCCCACGCAGGCCGACCAGCTAGAAGCCTGCATGCGCGCGGCCCATTCCCTCAAAGGGGCTGCACGCATCGTTGGGGTGGATGCCGGTGTCACCGTTGCGCACGTGATGGAGGACTGCCTGGTGGCAGCCCAGGAAGGTCGCCTGCGCCTGAGCGCGGAGCATATCGACGCGCTGCTGCAGGGCACCGACCTGTTGATGCGCATTGCCACACCTGGCGACACCGCCGCCCAGGACGATGTGCCCGGCTTCCTGGTGCTGATGGCCGCCGTATTGGAGCCCGGGGGGCCGAGCGCAGCACCTGCCGTTCCCGCACAGGCCGGTGCACCGATGGCGCCGCCGCCGGTGGCGAGCCAGGCACCGGCGGCGGCGCCTGTACCAGCGTCTGAGCCGCCAGACGATGCTGAGCCCGCGCCGCGTCGCAAGGCCGGCAAGCGCACAGTAGAGGGGGGCGAGCGGGTGCTGCGGGTGACCGCCGACAGGCTCAACAGCCTGCTCGACCTGTCCAGCAAGTCCTTGGTGGAAACCCAGCGTCTCAAGCCCTACCTAGCCACCTTGCAGCGTCTCAAGCGCATGCATGGCCAGGGCATGCAGGCGCTCGATGGGCTGCGCCTGCAACTCGAAGACAGCGGCCAGGGTGGCGAGGTGCTCGAGGCCTTGGCCCAGACCCAACGCTTGTTGGCCGAAACCCAGCAGATCCTGCGTCAGCAAGCGGCCGACCTGGACGAGTTCGGCTGGCAGGCCAGCCAGCGTGCACAACTGCTCTACGACACCGCCCTGGCCTGCCGTATGCGACCATTTGCCGATGTGCTGGCCGGGCAGAGCCGCATGGTGCGCGACTTGGGCCGCGCCCTGGGCAAACCGGTGCGCCTGATCATCGAAGGGGAGAAAACCCAGGTCGATCGTGACGTCCTGGAAAAACTCGAAGCGCCGCTGACCCACTTGCTGCGTAACGCGGTCGATCATGGCATCGAACTGCCAGACAGGCGGCTGTTGGCGGGCAAGCCCGAAGAAGGGCTGATCCGCCTGCGCGTCTCGCACCACGCCGGGATGCTGAGCCTTGAGCTGATGGACGACGGTGCCGGCGTGGACCTGGATCGCCTGCGTGCCAGCATCGTGGAACGTGCCCTGTCTCCGGCCGAAACCGTCGAGCGCATGAGTGACGATGAATTGCTCACCTTCCTCTTCCTGCCGGGTTTCAGTCTGCGGGATACGGTGACCGAAGTGTCCGGGCGGGGTGTGGGGCTTGACGCCGTGCAGCACATGATCCGCGAATTGCGCGGGGCAATCGAACTGACCCAGACGCCTGGGTTGGGGTGCCGCTTCCACCTGCAGGTACCGCAAACCTTGTCGGTCGTGCGCAGCCTCGTCGTGGAAGTCGGCGGGGAGGCCTATGCCTTCCCTCTGGCGCATATCGAACACACCCTGGCGGTGGACGCCAACGACATCGTGCAGATAGAAGGGCGGCAGCACTTCTGGCATGACGGCCAGCACATCGGCCTGGTAGCCGCCAGCCAGTTGCTGCACCGGCCGGCCGGGCAAACCGATCAGAACAGCCTGCGGGTCGTGGTCATCCGCGAGCGCGAGCGCTTGTATGGCGTGGCGGTCGAGCGGCTGATCGGCGAGCGGGTGCTGGTGGTGATGCCGCTCGATCCGCGTCTGGGCAAAGTGCAGGACATTTCTTCAGGGGCGCTGCTGGACGACGGCTCGGTGGTGCTGATCGTCGATGTGGAGGACATTCTGCGCTCGGTCGACAAACTGCTCAGCACCGGTACGCTCGAGCGCGTCGAGCGCGGCGGTGCCGGCGCCTCTGGCCTGGCGCGCAAACGCATCCTGGTGGTCGACGACTCGCTGACCGTGCGTGAGCTGCAGCGCAAGCTGCTGGGCAATCGCGGCTATGACGTCGCGGTGGCAGTCGATGGCATGGATGGCTGGAATGCTCTGCGCGGCGACGATTTCGACTTGCTGATCACCGACATCGACATGCCGCGCATGGACGGCATCGAGTTGGTCACCCTGGTGCGCCGTGACCAACGCTTGCAATCGCTGCCCGTCATGGTGGTTTCCTACAAGGACCGGGAGGAAGACCGACGGCGCGGCCTGGATGCCGGGGCCGACTACTATTTGGCTAAAGCCAGTTTCCACGACGATGCGTTGCTGGATGCTGTAGTCGAACTGATCGGAGGTGCTCACGGATGAAGATCGCCATCGTCAATGACATGCCCTTGGCAGTGGAGGCCTTGCGCCGTGCCGTCGCGCTGGAACCTGCCCATGAGGTGGTGTGGGTGGCCAGCAACGGCGCCGAAGCCGTGCAACGCTGTCAGGAGCAGCAACCGGACCTGATCCTGATGGACTTGATCATGCCGGTGATGGATGGCGTGGAAGCGACTCGCCGGATCATGGCCGACACCCCGTGCGCCATCGTCATCGTTACGGTCGATCGCAAGCAGAATGTGCACCGGGTATTCGAAGCCATGGGGCATGGTGCACTGGATGTGGTCGACACACCGGCGCTGGGTGCGGGCGACGCCCGCGAAGCCGCCGCGCCATTGCTGCGCAAGATTCTCAACATCAGCTGGCTGATTGGACAGCAGCGCCCGCCGACGCCCAGGCCGGTTGCCGCACCGCTGCGTGAAGCGAGCCAGCGACGAGGGTTGGTGGCCATCGGTTCCTCGGCAGGTGGTCCGGCGGCCCTGGAAATACTGCTCAAAAGAGTGCCAGCCGGGTTCCCGGCCGCGATCGTGCTGGTCCAGCATGTGGATCAGGTCTTTGCCGCTGGCATGGCCGAATGGCTCAGCAGTGCGGCCGGGCTGCCGGTGCGCCTGGCGCGCGAAGGCGAGCCACCGCAACCTGGCCAGGTGCTGCTGGCCGGAACCAACCACCATCTGCGCCTGCTACAGAACGGGCAACTGGCCTACACTGCCGAACCGGTCAATGAAATCTACCGCCCCTCCATCGACGTTTTCTTCGAAAGCGTGGCGCGCTACTGGTCAGGCGAGGCAGTGGGGGTATTGCTCACCGGCATGGGGCGTGACGGAGCACAGGGGCTCAAGATGATGCGCCAACGGGGTTTTCTGACCATTGCCCAGGACCAGGCCAGCAGTGCTGTCTATGGCATGCCCAAGGCTGCTGCGGCGATCGATGCCGCAGTGGAAATCCGCCCGCTTGAAGGCATAGCCGGGCGTCTGACGGAAATTTTTTCACAATGATGAAGCGTAACGAATCATGCCGCCCGGCCGGCAGTGTTCAGGTGAACAGCCATGAATGAGCTCCCCATCGAAGGGTTCGCCGCCGCCGATGAAAATTCGGCGATGGTGCTGCTGGTCGACGATCAGGCCATGATCGGGGAAGCCGTGCGGCGGGGCCTGGCCCATGAGGACAACATCGATTTTCATTTTTGCGCCGACCCGCACCAGGCGGTGCAGCAGGCCATGCGCATCAAGCCCACGGTGATCCTGCAGGACCTGATCATGCCCGGGCTCGATGGCCTGACGCTGGTGCGTGAGTACCGCAGCAACCCGGCCACCCAGGACATCCCGATCATCGTGCTGTCGACCAAGGAAGACCCGCTGGTCAAGCGCGCCGCGTTCGCGGCCGGGGCCAACGATTACCTGGTCAAACTGCCCGACACCATCGAGCTGGTGGCGCGCATTCGCTATCACTCGCGTTCCTACCTGACCTTGTTGCAGCGCGACGAAGCTTACCGCGCCCTGCGGGTCAGCCAGCAGCAGTTGCTCGATTCGAACCTGATGCTACAACGGCTGATGAACTCCGATGGCTTGACGGGCCTGTCCAATCGACGCCATTTCGATGAGTACCTGGAGCTTGAGTGGCGACGGGCGATGCGCGAGCAGCAACAGTTGTCGCTGTTGATGATCGACGTCGATTATTTCAAGGCCTACAACGACACCTTTGGCCACCTGGCCGGAGACGAAGCGCTGCGGCGCGTGGCAGAAGCCATCCGTGGCTCGTGCTCGCGGCCTAGCGACCTTCCGGCCCGCTACGGCGGCGAGGAGTTCGCCCTGGTGTTGCCCAACACCTCCCCAGGTGGCGCCAGGTTGGTTGCCGAGAAACTGCGCCAGAGCGTGCTGGGCCTGGCGATCGAGCACACGGCACCGGCTGCCGGAGCGTACCTGACCGTCAGCGTGGGCCTGGCCACGCAGGTTCCCGCTATCGGCAGCCTCTGTCGGCAATTGATCTCGGCGGCGGACAAAGGGCTGTACCAGGCCAAGAACGGTGGCCGCAACCAGGTGGGTGTCGCCTAGCGCGCTGGGCGAGGGGTGCTCCTTTCGAGCGGCTGCACCCGGCGGCTGGTTGTCGATGCCTGCCAGGCGGGTCTGCCGCCACGCGGCCGACTCGGTTATACTCGCAGGCTTTTCACCGAATTCGCACGAGTAGCCTGCCCATGGAAATCCAACCGATCCTGAACACCATCAAGGACCTCTCCGACCGCTCCCAGTCCATTCGGGGGTATCTTTGACTACGATCTCAAGCATGACCGCCTGATCGAAGTCAATCGCGAGCTGGAAGACCCCAACGTCTGGAACAAGCCCGAGTACGCCCAGGCCCTGGGCCGTGAGCGGTCCATGCTGGCGCAGGTCGTCGAGACGCTGGACAAGCTGTCCAACGGCCTGGCCGATTGCAAGGACCTGCTGGACATGGCCGTCGAAGAGGGCGACGAAGGCGCTGTCGGCGACGTCGTGACCGAACTGCAAGGCCTTGAAGAAAACCTGGCCCAGCTCGAGTTCCGTCGCATGTTCAGCGGCGAGATGGACATGAACAACGCCTACCTCGACATCCAGGCCGGCTCCGGCGGGACCGAGGCGCAGGACTGGGCCAACATTCTGTTGCGCATGTACCTGCGCTGGGCCGACAAGCGTGGTTTCGACGCCACCATCATCGAACTCTCCGAGGGCGAAGTGGCTGGCATCAAGGGCGCCACCGTGCACATCAAGGGCGAATATGCCTTCGGCTGGCTGCGCACCGAGATCGGCGTGCACCGCCTGGTGCGCAAGAGCCCGTTCGACTCCGGCGCCCGCCGCCACACCTCGTTCTCGGCCGTGTTCGTCTCGCCCGAAATCGACGACAAGGTCGAAATCGAGATCAACCCGTCGGACCTGCGCATCGACACCTACCGCTCCTCGGGCGCCGGCGGCCAGCACGTGAACACCACCGACTCGGCAGTGCGTATCACCCACGTGCCGACCAACACAGTGGTGGCGTGCCAGAACGAACGCTCCCAGCATGCCAACAAGGACACCGCCATGAAAATGCTGCGGGCCAAGTTGTACGAGCTGGAGATGCAAAAACGCAATGCGGCCTCGCAGGCGCTGGAAGACAGCAAGTCGGACATTGGCTGGGGCCACCAGATCCGCTCGTACGTGCTGGACGACTCGCGCATCAAGGACCTGCGTACCGGCGTGGAACGCAGCGACTGCCAGAAAGTGCTGGACGGTGACCTTGACCAGTACCTGGAAGCGAGCCTCAAACAGGGGCTGTAAGCCACACCCTATCGCCGCGCCACCGGCCTCGTACCGGTAGCGCGCGCCCTGCCCGCCAAGGGCAACGAATACCTGATGGAAACAAAGACGACATGAGCGACCTGAAGACCGAATCGCAAGACCTGCAACAGGAAGAAAACGCCCTGATCGCCCTGCGCAAGGAAAAGCTTGCAGCAGAACGCGCCAAGGGCAATGCCTTCCCCAACGACTTCCGTCGCGACAGCTACTGCAACGACCTGCAGAAACAGTACGCGGACAAGACCAAGGAAGAGCTGGAAGCAGCCGCGATCCCGGTCAAGGTGGCGGGCCGCATCATGCTCAACCGTGGCTCGTTCATGGTCATCCAGGACATGACCGGCCGCATCCAGGTCTACGTCAACCGCAAGACCCTGCCCGAAGAAACCCTGGCTGCGGTCAAGACCTGGGACCTGGGCGACATCATCAGCGCCGAGGGCACCCTGGCTCGCTCGGGCAAGGGTGACCTGTACGTCGAAATGACCCAGGTGCGCCTGCTGACCAAGTCGCTGCGTCCGCTGCCCGACAAACACCACGGCCTGACCGACACCGAGCAGCGCTACCGCCAGCGCTACGTCGACCTGATGGTCAACGAAGAGACACGCCACACCTTCCGCGTGCGCTCCCAGGTCATCTCGCACATTCGCAAGTTCCTCATCGAGCGCGACTTCCTCGAAGTCGAGACGCCGATGCTGCAGACCATCCCGGGCGGTGCAGCGGCCAAGCCGTTCGAAACCCACCACAATGCGCTGGACATGGCCATGTTCCTGCGTATCGCGCCTGAGCTGTACCTCAAGCGTCTGGTCGTCGGTGGTTTCGAGAAGGTCTTCGAAATCAACCGCAACTTCCGCAACGAAGGGGTTTCGACGCGCCACAACCCCGAGTTCACCATGCTCGAGTTCTACCAGGCCTACGCCGACTACCGCGACAACATGGACCTCACCGAGGAACTGTTCCGCGAGCTGGCGCAGCTGGTGCTGGGGTCTACCGATGTGCCGTACGGTGACAAGGTCTTCCACTTCGGCGAGCCCTTCGTGCGCCTGTCGGTGTTCGACTCGATCCTCAAGTACAACCCGGAGCTCACCGCCGCCGATCTGCAGGATGTCGACCGCGCCCGCGACATCGCCCGCAAGGCCGGTGCGAAGGTGCTGGGCCATGAAGGCCTGGGCAAACTGCAGGTGATGATTTTCGAAGAGCTGGTCGAGCACAAACTGGAGCAGCCGCACTTCATCACCGAGTACCCGTTCGAGGTCTCGCCGCTGGCCCGTCGCAACGACGAGAACCCTGCGGTGACCGACCGTTTCGAACTGTTCATCGGCGGGCGCGAAATCGCCAACGCCTACTCCGAGCTCAACGATGCCGAAGACCAGGCCGAGCGCTTCCTGGCCCAGGTGGCCGAGAAGGATGCCGGTGACGACGAGGCCATGCATTACGACGCCGACTTCGTGCGCGCGCTGGAATACGGCATGCCGCCAACGGCGGGCGAGGGCATCGGCATCGACCGCCTGGTGATGCTGCTGACCAACTCGCCATCGATCCGCGATGTGATCCTGTTCCCGCACATGCGTCCGCAGGGCTGAGTGAAGTCGAAAAAGCCGCCTTTTCAGGCGGCTTTTTCTTGCCTGAAGCATTATGTTGTCATTACCGGCCCGCTCGCGATCCAAGCGCCTGCGAAGCAATCTGCGATTCCAACGCCTGGGGGCAGATCGGACGCGAACGGGCATGCTCCGACCAGACACCGTACATGAGGTACTCCATGACAACCGCCATGGCTCAACAAGGGGCTGCAGGCATCGCCACTGCCGTTGCCGAAAGCGTGCGCTACCAGGGCCGCAAGACGGCCCGGCAAGGCAGTGAGCAGCGTCGCCAACTGATTCTGGACGCCGCCATGCGCATCGTGGTGCGCGATGGCGTGCGGGGCGTGCGACACCGTGCCGTCGCCGCAGAGGCAGGGGTGCCGCTGTCGGCCACCACCTACTACTTCAAGGACATCGAGGACCTGCTCACCGACACGTTCGCCCAGTACGTCGAACGCAGCGCCGCCTACATGGCCAAGCTCTGGCTCAACACCGAAGCAGTGTTGCGCCAACTGCTGGCCCAAGGTGACGGCAGTCCCCAGGCACGGGCAAAACTGGCCGATGAAGTGGCGCGCATGACGGCCGATTACGTGCAGCGCCAACTGCTCACCCGCCGCGATTTCATGATGGCCGAGCAGGCATTTCGCCAGGAAGCGCTGCTGTGCCCACGCCTGGCCGAGCTGGTCTGTGCTCACGAGCAGATTCTGCTGCACGGTACGCGCCAACTGCTGCAGGTCGTTGGCTCGCGACAGCCCGAACAGGATGCACAGATGTTGACGGCGATTATCGAGCAGATGGAATATCAGGGCCTGCTCAAGCACGCCGAGGCGCAGGCCGATGGGCCGATGCTGGCGATGCTTACCCGATACTTGCAGTTGGTGCTGGCGTCGGCTTGAGCCCGACCTTTTCGAGGAAGAAACCTGATGAAAGCCTGGCGTGTGGTGCTGTTGACGCTGTCATTCCTGATGCTGGGCGGTTGTCTGGTGACCTTTTCCGAACCGCTACCCGGTAAGTCCTCGGCCCCCAAGGGGCTGGTGGGCAGCTGGACCACCAAGGACGCCTGGGGCGAGCCGCTGAAGCTGGTCATCACGCGTGCCGACGCAGGTGCCTACAAAGCGGTGGCCACACCCAAGGGCAAATCTGCCCAAACCTATGTATTCAATGTGGCCCAGCAGGGTAACCGCTGGTACCTGTCGGCGCGAGTGCCTGGCGACCTGGGCGGCAACTACGTGATCGGTGGTTTCGATATCGTCGATGGCAAGGAGCTGGTGGTCTATAACCTCGATCTGCAGCAAGTGCAGCAGGCCGTGGACAGCAAGGAATTGAGCGGGCACAGCACCGAGGTGGCGCAGGACAACGGCGAGGGTCTGCTGGTCGACAGCCCACCAGCGCGTGTCCTGGCCTACCTCAACGACCCAGCGAATTCGGACCTGTTCGTGGAGGCAGTGCGCTTCAAACGCGCTGGCCAGTGACAGGGCAAGTCTCTGGTGATTCGCGGATGCGCCAAGGGCGCACTCTCGCCTCGGCTGCTCGACACTTGAGTCGGCCGACACGAGCGGGACATGGCTTGGCCTGATGGCCGATAAGGATTTCTTTGTGGACGAGTACCAGCAAACCATTCGCGCACTGTCCGACCGCATCGTGGCTGCGCAAACGCCGATTCGCGTGCTCGATGCAGTCAAGTGGGACGATGGCATCCGTCGCGGCTTCTTCGAGGCCAAGGGCAAGATCCCGCCTGCCGTGGACCGTGCCTATTATCAGGCGCGCTCACTGGGGTTCGACTCCAGCGCTGTGAAGGCGGAGTTCCAGGCCATCGAGCGTGACATCATTCGCCAGCTTGGCCAGTTCAGCCCCGTGGGGCAGATCATGAAACGCATGTGCCGCGAGTACCGCATGGTCGTGCGCATGCTCGAGGCCAGGGGTACGGAAGATTTCGGTCTGATTTCCCAGGAGCTGTACGGCGCTGCCTCCGATGTTTTCCATGCCGGTGACCCGACCCTGGCCGACCTTGGCCTGATGCTGTCGGACTACCTGAACAACATCGATGGACGCGGTGACCTCAAGGACGAGCCGAAGGACCTGACGGCCAAGCAGGCGGTGGAAATCCTCCAGTGCCGGTTGAACAAGGTGTTCGGTGAAGCCGAGGGGACCATTCGCGTGTTCGAGTCCGACGGTATCGTGGCCGATGCCGCCGCCGGTGCCGACTACATCAAGGTGCGTGCCGATGCCATGTTCAACGCGCGCGATGTACGGGCCCTGGAAGTGCACGAGGGGTTGGTGCACGTGGGCACTACCCTCAATGGCCTGAACCAGCCTATCTGCACGTTCCTGGCCAAGGGCCCGCCTTCCTCGACGGTGACCCAGGAAGGCCTGGCCATCCTGATGGAAGTCATCGCTTTCGCCTCCTACCCCAGCCGCCTGCGCAAACTGACCAACCGCACCCGCGCCATACACATGGTCGAGGACGGTGCGGACTTCATGCAGGTGTACCGGTTCTTCCAGGAGCAGGGCTTCGACATGGGGCAAAGCTACAGCAATGCCAGCCGGGTATTCCGTGGGTCGGTGCCCAATGGCTTGCCATTCACCAAGGACTTGTCCTACCTCAAGGGCTTCATCATGGTTTACAACTACATTCAGTTGGCCGTGAAGAAGGGCAAGCTGGAGCAGATACCGCTGCTGTTCTGTGGCAAGACCACCCTCGAAGACATGCGCACCCTGCGCCAGCTTGTCGAGGAGGGCCTGGTGGAGCCGCCCAAGTACCTGCCTGAGCAATTCCGCGACTTGAACGCCTTGTCGGCCTGGATGTGCTTTTCCAACTTCCTCAACCACTTGAGCCTGGACCGTATTGAAACCGACTACGCGAATATCCTTTGACGGGCTCCGCCTGCTGACGGCGGGCATGGTGCTGGTGCTGCTGGGCGGGTGCAGCGGCTTGCTGTTCTACCCTGAGCGGGGCCAAGCGTTCACGCCAGAGCGCGCCAGGCTCGCCTACAGCGATGTCACCCTGGTCGCCGCCGACGGTGTACGCCTGCATGCCTGGTGGTTGCCGGCCAAGCAAGGGGTGGCGGTCAAGGGCACGGTACTGCACCTGCACGGCAATGGGGGCAATCTGCCCGGTCACCTGGGCGGCAGCTACTGGTTGCCGGAGCAGGGTTACCAAGTGCTGATGATCGACTACCGAGGCTACGGCCTGTCCGATGGCAAGCCGCGGCTACCTGAGGTCTATCAGGATATCGCCGCCGCCATGGCCTGGCTCGACCAGTCGCCGCAGGTCAAGGGCAAGCCCCTGGTCTTGCTGGGGCAGAGCCTGGGCGGTGCCATGGCCATCCACTACCTGGCGGCCCATCCCGAGCAGCGCGAACGCTTCAGCGCTCTGGTGTTCGACGGCGTTCCGGCCAGCTACCGGGCGGTGGGCCGATACGCCTTGAGCACCTCGTGGATGACCTGGCCGCTTCAGGTGCCGTTGTCCTGGCTGGTGCCCGATGCCGATAGCGCCATCGAGTCCGTCGGACAGCTGACCAGCCCGCCCAAGCTCTTTTTCCACAGCATCGATGATGACCTGGTGCCCATGAACAACGTCATCCGCCTGTATCAGCAGGCACCCCCTCCACGGGTGCTGCAGTTGACCCGAGGTGGACACGTGCAGACGTTCGCCGACCCTACCTGGCGTGAAGTGATGCTGCGTTTTCTGGATGACCCCAGCCACTTCACCGGCCTGCGGCGGCTCGCCGAAGTGCCCAATGCCTATGACGAGAAGAACCCGCAATGAGCGAAGAACGCAACGCCATACCGCTGATCCTGACAGGAGTCGGCAGCATTATCGTGACGGTGGGGGCCCTGTGGTACTACGGCTACCTGCACTTCGCCAAGCCTGAGGATGCCTTGTTGCTGCAGGATTTCACCATGCTCAAGACGGTACCGGGCGAAGACTACAAGGTGTCACTGGAGCCCGCAGCGCAGGTAGCCCAGTGCGCCGATGGCGTGCTGGTACTGTTCGACACCCAGCAAAAAGGCCTCAGTGGCGTGCTCGTCGACAGCCGCAAGCGCGCCGTACGCTGCGTGGGCGCCGATACGCCGCAGCAGGTGCGATAGGGCCTACGTGGCTAACCGGTAGCACCAAAAAAGAACCCCGCGCTGGAGGGACGCTCCAGCGCGGGGTTCTTGTTCCTGCCGTGCAGCGTTACTTCATCGAAGAACGCGGTGCAACTGGCTGGTTGTCATTGGAAATGGTCACTTCCACACGACGGTTCTGGGCACGGCCCGAGTTGCTGGAGTTATCCGCTACAGGATATTCCTTGCCATAGCCCTGGGCAACGATGCGCGCTGGGTCTACACCTGCGCGGACCAGTGCCATGCGTACGCTGCCGGCGCGACGCTCGGACAGGGACTGGTTGTAGCTGGCCGAGCCGACGCTGTCGGTGTAACCCTCGACGATCACTTTGCGCTCAGGGTTTTCCTGAAGGAACTGAGCCAGCTTGGTGATGTTCGGGTAGGCATTGCTCTTGAGCTCAGCCTTGTTGAAGTCGAACAGCACGTCGCCGAAGGTCACCAGGGTGCCGCGCTCGGTCTGCTTGGCGTTCAGGCTTTGCTGCAGCTTGGCGATCTGGGCGTCACGGGCGTCCAGCTTGGCCTGTGCGCGCAGCGCGGCGGCGTTTTTCAGGTCGCCTTCAGCAGTGCGCAGGGCGATGGTCTGCTTGGCCACTTCAACACGCTGGTTGGTCAGGTAGGCCAGTTGGTCGACCTTCTGCTCGTCTTCGCGGTCCATGTAGGCTTTGTCAGCCTTGTTCAGCCAATCCTGGGCGTCCTTGGTTTCAAGGGCAGCCACTTTGCTGGCCTGCGGATCGCTCTGCAGGGAAGAGAAGTTGGTGCGAGCCGCTTCCAGGTTGGCGTTCGGGTCGTGCGAGCAGGCAGCGAGACCGACGCTCAGGGCCAGGAGGGCGGGAATCATGACGTGTTTGCGCATAGTGTTCATCCTTTGATCGAGTGCGAAGGCTAAGGGAGACAGGGCAGGGCTCATTGAGCGCTGCGCAGGCCTTCCTCACGTACGTCCTGGGCGCCTTGACGGGCGTCCTGTACGGCCTTCTGGGCCTTGGCCGCCTGGGCCTTACGTTCGGCGAGACGCGCGTCCCATTCGGCCTGTTCGGCCAGACGCTTGGCTTCGTCGTACTTCTTGTCATGCATGGCGATTTCGGCCTGCTTGAACTTGTCCTGAGCTGCTTTCATTTCGACAGCAGCGTACTCGGTGCCGCCTGCGCTGACGGCAGAGTTCACGGCGGACTGGGTCACAGCATACTGTTCGGTTGGCGGGTTGCCTGCACAGCCAGCCAGGACCAGGCTACTGCCCAGGGCCAGCGCGGCCAGCTTGAACCCGCGCACGTAAGTGGATGAAGGTTTGACAGTGCGGGTTTTCATGGTGGTCAGCTCCATTGGATCACTCCTGATAATGACGATGTCCGTAGCAGTCCATCGCTCATTCCCCGGACCGTTTTCATGCGCTTCAGCTGAATGGCGCACAAGTACCGGTGTGCAGGGTTTTAGCGTGATGGCTATTGGCTCCGACTGGAAGAATTTTCGAATAGTTCAGTAAAAAGTCCAGATTACGAGTAACTCTTTCTGACTAATCGGTCAGCTGAAATTCAGCGGAACTTTTGCCTGCCCAAGCGGTTTTCGCTACGGCCAGAAACCGAAGTCTTGGTCGGGCGACGGTCATTTCTCATCTCCCCCCGCCCCGTTCAGCGCATGCAAATGCTGACGCGAAAGTGCGAGGAAGCGGGGCGTGGGCCCTACGTCTTCGTAAAAGGGATCACCCTCTTCATCGGTGGCGATGACCTGGCGTCCCTGGACATAGGGGAAGCTTGCCTCCAGCTCCTCCAGCGCCGCACCGACCAGTTCGCCAAGTAGCGCTTCGGCGGTTCGCTTGGGGTACATGTCGATGAGCGCCGCCAGGCGCGCTTCGGACTCCAGATCAAGGTGCAACACATGTTCGGTACGGCTGAGGGTGCCGGCCGCGTTCTGTTCCCAGTGCTGGGCGAGTTCACGAATTTTCATGATGACCTCTGTTAGCGCCTGCTAGGGCACGCAAGGCATGAGAGTGGTGAGCATCGACATTAGTTTGCTTTGGGTGTGCATGGCTTGCCATCGCCGCCTTGCTCTTGGCACTCTGGCATGAGGTCGCGGCCTCACAGGCAGCGCGATGAGCCTAACAAGGCATGCCAGGCGCTTGAGCTGCGCCACGGAGAGGGCCAATGACCGATATCGATGTGCGTTTGCGTGAAGATGTCCATGTGCTGGGAGAGCTGCTCGGCGACACGATTCGTCACCAGTATGGCGATGAATTTTTGCAGAAGATCGAGGATATTCGTCACAGCGCGAAAGCTGATCGACGCAATGCCGGCGAAGAGCTCAGCTCGACCCTGGGTGATCTGGACGATGACGAACTGTTGCCGGTGGCCAGGGCATTCAACCAGTTCCTCAACCTGGCCAACATGGCCGAGCAATACCAGTTGATACGACGCCGCGATGCCGACCAACCCGAGCCCTTCGAGGCCCGCGTGCTGCCGGAGCTGCTGGCCCGCCTCAAGCAGGCCGGCCATGACGATCAGGACCTGGCGCGGCAGTTGGCTGGCCTGGATATCCAGCTGGTGCTCACAGCGCACCCTACCGAAGTCTCGCGGCGTACCCTGATCCAGAAGTACGACGCCATCGCCGCCCAGCTGGCTGCCCAGGATCATCGCGACCTGACCCCCGCCGAAACCGCGCAGATCCGCGACCGCTTGCGCCGTCTGATTGCCGAGGCCTGGCATACCGAGGAAATCCGCCGTACACGCCCCACGCCCGTGGATGAGGCCAAATGGGGCTTCGCCGTGATCGAGCACTCGTTGTGGCACGCCATCCCCAACCACCTGCGCAAAGTCGATCACGCCCTGCAGGAGGCGACCGGCCAGCGGCTGCCACTGACGGCGGCCCCCATCCGCTTCGCTTCGTGGATGGGCGGCGACCGGGACGGCAACCCCAATGTTACCGCCAAGGTCACCCGGGAAGTCCTGCTGCTGGCCCGTTGGATGGCAGCGGACCTGTTCCTGCGCGATATCGATGCGCTGGCGGCCGAGCTTTCCATGCAACAGGCCAGTACGGCCTTGCGCGAGCACGTGGGCGACAGCCCGGAGCCTTACCGTGCGCTGCTCAAGCAACTGCGCGAGCGCTTGCGGGCAACTCGCAGCTGGGCCCATTCGGCACTGTCTGCCAACGTACCGCCTGGGCCTGACGTGCTGGTGGACAACCGCGAGCTGGTTGCACCGTTGCAATTGTGTCACCAGTCGCTGCATGACTGCGGCATGGGCATCATCGCCGATGGCCCGCTGCTGGACTGCCTGCGCCGGGCCGTGACCTTCGGCCTCTTCCTGGTCAGGCTGGACGTGCGCCAAGACGCCGCGCGTCACCGTGATGCGCTGAGCGAAATCACCGAGTACCTAGGCATGGGCCGGTATGCCGACTGGGATGAGGAACAGCGTATTGACTTCCTGGAACAGGAGCTGGCCAACCGTAGGCCGCTGCTGCCAGCCCACTTCGAGCCTCAGGACGAGACGGCCGAGGTGTTGGCCACCTGCCGGGAGATCGCCGCGGCGCCAGGCGCCTCGCTGGGCTCGTACGTGATTTCGATGGCAGGTGCTGCGTCGGACGTGCTGGCGGTGCAATTGCTGCTCAAGGAAGCCGGCCTGACCCGTCCGATGCGGGTGGTGCCGCTGTTCGAAACCTTGGCTGACCTGGATAACGCGGGCCCGGTGATGCAGCGTCTGCTGGCGCTGCCCAGTTATCGCGCCGGCCTGCATGGCCCTCAGGAGGTCATGATCGGCTATTCCGATTCGGCCAAGGATGCGGGCACCACGGCCGCGGCCTGGGCCCAGTACCGCGCCCAGGAAAGCCTGGTGCGCATTTGCGCCGAGCACCAGGTCGAATTGCTGCTGTTCCATGGCCGGGGCGGTACGGTGGGGCGCGGCGGCGGCCCGGCTCACGCCGCCATTTTGTCGCAACCGCCGGGTTCGGTCGCCGGGCGGTTCCGCACCACCGAACAGGGGGAGATGATCCGCTTCAAGTTCGGCTTGCCTGGCATTGCCGAGCAGAACCTCAACCTGTATCTGGCCGCCGTGCTCGAAGCCACGCTGCTGCCACCGCCGCCCCCGCAGCCGGCCTGGCGCGACCTCATGGATCAGATGGCTGCCGATGGGGTCAAGGCCTACCGCGACGTGGTGCGTGAGCACCCGGACTTCGTCGAGTACTTCCGCCAGTCGACCCCCGAGCAGGAGTTGGGGCGCCTGCCGCTGGGCAGTCGCCCGGCCAAGCGACGTGCCGGCGGTATCGAAAGCCTGCGCGCCATCCCCTGGATCTTCGGCTGGACCCAGACTCGACTGATGCTCCCAGCCTGGCTGGGTTGGGAGACGGCACTGAACAACGCGCTGGCTGCCGGGCAGGGCCCGTTGCTTGCACAGATGCGCGAGCAGTGGCCGTTCTTCCGCACGCGCATCGACATGCTGGAGATGGTCCTGGCCAAAGCCGATGCCCAAATTGCAGAGGCCTACGACCAACGTCTGGTGCAACCGCACCTGCTACCTTTAGGTACACAGCTGCGCGACCTATTGTCGCAGTCGTGCCAGGTCGTGCTGAGCCTGACCGGGCAGCAGGTGCTACTGGCGCATAGCCCCGAAACCCTGGAATTCATCCGCCTGCGCAACACCTACCTGGACCCGCTGCATCGGCTGCAGGCAGAACTGCTGGCGCGTTCGCGTGACCGCCAGGCCGCTCTGGACAGCCCGCTGGAGCAGGCGTTGCTGGTGACCATCGCCGGTATCGCCGCGGGGCTGCGCAACACCGGTTGAGGGGAGGGGGCGGGGCTGCTTCAGAAAGGTGCAGGGGGGCATCGAACAGCGACGGCACGGGGGTTGCGCTGGGCGCAACCACTGACCCGCTCGACCTGAAGTGATGCATTCATGCAACTTTGGGACGCTTGTCGGGCTGGCAGGCGCTGTGTATCTTGAGCAGCCTTCTGACCGATTCATGGTCATACCTAATTTCCGGACTTGGCCCTGGTTGCCGAATCCATTGAATTGCATACAAAAATTTGAGGAGCACAAGATGCGCGTAATTCTGCTGGGAGCTCCCGGGGCCGGTAAAGGTACTCAGGCAAAGTTCATCACCGAAAAGTTCGGTATTCCACAGATCTCCACCGGCGACATGCTGCGTGCGGCGGTCAAGGCCGGCACGCCCCTGGGCCTGGAGCTGAAAAAAGTCATGGATGCCGGCCAACTGGTCTCCGACGAGTTGATCATCAGCCTGGTCAAAGAGCGCATCGCCCAGCCTGATTGCGCCAACGGCTGCCTGTTCGACGGTTTCCCGCGCACTATCCCACAGGCAGAGGCCATGGACGATGCGGGCGTGAACATTGATGCCGTGGTCGAGATCGCCGTGGACGACGAAGAGATCGTTGGCCGCATGGCAGGCCGTCGTGTGCACCTGGCCTCGGGCCGTACCTACCATGTCCAGTACAACCCGCCGAAAATCGAAGGCAAGGACGATGTCACTGGCGAAGACCTGATCCAGCGCGATGACGACAAGGAAGAAACCGTTCGCCATCGCCTGTCGGTCTACCACAGCCAGACCAAGCCATTGGTAGACTTCTACCAGAAGCTGTCGGCGACCAACGGTGGCAAGCCCAAGTACAGCCACATCGAAGGTGTGGGCTCGGTAGAAGCGATCACTGCCAAGGTACTGGCCGCGCTGAGCTGATCGGCACATTGTCATTGAACGACGGCCCGCTTGCGGGCCGTTGTCGTTTTTGGCCTTGTGCGGTGTGGGCGTATCCCCGGCAGCCCACACGGCGGCCCTTTGGGACACGAAGGCGCGGCTGCTCTATACTCGCGCTCTTTCCCACTCACACCTGGATACCTGTTCGATGACCACCTTGTTGGCCCTGGATACCGCCACCGAAGCCTGTTCCGTTGCACTGCTGCATAACGGTGAGGTAACCAGCCATTACGAGGTGATCCCACGCATGCATGCCCAGAAGTTGCTGCCAATGATCAAGCAACTGCTGGCCGAATCCGGCGTAGCCCTGGGCACGGTCGATGCCATTGCGTTCGGCCGTGGCCCGGGTGCGTTCACTGGTGTGCGCATTGCCATCGGCGTGGTGCAGGGGCTGGCTTTCGCCCTGGAGCGGCCCGTGTTGCCGGTGTCCAATCTCGCAGCGCTGGCCCAGGGCGCACTGCGTCAACAGGGTGCCCAGCAAGTGGCCGCCGCCATCGATGCGCGTATGGACGAGGTGTACTGGGGCTGCTATCAGGCCATAGCCGGGGAAATGCGCCTGCAAGGCGCTGAAGCGGTGCTGCCACCTGAATGTGTGGCGTTGCCAGCAGGGGCGCAAGGACCATGGTTCGGAGCAGGTACGGGTTGGGGCTATGCCGAGCGCCTAGCGGTCACTGCTGACGCAAGCGACCCCTCGGCCTTGCCCAGTGCCCTTGATGTGCTGAGCCTGGCGCGCTTTGCCTGGGCCCGGGGTGAAGCCATCGCAGCTGAGCAGGCTCAGCCGATTTACCTGCGCGATAACGTGGCAACGCCCAAAAAGCAGTAAGGCTGTTCGTCGGGCACGCTCGATAGTGCTACAACCTTTTGCATAAAGTGTGGTCAAGTTCTCAATCGAGCATTAGCGGCGGGCCATCAATGCTGCTAAATTGCCATCATTGGTCCTGGGTGCCCATGCCATGCGTGTCGACGGTTTCTCATCACAGTCCTTTCCGATCAAGCGTACGCCGCGCAAGGCAGCGGTGCATGATGACGTGGCCGATGATGGCGAACTGGTGGAAGAGGTCGCCATGGCAGCCCAGGAGCCTGCTGCTCGTCGCCGTACCGGGACGCTGCCAGCCCGTCAGCAGGACATGGTGTTCCCCCGCGCCCGTGACCGGCGCACCGCCTCGGCACTTGCCAGTTACCTGAGCACAGCGGGCTTTACCGACTGGGACATGGAAGTACTGGGGCTCGACCTGTACATTTGACGGATGAGCCTGCCGTCCATCCCCTATTTCATTGGCTGCCCCTCGTGGAGCGAAAACGCCTGGCGTGAGTACCTGTACCCTGCCGACGCCAGCGCCGCGCAGATGCTTGGGCTGTACAGCCAGGTCTTCAATGCCGTCGAAGGCAATACCACGTTCTATGCCAGGCCATCGCCTGCCACGGTGGCCCGGTGGGCGGCAACGATGCCAGCGCATTTTCGCTTCACGGCCAAGTTCCCCCGCGACATCAGCCACGGTGGCGACCTGCGCGACCATCTCGAACCTGCCTTTGACTTCATTCGCCTGATGGCGCCGCTCGGGCCGCGCGTGTCCCCTTACTGGCTGCAGTTGCCCGCTTCGTACGGCCCGGGGCGACTGGCAGAGCTGAGCCAGTTCCTGCAGCAGGTGGGTGTAAACGTTGCAGTGGAGGTGCGCCACCCGGCGTTCTTCGCCAAGGGCGAGGATGAACGCGCGCTCAACCGCCTGCTGGCCGACTTGGGTGTCGAGCGGGTGTGTCTCGATCCCAGGGCGCTGTTCAGCTGTACCTCCACTGACCCCGCCATCGTGCATGCCCAGTCCAAGAAGCCCAACGTTCCGCCGCGACCAGCCGCGTTCAGTCAGCGTCCGCAGGTGCGCTTCATCGGCCATCCGGCGCTTGAGTACAACGAACCCTTCCTGACCCCTTGGGTGGACAAGCTGGCTGCGTGGATCGAAGAGGGGCGCAGCCCGTACATCTTCTTGCACACTGCTGACAACCGCCTGGCGGCCGCGTTGGCGCAACGTTTCCACCAGCGGCTCATGTTACGCCTGCCCGGGCTGGCCGCACTGCCGGAATTGCCGCGAGCGCCGGAGGTCGAACAGCTGGGCCTGCTCTGATTTCTTCCCCATTGCCGGAGTGCTTGATCATGGATGTGCAAACCCTGCGAGCCGAAGCCTTCAAGGCCTTGCATCAACGCGATGGCGCCTTCGTCATGGCCAACCCCTGGGACGCCGGTTCAGCCAAGCTGCTGGCCAGCCTGGGTTTCGAGGCCTTGGCCAGCACCAGCGCCGGGCTTGCCTTCAGCCTGGGGCGCCCGGATGCCGAAGGGGCGCTAAGCCTCGATGACGTGCTGGACAACGCAGGCGAAATCGTCGACGCCACCGCATTGCCAGTGGCTGCGGACCTTGAGAACGGCTTCGGGGATCTGCCCGAGGATTGCGCCCAGGCCATTCTGCGCGCTGCTGAGGCAGGGCTGGTCGGTGGCTCCATCGAGGACGCCAGTGGCCGCGCCGCGTCACCTATCTACGACAAGGGCCTTGCGGTGGAGCGTGTTCGTGCTGCCGTGCAGGCGGCGCGCAGCCTGCCTTTTCCCTTCACCGTGTGCGCGCGCGCGGAAAACCTGCTGCACGGGCGCCAGGACCTGGACGACACCATCGAGCGCCTGCAGGCTTTCGCCGAGGCGGGCGCCGATGTGCTCTACGCCCCTGGGCTGCGTACGGCCGAGGAAGTGCGGGCAGTGGTGCAGGCGCTGGCGCCTCGCCCACTGAACGTGCTGATGGGCATGGCGGGGGTGCCGTTGTGCGTCAACCAGCTTCAGGACCTGGGTGTACGGCGCGTTAGCGTCGGTTCGTCGATGGCGCGTGCGGCCTTTGGCGCCTTACAGCGGGCTGCGCAGGAAATCCGTGAACAGGGTACGTTTGGCTACGCCGAGCAGGCCTTGCCGTTCGATCAGCTCAATGAGCTGTTCCGCCGCGGATGAAAGTCGTTCTGCTGCTTCTGGGCGTGCTGGTGCTGGCCGCCGGCCAGGCGTGGCACCTGGGCTGGCGCCCGCCTGCGCAGTGGAACCCGCTTGCCCCCTTGGACGTCAGCCAGCCGCCCAACTGGCTGACTGGCTTCAAGCTCAAGCGTCTGCGCGACGACCCGGCGCTTTGCCAACAGGCGCTTCAAAGCAGTCAACTGCGCTACCGGGCGCAGGCTGACAGCCCAGCCTCGGCCAAATGCCCACTGAGCAATGTCTGGCGTATCGAAGGTGGGCAGGCCCGCCTGAGCAGCAGTTTCCTGGCCAGCTGCCCGCTGGCGGTCGCCTACGCCCTGTTCGAGCGCCACGGCCTGCAGCCGGTGGCTCAGCGCGTGCTGGGCCAGTCGGTGGTGCAGGTCGATCACCTGGGTAGCTTTGCCTGCCGCAACGTCTACAACCGCAAGGCAGGGCGCTTGAGCCAGCATGCCAGCGCCAACGCCCTGGACATTGCAGGTTTTCGCCTGCGGGACGGCCAACGCATCGTCCTGGCGCGCGACTGGCAGGGGACCGGGGACAAGGCGATGTTCTTGCGTGAGGTACGTCAGGCGGCGTGCGAGCACTTCAGCACGGTGCTGGGGCCGGAGTACAATGCCGCGCACCGCGATCACTTTCATGTGGACATGGGCCGTTGGCAGGTGTGCCGTTAGCTTCAGGCGTAAGCGCGCACGTTGTTCAACACCACTGGGCGCGCCCAGTGCATGTCGAAGGCCAGGTCGTGCTGCTGGCGTGCCAGGGTCGGTTCATCGAACGGTTCGGGGGCCGGGTCCAGCAACGTGCTGTCGAACTCGGCGATCGGCAGGAACAGAGGCCGTGGTGCAGGGCCGGGACCCGGTTCAGCTAAGGGTTGGCCCTGACGGGCGACCACGGGCCGAACCCAACTGTTGTCGATATCAAGCTGACGCTGCTGCTCGATCATTTCCAGCGCACCGAACGGCTCGGGGGCGGGCGGCAGCAGGTTGGCCTCCAGTTCGGCCTTGGGCAGGAACAACGGCTCGGGTGGCGCGACCACGGTGTCTTGCACCGGGCAGGCGCGTTGCGCGTCGATCAAGGCCAGGGCACGGGCGCCGCCGACAGGTTCTCCGCTGGCCTGGTCGTACTGCACGAATGACTGGCTGACGCTGTCGACGGGCGTTTCAGATTGCTCCGCCATTGCCCGGGCGAAGAAATCCTGCCACAGGTGGCTGACGCCCCCCAGTGCCTGGGTGTTGTGCTGACTGTAGTTGTCGACAGGCGACAGGTAGGTCAAGCCGATAGGAAGAATTTCTGACATGGCAGTCGCGCGCGTTGTGCTCTGGCAGAATAGCGGGATATTGCCTGTATCGGCCGCGTTGGCCGGTTCATTAAGGGCCAGGTTGTTTTTTTCAGGTGTGAGCGATGCAAGAGCAAGGCGTGGGGATCAGGGTCGAGGCGATGTCCGAGGAGTATGCGGGCCAGGCGCAGGCATGGGCGCAGCGCTTGGGCTTGCCCTTGCAGAATGACGACGCGCAGTTCGCCGTTCAGCTGGGCCCCGAGGGGTTGCAGGTCCAGCAGTTGGGGCCCCAGGCCCCCGGCCCGGTGCGGGTCGACTTCGTCGAAGGCCAGGCTGCCCACCGGCGCCAGTTCGGCGGTGGCAACGGGCAGATGATCGCCAAGGCCGTGGGCATCGCCCAGGGTGTGAGGCCGGTGGTACTCGACGCTACCGCAGGGCTTGGCAAGGACGCCTTCGTGCTGGCCAGTCTGGGTTGCCACATGACCCTGATCGAGCGCCAGCCGCTTGTGGCTGCGCTACTGGAAGACGGGTTGGCGCGGGCCCGTGCCGATGAGGACGTCGGGCCAATCGTCGCGCGCATGCGCCTGCTGACGGGCAACGCCATCGAGTGCATGCGCAACTGGGAAGGCGAGCCGCCGCAGGTGATCTACCTGGACCCGATGTTTCCCCACCGGGACAAGAGCGCACTGGTGAAAAAGGAAATGCGCGTGTTCCGCCCGTTGGTCGGCGACGACCTGGACGCCCCGGCGCTGCTCGAAGCGGCGCTGGCGTTGGCGACCCACCGCGTGGTGGTCAAGCGACCGCGCAAGGCGCCGATCATCGACGGACCCAAACCCAGCCACGGCCTTGAGGGCAAGTCGAGCCGCTATGACATCTACCCCAAGAAGGCCTTGAAAGGCTGAGCACCGCATGAGGGTGGCCGGGCCCTGCGCCGCAGGCGACCCTGGACGATCAACGTGGGTTGTCGAGTCTGGCCCGACTCAGGGCCTGAATGCGCGCAGAAACACCTCGACCACCTCGCACACGTGCGCCTCGGCCGCTTCGCCGCACAGCGGCTCGGCGCAGCCCAGCATCAGGCGGTAATCCGGCGCGCCTTTTACCAGGCAGAAGAAATGCTCCGCTGCCCTGAGCGGGTCATCGATCCGCAACAGCCCGCGCTCGTCGGCCCCGCGCAGCAAGGCCTCCATTCCCGCCAGCACCCGCTTGGGCCCGGCCTCGTAGAAATACTCGCCAAAGCCTGGATCGCTAGTGCCCTGGGCCATGATCAGGCGACTGAGCTTGACGGCTTCGTCACTGCTGATCAGGGCCTGGAAACTGCGGGCGATGGTCAAGAGCACTTCTTCTATCGGCGCGTGCTCGGGGTATTCGAACAGTTGATCGGGCAACTGCAACTGACACGTGGCCATGACCGCCGAGCAGAACAGTGTCTGTTTGTCGGTGAAGTGGCTGTACACCGTCAGCTTCGATACACCCGCTGCCGCCGCGACCGCATCCATGCTGGTACTTGCGTAACCCAGGCTCAGAAACAGCGACTTGGCCGCTTCGAGAATGGCCTGGCGCTTGGCAAGGTCCTTTGGGCGGCCTGGGCCGCTGGAGACGTCGTTGGACATTGGGATCTGCATCTGCCTTGAAGGTTGCCTATCTTATACGGCTTGAGCGTGGCTCGCTGTTCTTGACCGCAATAGCGCGCAAACGCTCCAAAAAAACCTCGGGACGCTCTTCCCGTGCCTTGATGGCTGACTTACTATACCGGCCAGTTCAAATATTCGATCAGCATTTTGCGAAGGGATTCCCGATGTTGCCCCGTGCCCTCAGCCTTGCCCTGCCCATGGTCCTCTTGATGCTTACGGCGTGCAATCAGGAACCTGCATTACCTGCGGTGGTTCGCCCTGCTTTGGTGGTTCAGCCGCGGCCAGCCGAGGCGATGGCCGATAACTACCCAGGCGAGGTCAGGGCGCGACTGGAGCCGGAACTGGCTTTTCGCATTGGTGGCAAGGTCAGCAAGCGGCTTGTCGAAGAAGGGCAACGGGTCAAGCTCAACCAGCCGCTGGCTGAACTGGACCCGCAGGATGTGCGCCTGCAGTTGGAGGCTAACCGCGCGCAGGTAGCCGGTGCCGAGGCCAACCTGGCGCTGGTGCGCACCGAGCGTGACCGTTACCAGAAGTTGCTCGACAAGCAGATGATCAGCCACTCGCAGTACGACAACGCCGAAAACCTCTATCGCGCTGGGGTCGCCAGGCTCAAGCAGGCCAAGGCCGAGTTCGACGTGGCGGGTAACCAGGCCGACTACGCTGTGTTGCGCGCGCCTCAGGCAGGGGTGATAGCCAGGCGCCTGGTCGAAGTCGGTCAAGTCGTCGCTGCGGGTCAGACGGTATTGACCTTGGCAGCTGACGGCGAGCGCGAAGTGGCCATCGCCGTTCCCGAGCAGCAATACGCCCGCTTCGCCGTGGGCCAGCCGGTCACCGTGGAGCTGTGGTCGCACCCGGGGCGGCGCTTCGAGGGGCGGATCCGCGAGCTGTCGCCGGCCGCCGATCCGCGCTCCAGAACCTACGCGGCTCGGGTTGCCTTTACCTCCAACGAGGTGCCGGCAACGCTGGGGCAGAGCGCCAGGGTATTGGTCGCCCACCCAGGGCAGGTGCCGTTGTCGGTTCCCTTGTCGGCCGTCACGGCTGAAGCCGGCCAGGCGTACGTCTGGCGGGTCACTGGCGAGCACCGTGTGCAGCGGGTCGCGGTGCAGCTTGGCGCCTATGGGACTGACAGCGTGCCTGTGCTCGCGGGGCTTGCGGCTGACGACTGGGTGGTGGCAGCCGGCGGTCATGTGCTGCGCGAAGGCCAGCAGGTGCGACCCGTGGACCGCGCCAACCGTACAGTCGACCTGACGGGCAAGGAGTAACTCGGGATGGGTTTCAACCTCTCTGCCTGGGCGCTGCGCAACCGCCAGATCGTACTCTTTTTGATGATACTGCTCGCGGGCGTTGGCGCGCTGTCCTACACCAAGCTGGGTCAGAGCGAAGACCCGCCCTTCACCTTCAAGGCCATGGTCATCCGCACCCTGTGGCCCGGCGCCACCGCTGAGGAGGTGGCGCGCCAGGTCACTGAGCGCATCGAGAAAAAGCTCATGGAAACCGGCGAGTACGAAAAGATCGTCTCGTTCTCGCGCCCCGGTGAATCGCAGGTGACCTTCATGGCCCGCGACGCTCTGCACTCGGCCGATATCCCCACATTGTGGTACCAGATACGCAAGAAGGTCGCCGACATCCGCCACACGCTGCCACCCGAGGTGCAGGGCCCGTTCTTCAACGATGAGTTCGGCACCACGTTCGGCAACATCTATGCGCTGACTGGGCCGGGTTTCGACTATGCGGTCCTCAAGGACTATGCGGACCGTATTCAGATCCAGCTGCAGCGGGTCAAGGATGTGGGCAAGGTCGAGCTGATCGGTTTGCAGGACGAGAAGATCTGGATCGAACTGTCCAACGTCAAGCTGGCCACCCTCGGCATCCCTTTGCAGGCGGTGCAGCAGGCGTTGCAGGAGCAGAATGCGGTGAGCACGGCCGGGTTCTTCGAAACGCCCAGCGAACGTGTGCAACTGCGGGTCAGTGGGCGATTCGACAGTGTCGAGCAGATTCGCCAGTTGCCACTGCGCGTGGGCGAGCGCACGTTTCGCCTGGGCGATGTGGCGCGCGTGTACCGGGGCTACAACGATCCGCCTGCGCCGCGGATGCGCTTCATGGGCGAAGACGCCATCGGCCTGGCGGTGTCGATGAAGGATGGGGGTGACATCCTGACCTTGGGCAAGGCCCTGGAAGCGGAATTCGAGCGTCTGGCCCGCGGCTTGCCGGCCGGCTTGTCGCTGCGCAAGGTGTCCGACCAGCCCGCTGCGGTGAAGGCAGGGGTTGGCGAGTTCGTCCAGGTGCTGTGCGAGGCGCTGGTGATCGTGTTGTTGGTCAGTTTCTTTTCGCTGGGCGTGCGCACGGGGTTGGTGGTGGCGCTGGCCATCCCCCTGGTGCTGGCCATGACCTTCGCCGCCATGTACTACTTTGGCATCGGCCTGCACAAGATCTCACTGGGTGCGCTGGTGCTCGCCCTGGGGTTGCTGGTCGATGACGCCATCATTGCCGTGGAGATGATGGCGATCAAGATGGAGCAGGGCTTCGACCGCCTGAAAGCGGCAAGCTATGCGTGGACCAGCACGGCATTCCCCATGCTGACCGGCACCCTGATCACCGCAGCCGGGTTCCTGCCCATTGCCACGGCTGCCTCCAGCACCGGCGAGTACACACGGTCGATCTTCCAGGTGGTGACCATTGCGTTGCTCACCTCCTGGGTGGCCGCCGTGCTCTTCGTGCCCTACCTGGGCGAGCGGTTGCTGCCGGATCTGGCCAAGCGACACGCCGCTCGCCACGGTAACGGCGGCGCTGCACCGGACCCGTATGCCACCCCCTTCTACCAGCGTGTGCGCCGTGTGGTGGCATGGTGCGTGCGGCGCCGCAAGACCGTTATCGTGCTGACCATTGCCGCGTTCGTGGGCAGCGTGTTCCTGTTTCGCTTCGTACCGCAGCAGTTCTTCCCGGCCTCCGGGCGTCCTGAGCTGATGGTCGACCTGAAGCTTGCCGAAGGCGCATCGCTGGTCAACACGGGCGAGAAAGTCCGGCAGCTTGAGCAGTTGCTCAAGCTGCAACAGGGCATCGTCAACTATGTCGCCTATGTCGGTTCAGGGTCGCCGCGCTTTTATTTGCCTTTGGATCAGCAACTGCCCGCTGCCAGCTTCGCCCAATTCGTGGTGTTGGCCGACTCCATGCAAGCACGCGAAGACTTGCGCAGTTGGCTGATCAGCACGGTCGAGCAGCAGTTCCCTGAACTGCGCGCGCGCGTCACCCGGTTGGAAAACGGCCCACCGGTGGGCTACCCCGTGCAGTTCCGAGTGACAGGCGAGCACATCGAACAAGCACGCGCCCTGGCCCGGGAAGTGGCAGAAAAGGTGCGGGAGAACCCCCATGTGGTCAATGTGCACCTGGACTGGGAAGAGCCCAGCAAAGCCGTGTTCGTGGAGATCGACCAGGACCGCGCCCGCGCCTTGGGCGTCAGCACCCGCCAGTTGTCCAGTTTCCTGCAAAGCTCGCTCACAGGCACCGCGGTCAGCCAGTACCGCGAAGACGATGAGCTGATCGAAATCCTGCTGCGAGGCACCGCACAGGAACGCAACGACCTGAGCCAGCTCGCCAGCTTGTCGCTGCCCACGGACAACGGGCGTAGCGTGGCCCTGTCACAGGTGGCCACGCTGACCTACGGCTTCGAGGAAGGCATCATCTGGCACCGCGACCGTCTGCCGACGGTGACCGTGCGGGCCGATATCTACGACAAGGTACAGCCGGCCACGGTGGTCAAGCAGGTACAGCCTACCTTGCAAGGCATCCGGGCCAAGTTGCCCGATGGCTATCTGCTAGAGGTGGGTGGCACGGTGGAAGATGCAGAACGTGGGCAGAAATCGGTGAATGACGGCATGCCGTTGTTCATCGTGGTCGTGTTGAGCCTGCTGATGATTCAGCTGCGCAGTTTTTCTCGCACGGTCATGGTCTTTCTGACGGCGCCGCTGGGCTTGATTGGCGTGACCCTGTTCCTGCTGGTGTTCAACCAGCCGTTCGGGTTCGTCGCCATGCTGGGGACCATTGCCCTGGCGGGCATGATCATGCGCAACTCGGTCATTCTGGTGGACCAGATCGAGCAGGATATCGCATCCGGGCTGGGGCGCTGGCAGGCCATCGTCGAAGCCACGGTGCGCCGTTTCCGGCCTATCGTGCTGACGGCCTTGGCGGCCGTGCTAGCCATGATCCCGTTGTCGCGCAGCGTGTTCTACGGGCCAATGGCCGTGGCGATCATGGGCGGGCTGATCGTCGCCACCGCCTTGACCCTGCTGTTTCTGCCGGCGTTGTACGCCGCCTGGTTCAAGGTCAGGGAACGCGACTAGCGGCCTTTTTGCTGCGGTGTAAAAAGGGCCCGCGGCGGGGCCCCTTTCAGGTAGCGATCAGAGTGCGCCAAATACCTTCTTGGCCAGGCTCGTGGCGGCCTGGGCAGGGTTCTGCCGAATGCTCTGCTCCTGCTTGGCGATCATCTCGAACAAACCGTCCATTGCCTTTTCCGTCACGTAGTTCTCGATGTTGGCGTCATTCTTGATCAGCCCCAGGCCTTTGGCCTGTGCGGCGAAGGCGTTGTACTGCTGGGCCACGCCGACCTGGTCGGTCGCTTGCTTGACGATTGGCAGGAACTTGGCACGGATCTGCTCGCGGCTGCTTGTGTTCAGGTACTGGGTGGCCGAATCCTGACCGCCGCTTAGAATGCCCTTGGCATCGGTCACGGTCATGTTTCTCACGGCGTTGACGAGAATCGCCTGGGCCTGCGGCACGGCCGCCTCAGCGGCCTTGTTCATGCCGGCTTCGAGCGCGTCCACCTGGTCGCCTTTGCCGAACATTTTCATGGCCTTGGCCGCCTTGCCCAGGTTGCCGGGCAGCTCGATACGCACGTCCGGGTTGTTGCTGAAGCCGCCCGGCGTGCTCAGCTGCTTGACGGCCAACTGCGCGCCTTGGGTCAGTGCGTCTTTCAGGCCACCGGTGGCGTCCTTCTGGCTGAGGTCGCCAAGCGACAGGGCAAAGGCGCTGGCCGACAGCAGCAGGCCGGCGCACAGGGTGGTCAGACGCAGGGAGGAGCGGGTCATGGCAGTGTCCTTGTATTCAGAAAAAGGTTCATAGGGTCGCCGTTGCCAGGCCATCATCCCCGTGCAGGGCAACCTGGCGGATCGACAAGCGCAACTCGGCCGACAGCACGCGCTTGGCCACGCCTTCGGCCAACCCGCCTAGCTTCTTGCTGTAGCTCAGTTTGCCGTGTGCATTCTCGCGCAGCACACCTTGGTCGATCAGCGTCTGGATGAAGTGGCGGAACAGGCTTTTGTCGAAAAATTCCGGTGCGTTCAGGCCATGCAAGATCGAAAGGCGCTGGGCCATCATCACGCACAGTGCTTCGAGCGCTTCGGCGCTCAGGGTACCTTGGCCGCTGTTGAGCAGCAGCGAAGTCGCCATGTAGAAGCGCTGCAGGGTCTGGGTGATGCTGCGCGCCAGCAGGGTCAGCAGCACGAACTGACGAGAACTGGGCGCTGCACGGACAAAGATGTCGTGGTCCTGGCGAAGCAGGCCTTGCTCGACCAGCGCGCCAAGCCACTGGTCGATCACCTCGTCCAACTGCTCAGGTTCCCAGCGCAGGAACAGCTCCGCCTGCAGGTAGGGGTACAAGGCATGGACATATTGGCCAAGCAAGGCGCGGCTCATGCGCGAGCTACTCAGGAAGAAGCTTGCCAGCAGGGCCGGCAGGGCAAAGATGTGCAGGACATTGTTGCGGTAATAGGTCATCAGTACCGCGTTGTTTTCATCCAGGTACAGAATGCGCCCAAGCGCGTCCTTCTGCTCTGCCACCAGGTCCATCCCGCGCACATGCTCGATCAGGGCCTGACCGTCGCCTTCGGGCACTGTGGTATGTGAGGAGTAGGGCACCTGGCGCATTAACGCCAGGTACAGGTCGAGCACGCGCACCAGCGCACGTTCGTCCAGGGCCAGCTTGCTGGTGGAAAGCAGGGCCAGCGCCACTAGGTTGACCGGGTTGATGGCCGCTGCGCCGTTCAGGTGCCTGGCGACGGTATCGCCCAGGCGCGTCGTGGTTTCGCTGAGCCAAGCCGGGCGGTACTGTGGCCCGTGGTCCTGGTCTCGCCAGCCGGGTTGCTGCTGGTCGAGAAAGCTGGCCAGGCGGATGGGTTCGCCGAAGTTGACGTAGACCTGGCCAAAGCGTTGCTTGAGCGCACCCAGCACTTTGAAAATGTCGAAAATGGATTCTTTCTTCTTGCTCGCCCCGCGCAACTCACCCAGGTAGGTACGCCCTTCGAGTACGCGCTCATACCCAATGTAGACAGGCACGAACACGATCGGCGTGCGTGAGGAGCGCAGGAAGCTGCGCAGGGTGATGGCCAGCATTCCCGTGCGCGGCTGGAGCATGCGCCCGGTACGCGAGCGGCCGCCCTCGACGAAGTACTCCACCGGGAACCCTTTGGTGTACAGCGTATGCAGGTATTCGTTGAACACGGCGGTGTAGAGCGGGTTGCCCTTGAACGACCGGCGCATGAAGAACGCACCACCACGGCGCAACAGGTTGCCCACCACGGGCATGTTCAGGTTGATGCCGGCCGCCACATGCGGTGGTGTCAGGCCGTTCTTGAACAGCAGGTACGACAGCAGCAGGTAGTCGATATGGCTACGGTGGCAAGGGACGTAGATCACCTCGTGGCCCGGGGCGATGCCCTGGACCTGCTCGATGTGGTTGACCTTGATGCCGTCATAGATCTTGTGCCAGAACCAGCTGAGTACCACTTCGAGAAAGCGAATGGCCGTGTAGGTGTAGTCCGAGGCGATTTCGTTACCGTAGTGGCGGGCCTGTGCCTCGGCCTTGGCTTGGGGCACGTGCTCGCGCTCAGCGTGCTCGGCGATGGCCTGGCGCACCAACGGCGCATGGATCAAGCCTTTGACCAGGTTGCGTCGGTGGGAGATGTCCGGCCCGATGACCGCTGTCTTGAGGTTGCGCAGGTGCACGCGCATCAGGCGCTGGGCCATGCGCACGGTGCGGGCGTGGCCCTTGTTGTGCTGCACGAGTTCGCGCAGGTGAATCGGGGTGGAGAACTGCACCCGGGTCTTGCGTCCCAGGATCAGCACGGTCAGCAAGCGGCGCAAGCGGCCGGTCACCGCCCAGCTGTCGGCAAACAGCAGCTTCCACGGGCTCGACTCGCTGTCGGGCGATTGCCCCCAGAACACACTCACCGGAATGATCTGCGCATCTTCCTCGGCGTGCTGGCCGAGCACTTCGACCAGACGTTCCAGGGTAGGCGGGGCGCCACTTTTGTCATGGCGCCCCAGCCAGTCCGGGTCGGGGGTGAGGTAGAAGAACGCAGCCGCCTCGTGCAGGGGGCCGACGACCACTGGCAGTACCGGGCGTGGCAGCCCTGCCTTGGTGCATTCGTGGTCGAGCACCGCCAGGTCCGTCAGCGCAGGCGAAGGCAAGGCGTAGAACACAGGGCGACTGCGGTCGAGCTTGAGGGTCAGGGCTGACTGATTGATGGTTTCGGAGCGCACCCACAGGTACAAGAACCGGCGCAGAACGCCGAATACCAAGCGGTGCAGGGGAGAACGGGTCATGAAAAGAGCCCTGGTTGAGGGTGAAGAGTGCCGAGCGCAGCGATCACTGCGCGGTTAGCCCAGATAGGCCAGTCGTTCGCATTGCGCCTAGCTTGACGTGCACGTGGCCTGTCTTCAATTTTTTTATGCGCCAGCACCGATCAGGCCTGCCGCTTGCAGGAGATTTACGCACGCGGCGCTGATTCGGGGCGATTGTCTCGTGTCTGCAAGGCGATTTTCACAATAAAAATCCGGAGTAGTGCAGATGTCGTCTCGTGAGACTGGGAACGTGAAGTGGTTCAACGATGCCAAGGGCTATGGCTTCATTCAACGGGAAGGGGGCGCAGATGTCTTCGTTCACTACCGGGCCATCCGGGGTGAGGGGCATCGTAGCCTGGTCGAGGGCCAGCAGGTCGAGTATGCCTGCGTGCAGGGCCAGAAAGGCCTGCAGGCCGAGGATGTCGTGGGTCTCTGAGCGACCAGGCTCAAGCCTGAAGCTGCAAGCCGGCTGTGCTTGCAGCTTCAGGGACGCCCATCAGGGCGACGTGCGCCAGGTGATTTCCTCTTCGCCGTCGGCACTGATACGCACCCAGCGATCAGCATCTTCCTCGCCGTCTTCCTCTACCCAGCCGCCGGGTGCACAGCGTACTTCCACACCCAGAGCCGCGTGGGCATCACGACCACAGGCGATATCATCGGCCCAGGGCGTCTGGTCGCTTTCCAGGTACAGGCTGTTCCATTTCCCTACAGCTTTGGGTAACCAAGTGACCGGAATGTTACCGGCCTGGCACTTGTAGGTCTGGCCTTTCTGCTTCCATTCGGTGCACGGGCCGATGGCCTGGGTCAGCCAGGCTGCAATCTGCTTGTGGTCGACTTCGGCGTCTTTGAGATAAATCTCGATATCAGGTTGGCGCATAACACCTCCGGGTGTGCTCATGCTTGGCGCACGAAATAGTCAAAACGCATGGAGACGGTGACCTCGAACGGTTCCGGCTGCTCGATCACGCGCGCCCGACGCTCTGCACTGGCGCGCCAGCCATGCGGGGTCATGGCGAGCAGGGCAGCGCGGGCTTGGGGTTCGGCCAGGCTCAGGCGAAATTCCAGGACCTCGCCATGGGCGTGATACATGCCCTGGGGCACGAGGGCCAGGTGCTTGTCGTCAGCATAGGGGCGCACGTGGTCGTAGAGCACTTCGCGCAGCTCCATCAGGTGGCCGCTGGTAGGGCCTACGCGCATCAGGCCACCGCCTGGGCTCAGCACACGGCTGGCTTCGGCCCAGTCGAGCGGGCTGAAGACGCTGGCGATGAACTGGCAGCTGGCATCGGCCAGCGGCACGCGCGCCATGCTGGCTACCATCCAGGTGACGTCCGGTGCGCGGCGGCAGGCACGCTTAACGGCCTCGCGGGAGATATCCAGGGCGTAGCCTTGGGCATCAGGCAGTGCCTGGGCCAATTGCGCGGTGTAGTAGCCTTCGCCGCAACCGATGTCCAGCCAAGTACCTGGCTGGCGCTCGACCGCCAATTGCGCCAGCCGTCCGGCCACCGGTGCATAATGGCCAGCGTCCAGAAAATGACGGCGTGCCTCGACCATGGCCTGGTTGTCACCTGGGTCGCGACTGTTCTTGTGCTGCACCGGCAGCAGGTTCAGGTAGCCCTGGCGCGCGCGATCGAAGCGGTGGCCCGCTGGGCACACCACACCGTTGTCCAGCGGGCTCAGGGCAGCCTGGCAGAGTGGGCAGGTCAGCATCAGGCGAGCAACCGTACCAGGGTCTGGTAGTAGATTTCGGTCAGCAGGTCCAGGTCGCTCGCCAGGATGCGCTCGTCGACCTGGTGAATGGTGGCGTTGACCGGGCCAAGTTCGACCACCTGGGTGCCCATGGTGGCAATGAAGCGGCCATCGGAGGTGCCGCCGCTGGTCGAGGGTTGGGTGTCGCGGCCGGTGACGCCCTTGATGCTGGCCGAAACCGCATCGAGCAGCTCGCCCGGCTCGGTCAGGAACGGCAGGCCGGACAACGCCCACTCCACCGACCAATCCAGTTCATGCTTGTCCAGGATCGCCGAGACCCGAGCCTTCAGGCCCTCCACGGTGGACTCGGTGGAGAAGCGGAAGTTGAACAGCGCCGTCAGTTCGCCGGGCACCACGTTTGTTGCACCGGTCCCGGCGTTGAGATTGGAAATCTGGAAGCTGGTTGGGGGGAAGAAGGCGTTCCCCTGGTCCCAATGCTCGGCTGCCAATTCGGCCAGCGCTGGCGCGGCCAGGTGGATCGGGTTGCGCGCCAGGTGCGGGTAGGCAACGTGGCCTTGCTTGCCGCGTACGGTCAGCGTGGCGCCGAGCGAGCCGCGACGGCCATTCTTGACCACATCGCCCAGCACGTTGGTGCTGGAGGGCTCGCCGACGATGCACCAGTCCAGGCGCTGGTTGCGCGCCTTGAGGCGCTCGACCACGGCCTTAGTGCCGTGATGGGCCGGGCCTTCCTCGTCACTGGTGATCAGGAAGGCAACCTGGCCCCGGTGGCCTGGGTAGTCACGCACGAAGCGCTCGCTGGCCACCACCATGCACGCCAGGCTGCCCTTCATGTCGGCCGCGCCACGGCCGCAGAGCATGCCGTCGGCATCGATCAGCGCCTGGAACGGCTCGTGTTGCCACTGCTGGACCGGGCCGGTAGGCACGACATCGGTATGGCCAGCAAAGCACAGCACCGGGCCTGCCTGGGTGCCATGGGTGGCCCAGAAATTGTCGACGTCCTCGATGCGCATCGGTTCAAGCTCGAAGCCCACGGCGCCCAGGCGCTGCATCATCTGCGCCTGGCAATCGGCGTCGACGGGGGTGACCGAGGGACGACGTATCAGGTCGCAGGCCAGTTGAAGGGTAGGCGAGAGCTCGGCAGGGGCCGTCATGGGGAACTCCGGGGCAAGGCAAGGCGGGAAAACTGAGGGGCGTTATCTTATATCAAACGATGCCGGGCTTCACGGCCCAATCGCCGACAAGCCCGCCCCTGCACGCATTCGCACAATACGTAGTCCTTTTGCAGGCGACTTGCCGGTGATGGCCGACAGGTCGGCCTGCAAGGCCTCACGCCTAGGGCGTCTCGACAGCCTTTTCCGTAGCCTTTGCTTCAGGCTTGGGCAGTGATGACAGAAACGCCATCACCAGCGCGGCCAGGTAGGGCAGCGACTGCACCAGGAGCATGGCGACCCAGAAGCGCATGTCCGAGCTCGGCAAGCCCTGCACCAGGTAAATTCCGGCTGCAGCGCCCCACAACAGCAGCATGATGAACAGCTCTTCCCGCGCTTCGGAAATCGCCACCAGCAAGCCATGGCTGTCGGCATTTTTCGGCGTGCGGAAGAACGGCATGCTGCTGGTGAAGAACCCGTACAGCACGGCCTTGGCGATGGTGTGCGACAACGCCAACCCGGCCAGCGCAGCGGCCAGTGCATCCTTGAGGTTGACCCCAACGGCGCGGCGATACAGGAACACGATCTTGCCGACCTTGAAGAAGAACAGCGCCAGCGGCGGGATGGCGAAGATCATCAGCGGCGGGTCCACCCGGTGCGGCACGATGATCATGGCGGCAGACCACAACAAGGCCCCCACCGTGAAGAAGATGTTCATGCCGTCGGCAATCCATGGCAGCCAGCCGGCCAGGAAGTGGTAACGCTGGCCGCGGGTCAATTCACTGCCTTTGCCGCGCAGCAGGGCAGCGGCGTGGTGCTTGATGATCTGGATGGCGCCATAGGCCCAGCGGAAGCGCTGTTTCTTGAAGTCGATGAAGGTGTCAGGCATCAAGCCCTTGCCATAGCTGTTGTGGGCGTAGGCCGCCGACAGGCCCTTCTCGAACACCCGCAGGCCAAGTTCGGCGTCTTCGCAGATGCACCACTCGGCCCAGCCCAGTTCGTCCAGCACGCTGCGCCGGGTCATGGTCATGGTGCCGTGCTGGATGATCGCATCGCGGTCGTTGCGGGTGACCATGCCAATGTGGAAGAAGCCCTTGTACTCGCTGTAGCACAGCTTCTTGAAGGCGCTCTCGTGCTGGTCGCGGTAGTCTTGCGGCGACTGCACCACGGCGATCTTCGGATCGGCGAAATGCGGCACCATGTGCTTGAGCCAGTTACGGTCGACGCAGTAGTCCGAGTCGATCACCGCGATCACTTCGGCATCCTTGGCCGTGTGCGGGAGCAGGTAGTTGAGCGCGCCGCCCTTGAAACCGGCCAGGGGTGCGACGTGGAAGAACCGGAAGCGCTCGCCGAGCTTTTCACAGTGGGCCTTGAGCGGCTCCCACACGGCCGGGTCCTTGGTGTTGTTGTCGATGACCAGCACTTCGTAGTCCGGATAATCCAGCGCGGCCAGAGCATCGAGGGTCTGTTTGACCATTTCCGGCGGTTCGTTGTAGCACGGCACATGCACCGACACTTTCGGTCGGTAGGCACTGTCGCCGTGCACCGGCAGGAATTCGCGCCGCCGCTTGTGCGTCCATACCGCCTCGGCCAGCTCATGGGCTTCGGTCAGCAGCACGATGAACACCCCCAGTGCGCCAAGGGCCAGGAGCACGCCTACCGTAAGGCTGAACCAGGTGCTGTACTGCTGGCTGTAGTCGTAGGCGATCCACACCAGCACCGATCCGCACAGGAACGTGATGAACGTCAGGAAGGTGCGCCCACGCTGGCGCAGGGCCGAGCCATCGATGAACAGCACCATCAGTGCAATCATCGCCAGCACCACCGAGGCCACTGCCAAGGCTCGCCATTGGGGAATGGCGACCACGGGGCCTTCGAAGTTGAATTTCTGCTGGCGTTCGGCGTTGAACACGCCCCAATAGGCCCCGACCGAGCCTTCATCGCTGGCTTTCCAGGGTTGGTCGTAGGCTTCGATCACAAAATAGTTGAAGCCGCGTCGGTTGAGCGTGTTGACCAGGGTGCGCAGGTAGATGGCCTGGTCGGCCTGGGTGGCATCGGCACCACCGCGCATCCGGCCATTGCTCGGCCAGCCCACTTCCGAAAGCAGCAGCGGCTTGCGGGGAAACTGGTGTTTCAGCTCCCGCGCACGGTCGAGGACGAACTCGACCGAGTCCTTCATGGGCACGAATTCCCAGTAGGGCAGGATGTGGGCGGCGATCAGGTCCACATGCTTGGCCAGTTGCGGGTTCTGTTTCCAGATGTGCCACTGCTCGCTGGTGGTCACCGGCACTTTCACGGCCGCGCGTACACGGTCCAGGTACTGGATGAGGTTTTCCGGCGTCACTTCCTCGCGGAACAAGGCTTCGTTGCCGACCACCACCCGTACCACGCTGCGCGAGGTGTTGGCCAGTTCGATGGCCGTGGCGATCTCGCGCTCGTTACGCTCAAGGTCCGGGCTGATCCAGATCCCCACCGTTACCCGCAGCCCGAATTCCTCGGCCAGCTTCGGGATGTGCGCCTGGGTGCCTTCGACGGTGTAGATACGGATGCTGTCGGTGAGCTTGCTCATCTGCTCCAGGTCCTGACGCATCTCGTTGTCGTCCGGGTACTGGCCCTTCTGCGGGCTTTCACCCAGGCGAAACGGCGAGTAGGAAAAGCCGGAGATTTGTTCGGGCCAGGCCGGTGCCGATACCGGGCGATTGATCAGCGCCCAGAAACCGGTGAACAGCGCCGCGATGGCCAGGACCACTACCAGGTTCAGGCCGAATTTACGTGAAGACATTGTCGTCCATAAGTGTCGAAGTGTTACGACATTAAAGCAGGGTTAAGGTGTCTTTCCTAACCGTGCAGGGCATGGCCTGGCTGGCCTATAATGCGCGCCGGTTTTTTGGGGTATTGACATGAGCACAGAAGATCCACGTTTTGCAGGGGTGGCCCGGTTGTATGGCGACCAGGGCCTGCAGCGCCTGCAGCAGGCCCACGTGGGCATCGTCGGGATTGGCGGGGTGGGCTCGTGGGTGGCCGAAGCCTTGGCCCGCTCGGGGGTGGGTGAGATCACCCTGTTTGACCTGGATGATGTGTGCGTGAGCAATACCAACCGTCAGGCCCATGCGCTGGAAGGGCAGGTGGGCCGGCCCAAGGTCGAGGTGATGGCCGAGCGCCTGCGGGCCATCAACCCGGCGTGCAAGGTCCACGCGGTGGCCGATTTCGTCACCCGCGAGACCATGGCCGAGTACATCACCGAACAGTTCGACTACGTGGTGGACTGCATTGACAGCGTCATGGCCAAGGCAGCCCTGATAGCCTGGTGCCGGCGGCGCAAGATCGGCATCGTCACCACCGGTGGTGCAGGTGGCCAGATCGACCCGACCCAGATCCAGATCGCGGACTTGAACAAGACCTTCAACGACCCGCTGGCCTCAAGGGTGCGCTCGACCTTGCGCCGCGACTACAACTTCTCGCGCAATGTCAGCCGTAACTATGGCGTGCCCTGTGTGTTTTCCAGTGAACAGCTGCGTTATCCCAAGGGGGATGGCAGTGTGTGCCTGCAGAAGAGTTTCGTGGGCGAGGGCGTACGGCTGGACTGCTCCGGCGGCTTTGGCGCGGTGATGATGGTGACGGCCACGTTCGGCATGGTTGCCGCCAGCAAAGCCGTGGAGAAGCTGGTAGCGGGCGCCAGGCGGCCATCGGAGCGTGTCCGGCCGGAGTGAATGCGCGGTGGCATCAACGCCCAGAAGCCAGCACCGCCATTCGCTGCACCACGGCATGCAAGCCGTTGCTGCGTGAGGGTGACAGCTGGCGTTCAAGGCCCAGTTGCCCGAACCAGTCCTGCACGTCCAGCGCCAGCAGCGCCTCACCACTCAAGCCCTGCACCCTCACCAGCAGCAGCGCCAGCAGACCGCGCAGCAAGCGTGCATCGCTGCTGGCCTTGAATCGCCAGTGGCCGTCCACGGCATCGGCCACCAGCCAGACCAGGCTTTCGCACCCGTGAACGCGATTGGCTTCGGTCTTCTCGGCTTCAGTCAGCGGTTCCAGGCGGTCCCCCCACTGCATCAACAGCCGCGCGCGCTGCTCCCAGCCCTTGCTCTGCGCAAAGGCCTCCAGTGCCTGATCGGCTTGTGCTGGCAAGGTCATCGCAGCAACTCCAGCGCCTGGTCCAGCGCCTCGAAGAAGCGTTGCAGGTCGGCCTGGTCATTGTAGAGGCCCAGCGACACGCGGATCGCCCCGTCCAGGCCCAACCCCTGGAGCAGGGGCATCGCACAGTGATGGCCTGCCCGCACGGCAATGCCTTGTTCGGTGAGCAGGTGCGCGATATCGGCGTTGTGCACCCCTTCCACGACGAAGCTGGCCAACGCACACTGCGGCAGGCCTAGCAGGCGAATACCTTCGCGTTGCGTGAGGCCCTCGATCAGCCGGGCATGCAACCCGGCCTCGTGAGCCAGCACCGCCGCCGCGTCCAGGCTCGCCAGATAATCGAGCGTAGCGCCAAGGCCGATCACCCCGGCGATGGGCGGTGTGCCGGCTTCCAGGCCCAGCGGCGCCGGCCTGAAGCTCGCGCGCTGGTACTCGGCCAGTTGCACCATCTCTCCGCCGAACTGCCAATGGCGCAGCAGCCCCAGCGCCTGGTCGCGCCCGTACAAAACGCCCACCCCGTCCGGCCCGTACAGTTTGTGACTGGAGAACACATAGAAGTCGCACCCCAGTTGCTGCAGGTCCTGGCGCCCATGCACCACACCCTGGGCGCCGTCTACAACCGTCAGTGCACCCTGTGCGCGGGCATGGGCGAGCAGGGCCGGCAGCGGCTGCCAAGTGCCCAGCACGTTGGACAACTGGCTGACGGCGAGGACGCGGGTGCGTGGCCCGATCATCTGCAGCGCCCGCTCCAGGTCGATGAAACCGCGTGCATCGACCGGCAATATGACCAGGCGCAGGCTGCGTCGGTGTGCCAGCTGCTGCCAAGGGAGCAGGTTGGCATGGTGTTCGAGGGCGCTGATGGCAATCTCGTCGCCGGCCTCGAGACGAGACTCCAGGCCATAGGCCAGCAGGTTCAGCGCAGCCGTGGCGCCATGGGTGAACACGATCTGGCCGGTCTGTCCGACATTCAACCAGCGGGCGACCTTGTCGCGGCTGGCTTCGAAGGCCTGGGTTGCCCGTGCGCCAGGCAGGTGCTGGGCACGGTGGACATTGGCCGCCCCGCTGCCATAGTAGTGGCCCAGAGCGTCGAGCAGCGCCTGGGGTTTCTGAGCGGTGGCGGCGCTGTCCAGGTAGGTCTGGTGCTGGCGTTGCAGGGCGTCGATAGCAGGAAAATCGGCACGCCAGGGGGAGGGCTGGAACATATTCGCGGGGCCTGGAATGAAAATCGGGTCTGGCGCTGAGGCGCCAGACCCGATCTTAACACTTCATACCCGGTGGGGTTTTCAGTTGTGTGCGTGCAAGGCTTCGTTCAGCTCGATGGCCGATTTGTGGGTCTTGCACTCCACGGCGCCATTGAGCGAGTTGCGGCGGAACAACAGGTCGGCCTGGCCCGCCAGGTCGCGTGCCTTGACGACCTTGACCAGTTCGTTGTGCTCGTCCAGCAGGTTCACCTTGGTCCCGGCGGTGATGTACAGGCCCGCTTCGACGGTATTGCGGTCGCCCAGTGGAATGCCGATACCGGCGTTGGCACCGATCAGGCAGCCTTCGCCGACCTTGATGACGATGTTGCCGCCGCCGGACAGGGTACCCATGGTCGAGCAGCCGCCACCGAGGTCCGACCCTTTGCCGACGAAGACACCGGCCGACACACGACCTTCGATCATGCCCGGGCCTTCGGTGCCGGCGTTAAAGTTGACGAAACCTTCGTGCATGATGGTGGTGCCTTCGCCAATGTAGGCGCCCAGGCGTACCCGTGCAGTGTCGGCGATGCGCACGCCGGCCGGGACCACGTAGTCGGTCATCTTCGGGAACTTGTCCACCGAGAACACTTCCAGCAGCTCGCCACGCAAGCGCGCTTCGAGTTGCAGCTCGGCGAGCTCGGCCAGGTCCACGGCGCCGATGTTGGTCCAGGCCACGTTTGGCAGCAGGGGGAAGATACCGGCCAGGCTCACGCCGTGCGGCTTGACCAGGCGGTGGGACAGCAGGTGCAGCTTGAGGTAGGCCTCGGGCGTGGAGGCCAGTGCGGCGTCTTCAGCCAGCAGGGTGGCCACCAGCGGCTTGTGGCTTTCTGCCAGACGCGTGAGCAGGGCGGCTTGTGCGGCATCGACGCTTCTGACGGCGTCGGCCAGTTGCGCGGCCTGGGCGTTGCTGAAGGTGATGGCCTGGTTGCCACCCTCATAGCCAAGGATTGGTGCGATGGCCGCGACCAGCTCGGGGCTCGGGTCGATCAGGGGCTGTGCGTAGAACACTTCCAGCCAGGCGCCCTGGCGGTTCTGGGAGCCGACACCGAAGGCCAGGCTGAACAGGGAATTGGACATGTGGTTACCTCTTGCTAAATAGGGTAGGGACTCAGGCCAGGGCGGCGGCGTACAGGTCGGGTTTGAAGCCCACCAGCGTGCGCGTACCCAGGTCGAGTACCGGGCGCTTGATCATCGAAGGCTGGGCCAGCATGAGCTCGACGGCCTTGGGCTGGTCGAGATCGGCTTTGCTGGCGTCGTCGAGCTTGCGGAACGTGGTGCCGGCGCGGTTGAGGAGGGTTTCCCAGCCGTGCTCGTCGCACCAGCGGTTCAGGCTGTCACGGTCGATGCCTTGAGTCTTGTAGTCATGGAATTCGTAGGCGATGGCCTGGTCGTCGAGCCAGGTGCGAGCCTTTTTCATGGTGTCGCAGGCTTTGATGCCGTAGAGCGTGTAGGTCATTGTGTGCATCGGGGATACGTGTCGCCCCAATCTCTCCATTTCCGAATGTCAGTCGCGCGATTATGCGATAACCCTCCGCACGGCGCCACGGGAGGTTGTCCTGAACGGGCAGCGGTTGCTTCTGCAAACGCGTGCTGCCTTTCTTCATGGACGGGAACGTGCGTCCAATTGAGCGCAACCACCGGTCATTTCCCGATACCGGCTGAACCCTTGGGCGGTAGATGTATCTTCATGTTACACATTAGTTCGCCACCTGCGACCTTGGTGCAGCGGCCAGGCACGCTTGTCACCCGTTACCATGCTGATCCAGGTGTACGTTTTGTCCTCGGGTACGGGGCCGTTTGAAGAAGGAAGACCCACTGGATGCAGTCCGCCTATACCGTCCTTATCCTGCTGATGCTGGTCAGCGTGTCGAAATTGGTCGGCCGCCTGATTCCCCTGCCTCTGCCGCTGGTACAAATCGCAGCTGGCGCTTTGCTGGCCTGGCCGACACTGGGGCTGCATGTCGCCCTCGACCCCGAACTGTTTCTGTTTCTGTTCTTGCCGCCGCTGTTGTTCGCCGATGGCTGGCGCATTCCCAAACGCGCGTTGTGGCGCATTCGCGGCCCGGTGGTGGCCCTGGCGGTGGGCTTGGTGTTGTTCACCGTGGTCGGTGCGGGCTATTTCATCCACTGGTTGTTGCCGAGCATCCCGTTGCCGGTGGCATTCGCGCTGGCAGCCGTACTGTCGCCGACTGACGCGGTGGCCGTGTCGGCCATTACCCAGGACCGCCTGCCTACGCCGTTGATGCACATGCTCCAGGGTGAGGCCCTGATGAACGATGCCTCGGGCCTGGTTACCTTCAAGTTCGCCCTGGCTGCGGCCATCACCGGTGTCTTTTCACTGACCGATGCCAGCCTGAGCTTCGCACTGGTGGCGCTTGGCGGTCTGGCCGTGGGGGTAGCGCTGAGTTGGCTGGTCGGCCGCCTGCGTGCCTGGATGATCGGCCGCGGCTGGGACGACCCGGCCACCCATGTGGTGTTCATGCTGCTGCTGCCGTTCGCGGCCTATGTGCTGGCCGAGCGCCTCGGGGTGTCGGGCATCCTCTCGGCAGTGGCGGCCGGCATGATGCAGAGCTGGCTCGACCTGCTGCCACGCCAGACCAGCACCCGCCTGCTCAATCGTAGCGTGTGGTCGCTGCTGGAGTTCGCGTTCAATGGGCTGATCTTCCTGTTGTTGGGCTTGCAACTGCCCGACATCGTCAAGGCGGTGGTCAGCCATGAAACCACGCTGTGGCCGACCCTGGCCTGGCGCTGCCTGGACGTGGTCGCCATCTTCGCGGCGCTGATCGTGCTGCGGTTCATCTGGGTGCAGAGTATCTGGCGCCTGGTGGGGGTTCTGCGCCGTTGGCGCGGCAAGCCTGCGCTGGTGATGTTGCCCACCGCACGCTCGTGCTGGTTGCTCACGCTGGGCGGTGTGCGAGGGGCCGTCACCCTGGCGGGTGTGATGTCGATTCCGTTGCTGATGGGCGCGGACAAGGCGTTTCCAGAGCGCGATCTGCTGATCTTCATTGCCGCCGGTGTCATCCTGCTGTCGTTGATCGGTGCCTGTGTCGCACTGCCGCTTTTACTGCGCGGCGTGACCAAAAGCCCTGACGAGCGCATGCAGCAAGAGGTGCATGAAGCCTGGCGACGCACCGCTGAGGCCGCGATTCACGCCTTGGAGGCCGAGGAGGTGGTCGATGCCAACGCGCCGCAGGATGCCGCCCAGGCCACACTGGCTACAGAATTGAAGGCTCGGCTGATGGCTGAGTATCGCGACCAACTGGACCGGCACAATGACAGTGAAGAGGCCAGGGCCTTGGCCGAGCAGATGGACCTGCTCGAGCGCCGCCTGCGCTTGCGTGCGCTGCGGGCCCAGCGCCTGGAGCTCTACAACCTGCACCGCCAGCACCTGCTCGGTGACGAGGTGGTGCGGCATGTGCTGGGCGACCTGGACATGAGCGAGGCTAACCTGGGCCAGATCAAGTGAACTGGCCCCGTCTTGCCTAAAAGGCTTCAGCGCGTGTGCAAGAACGCGCGAATACGCTCGGCCGCCTCGATGCATTCGGACAGCGGGGCAACCAGCGCCATGCGCACGCGTCCGGCGCCGGGGTTGACCCCGCCCACTTCACGGGACAGGTACGAGCCGGGTACCACGGTCACGTGCTCGGCCTCGAACAGATCGCGCGTGAAGTCGGCATCGCTACCCGGCACCTTGGCCCACAGGTAGAAGCTGCCGTCCGGGCGCTGCACATCCATGACCGGCTCGAGGATGGCCAGCACGGCGTCATACTTGGCGCGGTACTGGTCGCGGTTTGCGCGCACATGCGCCTCATCCTCCCAGGCGGCGATGCTGGCCAACTGTGTCTGCACCGGCATGGCGCAACCATGGTAGGTGCGGTACAGCAGAAACGGCTTGATGATGTCGGCATCGCCGGCCACGAAGCCCGAGCGCAGCCCCGGCAGGTTCGAACGCTTGGACAGGCTGTGGAACACCACGCAGCGCTTGAAGTCATTACGCCCCAGCTCCGCACAGGCCGACAACAGCCCCGGTGGCGGTGCATCCTCATCGAAATACAACTCGCTGTAGCATTCGTCGGCAGCGATCACGAAATCGTGCGCATCGGCCAGTGCGATCAGCTTTTTCAAGGTGTCCATGGGCACCAGGGCGCCGGTGGGGTTGCCGGGTGAGCACAGGAACAGGACCTGGCAACGGGCCCAGACGTGGTCGGGCACCGCGTCGAAGTCGGGGTTCAAGCCGTTGCTTTCCAGGCACGGCAGGTAGTACGGGGTGGCACCGGCCAACAGCGCAGCCCCTTCATAGATCTGGTAGAACGGGTTGGGGCTCAACACCAGGCCATCGGCACTACGGTCGACCACCGCCTGGGTAAAGGCGAACAGCGCTTCGCGGGTGCCGTTCACCGGCAGGATATGACGATCGGCATCCAGCCAGCCAGCAGGCACGCCAAAGCGGCGCTCGCACCACTGCCCGATGGCCTGGCGCAAGGCAGTCAGGCCCAGGGTGCTGGGGTATACCGCCAGCTTGTCGAGGTTGTCGGCCATCGCCTGGGCCACGAAGGGTGGCGAGGCGTGCTTGGGCTCGCCAATCGACAGGGCAATGGCGCGTTTGTCAGCAGCGGGCGTAACGCTGCCCAGCAGGGCACGAAGCTTTTCGAAAGGGTAGGGCTGAAGCTGGCTCAAGGCAGGGTTCATTGGCGCAAGGTCTCGTCAATCATGTCGTCAAAAGGTCACGCGGGCAGGGCTGGCGCTGGCCTGCCCTGCTTGCAGTTGTTGCACGATGGCTTCCTGCAGGCGGCTGCACAGTTGCGGGTCGGACAGGGGCTGGTTGTCGGCGTCGGTGATGAAGAACACGTCCTCCACACGCTCGCCCAGGGTGGCAATCTTGGCGTTCTGCAACGACAGGTCGAATTCCAGGAAGATGCGCCCCAGCCGCGCCAGCAGGCCCGGCCGGTCGGGCGCGGTGATTTCGAGAATGGTCACCGGGCGCTGGGCGTCGTTGAGGATGGTCACCTGCGGCGGGAAGTCGAAGTGCTTGAGTTGGCGCGGCACCCGACGCTGGATGATCGTGGGGTAGTCTTCGGGGTTGCGCAGCGCCTCGGTCAGGCCGTCGCGAATCTGCCTGACCCGTTGCGGGTTGTCGCCGATCGCACCGCCGTCGTTGTCCAGCACGATGTAGGTGTCCAGGGTGAACTGGCTGCTGGAGGTGATGATGCGGGCGTCGTGGATGTTCAGGTTCAGCTGCGACATGGCCGCCACCGTCACGGCGAAGAAATCGTGCTGGTCAGGGGCATAGATGAAGATCTGAGTCCCGCCTTCGAATTCGCGCTGGGTGGTTTCCTTGATCAGTACCAGCGGGCCACCGTCAGCCGGCTGTTGCAGGATGGCGTCGGTGTGCCAGGCCACGTCGGAGGCGGTGTGCTTGAGGAAGTAGTCATCCCCCAGCTGCGACCACAGCTGCTCCACGTCATCCGGGTCGGTGCCTTCGCGCACCAGCGTGTCCAATGCCGAGGACTGGGTCTGGCGAATCTGCTCCTCACGATCCAGCGGGTTTTCGAGCCCACGGCGCAGGGCACGCTTGGTCTCGGTGTACAACTGGCGCAACAGGCTGGCTCGCCATGAATTCCACAAGGTGGGGTTGGTGGCGTTGATGTCCGCCACCGTCAGCACATAGAGGTAGTCCAGCCGTGTTTCATCCCCCACGTGCAGGGCGAAGTCGTTGATCACCTGCGGATCGGACAAGTCCTTGCGCTGGGCGGTGGTGGACATGACCAGGTGGTTCTGCACCAGCCAGGCGATCAACCGGCTGTCCCAGGCTGGGAGCTGGTGGCGCTCGCAGAACTTGAGGGCATCGACCGCGCCGAGCTCGGAATGATCGCCCTGACGGCCTTTGCCGATGTCGTGGTAGAGACCGGCCAGGTAGATCAGCTCGGGCTTGGGCAAGCGGCCCATGAGCTTGCTGGCCAGCGGGAATTTCTCCGACACCGGTGTGTACTGCAGCTTGCGCAGGTGCTTGATCAGGTTGAGGGTATGGGCATCGACGGTATAGATGTGGAACAGGTCGTGCTGCATCTGCCCGACGATCAGCCCGAACTCCGGCAGGTAGCGCCCGAGGATGCCGTAGCGGTTCATGCGCCGCAGGTTGCGATGAATACCGATTTCACACTTGAACAGTTCGATGAACAGACTGGTGTTGCGAATATCGTTGCGGAAGGTGTCGTCGATCAGGTGCCGATGCTCGCGCAGCAGGCGTACCGTGTCGGCACGCACACCCTTGATGTCCGGGTGCTGGGCCATCAGCACGAATATTTCCAGCATGGCGAACGGCGTGCGCTTGAACACGTTCGGGCGCACGGCCTCGATGTAGCCGTCATGCAGGCGGAAGCGCGCATTGAGCGGTTGGGTGGTACCACTGTCGTCGTCGGCGAGAATGACTTCCTCGAAATGCTGGATGATCAGGTCGCACAACTGGCTGATGCTCATCACCACCCGGTAGTACTGCTGCATGAACTGCTCGATGGCACGCTTGGGGTTTTCGTCGCTGTAGCCCAGCAGGGCGGCAATGCTGCGCTGGTGGTCGAACAGCAGGCGATCCTCGGCACGGCCGGCGAGCATGTGCAGGGCGTAGCGCACCCGCCACAGGAAATCCTGGGAGGAGGCCAGGAGCGCATTCTCGCTTTCCAGTAGGAAGCCTTCGCCGGCCAGGGCATGCAGGTTCAGGGTACCGTACTGGCGGCGCGCCACCCACAGCACGGTCTGGATGTCGCGCAGCCCCCCAGGCGAGCCCTTGACGTTGGGCTCGAGGTTGTACTCGGTGTCGTTGTACTTGTGGTGGCGCGCCTGCAGCTCGGCGCGCTTGGCCAGGAAGAACTCGCGGCTCGGCCACATGTGCGCCGTGCTGGTGACCTCGAGCATGCGCTGGCGCAGGGCTTCCGGGCCGGCGATGGTGCGGCTTTCCATCATGTTGGTGATGATGGTGAGGTCGGCGCGGGCCTGTTCGGCACACTCATCGACGGTGCGCACGCTCTGGCCGACCTCCAGGCCGATGTCCCACAGCAGGGTCAGAAAGCGCTCGATGGCATCGCGATACCGTTCGTGCTCGGCCTCTCCCAGCAGGATAAGCAGGTCGATGTCCGAGTGCGGGTGAAGCTCACCGCGCCCGTAGCCGCCGACCGCCACCAGGGAAATGCCGCCCTGCTCGCCCCAGTCGAACTGGTTCCACGCCTGCTGCAGGACGTTGTCCACCAGCCAGGCCCGAGCTTGGATCAGCGGGCGGATGGCGTGGCCTGCGCGAAAGCGCTTGTCCAGCACCTCGCCCGCCTGGCGAATGGCCTTCTTGAAGGCGGGTATGGGGCTGGCCTTGAGGGCCAGTTCCGCCTGGAACTGACCACGGTCGAACAGTTCGGGGTCGAGCTGGAGCATGGGGTCAGGTTCCTGTCATCGAAGGCTGCTGGGGTGGCTCAGGCCGAGGTGCGGGCGATGGTGTCGTCCTTGCGCAGGGTGAAGATCTCGTACCCGGTCGCCGTGACCACCAGGGTATGCTCCCACTGCGCCGAGAGCTTGCGGTCCTTGGTGATCGCGGTCCAGCCATCGCCCAGCACCTTGGTGTCGGCCTTGCCCTGGTTGATCATCGGCTCGATGGTGAAGGTCATGCCTTCCTTGAGTTCCATGCCGGTGCCGGCGCGGCCGTAATGCAGGATCTGCGGCTCTTCGTGGAATACCTTGCCGATGCCATGGCCGCAGAACTCGCGCACCACCGAGAAACCGTTCTTCTCGGCATGCTTCTGGATGACTTCGCCGATGTCGCCCAGGCGACAGCCCGGCTTGACCAGTTCGATGGCCTTGTACAGGCATTCCTGGGTGACCTGGGACAGACGCTGGGCCCACACCGGCACGGTGCCGACGTGGAACATGCGGCTGGTGTCGCCGTGGTAGCCGTCCTTGATCACCGTGATGTCGATGTTCAGGGTATCGCCGTTTTTCAGGGGCTTGTCATTGGGGATGCCGTGACAGACCACGTGGTTGATCGACGTGCAGATCGACTTGGGGTAGCCCTTGTAGTTGAGCGGCGCCGGTATGGCCTGCTGGACGTTGACGATGTAGTCGTGGCACAGGCGGTCGAGCTCCTCGGTGGTGACACCGGGCTTGACGTGCTCCTCGATCATTTCCAGCACGTCGGCTGCCAGGCGGCCGGCGATGCGCATCTTCTCGATGTCTTCTGCAGTCTTGATGGTGACGGTCATTACAGGCTCTCTACTCGGCGCCGCAGGCGGCGCGTTCAAATCGGGAAAGGCGTCATTCTATCAGAGGTGCGGGCTCGTAGCGGCACGCGGCCCTTGCAAACACGCCACACCTGCACCGTCGCTGGTCGTGCGCTGGCGCACATGCCCTGCCGTCCGGCGGTTGGGGGGTGAGTTTCGTGTTTTGTTTGCGCGCAGCCTGTGGTATAACATGCGCCGCTTTCGGAGCCAGCTCCGTCTGCATCCAAACCCACACACGTGTCGACACGATGGCCTGGGTGCCCCGAGCTTCAGGGTTCGCGGGTTGGTCATTGGGATACGTGGAGGCCCAACCCGACTTATCAAGGAACTATCATGTCCCAAGTCAACATGCGCGATATGCTGAAGGCCGGTGTGCACTTCGGCCACCAGACCCGTTACTGGAACCCGAAAATGGGCAAGTACATTTTCGGTGCGCGCAACAAGATCCACATCGTCAACCTGGAAAAAACCCTGCCGATGTTCAACGACGCCCTGTCGTTCGTTGAGCGCCTGGCCCAGGGCAAGAACAAGATCCTGTTCGTCGGCACCAAGCGTTCCGCCGGCAAGATCGTCGCCGAGCAAGCTGCTCGTTGCGGTTCGCCGTACGTTGACCACCGTTGGTTGGGCGGCATGCTGACCAACTACAAGACCATCCGTGCTTCGATCAAGCGTCTGCGCGACCTGGAAACTCAGGCCGAAGATGGCACCTTTGCCAAGCTGACCAAGAAAGAAGCCCTGATGCGCTCCCGCGATCTGGAAAAACTGGACCGCAGCCTGGGCGGCATCAAGGACATGGGCGGTCTGCCTGACGCTCTGTTCGTCATCGACGTTGATCACGAGCGCATCGCGATCACCGAAGCCAACAAACTGGGTATCCCGGTCATTGGCGTTGTCGATACCAACAGCAGCCCGGAAGGTGTTGACTACATCATCCCAGGTAACGATGACGCCATTCGCGCTATCGAGCTGTACATGACTTCCATGGCTGACGCTGTCATCCGTGGCCGCAACAACGTTGCTGGCGGCACCGAAGTCTACGCTGAAGAAGCGGCTGCACCTGCTGCCGAGTAATAGACGCTAGCGTCGACTTGGCACGCGAAAAGGGGGCTATGCCCCCTTTTTGCCACCTTGAAATCCTGCTGTCGGCAGCCGTCCCTTTCATGGGCATGCAGGCACAGACAGCGGATTAGCAGAATTGAACGCCCGTCACAAACGGGTGGAATGGTTGAAAAACTTTCCAAGAGGATTTTGAAATGGCAGCAATTACTGCAGCGCTGGTCAAAGAACTGCGCGAGCGTACCGGCGAAGGCATGATGGATTGCAAGAAAGCCCTGGAAAAGGCTGACGGCGACATCGAAAAAGCCATTGACGACATGCGTGCCTCGGGCGCCATCAAGGCCGCCAAGAAGGCTGGCAACGTGGCTGCCGAAGGCGCTATCGCCGTCAAGACCGACGGCAAGGCCGCCGTACTGCTGGAAGTGAACTCGCAGACCGACTTCCTGGCCCTGCAAGACGACTTCAAGAACTTCGTCGCCGAAAGCCTGGAAGAAGCCTTCGCCCAGAAGCTGACCGACGCCGCTCCGCTGATCGCCTCGCGTGAAGCTGCCCGTGAAGCCCTGGTCGCCAAGTGCGGCGAAAACGTCAACATCCGCCGCCTGGTACGTGTGGAAGGCGACGTGGTCGGCGCCTACCTGCACGGCAACAAGATCGGTGCTGTCGTTGTCCTGAAAGGCGGTGACGTCGAGCTGGCCAAGAACATCGCCATGCACGTTGCAGCGTCCAACCCCGAGTTCCTGGACTCGTCGGAAATCTCCGCCGAAGCCATCGAGCGCGAGAAGGGTGTCTTCCTGCAGCTGAACGCCGACAAGATTGCCGGCAAGCCGGAAAACATCGTTGAAAACATGATCAACGGCCGTATCACCAAGTTCAAGGCTGAAGCCTCGCTCAAAGAGCAGGCGTTCGTCATGAACCCGGAAGTCAAGGTCGGCGAGCTGGCCAAGAAAGCCGGTGCTGAAATCGTTTCCTTCACCTACTTCAAGGTTGGCGAAGGCATCGAGAAGCCAGTCGACGACTTCGCTGCCGAAGTTGCCGCACAGGTTGCTGCTGCCAAGCAGTAAGACAGCCCCGTCTGTCGCCCCAAAGAGGCTGCCCGCTCACGCGCGCAGCCTCTTTGTCAAAGCGGCGAGGCGTTTACACGACGCTGCCGCCGCTGGCGCCAAAACGGTGCCACGCTACAGTTAGCAGGCTGCAAACAGCCCGCACGAATTTTCTACAGTACGCCGCAGGAGAGACTCGCAATGGCTCAGCAGGTGAGTGGTCGCCAACCTCGCTATAAACGCATTTTGCTCAAACTTAGCGGCGAGGCCCTGATGGGCTCCGAAGACTTCGGGATCGACCCGAAGGTGCTCGATCGCATGGCCCTTGAAGTAGGGCAGCTGGTCGGTATCGGTGTGCAGGTCGGCCTGGTCATCGGTGGTGGCAACCTGTTCCGAGGGGCTGCGCTGAGCGCCGCCGGCATGGACCGCGTTACCGGCGACCACATGGGGATGCTGGCTACCGTGATGAACGCCCTGGCCATGCGCGATGCGCTGGAGCGCTCGAACATCCCGGCACTGGTCATGTCGGCCATCTCCATGGTGGGCGTCACCGATCACTATGACCGTCGCAAAGCGATTCGCCACCTCAACTCCGGGGATGTGGTAATTTTCTCCGCCGGTACCGGCAACCCGTTCTTCACCACCGACTCGGCAGCCTGTCTGCGAGCCATCGAAATCGATGCCGACGTGGTGCTGAAGGCGACCAAGGTCGATGGTGTGTACACTGCCGATCCATTCAAGGACCCGCACGCCGAGAAGTTCGATCGCCTGACCTATGACGAGGTCCTGGATCGTAAGCTCGGCGTGATGGACTTGACCGCAATCTGCCTGTGCCGTGACCACGGCATGCCATTGCGGGTATTCAACATGAACAAGCCAGGCGCCCTGCTGAACATCGTGGTGGGCGGCGCTGAAGGCACTCTGATCGAGGAAGGCCAAGCATGATCAACGACATCAAGAAAGACGCGCAGGAGCGCATGACCAAGTCCATCGAGGCCCTGGGCCGCAACCTGGCGGCCATCCGCACCGGTCGCGCGCACCCAAGCATTCTGGACAGCGTCAAGGTCACTGCCTGGGGTAGCGAGATGCCGCTGAACCAGGTCGCTGCGATCAGCGTCGAGGACGCGCGCACCTTGAAGATCGTCGCTCACGACAAGAACCTGAGCGCTGCCATCGAAAAGGCCATCCTGACCTCCGACCTCGGGCTGAACCCGTCGAGCGCCGGCACCACCATCCGTGTGCCGATGCCTGCCCTGACCGAAGAAACCCGCAAGGGCTACACCAAGCAGGCCAGCGGCGTTGCCGAAGACGCCAAGGTCGCCGTGCGCAACGTGCGTCGTGATGCCCTGGCGGACTTGAAGAAGCTCACCAAGGACAAGTCCATCAGCGAAGACGAAGAGCGCCGCGCTGCCGATGACATCCAGAAGCTGACGGACAAGTTCGTCGCCGAGGTGGATGCAGCCTTCAAGGCCAAGGAAAAGGACCTGATGGCCGTCTAAGGCCGGGTTTTTTTAATGGAAAAGACCAAGCCAGCGGTGCCTCCCTCGGTGCCGCGTCACGTCGCGATCATCATGGACGGCAACAATCGCTGGGCGAAACGGCGCTTGTTGCCTGGCGTTGCCGGGCACAAGGCAGGCGTCGATGCCGTGCGCGCAGTCATCGAAGTGTGCGCCGAGGCCGGCGTCGAAGTGCTGACCCTGTTTGCCTTCTCCAGTGAAAACTGGCAGCGACCTGCCGATGAGGTCGGTGCATTGATGGAGTTGTTCTTCTCGGCGTTGCGCCGCGAGGCACGTCGCTTGAACGACAACAACATCAGCCTGCGCATCATCGGCGACCGCTCGCGCTTTCACCCGGAGTTGCAGGCTGCCATGCGCGAAGCCGAGGCGCTGACCGCAGGCAACAGCCGCTTCATCCTGCAGATCGCCGCCAACTACGGTGGGCAGTGGGACATCGCCCAGGCCGCGCAGCGGCTGGCGCGTGAAGTTCAGGCTGGCCATCTTCGCCCCGACGACATCACCCCAGGGTTGTTGCAGACGTGCCTTGCGACCGGCGAGCAGCCTTTGCCGGACTTGTGCATCCGCACCGGCGGCGAGCATCGCATCAGCAATTTCCTGTTGTGGCAACTGGCCTACGCCGAGTTGTATTTCTCCGACCTTTACTGGCCGGACTTCAAACACGAGGCCATGCGCAGTGCATTGGCTGATTTCGCTTCGCGCCAGCGCCGCTTTGGTAAGACCAGCGAGCAGGTCGAGGCTGGAGCGCGTGCTTAATGCTTAAACAACGCATCATTACCGCGCTGATCCTGTTGCCCATAGCGCTGGGTGGGTTCTTCCTGCTCGAGGGGGGCAACTTCGCCCTGTTCATCGGTCTGGTGGTAACGCTCGGCGCCTGGGAGTGGGCACGGTTGGCGGGGTTGATGGCTCAGCCCCTGCGTGTCGCCTATGCCTTGGTCGTTGCCGGGGCCTTGATGCTGCTGTACATCCTGCCGGAGCTTGCACCCTGGGTGCTTGGGGCTGCCGTCATCTGGTGGGGGTTGGCCACTTGGCTGGTGCTGACGTACCCACGCACCAGCGAACTGTGGGCCAGCGCTGCCTGCCGGCTGCTGATCGGCCTGCTGGTGTTGCTGCCGGCCTGGCAAGGCCTGGTGCTGCTCAAGCACTGGCCGCTGGGCAACTGGCTGATCCTGTCGGTCATGGCTCTGGTCTGGGCCGCCGACATCGGTGCGTACTTTTCCGGCAGGGCCTTCGGCAAGCGCAAGCTGGCGCCGCAGGTCAGCCCTGGCAAAAGCTGGGAAGGCGTGTACGGCGGGCTGGCGGTCAGCCTGGTGATCACCCTGGTGGTGGGTATCAGCCGAGACTGGAGCATTGGTCAGCTGCTGCTGGGTCTGGCAGGCGCTGCGCTGGTGGTCATGGCCTCGGTGATCGGCGACCTGACCGAAAGCATGTTCAAGCGCCGCTCGGGCATCAAGGACAGCAGCAATCTGCTGCCTGGCCACGGTGGCGTGCTCGACCGCATCGACAGCCTGACGGCGGCCATCCCATTGTTCGCCGTGCTGTTGTGGGCGGCTGAATGGGGTGTGATGTGAGTCAAGTGCAACGCATTACCGTGCTGGGGGCCACCGGCTCCATAGGTCTGAGTACCCTGGACGTGATTGCCCGCCACCCTGAGCGCTATCAGGCCTTCGCCTTGACCGGCTACACCCGCGTCGAGGAGCTGTTGGCCCTGTGTGTGCGGCATCGCCCGGCCTACGCCGTGGTGCCGAGCGCCGACGCGGCGGGGCGCCTGCGTGCAGGCCTGGCAGCGGCAGGGTGCGCTACCGAAGTGCTGGAAGGCGAGGCCGGGTTGTGCCAGGTCGCCTGCGCCAGCGAAGTGGATGCGGTCATGGCCGCCATCGTCGGCGCCGCCGGCCTGCGGCCGACCCTGGCCGCCGTGCAGGCCGGCAAGAAGGTGCTGCTGGCCAACAAGGAGGCCCTGGTCATGTCGGGCGCCTTGTTCATGGACGCCGTGCGTCAGTCGGGCGCCGTGTTGTTGCCCATCGACAGTGAGCACAACGCCATCTTCCAGTGCATGCCCGGCGACTACGCGCGCGGGCTGAGCGCTGTGGGTGTGCGCCGCATTCTGCTGACGGCCTCGGGTGGACCGTTCCGCCAGACATCGACCCAGGCCCTGCAGGACGTCACGCCCGAACAGGCGTGCGCCCACCCGAACTGGTCGATGGGGCGCAAGATTTCCGTCGATTCGGCCAGCATGATGAACAAGGGCCTGGAGTTGATCGAGGCATGCTGGCTGTTCGATGCGCCGCCCAGCTTGGTCGAGGTGGTGGTGCATCCGCAGAGCGTGATCCACTCCCTGGTTGATTACGTCGACGGTTCGGTGCTGGCACAGTTGGGTAACCCGGACATGCGTACGCCCATCGCCAATGCCCTGGCCTGGCCAGAGCGAATCGATTCCGGGGTCGCGCCGCTGGACCTGTTCAGCATTGCGCGCCTGGATTTCGAGGCGCCCGATGAGCAGCGTTTCCCTTGCCTGCGCCTGGCACGACAGGCGGCGCAGGCAGGCAACAGCGCCCCAGCCGTGCTCAATGCGGCCAACGAAGTGGCGGTGCAGACGTTCCTCCAGGGCCGTATCCGCTTCCCGGAGATCGCGAGTATGATCGAACAGGTACTGGACCAGGAGCCCGTGGTGCCGCTGACTTCGCTGGAAGCAGTGTTTGCCGCCGACCAGCGCGCGCGCGAGCTGGCCTGGGCCTGGCTGGACCGCAACGGCCGCTGAGGCGGGCTCGCCCGGTCATCGACGACAGCACCCCCTATTGACCCATTGCTCATCATTCGGAGATGGACATGACAGCGCTCTACATGATCATCGGTACGCTCGTCGCCTTGGGTGTGCTGGTCACCTTCCATGAGTTCGGCCACTTCTGGGTGGCGCGTCGCTGTGGCGTGAAAGTGCTGCGGTTTTCCGTGGGCTTCGGTACGCCACTGGTGCGCTGGCATGATCGCCAGGGCACCGAGTTCGTCATCGCAGCCATTCCACTGGGCGGCTACGTGAAGATGCTCGACGAGCGCGAAGGCGACGTGCCCCCTGCACTGGTGGGTCAATCGTTCAATCGCAAGCCCGTCGGCCAGCGCATCGCGATCGTTGCCGCGGGGCCGGTCGCCAACTTTTTGCTGGCCATCTTCTTCTTCTGGGTGCTGGCGATGCTCGGCAGCCAGCAGATCCGACCGGTAATCGGCACCGTCGAGAATGGCAGCCCGGCGGCAGCAGCAGGGCTGACGGCCGGCCAGGAAATCGTCTCAGTGGATGGCAAGCCGACCAACGGTTGGTCGGCGGTCAACCTGCAATTGGTTCGCCGCCTGGGTGAGAGCGGCACGCTGAACATCGGTGTGCGCGATGAAGGCAGCAGTACCGATCAGCAGCGCCAGGTGAAACTCGACCAGTGGTTGAAAGGTGCCGATGAGCCCGATCCGATTCGCTCGCTGGGGCTTCAACCCTGGCGCCCGGCCATCGAGCCGGTGCTGGCCGAGATCGACCCCAAGGGGCCGGCCGGGGCGGCGGGCTTGAAGACCGGCGACCGGTTGTTGGGCATCGGCGGCCAGTCGGTGAACGAATGGCAGCAGGTGGTCGATAGCGTGCGCGCGCGGCCCGGCGCCCAGGTGGTAGTGCGTGTGGAGCGCGACGGTGCGCCCTTGGACGTACTGGTAACGCTGGGCGTGAAGGGCGAGGGTGAGGCGGCGGCAGGCTACCTGGGGGCGGGCGTCATAGGCGGTCAATGGCCGGCCTCGATGCTGCGCGAAGTCAGCTATGGGCCGCTGGAGGCGGTGGGTGAAGGCCTGTCGCGCACCTGGAACATGAGCGTGCTCACGCTTGGGTCACTGAAGAAAATGCTGTTCGGTGAGCTCTCGGTAAAAAACTTGAGTGGACCGATAACCATTGCTAAAGTGGCGGGCGCTTCAGCCCAGTCCGGCGTGGGGGATTTCCTGAATTTCCTGGCCTACCTGAGCATAAGCCTGGGGGTTCTTAACCTGCTGCCCATCCCGGTACTGGATGGGGGGCACTTGCTGTTCTACCTGGTTGAATGGGCGCGCGGTCGTCCGTTGTCAGACCGGGTACAAGGTTGGGGGGTCCAGATCGGTATCAGTTTGGTCTTGGGGGTGATGTTGCTCGCCCTGATCAACGATCTGGGTCGACTATAAAAGCTTCGCTCAATTGCGAAACCTGTCGTTCATGACGGCAGGTTGTTTATTGCCAGTTGGAATAAAAGGACTTCATGAAACGTCTGTTGCTAACTGCGGTGCTCTCCGCACTGATGATCGCTGAAGTTCACGCCGAGTCCTTCACCATCTCCGATATCCGCGTCAATGGCCTGCAGCGGGTTTCCGCCGGCAGCGTCTTCGGTGCCTTGCCCCTGAACGTGGGCGACCAGGCCGATGACCGGCGCCTGGTGGAGTCGACCCGCTCGCTGTTCAAGACCGGGTTCTTCCAGGACATCGAGCTGAACCGTGATGGCAACGTGCTGATCATCAATGTGGTCGAGCGCCCGTCGGTGTCGAGCATCGAGATCGAAGGCAACAAGGCGATCAGTACCGAAGACCTGATGAAGGGCCTGAAGCAATCGGGCCTGGCCGAAGGCGAGATCTTCCAGCGTGCTACCCTCGAAGGCGTGCGTAACGAGCTGCAGCGCCAGTACGTGGCCCAGGGCCGCTACTCGGCCGAGGTCGACGCCGAGGTGGTGCCTCAGCCGCGCAACCGTGTGGCCTTGAAGATCAAGATCAACGAGGGCACCGTCGCTGCCATCCAGCACATCAACATCGTTGGCAACAACGTGTTCGATGACGACACCCTGGGTCAGCTGTTCGAGCTCAAGACCACCAACTGGTTGTCGTTCTTCAAGAATGACGACAAGTATGCCCGCGAAAAACTGTCCGGTGACCTGGAGCGTCTGCGTTCCTACTACCTGGACCGCGGCTACATCAACATGGACATCGCGTCCACCCAGGTGTCCATCACACCTGACAAGAAACACGTCTACATCACCGTCAACATCAACGAAGGCGAGAAGTACACCGTCCGTGACGTGAAGCTCTCCGGTGACCTCAAGGTACCGGAAGACCAGGTCAAGTCGCTGCTGCTGGTGCAGCCGGGCCAGGTGTTCTCGCGCAAGGTGATGACCAGCACGTCCGAGCTGATCACCCGCCGCCTGGGTAACGAAGGCTATACCTTCGCCAACGTCAACGGCGTGCCTCAGCCAAACGACCAGGATCACACCGTCGACATCATGTTCGTGGTCGATCCGGGCAAGCGTGCGTACGTCAACCGCATCAACTACCGCGGCAACACCAAGACCGAAGACGAAGTGCTGCGCCGCGAAATGCGTCAGATGGAAGGCGGCTGGGCCTCGACCTACCTGATCGACCAGTCCAAGACCCGCCTGGAACGGCTGGGCTTCTTCAAGGACGTGAACGTCGAGACCCCACCGGTGCCGGGCACCGACGATCAGGTCGACGTGAACTACAGCGTCGAAGAGCAGGCCTCCGGTTCGATCACCGCCAGCGTCGGCTTTGCCCAGAGCGCAGGCTTGATCCTGGGTGGCTCGATCAGCCAGAGCAACTTCCTGGGTACCGGTAACAAGGTTTCCGTTGGCCTGACCCGGTCCGAGTACCAGTCGCGATACAACTTCGGCTTCGTCGATCCCTACTTCACTGCCGATGGCGTGAGCCTGGGTTACAACGCCTTCTACCGCAGCACCAACTACGACGACCTCGATGTCGACGTGGCGAGCTACGCGGTGGACAGCCTGGGTGCCGGTGTGAGCCTGGGTTACCCGATCAGCGAGACGTCGCGCCTGACCTATGGGTTGAGTGTGCAGCAGGATAAGCTGAAGACCGGTAAGTACACCGTTGACGAGATCTTTGATTTCATCAACAAGGAAGGCGAGAACTTCACCAACTTCAAAGCCTCGATCGGCTGGTCCGAATCGACGTTGAACAAAGGTGTGCTGGCAACACGCGGTCACTCGCAGAGCCTGAGCCTCGAAACCACGATTCCAGGCAGCGACTTGTCGTTCTACAAACTGGACTACCGCGGCCAGCTGTTCAAGCCACTGAGCCAGAACTACACCCTGCGTCTGCACACCGAACTGGGTTACGGTGACGGCTTCGGGGGTACCTCCGGTCTGCCGTTCTACGAGAACTACTACGCGGGCGGCTTCAACTCGGTTCGCGGCTTCAAGGACAGCACCCTGGGGCCGCGCAGTACCCCAAGTAAAAACAATCCGGTGAACGGCACGATTGAAGACCCCGACCAAGACCCGCTTCCATTCGGCGGCAACGTCCTGGTCCAGGGCGGCGTCGAGTTGCTGTTCCCGCTGCCGTTCGTCAAGGATCAGCGTTCCCTGCGCACCTCGGTCTTCTGGGACGTGGGTAACGTGTTCGACACCAACTGCGGCAACAAGCCGGACTGCACCAAGGTCGGTTTCTCCGACATGGCCAGTTCGGTCGGTCTTGGCGTGACGTGGATCACGGCCTTGGGCCCGTTGAGCTTCAGCCTGGCGATGCCGATCAAGAAGCCGGACGAGGCAGACACCCAGGTGTTCCAATTCTCTCTGGGCCAGACCTTCTAAGGTCGGCCCTTGCTTAACGACAACGGTTTATCCAGGAGTTCATCGTGCGCAAGTTGACCCAAATGGCCGTAGTGGCCGCGGCGCTGGTCGCCACCCCGGCTTTCGCCGAAATGAAGGTTGCCGTTCTGAACTATCAGATGGCACTGCTCGAGTCCGATGCCGCCAAGAAGTACGCCGTGGATGCCGAAAAGAAGTTCGGCCCTCAGCTGACCAAGCTCAAAGGCCTGGAAAGCAGCGCCAAGGGCATCCAGGATCGCCTGATCAAGGGCGGTGACAAGATGCAGCAGCAGGAGCGTGAGCGCCTGGAGCTCGAGTTCAAGCAAAAGGCCCGTGACTTCCAGTTCCAGTCCAAGGAGCTGAACGAAGCCAAGGCCGTTGCCGACCGCGACATGCTCAAGCAGCTCAAGCCCAAGCTGGACGGCGCCGTCGAGGAAGTGATCAAGAAGGGCGGTTACGACCTGGTGCTCGAGCGCGGTGCGGTCATTGATGTCAAGCCTCAGTACGACATCACCCGCCAGGTTATCGAGCGTATGAACCAAGCCCGTTGATATGACCGTGACCATGACGCTTGGCCAACTGGCCGAGACCCTCGGGGCCACCCTCAAGGGCCCCGAGACGCTGCAGATCACAGGCCTTGCCACCTTGCAGGAGGCCGGGCCGGGTCAGTTGAGCTTTCTTGCCAACCCGCAGTACCGCAAATACCTGGACGAGAGCCAGGCGGCTGCCGTGCTGCTCAAGGCCGCCGATGCCGAGGCGTTCGCCGGTCATGCCCTGATCGTTGCCGATCCCTACCTGGCATATGCCCGCATTTCCCACCTGTTCGACCCCAAACCCAAGGCTGTGGCGGGGATTCACCCCAGCGCCGTGGTAGCCGGGGATGCCCAGGTAGACGCGACGGCCAGTGTCGGGCCTTTCGCGGTCGTTGAAAGCGGTGCGCGTATCGGCGCCCATGTCACCATCGGTGCCCACTGCTTCATCGGTGCCCGCTGCGTGATCGGCGAAGGGGGCTGGCTGGCGCCGCGGGTCACGCTGTATCACGATGTCACCATTGGCAAGCGGGTGGTCATCCAGTCCGGCGCAGTGATCGGTGGTGAAGGCTTTGGCTTTGCCAACGAGAAAGGCGTGTGGCGCAAGATCGCCCAGATCGGCGGGGTCAGCATTGGTGACGATGTGGAGATTGGTGTGAACACGGCCGTGGACCGTGGCGCCTTGTCCGACACCTGCATCGCCGACGGCGTCAAGCTCGACAACCAGATCCAGATTGCCCACAACGTGCAGATCGGGGAGCATACGGCCATGGCCGCGTGCGTGGGTATCTCCGGCAGTACGCGTATCGGCAAGCATTGCACCATCGCCGGTGGCGTGGGCATGGTCGGTCATATCGATGTCTGCGACAACGTTTTCGTGTCCGGAATGACCATGGTGACCCGCTCGATCACCGAGCCGGGTGGCTATTCTTCCGGGACTGCCATGCAGCCTCTGGCTGACTGGCGCAAGAGCGCCGCGCGTATCCGCCACCTGGACGACATGGCCAAGCGTCTCCAGCAGTTGGAAAAACGCGTCGATACCGTGACCTCAGGTGGGCAGCCGACATCAGAAGGCTGATACCATTTCCTGAGCAAGAGTGAACAGTCGCTAGCTGGCTCCTCTTTGGATTGCAAAAGGAGCGTGTGGTCAGCACCTGCGCTCCCTATTCTTATACAGGCTTCCCCCCCGAAATGATGGACATCAACGAGATTCGCGAATACCTGCCTCACCGTTACCCGTTCCTGCTAGTGGACCGCGTGACGGATCTGGATTACGAGGCCCAGAGCATTCGTGCCTACAAGAATGTCAGCATCAACGAGCCGTTCTTCAACGGTCACTTCCCGGCGCACCCCATCATGCCCGGCGTCCTGATCATCGAAGCCATGGCCCAGGCGGCCGGCATCCTCGGTTTCAAGATGCTCGATGCCAAGCCTGCCGACGGCACCTTGTACTACTTCGTAGGCTCCGACAAGCTGCGTTTCCGTCAGCCGGTGCTGCCGGGTGACCAGCTGGTGCTGGAAGCGAAGTTCCTGAGCCGCAAAAGCATGATCTGGAAGTTCGAATGCCGTGCCCTGGTCGACGGCAAGGCAGTATGCTCGGCCGAAATCACCTGTGCGGAACGCTCCCTATGAATTCGATTGATCCTCGGGCCATCATCGACCCTTCGGCCAAGCTGGCCGAAGGCGTCGAGGTGGGCCCTTGGTCGATCGTTGGCCCCGATGTCGAAATCGGGGAGGGCACCGTCATCGGCCCACACGTTGTGCTCAAGGGGCCGACCCGGATCGGCAAGCACAACCGTATCTTTCAGTTTTCCTCGATTGGCGAAGACACCCCGGACCTCAAGTACAAGGGTGAGCCCACCCGCCTGGTGATCGGCGATCACAACGTCATCCGTGAAGGCGTCACGATCCACCGCGGTACCGTGCAGGATCGCGCCGAAACCACCGTCGGCGACCATAACCTGATCATGGCCTATGCCCACATTGGCCATGACAGCGTGATCGGCAGCCACTGCATTCTGGTCAACAACACTGCGCTGGCGGGCCATGTGCATGTGGGCGACTGGGCGATCCTGTCCGGGTTCACCCTGGTGCACCAGTATTGCCACATCGGCGCCCATGCGTTTTCTGGCATGGGCACGGCCATCGGCAAGGACGTGCCCGCGTTCGTCACCGTTTTCGGCAGCCCCGCCGAAGCGCGCAGCATGAACTTCGAAGGCATGCGCCGCCGTGGTTTCAGCGACGAGGTCATCCATGTGCTGCGTCGCTGCTACAAGATCGTCTACCGCCAGGGCCTGACGGTGGAGGATGCATTGCGCGAACTCGAAGCGCCGGCGGCGCAGCATCCCGAGGTCGAGCTGTTCCGCCAGTCGATCGTGAGTTCGGCCCGCGGCATCACTCGCTGACATGGCCCAGCTCTGCGTAGCCCTGGTCGCCGGTGAAGCCAGCGGCGACATCCTCGGTTCCGGCTTGATGCGCGCCTTGAAGGCGCGCCATCCCGATGTGCGCTTCATCGGTGTCGGTGGCCCGCTCATGGAGGCCGAAGGCCTGCAATCCTACTTCCCCATGGAGCGCTTGGCCGTCATGGGGCTGGTCGAGGTGCTCGGTCGCCTGCGTGAATTGCTCAAGCGCCGCAAGCTGCTGGTCCAGACACTCATCGAGCAGAAGCCGGACGTGTTCATCGGTATCGATGCGCCCGACTTTACGCTGGAGATCGAACTCAAACTGCGCCAGGCGGGGATCAAGACCGTCCACTACGTCAGTCCTTCAGTGTGGGCATGGCGGCAAAAGCGCGTGTTGAAGATACGTCAGGGTTGCGACCTGATGCTGACATTGTTGCCGTTCGAGGCCCGCTTCTATGAAGAGCAGGGCGTGCCGGTGCGATTCGTCGGCCACCCGCTGGCCGATACCATTGCCCTGCAGGCGGATCGGCCCGCGGCGCGCGCCGCCCTGGGCCTGGGCGATGGCCCGGTGGTCGCCCTGATGCCAGGCAGCCGTGGGGGCGAAGTCGGGCGCCTGGGTGCGCTGTTCCTGGATGCAGCGCAACGTCTGCAGCAGCAGGTGCCGGGTGTGCGCTTCGTGCTGCCCTGTGCCAACGCCGCTCGCCGCGCGCAGCTCGAGCAAATGCTCGAGGGCCGCAATTTGCCGTTGGCCCTGCTCGATGGCCGCTCGCACGAGGCGCTTGCCGCGTGTGACGCCGTCCTGATCGCATCGGGTACGGCCACCCTGGAAGCGCTGCTGTTCAAGCGACCCATGGTAGTCGCCTACCGCCTGGCGCCGCTTACCTACTGGATACTCAAACGGCTGGTGAAAAGCCCCTACGTGTCCTTGCCCAACCTGCTGGCGCGCCGTGCACTGGTGCCCGAGTTGCTGCAAGACGCTGCGACCAGCGAAGCGCTGGTCGATGCGCTGTTGCCCTTGCTGCGCGACGGTAGCGGGCAAACCGACTCGTTCGACGAGATTCACCGCACGTTGCGCCGGGATGCCTCCAATCAGGCCGCCGACGCCGTGCTGGCCCTGCTGGAGAAACGCTGAGATGCAGTTCGGTCTGGATTTCAACCTGGTCGAAGACTTGGTCGCCGGCGTCGACGAAGTGGGCCGCGGCCCCCTGTGTGGCGACGTGGTGACGGCTGCCGTGATCCTTGACCCAGCACGCCCGATCCTGGGGCTGAACGACTCGAAGAAGCTGACCCAGGCACGCCGTGAGGCCTTGTTCGACGAAATCTGCGACAAGGCCCTGAGCTTTTTCATTGCCCGCGCCGAAGTCGAAGAAATCGATCGCCTCAATATCCTGCATGCCACCATGCTGGCCATGCAGCGCGCGGTGGAAGGCTTGCACATCACCCCGAACATGGCCTTGATCGACGGCAATCGCTGCCCGCAGCTGTCGGTGCCCTCGGCACCGGTCGTGCAGGGGGATGCCAAGGTGCCCGCCATCGCGGCGGCTTCGATCCTGGCCAAGGTAACGCGGGATCGCGAAATGGGCGCCTTCGAGCTGATCTACCCCGGGTACGGCATAGGCGCGCATAAAGGCTACCCGACGCCGGTCCACCTGGAGGCACTGGCACGGCTCGGGCCGACGCCCATTCATCGTCGATCGTTTGCGCCCGTGCGTGCCGCCTGGGGTGTGCGTGAGGCTGTGACCGCCTCGCTGATCTGATACCCAACCCTGCCGTATCCAGGGGCTTGAGGCCCTGCGGGGCCGGGCTGGACCACGTTCCCAGGCATTTGCTCAGGCCGCCCTGCCGTCGCGCAGGGGCAACCGGCCCTCAAAACCCCTGCCCAATTGAGCTACAATCGCGCCCTTGTCGTTAAGCACTGCTACAGGATCATTCATGTCGGTTTCCTTCGTTCACCTGCGCGTCCACTCCGAATTCTCGCTGGTCGACGGTCTGGTCCGGATCAAACCGCTGGCCAAGGCGCTGGCCGGGATGAACATGCCTGCGGTGGCGATCACCGACCAGAGCAACATGTGCTCGCTGGTCAAGTTCTACAAGGCGGCCATGGGGGCGGGCATCAAGCCGATCTGTGGTGCGGACCTGTGGTTGGCCGGTGAAGATGCGCAGGCGCCGCTGTCGCGTATCTGCTTCCTGGCCATGAACCCTCTGGGCTACCGCAACCTGACCGAGTTGCTTTCCCGGGGCTGGACCGAGGGCCAGCGCAATGGCCTGGTCATCATCCAGCGTGACTGGATTGCCGCGGCCAGCGAAGGCCTGATCGCGCTTTCGGCGGGCAAGGAAGGCGACATCGGCATGGCGTTGCTGGGGGGGCGTAGTGAGGAGGCGCAAGCGCTGCTCGAGGACTGGATGGCCATGTTCCCCGAGCGCTTTTATGTCGAAGTCCAGCGCACCAGTCGCCCCAGGGACGAAGAGTATGTGCATGCCGCCGTGGCCCTGGCCGATCGGCTGGGTGCGCCGCTGGTGGCCACCAACGATGTGCGTTTCATCAAACAGACCGATTTCGACGCCCACGAAACCCGTGTATGCATCGGTGAAGGCTGGACGCTGGACGATCCGCGTCGCCCGCGCCTGTACAGCGACCAGCAATACCTGAAATCGGCCGAGGAAATGGCCGAGCTGTTCAGCGACCTGCCGGACGCCCTGGCCAACACCGTCGAAATCGCCAAGCGCTGCAATATCCAGGTGCAACTGGGCAAGTACTTCCTGCCTGACTTCCCCACGCCCAATGGCATGGGGATCGACGATTACCTGCGTCACGTGTCCCACGAAGGGCTGGAAGAGCGCCTTGCGGTGCTGTGGCCGAAAGAGACCACGCCCGACTACGAGCAAAAGCGCCAGGTCTACCTCGATCGCCTGAAGTTCGAGCTGGATATCATCATCCAGATGGGCTTCCCCGGTTACTTCCTGATCGTGATGGACTTCATCAAGTGGGCCAAGAACAACGGCGTACCGGTGGGGCCTGGCCGAGGCTCGGGTGCAGGTTCGCTGGTGGCCTACGTGCTCAAGATCACCGACCTCGACCCGCTGGCCTACGACCTGCTGTTCGAGCGCTTCCTGAACCCTGAGCGGGTGTCCATGCCCGACTTCGACGTCGACTTCTGCATGGACGGCCGGGACCGGGTCATCGACTACGTGGCAGAGGCCTACGGGCGTAATGCCGTGAGCCAGATCATTACCTTTGGCACCATGGCGGCCAAGGCCGTGGTGCGCGACGTGGCACGCGTGCAAGGCAAGTCCTATGGCCTGGCCGATCGTCTGTCGAAGATGATTCCGTTCGAAGTGGGCATGACCCTGGAGAAGGCCTACGAGCAGGAAGAAATCCTGCGCGACTTCCTCAAGGGTGACGAAGACGCTCGTGAGATCTGGGACATGGCCCTGAAGCTTGAAGGCGTCACGCGCGGTACCGGCAAGCACGCCGGTGGCGTGGTCATTGCGCCGACCAAGCTTACTGATTTCTCGCCCATCGCCTGCGACGAAGAAGGCGGTGGCCTGATCACCCAGTTCGACAAGGACGACGTGGAGGCGGCGGGCCTTGTGAAGTTCGACTTCCTGGGCCTGCGCACGCTGACCATCATCAAGTGGGCGATGGAGATCATCAACCGTGAGCAGGCCAAGAAAGACCTGCCCGACCTGAACATCGACTTCATCCCGCTCGATGACCGCAAGACCTATGAGCTGTTGCAGAAGGCCGAAACCACAGCGGTGTTCCAGCTCGAATCGCGCGGCATGAAAGAGCTGATCAAGAAGCTCAAGCCCGACTGCCTCGAAGACCTCATCGCCTTGGTGGCGCTGTTCCGCCCCGGCCCGCTGCAGTCGGGTATGGTGGACGACTTCATCAACCGCAAGCACGGACGTGCCGAGCTGGCCTACCCGCATCCGGACTATCAGTATGACGGCCTGCAGCCGGTGCTGGCGCCAACCTACGGCATCATCCTGTATCAGGAGCAGGTGATGCAGATCGCCCAGGTGATGGCGGGGTACACCTTGGGTGGCGCCGACATGCTGCGTCGGGCGATGGGCAAGAAGAAGCCCGAGGAAATGGCCAAGCAGCGCGGCGGTTTCATTGAAGGCTGTGCCAATAATGGAATCGATGGGGATCTTGCGGGCAACATCTTCGACCTGGTAGAGAAGTTCGCAGGTTACGGCTTCAACAAGTCTCACTCGGCCGCCTATGGCCTGGTGTCCTACCAGACAGCCTGGCTCAAGACCCACCACCCGGCACCGTTCATGGCCGCGGTGTTGTCGGCGGACATGCACAACACCGACAAGGTGGTGGTGCTGGTCGAGGAAGTGCGCACCATGAAGTTGCGTCTGGACGCGCCAGATGTGAACTTCTCGGACTTCAAGTTCACCGTCAACGACGATGGCCGCATTGTGTATGGCCTCGGCGCCATCAAGGGCGTGGGTGAGGGGCCTGTGGAGGCGATCGTCGAGGCCCGTGCCGAGGGCGGCCCGTTCAAGGACCTGTATGACTTCTGCGAGCGCATCGACCTCAAGCGCGTCAACAAGCGCACCCTCGATGCGCTGGTGCGCAGTGGCGCGCTGGACCGGCTCGGCCCGCATTTTCATGACGAGATCAAGGCTTACCATGCCCACATCGACATCAACCGGGCCATCCTGCTGGCGGCACTGGGCGATGCCATCAAGGCGGCCGAGCAGACGGCCCGCACGGCCGACAGCGGTCACATCGACCTGTTCGGCGGCATGTTCGACGAGCCGGACGCCGACGTGTATGCCAGTTACCGCAAAGCGCGACCACTGACGCTCAAGGAGCGGCTCAAGGGCGAGAAGGACACGCTGGGGCTTTACCTCACCGGTCACCCGATCGATGAATACGAGGCTGAAATCCGCCGCTTCGCGCGCCAGCGCATCATCGACCTCAAGCCCTCGCGCGAAACCCAGACCATCGCCGGCATGATCATCGCCCTGCGGGTCATGAAGAACAAAAAGGGCGACAAGATGGGGTTCGTCACCCTGGACGACAGGTCTGGCCGCATCGAGGCCTCGCTGTTTGCCGATGCCTATACCACGGCCCAGTCACTGCTGCAGAACGATGCGATGGTGGTGGTCGAAGGGGAGGTCAGCAACGACGATTTCTCAGGCGGCCTGCGGCTGCGGGTCAAGCAGGTGATGACCTTGGAGGATGCCCGTACCAAGCTGGCCGAGAGCCTGCGCCTGAAGGTCGCCCACGAGGCGCTCAAGGGCGATCGCCTCAAGTGGCTGGGTGAGTTGATCACCCGTCACCGCGGCGCCTGCCCGATCACGCTGGAATACACCGGCAGCGATGCCAAGGCCATGCTGCAATTTGGCGACCAGTGGGCCATCGACCCCGCAGACGGGCTGATTCAGACCCTGCGTGACCAGTTCGGACGTGAGAACGTCTTTTTGCAATACCGTTGAGCCGCTCAACATTTAATCTCGACCTGAAGGCGCCTGATCCCTTAAGGTATGGCGCCAAACGGATCAACCGGCCGGCCGCCTGGCCGTAGACCCAAGACGGATGACTATGAACCCGAACTTTCTCGACTTCGAACAGCCGATTGCCGACCTGCAAGCCAAGATCGAAGGCCTGCGCCTGGTAGGCAACGACAATTCGCTGAACATCAGCGATGAAATTGCCCGTCTGCAAGACAAGAGCAATACCCTGACCGAAAGCATCTTCGGCAACCTGACCAGCTGGCAGATCGCTCGCCTGGCACGTCACCCGCGTCGTCCCTATACCCTGGACTACCTGCAGCACATCTTCACCGAATTCGAAGAACTGCACGGCGATCGCCACTTCTCCGACGATGCTGCCATCGTTGGCGGTACCGCACGCCTGGACGGCAAGCCGGTCATGGTCATCGGGCACCAGAAGGGCCGCGAAGTGCGGGAGAAGGTTCGCCGTAACTTCGGCATGCCGCGCCCTGAGGGCTACCGCAAGGCGTGCCGTCTGATGGAAATGGCCGAGCGTTTCCGCATGCCGATTCTGACCTTCATCGACACGCCGGGTGCCTATCCAGGCATCGACGCCGAAGAGCGTAACCAGAGCGAGGCCATCGCCTGGAACCTGCGCGTGATGGCGCGCCTGAAGACGCCAATCATCGCTACGGTGATCGGTGAAGGCGGGTCGGGCGGCGCGCTGGCCATCGGCGTGTGCGACCAGCTGAACATGCTGCAGTACTCCACCTACTCGGTCATCTCGCCCGAAGGCTGCGCTTCGATCCTGTGGAAGACGGCCGACAAGGCTGCCGATGCCGCCGAGGCCATGGGCATCACGGCTGAGCGCCTCAAGAGCCTGGACATCGTCGACAAGGTTATCCCGGAGCCACTGGGTGGCGCTCACCGTGATCCTGCCGCCATGTCCGAAAGCATCCGCGCCGAGCTGGTGCAGCAGCTGGACATGCTCAGCGGGTTGGACCACGACGCACTGCTGGCTCGCCGTTACGATCGTCTGATGAGCTACGGCGTCTGATCGCCTTCGGGGCCGTCTGTCGGCCCCTCGGGTGAGCCTGGAGCCCAGGCTCACCCGCATCCGTCACTCAGGTTGATGGAAGCCTTGATGATTGATCCCGCCCCCTGGCTTTGCGCCCGCACCTGGTACGTCGCCCTCTCTGGCGGCCTGGACTCCACCGTTCTGCTGCACTGGCTCGCCGCCTACGCCCGCAGCCATCGTGCACCGCCGCTGCGCGCGATTCACATCCAGCATGGCCTGCAACCGGTCGCGCAGGCGTGGCCTGCCCATTGCCAACGCGTCTGCGATGACCTGGGCATCGAGCTGCAGGTCATCGAGGTCGACGTCGCCCCGGGCCCTAGCCTGGAGCAGGCTGCCCGCCATGCCCGTTACGCCGCCTTCGAGCGGGTATTGGCGGCAGATGACATGCTGTTCACTGGCCAGCACCGCGACGACCAGGCTGAAACGCTGCTGTTTCGCCTGCTGCGGGGCGCGGGGTTGCGCGGCCTGGCGGCGATGCCGAGGGAGCGGGCGCTGGGGCAGGGCAGGCTGGTCAGGCCTTTGCTCGGTTGCTCCCGGCGAGAGTTGCAACACTATGCACAGGCGCACGCGTTGGGCTGGGTCGAGGACCCTTCGAATGCCGACACTCGGTTTGCCCGCAACTATCTGCGCAGGGAGGTTCTGCCGTCCCTTCGGCAGCGCTGGCCGCACGCCGGGCAGAGCCTGGCCCGTGCCGCCGACCACCTGGGCGAAGCCCTGAGCCTGCTGGACGAGCTGGCCGAGAGCGACCTGGCGCCGGTACGCCAAAATGCCCCTGCTGTTTGGCCTGGGCTCGATTCGCTGGACCTAGCCGGCCTGCTTGCGCTTTCACCTGCACGCCAACGCAATGCGTTGCAGTATTGGCTCAGCCACCGAACCCGCTTGCCCGACACGCGCCACTGGGCCGGCTGGGCGGACCTGCGCGACGCCGCTGGCGATGCCTGCCCCGTGTGGCAACTGAGCGATGGCCAACTGGTGCGCAGCCAAGGGCGCATCTGGTGGCTGAGCGGCGACTGGTTGCAAACGCCGCGTCAGGCCATGGCTTGGGAAAACGCCGATGAGCCGTTGGCCTTGCCGGGCAACGGCAGTGTGCGACTTGTTGGCGCAGGCTCGCTGACGGGCCTGCGTATCGGCTACCGTCAGGGCGGGGAGTGGCTGGACATCCCAGGACGCGGGCGGCGTGATCTCAAGCGCCTGCTCAATGAGCTGCAAGTGCCGCATTTTCTGCGCATGCGCCTGCCTCTGCTTTTCCAAGGTGAGCGGCTGCTGGCGGTGGCCAACCTGCCCAGTTTGGCTCAGGGGGATTACCGGCTGCATTGGCAGTTGCCGACGCGCGCGCAAGGTTTGAGCTAGTGGGTACATTCGGGTAGACTACCCTCCCTTCTTGATACAGCTTCTGTGGGTTCCGCGAAAACACAGGAGTTGCCGATTACCAAGCAGTTTTTTGCTGGGCTGATTCTTAGAAATGACGAGCGAGCGCCCTGCCAGGGTTACCCCTGGTCTGTACACACGCGGCAGTTTTTCGAGATGCACTGTGATTGACGCAGGTGATCGGGGGGCGTTTGCCCTCCTTCGCTATCTCCGGCGGCGCTGGCCGCTTTAACGCAGACTTCTAGGGTTTTTCATGACGCGCTACATATTCGTCACGGGCGGTGTTGTTTCTTCATTGGGGAAAGGCATTGCCTCGGCTTCCCTGGCGGCCATCCTGGAGGCGCGGGGCCTGAAGGTCACCATGCTCAAGCTGGATCCGTACATCAACGTCGACCCAGGCACCATGAGCCCGTTCCAGCACGGTGAAGTATTCGTCACCCAGGATGGCGCCGAGACCGACCTGGACCTGGGCCACTACGAGCGGTTCATCCGCACCACCATGACCCAGAACAACAACTTCACCACCGGCCGCGTCTACGAGCACGTGCTGCGCAAGGAACGCCGTGGTGACTACCTGGGCGCGACCATCCAGGTCATCCCGCACATCACCGATGAAATCAAGCGCCGCATCATCAAGGGTGCAGGCGATGCCGACGTGGCCCTGGTCGAGATCGGCGGCACCGTGGGCGACATCGAGTCCCAGCCGTTCCTCGAAGCCATTCGCCAACTGCGCGTGGAAGTGGGTTCCAAACGCGCGATGCTGATGCACCTGACGCTGGTGCCTTACATCGCCACCGCCGGTGAAACCAAGACCAAGCCGACCCAGCACTCGGTCAAGGAGCTGCGCTCCATCGGCCTGCAGCCTGACGTGCTGATCTGCCGCTCCGACCACCCTGTCGATGCATCGTCGCGCCGCAAGATCGCGTTGTTCACCAACGTTGAAGAGCGCGCGGTGATTTCGCTGGAAGACGTCGACACCATCTACAAGATTCCAGGTGTCTTGCACGCCCAGGGTCTGGACGACTTCGTCGTCGAGCGTTTCGGCCTGCAGTGCAGCAGTGCCGACCTGTCCGAGTGGGACAAGGTGGTCGACGCCAAGCTCAACCCGGAGCATGAAGTCACCATCGCCATGGTCGGCAAGTACATGGAGCTGCTCGATGCGTACAAGTCGCTGATCGAAGCGATGAGCCACGCGGGCATCACCAACCGCACCAAGGTCAACCTGCGCTACATCGATTCCGAAGACATCGAGAACCAGGGCACCAGCCTGCTCCAGGGCGCCGATGCCATCCTGGTACCCGGTGGTTTCGGCCTGCGCGGTGTCGAAGGCAAGATCACGGCGGTGCAATACGCCCGTGAGAACAAGGTGCCGTACCTGGGTATCTGCCTGGGCATGCAAGTGGCGGTCATCGAGTTCGCCCGTAACGTGATGGGCTGGAGCGACGCCAACTCCACCGAGTTCGATCGCGACAGCGGCCACCCGGTCGTCGGTCTGATCACCGAGTGGGCCGATGCCACCGGCGCGGTCGAAACCCGTAGCGAGGCGTCGGACCTGGGCGGCACCATGCGCCTGGGCGCCCAGGACTGCCAGCTGGCTGCCGGTTCCAATGTGCATGCGTGCTATGGCAAGGACATCATCACCGAGCGTCACCGTCACCGCTACGAAGTGAACAACAACCTGCTGCCGCAGCTGGTGGACGCAGGCCTGGTGGTTTCCGGTCGTTCCGAAGACGGTGCCCTGGTCGAGGTGGTGGAGTCCAAGGACCACCCGTGGTTCGTCGCCTGCCAGTTCCACCCGGAGTTCACCTCCACCCCACGCGATGGCCACCCGCTGTTCAGTGGCTTCGTCAAGGCGGCGCTCGCCCAGAAGAACAAGGCCTGACCCATGCCCCAGAAGATCATCCGCGTCGGTCACATCGATATCGCCAACGACAAGCCATTCGTCCTGTTCGGTGGCATGAACGTTCTGGAGTCCCGCGACCTGGCCATGAAGGTGTGCGAAGAATACGTGCGGGTTACCGAAAAGCTCGGTATCCCGTATGTGTTCAAGGCCAGCTTCGATAAGGCCAACCGGTCCTCGGTCACTTCCTACCGCGGCCCTGGCCTGGAAGAGGGCCTGAAGATCTTCGAGGAGATCAAGCGCACCTTCAACGTGCCGGTGATCACCGATGTGCACGAGCCTTACCAGGCCGAGCCGGTGGCCAAGGTCTGCGACATCATCCAGTTGCCGGCTTTCCTGTCGCGCCAGACCGACCTGGTGGTGGCGATGGCCAAGACTGGCGCGGTGATCAATATCAAGAAGGCTCAGTTCCTCGCACCCCAGGAGATGAAACATATCCTGACCAAGTGCGAGGAAGCCGGTAATGACCAATTGATCCTGTGCGAGCGTGGTTCGAGCTTCGGTTACAACAACCTGGTCGTGGACATGCTCGGCTTCGGTGTCATGAAGCAGTTCGAGTACCCGGTGTTCTTCGACGTGACCCATGCCCTGCAGATGCCGGGTGGTCGTGCCGACTCCGCAGGCGGGCGCCGCGCTCAGGTGACCGACCTGGCCAAGGCCGGCATGAGCCAGGGGCTGGCAGGGTTGTTCCTCGAAGCTCACCCCGATCCGGACAACGCCAAGTGCGACGGCCCGTGTGCCTTGCGCCTGGACAAGCTGGAGCCGTTCCTGGCTCAGCTCAAGCAACTGGATGACCTGGTGAAAAGTTTTCCGACGGTAGAAACCGCGTAAAGCACTTTTCTCGGGTAAAGTACCGTCCGATTCACCCCTGACCACTCGGTCAGGGGCTCCCTTCGCCGGGCCTGCCTCTGCATCCTCGTCCGGTGAACGGCAAGAATTTTCTAAGCTGCGTTGTTTTCGTCAATTCTGGAGTGCTTACAACAATGGCAAAAATCGTCGACATCAAAGGTCGTGAAGTTCTCGATTCACGTGGCAACCCCACCGTGGAAGCCGATGTACTGCTCGACAACGGCATCATCGGCAGCGCCTGCGCGCCGTCCGGTGCTTCCACCGGCTCGCGCGAAGCGCTGGAGCTGCGTGATGGCGACAAGAGCCGTTACTTGGGCAAGGGTGTGCTGAAGGCTGTCGCCAACATCAATGGCCCAATCCGCGACCTGCTGCTGGGCAAGGACCCTTCCGACCAGAAGGCCCTGGACCACGCCATGATCGAGCTGGACGGTACCGAGAACAAGGCCAAGCTGGGCGCCAACGCCATCCTGGCCGTGTCCCTGGCGGCTGCCAAAGCGGCAGCCCAGGATCAGGACCTGCCCCTGTACGCCCACATTGCCAACCTAAACGGCACTCCAGGCCAGTACTCGATGCCGGTACCGATGATGAACATCATCAACGGTGGCGAGCATGCCGACAACAACGTCGATATCCAGGAGTTCATGGTTCAGCCAGTGGGCGCCAAGACCTTCTCCGACGGCCTGCGCATGGGGACCGAGATCTTCCATCACCTCAAGGCCGTGCTCAAGGCCCGTGGCCTGAACACTGCCGTCGGTGACGAAGGCGGTTTCGCCCCTAACCTGGCCTCCAACGAAGACGCCCTTGGCGCCATCGCCGAAGCCGTCGAGAAAGCCGGCTACAAACTGGGCACCGACGTGACCCTGGCCCTGGACTGCGCCGCCTCTGAGTTTTATGAGAACGGCAAGTACAACCTGTCCGGCGAAGGCAAGTCGTTCGACGCCGAAGGCTTTGCCGACTACCTCAAAGGCCTGACCGAGCGCTTCCCGATCATTTCGATCGAAGATGGCCTGGACGAGTCCGATTGGGCTGGCTGGAAGATCCTCACTGACAAGATCGGCGAGAAGGTGCAACTGGTCGGTGACGACCTGTTCGTGACCAATACCAAGATCCTCAAGGAAGGCATCGAGAAGGGCATCGGTAACTCGATTCTGATCAAGTTCAACCAGATCGGCTCGCTGACCGAGACCCTGGAAGCCATCCAGATGGCCAAGGCTGCCGGTTACACCGCCGTGATCTCCCACCGCTCGGGTGAAACCGAAGACTCCACCATCGCCGACCTGGCTGTGGGTACTGCGGCCGGTCAGATCAAGACGGGTTCGCTGTGCCGCTCCGACCGCGTGTCGAAGTACAACCAATTGCTGCGCATCGAAGAGCAACTGGGTGCCAAGGCGGTTTACCGTGGCCGTACCGAGTTTCGCGGCTAAGCAAGAGATGGTAAAAAGACAGCAGCCGGAGCTGTAGGAACGTTCGTACCGTAACTTCCTACGTTCCATCGGGTTTCTGTTTGAGAAGCCTGGCCTCGGCCAGGCTTCGTGCTATCTGAGATCCTGAACCAACAGGGTCTTTCAACCTGGATATCTTGATGCGCAGTCCTTATTGGTTGTTCCTGGTCCTGCTTCTGCTGCTGGGCGGCCTGCAATACCGTTTGTGGGTAGGCAATGGCAGCCTGGCGCAGGTGGCCGAGCTCAAGCAGCAGATTGACGAGCAGCATGCCGAGAACGAGCGGCTGCTGGAGCGTAACCGTGTGCTCGACGCCGAAGTACTGGAGTTGAAAAAAGGCATGGAAACCGTCGAAGAACGTGCCCGCCACGAGCTTGGCATGGTCAAGGAAGGCGAAACCCTCTTTCAGTTGCCACAGAAATGAGTGAGCGTTTGCCGGCCTTCTGGGCCGTGATCCCTGCGGCGGGAGTGGGCGCCCGCATGGCTGCCGATCGCCCCAAGCAATACCTGGCGTTGGCGGGGCAGACCATCATCGAGCACAGCCTGGCGTGTTTTCTCGATCACCCCGCACTCAAGGGGGTCGTGGTCAGCATCGCTGAACATGACCCTTACTGGCCCGGCCTTGGGTGCGCCAGCGACCCGCGCATCCGCCGGGCTGCCGGGGGGCGCGAGCGTGCTGACTCGGTACTCAATGCCTTGCTGCTGTTGCACGCTCAGGGCGCGCAAGATGATGACTGGGTGTTGGTGCACGATGCGGCGCGGCCCAACCTGGCACGCAGTGACCTGGACAAGCTGCTGGCCGAATTGGCAGATGATCCGGTGGGCGGCCTGTTGGCGGTACCTGCTCGCGATACGCTCAAAAAATCCGACGGCCATGGGCGCGTCAGCGCCACGGTTGACCGCAGCACCATCTGGCAAGCCTATACGCCGCAGATGTTCCGTTTAGGGGCGCTGCATCGGGCGCTGGCCGAGTGCCTGGTGTCGGATGTGGTGGTGACCGATGAGGCGTCGGCCATCGAATGGTCCGGTCAGTCGCCACGGCTGATCGAAGGCCGCAGTGACAACCTCAAGGTTACGCGCCCCGAAGACCTGGAGTGGCTGCGCCAACGCTGGAATGGGCGGTGTTGACAGGGCCCCGTTCAACTCCCCGGTGATTGAGTCAGGCTCCCACCACCCGCCATTCTGACTGAGCGCCGGTCATGCCCGGTACTCAGGCAGACCTGCCAAGCCCTCTTTCAGATAGTCCACCAGGCGCCGCACTTTTGGCGACAAATGCCGCTGTTGCGGGTACAAGGCCCATACCGCCGTATTGGGCGGTTGGTGGGCTTGCAGCAGCGGGACCAATGCGCCGCTGTGCAGGTGTTCGAGCACGTAATAATCCGGCAGTTGGCACAAACCGATGCCCTGGAGCGCCGCATCCAGCACCGCCTGGCCGCTGTTGCACCGCCAGTTGCCCTGAACGCGCTGGCTGATTTCACGCCCCTCCATTTGCAACGCCCATACATCCGAGCTGCCTATCAGGCAGTTGTGCCTGGCCAGTTCCGACAGGCTGTGCGGCCTGCCATAGCGCGCCAGGTAGCCCGGCGAGGCGCACACGTACATGCGCCGGGGCGCAAGGCGCGTCGCGATCAGGCGCGAGTCGGCCAGGCGACCGAGGCGGATGGCCAGGTCCATGCCTTCGTGCAGCAGGTCCAGGGTCTGGTTGCTCAGTTCGACGTCCACCCTCAACTGCGGGTACAACGCCATGAAACGGGTCACCAGCGGCACGATGAAGCGCTCGCCGTAGGCCACGGCGCACGTCATGCGCAGCAGCCCCTTGGGCTCGCTGGCCAGGTCGCCCATTGCCCGCAGCGCTTCCTCACGCCCATCCTGCAGGCGCTGGCAGTGTTGCAGGAACGTCTGTCCGGCCTCGCTGAGCGTAACCCTTCGCGTGCTGCGGTACAGCAAACGCGTCTGCACGCGTTCTTCCAGGCGCGCTATCTGCCGGCTCACATGGGACGAGGATACGCCCAGCCGTTCAGCCGCCGCCGTGAACTGCCCCAACTCGGCCACCGCCACGAACTCATCGATGCCCTCCCAGCGGTTGCTCATGATTATCCCTGCACAGCAATAATGTTTTGTCTTTCACCCGATTATTCAGCAATTGCGGGTGAATTACACTGTCTGCCGATTTCATTGACCTGTCTGGAGCCCCTGCGATGATCAAGTCCCGCGCTGCCGTAGCATTCGAAGCCAAGAAACCCTTGGAAATCGTTGAAGTCGATGTGGCCATGCCCAAGGCTGGCGAGGTATTGCTGCGCGTGGTCGCCAGCGGCGTGTGCCACACCGATGCCTATACCTTGTCCGGTGCTGACCCCGAAGGCATCTTCCCGTCCATCCTGGGCCACGAAGGCGGTGCCATCGTCGAAGCCGTGGGCGAGGGCGTGACCTCGGTGGCGGTGGGTGATCATGTGATTCCGCTGTACACGCCCGAGTGTGGCAAGTGCAAATTCTGCCTGTCTGGCAAGACCAACCTGTGCCAGGCCATCCGTGCCACCCAGGGCAAGGGCCTGATGCCCGACGGCACCACGCGCTTCTCCTACAAGGGTCAGCAGCTGTTCCACTACATGGGCACCTCGACGTTCTCCGAATACACCGTATTGCCGGAAATCTCGGTGGCCAAGATCCAGAAAGAAGCGCCGCTGGAGAAGGTCTGCCTGCTGGGTTGCGGCGTGACCACGGGTATTGGCGCCGTGCTGAACACCGCCAAGGTGCAGCCGGGTGATACCGTCGCCGTCTTCGGCCTGGGCGGCATCGGCCTGTCGGCCATCATTGGTGCAGTCAAGGCCAAGGCTTCGCGCATCATCGCCATCGACATCAACCCGGCCAAGTTCGAAATCGCTCGCCAGCTGGGCGCTACCGATTGCATCAACCCCAAGGAGTACGATCGCCCCATCCAGGAAGTGATCGTCGACCTTACCGACGGCGGCGTGGACTTCTCCTTCGAGTGCATCGGCAACGTGCAACTGATGCGTGCGGCCCTGGAGTGCTGCCACAAGGGCTGGGGCGAGTCGGTCATCATCGGTGTCGCTGGCGCTGGTCAGGAAATCGCCACCCGGCCATTCCAACTGGTCACCGGACGCGTCTGGCGCGGTTCGGCGTTCGGCGGCGTGCGTGGCCGCAGCGAACTGCCTAGCTACGTGGAAATGTCCGAGAAGGGCGAGATTCCGCTGGATACCTTCATCACCCACACCATGGGCCTGGAGGATATCAACAAGGCCTTCGACCTGATGCACGAAGGCAAGAGCATTCGCAGCGTCATCCACTTCTGAGGCTTGCCATGACCCTGGACAATATTTCCTGCCAGAAGAGCTTCGGCGGCTGGCACAAGCGTTACCGCCACACCTCCAAGGTGCTGGGTTGCGACATGGTCTTCGCCGTCTACCTGCCACCCCAGGCCGAGCAGGGCGAAAAGCTGCCGGTCCTGTACTGGCTCAGCGGGTTGACCTGCAACGACGAGAACTTCATGCAGAAAGCCGGCGCCCAGCGCCTGGCCGCAGAGCTGGGGCTGATCATCGTGGCGCCCGATACCAGCCCTCGCGGCGAGCAGGTACCCGGTGATCCCGACGGTGCCTGGGACTTTGGCCTGGGTGCTGGCTTCTACCTAAATGCCACGCAGCAACCCTGGGCTCAGCACTACCGCATGCACGATTACGTGGTGCAGGAGCTGCCAGCCCTGATCGAGGCGCATTTCCCGGCCTCCGGCGAGCGCAGCATCAGTGGGCATTCCATGGGCGGGCACGGCGCCCTGGTCTGCGCATTGCGCAACCCAGGCCGCTATCGCTCGGTGTCGGCGTTTTCGCCGATCTGCAACCCGATGGATTGCCCTTGGGGCGAAAAGGCCTTCAGCCGCTACCTGGGTGAAGAGCGCACGCGCTGGCGTGAGTGGGATGCCAGCGTGTTGCTGGCCGAAACCCCGTCGGGGCAGTGCCCTGCGTTGCTGGTGGACCAGGGCGATCGCGACGACTTCCTCGAAAAGCAGCTCAAGCCCGAAGCCCTGGAGCAGGCGGCGCGCAAAGGCGGTCATGAGCTGACCCTGCGTCTGCAACCGGGCTACGATCACAGCTACTACTTCATCGCCAGCTTCATCGAGGAACACCTGCGCCATCACGCGGTGGCTTTGGGCCGGGTGTAGCCGCAGGGCAGCCAGCCGGCGACGTTGGCCGGCTCTGCACCTTGGCGTTGCAAATGCAGGTAGAATCACGCCCTGACTCATTCAGGGCGTTTTCTTATGCGTATTGGCCACGGCTACGATGTGCACCGGTTTTGCGACGGTGATTTCATTACCCTGGGCGGGGTGCGTATCCCCCACAAGTACGGCCTGCTGGCCCATTCCGATGGTGACGTGCTGCTGCATGCCCTGAGCGACGCATTGCTCGGCGCCGCCGCGCTGGGTGATATCGGCAAGCACTTCCCCGACACCGACCCGCAGTTCAAGGGCGCCGACAGCCGCGTGCTGCTGCGTCATGTGCTGGATGTCGTTCGGGCCAAGGGCTGGCAAGTCGGCAACGTCGACGCCACCATCATTGCCCAGGCGCCGAAGATGGCACCCCACATCGAGGTCATGCGCCAGCGCATCGCCGACGACCTCAAAGTGGGCCTGGACCAGGTCAACGTCAAGGCCACCACCACCGAAAAGCTCGGCTTCGCCGGGCGCGAGGAGGGGATCGCCGTGCATGCGGTTGCCCTGTTGCTGCCAGCATGACCGAATTGGATCTGCTGGGCCCAAGGGCCTCGGGGCAAGCGCTCGGTACGGCTGTGCTCAAGGCCGTTGCCGAAGATTTTCAGGTCGACGAAGTGCTTGATATCCCGCTGTCTGGCCAGGGCGAGCACCTGTGGCTATGGGTGGAAAAGCGTGAGCTCAATACCGAGGAAGCGGCCCGCCGGCTTGCAAGGGCCGCGGGGGTGCCTGCGCGCGCGATCAGCTACGCCGGGCTCAAGGACCGCCAGGCCTTGACCCGCCAGTGGTTCAGCCTGCATTTGCCGGGCAAGGCCGACCCCGACCTGTCGCGGGCCGAGGATGCCAATCTGCGCGTCCTCAAGCAGATGCGCCACCAGCGCAAGTTGCAGCGCGGCGCGCATTCGTCCAATGGCTTCACGCTGCGCCTGACCCAGCTGGCAGCCGATCATCAGGCAGTCGACGCGCGCCTGGCCCAGCTCAAAGCCAACGGCGTGCCCAATTACTTCGGTACCCAGCGCTTCGGGCATGCCGGCGGCAATGTGCATGACGCCCTGGCCTGGGCCGAGCGCCAGGCCTTGCCTGAGCAACGTAACGTTCGCTCGCGCCTGCTTTCAGCCGGTCGCAGCTACCTGTTCAACCAGGTCCTGGCCGCACGGGTAGCCGATGGCAGCTGGGCCAGTGCGCAAGTGGGCGATCTGCTGGCATTCACCGACAGCCGCAGCTTTTTTCCGGCTGCTGAAGCTGAATGCGCTGATCCTCGCCTAGCCGTTCTCGACCTGCACCCTACAGGCCCCCTGTGGGGCGAGGGCGATTCGCCAGCCAGCGGTCGAACCCGGGCATTGGAAAATTCGGTCGGTGCTGCCCAGCCCGCGCTGTGCCAGTGGTTGGCAAAGGCGGGCATGGATCACGAACGGCGTATTCTGCGGCTCCCTATTGCTGGCCTTACGTGGCATTATCCCGAGCCTGATATCCTGCAACTGGAATTCGTCCTTCCGGCCGGATGCTTCGCCACCGTCGTGGTGCGCGAGGTGGTGGATCTGGTGTCGGCAGGGCAGACGGACAGCCCATGCGTATTCTGATTTCGAACGACGACGGTGTGACCGCACCAGGCATCGCCGCGCTGCACGCTGCGCTTGCCGATTACGCGCAGTGCGCGGTCATTGCACCTGACCAAGACAAGAGCGGCGCCGGCAGCTCGCTGACGTTGGACCGGCCGCTGCATCCGCAGACGCTGGCCAACGGCTTCATCAGCCTCAATGGCACGCCGACCGACTGCGTGCACCTGGGGCTCAACGGGCTGTTGCCGTATACGCCAGACATGGTCGTGTCGGGCATCAACCTGGGGGCCAACCTGGGCGATGACGTGCTGTACTCGGGCACCGTGGCCGCTGCGCTGGAGGGTCGTTTCCTGGGCGGTACGTCGCTGGCGTTCTCACTGCTTTCGCGCCAGCCGGACAACCTTCCGGCCGCGGCTCATATTGCCCGTCGTCTGGTCGAGGCACAGTCGCGCCTGACGCTGCCGCCGCGCACCGTGCTCAATGTCAACATACCCAACCTGCCGCTTGAGCGCATTCGTGGCATCCAGCTGACGCGACTCGGCCATCGGGCGCGGGCCGCGGCACCCACCAAAGTAGTCAACCCGCGTGGTAAGGAAGGTTACTGGATCGCAGTCGCCGGCGATGCAGAGGACGGCGGCCCGGGCACTGACTTCCATGCCGTGATGCAAGGCTACGTTTCCATCACCCCGTTGCAGCTCGACCGCACCTTCAACGACGCTTTCGAGCAGCTCGATGGCTGGCTGGAGGGCTTGCTTTGATGCGTGAGGACGATATGTTGCGTCGGGGCATCGGCATGACGTCCCAGCGCACCCGCGAGCGCCTGATCCAGCGGCTGTGCGAGGAGGGCGTGTCCAGCCCCCAGGTGCTCGATGTGATTCGCCGCACGCCACGCCATCTGTTCGTGGACGAGGCACTGGCCCATCGCGCCTATGAAGATACCGCGCTGCCCATCGGCCACAACCAGACCATCTCGCAACCGTTCATGGTGGCGCACATGAGCGAATTGCTGCTCGAGGCGGGTCCGCTGGATAAAGTCCTGGAGATCGGCACCGGTTCTGGCTACCAGACCGCCGTGCTGGCGCAACTGGTCGAGCGGGTGTTCTCGGTCGAGCGCATCAAGGTCTTGCAGGACCGCGCCAAGGAACGCCTGGTGGAGCTGAACCTGCGCAACGTGGTGTTTCGTTGGGGCGATGGGTGTGAGGGGTGGCCGGCACTGGCCCCCTACAATGGCATCATCGTGACCGCCGTTGCTTCGGAAGTGCCCCAGGCGCTGCTCGACCAACTGGCGCCGGGCGGGCGGATGGTGATTCCAGTGGGTTCACCCGGTGAAGTGCAGCAGCTGATGCTCATCGTCCGAGAAGAGCATGGGTTTTCACGCCGTGTGCTTGGGGCGGTACGCTTCGTGCCTCTGCTCAATGGACCGGTAACCTGATTCATCGGGGCATCGACGGGCTATTTTTGCACCTGCGTCGAATTCTTGCAGGATCGACCTGTCTATCTGGCGGTGCACGCACGTTGCGCAAGTGTGTTGCAGCCGCCTGCCAAGACTGGCGAGCTTCGTTATAATTGCAACAATATTGCATTCATGTCTTGAAACGTTTTCGGCACCATGAGGGGAGCGCGGGTGGGTCACACAGTCTTTCGGCAGCGCAAGGACAGCTCGGGTCTCAGGCTCCTGGTGCTGGTACTGGCCATGGGCACACTGTTGGTGGGGTGCTCGAGCTCCGGCAGCAACAGTGCGCGTGTCGTCGACCGCAACAGCAGCGCGCCCAAACGGCCTACCGTGACCTCCGGTCAGTATGTGGTCAAGCCAGGCGATACGCTGTTCTCCATCGCGTTTCGCTATGGCTGGGACTACAAGGAGTTGGCGGCCCGCAACGGTATCGCCCCGCCGTATACCATTCGCCCTGGCCAGCCGATTCGCTTCAGTAGCGGGGCCTCGGGCAGCACCACCGTAGTGGCCAGCCCGTCCTCGTCCAGCCGAACCACGGTCACCCGCCGTCCTGTAGGTGCCACGGCCTCTACTCCTGCCACGACCACCAAGACCGTCACCACATCCAGCTCGGCGAGCACGCCGGTAGTCGCTACCGTGCCTGCCGCCGAACGTGCGGCCGGTGGCTGGACCTGGCCGGCGAACGGGGTTTTGATCGGCAAATTTGCTTCAAACGGTAGTTTGAATAAAGGCATTGATATCGCCGGTGATTTGGGACAGCCTGTTTTTGCTGCGGCCAGTGGATCAGTGGTGTACGCCGGGAGTGGTTTGAGGGGCTACGGCGAGCTGATCATCATCAAGCACAGCGATACCTATGTCAGTGCCTACGGCCACAACCGCAGGCTCTTGGTACGGGAGGGGCAGCAGGTCAAGGCAGGGCAGTCGATTGCTGAAATGGGGTCTACAGGCACAGATCGGGTGAAGTTGCATTTCGAAATTCGCCGTCAGGGCAAACCCGTCGATCCGCTCCAGTTCCTGCCACGCCGTTGATTGTTGTTTCCGGTCTGTTCCGCTGACATGGAGGGGACAGGCTCCAGCGCTGCCAAGGAGAAAGGCGCCGCTTGAGTCTGAGTTCGAACTCAGCAAAGGACTATAACAATGGCTCTCAGCAAAGAAGCGCCGGAGTTTGACATCGACGATGACGTCCTCCTCATGGAGACGGGCATCGTTTTGGAAACGGATGTGGTGTCAGACGAACCTGCTGTACCTTCGGTTCGGACCAGGGCCAAATCAGGCTCTTCACTTAAACAACACAAGTACATCGATTACAGCCGCGCCCTCGATGCGACTCAGTTGTACCTCAACGAGATTGGCTTTTCGCCTCTGCTTTCGCCGGAAGAAGAAGTGCATTTTGCGCGCTTGTCGCAAAAGGGCGACCCTGCCGGCCGCAAGCGCATGATCGAAAGCAATCTGCGCCTAGTGGTGAAAATCGCTCGCCGCTACGTGAACCGGGGGTTGTCATTGCTCGATCTGATCGAGGAGGGCAACCTTGGGCTGATTCGCGCGGTGGAGAAGTTCGATCCTGAGCGGGGCTTCCGTTTCTCGACCTATGCCACCTGGTGGATTCGGCAGACCATCGAGCGGGCGATCATGAACCAGACCCGCACCATTCGCCTCCCCATTCATGTGGTCAAGGAACTCAACGTTTACTTGCGCGCGGCGCGCGAACTGACCCAGAAGCTGGATCACGAGCCTTCGCCCGAAGAGATCGCCGCCTTGCTGGAGAAGCCGGTTGCCGAGGTCAAGCGCATGCTGGGTCTCAACGAGCGGGTGTCCTCCGTGGACGTGTCTCTGGGTCCTGACTCGGACAAGACGCTGCTTGACACCCTGACGGATGATCGCCCCACTGACCCGTTCGAGTTGCTGCAGGACGATGACCTGTCGCAGAGCATCGATCAGTGGCTCGGTGAACTGACCGACAAGCAACGTGAAGTGGTGGTGCGCCGGTTCGGCTTGCGTGGACACGAAAGCAGTACGTTGGAGGACGTCGGTCTGGAAATCGGCCTGACCCGCGAGCGGGTGCGGCAGATACAGGTCGAGGGGCTCAAGCGCCTGCGTGAGATTCTGGAAAAGAACGGCTTATCCAGCGAGTCGCTTTTTCGTTAGTCCCTGGTCTGACGCTGCGTACAGAAACGCCCCGATAAAAAGGGGCGTTTTTGCGTTTGGGGTTTGGGGAGCCGTGCTGTCGATCCGTTCTCTGCGGTGAGCGGTGCTCGGCCCGGTTTGCAGATTCACAGGCGTACTCAGCGATGTGCTCACCCTGACAGTTCGGCCTGTAAGCCTTTGCTTACTCGTTGCGTAAGCCTTTGAAGGGTGTGGCGGTAAATCATTGTCGTTTTCAAAAGCAACCTTTTCTTAAGTCATTGAAAAAGCTGAAGTATTTAGATGTGTGAAAGTTTGTAGGTCGCAACATTCTGTGAGGAGGACGCGTTGCACATCCTGCTCAGATCGCTAGTATTCGAACTGTGCACACGGACACGCACAGGCACTCAGGAAGAGCGCCAAGGACATCGCAAGAAGCGATTTCATCAGGACGATGTACAGGACAAGCAGGGACTACGGAAAAAAATGTGGGCGGGTCAAACCGCCCCTTTTTTTTGCCTTTTTTTCAGGATCTGAGCTTTTCGATTCCAGCGCCAGACTGCATGACGCTTGTGAACAGCTCTGCCAGAACCCGCGTGGCGGCGGCCACGTCTGCATGCAGGTTTTTCGCGCTAAACAAAAAGGCCCTTGCGGGCCTTTTCGTTTTTTCATGCGACGTTAACGCTGCAAGTCGGCAATCTTGCCTGGCTTGCCGTCCCACTCCTCAGCATCAGGAAGGGCATCCTTGCGCTCGGTGATGTTGGGCCAGATTTCAGCCAGTTCGGCGTTCAACTCGATGAAGTTCTCCATGCCCGATGGCACTTCGTCTTCCGAGAAAATGGCTTGTGCCGGGCACTCTGGTTCGCACAGTGCACAGTCGATGCACTCATCCGGGTGGATGACCAGGAAGTTCGGGCCTTCGTAGAAGCAGTCCACCGGACAGACTTCCACGCAGTCGGTGTATTTGCATTTGATGCAGTTGTCGGTGACGACGAAGGTCATTTCTAGTTCTCTCCTCAGGCGACGGCGGCGGCCCTTCCTCTCGGGCCGCGCGGTTTGCGGGTTTTGGCTGCAGGCCAGGCTAATAACCGTGCAGTACCAGCAAACCGCGGCGGATTCTACCAGCTTGTCATGGCTGCCGTTATAACAGGTTCTTTAGTTGATATAGCATTTCGATAGCTTGGCGCGGTGTCATGTCATCAAGCTGCAGCTTGCCCAGTTTCTCGATGGCTGGGTGAGGCAGGCTGGCGAACAGGTCGCTCTGGTGCGGCACTTGTGGTGCATCCTGCGCTTTCGTGACCTGAGTCGAGTCGTGCGGCAGGCTGGTGGTTTCCAGGCGTGACAGGTGCTCACGGGCGCGCTGGATGACCACCGCCGGTACACCTGCCAGTTGCGCAACCGCCAGGCCATAGCTCTGGCTCGCAGGCCCTGGCAGCACGTGGTGCAGGAACACGATACGGTCGTTGTGCTCCGTCGCATTGAGGTGCACGTTAGCCACCAGCTGCTCACTGTCGGGCAACACGGTCAGTTCGAAATAGTGGGTAGCGAACAAGGTGTAGGCCCGCAGGCGCGCCAGGCGTTCGGCTGCTGCCCAGGCCAGCGACAGGCCATCGAAGGTACTGGTGCCGCGGCCAACTTCGTCCATCAGCACCAGGCTGCGGTCGGTTGCGTTGTGCAGGATATTGGCGGTTTCGCTCATTTCCACCATGAAGGTGGAGCGCCCGCCTGCCAGGTCGTCGCTCGAGCCAATGCGGGTGAAGATGCGGTCGACCACCGACAGCTCGCAGCGCGCTGCTGGAACGAAGCTGCCGATGTGCGCCATCAGCACGATCAGTGCGGTCTGGCGCATGTACGTGGACTTACCACCCATGTTCGGCCCGGTGATGATCAGCATCCGGGTACTGTCGTCCAGGCCCAGGTCGTTGGCCACGAACGGCGTGGTGAGCACCTGCTCGACCACCGGGTGACGCCCCTGCTCGATGCGCAGGCACGGCTCGTCGACGAAGCGTGGGCAGTTCAGGTCCAGGTTCAGGGCACGCTCTGCCAGGTTGCTGAGCACGTCCAGTTCGGCCAGGGCGGCGGCACTGTCCTGCAGTGGCGCCAAGTGGCTGATCAGGGTCTCCAGCAGCGCGTCGTAGAGCATCTTTTCCCGGGCCAGGGCGCGGCTCTTGGCCGACAGCGCCTTGTCCTCGAATGCCTTGAGTTCCGGCGTGATGAAACGCTCGGCGCCCTTGAGGGTCTGCCGGCGGATGTAGTCGACCGGGGCCTGCTCGGCCTGCTTGGAAGGCAGCTCGATGAAATAGCCATGCACACGGTTGTAGCCGACCTTGAGGTTGGCAAGGCCGGTGCGCGCCTTCTCACGCGCCTCGAGGTCGATCAGGAACTGCCCGGCGTTTTCGCTGATGGCCAGTAGCTCGTCGAGCTCGCTGTCGTAGCCGGTCTTGAGCACGCCTCCATCACGGATCACGGCAGGCGGGTTGTCGACCACCGCACGCTCCAGCAGGCTGGCCAGCTCCGGGTAGGTGCCGGTGATCGCGGCCAGGCGTGCCAGGTGCGGCGCCTCGAGCTCGGTCATTGCATTCTGCAGCTCGGGCAGGGCGCCCAGTGCGTCTCGCAACCGCGCCAGGTCGCGTGGGCGGGCGTTGCGCAAGCCGATACGGGCCAGGATGCGCTCGATATCGCCGATTTCCTTGAGCTGGGGTTGCAGCTTTTCGAACCGGTAGCTGTCGAGCAGGCAGCGGATCGAATCCTGGCGGGCCTGTATGACCTTGAGGTCGCGCAGCGGACGGTTCAGCCAGCGGCTCAGCAGGCGGCTGGCCATGGCCGTCTGGCAGCGATCGACGACCGATTGCAGGGTATTGTCACGCCCACCTGCCAGGTTGACGTCCAGCTCCAGGTTGCGACGGCTGGCCCCGTCGAGGATGACGGTGTCGTCCAGGCGCTCGTGACGCAGGCTGCGCAAGTGCGGCAGGGCCGTGCGCTGGGTTTCCTTGGCATAGGCCAGCAGGCAGCCGGCGGCGCCGATGGCCAGGGTCAGCTTGTCACAGCCAAAGCCCTTGAGGTCCTTGGTGGCAAATTGTTGGCAGAGCGCTTTGCGCGCCGAGTCGCGGTCAAAGTCCCAGGGCGCTCGGCGACGCGCACCGGGGCGTTTCTCGGCAGGCAGGTCGCGTGGCCAGTCATCCGGGATGAGCAGCTCGACCGGGTTGAGGCGGTCCAGTTCAGCCAGCAGGGTTTCCCAGCCTTTGATCTCCTGGACGCCGAAGTGACCGCTGGTGATGTCGAGCACGGCCAGGCCAAACAGGCGCTCGTCGCCCAGCAGTGCTGCGATCAGGTTGTCACGGCGCTCATCGAGCAGCGCTTCGTCGCTGACGGTACCTGGCGTGATGATGCGCACGACCTGGCGCTCGACCGGCCCCTTGCTGGTGGCCGGGTCGCCGATCTGCTCGCAGATGACCACCGATTCGCCCAGCTTGACCAGCTTGGCCAGGTAACCCTCGAGGGAATGAAACGGCACCCCGCACATGGGAATGGACTGGCCGGCGGACTGACCGCGCGCGGTCAGGGTGATGTCCAGCAGGCTGGCGGCCTTTTTCGCATCTTCATAGAAGATCTCGTAGAAGTCGCCCATGCGATAGAACATCAGCTGGTCCGGATGCTGGTTTTTCAGCTTCCAGTACTGCTGCATCATTGGGGTATGTGCGGAGAGATCGGACATGGTCGGCCTTACAGCGGGTGGTCTGGTTGGCAAGGGTAAACCGGCAATGGTACAGGCTTTTTCGGTGCGATGCAGGCGCCGAACGCCGTGCCTGCCCACCATGGGTGCTGCGTCAGGGGCTTGGAAAACCTGAACGTTTGCCGGGCAAGCTTCTCTATTGGGGTGATAGGGTAGTAGTCAGTCTACAAGGAGCCCTCGCATGGACCCGATTACCACACTCGCCACTCGCCTGGGTGACCACCTTCAACGCCTGGGGGCGCATGTGAGCACCGCCGAATCCTGTACCGGCGGCGGCATTGCCGAGGCCATTACCCGGATTGCCGGCAGCTCGGCCTGGTTCGAAGCCGGCTACGTGACCTATTCCAACCGGCAAAAAACGCGTCAGCTCGGGGTGCCCGAAGCGTTGTTCGGGCAGGTGGGCGCCGTAAGTCAGGAGGTGGTCGAGGCCATGGTCAAGGGCGCGCAGCTGGCCAGCGGCGCCCGCTTTGCCGTGGCGGTCAGCGGAGTGGCCGGCCCCGGCGGCGGTTCGGCCGACAAGCCCGTGGGGACTGTATGGTTGGCCTGGAGCGATGGCCAGCAGGTCGTCAGCGAGCGTCGTCAGTTCGACGGCGACCGCGAGGCCGTGCGGCGCCAGACCGTCATCGCCGCCTTAGAAGGCTTGTTACAGCTTGGCATCGGTTAAATCGAAATCGGGGGTTTGCTCGAACGCTCGCCTGTGGAATAATACTGGCTACTTATACAGTTATCCGGCCATCAGGGCCAAGTCGAACACGTGAGGATTTCAATGGACGACAACAAGAAGCGCGCCTTGGCTGCGGCCCTGGGTCAAATCGAACGTCAATTCGGTAAGGGCGCGGTCATGCGCATGGGCGACCATGAGCGCCAAGCCATCCCTTCCATTTCCACCGGCTCTCTGGGGCTGGACATCGCCCTGGGTATCGGCGGTCTGCCAAAAGGCCGTATCGTCGAAATCTACGGCCCGGAATCGTCAGGTAAAACCACGCTCACGCTCTCGGTCATCGCCGAAGCCCAGAAAAGTGGCGCCACCTGTGCGTTCGTCGATGCCGAGCATGCTCTTGATCCGGAGTACGCTGGCAAACTGGGCGTCAACGTAGACGACCTGCTGGTTTCGCAGCCTGACACGGGTGAGCAGGCGCTGGAAATTACCGACATGTTGGTACGGTCCAACGCGGTCGACGTCATCATCGTCGACTCCGTGGCGGCGCTGGTACCCAAGGCTGAAATCGAAGGCGAAATGGGTGACATGCACGTGGGCTTGCAGGCTCGTCTGATGTCCCAGGCGCTGCGCAAGATCACCGGTAACATCAAGAACGCCAACTGCCTGGTTATCTTCATCAACCAGATCCGTATGAAGATCGGCGTGATGTTCGGTAGCCCGGAAACCACCACCGGCGGCAACGCACTGAAGTTCTATGCCTCGGTTCGCCTGGACATCCGCCGCACCGGTGCAGTCAAGGAAGGCGACGAGGTGGTGGGTAGTGAAACCCGCGTCAAGATCGTCAAGAACAAGGTGGCGCCACCGTTCCGTCAAGCGGAATTCCAGATTCTGTACGGCAAGGGTATCTACCGTAACGGTGAAATCATCGATCTGGGCGTGTCTCAGGGCCTGGTCGAGAAATCGGGCGCCTGGTACAGCTACCAAGGCAACAAGATCGGTCAGGGCAAGGCGAATGCTGCCAAGTACCTGCATGAGAATCCCGCTATCGGTAGCGAAATCGAGAAGCAGATCCGCGACAAGCTGCTCAATGCCGGTGCTGTAGCCGCTGCTGCCAAGGCTGCAGCCGCACAGGCCGATGCGGGTGACGTGGCCGAAGCCGAAGCTGGCTATTGATCACGCGACCGTAGCCGAACATGCCTGCCGTACTCGACACCCCCGTCGCCATTCGGCGGGCAGCCATGGACCTGCTTGCGCGACGTGAGCATGGTCGCGTGGAATTGACCCGCAAGTTACTTCAGCGCGGGGCGTTGCAGACGCTGATCGAGCCTGAGCTCGATCGGCTGAGCGACGAAGGCTTGCTGAGTGAAGCTCGTTATCTGGAAAGCTTCATTCGCTATCGATCCAGTTCAGGTTATGGCCCTGCCCGAATCCGTGAGGAGCTCGGGCAGCGCGGCTTGGCGCGTGGTGATATCGACGCGGCGCTTCGCGAGAGTCAAATCGACTGGGGCGAGCGGCTGTTTGAAGTATGGCAGCGCAAATATGCCGGGCAACGCCCTGAAGACCCCAAGGCGCGTGCGCAGCAAATGCGTTTCCTCGCCTATCGCGGTTTCCCCATGGACATGATTGGCAGGCTGCTTAGTGGTCGAGGCTGGGACGACTGAGCGCACAGCCTGCGCCTAGGATAGATCCGGCAAACGCTGTTCAAGGCAGGTCGGTGGCGCAACAGCCCAATGTTGCGGCAGATTGATGAAGTCCACCAGCTCTCGCAGTCGGCCTTGATCACGGCCGGTAAAAGCGAAGCACAGGCGTGTCAGGTGCCCAAAATCCCCGGTCTCGTTTTCGACATTGCTGTCAGGCGTTTGCTCGAAGCTGCCGCTCAGGCAGAGATCACTAAACCGCTCGCCAATTGCGTGCAACGCTTCGGGCGTGAGTGGCCGGTGCATGCGCAGGACGAACTGGCGTTTCAGCCAGCGGCTGGAGTGGTAGTTTCTGTAAAACTGATTGATTTCCTCGACAGCTTCGTCAGCACTGTGCACCAGGCGCAGCAGCTTGAGGTCGCCTGGGAGGATGTAGCGGTTGTCCTGCAACTGATGGCGAATGAACGTCAGGCAGTCTTGCCAGAAAGTACCCTGCGGGGAGTCCAACAGCACCACCGGTACCAGCGGGCTCTTGCCTGTCTGGATAAGCGTCAGCACTTCCAGTGCCTCATCGAGCGTACCGAACCCTCCGGGGCACAACACCAGCGCGTCCGCTTCCTTGACGAAAAACAACTTGCGAATGAAAAAGAAGTGAAACGACAGCAGCTTGTCGGTGCCGTCTATCGTTGGGTTGGCATGTTGCTCGAAGGGCAGGGTGATGTTGAAGCCAAGGCTGTTGTCGGCGCCTGAACCTTCATGGGCGGCGGCCATGATACCGCCACCACCCCCGGTGATGACCATCAGGTCCGAGCGGGCCAGCGCAGCACCCAGCTCACGGGCCAGGGCATACATGGGATGCTCCAGCGGCGTACGCGCCGAGCCGAAGACGGTGACCTTGCGGCGATGCTTGTGGCGACGCAGTGCGCGAAAGGACTGGTCGAGTTCGCGCAGCGCTTGCAGGGTGATCTTGGTGCTCCAGCGGTCGGCATCGTCATGGGCCATGCGCAGGACCGTCAGCATCATGTCGCGATAGAGGGGCAGGTTGGGGCTATCGGGGGCCACGCGTTCGAGTTGCGCGTCGATGTAGCTCAGGTCGATGTCATGATCGCGGAAGTGGCTGGAAAGCAGGTCATTCGATTGATAGGGCATGCAACTTCTCCTTCTGCACCTCATCAATCTAGCCCTTTAGCACCGGTCACGCCCAGCCCGTATCAGGGCGTCGGGCGCATGAGGGCGCCCGGACGGGGCTTGAGCGGTAGTCGAAGATTTACTTCTTCTTGTTACCGGCAACGCAGCTGGCGCTGTCGAAGGCCTGATCCATCAACGGCTGATTGGTCTTGTAGACCGTGAAGCGGTACACCATCACTGCGCTCTTGGACATCAGGTTGCGGAACCCGCTGTTGCGGCAAACGCTGTCGCCCAACTGGCTACGCACCTGCTCAGGGTTGGCCTGCATGCGCGCAGCATGGTCGGCGCGTACGCTGAGATGATTGATCAGGGCCTTGCCTTCGACGGTATAGCCTTGGTCGAGAATGTCTTCGTTGATGGCGCGGGGTGTGCCGACGCTGCTTTCCTTGGCAACCTTTTGCAGCATCGTGTTCAGGTCATAGTCCTGCTTGGAAGCCGCCTGGGCTGCAAGTGGCAATGCGAGCAGCAAGCTCAGGGCGGGGGCGATAAGGCGCAGCATGGATCTCTCCTGGTTCGGTGACTGGCGCTTGGACAGGCAAGGACAGGCGGCGTTCCGTAATCGCTGCCGCCCGTATGGCGCTTGAAATCGCGAGTATAGGGGCGCACTGGTCGTCTGCACAGCAACTGGCCAGCATTCTGGTAAACTGCCGGCCGTTTTCAATCGAGCAATTGCTGTGACTGCCACCTCTCTTCTGCACCGCGTGCCGGCATGAGTCATGCCGTCGCACGGCTGCGCGCCGAACGCCTGGCACGCAGCAACAAACCCTTCGTCGCACGCGGCTCACGTGCCGAGCGTTGCCCGGGCTGCCGGGTCATCGCCACGCATTGCCTGTGTGACTGGAAGCCCAGTGTCAGTGCCGAGTCGGGCATCTGCCTGTTGATGCACGATACCGAGCCGCTCAAGCCAACCAACACCGGCTGGCTCATCGCTGACCTGATCGAAGACACATCAGCCTTCGGCTGGCTGCGAACCTCGGTAAACGAAGGCTTGCTGGCATTGCTCGATGACCCGCAATGGCAGCCGTACATCGTGTTCCCGGGTGAATTCGTGGCGCCGGAGCGCGTCGTGACGGACGTGGTGCGCTCGCCTGAGAAGCGGCCATTGTTCATCCTGCTCGACGCCACCTGGACCGAGGCGCGCAAGATGTTCCGCAAAAGTCCGTACCTGGAGCGTTTTCCGGTGCTGAGCCTGCAGCCCGAGCAGATGTCGCGCTACCGCCTGCGCCGCTCGCGGCGCGATGACCACTTCTGCACGGCGGAAGTAGCCGCGATGTGCCTGGACCTGGCTGGGGACCACCTCGCCTCACAGGCACTGGATGCCTATCTGGACGTCTTCAGCTTGCACTACCTCAGTGGCAAGCGTCGCCTGCCTCTGGATGAGCAGGATGCTGTTCACCAGCGCCTGCATACCTTCCTATAGTCCAAGGGGCAGCCTACCGGCTTTGGTTCATAATGGCCGGCATGCCGCCGAGGCGGGTTGAACGACTGGCAGGCTGGCTTGACCTTTGCCGTTGCCGCTCGGCATCCTTGGCGCCGATTCCCGCCAACGTGCCCGTGTCGACGGGCCCTTGGTACAGAACAGGATCCTTAGATCGATGGCCACATATGAAATCCTGATTGCCGATGACCACCCGCTGTTTCGCGGTGCACTGCGCCAGGCCGTAACCCTGGGCATGGGCCCGGACGTGCGCCTGGTGGAAGTGGCAAGTATCGCCGAGCTGGAAAACCGCCTGAGCGAGAAGGCAGACTGGGACCTGGTGCTGCTGGACCTGAACATGCCGGGTGCCTATGGTTTTTCCGGATTGGTCCTGCTGCGCGGGCAGTACCCGCAGATACCGGTGGTGATGGTTTCGGCGCAGGAGGAGGCTGCGGTCGTGGTCAAGTCCCGCGAGTTCGGCGCCAGCGGGTTCATTCCCAAATCGAGCACCCTTGAAGTGATTCAGGATGCGGTGCGCAAAGTGCTCGATGGCGACGTGTGGTGGCCACCGCAGGCGTTCGAGAAGGTCGATGTGCCTGCCGAAGCGAAGGCTGCCAGCGAAGGCCTCGCTAGCCTCACGCCGCAGCAGTTTCGGGTGCTGACCATGGTCTGCGAGGGCTTGCTGAACAAGCAGATCGCCTACGAGCTGAGTGTGTCCGAAGCTACCATCAAGGCCCATGTGACGGCCATTTTCCGCAAACTGGGCGTGCGCACGCGCACCCAGGCCGCTTTGTTGCTGCAACAACTTGAATCGGTTGCAAGCACCTGACTGTACGTGGCTTCACGCTTTTTTGACCCTTGCCAGCCTAGTCTGCCGGCCTTTTTGTAGCTAAGCGAACCTCATGACGCCATCACCTTTCAAGGGCCAGACTGGCCTGAAACGAATCCTCAACGCCGCAGGCTATTCCCTGGACGGGCTGCGCGCCGCCTTCAAGGGCGAGGCTGCGTTCCGCCAGTTGGTGCTGCTCAACGTCGTGCTGGTGCCTGTTGCATTCTGGTTGCCGGTAAGCCGTGCGGAGCGGGCGATCATGATCGCGGTGTGCCTGCTTGGACTGATCGTCGAGCTGTTCAATTCGGCGGTGGAGGCGGCGATCGATCGCATTTCTCTCGAACGCCACCCGTTGTCGAAGAACGCCAAGGACATGGGCAGCGCTGCCCAGCTGGTGTCGTTGTGCATGGTGGCGATCGTGTGGGGCGTGATCCTGCTGTAGGGCTGCACCGTGGGGCGCAGCGCCTGGACGGCTCAGGCGATGGGCGGCAGCACGATCTCGTCGCTGCGCGTGACGCCAGCTGTGAAGTGGCGACAGAGTTCCAGAAACTCGCGCATCGCCGAGGTCTGGTATTTCTGCTTGTGCCAGATGAAGTAGAACTGGCGCATCAAGTCCAGCTCGGGTGTTTCCACTGCCACCAGGCTGCCTCGGCGAAAGGCATCGCGCAGGGCGAGGCGTGAAATGCATCCGATGCCCAGGCCCGATTCCACGGCGCGCTTGATGGCCTCGGTGTGCTCCAGTTCCAGGCGGATGTCCAGCTGTGCGCGGTGGTGCCGCATGGCCTGGTCGAACGTCAGGCGCGTGCCCGAGCCTTGCTCGCGCAGGATCCAGGCCTCACGGGCCAGCGTGGCGATGTCGGCGCGGCCCTGCCTGGCCAATGGATGTTGAGGGGCGCAGAACACCACCAGTTCATCCGCCACCCAAGGCTGCACCTCAAGGTCCGGATGATTGCAATCACCTTCGATCAGACCCAGGTCAATTTCGTGGTGGGCAACTTGCTGCACGATATGCACGGTATTTTGTACGTGCAGCTTCACCTGGCTTTCGGGGTGTCGCTGCATGAAGCTGCCGATCAGCAGGGTTGCCAAATAGTTGCCAATGGTGAGCGTAGCACCCACGGCGAGGGAGCCGAAGCCTGACTTGCCGTTGAGCAGGTCCTCGATCTCCTTGGCCTGGTCCAGTAACGCCACAGCTTGTGGCAGCAACTGGTGACCCAAGGCATTGAGGCTCAGGCGCTTGCCCGCGCGGTCGAACAGCTGGCAACTGCTCTGACGCTCAAGCTCGGTGATGGAGGTGCTGGCAGCCGACTGCGACAGCGCGAGCACGCTGGCAGCGCGTGAAACGCTCTGGTGCTGGGCGACGGCCACGAAGACCTGCAGTTGACGTAGTGTGAATCGCATATCGATATAACCGATAACACATATCTTGATAATCCAGTTAACAGATATTGTCGCTGCCCCTAAACTATCGCGCAACTCTGCGCCTCGTGCGCGCTGCGACTTTTTTCAGGAGCCCCATTAGATGAGCAACATGAACCACGAACGTGTCCTCAGTGTGCACCACTGGAACGACACGCTGTTCAGCTTCAAGTGCACCCGTGATCCGGGGCTGCGCTTCGAGAACGGTCAGTTCGTGATGATCGGCCTGCAGCAGGACTCCGGCCGTCCGCTCATGCGCGCCTACTCCATCGCCTCGCCGAACTGGGAGGAGCACCTGGAGTTCTTCAGCATCAAGGTGCCCGACGGCCCGCTGACCTCGCAGCTGCAGCACCTGAAGGAAGGCGATGAGATCATCATCAGCAAGAAGCCTACCGGTACGCTGGTGCTCGACGACCTCAACCCTGGCAAGCACTTGTACCTGCTCAGCACCGGCACTGGCCTGGCGCCGTTCATGAGCGTGATCCAGGACCCTGAAACCTACGAGCGTTTCGAGAAGGTGATCCTGGTCCACGGCGTGCGCTACGTGAACGAAGTGGCCTACCGTGAGTTCATCACCGAGCACTTGCCGCAGAACGAATTCTTCGGCGATGCCGTACGCGAAAAGCTGATCTATTACCCGACCGTTACCCGCGAGCCTTTCGAGAATCAGGGCCGTCTGACCGACCTGATGCGCAGCGGCAAGTTGTTCAGCGACATCGGCCTGCCGCCGATCAACCCGCAGGATGACCGCGCGATGATTTGCGGCAGCCCGAGCATGCTCGATGAGACCAGCGAAGTGCTGGACAGCTTCGGCCTGAAAATCTCCCCACGCATGCGCGAGCCGGGCGATTACCTGATCGAGCGAGCGTTCGTCGAGAAGTAAGGCGCGCTCAGCATGACCAGACGGTCCGTTGACCCCGCGTCAACGGACCGTTTTTTTGCCTGCTTCATCACTCAGGCCGCTATTCGACCCGCGTCTGGCCGCTGTAGAACAGCAGCTGCCTGCAACGTTTGCACAGGTACCGACGGCCTTGCCCTACCAGCGCGTGCCGCTGCGCCGTGAACGCAAACTCGCTTTGCGGGCAGGGGCAGCGGTAGAGGTAGCGGGTCACCACGCGGCGCTTGACGGCGTAGTTGTGACAGCGCGCGGGCGGTAGTTCGTAGACGCCGCGCATGATCAACTGCCACTCCTGCCCGTGGGCCTGGATACCTTCGCCGAAGACCTGGTGTGCGACCAAGTGGGCGACCTCGTGCGCCACGGTCTGGCGCAGGAAGTCTTCGTGGTTCTCGCGGTAGAGCTGCAGGTTGAAACGCAGCTTGTTTTCGTGCAGGTGAGCGACCCCGGCTTTTTGCCCGCGCAGCTTGAAACTGATCTGCGGGCGGGGGAAGGCGCGATCGAAAAACCGTTCAGCTTGCTGATAGCAGGTTTCAACGCGTTGGATGAGCAGTTCGGGCATGGGGCAATGAATCCTCTGGCGACCATTATGCCGCAGCGGCAGTGCGCTCACCCAGCCATTGGTCACACGGCGGGTTATTCGAGCGTGATCGCCCTGAAGTCTTTGTCGGAATGCCTACAGCCCAGCTGGAATTGTGCGTAAAATAGCCGGCTTTTGTCACACCTCGCGGATTCAAGCGCTATGGGCACCCTTTCGGTCAACCAGAACAAATTGCAAAAACGCCTGCGTCGTCTCGCCGGCGAAGCCATCACCGACTACAACATGATCGAGGATGGCGACAAGGTCATGGTCTGCCTGTCCGGCGGCAAGGACAGCTACACCATGCTCGATGTTCTGTTGCACCTGCAGAAGGTGGCGCCGATCTCGTTCCAGATCGTGGCGGTGAACATGGACCAGAAGCAGCCGGGCTTCCCCGAGCACGTGCTGCCGGCCTACCTCAAGGAACTGGGCGTCGAGTACCACATCGTCGAGAAGGACACTTACTCGGTGGTCAAGGAGCTGGTCCCGGAAGGCAAGACTACCTGCTCGCTCTGCTCACGCCTGCGCCGCGGTACCTTGTACACCTTCGCCGATGAAATCGGTGCCACTAAGATGGCGCTAGGCCATCATCGTGACGACATCGTCGAAACATTCTTCCTCAACATGTTCTTCAACGGTGCCCTCAAAGGCATGCCGCCAAAACTGCGTGCCGACGACGGCCGTAACGTGGTGATCCGTCCGCTGGCCTATTGCAGCGAGAAAGATATCCAGGCGTACTCGGACATGAAGGCGTTCCCGATCATCCCATGCAACCTGTGCGGCTCGCAGGAGAACCTGCAGCGTCAGGTGGTCAAGGACATGCTGGTCGAATGGGAGCGCAAGCACCCAGGTCGTACCGAAAGCATCTTCCGCGCCCTGCAGAATGTTGCGCCGTCGCAGTTGGCCGACCGTAATCTCTTCGATTTCACCAGCCTGACGATCGATGAAAACGCCACCCCGCGTTTTCTTGACGTGGTGAACATCTGACTCATGCGTGATTATCAGTGGTTGCACGAGTTCTGCCTGAACCGCTTCGGCTCTGCCCGCGCCTTGGAGGCGGCCTTGCCGCACCCCCGTAGCCCGGAGCAGCTAAGGGCGACCAGCGCTGATCGCTACTTGTCGACCCTTGCCCTGCGTGTATTTCGCGCCGGGCTCAAGCACAGCCTGGTGGACGCCAAGTGGCCGGCCTTCGAGCAGGTGTTCTTCGGCTTCGACCCGGAAAAGGTCGTGCTGATGAGTGCCGAGCACCTTGAGCGGCTGATGCAGGACACCCGCATCATCCGGCACCTGGGCAAGCTCAAGAGCGTGCCGCGCAACGCCCAGATGGTGCTGGACATCGAAAAACAGTGGGGCAGCTTCGGCGACTTCATCGCCGATTGGCCAGTCACCGATATCGTGGGTTTGTGGAAATACCTGACCAAGCACGGCAACCAGTTGGGCGGTTTGTCCGCGCCACGTTTCCTGCGCATGGTCGGCAAGGACACCTTCGTGCCTACCGACGATATGTCGGCAGCGCTGATCGCTCAGAAGGTCATCGATAAGAAGCCCACCAGCCAGCGCGACCTGGCCCTGGTGCAGGACGCCTTCAACCAGTGGCACGAACAAAGCGGCCGGCCGTTGTGCCAGCTGTCGGTGATGCTGGCCCACACCGTCAATCACTGAGCCGACGGGGCGGGCCCGCCCCCATCAGTTGCCTTCGCCGGCCAGGCGCCTTTGGTACTGGAACTTCCAGCGCACATACAGCAGCGCAGCCGTGAACAGCCCCAGGCTGAGCAACAGCTCAAGCCAGCCAGACAGCGCCCGGGCAGGATCGAACGCTGCCACCACCCCCTTGATGAAGTAGATGTTGACCACGAAACAGGCCCAGGCATGAGCCCGGGCGCTGGCGCTTAACATGCCTGGCAATACCAGCAGCAGTGGCAGCAGTTCGATGGCCAGGATCACGCTCACCCGCGCGCCATGCAGGTTGGCGAACCACAGGTTGTTGACCACCAGCAGCGCGATCAACCCCAGCACGAAGGCCAAGCTCAGCGCCCGCGTCACCCGCACCCGGGGTGCCAGCCATGCTTGCGCAGGCAGCGGTTTTCGCGCCTTAGCCACGCGTGGTCTCCAAAGCTTTGGCCGTGGTCGCCAGGCGTTGCCCCAAGGCGCGGCACAAGGCGATTTCGTGCTCATCGAGGTCACGCTTGCCGTCGGCGCCGGCGTGGTGGCTTGCCCCGTAAGGTGTGCCGCCGCCACGGGTCTCGATCAGGGCTGACTCGCTGTAGGGCAGGCCCAGTACCAACATGCCGTGGTGCAGCAAGGGCAGCATCATCGACAGCAGGGTGCTCTCCTGGCCACCGTGCAAGCTCGCGGTGGAGGTGAACACACCGGCGGGCTTGCCCACCAGCTCGCCGCCCAGCCACAAGGGGCTGGTACCGTCCAGAAAGTATTTGAGCGCAGCGGCCATGTTGCCGAAGCGGGTAGGGCTGCCCAGGGCCAGCCCCGAGCAGTGGCGCAGGTCGTCGAGGGTGGCGTAGGGTGCGCCACTGGTCGGCACGTCGGGCGCGACCGCCTCGCATTCGCTGGACACTGCCGGTACGGTGCGCAGGCGTGCTTCCATGCCGCCCAGCTCGATGCCACGGGCGATGTGCCGGGCCATCTCGCTGGTCGAGCCATGGCGGCTGTAGTAAAGCACCAGGATGTAAGGTTCGCTCACGGCAGGATCTCCAGGATTTTTTCGGGTGGGCGGCCGATCACGGCCTTGTCGCCGGCTACCAGAATTGGCCGCTCGATCAGCTTGGGATGGGTCGCCATGGCGTCGATCAGCTGGGCGTCGCTGAGTGTCGGGTCGGCCAGGTTCAGTTGAGCGTAGTCGTCCTCGCCCGTACGCAACAGTTGACGGGGCGGCATGCCCAGCTTGTCCAACAGCGCCTTGAGCGTGGCCACATCGGGGGGTGTTTCCAGGTAGCGCACCACGGTAGGCGCCAGGCCGCGGGCCTCGAGCAGATCCAGCGCGCCGCGGGATTTGGAGCAGCGCGGGTTATGATAGAGCGTCAGGTCAGTCATGTGGGGTCGCATCCGGCAAGGTGTCACCGGTATTCTAACCGCAGCGACTGTCCCATTTGCTCTAAAACTCGAGAAGGATTGACCCATGGCAAGGCGTCTGGCAGCAGTAATGGCCATCACCGCGAGCCTGTTGCTTGGTGGCTGCGGTGCCGATTATGGCGTGGACCAGCATGGCAACACGGTAAAGGCCGAACACCTGGATGGGCACTGGCTGGTGCTCAACTACTGGGCGGAGTGGTGCGGGCCCTGCCGTACCGAAATTCCCGAGCTCAATGCCGCTGCCAAGCAATGGGCCGCTGACGGCATCAAGGTGGTAGGGGTGAATTTCGATGGCCTGCAAGGCGCGGACCTCAAGCAGGCGGCCGACACGCTGGGCATCGGTTTCACCGTGCTGGCCCAGGACCCCGCCGAGCGCTACGACCTGCCCCGCAGCGAAGCGCTGCCGGTGACCTACATCATCGATGACAAGGGCAAGGTGCGTGAGCAGTTGCTCGGTGAGCAGACGCTCGAAGGCTTGAAGGCCAAAATCAAGGCCCTGAAACAGGGCTAACGCTGGCACGGGCGGTGCGAACGGGGCGCTGACCTGTCACGCCAGGCCAGGCCCCGTGGGTAACGGGCCGCCTGATCAGCCCTCTTCAGGCCACAGGCGCAGCGGCTTGCCGTCGGTTGGCCACAAGCGCAGTTGCTGATCGGGCGCCAAGTCCCAGCGCGTCACCTTGCCAAGGGCCTGCAGGAAGCGTTTTTCCTGTTCCATCAAGGCCGGTGCACACAGCTTGCGGGTGCTGCCGACGCTGCCAAAACTCAAGCGCCCGCCGTCGAGGGTGTAGGCCGCGAACCAGTGATTGCAGCCTGCATTGCCGTAGGCGCGCCCGTCGCTGCCCAGGGTCATGCTCAAGTGGCTGTCGTCGAGCAGGGGGCGCTCCCCGATCCACTCCAGTACGTAGCTGCGGTCTTGCTGCAGGTCCGAAGGGGCTGTCGCGCAGCCAAGCAGGCCGGTGACGATCAGTGCGCTGGTGAGCAGGTGTTTCATTGTGCAGGCTCCTGGCAACGGGGGCAGAGGTGCCGGGCGTCCTGGCTTGCCCAGCCCAGTTCGGCGATGCGGGCGTTGGCTGCAGGCTGACGCGCTGCTTTGCCCAGCTTGGCATCGACCGCAAATTCGAAATCCAGTACCGCATCGCAGCTGTCGCACGCCACTTGCCAGGCCAGAATCTCCAGTTCGTGGAAGACCGGCCCGTTGGCCACGGCAACCCACTGTCCACGCGGGTTGATCAGGTGCCGGACGCTGTCCACGGTCAGGCGCATGGTCAAGTCCTTGCTGCCCTTGAGGGTGACCAGCAGGGTATCGCCCTTGTGCATCGAGCCGCCGTTGCCTGTGACCTGGTAGCGACCAGGCACCAGGGCGCGGCATTCGATCAGCGTGTGCTGCGGGTTGAAGAGGGTGTAACGAAAATCGTGTTCGACCATGGGTCCTCCCTAAATGCCGCGTATCCTAGCATTAACCGGTCACCAGGTTCTGCGCCCTGCCTGCCGCCCAGCAGGCAATGTTCTCGAGGGTCGTCTGGGCAATGGCCTGCAAGGCCTCGTGGGTGAGGAAGGCTTGATGGGCAGTCACGATCACATTGGGGAATGTCAGCAGGCGCGCCAGCACATCGTCCTGCAGGGGCAGGTCCGAACGGTCTTCGAAGAACACTTTGGCTTCTTCTTCGTAGACGTCCAGGCCCAGGTAGCCCAGCTGGCCGCTCTTGAGCGCATCGAGCAATGCCGGCGTATCGACCAGCGCCCCGCGCCCGGTATTGATGAGCATGGCGCCAGGTTGCAGGTGCGCCAGGCTCTGCGCGTTGATCAGGTGCCGGGTGCCTGGCGTCAACGGGCAGTGCAGGCTGATGATGCGTGCCTGGCCCAGCAACGCTGGCAAACTCATGTAGCGCACGCCCAAGGCCTCAAGCTGCGGGTCGGGGCAGGGGTCGTAAGCCAGCAGTTGGCAGCCGAAGCCAGCCATGATGCGCGCGAAGGCCGCGCCGATCTGGCCGGTGCCGACCACCCCGACGGTCTTGCCATGCAAGTCGAAACCGGTCAGGCCGTGCAAGGTGAAGTCGCCTTCCCGTGTGCGGTTGTAGGCCCGATGCAAGCGCCGATTGAGCGCCAGTATCAGCGCCACGGCGTGCTCGGCCACGGCTTGGGGCGAGTAGGCCGGCACGCGCACCACGTCTATCCCCAGTCGCTTGGCCGCAGCCAGGTCGACATGGTTGTACCCCGCCGAACGCAACGCCACCAGGCGCGTACCACCGCGCGCCAGGCATTGCAGCACCGTCGCGTCGAGCTCGTCGTTGATGAAGGGGCAGACCACATCAAAGCCCTGGGCCAGCGGCGCGGTATCGGCCGTAAGTCGGGCGGACTGAAAGTGCAGTGCCACGCCGCCGCCTAGGGCGGCCTGGGTGAAACTCTCCTGGTCATAGTGCTGACTGCTGAAGAGCAGGGCGCGCATGGTGGCTCCTTGTGCATGGGCACTGGTCGGTGGAAAGGGCGGGTGCCTTCAAATACTCAGCCTGGCCTCGGCTGCCAGCCGGCTGATCGCGTTGTCCAGTTCATCGAGCGCCTCCCCAGCCAAGGGGCTGTCCTGTTTGAGCAGGGTTTCGCTGCGTTGGCAGGCGGCACGTAGTTGAGGTACACCGCAGTAGCGAGAAGCGCCGTTGAGCCGGTGCACCTGCTCGATGAGCGTATGACGGTCATGCGCTTCACGCGCACCCAGAATGGCGGCGCGGTCATCTTCCAGCGAGGCCAGCAGCATGCTCAGCATGTCGGCGGCCAGATCGGCTTTGCCTGCCGCCAGGCGCAGGCCTTCGTCATGGTCAAGCACCTTCAACTCGTCAGGCCCGGTGGGCAGGCCCGACGGCATCTGCGGCGAAGGGCCAAGGCTCAGGCCGGTCCACTTCATCACCACCTGTGCCAGCTGCCGCTCGCTGATCGGCTTGGTCAGGTAGTCGTCCATGCCGCCATGGAGCAAGGCGCGTTTTTCATTGGCCATTGCGTGGGCGGTCAGCGCAACGATCGGCAACGGGTTGCCGCTCTGGGTGTTTTCCCAGAGGCGAATCTGTTCGGTACAGGCGCGTCCGTCCATGCCAGGCATCTGCACGTCCATCAGTACCAGGTCGAACGGTTCGCTCTGCACGGCCTGTACCGCCGCGTAACCATTGTCGACAGCCGTCACCCGGGCGCCCAGGTCTTCCAGCAAGGTCTGCACCAGCAAGAGATTGGCCGCATTGTCATCCACGCACAGCACCTTTGGCTGGCGCTGCTGGCCCGCCATGGCGCTGACCTCGCCCTGCAACCGGCGGGGCTGGACCATTTCCAGCAGCAGGCGGCGCAGCTTGCGTGTGCAGGATGGCTTGGACAACAGCTGACCGTGGCCATTGGACAGGTAAGGGTGATAGAGCGCCTGTTCGGTGGTGGGGCACAGCACCACGCACTGGCAATGATGCCGCTCCAGGTGCTGGTAGTACTGGCCCAGTTGTTCGGGCGCCAGGGAGCCCACGTTGGCGCCCAGCACGGCGAAGTCGAACGGCTGCCCCGCCTGGCTGGCAGCTTGCACCGCCTGCACCAGTTGCTCGTAGGAGGTAAAGACACAGACGCTCAGGCCGCAGTCCTGCAATTGGTGCTCCAGAGCCTGTCGCGCCAGTTCGTGGCCATCGACGATGGCGGCGCGACGCCCGAGCAAGGGCTGCAGAGGGAGCTCCTCGGCATCGTCGTGCGCCTTGGGCAGGTTCAAGCTGATCCAGAATTGCGAGCCCTCGCCAGGGGTACTGTCGACGCCGATCTCGCCACCCATCTGCTCGATCAGGCGCTTGGAGATCACCAGCCCCAGGCCAGTGCCACCTGGCTGGCGGGCCAGGGAGTTGTCAGCCTGGCTGAAGGCCTGGAACAGCGTACGTACGTCTTGAGGCGACAGGCCGATGCCGGTGTCCTGGACACTGATGCGCAACTGGGCGCTGTCCTCGTGCTCGTCCTCGAGCATGGCACGCACGACGATGGTGCCTTCGCGGGTGAACTTGATCGCGTTGCTGACCAGGTTGGTGAGGATCTGCTTGAGCCGCAGCGGGTCACCGATCAGCGAGGAGGGCGTATCGCGGTAGATCAGGCACAGCAGCTCAAGCTGCTTGGCATGGGCCGCCGGCGCCAGGATGGTCAAGGTGTCCTGGATCAGGTCGCGCAGGTTGAAGGGGATGCTGTCGAGCACCAGCTTGCCCGCCTCGATCTTGGAGAAATCGAGAATCTCGTTGATGATCCCGAGCAAGTTGTCAGCTGACTTCTCGATGGTGTTCAGGTAGTCCACCTGGCGTGGCATCAGCTCGCTTTTCTGCAGCAGGTGGGTAAAGCCCAGAATGCCGTTGAGCGGCGTGCGGATTTCATGGCTCATGTTGGCCAGAAATTCCGACTTGATCCGACTGGCTTCCAGGGCCTCCTTGCGGGCCATGTCCAGCTCGATGTTCTGGATCTCGATGGTTTCAAGGTTTTGCCGGACGTCTTCGGTGGCCTGGTCGATGCTGTGCTGCAGCTCTTCGTGGGCACTGTGCAGGGTCTCGGCCATGCGGTTGATGCCGTGGGCCAGTTCGTCCAGCTCGTGACTGCCCATTGCCGGCAGGCGCTCCTCCAGGTGGCCGTCCTTGAGCTGGTTGACGGCATGCTTGATGCGCTCGATCGGGGTGTTGATGGCACGGCTCATGCGCAGGGCCAGCAGCCCGCTGACCACCAAGCAGGCCAGGATCAGGAGCAGCGTGGTGAAGAGGTTGCGGTAGCCGCGCAGCAAGGTGCCGTCATGGGACAGTTCGATTTCCACCCAGCCCAGCAAGCGTTCGGCTTCGGCAGGCACGGCGTCGGTGGCCAGGTCGCGGTGGTGGCCGAACACCGGCATCAGGTAGCGAGTGGCATCGTTGCCACTGCGTTGTAGCAACTGGGTGCCGCTGCCGCCGCTGGGCGGTTGGTTGAGCATGCTCGGGCCGGCATGGGCCAGCCGACTACGGTCCGGTGTCAGGAAGGCGACGGCGCGTACGTCGGCCTGTTCGAGGGTCTGCGCGGCAATGCGCTCCAGTTGTGCAGGCGCCTTGCGGGCCATGGCCGGGGCTGCCAGCGGCGCCAGCTGCTCGGCCAGCATCTTGCCCCGTTGCAGCAATTGCGTGCGCAGGTCGCTCTGTTGCAGCCAGGTGAAATAGCTGCCCAGTACCAAGGCCATCAATCCGGCTGGCAGCAGCGCCAGCAACAGCACACGGCTGCGAATTCCCAAACGGTCGAGCACACTCGCCTCCTGTCAATGTGCCTGGATGCCGCCTTGCAAGGCGGCCAAGCGGGGACGTTACTCCGCCTCGCCAGCCATTGCACGAGTTAACTCCGTGCGCATGGGCAGCCTGCGCATTGGCATGGGTCTACAGGGCCTGCGCAGTGCGTGGGCAAGGCATTGCACAGGCTTTATAGCTTGCAGCTATATGCACCTCAGATTGCGTGATATGGCGAAGCAGGGTTTGCCGGTATGATGGTCGCCCCTGCCGTCCGGATTGTGAAAGACACCATGACCTTGCAGTATCCAACCATCGCCGATTGCGTCGGCAATACGCCCCTGGTTCGCCTGCAGCGCCTGGCTGGCCAGACCAGCAATACCTTGCTGCTCAAGCTCGAGGGCAACAATCCTGCCGGCTCGGTCAAGGATCGCCCCGCGCTGTCGATGATCGCCCGTGCAGAATCGCGCGGTCAGATCAAACCCGGCGATACGCTGATCGAAGCCACCTCCGGCAACACCGGCATCGCCTTGGCCATGGCGGCGGCAATCAAGGGTTACAAGATGATCCTGATCATGCCCGACAACTCCACGGCCGAACGCAAGGCGGCGATGGCAGCCTACGGCGCCGAGCTGATCCTGGTGACCAAGGAAGAGGGCATGGAAGGGGCCCGCGACCTGGCCCAGCAGCTGGAAGCCGATGGCCGTGGCGTGGTGCTCGACCAGTTCGCCAACGGTGACAACCCGATTGCGCACTACACCAGTACCGGCCCGGAAATCTGGCAGCAGACCCAGGGGCGCGTTACCCACTTCATCAGTTCGATGGGCACTACCGGGACCATCATGGGGTGCTCGCAGTACCTCAAGGAGCAGAACCCTGCGGTGCAGATCGTCGGCTTGCAGCCGATGGAAGGCGCGGCCATTCCGGGTATTCGCCGCTGGCCCCAGGAATACCTGCCAAAAATCTTCGACGCAGCCCGGGTCGATCGCATCGTCGACATGTCCCAGGACGAGGCCGAGCAGACCATGCGCAGGCTTGCTCGTGAAGAGGGCATTTTCTGCGGCGTGTCTTCCGGTGGTGCAGTCGCCGCCATGCTGCGCCTGTCCCGGGAAGTGGAAAATGCCACGTTGGTGGCCATCATCTGCGACCGCGGCGACCGCTACCTGTCCACTGGCCTGTTCGATCCGAGCTAAATGTCCAAGAAGAAAACCAACAGCGGCCTGCGCTTTCAGCCAGCCGGTGGCAATCGTAGTCCCCAGGTTCCCGTGGGCAAGAAGCAACGCCTGGTCATCGAGCGCCTGTCAGGGGACGGTCGCGGTATTGCCTTCCATGAAGGGCGCACCTGGTTCGTCACCGGCGCCCTGGCAGGCGAGGAGGTCGAGTCGAGGGTGCTCAATGCCCGTGGCAAAGTGGTCGAGGCGCGGCTGGAGCGGGTGCTCCAGGCCAGTCCCGAGCGCCGCGAAGCCCCGTGCAAGTACTACGGCCAGTGCGGGGGGTGCAACCTTCAGCACCTGCCCCACGAGGCCCAGCTAGCGCTCAAACAGCGCACCCTGGCCGAGCAACTGCAACGGGTGGCCGGTGTGCAGCCCGAGCAGTGGGCCGCGCCCTTGACCGGGGCCGCTTTCGGCTACCGTCGTCGCGCCCGTGTGGCCGTGCGCTGGGACCCCAAGACCCGCCAGTTGGCCGTCGGCTTCAGGGCGCAGGCCAGTCAGGACATCGTTGCCATCGATGATTGCCTGGTGCTGGTACAGCCCTTGCAGTCGATCCTGCGTCACTTGCCTACGGTGCTGCGCTCGTTGGTCAAGCCCCAGGCCCTGGGCCATGTGGAACTGTTCAGCGGCACGGCCGAGGCGGTGCTGGTGCGTCATGTCGCGCCGTTGCCGCCCGACGATGTAGCGCGCTTGCAGGCGTTCTGCGCCGAGGCCAACGCGCAGCTGTGGTTGCAGGGTGAAGGCGAGCCGCAGCCGGTGGATGCCACTGGGCCGTTGGGTTTCGTCCTGGCGCCTTGGCAGCTGCAGCTGGACTGGCGCCCCGGCGACTTCGTGCAGGTCAATGCCCAGGTCAATACCGCCATGATCGAGCAGGCCCTGGCTTGGCTCGCTCCGCAGCCCGAAGAGCGGGTACTGGACTTGTTCTGCGGCCTGGGCAATTTTGCCTTGCCGCTGGCACGGCACGCTCGTGAGGTGGTGGCGGTAGAGGGCGTGCAGGCCATGGTCGATCGCGCGGCGGCCAACGCCCGCGGCAACGATGTGCATAACGCGCAGTTTTTTCAGGCCGATTTATCGCAGCCGTTGACGGGCATGGAATGGGCCGCCGAGGGCTTTTCTGCGGTACTCTTGGACCCACCGCGCGACGGTGCATGGGAGGTGGTGCAAGGCATCGCCCGTCTTGGGGCCAAGCGGCTGGTCTATGTATCGTGCAACCCGGCCACGCTGGCGCGAGACGCCCAAGTGCTGGTCGGGCAGGGGTACCGGTTAACAAGGGCCGGGATTCTCGACATGTTTCCTCAAACGGCGCATGTCGAAGCCATGGCGTTATTCGAAGTGGGCTAGCCAGCTGGCCCCTTGGTGCGGCTTCCAGGGAATGGCAGCCGTGCGGTGATTGCCAGTGCACCCGCAGGGTGCGCTGTATGGAAAGGTAAAACAAAGATGGTACAGGTGAGAGTGCACCAGCCGGTCAATACCGACGGCAGTATCAATCTCGAAGCGTGGTTGGACCATGTGGTCAGCGTCGATTCGGCGCTCGACCGCGCAGCGCTCAAAGAGGCCTGCGAGTTTGCCCAGGAAGTCGAGAAGAAGGGCAACCCGGCCAAGCATTCCTGGGCCGATGGTACGTCGAGCTATCAGGCAGGTCTTGAGATCGCCGAGATCCTCGCGGACCTCAAGCTTGACCAGGACTCCCTGGTAGCGGCGGTCATCTACCGCGCTGTGCGAGAAGGCAAGGTCACCCTGGCCGAAGTCAGCCAGCGCTTCGGGCCGGTCGTGTCCAAGCTGATCGATGGCGTGCTGCGCATGGCTGCGATCAGTGCCAGCCTCAGCCCCCGCCAGTCGCTGGTGCTCGGCTCCCAGGCGCAGGTCGAGAACCTGCGCAAGATGCTGGTGGCGATGGTCGACGACGTTCGCGTGGCGTTGATCAAGCTGGCCGAACGCACCTGTGCCATTCGGGCGGTCAAGTCCGCTGACGACGAGAAGCGCCTGCGGGTGGCGCGGGAAGTGTTCGACATCTACGCCCCCCTGGCCCACCGTCTGGGTATCGGGCATATCAAGTGGGAACTGGAAGACCTGTCGTTCCGCTACCTCGAGCCCGAGCAGTACAAGCAGATCGCCAAGCTTTTGCACGAGCGCCGCCTGGACCGTGAACGCTTCATCAGCGATGTCATGAACCAGTTGCAGAACGAACTGCTGGCCACCGGGGTGAAGGCGGACATCAGTGGCCGCGCCAAGCACATCTACTCGATCTGGCGCAAGATGCAGCGCAAGGGCCTGGAATTCAGCCAGATCTACGACGTGCGCGCCGTGCGGGTGCTGGTCCCCGAGATACGCGACTGCTACACCGCCCTGGGTATCGTGCACACCTTGTGGCGTCACATCCCCAAGGAATTCGACGACTACATCGCCAACCCCAAGGAAAACGGCTACCGCTCCCTGCACACGGCTGTGATCGGCCCGGAAGGCAAGGTGCTGGAAGTGCAGATCCGCACCCACGGCATGCACGAGGAAGCGGAGCTTGGCGTCTGTGCCCACTGGCGATACAAGGGCACCGACGTCAAGCCCAGCTCAAACCACTACGAAGAAAAGATTTCCTGGCTGCGCCAGGTACTGGAGTGGCATGAAGAACTGGGCGACATCGGGGGGCTGGCCGAGCAACTGCGGGTCGACATCGAGCCCGACCGGGTGTACGTATTCACCCCGGACGGTCACGCCATCGACCTGCCAAAAGGGGCGACGCCCCTGGACTTCGCCTACCGGGTACACACCGAGATCGGCCACAACTGCCGGGGTGCCAAGATCAACGGGCGCATCGTGCCGCTCAACTACAGCCTGCAGACTGGCGAGCAGGTCGAAATCATCACCAGCAAGCATGGCAACCCGAGCCGTGACTGGCTGAACTCGAACCTGGGCTATGTCACCACCTCGCGCGCGCGGGCCAAGATCGTGCACTGGTTCAAGCTGCAGGCGCGCGACCAGAACGTTGCCGCCGGCAAGACGCTGCTCGAACGCGAGCTCAGCCGGTTGGGCCTGCCGCAGGTCGACTTCGAGCGCCTGGCCGAGAAGACCAACGTCAAGACGGCCGAGGACATGTTTGCGTCCCTGGGGGCTGGGGACCTGCGCCTGGCGCACCTGGTCAACGCGGCGCAACAGCTGCTGGAGCCTGAGCGCATCGAGCAGATCGAACTGGTGCCGCGCAAGCCCAGTGGGCCGCGTGGGGGTAAGCGTGGCGACATCCAGATCCAGGGCGTGGGCAACCTGCTGACGCAGATGGCCGGTTGCTGCCAGCCCTTGCCTGGCGATGCCATCGTCGGCTACATCACTCAGGGGCGCGGGGTGAGCATCCACCGCCAGGATTGCGCCTCGGTGTTGCAGCTGGCCGGCAAAGAGCCAGAGCGCATGATCCAGGTCAGCTGGGGGCCGATACCGGTACAGACCTATCCGGTCGATATCGTCATCCGTGCCTATGACCGCCCCGGTTTGCTGCGCGATGTCTCCCAGGTGCTGCTCAACGAGAAGATCAACGTGCTGGCGGTCAACACCCGCTCGAACAAGGAAGACAACACGGCGCTGATGTCGCTGACCATCGAGATTCCCGGTTTGGACGCCCTTGGGCGCTTGCTGGGGCGTATCTCGCAGTTGCCGAACATCATCGAGACACGGCGTAATCGTACGCCCTGAACCACGTGTGCACGATTTGCGGGTAGACCGCCTCACCTGTGGGGCCGGTTTGCCCGCCAAGCCCGACCGTCAAGGACTTGCCTGAATGACCTACACCCTCCAGGACCTGCTTCACCTCATGGCTCGCTTGCGCGACCCGCACTACGGCTGCCCCTGGGACCTGAAGCAGGACTATGCCAGCATCGTCCCGCACACCCTCGAAGAAGCTTACGAGGTGGCGGACACCATCGAACGCGGCGATTTCGAGGACTTGCAAGGCGAGTTGGGTGATCTGCTGTTCCAGGTGGTCTACTACAGCCAGCTTGCTCGGGAGGAGGGCCGTTTCGCGTTCGACGGCGTGGTGGATGGCATCACCCGCAAGCTCATTCGTCGCCACCCGCATGTCTTTCCGACCGGGGACCTGTATGCGCCGCTGGAGACGCCCAGCCTGAGCGATGCGCAGGTCAAGTCACGCTGGGAAGAAATCAAGGCGCAGGAGCGGGCGCAAAAAAGCCGACCAGAGCAGCTGTCGTTGCTCGACGATGTGCCGACGGCATTGCCTGCCTTGTCCCGGGCGGCCAAACTGCAAAAGCGTGCGGCCACCGTCGGTTTCGACTGGCCCGAGGCCTTGCCGGTTGTGGACAAGGTGCGTGAGGAACTTGGCGAAGTGTTGCAGGCCATGGCCGACGGGGACAACGATGCGCTGGAAGACGAAGTAGGCGATTTGCTGTTCGCGGTGGTCAACCTGGCGCGTCACTTGAAACATGACCCTGAAAACGCCTTGCGCCGAGCCAATCGCAAGTTCGAGCGACGTTTTCGCTTTATCGAGCAGGCATTGCGTGACAGCGGCACTGCCATTGAAGATTGTAACCTTGATGCGCTGGACACCCTTTGGGGTGAAGCCAAGCGTCAGGAAAAGAACCTGCCCAGCTGCGGCTGAGCTGTTGCATAAGTGAGTGAACATTCATGAGCCTTTCCCTTCGCGACCAATTGCTCAAAGCCGGGCTGGTCAACCAGAAACAGGTTTCTCAGGCCAACAAGGCTGAAAAGAAACAGAAGCGCCTGGAGCACAAAGGCCAGGTCGACGTGGACGATACCCAGCAGCGGCTGGCCAAGGAAGCCATGGCTGAAAAGGCCAAGCGTGATCAGGCGCTCAACCGTGAACAGCAGGAAAAAGCCGAAAAGAAGGCACGCGCCGCGCAGATCAAGCAACTGATCGAAGCGACCCGCCTGCCCAAGCTCACGACCGAGGATTACTACAACTTCGTCGACGACAAAAAGGTCAAACGTATCGCGGTCAACGCCCTGATGCGCAGCAAGTTGAGCAATGGTGCGCTGGCGGTGGTGTCCTACGGGGGCGGCTATGAGGTCATTCCCCGCGAGGCTGCCGTCAAGATTCAGGAACGCGACCCGGGCCGGGTATTACTGCTCAATACCCATGTCGAGGAAGCCGATGACGACGATCCGTATGCGGCGTACAAGATCCCTGACGATCTGATGTGGTAACGCTGCAAGGCCCTGTCTGATCGTGAATCGGTTAGGCAGGGCCGCATTGTGTGCGCTGGGCCGCGAGGCGGCCCCTGGCACCACGACGACTATTCACGTCATGGTTTTTCTGAAGATCGCTGTCACTGCGTCGTGCGCTGCTTTTCCAGGTCTTCCAGTTCGACACGGTACTGTTGCGCCTCGTGCTCGTTGTGGAACATCCCGACCAACTGGCCCTGCTGGTGCACATCCCAGATCCGCACGCCTGCGGCCAGGCCTTCGTGGGACATTTTCGATTCGTCGCGTTCGGTCACTTGAACTGTCATCGTTAAACTCCACTTTTTCGGGTTGGGTGCGACAGTCTGTCGCACGCCTTATTTATAGAGTTTGTTAGCAGCCTAAGTAAATAAAACGGTCATGAAACAAGTTTCATGTAGCCATGGCATGCCCTGGCGCGACTGCCTTATGCCCGGCCAAAGAAAAGCCCCGCACAGGGCGGGGCTTTGCGTTGATTACGGCTAAACGCCGACAACCTCGAACGTTAGTTACCTTTGACCGACTTGCCATCGACCGTGCCGTCCTGCAGGACGATCACGTATTCCTTGCCATCGGTTTCCACTTGGCGCAATTGCACCAGCAGGTAGTCCCAGTTCTTGGCAAACCATAGCTCGGTGATGCGCTTGCTCTGGCTTGGATCACGCACACGTTCGACCTTGACGGCATCCACCTGGCCGGTCTTGGTGGTGACTTTTTCGGTGCCCAGCACGCGGAAGTCATAGGTATCGATCTCGTCACCATCGACCACCTGATAAGTCATGCTCTTCTTGCCTGCAGCGACATCGTGCTGCAGCGCCAGTTGATAGGACGACTTGTCGAGCACCCCACGGTTGAGCGGCAGGGTGATGGCATCGCCACGATCGCTACCGGTCACTTTCTTGGCAGCCCAATCGAAGTCCAAGTCGACCTTCTTGGCCTTGCCAAGACCGCCGCGCTCGAAGTGGTAACGCTGCGGCAGCAAGGTATCGTTTTCCAGGCGCAACGAGCTTTGCTCGGTCAGGCTGGCGATCATCATTGACGCCTTGAAGTTCAGGTCCCAAGTGCCATCGGCATTCTTGACCAGGCTACGTTCGGCGGTGCCGCTCATGGGCAGTTGCTTCCAGTCGGCGGTGTAGCTGGCCGAGAACGGCTTCAGGTCTGCTGCCTGGAGGGGCAGGGCAAGCACGGCAAGAGCCAAGAGCAGGGCGCGACGCATAGTATCTCCTAGGATCGAATCAAATGACCGCTGGCCGACAGGGGCTGGCCATCCAGTAATGCACCTTGTTCGCCAAGACGCAAGCGGCCGTTGGCGAACCAGTGAACAGCCATTGGGTAGATGACGTGTTCCTGTGCGTGAACCCGCTGAGCCAGGCTTTGGACCGTGTCATCGGGTGCCACCGGCACGACAGCCTGTACGACCAACGGGCCCCCATCGAGTTCCTCGGTGACGAAATGGACACTGCACCCATGCTCGGCATCCCCTGCTTCCAGGGCGCGTCGATGGGTGTGCAACCCTTTGTAGCGAGGCAGCAGCGAAGGATGGATGTTGAGCAGGCGACCCTGGTAGTGGCGCACGAAGCCGCCACTGAGGATACGCATGAAACCCGCCAGCACCACCAGGTCCGGGGCGAACCCATCGATACACGCCACCAGGGCCGCATCGAAGGCTTCGCGGCCTTCGAATTCGGTATGGTCGAGTACTGCGGTTTCGATACCGGCAGCGGCTGCGCGCTGCAGGCCGTAGGCATCGGCGCGGTTGGAGATGACCGCGCCGATGCGCACGGCGCTGTCCGGGATGGCGCTGCTGTCGATCAGCGCTTGCAGGTTGCTGCCGGAACCCGACAGCAGTACCACGACATTGCAGGGCTTGCTCGGCATCAGTGTGCCTTGAGGTTCTGCAACTCGACCTGAGCAGCGCCCTCTGCGGCCTCGGTGATATGGCCGATGACCCAAGGCTGTTCGCCGGCGTTGCGCAGTTCGCTTAGGGCAGTTTCGACCTGGTCCTGGCCTACGCAGATCACCATGCCCACGCCGCAGTTGAGTACGCGGTGCATTTCATGCTCGTCGACGTTGCCCTTTTCCTGCAGGAAATCGAAGACGGCTGGGCGCTGCCAGCTGGCCACGTCGATGACCGCCTGGGCATTGGCCGGCAATACGCGCGGGATGTTGTCCAGCAGGCCGCCACCGGTGATGTGGGCCATGGCCTTGACTGCGCCAGTGTTCTTGATCAGTTGCAGCAGCGGCTTGACGTAGATGCGCGTTGGCGCCATCAGCAGGTCGGTCAGTGGCTGGCCGTCGAGCTGGGTGCTTTCGACGTCGGTGCCCGAGACTTCGAGGATCTTGCGGATCAACGAGTAACCGTTGGAGTGCGGGCCCGAGGATGGCAGAGCGATGAGCGCATCACCGGTGGCCACGCGCGAGCCGTCGATGATCTCGGCCTTTTCCACTACACCTACGCAGAAGCCCGCCAGGTCGTAGTCCTCACCTTCGTACATGCCCGGCATCTCGGCGGTTTCGCCACCAACCAGCGAGCAGCCCGCCAGTTCGCAACCTGCGCCGATACCGGTGACCACGGTAGCCGCCACGTCCACGTTCAGCTTGCCAGTGGCGTAGTAATCCAGGAAGAACAGCGGTTCGGCGCCGCAAACTACCAGGTCGTTCACGCACATGGCGACCAGGTCCTGGCCGATGCTGTCGTGCTTGTTCAGGTTCAGCGCCAGGCGCAGCTTGGTGCCCACGCCGTCGGTGCCGGAGACCAGCACCGGCTGCTTGTAGCCGGCCGGGATCTCGCAAAGGGCGCCGAAGCCGCCCAGGCCACCCATGACTTCAGGGCGTGCGGTGCGTTTTGCCACGCCCTTGATGCGTTCGACCAGTGCTTCGCCGGCGTCGATGTCTACACCGGCGTCCTTGTAGCTCAGGGAGGGTTGCTTGCTCATTGATCCAGGCCTTTAGGAGGGAGGGATTCGTAAAAACGACCCTGACGGCAAGGGCCGGCAGCCATGCAGCGGCTAACCGTGACATCAGTGGTCTGTGAAGGCGCGCGATTTTATCAGGGTTGCCGGGCAGCGGCCATCCTCCGGCCGACGGGCAGGTGAATTTAGGGCCCTTGCCCCTGCAAGATCGCCAGAAGCCTGGCCTTGCCGGTGCTACCTTTAACCGTGCCGCTTGAGGTGTGAGCGCTGAAGCTTGAAACTCGCCGTTCCAGATCACAAGGACACAACGATGCGCTTCTTCACTACTTGGGTCATGGGATGTCTGGCGTTGATCGCAGGCGCGGCCCAGGCCGAAAACGTCTCCGGCCTCTATCAGGTACGCGAGCCAGTGGCCGGGCAGGGCGCCGAGGCGCGTGCGGCGGCGACCAGCCAGGCCTTCGACACCTTGGTGCTGCGCCTGACCGGCGACTCCAAGGCCGTGCAGAGCCCGGCGCTGGCCGCACTGCGCAAGGACCCGCAACCGATCGTCAACCAGGTGGGCAGCGACGCTGGCCCGCCCGAAACCGTGCGGGTCGAGTTCGACCCCGGTAGCACCGAACGTGCCCTGCGCAAGGCGGGCCTTAGTCTGTGGGGCAGCAATCGCCCGTCGATTCTGGGTTGGTGGCTCGTCGAGAGCGTTGACGGCACCAGCTTGGTAGGGGACGGCCAGCCCAGCGCCCAGCCGTTGCGGCGCGCGGCCCGTCACCGGGGCTTGCCGCTGCGCCTGCCTCTGGCCGATCTGCAAGAGCAATTGGTGGCCGATGCCAAGCATATCGACGCCAAGGACCCGGGGCCGCTGCGTGAAGTCTCCCAGCGCTACGGCGCCGATGCTCTGCTGGCTGTGCACGCCCAGCAGGTCGACGGCAAATGGCAAGGTAAATGGCAATTGTGGCTGGGCGGTGAGCGCGAGCAGGGCAGCGCCGAAGGAGCGGACCCGGCAGCGCTTGCCGACGCCGTGATGCTTGCGGTGAGTACGCGGCTGGCACCGCGTTACGTGACGCGACCCGGGGCCGGTGGCCAAGTGCAGATGCAGGTCCAGGGCATGAACCTGCCGCGCTACGCTGAGCTGGCCCGGGTTCTGGAGTCCTACGGCGCGCAGTTGAAGCGGGTCGACGGCGACGTGCTGACCTATTCGGTCACCGCCAGCCGCGAACAACTACGGGCTCAGCTGGCATTGGCCAAGCTCAGGGAAGTCCCGGCCGAGCAGATACCTGCGCCGCAGGTGACCCCTGGGCCAGTGGGTACGTCCCCAGACGAGCCACCAGTGTCGCCTGCGGCTGGTGCCGAACCGTTCGATGGCTTGCGCTTTGGTTGGTGAGAGGGTCGTTCATGACTGACATGCGTCGTTGGATCTGGCTGGGCGTGGCATTGATCGTCATCGCCCTGCTTTATAGCCTGCACAACATTCTCACACCTTTTCTGGTCGGCATTCTGCTGGCGTATCTGGCCGACCCGCTGGTCGATCGCCTGGAGCGCCTGGGGTTGTCACGGACCTGGGGCGTAGCGGTGGTGTTCGGGCTGTTCACGTTGCTGATGCTTGCACTGTTGCTCGTGCTCATCCCCATGCTGGCCAAGCAGTTGGTGCGCCTGTATGCGCTGGCGCCGCAAGTGCTTGACTGGCTCGAACACGTCGCCTTGCCTTGGGTGCAGGGGCGCCTGGGCCTTGCCGACGGGTTCTGGAAATTCGACAAGATCAAGGCGGCCATCGGCGCTCACATGGGGCAGACCACCGATATCGTCAGCATGCTCCTGTCCCAGGCAACGGCCTCCAGCCTGGCGTTGATGGCCTGGGTGGCCAACATGGTGCTGATCCCCGTGGTGGGGTTCTACCTGTTGCGTGACTGGGACTTGATGATGGCCAAGTTGCGCAGCTTGTTGCCGCGGCAGAGCGAGCCGAAAGTCGTCGAGCTGGCCAGCGAGTGCCACGAGGTGCTGGGTGCGTTCGTGCGTGGGCAACTGCTGGTGATGGTCGCGTTGGGCATCATCTACTCGGCAGGCTTGATGCTGGTCGGGCTTGAACTGGGGTTGTTGATCGGCATGCTGGCCGGTCTGGCGGCCATCGTCCCCTACATGGGCTTCATCATTGGCATCGGCGCGGCGCTGGTGGCAGGACTGTTTCAGTTCGGTGGCGATCTGTATCCCATGCTCGGCATCGTTGCGGTCTTCATGGTCGGTCAGGCACTCGAGGGCATGGTGCTGACACCGCTACTGGTAGGCGACCGGATCGGTTTGCACCCTGTGGCGGTGATCTTCGCCATCCTGGCCGGCGGTGAGCTGTTCGGTTTCACGGGCGTGCTGCTCGCGTTGCCGGTGGCGGCGGTCATCATGGTGCTGCTGCGCCACGTGCACGGCTTGTACAAGGAGTCGGACATGTATGCAGGGGATGCTCCAGTCCCAGTCCCCCTCGATCCCCCCGCACCCAATCAGCCGTGACAGGGCGGCAGGTGAGTCTCGGGTTGGCGCTGGGAGAGTGCAACCCATTGATTTTGCTTGGACTCTGCAGCGGCGTCATTGTGCACCCCGCTTGGCAGGTATAGACTTTGCAGATTGTCCACAAAAGGCCCCCTGCGGTCCTGTCGACCGCCCGCGAGCATGAAACCACCGATCCAGTTGCCCCTGGGTGTGCGCCTGCGCGACGACGCCACCTTCATCAACTACTATCCGGGCGCCAATGCCGCTGCGTTGGGGTATGTCGAGCGGCTTTGCGAAGCCGACGCCGGCTGGACCGAGAGCCTCATCTACCTGTGGGGCAAACAAGGCGTGGGCCGCACGCATCTGCTGCAAGCAGCCACCCATCGTTTCCAGCAACGGGGCGAGCCTGCCGTCTACCTGCCCTTGGCGCAGCTGCTCGAACGCGGTACCGGTCTTCTGGACTACCTGGCCCAGTACGAACTGGTGTGCATCGATGACCTGCACGTCATCGCCGGCAAGCCGGACTGGGAGGAGGCCATGTTCCACCTGTTCAATCGCTTGCGCGACAGTGGCCGTCGGCTGCTGCTGGCAGCATCCGCTTCCCCGCGAGAATTGCCGGTGAAGCTGCCTGACCTGAAATCCCGCCTCACCCTTGCCCTGGTGTTCCAGATGCGCGGGCTGTCCGACGAAGACAAGCTACGTGCCTTGCAATTGCGGGCATCCAGGCGCGGCCTGCACCTGACCGACGAAGTGGGTCACTTCATCCTTACCCGCGGCGCGCGCAGCATGAGTGCGCTGTTCGATCTGCTGGAACGGCTCGATCAGGCATCTCTGCAAGCCCAGCGCAAACTCACCATTCCTTTCCTCAAGGAAACCCTGGGCTGGTGACCCCCTGAAAACACGGGGCCAGAGCCATCCCACGGAAAAGTCACATCTTTTTCGATAAAATTTGCAAATGGAACTTATAGTGGGCATAGTTCCACCCCACTAAAGGATTACAGACACGGTTGTGCCCATGCTCAAGCGCTTCGCACCCCTCGTGCCACTCGCACTCGTGACCCTGCTTTTTGGCTGCGCGGCCCAAGGCCCGGTATCCCAGCCCCAGGATCACACCCCGGTCGCCGTACAGCCGGCGATCAAGGCCAAGGCCTCGTCTTCGCCAGTGTTTGGCGAACCCCAGGAAGTGGCTACTGACGATGAACTGGAGGTCTTCTCCAGCAGCAAGCCCTATCAGCTGCCAGTGCTGGCCGACAGCATTCTGGAGCGCGGCATGTCGTTGATCGGCACCCGCTATCGCTTCGGTGGTACCTCGGAGCAGTCCGGCTTCGATTGCAGCGGCTTCATCGGCTACCTGTTCCGCGAAGAGGCAGGCATGACCTTGCCGCGCTCTACCCGCGAGATGATCAACGTCGATGCGCCGAAGGTGGCACGCAACAAACTCAAGCCTGGCGATCTGCTGTTCTTCAGCACCAACGGCCGTGGTCGTGTCAGTCATGCTGGCATCTACCTGGGCGACAACCAGTTCATTCACTCCAGCAGCCGCCGTAGCGGGGGCGTACGCATCGATAGCCTCGGTGACCGTTACTGGAGCAAGACCTTCCTCGAGGCCAAACGTGCCTTGGCCATGGCGCCGACGCATATCGCGCGCAACTAATGGCAATCTGATGTGTCCTAACCACGGCGTCGCTGCTTTGCAAAAAAGCTCGACGCCGTGCGTATTTACAGAAAGCGTCTAATCTAATTTCTCAACTCTATCCCGCTGCGGCCCAGCGTTCCCATACAGGATGTTTTGGCCATGACAACGATGGCGCGCTTCGCTTTCATTTCCCTGGCAGCCTTATTGGCGGCCTGCTCCAGCCAACCTCAGGCGCCTGCCCCTGTGCGGGTTGTGCAGCCCCAGGTTACCTACAGCCAACCCAGCTTCTCGCCCACTGCCGATGACGTACTGATTCGCGCCATTGGTCTGGTTGGCACGCCCTACCGCTGGGGCGGCAATACGCCCGATTCAGGCTTCGACTGCAGTGGTCTGATCAAGTACGTCTACCGCGATGCCGCCGGCATCAGCCTGCCGCGCTCCACGCGCGAGATGATCGGCATGCGTGCGCCTACCGTGGATGTGAAATCCTTGCAGTCGGGTGATCTGGTGTTTTTCGCGACCAGTGGCGGCTCGCAGGTGAGCCATGCCGGCATTTATGTAGGGGACGGGCGCTTCGTGCATGCGCCTCGCACTGGCGGTACGGTGCGTTTGGACTATTTGTCCAACAGCTACTGGGCCAAGGCCTACCTGCAGGCCAAGCGGGTCATCCCTCAGGGGCACCTGGCACAGAACCCCTGAGACGGGTTACCGAGCTTTGCTGACGCGCCAGATGGCATTGCCCACATCGTCCGCGACCAGTACGGCCCCGCGACCCTCCAGGGCAACCCCCACCGGGCGGCCCATGGCTTGGCCGCCTTCATCCAGAAAACCGTCGAGCACGTCCATGGGCCGGCCCGACGGTTTGCCTGAGGCGTCGAAGGGTACGAATATCACCTTGTAGCCGCTGTGGGGCTTGCGGTTCCAGGACCCATGCTGGCCAATCAATGCGCCTGCTCCAAAACGAGCAGGTAGCACATCCGGCCCGGCGAAGGCCAATCCCAGTGAAGCAGTATGCGGTCCAACGGCATAGTCGGGTACCCGTGCTCGGGCGACCTTGGCGGGGTCCTGGGGCTGCACGCGCTCATCCACGTGCTGGCCATAGTAGCTGTAGGGCCACCCATAGAATCCACCCGCGTGTACCGAGGTGATGTAGTCCGGTACCAGATCGCTGCCGATTTCGTCACGCTCGTTGACCGCCGTCCACAGTGCGCCACTGTTAGGCTCCCAGGCGAGCCCGTTAGGGTTGCGCAGGCCGGTGGCGAACAGGCGGTGCTTGCCGGTGCTAGGGTCGATCTCCCAGATTGCGGCGCGACCCTGCTCCTGGTCGAGTCCGTTTTCACCCACGTTGCTGTTTGAGCCCACGGTGACGTAGAGGCGCTGCCCATCAGGGCTTGCGATGACATTCTTGGTCCAGTGGTGATTCAACGGGCCGGCTGGCAGCAGGGTAACTACTTCTGCCGGGCCGGTTACCTGGCGTGCCCCCGGCTGGTAGTGAAAACGCAGCAGCTTGTCCGTATCGGCTATGTAAAAATCATTGCCCACCAGCGCCATCCCAAAGGGCGAGTTCAGCCCGTCGGCAAAGGTATGGCGGATTTCCGCAACGCCATCCTGGTCGGCGTCGCGCAACAGGGTAATGCGATCAGGGCTGGGCACGGCAGCCCCCGCGCGTGCCATGACCCGCTTCATGGCCCATCCGCGGATACCCTTGGCGTCTTCGGGCTTGGCAGGTGCGTTGGTTTCTGCCACCAGCACGTCGCCATTGGGTAGCACGTACAGCCAGCGCGGATGGTCGAGGTCACCGGCAAAGCGCGACACCTGTAACCCGGGTGCAGCCTGAGGCATGCGCCCGGCGGGCCAGCCGACGGCTGGCGCGATGTTCACGGTGGGGAGCAGGGTCTTGGCGGGGGAGGGCAACTGCGGCGCAGGGCCGGTGCCGTCGGCCACTGTCAGGCGCGCCGTTTCGCCGCAGCCACCCAAGCCCAGGCTTACAAGAAGTGCAACAGGCAGTGCCACGCGGTTCATGGTCGACGTCCTCGGCAGGTTCTATTGATTCAGAGGCTGTGGAACGCGGCGGGTTCAGTCGCACAGGCGGCGGGGCTGACGCGGGTGGCTCGGCCATCCCTCCTGCGCCGCCAGGCGAGCCGCGTCGATTGACGCTCCGGGTGCAACCCTCTAACCTTCGCGCGTGTTTCAGGTGCCCCGCCAGCAACGTCTGGCCAGGGTGAAACTGGGAAGTCGGTGAGTGCCCACAGGGTGCGATTCCGGCGCTGCCCCCGCAACGGTAAGTGAGTGACGGCCGCGCAGGGCCACTGGGTGACCATACCCGGGAAGGCGCGCAGGTCAGGGCCAGCGGCCCGCTCACGAGCCCGGAGACCGGCCTGATACTGCCAACGGCATCACGGAGGGTGATGCGCGGTGACCACTGGCCTTGGCCAATGCCCCTGCGCGCGCTCCGTTTGCCTGCCCATTCCCTGACACGGCGCTCGATCGTGGTGTCAGCCAGCGGAGAACCTCCCATGAGCGACGCCACCGAGCGCGACGAACGCCATCTGGCACGGATGCAGCGCAAGAAAGCGGTCATCGACGAACGCATTGCCAATTCCCCCAACGAATGCGGCCTGCTGCTGGTGCTCACCGGCAATGGCAAAGGCAAGAGCAGCTCGGCCTTCGGCATGCTTGCCCGGGCCCTGGGCCACGGCATGCAGTGCGGGGTGGTGCAGTTCATCAAGGGCCGCAACAGTACCGGCGAAGAGCTGTTCTTCAGGCGCTTTCCCGAACAGGTGCGCTATCACGTGATGGGCGAGGGTTTCACCTGGGAAACTCAGGACCGCCAGCGTGACATTGCGGCGGCAGAAGCGGCATGGGCCGTCTCCACGCAACTGCTGCAGGATCCTGCGGTGCAGTTCGTGGTGCTCGACGAGCTCAACATTGCGCTCAAGCACGGCTACCTTGATCTGGACCAGGTGCTATCGGACATCCAGGCTCGCCCCCCCATGCAGCACGTCATCGTCACCGGTCGCGCGGCCAAGCCGGAAATGGTCGAGCTGGCCGACACCGTGACCGAAATGGGCATGCTCAAGCACGCCTTCCAGGCCGGTATCCGTGCCCAGAAGGGCGTCGAGCTGTGAGCCAGGCCCGCCATTGCCCCGCCGTCCTGATTGCCGCGCCGGCTTCTGGCCAAGGCAAGACCACGGTCACTGCCGCGCTGGCGCGCCTGCACCGCAATCTGGGCCGCAAGGTGCGGGTGTTCAAATGCGGGCCTGACTTTCTCGACCCCATGATTCTCGAACGCGCCAGCGGTGCCCCCGTCTGCCAGTTGGACCTGTGGATGATCGGTGCCGAGGAAAGCCGCCGGCTGCTCTGGGAGGCGGCAGGTGAAGCCGACCTGATCCTCATCGAAGGGGTGATGGGGCTGTTCGACGGCACCCCTTCGAGCGCCGACCTGGCACGTCACTTCGGCGTGCCGGTGCTGGCGGTTATCGACGGTACGGCCATGGCCCAGACCTTTGGCGCGCTGGCCCTGGGCCTGGCGCGTTATCAGCCGGATCTGCCGTTCGCCGGGGTGCTGGCCAACCGGGTGGGCAGCCTGCGTCATGCGCAACTGCTCGAAGGCAGCCTCACCGAGGGCCTGCGTTGGTATGGCGGCTTGTCCCGCGAGCGCGGCATCGAACTGCCCAGCCGTCACCTGGGGTTGGTGCAGGCCAGCGAGTTGAACGACCTGGACGCACGCCTGGACGCTGCCGCCCAGGCATTGGGCGCCAGTTGCGATGCCGCCTTGCCACCGGCGGTCACCTTCGAACCGGCCGATCCGTTACCCGCCCAGGCCACCTTGGCGGGCGTACGTATCGGTGTGGCCCGCGACGAAGCCTTTGCCTTCCTCTATGGCGCTAACCTGGACCTGTTGCGCCGTCTAGGCGCACAGGTGCAGTTCTTCTCCCCCCTGCATGACGTCGAATTGCCCCCAGTGGACAGCCTGTACCTGCCCGGCGGTTACCCCGAGCTGCACCATCATGCCTTGGCGCGCAACACCTCGATGTGCCAGGCCATCCGCGCCCATCATGCCCAGGGCAAGCCGTTGCTCGCCGAATGCGGCGGCATGCTGTATCTGCTCGACGCACTGACCGACGTGGCCGGGGACAGGGTCGAGTTGCTTGGGTTGCTGCCGGGGGAGGCGACCATGCAAAAGCGCCTGGCGGCCCTGGCTCTGCAGGCGGTCGAACTGCCCGAGGGCATACTGCGCGGCCATACCTACCACCACTCCTTGACCAGCACCGCGCTCGAGCCGCTGGCACGTGGGTTGAGCCCCAACGGTGGGCGCGGCAACGAAGCGGTCTATCGCCTGGGCCGCCTGACCGCGTCCTACGTGCACTTCTACTTCCCCTCCAACCCGGAGGCAGCCGCAGCGCTGCTCTGCCCATGAACGAACATGCGTTCAGCGACCAGGAGCGTGCCGCGGTCTACCGCGCCATCGGCGAGCGGCGCGACATGCGCCATTTCGCTCAAGGGGAGGTGGCGCCGCAGGTCATGACACGGTTACTCAGCGCAGCCCACCAGGCACCGAGCGTGGGCTTGATGCAGCCATGGCGGTTCATCCGCATCACCGAGCGGGCCCTGCGTGGGCGCATCCAGGCCCTGGTGGAGGCCGAACGGGCGTTGACTGCACAAGCGCTGGGCGAGCGCTCGGACGAATTCATGAAGCTCAAGGTAGAGGGCATCAACGATTGCGCCGAACTATGGGTCGCCGCCTTGATGGACAACCGTGAGCCTCACATTTTCGGGCGCCGCACCCTGCCTGAAATGGACCTGGCCTCGCTCGCCTGCGCGATCCAGAACCTGTGGCTGGCCGCCCGTGCCGAAGGGCTGGGCATGGGCTGGGTATCGCTGTTCGATCCCCAGGCGCTGGCAGCGTTGCTTGGCATGCCCAGCGGCGCCAAACCCGTGGCCGTGCTGTGCCTGGGGCCGGTGGCGGCATTCTATCCTGCGCCCATGCTGGTCATGCAGAGCTGGACCGAAGAACGACCGTTGCACGAGATGCTGTTTGAAAACCGGTGGGGAGAAGGCGTATGAGCGTGGCGTTGCTGAGCGTGGCCGGTGTGGCCCTGGATGCGTTGCTCGGTGAGCCGCGGCGGCGCCACCCGCTGGTCGCTTTCGGCAACATGGCCAGCAGCCTGGAGCGGCGCTTCAATGCCGGCGGGCGCGGTTGGCGCAGTCATGGCGTGAGCGCCTGGTTCCTGGCCGTGGTGCCGCTGACCTTGCTGGCCCTCATGCTCTCCTGGCTGCCGGTGATCGGCTGGCTGGTCGATGTGCTGGCGCTGTACTGCGCCCTGGGGCTGCGTAGCCTGGGCGAACATGTGCTGCCGGTGGCCACGGCCTTGCGCCAGGGCGATCTGGAAGAAGCACGGCGGCGAGTGGGGTATCTGGTCAGCCGTGAAACCCGTGAGCTGGACGAGACGGCGGTGGCGCGGGCGGCCACCGAGTCGGTGCTGGAAAACGGCAGCGATGCCGTGTTCGCCGCCTTGTTCTGGTTTGCCGTGGCCGGGGCGCCAGGGGTGGTGCTTTATCGACTGAGCAACACCCTCGATGCCATGTGGGGCTATCGAAACGAACGCTTCGAGCGCTTCGGCTGGTGCGCGGCGCGCATCGATGACGTACTCAATTATGTGCCGGCGCGCCTGGTCGCACTCACCTACGCAGTGCTGGGCAAAACCCGCCTGGCGCTGGCCTGCTGGCGCCGCCAGGGGCCGCTATGGGACAGCCCCAATGCTGGCCCGGTCATGGCGGCCGGGGCAGGGGCGCTGGGTGTCGAGTTGGGCGGGCCCGCGGTGTACCACGGCCAACTGCACGACCGCCCGCGCCTGGGCGACGGCCCTGCGGCCAGCCCCGATGCCATCGAGGGCGGCTGGACACTGGTGCAGCGTGGGGTATGGCTGTGGCTGTTGGTGTTGTGTCTGGGAGCTTACCTGAATGCTTGAACATGGAGGCCGGCTGCTGCGTGCGGTTCGGCAATATGGCATCGCCCGCGAGCAGTGGCTGGACCTGTCCAGTGGCATTGCGCCCTGGTCCTTCCCGATACCGCCGATCCCTATCGAAGCCTGGGCACGCCTGCCGGAAACAGACGATGGCCTTGAGCAGGCGGCGTGCAGCTACTACGGCGCCACGCGACTGCTGCCCGTGGCGGGCTCACAGGCTGCCATCCAGGCCCTGCCGCTGTTACGCAGCCCGAGCCGAGTCGGAGTGCTGACACCCTGTTATGCCGAGCACCCCTATGCCTGGCAGCGGACTGGGCACACGTTGCTTGAGCTGGATGAGCACCAGGTCGACGACGCGATCGACAACCTCGACGTGCTGGTCTTGGTCAATCCGAACAACCCCACCGGCCGCGTCGTGCCTGCGCCCACACTGCTGGGGTGGCATCAGCGCCTGGCAGCACGCGGCGGCTGGCTGGTGGTCGATGAAGCCTTCATGGACAACAGCCCCGCAAACACTGTGATCAAACGTGCCGAATGCCCGGGTTTGATAGTGCTGCGCTCGTTCGGCAAGTTCTTCGGCCTGGCCGGTGTGCGCCTGGGCTTCGTGGCCGCAGAGCACAGCGTGCTGCAGCGCCTGGCCGAATTGCTCGGCCCGTGGACCATCAACGGCCCCAGCCGGGTGCTGGCCCAGGCCAGCCTGACCGACCTGGCCACGCAGCAGCTGCAGCGCCAGCGCTGTGCAGGCGCCAGCGAACGCCTGGCGGCTTTGCTGTCCCATGCAGGGCTGGCGCCCGCCGGCGGCTGTGACCTGTTCCAGTACGTGCGGTGCGAGCATGCCGCCCGGTTGCACGATCACCTCGCACGACACGGGGTGCTGGTGCGCCTGTTCGAGCAGCCGGCGGCCCTGCGTTTCGGGTTACCGCCCAGCCAGGCGGACGAACGACGATTGGCCCAAGCCCTCAGTGCCTACCGCAAGGACCTTACATGACGACCCTGATGGTGCAAGGCACCACCTCCGACGCCGGCAAGAGCACCCTGGTGACTGCCCTGTGCCGCTGGCTGCTGCGCCAGGGCATCGGCGTGGTGCCGTTCAAGCCGCAGAACATGGCCCTCAACAGCGCCGTGACCGCCGACGGCGGCGAGATCGGCCGGGCCCAGGCGGTGCAGGCCCAAGCCTGTCGCCTGGCGCCGCACACCGACATGAACCCGGTGCTGCTCAAACCCAACAGCGACACCGGCGCCCAGGTGATCATCCATGGCCGTGCGGTGACCAGCATGAACGCGGTTGCCTACCATGATTACAAGGCCATCGCCATGCAGGCCGTGCTGGCCTCGCACCAGCGCCTGAGCCAGGGCTGGCCGGTGGTCATGGTGGAGGGCGCAGGGTCGCCGGCCGAGATCAACCTGCGGGCTGGCGACATTGCCAACATGGGGTTTGCCGAGGCTGTGGACTGCCCGGTGATTCTAGTCGCCGACATCAACCGCGGGGGTGTGTTCGCCCACCTGGTCGGTACCCTCGAACTGCTGTCGCCCAGCGAGCAGGCGCGCGTCAAAGGGTTCGTCATCAACCGCTTCAGGGGCGACATCGCCCTGTTGCAACCCGGGCTCGACTGGCTGGAGCAGCGCACCGGCAAACCCGTGCTCGGCGTGCTGCCGTACGTCACCGACCTGCACCTTGAAGCCGAGGACGGCATCGACCGGCGCCAGGGCGAAAAGCAGCAGCGTGTGCTCAAGGTGATCGTGCCTGTGCTGCCACGTATCAGCAACCACACCGACTTCGACCCGCTGCGCCTGCACCCGCAGGTCGACCTGCAGTTCATCGGCCCCGGTCAACCGGTGCCGCCAGCGGACCTGATCATCCTGCCAGGCTCCAAGAGTGTCCGTGGCGACCTGGCGCAACTGCGTGCGCGCGGCTGGGACAAGGCCATCGAACGCCATCTGCGCTATGGCGGCAAGGTGATCGGTATCTGCGGCGGCCTGCAGATGCTTGGGCGCGAGGTGCACGATCCGCTGGGCCTGGAAGGCGCTGCAGGCTCCAGCCCCGGGCTCGGCCTGCTGGACTACGCCACGGTGCTGGAAGCCGACAAGCAGTTGCGCAACGTCGCCGGGACCTTGCACCTGGATGCATCGCCTGTGACCGGTTACGAGATCCATGCCGGTGTCACCACTGGCCCTGCGCTGGCGCAACCAGCTATACGCCTGGCCGACGGTCGCTGCGAGGGTGCCATCAGCACGGACGGCCAGGTGTTGGCCACTTACCTGCACGGGTTGTTCGAGGGCAGCGCCTCCTGCGCGGCCCTGCTGCGCTGGGCTGGGCTTGAAGACGTGCAACTGATCGACTACGAGGCGTTGCGCGAGCGCGACATCGAACGCCTGGCTGACCTGGTGGACAAGCACCTGGACACCCAGCGCCTGCGCCAATTGTGTGGAGTACCTTGACGTGCGTACGTTCGTGATCGGCGGAGCCCGGTCTGGCAAGAGCCGCCTGGCCGAGCAGCGGGCAGCCGCCTGCGGCCTGACCGTGACCTATATCGCCACCAGTCAACCGCTGGATGGCGAACTCGATGAGCGGGTGCAGCTGCACCGCCAGCGCCGGCCAGTGGAGTGGGGGTTGATCGAAGAACCCTTGGCCCTGGCCGCCGTACTGAAGGCCGAAGCGGCCGTTGACCGCTGCCTGCTGGTGGACTGCCTGACGCTATGGCTGACCAACCTGCTCATGCTGGACGACCCGCGCCGGCTGGCCGAGGAGCGTGATGCCTTGTTGGACTGCCTTGAGCACCTGCCCGGCCACATCATCCTGGTCAGTAACGAGACCGGCCTGGGCGTGGTGCCCATGGGCGAGCTGACGCGACGTTACGTCGACTTGGCCGGTGTCGTGCATCAGGCGGTGGCCGAACGCTGCCAGCAGGTGATCCTCACGGTCGCCGGCCTCCCACTCACGCTCAAAGGACCTGCATCATGAACCCTGTCTGGTGGCAGATGCCCTGCCAGCCCCTTGACGAGGCGGCCATGGCCGCAGCACGCGAGCGGCAGCAACAATTGACCAAGCCTGCCGGTTCGCTCGGCCAGCTCGAAGCGCTCGCCATTCAGTTGGCAGGCCTGCAGGGCTGCGAACGGCCGTCGCTGGAGCACGTCGCCATCAGCCTGTTCGCGGGCGACCATGGCGTGGTCGAGGAGGGCGTTTCGGCGTACCCTCAGGCCGTGACGGGCCAGATGTTGCGCAATTTCGTCGGCGGGGGTGCAGCCATCAGCGTACTGGCGCGCCAACTGCACGCCACCCTGGAGGTGGTCGACCTCGGCACTGTCGACCCGACGCTCGCATTGCCGGGCGTTCGCCACCTGCACCTTGGCCCCGGTACGGCCAATTTTGCCCAACAGCCCGCCCTGAGCGAGGCACAACTGCACGCCGCCCTGCAGGCAGGTCGTGACAGCGCGCTGCGGGCGGCGGCCCACGGTGCACAGCTGTTCATAGGCGGCGAAATGGGCATCGGTAACACCACCGCAGCGGCGGCGCTGGCCAGCGTACTGCTCGCCTGTCCGCCAGCCACATTGAGCGGGCCAGGCACCGGGTTGGACAGCGCCGGCGTGCAGCACAAGGCGTACGTCATCGAGCGAGCCCTGGCCTTGCACCGCCTGGCGGCCGATGAGCCGCTGCGTGCGCTGGGCTGTGTGGGGGGCTTCGAGCTGGCGGCGCTGGTCGGCGCTTATCTCGCATGCGCCCAGGCGGGTGTGGCGGTGCTGGTGGACGGGTTCATCTGCACCGTGGCGGCCTTGGTGGCCGTGCGCCTCAACCCGCAGTGCCGCGCTTGGCTGTTGTTCGCCCACCAAGGTGCGGAGCCTGGTCACCAGGCGGTGCTGAGCGCCTTGCAGGCCGAGCCTCTGTTGGCCCTGGGGCTGCGCCTGGGTGAGGGCAGCGGTGCCGCGCTGGCCGTGCCCTTGCTGCGGCTGGCCTGCGCGCTACACGCGCAGATGGCGACCTTTGCCGAGGCTGCCGTGGAGGACCGCCCGGCATGAGGCTCGACCTGCTGCGCCACGGGGAAACCGAGCAAGGTGGCCTGCGTGGCAGCCTCGATGACGCCCTGACCGAAAAGGGCTGGGCCCAAATGCGCGCTGCCGTGGCCGACGCAGGGCCTTGGCAGGCATTGGTCAGTTCGCCGTTGCAGCGCTGTGGCCGATTCGCCGATGAATTGGGCGCCAGGCTGGGCCTGCCCGTGCAGCGCGAGCCTGCATTGCAAGAGCTGCATTTCGGCGATTGGGAAGGGCGTACGGCGTTGCAGATCATGGAACACGACGCACAGGCGCTTGGGCAGTTCTGGGCTGACCCCTATGGCTATACGCCGCCCAATGGCGAGCCGGTCCAGGCGTTTGCGCAGCGCGTCCTGACAGCCATCGAGGGGTTGTACCGCCAGCATGCCGGCAAGCGCGTACTGCTGGTCACCCATGGGGGTGTCATGCGCCTGCTGCTGGCCCGCGCCCGGGGCCTGCCCAGGGCGCAGCTGTTGCAGGTGGAAGTCGGCCATGGCGCACGGGTGTGCTTGCAAGTCGGCGAGGATGGCCAGCTGGCTGAGGAGGGTTAGCATGCAGCCATTCTGGATTGCCCTGCAGTTTCTAAGCAGCCTCCCTGTCACCTTGCCTGGCATGCCAACGCCACGCCAAGTGGGCCGCTCGTTGTTGTACTACCCCTTGGTCGGGCTGCTGTTCGGTCTGGTGCTGTGGCTGGCCAGCCACTGGCTCGAAGGCGTTCCGGCGGCGCTGCATGCTGCCTTGCTATTGACCCTCTGGGTGCTGCTCAGTGGCGCGCTGCACCTGGACGGCCTGGCAGACAGCGCAGATGCCTGGCTAGGCGGGTTTGGTGATCGTGAACGCACGCTGCAGATCATGAAGGACCCGCGCAGCGGGCCGGCAGCGGTGGTGACGCTGGTTTTGGTGCTGCTGCTCAAGTTCTGCGCCTTGTGGGCACTGATCGAGCAGGGGGCTGGCCTGCAACTGATGCTTGCACCGGTCATTGGTCGAGCAGCGATGCTGGGGTTGTTCCTGTGTACTCCCTATGTGCGCCCTGGCGGGTTAGGCCAGGCACTGGCCGATCACATGCCCCGCCGCGCAGCGGGATGGGTACTGTTGACCTGTGCTGGCCTGGGCCTGGCTTTGACCGGCTGGGCAATGGTGCTGACGGCGGTCGTGTTCGTGGCATTGCGCAGGGTGATGTGCAATCGTCTGGGCGGCACCACGGGCGACACCGCAGGTGCACTGCTGGAACTGCTTGAGCTCACCGTCCTGCTGGGCCTTGTCGTGATCCGCTGAGCAAATCGCGGCAGCGCGGTCTTCCGGCCAGCCTCAGCAAGGGGACGGCCAGCGCGTGGCGCAGTACCTGCAGGCCCCGCTGAACAGGGCCGATGCCACGAACGTGCCCCATTCGCGCCTGGTGGTGGGCGAGTTCGGCTGCACGCGCCGCCTGTCAGGCTGCCGGCAGTACCTGGAGGACGTACTGGGCGTGCTCGATCAGCACCGCGTGCACTGGGCGTTCTACAGTTTGCGCGAAGACAGCTGGGACGGGATGGATTACGAATTGGGTACCGCCAAAGTGCCCTGGCGTTACTGGCAGGCGATCGACCAGGGGGTGCCCGACCCGCTGCCACGGCAGGCGACGCCGGCGTTCGAACCGATACGCAAACGACTGGCCATAGACCAATGGCGACGTCTGCTGATGTCCTGCTTGCTGTCAGTCGGCTCCAGCGTTCATGCTGTAACCAAATGCTTCCTTGATGACTCGACGTACAGGGCGGTCACCGTCCCTGGAATATCAGGTTTTATCAGCGGCAGCACCTGACGACCTTGCGATGGGCTGGAGACAATAACAATGACGTCTGTATGGCGAACCAGTGGATGGGTGTTGGCTGGGGCGGCGCTGATCCTCGCGCTGTCACTGGGCGTCAGGCACGGCTTTGGCCTGTTCCTGGCGCCGATGAGCGCCGATTTCGGCTGGGGTCGGGGGGTCTTTGCCTTCGCCATCGCCTTGCAGAACCTGATCTGGGGCCTGGCCCAGCCGTTCGCCGGGGCGTTGGCCGATCGTCTTGGCGCCTCGCGGGTGGTCATGGTGGGCGGCGTGCTGTATGCGGTGGGCCTGGCGATGATGGGGATGGCCGATTCTGCCTGGTCGTTGTCACTGAGCGCTGGTCTGTTGATCGGCATCGGCCTGTCGGGTACGTCCTTTTCGGTCATCCTGGGCGTCGTCGGCCGGGCCGTGCCGCCTGAAAAGCGCAGCATGGCCATGGGCATTGCCAGTGCCGCCGGTTCGTTCGGTCAGTTCGCCATGCTGCCCGGCACCCTCGGCCTGATCCAATGGCTGGGCTGGTCGGCCGCCTTGCTGGTACTGGGCCTGCTGGTCGCCTTCATCGTGCCGTTGGTAGGCCTGTTGCGCGACCGGCCCTTGCCCGCGTACGGCAACGAGCAGACCCTGGGCGAGGCGCTGCGTGAGGCCTGTGGGCATGCCGGCTTCTGGTTGCTGGCGCTAGGTTTTTTCGTGTGTGGCTTCCAGGTGGTGTTCATCGGGGTGCACCTGCCGGCGTACCTGGTAGACCAGCATCTGCCAGCCACCACGGGCACGACCGTGCTGGCCCTGGTGGGCCTGTTCAATATCGTGGGCACGTTCACGGCCGGTTGGCTGGGCGGGCGCCTGTCCAAGCCACGGTTACTGACCGGGCTCTACCTGCTGCGTGCAGTCGTCATCGTGCTGTTTCTCTGGGCGCCGGTGAGTGCCTTCAGCGCGTACCTGTTCGGTATTGCGATGGGCCTGTTGTGGCTGTCCACCGTACCGCTCACCAACGGTACCGTCGCGACGGTCTTTGGCGTGCGCAACTTGTCGATGCTTGGCGGTATCGTCTTCCTGTTCCACCAGCTTGGGGCGTTTCTGGGCGGTTGGCTAGGAGGCGTGGTGTATGACCGTACTGGCAGTTATGACCTGGTCTGGCAGATCGCGATCCTGCTGAGTGTCTTGGCTGCGGCGCTCAACTGGCCGGTTCGTGAACGGCCTGTGGCACGCTTGCAGGCAACAGCGGCATGAGCCCTGGACTGATCCGTATCGCCCTCGCGGTGGCGGCGCTTTTGGTGCTGACGCTGGTCTGGTGGGGGTGGCACGAGGGCGGCATGGCGCTCATGCAATTGGGCATGGGCGCCTGTTAGGCACTACGCTGCCAGTTCAAGGTTGATCGAGCAGGAGCGAGATGTCATGAGCGTGAAGTGGATGGTGGTGCCGGTATTGGCGTTGATGGCCAGCGCGTCCAGCTGGGCGACCGAATGCCCGGCCGTGTTGCAGGGTTCGTTGCCGGAGTTGCGGGGCAAGGGTGAGGTCGCTTTGTGCGAGCGGTTTGCTGGCAAGCCCTTGGTGGTGATCAACACGGCGAGCTATTGCGGGTTTGCGCCGCAGTTCGAGGGGCTTGAGGCGGTGTACAAGCAGTACCATGGCCGTGGGTTGGAGATGCTGGGTGTGCCTTCGAACGACTTCAAGCAGGAGGATGCGGACAGCGAGAAGACGGCGAAGGTGTGTTACGCGAATTATGGTGTGACGTTCACCATGACCAAGGAGCAGGCGGTGCGGGGCAAGGATGCGATTCCGATGTTCGCTGAATTGGCCAGGCAGAGCAGTGCGCCCAAGTGGAACTTCTACAAGTATGTAATTGATCGCCAGGGCAAGGTGATTGGTAGTTTTTCGAGTTTGACGAAACCGGATGACGTCGAGTTTAGAACAGCGATTGAGAAGGCTATCGCCTCGCAGCCCTGATCTTTTTGGTTTGATCAAGTAGCGGTCCCTGTTAGAGCATGGGGGCTTCCAGTGATGGAGCTGTATAGTTGATCTGTGGCAAGTATATATAAGGTGCTTAAGTATACTTAGCCAATTACCCACAGTAGCTTGTAGGGGCGGCCTTCCTGGGGTACCGGGCCGACCGCTCCTACAGGGGTGGTGTGTAATCCAGAAAGTTGGGCAGCTGCTCAACTCTCAAGTTCAGAGAAATGCGCTGTTTTGGCTCTTGCTCTTGCTCTTGCTCTTGCTAATGCTTTTGCTCTTGCTTCTAAGCGCGCGGTAGCCCAGGCGGCGCAGATCGCGACTTCAGGAGGCCGAGCGCAGGGCTTGCGGAGGGAGGTGACAGGCATGGATGCCTGTCAAGCGCTGGGCCCCAGGATGGGGCCTGCAGCGCGGTCCTCCCGGGAGCAAGCCCGGAGCGAGGGAACCCCGGAGCGCAGCGTAGGGGCCGGATGATAGGAGCAGGCGGTTTTTGCTTACTTTTTGACAAGACAAAAAGTGAGCCGCCGTAAGGGCGGAAGGGTGACTGTGCGCCACCCGCGCCAATGAATACCAACTCGATATATGTGCCAACGCTTTGAAGTTTGAAGTTTGATTGGGTTGGTGTGGGTATTGAAAGAGAGCATAGTCCATTTGCGATGGGGACGCTTAATCACCTTTTCGCCCTTACGGCGAGTTACTTTTTGTCAAACGCCACAAAAAGTAACCAAAAAAGGCTGCGCTCCATTCATACGGCCCCTACGCTGCGCTTCGGGGTTCCCTCACTCCGGTCTTGCTCCCAGGTGGACCGCGCTGTAGGCCCCATCCTGGGGCCCAGCGCTTGACAGGCATCCATGCCTGTCACCTCCCTCCGCAAGACCTGCGTTCGGCCTTCTGAAGTCGCGGAGATCAAAAGCAAGAGCAAGAGCAAGAGCAAGAGCAAGAGCAAGAGCAAGAGCAAGAGCAAGAGCAAGAGCAAGAGCAAGAGCAAGAGCAAGAGCAAGAGCAAGAGCAAGAGCAAGATCAAGATCAAGATCAAGATCAAGATCAAGATCAAGATCAAGATCAAGATCAAGATCAAGATCAAGATCAAGATCAAGATCAACAGCCAAACCGATAGCAGTGACCGTTATTTACAGGTAGGGGGTTAGTGAAGAGGGTACCCTGCATAGCGATTGCTGATGATTAATCTACCTATTCACGATAGCAGCTGCACGGCCATTCAAGCCGTATGCACGGTCATCGCAACCAGCCTTCCCACAATCGGCCTTACAATCAACACGCACACAAAAGCTACCGGCATCGCCAATCGATAAGCTTTCAGTACGTTGCTCATATAATCCTGATCGATTCCGGCATTAGCTGCCGTGATCACGAAACACATCAGCAATGCCATGATGGCCGACATGTAAAAGGCAAACACATACGGCGTGGCATTCACATGCAACCTGCGACGACGGCTTTGAGTGACATCAGTCATGCGACCTCCTGGAGTCCGATTGAGGCCTTACCCTATCAACCCACTGCGCTTCACCAGTAGACCGCTCCGCCTAACTCCTTTATAAAGCAAAACTTACGAATCCCAAGGGCACAGCATGGACCTGCTCAACGCCATCCGCAGCTTCATCAAGGTCGTCGAAGCCGGAAGTATCGCAGCAGGTGCCCGCAGCCTGGGCATTACCCCAGCAGCTGTGAGCCAGAACCTGGCCCGGCTTGAAGGGCATTTGCAGGTCCGTTTGCTGACCCGCACAACGCGGCGTATGACGCTGACTCCCGCCGGCACCCAGTACTACAAGCATGTCAGGCTGATAGAGCGTGACTTGGCGCGCGCTGAACAAGCGGTGATGACCCCGGAAAGCGAACCTCAAGGTCGCCTGTGCATCGCGTCGACCTCTGCGTTCGGTCGTCACGTCCTGGCGCCCCTGATACCCGCGTTCAGCGTGCTGTACCCGCGCATTTCGATTGAACTGGTCATGAGCGACAGAAAGGTTGACCACGCACGTGAAGGTATCGATGTCAGCCTGCGCATCACGCCCCAGTTGGACGAGCACCTGATAGCCAAGCACATCGCCCGCATTCCTTTCGTCTGCTGTGCCGCACCAGGGTACCTGGCCAGTGCAGGCGTACCACAGACGCCGGAGGCACTGCGCAATCACCGCTGTCTGGTGTTTCGCTACCCGGTCGATGGCCGTCTGTTGCGTTGGGGATTCATGCGTGATGGGCAGCGCCTGGAGCCCGAATTTGGTGACGTGCTCATCTGCGACGACATCGATGCGCTAACGCAGATGGCGGTGCATGACGGCGGCATCACGCGCCTGGCAGCGTTCATTGCCCGGCCGCACCTGGCTTGCGGTGCCCTGGTGCCGCTGTTCGAACATGGCCCTGACGGGCAGGCGTACGCGCAGACAGCACCGATGGACGTTTATCTCTGCGTGGCCGACCGCTTCGCACTCACGAGCAAGGTACACGCCTTCATGCACTACCTGCGCGACCACCTGGGCGACGAGTGGCAAGTGCCAACATGAAAAAACCGCCACAAGGCGGTTTTTTAAGATAACGGTAACGATCAGAAGCGGTAAGTGAGCGATGCCCCTACACCGTGCGCGCTGTTCTCGTACTTGGCACGGTAGGCGCCCTTGGTGGCGCTGACCTGATTGACCTTGGTGTCTTCTTCCCACAGGTAGGAGTACGCCACGTCGATGGTCATGTCCTCGCTCGGGCTCCAGCCGGCGCCCAGGCTGAAGATCTTGCGATCGCCCGTGGGGATGCGCGGCGAACGGTCCTGGTTGTTGGTCGGCGATTGGTCGACCGTGAAGCCGGTGCGCAGCACCCACTCCTTGTTGACCTTGTACGACGCACCCACGGCGTGGGCCCAGGTGTCATGCCAGTTCTGTTCTTCCGAAATGGTCTGGAAGGCAGAGCCGATCAATGGGCGCGGGACATCGTTCTGTACAGTGATGTCCTTCAGGCGGCTCCAGCGCGTCCAGGTGCTGCCAGCGTACAGCGTCCATTGGTCGTCGAGTTCATGCGTGACCGACAGGTCAACCGACTCCGGCGTCTTGATCTTGAGCGAGGCATCGAACTTGCTGCCGTTGAATGGCCCGATCAGCGGGGTGTTGACCTTGGTCTTGCCCTCGAGCTTGTAGTCGACCATGGAGTGATAGGTCAGGCCGATGCGCGTGCGATCGGTGGCTTGCACCATCAGGCCGATGTTGTAGCCGACTGCCGTGTCGTCACCCTTGATCTTGACTTCACCGTCGTTGCGCCCAGGGGTGGCCGGGTTGATCAGGTTGGAACCCAGTTCGCCCTTGATCCGGTTGAAGGTCGGGCCGAAGCCGATCGATACCTTGTCATTGAAGGCATAGCTGACGGTAGGCTGGAACGTCACCACTTCCACGTGACTTTTCTTGCCCCAATAGCGCGCCGCGTCGTCACTGCCGTAATCGGTCACCAGACCGAAGGGCACGTAGACACCGAAGCCGACGGTCCAGTGGTCGTCGATGGGCTTGACGTAGTAACCCATGGGTACGCCGACGACCGGTACCATGTCACCGTCAGTTTCCCCCCCAAGGTTGCTGCCAGGCCCCGAGATATCGGTTTTGGCGATGACCGCTGCGCCACCGACGGTGACCTGCTGGCGCTTGAGGCGGGACATGCCGGCCGGGTTGCCGTATACGGTGCTGGCATCCTCGGCAGAAGAGGAACGTCCCGCGAAACCTGTCCCCATGCTGCTGACGCTTTGTTCGTTCAACGCGAAGCCGCTGGCGAACAGTTGGCTCGATGCGAGCGCAACAGCAACGCCAAGGGAGGTTTTGAGCATTACTTTTTTCATTATTAGAACTCCTTGGGATCTCCGAGGCGAAAAGCTACCAACAAATCACGCGTCGCGCTATAGGCGCAATCGCAGGAGATAGAGCGGTTTTGTAGGACAATCCGACTAAAATTCCTTTTCTCAGTTGAGTCTGTAAGAACCGTCTCAAGAAGCTACTGGCAGTTTCTGACCAATGCAGGCTTGCCAGGCTTCGGTGAAGTCTCGCAAGCGACCCTGAGGGTTGAAAATCTGCCGCCAGATACGCGCCTGGCCCATCCGGTCGTCCACGGCAGGCAAGGTCACCACCTGGGCCTCCACAAGCAGCCAGGCAATGGCAGTGGCGTAGCGCAGGTTGACGGTGAGTTCCAGGTCGGGTCCGCCCAGGAAGGCATGTTGGCTGGCCAGGCCGCGTACACGGCTGGCCAAGTCTGGATCGCGTGCCAGGTAGTCGTCCCAGAGCGCCCGATGACGCTGATCATCTATGCGAAAGAGGCCATGCCCGCGTCTGCCGTGCAGCGCCGATCCCAAAGCCGACTGGCAGGCAGCGATGCCGAGCAACAACACTTCGGCGCTGGCGCAGTGACGGTCAAGGTAGATCAGTGTGGGCCTGATGACATGCTGACGTAGTTCTTTGGCCGCAATACCCATGGTGCCCCCGAGCAGTAAGGGACCGGCGGGCGCAGGCGCTTGGCAGCTGTGTGAACGGTCAGGCCCGCCGGAAGCGGCGTGCACCGCTCGAGTTGAAGTGTAGTGTGATAAGGGTGACGTAAAAGGCTGTTTTTAAATCGATTGCTGCCTGACAAGCCGAGCGATATACCCGAAGGCAATTACGCTGGATTTGTGCAGGCAAGCTGGGAGGGGGTGTATCTGATGGGTGAATGCCGCAGCATTCACCGCTCACGCGGTGAGTGACTGGCGGGTACGGGCGATGACGGCCTGCAGCGGTTCGCTGCGGCTGTACTGCTCGTGGTACAGGCGTTCGGTATGGCAGGCGATACCGTGTTCGTCCACCAGCGTAAAGCTGAAGCTGCCTTTGCGGGGTGCGACGAGCAAGCATTTCAACGGCGAGAACGCCTGGGAAAGGGTACCGATTGCAGCCTGGATTTGATGTTGAGTTTGCATATTATTGGAGGTTCCTGCATTAAACACGGGGAGTAGATCCGTGCATCATAGAAACGTTCCAGTGACGTCTTTATTAAGGGACGAGAGAACCTGCTGGAACAAAGCAGCCAGAGGGAGCGCAATCAATGGTGGGCGCTTGGGCTGACTGGTAGGTACTTCAGAGGGCAGGCAGCACGCGGAGCCAAGGTTCTAGGCCTTCGCGCGGGATCCTGATCAATTGGACTCGTGATGGATGTCGCGGCAGCGTATCGGCTGCGGGCGAATCATCGAAAGGGCCGGTCCTGGTTTCAGCAGCGCGCTATTGGGAGAGCGAGTCTGCAAGGACACTGTGGGCCAGAATTGACTTTCAGCTTGGTACTAACGAGGCGCATCCTACCTGAGCCTTTCGGTGAAGGCAAGCCCTGATTGTGCGTGGGTAGCCGAGCAGTATGGCGCTTAATGCCGGCGGTGGGAAGGGGCCGAGCGTGCTCGAAGGGTGTCCTGGCCGCCTTGCTCACATACGAAAGGATGCGCGGTTGATGTTTGTTCACACCGAAAGGAGGACGTGTATCAAACCTGTCCCACCTTTCGCTCCAGTCGCCAATGACTTGACTAGCCAGTTAAGTCAATGAAAAAAAACACTATTTTTCGTTGGTGAAAAAATCGTCAGTTTGACAGCAGCCCCCGTAATTCGGGGCTTGGCGGGGGGGAATAGGGTGTTGTCCACCGACTTATCCACAGGAACTGTGGATTGTCGCCGCCGCTTGCTCTAGTGCGGGGTTGGCGCCAAGCTGCCTCGGGTCTCGCCAAGAATCAGACCAGTTCGAATGACCATCCATCGTCTTGCAAACGTCAAGAAACAATCACATGAAATTTTTATAAAAAAAATCCTCAGGGTTAGGCCCGCACGTCGAAAACCGGTAGAGTGGCGCGCTTTTCGATTTGCCTGACCTGCCGCTCATGAAGTCTCGCAGTAAACAACTTGCCAGCCCCATGTCCTCGTCTGCAGAGCGTTCCGGACGGTTCACCCTAAAGGTTGCCCTGTGGCTACTCGACAATTCGCGTCTGGGTGACAAGCCTCAGGTCAAGCACTTGGCTGGGCGGTTGCTCAAGCGCCCAGCCCGCGAGGGTGTGGTGGTGGCTCAAAGCCGCCTGGGGCAGATGCTTTGCCGCGATTGTGGCAGCGCCCGTGATCGGCGTATCGGCCATGACCTGCTACGCCAGGCCGCACGCGCTGGCGATTGTCGTGCCCAAGTGGAGTATGCCCGGGCGTGCCGGGCGTCTTCGCCCGAGCAGGCCCGCAGCTGGCTGGAATTGGCGGCCGGGAAGGGGTCCCATGAGGCCCGTCGATTGCTGCGTCAGTGGTTTGGGCACTGACGACCCCTGCAGGTGACGGCGGCACGGGCAACCTGCCGGTCAGGCTGTTAAGCTTCAGCGAATTTGCCAGACAGTGACCGGGGTAGGCATGACAGTGGATCTGGCCAGCATTCTGCTGGGCTTGGTGGCGGGCGCGGTGCCGTGCCTGGTGTGGGTCATGCAGCTTCAGCGTCGGCATGCAGCACGGCATGGCGAGCGTGCTTTGCTTGAAGAGCGTCTGAACGCAGCGCAGCTGGCCCATGCCGGTTTGCAGGCGCAGCTCGAGGCCAGCCGTGATGAAGTCAGTGATCTCAGCGAAGCCAATACCCTCAAGCAGACGCAACTGGCAGCCCAAGGCCGAGAGCTGGAGCTGCTGCAGATCGAGCGAGACAACGCCCGTGATGCCGCTCACGCCTGGAACCTGGAACGCGCGACTCGCGAGGCCGAGCAGCGCCGTCTGGAGTCCCAGGCCGCACGCCTCGAAGCCGAGCTGCGAGAACAGCAGGAAAGCCACCAGCAGCGTCTCGAAGACCTGCAGGAGGCCCGCGATACGCTGCGCGCCCAGTTTGCCGACATGGCCACCAAGATCTTCGATGAGCGTGAGCAGCGCTTTGCTCAAACCAGCCAGCAGCACCTTGGCCAACTGCTCGACCCATTGAAAGAGCGTATCCAGGCGTTTGAAAAGCGTGTCGAGGAAAGTTACCAGCAGGAGGCCCGCGAGCGTTTTTCGCTGGGCAAGGAACTCGAGCGCCTGCAGCAACTCAACCTGCGTCTGTCCGATGAAGCGACCAACCTCACCCAGGCGCTCAAGGGGCAGAAAACCCAGGGTAATTGGGGCGAGCTGATCCTGGAGCGCGTGCTCGAACACGCAGGGCTGGAGAAGGGTAGGGAGTACCAGACGCAGGTGAGCCTCAAGAGCGCTGACGGTGAGCGCTTCCAGCCAGATGTGCTGATCATGTTGCCGGGCAATAAGCAGGTGGTGGTCGATGCCAAGGTCAGCCTGACGGCGTATCAGCAGTTCGTGTCAGGCAACGACGAGGCGGCGCTCAAGCAGCACGTCCAGTCGCTGCGCAGTCACGTCAAGGGCCTGTCGAGCAAGGACTACAGCCGCCTCGAAGGCCTGCACAGCCTGGATTTCGTACTGTTGTTCGTGCCCATCGAGGCCGCGTTCTCGGCGGCACTGCAGGCCGAGCCCAACCTGTTCCAGGAAGCCTTCGACCGGCAAATCGTCATCGTCAGCCCCACCACCTTGCTGGCCACCTTGCGGGTGATAGACAGCTTGTGGAAGCAGGAACGCCAAGGCCAGAACGCCCGGGAAATCGCCGAACGTGCCGGGTGGCTATACGACAAGTTCGTGTTGTTCATCCAGGACCTGGATGAGCTGGGCAGCCGCCTGCAACAGGTGGACAAGGCCTATGCGGCAGCACGTAACAAACTGTGCGAAGGGCGCGGCAATCTCGTCAGTCGCAGCGAGCAGCTCAAGCTGCTCGGCGCCCGGGCCAGCAAAAGCCTGTCGCCCGACTTGCTCGAACGCGCCTTCGCCGATGAAGTGCCCGACCAGGCAGTTACTGCACCAGGCTCAGATGACGGTTGAGCAGGGCCCGCAATGCAGCCGGCTTGACCGGCTTGGGCAAATAGTCCAGGCCTGCGGCGTGCACCAGAGCGATGGTTTCCTTGCTGCCGTCGGCGCTGATGACCACCCCGGGCACCGGTTCGCCCAATCGGGTGCGTAGCCAGCCCATCAGGCGCGTGCCGGTGTCGCCTTCATCCAGGTGATAGTCCACCAAGGCCAGGTGTGGGCGCATGCCCTCGGCCAGCAGGGCCTCGCACTCGCTGCGGCTGCGTGCGGTCCACACCTGACAGCCCCAGCGGCTGAGCAGGCTGTTCATGCCAATCAGGATGCTGTCTTCGTTGTCCACGCACAACACCTGCAGCCCGGCCAGCGGCTCGCTGCGCTGCTCCACCGCCGAAGTGATAGGGGCTGGTTGTAGAGAGATCGGCACGCTCACACGGAACACGGTGCCCTTGCCTGGCCAGGAACGTACCTCCAGTGTGTGGCCCAGGACTCGGCACAGTCCGTCCGCGATCGCCAGGCCCAGGCCCAGGCCTTTTTCGGCGCGGGTCTGATGGCTGTCCAGGCGTTTGAACTCCTGGAAGATCACGTGCAGCTTGTCGTCGGCGATGCCAGGGCCCCTGTCCCAGACTTCCAGCCACAGGCGCTCGCCCTGGCGGCGGGCACCCAGCAGGATCGGGCTCTTGCCATAGCGCAGGGCGTTGGTCAGGAAGTTTTGCAGCACGCGGCGCAGCAGCTTCATGTCACTGTTGACCCGCAGGCGGCTGCCGCGCAGGCGGAACGCCAGGCCTTTCTCTGCCGCCAGCACCTTGAATTCCGCCCCAAGGGTGTCGAACAGCTCGTTCAAGGCAAATGGCTTGGCGTCAGGGGTGATCTTGCCGTTTTCCAGGCGCGAGATGTCCAGCAGGTCGCTGATCAGTTCTTCGGCCGAACGCAGTGAAGTGTCCATGTGCTGAACCAGTTGCCGGGCTTCCTCGGTCATGCCTTCGGCTTGCTGCGACAAGGCCGCTGAAAACAACCTGGCGGCGTTCAGAGGCTGCATCAGGTCGTGGCTGACCGCAGCCAAAAAGCGAGTCTTGGACTGGCTGACCGCTTCGGCATGGCTCTTGGCTTCGGTCAGCGCCTGGTTCAGTTGCGACAGCTCGTAGGTGCGCTCTGCCACGCGTTGCTCAAGGCTTTCGTTGGCATGGCGCAGCGCTTGCTCGGCTTCGCGGAACGGCGTGATGTCGGTAAAGCTCATCACGAAACCGCCACCGGGCATCGGGTTGCCGATCAACTCGATCACGCGCCCATTGGGGAACAGCCGCTCGGACGAGTGGGCCCGGCCCTGGCGCATCCAGTGCAGACGCCGGGCTACGTGCACCTGGGCCTCCCCTGGGCCGCACAGGCCGCGCTCGGCGTTGTAGCGAATGATGTCGGCAATGGGCCGTCCCACGCTGATCAGCCCGTCCGGGTAATTGAACAGCTCAAGGTAACGCCGGTTCCAGGCCACCAGATGCAGGTTCTGGTCGACCACGCTGATGCCCTGGTTGATGTTTTCGATGGCGCCCTGCAGCAGTGCCCGGTTGAACTGCAGCACTTCGCTCGCTTCATCGGCGATGCGCACCACGTCTTCGAGCTGCATGTCGCGGCCTTCGATCGCTGCCTTGACCACTGCACGGGTAGACGAACTGCCCAGGACACCGGCCAACAACCGCTCGGTGTGCTCGATCCAGTCACCGTCGGCGTTTTGGTTGGGGTTGAAGCCCTTGCCCTGGCGGTAGGCGAAACGGATGAAGCTCTGGCGCGCGCGCTCCTCACCCACGAAACGCGATGCCAAGGTCAGCAGGTCGTCTATCTGCACCGCCAGCAAGGGCTTGCTGCTGGGGCGGGCGCTGGTCTGCTGGCCAATGAAGCGGCCCGCTTGCCAGTGCTCGGACACGCGGGTACGCGACAGCAGCGAGACCCAGGCAAACAGGGTGAAGTTGCCGGCAAGCGACAGCACCACGCCTTGGGTCAGCGGGCTGATCGGCAGATTCAGGGGGTTGCCGTGCAACCACGCCAACCCTGGGAATACCTGCAACGACCAGCCCAGGCTGTGGGCGGCGATGGGCAGCACCAGGGTGTAGAACCACAGGAAGATGCCCGCCGCCAGACCTGCGAATACACCCCGGCGGTTGGCCTGTTTCCAGTACAGCGCCCCGAGCATGGCGGGCGTCAGTTGGGTCACGGCAGCAAACGCGATCTGGCCGATGGTCGCCAGGCTGGCCGTAGAACCCAGCAGGCGGTAGCTGACGTACGCCAGCAGCAGGATGACCACGATGGTGACCCGCCGGACCGAAAGCATCCAGTGCCGGAACACCTCGAACGGTCGCTCGGCGTTGTTGCGACGTAGCAACCAGGGCAGCAGCATGTCGTTGGACACCATGGTCGACAACGCGACCGCTTCTACGATGACCATGCCGGTAGCCGCTGACGCGCCACCGATGAATGCCAGCAGCGCCAGGCTGGGGTGGGCCTCGGCCAGGGGAAGGCTGATCACGAACGAGTCCGACATCACCGTCCCTGGCAGCAACATCTGCCCCGCCAGGGCGATGGGCACCACGAACAGTGCAGCCAGGGCCAGGTACATCGGGAACACCCAGCGTGCCAGGCGCATGTCCTGTGGCTCGATGTTTTCCACCACGGTCACGTGGAACTGCCGAGGCAGGCAGATGATGGCCATCATGGCGACAGCCGTCTGGACCACCATCGACGGCCAGTTGATGGTCTCTGTCCAGTAATCGTGCAGCTCGATGGACTGGCGCGCCTGGGTGAACAGGTCATCGAACCCATCGTACAGGTTGAAGACGACGAAGATCCCCACGGCCAGAAACGCCAACAGCTTGATCAACGACTCGAACGCGATCGCCAGCACCATGCCCCGGTGGTGCTCGGTGACGTCCAGGCTGCGCGTGCCGAATACGATGGCGAACAGCGCCAGCACCAGCGACACCACCAGCGCAGTGTCCTGTACGCGCGTGCCGGTGGCGTCTGCACTGGCGCCGATCAACAGATTGACGCCCAGCACGATGCCTTTGAGCTGCAGGGCGATGTAGGGCAGCACGCCCACCAGGCAGATCAGAGCCACGACCACGGCCAGCGTCTGGGATTTGCCGTAACGGGCAGCGATGAAGTCGGCAATGGAAGTGATGTTCTGCTGTTTGCTGATCAGCACCATCTTCTGCACCACCCAGGGTGCGAAGACCAGAAGCAATACCGGCCCCAGGTAGATCGGCAGGAATGCCCACAGCTGCTCGGCCGCTTGTCCGACCGCGCCGAAGAACGTCCAGCTGGTGCAATACACCGCCAGCGACAGGCTGTACACCCAGGCACGCAATTTGGGCGGCAAAGGGGTGCTGCGCCGGTCGCCATAGAATGCGATGGCGAACATGACGGCCATATAGGCCAGGGCGACCGCGGCGATCAGCCCGCTGGACAACGACATGGTGACTCCGAAGCTAAATGGATAACGAGGCCCGGTCAGCCAGTCTGGCACGACAGGTGGCGCGCCGTCAGCGCAGACGATGGTCGCAGTGGCAGGTGGTCGCAGCGTGACGCACCCAAATTGCAGGCTCGTGCGGGGCCCAGCAGACGGGTGGAGGATTGACAGGCGATGCCTGGAAGCAAATACTCTCGAAAAATTCATATAGATGTCTATATAACAAGACGAGAATACAGCCATGCTTCCACTCGCCAGCGACACACGACTGCCACGCTATCAACAGCTACGCGACCATCTGGTAGCGCAGATCGCCAACAACCGCTGGCACCCGGGTGAGGCGATCCCCACCGAGGCTGCATTGGCGAGTGAATTCGACCTGTCGGTGGGCACGGTGCGCAAGGCCATCGATGCGCTGGTCGCCGAAGGCGTGCTTGAGCGCCAGCAGGGGCGAGGTACCTTCATCCGCCGTCCACAGTTCCAATCCTCGCTGTTTCGCTTCTTCCGCTTCGAAGCTGTCAACGGCGAGCGCGTCGTGCCGATGAGTCGCATCCTGAGCATGAACGCCGTGGCGGCACCGTCTGCCGTGGCTCAGGCCTTGGGGCTCGTACCCGGGGCCGATGTGATCCATCTGCAGCGGCTTCGTCTGCTCGATGCCCAGCCCGTGCTGGCCGAGGACATCTGGCTGCCCCGCCAGCCGTTCCAGTTGCTGCTGGAGACTGATCTGGATAACAAGGGCCCATTGCTCTACCCGATCTACGAACAGCTGTGTGGGCAAGTGGTCGCAGCCGCCGAAGAAGCCCTGACTGCCGAGGCCGTGGATGAAGTGCATGGGCGCCTTCTGCAGGTACCGGCCGGCAGCCCTATTGTGGTGATCGAACGGCTGGCCCGTGACTACGCCGGCAAACCCCTGGAGTGGCGCCGGTCGCGGGGACACGCGCAGCACTTCCGCTACCGCATCGATATTCGCTGACCGCGCCGTTTCAAACTTCTTTACCTGCCTGCGCCCCGTCACCAGGGCGCAGTGGCTTCGCCTGCTCGGTTGTCTGCGTTGAGGGCAACCCAGCGTACCCTTCACCCTTAAAAGGATAAGAATCATGTTCAGCTGGTACCGCCAAATTACATCGCGCGAACGCAAGACCTTCTGGGCCTGTTTTGGGGGCTGGTCGCTCGATGCGCTGGAAGTGCAGATGTTCGGCCTGGCCATTCCCGCGCTGATCGCGGCTTTCTCGCTGTCCAAAGGCGATGCGGGCCTGATCAGTGGCCTGACCCTGGTGACCTCGGCGATCGGCGGCTGGCTTGGCGGAACCCTGTCGGATCGGTACGGCCGCGTGCGCACCTTGCAGTGGATGATCCTGTGGTTCTCCTGCTTCACATTCCTCTCGGCTTTCGTCACAGGCTTCTATCCACTGCTGTTCGTCAAGGCCATGCAAGGCTTTGGCATTGGTGGGGAGTGGGCGGCCGGGGCCGTGCTGATGGCCGAGACCATCAACCCCAAGTACCGCGGCAAGGTCGTGGGTACGGTGCAAAGCGCCTGGGCGGTAGGGTGGGGCCTGGCGGTAGCGTTGTTCACCTTGATCTATTCGCTGGTGCCGCAGGAATTCGCCTGGCGCGTGATGTTCTTCGTGGGCCTGTTGCCGTCGCTGCTGATCATCTGGGTGCGTCGCAACGTTCCAGAACCGGACAGCTTTCAACGCCTGCAGAAACAGAACGCCATTCCCCAGGGTTTCTTCGCCTCGATGGCGGGGATCTTTCGCCCTGAATTGCTGCGCGTCACGTTGCTGGGCGGCTTGCTGGGCCTGGGGGCGCATGGTGGCTACCACGCGGTGATGACCTGGCTGCCGACTTTCCTTAAGACCGAACGCAACTTGTCGGTGCTCAATTCCGGTGGCTACCTGGCGGTGATCATCTTTGCGTTCTGGTGTGGCTGCGTGGTCAGCGGGTTGTTGATCGATCGCATCGGCAGGCGTCGCAACATCCTGCTGTTTGCGCTGTGCTGCGTGCTGACGGTTCAGGCCTATGTCTTCTTCCCGTTGAGCAATACGCAGATGCTGTTCCTGGGTTTCCCGCTGGGCTTCTTCGCAGCCGGCATTCCAGCAAGCCTCGGCGCCTTCTTCAACGAGCTGTATCCTGCCGATGTGCGGGGAGCGGGGGTTGGCTTCTGCTACAACTTTGGCCGTGTGCTCTCGGCGGTCTTCCCCTTCCTGGTCGGGCACATGAGCGAATCCATGTCGCTGGGTACCGCCATCGGCATTGATGCCGGCATCGCCTACGGCGTGGCGGTGATCGCTGCACTGTGCCTGCCTGAAACGCGCGGCCGCAACCTCGAGCCTGCCCCGCAAGCGCCCGGTGTGGCCGCCCAGTAACCTGACCGAAAGATCAAAGACATGCCTCACAACCCTGCTTCATCCATGATTGCCATCGACAGCCATGCCCACGTGTTCAGTCAAGGGCTGACATTGGCGCGCGAGCGCCGTTATGCCCCCGCGTACGATGCACCGTTGGCGGATTACCTCAGCCAGTTGCAGGCGCACGGTTTCAGTCACGGCGTTCTGGTGCAGCCCAGTTTCCTGGGGACCGACAATGGCTATCTGCTGGGTGCCCTGCAAGCCGCTCAGGGGCGCCTGCGGGGGGTGGTGATGCTTGAGCCGGACGTTGCGCGCCAAACCCTCATACAGATGGACCAGCTTGGGGTCAGAGGCGTGCGCCTGAACCTGATGGGGCAACCACTGCCGGACCTTGCGGCCCCGCAGTGGCGCCATCGTTTCGCGTGCATGGCCGAACTGGGCTGGCACGTCGAACTGCATCGACAACTGGCGGACATTCCCACCCTGGTGCGGGCGCTGCAACCGTACGGGCTGGATATCGTCATCGACCATCTGGGAAGGCCCGATGCGCGCAGCGGGCTGGGGCAGGCAGGCTTCGCCGACCTATTGACCCTGGGCGGGCAGGGCAATGTCTGGGTGAAGGTTTCCGGTATCTACCGCCTGGAAGGCTCGCCCGAGCAGAACGAGCTGTTCGCCCGCCAGGCGCTGGGCGCGCTGGAAGCGCACTATGGGGCCGAGCGCCTGATGTGGGGCAGCGATTGGCCGCATACGCAGCACGAACGCACGATGAGTTATGGCCAGGCGCTCGAGCAATTGCAGGCCCTAGGCTGCTCCAGCGAGTTGCGCAAGGCGCTGTTGCTGGAGACGGCCAAGGACTTGTACCGTTTCAATTGAGTCAAAGAATGGGTACGCAAGGCTTCGGTCAACCTATAGCGATCCTGTAGCGGGGTCGTCGGGGCAAGCAGTCACGGCAGGCGTTCGAATGTGGCTGTTTTGACGTGGTGCGAGTCCAGTCCGACCATCACTTCGAAGTCACCGGGCTCGGTCACCCATTGCAGGTTACGGTCCACGAATGCTAGCGCGGTGGGTGCAATCTCCAGCGTCAGGTCTCTGGCAGCACCAGGCTCCAGGAAGATGTTCTGGAAGCCTTTGAGTTCTTTGACGGGCCGACTGACAGAGGCGCTCAGGTCCCGAAGATAGAGTTGCACGGTTGTTTCGCCCGCCAACGGTCCCTGATTGGTAACAGTGACTCGAACCTTCAAGCGCTCACCCGGACGCAGACGGTCGGTGGACAAGCGTGGGGCTGAGACATCGAACTGGGTGTAGCTCAGCCCGAAGCCAAAAGGAAAAAGAGGGGTGTCATCGACGTCGAAGTGGCGCGACCGGTAAGGTGCGGGGTTGATGGCGTCGAACGGCCTGCCGGTGTTCAGATGGTTGTAATACAGGGGGATCTGGCCGACGTTGCGCACGAACGTCACTGGGAGTTTCCCGGAGGGGTTGTAGTCGCCAAACAGCACATCAGCGATGGCATTACCCCCCTCGCTCCCGCTATACCAGGTTTCCAGTACGGCATCGGCCCACTTGGTTTCGTCGTCGAGGGCAAGCGGGCGGCCATTCATCAAAACCAGTACCACTGGAATGCCGGTATCGCTCAATGCCTTGAGCAGCGCACGTTGTCCGCCGGGTAGACCCAGCTCGGTCCTGCTCGCACCCTCATGGGACATGCCGCGCGCCTCGCCAAGCACCGCGACGATTACATCGGCTTGCCGAGCCACCGCCAGGGCCTGCTTGAGCATCGCTGCGGGAGGGCTTGGATCGATGTCGACGTGTTTGTCCGCAAGAAGCATCAGGGCCGATGGATCGTCAATGATGTTGGCCCCTTTGGCATAGCGCAATCGACCCTTGCCCGCCTGAGCCTGATGCATGCCGGAGCGAAGCGTGACCACCTCCTCGGGTCTGCCATTGGCATACCAACTGCCAAGCATGTCTGCCGCGTTATCGGCCAATGGGCCGATCAAGGCGATATTCATGCTTTTATGCAGCGGCAGCGTGCGGTTTCGGTTTTTCAGCAGCACCAAGGAGCGGCGCGCCATATCCCGCGCTTGGGCACGATGCTGTCCGATCTGCTCGCTAGCGGCGTCGGCACCCAGGCGCTGATAAGGGGCATCAAACAGGCCCAATTCGTACTTGGTTGTGAGCACCTGGCGAACCGCGCCGTCCAGCTCGGCTTCGCTGACCTGTCCTTGCTTGATCAAGCCAGCCAGCTGGTCACGGTAATGACGGTCGCTCATGCTCATTTGTGTGCCAGCGGTCAGCGCTGCCTTGGCCGCCTGGGTGCCATCACGGGCCACGCCATGGTCTATCAGCTCTGCCACTGCGCCGTGGTCGCTGATGACTAAGCCTTTGAACTGCCACTGTGTGCGAAGCAGGTCTTTCAAGAGCCAGCCGTTGGCCGTTGCAGGGATGCCATTAAGGCTGGACAGTGCAGTCATCACGGCACCGGCCTTGGCTTCGATGGCAGCCTTGAAGGGGGGCAGGTAATCCTGATGAAGGCGTTGTTCGCTCATGTCAGCCGTGTTGTAGTCGCGCCCTCCCTCAACCGCTCCATAACCGGCAAAATGCTTGATACAAACCATCAGGCTGTCCGGTGCTGCCAGATGCGGTCGTTGCAAACCGCGGATGGCAGCCTCACCCATGCGCGAGGCCAGGTGCGTGTCTTCGCCGTAGCCTTCGGAGATGCGTCCCCACCGCGGGTCGCGACTGACATCCAAGACGGGAGCGAAGGTCATGTCCAAGCCATCGTTGGTCGCCTCGATTGCTGCAACGCGTGCACTTTTTTCCACCGCGCGCAGGTCCCAGCTGGACGCCTGACCCAAGTTGATGGGAAAAATGGTGCGACGTCCATGGATTACATCACCTGCAAAGAACAGCGGGATACCCAGCCGGCTACGCTCGACCGCCATGGCCTGTAGCCTGCGCAAATCCGTACTGTTGGCAGCCGGGTGGGTGAACATCGCCCCCACATTCCCGGCTGCGATGGCTGTGTTCATGTCTTGAGGCGCATCACCTTGAGCGGCATATTCCATTCGCAACTGTCCGATCTTTTCCTGCAAGGTCATCTGCGAGAGCAAATTGTCGATGAACGTCTTTTGCTGCGCGTCAGGCTTGTTAGCCAGGGCGGTGACAGGCCCTATCGCTGCGCAAAGCATCAACATGGCCGTGAGTGCAGGTGAGCGGGTTGCTCGCTTGCGGGGAGGGGTCATTCCATTGACTTCCTGGGCGAATTTCCCTGACATTGCCACCTGAGTGATCAAGCTCGCTACTCGCAGATCTACCAGTTGCCTATCCCCGATATCTGTGCAATCCCCACGACCTTCCTTCACCCGTGCCCTCGCGGCTTCACCCAGGACCAAGGACGATGAGTCATTCCTCGCAATTCACCTTGCTCGGCAAGCGGCGCTTCCTGCCTTTTTTCATTACTCAGTCGCTCGGTGCGTTCAACGACAACCTGTTCAAGCAGTCGCTGATCCTGGCCATCCTGTTCAAGCTGAGCCTTGGGGACGGTGACCGATCCATCTGGGTCAATCTGTGTGCCTTGCTGTTCATCCTGCCGTTCTTTCTTTTTTCGGCGCTGGGTGGACAGTTCGGGGAGAAATTTCCCAAGGACGCGCTCATTCGTGTGATCAAGCTGGCGGAGATCGGCATCATGTCGATCGGCGCGCTGGGGTTTGCGACCAATCACCTGGCCCTCATGCTGGTGGCCTTGTTCGGCATGGGTACCCATTCGGCGCTGTTCGGGCCGGTGAAGTACTCGATCCTGCCCCAAGCGCTGCGTGAGCAAGAGCTGGTAGGCGGCAATGGGCTGGTGGAGACGGGCACCTTCCTGGCTATCCTCGCCGGCACCATCGGCGCCGGGGTGATGATGTCGACCGAACGCTATGCCGCGGTGGTAGCCGGTGGCGTAGTGGGCACTGCCGTACTGGGCTACCTGGCCAGCCGCTGGATTCCCCGTGCCGCCGCTGCCTCACCCCACATGAAGCTGGACTGGAACATCTTCAGGCAGTCGTGGACTATCCTGCGCATGGGCCTTGCCCAGCCGCCTGCGGTATCGCGCTCGATCGTCGGCAACTCCTGGTTCTGGTTCGTCGGCGCCATCTACCTGACCCAGATCCCGGCCTATGCCAAGGACTGGCTGCACGGCGATGGCACCGTGGTCACCCTGGTGCTGACGCTGTTCTCGGTGGGCATCGCCCTGGGTTCCTTGTTGTGTGAGCGACTGAGCGGGCGCAAGGTGGAGATCGGGCTGGTGCCGTTCGGCTCCTTTGGCCTGACCGTGTTCGGCCTGCTATGGTGGTGGCATTCCGGGGATGTGCCCAGCGCTGCCAGCGCCCATGACTGGCTCGACCTGCTGGGCCTGAGCCAGGCGTGGTGGATTCTGCTGTCCATCGTCGGGCTCGGGGTGTTTGGCGGTTTCTATATCGTGCCGCTGTACGCATTGATTCAGGCACGCACCGCCGTAGACGAGCGCGCGCGGGTGATCGCTGCCAACAACATCCTCAATGCATTGTTCATGGTGGTATCGGCCCTGTTGACCATGGTGCTGCTGGGCGTGGCTGGGCTGGACATCCCGCAGCTGTTTTTGGTCGTCTCGCTGCTGAACATCGCCGTCAACGCCTACATTTTCAGCATCGTGCCTGAATTCACCATGCGGTTTCTCATCTGGCTGCTCAGTCACTCGATGTACCGCGTCAAGCACCAGGGGCTGCAGCACATTCCCGACGAAGGCGCGGCATTGCTGGTGTGCAACCACGTGTCGTTCGTCGATGCCTTGTTGCTCGCTGGCGCGATACGCCGTCCCATTCGTTTCGTCATGTACTACAAGATCTACAACCTGCCCGTGCTCAACTTCGTGTTTCGCACCGCAGGCGCCATTCCGATTGCCGGACGCAGCGAGGACCTGGCGACGTACGAACGCGCCTTCACCCGCATTGCCCGTTACCTGGCTGACGGCGAGCTTGTGTGCATCTTTCCCGAGGGCAAGCTGACAGGGGATGGTGAGGTCGACGTGTTCAAGGGCGGCTTGAGCCATATCCTTGAACAGACGCCGGTGCCGGTGATTCCCCTGGCGCTGCAAGGGCTGTGGGGCAGTTTCTTCAGTCGCGACCCGGCCAAAGGGTTTTTCAGAAGAATGTGGTCCCGGGTGACCGTCGTGGCAGGCAGCGCCATCCCTGCACAGGAGGCGCTACCAGAGCGGCTGCGCGAGCAGGTCATTGGCCTGCGCGCAGGCATTCGCTGAGCAAACCTGGCCAGCTGACCGGTATCAGCTGGCGCTGACCTTGAGGCCGATCAGGCCGCATACGATCAGTGCCACGCTGACCAGTCGAACCAACGCCATGGACTCACCGAACAGGATGATGCCGGCGATCACGGTGCCCACCGCGCCGACGCCGGTCCAGATGGCATAGGCCGTCCCCAGCGGCAGCTCTTTCATCGCCAGGCCCAGCAGGCCGAGACTGACGGCCATGGCGGCAACCGTCAGCGCGGTGGGCAGAGGCTTGCTGAAACCGTCGGTATACTTGAGGCCAACGGCCCAGCCGACTTCGAACAGGCCGGCGAAGAACAGGATGATCCAGGACATGATGCGTCTCCATCGTTGCAAGTGATGGGGCCGTCCCCTGGATGATCACGCTGGGCGTCGTGAGGTCGTCCTCACCGTGAGCCCATGGTGCACATCTACGGTCTGCCGGGCAAGCCTGCGGGCCAATCGCCTGTCAGCGTCTGACACGTTTTGCGCCCTCGACGTCGGAGGAGGTGTCCTCCAGCCGCCGGAACCAGGTGGAAAGCAGCGCCCCGGAAATATTGTGCCACACGCTGAACAGCGCACTGGGCACGGCCGCCAGGGGCGAGAAGTGCGCAGCGGCAAGGGCTGCTCCTAGCCCGGAGTTCTGCATGCCGACCTCCAGCGCCAGCGACTTGCGCTGGGCCAAGGGCAGTTTGCACAGCTTGCCGGTGATGTACCCCAGCAAATAACCGAAGCTGTTGTGCAACATGACCACCGCCATGATCAACAGCCCCGACTCGGCGATTTTCGCCTGGCTGGCGGCCACCACGGCGCATACGATCAGTACGATGCTCACCACCGATACCAGTGGCAAAACCTGAACTGCGGTCTGCACGCGCTCACCCAGCAGGCGTTGGGCCAGCACGCCGAGTACGATCGGGAGCATGACCAGCTGCAGGATCGACCAGAACATATCCATGAAGGACACCGGAAGCCAGGCCGACGCCAGGACCCAGATCAGCGCAGGGGTCAGCAGTGGCGCCAGCAGCGTGGTGACGCCTGCGATGGCCACGGCCAGCGCGAGGTCGCCGCGCGACAGCCACACCATCACGTTCGAGGCCGTACCGCTCGGGCAGCAGCCGACCAGGATCACGCCCACGGCGATCTGCGGCGGTAGCTCGAAGAGCTGGCACAGCAGCCAGGCCATGCCCGGCATGATCACGAAATGCGCGACCACCCCCAGCATGACCCGCCAGGGTTGGCGGGCCAGGGCAGCGAAGTCGTCGAGCTTGAGGGTAAGGCCCATTCCGAACATCACCAGCCCCAGCAAGGGCACGATGGCCACCTTCAACCCAATGAACCATTGCGGTTGCAGGAAGGCCAGCACGGCGAACACCAATACCCACAAGGCAAAGGTGTTGCCGACGAATCGACTCAAGGCGGCGAGGGCGCGCATGGGGTTATCTCCAGTTCGACTGCATGCCCGGGCATTGTCGCTGCAGGCAGGGGGTCAAGTGCGGCAACGGTGCCGCACTCAAGTGTCGTGGGTACTGCCAACCCGCAGCGGGCTCACACCCCTTGCGGGATTTCTTCGCCGCCCAAAGCTTCGAAGAGCACGGGCAGGAACTCTGCAAATGTCATCATCATCAGCTGGAAGCTGGCGTCGAACTGCTGCGCGGCCTCGTCACCGCCATCCTGCTCGGCCTGCTCCTGCAGCAGTTCCTCGAATTTCAGGCGCTTGATGACCATCTTGTCGTCCAGCACGAACGACAGTTTGTCCTGCCAGGCCAGGGCGAGTTGGGTCACGACCTTGCCGGTACTCAGGTGCAGCTGGATTTCCTCGCCAGTCAGGTCCTGGCGCTTGCAGCGCACAATGCCGCCATCTTCGGCCGTGTCGCGCAGCTCGCATTCGTCCAGCACATAGAAGCCTTCGGCGGCATTCTGGGATTTGACCCAGTCGGTCATGGTGGCCACCGGGGCGATCTTGACGGTGGCCGGCCGCACGGGCAGCGAGCCCATCACTTCGCGCAGCGTGGACAGCAGGTCTTCGGCGCGTTTGGCGCTGGCCGAGTTGACCAGAATCACCCCCAGGCGCGGGGCGATGGCAGCGAAGATCATCGAGCGGCGAATGAAGGCGCGAGGCAGGAAGGCCTGAATGATCTCGTCCTTGATCTGGTCACGCTCCTTCTTGTAGACCTTGCGCATCTGTTCGGTCTCGATCTCTTCGACCTTTTCCTTGACCGCGTCATTGACCACGCTGCTGGGCAGAATACGTTCTTCCTTGCGTGCAGCGATCAGCAGGTAATCGCCACTGACGTGCACCAGCGGGGCATCTTCGCCCTTGCCGAACGGGGCGACGAAACCGTAGGTGGTCAGCTCCTGGCTGGCGCACGGACGGGCTGGCTTGCTGGCCAGGGCAGCCTCCAGGGCTTCAGGCTCGAAGGGCACGTCCTGGGTCAGGCGGTAGGTCAGCAGGTTCTTGAACCACATCGGGGAAGTCTCTCATTAATGCATAAGGCGGGCATTATTCTCCTACCAGCCCCGGAAGGCCAACCCTGTCAGAGGGCCAGCAGTGCACAAACCGGACGAAATCGGGCCGTTACGCTAGGTCGTTGAAAGATCTGTACTTTTTTCGAAATAAAGTGAAAGAAAGTGCTTGCCAGGGGGCAGGGCCGTCCGTAGAATGCGCCCCACACCGAGACGAAGGGTGATTAGCTCAGCCGGGAGAGCATCTGCCTTACAAGCAGAGGGTCGGCGGTTCGATCCCGTCATCACCCACCACTCGATGTATAGCGCAGCGGTAGTTCAGTCGGTTAGAATACCGGCCTGTCACGCCGGGGGTCGCGGGTTCGAGTCCCGTCCGCTGCGCCATATTCAGCTTCAAGGGCCCACTGAACACCCTGAAGCAACGAGAAAGCGACCTTAGGGTCGCTTTTTTTATGCCTTGAATTTCATGCGAACGTGCAGGGTATAAAAAAAAGCCATAAGTGCTTGCCAGCATTGAAAGTTGTCCGTAGAATGCGCGCCACACCGAGAGACATGGGTGATTAGCTCAGCCGGGAGAGCATCTGCCTTACAAGCAGAGGGTCGGCGGTTCGATCCCGTCATCACCCACCACTCGATGTATAGCGCAGCGGTAGTTCAGTCGGTTAGAATACCGGCCTGTCACGCCGGGGGTCGCGGGTTCGAGTCCCGTCCGCTGCGCCATATTCAGCTTCAAGGGCCCACTGAACACCCTGAAGCAATAAGAAAGCGACCCTAGGGTCGCTTTTTTTATGCCTGCATTTCAGTTTTATAGTCGCCTTTCAGGCCCGGGCCGCCTGGCCATTGAGGCCTGGGCGCTCCTCGGCCCGCAGGGTCAGTACCTCGAACCCTTCGTCCGTCACGGCCACCGTGTGCTCCCATTGCGCTGACAGGCTGCCGTCACGTGTCACCACGCTCCAGCCATCCTTGAGCGTGCGGGTGCCGCGCCCGCCCTGGTTGATCATGGGCTCGATGGTGAACACCATGCCTGGCTTGAGCTTCATGCCCATGCCGCGCTGACCGACATGCAGCACCTCTGGCGCTTCATGCATCTGCTGGCCAATGCCATGCCCACAATACTCTCGGACCACGCTGTAGCCTGCGGCCTCGGCATGCGCCTGCACGGCATGGCCAATGTCACCCAGGGTGGCCCCAGGTCGTACTTGCTCGATGCCTTTCCACAGCGCCGCATAGGTGGTGTCGATCAGGCGCCGGGCTTCATCATCGATCTGCCCGATGGCGTACATTTTAGAAGAGTCAGCAATGTAACCGCCTTGTTCCAGCGTGATGTCGACGTTGACGATCGAACCTTCTTTGAGTACTTCATCGGCGTCAGGCATGCCATGGCACACCACATGATCGACCGAGGTATTGAGCGCATAGGGGAAGCCGTACTGGCCTTTGCTGGCCGGTCTTGCCCGAAGGGCCTGGACGATGAAGTCTTCTGCGTGGTCATTGATCTGCAGGGTGGTGATGCCTGGACGGATGAAACTGTCGAGTTCGGCGAACACCTGTGCCAGCAGTTGGCCTGCGCGGCGCATCAGGTCGAGCTCGGCGGAGGATTTGATGATGACCTTGGACATAAACGCGAATAATCACTCCAGCTAGAATGCCTCAAAGCATAGACCCACCGCATACCCACATGCCACCGTCGAGCACCGATGCGTCACTTGATCGTGGATGATTTCTTTGTCGGTACCTGCTGTTTTAAACATGACTTTAGCGCTGGCGCGGGGGATCTGTCAGGTCATGGCATGAAGCTGTTACCTGGTTGATGAATAACGATTCACTTGCTGAACTTACTTACTCAAACCCGCTCCTATGCCGGTAGCCATTGGTGAGGGCCGCCTGCTAAGCTCGCGGCCTCTACCCTGATTGCCCTTATGGCGCATGAACAAGGAATTAGCATGAAACAGCATCGTTTGGCGGCTGCGGTTGCCCTGGTAGGCCTGGTACTGGCTGGTTGTGATCAGCAGGCCAGCAGCCCCGAACTGAAGACGCCTGCGCAGAAAGCTTCCTACGGCATTGGCCTGAACATGGGCAAGAGCCTGGCGCAGGAAGGCATGGACGACCTCGATTCCAAGGCGGTAGCGCTGGGTATCGAGGACGCCGTTGGCAAGAAAGAGCAGCGCCTGAAGGACGAAGAACTGGTAGAAGCCTTCACTGCCTTGCAGAAGCGTTCCGAAGAACGCCTGGCCAAGGCCAGCGAAGAGGCGGCCACTGCGGGCAAGAAGTTCCTTGAAGAAAACGGCAAGAAGCAAGGCGTGGTGACCACCGCCTCGGGTCTGCAGTACGAAGTTGTCAAGAAGGCCGATGGCCCGCAGCCCAAGCCAACCGACGTGGTGACCGTTCACTATGAAGGCAAGTTGATCGACGGCAAGGTCTTCGACAGCTCCGTCGAGCGCGGCAGCCCGATCGACCTGCCGGTCAGCGGCGTGATCCCAGGTTGGGTCGAAGCGTTGCAATTGATGCACGTTGGCGAGAAGTACAAGTTGTTCATCCCTGCTGACCTGGCCTACGGCGCCCAGAGCCCGAGCCCGTTGATCCCAGCCAATTCGGTTCTGGTGTTTGACCTGGAACTGATCGCGATCAAGGACCCAGCGCAGCTGCAAGGTGGTGAGCCTGAGGCCGAAGCGCCTGCCGACGCACCGGCTGAAGCACCTGCCAAGTAAGGCGTGTTTCGATTGAAACGAGCGCGCTGTCATCACGGAGCGTTCGGTTCACTTGATACCATTGGGGCCGCTATGCGGCCCTAATAGTATCTGCGGCAAAGCTAAATCCTGGGGAGGCTGCGCGGCCGATCCGCAGCCCCGGCAAGGCCGTAACTGCGCGGGTACAGCGTACTCCGCCTACACGGGTATCTGATGACATTCAGAGCCGTGCTGAACCTGTGGCGGAGCTGCCTTACAGGACGTTCGCATTTGGGCATCCCGTTCGAACCTGCTCTGGCGCCCATGGTCCGAACAAGGACAGGCGCTGGGTGTAAGCTGCGTCTGAAATAACTGTCCTAGGGCGGGCCCGCGCAGTGCTCTGTAACCGCTGTGTAAAAAATGCCCGATCTTGTCCGGTGCCCTGTTTATGGGCCAGCGGGCTCGGAAACGTCCCCCTGTTCACAAGGTTATCCACAATAAATGTGGATAACCTTTTCCGTCTGGAGGCACTATGAAGGCACCTTGGAATTTCACGCGCTTCCTGCCCCTGGCAGAGCGCCTGCTCAGCCGTGGGCGCTTGCCGGCGCTGCTGTTCGCGGTGGCCCGCAAAGGGCCACGCTTGGGCAAACTGCGCGAAGACGTGAAGTTGATGCAGGCCCTGTGCCTGGCATGGTGGCGAGGCGAGTACCGGGCGATCAACCGCAAGGCCTTGATTACGATCGTTGCCGGTCTGCTTTATTTCGTAAGCCCCATCGACGCCATCCCGGACTGGTTGCTGGGCGTAGGTTTTCTGGATGACATCGCCGTGCTGGGGTGGGTGCTCAAGACCGTTTCCGATGAACTGGAGCGCTTCAAGGCCTGGCGGGACACCCAGTCGCCAGAACGGCTGCAGGTAGTTGAGCGTCTTCCAGCCACCCCCGAAGACCTGCGTCTGGAGCGTGAAATCCCTTGAGGCGTCAGTGACACGGTAGAACCCTGCCGGCGCTCGACTGCAAAGATCCTGAACTTGGTCATATAATTGGCACATGAAACACGCCAATGGATTACCTTCAGTAGTCCTCTCGAAGGGATTTTTGCAATGGATATTCAGGTCATCAGCCGCGACGGTCAACCCGAGTATGCCGTCGTACCGTGGGAAGACTACCAGGCGCTGCTCAAGGCAGCAGGGCAGGCCCCAGCGAATACCCCAGTACAGTCACCTGTCGAAGAAGCCGCCTCACATGCCGCTTTGCCCGCATTTAGCGAAGTAGGTGCCATACGCCGGGACAAAGGCATCGCCGCCGAGCACCTGGCCCGCAATGTGGGGGTGAGCCCGGCTTACCTGGCGATGATCGAGTCGGGCGAGCGGGAGCCCGATGCCGCCATTCGCCGTGCCCTGGCCTGGCACCTGGGTGTGCCTGGCTGGAGCGAGGCTTCATGAGTCAGGTCAGGATCAGCCGCCAGCACTGGGACAACCTGCTGGGCGAGCTGGATCTGGCCCGACGGCAACGTCATTTGCTGACCTACCGAGCGCTCATCGAGCGCCTGCAACTGCCAAGTCCTGCCATGCAGACACTGACCGCAGCGCTTGAGTACCTGGCAGTGCTGGATGCGCGTGCCGAACAACCCCTGCGCAGTTCATTGGTGATCAGCCAGGGTGCCAGCCGCTTGCCGCGCACAGGCTTCTTTGAGTGCGTCGAGCGGTTAGGGCGCTTCACAGGGCCTGTCGATGGCATGGAGGCCGCTTCCTGGCATGCCTCTGAAGTCGCACGCGTATTCGAATACACGTATCCCGATCCCGCCTGATCAGACCCAGCAACGCTGAGCCCTCCAACCCTTCTCCAGGCGCTCCTACCAATGACCCAAAAAGAAAGCCGGGCATCAATGAGCCCGGCTTTTTTTTACACATCAGGGGAAGGTGGCGAATGGATCGTCCCTCCCCAGGGTCTGCCGCTTACTTCTTAGCCACCTTGGTGCTGGCGCTGAGGTAATCGATCAGGATGCGCCCGGTTTCCGACAGGTAGGCGTCGTCTTCCGGCTTGGTGTCTTCATCCTCGGCCGGCAATGCATCCTCATCTTCTTTCTTCAGCTCCTTGAGCGGTTCCTCGCCCTTGGCCTTGCGACGGATGTTTTCCAGAGCCAGTTGCTTGGCCTCGACTTCATCGTGACGCGCCCGACGCTCTTGCTCATTGAGGCTGACGGTCTTTTCGGTCATCAGTTTCTGGGTCAATGCCAGGCGGTCGCGGATGTAGATGAACTCGGCATCCTTGTCGCTGCGTGCCTGGTGCTGAGCCTTGAGCTGGGCCAGGTAAGGCTTGAAGGGGTCTACCGCAGGCTTGACGACAGGACGGATGGTGTCCCATGGCATCGCTTCGGGCAGGGCGCTTTCGCCGATTTCCTTGGTGTCGATGATCGACGGGTAGTCGATGTCCGGCAATACGCCCTGGTGCTGGGTGCTCTGCCCGGAAACCCGGTAGAACTTGGCCAGGGTCAGCTTGAGCTCGCCATGGTTAAGTGGCTGAATGGTCTGCACGGTGCCCTTGCCGAAGGTCTGGCCACCAATGATCAACGCGCGATGATAATCCTGCATGGCGCCAGCGAAAATCTCCGATGCCGAGGCGGACAGGCGGTTGACTAGCAAGGCCAGCGGCCCCTTGTAGAAGGCACCTGGGTTTTCATCTTCAAGCACATCCACACGGCCATCGCTATTGCGCACCAGCACAGTAGGGCCTTTTTCGATGAACAGGCTGGTCAGCTCGGTCGCTTCCTGCAGCGAACCACCGCCATTGTTGCGCAAGTCGATGACCACGCCGTCGACTTTCTCTTTCTGCAGCTCGGTCAGCAGCTTCTTCACGTCACGCGTGGTGCTCTTGTACTCCGGATCACCTGCGCGGTAGGCCTTGAAGTCCAGGTAGAACGCCGGGATCTCGATAATGCCGAGTTTGTAGTCACGCCCGTCCTGCTTGAGTTTGAGCACGGACTTCTTGGCCGCCTGCTCTTCGAGCTTGACCGCTTCACGCGTGATCGACACGATCTTGCTGGTCTGATCGCTGGGGGCGTTACTCGCCGGGATGATTTCCAGGCGTACCACCGAGCCCTTGGGGCCGCGAATCAGCTTGACCACTTCGTCCAGGCGCCAGCCGACGACGTCGACCATTTCCTTGTTCCCCTGAGCAACGCCTATGATCTTGTCGGCCGGCGCGACCTGCTTGGTCTTGGCCGCAGGCCCCGCCGGTACCAGGCGCACGATCTTGACCTGATCGTTGTCGCTTTGCAGCACCGCGCCAATCCCTTCGAGCGACAGGCTCATGTTGATGTCGAAGTTTTCGGCGTTGTCCGGCGACAGGTAGTTGGTGTGCGGGTCGTAGGACTGGGCAAACGTATTGATGTACGCCTGGAAAATGTCTTCGGCGCGGGTCTGATCCAGGCGTGCCAGCTGGTTCTTGTAGCGCTTGATCAGGGTTTCCTGAATCTGCTTGGGCTCTTTGCCAGCAATCTTCTGGCGCAGCACCTCGTCCTTGACGCGTTTACGCCACAGGTCGTCCAGGGCAGCCTGGTCCTTGAGCCAAGGCGCGTCCTTGCGGTCGATCAGCAAGGTCTCGTTGACCGTGAAGTCGATCTTGTCCACGCCCTTGTTGAGCTCGGCCAAGGCGAAGTCCAGGCGCTGCTTGACCCGGTCCAGGTAGCGCTTGTAGATGGTGAAGCCAGGGTCGAGGTTGCCGCTTTTGAGGAAGTCGTCGAACTGCGTCTTCCACTTGTCGAATTCGGCGATGTCGGCGGCGGTGAAATAGCTGCGCGCCGGGTCCAACAGCTTGATGTAGCTGTCGTAGATGATGACCGAACGGGCGTCATCCAAGGGCGGCTTGCTGTAGTGATGGCGTTTGAGCAGCTCCACCACGTTGAGGCTGGCGACGATTTCGTCGCGGTCCGGTTGCAGGCTGTCCCATTTGTTGGCGGCCGCCGCATTGCCGCCGAGCGTAAGGCTGCCAAGGCCGATCATCAGTGCCAGGGCGGTGCTGGGTAGGAAATGCTTCATGCTGATTCGACGTGGGGGCAATTGATCACGCATAGTAGGCCGTCTTTTCCGTTCGCCGGTTCCATAAAAACCGGGCGCATACTGCAAAAAGCCTGGGCACGGGTGGCCCAGGCTCGGTCATATGATTCAACTATGGAGGCACTGTGAAGGCATTGCAAGGCGTTGACGGACATGTCACCTGGGTCGAAGCCGAACGTCCGGCGTGTGACGCAGGACAAGTACGCATCCGGGTCGCGGCTGCGGGGTTGAACCGTGCCGATTTGCTGCAGATGAAAGGGCTCTATCCGCCGCCGCCCGGCGCCAGCCCCTACATGGGCCTGGAATGTGCCGGCGTGATCGCAGAAGTGGGGGCCGGGGCAGCCTGGCGGGTGGGCGACAGGGTGTGCGCACTGCTGGCCAGCGGTGCCATGGCCGAGGAAGTGATCGTCGATGCGCGGCACGTGCTGCCTGTGCCCGAAGGGCTTAGCCTGCATGAAGCGGCAGCCCTGCCGGAGGTCTACGCGACGGCGTGGCTGAACATCTTCCAGCTGGGCGGCGTCAAAGCCGGCGAGAAGGTGCTGGTGCACGCCGGTGCCAGCGGCGTGGGGTCGGCTGCCATTCAACTGTGCAAGGCGTTCGGCAACAGCGTCTGGGTCAGCGTCGGCTCGGCCGAGCGACTGGCGTATTGCCAAGCCCTGGGTGCGTCAGGTGGCGTGGTGCGCAACCAGAACCTCGATGACCTGGAAGCCATCGGCCCATTCGATGTGATTCTCGACCCGGTCGGCGCCAGCTATGGCGAGCTGAACCTCAGGCTGCTGGCCCGCGACGGGCGCTGGGTGATCATCGGCGTGATGGGTGGACGCACGTTCGAACTGGACTTGGCCCAGGTCATGGGCAAGCGGGCGCAGATCACGGGCTCGACCTTGCGCAACCGTGACGATGCATTCAAGGCCGAACTGTTGAGTGACTTGCACCAGCAAGTCTGGCCGCTGTTCACCGAGGGGCGGTTGTCACCGCAGTTGGTCGATACCTACCCGGTGGAGTTCGCCCAGGCAGCCTACGCCGAACTCGAGACCAACCAGGTGTCCGGCAAGCTGGTCATGATCATCGACCCGAGCCTGGCCTAGTGTCGGGCCCGCTTGCCTGCTCGGGTACTGGCCTCATGGCGCCCTCATAGTCCCTGCGGGCCTGCGTGAACGCAGGCCCACGGGGGCAGGGCAAGCCTTGGCACTGAACAGCGAACGCGGGTTCAGTGCCAGCTCAAGATCGGCCAACCGTGGGCTTGCGCATGCTCGCGCAACACCGGGTCCGGGTTCACGGCACAAGGGTTATCCACCTTCAGCAACAAGGGCAGGTCATTGCGCGAGTCGGAATAGAAGCTCGCGCCCTCCAGGTTTTCCTGCTCCTGGTCCAGCCAGGCCATCAAGCGGGTGATCTTGCCTTCCTGGTAGGTGAGTACGCCATGGGTAGCTCCGGTATAGACGCCATTGCGGGCCTCCAAGTCGATTGCCAGGTATTCGTCCACGCCCAGGCGTGCAGCAATCGGTCCAACCAGGTGTACCCCTGACGCAGAAATGATCAGCACCCGGTCCCCGCACTTGCGATGTTCGGCGATGCAGCGGCAGGCATCGCCGAAAATGATCGGTTCGATGACATCTTCCACCCACGGCTCGACCAAGTGTGCGACCTCTTCCAGGGTCCGCCCGGCAATCGGCTCCAGGCTGAACGCCATGTAGTCTTCCATCGCCAGCTCGCCTTTGCCGTAGGCCTCCATCAGCGCGCGGTCACGGCGCAAGAACGCGTCACCATCCACCCACCCCAGCCGGGCCATGTGTTCGCTCCACAGTGACGCGCAGTCGCCGTGAATCAGGGTTTCGTCCAGATCGAAAATGGCTAGCGCCATACATGCATCTCCTTAAGCCACTTCCCGTAGCGCACTGGGGTCTATCGACACGCTGACCCGCTGACCGTCGGCATGCAGGTCGGCGGGTGAGCGGTTGAGCACATCCACCACCAGCTCTACCTCGCGTACCTGCACCCGATAACGTATCACGTTGCCCAGCAGGCTGTGACTGCGCACCTGGGCGTCGAGTTCGCCGTGCAGACCCAGTGTGATGGATTCTGGGCGTATGGCCAGGCGCCCGGTGACAGGCCGCTGCAGCAGGCGGCTGGCACTGTCGGCGTCCAGCAGGTTGTAATTGCCGATGAAACCGGCGGCAAACAGGTCCACCGGGGCCGTGTAGAGAGTCTCTGCATCACCGCTTTGCACGATACGGCCCTGATTCATCAGGAAGATGCGGTCTGACAGCGTCAAGGCCTCTTCCTGGTCATGGGTAACGAAGATCGTGGTCAAACCCAGTTCCCTCTGGATGGCGCGGATCTGTTCACGCAGGTGTTTGCGAATACGCGCATCGAGCGCCGAAAGCGGCTCGTCCAGCAACAGCAGTCGGGGGCGGGTGACCAGGGAGCGGGCCAGGGCGACGCGCTGGCATTGCCCGCCAGACAACTGGTGAGGGTAACGTGCGGCGAAGTCATTCAATTCCACCAGCTGCAATGCCTCGCGCACCCGTGCCTGGCTTTCATCACCCCTGACCTTCTGCATGCGCAGCCCGAAGGCGACATTCTGCTCCACCGTCATGTTGGGAAATAGCGCGTAGCTCTGGAAGACCATGCCGATACCGCGCTTCTGCGGGCTCTGCGGCACGATGTCGATGCCGTCGAGCAGGATCTGCCCGCTGTCAACGGGCGTGAGCCCGGCGATGCAGCGCAGCAGCGTGGACTTGCCGCACCCTGAGGGGCCGAGCAGGGTGATGAACTCGCCCCGTTCGATCTGGCAATCGATCTGGCTGAATACCGGGCTACCGGCGTAGCTTTTTTGCAGGTTGCGTACGCTGACGTAGCTCATGTCAGGTCTTGTCCTTGTTCAAGCGGTTGGCGACCCACGTCAGGATCAGCACGAAGGCGAAATAGGAGATCACCAGCGCACTGTTGAAGTGGCCGCTGCTGTTGCGCATGTTGTTGAGGTACACCTGCAGGGTCTCGTAGCGCGTGCCCACCAGCAGGTTGGCGAACACGAATTCCCCGAACAGGAACGAGAACGACAGCAGCAGGGCCACCATCAGGCCCTTGCGCAGGTTGGGGAGTACCACCAGCAAAGCCGCCTGCCAGGTGCTGGCGCCCAGCAACTGCGCCGCGTCCATCAGGTCGCGCAGATTGATGGCCTGCAGGTTGTTGGTGATGGCCCGGTACATGAAGGGCAGGGCGATGGTGAAGTAGCAGCCGATCAGAATCCACGGTGTCCCCACCATGGCCATCGGCCCACTGCCATACAGTTGCAGCAACCCCACCGACGACACCACAGGTGGTACGGCAAACGGCAGCAGAATCAGGACATTCATCAACGCGTCGAGCCGGGGGAAGTGATAGTGCACCACGAACAGCAGTGGCAGGATCAGCACGACCGACAGCAGCAGCGCGCCGACGCACACCAGCAGCGACTGGCCGAATGCCGCCAGAAAGCGCGGCTCGCTCCACAACGCCACGTACCACTTCAGGGTCAGGCCGCTGGGAAGCAGGGTGGCCGACCAACTGGTGGCCAGGGAGTAGAGCAGGGTACCGGCCAGTGGCATCAGCAGAATCAGAAACAGCAGGTAGACCACGGCGCGGTGGTACCAGCCGCCTCCTTTGGGGTCAGCGCGCATGGTAGCTCCTTTTCAACAACCATTGATGCACCACGGTAACCACCGTCATCAGCCCTACCAGCACCATTGCCAGGGCACTGGCAAGGTTCGGATCGAGGCTGATGTCGCCGGCCACCAGGCCCGCGATGCGTATGGGCAGTACGTTGAAGTTACCGGTGGTCAGGGCATAGACCGTGGCGTAGGCGCCCAGTGCGTTGGCCAGCAGGATGACGAAGGTGCCCAGCAGCGCCGGGGCCAGCACCGGCAGCCCGATGTGCCGCCAGAACTGCCAGTGATTGGCGCCCAGCAGCGCAGCCGACTCGCGCCAGTCTTCGCGCAGCGCGTCGAAGGCCGGGTACAGCAGCAGGACACCCAAGGGGATCTGGAAATAGGTGTACACCAGGATCAGCCCGCTCTTGGAGTAGATGCTGAAGTCTTCCAGCAGGCCCATCTGCTTGAGCAACAAGGTCAATGCGCCGTTGAAGCCGAGCAGGATGATGAACGCGAACGCCAGCGGCACGCCGGCAAAATTGCTGGTCATGTTGGCAAAGGCACTGACGAAGTCGCGTAGCCGCGAGTCCACCTGACGCAGCGAATAGGCGCCCAGGGTCGCGATGATGATGCCGAACAGGCTGGACCAGAAGCTGATCTCCAGGCTGCGTTGCAGGGCTTGCAGGTAGAACTTGGAGGCGAACACCTTGCTGAAGTTGTCCATGCCCCAACCCGCCTCCGACTGCAGGCTGCTCAGCGCCACCCAGGCCAGCGGGGCGATCTGGAAGATCACGAAAACGGCAGCGAAGGGCACCAGGCACAGCAACGCCAGGTAACGGCCACGAGGCGATTGGCTCATTTGAGCAACTCCCGGCAGACCGATTTGTCGTGAGCGGCGCCAAGCAACTCACAGATGGTCCCGCACAGGTCGGTCTGCAGTGGCTTGGCCGATGGGTCGAGGCTGAAGGCTGCGCCGAACACGAACAGGGGTACTTCGCGCTCTTCGGCCAGCAGCCCGTTGTGCGAGCGATCGTTGTTCATGCCATGGTCGGCGGTCACCAGCACTTGATAGCCCTCGTCGAGCCACCTGGGCAGGTAATCGGCCAGCAGGATGTCCGCGCTGCGGGCAGCATTGCGGTATTGGCTGCTGTCCAGCCCATGGTGGTGGCCCACATCGTCGATGCTCATCGGGTGCACCAGCAGGAAGTTGGGCGCATGGCGCCGGCGCAGGTATTCGCCGTCCGCCAGCAGGTGTGAATCGGGGTAGCGATCGTCCCAGTAGAACAACCCGTGCTGGATGGGCAACTTGGGGGCATGGGTATGCCGGTCACGCTGGGGGTCGAACGGGGAGCGGTTGTAGAGCTCGCTCATCCAGTGATAGGCCGCCGCTGCCGTGCCCAGGTTGGCCTCGCGGGCGTAGTGGAACACGCTGCGCTGGTTGGAAAGCCGGTTGACGTTGTTGTGCACGATGCCGCTGTCGATAGGGGGCACACCCGTGAGAATGCACTCGTACAGCGGACGGGACAGCGACGGCAACTCGCACTCCATGCGGTAAAGCGCGGCGCGGTCGGCCTCGACATAGGCGTGCAAGTGGCCCATGGCGTGGTGGGCAACCTGATAGTTCAGCCCGTCCAACAGCACCAGGATGACGTTGTGGCTCATTGATGACTCCGCAAAAAACCATCGGGGAAGGGGGCGCTCGCATTGCGCGGCGCCGCGCCGGGGAGTTACTGCTGGCGCGACGCCGGCTCGCTGGGGCTGCCATACAGGCGGGACGGCCAGCGTGGCAGCTGGCAGGCCCGTCTGCATGCCTCATTCCATCTCGATGATCACCTGCTCCTGCCACATCTGCGGCAGCTTCTTGGAGGTCGCTTCCCACACCTCGGCGTTCTTGATCGGCTGCGCAGGCGCATATTGCTCGTTGGGCAGCAATTTGGCCTGCACATCTTCCGGCAACTTCAGGTGCTCGGCGCGGATCGGGCGTGCATGCCCCTTGGCCAAGTTGATCTGCCCGGCATCGCTGAAGATGTATTCACGCGTCAGCTTCGCGGCATTGGGGTGTTTTGCGTACTTGTTGATGATGGTGGTGTAGCCCGAGGTGATCGAGCCGTCCGATGGGATCAGCACTTCGAAGCGCTTGGGGTCGATCTGATCGCGGTAGCTCAAGCCATTGAAGTCCCAGACCACGCCCACTTCCACCTCGCCCTTTTCCAGGGTCTGGATGGTCGGGTTAGCCAGAGAAAGGCGCTTTTGCTGGGCCAGCTTGGTGAACAGTTGCAGGCCTGGGGCCACGTTGCTCTCATCGCCCTTGTAGGCGATGGCGGCGGCCAGCACACCATTGGCGGCCTGGGCGGCGGTGCCGACATCACCGATGGCCACCTTGTACGTGCCGCGCTCCAGGTCGTGCCAGGTCTTGGGCCGCTCTGACTCCTTGATCAGGTCCTTGTTGATGATGAACGCGATGGTGCCGGTGTAGGCCAGCGCCCAATGGCCGTCCTTGTCCTTGGCCCACTCTGGCACCTGGTCCCAGGTGCTTGGCTTGTACGGCTGGCTTACGCCCTTGGCGATGGCGATGGGTCCGAACGCTGCGCCCACATCGCCGATGTCGGCACTGGCGTTGTCTTTCTCCGCCTCGAACTTGGCGATTTCCTGCGCCGAACTCATGTCGGTGTCGCTGTGCTTGAGCCCGTACTTGCTGGCCAGGTCCTGCCAGGTGTCCTTCCAGTTGGCCCAGGCGTCGGGCATGCCCACGCTGTTGACCATGCCTTCCTTGCGGGCGGCATCCTCCAGTGCCTTGAGGTCATCTGCGGCCATGGCCGACGTGCAGAACGCGATTGCCGAACCGAGCAGTGACGCCATGAACAACTTTTTCATCCGTAGCTCCTTGGGTGGGTGCATCGACCGAACGCTGTTGTGTATGAAGCCGTTGTCTGCAGCCTTGGTCTAGGTCAGCAAACCTTGAGCCAAGGTAGGCCGGTAGCGTGACAATTTGATGTAGCCCCAGGTCCAGCTGCCTGATCGCGGCCTCTGGCAATACAGCGTAGACCACCTGCGAGCCGGGCTTCACAAGGCCTGGCCCGTTTCTGGCAGCACCAGCCGGGCAGTCTTGTCACGGGATGTTCATCAGCCCTGCCTAGGCTTGTATCCAGTGCCCCGTGCCCTGTAGTGGGGCTGGCCTAGTCCAGATAGGTAACCTTTGATGCAGCCGATGCCACCGCGCGCGGTAACAGCCATCTGTAACGCCCTTGAGGAGCAGATCGAACACGGCCTTTTGGCGCCTGGCGGCAAGCTGCCTGCCGAACGCCGGCTCAGCGAACTCTTCGCCACCACGCGCATCACCCTGCGCGAAGCGTTGGTGCAGTTGGAGGCAAGGGGGTTGATCTATCGCGAGGAGCGGCGGGGCTGGTTCGTCGCCCCCGAACGCTTGAGCTATGACCTCATCGCGCGCAGCCACTTTCATGCAATGGTGCGTGAGCAGGGGCGGGGCGCCAGTACCGAGTTGCTGTCGGCTCGGCTGCAGCCGGCGTCGGCGGCCATTTGCGCGCGGTTGCAACTGCCGGCGTTGTCCAGTGTGGTGCGCATCTGCAGGCTCAGGCGCATCGACGGCAGGGCGGTGCTGTACGCCGAGCACTACCTCAACCCGCGTTACTTTCCGGCCATCCTCGAGCACGACCTGGCCCAGTCATTGACCGAAATCTACGCGCGCCAGTACGGTCTGCACTACGGGCAGGTGTGCTTCGAGATCCTGCCCACCGCATTGCCCGTGCAGGCGGCCGGTGCGTTGAAGGTGTCAGCAGGCAGCCCTGGGCTGCAAATCACCCGGGTCAACAGCGACCAGCAGGGGCAACTGATCGACTGCGACCTTGAATACTGGCGCCATGACGCCATCTGCATCAGGGCACAGGCAGGCTAGCCGGGCGGCCTCTTGAGGGCGCCAGCGAGGACGCGATCCATGGCCAACCGGCTTCAACCGGACGGCTCGGTTTGTGTCATGGCGCCTGCGCCGGCCGTTACCACCTGCACCGACAACCTGGGCGTTGCCAAGTCCAGCCCGGCTTCGTCGAGCTGGCGCTTGAGTGCCAGGTTGAAGGCCCGCGATACTTCCCACTGCTTGATCGGCGCCGTCTTGAAGCGTGCCCGCAACACCGCTGAACCCGACTCGAAGCTCTCCACCCCTTGCAGTTCCAGCGGCGACCAGATGTTGCGGCGCATCAGCGGATCGCTGCGCAGCTTCTGACCGACCTCGCGCACCAGTGTGATCGCCTGGTCGATGTTCATGTTGTAGGGGATCGCCACGCGGAAGATCGCATAGCCGAATTCGCGGGAGTAGTTCTTGATGCTCTTGATTTCGCTGAAAGGAATGGTGTGCACGATGCCATCGATGTCCCGCAGACGCACGGTGCGGATGGTCAGGCCTTCCACCGTACCCAGGTGGCCGCCGACATCCACGTAGTCGTCGATGGCCAGGGAGTCCTCGATGATGATGAACAGCCCGGTGATCAGGTCGGCCACCAGCGACTGGGCGCCGAAGCCGATCGCCAGGCCGATGACACCGGCACCGGCCAGCAGCGGCGTCACGTTCATGCCCATGTTGGCCAGGGCGACGATCACCGCGATGATGAAGATGAACACGAACATCACGTTGCGGATCAACGGCATCATGGTCTGCGCCCGGGCGTTGGCCATGCCGCGGCGCGAGCGGACCAGCGCATGGTGTACCGCCGTGTCCGCCAGGATCCACACCAGCCACGCGACAATCAGCGTCCCTGCCAGGCCCATCAGGCGCAGGCTGATGTCATGCCCATCGCCTTCGGCGAAGCTGATCATCGACAGCCCCCATACCCGAAGACCCAGTTCGATGAACACCAGCCAGATGAACAGGTGGACCAACAAGTAGCCAAAGTTGCGCAGCCGCTCGGCGTACACCGCATGGCGCTTGCCGGCGCGCTTGGGGTTGGCAGCGTGGCGGCGCACCAGGCCATTGAGCACCATGCACACCACCACCAGCACCGTGCACATCAGTGACTGGCGAAGCGCCGTGCTGGTATCACCGGCCGAAACGAAAGTGGCGAACAGCGAGATGGCCACCAGAATCAGCGCCGGAATGAACCAGAAACTGCCCAGGATCTCGATGGTGTCGCTCAGGGTTCGTCGCGTCAGGCGGCGCGACAGGGGTTGATTGCGAATCAGGTGGGCAATCGGCCGGCGAAAACGCAGGATGAACAGGCCGGTGCACACTGCGGCGACGACGTTGGCCAGGGTTGCCACCCCATGGGCCAGGTGTATGCCCAGCGCAGCGGTGAGGCGCGGGTCGCTCATGGCCTCGCCGAAGGCGGCAAAGCTGCCGATCAGCCACAAGGGCCGGAATGCACGGTGGCGCAGGATGTGCAATGCCCGGTGGCGGTGCGGGCCGTCCAGCAGGGAAAACGCGATCACGCAGATGGCCGAGAAGCAGGTGCCGACCACCAGGGCATACGCCAGCACCATGGCCAGCGATTTACCCAGCGACGGGGGCAGTACGAAGCTCAGGTACACCGTGAACACCAGCGCGACCAACCAGGGGCCCAGCTTGCGCAGGGCGAAGCGGACCAGGTCCCAGGTGCGAGGATGCTGGGGCAGTTCTTCGCTCAGGCCGAACCGCAGGCGGACCCGGTGGCCCACCCAGTTGAACGCGAACGCCAGTACGCTCCACACCGCGATTACCGCAGCAAAGCCGAACAGGATCGCGGGCCATTGATGAACGGGTACCATCAAGGCCGCCAGTTCTTCCTGGGCCTGGTCGATTTCCATGCCCCAGCGCTGGAACGGGTTGGCTTCCCCGGTGAACTGCTTTTCGAAATCGTGCAGGGCGCCACCGATCAAGCCGAGCACGCCTTGCTCAACGCTCGGTTGCGACTTTTGCGTAGCGTCGCGCAGCTTTTTCAGGTCGGCCAGGAGTTTGGCACGCTGCTGGTCGTTCTCCAGGCTCTTGATCACCTCGTCCAGGGATTTGCCCAGCGGCTCGGAAGCCTCGGGCTGGACGGGGGCACTGGAACCCAGAAGGCCGGGCAGGCCTGCTGCGTGTGCAGAACCTACGAACAGCAACAGCACAACAAACAGGTAACGCAGAAGGGCAGGCACGGGCAGATCTACCTCAGGTCAAACGATTGCCCGAGTGTAGAGGTTTATGACGGCAGTTTCTCCAGGATCTTCCAGCAGGTCAGGCCGAAGATGCCCAGGGTGCCCACCCACATCATCAGCACGCCAACATCGCGCTCGCGCAGGCCGAACCCGAGGGTCAGCAACAACAGCGATGCGCAGACGGGAATCAGCAGGGCCAGGAAGGGTGACATGGCGACAGTCCTTTGCAGTGAGACATGCCTTTAGCATAGTCGCTAACCCCCGGCCTGGCCTGCTGGAAGCGGACTCGTCGGCCATGTGCAGCAGCGCGGCCTGTTGGCGCCGGGTGTGTAGCACCCCGGCGCCCCGCGTGGCTCACGGCAAGTCGTGGCTGCGGTAGAACGCTGTCAGGACCTTCACCAAGTGCGCCAGGTCATGGCTGCCGCACAGCTCGCGGATGGAGTGCATGGCGAAGGTCGGCAGCCCGATGTCGACCGTCCGCACGCCAAGGTGACTGGCCGCAATGGGCCCTATGGTCGAGCCACAGCCCATGTCGCTGCGTACCACGAAGCTCTGCACAGGTACTTCTTCGGCCATGCACAAGTGGCGGAAGAAGCCGGCGGTTTCGCTGTTGGTGGCATAGCGCTGGTTGTTGTTCACCTTGATCACCGGCCCTGCGTTGAGTTTCGGGCCGTGGTTGCCGTCGTGCTTGTCGGCGTAGTTCGGATGCACGCCATGGGCATTGTCGGCCGAGACCATCAACGAGCGCTGGATGGTACGCACGTAGGCGTCACCGTCGGGCAACAGGCGCTGCAACGTCTGCTCGAGCATCGGCCCGTCGGCGCCGCAGGCCGAGCTGCTGCCGACTTCCTCGTGGTCATTGCACACCAGGATGCAGGTTTCATCGCTGTCAGCGGCCAGCAGGGCCTGCAGCCCGGCGTAGCACGACAGCAGGTTGTCCAGGCGGGCGCCGGCAATGAAGTCGCCATTGAGCCCGATCTGCGCGGCGTCCTGGGTGTCGTAGAAACTCAGCTCGTAGTCCAGTACCACGTCGGCGTTGAGTTGGTGCTCGCGTGCCAGTTGCTCGGTCAGCAGGGCGCGAAAGTCGATGCGCTCGTCACCGGCCACCTGGGCCAGGATCGGTGGCAGTTCGGTCTGCGGGTTGATATGCCAGCCATCGTTGGCGGTACGGTTGAGGTGGATGGCCAGGTTGGGGATGACGGCGATCGGCAACTTGAAGTCGATCAGCTGGCTTTCCACCTTGCCGTCACGGCGGTAGGTGACCCGCCCCGCCAGCGACAGGTCGCGGTCGAACCACGGCGCCAGCAGGGCACCGCCATACACTTCCACGCCCAGTTGCAAGAAGCCCTGGCGCTGCAGTTCCGGCTGCGGCTTGACCCGCAGGCAGGGGCTATCGGTGTGGGCGCCGACCATGCGGATGCCGTTGAGCAGCGGCGCCTGCCTGCCCATCTTGATCGCGATGATCGAGGAATCGTTGCGGGTGACGTAATAGCGCCCGCCCGACACGACGGACCAGCTCTCGCGTTCGTCCAGGCGCTGGTAGCCAGCGGCCTCCAGGCGCAGGGCCAGGCTGGCAGTAGCGTGGAAGGGGGTAGGGGAGGCCTTCAGAAAATCGATCAGGCCTGCATTGAGTACATCGCGCATAGTTCACTCCAGACAGCAGTGGCGCGAGTTTAGCGTATTGAGTCGCCGAGCGGTGTCGGGCTGTGGGTTGTGCGGTTGGCCAGGCGACAGTGGTTGCGCAGGTATAGCGCAGGCTCCAGGCCGCACTGCGGCCCCAGCGCTTCGGCCTGCATTACAGCTCGTCAGGGCAGGGCCAGCAGCGCTCGTGGACTGCTAGCCACAGCCACACCCCATCAAAACGGTGCCGGGCACTCGAATCTGAGGCGTTCACCGGACACCGGGTGGGTAAAGCTGAGCATCGATGCATGCAGGCACAGCCGCTCGTGGGCGGCCAAGGCCTGGGGGTTGGCATACAGCCGATCACCCAGCAGCGGGTGGCCGATCGATAGCATGTGCACACGCAGTTGGTGCGAGCGCCCTGTGATCGGCGTCAGCTCCACACGGCAATACTCGCCGCAACGTTCCACCACCCGCCAGAACGTCAGCGCATGCTTGCCTTGTTCATGATCCACGACGTGGCGTGGCTTGGTAGGTGGGTCATACCGCAGTGGCAGGTCGATGCTGCCGCTGTCCAGGGCCGGCTGCCCCCAACACAGAGCGGTGTAGGCCTTTTCGGTTTCCCGGTCATGGAACTGGCGCGATAGCTCGCGGTGGCTGTCGGCATCGCGGGCCAGCAGGATGATGCCCGACGTTTCCCAGTCCAGGCGATGCACGATCAGCGCATCGGGATAGCCGTTTTCCTGAAGGCGGGTGATCAGGCAATCCTTGTTGTCGTCAGCTCTGCCCGGGACCGACAGCAGCAGCGTCGGCTTGTTGATCACCAGGATGGCGGCGTCTTCGTGAAGGATCTGGAGGGTGGACAGCGGCATTGCGTGGTCTCTGTTGAATCGGGAGAAAAAAGCGGGGCTGTGCTGCAACCCATACGCGGCAAGGCCGCTCCGACAGAGGAACGCGATCCCTTGTCGAAGCGGCCTCGTGCCGCGAATGGGCTGCAGCGCAGCTCCGGCTCTTGGCCGGATCAGCGATCCGGCAGGGTGATGTTCAGCTCCAGAATGGAGCAGCTGCCCTGGTTTTCCAGCTCGATATGCACATCGTCATTGCCGATGTTCACATACTTGCGAATCACTTCCAGCAGTTCCTTCTGCAACTCGGGCAGATAGTCCGGTTCGCTGCGTTGTCCGCGCTCGTGCGCCACGATGATCTGTAGACGCTCTTTCGCCACCGACGCGCTGGTCTGTTTCTGTCTGCCACGAAAGAAGTCAAAAAGGTTCATGGTTTATTTGCTCCCGAAAATGCGCTCGAAGAATCCCTTCTTCTGTACATCGATGAAGCGCATCGGCTTCTCTTTGCCCAGCAGGCGGTCGACTGCGTCACTGTACGCCTGGCCGGCATCGCTCTGGTCATCGAGAATGACCGGGATACCCTGGTTGGATGCCTTGAGCACCGCCTGCGATTCGGGAATCACGCCCTTGAGCTTGATCGAGAGAATCTCTTCCACGTCGGCCACGCTCAGCATTTCGCCCTTGACGACGCGCTCGGGGTGGTAGCGAGTGATCAACAGGTGCTCCTTGATCGGCTCCTCGCCGTTTTCCGAGCGGCGCGACTTGCTCGACAGGATGCCCAGCATGCGGTCGGAGTCACGGACCGAAGACACTTCGGGGTTGGTGACCACGATGGCCTCGTCGGCGAAATACATGGCCAGGTGGGCACCTTTCTCGATACCGGCCGGCGAGTCGCAGATCACGTACTCGAACTGCTCCTTGAGGTCCATCAGGACTTTCTCGACGCCTTCCTGAGTAAGCGCGTCCTTGTCACGGGTCTGGCTGGCCGCCAGCACGTACAGGTTTTCCAGGCGCTTGTCCTTGATCAGGGCTTGCTGCAGGTTGGCTTCGCCATTGACCACGTTGACGAAGTCGTACACCACGCGGCGTTCGCAGCCCATGATCAGGTCGAGGTTACGCAGGCCCACGTCGAAGTCGACGATAACCGTCTTGTGGCCACGCAGTGCGAGGCCGGTACCGATGGCGGCGCTGGTGGTGGTCTTGCCCACACCCCCTTTGCCGGAAGTAACCACGAGAATCTTGGCCAAGGTGTTTCACCCCTAAAATGATCGGGACGCAAGTCCCTGCAAATAACTGAAATAACGGCAACGATAAAAAAGTTGCTCTAAAAATGCTGGCAAGTATCCGTTAAAGACGGGTGATGTTCAACACGTCGCCAGACAGGCTGACTTGTACGCCCGCCCCCCACAAAGGATCGCGGCGCAAGTCTTCGCACACTTTGTACTGGCCGGCAATGGAGACCATTTCGGCGGTCATCTGCTGGCAGAAGATACGCGCCTTGGTATTGCCCTTGATACCTGCCAGGGCACGGCCACGCATGGCGCCGTACACATGGATGTTGCCATCGGCAAGAAGTTCCGCACCCGGGCTGACCGAGGCGGTGACCACCAGGTCCCCCCCTTGGGCATAGATCTGCTGGCCGCCACGTACCGGAGCGGTGATGATGCGCGTGGGGCGCACCTCAGGTTCGAGTACCGGTGGCGGGGCAGGGGCCGGCTCGGGTTTCTTGGCCTCGGGCTCGGGTTCCAGTGGCCGCTCGCGGGCGCCGGACGGGGGCAGCACTGGCAGATCGATGGCGATGGCCGCGGCAATGTCCTCGATGCGGCTGGCGCGGATGGCCAGGGTCCGCAGGCCATGGTGGCGGCAAATCCGCATCAAACCAGGCAAGTCGACCGCGCCTTCGCCGGCCGGCAGCTTGTCCAGCGCCAGCACCAACGGCGTGTTACTGAAGAAGTTCGGCGCTTGCGCCACTTTGGCCGCCAACTGGCGATCGAGGGCTTCAAGGTCGTTGCGCGCCAGTTCCAGAACGGTAATGGCAAGCATGCTGCCCTTGAGCTGGAACACGGAGGGGGTGTCGGGGGTGTGGTTTGGGCTCATGGTCTGCATAGACGGCTTGTTGCGGAAAAAGTGCCCTGACTTATAACGATAAGACCGGTTGCCCGCAACATGAGCCGATCCGTTGTAGAATGCGCGGCCCATGTCTTGCTGGAAGCTTCAATGGATCGCCCGCGTTTTCGTCCCTATTTCCTTCATCCCAAGTTCTGGGGCCTGTGGCTGGGCCTGGGGCTGCTGTGGCTGGTGGTGCAGCTGCCGTACCGGGCATTGCTCAAGCTGGGTGCGGCGTTAGGCGCGATCATGTACCGCTTTGCCGGTGAACGCAGGCGTATCGCTGCGCGCAACCTGGAACTGTGCTTCCCCGAGCTGTCGGCGGACGAACGGCAACGGCTGCTCAAAGCCAATTTTGCCTCGACCGGCATCGCCTTCTTCGAAATGGCCATGAGCTGGTGGTGGCCCAAGACGCGGTTGGCGCGCCTGGCCCATGTCGAGGGGCTTGAGCACTTGCAGGCCGCCCAGCAGGCGGGGCAGGGCGCAATCCTGATGGCGGTGCACTTCACTACCCTGGAAATCGGTGCGGCCTTGCTCGGCCAGCGTCACACCATCGATGGCATGTACCGCGAACATGGCAATGCCCTGTTCGATTTCATCCAGCGCAGCGGACGCGAACGGCACAACCTGGACTCACTGGCCGTCGAACGCGAGGATGTCAGGGGCATGCTCAAGCTGCTGCGCGCCGGCCGCGCAATCTGGTACGCACCCGACCAGGACTACGGCGCCAAGCAAAGCCTGTTCGTGCCCTTGTTCGGGATCCCGGCAGCCACGGTCACGGCCACCACCAAGTTTGCGCGCCTGGGCCGCGCCCAGGTCATTCCCTTCACGCAGAAGCGACTCGAAGACGGCAGCGGTTATCGGTTGGTGATTCATCCCCCACTGAGCGATTTCCCCGGTGAGAGCGAAGAGGCTGATTGCCTGCGAATCAATCAATGGGTCGAGCAGGTACTGCGCGAATGCCCCGAGCAGTACTTGTGGGCACACCGCCGGTTCAAGTCCCGACCGGACGGGGCCCCAAGGCTGTACGAAAAGAAAGGGCGTTGAAAGCGAGTGCGCCGCTGCCGTAATGGCAGTGGCGCTGCCGGCTCACTCGGCGATCTGCAGCTTGCGCGACTGGGTGTAGACGTAGCGCACCTTTTCATACTCGAACGGTGAGTTCATCTGCCCGTAGCGGAAGTTGGTGGTGTAGCGCTTGTCGATGACCCGCAGGCCGAAGAACTCCGGGTGCTCGCGGCTGACTTTGGCCATGTCCAGGTAATTGATCGCCTGCTCGCCGGAATAATCCACCACCAGCCCGGCGGTGTCGCGCAGGTTCGAAGGGCCCAACAGCGGCAGCATCAGGTACGGGCCTGCCGGTACGCCATAGAAGCCCAAGGTCTGGCCGAAATCCTCGCTCTGGCGCGGCAGGCCCATCTTGGTCGCCGGGTCCCACAAACCGCCTACCCCGATGATCGTGTTGAACATCAGCCGCGCTGTGATCTCGGCCGAGCGTTTGGCCTTGAGCTGCAGCACGCTGTTGAACAGGTTGGGCACGTCCCCCAGGTTGTTGAAGAAGTTGGTCACGCCACTGCGCAGAAAACGCGGGGTGACGTACTGGTAGCCATTGACCAGCGGCAGCAGCACCCATTGGTCCAGGCGGTAGTTGAAGTGATAGATGCGGCGGTTCATCGACTCGAGCGGGTCGTAGACGTTCAGCGCTTCGAGGGTCGAGCGCTCGAACTCACGCTGGTCCAGGCCCGGGTTGAATTTCAACTCGCGCAGCGGGTCGAGGAAGCCATCGGCTTCCGGTGCCAGCGGGGCGGTACCGATCACCTGCGGATCAGCCTCGATGACGCTGGCTCGGGGAGCGGTCTCGGCGGCCAGGGTATGGCCTGCGGCAAGCAGGGCCGTGGCAAAGAGCAGTTTGTTAACCACGGAAGAACTCCAGCATGGCGTCACTGTTGACGCGGTAGTTGATGTTGCCGCAATGGCCACCATGGGGATAAAGGGTCAGGCGATCACCGAATACCTTGCGCAGGAACCCGATATCGCCAGGGCCGAGAATGACGTCGTCGGCATTGTGCATCACGGCGATCTTGGGGCTGTTTTGCAGGTAATCGGCCAGGGCGTACAGGCTGACCTGGTTGGTCAGCTCCAGGATGGTGCCCCCGCCGGTGCGGGCACGCCACATCGGGATTACCTGTTCGCTCATGTAACAGTCGAAATCGCACTGCAAGGCACGCTTGAAGTAGGGCGTCAGGCTCGTGCCTTCGGTGATCTTGACCTTCGGCGGGATGATCAGGCCGCGGCGGTTGATCAGGTCGGAGGTGAAGGCGATATCGGCGGCCGAGAAGCGGAACGAGGTGCCGATGAGCATGGCCATCTGCTCGTTGGACAGGTGCTGGCGCGACTGCTGGAAGTCGTACAAGAGCGCTTCGTTGAGGTCGATGAACCCCTTTTCCTGGAAGTAGCGCGTGAGTTTTTCCAGCATCAGCTCATAGAACGTGGTGCTGCGGTCGATCCCCTTGACTTGGGTCTGCACCAGCTTGTCCAGGTTGTTGATCGAGGTGTAGAGGTTCACGGGTGGGTTGAGCAGCAGCACACGCTTGAAGTTGAAGCTGCGCCGGGTTTCGTCCAGGTGGCTGACGAAGGCCGCATCGAGCGCGCCCAGGCTGTAGCCGGTCAGGTAGAACTCGGTCACCGGCAGGCGAGGGTGCTGGGCGCGGACCGATTGCATCACCCGGTACATGTCCTCGGCGTCATCCTGGCTGATGCCGGGCGTGGCGAAGCGAGACGCGGCGCTGATGAAATCGTAGCTGGTGGGCGAGGACAGCTGCACCACGTGGAAGCCGGCCTTGTAGTACAGCTTTTTCAGGTATTCGTTGATGCTGCTGCTGTAGGACGCACCGGTGCCGGCAATGATGAAGATCAAGGGTGCAGCGTGGTCCTGCTGGGCCATGCGGTACTTGAGTTTCTTGACCGCCCAGAAGTTGTCCGGCAGCGTGAATTCACGCTCCGGGCGCAAGGTGAGGCTGTAGTCGGACTGGTCGATCTCGTCATCGCTGGGCAGCATCGGGCGCTGGTCCGGCGGCGTCGTGGCGATGGTCGCCTCGAACGGGTTGGTCAGGGGGTAGCCATAGCTCGCGGCGTCGATATCCCGCGCAGAAGCGGCCACAGCCATGAGCAGGCTGCCGAGAACGGCAGCGAGGCGCAAAGAACGAAGCATGTAATCCCCCAAAAGAACGCAAGGTGGCGCGTGTGCAAGCTAAGACCACATGGGCCGTGGCAAAGTTGCCGGGCGTGATGGCCTTTGGTGTGCCAGTTATCTGAACCGTGTTGCAGGCAGGTATTTTGCCTTAGACCGTGATGTAAGCGATCATTGATTTTTTGATCAATCAAGTGGGAAAAGTCAATGAGTCGCAGGCTGCCTGGCGCACTACTGCTGATGTTCGTCGGGCTCTGGCTCGCTGCCAGCTATGGCGTGCGCTATGGACTGATGGAGGACGGCCAGTGGGTGGGGTTGTGCACGGAGCCAGCCGCCTATTGGCAGTGCAAGATGCGGGCAGTGCTGGGGTTGGGCATTCACCACCAGGTCCTGGCCTGGACCGGGCTGGCCCTGGCAGCGCTTGGCTGGCTGCTACAGGGGCGGACCGGTACATGGCTGGCCGGCATTGCCCTGCTGTTCGCAGTGCCAGCATTGGTGCTGTATACCGCGAGCATCGCCGTATTCGCATTGGTCCTGGCCGGGTTGCGCCTGGTCAGGTAAACGTGCGCCCGCCAGGGGGCGCTCCGTGACGCTGACAAATAGAGGTATCAGGCGCGGCCGAGTCTCTGGCTGCGCCACAGGGCGGCGGTCATCAGCGCGCTCACTGCTGCCCAGCGCCACGCCTGCCCGCTGTTCATCCCCTCGATGAGTAGCTGGGGCAGTATGCCAAGCCCGATGATACTTGCCAGAAAGGTGGCCTCCCGTCGCCGCACTGGCACGGGCCACAGGACGAACACCAGGGCTGGCAAGGCCAGCGCGGCACTGGGGAAACTGCGGTAGCGGGGGTCGAACACCATCGCCAACGTGCTTACGGCGGCAGCAAAGCCGGCCAGCAGCAGCAACCCGCCAGCTCGCCTTTGCAGCCAGGCAGACCAGCGCCCGCGCACGCCTTGCGGCTGGGACAGGTGCAGCAGTGCCCGGGCCAGTACCAGCACGTTCAACCCCGCCAACAGCCCTGCCCACATCCATTCGGGGGCGAAACGGGCGTGGCTGCGCATCAGCTCGCCCCACAGGCCCAGGCACGCCGCACCGAACATGGCCAGTATTGGCATGGCCCACGCGCCACGGCGTGTGCGTGGCCGCCCGGCCATGCACAGCATCAGCCCCGCCAGCGCCGCGCATGCCAGCCACCATGTGGGCCAGTCGGGCAAGTTGCTGACGGGCCCTTCAAGGATGCCCTTGTCCTGCCGGTCGGCATCGTAGAGGCCCCAATACCCGCCCACGGCACCTTCGTTGGCGCGTTTCCAGGGCTGGTCGAAGGCTTCGATCAGGTTGTAGCGCCAGCCGTTGTGCTCGGCCATGGCGACGAAGCCGCGAATGAAGCGCGCTTCGTTGACCCGGCTGGGCAGGGCGGTTTCACGCTGCCTGCCTTCGCTGGGCCAGCCGGTTTCACCGATCAGGATGTCCTTGGGCGCGAAGCGCTGGCCGAATTGTCGGCGTATGTCGGCGACATGGGCCAACGCATCGTCGATGCCCCGTGGCTCGTCTTCCCAATACGGCAGCAAGTGAATGGTGAGAAAGTCTACTTCAGGCGCGATCTCGGGGTGCTGCAACCAGAACTCCCACACATCGGCGTAGGTGACCGGCACGCTTACCTGGCGCTTGACCCGCGCGATCAACTCGGCCAGTCGTTTGCCGGTGACTTCCTTGCGCAGCAAGGTCTCGTTACCCACGATGACGGCGCTGACCACATCGGGGTTGGCATTGGCGGCGGCGATCAGCAGCGCGACTTCCCGGTCGGTGTCGGCCGGGTGAGCATTGACCCAGGCCCCGAGCATCACCTTCAGTCCATGCTTGCGCGCCAGCGCTGGGATAGCCTCAAGACCGCTCATCGAATAGGTGCGGATGCACTGGAATCGCTCAGCGAGCAGGGCCAAGTCGGCATCCATGCGCGCCGGGCGCAGTTGCATGGGTTGATCGTAGGGCGACTGGTCCTTGTCGAACGGGGTATAGGATGCGCACTGCAGCTTGTGCGTGGCATTGGCGGCGTCGGGCAGGTGCACCGGTCTGCCCAGCCCGTGCCAGAGCACGCCGAGCCCGAGCAGACCGATCAGGCAAGCAAGGGTGTACAGAAGTGTCAGCAGGCGGGTGGAACTGGGCATCGGGCGGTCCATCATCGGGGGCAAAAGGGTCAATAGTAGCCCGGCGCCAAACCTTTGGCATGCAAGGATCGCGCAGGCAGGTTCATGCCGCTGCCGCTAATGGCACAGTGCTGTCGCGTATGAGCGCCTGGGCGTCGTACTTGGATCAGGTCTGGCTTGGTTGCAGGCAGATGATGGAATCTCCGAGACCTGACGAGGGAATGCTTTGATGGCTACTTCAACAAAAATGCGTCGTTTCCTGGGCGTAGGTACCGCCCTGGCACTGGCCTTGAGCGGCGCACAGGCCATGGCCAAAGAAGTCAGCATTGGTTACGTGGATGGGTGGGCAGACAGTGTGGCGACCACCAACGTGGCCGCCGAGGTGATCAAGCAGAAGCTTGGCTACGATGTGAAGCTGCAAGCCGTGGCCACGGGCATCATGTGGCAGGGCGTGGCCACCGGTAAGCTCGATGCCATGCTGTCGGCATGGCTGCCGGTGACCCACGGTGAGTACTGGACCAAGAACAAGGACAACGTGGTCGACTACGGCGCGAACTTCAAGGATGCCAAGATTGGCCTGATCGTGCCTGAGTACGTCAAGGCGGTGAGCATCGCTGACCTGAAGACCGATTCCTCGTTCAAGCAGAAAATCGTCGGCATCGATGCTGGCTCGGGTGTAATGATCAAGACCGATCAGGCGATCAAGGACTACGACCTGACCGGCTACAAGCTGCAGGCAAGTTCCGGTGCTGCAATGACCGCCGAGCTGGGCCGTGCCTACGCCAAGCAGCAATCCATCGCCGTGACCGGATGGGTACCGCACTGGATGTTCGCCAAATGGAAACTCAAGTTCCTCGAGGACCCCAAAGGCGTGTATGGCGCTGCTGAAACCGTCAATAGCATCGGCAGCAAGGAGCTGGCCACCAAGGCCCCGGAAGTGGCCGAGTTCCTGAAGAAGTTCAGCTGGCAGTCCAAGGATGAGATCGGCGAGGTGATGCTGGCTATCCAGGAAGGCGCCAAGCCCGAAGCGGCTGCCAAGGACTGGGTGGCCAAGCACCCTGAGCGCGTGAAGGACTGGACGGGCAAGTAAAACGCCTGTGCGCTGATGCCCTGAAATGAAGCCGTTCGAGCCTCAAGCGTTCGAGCGGTTTCGTTGGCGTGGGAACGACCCCATTGCGCTGCGTTACGAGGCTGTCCAATGCTCCGTGGAGCAGCCTTGGCGGGGCGCGGATCGGCCGCGATGGGCGCAAATCGGCCCAGGCGACCTCAGCCAGTTCGCACACCGCCTGCTCTCACCCACATCACCGTCCATCATCCCTGCACCCCCCAGCTACACCCCCCGCCGAGAGAAACTGAACCCTCACACCGACCCGCCAGCCCAACCGCTCAAGCACCCCCAGCACGCACTAACCAAATCTGCGACAATCACACCTCTTTCGAATGCCGATCACACCGCAGGCCCACCTGCATCACCGAAAAGCCCAATGACTGACCACGCCATCGACAAACTGCTGCAAAACCTCGACCACGCCATGATCGCCGACCGCCACCGCCTGCGGCGCCAGTTGCACGAACTGCGCAAGCGCCCCGACGAGGCGAAGCTGGCGCAGTGGGCTGAGCGGGTGCAGGCGTCCTGCGCCCAGGTCACCGCCCGCCAGCAGAGCGTGCCATTGGTGCGCTACGACGACAGCCTGCCCATCGCCGCCAAGCGCGACGAGATAAAAAAGGCCCTGGCCGAACACCAGGTGCTGGTCATCGCTGGCGAAACCGGCTCGGGCAAGACCACCCAGCTGCCCAAGATCTGCCTGGAACTGGGCCGTGGCAGCCATGGCCTGATCGCCCACACTCAGCCACGCCGGATCGCCGCGCGCAGTGTCGCTGCCCGGGTGGCCGAGGAGTTGGGCACGCCGTTGGGCGGCCTGGTGGGGTACCAGGTGCGCTTCGAAGACCAGAGCGATGCCAACACACTGGTCAAACTCATGACCGACGGCATCCTGCTGGCCGAAACCCAGCACGACCGCTTCCTGGAACGCTACGACACCATCATCGTCGACGAAGCCCACGAACGCAGCCTGAACATCGACTTCCTGCTCGGCTACCTCAAAACCCTCCTGCACCGGCGGCCCGAACTCAAGCTCATCATCACCTCGGCCACCATCGACCTGGAGCGGTTCTCCAAGCATTTCGACAACGCGCCCATCATCGAGGTGTCCGGCCGTACCTTCCCGGTGGAAACCTGGTACCGCCCGCTGACCAGCGAACAGGACGAGGAGGGCAACCCGATCGAGGACGACCTCACCGTCGACCAGGCTATCCTCGCCACCCTCGACGAACTGGCCCAGCACGAGCGCGGCCAGGGCAAGGGCCCGGGGGATGTGCTGATCTTCCTGCCCGGTGAGCGCGAAATCCGCGACGCCGCCGAGATTCTGCGCAAGGCGCAGCTGCGCCATACCGAAATCCTGCCCCTGTACGCGCGCCTGTCGCCAGCCGAGCAGCAACGGATCTTCCAGCCCCATGCCGGGCGGCGTGTGGTGCTGGCCACCAACGTGGCCGAAACATCGCTGACGGTGCCCGGCATCCGTTATGTGATCGATACCGGTACGGCCCGCATCAGCCGCTACAGCTACCGCGCCAAGGTGCAGCGCCTGCCCATCGAAGCCGTGTCCCAGGCCAGCGCCAACCAGCGCAAGGGCCGTTGTGGACGGGTGGAGCCGGGTATCTGCGTGCGCCTGTACAGCGAAGAAGACTTCAACAGCCGGCCGGCTTTCACCGACCCCGAGATACTGCGCACCAACCTGGCGGCCGTCATCCTGCAGATGCTGCACCTGCGCCTGGGCGCCATCGACGCGTTTCCCTTCATCGAGCCGCCAGACGGCAAGGCGATCAGCGACGGTTTCAACCTGCTGCAAGAGCTCTCGGCGGTCAACCGTGAAAACCAACTGACGCCGGTCGGGCGTCAGCTGGCGCGGCTGCCCATCGACCCGCGCCTGGGCCGTATGCTGCTCGAAGGCGCGCGCCTGGGCAGCCTGCAGGAAGTGCTGATCGTCACCAGCGCCCTGTCGGTGCAGGACCCACGCGAACGCCCCCCTGAGCGCCAGCAGGCCGCCGACCAGGCCCACGCACAATGGAAGGACGTGGATTCGGACTTCGCCGCACTGGTCAACCTGTGGCGGGGCTTCGAGGAGCAGCGCCAGGCGCTGACGGCCAACCCCTTGCGCAACTGGTGCCGCAAGCAGTTCCTCAATTACCTGCGCCTGCGCGAGTGGCGCGACGCCCATCGCCAGCTGGCGCTGATCTGCCGCGAGCTGCAACTGACGGTCAACAAGGAACCGTGCGACTACCCCAAGCTGCACAAAGCCGTACTCAGCGGCCTGCTCAGCCAGATAGGCCACAAGACCGAAGACGGTGACTACCAAGGCGCGCGGCAGCGCAGGTTCTGGGTGCACCCGTCATCGGGTATCGGGCGCAAGCGTCCGCAGTGGGTCATGGCGGCCGAACTGGTGGAAACCACCAAGCTTTATGCCCGCGTGGTCGCGCGCATCGAGCCGGACTGGATCGAGCCGCTGGCCGGCCATCTGATCAAGAAGAACCACTTCGAGCCCCATTGGGAGAAGAAGCGCGGACAGGTCGTGGCCTATGAGCAGATCACCCTGTATGGGTTGATCCTGGTCGGCCGCAGGCCGGTACACTTTGGCCCCATCGACCCGGCCACCTCCCGCGAGCTGTTCATTCGTGAAGCCCTGGTGGGCGGTGAGATCCAGTCGCGGGCCAAGTGCCTGGCGGCCAACAAGCGCCTGCTCGAAACGCTCGACGCCCTCGAGGCCAAGGCCCGCCGTCGCGATATTCTGGCCGACGAAGAAACGCTCTATGCCTTCTACGAAGCGCGTTTGCCGGCCGAGATCCACCAGACGGCCACCTTCGACAGCTGGTACCGCATGGGCAGCCAGAAAGATCCCAACCTGCTGATTATGCGCGAGGAAGACGTGCTGGCGCGCGAGGCCAGTGAGGTGACCGCCGCGCAGTACCCCGACAGCTTGCAGGTCGGCCAACTGCGCTTGCCGTTGACCTACCACTTCGAGCCCAATCACCCCCGTGACGGCGTGACCGTGCGGGTGCCGGCACCCCTGTTGCCGAGCCTGCCGGGCGAGCGCCTGGAGTGGCTGGTGCCCGGCCTGCTCGAGGCCAAGTGCGTGGCGCTGATTCGCAACTTGCCCAAGGCCCTGCGCAAGAACTTCGTGCCGGTGCCGGACTTCGTCAAGGCCGCCTTGGCCCGCATGACGTTTGGCCAAGGCGCGTTGCCCCAGGCCTTGGGCCATGAACTGCTGCGCATGACCGGTGCGCGCGTGCCCGATGACGCCTGGGACGAGTCGGTCAGCCTGGTTGAAGGTCACCTGCGCATGAACATCGAGGTGGTCGACGGGCAGGGCAAGTTCCTGGGTGAAGGGCGTGACCTGGCTGAGCTTACGGCGCGGTTCGCCGCTGCCAGCCAGGCAGCCCTGGCGGTGCCAGGCGATGCCAAGAGCGAGCAGCCGGTGCAGGCCAAGGCCTTCAGCGAAGTGAAGCCCACGGCGCAGCAAAAGATCGCAGGGCTGTCGATGACGGTTTACCCGGCACTGGTCGAGGATAACGGCACGGTGCGTGAAGGCCGCTTCTCGACCCAGGCCGAGGCCGACTTCCAGCACCGCCGCGCCTTGCAGCGCCTGCTGTTGCAACAGCTGGCCGAGCCGGCCAAGTTCCTGCGTGGCAAACTGCCTGGCCTGACTGAACTGGGGCTGTTGTACCGCGACATGGGCCGGGTCGACGCGCTGGTCGAGGACATTCTGCTGGCAAGCCTGGACAGTTGCATCCTCGACGGTGAGCCGGTATTGCCCCGTGAAGGTGCCGCGCTGGCGGCGCTGGCCGAACGCAAGCGGGGCAGCTGGGCCGAACATGCCGAGCGCCTGGCGCGGCAAACCCTCGAGGTGCTGAAGCTGTGGCACGGGTTGCAGAAACGCTTCAAGGGCAAGATCGACCTGAGCCAGGCCGTGGCCCTGAACGATATCAAGCAGCAGTTGGGCAACCTTGTGTACCCCGGCTTTGTGCGCGAAACGCCGGCGGTATGGTTCAAGGAACTGCCACGCTACCTCAGGGCCATCGAGCTGCGCCTGGAGAAGTTGGGTTCTCAGGTGCAGAAGGACCGGGTATGGAGTGGCGAACTGGCCAATCTGTGGGCGCAGTACAAGGCCCGTGCCGACAAACATGCTCAGGAAGGCAAGCGCGACGAGCAACTGGCCCTGTACCGCTGGTGGCTGGAAGAATACCGCGTGTCGCTGTTCGCCCAGCAGTTGGGCACAAAAGTGCCGATTTCAGACAAGCGATTGAGCAAGCAGTGGAGCCTGGTGGAAGGCTAAACTCACACAGTTGTGGCACTATTGAGACAATGTCAGGCCGCTTGACGGCCCAGTGCGGGCAGCCCTGCTTCGCTTGTCCATTCACCGTTCGCGGGGTGATGGCTTAAGTGAGGCAGGCTACTGTCAAACGAGGGCTTGGCCCTCGTCGTGAAGTTAGTACTAAAGTGCCACTAATCCAGTGTATTTCCAGCCAGCGCCGGGTGGCGATGGCCCACGAACAGAGGAACGACCGTGCATAATGTCGTGATCAGCGGCACCGGCCTGTACACCCCGGCCCAGAGCATCTCCAACGAAGAACTGGTAGCGTCCTTCAACACCTGGTCGCAGCAATTCAACCAGGACAACGCCCAGGCCATCGAGCGTGGCGAGGTCGAAGCCGCACCGCTGTCCGATGCGGCGTTCATCGAAAAGGCCTCCGGTATCAAGAGCCGCTTCGTCATGGACAAGGCCGGCATCCTCGACCCGCAGCGCATGAAACCGCGCCTGCCAGAGCGCGCCAACGACGAACCCTCCGTGCTGTGCGAAATGGCCGTGGCAGCGGCACGTCAGGCGCTGGAGCGCGCTGGCCGCAGCGCGGCCGATGTGGACGGGGTCATCGTCGCCTGCTCCAACTTGCAGCGCCCGTACCCGGCCATTGCCATCGAAGTGCAGCAGGCGCTGGGCATCCAGGGGTTTGCGTTCGACATGAACGTGGCCTGTTCGTCAGCCACCTTCGGCATCCAGACCGCCGCCAACAGCGTGGCGCTGGGGCAGGCGCGGGCCGTGCTCATGGTCAACCCCGAAGTGTGCACCGGCCACCTTAACTTCCGCGACCGTGACAGCCACTTCATCTTTGGCGATGCGGCGACTGCGGTGCTGCTCGAACGCGCCGATCGAGCCACTTCGGTGCACCAGTTCGACGTGGTCAGCAGCAAGCTGTGGACCGAGTTTTCCAACAACATCCGCAACAACTTCGGTTTCCTCAACCGCGCAGCAGAGGAGGGCGAGGGCGCCGCAGACAAGCTGTTCATCCAGGAAGGCCGCAAGGTGTTCCGCGAGGTGTGCCCGAAAGTGGCGGAGCTGGTAGGCGAGCATTTGCAGGAAAACGGCCTTCAGCCCAGCGACGTGGCGCGCTTCTGGCTGCACCAGGCCAACCTCAGCATGAACCACCTGATCGTCAAGAAGCTGCTGGGGCGCGAAGTGAGTGAACAGGAAGCACCGGTGATCCTGGACCGCTACGCCAACACCAGTTCGGCAGGGTCGGTCATTGCCTTCCACTTGTATCAAGATGACTTGCCGCAAGGTGCGTTGGGGGTGCTCAGCTCGTTCGGGGCGGGGTATTCGATTGGCAGCGTGATCTTGCGCAAACGCTAAGCCGGCAAGGCGGGCGATGCCCGCATAAACGCGCAAACGGCCGGATGGGGGCGGCCGTTTGCAGCTTGGCGATGCTTAGAACTTGGCTTCCAGGTCCACCTGCAGCGTATCCACATCGGCGTTGCTGTTGGGCAGGTTGGAGTAGTCGGTTTTGGCCATCATGTAGGCCGCACCGAGTGCGAAGTTCTTGTCGATCTCGTAGCCAACCTTGAACTTGTGGCCGCGCGAACCGGTGAAGCCGTTGCCGAAGTCCGAGTCTGTGAACAGGCTCACGACGCCATTGCGCTGCACGTCGCGGTAGTTGTAGTCCAGGCTCCATGCCCCGATCTTGCTCTTCAGACCCGCCAGCCAGGCCTTGTCCTGACCATCGGTGCTCTCGGTGTTCTTCACAAATTGGCCATAGGCCGACAGCGGGATGGCGAAGCCGGTGAAGTCCACCTGGCCAAAACCTTCGACCAGGTTGAATTCGTCGGTGGTGTTGCCCAGCGAGCGCAGGGCCGCAGATGACTTGTCGTTGTCGTAGCCGTACACGCTGCCGCCCACCGTGACCTTGACGGTATCGGCTGCGTTGAACTTGGTCCCAAGCTGCGCGGCGTAGAGCTGTGCATCGTGCTTGAACTGCACGCCGTCGCCGTCGACGTTGTCCTTGAGGTTGTAGTGGCCAATGCTGCCGAACACTTCGGCAGGGCCCAGGTTGGTCTTGTAGGTGGCGGCTACGCCTTCAGGGTTGATGTCGCTGTCCCAGATGATGTCGCCCATGCTCACCCAGGGCTGCATCATCTTGCCGCCGATCAGGTGCAGGTTCGGCACGGCAGTGGGGTGCCAGTCGAGGTAGGCCAGGTCGACCCACAGCGATTTCTTCTCGAAGTAGTTGTCCAGGCTCTGGTTGGTCGAACGTGCATCGGCGCTGCTGCCGGTGGCTACCCGTACCCCGGCGTCTACTTGCGGGTTGATTTCGCTGTAGAAACCGACGCGGGCACGCACACGTTCCCGGTCCTGGTTGCCACTGCGGGAAATCGGGTTGTCCACGTTGACGTCTTCATAACGCAGGCGCACGTCGCCTTTGATCTGAGTCTTCGCTGCCCAGGCTACTTTCTGCTCGAACGAACTCATGCGCTCGGACTGGGCTTTCTGAGCGGCCTTTTCCTTGGTTTCCTGGGCCAGGTCGGCCTGCAGCTCGCTGTATTGCGCCTGATTGATCGAGCCATTGGCGCGGAGCATTTCGAGCAGCTTGGCGTCAACGGCCGCACTGGCCGGAGTGGTGCTAATGGCCAGCACCATGCCGGTCAGGCTTGCTCCGGTAAGTGTAGAAACAAGACGCATACGGTTCTCCCTACTGAATAAGATGGGGGACGCCGAGCGCCCGCCCCTGTGTTGGCACGTCTCCGAAAGGGCCTGAATAGACAGGTTCTGTGGTTCCGGAAAACAGGCGCAAGTATTGCGGGGGCGAGTGACAGATTAATGTCGGAATAGTGGCACTGTTGTGAAGTGAAGGCCGCCAGGCGATCGTCATTTGAGTCCGGCGCCCGGCTTGGTGATACTGGGGGCCTTGATGCCGCGAGCCGACCCTGTGACCAGTCTGTATAGCCTTGCTCATTTACGTGATATGCCAGCCGCCACCTGGGACGCCTTGGTCCCTGAGGGCCAGCCGTTTCTCAGCCATGCCTTTCTCAGTGCGATGGAAGACAGTGGCAGTGTCGCGCGCACCACCGGATGGGCGGCCGAACACCTGGTGCTTGAGCATGAGGGTAAGGTGCAAGCGCTGCTGCCGGGTTACCGCAAGTGGCATTCGTACGGTGAGTACGTGTTCGACCATGGTTGGGCGGACGCCTGCGAACGGGCGGGCATCGCGTACTATCCCAAATGGCTGGGGGCCGTGCCGTTCAGCCCGGTCAGTGGCCCGCGCTTGCTGACGGCCGATCCGGCAGCCGGGCACTTGTTACTGCAAGCCTTGCCCGAGTACCTGAGCAAAGCCGCCCTGTCCGGCGCCCACATCAACTTCACCGAGCCTGCGTTGGATGTACAGATGGCGCGTCTGCCGGGCTGGATGGAGCGCCTGGGTTGCCAGTTTCACTGGCAGAACCGCGGCTATCGCGATTTCCAGGATTTTCTCGACACCCTCAGTTCGCGCAAGCGCAAGCAGATGCGCAAGGAGCGTGAGCAGGTGGCGGGGCAGGGCATCGATTTTCGCTGGTATCAGGGTGACGAACTGGACGAAGCCCAATGGGATTTCGTCTACCTGTGCTACGCCAACACCTACGCCGTGCGCGGCCGGGCGCCTTACCTGACCCGCGAGTTCTTTAGCCTGCTGGCCGAGCGCATGCCCCACGCCCTGCGCGTGGTAATGGCCCGCCAGGCCGGGCGAGACGTGGCAATGGCACTGAGCCTGGTAGGTGGCGACAGCTTCTTTGGCCGTTACTGGGGCTGCCTGGCCGAATTCGATCGCCTGCATTTCGAGACGTGCTTCTACCAAGGTATGGACTTCGCCATTGCCCATGGGCTGCAACGTTTCGATGCTGGCGCCCAGGGTGAGCACAAGCTGATCCGCGGGTTCGAGCCGGTGATCACCCGGTCGTGGCATTACCTGCTGCATCCCGGGTTGCGCACGGCGGTGGCCGATTTTCTGCTCCAGGAGCGTGAAGGGGTGATGGCGTATGCTGCGCAGGCACGGGAGATGTTGCCTTATCGCCGGAATGAGGGGCATTGAGCCAGACACAGTCCCAGTGTGGGTAATCGCTCACTCGCGTTACCAGGCCGGCGCGGATCGGGTTGGCAATGATGTAGCGAGCGAGGCTGCGCATTTGTTCGTCACGGCGCAGGGCGCGGTCATGGAAGCCAGGCTGCCAGATCCGCTGGTGCTCGGCGCCTTGCCTGTAAAGCGCGCAACTGCTGCGTGATTTGAACTCACGCATCAGTTCGCCGAGGCTGCAGTGGCCGAGCGTGATTAGCCAGTGCAGGTGATCGGGCATCAGTACCCAGGCGAGGCTTTGACACTGACGGTGCGTAGCGGTGAGTCGCAATTGCTGGATCACGGCCCTGGCGTAGTACAAGTGTTTGAAGAGTGGGGTACGGTTTCGGGTGACGGTGGTCAGCAGGTATAAACGCCCAGGTTCGGAGAACCTGCCCAGACGTAAGCGATGAGAACCTCGGCCTATCATGGCTACCCCCTTGCGTAGTCATTTCAAGGGTAGCTGGCCATTGAAGTGGGCAGAGTGAGACAGTTTTACAGCTTATGACTTGGGGCCGCTTTGCGGCCCATCGCGGCGCAAGGCCGCTCCTACCCGGAAGTTCGCTAGCTTCTAAGTCGGCGCAGGCTGAAGAGTTGCTCAGCTATATGACACCCGAAGGCCAGCGCTATGAGGGGTGGGAGCAACTGTCTTGCCCGATTTATTCAAAATCTAGCCCGCCCCCCCAGGGGGCGCGCTTGTCGCGCGGCCACGGGCGAAGCCCGTGCCATCCAGCGCGGTATTGGATTGATGGGCAAGCCCGCTCCTGTATGAGTTACGTCGGCTTCCTGCTCTAGGTCCGCATAGGCTGTGGCAAGACCAGATCAAGCCAAGGCTTGCCCGTCCTTAGCATGGCATTGAGCCGTACGATCAATACCCGCATACAGGCTACGAGGGCGACCTTGGCAACTTTTCCGCGTCCGCGCAGCGCCTCATAACGAGCCTTGAGTGCTGGGTTGTACTTTATCGCCACAAGGCATGACATATACAACGATCGCCTGGCCTCAAACCGCCCGCCCGAGATAGAGCGTTTGCCCACGGATTTTCCGCTGTCGTGGTTAAAAGGCGCCACCCCGACCAACGAGGCTATTTCTTTGGACTCTACACGCCCCAGTTCTGGCAGAAGTGTTATCAGCTTGCCCGCCGTTACCAGCCCAATGCCTTTGACCTGGACCAGCTGAGTAACCCGTTCATCTTTCAGGGCTTCCGTTTGCTGGCTGATCGCTTGCTCAATCAGCTTGATCTGCGACTTGAAGTGCTGAAGGTTGGCTTTCAGAAAGTCGGACACCGCGCTGAACTGCGCCTGTTTCAGGCGCCTGCGGTCGTCATCACGCTGCTGAACCAGCCGATCACGTTGCTGCAGCAATTCTCGCAACAGCGCACGCTCCGGGCTGATCCGCAGGGTGGGCTGGTCTGGAATGACCTCAGCGTAGTGGGCCAGTACTTCGGCATCGATGGCGTCGGTCTTGGCTTTGACTCCGATGGATTCTGCGAACGCTCGGGCTCGCCTGGGATTGACGCGTATGACCTTGTAGCCCGCGTCCTGCAAGAACCTCAGGATATTACGCTCATAGTCACCTGTGGCCTCCAGCAGAACACGCTTTATGCTGAGACCGCAAAGGCCATCGAGCAACGCTTCGAATCCCGCCGGATCATTGCTTACATGAAGTCTGGTGCCCTGAGGCCGTACCGCAGCATCAAGCGAAAGACTAGAAACATCGATACCCAGGTAGGAAACCATCGCCTAAATCTCCTAAACTCAACACTGTGAGAGGACTTTGGCTTGGCCCACGCTTGTGATTCGAGATCAGAGCCGCGTCCAACTGTTCGGGCTCTCGCCAAAGTGGAACGGTGAATGGCAGCTTGTGCTCCCACTCGTGCTCAAGGCACCTGCGGCCTTCAGCTTGCCATTCACCGCTCTCACTCCAGATTCTAATCTCTAATCAAGACACAAGCGGCCTCGTGTCGCGATGGGCCGCGCAGCGGCCCCGGCTTTTGAGAGAGACAGTTTTACAGCCTTTGACTTGGGACGCTCCCACCCGGAAGTTCGCTAGCTTCTAAGTCGGCGCAGGCAGTTGCTCTTTGAAGAGTTGCTCAGCTACATGACACCTGAAGGCCAGCGCTATGAGGGGTGGGAGCGGCCTCGTGCCGCGATGGGCCGCGCAGCGGCCCCGGCTTTTGAGAGAGACAGTTTTACAGCCTTTGACTTGGGACGCTCCCACCCGGAAGTTCGCTAGCTTCTAAGTCGGCGCAGGCAGTTGCTCTTTGAAGAGTTGCTCAGCTACATGACACCTGAAGGCCAGCACTATCAGAGTGGGGCCGCTTTGCGGCCTATCGCGGCCGGTCCGGCGCCCCGGCAAGGCCGCTCCTACCCGGAAGTTTGCTAGCCTCCAAGTCGGCGCAAGCAGTTGCTCTTTGAAGAATTGCTCACCTTCATGACACCCGAAGGCCAGCGCTATCAGGGGTGGGACCGGCCGCGATGGGCCGCGCAGCGGCCCCGGGTTTTGAGCAGGCGCGAGGTTTCATCTCTCTCCTCAAGCCTGAAACCTCAAAGCCGAGGCCTCACCTAATCAACCCCCACAAACCCACCTGTCTGATGCTGCCAAAGCCGCGCATACAACCCCCGCTGCTCCAGCAACTGCGCATGGCTGCCCACTTCCACGATGCGACCTTTGTCCAGCACTACCAGCCGGTCCATGCGGGCAATGGTGGAAAGCCGGTGGGCGATGGCGATCACGGTCTTGCCCTGCATCAGCGTTTCCAGGCTCTCCTGAATCGCCGCTTCCACCTCCGAATCCAGCGCCGATGTGGCCTCATCCATGATCAGAATCGGCGCGTTCTTCAGCAGCACCCGGGCAATCGCGATGCGCTGGCGCTGGCCGCCGGACAATTTCACCCCACGCTCACCCACATGCGCATCTAGGCCGGTACGGCCCTGGGCGTCCGACAAGTGAGGGATGAACTCATCGGCGCGGGCGCGGCGCACCGCTTCCTGCAACTGGGCGTCAGTCGCATCCGGACGGCCGTACAGCAGGTTCTCGCGGATCGAACGGTGCAGCAACGATGTGTCCTGGGTAATCATGCCGATCTGCGCACGCAGGCTTGCCTGGCTCACCTGCGCAATGTCCTGGTCATCGATCAGAATCTGCCCACCCTGCACGTCGTACAGACGCAACAGCAAATTCACCAGGGTCGATTTCCCGGCCCCCGACGGCCCAATCAGCCCGATCTTTTCCCCGGGCCTGATCGCCAAGTTCAGCCCCTCGATCACATTCCTCGCCTCCCCATAATGAAAGCGCACGTTCTCGAACCGCACGGCGCCCTGGGTGACCTTCAAGGCCGGGGCAGCAGGGCGGTCGGTGACGGTGACGGGCTGGGCGATGGTCTGCAGGCCATCCTGCACCATGCCAATGTTCTCGAAAATGCCGTTGACCACCCACATGATCCACCCCGACATGTTCACGATGCGGATGACCAAACCCGTCGCCAAGGCAATGGCCCCCACGGTGATCAGCGACTGGCTCCACAGCCACAGGGCGAGCCCGGTAGTGCCGACGACCAGCAAGCCGTTCAACGTTGTGATGACCACGTCCATGCTGGTGATCACCCGCGAAGCCAACTGGGTTTTCTCGGTCTGCTCGCTGATGGCCTCGCGGGCGTACTGCTGTTCGTGATCGGTATGGGCGAAGAGCTTGAGCGTGGCAATGTTGGTATAGCCATCGACGATGCGGCCCATCAACTTGGAGCGGGCCTCGGACGACACCACCGAGCGCGCTTTGACGCGTGGCACGAAATACGCCAAGGCAGCAATGAAACACACGATCCAGATCACCAAGGGCAACATCAACCGCCAATCAGCCTCGGCAAACAACACCAGCGACGTGATGGCATAGATCAGCACATGCCATAACGCATCCACCGCCTGCACCGCGGAGTCGCGCAGCGAGTTGCCGGTCTGCATGATGCGCTGGGCGATGCGCCCGGCGAAGTCGCTCTGGAAGAAGTTCAGGCTCTGTTTGAGCACGTAGCTGTGGTTCTGCCAGCGGATCATGCTGGTCATGCCCGGGTTGATGGCCTGGTGTACCAGCAGGTCATGCAACCCGAAGAACAACGGACGCAGCAACAGCACCACCACCAGCATCCAGATCAACTCGCCGCTGTGCTCGCTGAAAATACGGGCGTTGGGCGCGCCCTGGGCCAGGTCGATGATGCGGCTCAGGAAGCTGAACATGGCCACTTCGATCAACGAAGCGATCAGCCCAACCACCAGCAAGGCCAGAAAGCTCGGCCATACCTGGCGCAGATAATAGATATAGAACGCCCATACGCCGCTGGGCGGCGCTTCACTGGGGGCCTCGCGGAAGATGTCGATCAGTTGCTCGAAACGACGGTACAGCATCAGCGTTGAAACTCCTGTTCAACCGACCGGTAATCGGGTCACGTCCCTGTGAGACCCGTGATCAATCGATGCGTTTAGCCGACTTGATGAACACCGGGTCGGCAGGCACGTCACGCATACCTTTCTTGACGGTGGTGGGCGAATTGACGATCTGGTCGACCACTTCCATGCCCTTGGTTACCTTGCCGAACACGGCATAACCTGCGTCCCGGCCTGGGTTGAGGAAATCGTTGTCGGCCACGTTGATGAAGAACTGGCTGGTGGCCGAGTTCGGGTTCGAGGTGCGGGCCATGGCCAGGGTGCCGCGGGTGTTTTGCAGGCCATTGCTGGCTTCGTTGGGGATCGGGTCCTTGGTGTCCTTTTGCACCATCTGTTCGGTGAAACCGCCGCCTTGCACCATGAAGCCCGGAATTACCCGGTGGAAGAGGGTGTTGTTGTAGAAGTCGCTGTCCACGTACTGCAGGAAGTTCTTGGTGCTGACAGGTGCCTTCTCGGCATTGAGCTCGATTTCCACCTGGCCGAAGCTGGTGTCCAGCACAACGTGCGGTGTCTTGTCGGAAGCCATGACGCTGGTGGCGAACGCGACGGAACAGGCGGTAAGCAGCAGTTTTTTCAGCATGGGCGCAAAGGTCCTTCAAAGTGGAGGCGGCGGCTTTCGAGGGCCGCCGGTACGGTGGATACATCGCAATGAACAAGGGCAATAGCGTGCCGTGAATCTTCGACGTCTGCCAGTGCTGGTTGCGGGCCGAGCACAGGCGCAGCGTTTGAACGTGTGTCAGGGCTGATCGCGAGGTGTTGCACCCCGCTCAGACAGCCAGCCGGTGCCGGCGTTCGCAGCCGGCCCTGGCCATCACCCTCACGCCTGGGCCGGGGCTGCGAAGGGCACATCCAACGGCGCCGTGTCAAAGTTGCGCAGCAGGTCGATCAGGATCTGCGTGGCCGGGCCCAAGGACTTCTCCTTGCTCGCGTAAAGATAGAACAGCGGATGGCGGCTACCGCCCTGGTCCAGCGGCAGGGGTTTGAGCACACCGTCACGCAGCTCGCGCTCGATCATATGCCGCGGCAACCACGCAAAGCCCAGCCCGCTGCTGACGAAGGTGGCAGCCGTACCCAGGCTGCCGACCGTCCAGCGTTGTTCGGCGCCAAGCCAGCCCACATCGCGTGGCTGAGCGCGGCCCGAATCTCGAATCACCACCTGCAACTGGCTTTCAAGGTCCTGGAACGTCAACTCGCGTCCCAGCCGGTGCAGGCTGTGGTCTGGATGAGCCACGGCCACGAACTCCACCGCGCTCAACTCCGCGCCCAGGTAGCCGCCAATGCTGTAGCTGCTGATGGCAAGGTCGGCGATGCCTTCGAGCATCACCTCCTCGACCCCGGACAGCACCTCCTCGCGCAGGCGCACGCGACAGCCGCGGCTTTGCGGCATGAAGGCGGCCAGGGCACGTACCAGGCGCGCGCTGGGGTAGGCCGCATCGACTACAAGGCGCACCTCGGCTTCCCAACCCTGTTCCATGTGGTGCGCCAGGTCTTCCAATTGGCTGGCCTGCTTGACCAGATGCCGCGAGCGGCGCAGCAGCACACTGCCTGCCTCGGTCAGCACCGCCTTGCGGCCGTCGATGCGCAGCAACGGCACACCCAGCTGTTCCTGCATGCGCGCCACGGTATAACTGACCGATGACTGCGATCGGTGCAGCACCTCGGCAGCTTGGGCAAAGCCGCCGTGATCGACTACAGCTTGCAAGGTCCGCCATTGATCCAGCGTCACGCGCGGCGCTTTCATGTCCTGCTCCTGTTGGCCTAAGCTGCGCTCTACACAAGGAGAACGCCCATGAAGAACTATTGTGCGGCATTGTTGCTATGCCTGCCGGTGACCGCTTTTGCCTATCCCATCGACATGGAAAAACACATGGACGGGGTAAAGGTCGACGCCACTGCCTACGACACGGCCTATGACCTGGGCGCCATTACCTTGGAGAACTACGGCCAGGTGCCCGCTGCCTGCAAGGTGACCTTTCGCAACGGTCCTGAAGCCCCACGGGTGCGCCGGATAAATGTGCCGGCCGGCAAACGCGCCGACGTCACCGCCAAGTTCACCCGTCAGATCATCAAGCTGCGCGTCACCGTGAACTGCGCGGCTGAATAAACTAATTAATCGATAAATCGTACCGACTATTTACGCTTTTTCATCGATAGGTCAAGCGCTAACCTTCCTCCATCGCATTTATCCCAGCCCAATGGAGGCCGTCATGTCCCACGTTCTGATCGTCGAAAGCAGTGCACGCCAGCAGGATTCGATTTCCCGCCAATTGACCCGGGACTTCACCGCCCAGTGGCGTGCCGCTCACCCGACCGACCAGATTACCGTGCGTGACGTGGCGGCCAACCCGGTGCCGCACCTGGACGCCGACCTGCTCGGCGGCTGGATGAACCCGCAAGACCAGCGCAGTGCAACACAGCTCCAAGCCCTGGAGCGCTCCAACCAGCTGACCGACGAATTGCTGGCAGCCGATGTGCTGGTGCTGGCGGCGCCCATGTATAACTTCACCATACCCAGCACCCTCAAGGCCTGGCTGGACCATGTGCTGCGCGCCGGGATCACCTTCAAGTACACGCCCACCGGCCCTCAGGGCCTGTTGAATGGCAAGCGCGCCATCGTACTGACAGCGCGCGGCGGCATCCATGCAGGGGCTGGCAGCGACCACCAGGAGCCTTACCTGCGGCAGGTGCTGGGCTTCATTGGCATTCACGACGTGACATTCATTCATGCCGAGGGCCTGAACATGAGCGGGGATTTCCATGAAAAGGGCCTGAACCAGGCCAGGGCAAGCCTGGCTTCGGTAGCCTGACTGCAGCGAATCTCACCCCGGGCACCTGTATCAGCGCTTGTGGGTGACCGCTTCATTCGAGCTTCGCAGCGCGTTCAACTCAATACGTACCCCACCGGCAACAGCGCTGGCGGCAGCGGCGTCTGCCCCAGTGCGGCCAATACATCACGCTCCACCGTTCGCACCATGGCATCGGTAGGCAGGTCGTTCTCGTCGCGGCCGAACGGGTCTTCCAACTCGTTGCCAATGGCATCGAGCCCAAAGAAGGTGTACCCCACGATGGTCGTGAACAGCGGTGCCAGCCAGCCTAGCGGTTCGGCCAGGGCGAACGGCAGCAACAGGCAGAAGATGTAGATGGTGCGGTGCAGCAGCAAGGTATAGGGGAAGGGCAACGGCGTGCCCTTGATCCGCTCGCAGGTGGCCTGAACCTCCCCAAGGCCCGCCAACCGCTGCGCCAGGAGGTTGTAGCGCCACTCGGACAAGCCCTGCTGCTCGGTCAGCCGCGAACACTGCTCGCCCAGTTGCAGGAGGATGCCGTTACACACGTTGTGAGGGCTGACCGCCTCGGCATTCCCCAGCCAGGGCCGCGCGGCAGCCAGGTCGTCTTCGTCTCGCAGCCTGGCATTGAGCGCCTGTGCGAACCCGCACAGGCTGCGCAGCATCTCGGCGCGTAGCGCGGCATCGGCGATCACCACGCTTTCGCGAGTGAACGACCGAATCTCGACGATCAACTTGCCCCAGGCCTTGCGGCCCTCCCACCAACGGTCGTAACACGCGTTGTTGCGAAAGCTCATGAAAATCGACAGCGACAAGCCGAGCAAGGTGAACGGCGTAGCGCTGACCGGATAGAAGAACGCTGGGTAATGCCGTTCGACCAGGACGATGACCGCCGCCAGCAGTGTGACCATCAGGCAGCGCAGGGCGATCTGTTTGATGATCGACCCTTTGAGGGTGAACAGCACTCGCAGCACACCCTGGGTGGGATGAACGATCATGGCAATCCAGAGACGGCGGGTCAGCCGCCGGTCATGTTCATGAAGCGCAGGATTTGAACGTCGCCGCCCACCTCGAAGTGATGGCGATACGGCTTGAGGTGCAACGAGTCACGAATGGCTTTTTCCAGCCGTTCAGCGTTGCCGGGGTGGGCACGCAGCACGTGCTTGAGGTCGACCGAGTGCTCATTGCCCAGGCACAACAACAAGCGCCCCTCTACGGTGAGACGTACGCGGTTGCAGGTGGCGCAGAAATTGTGGCTGTGGGGCGAAATGAACCCCACCCGGGTTTGCGGGGCATCGGCCAGGCGCCAGTACCGCGCGGGGCCCTGCGAAGATTCGGTCGACTCCACCAGGCTGAACTGCTCGGCCAGCGTCGCGCGTACCTCATCGCTTGAGAAAAACGACTCTTCACGGGCGTGCTCGCTGATCTGTCCCAGCGGCATCTCCTCGATGAAGGTGATGTCCAGTTCGCGATCGATCGCAAAGCGCACCAGGTCGACGAGTTCGTCGTCATTGCGCCCTTTGAGTACCACGCAGTTGAGTTTGGTCCGGCGAAAGCCGGCTTTACGTGCAGCATCGATGCCGGCGATCACCTGGTGCAGGTCGCCGGTGCGGGTCAGTTGCTTGAACCGGTCGGCATCCAGGCTGTCGAGGCTGATGTTCAGCCGCGTCACCCCCGCATCGAAGAGCGGTTGCGCCAGGCGCCCCAGCTGCGAGCCGTTGCTGGTCAGGCACAGCTCGCGCAGCCCCGGCAGGGCAGCGATGCGCCCGCACAGGTCGACGATGCCTTGGCGTACCAGCGGCTCGCCCCCGGTCAGACGAATCTTGCGGGTGCCCAGCGCCACGAAACGCTCGGCTACCTGGAACAGTTCTTCAAGGCTCAGGATCTGCTGGCGGGGCAGAAACTGCATGTCCTCGGCCATGCAGTACACGCAACGGAAGTCGCAGCGGTCTGTGACCGACATCCGCAGGTAGTCGATTTTCCGGTTGAAGCCGTCGATCAGTGCCCGGCTGCTCTGTTCCACGTACGCGCTCGAATCAGGGAGGTTGGCCTCCAAGCTAGCGCCTGGTGGGGCGGGCCGTCAAATGGCTTTGGCCGACCGACCGATAAATGCTCTCTATCACAGTTCAGCCCCCGCGTTTACGGGGGTCATCGAAGGCGCTTATCACCTCGTAGGATCTTTCGATTGGACGGCTCTACGCCAGGCTTCATAGGCTGGACAAAAGCCATAGCAGGGCGAGGACTTCACCCATGAGCCAGGATCCACACATCCGCGACTACAAAGGCGCCGCTGCCGGCTGGGGCGCGCTCAAGAGCGTGACCAAAAGCTGGCTGGGCAGTGACAACGCCTTCAAGAATTTGCGAGCCATGCTCAAGACCAACCAGAATGGCGGCTTCGACTGCCCTGGTTGCGCCTGGGGCGAGTCGCCGGAAAACGACACGGTAAAGTTTTGCGAGAACGGTGCCAAGGCCGTGAACTGGGAGGCCACTGGGCGCTCGGTCGATCCGGCCTTCTTTGCCCGCTACAGCGTCAGCGCCCTGGCCGATCAGACCGATTACTGGCTGGAGTACCAGGGTCGCCTGACCCATCCCATGCGCTACGATGCAGCCACCGACCACTATGTCGAAACGAGCTGGGCAGAGGCCTTCGCGCTGATCGCCAAGCACCTGCACGCCCTGGAATCACCCGATCAGGCCGAGTTCTATACCTCGGGCCGGGCCAGCAACGAAGCAGCCTTTCTTTATCAGTTGTTCGTGCGCGCCTACGGGACCAACAACTTCCCGGATTGCTCGAACATGTGCCACGAGGCCAGCGGCGTCGGCATGGCGCAGACCTTGGGCGTGGGCAAGGGCACCGTGGTCTTTCACGACCTGGAACTGGCAGACGCCATCTTCGTCATTGGCCAGAACCCTGGCACCAACCACCCGCGCATGCTCGAACCGCTGCGCGAAGCCGTGAAGCGCGGTGCCCAGGTGGTGTGCTTCAACCCGCTCAAGGAGCGGGGTCTGGAGCGCTTCCAGCACCCGCAGCACCCGCTGGAAATGCTCAGCAATGGCTCCGAGCCTACCAATACCGCCTACTTCCGCCCGGCACTGGGCGGAGACATGGCGGTGATGCGCGGCATTGCCAAGTACCTGCTGCAATGGGAGCGCGAAGCCAAGGCCAAGGGTGAACCGGCGGTGTTCGACCATGCTTTCATTGCCGAGCACACCAGCGGCATCGAGGCCTACCTGCAGACCTTGGATGCTACACCCTGGCCTGCCCTCGTGGCGCAGTCCGGGCTGACCCAGGCCGAGATCGAGCAGGCCGCGCGCATGTACCGCAAGGCCGAACGCGTGATCATGTGCTGGGCCATGGGCGTTACCCAGCATCGTCATTCGGTGGCCATCGTGCAGGAAATCGTCAACCTGCAATTGCTGCGTGGCAATGTCGGCAAACCCGGCGCAGGGCTTTCGCCAGTGCGCGGCCACAGCAACGTGCAGGGTGATCGGACCATGGGCATCGACGAGAAGCCCAAGGCCGCCTTGCTCGATGCCTTGCAAGCTCGTTTTGAGTTTCAGGTGCCGCGCACCCACGGGCACAATGCCGTACTGGCGATCAAGGCCATGGAAGAAGGCCGGGCGAAGGTGTTCATCGGCCTTGGGGGTAATTTTGCCCAGGCCACCCCTGACACCGCGCGCACCCATGCCGCCCTGCGCAACTGCGCGCTGACCGTGCAGATTTCCACCAAGCTCAACCGCTCGCATCTGGTGACCGGTGGCGATGCGTTGATCCTGCCCTGCCTGGGCCGCACCGAAATCGACCTGCAGGCCAGCGGCCCGCAAGGCGTGACGGTCGAAGACACCTTCAGCATGGTGCACATCTCCCACGGCCAGTTGCGGCCACGTTCGCCCCACATGCGCTCCGAGCCCTGGATCATTGCCGGCATGGCCCAGGCCACCTTGGGCAAGCACCCCATCGACTGGGAACACGCAGTCGCCGATTACGCCCATATCCGTAGCCTGATTGCCGATGTGATTCCAGGCTTCGAAAACTTCAACGAACGCCTGCAGCAACCTGGGGGCTTTCACCTGGGCAACCACGCCGCCGACCGTATCTGGCGCACCGCCACCGGCAAGGCACAATTCAGCCCCAATGCGCTCCCCGCAGAACTGGTCAACGCCCAGGTGCTGGCGCGTGGCGACAAGCCAGACTTGATCTTGCAGACCTTGCGCTCCCACGACCAGTACAACACCACCCTCTACGGTCTGGATGACCGTTACCGTGGTGTGTTCGGGCTGCGCGAAGTGGTGTTCGTCAACGAGGCCGACATTCGGCGCATGGGGTTCGAGCCGGGTGAGCGCGTCGATCTGGTGTCGTTGTGGGACGACGGCGTCGAGCGTCGGGTGTCGGGTTTTCGTCTGGTGGCCTATGACGTACCGCCGGGGCAGGCTGCCGCCTATTACCCGGAAACCAACCCCCTGGTGCCGCTGGAGAGTTATGGTGAAGGGACCTATACCCCGACCTCCAAGTTCGTGGCGATCAAGGTCGAGAAGGCCAAGGCGGATAATCGCATTGCAGCGGCACTGGCGACCGACTGAGTCTGATCAGGCGACAGGGTCACCTCTGCAACCCCGCGTCAACCGCGATTCACTGGAAAAGCCGTGGTGTATTTCATCTGCTCCATGGCAAAGCTCGAGGTAATGTTCGACAACCCATCAGTGCTAGTGATCAGCTTCTTGTAGAACCGGTCATACGCTGCGATATCACCCACTACCACCCGTAGCATGTAGTCCCAGTCGCCGGACATGCGGTAGCACTCCATCACCTCCTCGAACGCCGTGACCGTGGCGGCGAATTGCTCCAGCCATGCACTGTCATGACGCTGGGTCTTGACCTGCACGAACACGGTCAGGCCCAGCCCCAGCAGGTCAGGATCCAGCAGGGCCACACGACCGACGATGTAGCCTTCGTCTTCCAGGCGCTTGACCCGCTTCCAGCACGGGGTGGTGGACAGGTTGACGGCCTCGGCCAAGGCCTTGAGCGAGAGCGCGGCATCGCGCTGCAACAGGGTCAGGATGTGTCGGTCGAAGCTGTCCATAGGGGGCATGGGCCGTGGCGAAGAAGTTTTCACAGGGTACTCCAAGGTCAGGGCTTTTGCGTTGTGCGATAGTGGCAACCTTACCTCTGCCAACGAGCCCGACCATGTCCGACAAGCCGCGCCATTTCGCCACCCGAACCATTCATGCCGGCGAGCAGTTCGAAGTCGCCGACAATGCCATTTTCCCGGCCATCGTCACGGCCAGTTCGTTCATCAAGCGCGGCCTGGACGACACGCCGGACTACTCCTACAGCCGCGTAGGCAACCCCACCCGCCACGCCTACGAGACCTGTGTTGCAGCCCTGGAAGAAGGCGTCGGGGCGGTGGCCTGTGCGTCAGGCGTGAATGCCACCGCCACCGTGCTGGAACTGCTGCCCAAGGATGCCCACGTGGTGGTGATGAACGGCGTATACGGCGGCACCTTCCGTATCATGGAGGACTACCGCAGCCGTACTTCCGGCCTGACCACCACGTACGTCGATCTCAATGACCTGGAAGCCGTGGCTGCTGCGATCAAGCCCGAAACCCGGCTGATCTGGATTGAGTCACCGACCAACCCATTGTTGCACCTGGTCGATATCAAGGCCGTGTGCGACCTTGCCCGTACCCGGGGCATCCTGACCTGCATCGACAACACCTTCTGCTCACCGTGGAACCAGCGCCCGATCACCCTGGGCGTGGACCTGGTCATGCACTCGGCCAGCAAGTACATCGGTGGCCATTCCGACCTCACCGGTGGCGTGGTGGTGGCGGCCAGCGAAGACCTGCACCGGCAACTGCGCCGCATCAGCATGGCCATCGGCGCGGTGCAAGGGCCGTTCGATTGCTACCTGGCGTTGCGCGGCCTCAAGACCCTGGACGTGCGCATGGAACGCCAGTGTGCCAACGCGCTGGAAGTGGCCCGCAGGCTCGAAGGCCACCCGCAGGTCGAGCAGGTGTACTACCCAGGGCTGCAAAGCCACCCGCAGCATGACCTGTGCAAGCGCCAGATGCGCAGCGGCGGGGCCGTGGTCGCCATCAAGGTCAAGAGCGATCGGGCAGCGCTAAACCGTCTGGTCGAAGCGCTGCAGATTTTCGTACTGGCCGATTCGCTGGGCGGGGTCGAAAGCATGATCAACCATTCCTGGACCATGTCCCACTGCTCCATGAGCCCCGAGCAGAAAGGGGCGATGGGCATCAGCGAAAACCTGTTGCGCCTGTCAGTGGGCATCGAGGCGGTTGCCGACCTGATCGATGACCTGGAAACGGCGCTGGGCGCTTTGGCCGGATAACAAGGGCAAGGCTGTGCTGGCGAGGGGTTCAGCGCCAACCCGTCATGCGACCGATGATGGGCTGGCGCCAGCAAAGAGGCCGGTGATTACTTGGGCGGGTGGATGATGCGCTCGATCTTGTCCTTGATCAGCAGCCGCTCGCGGCGCAAGCGCGTGACGGCGTCGTCGTTGGTGCCGTTTTTCTCGGCGGCGACCACTTCCTTGTCCTTGGCGTTGTACTCCTTGTGCAAGCCATGCAGCGTCTGGTCCTTGTCAATGAGCGCCTGGAATGCGTCAGCGGTAACGTGCAAGTCAGCGAGCAGATCGTGCGGAACAGGCATTTCTTCACCTCTGTCAGGGGGATTGGTTAAGGTCCTGACCTCTGAGGATAGCCGCGTTTGCCTCGACGGGGGAGGCCGCGAATCCTGAACCCCTGCTGAACGACTGACAGGTCCTCATCGAAATCAGCGCTTTCACTAAATTGTTACGTTATTTTTCACAGAAAATTGATGGCCCGGTTTCTAGAGTTCGCCCTGCTTGCTCCCAGTGCCATCCGGCGCTGGTGGTCACTTCTCTTGGTTGCGAACCTGAATGCTCAACATCAAACCCCTGCGCACCGAATGGGTCACGCTGCTGGCCAGCCTGTACCTGTTGATAGGCATGAATGTTTTCCTGTGGCAGCACCTGGAGCAAGTCGTGCCCCCCGGCTTGCCCGGCCTGTGGCTGACCCTCGCGTTTGCGGTGCTGATGTTGTTCGCCTTCAACCTCATTCTTACCCTCATTGCCTTCCGCTATGTGCTCAAGCCCTTGCTTGTGCTGCTGTTCGTCAGTGGCGCGGCGGTGGCGTACTTCATGAATCGCTACGGCGTGCTGATCGACGCGGGCATGTTCGCCAACATCGCCGAAACCAACGTGGCAGAAGTGCGCGACCTGCTGTCGCTGAAGTTCGCCTTGTACATCCTTGTCCTTGGGGTGTTGCCCTCGGTGCTGCTGTGGCGAGCACCGGTGGTGTACCGGCCGTGGCAGCGCGAGCTGTTCGGCAAGCTGGTGGTCACGGCGGCCTGCGTGGTAGGCCTGGGCTCGGTGGGGTTGGCCAATTATCAGGGCCTGTCGTCGCTGTTTCGCAATCATCATGAACTGCGCCTGATGCTGACCCCCAGCAATATCGTCGGTGCCTCCATGGCGTACGTGAGCGAGCGCGTGGTCACCAGTGCACGCCCCTTTGCGCACTATGGCGAAGATGCCGCCCGCACCCCGGACTGGCAGCGTCACCAGCGCAAATCCCTGACGGTGCTGGTCGTGGGTGAAAGCGCGCGCGCCGATCACTTCGGCGTGCTGGGCTACAACCGCGATACCACCCCCAGGCTTGCCGCCGAGCAGGGGTTGCTGGCGTTCTCGGACGTTCATTCCTGCGGCACTGAAACGGCTGTGTCGGTACCCTGCATGTTCTCCGGCATGCCCCGCAAAGCCTACGATGCCCGCGTTGCCAAGAACCGTGAAGGGTTGCTCGATATCCTCGAACGGGCAGGCCTGGACGTGCAGTGGCGCGACAACCAGTCCGGGTGCAAGGGCACCTGCGACCGCGTGCAGTTCATCAACATGAGCAAGCTCAAGGACCCGCAGTTCTGCGCCGAAGGCGAGTGCCACGACGAAATCCTGCTGCAGGGCCTGGGCGAGCTGATCGACCATTTGGACAAGGACACCGTGCTGGTGCTGCACCAGATGGGCAGCCACGGGCCCGACTACTTCAAACGCTACCCCAAGGCCGAGCAGCGCTTTGCCCCGGTGTGCCAGAGCAACGCCTTGGACCAGTGCAGCCAAGCGCAGATCATCAATGGCTACGACAACACCCTGGCCTACACCGACCGGGTCCTGGCCAGCCTGATCGACACCCTGCGCAGCCGGCAGGACAAGGTCGATACGGCCATGATCTACCTGTCAGACCATGGCGAATCGCTGGGCGAGTACAACCTGTTCCTGCACGGGACACCGTACGCCATCGCTCCGGAACAGCAAAAGCATGTACCGCTGCTGGCCTGGTTCTCCGACAGCTATCAACAGGACTTCGGTGTCGATACCGATTGCCTGGCCAAGTTGAACGACGCGCCCTTGTCCCAGGACAACCTGTTCCACTCGATGCTGGGGTTGCTGCAAGTTCACACCCAGGTGTACGAGCGTTCCCTGGACCTGTTCGCCAGCTGCCGGCCCTGGCTCACCGCCAAGCGTTGAGCAGGCCGCCGGCCGGGTTGCACAGTCCATGAAATTGCACCATTGATCGACATCAAGGATGGCCCGGGTTTCACCAGCAGTGCCCGCGCCGTATATACTGCGCGCCAATGTTAGTGGGAGAGCCTTGTGGCCATCGAAATTCACTGGATCCGTGACGACCTGAGCCTGGCCGAACACTGCCGCGACTGGCGCCAATTGCCCTTTGTCGCGGTCGATACCGAATTCATGCGCGTCGACACCTTCTACCCCAAGGCAGGGCTGATCCAGATTGGCGATGGCAAGTGCGCGTTCCTGATCGACCCGCTGTTGATCGGCAACTGGCAGCCGCTGGCCGAGCTGATCGAAGACCGTAACGTGGTCAAGGTGCTGCATGCCTGCAGCGAGGACCTGGAGGTGTTGCTGCGCCTGACCGGCAAGCTGCCCCAGCCGCTGTTCGACACCCAGCTGGCCGCCGGCTACCTCAACCTGGGCTTCTCCATGGGCTATTCGCGGTTGGTGCAGGAGGTGCTGGGCATCGACCTGCCCAAAGGCGAGACCCGCTCCGACTGGCTGCAACGCCCGCTGTCCGAGACCCAGGTCAGCTATGCCGCCGAGGACGCCGTGCACCTGGCCGAGCTGTTCAGCGCCTTGCGTGCGCGCCTGTCCGACGACAAGTATGCCTGGGTGTTGGAAGACGGTGCTGAACTGGTGGCCCAGTTGCGCCGCGAGGTACAGCCCGACAGCCTGTACCGCGAGGTCAAGCTGGCGTGGAAACTGTCGCCCCAGCAATTGGCGGTGCTGCGCGCCCTGTGCGCCTGGCGCGAGCGCGAGGCCCGCCTGCGTGATGTTCCGCGCAACCGCATCCTCAAGGAGCATGCGCTGTGGCCCATTGCCAAGAGCCAGCCGACCAACCTGGCGGCCTTGGCCCGCATCGACGACATGCACCCGCGCACCTTGCGCCAGGATGGCGAAACCTTGCTGCAACTGATCAAGCACGCCGCCAGCCTGCCGGCCGAACAATGGCCCGAGCCACTGCCTGAGCCGCTGCCGATCGAAGCCTCGGGCATTCTCAAGCAACTGCGCGCCGTCGGCCAGGCCGAAGGGCAGCGGCTGGGCATCGCGCCCGAGCTGATGCTGCGCAAGAAAACCCTCGAGGCCCTGCTTAAAAGCGGTTACCCCGACGGCCCTTACACCTTGCCCGATTCGCTGCGCGGCTGGCGCCGTGAGCGGATGGGCCAGGCACTGCTGGACAGCCTGGCCGGTGCCGGAGACCCTCAATGAAACGCATCTGCTCGATCTACAAGAGCCCCCGCAAGAACGAAATGTACCTGTACGTGCTCAAGGCCGATGGCCTGCAACGCGTACCCGAAGGCTTGCTGCCGTTCTTCGGCACGCCCCAGCACGCCTTCGACCTGGTGCTCAGCCCCGAACGCAAGCTGGCCCGCGAAGACATCACCAAGGTGCTGGAAAACCTCGACAACCAGGGGTATCACCTGCAGATGCCGCCGCCGGATGACGAGTACATCGAGCACCTGCCCGACGAGTTGCTGCACCGTAACGATCCCGCCTGATCATGCGCGTACTGATTGCCGAGCATGACCACGTCCGCTACGCCGACCTGTTGCACCAGGCGGCACCGCACCTTGACGTCCTGACCAGCGACGACTCCGCGCAACTGGCCCGGCTGGCGCCGCAGTGCCCGGTGTGGCTCGGTCAGCCCGACCTGCTGGCGAGCCTGTTGCGCCAGGGGCATCGGCCTCACTGGATGCAGTCGACCTGGGCCGGCGTGACGCCGCTGCTGGCGGCGGGACTGCCCCGCGAGTATCGCCTGACCCGCGCCGTGGGCATTTTCGGCCAGGTCATGGCCGAATACATGCTCACCTACATGCTGGGCCATGAACGGCACGTCCTGTCGCGCCTGGTCAGCCAGGTGGAGCGGCGCTGGGACGACCGCCCCGGTTGGTCGCTGCAGGGCCGCAAGGTGTTGATCGTTGGCACCGGCGACATCGGTCAGGCGGTGGCCGAGTTCCTGCGTCCGTTCGGGGTGGTGCTGTACGGTGTGGCCAGTGAGGCCCGTGAACAGCCGCCATTCGTCGAGGTAGCCGCCCTGGACGATCTCGCGCGCCTGGTGGGCCAGGTCGATTATGTGCTGAACCTGCTGCCCGACACGCCGGCCACGCACGATATCTTTGACGCGGCGATGTTCCGGCGTTTTCAGCCGACTGCTTTGTTCATCAATGCCGGACGCGGTGTGGCAGTCGTCGACGCGGACCTGGTGGATGCGCTGAAGGAGGGTCACCTGGCCGGGGCGGTGATCGATGTATGCCGCCAGGAACCGCTGCCCAGGCAGCATCCGTTCTGGACCGCCTGGGGCCTGTTGCTCACCGGACACAGCGCCGCGCCCACCACGCCTGCGGCCATGGTGCGGTTGTTTCTCGACAACCTGCAGGCGTTCGAAGCCGACCAGGCGCTGCGCGGCGAAGTGGACTTCGACCGCGGGTATTGATCGTTCGGCCTGGGCCAGAGCGCGTTGCCTGCGGGTAGCGCCTCATGGCGGCCCTTCACGCGTACCGATCTACCACGCGCCTGTGCGCGAGCATGGCTGACAAGCGGTCTGGTATTGCTGCATGCCAGGCCCTAGACTGGCGCCGCCACGGCCAGCAGCTCCATGCTGCACGCCTTAACGAACCGTTTCAAGCGCGGTCTGCTTCGGGCCCGATGCCGGACACGCGCTGCTGATCCCTTGCAGGAATTCGCGTCATGATCGCTGACAACGCCCCCTTCTGGCGGCGCAAAACCCTCGAGCAACTCAACCCGCAGGAATGGGAATCGCTGTGCGACGGTTGCGGGCTGTGCTGCCTGCAAAAGCTCGAGGACGAGGACGACAACAGTGTTTATTACACCCGCATCGCCTGCACGTTGCTCGACCTCGACACCTGCCAGTGCAGCGACTACCCCAATCGCTTTGCCCAAGTGCCCGACTGCATTCAGCTCACCCCGGGCAAGGCTGACCAGTTTCGGTGGTTGCCAGCGACCTGCGGTTACCGTCTGGTCAGCGAAGGCAAGGACCTGCCGGCCTGGCACCACCTGGTATGCGGTGACCGCCAGCAAGTGCATGAACAGCGCATATCCCAGGCCGGGCGCATGCTCAGCGAGCGTGACGTGCACGAGGACGACTGGGAAGACCACCTGATCTTTCGCGCCAGCTAACCAGGCGCTTTACCCACTGGTGAACAAGGAGTGTCGGTATGCGTTGCCGTTTGAGTGTGCTGGTGGCCATGTTGGGATTGCTGGCGGTGGCACCGGCCTGGGCGAAAAAAGTCGATCTTGACTATCAGGTCCGGTTGTTGCCCGCGACCGGGCAAGCCGAAGTGCGCCTCACGCTTGCCGATGGCAGCGCCGTGCGCAGCCTGGACTTCGACCTGGGCAAGGCGGGTGCCTACAGCGGCTTCCAGGCAGATGGCCACTGGCAGCTTCGCGGCCAGCGCGGGGTATGGCAGCCAGCGGCTGGCAAGACCAGCCTGAGCTATCGCGTGCAGTTGAACCAGCTCCACGGTCCTGGGGTGTACAACACCCGTATGACGGCGCACTGGGCACTGTTCCTAGGCGACCAACTGGTCCCACCCGGTCGGCTGGACCAGCAGGACGGCACGGAGTTGGTCGCCCGCCTGGCATTCGATTTGCCCGAAGGCTGGAAAAGCGTCGAGACCGCCTGGCCACGTATTGGCAAGGACAAGTTCCGCATCGACAACGTCTCGCGGCTGTTTGATCGACCCACCGGCTGGATCCTGGCTGGCAACCTGGGTAGCCGCCGTGCGCGCCTGGGCGAAACCGACGTGACGGTGGCAGCGCCGGTCGGGGAAGGGATGCGCCGCCTGGACAACCTGACCTTGCTGACCTACATCTGGCCGCAACTGCAGGCCACCTTCCCAAGAAACCCGCCCAAACTGCTGGTGGTGGGCGCACGCGATCACATGTGGCGCGGGGCGATGGCAGCTCACGGCTCGCTCTACCTGCACAGTGGCCAGGCCATGGTCAGCGAGAGCGGTAGCAGCCCACTGCTGCGCGAAGTGGTCCAGTTGTTCACGCAGCTGCGTGGGCGTGAGGGCAATGACTGGTTGATCGAGAGCTTGACCGACTATTACGCCACCGAGCTCCTGCGCCGATCAGGCGGCCTGAGTGATGACCGTTACCAGGCCTGGCAGGCGCGCCTGAGCAAGCAGGGCGCAAGTGTCAAGCACCTCAAGGGGCAGCAGGCAACGCCTGCCCAAGTGGCGCGAGGGGTGATGCTGTTGCAGGCGCTGGACAAGGAGATCCGTATTCACACCCAGGCCCGGCAATCGCTCGACGACGTGGCGCGAGGGCTGATGCGGCTACCGAGCGTCAGCCTCGAGGACTTCGTTCAGATCAGTGAAAACGTACTTGGGCGTCGGTCGGAGGCGTTGCAGAGCAAAGTGCTGCGTTGACGCGCTACGCAATGCCCGATGGGAGCCACGCGTTGCACAACCTTTGAAGGCCATCGGGTCCGTAAAGCGGTTCCAGCAGTACGGAATCTGAGATTCCGGAGCTGCTGCGCAGCCCGTCGCGGCCGGTCCGGCGCCCCGGCCGCCCTCAAGTCGAACGTGTGACGACTACCAATCAAACCGCAAGACGTCATGGTTAAGCCTTGCCGCAGCGCCGCCACGGCAAGGCCAAAACACTGGCCAGGGCATCACACTCCAGCGACAGGGTCCTTGCCAGTCACCGTCACGCCTTCGGTGGCCGCTTTAGCACTGTCCTTCAGTGCAGTGAGCTCGTCCCCAGTACGCTTGAGGTCCGATTTCAGCTGATCGTACTGATCGCGGTGGTGCTGCAACCACGCCTTGGTAGCGCAATGCCCGGTAAAGCCGCGCACCAGCGCCAGGCCACCGATGGCCACTTTGAACAGCCCTACGATACCGCCCTGGCTAAGCCCTTTGCCCACCAGCAAAGCACCACCGGCCAACGACGTGGCGCGTTCGATGCCATGGACGTTCTTTTCCTGCAACGGTGCATCAGCGTGATTATCAAGCATTGGTAAGCCCTCTTCGTGATGTGTAAGCAGCTGACCTGCCGGCGGCGGGCGGCGTTCACTCCATGTGCCAGGCGAGCCTCCTGGCGGTCATGACAGCGCACGCATCACTTGAATTTCGGGCCTGAGCGGGTGTTCAGGCCCTTGGCCAGGCGGTCGTACAGCACCACGTTCACCGTCGCTGCCAGGTTCATGCAACCGGTAGTGGGGATGTAGATGGTTTCCTCGCACCAGGCCCTGACGTCGGGGCTAAGGCTGCCGTCTTCGGGGCCGAAGATGTAGATGGCCCGGTCCGGGTGGGTATAGTCGGGCAGGGGGCGGGCGCCTTCGACCAGCTCCACCGCCACCGGGGTGCAGCCCAGCGGGATGATGCGTTGCAGGTCATCGATGCCGATCAGCGGAATGTCGTAGTGCACGCGCTTGGTGTCGGTCACGAAGTCCCGCGCGCGTTCGTACCGCTTGCCGGTATAGAACACCGAGTTTACCCCGTAGCAGCCGGCCGCACGCATCACCGAGCCTACGTTTTCGGCCGACTTGGGGTTGAACAGGCCGATGCAACTGTATCGTTTGTTAGCCACGAACCGGGGCCCTTCGCAAAAAAGACGCGATTATACGGGTTGCCCGGTCATAGCGGGGGCTACCGGTCAGTCCTTCTTCAGCATGCCTGCCAGCGCCGCGAACGGATTGTGGGTGGCCTTGGCAATGCTAGGGGTGCTGGTAGAGCCTTCGCTGAAGTATTGCTGATCGGTGTAGCGCGAGTGTTCGTTGTCGTGGCAGTAGAGGCACAGCAGCTCCCAGTTGGAGCCGTCCTGCGGGTTGTTGTCGTGGTTGTGGTCGCGGTGATGCACGGTCAGCTCGCTCAGGCGCTTGCCGGCGAACTCGCGTGCGCAGCGCCCGCATACATGCGGGTACATCCTCAGGGCCTTGTCGCGGTAGCCCATTTCCTTGTCGCGCTTGGCATCGGCGAGAATGCGGTCCAGGCGCGCAGTGGCGGCGGAAGTAGAGGAGGTCATGGTGTTTCCTTCGTTCTGATCAGGCAAATGACGGTTATGCCGTCGAGTCTAGCGCGGCTGCATGATCGGCGCCCAGGCGAAAAATGTCATATGGGCGTAGCCTGTAGGAAGGTTCTGAACAGGAGGTTGCCGATGCTTGCTGCGATTCTCGCCGTTGTCCTGGCGGCAGGCGTGCCTGCGGCTCACGCTGCCAGCACGCCACCCCGGTTGACCACACCTGTACCCGGCGCGCCGGGCACGCCTACACCCACGCCGTATCCGCAGATCACCCCAAGCAGCCCGCCCAAGGCCACCGGCACCTCCCAAGGGGCACCTTTGCTACCGCCAATGCCAGTGCCTGGCCCGCCAAAGGACCAGCCTTTACCAGGGTTGCGGCAGGATGCAGAGAAACCGGTGCGGGACACGGAGTGAGCGAAGGCGGCTGTCCTAGCGTTGCCGATAGCGCCACAACCGAACACGAACGCCAAGGCCGCTGGGGCCGCCTCACACACACAAACAGCTCGAAACCTCAGGCAACCCCCAGCTCACCCAGCACAAACCCGTACTCCAGGGCTACATCCTTCAACCCCTGGTAACGCCCGCTCATACCCCCGTGTCCGGCACCCATTTCGGTCTTGAGCAGCAGCAAGTTGTCATCGGTCTTGCGCGTACGCAGGCGGGCGACCCACTTGGCCGCTTCCCAGTACTGCACCCGGCTGTCGTTGTAGCCGGCCACCACCAACATCGCCGGGTAAGGCTGGGCTTTCACGTTCTCATACGGCGCATAGGCCTTGATGCGCTCATACACCTCAGGTACCTCGGGATTGCCCCATTCGTCATACTCGGTCACCGTCAACGGCAGCTCAGGGTCGAGCATGGTGTTGAGGACATCCACGAACGGCACCTCGGCGATGGCACAGCGAAACAGCTCGGGACGCAGGTTCAACACGGCGCCGATCAGCAGCCCGCCAGCGCTGCCCCCGCTGATGGCCAGGGTAGCGGGGGACGTCACGCCCTCGTTGATCAGGTGTTCGGCGCATGCGATGAAGTCGCTGAAGGTATTGCACTTGTGCTCCTGCTTGCCGGCACGGTACCAGGCCTCGCCCAGCTCGCCGCCGCCGCGCACATGGGCAATGGCAAACGCCACGCCACGTTCCAGCAGGCTCAGCCGCGCATGGGAGAACCACGGATCCAGGCTCTCGCCATAAGCGCCGTATCCGTACAGGTAGAGCGGTGTCGTGCGGCCCCCATCCTGACGCCGTCGCACCAGGCTGATCGGTACCTGGGTGCCATCTGCGGCGGTGGCCCACAGGCGTTCGCTGACATAGGCGTCGGCATCGAAGGGCCCCAGCACCGGCGTCTGCTTGAGCACTTCCTGCGCGCCAGTGGCCAGCGCCAGCTGCCGCACCTGGGCCGGCCGGTTCAGCGCCTCGTAGCGCAAGCGTATCCGAGGACTGTCGAATTCCAGGCTGTCCTGCACGTGCAGGCTATAGGCGGCGTCGGGTAAAGCCACCCGGTAGGGCGCCAGCCCCTGTGGGCGCACTTCGATGATCGGCAGCCCGCCGTCACGCAGACTCAGGGTCAACGCGCTGGCATTGAGGCTCAGCCCTTCGAGCATGATGTCATCGCGATGGCCTACCAACAGCTGCCACTGGGCGCGGCTAGGCACGGGGTCGACTGGGGCGTGATACAAGGCGAAGTTGATGCCGTCCTGGTTGGTGCGGATGAACCATCGCCACTGCCCATCGAGCAGGCCATGATCGGGGAAGTATTCATGGCTTTCCACGCGCGGTGCCAGGCAGGTGAACGGCGCTTGCGGCGTGGCCGCGTCCAGCACCCAGGCTTCGCTAGTGGTCTTGCTGTTGAGCAGCAGCACCAATTGGCGTTCGGAACTGGTGCGGTAACAGTGCAGGAAGAACCGGCCATCGGGCTCCTCGAACACCCGCTGGGCACCGTCCTGACCCAACGTATGCCGGTACAGCCGCCAAGGGCGATGGGTATCGTCGAGTTCGGCGAAGAACAGCGTGCGGCTGTCATTGGCCCAGGTCAGGCTGCCATCGCAGCCGTCGAAGGGCAGGGTGGTTACATCGCCTGTGGCCAGATCCTTGACGTACAAGGTGTAGATTTCGTCCCCGCTGGTGTCCAGGCTATAGGCCAACAGGCGATGGTCGGGACTAACGTTGAACGCCCCCAGCGAAAGAAAGCCGCCGCCTGCCAGGGCGTTGGGGTCCAGCAACAGTTGCTCCTGGCCTTCATCGACCGTGTTGGAATCATCGCCAGGGCGTGGGCAGCGGTAATGGCGGGGGTATTCATCGCCAGCGGTGGTACGGGTGTAGTACACGTAGGGCCCCCATGGCGAAGGCAGGGACAGATCGGTTTCCTGGATGCGGCCCTTGATCTCCTCGAACAACTGCTCGCGCAACGGGGCCTGATGAGCCAGACAGGCTTGCTGGTAGGCGTTTTCCGCTTCGAGGTAGGCCAGTACCTGGGGCTCGTCACGCTGTTGCAGCCACGCATAGGGGTCGGTCGCGTCGTCGGCTCTGGCCAGGGGCGGCAAGTGGGTGCTTGGCATCGAATTTCTCTCGGTTCTTGAAGGGCGCTGCCGGCAGCTTCGTTGGCGTGCCGGTACAGGCAAACACTGTTTGCGCCAGGAAATGTGTTTATCATAGGCACCTCTTTGCCTGGCTTGCACGATTACCATGATCGAGAACGACTACACCCTGGCCTGGGGCCTCTACGCCGTGGCCGCCCTAGGCTGCCTTCTGGTGGGCTTCAAGTTCACCGGCTGGATGTGGCGCTGGCTGCGCGAACCACTGCGCGTCGTGCTGGCGGTGCTGCTGCTTACGCCGACCGTGGTCGACCCAGTCAAGGACAGCTTCGCTCCGGCCATTGCCATCACGGTGCTGGACGTCGCCTTCAAAGTGGGCAACAACGCCTGGCGCGCAGTATCGGACTTTGCCATGTACGGCATGATCGCCTTCGTGCTGTATTTCCTGTTCGTGCTGGTGCGCTGGCCGCTGGAGAAACGCGCCCGCGAGCGCCGCCTGCGTGCCCAAGCCGCCGCCCAGCGCGAGGCCGCCGAAGCGCAGGCGCTTGCGCCTGGGGAGGCCTTGGCCGCGGAACGCAGCGATCGTTACCGTGACGACCCGCCTGCGCTGCCTGCCGGCGCTGGCCGGGTCGAGCCCCGCCTGTAAACGGAGACACCGCCATGTGCGAACTGCTGGGCATGAGTGCTAACGTCCCCACCGACATCGTCTTCAGCTTCACCGGCCTGATCCAACGCGGCGGGCGCACCGGCCCGCACCGTGACGGCTGGGGCATCGGCTTTTACGAAGGGCGCGGCCTGCGCCTGTTCCAGGACCCTGCCGCCAGCAGCGAGTCCGAAGTGGCCAACCTGGTAAGACGCTACCCGATCAAGAGCGAAGTGGTGATCGGGCACATCCGCCAGGCCAATGTCGGCAAGGTCTGCCTGGCCAACACCCACCCCTTCATGCGCGAGATGTGGGGGCGCAACTGGTGCTTTGCCCACAACGGCCAACTGGGTGATTTCACCGGTTCCACAAGCTTTTACCAGCCCATTGGCGATACCGACAGCGAGGCGGCGTTTTGTGACCTGCTCAATCGCATCCGCGGCGCTTTCCCGGAGCCGGTGCCGGTGGAACAGCTACTGCCGGTGCTGGTCGAAGCCTGTGCCGGTTATCGCGCCCGCGGCGTGTTCAACTGCATGCTCAGCGATGGCGGCTGGCTGTTCTGCTTCTGTTCGACGAAACTGGTCCACATTACCCGCCGCGCGCCGTTTGGCGCGGCACGGCTGAAGGATGTAGACCTGATCGTCGATTTCCATACCCAAACCACCCCCAACGACGTGGTCACGGTGATCGCCACCGAGGCCTTGACCGAGAACGAAACCTGGAACCGCTACGCGCCAGGTCAGTGGGCCCTGTGGCGGCACGGCGAGTGCACCGCGCACGGACAAAGCTAAGGATGCTGCATGTTCAGAAGTTACCTGCGGTTGCTGCTGTTCACCCTCGGGCTGTTGGCCGGCATCCAGGTCCCGGGGCTGGTCAAGGACTATAGCCAGCGCGTGGAGGCCCACCTATTCGAATCTCGCGAGGCGCTGGACGGTTTTCGCCAGACGGCTGAGCGTTTTTTCAACGGCGACCTGCAAGCCTTGTTGCGACACTACCGCAGCAGTGACGACCCCGTTTTTCTCAGTGATGCCAACAGCATCGAAAGCCTGATGATTCGCAACCAGATGCTCGAAGACGAGTGGCAGGCGCTGCAAGGTTCATGGGCGCAGCGTACCTGGCATGTCCTGACGCAAGCCGACCCGCGGCTGCGAGAAGAAACGCTCAACGGCTACAGCTACCAGGTCTTGCTGGTTCCGCAGGCCATCGGCTGGGGCGTCGGCGCCGGGTTCGTGCTGGCATTCGTGGTAGAAAGCCTGTTGCTGGGGATAGGTCGGTTGATACTGGGTGGGCGACGTGGTGCGGTTAAGGAGAGTTGGCGTTAGGCTGGGCGCTGACACGTTGGCCTAGCCATTTGCGCGGTTGCCCCAAATCGAGCCAAAACCCTTACTACATCCCCCCCGGCACCAGCACGATCCGTTGCCCGCCCACGTCCTGCGCATAGCGCTCCAGCACCTGCCGACAGACACCAACCACTTCATCCACCAACGCCACCCCGGTCTGCCAGGCCACCACCAGCTCCAGGCTTGGCGGAGGCTGAAGCCCAGCCAGCAGCACCAGGTCACCCTGGTTCAGTTCGGCCTCCACTAGGGCAGGTGGCAAGGCCCCGATGCCGAAACCGTCGCGCAACAAGCGGGTAATGGCCGCTACCGAATTGACGCAGTTCAGCCGCGGCGTTTGCACCCCGGCCCCTTGCAGCAACGCCAGTACTTCCTGGTGGGGCCGGGAATTCTTCGAGAAAGTAATGATGCGCTCGCGCCCCAGCTCGGCCAGTGACGCGTAGTCCCTGTGCAGGTGCGACCCGGCAGCGACCACCCAGCCCATCGGATAGCGCGCCAGATCCAGGCTGCGGATCGAAGGCTCGCGCAGCAAGTCTGTTTGCACGATCACGTCCAGAAAGCCTTTGTGCAGTTGCTCGCGCAAATTCAGCGCCGTGTCGGCGACCAGTTCGATCTCTACCTGCCGATAACGCTCGGTCAATTCGGCCACCAGCGCGCTCATCCAGGTATGAATGACCGTGTCCATTACCCCGAGACGAATACGCCCGACCTTGGCCCGGTCGCTGTCCAGCGACTGTTTGAGCGCCTTGGCGGTTTCCAGCATGCGCTCGGCATGTTCCAGCACCTTGCTGCCTTCCGGGGTCAGGCTGACCCCGCGCGAGTCGCGCAACAGCAGCTTAACGCCCAGGTCGGCTTCGAGCGCCGCGATACGGCTGGACACCGACGCCTGGGTAGTGAACAGCTTCTGCGCGGTCAGGCGGAAGCTCTTGAGGCGAGCGACCCAGACGAACGTTTCGAGAAAGCGAAGGTTCATGATCAGTTTTTCTTGTTCCAGACCCGGGGTTTTTCTCGTTGGACGCCAGCGCCGCGTGCTCTGAACATGAAGCCCAGGCCGCGACCTTTGCTGTCGCCCCATAAAACAATACCAACAAGCCGAGGCATCCATGAACCCCACCGGCACGCAGCAGCAGATCAGTTCCCCATCCTCCTCCGGGCCTTTTGCCTGGTACCGCGACATCGATCAACAACAGCGACGTACCTTCTGGAGTTGCAAGATCGGCTATGGCCTGGACGGCATGGACACGCAGATGCTCAGCTTCGTCATCCCCACGTTGATCATGTTGTGGGGCATCACCACCACCGAGGCTGGGCTGATCCACACCAGTACCCTGGTCGCTTCGGCCATCGGTGGCTGGGTGGCCGGCATTCTCTCAGACCGCATCGGCCGGGTCCGCACCCTGCAACTGACAGTGCTGTGGTTCGCCTTCTTCACCTTCCTCTGCGGCTTTGCCCAGAACTACGAGCAACTGCTGGTCGCCAGGACCCTGATGGGTTTTGGCTTCGGTGGTGAGTGGACGGCAGGCGCGGTGCTCATCGGCGAGGTCATTCGTGCCCAGGACCGCGGCAAGGCGGTGGGCATGGTGCAGTCGGGCTGGGCCATCGGCTGGGGGCTGACGGCCATCCTGTACGCGCTGCTGTTCACCTGGTTGCCGCCGGAGCAGGCCTGGCGGGCGCTGTTCTTGCTCGGGCTGGTGCCGGCCGTGTTCGTGATCTTCGTTCGGCGGCTGGTCAAGGATCCGGAGGTCTACCGCCAGGCCAAGGCAACCGAAGCCACTGCGGCGCCCTCGCATTTCTATGAAATTTTTGCCCCCGGCATGCTCTGGACCACCGTGCGTGCCTCGCTGCTGACCACCGGCGCCCTGGGCGGCTACTACGCAATCACCGCCTGGCTGCCCACGTTTCTGAAGAACGAGCGTGGGCTGAGCGTGCTGGGTACCGGCGGCTACCTGGCAATGGTGATCGTAGGCTCCTATGTGGGCTATGTGATCAGCGCCTACCTGTCCGACCTGCTTGGGCGCAAGAAAAATTTCATCCTGTTCGCCGTAGGCTCGTTCGTCATCGTGCTGCTGTACACGCAAATGCCCGTCAGTGATGGGGTGATGCTGTGGTTGGGTTTCCCGCTGGGTTTTTTCGCCTCGGGCATCTTCAGCGGCATGGGGGCCTTTCTGACCGAGCTGTTTCCCACGCGCGTTCGCGGCTCGGGGCAAGGTTTTTGCTACAACGTCGGCAAGATCGTCGCGGCGCTGTTCCCGCTGCTGATCGGCATGCTGGGGCAGCAGGTGCCGCTGGGCCTGGGCATTGGCCTGTTCTCGGCGGTGTCTTATGGCGTGGTGATCGTAGCAGCGCTGAGCCTGCCAGAAACACGCGGCAAACAATTGCAGGCGCGCTAAGGTAGGCACATGGATAACGACAAGGGGTACACCGTGGTGCAACGCCTGCTACTCAATTGCGACATGGGCGAAAGCTTCGGCAGCTGGCGCATGGGCCTGGATGCCGAGGTCATGCCTTACATCGACTGTGCCAATATCGCCTGTGGCTATCATGCCGGCGACCCCGGCATCATGCGCCGCACCGTGACGTTGGCCCTGGCTCACGACGTCACCGTGGGCGCGCACCCGGCCTACCCGGATTTGGTCGGCTTCGGCCGGCGCAGCCTGGCGTGCAGTGCCGAAGAAATCCGCGACTTGCTGCACTACCAGATCGGCGCGCTCGATGGCATCTGCAAGGCGCTGGGCACACGCGTCGCCTACGTGAAACCCCACGGTGCGTTGTACAACGACATGATGGCCGACCCGCTGATCCTGCGCACGGTGCTGGAGGCCGTGGCGGCCTATGACAGTGGCCTGCCGCTGATGCTCATGGCCACGGCCGACGATGCGGCCGCCCAGGCGCTGGGCGCTGAAATCGGCGTACCGCTCTGGTTCGAGGCGTTCGCCGATCGGGCCTACACCGCCAGCGGCCACCTGGTGTCGCGACGCCTGCCGGGCGCCGTGCACCACGACCCGGCCCAGGTGGTGGAGCAAGCCGTGAAGCTGGCCCACGGTCACGCATTGCTGGCCAGCGATGGCACTGCGTTGCTGCTCAAGGCCCATACGCTCTGCGTGCATGGGGACAACGACAGCTCGGTGGCGGCAGTTCGGCAGATTCGCCAGGCGCTTGATGGGATCGTATCAGCATGACCCCGCGCATCGAAGTGGTCGGTATCGATTGTCTGATGGTGCGCCTGTTCGAGCGCATCGAGGAAGCCAACATGCCCTGGGTGCTTGCCGCCAGCCAGCGCTTGCAAGCAGCGTTCGGTGCGCACTTGCGCGACCTGGTGCCGTCCTACACCACCCTGATGGTGCATTTCGACCTGGCGCCGGCCGATGCACGCTGCCTGATCAGGCAAGCCCTTGAAGGGCTACAGCCTGGCACTGACAGCAGCGGCTGTCGGCACGAGATACCGGTGTGGTACCACGCCAGCGTCGGTCCGGAGTTGCCCGTGCTAGCGCGTCAGGCAGGCCTGAGCGAAGCTGAGGTCGTGCGCTTGCACAGCGAACGTGACTACCCGGTGTTCGCCCTAGGGTTCGCGCCAGGTTTCGCGTTCATGGGGCTGGTGGACGAACGGCTGGCCACCCCGAGGCTAAGCACCCCGCGCAAGCAGGTGGCAGCGGGCAGTGTCGGGATTGCCGAGCGCCAGACCGCCGCCTACCCGGCCGTTTCACCCGGTGGTTGGAACCTGATCGGACGGACGCCGGTACGGTTGTTCGACCGTGAGCGCGACGGCTACAGCCTGCTGCAACCGGGTGACCGCGTCCGTTTCGTAGCGGTGACGCGGCAGGAATTTCTGGCGTTGGGCGGTGATGAAGAGGCACAGGCATGAAGCACTTGCGAGTCGAGGCCAGCACACCGCTGTGTGCATTACAGGATGCGGGTCGCTTTGGCGTGAGGCACCTTGGGGTCACCCAGGGCGGTGCTCTGGATTGGGTCGCGATGCACTGGGCCAACTGGTTGCTGGGCAATGCCCTGCAGGCTCCCGTCGTAGAGGTTGCCTTGGGTGGGTTCAGCGTGGTGGCGCAGCATGATTGCGTGCTGGCGCTGGCCGGGGCCGACTTGGACGCGCACATCGACGATCAATACCTGGCCCCTTGGCGCAGCTTCACCCTGACCAAGGGGCAGCGCCTTACTCTCCGGCAACCCCGGCGGGGCGTACGCGCTTACCTGGCTGCACCGGGCGGTTTCGATGCCGAGCCTGTGATGGGCAGTTGTGCCACGGTCGTGCGTGAGGGGCTGGGCGGAGTCGATGGCCAGGGGAGTGTGTTGCGTGAAGGTCAATGCTTGAGTTTTGCCGGTGCAGCGAAACCGATCGGCGAAGTGCCTGATCGGGCGCGCCCTGAATATGTTGCCAAGCCCACCTTGGACCTGGTGATCGGCGCGCAGATCGGCGACTTTGCCGGCCTCAGCCTGTTCGATGCCTTCAACCGCGACTGGACACTGGATACCCGTGCCGACCGCATGGGTATACGCCTGCTTGGCCCACCTCTGGTTTACCAAGGCCCGGCCATGATCTCCGAGGGCATTCCCCTTGGCGCCGTCCAGGTCCCGCCCGACGGGCAGCCGATCGTGTTGCTCAATGACCGCCAGACCATCGGCGGTTATCCCCGCCTGGGGGCGCTGACGCCGCTGGCACTGGCACAACTGGCACAGTGCATGCCAGGCGCGACGGTGCGGTTCCGACCGGTAGTGCAGGAGCAGGCATGGCGGGAGCAGCAGGGGTACTTGGAACGCTGGCGAGCATAGAAGGGCGCTTATCCTGGCTGCCTCACTTCGACAAATACCGCATCCCATCCTCCAACCCCTGCAAGGTCAGCGGATACATCCGGTCCTCGATCAGTTCACGCACCAGATGGGTTGAGGCGGTGTAGTCCCAGGCCTGGCGGGGGTATGGGTTGATCCAGATGACCTTGCGGAACTTGGCCATGATGCGCTGCATCCAGACATACCCGGCTTCCTCGTTCCAGTGCTCCACGCTGCCGCCCGGCTGGGTGATTTCGTAAGGGGCCATGGCAGCGTCCCCGACGAACACCACCTTGTAGTCGTCGCCGTACTTGTGCAGCAGGTCGAAGGTGGAATAACGCTCCGACGTGCGGCGCAAGTTGTTCTTCCACACCGTCTCATACACACAGTTGTGAAAGTAGTAGTACTCCAGGTGCTTGAATTCGGTCCTGCATGCCGAGAACAGCTCCTCGCAGACCCTGACATGGGCATCCATCGAGCCACCGATGTCGAACAGCAGCAGCAATTTCACCGTGTTGCGCCGCTCCGGGCGCATCTGGATGTTCAGCAGCCCCGCATCGCGCGCGGTATGGTCGATGGTGCCATCGATGTCCAGCTCTTCGGCAGCGCCTTGGCGAGCGAACTTGCGCAGACGCCGCAGGGCCAGCTTGATGTTGCGTGTACCCAGCTCCACCTGATCGTCCAGGTTCTTGTACTCGCGCTGGTCCCAGACCTTCACCGCCTTGCCCTGGCGCTCGCCAGCGTCGCCCACGCGGATCCCTTCGGGGTTGAACCCACCCGAGCCGAACGGGCTGGTGCCTCCGGTGCCAATCCACTTGTTGCCGCCTGCGTGGCGCTCCTTTTGCTCCTGCAGGCGCTGCTTGAACGCCTCGATCAGCTTGTCCAGCCCGCCCAGGGACTGGATCTGCGCGCGCTCCTCGGCGGTCAGAGAGCGCTCGAATTCCTTGCGCAGCCAGTCCTCGGGGATCAACGCCTCGATGTGACGATCCAGGTTCTCCAGGCCCTTGAAGTAAGCGGCGAAGGCTCGGTCGAACTTGTCGAAATGGCGTTCGTCCTTCACCAGGATGGCGCGGGCCAGGTAATAGAATTCGTCCATGTCGGCGAACACCACATGCCGTTGCAAGGCATGGTGCAAGTCGAGCAGTTCGCGCACCGACACCGGCACCTTCGCCGCGCGCATTTCGTTGAACAGGTTGAGCAACATGGCCCAGGCTCCCTCAGCGGTTGCCGCGCCGGCTCATGAAGGCCAGGCGCTCGAGCAGTTGCACATCCTGCTCATTTTTCACCAGCGCCCCGGCCAGCGGAGGGATGGCCTTGGTTGGGTCGCGCTCGCGCAGTACCGCTTCGCCAATGTTGTCGGCCATCAACAGCTTCAACCAGTCGACCAGTTCGGACGTCGAAGGCTTTTTCTTCAGGCCCGGTACCTTGCGCACGTCGAAGAACACATCCAGCGCCTCGCTGACCAGCGACTGGCTGATGTTGGGGTAGTGCACGTCCACGATGCGCTGCAGCGTGGCCCGGTCGGGGAAGGCGATGTAGTGGAAGAAGCAGCGGCGCAGGAAAGCGTCCGGCAGCTCCTTTTCGTTGTTGGACGTGATGATGATGATCGGGCGCTGCCTGGCCTTGATGGTCTCGTCGATTTCGTAGACGTAGAACTCCATCTTGTCGAGTTCCTGCAACAGGTCGTTGGGGAATTCGATATCGGCCTTGTCGATCTCGTCGATCAGCAGGATCACCCGTTCCTGGGCCTCGAAGGCTTCCCACAGCTTGCCTTTCTTGAGGTAGTTGCGTACGTCGTGCACCTTGTCCACACCCAGTTGGGAGTCGCGCAGGCGGCTCACGGCATCGTATTCGTACAAGCCCTGGTGAGCCTTGGTGGTGGACTTGATGTGCCAGGTAATCAGGCGCGCCCCGAACGAAGCTGCCAGCTGCTCGGCCAGCATGGTCTTGCCAGTACCGGGCTCACCTTTGACCAACAGCGGGCGCTCAAGGGTGATGGCCGCATTGACGGCCAGTTTCAGGTCGTCCGTGGCGACATAGTCACCCGTGCCTTCGAACTTCATTGGGTCTTTCCTCTGCTTGGGCTTGCGGGCCACGCGCAGCCGGCCTGCCAGGCCAGACCTTGGTGGGGTGGGCGACAGGCTGGTGCTCAAGTGGCCAACACAGGGTGTGTGATGGTGGCCCGACTATAACGCGGGGGTACGACGACTGAAAACGCAGACCGAGTATTCAGTCCCCGAATGCCTCGTCACCGCGCCTTAGTCGGAATCCGGCGCGCTGCGCTCGTAGCGCGCACTGAACGCCTGCACGAAACCATTGCGCAGGATCTGCAGGAATGCCTCGAATGCGCTGATGTTCTGCCTGCGCACGCTGCCACTGAGCTCAACGCGCGTGGCGAACTGGTTTTTCGGCTGGTTCTTGAGCACGGTTTCGGTGGCACCCACCAGCGCCTCCCACACCGAGCGGAACAGGCCCTTGTCCTTGTCCTCCACGTCCTGTTGCCAGTCGAACACCTCGACGTCGCGCAGCAGGGGCTTGATATAGCCGTTCAGACGGCCGTTGGTCGCCTCGGCCTCGATGACCACATCGCCATGACCCGCCTTGAAGTCGAACTTGCCATAGGCGCTGGCAAAGTCGTTGAGTCGGCGCAGCTCGATACCGGTGGCACGCAGGCGGAACTCGAAGTCGTCGAAGTCGCTGAACGGATCGAAGGTGGCACGGCTCTCGACCTTGGCATCGCCTGCGACCAGGGCACGGGCTTCGAAGCTGGCGTCGCGCCGGCCGGCTTCGTCACGGATGTTTGTGAGGTTGCGAACGCTGGCCTGCAACTGCGTCGCCTTGAGCGTGACCGGGGGCTTGGAGTTGAAGTTGTGGAAGGTCAGCACCCCGTCGTCGATTACCACTTCGTTGAGCGTGATGGGCAGCAGCTTGTCCAGTTGCTGACGCCAGTCAGTGCCCTGGCCGGTCTGGGAGTTCTGCTTGTCGCCGCCATCGACGAAGTTCAGCTCCGGGCGCATGAACGCCACTTCGGCCACCACGGCGCGGTCGTACCACAGCGAATGCCAGCTGACCGAGATGTCGATCACCGGGGCGTCGAGGAAGGGCACTGGCACCTTGCCTGTGGTCTTGACGATCTTCAGCCCGTTGACGGTATAGGCGCCGCGCCACCAGGCCAGGTCCACATCGCTGACCTGCCCACGGTAGTCGCCCATGTCGGCCAGCTTTTCATTGAGGTAGTCGCGCACCAGGTAGGGCAGGGCAAGCTGCAAGGCCACCAGCAGCACGATGAGGCTGCCCAGGGCGATCAGCGGCCAGCGATAGCGGGCTCTCATGGCAGTTCTCCAAGGCAAGGTGTGTGGTTGACCGCAGGGGCTGCGCCGGAGTTCGAACAGGCTTTACGGGCCTTGGGGCCGGGGCTTACCCTTGGGCCTTTCCGAGTTCTTCATCATGCCAAGGACCCTGCCATGAGCCGTATATACGCAGACAATGCCCACTCCATCGGCAACACGCCCCTGGTGCAGATCAACCGCCTCGCGCCGCGCGGCGTGACCATCCTGGCCAAGATCGAAGGGCGCAACCCAGGGTATTCGGTCAAATGCCGCATCGGCGCGAACATGGTCTGGGACGCCGAGAGCAGCGGCAAGCTCAAGCCCGGCATGACCATCGTCGAACCCACCTCGGGCAACACCGGCATCGGCCTTGCCTTCGTCGCTGCCGCCCGGGGTTACAAGCTCATGCTGACCATGCCGGCCTCCATGAGCCTGGAGCGGCGCAAGGTGCTCAAGGCCCTTGGCGCCGAACTGGTGCTCACCGAACCTGCCAAGGGCATGAAGGGCGCCATCGAGAAAGCCAACGAAATCGTCGCCTCCAACCCCGAGCAGTACTTCATGCCCGGGCAGTTCGAAAACCCTGCCAACCCGGCCATCCATGAAAAGACCACGGGCCCTGAGATCTGGAACGATACCGATGGCGCCGTGGATGTGATCGTTGCTGGTGTCGGCACCGGCGGCACCATCACCGGTATCTCGCGCTACATCAAGCACACCCAGGGCAAGGCGATCACCTCGGTGGCGGTCGAGCCCATCGGCTCGCCGCTGATCACCCAGACCCTGGCAGGCGAGGCGCTCACGCCCACGCCGCACAAGATCCAGGGCATCGGCGCGGGCTTCGTGCCGAAGAACCTCGACCTGTCGATCGTCGATCAGGTCATGACGGTGGGCGATGACGAAGCCAAGTCCATGGCGATCCGCCTGATGCAGGAAGAAGGCATCCTGTGTGGTATTTCCTGCGGTGCCGCCATGGCCGCTGCCGTGCGCCTTGCAGAAAAGCCGGAAATGCAGGGCAAGACCCTCGTGGTGATTCTGCCCGACTCAGGCGAGCGGTACCTGTCCAGCATGCTGTTCAGCGACCTGTTCAGCGAGCAGGAAATCCAGCAATAACCTGCCTTGGCGGTGACCCGAAGCAATACCTGGCGGCGGGGTTCATTGCACAATCTTCATCCGTCTCGTTGCGCCCAGGTGGTTTGTGCCTGGGCGCGATAGGTTTATGATGCCCGGATGATTTTCCCCGGATCAGGCAGCGCTGGCCTGTGTCCCGCCCTAGGAGTGTTGCATGACCGTTTCCTTCCTCGCCAAGGCAGGTGTGCTGCTGGTGTTCTTCGGCAGCGTGCTGTTCGTCCACCTGCGCGGCAAGGCCCGCCTGCCCGTGTTGCGCCAGTTCGTCAACCATTCGGCGCTGTTCGCCCCCTACAATGCGTTGATGTACCTGTTCTCGGGCGTGCCGTCCAAGCCGTACCTGGACCGCCAACGCTTCCCGGAGCTGGACGTGCTCAAGGACAACTGGCAGGAAATTCGCGAGGAGGCCCTGCGCCTGTTCGACGAGGGTTATATCCGGGCAGCCGAAAAGGACAACGATGCCGGTTTCGGTTCGTTCTTCAAGAAAGGCTGGAAGCGCTTCTACCTGAAGTGGTACGACAAACCCCTGCCGTCTGCCGAAGCGCTGTGCCCGCGAACCGTCGAGCTGGTCAGCAGCATCCCCAACGTCAAGGGCGCGATGTTCGCCCTGTTGCCCGGCGGCAGCCACCTGAACCCGCACCGTGATCCGTTTGCAGGTTCCCTGCGTTATCACCTGGGCCTCTCGACCCCCAACTCCGATGCCTGCCGCATTTATGTGGACGGCCAGCCCTATGCCTGGCGCGATGGCCAGGACGTGATGTTCGACGAAACCTACGTGCACTGGGTCAAGAATGAGACCGAGGTCACCCGTGTGATCCTGTTCTGCGACGTGGAGCGTCCTTTGAACAGCCCAATCATGACCCGCCTCAACCGCAAGGTCAGCGCATTTCTGGGCCGCGCCACCGCGCCACAGAATACCGACGATGAACGCGTGGGCGGGATCAACCAGGCTTATGCCTGGAGCAAGCGGTTCAGCAACAAGCTGAGCACGCGCGTCAAGCAGTTCAAGCGTGCCAACCCCAAGGCATACCGCGTGTTGCGACCGATTCTGGCCGTCGTCGTAGCCTATCTGCTGTACCGCTGGTTGTTCTGACGACGCCCTCGACCGGGAGGGGCGCCTGCAAGGCAGTCGCCTTTATCCCTGGCGAAACTCGTGGGCAACGCAGTGGCGCAGTACGCCTTCCTCGAAGTCCAGAAAACCCGCTTCACGCTGGGTGATCAGGTAATACAGCAGGGTGTCGAGCGTTCGTGCCGGTGGGATGGCGATCGCCAGCATCTTCACCGCAGGTTCGCTTTCACAGGTGCACCCGAATTCCACCAAGGCTTCGCTGACCTGCTCCAGTGTCTCGGGCGGCTTGACCCGAACCCGGAACACCGAGCTGCCACTGCTGCGCAGCAAACGGGCGAACCAGTGCTGGCCAGCCTCTTCATGGGTGCAGATCACGTCACCTGGGGCGATGCCGTAGACATGAAACGGGATGTTGTCGATCACGTAACCGTCTTCGACGGCCTTGGCCCATAGCCCTTCCACCGATGCCGGCGGATAGCCATTGGCGTCCTGCTGCAGCGGGAACAGCACTTTTTTGTAGACGCTGTTCATGCAGCGCCCCGGCGCCGTGCCGGGCGCAGGACCAGCCACAAAGCCACGCCGATCAGCAGGCCGCCGTACAGGTGGGCCATCGACAACGGCTCATTCAGCAGCCAGGCTCCCCACAGCACGCCGAACACGGGGATCATGAAGGTCACGGTACTGGCTTTGACCGGGCCGATTTCGGCCAGTAGGCGGAAGTACAGGATGTAGGCGAACGCCGTGCACAACAGGCCAAGCCCCACCAGCGAGCCCCAGACCGGCCAGCCGCCCCAGCTGGCCGGTGGCTGGGTAAGCACGCTCCAGGCGAACAACGGGGTAAGCAGCAGGGTCGCACCGAGCATGCTGCCCAGGGCCGACAGGCGGCTGTCCAGGCCGCTGACCCAGCGGCGGGCCAGGTAGCCGGCAAACCCATAGCAGGTCGTGGCCGCCAGGCACGCCAGGGCGCCTTGCAAGAGGGCTGCATCCAGGGCAACAGGCCCCGCGCCGCTCAGGATACCCACGCCGAACAGGCCCAGGAAAATGCCGCTCAACTTGGCCAACGTCATGGGTTCCTTGAAGAACAACACGCCGATCAGCACGCCCATCAAAGGGGTCGTGGCATTGAAGATGGCCGAATAACCGGCCGGCAGCACCTGGGCTGCCACCGAGTAGAAGGTGGCCGGAATGCCCGAGTTGATCATGCCCAGCACCAGGCAGGCGCCTAACTTACCCTGGAAATCCCAGCGTACGCGCGCTGCGCCCAGCAGCGCGATCAAGCCCAGGCAGGCGATGGAGACACGGAAGAAGGCCGTTGGCACGGTGCCCAGTACAGGGGCGATGATGCGCATGAACAGAAAGCTCGCGCCCCATACGGCAGCAAGGGTCAGCAGGCGGGCTAGGGCGGTGGGGCTCACGACGGTCTCCGGGGGCTTGGCAGGGGCGCGAGTGTACGTCAGCAGGCCGGCGGATTCTTGCGCTTTCTTGCCCAGCGAAGTTCAGTCAGTGTCCTGCCATAGCCTGTTCAAGCCCCGCGCAGGCACTTCAAGGCGCTGAAGTCGCTGCGCACCTTGGTCAGCCGATCCAGCAGCACCTGGCGCTGGGCGGGAGTGCTCTGCTGCATCAGGTCCACCACCAGGCTGCGTGCTTGCTGCTCGGTGTTCTGGAAGGCCCGGCGATAGTCGGCCGTCCATAGGCTTTCCTTGTTCTGCAGCAAGGTCGCGACCCGTGCCGGGAAGCCTGACTCGTGCCGTTGTTCCACCGCCAACAGCAGTTGCTGCTGCCAATGGGCCCGGTTGCGTATCCACTCGCTGTTCTGGTCACCCAACGCGCGGGACCAGGCGCCAACCCGTTGCCGCTGTGTCTCGGTCAGCTCGCCGAACCAAGGCTTGAGGCGTTTTTCCATGCGCTCGGCGCGCTCGCTGATCTGGCGGGGCAGGGGCGTATCGACATATTCTTTGCGCCGCTCGGCAATATCGTCACGAAACGCATCGCGCATCTCCGCCACCTGCGCATCGCTCATGCCTTGCAGCAACTCGGTGGCCGACGGCGTGATTTCGGCCGCGACCCGGCCAATCGCCTCGCGGGCCTCCTCGGTGCGCTGCTGCAGCGCCTGGTCGGTGACTTGGTTATCGGCCACCATGGTGCGCAGGCGGTCCAGCCAGTCGAGGTAGCCGGGCAGTTGCGTCTGGCAGTGCCACGCCAGGTGCTGCCTGAGGCGATCATCGAGCAGGGTTTTCTGCTCGCGGTTCATGTCCAGGTAGTCGCCCAGCGACCAGGGCACCAGGCGATCGAGGTTGCGATAGGCCAGGTCGATGCGGCTGCAGGCGCCCAGCATCAGGGCGAAACCCAGGCAGATCGACAGGACTTTGAGCAGGCGTGCAGGCATGTGCGGGTCCTTGCAGTGGCAGCCAAGGGGTAGACGCAGCACGAGACCTGCGGTTCCACCGGATGGCACGTGGAAGCGTGAGCGGCGATGAACCGACCGCAGGCTTTGACACCAGGGCGGGTCTATCCGGAAAATAGCCGCCTTGACTTGAGGATGTTCGAAAATGGCTCTGCTTGGGCGTTACAACAGTTTGCAAATTGTTAAGCACGTGGACTTCGGCCTATACCTGGACGGCGGTGCCGACGGGGAAATCCTGCTGCCGTCCCGTTACATTCCCAAGGGTGCCGAGACCGAAGTCGATGACTGGCTGAACGTGTTCATCTACCTCGATAGCGAAGACCAGCTGATTGCCACCACCGAGAAGCCCAAGGTGCAGGTGGGCGAGTTCGCCAGCCTCAAGGTCAAGGACATCAACGGTGCGGGTATCTTCCTGGACTGGGGCCTGTCCAAGGACCTGCTGATGCCCTATTCCGAAGAAGCACGGCCGCTGAAGATCGGTGACTATTGCGTGGTGCACGTGTACCTGGACAAGCGCACCCGCCGCATCACCGCCACCTCGCGCCTGGACCGTTACCTCGACACCACGCCTGCAGACTACAAACCTGGTCAGCCGGTTGAGCTGCTGGTGGCCGGCGAAACGCCGATGGGGTTCAAGGCCATCATCAACAACCGTCACTGGGGCTTGATTCACAAGAACGAGGTGTTCAAGTTCCTGCGCTCAGGCATGCACGAGCAGGGTTACATCAAGGAAGTGCGGGCCGACGGCAAGGTTTCGCTCAGCTTGCAGCCGGTGGGCGCTGCGCTGTCCGACAGCTTGCAGGAGCAGATCATGGCGCGCCTTGACGCCGAGGGTGGGGTGTTGCCTGTTTCGGACAAGAGCGACCCTGCCTTGATCAGCAAGCTGTTCAATGTCAGCAAGGGCAATTTCAAGAAGGCCATTGGCGGGCTGTTCAAGCAGGGCCGCATCGTCATCCATGACGACCGGATCGAGAAAGCCTGATCAGCCCTGCACGAAGGTGTTGAAGTCCAGCTGATCGCCACCGGGGCGCGTGTCGCGCAGCAACGAGTCGCGGTCAGCGCTCAGGGCCAGGCTGATGGTGGAGCGACGCTTGCCAGGGTTGCGCACTTCCATCTGCTCTTGGTGGGCCCGCAGGAAGTTGATCGGCACCTTCAGGTGCTGAAGTTCATCGGTCAGCGGGGTATGCAGCAGCAGGTTGACCCAGTCGGGCTGGCCTTTGCGAAGCAAGGCCACCGGGACCTCGAACCACCACAGGTTGCGCTTGGGGTCGAGAATGGCGAACAGCGTATTGGCACTGGTCAGCACCGGGCGCGCCAGTGCGCTGTTGCGTCGGGCGATGGCAGCGGGTTTGTCGAGTTTCATGCAGGTTCCTGCGGGTCGAAGCCTTCAAAGGCCGCATTGTGAGGGGTGGCACCTTGGCGGGCAAGGTTTCAGGCCCTGATCCCCGCATTTACGCCTACGCCTTTCAACCGTTTGGCTTGTTGACGCAAATTTCTTGAAACTCCTGTGCAAGCGGCTGGGTCAACCTTCTGTCGGCACGATACGCGTGCTACATCACAGGAGTTTTGCCATGAGCGGTACTGGAGACAAAATTAAAGGTATGGCCAACGAGGCAATGGGCAACATCAAGCAAGGTGTTGGCAACCTCACGGACAACGAAAAACTCAAAGGCGAAGGCAAGGCCCAGGAAATCAAGGGCGAAGGCCAGCAGGTCAAAGGCGACGTGAAAAACAAGGCCGAAGACCTGACCAAGTAATGATTCACGCCTGCCGAGCCGTCCTCTGCGCTTCGAAACAGGGGACGGTGACCGGCAGAAGTATTCAAAGCCGTTGCATGACGACCGGGAGCAGCACCCCAAGCGCAGGGTCTATTAGACTGAACGTCAGATCGATCAAGCGGCGAAAGGAGACGCTATGATTTTTTCCGCCTTGCAGGGCTTACCCTTGCACCGCGTACTGGTGCGCACCGTCAACGAATTCCTCGATGACGAGATGTCCACTTATGCTTCGGCATTGGCCTACCAGGCTCTTTTCTCGTTGTTCCCCTTCCTATTGTTTCTCATTGCCCTGATCGGTTTCCTGCACCTGCCAGACTTCTTTTCCTGGCTGCGCTTGCAGTCAGAACTGGTCTTGCCGCCCCAGGCCCTTGAGCAGGTCAACCCGGTCATCGACCAATTGCAGCAGTCCAAGGGTGGTTTGCTGTCGGTGGGTATCGTCATTGCCCTGTGGACGGCCTCGGCCGGCGTGCGCCTGATGATGAGCGCCATGAACGCGGCCTATGATGTACCAGAAGGGCGCCCGGTCTGGAAACGCATCCCGCTGTCGGTGCTGTACACCATCGGGTTGGCAGGCATGCTGCTGGCGGCCGCTGCGCTGATGGTGCTGGGACCGCAGGTCATGGAGTGGATCGCGGCGCAGATTGGCATGGAAGAGTTCATCGTCACCCTGTGGACCATTCTTCGCTGGCCGGTGATCGTGATTCTGCTGATGGTCGCGGTCGCGGTGATCTACTACGTCATGCCCGATGTGGAGCAGAAATTTCGCTTCATCACCCCGGGCTCGGTGCTGGCGGTCGTGGTGTGGATCATCGCGTCGCTAGGCTTTGCCTACTACGTGAAGACGTTCGCAGACTACAACGCCATGTACGGCAGCATCGGGGCGATCATCGTACTGCTGCTGTACTTCTACATCTCGGCTGCTGTGCTGTTGCTGGGCGCAGAGATGAACGCGGTGATCGAGCACATGTCGGCCGAGGGCAAGGACCCAGGCGAAAAAGACTTCGATGGCACCCGCGACGACGAGAAGCCCAAGGTATTGGGCAAGGAACGCCCCGGTGCTGATGAAGCGGCGGGCGTTGAACCTACCCCGCGCTGACCTGCCCCGGTTGGGCGGTGCGCTCCAGCGCTATCAAGGCCTTGCTGCGTTGATAGCGCTGGAACTTGTCATGCAGCGACCGGGGTAGCGCTCCAGCCGGCGCGAACCCCTGGCGTCCGTAATAGAGGGCGAGCGATGGATGGCAAAACAACCATGTGCTGGCGCAGGCGTTCTCCAGGGCCGCTGCGACCAATTGCTCACCCACGCCTTCCGAGCGCCGATCAGGCGCCACGAACAGCCCCGTCAGCCACTGACCACCGTCCACCTCGCTGAGGGACAACCCAGCAATGATGCCCGGCGACCTGGCCACCCAAAACGTGCCCTGCGCAGGGGCGCGCATGCGCGAGCCCTGTTGGCGATAGAAGTGGTCGAGCAGCCGCCGTTCCGGGGCTGAAAGCCGGGTGCAGTGCACTGGCGGCCATGACTGCACGACGGTGCTCAGCTGGCCACGAAGTTCGGCGGGGAAACCAGTTCGACGATTTGCTGCTTGCGCGGTGCCAGGATCTCGGCTTCACCCTCGACGACCAGTTCGTTGTGCTGGTTGTACACGTTGGTGGCGATACGCACTTTGAACTTGGGCAGTTTTTCCAGGATTTCCAGGCGCACCGTCAGGGTGTCGCCGATCTTGACCGGCTTCTGGAAGCTCATCTGCTGGCCCAGGTAGATGGTACCAGGGCCTGGTAACGTGCAGGCCACCGCCGCACTGATCAACGCGCCGCTGAACATGCCATGGGCAATGCGCTCGCGGAACATGCTCTTGGCCGCGAACTCGGCATCCAGGTGCACCGGGTTGTGATCGCCGGACATGGCGGCGAACAGCTGGATGTCGCGCTCCTCGACCAACTTCGTGTATTCGGCTTTCTGGCCGACTTCAAGGGCTTCGTAGGGCGTGTTGCTGAGCTGGGACATCAGGGCTTCCTTAAGCAGTACAGGTCGGATGCCGGTCGCACGCAGGGCGTCGGCCAGACGGGTGAGACGCTTGCCGGGGTCGCCCGGATCACATTTTGCGCCCACGTCAGTGTACCCACAGTCGAGCAAATTGCAGGAAGGGCACAAATAAGATTCACAATGTTAATGGCAGGCGCTGACGGCTGGGCCGTGCCTGGCTTACCTGCTAACGTCGAATCAACGCCTGTGCATCGCCTGCGCGCAGGCACTCGGACTAATCAGGACGCAGTGCAGGTCCCGGCAGAGGAACAACAATAAATGCAAGCCGACTTCTGGAATGACAAGCGCCCGGCGGGCGTGCCTTCCACCTTGGACATGCAAGCCTACGCGTCTGTGGTCGAGGTGTTCGAACGCTCCTGCAAGCGCTTTGCCGATCGCCCGGCCTTCAGCAACCTGGGCGTGACCTTGACCTACGCCGACCTTGATCGCCTGTCGGCTGCCTTCGCCAGCTGGCTGCAGCAACATACCGACCTCAAGCCGGGCGACCGCATCGCGGTGCAGATGCCCAACGTGCTCCAGTACCCCATCGCGGTGTTCGGCGCCATGCGCGCAGGGCTGATCGTGGTCAACACCAATCCGCTGTACACCGAGCGCGAAATGCGGCACCAGTTCAAGGACAGTGGTACCCGGGCCCTGGTGTACATGAACCTGTTCGGCAAGCGTGTGCAGACGGTCCTGCCCGATACCGGTATTGAGTACCTGATCGAAGCGAAGATGGGCGACATGCTGCCCACGCTCAAGGGCTGGCTGGTCAACACCGTGGTCGACAAGGTCAAGAAGATGGTGCCGGCCTATGCGCTGCCCCAGGCTGTGTCGTTCAAGCAGGTGCTGCGCCAGGGCCGCGGTGGCGTGCCCCAGCCTGTGCCCTTGGGCCTGGGTGACATCGCCGTGCTGCAGTACACCGGCGGCACGACGGGGCTGGCCAAGGGCGCAATGCTCACCCACGGCAACCTGGTGGCGAACATGCTGCAGGTGCTGGCGTGCTTCTCCCAACATGGGCCGGACGGGCAGAAGCTGCTCAAGGACGGCGAAGAGGTGATGATCGCGCCGTTACCGCTCTACCACATCTATGCTTTCACTGCGAACTGCATGTGCATGATGGTCACCGGCAACCACAACGTATTGATCACCAACCCGCGGGACATACCTGGCTTCATCAAGGAGCTGGGCAAGTGGCGGTTTTCTGCGTTGCTGGGCCTCAACACCCTGTTCGTCGCGCTGATGGACCACCCCGGCTTCCGCCAGCTCGATTTCTCCGCACTCAAGGTCACCAATTCCGGCGGCACCGCCCTGGTCAAGGCCACGGCAGAGCGCTGGGAACAGCTGACAGGCTGCCGCATCGTCGAAGGGTACGGCCTGACCGAAACGTCCCCCGTGGCCAGCACCAACCCCTATGGCACGCTGGCGCGGCTGGGTACGGTGGGCATCCCGGTGGTGGGCACGGCCTTCAAGGTGATCGACGCCGACGGTAACGAGCTGGCGCTGGGGGAACCCGGCGAGCTGTGCATCAAAGGCCCGCAGGTCATGAAGGGCTACTGGCAGCAACCCGAGGCCACGGCCGAGGCACTGGACGCCGAAGGCTGGTTCAAGACCGGTGACATTGCCGTGATCGACCCGGACGGCTTTACCCGCATCGTCGACCGCAAGAAGGACATGATCATCGTGTCTGGCTTCAACGTATACCCCAACGAAGTCGAAGAGGTGGTGATGGGCCATCCCAAGGTGGCCAACTGTGCCGCCATCGGCGTGCCGGACGAACGTTCCGGCGAAGCGGTGAAGCTGTTCGTGGTGCCGCGCGAGGGTGGTGTGGATGTCGAGGAGCTCAAGGCCTACTGCAAGGCCAACCTCACCGGCTACAAGGTGCCCAAGCACATCGTGCTGCGCGAGGCGCTGCCGATGACGCCCGTGGGCAAGATCCTGCGGCGCGAACTGCGCGACGCCAGCTAGATCGGTAGCCTGCGGTGAGAACGTGGTGCCGTGCGCCAGGGCCTCTGGCACGGCACATCCTGCTGGACGCCCAGGCTAATTAAGTCAAATACTCTAAACGTGACCCGAAGCATTCTTTGAGTCACTTTTGTGACTGTCAAGCCCGCTTTGGGCTCTAGTAGACCCTCGGCAAAGCTGCTACTCTCGGCCCGCTTTCAGATGATCTGGTTTGCATCAGGCCGTCATCTCATATCAATAATAAACGCCTCGACGCGTGAAACGAACTTCGCTGTTGCTGAAGGAGTGGGCTTGCATGATCGACCATTTTTGGAAGGACAAGTATCCGGCCGGTATCGCGGCGCAGATCGATCCCGACGAATTCCCCAACATCCAGGCGGTACTCAAGCAATCCTGCCAGCGCTTCGCCGACAAACCGGCCTTCAGCAACCTGGGCAAGACCCTCACTTACGGTGAGTTGTATACCCTGTCCGGTGCCTTTGCCGCCTGGTTGCAGCAGCATACCGACCTAAAGCCCGGTGACCGTATCGCGGTGCAGTTGCCTAATGTGCTGCAGTACCCAGTGGCGGTGTTCGGTGCCATGCGCGCCGGCTTGATCGTCGTGAACACCAACCCGCTGTACACCGCCCGGGAAATGGAGCACCAGTTCAAGGACTCCGGCGCCAAGGCGTTGGTGTGTCTGGCGAACATGGCGCACCTGGCCGAGAAGGTGGTGCCCAAGACCCAGGTCAAGCACATCATCGTCACCGAGGTGGCAGACCTGCTGCCCCCGCTCAAGCGGCTGCTGATCAACAGCGTGATCAAGTACGTCAAGAAGATGGTGCCGGCCTATCACCTGCCCAGCGCCGTGCGTTTCAACGATGCCCTGGCCCTGGGCAAGGGCCAGCCGGTGACCGAGGCCAACCCGCAGGCCGATGACGTGGCCGTGTTGCAATACACCGGCGGTACCACCGGTGTGGCCAAAGGCGCCATGCTGACTCACCGCAACCTGGTGGCCAACATGCTGCAGTGCCGGGCGCTGATGGGCTCGAACCTGCAGGAAGGGTGCGAGATCCTCATCACCCCGCTGCCGCTATACCACATCTACGCCTTCACCTTCCATTGCATGGCCATGATGCTGATCGGCAACCACAACGTGCTGATCAGCAACCCCCGCGACCTGTCCGCCATGGTCAAGGAGCTGGGCAAGTGGAAGTTCACGGGCTTCGTGGGCCTCAATACGCTGTTCGTGGCGCTGTGCAACAGCGATGCGTTCCGCGCCCTGGACTTCTCGGCCTTGAAGATCACCCTGTCCGGCGGCATGGCGCTGCAACTGAGCGTTGCCGAGCGTTGGCGTACGGTGACCGGTTGCGCCATCTGCGAAGGATACGGCATGACCGAAACCAGCCCGGTGGCCGCCGTGAACCCGGCGCAGGCCAACCAGGTGGGCACCATTGGCATTCCGGTGCCGTCCACGCTGTGCAAGATCGTCGACGACGCCGGCAACGAGCTGCCCTTGGGCGAAGTGGGCGAACTCTGCGTCAAGGGCCCTCAGGTGATGAAAGGCTACTGGCAGCGCGAGGAGGCCACCGCCGAGATTCTCGACAGCGACGGCTGGCTCAAGACCGGCGACATCGCTCTGATCCAGCCCGACGGCTACATGCGTATCGTCGACCGCAAGAAGGACATGATTCTGGTGTCCGGCTTCAACGTCTACCCCAATGAACTCGAAGACGTGCTGGCGGCGGTGCCCGGCGTGTCGCAGTGTGCGGCCATCGGCATTCCGGATGAGAAATCCGGCGAGCTCATCAAGGTCTTCGTCGTGGTCAAACCCGGTATGACCGTGACCAAGGAGCAGGTGATGGAGCACATGCGTGCCAACCTCACCGGTTACAAGGTGCCGCGTCAGGTCGAGTTTCGCGACACCTTGCCGACCACCAATGTCGGCAAGATCCTGCGCCGCGAACTGCGTGACGAAGAGCTCAAGAAGCTCAACCTCAAGAAAAGCGCCTGACCTGGCGTGCACCGCCCGCAATCGCCTTGCAGCCCTTTTGATGAGGCCGCGCAGGGCGATTGACGGGCCTGGGCTTCAGCGCAGTTTTTCCAGCATCTGGTAGTACCACATGCCCGCCGCCAAGAGCGGGTTGCCCAACACGTCCCCCATCGGCACACGCACATGCTTGCACTGGGCGAAGGTGTCGAATTTCTCCAGCGTGCCCGTCAGGGCTTGCGCCATGATTTCGCCCATGATGTGACTGGTGGCGATGCCGTGCCCGGAATACCCTTGGCAGTACCAGACATGGTCCGAAAGCTTGCCCACTTGGGGAATCCGGTTGACCACGATGCCCATGGCGCAGCTCCACTGGAACGCGATGGGCACGCCCTTCAAGGCTGGGAAGGTGCGCTCGATGCAGGGGCGCAGTTCAGCCTCGATATCCCGCGAGTCGCGCCCTGAGTAGTTGGCGCCGCCGCCGAACAGCAGGCGCTTGTCGGCCGTCAGGCGGTAGTAGTCCAGCACGAACCGGCAATCGTAGACGGCCAGGTCATGCGGGTTGATCTGCGCTGCCAGCTCGCCCAGTGGCGCCGTGGTGACGATGCCGCCCATGGCCGGGAATATCTTGCCCTTGAGCTGGCGCTTTTCCAGCTTGTGGTAGACATCGCCCGCCAGCATGACTTGGCGCGCGTCTACACGCCCATGGGCCGTCACCACGGCAGGGCGGGCGCCGTGGATGATTTCCAGCACTTCGGTCTGCTCGAAGATCAGCGCGCCCAGGCCGTGGGCGGCGCGGGCTTCGCCCAGGCACAGGTTCAGCGGGTGCAGGTGCAGGTTGCGACGGTTCTTGAGGGCGCCCAGATACAGGGGGCTTTGCAGGTGCTCGGCCATCGCCTGGCGGTCGAGCAGTTCGACCTGATCCCCCATGCCATAGCGCTGTGCCTGGGCCTCGAAAGCCCGTAGCTCGTCCAGGTGCGAGGGCTTCATGGCCGCGTGCAGGTGACCGTGCTTGAGGTCGCAGTCGATGCCATAGCGGGCCACCCGTTGCTCGATGATCTGGTGGCCCCGCCAGCGCAGGTGCCAGATGAAATCGTCCACGTCGCTGCCCAGCCGCTTGCGCATCTGTGCACGCATGGCCTCGTCCCCCGACAGGCTGCCGGTCACTTGCCCGCCATTGCGCCCGCTGGCGCCCCAGCCCACCCGGTTGGCCTCGACCACCGCGACCTTCAGGCCGCGTTCGGCCAGCTCCACAGCCGTTGCCAAGCCGGTGAAGCCCGCGCCGATGATTGCCACGTCCACCTGTACGGTGCCCTTGAGCTGGGGGTAGGTGGTGGGGTCGTTGAGGGTGGCGGTGTAGTAGGACGGTGCACGTTGCGCCGGGTCTTTGTTGACTGCTGCGTTCATGGGTAATCCTTGTTCTGTATGGGGCTCAGGCCTGGTGCAGGTACCAGCGCCAGTCCTGTTCGCTGACTTCGGCCATGAATTGACGGTACTCGGCGCGCTTGACCTTCAGGTACACGCCAAGAAACGCATCGCCCAATGCATCGCGGGCCCAAGTGGACTGCTCCAGGGCCTGCAGCGCGGTGAGCCAGTCAGTTGGCAGGTGTTCGGTCGCCTGGGCATAACCGTTGCCCTGAATCGGCGCGCCTGGGTCGAGCTGATCACGTATGCCGGTGTGACTGGCGGCCAAAATGGCGGCGGCAGCCAGATACGGGTTGGCGTCGGCCCCGCAGATACGGTGCTCTACATGCCGGCTGTTGGCCGGTCCGCCCGGCACCCGCAGGCTGACTGTGCGGTTGTCCACGCCCCAGGTGGGCGACAGGGGCGCGTAGCTGTTGGCCTGGAAGCGGCGGAAGGAGTTGGCGTTGGGGCAAAACAGCAGCAGCGACTCGTGCAGGTGCTGCAACATGCCGGCCACTGCCTGGCGCAGCAGCGGTGTGCCGGCCGGGTCTTTGCTGGCGAACAGGTTACGGCCGGCGCTGTCGGCCAGGCTCAGGTGCATGTGCATGCCAGTGCCGGCCAGGTGGCCGAACGGCTTGGCCATGAAGCAGGCCTGCATGCCGTGGGCGTGGGCGACGCCTTTGACCAAGCGCTTGTAGCGTACCGCCTGATCCATCGCCTGCAGCGCATCACCGTGTTCGAGGGTGATTTCCACCTGGCCTGGGGCGTATTCCGAAATGGCCGTGCGCGCGGGTATGCCTTGCGCCTTGCAGGCTGCGTACAGGTCTGCCAGGAACGGCTCGATCTGCTCCAGCTCCCGCAGCCCATACACCTGAGTGCTGCGAGGGCGTCCGCCGTCCCGGTCGAGCGCCGGCTGTGGATGGCCGTGCGCATCGCGCTGCTGGTCGAGCAGGTAGAACTCCAGTTCGCAGGCCATCACGGGGTGATAACCATCGGCCTTCAGGGCGTCGACGGTGCGCAACAGTACATGACGAGGGTCGGCCACGCTGGCAGGCAGGCCTTGGCGCGGGTGCATGCTCACTTGCAGCGCTGCGGTCGGCACCCGGCGCCAGGGCAGGCGAACCAGGCTGCCATCGAGTGGGTAGGCGCGGCAATCGATGTCGCCGACATCCCAGACCAGGCCCGAATCTTCCACGTCGTCGCCGTTTACGGTAAGGCCGAGAATGGTGCTGGGTAATGGCCGACCGGTCTGGTATACGGCCAGCAGTTCATCACGGTGCAGCAGCTTGCCGCGTGGCACGCCGTTGGCGTCGAGGATGAACAGTTCGAACAGATCGATATCGGGGTTGGCGGCCAGGAACTGGCTGGCCTGATCCACAGGTGCAAAGTGCATAATCATTCGCTCGCGAACGCTCAGGCCTCTGCCTGTGCAGGCGGCCTGGCTGGGTCAAACGGCCCTAAACAGGCCGGGTGAGGTCATGCAGGCATGAGCGAGGTGTCGGGCGGGCGGGCGTGACGGCAGTGCCACAATGCCCAGAAGGCGAGGATGACATGCACCAGCGGATTCTCGCCGCACAGCGTCTGGGGCTTCGACGGCGAAGGGCGTTTGGACGATGGTGGGCTGGGCAGGGCGGGAATCATGCATTCGATACTCACATGTCGGTTGTGGAGAATTAAAGTAGTGAATGGCAACCTTTGCATCGGGATTGGCTAAACATTTGCCTGGGGCGCAAATGGTTAGGGTCCAGTGCTCAGTGGTCGAGCTCGCTATCTGCGCACCCACGAACCTTGCCGTATCATTGCCGTTGTCGTTGCCGTTGCCGTTGTCGTTGCTTTGGTTTTTGCTTTTGCTTCTAAGCGCGCGGTAGTCCAGGCAACACAGATCGCGACTTCAGGAGGCCGAGCGCAGGGCTTGCGGAGGGAGGTGACGGGCATGGATGCCCGTCAAGCGCTGGGCCCCAGGATGGGGCCTGCAGCGCGGTCCTCCCGGGAGCAAGCCCGGAGCGAGGGAACCCCGGAGCGTAGCGTAGGGGCCGGATGATAGGAGCAGGCGGTTTTTGCTTACTTTTTGACAAGACAAAAAGTGAGCCGCCGTAAGGGCGGAAAGGTGACTGTGCGCCACCCGCGCCAATGAATACCAACTTGCTGTATGCGCCCACGCTTTGAAGTTTGAAGTTTGAAGTTTGATTGCATTGGTGTGGGTGTTGATATTGAGCATAGTCCATTTGCGATGGGGACGCTTAATCACCTTTTCGCCCTTACGGCGAGTTACTTTTTGTCAAACGCCACAAAAAGTAACCAAAAAAGGCTGCGCTCCATTCATACGGCCCCTACGCTGCGCTTCGGGGTTCCCTCACTCCGGTCTTGCTCCCGGGAGGACCGCGCTGTAGGCCCCATCCTGGGGCCCAGCGCTTGACAGGCATCCATGCCTGTCACCTCCCTCCGCAAGACCTGCGTTCGGCCTTCTGAAGTCGCGAAGATCAAGATCAAGATCAAGATCAACAGCAACAGCAACAGCAACAGCAACAGCAACAGCAACAGCAACAGCAACAGCAACAGCAACAGCAACAGCAACAGCAACAGCAACAGCAACAGCAACAGCAACAGCAACAGCAACAGCAACAGCAACAGCAACAGCAACAGCAGAGTAGGGCGGAGTGAGTGGCTTGGCAAGATCTCTGGAAGTTACCAAGGTTGCCAGGTTGCACTCATTCAATATTGAAAATGATTGATTGAAACACTGGGCGCAGTATTAAACCCTGTAGCAGATTACTGGAAATCCACCGATGCCCACACCCGTCGCACGCGTACAACCCCCGGGTATATGTAGTCTGAAGTCCGATTCACCGATTGCTCGGTACGCGATGTGCTGAGCTCTGAGGGAGGGCCACCTCTGTCTGCACACGATCAGGCAGAAACTCCCCTCGAACCCCACCTCCGTCATCCGCTTTGTTGCGCAATCGGTAAAACACCGTTGCATCTAAGACTAAGGTCGTCTGGTTGCCGTCCAACAGCCGCATAAAGTAAGGACGTGGGTTACATTCCCTCTCTGTGCTGCTAGGACAAAAACAATGAACGACAGCATTTACCTCTCGATACAAAACAGCCCCCGTTTCAAGGAGCTGGTCAGCAAGCGCGAACGGTTCGCCTGGATACTCTCGGCGATCATGCTCGGCCTGTACTGCGCTTTCATCCTTCTGATCGCCTACGGTCCCCAGATACTGGGCGCCAAGATCAGCCCTGAGTCATCGATCACCTGGGGCATTCCCCTGGGCGTCGGGCTGATCATCTCGGCATTTGTCCTGACCGCCATCTACGTGCGCCGAGCCAACGGCGAATTCGATGAGCTGAACAAGGCCATCCTGAAGGAGGCGCAACAATGATTCGTCATGCCAAGACACTGGCCGTTCTGGCCTGCGGCGTCTTCGCACCCGCCGTGTGGGCTGCCGATGCCCTGACCGGCGAGGTGCAGAAACAACCGCTGAACGTTTCTGCCATCGCCATGTTCGTGGCGTTCGTGGCTTTCACCCTGGGCATCACCTACTGGGCCTCCAAGCGCAACAAATCCGCCTCGGACTACTACGCTGCCGGTGGTCGCATCACCGGGTTCCAGAACGGCTTGGCCATCGCCGGGGACTACATGTCGGCAGCCTCGTTCCTGGGTATTTCCGCACTGGTGTTCACCTCCGGCTACGATGGCCTCATCTACTCCATCGGCTTCCTGGTAGGCTGGCCGATCATCCTCTTCCTGATCGCCGAACGCCTGCGCAACCTGGGCAAGTACACCTTCGCCGATGTGGCCTCCTATCGCCTGGGGCAAAAGCAGATCCGCACCCTGTCGGCCTCAGGCTCGCTGGTGGTGGTGGCCTTCTACCTGATTGCGCAGATGGTCGGTGCAGGCAAGTTGATCGAACTGCTGTTCGGCCTGGACTACCACGTGGCCGTGATCCTGGTCGGTATCCTGATGTGCCTGTACGTGCTGTTCGGCGGCATGCTGGCCACCACCTGGGTACAGATCATCAAGGCGGTGCTGTTGCTGTCGGGTGCAAGCTTCATGGCGCTGATGGTGATGAAGCACGTGGGCTTTGACTTCAACACCCTGTTCTCCGAAGCCATCAAGGTGCATGCCAAGGGCGAGGCCATCATGAGCCCCGGCGGTCTGGTCAAAGACCCCATCTCGGCCTTCTCGCTGGGCCTGGCCTTGATGTTCGGTACGGCTGGCCTGCCACACATCCTGATGCGCTTCTTCACCGTCAGCGATGCCAAGGAAGCCCGCAAGAGCGTGCTCTATGCCACAGGTTTCATCGGTTACTTCTACATCCTGACCTTCATCATCGGCTTCGGCGCCATCCTGTTGGTCAGCACCAACCCGGACTTCAAGGACGCCGCCGGCGCCTTGCTGGGCGGTAACAACATGGCCGCCGTGCACCTGGCCAATGCGGTTGGCGGAAGTGTGTTCCTGGGCTTCATCTCGGCCGTGGCCTTCGCCACCATCCTGGCGGTTGTGGCAGGCTTGACCCTGGCGGGTGCCTCGGCGGTGTCCCATGACCTGTACGCCAGCGTGTGGCGCAAGGGCAAGGCCAATGACAAGGACGAAATCCGCGTCTCGAAGATCACCACCGTAGCACTGGGCGTCCTGGCCATTGGCCTGGGCATCCTGTTCGAGAAACAGAACATCGCCTTCATGGTGGGCCTGGCCTTCTCCATTGCGGCCAGCTGCAACTTCCCCGTACTGCTGCTCTCGATGTACTGGAAGAAGTTGACCACCCGTGGCGCCATGATTGGCGGCTGGCTTGGCCTGATCAGCGCGGTGACGCTGATGGTGCTCGGCCCGACCATCTGGGTGCAGATCCTTGGTCACGAGAAAGCGATCTACCCTTACGAGTACCCGGCCTTGTTCTCGATGCTGATTGCCTTCGTGGGTATCTGGTTCTTCTCGATCACCGACAAGTCCACGGCTGCCGAAAACGAGCGGGCGCTGTTCTTCCCGCAGTTCGTACGCTCGCAGACTGGCCTGGGCGCTTCAGGGGCGGTATCGCACTGATTCGCAGGCATGAAAAAACCGCGCCTCGGCGCGGTTTTTTTTGCTGCACTAAATCATGCCGAGTAACAGCAACACCAACAAGATCACCAGCACCACACCGACGATGCCGGACGGGCCATAACCCCAGCTGCGCGAGTGCGGGAACACTGGCAAGCCGCCAATCAACAGGAGGATCAGGATGATGATGAGAATCGTGGTCATGGAGGAGTCCTTGCGTGGTTGAGGGTCAAGGGCCCAGGTTGCCGGCCTCTTGTAACTAATGACCGGCGCCGCTTGTGAAAGATTCCATCGGCGTGTTGGTCATCGCCCCGTCTTTGTGCGCAGCGGGCGGTTCATGGCCGCTCATTCACTTGCCTGATAAGCACCCGCTCTGGGCATAGGCTTGATTAGACTGGGGCCACAACCTCTGAAAAAGGCAGTCGCCATGCACAAGCGCATCATGATCACGGGCGCAGGCTCCGGGCTGGGCCGCGAAATTGCCCTGCGTTGGGCTCGCGAAGGCTGGCGCCTGGCGTTGGCCGACATCAGTGAGGCTGGGCTGCGTCAGACACTGGAAATGGTGCGTGCCGCAGGCAGCGACGGGTTCGTACAACGGTGCGATGTACGTGACTACAGCCAGCTCACCGCGCTGGCCCAGGCCTGCGAGGAGCACTTCGGCGGCATCGATATCATCGTCAATAACGCCGGCGTGGCATCAGGCGGGTTCTTCGCCGAGTTGTCGCTCGAAGACTGGGACTGGCAGATTTCGGTAAACCTCATGGGCGTGGTCAAAGGCTGCAAGGCTTTTCTGCCGCTGCTTGAGCGTAGCAAAGGGCGCATCGTCAACATCGCCTCCATGGCAGCGCTCATGCAGGGCCCCGGCATGAGCAACTACAACGTCGCCAAGGCGGGGGTGCTGGCGCTCTCGGAAAGCCTGCTGGTGGAGCTGCGCCAACTGGGGGTGGGTGTGCACGTGGTCTGCCCGTCATTTTTCCAGACCAATCTGCTGGACTCCTTCCGTGGGCCGGACCCGGCCATGAAAGCGCAGGTCGGCAAGCTGCTGGAAGGCTCGCCCATCAGTGCCAGCGATATCGCCGACTGCATCTACCGCCAGGTGGCTGACGGGCAGTTCCTGATCCTGCCCCACGAAGCGGGCCGTCAGGCCTGGGCGTTGAAATGCCAGGCACCTGAGCGGCTGTACGATGAAATGGCCGACATGGCAGTGAAGATGCGTGCGAAGGCCCGAGCCCGTTAAGGCGTAGGGCGGATCCGTAAGAAAGGTTACCTAGGCGTGTCGGGTCTTTCTGAATGAGGGTGGAAGTATTGAGTAGCCAAATGGCTACGCTGCACGCTCCGGTTTTCCCTTTCGCTGGAGGACCGGAACATGTTGGTAATAGGACGCGAAGTGGGCGAGGTCATCATGATCGGCGATGACATCCGAATCATGGTGGTAGAAACCCGGGACGGGGTGGTGCGCTTCGGTGTCGATGCACCCAGGGAAGTGCCGGTGCACCGCGCCGAGGTCTACAGGCGCATCAAGGAAACGCAATGTGCCAGGGCGCGCAGGGCGAACAAGGCTTCATGAGGCCGACTGGCGTCGACGCGCACGGGCATCATTCCAGCAGTTCGCGGGGCACGTCGTGCTTGGCCAGCAGCTGGCACTGCTGGCTTTCCGGATCGAACAGGATGAACGCCTGCCCCTTGGATAGCGCTTGGCGAACCCTCAGCACACGGGTTTCCAGCGGTGTGTCATCGCCATTGTCGGTGCCGTCGCGGGTGACGAAGTCCTCGATCAGGCGGGTGAGGGTGTCGGCTTGCAGGTGTTCGTAGGGTATCAGCATGGGTAACGTGTCTGAATGAGTTGTAGGCATCCTACGCGATTTCGATGGAGCAGGGACCGCCCGCCAGGCGGTCCCGCGCGTTCCGTCAGGTCTTCTGACCGACCAGGCTGTCCACCGCCGGCACGCGAGTGTCGCTCTCCATCTGCGCATCGTGCTCGAGTTGGTGACTGAAGCGCTCCAGGGACGCATTGGCCGGCTGCGAGTCGCTGGCGAACACGGGCGGGCTCAACAGGTAAGCCGACAACAGCTGGCTCAACGCGGCCAGGCTGTCGATGTGCGTGCGCTCATAGCCATGGGTGGCATCGCAGCCGAAGGCGACCAGCGCCGTGCGGATGTCGTGGCCTGCGGTCACCGCAGAGTGGGCATCGCTGAAGTAGTAGCGGAACAGGTCGCGGCGTACCGGCAATTCCTGTTCGCCTGCAAGTTTGAGCAAGTGCCGGGACAAGTGGTAGTCGTACGGCCCGGACGAATCCTGCATGGCCACGCTGACGGCGTGCTCACTGGAGGCCTGGCCGGGGGCGACCGGGGCGATATCGATCCCGACGAACTCGCTGACATCCCAGGGCAGGGCGCCGGCGGCACCCGAGCCGGTTTCTTCGGTGATGGTGAACAGCGGGTGGCAATCGATCAGCGGCTGACGGCCGCTTTCCACCACGGCTTTCAAGGCCGCCAGCAAGGCGGCGACCCCGGCCTTGTCATCCAGATGACGGGCGCTGATGTGACCGCTGTCGGTGAACTCGGGCAGCGGATCGAAAGCCACGAAGTCGCCAATCCCCACGCCCAACGCCTCGCAATCGGCACGGGTGGCGCAGTAAGCGTCCAGGCGCACTTCCACATGGTCCCAACTGATGGGCATCTGGTCGATGGCGGTATTGAAGGCATGCCCACTGGCCATCAGCGGCAGTACGCTGCCACGAAATACGCCCGTATCGGTGAACACGCTGACGCGGCTGCCTTCGGCGAAGCGGCTGGACCAGCAGCCCACCGGCGCCAGGGCCAGGCGACCGTTGTCCTGCACCTGGCGCACGCTGGCGCCAATGGTGTCCAAGTGCGCGGAGACGGCGCGGTCCGGGGAGCTTTGACGCCCTTTGAGGGTGGCGCGAATAGTGCCGCGTCGAGTCAGCTCGTAGGGAATGCCCAGCTCGTCCAGGCGCTCGGCCACGTAGCGCACGATGGTGTCGGTGAAGCCTGTAGGGCTGGGGATGGCGAGCATCTCCAGCAAGACACGCTTGAGGTACTCGAGATCGGGTTCGGGATGTCGTTCGGACATGTCCAGGCCTCCGGTCGGTTGAAAAATCGTTGGATGATCCGGTCGTAACAGTCGAGCGGGAGCGGCGCTGGCGCCGGGCTCCCGTCGAAGCGGAGCATGGGTGTATCAGGCCAGCGGCCTGCTATGGGGGAACAACAAGTCGATGAAGCGCTCTGCCGTGGGTTGTGGCTCGTGATTGGCCAGGCCTGCGCGCTCGTTGGCTTCGATGATGACGTAGTCGGGTTCGCTGGCATCCTTGACCATGAAATCAAGGCCCACCACGGGTATCTCCAGTGCCCGCGCTGCACGAATGGCCGCATCGGCGAGTGTAGGGTGAAGGCGTGCCGTGACATCCTCGAGCGTGCCGCCGGTGTGCAGGTTGGCGGTGCGCCGCACGGCCAGCTGGCGACCTGCGGGCAACACATCCTCGAACCCAAAGCCGGCCGCGGCCAGCGTGCGCTCGGTTTCATCGTCCACCGGGATCTTGCTTTCGCCCCCGGTGGCCGCTTGGCGGCGCCGGCTTTGTGCGTCGATCAGTTCGCGGATGCTGTGCGTACCATCGCCCATCACCTGCGCCGGGTGGCGAATCGCGGCCGCGACCACTTCATAGCCGATGACCACGATGCGCAAGTCATGCCCGGCATGGAAGCTTTCCAACAGCACGCGGCTGTCGAACTGACGAGCGTGTTCGACTGCACGCGTGACGTCTTCGAGGGTAGTGAGGTTGACCGCTACGCCCTGGCCCTGTTCGCCATCCACGGGTTTGACCACGACCGCGCCGTGGTCCTCGAGGAACGCCAGGTTGTCATCGGCGTTACCGGCCAATTGCTGCGCCGGCACAAGCAGACCTGCGGTGTGCAGGGCGTGCTGGGTCAGGCGCTTGTCCTGGCACAAGGTCATGGTCACGGCGCTGGTCAGGTCGCTGAGCGACTCCCGGCAGCGTACACGGCGACCGCCCAGGCTCAGGGTGAAGAGCCCGGCAGCCGCGTCGCACACTTGCACCTCGATACCCCGGCGCAGGGCCTCATCGACGATGATCCGCGCATAGGGGTTGAGGTCAGCCTGCGGCCCAGGGCCCAGGAACAGGCGTTCGTTGATGACGTTCTTGCGCTTGACGGCGAACGTGGGCAGGTTGCGAAAGCCCAGTTTTTCGTACAGGCGCTTGGCCTGGCGGTTGTCATGCAACACCGACAGGTCCAGATAGGCAAGGCCGCGGCTCATGAAGTGCTCGATCAGATGACGCACCAGTACTTCACCCACCCCGGGGCGGGTGCAGTGCGGATCGACGGCCAGGCACCACAGGCTGCTACCGTGTTCCGGGTCGTCGAAGGCCTTGGCGTGGTTCAAGCCCATGACACTGCCGATGATCGCGCCACTGTCTTCGTCCTCGGCCAGCCAGTACACCGGCCCACCCAGGTGGCGCGGGGTGAGCAGCTCCGGGTCGACGGGCAGCATGCCGCGTGCCTGGTAGAGCGTGTTGATGGCTTGCCAGTCACTGGGGTTTTGCGCACGGCGCACGCGAAACCCGCGAAATACCCGTTGCGCCGGGCGATAGTCGGTGAACCACAGGCGCAGGGTGTCCGAGGGGTCCAGGAACAGTTGCTGCGGCGCGTGTGCCAGCACCTGCTGGGGCGCTGCCACGTACAGGGCGATGTCGCGTTCGCCGCGGCATTCGCCCAACAGGTCTTCGGCTAGCTTGGCCGGGTCGGCATAGGTATGCCCGATCAGTAGTCGTCCCCAGCCACAGTGCAGGGCACGTGGCTGATCGTGAGGCTCGCTGCCATCGCCCGCAAGGCGTGCCTGCAGGCGCTCGTAAGAGGGCGCCTGGCCGCGCAGCAGGCGCTGGCCATAGGCCGTTTCGTGGGCTTTCATGGGTTCAGAGTCCTTGTTCGGTCAGCCACAGGTTCAGCGCCGCCAACTGCCACAGTTTGGAACCGCGCAGGGGGGTGAGCTGGCCGTGCGGGTTGCTTAGCAGACGGTCGATCATGGCCGGATTGAACAGGCCGCGGTCCTGGCTGGGGTCGGTCAGCAGGTCGCGGACCCAACCCAGGGTGGCGCCTTCGAGGTGCTTGAGGCCAGGCACCGGGAAGTAACCCTTCTTGCGGTCGATGACCTCGTGCGGAATCACTCGGCGCGCCGCCTCCTTGAGCACCTGCTTGCCGCCGTCGGGCAGCTTGAAGCGTGCCGGAATGCGGGCCGACAGTTCTGCCAGGCGGTAGTCCAGGAACGGCGTACGGGCTTCCAGCCCCCAGGCCATGGTCATGTTGTCCACGCGCTTGACCGGGTCGTCCACCAGCATCACCGTGCTGTCCAGGCGCAGGGCCTTGTCCACGGCGGCGTCGGCGCCAGGGCGGGCGAAGTGTTCACGGACGAAGTCGCCGGCGGCATCGTTCTCCAGCTGCCAGGCCGGCTGCACGGTGTCACGGTATTCGGCATGGCTGCGGTCGAAGAACGCTTCGCGGTACGCCGCGAATGCATCGTTGGCGCCATCGACCTGCGGGTACCAGTGGTAGCCGGCAAACAGCTCGTCGGCTCCCTGGCCGCTCTGCACGCCCTTGCAGTGCTTGGCCACTTCCCGCGACAGCAGGTAGAAGGCGATGCAGTCGTGGCTGACCATCGGCTCGCTCATGGCGCGGAACGCCGCGGGCAGCTGGTCGATGATCTCGTGCTCGGCAATGCGCAGTTGGTGGTGGCGGGTACCGTAGTGCTTGGCGATCAGGTCCGAGTACTGGAATTCGTCTCCGCGCTCGCCGCCTGCATCCTCGAAACCGATGGAGAAGGTCGACAGGTCATCCACACCCACTTCGCGCAGCAGGCCGACCAGCAGGCTGGAATCGACACCGCCGGAGAGCAGCACGCCCACGTCGACGGCGGCGCGCTGGCGGATGGCAACCGCATCGCGGGTTGCGTCCAGTACGCGTGTGGTCCAATCCTCGAGGGTCAGGTCACGCTCATCCGGGTTGGGGCCGTACTGGAGTTGCCACCAGGTGCTGCGCTCGACTTCGCCGTGGCGGTCGATGCGCATCCAGGTCCCGGGTTCGAGCTTCTGCACGTTGGCCAACAGCGTGCGCGGTGCCGGGACCACGGCATGGAAATTCAGGTAATGGTTCAGCGCCACCGGGTCGAGCATCGGGTCGATGTCGCCCCCTTTGAGCAGCGCCGGCAAGGTGGAGGCAAAGCGCAGGCGCTCGCCGTTGCGCGAGAGGTACAGGGGCTTTACGCCCAGGCGGTCGCGGGCCAGGAACAGGCGCTGACTGTCGCGCTCCCAGATAGCCAGGGCGAACATGCCGTTGAGCTTGGGCAGCAACGCCTCGCCCCAGGCGTGGTACCCCTTGAGCAGCACTTCCGTGTCACCGTCGGACCAGAAGGTATAGCCCAGGTCCAGCAGTTCCTGGCGCAGTTCAGGGAAGTTGTAGATGGCGCCGTTGAAGGCCAGTGACAGGCCTAACGTGCTGTCCTGCATGGGCTGGGCGGAGCCGTCGGACAGGTCCATGATTTTCAGGCGACGGTGGCCGAGGGCGATCGGCCCCTGGCTGTGAAAGCCCCACGCATCCGGGCCACGTGGCGCCAGGTGATGAGTGATTCGCTCAACGGCAGCCAGGTCGGCTGGGCGAGGGGCTTGACCGAGGGGGGTGAAACGCAATTCTCCAGCTAGTCCGCACATGTAACGTAAACCCTTTGAGTTTCGGCACTCATGGCGTCACTGGCTTTTCACTCGTACCCCATTTGTACCGCCTCCAAACGCCAGGGCTGATCAAGCCCCGCCCAATCGTGAGGGGGGTGATCCACCTGGCGCATGCAGAGCAGCACCTGCACGCTGTGCCCGAGTTGCGCGGCGATGAATGCCGGGTTCATGCCGGCCACCAGGCACATGGTCGCGTACGTGTGGCGCGTGTCGTACAGCCTGCGGTGCCTGATACCAAGCGTACGCAAAGCTGCCAGCCAGTAACGTTGTTGACTCGCTTCGGGGCGTATGAACAGCGCCGAACGGTCGTCTGTCCCACTGGGCGCGAACACGTCATCTGAACGCGCCTCGGTGAGCGGTCTGGGTTTTTCGAGGGCGTGCAAGGCCCGATCGTTCAATAAAACTTTACGTGGGCGCCTGGTTTTGGTGCGAATTTCGGTGATTCCTCGTGGCTGAAGTCCGCCTCTGTGGGTCGACGTCCAGCATCGATCCATCGCGTTCAAACCCAGTGCTACGCCTACCTGAGCGCGCCTTCGCACGCTCGGATGAAGCCCGCCAGGCGGGAGGCGTTAGTCTTCGCAATGCCGTTCGTCGACGCTTGGCGGCGGCTAATCCTCCACACGGGATGTTGACCCAGGACGATTTTGGTGGTCATCTGCGCGCCTGTTTCAGGTGCCCCCTGCCGCCGTGCATGGGGTGAAACGGGAAGCCGGTTCGTCGCCCCAGGGTGATCAGTCCGGCGCTGCCCCCGCAACGGTATGCGAGCGATGCTTTCGACAGACCACTGTGCCACAGGCATGGGAAGGTGACGGCATCATGACCCTCGCGAGCCCGGAGACCGGCCTGAAGCCTTGTTTGGCAAACCCGCGGTGGGCGGGCGCAGGCCGGTTTCCGTGGGCGCGTGCGCCTGCGCGTTCCCCATGCGTTGTTCCCTCCGGGATTCTTTCATTCCTGCTGCAAAAGGAAAGATATGTCCCGCTTTAGTGTTTTTCATACCCCTCAAGGGGCGTTGCTGGGTGCGAGCCTGGTGCCCTGTGTGTGCATGGCCGTACCGATTCAGGCAGCCGAAGACGGCCTTGCACTGGCATTGCCCGCCACGGCCATCACCGGCACTGCCGAGCAGAACCCTCCCATGGACTTGCACACCCCTGGCACCAGCGGTTCGCGCCTGCACCTCACGCCCTTGGAAACGCCAGCCAGCGTCACCAGCATCAGCGCCGAGCACATCAGTGGACGCAACAACGCCACGGTGCAGGAAGCAGTGACCCGCACCCCCGGCATCACCTTCATCGGCACGCCTGGCAACGGTGGCACTGCGCTTTCGGCCCGTGGCTTCACCGGGCACAGTTCGACCATGCAGCTGTATGACGGCACCCGCCTGTACGTGGGTGCTGGCACCGTCACGTTTCCCGTGGACACCTGGGCCGTGGACCGCATCGACGTACTGCGCGGCCCGGCTTCGGTGTTGTACGGGGAGGGCGCCACCGGTGCGGTGATCAACGTGGTGCCCAAGAAGCCCTTCGACGGCGAGGTTCGCAACCTTGTCCGCCTGGGCTACGGTTCCCATGATCGCCGGCAGTTGGCGTTGGACAGCGGCGGTTCGCTGACCGATACCCTGAGCTATCGCTTGAACCTCAACAAACTGGACAGCAATGGCTGGGTCGACCGTGGTGAGTCAGCCAGCGTTGCTGTCAGCGGTTCATTGCGCTGGCAGCCGAACGACGATTTCAGCATCACCCTCAGCCATGACTACGGTGACCAGGACCCGCAGCAGTATTTCGGTACGCCGCTGGTCAATGGGCATTACCGTGAGTCGCTGCGTGACCACAACTACAACGTGGCCAATGCCGAGGTGCATTACAACGATCAGTCCACTCGCCTGGTCACGGACTGGGTGATCACCGACAACCTCACCGCCAGCAATCAGCTGTATTTCCTCAAGGCCCAGCGCCGGTGGCGAAATGCCGAAAGCTACACCTGGCTGCCTGGCGACCAAGTGCAGCGCAGCAGTTTCATCAGTATCAAGCAGACCCAGGAGCAGATCGGGGATCGCCAGTCGTTCACCCTGCAGCACGCGCTGTTCGGCCTGGACAGCCAGACCGTTGTTGGCGCCGACTACAATGCGATCCGCTTCGTGCGCAAACATGATTTTGGCAATACCTTTACCGACACCGTGCCACTGTCGGGCTCGGGCGGCGGAGACTACATCAGCACCGACCCCTATCGCTCGCGCGAAGCCAACCAGGCACGGCAATTCTCGCTGTTCGCCGAAAACCGCACGCAACTCACCGAGCGCCTGTCGCTGATCACCGGTGTGCGGCGTGATCAGGTGCATCTGAACCGTGACGATCTGGACACCGATACCCGCTCGGACCGCAGCCTGAGTGGCGACAACTGGCGGGCGGGCCTGGTGTTCGCGCTGACCGAGGACCTCTCGGTCTATGGTCAGTACGCCACCAGCACCGAGGGCGTGAGCAACCTGCTGACGCTCAGTACAGCGCAACAAAGCTGGGACCTGAGTACCGCCAAACAGACCGAAGTCGGTGTCAAACAGATGCTCCCCGATGGCCGTGGCGAGTGGACGCTTGCGGCCTACCACATCGTCAAGAAAAAGCTCTTGAGCACCGACCCGCTCAACCCTGTCCTTCAGCAACAGGTCGGCCAGCAATCCTCGGACGGCATCGAGGCCACCTTGGCGTTGCGCCTGCCCTACGATGTGCAGCTTTCGGCCAACGCCGCCTGGGTGCGCGCGGAGTACGACGAGTTTGCCAGTGGCACCAGCAACTACAGCGGCAATCGGCCGGTCAATGTGCCCCGGCGATCGGCCAACCTGTGGTTGAGCAAGGACTTTGGTCGGTTGCTCAGTGCCGGGGCGGGTGCGCGGTATGTCGACAGCCGCTATGGGGACAATGCCAACACCGTGCAGGTGCCGAGCTACACCGTGGTCGACGCCAACGTTGACTGGCACGTGCAGCCGGACCTGACCTTGGGCTTGCAGCTCAACAACCTGTTCGATCGCCAGTACGCGACCACCACCGGCAACAATGGGCGCCAGTGGTACCTGGGCGAGCCAAGGTCATTTTTCGTCACGGCGGATTACCGCTTCTGACCTGTTGCACCGGCCTTCGGGCCGGTGCTTGCTGGAGTGAATCCGATGACTCGACTGAGTATCGAGGGCCTGCACTGGGCAGTGCCCGAGGCGGGGCGCAGGGTGCGCCAGATCCTGCAAGGCGTGGACCTGCATGTGGACGACGGTGAGTGCGTAGGGCTTATCGGCCCTAACGGCAGTGGCAAGACCAGCCTGCTACGTTGCGCCTACCGCGCCACGCCACCCACCGCAGGCAGCGTCAGCTTGAGCGGTGCCGATATCTGGCAACGCAGCCCGCGCTGGTGTGCGCAGCGTATCGCGGTGGTGCTTCAGGAGTTTCCTGGCGAGTTTGGATTGAGTGTTGCCGAAGTGGTGGCCATGGGGCGAACGCCGCACAAGGCCCTGTTTGACGGCGACTCGCCCGAGGACCGGCAAAGGGTTGCTCACACGCTCGTGCTGGTTGGGCTGGCAGGTTATGACGGGCGCACGTTCGCTTCGCTATCCGGGGGCGAGAAGCAGCGCGTGCTACTGGCCCGGGCACTGGTCCAGGCCCCTGAACTGCTGATTCTCGACGAGCCAACCAACCACCTCGACCCGCGTTACCAGCTTGGGCTTTTGCGGCATTTGCGCAGCCTGGGGCTGAGCACCCTGGCCAGCTTCCACGACCTCAACCTGGCGGCGGCATTCTGCGACCGCCTGTACGTCATCGACGCTGGCCGAATCCGTGTCAGTGGCACGCCCCAGCAGGTGCTGACCGGCGAACTGATCCAGGAGGTGTTTGGTGTCCAGGCGCTGGTCGATCTTCATCCGCTGCACCCTTACCCCCGCATTACCTGGATAACCCGACCATGAACGCTCGCTTTCTGATCGCCCTGATAACGCTCTTGTTTGCGCTGCCTGCCGTGGCCAGCGAGTACCCGCTGAACGTGCGCAGTTGTGAGCGCCTGGTGACGTTCAGCAAGGCTCCCCAGCGGGTGGTGGTGCACGATGTGAACATGACCGCCATGCTGCTGCACCTGGGGCTGCGAGACAGCATCATCGGCTACACAGGGTTCACCCGAAGTAAACACCGTGACCCATGGATTGACGCTGCGCTAGAGGGCATACCGCAGCTGGCCAGTCGGTATCCTTCCATTGAAACGCTGCTGGCAGTCGATACCGACCTGTTTTTCGCCGGCTGGAACTATGGCATGCACGTAGGAGGGCCGGTCACCCCCGCGACGCTGGCACCCTTTGGCGTCCCGGTCTACGAGTTGAGCGAGTCCTGCTCTTGGGTCATGTCTGGCCAACGTGCGAGTTTCGATGACGTTTACCGCGACTTGGACAACCTGGGGCGCGTATTCGATCACCCGCGTCAGGCCCAAGCGCTGATCCACCAGATGCGCCAGCGAATCGCCACGGTGCAAGCGCGGGTAGGGCAGGCGCAACACCGACCACGGGTCTTTTTGTACGACAGCGGCGAAGATCGTCCGATGACATCGGGGCGTCTGGGCATGCCGCAGGCACTGATCGACGCAGCCGGTGGCGTGAACGTGATGGACGAGGTGGCCGCCAGTTGGACCCAGGTCAATTGGGAAAGCGTGGTAGAGCGCGACCCTGATGTGATCCTGATCGTCGACTATGGCCCAAGGACCTGGCAGCAGAAACGTGATTTTCTGATGCAGCAGCCTGCGTTGAAAGAGGTACGGGCCATTCGCGAGCAGCGCTTCTTACCCCTGACCTACCTGCAGGTCACCCCCTCGGTGGAGAACGTCGAGGCGGTGGAGAACATTGCCCGCGCCCTGCACCCCGAGCTGTTCGCAGCGGGGGCACCGTGACCTTGGCGCGCAGCCCGGTGCGTTATGGTTGGCTGATCGTGATGCTGGTCATCCTGCTGGTGTCGTCATCGGTCGTGTCGCTGGCATTTGGCCCGGCATCGGTGCCCTTGACCCACGTCATCGGGATCGTCGCGCAGCAATTGGGCATCGACTGGGGGCCTGCGCTCAGCAAGAGCCAGGTGCACATCGTCTGGCTCATCCGTGCCCCGCGTGTGCTGTTGGGCGCACTGGTCGGGGCAGGGCTTGCCTTGGTGGGCACAGCCCTGCAGTCCGTCACCCGAAACCCCCTGGCAGATCCGCATTTGCTGGGCGTCAGCGCCGGCGCGGCGTTGGGCGCGGTGCTGGTAATGCTCTATGTCGGGGACTTCGTCGGTGTACTCAGCCTGCCGCTGGCTGCGTTCGCGGGGGCAATAGGGAGCATGCTGCTGGTGATCGGCGTGGCGCGTCGCAGTGGGCGCCTGGAAAGCGATCGCCTGCTGCTGGCGGGGGTCGCGGTGTCCTTCGTACTCATGGCCGTGGTCAACGTGCTGCTCTATACCGGTGACCAGCACGCTGCGGCGTCGGTGGTGTTCTGGATGCTGGGTGGGCTGGGGGCTGCCCGATGGGAGGTCATCTGGCTGCCGGCACTGTGCGTGCTGCTTGGGCTGTGTGCCCTACAGGTGATGGGGCGCGGCCTGAATGCACTGATGAGTGGGGAGCAGACCGCGATCAGCCTGGGCGTCTGCGGCCGGCGCCTGCGCCTTCAGGTGTTCATCTGCACGTCCTTGTTGACCGGGGTGCTGGTCTCGCTGTCGGGCGCCATTGGTTTCGTTGGCCTGATGGTGCCCCACGTAGCGCGCCTGCTGGTGGGGGCGGACAATCGGCGGCTAATGCCGGTCAGTGCGCTACTGGGTGGGGTGTTTCTGGTGTGGGTGGATGTGGCTGCCCGTACCCTGATCGCACCGCAGGACCTGCCGATCGGCATTGCGACCGCAGCACTGGGCGGGGTGTTCTTCATGCTGTTGCTCAAGCGGTGACGCCACGGCAAGCCACGCTGGAGGGCTTGCCGTGGCCTGCATCAGAAGTCCAGGGTGAGCCCTGCATACAGCGCACGGCCGTCGCCCGGGGAGTGCAGTGACGCATCTGCCCCATCCGGGTCGTACCAGACGTACTCGAAGTAGCGGTTGGTCAGGTTCTTCAACTGCAAGTCCACGCTCATGGTTTCGCTGAGCTTGTAGGTTGCACCGAGGTTCATCAGTACGTAGCCGCCATACGTACCTTGGGTGTTCTCCCGCTCCAGGTAGTAGTGGGTCTGCCCGTTCGCCCAGGCAGTCAGCTGCAGTGCGGGCGTGGCCTGGTAGCTGATGCCGGTGTTCCACAGATGGTGGGGCACGTGATCGATTTCCTGGCCTTTGCTGCCTGGTAACGCGCTGCTGGGCTCAAGGATCTTGGAGTACTGCCACGAGTACGACATCCATACCTCGGTGCGCTCGTCCGGGTGCAGGTTGACCTGCAGGTCGTAGCCCCAACGGCGTGTCTCACCGACATTGTCTGACTCCCCGCTGGGGTCGTTCAGGCGCCGGCTCACTTCGCCAGAGGCATCCTGACGCCAGTAGGCCACGCGGCCATCGACCCAGCTGGCCGGGGTGAACTTGATGCCGGTTTCCCAGCCTTCGTTGATCGAAGGGGCCAGGTCCTCGTTGCGCGGCGGCACCTTGTACGCTGCGGCGCCGGTCCCGACCTGGAAGGTGCGGCCCCAGTTGGCATAAACGCTGGCGAACTTCCATGGCGAATAGACAATGCTGAGCTTGGGCTGTTTGATCAGCCCGTAGTCGTTGATGTCGTAGCCCTGCCCGGTCATCTTGTTGGTGAAGTCACCACTGATCTTGTCCACCCGGTAGGCCGGCACGATCTTCAACGATTCGAACGGCTCGATCTGCGCCTGCACGTAGGCACCGACCGTGTTGAAGTCGAAGTCCTGGTCGCGTGTCTGCGCCTGGCGTACACGCTCCACGGTGCGGTAGCGCTCGCTGCGGTTCTGTTGCTTCTGCACATCGCTGCCACCTTCCAGCGCAAAGGCGTGCAGCCAGTCCACCTGGGGTCGCCAGGTCAGCGAGGTGATGGCGCCGTACTGGTCCTCGTAGGTGTCGCGCTCCTGCTGTGAACTCGTGCGCCAGTACTGGGTCCAGCGACGGTCGTCATAGGTATTGAGGTAGGTCTTGGCCGACCAGGACAGGGTCTCGGCCAGGTCGGCGTCCAGGTGCACACTGACCTGGTTCATCCGTCGCGTGCCTTTGTCCGTGGCGTTGTAGTCATTACTCATGCGCGGATGATGGCGGGCGTCATCCTCGGTCAGGTAGCCGGCCTCCTGAGCTTCTGACTCGTAGTGGCGGGCGATCAGGCCAAGGCGATAGCTGCCATCGTCAGGGGTATAGAACCACTTGCCGCCAAAACTGTAGCGTTCGGTGTCGGCATGATCGCGGTAACCGTCGACCTGCTGGCGGGCGAAGAAGTAGTTCTGCGTCCAGTTGCTGGTCTCGATGCCTTTGGCCAGTTGCACCTCGCGGGTGTTGAAACTGCCGTAGCGCAGGCGCGCCTTGTTGTAGTTGCCGCCAGTGCGGGTGTTGATGTTGACGTTTCCGGCGATGTTGTTCAGGCCATAGCGCGGGTCGCTGGTGCCGCGCACCACGTCGATGCTGTCGATGTCCATGGGGAACACCGCGTCGATGAAGGGCATGTTGCCGTCATTGGTGTTGCTGGGGATCCCATCGATCAGCAACTTGACCGCATTCACTTCGCCTTCGCCATTGAAGCCGCGAAACGACAGCTTGCCCGAGGTAGTGCCTTGGTTGAACTCGGTGAGCATCACCCCCGGTGCCCGGCGCAACAGCTCCCAGCTGTAGGCCACTGGCATTTTTTCGAGGATGTCACCGCCTAGAATATCCACCGAACTGAGCACGCTGCGGGTGGCCAGCGGGCCGCTTTCGGTACTGGTCACGCTGACCACACCGAGGGTCATTATCGAGTTCTCGGCAGAGCGTGTTTCGGCAACGGCCGATGACAAGGGGCTAAGGCTGTAAACAGCGAGCACGGGCAGGACGGCGCGTGCGGTATGACGAAACGCAGACATGAAGTGTTTCCTGGAGACAGTCGAGCAGCGCTGCGCGCCGCATGGTGCGGGGCAGCATTGGGTAAGCGGCGACGGGTCAGGCCAGGGGGGAGGCGCGGGGGTTGAGTTTGGGCCACTGCTCACGCGGCAACGGCAGCTTGTGGCTGTCGCCGATCAGCAGTGCGTCGGGCCAGTAGCGGGGGAACAGGTGGCGATAGTAATTGCTGGCCATCAAGGCATGCCCGGCATGGCCACAGCAGCAGTCACCGACCTGGTGTTTCATTTCCGGCTGATCGTCAAGCTGCGGCAGTTCGGCCTTGAGCTGGGCCAGCAGTGACTTGGGCAGGCTTTGCGCACCGTGCAGGCTGCAGAAGCTGCCCAGGATCAGCGATTGGCTGTCGATGCTGGGGGATTGCAAGGCGCGGTCGAGCGGCATCGCCAGCAGGTTGAACAGCACGGCAATGGCTGCAAGCAAACACACAAGTGAGCGTGCACGTACGGTCATCCGACCCCCAGGCGAACAAGGCCCGTATTAAGCCTTATTCGCGCTCGGGGATGAAAGGTCGCAGCTGCGCCCTATTGTCGCAGGGCGCCTGCCTGGACGAGGCACCTGCTATCTGCCCCGAACCAGCCGGCGCAGTGCAAAGCGGTTGGGGTGGCAGGCTTCGGCGACCGTTCGCGGTACCGGCAGCGGCTCGCCGCTGACCCAGGCCGCCACCAGCTCACCGCTGAGCGGCGCGGTGATCAAACCCCGTGAGCCGTGGCCGCTGTTGACGTACAGGCCCTCGAGCCAAGGGCATGCCACCTGCGGCACTTGTCGTGCGTCCCGGGCAAGGGCTGCATAGGCCTGGGCGAAGGCAGGGTCGTCGGCCAACGGCCCAACAATAGGCAGGTAGTCCGGGCTGGTGCACCGGAAAGCGGCGCGGCCTTCAAGCGCCTGCACATTGAACCCCGTTGCGCCAAGGCGGCGGGACAGGTCAGGAGAAATCTCGTCCAGCAGCGCCAGGTTGCCCTCATGCTCGGCCGCCGTGGGGGTCAGGTCAGTGCTGTGGAAATCGAAGCTGGCGCCCAGGGTGTGTTCGCCGCATCGCGCAGGCGCTACATAGCCTTGCGCGCAGACAACGGTGCCCAGCCCTTGGCTCTGGGGTGTTGCGGGTAGCCGGGTGATCTGTCCACGGATGCGCTTGAGCGGCAAGCCGGCACAAGGCTCGAGCCGTTTGACCTCGGCAGCACTGGCCAGGACCATCACTGGCGCGTCGGCCAGCAACTGATCACCGGCCCAGGCCTGCCACCGCCCAGCGACCTTGTGCAGCGACAGAACCTCTTGGTGCGGGATCAGGCGGATGTTCGGATGCTCAAGCTGTTGGCGGCACAGTGCCGGTGGATGCACCCAGCCGCCTTCGGGATAGAACAGCCCACCTGCCGGTAGGGTGATGCCGGCAACGGCCTGGGCCTGGTCCTTGGTCAATGCGTGTACTAGCCCGGGCTCGAAGGCCTGCACCAGCTTGTCCTGGCGCGCCGCCTCCTTGTCGTCGAAGGCCAGTTGCAGGACGCCACAGGCGTCCCAGTCCTCGCCGCGCTGAAGGTGCTCGAGCTGACGGCGGGTGTAGCCGAAACCGGCGAGAATCATTCGGGACAAGGCCGTGCCGTGCGCCGATAGCTTGAGGTACAGCACCCCCTGCGGGTTGCCGGACGCTTCCTGCGCCGCTGCCGCATGCCGCTCCAGTACCGTGACCTGCCAGCCTCGACGGGCCAGGCTTGCCGCCGTGCAGCTGCCGGCCAGCCCTGCACCCACCACCACGGCCTGACGCGGCCCATCACCTGAAGGCGGTCGGGCGTACCAAGGTGCTGTCGGGGCAGGGGGTGGGCCCACATACGCCCCGCTCATTACTTCCCACTTCTTGCCGATGCCAGGCACCTTCTTCATGGCAAAACCCGCCTCCACGAGGCTGCGGCGTACCCAGCCGGTGGTGGTGAACGTACCCAGCACGGTACCGGGGTGGGACAGCCGCGCCAGTTGCGCGAACAGTGCCGGGGTCCACATGTCGGGGTTCTTGGCAGGGGCAAAGCCATCGAGGAACCAGACATCGACCTGGGCGTCGAGCTCTGGCAATTGCTCGAGCACATCACCAATCAGCAGGGTGAGGGTGACGCGCCCACCTTCGAAGGTGAATTGCTGATACCCCGGGTGCACTGCCACGTATTGCGCCAGCAAAGGCTGGCTGTAAGCGGCAAGCTCTGGCCACAGGCTGATGGCACGGGCCAGGTCATCGCGGTCCAGGGGGAATTTCTCGACGCTGACGAAATGAAGCCGGGCGTCTGCGTGGGCATGTTGCGCGAACAGTTGCCAGGCGCAGTAGAAATTCATGCCGGTGCCAAAGCCCGTCTCGCCGATGACCACGCAGGCATGGGGCGCCATTGCAGTGAAACGTTCCGCCAGGCGGGTCTGTCCGAGAAACACATGGCGGGTTTCATCGATGCCTTCGTTGACGGCGAAGTACACGTCATCGTAATGCCGCGAATGAGGGCGGCCCTGTTCGTCCCAGTCGATCTGGGCGTGCTGGAGAGGGGGAGATACGGTCATGGCGGGTGCGCAGCGACAAGCGACTGAAGAAGTGGCGATAGTCGCATGGCTGGGGCTTTCTTGCAGCCCAAACCCCCGCCCCAGCTGTGCTTTTGCGCTAGTCTTGTTTATCCATTGAAGGAGCCCGTGCATGTTCGAATCTGCCGAGATTGGTCACAGCATCGACAAGCAAACCTACGACACCGAGGTTCCAGCCCTGCGTCAAGCACTGCTCGAGGCCCAGTATGAGCTCAAGCAGCAAGCGCGTTTTCCGGTCATCGTGCTGATCAATGGCGTGGAGGGGGCCGGCAAGGGCGAGACGGTCAAGCTGCTCAACGAGTGGATGGACCCGCGCATGATCGATGTGCTCACCTTCGATCAGCAGACCGACGAGGAACTGGCGCGGCCACCGGCCTGGCGTTACTGGCGCGCCTTGCCGCCCAAGGGGCGCATGGGGGTGTTTTTTGGCAACTGGTACAGCCAGATGCTGCAAGGGCGCGTGCATGGAGTGTTGAAGGATGCGGTGCTGGACCAGGCCATCAACGGCGCCGAACGCCTGGAGCAGATGCTGTGCGATGAAGGCGCGTTGATCATCAAGTTCTGGTTTCATCTTTCCAAGAAGCAGATGAAGGCGCGGCTCAAATCCCTCAAGGACGACCCCTTGCACAGCTGGAAGATCAGCCCGCTGGATTGGCAGCAGTCGCACACCTACGACCGCTTCGTGCGCTTCGGGGAACGTGTGCTGCGCCGCACCAGCCGCGATTACGCGCCCTGGCATATCGTCGAGGGGGTTGATCCCAATTACCGCAGCCTGGCCGTCGGGCGTATCCTGCTCGACAGCTTGCAGGCGGCCCTGGCCAACAATCCCAAGGGCAAGCACGTGGGCAATGTCGCGCCGCTCGGGCGCAGCATTGATCAGCGCAGCCTGCTCGGTGCCTTGGACCTGACAGTGCGTCTGGACAAGGCCGACTATCAAGAGCAACTGGTCACCGAGCAGGCGCGCCTGGCCGGTTTGCTGCGTCACAAGCACATGCGCCGTCATGCCCTGGTAGCGGCCTTCGAAGGCAATGATGCGGCGGGCAAAGGCGGTGCGATCCGGCGCGTGGCCGCTGCCCTGGACCCCCGTCAGTACCGGATCGTGCCCATTGCCGCGCCGACCGAAGAAGAACGCGCGCAGCCTTACCTGTGGCGTTTTTGGCGGCACATTCCCGCGCGTGGCAAGTTCACCATCTTCGACCGCTCCTGGTATGGCCGGGTGCTGGTGGAGCGGGTCGAGGGGTTCTGCAGCCCTGCCGACTGGATGCGCGCCTATGGCGAAATCAACGACTTCGAAGAGCAACTGGTGAACGCGGGCGTGGTAGTGGTCAAGTTCTGGCTGGCCATCGACCAGCAGACCCAGCTCGAACGCTTCGAGGAGCGTGAGCAAACCCCATTCAAGCGCTACAAGATCACCGAGGACGACTGGCGCAACCGCGACAAGTGGGACGACTACAGCCAGGCCGTAGGCGATATGGTCGACCGCACCAGCAGCGAGATCGCGCCCTGGACGTTGGTCGAAGCCAACGACAAGCGCTGGGCGCGGGTCAAGGTCCTGCGCACTATCAACGAGGCGCTGGAAGCGGCGTTCGCCAAGCACAAGAAATAGACGGGGCGCGTACCCCTGACAGGCAGGTGGGCATGTGCAACGCGGCTGCGCTCCGGTGTGTTGCCCGCATCATGCCCCCATAGAATGACGTGATGAATTCTTTTCCCGGCATGCCTGCGCTGGTTACCTGCGCAACCCCGTAGAATTCAGCCACCCCCACCACGGATCTGATCGAGGACACCATGCATACCACCTCCGGCCGTTGGGTTCACGGCCTGCTGCTTGCCCTGTTGACTGCATTGCTATGGGGCATCCTGCCGATCAAGCTCAAGCAGGTGTTGCAGGTGATGGACCCGTTGACGGTGACCTGGTATCGCCTGCTGGTGTCCGGTGGGCTGCTGTGCGCCTGGCTGACGGCCAACCGTCGCCTGCCGTCTTTGGGCAGGCTCACGCGCAAGGGCAGGGGTCTGGTGGGGGTGGCGGTGCTGGGGCTGATGGGCAATTACGTGCTGTACCTGATCGGCTTGAAGCTGCTCAGCCCTGGTACGGCGCAGCTGGTGGTGCAGCTGGGGCCGGTGCTGTTGCTGGTGGCCAGCGTATTCGTGTTTCGCGAGCGATTCAGCGTAGGGCAGGGGGTGGGGCTGTTGATCCTGCTGGCAGGTTTCGGGCTGTTCTTCAACCAGCGCCTGGAAGAACTGTTGACTTCGCTTGGCGCCTATACCACGGGTGTGCTCACCATTGTGCTGGCCACCAGTATCTGGGTGTTCTACGCCTTGAGCCAGAAGCAGTTGCTGACGGTGTGGAACTCGCAGCAGGTGATGATGGTGATCTACCTGTGCTGCGCGGCGCTGCTGACGCCTTGGGTGCAGCCGCTGGAAGTCTTGCAACTGAGCCCCGTACAGGGCTGGCTGCTGCTGGCGTGCTGCCTGAACACGCTGGTGGCCTATGGCGCCTTTGCCGAAGCCCTGGCGCATTGGGAGGCTTCCCGGGTCAGTGCGACGTTGGCATTGACCCCCTTGGTGACGTTCGTGGCGGTGGCACTGGCTGCGCTGGTGTGGCCTGAGTATGTGCAGGCGGAGCAGATCAACCTGCTCGGGTATGTAGGGGCTGTGGTCGTGGTGGCAGGCTCGGCGCTGGTTGCGCTCGGGCCTTCACTGGTGGCGGGATGGCGGGCACGTCGCGCGCGGCTTGCGCAGGTGTCCTAGGTGTTGGGGGAGTGTGGCGCCTCTGATCAGACGCCGGTTGGGCAGCAGGAGCAGCAGGAATGGTTGCGGCCGCTCGGCTGCCTATCCCTGCCGCTCACACGGGGACTCGCTGGCCCGGATGCGGTGCAAGGCAGTTGCTCCCACACCCAATGCGCGAGCCCTCTTGGCGTTGCCGAATAAAAGGGGGCAACGCAAGCCGCCCCCACAGACTTCAACCCTTGCCACCCGGCGCCAGCATGTTCTCCGGCCTTACCCACTCATCGAACTGCTCGTTGGTGAGGTAGTCCAGCTCAAGCGCTGCCTCACGCAGGGTCTTGCCCTCGCCATAGGCTTTCTTGGCAATCTCGGCAGCCTTGTCGTAACCGATATGCGGGTTGAGTGCCGTTACCAGCATCAGCCCTCGCTCCAGGTGTGCGGCCATCTGCTCGGTATCTGGCTCGATGCCCGCTACGCAATGCTGCTGAAAGTTGCGGCAACCGTCTGCCAACAGCTCGATGGACTGCAGCAGGTTGTGGATGATCACCGGCTTGAACACGTTCAACTGCAGATGCCCCTGGCTGGCGGCAAAACCGATGGTGGTATCGTTGCCAAGCACCTGGCAGGCCAGCATCGACAGCGCCTCGCACTGTGTCGGGTTGACCTTGCCCGGCATGATCGAACTGCCGGGCTCGTTGGCGGGCAAGCGCACCTCGGCCAACCCCGCACGGGGCCCTGATCCGAGCAGGCGCAGGTCGTTGGCGATCTTCATCAAGGCCACCGCCAAGGTTTTCAGCCCCCCAGCCAGGCTGGTCAGCGGCTCGTGCCCGGCCAGCGCTGCAAACTTGTTGGGTGCGGTCACGAAGGGCAGCCCGGACAGAGCGGCCAGCTCGGCAGCAATGGCTTCGGCGAACCCCTGGGGCGCATTGAGGCCCGTGCCCACCGCCGTGCCGCCCTGGGCCAGCTCATAGACCGCCGGCAGGCTGGCGCGGATGGCGCGCTGGGCATAATCGAGTTGCGCCACGAACGCCGAGACTTCCTGGCCGAAGGTAATCGGCGTGGCATCCATCATGTGGGTGCGTCCGGTTTTGACCAGGCGATGGTGCCGTGCCGACAGCTCGGCCAGGCCCGAGGACAGCTCGGCGATGGCCGGCAGCAGTTGCGCGTGCACGGCCTGGGCGGCTGCGATGTGCATGGCGGTGGGGAAGCAGTCGTTGGAGCTCTGGGAGCGGTTGACGTGATCGTTGGGGTGCACCGGCGACTTGCCGCCGCGCACCTGGCCGGCCAGTTCGTTGGCGCGACCTGCGATCACCTCGTTGACATTCATGTTGCTCTGCGTGCCACTGCCGGTCTGCCAGACCACCAGCGGGAACTGATCGTCGTGCTTGCCGTCCAGGACCTCATCGGCGGCCTGCTCAATCAGCCGGGCAATGTCGGCGGGCAGTGCACCGTTGCGGTCGTTGACGCGGGCAGCGGCCTTCTTGATCAGCGCCAGGGCATGCAGGACGGCGAGCGGCATGCGTTGCTGGCCGATGGCGAAGTTGATCAACGAGCGCTGAGTCTGCGCGCCCCAGTAGGCGTGCTCAGGAACTTCAACCGGCCCAAGGCTGTCTGTTTCGATACGGCTCATGCTGCATTCACTCCCTGTCAGTCAGAATCAGCAGTTTAGGCCCTCATGCGACCTGGCGGTTCAATCGCCTGTCGTGCCACTTGAGCAGCTCGCCCTGGCGGGCGCAGAATGCTCGCTCTGAGGTACCGCCTCCCCCTCCTGAAGGAAATGCAATGACCCGTCTTCGTGTCCTCTGTGCTGCTGTCGCCCTGGCTTGCGCCAGTGGCCAGGTCCTGGCCGCCACCCCCAGCCACAACGCCGCTGCCGAGAAATTCCTGACCTTGGCCAATGCCGACAAACTGGGCACGCCGGTGTACATGCAAGTGCAGCAGATGTTCGCCCAGCGCTTTGCCCAGACCAAGGCACCTGCCTCCAAGCAGCCTGTGCTGGAAAGCTACCAGGCCAAGGCCAACGCCGCGCTGGACAACGCCATCGGCTGGAAGAAGCTCAAGCCCAAGATGGTCGACCTCTACACCCAGACCTTTACCGAGCAAGAGCTCAAGGACCTGGTCAAGTTCTACGAGTCGCCCCTTGGCCGCAAGGTGCTGCGCGAGATGCCCAAGGTCACCCAGCAATCGGCTCAGCTGACCCAGCAGACCCTCGAACCGGCGGTGCCGGTGGTCAACAAGCTGCTTGAAGACATGACCAAGGAGCTGGACCCCAACTACGGCAAGGCAGCCGCGCCAGCCAAGAAGTGAGCACGGCCATGAACATGCAACAGCGTATCGAACAGCAACTGGCGAGCCTGGCGCCTCAGCACCTGCAGGTGCTCGATGAAAGCCACATGCACAGCCGTGGTCAGCAGACCCACTACAAGGCCGTGATCGTGAGCGAGGTGTTCGAAGGCTTGAACAGCGTCAAGCGGCACCAGAAGGTGTATGCGACCATGGGCGAGCTGATGGGCCAGATTCATGCGCTGGCGATTCACACCTATACCGGCGATGAATGGGCACAGGTCGGCAGTGCGCCGGCATCGCCTGTCTGCGCCGGCGGCGGGCACTGAAAGCTTGCTGTTGTTCTGGTAGAATCCGCTTCATCCCAAAAAGGGGCTGCTGCACAGCCCATCGCTGGTACGCCAGCTGCTTCAGGTAACCCCACTGCGTTGACGCACCGGGCACCTGAAGCGGCAGGTGTGCCTGCGATGGGCGTGCGGCGGCCCTTTGTTCATTGTGTAACCCGGTCCGCCCCTTACGAGGGCAGCCACCTGGAGAACCTGATTCATGTCACACCCCATCGTCGTCGCGGCGCTGTACAAGTTCGTCACCTTGCAAGACTACGTCGAGCTACGCGAGCCGCTGCTCAAGGCCATGCTCGACAACCATGTCAAAGGCACCTTGCTGTTGGCCCATGAGGGCATCAACGGCACCGTGTCGGCCACCCGCGAAGGCATCGACGGCCTGCTGGCCTGGCTGCGCAGCGACCCGCGCCTGGTGGACATCGACCACAAGGAGTCGTACTGCGACGAGCAGCCCTTCTACCGTACCAAGGTCAAGCTCAAGAAAGAGATCGTCACCCTGGGCGTGCCTGGGGTCGACCCCAATCAGGCGGTGGGCACCTACGTCGAGCCCAAGGATTGGAACGCGCTGATCAGCGACCCCGAGGTGCTGCTGGTCGACACGCGCAACGACTACGAAGTGGCCATCGGCACGTTCAAGGGTGCCATCGACCCCAAGACCGAAACGTTCCGCGAATTTCCCGACTACATCAAGGCCAACTTCGACCCGGCCCGCCACAAGAAGGTCGCCATGTTCTGCACTGGCGGCATCCGTTGCGAAAAAGCGTCCAGCTATATGCTCGGTGAAGGCTTCGAGGAGGTCTATCATCTGAAAGGTGGCATCCTGAAGTACTTCGAGGAAGTGCCACAGGAACAAAGCCTGTGGGAGGGCGACTGCTTCGTGTTCGATAACCGCGTCACGGTTCGCCATGACCTGAGCGAGGGCGAATATGACCAGTGCCACGCCTGCCGTCACCCGATCAATGCCCAGGAGCGTGCCTCGGAGCACTACTCGCCAGGTGTAAGCTGCCCGCACTGCTGGGATTCGCTGAGCGAAAAGACCCGCCGCAGCGCCATCGACCGGCAGAAGCAGATCGAGCTGGCCAAGGCCCGCAACCTGCCACACCCGATTGGCCACAACTACAAAGCCGAGGCCTGATTGATGTCTGCGCGCCTGATCTACGTGATGGACCCGATGTGTTCCTGGTGCTGGGGCTTCGCACCGGTGGCCAGTGCGCTGATCGATCAGGCCAGTCAGGCGGGCGTGCCTACCCATCTGGTGGTCGGCGGGCTGCGCAGCGGCAGTGCCGCGCTGGACGGCGCCACCCGCAAGTACATTCTCGAGCATTGGCAGGCCGTGGCCCAGACAACGGGGCAGCCTTTCAATTTCGAGGGCGCCATGCCCGACGGCTTTGTCTACGACACCGAACCGGCCTGCCGAGCACTGGTTGCTGCCCGCGAGTTGGATGGCGAGCGCCTCTGGCCTCTGCTGGCAGCCATACAGTCTGCGTTCTATGAAGGGGCTCATGACGTGACCACCGCCCCGCACCTGGTGGAGCTGGCCGAGCAGGCGGGTTTTGAGCGCGGGCCGTTCGCCGAGGCGTTCACCCGCGCCGAAACCCGCGCTGCCACCGCCGCGGATTTCGCCTGGGCGCAAGGCTTGGGCATCGCGGGCTTCCCGACCTTGCTCGCTGAGCGCAACGGTCAACTGGCCTTGCTGACCAACGGTTATCAGCCGCTTGAGCGTCTGCAACCGTTGCTTGGCCGCTGGCTGCAGCAGGCTGCCAATGCTTGATGTGCCCGGGTCGCCCGACCCGGCGCCGTCCAAGCCGGCGGGCTCGGCCGACCGGCTGAGCTGGTCGGAAATCCGCCGGCTTGCCCTGCACCACAAAAAGCAGCTGTGGACGGCGAACCTGATTGCCGTGCTGGCAGCCTGCTGCAGTGTCCCGATCCCATTATTGCTGCCGCTACTGGTGGATGAAGTGCTGCTCGGGCACGGCGATGCCGCGCTCAAGTGGATGAACCAGCTGCTGCCGTCTGGCTGGCAGGTCGCAGCAGGCTATATCGGCCTGATGTTGTGCCTGACCTTGTGCCTGCGCCTGGCGGCACTGGCGTTCAACGTCATCCAGGCCAGGCTGTTCGCCGGATTGGCCAAGGACATCGTCTACCGGCTACGCATTCGCCTGATCGAACGGCTCAAGCGTATTTCCCTGAAAGAGTACGAGAACCTGGGCAGCGGCACGGTCACCACGCACCTGGTCACGGACCTGGACACCCTCGACAAGTTCGTGGGCGAGACCCTCAGCCGCTTTCTGGTCGCCATGCTCACCCTCACCGGCACGGCCGCCATCCTGCTGTGGATGCACTGGCAACTGGCGCTGCTGATCCTGCTGTTCAACCCGCTGGTCATCTACTTCACGGTGCAGTTGGGCAAGCGGGTCAAGCACCTGAAAAAGCTCGAGAACGACAGCACGGCCCGCTTCACCCAAGCGTTAGCCGAAACGCTCGATGCCATCCAGGAGGTCCGCGCCAGTAACCGCCAGGGCTATTTCCTCGGTCGATTGGGCGTCAAGGCGCGCGAGGTGCGCGACTACGCCGTGGAGTCGCAGTGGAAGAGCGACGCCAGCGGCCGCGCCAGCGGGCTGTTGTTCCAGTTCGGCATCGACATTTTCCGCGCAGCGGCCATGTTGACGGTGTTGTTCTCGGACTTGTCGATCGGCCAGATGCTTGCCGTCTTCAGCTACCTCTGGTTCATGATCGGCCCGGTCGAGCAGTTGCTGAACCTGCAATATGCCTACTATGCCGCTGGTGGTGCGCTCAACCGCCTCAATGAGCTGCTGGCACGCGCCGACGAGCCCCAGTACCCGGCAGCCAGTGACCCTTTCGCCGGGCACGCCACGGTGGGCATCGAGGTACGGGACCTGTCCTTTGCCTACGCCGACGAGCCGGTGCTGGATAACCTGAACCTGGCCATCGCACCCGGTGAGAAGGTGGCCATTGTCGGCGCCAGCGGGGGTGGCAAGAGCACGCTCGTGCAGCTGCTGCTCGGGCTGTACAGCGCGGATGCAGGCACCATTCGCTTCGGCGGTGCCACCCTGCAGGAAATCGGCCTGGAAACCCTGCGTGAGCAGGTGGCCGTGGTCTTGCAGCACCCGTCGCTGTTCAACGACAGTGTGCGGGCCAACCTGACCATGGGCCGGGACTGCACCGATGATGCCTGCTGGCAGGCACTGCGGATCGCTCAGCTCGACGGCACCATCGCCGCGCTGCCTCACGGCCTGGACAGCGTGGTCGGGCGTTCGGGTGTTCGCTTGTCCGGCGGTCAGCGTCAACGGTTGGCCATTGCACGCATGGTACTGGCCGAACCCAAGGTGGTCATTCTGGACGAAGCCACCTCGGCGCTGGACGCTGCCACCGAATACAACCTGCATCAGGCGCTGGCGCGTTTTCTCAAGGGCCGCACCACGCTGATCATTGCCCACCGCTTGTCGGCGGTGAAACAGGCGGACCGGGTGCTGGTGTTCGACGGCGGTCATGTGGCCGAGGACGGCGACCATCAGCAGTTGATTGCCGAGGGCGGGTTGTACGCCAAACTGTACGGGCACCTGCAGCAGCTCTGAGCGCTGTGTGAAGTGCCTTGGGGCGACGGTCAGACGGGGCTGCTTGCAACACAGTCTCACCGAGTATTCGAGCGTTTCACACCCAGGCTAGGGCCTGAGCAATCGCAGGAATTCGACACCGGCCGGCGCCATCACCTGTTCAGCCCGCGTGATCACGCCGATCTCGCGTACCACTCCCGGATGATCCACCGCCACCTTGCTCACTTCGTGACGGCCCTCGTCGGCCGACTCGGGCAACAACGCCACGCCCTGGCCCTGACGCACCAGTGCCAGCACCGTCGACATGTAGTTAGCTTCAAGCCCTGCCGCCAGGGGCAGGCGCGCGTCGGCGAACAGCCGCTCGACCAGGTTGCGCACGCTGCTGTCCCGTCCGGTCAGCAGCATGGGGTATGCCGCCGCTTCGGCCAGCGTCACCGCCGTATGCCTGGCCAAGGGGTGGTCGTGCGGTACGTACAGGCACAGGCGATCTTCGAGCACGGCCTTGAACGCCAGCCCTTGGGTGGGCCGGGCCTGCACACCCAGGCCGAAATCCACTTCCTGCTCCAGCACTAGCGTATCGATGCGCTGGGCTACCACGTCACGCAGCCTGACCTCGATGCCGGGGAAGCGTTCGCGAAAGCGCTGCACCACGCCTGGCAGCAACCCCGAGCACAGCGAGGGCAGGGCCGCGATGGTCAGTACACCACGGCGGGAGGTGGCATGGTCACGGGCCGCCTCGACGATGTTGTCCAGATCGAGCAGCAACTTTTCCATCGGTAGCAACGCATGCTGACCGGCAGCAGTGAGGCCTACGTGACGCGGGCTGCGTTCGAGCAAGGTCACCCCAAGCCAGTCTTCGAGTTGGCGAATCTGCACGGTGAGCGCCGAGGGCGACAGGTTCAGGGTCAGGGCGGCCTTGGAAAAGTTACCGGTTCGCGCCACCGCCAGGAACGCACGGATGAGCTGGATCGCATTCTTCATTTTGTTTTTCCGAACGTGGCCTGCCGAATATTTCAATTCACAGAGCCTATCGCCGTTGTTATTACTCTTGCAAAACAACAACAGGGCCTTCTCTCGCAACCGCGGACCTGAGCCCGAAGAGGAAACCCCATGCTCGCCACCCTCGGTGTCGCTACTGTCCTGTGCATGCTCGTGAGCATCATGAGCAAACGCATCTCCCCCCTGGTCGCCCTGATCGCCCTGCCCATCATCGCGGCGTTGCTCGGTGGCTTCGGCCTGCAAACCAGCGGCTTCATCATCACCGGCATCAAGAACGTCGCCCCGGTCGTGGGCATGTTCGTTTTTGCCATCCTGTTCTTCGGCATCATGACCGACGCCGGCATGCTCGACCCGATCATCGACCGCATCGTCATGGGCACGGCCCTGCTGGCCCTGCTGGTGCACCTGGACGGTTCGGGCGCAGTGACCTTCCTGGTGACCATCCCCGCGATGCTGCCGCTGTACACCCGCCTGGGCATGGACAAGCGCATCCTGGCCTGCGTCACGGCCATGGCGGCCGGGGTCAACTTCCTGCCCTGGACCGGCCCGGTGCTGCGGTCATCGGCAGCGCTGCACGTGCCGGTGGCTGACCTGTTTCAGCCGCTGATTCCGGTGCAGATCGTCGGGCTGATCTTCGTCTTCGCCTGTGCCTACTGGCTTGGGCGACGCGAAGAACGGCGCCTGGGTCTGGGCCGGGACGCGCTCGACGTCACCCCTCACCAGCGTGTGCTCACCGACGCCGAACGCGAGCTGCGCAAGCCGCGCCTGTTCTGGCCGAATCTGCTGCTGACCCTGGTGGTGATGGGCGTAATGATCGCAGGGGTGGTGGACCCGGTGGTGATGTTCATGGTCGGTACCGTGCTCGCCTTGTGCCTGAACTACCCCAACGTGGACGCGCAGCGGGCGCGCATCGACGCCCATGCCAAGACCGCGCTGACCATGGCCAGCATTCTTCTGGCTGCGGGCGTCTTCACCGGCATCATGCAAGGCACCGGCATGCTCAAAGCGATGGCCGAGGTGGCGGTGGGGCAGATTCCTGCAGGGCATGGCCAACTGATTCCTGCGGTAGTCGGTTTTCTTTCCATGCCCCTGAGCCTGCTGTTCGACCCGGATTCGTTCTACTTCGGCATCATGCCGGTGGTCGCCGAGGTTGGCAGAGCCCTGGGCGTGGACCCGATGCAAGTAGCCCAGGCTTCGCTTCTGGGCGTGCACACCACGGGTTTTCCGGTCAGTCCACTGACCCCCGCGACCTTCCTGCTGGTTGGCCTGTGCAAGATCGAACTGGCCGATCACCAGCGTTTCACCATCCCTTTCCTGTTCGCGGCCTCGGTTCTGATGACCTTGACCGCCCTGGTCATTGGAGTTTTCTAGATGAAGACCATACGCATCGGCGCTGGCGCCGGTTATTCGGGCGACCGCATCGAGCCGGCCATCGAGTTGGCGCAACAGGGTGAACTGGACTACTTGGTGTTCGAATGCCTGGCCGAGCGCACCATCGCCCTGGCGCAGCAAGCGCGGTTGCTGGACCCGCACGGTGGTTTCGACCCCTTGCTGGGCGAGCGCATGCGCCGCGTGCTGCCTTACGTAGGTCCAGGGGCCGACGGCACGCGGCGGCGCCTGCGCATCATCACCAACATGGGTGCGGCCAACCCACTGGGCGCGGCCTCTGAAATCCGCCGCATCGCGGCTGAGCTGGGCTTGCCTGGTATCAAAGTGGCGGCGCTGACCGGCGACGATGTGCTCGCCACCTTGCAGCAATGGCCCGAGCAGACCCTCGACAACGGTGCCACCCTCTCTGAACTGGGCGATCGATTGATTTCAGCCAACGCTTATGTGGGCGCAGAGGGTATCGTGCAGGCCTTGCAGGCCGATGCAGATATCGTGGTCACCGGCCGTGTGGCCGATCCGTCGCTGTTTCTCGCACCGCAGCTGTTCGAGTTCGGCTGGCGCGTCGACGACTGGACGCTACTGGGGCGCGGCACCCTGGTCGGGCACCTGCTCGAATGCGCAGGGCAAATCAGCGGCGGCTACTTCGCCGACCCCGGGGTGAAGGAAGTGCCCGAACTCGACCGCCTCGGCTTCCCGCTGGCCGAAATCGATGCCATGGGCCATGCGGTGATCAGCAAGGTGGCCGGTACCGGCGGGCGCATCGATACCGCTACCTGCACCGAGCAACTGTTGTACGAAGTGCATGATCCGGCCGCTTACCTTACGCCCGATGTGACGGCTGATTTCAGTCAGGTGACGTTTCAGGCCCTGGATCAAGATGAGGTCCAGGTGCGAGGCGCCAGTGGGCGCGCGCGCCCGGAGGCGTTGAAGGTGTCGGTGGGTTTTCTCGACGGTTGGATCGGCGAAGGGCAGATGTCCTATGGCGGCCCTGGTGCGGTGGCCCGCGGGCGCCTGGCCGAAGCGATCGTACGCAAGCGCCTGCAACTGACCGGTGTGGCCTGCGACGATATACGCAGCGAGCTGATAGGCGTCAGCGCCTTGCACGGTGACGACCTGGCCCAGCGCGCCCAGGGCGAGCCCTGGGAGGTGCGGCTGCGTGTGGCGGCGCGCTGCGCCACCAAAAATGATGCGGTGCGCATCGGCAACGAGGTGGAAACCCTCTACACCAACGGCCCCTATGGCGGCGGTGGAGCGAGCAAGTCGGTGCGTCAGGTGGTGGCGGTGGCTTCGCTGTTGCTGCCCAGGGACGCGGTCGCCTTGCAGGTGCATCTGGAGGAGGTGGCATGAGTACCCACACGAAATTGCGCGATATAGCCCACAGCCGTACTGGCGACAAGGGCGACACGTCGAACATCTCGGTAATCGCCTTTGATTCGGCTGACTACCCGCGCCTGGCCCAGTGGCTGACGGTAGAGCGCGTCACGGCCCACTTTGCCGAGTTGCTGGACCCGGCAGGCCCCCCCGTTCTCCGGTACGAGCTGGCGCAGCTCGGGGCGTTGAACTTCGTGCTGCCCGGCATCCTGCGTGGCGGTGTGACCCGATCGCTGGCCTTGGATGCCCATGGCAAGACGCTGGGGGCGGCGCTGCTGGATCTCGAACTCTGACAAGCGGTCGGCCCGCGCCGTGCGCACGGGTCAAGCCCGGCCCCTGCGGTGCGCACTTGAGTGGGCCAAAAACCAGGCTGGCATGACGTGATTGACGGGGTCCGTGCGGTGTCTGCGACAATGGGTCCAGCGCCGCGCCACGCTCAAACCGGCGAGCCAGACGCTGCGCCCTGCAGGCAGCAGGCGCGGCGGCTATCATTGACTGAAATCGGGCCCCTAAATTTTCATCGCGTTAATGGCAGATGGCCTACGCTGTGCTTTGTCTGGGTTGATTCGCGCCTTATCTGCTCTGTGACAGGGACTCCATGAAGGGACATCGCACTCAAGAAGCGCCCAAGCTCCTCGGGCTCACCTGGCCATTCATCGCCGTGGTGGTTTTCCAGGTCGCCCTTGGCAGTCTCAGCCTCTACACGCTTTCTGCCGTGCGTGCCTACGTGGCGGGCGAAAGCTTGTGGTCAAAGGCGCAAAAAGACGCCATCTACTACCTCAATCTGTACGCCACCACGCGCGACGAAGCCACCTATGGCCGCTACCAGCAGGCCATCGTGGTGCCCCAGGGCGATCACCGCGCGCGCAAGCTCATGGATCAGTCGAATCTGGACCTGGAGGCGGTGCGCCAGGCCGTCCTGCAAGGTGGCAACCACCCCGACGACGTGGAACGCATCATCTGGTTCTACCGCCACTTTCGTACTGTCAGCTACCTGCAGACAGCCATCAATTACTGGGACATCGGCGACGATTACCTGGCCAAGCTGAACGTGCTGGCAGGCGAGATGCACCAGCGCTTCGCCAGCGGGCCGGTCGATGAGCAGGTGATTCGTGCCTGGAAAAGTCGCATTGCCACCATCAACGAGGGGGTGACGCCGGCTGCCAAGGCGTTCAGCGATGCCCTGGGCGAGGGGTCGCGCGTCCTGCTGCGGGTGCTGCTGATCACCAACCTGCTGACTGCGATGATCCTGATCACCATCGCCTGGCGGCGCTCCAGCAAACTGCTGGCCCAGCGCCAGGCGTTTGCCAACGCGCTGCAGGAAGAAAAGGAGCGTGCGCAGATCACTTTGCAGGCTATCGGTGATGCGGTAATCACCACGGATGTGGAGGGCTTGATCGGCTACATGAACCCGGCGGCCGAGCAGCTGACCCACTGGAAGGCCGCCCAGGCCCTGGGCCTGCCTTTGTCGGCCCTGTTCACCCTGGTGGATGAGCACGACGTGGACGAGGGCCGCAGCCTGGTGGAGCAGGTGCTCAGTGGCAGTTTGAAAGGGGGCGCCGAACATGCCCGGCTGATTCAGCGCCTGGACGGCAGCACGGTGTCGATCAACCTGGTGGGCTCGTCCATTGTCAATGACGGACAGGTCAATGGCATCGTGCTGGTGCTGCACGACATGACCCAGGAGCGCCAGTACATCGCCAACCTCTCCTGGCAGGCCACGCACGATGCGCTGACAGGCCTGGCCAACCGTCGCGAGTTCGAATACCGGCTGGAGCAGGCGCTCAATGCGCTGGCGCGCCAGCCTGGGCGGCATTCACTGATGTTCCTGGACCTGGATCAGTTCAAGCTGGTCAATGATACGTGCGGGCATGCCGCCGGGGATGAGCTGCTTCGGCACATTTGCGCCGTGCTGCAATCGGGCCTGCGAGAAGGTGACACGCTGGCGCGGCTGGGGGGCGATGAGTTTGGCGTGTTGCTGGAGAATTGCCCGTCCGAGCAGGCCGAGCGGATTGCCGAGCAGTTACGCCAGACCGTCCAGAGCCTGCACTTCGTGTGGAAAGGCCGGCCGTTCGTGACCACGGTCAGCATCGGGCTGGTGCATATCGCTCAGGCCCCCGGCACCCTCGAGGCATCACTGCGGGCTGCTGACATGGCCTGCTACATGGCCAAGGAAAAGGGGCGCAACCGGGTTCAGGTGTACCACGCCGATGACAGCGAGCTGTCCATTCGGTTTGGCGAGATGGCCTGGATTCAGCGCTTGCACGTGGCCTTGGAAGAGAACCGGTTCTGCCTGTACGCCCAGGAGATCGCGCCGTTGAAGGCTTTCGAGGGGCCCGGCCACATCGAAATCCTGTTGCGCCTACACGATGAAAGCGGGCGCACCATACTCCCCAACAGCTTCATCCCGGCTGCCGAACGCTACGGGCTGATTACCGCGCTCGATCGCTGGGTAGTGCGCAACGTCTTCATCATCATCCGCCAATGCCTGGATGCAGGCCACCAGGGGCCGCTGTCGACCTGCGCCATCAACCTGTCCGGTGCCAGCATCGGCGATGACAAGTTCCTCGAATACCTGCAGCGCCTGTTCGCCGAATATGCCATTCCTCCGCGCATGATCTGCTTCGAAATCACCGAAACCAGCGCCATTGCCAACCTGGGCAGCGCCATTCGCTTCATCAACGAGCTAAAAGGCCTGGGTTGTCGTTTTTCACTGGATGATTTCTGTGCAGGCATGTCATCGTTCGCCTACCTCAAGCATCTGCCCGTCGACTTCCTCAAGATCGACGGCAGCTTCGTCAAGGACATGCTGGACGATCCGGTCAATCGGGCCATGGTGGAGGTCATCAACCATATTGGCCATGTCATGGGCAAGCGCACCATTGCAGAATTCGTGGAAACACCCATGATCGAACAAGCGCTACAGGAAATTGGTGTCGATTACGCCCAGGGCTATCTGATCGAGCGGCCCCAGGTATTCACATGTGACAGTCTGCATCGCCAACGGATTGCCGCCCGGCCTCTGTTGCAGCGGGCGCCTGGCACCTTTCGTTAGCTGGAAATCACAAGGAACAAGGAGTAGACAGTGATTGATGCATTCGTTCGTATCGGGCCATTGATGGACCCGGCCAGTTACCCCAAATGGGCCCAGCAACTGCTTGCCGATTGCCATGAGAGCAAGCAGCGAGTGGTTGACCATGAGGTGTATCGACGTCTGCGTGACGGCAAATTGAAGCAAGCGACCATTCGCCAGTACCTGATCGGCGGCTGGCCGGTGGTCGAGCAGTTCTCGTTGTACATGGCCCATAACCTCACCAAGACCCGTTATGGCCGGCACCCAGGCGAGGACATGGCGCGGCGCTGGTTGATGCGCAATATCCGCGTGGAGCTTAACCATGCCGATTACTGGGTGAACTGGGCCCACGCCCACGGCATTCACCTGCACGACCTGCAGGCTCAGGATGTGCCGCCTGAGCTCAATGGCCTCAACGATTGGTGCTGGCGTGTGTGTGCCACGGAAAACCTGGCCATTGCCATGGCCGCCACCAACTATGCCATCGAAGGAGCCACCGGGGAGTGGTCGGCGGTGGTGTGTTCCACCGACACCTACGCGATGGGCTTCCCGGAAGAGCAGCGCAAGCGGGCCATGAAGTGGCTCAAGATGCACGCGCAGTATGACGACACCCACCCGTGGGAGGCGCTGGAGATCATCTGTACGCTGGTAGGCGAGAACCCGAGCACGGCCTTGCGCACCGAATTGCGCCGGGCGATCTGCAAGAGCTATGACTGCATGTACCTGTTCCTGGAGCGGTGCATGCAACTTGAAGCCACCCAGCACGAGCGGGCGAGCCCGGCGTTGGCGGCGGGGTGATTGCGCGCCTGTCGTGACGCAGGCTCAGCCCATCGCCGATACGCCGGCGATGGGCTGCGAAACGGCCGAGAACGCGCAAGGCGGCCTCAGGTAGACGAGCCGTTCACTGGGCGTTGAATGCCTGCCCGTTCACATCCTTGCTGTCAGGCCCCATCAGGTAGAGGTAGACCGGCATGATTTGCTCGGGCAGCGGGTTGTCCTGGGGGTTCTCGCTCGGGTAGGCCTGCGCGCGCATGGCCGTACGCGTCGCGCCCGGGTTGATGCTGTTGGAGCGCACCGGCGCCACCCCTTCGAGTTCGTCGGCCAGGGTCTGCATCATGCCTTCGGTGGCGAACTTGGAGATGCCGTAGGCGCCCCAATAGGCGCGGCCCTTGCGCCCGACACTGCTGCTGGTGAACACCACCGAAGCGTCTTCGGACTGCTTGAGCAGCGGCAGCAGGGTGCTGGTGAGCATGAAGGTGGCATTGACGTTGATGTGCATGACGCGCATGAAGTTGTCGCCCGACAACTGTTCCATGGGCGTGCGTGGACCGATGATCGAGGCGTTGTTGAGCAACCCGTCCAGGCGCCCGAACTGTTCCTCGATCATGACCGCCAGCTCGTCGTACTGATGGGCCAGGGCGGTTTCCAGGTTGAACGGGATCACCACAGGCTGGGGATGCCCGGCCGCTTCGATCTCGTCATAGAGCGCATTGAGGTTCGCTTCGGTCCTGCCGAGCAACAGCACCGTGGCGCCCAGGGCGGCGTAGGCTTTGGCCGCGGCAGCACCGATGCCGCGCCCGGCACCGGTGACCAAGATGACCCGGCCTTTGAGCAGGTCGGGGCGGGCAGTGTATTCGAACATGTCAGATCCTTTGGCGTTAGCGGTGATCAGCAACCACACAGGGCGCTGTCGATGACTTTACGCAGGTCCTGCGGGCTGTCCACCACCACGTCGGCACCCCAGTTGTTGGGGTTGTCCTCGGGATGGATGTAGCCGAAGCGTACCGCGGCGGTGCGGGTGCCAGCATCTCGGCCGGATTCGATATCGCGCAGGTCGTCACCGACGAACAGCACACTGGCAGGGTCCAGCGCCAGGGTCTTGCAGGCCAGGATGAGCGGCTCCGGGTCGGGTTTGCTGTTCTTTACATGATCCGGGCAGATCAGCAAGGCCGAACGCTCGGCCAGGCCCAGGCGCTGCATGATCGGCTCGGCGAAGCGCACCGGCTTGTTGGTGACCACGCCCCACAGCAGCTTGCCTCGCTCGATGTCCTCCAGCAGCTCGCTCATGCCATCGAACAGGCGGGTATGCACGGCGCAGTCGCGCTGGTAGCGCTCCAGGAACTCCAGGCGCAGGGCTTCGAAACCCTCGGCCTGCGGGTCCATGGCGAAGGTGGCGGCCACCATGGCGCGAGCACCACCGGAGATCACACCCCGGATCAGCTCGTCGTCGACGGCCGGCAGGCCTCGATCGGCGAGCATGGCCTGGCAGATGGCGATGAAATCGGGCGCCGTGTCCAGCAAGGTGCCGTCCATGTCGAAGAGTACCGCTCGCAGGCGCATGCTCATTCCTCGCGCAGGGTCTGGATCATGTAGTTGACATCCACGTCGCTGCTGAGCTTGTAGTGCTTGGTCAGCGGGTTGTAGGTCAGGCCGATGATATCCTTGACCTCAAGGCCGGCGACGCGGCTCCAGGCACCCAGCTCGGAAGGGCGGATGAACTTCTTGAAGTCATGGGTCCCGCGCGGCAGCATCTTGAGGATGTACTCGGCGCCGACGATGGCCAGCAGGTAGGCCTTGGGGTTGCGGTTGATGGTGGAGAAGAACACCTGGCCGCCTGGCTTGACCATGCGGTAGCAAGCGCGGATTACCGATGACGGGTCAGGTACGTGCTCGAGCATCTCAAGGCAGGTGACCACGTCGAAGGCACCGGGCATTTCTTCGGCCAGGGCCTCGGCCGTGACCTGACGGTATTCGACCTCCACGCCCGACTCCAGTTGATGCAGGCGGGCGACGGCCAGGGGCGCCTCGCCCATGTCGATGCCGGTCACCGAGGCGCCGCGCAGGGCCATGGCTTCGCTGAGGATGCCGCCGCCGCAACCCACGTCCAGCACTTTCTTGCCAGCCAGATGGGCGCGCTCGTCGATCCAGTTGACGCGCAGCGGGTTGATATCGTGCAGCGGCTTGAACTCGCTCTCGCGGTCCCACCAGCGGTGGGCCAGCGCTTCGAATTTGGCGATTTCAGCGCGGTCGACGTTGCTCATTGAACAGTCCTCAGAAACGTGGGAATCAGCTTCACGTGGCAAGCTGCAAGGTACATGACATACAGACGGTGGCGTTGGCCCAAGCGTTCGCACGGCGTTCAGGCCGGGCTCGTGCACACCCCGTGGGCCTTTTGCCTGTCGGGCAGTGCGGCGGCTTTCTGTGCGTGGCCGTAAAGGCCCATGCCAGAGGGCGGGCGGCGATGGCGCCTCGGCCAGCGACGCTGTGCCCAACCTTGCTTGTGCTGCCGGATGTCTGCGGCGCGCAGCTTGCGCTGGAAAAGGCCGAAGTATACCCGAGCGCTCGGGGCGCCGGGTCGCTATAATCGCCGGCTTTTGATACGCGAACGACGGGGAGAGGTGATGCGCGAGCAACTTTTGGCGGCCGAGAAGGTGACCGGAATCCGCTGGCAGGGCGGCGTTCTGCATCTGCTCGACCAGCGCCTGCTGCCGTCCCAGGAGCACTGGTTGGCCTGCGACACTGTCGCCCAGGTGGCCACCGCCATTCGCGACATGGCCGTGCGCGGCGCATCGGCCATCGGTATCGTGGCCGCGTATGGGCTGGTACTGGCCGCCGAGGAGCGTCTGGCCGAAGGTGGCGACTGGGAGATGGACCTCGAAGAGGATTTCATGCTCCTGGCCGAGGCGCGCCCTACCGCAGCCAACCTGTTCTGGGCCTTGAACCGGATGCGCGAGCGCCTGCAACGCCTGCGTCCCGACGAGAACGTGCTGGGCGCACTGGAAGCCGAGGCGCTGGCCATTCACGAAAGCGATCGCGAGGCCAACCTGACCATGGCCCAGCACGGCACCGAACTGATCCGCCGACACCAGGGCAATGCCCAGACGCTGCTGACCTACGGCAATGCCGGCGCCTTGGCCAGCGGCGGTTTCGGAACCGCGCTGGGGGTGATTCGCGCAGGCTTTCTGGAAGGCATGGTGGAGCGGGTGTACGCCGGGGAAACTCGCCCGTGGCTCCAGGGATCGCGGCTCACGGCCTGGGAGCTGGCCAACGAAGGCCTGCCGGTCACCCTGTGCGCCGATTCGGCCCTGGCGCACTTGATGAAGACCAAGGGCATCACCTGGGTCGTGGTCGGCGCTGATTGCATCGCTGCCAATGGGGATGTGGCCAGCAAGATCGGTACTTATCAACTGGCGGTCAGCGCCATGCACCATGGTGTGCGCTTCATGGTGGTGGCCCCGAGCAGCAGTATCGACCTGAACCTGGAGACGGGGGACGACATCCCGCTTGAAGAGCGCGAGCCGGATGAACTGCTCGACTATGCCGGCACGCGGGTGGCACCGGAGGTGGAGGTATTCAATCCGGTCTTCGACGTGACCCCGGCGGACCTGATTGATGTGATCGTGACCGAGCGCGGCATTATCGAACGCCCGGATACCGCCAAGCTGGCGCAGATGATGTGCCGCAAGCGCCTTCACTGAAGGGCGGCGCAGCAGACCCTTCGTGCGCCATAGCCCGCTGCCGACCTAGCAGGTGTTCACGCGCGCCCGGGCGCACCTGCCCGGCGCGCTGTCGAGCGCGGGCCTGTGGGGCTCGCGGCTACCGTTCACCCCGGCGTGCACCGCTCGGCCAGGGCATGAATTCGCGGCCCGGCTGGCCACTTGCCGCATCTCCCACTACCCCTGCCGTTGTGGTAATATCCGGCAGTTTCCAAGACCCCGCTGTGCGGCGGTCTTCATTGCGCAGATCCATGGCACAACTCATTGATTTGTCGTAAGTCGTCGCAGGCGAGTGCACTGCGGCGGCGAGCTTCGTTCGGCCCTTGATGGCGCTGCGAAGTTTCACCAGAAAAAGGAATCAGGCTTCTCATGGGCGAACTGGCCAAAGAAATCCTCCCGGTCAATATCGAAGACGAACTGAGACAGTCTTACCTCGACTACGCGATGAGCGTGATTGTCGGGCGAGCGCTGCCCGATGCGCGTGACGGCTTGAAGCCCGTGCATCGCCGCGTTCTCTTTGCGATGAGCGAACTGGGCAACGACTGGAACAAGCCGTACAAGAAATCCGCCCGTGTGGTCGGTGACGTGATCGGTAAGTACCACCCGCACGGCGACACTGCGGTCTACGACACCATCGTGCGTATGGCCCAGCCTTTCTCGCTGCGCTACCTGCTGGTCGACGGCCAGGGCAACTTCGGTTCGGTGGACGGCGACAACGCCGCGGCCATGCGATACACCGAAGTGCGCATGGCCAAGCTGGCTCATGAGCTGCTGGCCGACCTGCACAAGGAAACCGTCGACTGGGTGCCCAACTACGACGGCACCGAGCAGATCCCGGCGGTCATGCCGACGCGTATTCCCAACCTGCTGGTCAACGGTTCCAGCGGCATCGCCGTGGGCATGGCCACCAACATTCCGCCGCACAACCTGGGCGAAGTGATCGATGGCTGCCTGGCGCTGATCGACAACCCGGACGTCACCATCGATGAGCTGATGCAGCACATCCCCGGTCCCGATTTCCCTACCGCAGGCCTGATCAACGGCCGCCAGGGCATCATCGAGGCCTACCGCACCGGCCGTGGCCGCATCTACATGCGGGCCCGCTCCCAGATCGAAGACATCGACAAGGTGGGCGGTCGTCAGCAGATCGTGGTGACCGAGCTGCCGTACCAGTTGAACAAGGCGCGCCTGATCGAGAAGATCGCCGAGCTGGTCAAAGAGAAGAAGATCGAGGGCATCACCGAGCTGCGCGACGAGTCCGACAAGGACGGCATGCGCATCGTCATCGAGCTGCGTCGCGGCGAGGTGCCGGAGGTGGTGCTCAACAACCTGTACTCGCAGACCCAGCTGCAAAGCGTGTTCGGCATCAACGTCGTGGCCCTGGTCGATGGCCGTCCGCGCCTGCTCAACCTCAAGGACTTGCTCGAAGCCTTCGTGCGCCACCGCCGCGAAGTGGTCACCCGGCGCACCGTGTTCGAACTGCGCAAGGCGCGTGAGCGCGGCCACATCCTTGAAGGCCAGGCGGTTGCGCTGTCCAACATCGACCCGGTCATCGCGATGATCAAGGCCTCGCCCACCCCGTCGGAGGCCAAGGAAGCCCTGGTGTCCACCGCCTGGGAATCGAGTGCCGTGCAGGTCATGGTCGAACGTGCCGGTGCCGATTCGTGCCGCCCGGCCGACCTGCCTGAACAATACGGCCTGCGCGACGGCAAGTACTACCTGTCGCCGGAACAGGCCCAGGCGATCCTTGATCTGCGCCTGCACCGCCTGACTGGCCTGGAGCACGAGAAGCTGCTGGCCGAGTACCAGGAAATCCTGGAGCAGATCGGTGAGCTGATCCGCATTCTCAACAGCGCCGAGCGCCTGATGGAAGTGATCCGCGAAGAGCTCGAGGCGATTCGCGCCGAGTACGGCGATGCCCGCCGCACCGAGATCCTCAATGCCAGCCACGACCTCAACTACGGCGACATGATCCCCGAAGAAGAGCGCGTGGTGACCATTTCCCATGGTGGGTATGCCAAGACCCAACCATTGTCCGCCTACCAGGCCCAGCGCCGTGGCGGCAAGGGCAAGTCGGCCACCGGCGTGAAGGACGAGGACTACATCGAGCACCTGTTGGTCGCCAACAGTCACGCCACCCTGCTGCTGTTTTCCAGCAAGGGCAAGGTGTACTGGAAAAAGACCTACGAAATCCCCGAGGCATCTCGCGCTGCCCGTGGTCGCCCGCTGGTCAACCTGCTGCCGCTGGAAGAGGGTGAGCGCATCACCGCCATGCTGCAGGTCGATCTTGAGGCCTTGCAGCAGAACGCCGACCTTGAAGAAGAACTCGAAGACGCCGATGACGCCGTGCTCGAAGGCGAGCTGGTCGAAGTCGAGGAAGTGGACGAGGAAGAAGGCGACACCCCCGAGTGGGCGGCAGAGCCTACTGGCGCCTACATCTTCATGGCCACCGCTTCCGGCACTGTCAAGAAGACGCCGTTGGTCCAGTTTGCCCGTCCTCGCTCCAACGGCCTGATCGCCCTGAAGCTCAAGGAAGGTGACACCCTGATCGCTGCGGCCATCACCGATGGTGCCAAGGAAGTGATGATGTTCTCCGACGCCGGCAAAGTCATCCGCTTTGCCGAAAGCGTGGTGCGCGAAATGGGCCGTACCGCCCGCGGCGTGCGCGGCATGAAGCTGGGCAAGGGGCAGCAGATCATCTCGATGCTGATCCCGGAGTCCGGTGCGCAGATCCTCACCGCGTCCGAGCGTGGCTATGGCAAGCGTACCCCGCTGTCCAAGTTCCCTCGTCGCGGCCGTGGCGGCCAGGGCGTGATCGCCATGGGTACCAAGGGGCGCAATGGGTTGCTGATCGGCGCCATCCAGGTGCAGGAAGGTGAGGAAATCATGCTGATTTCCGATCAGGGCACACTGGTACGTACCCGGGTCGGCGAGGTGTCCAGCCTGAGCCGTAACACCCAGGGCGTGACGCTGATCAAGCTGGCCTCCGACGAGACGCTGGTGGGCCTTGAGCGCATCCAGGAGCCTTCCGAGGAAGAGCTCGATGCGCTCATCGAGCTTGACGAGGAGGGCGTGGAGGCCCAGGCCCCTGACGAGCAAGATGCAGCGGGCGCCGAAGAAGCCCCGCAAGAGTAAGTGCGCTGAACCCGAACGGGGCGACCAAGGTCGCCCCGTTTGACTGATTAAGCCAGGCATTTGGCCTGCAAGGGCCCCAGGCAGGCCTGGGCCACCGAATTACGATGTTGTTCTATTTGGCAGAGCGAGAGTGGATGTGAGCAAACGAGCCTTTAACTTCTGCGCAGGCCCTGCCGCGCTTCCTGATGCCGTGCTGCAGCGCGCCCAGGCCGAGATGCTGGACTGGCACGGCAAGGGCCTGTCGGTCATGGAGATGAGCCATCGCAGCGACGACTACGTGGCCATCGCCGAGAAGGCCGAGCAGGACCTGCGTGACCTGCTGTCCATCCCCTCCAATTACAAGGTGCTGTTCCTGCAGGGCGGCGCCAGCCAGCAATTTGCTGAAATCCCGCTCAACCTGTTGCCTGAAGACGGCACCGCCGACTACATCGAGACCGGTATCTGGTCGAAGAAAGCCATCGAGGAAGCGCGCCGCTTCGGCAACGTCAACGTGGCTGCCAGCGCCAAGCCCTACGACTACCTGGCCATCCCTGGCCAGAACGAATGGAACCTGACCGCCAACGCAGCCTACGTGCACTATGCCTCCAACGAGACCATCGGTGGCCTGCAGTTCGACTGGGTGCCACAGACCGGCGATGTGCCGCTGGTGGTCGACATGTCCTCCGACATTCTCTCGCGCCCCATCGACGTGTCGCAGTTCGGCCTGATCTACGCAGGTGCCCAGAAGAACATCGGCCCCAGCGGGCTGGTGGTGGTCATCGTGCGTGAAGACCTGCTGGGCCATGCCCGCAGCAGCTGCCCGACCATGCTCGACTACAAGGTTTCGGCAGACAATGGCTCGATGTACAACACGCCTGCGACTTATGCCTGGTACCTCTCGGGCCTGGTCTTCGAGTGGTTGAAGGAGCAGGGCGGCGTGGACGCCATGGAGCAGCGCAACCGTGCCAAGAAAGACCTGCTGTACGGGTTCATCGATGCCAGCGCCTTCTACAGCAACCCGATCAGCGTCAATGCCCGGTCGTGGATGAACGTGCCGTTCCGCCTGGCCGACGAGCGTCTGGACAAGGCCTTCCTGGCCGGTGCCGACGCCCGTGGCCTGCTCAACCTCAAGGGACACCGGTCAGTCGGAGGCATGCGTGCATCCATCTACAATGCCTTGGGTCTGGATGCGGTCGAAGCCCTGGTGGCCTACATGGCTGAATTCGAGAAGGAGCACGGTTGATGTCCGAGCATGAACTGCAGGCGCTGCGTGTGCGCATCGACAGCCTCGACGAAAAGATTCTCGAGCTGATCAGCGAGCGTGCCCGCTGCGCCCAGGAAGTGGCCAAGGTCAAGACGGCGTCGTTGGCCGAGGGCGAGGCGCCGGTGTTCTATCGTCCCGAGCGCGAGGCTGCCGTGCTCAAGCGCGTGATGGAGCGCAACAAGGGCCCGCTGGACAACGAGGAGATGGCGCGGCTGTTCCGCGAGATCATGTCCTCGTGCCTGGCATTGGAAGAGCCGCTCAAGATCGCCTACCTGGGCCCTGAAGGCACCTTTACCCAGGCCGCCGCCATGAAGCATTTCGGTCATGCGGTAGTCAGCCGCCCGATGGCGGCCATCGACGAGGTGTTCCGCGAAGTGGCGGCCGGGGCCGTGAACTTCGGCGTGGTGCCGGTGGAAAACTCCACCGAAGGCGCAGTGAGCCACACCCTGGACAGCTTCCTCGAGCACGACATGGTGATCTGTGGCGAAGTGGAGCTGCGTATTCACCACCATCTGCTGGTGGGCGAGAACACCAAGACCGACAGTATCAGCCGCATCTACTCCCATGCCCAGTCATTGGCCCAGTGCCGTAAGTGGCTCGATGCCCACTACCCCAATGTCGAGCGGGTAGCGGTGTCGAGCAACGCCGAGGCTGCCAAGCGGGTCAAGGGTGAGTGGAACTCGGCGGCCATCGCCGGCGACATGGCGGCCAACCTGTACGGGCTGACCCGCCTTGCCGAGAAAATCGAGGACCGCCCGGACAACGCCACGCGGTTCCTGATGATTGGCAGCCAGGAAGTGCCGCCCACTGGGGACGACAAGACCTCGATCATCGTCTCGATGAGCAACAAGCCCGGTGCCCTGCACGAGCTGTTGGTGCCGTTCCACCAGAACGGCATCGACCTGACCCGCATCGAGACCCGGCCTTCGCGCAGTGGCAAGTGGACGTATGTCTTCTTCATCGACTTCGTCGGTCATCACCGCGATCCGTTGATCAAGGCAGTGCTCGAACAGATCAGCCAGGAGGCGGTGGCGCTGAAAGTGCTGGGGTCTTATCCGAAGGCGGTGCTTTGAAGCGCAACCTTCCGGGCCGATGCATGGCCCCGTAAGTCCTCAAGGACTGCCTCGATTTTCGTACAGGGTTCATACCAGTGGTAAAAGCAGCAAAAACCAAACCCGCCCCGATCATCGACCGCCTGGTGGTGGTCGGTCTCGGTCTGATCGGTGGCTCGTTCGCCAAAGGCCTGCGTGAAAGTGGCCTGTGCCGCGAAGTGGTCGGCGTCGACCTCGATGCGCCTTCGCGCAAGCAGGCCGTTGCCCTGGGCGTGGTCGATCGCTGCGAAGAGGACCTGGCCACGGCCTGCCTTGGCGCCGACGTGATCCAGCTGGCCGTGCCGATCCTGGCCATGGAGAAAGTCCTGGCGCGCCTGGCCCGGCTCGATCTGGGTGAGGCCGTGATCACTGACGTCGGCAGCGCCAAGGGTAACGTCGTGCGCGAAGCGCGTTCGGTCCTTGGCGAGCGCTTGTCGCGCTTCGTGCCTGGCCACCCCATCGCCGGCTCCGAGCAGAGCGGGGTGGAGGCGTCCAACGCCAGCCTGTTCCGTCGGCATAAGGTCATCCTCACGCCGCTGGCCGAAACCGACCCTGCTGCGTTGGCCCTGGTCGATCGCCTGTGGCGTACGCTGGAGGCTGACGTTGAGCATATGCCCGTCGAGCGCCACGACGAAGTGCTGGCTGCGACCAGCCACTTGCCACACCTGCTGGCCTTCGGGCTGGTCGATTCGCTGGCCAAGCGCAATGAAAACCTGGACATCTTCCGGTACGCTGCGGGAGGCTTTCGCGATTTCACAAGAATCGCCGGTAGCGACCCGACCATGTGGCATGACATCTTTCTCGCCAACCGCGACGCTGTCCTGCGCACACTCGATACATATCGCAGTGATCTCGACGCCTTGCGCGACGCGATCGCTGAAGGGGACGGGCACCAGCTGCTGGGTGTTTTCACCCGCGCTCGGTTTGCCCGCGAGCATTTCAGTAAAATCCTGGCCCGCCGGGCCTATGTGGACGCTATGAACGCCAACGATCTGATTTTCCTGGCCCAACCCGGTGGCCGCCTGAACGGGCGAATCCGCGTACCGGGCGACAAGTCGATTTCCCATCGCTCGATCATGCTCGGCTCGCTGGCCGATGGCACCACCGAGGTCGAGGGTTTCCTCGAAGGTGAAGATGCCCTGGCGACCTTGCAGGCATTTCGCGACATGGGCGTCGTCATCGAAGGCCCCCATCAGGGCCGCGTGACCATCCATGGTGTCGGCCTGCACGGCCTGAAGCCGCCGCCGGGTCCACTGTACGTGGGTAACTCCGGCACCTCGATGCGCCTGCTGTCGGGCCTGCTGGCCGGCCAGTCGTTCGACGTCACCATGACCGGCGACGCCTCGCTTTCCAAGCGCCCGATGAACCGGGTGGCCAACCCGCTGCGCGAAATGGGCGCCGTGGTCGAGACCGGCCCCGAAGGCCGTCCGCCGCTGACCATTCGCGGCGGCAAGCCGCTCAAGGGCCTGACCTACACGCTGCCGATGGCCAGCGCCCAGGTCAAATCCTGCCTGCTGCTGGCCGGCCTGTACGCCGAGGGGCGCACCACCGTCACCGAGCCGGCGCCAACGCGCGACCACACTGAGCGCATGCTGCGCGGTTTCGGATACCACGTGCAGTCCGATGGCCCGGTCGCCTCGTTGCAGTCCGGCGGCAAACTCACCGCCACCCGCATCGAGGTGCCGGCCGATATCTCGTCTGCAGCGTTCTTCCTGGTGGCGGCATCCATTGCCGAGGGGTCGGAACTGGTGCTCGAACATGTCGGCATCAACCCGACCCGCACCGGCGTCATCGACATCCTGCGCCTGATGGGCGGCGACATCACCCTGGAGAACCAGCGTGAGGTGGGCGGTGAGCCGGTGGCGGACCTGCGTGTGCGCGGTGCCAAGCTCAAGGGTATCGAGATCCCGGAGGCGCTCGTGCCACTGGCCATCGACGAATTCCCCGTGCTGTTCGTCGCCGCTGCCTGCGCCGAAGGGCGTACCGTGCTGCGCGGTGCCGAAGAACTGCGCGTGAAAGAGTCCGACCGCATCCAGGTGATGGCCGATGGCCTGCTCACTTTGGGCATCCAGTGTGAGCCCACCCCCGATGGCATCATCATCGACGGTGGGCAACTGGGCGGCGGTGAGGTGCACGGGCACGGTGACCACCGCATCGCGATGGCCTTCAGCGTCGCATCGCTGCGCGCCAGCGCGCCGATTCGTATCCATGACTGCGCCAACGTCGCCACTTCGTTCCCCAACTTCCTGTCGCTGTGCGCTGAGGTTGGCATCCGCGTGGCCGAAGAGGGCAAGTCGTGAGCGCCTTGACGCCAGTCATTACTATCGACGGGCCCAGTGGTTCCGGCAAGGGGACCGTGGCCGGTCTGATGGCGCGCGAGCTGGGCTGGCGGCTGCTGGATTCGGGCGCGCTGTACCGTCTGCTGGCCTTCAATGCCAGCAACCATGGCGTGGACCTGACCAACGAGGAGTTGCTGACTCAGCTTGCCGCCCATCTGGATGTGCAATTCATTGCCGCCGAGCCCGGTAAACTGCAGCAGATCATTCTCGAGGGTGAGGATGTCAGCAACGTGATTCGCACCGAGACCGTCGGTGCCGGTGCTTCCATGGTTGCTTCGCTGCCTGCGGTGCGCGATGCGCTGCTGGTGCGCCAGCGCGCCTTTCGCGAGGCCCCAGGCCTGATTGCCGATGGCCGTGACATGGGCACGGTGGTGTTTCCGGACGCGCCGCTGAAGGTATTTCTGACCGCCAGTGCCGAGGAACGTGCCCGCCGCCGTTACCTTCAGTTGAAGGGCAAGGGTGAAGATGTTAGTCTGTCGAGTCTGCTGGATGAGATTCGTGCGCGTGACGAGCGCGACACCCAACGTGCAGTGGCCCCGCTCAAACCAGCGGCCGATGCCATTCAGTTGGACTCAACCGAGTTGTCCATCGAGCAGGTGTTGCAACGTATCAGGAGCGAGCTCGCCTTGCGCGATCTCCTCTGATAACCAGGAAGGCAGGCAGGGGCACCAGTCAACGTCCTGCCCGCTTTCCTTTATCTAAACGAAACCCACATTGTCTGGAATGTGGCGATGGGCGTCTGTTTCGCCCGAATCTACAGGAATTAAAATGAGCGAAAGCTTTGCAGAACTCTTTGAAGAAAGCCTGAAAACCCTCAATCTTCAGCCGGGTGCGATCATCACCGGTATCGTTGTCGACATCGACGGCGACTGGGTTACCGTACACGCTGGCCTGAAGTCCGAGGGCGTCATCCCGCTCGAGCAGTTCTACAACGAAGCTGGCGAGCTGACCATCAAGGTCGGTGACGAAGTGCACGTTGCGCTGGACGCGGTCGAAGACGGCTTTGGCGAAACCAAGCTGTCCCGTGAAAAAGCCAAGCGCGCCGAGTGCTGGATTGTTCTGGAAGCAGCTTTCGCCGCCGAAGAAGTGGTCAAGGGCGTTATCAACGGTAAGGTTAAGGGCGGCTTCACTGTCGACGTTAACGGCATCCGTGCGTTCCTGCCGGGCTCCCTGGTTGATGTCCGCCCAGTGCGCGACACCACCCACCTGGAAGGCAAAGAGCTGGAATTCAAGGTCATCAAGCTCGACCAGAAGCGCAACAACGTTGTCGTTTCCCGTCGCAGCGTGCTGGAAGCCGAGAACTCCGCCGAGCGCGAAGCCCTGCTGGAAACCCTGCAGGAAGGCCAGCAAGTCAAAGGTATCGTCAAGAACCTCACCGACTACGGCGCATTCGTGGACCTGGGCGGTATCGACGGCCTGCTGCACATCACCGACATGGCTTGGAAGCGTATCAAGCACCCATCGGAAATCGTTAACGTTGGCGACGAAGTCGACGTACGCGTTCTGAAGTTCGACCGCGAGCGCAACCGCGTTTCGCTGGGTCTGAAGCAGATGGGCGAAGATCCGTGGGTAGCTATCACTGCCCGTTACCCAGAAGGTACTCGCGTACAGGCTCGCGTAACCAACCTGACCGACTACGGCTGCTTCGCTGAGCTGGAAGAAGGCGTTGAAGGTCTGGTACACGTTTCCGAAATGGACTGGACCAACAAGAACATCCACCCGTCGAAAGTCGTTCAGGTTGGCGACGAAGTGGAAGTCATGGTTCTGGACATCGACGAAGAGCGTCGTCGTATCTCCCTGGGCATCAAGCAGTGCAAGTCCAACCCATGGGAAGACTTCTCCGGCCAGTTCAACAAGGGTGACAAGATCACCGGTACCATCAAGTCGATCACCGACTTCGGTATCTTCATTGGTCTGGACGGCGGCATCGACGGCCTGGTTCACCTGTCCGACATCTCCTGGAACGAAACCGGCGAAGAAGCCGTACGTCGTTTCAAGAAGGGCGACGAGCTGGAAACCGTCATCCTGTCGGTCGATCCAGAGCGCGAGCGCATCTCCCTGGGCATCAAGCAGCTGGAAGACGATCCGTTCTCCAACTTCGTTGCTGTCAATGACAAGGGCGCTATCGTCAAGGGCATCGTGAAAGAAGTTGACGCCAAAGGTGCCATCGTCACCCTGGCCGACGACATCGAAGCCACTCTGAAAGCTTCCGAAATCAGCCGTGACCGCGTTGAAGACGCGCGTAACGTTCTGAAGGAAGGCGAAGAGATCGAAGCCAAGATCATCAGCGTTGACCGCAAATCGCGTGTCATCAGCCTGTCGATCAAGTCCAAAGACGACGCTGAAGAGCGTGAAGCCATCCAGAGCCTGAAAAACGCTCCGGAAGCGGCTGCCGATACCACCATGGCTGCGCTGCTGCGCGAAGCAATGGCCAAGCAGAACTGAGTTCTGTTTGATCGGTAAAAAGGGCGACCCTCGGGTCGCCCTTTTTTATGGGCGTCATCTTCGCCTCGTTTAGGGCGTGTCCCTACGTTTTTCGTGGTTGAACTCGCTTGCCTCAACCCGCTAAGGTCCCGACCTTGATTTTCGAGAGACAACCATGGGCTATCTGATCATCGTTGCGCTTATCCAGGCGTTCTCTTTCAGCTTGATAGGCGAGTACCTGGCCGGTCACGTCGACAGCTATTTTGCCGTGCTTGCACGCGTGGTGCTGGCGGGCCTGGTCTTTCTGCCGTTGACCCGCTGGCGGCAGGTAGAACCGCGCTTTGTCCGCTCGATGCTGCTGATAGGTGCCTTGCAGTACGGCATCACCTACGTGTGCCTTTACTTGAGCTTTCGCGTGCTCAGCGTGCCTGAGGTATTGCTGTTCACCATTCTTACGCCGTTGCACGTGACCCTGATCGAAGATGCCATGAACCGGCGGTTCAACCCATGGGCGCTGCTGGCAGCGCTGGTGGCCGTAGCCGGCGCGGCGGTGATTCGCTTCGACAGCATCAGTGGCGAATTCTTCATGGGCTTCCTGTTGCTACAGCTGGCCAACTTCACGTATGCCGCGGGCCAAGTGTTGTATCGGCATCTGGTTGCCCGTTTTCCCAGTGACCTGCCGCACTATGCGCGGTTCGGCTATTTCTACCTGGGGGCACTGATGGTGGTCCTACCTGCGTTTGTGTTGTTCGGCAACAGCGCACACCTGCCCAGCACGTCGGTGCAGTGGGGCGTGTTGGTGTTTCTGGGGCTGTGCCCCACGGCGCTGGGCCTGTACTGGTGGAACAAGGGTGCTTGCCTGGTATCGGGTGGCACACTCGCCGTGATGAACAACCTGCACGTGCCGGTGGGGCTGCTGCTCAACCTGCTGATCTGGAACCAGCATGAACCGCTTGGGCGGCTTCTGGCAGGCGGAGCCATCATTCTGGGATCAGTATGGTTGAGTCGTTTCAGTGCACGGGCACAGGCCCCAATGCCCGGCAAAGCCTGACATGCATACCGTTTTCGTGATTGTCGCACCGATCTTTGCGTTGATCATCGTCGGCTACCTGTGCCGCCGTACCCATAAACTGGGCGACAAGGCAGCGGCCGAAATCAACAAGATGGTGGTCTGGCTGTGCCTGCCGGCCTTGCTGTTCAAGGTCACCGCCACGGCCACCTGGGCTGAAATCTGGCACCCTGGGTTCATCGCCGCATTTGGCGCCGGGGCCCTGGCGATGTTTGCGATTACCCTGCTATGGCGGCTGCGCGGCGGCCATGGATTAGTGGCGTCGAGCATCGATGGGCTGAGTGCCGGCTACGCCAACACCGGCTACATCGGCATTCCCTTGTGCTTGCTGCTGTTCGGTCAGCCTGGCTTGCAACCAGCGCTGATTTCATCGTTGATTGTGGTCTGCCTGGTATTTGCCCTGTCGCTGATGCTGATCGAAATCGGCTTGCAGGATGAGCCCGAAGTGGGCCGCGCCGTGGGTCTGGTGCTCAAGGCGTTGGCCAAAAACCCGCTGGTCGTCGCGCCGCTGGCAGGTGCAGCGTGGGCCATGACCGGGCTGGGGCTGGCCGAACCGGTGATGCACTTGCTCGACATGCTCGCATTGGCCACCACGCCCTGTGCACTGGTGTCGCTCGGAGCCTTTCTGGCAGAGAAACAGCCGCGCGCACAGGCCAGCCCCTGGCCGCTGGTGGCGTTGAAATTGATCGGCCAGCCGGCGCTGACCTGGGTGCTGGCGTACAAGGTGTTTCACCTGCCCGACATGTGGGCCGCCTCGGCCGTGCTGCTGGCTGCACTGCCCACCGGTACTGGGCCGTTCATGCTGGCGGAGTACTACAACCGGGATGCGGGCTTGATCTCCAGGACCATTCTCTGGTCAACGGTGGTCTCACTGCTGACCTTGACGGCGCTGCTTTACCTTTTGGGGTATGCGCAGTGAATGAGCGGTTCGAACGCTCAGAGATTCCGATCAGCGACATGCTGGCCGGGACCTGAACACTGAGGGTGAGGCGCTAGTCCAGAACGCCTCACCGACACGGCTGCTTGACCGCCGGGTAGGTCGCTAGCGCACCAGCAGCCAGATCAAGGCCACCACGAATACCACGCCAGCCACGATCATCCAGTGCGGCCGGCTGTTTTGCTGTGGCTGCGCCTGGGCGTGGGGCCGGGTGTGCGTCTGCTCCTCGTCAGGTTCAGCGGGTCGCGCCTGCGGGGCAGGGGCGTGCGGCGCTGCAAGCGGCACCTCCTCCCCGCGCAACAATCGCACCAGTCGCGGCCAGCCTGCCTGCTCGGCCAGTTGCAACGGCGTTTGACCCAGCGGGTTGAGCGCCGAGGTGTCGGCCCCGTGCTCAAGCAGAGCGCTCACCACCGGGTAGTTGCCCGCCAGCGTTTCGCGGTGCAGCAGCAACCAACCGCCCTCATCGGGATCGGTCACCATGGCAGGATGTTGCACCAGTGCATCGTGCACCTGCGCCACCATGTTCACGGCCATGGGATGGTCAGCCTCTTCCAGCCGCTTGAGCGCTTCGGCGTCAGCGGGAGTATCCAGGGCCCGCGAGAGCAATACCTGAGGTTGCCCTTTGGGTGCCGGTACGAGCGCCACGAACCCGGGCTCACCAAATTCCAGGCCCCACGCCGCATCGTGTTCAGCACGTTCGGTTGCGGGCATCTCGCTGCGCATTGCATCGATGGTGAAGCCTCCATAGACCTCACCGGCAGACACGTACATCCAGTCAGTGAGCGCCGAAAACGGCAGCGTCACACGCTGCGCTGCATCGAAGCCCGTAGCCCATTCCGGTTCGTTGAGCAGTACGCCGCTGATCGAGACGCCGTCGAACGCCACTTCGCTGAGCCACATGTTCTCGACGGTTGGCAGTTCCGGGTCGTCGCCCTGGACCGGGAAAGCCATCTTCACGGCGGCCATTTCCAGGCCCTTGATGATCCGGCGCGCCTCCCAGGAGAGCTCGCGCCAGAAGAACTTGAACGTGGCCTGTGCATTGGCGATGGCGGCTTGAAGGGCAGGGCTGTTGTCGTCGGCCGGGTAGATGATTTGCTCGGTCATGGGGTACATCCGTGTGAGTGCGCGTTGATGACGAGGAGTATCAAGGTCATCTGACCGAAGAGCAGGGAGCTGGTTCGAGAGGCTGGCGAGCCTTGAACACAGCCGCCTGGCTTAAGCCTCGCTCATTTCCTCCAGATGCCGCGGCATCGGCTCCTGCACGGGCGCATTGTGCCCGGCCAGGCCTACGCGCATGTCATTGCCACTGGGCTGCTGATACAAGCTCAACCCGAACTCCGGCAGCACCGCCAACAGGTAATCGAAGATGTCCCCTTGGATGCGCTCGTACTCGGCCCACACCGTGGTGGTGGTGAAGCAGTAGATTTCCAGCGGCACGCCTTCTGCCGTGGTCTGCATCTGGCGGACCATGCAGGTCATGTTCGCGTGCACGTCGGGATGGTTTCTCAGGTAGGCCAGAGCGAAGGCGCGGAAGGTGCCGATGTTGGTCAGCTTGCGGCGGTTGGCCGAGAGTTCCGCCACCGGCCCCAAGGCTTCGTTCCAGCTTTGCAGCTCCTGACGCTTGCCGGCCAGGTAGTCACCCAGCAGGCGCACCTGGCCCAGGCGCTGTTCCTCTTCTCGGGTCAGAAAACGGACCCCGGCGGCATCGATGAACAGGCTGCGCTTGATGCGCCGGCCGCCTGACTGCTGCATGCCACGGTAGTTGCGGAACGATTCGCTCATCAGGCGCCAGGTGGGGATGGAAACGATGGTCTTGTCGAAGTTCTGTACCTTGACCGTGTGCAGGGTAATGTCCACCACATCGCCATCGGCGCCGACCTGCGGCATTTCGATCCAGTCGCCGACGTGCAACATGTCGTTGCTGGTCAGCTGCACGCTGGCCACGAACGACAAGAGCGTGTCCTTGTACACCAACAGCAGCACGGCCGACATCGCGCCCAGGCCAGACAGCAGCAGCAACGGCGAACGGTCGATCAGGGTAGCGACGATGACGATGGCCGCGAAGATCCACAGCATCATCTTGGCCAGTTGCACATACCCCTTGATGGAGCGAGTGCGGGCGTGCTCGGTGCGGGCATAGATGTCGAGCAGGGCATCGAGCAGGCACGACACGGCCATGGTCATGAACAGCAACGTGAAGGCCAACGCCAGGTTGCCCAGAAAGTGCTGGGCGGTGTCGGACAGCTCCGGCACCAGCTTGAGCCCGAACTGCAGCACCAGCGACGGTGTGGTCTGCGCCAGGCGGTGGAAGACCTTGTTGTGACGCAAGTCGTCGAGCCATTTCAGGGCTGGCTGGCGTGCCAGCAGGCGGGCGCCGTGCAGCACCAGAAAGCGCCCCAGGCGCCCTAGAATCAGCGATATCACCAGCAATACGGCCAGGCCGATGGCGGCGTGCAGCATGGGGTGTTGGTCGAGTGTGCCCCACAGGTCGAGGGAGTCGCGCCAGAAGCGTTGGATGTCCATGGGCTTGCTTACAGTCTTGTTGCCAAACGAAGCGTTATTAGAACGCGGATGGGCAGGCCCATGCCAAAAGAAATTCGGCTAAATCGCCAGAAAACGTTACCCTATGCAGCTGATTTCCGTACTTGCCTGAGGTTACCTCCGTGTTCTCCCAATTCGCCTTGCACGAACGCCTGCTCAAAGCCGTGGCCGAGCTTAAATTCGTCGAGCCTACCCCGGTGCAGGCCGCCGCCATTCCCCTGGCGCTGCAAGGGCGGGACCTGCGTGTCACCGCGCAGACCGGCAGTGGCAAGACGGCAGCGTTCGTTCTGCCGCTGCTCAATCGTCTGGTCGATCTGCGCGAGCGTCGTGTGGAGATTCGCGCGCTGATCCTGCTGCCTACCCGTGAGCTGGCACAGCAGACCCTCAAGCAGGTGCAGCTGTTCTCGCAGTTCACCTACATCAAGTCGGGCCTGGTGACAGGGGGCGAAGACTTCAAGGAACAGGCCGCCATGCTGCGCAAGGTGCCGGACGTGCTGATCGGCACACCGGGCCGTTTGCTTGAGCAGCTCAACGCCGGCAACCTCGACCTGTCCCACGTCCAGGTGCTGATCCTGGACGAAGCCGACCGCATGCTCGACATGGGCTTCGCCGAGGACATGGAGCGCCTGTGCAAGGAATGCGAAAACCGCGAGCAGACCCTGCTGTTCTCGGCCACTACCGGCGGCGCGGCCTTGCGCGACATGATCGGCAAGGTCCTGAAGGACCCTGAGCACCTGATGCTCAACAGCGTGTCACAATTGGCCGAGGGCACTCGCCAACAGATCATCACCGCCGACCATGACCAGCACAAAGAGCAGATCGTGCAATGGCTGCTGGCCAACGAAACCTTCGACAAGGCGATCATCTTCTCCAATACCCGCGCCATGGCCGACCGTATCTACGGTCACCTGGTCGCCAAGGACGTCAAGGCGTTCGTGCTGCATGGCGAGAAGGACCAGAAAGACCGCAAGCTGGCCATCGAGCGCTTCAAGCAGGGCAGCTCCAAGGTGTTGGTCGCCACCGACGTGGCCGCGCGGGGCCTGGACATCGATGGGCTGGACCTGGTCATCAACTTCGACATGCCACGCAGCGGCGATGAATACGTGCACCGGGTGGGCCGTACCGGGCGCGCCGGCGGCGAAGGCCTGGCGATCTCGCTGATCACCCATAACGACTGGAACCTGATGTCCAGCATCGAGCGCTACCTCAAGCAGCAGTTCGAGCGCCGGGTCATCAAGGAAGTCAAGGGCACCTATAGCGGGCCCAAGAAGGTCAAGGCGTCTGGCAAGGCTGCCAGTACCAAAAAGAAGAAGACGGACAAGAAAGGTGGTGACAAGAAGGCCACTGCCAAGCGCAAGCCTACGGCCAAGCCCAAGGCCAACGCACCGTTGACCAGCTCCGATGGGCTCGCACCGTTGAAGAAGCGCAAGCCCTCAGCCGAGTAATACCAGGGGTCTGGGCCAGGGCAGCGCTCAGCGCTGCTCTGGCCTAACGTCCCTGTATCATCCTGCCTTTTTCTCGGCCGCTTTCAATTCCTTGATACGCGTGTCGATCAACTGACACTTGTCCGGCAAGTCCTTGCTGGCGGTTCCCAGCTGCATGCCTTGCAGTTCCTCGTTGATTTCCTTGGCCTTCGCCGGGTTCTGTTCGGTCAGTTGAGCCACCAGCCCAGCCAGTTCCTCGCGTTTTTGCGTCGCTTCTTCCGGCGTGCATGCCCAGGCGGGCACCGCGCTGCACAAGGTAACCAGGCAAGTAATACGCAGCAGTGGTTTCATCCTTTAGCCCTCCGGCGTTGTTGATGGACGGTTGAGGTGCAGCGAACCGATTGGTTCACAGCCTTGGATGAATGGGCAGAAGCTGGCGTGGTTTCTTGCAGCTAATGCACGCGACCTTCAGGCCATTTGCGTGGAACGTGCGAAGATTCGGAAGGTCCCAAGCCTGTGTACATCCTCGACGCACACCAGGAGGTAATCGCATGCGTACTGTCTATAACTGGGACCTGATCGAACGCTTGTTGCATGAAGTACAAAACGGTAGCGGGCAAAACTTCACGCCCCGCCCTTATGCCGAAGCGCATGCCGCTGACCTGGCGGCCAAGGGTGAGCCGGTCGGTGACCTGGATCGCCTCAAAACCCAGGCCTGCGACTATGAGAAGCTGCTTCTGGAGCGAGGCTATATTCAAAGCCGCCCGGAAGAGGAGGGTGGTAACGGCGAGAACTTCGTACTGACCGAGCGAGGGTCGCGCCTGATGAGCCTGATCGACAGCAGCATTCCAGGCTTTGAACACCCGCGGCAAGTGCTGGACGATCAAGAAGATGCGTTGCATGAAAGCACCTTCGAGCACGTCTCGTCCAAGGCGCAGATTGCCGGTGGTGCCATTTAAGGCTGGCCAGTGAGGCATGCGTGAATCGATAATCTCCTGTCCCTCTCTTCAGGTGAATCACTGCGCATGCCTTTGTACCGTCTCGAGGTCCGCCGATGAGCGTGGCCCGCAAAAACCCCGATGCCTTCGCGTTCCAGGTCATGGTGGTGCTCTGCCTGATCTGGGGCAGCCAGCAGGTGCTGATAAAAACGGCCGCCGTGGACATTGCCCCGGTGATGCAGGCAACCCTGCGCAATTGCATCGCTGCGGTGCTGGTCGGGTTGATGGTGCTTTGGCGCGGCGACTGGAAGCAGATGGGGGTGACCTGGCGCGCGGGTGTACTGGCGGGTGGGTTGTTCGGGCTTGAGTTTCTGTTCATTGCCGAAGGGCTCAAGCTGACCACGGCCGCGCACATGTCAGTATTCCTGTACACAGCGCCAATCTTCACTGCCCTTGGCCTGCATTTCATGCTGCCCAGCGAACGGCTGAGGTTGTTGCAGTGGCTGGGTATACTGCTGGCGTTCGTGGGCATTGCAATGGCCTTTGCGGGTGGGACGTCATGGGCCAACATGGACGGGCGCACCTTGCTGGGAGATGCCTTCGGGGTACTGGCCGGCTTGGCGTGGGGCGCGACCACGGTCGTGGTCAGGGGGTCGCGGCTTTCCGAGGCGCCGGCAACCCTTACCCTGTTCTATCAGCTAGCCGTAGGTTTCGTCGGTTTACTGCTCATTGGGCTGATCACGGGGCAGGCCGGCGATGTGGTCATGACGCCGCTGGCGGTTGGGAGCGTGTTGTTTCAGGGCGTAATCGTCTCGTTCATCAGCTACCTGACCTGGTTCTGGCTGTTGCGCAAATACCTGGCATCGAACCTGGCTGTGTTTTCATTCATCACGCCCCTGTTCGGCGTCACCTTCGGGGTGTTGATCCTGGGCGAGCCGCTGACCGTGAATTTCGTGCTTGGCGCTGTGCTGGTGCTCTTGGGGGTGGTTCTGGTAAGTGCCGAGCCCTGGGTACGGCAGCAATTGCGCAAATGGGTCGGATGAGGGGGCAAGCAGTAACATAGGGAAACGATTGGCGGTGCCAGGAAATCCCCCAAACGGCTTGATCGGCGTCACAATCACCCCCATCTGTAAGATCAGATATAGGCGTCAGCCGATACATGCGGCTATGATCTGTGTAAGGCAGCGCCGAACTGATTCGCCGTTAGGCTTACCCGTAAAGGGGGCATTATGAATAAAGCACTGTACAACTGGCTCCACGACCTTGGGGTTGCCTTGGGTTTGATTCCGCCGCCCTTGCAGCCGGTTCCCATACCGACTGACGAAAAGCAGCGCCCTCGCCAGCCACGACGCCGCTGAGCGAGCGAAGCCCGTTCTCCCGTTTTGGGTAGAGCGGCTTTTTTGTTCCGATCAGCGTTTCTGCTCCCGGCACGTCCGCTGCCAGGTTCCGTCTGTTCAGGCGGCTTAATGCCGCCTGATGCAACCCCGCTCCGCCCCCCTGTCATGCCTCCCGCTTCATGCGCTCATCCCCGTTCATTGCGACCTGTTTCAGCCAGCTGCGACATTGGGTTAAACATTGCGTTGATGTATTTCGTCAGGATGCAATAATTTCCTGCGGCTACGGCCTCCTATTTGAAAGCGCTCTGCTACATATCAACCTTGCGCCTATTTTTCTCACATTTTCATCCTGCAAGGATCGCCGAAGATGCGCACGAACCTGCCCGTCACCGAGCACGAAAGAACCTTCCCCGGCGATCAGCGCCTGATCTCGACCACCGATCTGGATAGCCGAATCACCTACTGCAACGAAGCGTTCGTGGCCATCAGTGGCTTCACCTATGACGAGTTGGTGGGTCAGCCCCACAATTTGGTACGTCACCCGGATATGCCCGCCGCGGTGTTTGGCCATATGTGGGACACCATCAAGCAGGGCAAGCCCTGGATGGGAATCGTCAAAAACCGGGCAAAGAACGGTGACTATTACTGGGTCAGTGCCTATGTCACGCCCATCTACGAACAAGGCCGCGTCAGTGGTTACGAGTCAGTGCGTTCAGTGCCCAGCCGCGCGCAGATCGCACGTGCCGAGCGCCTGTACGCACGCCTGCGCAGTGACCGCGCCGCGTTGCCTTGGGTGGCACGTGTGCGTCAGCGCCTGGGGACTGGCTGGCCGCTTGCCGCCGCCGGGGTGATATCGGCGTTCGCCTATGCCAGCCTGCCGGCCTACGCTGCGCTGGCGGTACTGATGACCAGTCTGCTGCTGGCCTGGTACGTCATCGAACGCCAGCACAGCCAAGCCATCCAGCGCACGCTGGCCGCACACCCCAAGGCTTTCACCAGCCCGCTGGTGGCGCTGACCTATAGCGCCAGCCCCGGGCTGCATGGGCAAATGGACCTGGCCATCCTGAGTGAAGAAGCACGCCTGCAAACGGCCCTGACCCGGCTTGAGGATGCAGGCGTGGGGGTCAAGGACCGGGCGTCACAATCCTCGAAATTGTCAGACACCCAGGCCGCGATGCTTGACCGTCAGCGCAGTGAGACGGATCAATCGGCCACTGCCATCGCCGAGATGGCAGCCACCATCCAGCAGGTCACGCAGAACGTTCAGAACACGGCCCATGCTGCCGGTGACGCCGATCAGCTCGCTCAGCGCGGCAGCGAGCTGGCCCAGCAGAGCCTGCACGCCATGGACAGCATGAGCGAGGCGGTCAGTGACATTGGCCAGGCCGTCAATGCGCTCGCTCAGCAGACCCAGTCCATCGGCAGCGTGGTCGATGTGATCACTGCCATTGCCGAGCAGACCAACCTGCTGGCACTCAACGCTGCTATCGAAGCAGCCCGTGCGGGAGAGCAAGGGCGGGGGTTTGCCGTGGTGGCCGACGAGGTCCGTTCGCTGGCCCAGCGTACCCGCACCTCGACCGAGGAAATTCACCAGATCATCGCCACCCTGCGCGCCGGTGCCGAGCGGGCGGTGAGTTCCGCCGGCCACGGTGAACGCATCGCGCGCGACAGCAGGCAAAGCGTCGAGGCCGTGCAGAACGCGCTGGTCGGCATCGCCCAGGCGGTCAGCAGGATCACAGGCATGAGCCAGCAGATGGCTGCCGCTTCCGAACAGCAAAGCCATGTGGCCGAGGACATCAACCAGCAGATCACGCGCATTGCCCAGTTGTGCGATCAAAGCGCCGGGCAGGCACGGCAAGGCGCGCAAATCAGCCAGGACCTCGAACGCATGGCCGACTACCTCTATGGCTTGGCCGAGCGCTTCAATCGCTGATCGCCAATGCCTGCGTTGGGCGCGCTTTGGCCTGAAGGCGTGCCAGTTGATCTGCGATTGTGTGGCACACTGCGCGGCCAAGGAGATCCCATGTCCAGACCCCGCTGCGAGCGCTGCCTGCGCCCCCTCGACCATTGCCTCTGCGCCTTGATACCTGCGATCAGCAGCAGGACCCGCGTGTTGCTGCTGCAGCACCCAAGCGAGGCGTCTCATGCGCTGAACACGGCTCGCCTGGCAGCGCTTGGCCTGGTCAATGCCCAGTTGCACGTAGGTGAGGTATTCAAGGACCTGGATCAATGGCTGGCAATGCCAGGTTATCGGCCAGTGGTGTTGTTCCCGGGCGCGGACTCACAAGCGCTCGGGCCTTACACGCAGACCGACGGCATGCCGTTGTTGCTGGTCGTGCCGGACGGCACCTGGCGCAAGGCGCGCAAGTTGATGTACCTCAACCCGCTGCTGGCGGCTCTGCCGAAAGTAACCCTAGGGAATGTGACGCCGTCACGCTACCGACTGCGCAAGGCCCCGGAGGCAGGCGCGCTATCGACCATCGAGGCGGTGGTGCAGGCCTTGAACGTGCTCGAGCAACCGGTCAGCTTCGACGCCGTGCTGGCGCCGTTCGAAGGCCTGATCGAAGGGCAGATCCAAGCCATGGGGGCAGGCACCTACCAGCGTAATCATCGCAAGGACACAGGGGCGCCCTGAGCGGCGCCCCGGTGCAATCAGCGCATCTCGGGCAGATGGGCTTCGGTGCGCACCTCGGTGGCAGCATAGGCGTCAGGCGGCAGCGAGATGCGCTGCTTGCTCAACAGCTCGCCCATGGTGGCCAGTACCCGGTAGCGGGAATAGGCCTCGGTGTAACGTACCTCGGTGTAACGACGGTCGGCGTTGTACAGCTCGTTCTCACTGTCGAGCACGTCAAGCAGGGTGCGCTGGCCAAGGCCAAACTGGTCCTGGTAGGCAGCACGTACCCGTTTGGTGGTGTCGGCGTATTCGCGCGCGGTAGGCAACTGCTTGCTGGCGTTGTTCAAGGCGTTCCAGGCCAGGCTCAGGTTTTCGGTCAGCTCGCGCAGTGCATTGTTGCGAATGTCCATAGCCTGGTTGATCTTGTGCGCATCGGAGTTCAGGCGTGCCTTGTCGCTGCCACCGCGGAACAGGTTGTAGTTCATCTCTACGCCTGCCTGCCAGTCGTTGTTGCTGTGGCCTTTTTCACCGCCGGTGTTGTTGTTGGCACCGGTGGCCAGAATGGCATCAAAGCGCGGGTAGAAGGTCGACTTGGCAACCTTGTACTGCTCTTCGGCAGCGTTCACGTCTGCCTGTGCCGACTTGATGTAGGGGTTGTTCTGGCGCATGCCTTCGCGTGCTTCTTCCAGCGTTGCAGGCATCTGCACGGCAACCGCTTGCGGGTCTTCCAGCTCATCCGGCACACGGCCTACGACGCTGAAGAAGTTGGCCTCGGCATCGGCCAGGTCGACCTCTGCGGTATCCAGGTTGTTTTCCGCCAGGGCGCGACGGGCACGGGACTGGTCTAGGTCAGCCGTGCTGCCTACGCCCCGTTCGTTGCGCAGGCCGATCTGGTCGTTCACTCGCAGGTGGGCTTGCAGGTTGTTCTTGGCAAGGCTCACCAGTTCGCGGCGCTTGAGCACTTCCAGGTAGACCTCGATGGCGCGCAAGGCAACGTCCTGAGCCACCGCCTGGGTGTAGTACGCACGGGAAGTGGAGACCGCTTGGGTGCGGCCCACCTCGCTGGAGGTGTTGAACCCATCGAAGATCATCTGCCGCAGGCGCAGGTCGGCCTGGGAGTAGTTGAGGGTTTCTTTGTTATGACGACCTTCTGCGCGCGTATTGGCGTTGTCAGAGCGCTGACGGCCGTAGCCCGCCACCAAGTCGACGGAGGGGTAGTAGCCGCCACGGGCGAACTTCACATCTTCATCAGCAGACAACTTGCTGTTGCGGTTCGAGCTGACCTGGGGGTGGTAGTCCACGGCGCTTTGGACAGCTTCGGTGATCGACATCGCCTGCACGTGGGCACTTGCCAGAGCCAACAGCAACGCGCTGGTGATGGGGTTCAAAAGACGCATGGGTACCTCTCCCTGATCCTGGTTTTTCCTGCAGATCGCCAAAAAAATGACTATATTTTGATGCCGTATAGTGTTGCAGGTTTTTAAGCCCACAGCTAAGTACATTCACTGGAATGAGTAAGAAGATTTATTCATATCAACGTGCCATGTTCGACATTAATTGTCTAACGATTAGTAGGGTTGCTGCTGAGTCAGGCGCCACTCGGCGCCGTCCAGATGGCGCTGGACATGGGCTACAGGCAGTTCCAGAACGGATTTAGATAAAAAACCAGCACGGAAGGCCAAATTGATATTTGGCGACAAATTATTGTCACTTACGCGGTGTATAGGTTTTTTGTCGAAGAATGTAGACAGTGACGCCCACCGCACTGGCCAGCATGAACAGCCGTGCCCAAGGAAACGCAACCAGGTAGCAGGAAACGGCGATACTCAACCACATCAGGCCTAGGGCGTAAGCCTTGGCTTTGAGCGGCATCCCCTCGCCCCCGAGATAGCCCCTGATCCAGGGCCCCAGGCGAGGGTGGTTGACCAACCAGTTGTGAAAGCGCGGCGAGCTGCGGGCAAAACACGCCGCTGCCAGCAGGAGAAACGGCGTGGTCGGCAGTACCGGCAGGAAGATGCCGACCACGCCCAGCGCCACGCTCAGCCAGCCGATGGCCAGCAACAGGTAGCGCATGCCGGCTTAGTGGTGACGGGGCTTGAGCAGTGCCGGTTTCTCTTCCGGAGCATGCAGCAGCAGGAACAGCGCGGTCAGGGCCTCGGGAATCTGCACGATCATGTCGTCCTGGAGGCTGGCATTACTGGCGATGTCGGCAAATTCAGGCTGCTCGTCGAACAGGCCAGAACCGACCATGATCGGTAGCAGCATCTCGCTCACTTCTTCCTCGGCGTTCTCGAACCAGGCTTCCTCACGCAGGAAAACCCCTTCCATGAAGCCGATGCACCAGCCGCGCAGGTCGGAGTCGTCTGGGTCATCGCCCAGATCCAGGTCGCACGGCAGTTCGAACTCGTCATCGCTGGCCAACTGGCGCGCGATATGGCCTTTGAGGGCAACCAGGGTGACTTCGATCTCCTCGCGCTGGGCCTCGCTGGCGTAGTGCGGTTCTTCGGCGAACAAGGCGTCGATCCATTCGCGCTCGGGCACCTCCTCGGCGTTGATCGACAAGGCAGTGAGGTAGCCGTGGGCGGCGACATAGTCCAGCGCTTCTTCGTGCAGCTCATCGGCGTCGAGGAAGGCTTGCAGGCGGGTCAGTTGCTCGGCGAAGGACATTACGGGGCTACCTTGGGAATAAACGATACCGAATTCTAGCACCTTGCAGCGTCAGCGGGGCAAAGACACGCCCATCGCAACGGTGCCAGTGCAGGGGGTGGGTGCGGTATACTTGGCGGTTTCCAGCCAAAGGCCCACCGTTGTCGGGCCCTTGGCAAAAACCGCTTACGCATTCGGCGTGTGCGGCGCGGGTTTTTCGTCCAGCCTGTAGCGGGGTGGTACGGCGTTTTTGGAGTTGCACATGCTCGAACAGGCTCAGCGCGTTCTCAAGGACATCTTCGGCTACGACAGCTTCCGAGGGCGCCAGGCAGCGATCATCGAATGCGTAGCCAATGGTGGCGATGCCCTGGTGCTGATGCCCACAGGTGGCGGCAAGTCGCTGTGTTTCCAGGTGCCGGGGTTGCTGCGCCCAGGCTTGACCGTGGTGGTGTCGCCGTTGATCGCACTGATGGACGACCAGGTCGCCACGCTCGATGAACTGGGGGTGTCGGCCGCTGCGCTGAACTCCACGCTCAACGCCGAGCAGCAACGTGAGCTGGCCGGGCGCCTGCGCCGCGGCGAGGTGAAGATGCTCTACCTGGCGCCAGAGCGCCTGGTGCAACCGCGCATGCTCGATTTTCTGCGCGACCTGGACATTTCGCTGTTCGCCATCGACGAAGCCCACTGCGTATCCCAGTGGGGCCACGATTTTCGTCCCGAATACTTGCAACTGGGCCAACTGGCCGAGCTGTTCCCCCATGTACCCCGCATCGCGCTCACCGCCACAGCGGACATGCGTACCCGGGAAGAAATCGTCCAGCGCCTGCACCTGCAGGGGGCCGAGCGCTTTCTCTCGAGCTTCGACCGGCCGAACATCTTCTACCGCATCGTCCCCAAGGAAGCGCCCCGCAAGCAGCTCATGGCGTTTCTCGGCGAACGCCGTGGAAACGCAGGTATCGTCTATTGCCTGTCGCGCAAGAAAGTCGACGAAACCGCTGCCTTTCTCTGCGACCAAGGCTTCCCGGCGCTGCCATACCACGCCGGTCTGCCGGCTGAAACGCGCTCGGCCAACCAGCATCGGTTCCTCAACGAAGAAGGGCTGATCATGGTCGCGACCATCGCCTTTGGCATGGGCATCGACAAGCCCAACGTGCGTTTCGTCGCGCACTTGGACCTGCCAAAGTCGCTGGAAGCCTACTATCAGGAAACCGGTCGCGCCGGTCGTGACGGCCTGCCTTCGGACGCCTGGATGGCGTACGGCCTGCAGGACATGGTCATGCTAAAGCAGATGCTGCAGAACTCCGAAGGTGACGAGCGCCACAAGCGCATCGAGCAGCACAAGCTCGACGCGATGCTTGCCTTGTGTGAGGAGACACGTTGCCGACGCCAGACCTTGCTGGCGTACTTCGATGAGACGCTGGAACAGCCCTGCGGGCACTGCGACAACTGTGTCGACAATGTGCAGACGTGGGATGCCACCGAGCCTGCCCGTCAGGCGTTGTCAGCGGTATTTCGTACTGGCCAGCGTTATGGCGTGGGGCATTTGGTGGACGTGCTGCTGGGCAAGCAGACCGAGAAAGTGACCAATTTCGGACATGACAAACTGTCGGTGTTCGGCGTCGGCAAGGCGCTGGCCGAGGCCGATTGGCGCTCCCTGTTCCGCCAACTGGTGGCCCGTGGCCTGGTGGATATCGACCTGGAAGGCTACGGCGGCCTGCGCCTATCGGACAGCTGCCGGCCGCTGTTGCGGGGCGAGGTCACGTTGCAACTGCGCCGTGACCTGAAGCCGCAGACCGTGGCCAAGGCATCGTCTTCTGGCGGCGGCAGCCCGGCCAGCCAGTTGGTGCGCGCAGAAGAACGCGAATTGTGGGAAGCGCTGCGCACCTTGCGCCGCAAGCTTGCCGAAGAGCACCGCGTCCCGCCTTACGTCATCTTCCCGGACTCCACCTTGCTCGAGATGCTGCGCAGCCAGCCGGTGACCCTGAGCGACATGGCGCAGGTCAGCGGTGTTGGCGCCCGCAAGCTGGAACGCTACGGGCAGGCTTTCCTGGAAGTGCTCAATGGCAGTGGCGGTACCCCTGAGGCGCCGAAGGTGGTACTGGACTTGCGTCATGAGTTGGTCAGCCTGGCCCGCGCCGGCATGACGCCGGCGCAGATCGCCGGCCAGCTCGACTGCACGGAAAAGAATGTCTACAGCCTGCTGGCCGAGGCGTTGGGGCGTCAGGAGCTTAACCTCGAACAGGCGCTGGACCTGCCGGAAGATCTTCTGTCGGAGATCCAGGATGCCTTCCTCGACGGCGAAGGCGAATTGCCACCCGTTTCCACCATTGCGCCGTTGTTCGGATCACGTGTGCCAGACGGCGTCTTGCACTGCGTGCGTGCCGCCTTGGCGGCAGAGTTCGAGCTGTAACGATGCACGCTGCCTTGCCCCAAGCGGTTTGCTGATCCGTGTCATGCCAGCGCATGTTTCCCCTGCAGCAGCGCGACCGGACGGCTTGCCTCGTCGCGCCGCGCATGATTAGCTGCCTAACAATTAGAACTGTTCAACGAGTCGCTTTATGCCCCTGACCGACAATCAACACCGCTTCGGCATGCAGCTTGCCCAGATGTCCCGTGGTTGGCGTGCCGAGCTTGATCGCCGCCTGGCCGGCCTCAATCTGTCGCAGGCGCGGTGGCTGGTGCTGCTGCACCTGGCGCGGTTCGAGGAGGCGCCCACCCAGCGCGAACTGGCCCAGAGCGTCGGCGTCGAGGGCCCGACCCTGGCGCGGTTGCTCGACAGCCTCGAAGGGCAGGGGCTGGTGCGCCGCCAGGCCGTTGTCGAAGACCGGCGGGCCAAGAAGATTGTGCTGTGCCCCCCGGCCAAGCCCCTGATCGAGCAGATCGAGACCATCGCCAATCAGCTACGCATCGAGCTTTTCACAGGTGTCGACGAAGCAGACCTTGAGGTCTGCATGCGGGTCCATGCCAAGATTCTGGGCAACCTCGAAAAGCCCTGATCCATCGATTGCGAGGGGTATCACATGACCGAGCCAAAGCCTGAAATCGTCATCACCTATTGCACCCAGTGCCAGTGGCTGTTGCGTGCCGGCTGGCTGGCCCAGGAGCTACTCAGTACGTTTGGCCAGGACCTGGGGCAGGTGGCCTTGCAGCCGGGCAGCGGCGGCGTCTTTCGCATCACGTGCGATGGCGTGCAGGTGTGGGAGCGCAAGGCCGATGGCGGCTTCCCCGAAGCGAAGGTGCTCAAGCAGCGCATACGCGATCAGATCGATCCACAGCGCGACCTGGGTCACAACGATCGCTGACCGCCCTGGCCGTGTCGATACCGCAGGCAGTCTGGCCCTTTGGCGTCAGAGGCGCACCTTGCCCAGTAGCACGTCCCTGAACATCGCAAAATCCCCCAGCAGGCTGTAGAAGGGATAGGTAAAGGTCGCTGGCCGATTCTTCTCGAAAAAGAAATGACCTACCCAGGCCAGGCCGTAGCCGACCACGGGCACGGCGAGCAGCAGCATCCACTTGCCGCTACCAATGGCATAGGCCAGCAGGGCAATGACCAGGCTGGTGCCCACGAAGTGCAGACGGCGGCACGTGGGATTGCTGTGCTCACTGAGGTAGTAGGGATAGAACTCGGCGAAGGTTCGGAATTGCGCTGTGCGGTCCATGACACTGCTCCGGAAGGTTGACTGGCGAATGATAGACACGGCGTGGAGCCTGATTCGAGTCTAGAGTCACTGACGAGGCGTACCAGTGACAATAGGCGCCAATTGAGTATCCTTGGGGTTCACCGCAGGAGCGGTCAGCATAAGAAGCGTGCCATGAGCGAAAGAACCACCTCCGCCAGCTGGGCATCTGGGATCGTCAAGGCGCTGGAGCTCGAAGGGCTCGATTGCCAGGCCATGTTCAAGCAGCTGGGGCTGGACTTCGCTGCTCTCGATGATCCGGATGCGCGCTTCCCGCAGGACGCCATGACCCGGCTCTGGCAACTGGCGGTGGAGCTGTCGGGCAATGAAGCAATCGGCCTGAACATGGCGCGCGTGGTCAGGCCTGCATCCTTTCATGTGGTGGGCTACGCGCTGATGTCCAGCCGTACCCTGGCCGAAGGCTTCGCACGGCTGGTGCGCTATCAGCGCATCATTGCCGAAAGTTCTGACTTGAGCTTCATCCTCACCCCTGAAGGCTATTCGCTGATCCTGACCGTGCACGGCGACCACTTGCCGCCCACCCGGCACAGTGCCGAGGCGTCGCTGGCCTGTGCGCTGTCCTTGTGCAAATGGCTTAGCGGCCGGCCAGTGCAGCCGCGGCGGGTACTGATACAGGGGCCACCGCCCAAGCACCTGGAACCCTACAAGGTAGCCTTTCATTCCCCGTTGATCTTCAATGCCCCCCACGATGCTCTGGTGTTCGAGCGGGCTGACATGGAGGCACCCCTGCCCACGGCCAACGAAGCCATGGCCGTGTTGCACGATCGGTTCGCCGGTGAGTACCTGGCACGTTTCTCGGAGAGCCGGGTGACCCATCGGGTGCGTCAGGTGCTGTGCCGCATCCTGCCCCAGGGCGAGCCCAAGCGTGAAACCCTGGCACAGGCACTGCACCTGTCCCAGCGCACCTTGCAGCGCCGGCTGCAAGACGAGGGCACCAGCTTCCAGGCGTTACTTGACGATACCCGGCGCGAATTGGCCGAACAGTACCTGGCCCAGCCCAACATGACCTTGCTGGAAACCGCCTACCTGCTTGGCTTCGCCGACCCTAGCAACTTCTATCGGGCCTTTCGCCGTTGGTTTGGCGTCACGCCCAGCGAGTACCGGGCACGCCTGGGCACCGATCTCGACGCCGTCAGTGACGCCAGAAAGCCGGCATGCACAACACCAGCACGGTGATGATTTCCAGCCGGCCCAGCAGCATGCCGCCGGCCAGGATCCACTTTGCAGCGTCGGGCAGTTTGGCGTAGTTGCCGGACGGCCCGATCACTTCGCCAAGGCCGGGGCCCACACCGGACACCGTCCCGGCCGCGCCGGTCAGGGCGGTCATCCAGTCGACCCCCAGCAATGACAGCAGCAATGCCATCACGCAGATGGTGATGGCGAAGAAGAAGGAAAACGTGAGGATGGAGCGTACGATTTCTTCGTCGAGGCGATGCCCGTTGTACTTCTGCTTGATCACCGCCCGGGGGTGTATCAACTGGTTGAGGTTAGCCTTGAGCAGGATGTAGGCCACCTGGAACCGGAATATCTTGATGCCGCCGGCCGTCGAGCCGGAGCACCCGCCCACGAATCCCAGGTAGAAGAACAGCATCAACGAAAAATTGCCCCACAGGCTGTAGTCACCCAACGCAAACCCTGTGGTGGTCACGACCGAGGTCACGTTCAGTGCGACGTGACGCAAGGCATCGAGCCAGTGCAGGTTGGTGGTGTACCAGTACCAGGTGCCCAGTATCACCCAGGTCGCGACCAGCATGCCCAGCAAGCCTTGCACCTGTTGATCACGTATCAGGGCCCCGCGGTTGCCGCGCAACGTGGCCACGTACAAGGTGAACGGCAGGCTGCCGAGGATCATCACCACCACGGCCACCCAGTGCACGGCGGGCATGTCCCATTTGGCCAGGGACTGGTCGGACGTTGAAAAACCGCCGGTGGAGATCGCCGACATGGCGTGGTTGATCGCATCGAACGGGCTCATGCCGGCCCACCAGAACGCCAGGGCACCGAAAATGGAAAACCCGACATAGACCCCGACGATGGACTTGGCGACCATGTGCGAGCGCGGCATCACCTTCTCGGAGCGGTCCGAGGATTCGGTCTGGAACAGCCTCATGCCGCCGATGCGCAACAGGGGAAGAATGGCCACCGCCATGGCGATGAAGCCGATGCCGCCCAGCCAGTGCAGCATCGAGCGCCACATCAGGATGCCGGGCGACATGCTGTCCAGGCCGCTGAGTACGGTAGCGCCAGTGGCGGTGATGCCCGACATGCTTTCGAAAAACGCATCGGTGTAGCTGATGTGCTGCGTAAGCAGAAAGGGCAGGGCAGCGAATACGCACACCACCACCCAGGAACACACCGTCAGCAGGTACATGTCACGCGGACGCAAATGCACGTGCTCCGGCCTGCCGGGCACTACCAGCAGCAGGCCCGCCACGAAGGTGATCAGGCTCGACCAGAGAAAGGACGGCAGGTCGCTGGTGCGTTCGAAAATCACCAAGGTAGCCATGGGGACAGCCATGCCCACGGCGAGGGTGATGAGGAAGATGCCGATGATGAAACCAATGATCCTTAAGGTCGGCAACGCCATGTGTTCTGCTCGGGCTCGAAACGGAAGGGCGCCATTCTACCTGTGGGGCGCAAAGGCTCAAGGCCAAGCTGCATCTTCATGCTGCAGGTCTCGGACGAGGTCGGGCTTGCAGCCTGGGGCCGGGCCCTTGAGAATGGCCGCACATTCATGTTCCAGGAGGGTAGCCGATGGAGGCTCTCGACGCATTGCTCAACCGGGTTTCGGTCCCGCGCCTGACCGACCCTGCGCCCAACGATGCCCAGCGTGAGGCCTTGTTTCAGGCTGCGCTGCGGGCCCCGGACCACGGTCAGCTACGCCCGTGGCGCTTTCTGACCATCGAAGGCCAAGCACGCGAGCGGTTGGGTGAACTGTTCGCCAGCGCGGTTCAGAAGCGCGGTGATGCCAGTGAGGCGGCATTGAGCAAGGCCCGCGCCATGCCGCTACGCGCGCCCTTACTGATCGTGGTCATTGCCCATTTGCACAAGCAGCACCCCAAGGTCCCAGTGCTCGAGCAGCAACTGGCAGCAGGGTGCGCCGCCCACGGCATACTGATTGCCGCGCACGCCCAGGGCGTGGGTGCCGTATGGCGTACCGGAGACCTGGCCTTCGATGCCCATGTTCATGAGGGCCTGGGCTTGGAAGAAAACGAGGAGCTGCTTGGCTTCCTGTATGTGGGTACGCCCATGACCGAGGCTCGCACGGCGCCTGTGCTCGCCACTGCCGACTTCGTCAGCGCCTGGGGCGACTGACCGCCCAGCCCGCCGCGTTTGACCCAAGCCGCTGGCCTTGGCGCAGACCTGCGTGGTGGCGCTAGCTGCCAGGTGCTTCTGCCACCGGCAGCTCCAGGGTTGCGACAAAACCGCCTTGTGGATGGTTGGCCAGTATCAGTCGACCGCCGTGGCGCTCTGCCGCCTTGCGTGCAATCGCCAGCCCAAGGCCGTGTCCAGGGGCTTTTTGCCCCGGCGCCCGGAAAAACGGCTCGCCCAGCTGGGCCAGGTGCTCAGCTGCCACGCCGGGGCCTCGGTCACGTACGCAGACCCTGAGCACGTCGTCCTCGCGCCAGGCGCTCAGCTCCACGGGTTGACCCGCGGGGGTAAAGCGCAGTGCATTGCGCAGCAGGTTGTCCACCGCACGCTCGATCAGGGTCGGCCAACCTTGCAAGGTCAACCCGGGTTGCGCTTCGAGGCGCACGTCATGCTCGGGTGCCGTCAGTTGCGCGTCCTTGCGCACGCTGCCCAGTAGCGCGTTGAGATCGACCGTTTCGGCATGGGCCTGGTCGGCATCCACGCGCGCCAGGGTCAAAATCTCACTGATCAGGTCTTCCAGCCGGTCGCATTCGCGGGTCAGGCGCGGCCACAAGGCCTGGCGTTGCTGCGGCTCGGCACGTTCGGCCAGGGCCAGGGCGATGCGCAGACGGGCCAGCGGAGAGCGCAGCTCGTGGGACACATCGCGCAGCAACTGGCGCTGGCTGGCGATGGTGCTCTGCAAGCGAGCACCCATCTTGTTGAAATCCTTGGCCAGGACGCCGAATTCGTCGCGCCTGCCGGCCAGTTGCGCCAGGCTGTTCTGCTGGTAGGTACTCTGCCCCAGGTCGTGCACCGCGCCACGCAAGCGGCTCAGGGGGCGGGTAATGGACAGTGTGACGAACAGGCTGAACAGGGTCAGCACCACCAGGGCGATGCCCAGTGCGCTCAGCGGCCAGAGCAGGCTCTCGCGGTGCCAGGCATCGAGGGCAGGGTGGGGGATGCGGTAGATCAGCAGGTAGGACGCCTTGCTCTCGGGGCTGGTGTATTCCTCGGTCAGGCGGCGCCACGGCAGGCGCCGCTCATCGTTATGCTGCCTGGCTTCGAGTGCAGCCGCGCGCCGGGGAAAGGTGCCTGGCACCACAGCGTCGCCGCTGTCGTCCAGTACTTGCACGTCGATCTTGTAGCGCGCCTTGCGCCTTTCGAGAAAATGCTGCGCTGCGTCCGGGCCTTCCTGTTCGTAGTGCCTGGCCCATTGGCTGGCCAACGTGTTCAGCCCCGGGTGACGGCTTAGAATCCAGGCGTCCTGGTTGAGCGTGTGCGCCAGCAATATCGACAGCCCAGCTACCAGGGCGATGGCGAGCCAGAAGCTGGCCAGGATGCGCCAGAACAGTGAACGCACGTAGACCTCCCCAAACGATGAAAGCCCGCCGTGCACCAGGCGAACCTGGCGCACAGCGGGCGCTGACAGTGGAGCTTACTGGGACTTGCCGGCTTTTTCAGCTTTCCAGGCCTGGAACTCCTGCCACTCCGCTTTCTTGGCGGCGCGTTCCTTTTGCAGTTCGTCGAACTTCTTCTGCTGGTCTGGCTTGAGCAGGTTGCGTACCGCAGCGTCGGTCTTGTCGCGGCTGGCCTGCATCTCTTCTTTCATGGCTTTCTGATCGGCCGCCGGCAGCTTGCCAAGGTAACGCTCGGTGATGTCGTGGCGCTGTTTCATCTGATCGCCCATCAGCTTGCCGATCTGGTCGCGCTGTTCGCGGCTCAGGTCCAGTTCGTGGAAGGCCGGGCCGCCGCGATGATGCGGGCCATCATGGCGCGGGCCGCCGTCGGGCATGGCCATGGCAACGGTGGGCAGTGCGGCGGCGAACAGCAGGGCGGTAAGGGTCTTGCGCATGGTGTCTCTCCTCTCATGGGCCGGCGATCACCGGATGAGCACAGTCTAGGGAGATGATCGTCAAGCGCGGTCAGGGCACGGTAAAGGGAACGTAAAGGCCAGTTCCCTTTCCTGGCATCAGACTGACGCAAGTACTACAGGCAGTAGTAGTAGCCGCGGCTGCGCAAGGCGATGATGCGGGGGCGGCCGTCGGCGTGCGGGCCGATCTTCTTGCGCAGGTTGCTCACGTGCATGTCCAGGCTGCGGTCGTAGAGCGTCAGCCGGCGACCAAGGCCGATCTGCGCCAGCGCCTGTTTGTCCAGAGGCTCGCCCGGTTGGCGCAGCAATGCTTCAAGAATGCGGCTCTCGGACAGGGTCAGGGTCAGCTCGCGACCGTCGATGCTGGCCACCCCGCGGGCAGGGCTGTAGACCAGGTCGCCCAATTCCAGCTGGCTGGTGGCCGGGGCTGGATGGCTGCGGCGCAACACGGCGCGCAGCCGCGCAGTCAGCTCGCGTGGGTCGCACGGCTTTGCCAGGTAGTCGTCGGCGCCCAGTTCAAGGCCCAGGATGCGGTCCAGCGGCTCGCCGCGGGCCGACAGCATCACCACGGGCAGGTCGGCATGCTCGCTGCGCAGGCGCTTGAGCAGTTCAAGACCGCTACCGTCGGGCAGCATCACATCCAGTACCACGGCCGCTGGCGCACGTTCGGCCAACGCCTGGCGTGCAGCCTGGCCATCGTGGCAGGCCCGCACAGTGAACCCTTCCTGGGTCAGCCAGCTGCTGAGCAGCTCGCACAGCTCCTGGTCGTCATCAATCAGTAACAGCTCGCTCATGACTCACTCAATTCAACCATTGACGGCGACGCGTTGGTCCGCCAGCCGGAAAGATACCCCAGTCTTGAGGTCAGCTGCCAACTGGCGATGCCAAGCACGCCTTCTAGGCGAGGTGTTTCAAGGCAGCACTTGCTTGAAGGGCTTGACCACGACCTGGTCGTAGACGCCGGCAGCGATGTAGGGATCGGCATCGGCCCAGGCTTGGGCGGCGGTCAGGGAATCGAACTCGGCCACGATCAGGCTGCCGCTGAAGCCTGCCTCGCCTGGGTCGTTGCTGTCGATGGCCGGGTGCGGGCCGGCCAGTACCACCCGGCCTTCTGCCTTGAGCTGCTGAAGGCGCTCGATGTGGGCCGGGCGCGCAGCCGAGCGTTTTTCCAGGGAGTTAGCGACGTCGCTGGCAATGATGGCGTAGAGCATGTCAGTCCTTGGGTTTGGAGGCAGAGGAGGTATCTTGCAGGTGGCGCGACAGGTACAGCCCTTGTGCCACCAGGAACAGCACGGTCATGCCCAGGCTGCCGAACACCTTGAAGTCGACCCAGAACGCTGGGAAGGTGAAGGCGACGAACAGGTTGGCGGCGCCGCAGAACAGAAAGAACGCGATCCAGGCGAGGTTCAGGCGGGCCCAGATGGCATCGGGCAAGGTCAGCGCATGGCCCATGATGCGCTTGATCAGTACCCGGTCGCCAATGAAGTGGCTACCGGCGAAGGCCAGGGCGAACAGCCAGTTCACCACCGGCGCCTTCCACTTGAGGAAGGTTTCGCTGTGAAAGGCCAGGGTCAGGCCGCCAAACACCAGGCAGGCGACCAGCGTCAGCCACTGGCCTTTCTCGAGCTTGCGCTGGCGCAGGAACAACGCGCCGTACACCACCAGCGAGCTGATGATCAGCATGGCAGTGGCACTGTAGATACCACCGAATTCGAAGCTGTGCCCGGCCAGCTCGACGGGCCGTGGGTCCAGTTTGTAGACGATGAAGAACAGCAGCAGCGGGATGAAATCGATGAATTGTTTCACAATGGCAGCCAGAACCGGGATGTGACGGCATAATAACAAACATCGAATCCAGCGAAAGCGCTACTCCATGAATGTTGATCTGCACTGTCACAGCACGGCCTCCGACGGCGCCCTGTCGCCTTCGGCCCTGGTCGCCCGGGCCTTCGAGCATGGGGTGCGTACGCTGGCGCTCACCGACCACGATACCCTAGAAGGCCTGGCCGAAGCCCGCCAGGCCTGCCGCGAGCACGGCATGCAATGGGTCAGCGGCGTCGAGCTGTCCTGTACCTGGGGCGGCGCAACCATCCACATACTCGGTTACAACTTCCCCGTAGATGCACCGCCCTTGCTGGCGGCGATCGAGGCCCTGCACCGTGGCCGCTGGTTGCGTGCCGAGGAAATCGACAAGCGCCTGGCAGCCAAGGGCATGCCAGGAACGCTGGCAGGTGCCCGGCAAATCCAGCAGGCGCTCGGTGACAGTGGCAATGCCCCGGCCCGGCCACATTTTGCCGACTACCTGGTGCATGCCGGCCACGTCAAAGACCGGGGCGAGGCCTTCCGCAAATGGCTCGGTGCCGGCAAGCTCGGTGACGTCAAGCAACATTGGCCATCGTTGGAGGAAACCGTTGCCACCCTGCGCCAGTCAAACGCATGGGTGAGCCTGGCGCATCCCATGCATTACGAGCTGACGCGCAGCAAGCGCAGGCGGCTGATTGCCGACTATATTCAGGCAGGCGGGCAGGCGCTTGAAGTGGTCAATGGGATGATGCCGGCCGAACAGGTGGGCACCCTGTCCATCCTCACCCGTGAGTTCGGGCTGCTGGCAAGTGCTGGCAGTGACTTCCACGGCCCCGGCACCTGGGGCGAAATCGGTGCCTATCGGCCTTTGCCCGAGGACCTGCCACCTGTGTGGCACCGTTTCAGCCATGAACAGCCATTGCCGGTTTGAACAGGACGACGACGTGAGCCAATTTTTCCAGATTCACCCGGAAAACCCACAGCCGCGACTGATACGCCAGGCGGTCGAGATCATCCGCAAGGGTGGGGTAGTGGTCTACCCCACCGACTCGGCCTATGCGCTGGGTTGCCAGATCGGTGACAAGTCGGCCATCGAGCGGGTGCGCCGTTTGCGCGGGCTGGACAAGACCCACAATTTCACCCTGATGTGCTGCGACATGTCCCAGTTGGGCTTGTACGCCAAGGTCGATACGGGCACCTTCCGCCTGCTCAAGGCCCATGTGCCGGGGCCCTACACCTTCATTCTCAACGGCACGCGCGAAGTGCCGCGCCTGTTGTTGCATGAAAAACGCCGCACCATCGGCCTGCGCGTGCCGGACCATGCCATTACCCTGGCACTGCTTGCCGAGCTGGGTGAGCCCTTGATGAGCGTGAGCCTGATCCTGCCCGGCGACGCCGAACCCATGACCGACCCCTACGAAATTCGCCAGCGTCTGGAGCACCATGTCGACCTGGTCATCGATGGCGGCTACGGTGACCTCAAGGCGTCGACCATCATCGACCTGTCAGGCGATGAACCCGAACTGATTCGCGAAGGCTGCGGCGACCCTACTCCGTTCATGGTCAACGCGTGACCGCCGAGCCGTTCGCCCAGGCAGCGGCCGAGCCGGCCGAGCTGCCAGGCCAGTTGCAGCTCGCGCTGGTCTACGGCGAGGCCGTGACCGAGCTGCCGCTGGACTTGTACATACCCCCCGATGCCCTGGAGGTCATTCTCGAAGCGTTCGAAGGGCCTTTGGACCTGCTGCTGTACCTGATTCGCAAGCAGAACATCGATATCCTCGATATCCCGGTGGCAGAAATCACTCGCCAGTACATGGGCTACGTCGAGTTGATGAAAACCGTGCGCCTTGAGCTGGCTGCCGAATACTTGGTGATGGCCGCCATGCTGGCCGAAATCAAGTCGCGCATGTTGCTGCCGCGCAGCGTCACGGTCGAGGAGGAGGAGGGCGACCCACGCGCCGAGCTGATCCGACGTCTGCAGGAGTATGAACGCTTCAAGGCGGCCGCCGAAGGCCTGGACGGGTTGCCCAGGGTCGGTCGTGACCTGGTCGTGCCGTGCCTGGAGGCGCCCCAGGCAAAGGTACGCAAGCTGTTGCCGCAGGTCAGCCTGCCGGAGCTGCTGGCGTCCATGGCCGAAGTGATGCGCCGCAACGACCTGTTCGAAAGCCACCAGATCAGCCGAGAGACCCTGTCGACCCGGGAACGCATGGGGCAGGTGCTGGAACGCTTGAAAGACGGTGGTTTCGTGCCCTTCATCGATCTGTTCGCGCCCGATGAAGGCAAGCTGGGGGTGGTGGTCACGTTCATGGCTGTGTTGGAGCTGGTGAAGGAAACCCTCGTCGAACTGGTGCAAAATGAAGCCTTTGCCGCCATCCATGTGCGGTTACGCCCTGCTCCTGCCGAAGACGCCCATGAACCTGAATGACCCCCGCGACCTGGCCCCGTTGATCGAAGCCTTCCTGCTGGCCTCTGGCAAGCCTCAATCGCTTGAGCGCTTGTACGAGCTGTTCGAGGAGCCCGAGCGGCCCGAGCCGAAGACGTTCAAGCGAGCACTCGAAGTGCTAGGCAAATCGTGCGCCGGTCGGGCGTTCGAGCTCAAGGAGGTGGCCAACGGTTATCGGCTGCAGATTCGCGAGGATTACGCGCCTTGGGTCGGCCGGCTGTGGGAAGAGCGCCCGCAGCGCTATTCTCGGGCGCTGCTCGAGACCCTGGCGCTGATTGCCTACCGCCAGCCCATCACCCGTGGCGAAATCGAGGACGTGCGTGGCGTCGCGGTCAATAGCAACATCGTCAAGACGTTGGTCGAGCGCGAGTGGATCCGTGTAGTGGGCCACCGGGAAGTGCCCGGACGGCCGGCTCTGTTTGCCACGACCAAGGCATTCCTGGACCATTTCAACCTTCGCAGCCTGGATGAGCTGCCAGCGCTCGCCGAATTGCGCGAGATGGAGCCCGAGCCCTTGCTCGACCCGGACGATGCCCCGGTACCGGCGCACCTGCAGGCCCTGGCCGACGCCAGCCTGGGCGAGGACGAGGAGGCTGAGCCGGTCAAGGACGAGACCAGCTTTCGCAGCCTGCTCGTGGAGCTCGACGCCATGGAGCAGGGCCTCAAGACCGATTTCGACGATGTGCTCCAGCACGACCCTGATGCCGAAACGCCGTTGGAGGGGGAGCCGAGCGAGCAGGCCTGATCGCCTCAACTCGATCTGCTGTGGCCATGGGCCAGGCCGTCGAGCAGGGCCCGCCTGGCAGAAAGTCGTGGCAGAGGGTGGAAAAGCTTCTACCCTCCCATGCATTCAGGCGGCGAACCACGTATGATGCGCGGCCTTTTGGCGCGTTCGTTGCCAGAAACCTGTTTTCATTCCTACACCGGGAGGTGCCCAGATGAGTGAGCAAGACCTGCAAGATACCCAGATCACCCCACCTGTTGGCGAGAAGCTGCAGAAAGTCCTCGCGCGTATTGGCGTGGGCTCGCGCCGTGACGTCGAGGCCTGGATCAGCCAGGGCCGCATCAAGGTCAACGGCGTTGCAGCCACCCTTGGCCAGCGAGTCGACCTGCATGACGCCATTGCCGTCGACGGCAAGCTGATCAAGCGTGAAGAAGCGGCCGAGGCGACGCGCCGGGTGATCATGTACAACAAGCCCGATGGCGAGATCTGCACCCGCGATGACCCGGAAGGTCGCCCGACCGTGTTCGATCGCCTGCCGCGTCCCAAGGAAGGTCGCTGGATCAACATCGGCCGTCTGGACATCAACACCACCGGTTTGCTGCTGTTCACCACCGACGGTGAGCTGGCCAACCGCCTGATGCACCCGTCCTACGAAATGGACCGCGAATATGCCGTGCGCGTACGTGGGGAAGTGGATGACGAGATGCTCGAGCGCCTGAAGGCGGGTGTCATGCTCGAAGACGGCCCCGCCAAGTTTACCGACATCCAGAAGGCACCAGGCGGCGAAGGCTTCAACCACTGGTACCACTGCGTGGTGATGGAAGGCCGCAACCGTGAGGTGCGTCGCCTGTGGGAGTCGCAGGGCATGGTGGTCAGCCGCCTGAAGCGTGTGCGCTTTGGCCCGGTGTTCCTCAACTCGGATTTGCCCATGGGCCGCTGGCGGGAAATGACCCAGGGTGAAATCGACATCCTGGCGGCCGAGGTGGGCTTGCAGCCCGTGGCGTTGCCGGCCTTGAAGCTCAAGGCCAAGGACAAGATGGAGCGTCTGCAGCGCAAATCGTCCCGCCCCCTGGGTCGTGGTGAGCGCGTGCGCAGCCTGCGCCCGGCCCAGGACGGCGCAGCGGCCGGCGAGCGTCCAGCACGCCCGGCGCGCGAAGAATCGCCGCGCAAAGGCAACCGTGGCAGCGCAGTGGCCGAGCGCCCGAGCGAAATGCGCAAGCGCCCGGCCAAGCCCGAGGGTGACAAGCCTGCAGGCCGTGGTCGCGGCAAGCCACGCGGCTGAGGCATTCGGAGCCATTGTTGGCCCTTGCTTAATTACCGACGCTGAACACATTGGGGCTGCTACGCAGCCCATTGCCCGCAAGCCGTCTTCTGCAAAAGGCGAATATCTCGCGCTGAGCAGGAGCCAGTGGCCAACGATGGGGCGCGAAGCGGCCCCAATGTGCAGCCCGCTAAATGATGCATGCCTTGCCAGATGCACCCTGCCAGAGGGTGCGAGTGTGCTGATCTGACTCAACTCATGGTCGGCCGTAACCCATTGGGCGCAAAGCCATTTCGTTAGTCTGGCAACTTATATTTCCAGTTTGTAAGGTTTTGTTTACAAGCCTTGGCTGATTCTCGCAGCAAATCAGAAAAAGTCCCCGTCCGTAAAGAAAGCTTGCCGAAGCCCCTCTCTCCGGTTGCCTCCTCGGCCCTTCACCTCCCTTGCCTAAACCCCCGCTCCACGGTGTTATAGCCCTCATTGCCCCGTGCAACAGCCCGCCGCAGAGCCGGTTGATAAAACAACAAATGGAGGCGCCATGTACGCCGATCAACTCGCCCACAAAGGCCATTACCTCAGGAACGCTGCGTTTTTTCCGCCGGAAACCACGCAACGCGTTGACGCCTGCGCGCTTGCAGGGTTATACAGTGCGCCGCGTTTTACCTGTGACCCCCTTGCGTACCGCGCACTCCTGACCCCGCCCGGTTGACTCGACCGCGCAGCTGTACCTTCAGGAAACAAGGTGACCACCTTGCCCATTCCGCTGCGCCACGAGCGCGGTGGGTCCGATTCCGTCACAGATAAAAACAATGCAGGTGACTTCGTTCATGAGTGGACACGACAAGCATTCAGGCGAGCTCAAGCGGGGCCTGAAGAACCGCCATATTCAGTTGATCGCCCTGGGAGGCGCCATCGGTACCGGCCTGTTCCTGGGTTCGGCGGGCGTGATGAAATCCGCCGGCCCGTCGATGATCCTGGGCTACGCGATCTGTGGTTTCATCGCTTTCATGATCATGCGCCAGCTCGGCGAAATGATCGTCGAGGAGCCCGTGGCCGGCTCGTTCAGCCACTTCGCCCATACCTACTGGGGTGGCTTCCCCGGCTTCCTGTCGGGCTGGAACTGCTGGGTGCTGTACATCCTGGTGGGCATGTCCGAATTGTCCGCCGTGGGCAAGTACGTGCACTACTGGTGGCCGGAAATCCCTACCTGGGTAACAGCCGCTGCGTTCTTCGTGCTGATCAACGCCATCAACCTGATGAACGTGAAGTTCTTCGGCGAAGCTGAGTTCTGGTTTGCCATCATCAAGGTGGTGGCCATTGTCAGCATGATTGGCCTGGGTGCCTACCTGCTGACCAGCGGCAGTGGCGGGCCTGACGCGACCGTGGCCAACCTGTGGTCGCACGGTGGCTTCTTCCCCCATGGGGTCAGTGGCCTGGTGATGGCCCTGGCGTTCATCATGTTCTCGTTCGGGGGGCTGGAGATGCTCGGCTTTACGGCCGCAGAGGCCGACAAGCCCAAGACCGTGATCCCCAAGGCCATCAACCAGGTCATCTACCGCATCCTGATCTTCTACGTCGGTGCCTTGGTGATCCTGCTGTCGCTCACGCCGTGGGACACCTTGGTCGCCAGCATCGATGCCTCCGGCGGCAGCTACGGCAGCAGCCCGTTCGTGCAGGTGTTCTCGTTGCTGGGCAGCGATGTGGCCGCCAACCTGCTGAACTTCGTGGTCCTGACCGCGGCCTTGTCGGTGTACAACAGCGGTACCTATTGCAATGCCCGCATGCTGCTGGGCATGGCCGAGCAGGGCGATGCGCCGGCTGCCTTGGCCAAGGTCGACAAGCGTGGCGTACCGGTGCGTTCGATTCTGGTGTCCGCGGCCGTGACCCTGATCGCCGTGCTGCTCAACTACCTGATGCCTTCCAGCGCGCTGGAGCTGCTGATGTCGCTGGTCGTGGCTACCCTGGTGATCAACTGGGCCATGATCAGCTACTCGCACCTCAAGTTCCGTCAGCACCTCAACCGCACGGGTCAGAAACCCCTGTTCAAGGCGCTGTGGTACCCCTACGGCAACTACGTGGTGCTGGCCTTCGTGGTCTTGATCCTGGGCATCATGCTGCAGATTCCGGGTATCCAGGTGTCCGTCTACGCCATCCCGGTCTGGTTGCTCTGCATGTTCGTAGCTTATGTCATCAAGTCACGGCGTAAGGGCGTCATCACTGAAGCCGTTGGCAGCGCCGCCAAATAAGCGTCGTACAGTCGCCTGTAAAACCCGAAGCGTCGACCGCTTCGGGTTTTCTTTTCTGCGCGTCAGATCTGTTCCAGCAGCCACGCCCTGAATGCCCGTAGCGAAGGTAGCGCTTCGTTGCGCGGCGGATAGATCAGGTAATAGCTGCGTTGACTGGCGAATGCCAGGCCTGGGCTGTACAGCGCCCCTTTGGCCAGCTCGTCTTCCACGAGCACGCGGGGCACCAGGCCCACACCAATCCCCGCCTGCACGGCCTGAATCAAGTGCGAGGTCAACTCGAAGCTTGGCCCCAGGCGCATGCTTCGGTGGGGCAGGCCATGGTGCGAGAACCATTCACCCCAGGCATGGGGGTTGTTGGCCACGTTCAACAGTAACTGCTCGCTGATGCGGGTGGGGCTCCAGTGCGGTTGTTCGTTTGCGGCCTGGGCCGGAAGGATCACCAGCAGTTCCTCGGCATGCAGGCGGTGGCTGATCAGCCCTGGCAGGTCACCGCTGGCCACGCCAATGGCTGCATCGATCTCGCTGGTGTCGAAGTCGATGGCTTCGATACGCGAATGCAAGTGCACAAGCATGCCAGGGTGCGCCTTGTAGAAGTCGTTCAGGCGCGGCAACAGCCATTTGGAGCCAAAGGTGGGCAAGGTGGCCAGGCGCAAAGTGCCGACCCCGGACTGATAGGCCAGCGCCTGTAGGGTCGCGCCCCGAATGCGGCCCAGTGCTTCGCTGAGCTCGCGTTGGTACAGGCGGCCGACGTCCGTCAACCGTACCTGGCGACCCTCGCGGCGAAACAGGGTCAGACCCAACTGCTGTTCCAGCGCCTGAACTTGCCGGCTGACCGCGCTCTGGGTCAGCGACAGTTCAGTGGCCGCGCGGGTGTAGCTCTGGTGCCGGGCGGCCGCCTCGAAGGCCAGCAGCAGAGACATGGACGGGGTTAGGTGGCGGTAATTCATTCATGAAAGTCATCGATAACGGCAGGATTATCCGTTTGCCCCTGGCGCAAAACTACAGGAACATTGCCACATTCGTCACTGTTGCCGGCGCCACCCATGCCGCCACGACATCTTTTCCGTGAACCAGCCCTATTCCGAGGCCGTCCTTCGATGATCGCCCAGCTGCCTACCGTTGCACCTGACGCCGACTACCCGGCATTCCTCAAAGCCCTGCATGACAGTGGCTTTCGTGGCCAGATCAGCGCCGACTACGGTACCCGAACCGTCCTGGCCACCGACAATTCCATCTATCAGCGTCTGCCGCAGGCTGCGGTGTTTCCACTGGACGCCGATGATGTGGCGCGCGTCGCCACGCTGATGGGCGAGTCGCGCTTCCAGGCGATCAAGCTGACCCCGCGCGGTGGCGGCACAGGCACCAATGGCCAGTCGTTGACCGATGGCGTGGTCGTGGATTTGTCGCGGCACATGAACGGCATCCTCGAAATCAATGCCGAGCAGCGTTGGGTGCGGGTGCAGGCCGGTGTGGTCAAGGATCAGCTCAACGCCGCCCTCAAGCCCCATGGCTTGTTCTTCGCGCCTGAACTGTCCACTTCGAACCGCGCGACCGTGGGTGGCATGATCAACACCGACGCCAGCGGGCAGGGCAGTTGCACCTATGGCAAAACGCGCGACCATGTGCTTGAGCTGCACAGCATCCTGCTCGGGGGTGAGCGCCTGCACAGCCTGCCGCTTGACGAAGACGCGTTGCAGGCAGCGTGTACGGCGCCCGGTCGCGTGGGTCAGGTGTACCGCACGGCCCTGGATATCTGGGACACCCAGGCTGAACTCATCCGCACCACCTTTCCCCCGCTCAATCGCTGCCTGACCGGCTACGACCTGGCGCACCTGCGAGACGAGCAAGGCCGCTTCAACCTCAACAGCGTACTGTGCGGCGCCGAAGGGTCGCTGGGGTATGTGGTCGAGGCCAAGCTCAACGTGCTGCCGATTCCCAAGTATGCTGCCCTGGTGAACGTACGGTACGCCAGCTTCATGGATGCGCTGCGCGATGCCAATGCCTTGATGGCGCAGCGGCCATTGTCCATCGAGACCGTCGATTCCAAAGTGCTTGGGCTGGCGATGAAGGACATTGTCTGGCACAGCGTCGCCGAGTATTTCCCGGCCGACCCCGAGCGCCCCACGCTGGGCATCAACCTGGTCGAGTTCTGCGGTGATGACCCCGTCGAGGTCAACGCAAAGGTCCAGGCCTTCATCGATCACCTGCGTGTCGACACCAGCGTCGAGCGCCTTGGCCATACGCTGGCCGAGGGGGCTGAGGCGGTGACCCGCGTCTACGCCATGCGCAAGCGCTCGGTTGGCCTGCTGGGCAACGTCGAAGGCGAAGTGCGGCCGCAGCCGTTCGTCGAGGACACGGCGGTGCCACCGGAAAAACTTGCCGACTACATCGCCGAGTTCCGTGCCTTGCTCGACGGCTACGGGTTGGCGTACGGCATGTTCGGGCACGTCGATGCCGGGGTTCTGCATGTGCGCCCTGCGCTGGACATGAAGGACCCGGCCCAGGCGGCCTTGGTCAAGCCTGTCTCCGATGCAGTAGCTGCCTTGACCCGTCGCTACGGCGGTCTGTTGTGGGGCGAGCACGGCAAGGGCCTGCGCTCGGAGTACGTGCCCGAGTACTTTGGCGAGCTGTACCCGGCACTGCAGCGCCTCAAAGGCGCGTTCGATCCGCACAACCAGCTCAACCCCGGCAAGATCTGCACGCCGCTCGGGGCCAGCGAGGGCCTGACCAAGGTCGATGGCGTGACCTTGCGCGGCGAGCTGGATCGCACCATCGATGAGCGGGTCTGGCAGGCCTATGGCAGCGCCGTGCATTGCAACGGCAACGGTGCCTGCTACAACTACGACCCGAACGACGCCATGTGCCCGTCGTGGAAGGCGACCCGTGAACGTCGGCACTCGCCCAAGGGGCGGGCTTCGCTCATGCGCGAATGGTTGCGTCTGCAAGGCGAGGCGGGGGTCGATGTACTGGAGGTGGCGCGCAAGCCGGTGTCCTGGGTCAAAGGGCTGCCAGCGCGGTTGCGCAACGAGCGGGCGCGGCGCCAGGGGCAGGAAGATTTTTCCCATGAAGTCTATGACGCCATGGCTGGCTGCCTGGCGTGCAAATCCTGCGCAGGACAATGCCCGATCAAAGTCAACGTACCTGACTTCCGCTCGCGCTTTCTCGAGCTGTACCACACCCGTTACCAGCGCCCCTTGCGCGACTACCTGATCGGGTCGTTGGAATTCACCATCCCGTACCTGGCCCATGCGCCTGGTCTGTACAACGCGGTGATGGGCTCGAAATGGGTCAGCCGTCTGCTGGCCGAGCAGGTGGGCATGGTCGATAGCCCGTTGATCAGCCGGTTCAACTTCCAGGCGACCCTGACGCGCTGTGGCGTGGGCGTGGCCACTGTGCCGGCGCTACGCGAACTGACGCCCACCCAGCGCGAGCGCAGCATCGTGCTGGTGCAGGATGCATTCACCCGCTACTTTGAGACGCCGTTGCTGTCGGCATTCATCGACCTGGCGCATCGCCTGGGCCACAAGGTTTTCCTGGCACCGTACAGTGCCAATGGCAAGCCGCTGCATGTTCAGGGCTTTCTGGGTGCCTTCGCCAAGGCCGCCGTGCGCAACGCCACCCAGCTCAAGGCGCTGGCCGACTGCGGGGTGCCGTTGGTCGGGCTGGATCCGGCCATGACCCTCGTCTATCGCCAGGAATACCCGAAAGTGCCCGGGCTCGAAGGGTGCCCCACCGTGCTGTTGCCTCAGGAGTGGCTGCTGAGCGCGTTGCCCGAGCAAGCGGCAGGGAGCACGTCCACCTTCCGCCTGTTGGCCCATTGCACCGAGAAGACCAACGCCCCTGCCAGCACCCGGCAGTGGGAGCAGGTGTTCGAACGCATGGGGCTCAAGCTGATCACCGAGGCCACCGGGTGCTGCGGCATGTCGGGTACCTATGGGCACGAGGCGCGCAATCAGCAGACCTCGAAGGACATCTTCGAGCAGTCGTGGGCGCTGAAACTGGATAAGGAAGGGGAGCCTTTGGCGACCGGCTATTCCTGCCGCAGTCAGGTCAAGCGCATGGCCGGGCGGCCGATGCGTCATCCATTGGAAGTGGTGTTGCAGTTCGCCAGGCGCTGAAGGGAGAATTGCTCGACCGAGCGGTGTGAAAACGTGCTGAAGCGTCAGGTGTCGATCAGCCGTTTTCACACAGCCAGTGCGCGCGGTCTAGTCCTGATCGGCGCTGGTCTGATCGTCACCTTCCTGCTCGCGGGCAGGTGCCGAGTCGGCATGGGCGGTAACGGTGGGCTCTTCTGGGTTCAGGCTTGGGAAGGGAAGATTCGGGATCTCGTGCATCTCGTCGTTCCTCGCAAGTGTGAGTGAAAAGGCTGCGCCAGGCGCGTGTGAAGCTTCAAGAAGCTGGGGCAGGATACACAAGTCTGGATGACAGTTTGGCTTTTTCCTACGCCCGGCCCCCGCAGCGGGTCGATCAAGGCGCCTCATGCCGCAGGCTCAAGGCTGCTCTGGCGGCATAAAAAAGGCGTGACCGGCGGCCACGCCCGTGTGAGCCCCGAGACTGAAGCCTTGGGCAGTTTACTTGCGCCCTTCGGCCGTCTCGGCCACTTTGTCGGTGCGTGCGCACATGATGAAGTCGTTACGGTGCAGGCCTTTGATCGAGTGGCTCCACCAGGTAACGGTCACCTTGCCCCACTCGGTCAGCAGCCCTGGGTGATGGCCTTCGGCCTCGGCAATTTCCCCGACGGCATTGGTGAACGCCAGGGCATGCTTGAAATTCTTGAACAAAAATACGCGCTCAAGCTCCATGTGCCCGTCACGCACTTCGATGTTCCAGTCCGGTATTTCGCGAATCAGCTCGGCAAGCTCCTGCTCGCTGACTTTCGGTGCATCGGCGCGGCAGGCTTCGCAGTGGGCTTGGTTCAAGGCATTCATACGTTCTTATCCATGTGGCGTTGTGAGTGGCAAGCAGCGGTCAAGCGGCAACCTTGGGTGGAAACTTCGGCGCGTGCAACCCCAGCTGTTGGGCTTGCGCGACCATGCCCATGATGTCTTCATGAGCCAGGTCGAACAGGCGCTTGAGCTCTGGCAGTATGAAGTACACCGGCTGCAGGATGTCGATCCGGTAAGGGGTGCGCATGGCCTCGATGGGGTCGAAGGCCTGGTGCTCCGGTTCGCCGGACAGGCTGTAGACCGTCTCTTTGGGCGAGGACAAAATGCCGCCGCCGTAGATCTTGCGGCCGTTGGGTGTGTCCATCAGGCCGAATTCGATGGTCATCCAGTACAGGCGCGCCAGGTAAACACGCTGTTCTTTCGTGGCGGCCAAGCCCAGCTTGCCGTAGGTATGAGTGAATTCGGCGAACCAGGGGTTGGTCAGCAGCGGGCAGTGGCCGAAGATTTCGTGGAAGATGTCTGGTTCCTGGAGGTAGTCCAGTTCTTCGGGTGTGCGAATGAATGTCGCCACCGGGAAGCGCTTGCTGGCGAGCAGCTCGAAGAACGTCTGGAACGGAATCAATGCCGGAACCCGAGCGACCTGCCAGCCGGTGGTTGCCCCTAGCACCTTGTTGATCTCGCCCAGCTGCGGAATGCGGTCATGAGGGAGCTTCAACTGCTCGATACCGTCGAGGTATTCCTGACAGGCACGCCCTTCGATCACCTTCAGTTGGCGGGTGATCAACGTGTTCCACACGCCATGCTCCTGCTGCGGGTAATCGATGAAGCCCTGGGCATCCGGCTCGCGGGCCACGTACTGGGTGTGCTTCATGAAGGTCTCCTGGTCGGCTCTTGTCGTTATGTACAGGTAGGCATCAGAAATAACCCTTTATTGCTCGGTGCACACCTACTTATGCAAGGGCTAGAGCGCAGGCAAACACGCTATCTTGTAAGGATAATTTTACAAATCCGCTATTTTGTCCCAACATCAAGCGCCTGCGATGATCGTTAGCGGTCATTTCGTCAGCATTTCTTTACAAGTTTTCCGCTCAGACGGGAAGTTTTTGCCAGGCGTACCCTCTATGCGTATCAAAGTGCACTGCCAGAACCGTATCGGTATTCTGCGCGACATCCTCAACCTGCTGGTCGAATACGGCATCAACGTATTGCGGGGCGAAGTGGGTGGGGACCATGGCAACGCCATCTACCTGCACTGCCCGAACCTCATCAACCTTCAGTTCCAGGCCCTGCGCCCCAAGTTCGAGGCCATTACGGGCGTGTTCGGCGTCAAACGCGTGGGGCTGATGCCTAGCGAGCGCCGGCACATGGAGCTCAATGCCCTGTTAGGGGCGCTGGAGTTTCCCGTGCTCTCGATCGACATGGGTGGCAGCATTGTGGCGGCGAACCGATCGGCGGCCCAATTGCTGGGGGTGCGAGTCGACGAAGTGCCCGGCCTGCCTCTGGCTCGCTACGTGGACGACTTCGACCTGCCGGAACTGGTGCGTAGCAACAAGTCGCGTATCAACGGCCTGCGGGTACAGGTCAGGGGCCATGTGTTCCTGGCCGACATCGCGCCGCTGCAATCGGAGCATGACGACAGCGAAGCGTTGGGTGGCGCCGTGCTCACCTTGCACCGTGCCGATCGCATCGGTGAGCGTATCTACAATGTGCGCAAGCAGGAGTTGCGGGGGTTCGACAGCATTTTCCAGAGTTCACGTCTGATGGCTGCCGTTGTCCGTGAAGCCAGGCGAATGGCGCCGCTGGATGCACCGCTGTTGATCGAGGGGGAGACCGGCACCGGCAAGGAGCTTCTGGCCAGGGCGTGCCACCTGGCCAGCCCGCGTGGACAATCACCGCTGATGGCGCTCAACTGCGCCGGCTTGCCTGAGTCGATGGCCGAGACAGAGCTGTTCGGCTACGGGCCGGGCGCCTTCGAGGGCGCCCGCGCCGAAGGCAAGCTGGGGCTGCTGGAGCTGACGGCCGGCGGCACGCTGTTTCTCGATGGCGTGGCTGAAATGAGCCCGCGGCTTCAGGTGAAGTTGCTGCGGTTCTTGCAAGACGGATGTTTTCGGCGTGTGGGCAGCGACGAGGAGGTCTATCTGGATGTGCGGGTGATCTGCGCCACGCAGGTGGACCTGTCCGAGCTTTGTGCCCGGGGCGAGTTCCGGCAGGACCTGTACCACCGGCTCAATGTGCTGTCATTGCACATTCCGCCCTTGCGCGAGTGCATGGATGGGCTTGATGGGCTGGTGCAGTATTTTCTCGATCAGGCCAGTCGGCAGATCGGATGCGCCATGCCTCGCCTGGCGCCGGGGGCGATGCAAAAGTTGGCCAGCTATGAGTGGCCGGGTAACGTTCGACAGTTGGAAAACGTGGTGTTCCAGGCTGTGTCGTTATGTGAAAACGGTGTGGTCAAGACTGAACATGTGCGATTGCCCGATTATGGCGTGCGACAGCCCTTAGGTGATTTTTCACTGGACGGTGGATTGTCCGATATTGTCGGGCGTTTTGAAAAAGCCGTATTGGAAAGTTTGCTCAAGGAGTTTCCAAGCAGCCGAGCATTGGGCAAGCGCTTGGGTGTATCGCACACGACCATTGCCAATAAGTTGAAAGATTATTCACTGGGCAAATCGGCAGGGCACTGAGTGGGCGGTGCTAAGTGTAGGGGGCCTGTTGCTTCTAACTTTTGAGTGTTACTTGTGTGCAGACGGCCGCGAAGGGGGTCATTCGGCCCCCTTGGTCGCCGCGCTGTCAGCCGTTTGAGCAGCCATTGCCCATCACGCGGTATTCCAGCACGTGGGTATGGCCTTGCGAGTCGGCGTAGGTCATGCGAGCAGGCACTACGCCGCAGACATTGGGGATTTCACTCATGGAAATGACGTGGTCGATGTCCAGGTGTTGCGAGTAACTGTACTGTTCAACCGGTGCCTGTTCGGCGGCCTGGGCTTCGTCGGCCATGGCCGTCCCGCACAGACTGCCCAGCAGTACTACCATTAAAGCTTTCATGTTTAATCTGCCTGTTTAAAGTCGTCAGGGTGCGCGCAGTGCGTCAGGCACTACGACAACCGTCAAGGTATTGATCACGTTTGCAGAAAATTGACAGTTGCCTTCGTGGGGGCGGTTACAGGTTGTCAATCTTCTTGCCGTTGCTGGCGAGATCAATTCTAGAACTGTGGCCCAGGCTGAAACAGTGGGGCTTTTGATAAAGTCTGTTGGTGAAATTGGTAACAATCTGCGAGGCCTTTAACCTGGCAGGCAGCAAAATGCCCGCGCCTGAGCGGTTGCGACCTGATCGACTGGCAAATTACTACCAACGTCGAATGGCGGTTATCGCTCTGGTACAGTTACATCGGTCCCATACAAAAACAACTATTACACCGAGGTAAACACGATGAGTGCGGCTCCACTGTATCCCGTTCGTCCCGAGATCGCGGCCACTACCCTGACAGACGAGGCCACCTACAAGGCCATGTACCAGCAGTCGGTGATCAACCCGGACGGCTTCTGGCGTGAGCAGGCCCAGCGCATTGACTGGATCAAGCCCTTCACCAAGGTCAAGCAGACCTCCTTCGATGACCACCATGTGGACATCAAATGGTTTGCCGACGGCACTCTGAACGTTTCCTCCAACTGCCTGGACCGCCATCTGGAAGAGCGTGGCGATCAACTGGCCATCATTTGGGAAGGCGACGACCCCTCCGAACACCGCAACATCACCTACCGCGAACTGCATGAGCAGGTGTGCAAGTTCGCCAACGCCTTGCGTGGGCAGGACGTGCACCGCGGCGATGTGGTCACCATCTACATGCCGATGATCCCAGAGGCTGTGGTCGCCATGCTGGCCTGCGCCCGTATCGGTGCAATCCATTCAGTCGTATTCGGTGGGTTCTCGCCCGAGGCCCTGGCAGGGCGCATCATCGATTGCAAGTCCAAGGTGGTGATCACGGCGGACGAAGGCGTGCGCGGCGGTCGCCGTACACCGCTCAAGGCCAACGTCGACCTGGCGCTGACCAACCCTGAAACCAGCAGCGTGCAGAAGATCATCGTCTGCAAGCGCACCGGCGGCGACATCGCCTGGCACCAGCACCGCGACATCTGGTACGAAGACCTGATGAAAGTGGCCTCCAGCCATTGCGCGCCGAAGGAAATGGGGGCTGAGGAAGCCCTGTTCATCCTCTATACCTCCGGCTCGACCGGCAAGCCCAAGGGCGTGCTGCACACCACCGGTGGCTACCTGGTGTACGCGGCGCTGACCCATGAGCGCGTGTTCGACTACCGCCCGGGCGAGGTGTACTGGTGCACCGCCGACGTCGGTTGGGTCACGGGCCACAGCTACATCGTCTACGGCCCGCTCGCCAACGGTGCCACCACCGTGTTGTTCGAAGGTGTGCCGAACTACCCGGACATCACCCGCGTGTCCAAGATCGTCGACAAGCACAAAGTCAACATCCTCTACACCGCACCCACCGCCATCCGCGCCATGATGGCCGAAGGGCAGGCGGCGGTGGACGGTGCCGACGGTTCCAGCCTGCGCCTGCTGGGCTCTGTGGGCGAGCCGATCAACCCCGAAGCCTGGAACTGGTACTACAAGACCGTGGGCAAGGAGCGTTGCCCGGTCGTCGACACCTGGTGGCAGACCGAAACCGGCGGCATCCTCATCAGCCCGTTGCCAGGGGCGACGGCGCTCAAGCCAGGCTCGGCCACGCGCCCGTTCTTTGGCGTGGTGCCGGCCCTGGTGGACAACCTGGGCAACCTGATCGAAGGCGCGACCGAGGGCAACCTGGTGATCCTCGATTCATGGCCAGGCCAGTCGCGCTCGCTGTACGGTGACCACGACCGGTTCGTCGATACCTACTTCAAGACCTTCCGGGGCATGTACTTCACCGGTGACGGCGCGCGCCGCGACGAGGACGGCTACTACTGGATCACCGGTCGCGTGGATGACGTGCTGAACGTCTCGGGCCACCGCATGGGCACCGCCGAGATCGAAAGTGCCATGGTGGCGCATGCGAAGGTGGCCGAGGCCGCGGTGGTGGGCGTGCCGCACGACATCAAGGGCCAGGGTATCTACGTCTACGTCACCCTCAATGCCGGCGTCGAGCCAAGCGAGCAACTGCGCCTTGAACTGAAGAACTGGGTGCGCAAGGAAATCGGCCCGATCGCTTCGCCGGATGTGATCCAGTGGGCGCCAGGGTTGCCAAAGACCCGTTCGGGCAAGATCATGCGCCGCATCCTGCGCAAGATCGCAACCGCCGAGTATGACGCACTGGGGGATATCTCGACCTTGGCAGACCCAGGTGTCGTGCAGCACCTGATCGACACGCACAAGGCCATGAGCTTGGCCACGGCTTGACGGCACCGCGCGCGGCCCGAGATCCAAGCTTGATGGCCAGGTAATTTGGGTCGCGCCGGCAGTACGCCAGCGTCCAACATCGGCCCCGCCGGGTGAACCGGCGGGGTTTTTGCTTTAATAGACGGCTGAATCTGCTACCCGACAGTGATCGGTTACTTTTCTGTCACCGGCAATGCGCTATAGCGGGGCGCCTGGAAACACTTCGCGCTGTTTGAGGGCATTTGGGCTGTCATGTGTGCCGGTCTATCACGCTACACTTGCCGTCCCACAAGGGTTTGCCAATAATAGGCCCAGGATTTGCTAGATTCATGGGTTCAATTTCTTGCGCTTTTGCATATTCTGCATTGGCTGTCAACATCGCCCGTAGCGGTTTCAAGCGCTTCTGTAAGTAGTTGTCGCTTTGAAGAAATTTCGACTACCGGGCTGTCGTTAAAATGCCATTCACTCGCTCGTGGTCTGCGACCTTGGTCGAACCCTGCGCGGCTCGCGTTGTAACCATTCGCATATCGGGCAGCTGTTACCTGCCTTGTATTGCCCCGTACCGATGGAGTTACCTGATGAAGAAGCTCGCACTGCTTGGCGCCCTGGCGCTGTCCGTGTTTTCCCTGGTATCGCAGGCCGATGAAAAACCGCTGAAAATCGGTATCGAAGCGGCTTACCCTCCCTTCGCTTTCAAGCAGCCCGATGGCAGCATCGCCGGCTTCGACTACGACATCGGCAATGCCCTGTGCGAAGAGATGAAAGCCAAGTGCACCTGGGTCGAGCAGGAGTTCGACGGCCTGATTCCTGCGCTCAAGGTGCGCAAGATCGACGCCATCCTGTCTTCGATGTCCATCACCGAGGACCGCAAGAAGTCGGTGGACTTCACCAAGCGTTACTACCTCACCCCGGCGCGTCTGGTCATGAAGGAGGGTACCGCGGTTACCGACAGCCTCGATGAGCTCAAGGGCAAGAAGATTGGCGTGCAGCGTGGCTCGATCCACGATCGCTTCGCCAAGGAAGTGCTCGCGCCCAAAGGGGCCACCGTGGTGCCCTACGGCACCCAGAACGAAATCTACCTCGACGTGGCGGCTGGCCGCCTGGACGGCACCGTGGCCGATGCCACCCTTTTGGAAGATGGCTTCCTCAAGACCGATGCCGGCAAGGGCTTCGCGTTTGTCGGTCCGGCCTTCACCGACGTGAAGTACTTCGGTGACGGCGTCGGCATTGCCGTGCGCAAGGGTGACAAGGCCAACGTCGATCGTATCAATGCGGCCATCGATGCCATCCGTGCCAACGGCAAGTACAAAGAGATCGAGAAGAAATACTTCAACTTCGACATCTACGGCCCAGACGCGAACTGAGTCAGCCGTCAACCGCTGTGCAATGGTGCAAACAGCAGGAGCGCTGAGGTTTGCACCATTTTTCATTCTCTAGGTCGAGGACCTCAACATGTTGAAAGGCTACGGGGCAGTCATCCTCGATGGGGCGTGGCTGACGCTACAGCTCGCCCTTTCGTCGATGGCCCTGGCCATCGTGCTCGGCCTGATCGGCGTGGCACTGCGCTTGTCGCCGGTGCGCTGGCTGGCCTGGCTGGGCGACCTGTATTCCACGGTCATTCGCGGCATACCGGATCTGGTACTGATCCTGCTGATCTTCTATGGCGGGCAGGACATCATCAATCGCGTGGCGCCGCTGGTGGGCTACGACGACTACATCGACCTGAACCCGCTGCTGGCAGGTATCGGGACGTTGGGCTTCATTTTCGGCGCCTACCTCTCGGAAACGTTCCGGGGTGCATTCCTGGGCATTCCAAAAGGCCAGGCCGAGGCGGGTGTCGCCTACGGCATGAATGCCCGGCAGGTGTTCTTCCGCATCCAGGTGCCGCAAATGATTCGCCTGGCGATTCCAGGCTTTACCAACAACTGGCTGGTGCTGACCAAGGCCACGGCGTTGATTTCGGTGGTCGGCCTGCAGGACATGATGTTCAAGGCCAAGCAGGCGGCCGATGCCACCCGTGAACCCTTCACCTTCTTCCTGGCAGTGGCCGCCTTGTACCTGGTGCTGACCAGTGTCTCGCTGCTGGCGCTGAAGTATCTGGAGCGCCGCTACTCGGTGGGTGTCAAGGTGACCGAACTATGATCTTCGACTACAACGTGGTCTGGGAAGCGTTGCCGATGTATTTCGACGGCCTGCTCACCACCCTCAAGCTGCTGGCGGTCTCGTTGTTCTTCGGCTTGCTGGCGGCCATTCCGCTAGGCTTGATGCGCGTGTCGAAGCGCCCGTGGGTCAACCTGCCGGCCTGGCTGTACACCTACGTCATTCGTGGCACGCCCATGCTGGTGCAGCTGTTCCTGATCTACTACGGCCTGGCCCAGTTCGAAGCCGTGCGGGCCAGCGTGTTCTGGCCCTTGCTGTCCAGCGCGACCTTCTGCGCGTGCCTGGCCTTCGCCATCAACACCAGTGCCTACACCGCCGAGATCGTTGCCGGCAGCCTCAAGGCCACGCCCCACGGCGAGATCGAGGCGGCCAAGGCCATGGGCATGTCGCGCATGAAGATGTACCGACGCATCCTGCTGCCGTCTGCGCTGCGCCGTGCGCTGCCGCAATACAGCAATGAAGTGATCATGATGCTGCAAACCACCAGCCTGGCATCGATCGTGACCCTGATCGACATCACAGGTGCCGCGCGCACGGTCAATGCTCAGTACTACCTGCCTTTCGAGGCCTACATCACGGCGGGCGTGTTCTACCTGTGCCTGACCTTCATCCTGGTGCGCCTGTTCAAGATGGCCGAACGCCGCTGGCTCGGCTACCTGGCGCCGCGCAAGCACTGACCGCTCTGTGAGAATCGACAGCATGTACAAACTCCAAGTCCAAGACCTGCACAAGCGCTACGGCAGCCACGAGGTCCTCAAGGGTGTTTCTCTGGCGGCCAAGGCAGGCGATGTCATCAGCATCATCGGCTCCAGTGGCTCGGGCAAGTCCACCTTCCTGCGCTGCATCAATCTGCTGGAGCAGCCCCATGCGGGCAAGATACTGCTCAATAACGAAGAGCTGAAACTGACCCCCGGCAAGGATGGCGCACTCAAGGCAGCCGATGCGCGCCAGCTGCAAAGCATGCGCTCGCGCCTGGCGATGGTGTTCCAGCATTTCAACCTGTGGTCGCACATGACGGCGCTGGAGAACATCATCGAGGCGCCAGTGCACGTGCTGGGGGTCAGCCGCAAGGAGGCGCTTGAGAAGGCCGAGCACTACCTTGAGAAGGTCGGGGTCGCTCACCGCAAGGATGCCTTCCCAGGCCACATGTCCGGTGGCGAACAGCAGCGGGTGGCCATTGCACGGGCGCTGGCCGTTGAACCTGAGGTCATGCTGTTCGACGAACCGACCTCGGCCCTGGACCCTGAGCTGGTCGGCGATGTGCTCAAGGTGATGCAGGCATTGGCCCAGGAAGGCCGGACCATGGTGGTGGTAACCCACGAAATGGGCTTTGCCCGCGAGGTGTCGAACCAGTTGGTGTTCCTGCACAAGGGCCTGGTCGAGGAGACCGGCTGCCCACGCGAGGTGCTGGCCAACCCGCGTTCGGAACGCCTGAAGCAGTTCCTGTCCGGCAGCCTGAAGTAAAAGCTGCTTTTTTGCACCACGATAGGGCATGCTGCGTGTCACGCGCAGCCTGACCCGGCGCATCGAATCGAACGATCTCAGGTTTCGGACCTTACCCTATGACCACCCAGCGAATCGGTTTTCTCATCTGGCCCAGCACCCGGCCACTGACCCTGGCGCTGGCCGAAGAAGTCCTGCAGGTGGCGCAGCGGGTCCATCCCGATGTGGTGTACGAAACACTGTTCCTGCAGGCCGAAGCCCCGGTCGAAGGCAGCTGGCGCATGCCGGGCGAGCCCTGGAACGGGCGCCTGGAAGGGTGCCACAAGCTGTTTCTGATGGCCGATGAAGCGCCGGGCAACATCGGGGCTGGCCTGTCGACAGCGCTCAAGCAATTGGCCCGAAGCGGCTGCATGATTGGCGGGTTGTCTGCCGGGGTCTATCCACTGGCCATGCTCGGCCTGCTCGATGGCTATCGCGCGGCCGTGCATTGGCGCTGGCAGGACGATTTTGCCGAACGGTTCCCCAAGGTCATCGCCACCAGCCACCTGTTCGATTGGGACCGCGATCGCCTGACGGCCTGCGGCGGCATGGCGGTAACCGACCTGTTGCTGGCAGTGCTGGCCCGGGACCATGGCGCTGAGCTGGCAGGCGCGGTGTCCGAGGAACTGGTGGTCGAGCGTATTCGCGAGGGCGGTGAGCGCCAGCGCATTCCGCTGCAAAACCGGCTGGGCTCGAGCCACCCCAAGCTCACTCAGGCGGTGCTGTTGATGGAAGCCAACATCGAGGAGCCGCTGACCACCGATGAAATTGCCCAGCATGTCTGCGTGTCACGGCGACAGCTCGAGCGCATCTTCAAACAGTACCTGAGCCGGGTGCCGAGCCAGTATTACCTGGAGCTGCGCCTGAACAAGGCACGGCAGATGCTGATGCAGACCAGTAAGTCCATCATCCAGATAGGCCTGTCGTGCGGCTTCTCCTCCGGCCCGCATTTCTCTAGCGCCTACCGCAACTTCTTTGGCGCCACGCCCCGTGAAGACCGCAATCAGCGACGCAACAGCAGCCCGTTCGAACTGAGCTCCGCGCCGGCTGAAAAAGGCTAGTCGACGTGTCAGCGCGGCCGGGCTGCACAACTAGGTGAACACCCGTTCACCCAGCTTCTTCTCTGCCGTACACTGCGCGATTGCGACAGTGTTTGTCGCATTGCCGAAAGCCCGCCCGAATGCCGGTTTTGCGCTGTAACAAGTTGTCGCTTGGCCGCAAGGCCACGCGGTCTTCGTTCCTTACAATCCCCCCATCGCTCGCCACTTTCAGGTCAGCGATCCTCTTCAGGAGACTCAGATGTCCGTTGAGCAAGCCCCGGTGCTACGTGCCGATTTCGATCAGGTCATGGTCCCCAACTATTCCCCGGCGGCCTTCATTCCTGTGCGAGGCGAGGGCTCCCGTGTCTGGGACCAGACTGGCCGCGAATTGATCGACTTTGCCGGTGGCATCGCCGTCAATGCACTGGGTCATTGCCATCCGGCCTTGGTCAAGGCACTGACCGATCAGGCCAATACCCTGTGGCATGTATCCAACGTCTTCACCAACGAGCCGGCCCTGCGCCTGGCTCACAAACTGGTAGAGGCCACGTTTGCCGATCGCGCGTTCTTCTGCAATTCCGGCGCCGAATCCAACGAGGCGGCGTTCAAGTTGGCCCGCCGCGTAGCCCATGATCGCTTCGGCCCTGAAAAGCACGAGATCATCGCAACGCTCAACAGCTTCCACGGCCGCACGTTGTTTACCGTGAGCGTGGGTGGTCAGCCAAAATATTCCGATGGTTTCGGGCCCAAAATCACCGGGATCAGCCACGTGCCCTACAACGACCTGGAAGCGTTGAAAGCGCAGATTTCCGACAAGACCTGCGCTGTCGTGATCGAGCCGATCCAGGGTGAAAGCGGTGTGGTCCCGGCTGACAAGGCCTATCTGGAAGGCGCGCGCGCCTTGTGCGACCAGCACAATGCCTTGCTGATATTCGATGAAGTACAGACCGGTGTCGGTCGTACCGGGTCGCTGTACGCCTACCAGCACTACGGCGTGACGCCCGACATCCTGACCAGCGCCAAGAGCCTGGGCGGCGGCTTCCCGATTGGCGCCATGCTCACTACCAATGACCTGGCCAAGCACCTGGCTGTCGGCACCCACGGTACGACTTACGGGGGCAACCCGCTGGGCTGCGCGGTGGCCTGCGCCGTGCTGGATGTGATCAACACCCCGCAGACCCTGGCGGGCATCAAGGCCAAGCACGAGCGATTCAAGGCCCGTCTGGAGCAGATCGGTCGTGACAATGGGCTGTTCAGTCATGTCCGCGGCGTGGGCCTGCTGATCGGTTGTGTGCTTTCCGAGGCCTGGCAGGGCAAGGCCAAGGACGTGCTCAATGCCGCCGAGAAAGAAGGCGTCATGGTGTTGCAGGCAGGGCCTGACGTGGTGCGTTTTGCCCCTAGCCTGGTTGTCGAAGATGCCGACATCGACGAAGGCCTGCAGCGCTTCGAACGTGCCGTGGTCACCTTGACCCAAGGCTGAGCCGGCTCGCAGGGTTGGCGCCGCGCCGGTTGCAACACCGGCCGGTGAGCCCGGATTCCAACGCAGGCGCCTGGCGCCTGCCTTTTTCACGCGCCGCCATTGGCAGCGCGTTTTCCAAGGAGTGACACCATGCTGGTGATGCGCCCGGCGCAAATGGCTGATCTGAACGAAGTGCAGCGAATGGCTGCGGACAGCCCCATTGGTGTCACCTCGTTGCCGGACGACAGCGCTCGGCTGGGCGACAAGATCGCCGCCTCCGAAACTTCCTTCGCCGCCGAGGTGAGCTTCAACGGCGAGGAACGCTACTTCTTCGTACTCGAAGACAGTGAGACCGGCAAGCTGGCTGGCTGCTCGGCCATCGTTGCCTCGGCAGGCTATTCCGAGCCTTTCTACAGTTTTCGTAACGAAACCTTCGTTCACGCCTCGCGGGAACTGAAGATCCACAACAAGATTCACGTCCTGTCGCTGTGTCACGACTTGACCGGCAACAGTTTGCTGACCAGCTTCTACGTGCTGCCCGAGCTTGTGGGCAGTGGGTGGGCCGAACTCAATTCCCGGGGTCGCCTGCTGTTCATGGCATCGCACCCCGAGCGGTTCGCCGAGTCGGTTGTGACGGAAATCGTAGGCTTCAGCGACGAGCAGGGCGAGTCGCCTTTCTGGGACGCCATCGGGCGCAACTTCTTCGACTTGAGCTACGCCGATGCCGAGCGCCTGTGCGGCCTCAAAAGCCGCACGTTCCTGGCTGAACTGATGCCCCATTACCCTATCTACGTGCCGTTGCTGCCTGACGCTGCGCAGGAAGCCATGGGCCAGGTGCACCCGCGGGCGCAGATCACATTCGACATCCTCATGCGCGAAGGCTTCGAAACCGAGCACTACATCGACATCTTCGATGGCGGCCCGACCCTGCATGCCCGTACCTCCGGTATTCGTTCGATTGCACAAAGCCGCGTGGCGCCCGTGAAAGTCGAGCCGGTGGCGGCCCGCGGCACGCGGCCGTACCTGGTCTGCAATGGCCAGCTGCAAGATTACCGTGCCGTGCTGGTGGAATTGGACTGGGTACCTGGCAAGCCCGTCAGCCTGAGCCAGGAGGTGGCCGACGCCCTGGGCGTGGGCGAGGGTGCCAGTGTGCGGCTGGTCGCGGCCTGAGCGCCGACCGCCATCTTGCAGGATTAGCAGAGTTTCGCGCCGGTTGATGCCGCCGCACAAGGAGATAGCATGATCGTTCGTCCTGTACGCAGCAGCGACCTGCCTGCGTTGATCGAATTGGCACGCAGCACCGGCACCACGGGGCTGACCACGCTGCCTGCCAACGAGGAACGCCTGGAGCATCGCGTAGGGTGGGCGGAAAAGAGCTTTCGCGGTGAAGCCGAGCGCGGTGATACCGACTACCTCTTCGTGCTGGAAAACGACGAAGGGCTGGTCGTGGGCATCAGTGCAATCGCTGGCGCCGTAGGCTTGCGCGAGCCTTGGTACAACTACCGCGTCGGGCTCACCGTCAGTGCGTCCCAGGAATTAAAGATCTACCGCGAGATACCCACGCTGTTCCTGGCCAACGACCTGACCGGCAATTCCGAGCTGTGCTCGCTGTTCCTGCGCCATGACTACCGCTCAGGGCTCAATGGTCGGCTGTTGTCCCGGGCGCGCATGTTGTTCATCGCCGAGTTTCCCGAGCTGTTCGGTCAGAAGATCATGGCGGAGATGCGTGGCATGTCCGATGCCCAGGGGCGCTCGCCGTTCTGGGAGAGCCTGGGCCGCCACTTCTTCAAGATGGAGTTCAGCCAGGCCGACTACCTGACGGGTGTGGGCAACAAGTCATTCATCGCCGAGCTGATGCCCAGGTTCCCGCTTTACACCTGCTTCCTGTCCGAAGCGGCGCGCAGCGTGATCGGCCGGGTGCATGCCGACACCGAGCCAGCATTGGCCATGCTCAAGCAGGAAGGCTTCACCTATCAGGGGTACGTGGACATTTTCGACGCAGGGCCTGCCATCGAATGCGACACGGCCCGCATCCGCGCGGTACGCGACAGCCAGACACTGGTACTGGCCATCGGTACGCCTGGTGAGGATGCCACGCCCTTCATCATCCACAACCGTAAGCGCGACGACTGCCGGATCACGGCTGCCCCGGCTCGGCTGGCGGCGGGCACCTTGGTGGTCGACCCGCTGACGGCCAAGCGCCTGCGCATGGGTGCAGGCGACAACGTGCGGGCCGTGCCCCTGTCGGCCGCCCGGGAGGGCCAGTAAATGACCACGCATTACATCGGCGGTAACTGGGTAGCAGGGCGCGGCGAGCACCTGGCATCGCTCAACCCGGTGAGCCAGGCGACCGTCTGGCAAGGTCAAGGGGCTGATGCAGGCCAGGTGCGGACTGCCGTACAGGCCGCGCGCCAGGCGTTCCCCGCCTGGGCGCACATGAGCCTGCAGGGGCGCATCGAGGTGCTGGAACAGTTTGCCGCGCAGCTAAAACAGCATGCCGACGCGCTGGCCTATTGCATTGGTGAGGAAACCGGCAAGCCCTTGTGGGAATCGGCTACCGAAGTCACCAGCATGATCAACAAGGTGGCGATCTCGGTGCAGAGCTACCGTGAACGCACCGGCGAGAAGAGCGGCCCACTGGCTGACGCCACTGCAGTGCTGCGGCACAAGCCACATGGCGTGGTGGCGGTATTCGGACCTTACAACTTCCCCGGTCATTTGCCGAACGGGCATATCGTCCCGGCGCTGCTGGCTGGCAACTGCGTAGTGTTCAAGCCCAGTGAGCTGACGCCCAAGGTGGCCGAGCTGACCGTCAATTGCTGGATTGCCGCCGGCCTGCCTACCGGGGTGTTGAACCTGGTGCAAGGGGGGCGTGACACGGGTGTGGCCTTGGCCGCCGACCCTGGCATCGATGGCTTGTTCTTCACGGGCTCCAGTGGTACTGGCCATCTGCTGCACCAGCAGTTCGCCGGCCGCCCCGACAAGATTCTGGCCCTGGAGATGGGCGGGAACAATGCGCTGGTGGTGGACGAGGTCCAGGACCTCGACGCTGCGGTCTACACCATCGTTCAGTCGGCGTTCATTTCGGCCGGCCAGCGCTGCACCTGCGCGCGCCGACTGCTGGTGCCGCAGGGCCCATGGGGCGATCAGTTGCTGGCGCGGCTGGTTCAGGTGAGCCGCACCCTGGCCGTGGGCGCTTTCGATCAGCAACCAGCCCCATTCATGGGCTCGGTGATTTCTCTGCAGGCGGCGCACGCGCTGCTGGCCGCCCAGGCCGAGCTGATCGCCGGGGGCGGCGTCAGCTTGCTGGAGATGACGCAGCCGCAGCATGACGCCGCCTTGCTGACCCCGGGTATCGTCGATGTCACGGACGTGGCACCGCGCAAGGACGAGGAGTTTTTCGGGCCGCTGTTGCAGGTGCTGCGCTACCCCGATTTCGAGGCGGCCATTGCCGAAGCCAACAACACCCGCTATGGCCTGGCTGCCGGGTTGCTCAGCGACTCCCAGGCCCGCTACGAGCATTTCTGGCTCCACAGCCGCGCAGGCATCGTCAACTGGAACCGCCAGCTTACCGGCGCTGCCAGCAGCGCGCCGTTCGGTGGGGTGGGCGCCAGTGGCAATCACCGGGCAAGCGCCTACTACGCAGCCGACTACTGCGCCTACCCCGTCGCGTCGCTGGAGGCCACCGGCCTGACCTTGCCGGCAACCCTGGCGCCGGGCGTCACACTATAACGATGGTCGGAGCCTTGCCGATGAAAGCATACGAAGTGAATTTTGACGGCCTGGTGGGGCCCACCCACAACTACGGTGGCCTGTCCTACGGCAACGTGGCCTCTCAAAGTAACAGCCACCAGGGGTCCAACCCGCGCGAAGCGGCGCGCCAGGGGCTGGCGAAGATGAAGGCGCTGGCCGACCTTGGCTTCCAGCAAGGGGTGCTGGCGCCTCAGGAGCGCCCCGATGTGGCCGCACTGCGCCAGCTTGGCTTCGCCGGCACCGATGCCCAGGTGATCCAGCGCGCCGCACGGGAGGCCATGCCGTTGCTGGTGGCCAGTTGCTCAGCGTCGAGCATGTGGGTGGCCAACGCCGCGACAGTCAGCCCCAGCGCCGACACGGCCGATGGACGGGTGCACTTCACTGCCGCCAACCTCAACTGCAAATACCATCGCAGTATCGAGCACCCCACCACCAGCCGCGTGCTGGCAGCGATGTTCAGGGACGAGGCGCATTTCAGCCACCATCCCGCCTTGCCGGGCGTCGCCCAATTCGGCGATGAGGGCGCCGCGAACCACACGCGGTTCTGCCACGATTATGGGCAGGCTGGGGTCGAATTTTTCGTCTATGGCCGCAGTGCCTTCGACAACCGTTACCCCGCTCCGCAGAAGTACCCAGCCCGCCAGACCCTCGAGGCGTCCCAGGCCGTGGCCCGCCTGCACGGGCTCAGCGCCGACGCGGTGGTCTATGCTCAGCAGAACCCCGCTGTGATCGATCAAGGTGTGTTTCACAACGATGTGATCGCGGTCGGTAATGGGGAGGTGCTGTTCTACCATGAGGATGCGTTTCTCGACACCGAGGCCGTGCTCACCGAGCTTCGCATCAAGCTGGCCGCCAAGGGCGGTGAGTTGCAGGCCATTTGCGTGCCGCGTGCCACCGTATCGGTAGAAGATGCCGTGCGCTCCTACCTGTTCAATAGCCAGTTGCTCAGCCGCGACGATGGGTCGATGCTGCTGGTGGTGCCGGAAGAGTGCCGCAACAATGAGCGGGTCTGGGCGTATCTGCAGCAGCTTACCCGCCTGAACACGGCGGTGCGGGAGGTGCAGGTGTTCGACCTCAAGCAGAGCATGCAAAACGGCGGCGGGCCGGCTTGCCTGCGCCTTCGCGTGGCCTTGAACGAAACGGAACTGGCGGCGGTGAACCAAGGCGTTATCATGAGCGCCCCGTTGTACGAGACACTGCTGCAGTGGGTCGATCGGCACTACCGCGACCGTCTGGTCGACGCTGACCTGGCCGATCCTCTGTTGTTGCAGGAGTGCCGTACGGCACTGGACGAATTGACCCAGATACTCAAGTTGGGCTCGGTATACCCGTTCCAACGCCAACCTTGAAGAGAGAATTGCAATGACCGACGCCCTGCGCCTGATCCTGGAAGATGAAGACGGCACTCAGCTGGAAACTTCGTGCACGCGCTTTGCCGTGATGTGGCAAGGCAAGGAAGTATGGATCCAGCAGGACGGCCGTGGCCAACTGCTGATCGGGGTGGATGTGGAGGAGGGCGATGCCGAGTATGCCAACCTGCTGCTGCGCCCCCTGGCGACCAACCTGGTCAGCCTGCAACTGGAAATGGAGCCGGCCGACGTGGGCGAAGACGACGACCACGTTCACGGCCCGGACTGCGGCCACCATCACTGAGGACGCCCGCCATGCTCGCCCTTGGCAAACTGCTTGAGCTGACCCTCACCGGCCATGAACCGGCCGAGAAGACCCAAGTGACGTCCAGGGGCGTGCGCCTTCGCTGGCTGGGGCAGGGTGCCCTGGAAGTGAGCCCCAGCGCCGCTGACGACTGCGGCCTGGACCTGTTGCTGTCTGCAGGTATCCACGGCAACGAGACGGCCCCGATCGAGTTGCTCGAACGTTTGCTGCATGGCGTTGCGCGCGGGGATATCGTGCCCAGGGCGCGCGTGCTGTTCCTGTTCGGCAACCCGGCGGCCATCATCAAGGGTGAGCGGTTCATCGAACAGGACATCAACCGCCTGTTCAATGGCCGCCACGAGCAGTCCAGCGGGCCGGAGGCGTTGCGCGCTGCGGAGCTCGAACAGTTCGCACGGGTCTTCTTCAGCAAGCCTGGGCGTAGTCGCCTGCACTACGACCTGCACACGGCCATTCGAGGCTCCAGGATCGAGCAGTTCGCGCTGTATCCCTTCAAGCAAGGACGTGCGCATTCCCGGCGCGAACTGGCCCGCCTGGCAGCAGCGGGCATGGAGGCGGTACTGCTGCAGTGCAAGCCTTCAATCACGTTCAGTGCGTTTACCTACGAGCAGCTCGACGCCGAGGCCTTTACCCTTGAGCTGGGCAAGGCCCGCCCCTTTGGCCAGAACGACGCGGTGAATCTCGACAAGCTCGAAGCCCGGCTAGTGCGCATCCTTCAAGCCACCGAGCCCGATGACGACGTGTCGCTTGAGGGGTTGCAGTTGTTCAGCGTGGCGCGTGAGGTCATCAAGCACAGCGATGGTTTCCGCTTGCACCTGCCAGCAGACATCCAGAATTTCTCCCCGCTGAACAAGGGCTACCTGCTGGCCGATGACCTTGCCGGCGTGCGCTGGGTGATCGAAGAGGAGGGCGCACGGATCATCTTCCCCAACCCCAAGGTTCGCAATGGCCTCAGGGCGGGCATCATCGTGGTACCTGATGACGGTGAAAACCTGGCCTGAGCCCTAGATGTCGATATCCAGAGCCGGTACCAGTACGCTTGGGGTCAAGGCTTCGTATGCGTCCTGCAGCAGCCTGGCAAGTGCAGTCAGGCCGTCCAGGCCCTTGGCTTGGTAAGGGTCGTACAGTACAGCGGTGTAGGCACCGGGTAGCAAATGGGCGTATCTGGCTGGGATGACGCGGCTCAGGTCGAAGCCTGGTCCCTGCTGCGCCGGGCCTGCATGGCATTGCATGAGCACGATGTCGGGCACATCGGCATAGCCCTGGCGGGCAGCATCCAATGCCCTCTTCAACTCTGGGTAACCCGACAGCAGTGCGAGCTGCTCATACACCCGGTTCTGGAATTGCGGTGTGCCGTAGATGAACAGGTGGTCGATGGCAGTGGTTTCGAACCGCGCATCAGCGCTGGCATTGGCATCCACGCGCAGTGTGCCGTCGGCATTATCGGCCAGCCCCGCTGGAATCTCCTGGCCACTGAACAGCAGATGCACACGCTGATCGGGTGTGGACCTGTTCAGTCTCAGCGGCGCGCCGTCTATTTCCAGATCCAGGCCGCATTCCTGGTTCAGGCTAACATTCACCGTATCGAGCCAGACCTGGATTTCATCGACGGTGCCTACCTTCACGTTGTCGTCGAATGCCTCGATCACCCTTCGTTGGATGTTGAGCTGGCCAGCCGAATAGAGTTTGTACAGCTCGTAATCAAAATAGACGCGAGACCCCAGACGTTCTTCGCCGTCTGTGGTGTCGTAGGCTAACGCTTCGTCCAGTTCCCCGAAGCTCAAGCGCTCACTATTGTCGCCGCCGTCGATATTGACGGTTTGGGTTACTGCAGTCATGGGCATGATCTCCTGTTCAAGAGCATTCACGCTAAGGCTGCCGGGCTTGCTGGGTGCGGTAGTTATTTAGGCTTGGCCGACGCTGTATTCAATGAGCCGGTGATACGCAGGGGTGCGTGGCTAATTCTGCCAGGACGCTGATTCCCGGGGCTCAGGCCGCCTGTCGGGGATACCGGTTGCAGGCAACGGTTTCAGGAGTTGCCAGTTGGGAAGCCGGGGATTTAGCATCAGGCGTGATGAATGATTGATGCGTTTGACGCTGCCAATAGCCGATTCGGCCATTTCAATAGCACAAACTCACTGCACCAAGCCTGCAGGCCCGATATAATGCGGCCCTTTGCCGTCGTTTCGTCGACGCTTTGCCCTGATGGGCCGCCGTTTCCGTGGAAGATCCTATGAAAAGCGCAGAAATCCGTGAAGCCTTCCTTCGCTTCTTCGAAGAACAGGGGCATACCCGAGTCGCGTCCAGTTCGCTGATTCCGAACAACGACCCGACCCTGTTGTTCACCAATGCCGGCATGAACCAGTTCAAGGACTGTTTCCTCGGAGCGGAGAAGCGCGCCTATACCCGTGCTGTCAGCAGCCAGAAGTGCGTGCGCGCCGGTGGCAAGCACAATGACCTGGAAAACGTCGGTTACACCGCACGTCACCATACCTTCTTCGAAATGCTGGGCAACTTCAGCTTCGGTGATTATTTCAAGCGCGACGCCATCACCTTCGCCTGGACCTTTCTGACGTCGGAGAAGTGGCTGAACCTGCCCAAGGACAAGCTCTGGGTCACGGTCTATGCCACCGACGACGAAGCCTACGATATCTGGACCAAGGAAGTGGGCGTGCCGGCTGAGCGCATGGTCCGCATCGGCGACAACAAGGGCGCACCCTACGCGTCGGACAACTTCTGGACCATGGGCGACACAGGCCCATGCGGGCCGTGCACCGAGATCTTCTATGACCACGGCGCAGACATCTGGGGTGGCCCGCCCGGGTCGCCCGAAGAAGACGGCGACCGTTACATCGAGATCTGGAACAACGTGTTCATGCAGTTCAACCGTACCGCCGACGGCGTGCTGCACCCGCTGCCGGCGCCGTCGGTCGATACCGGCATGGGCCTGGAGCGCATCAGCGCCGTGCTGCAGCACGTGCATTCGAACTACGAGATCGACCTGTTCCAGAACCTGCTGTCAGCGGCGGCCACGGCCATCGGTTGTACCAACGAGGGGCAGGCCTCGCTGAAAGTGGTGGCCGACCACATCCGCTCCTGCGGCTTCCTGATTGCCGACGGCGTGTTGCCTTCGAACGAAGGCCGTGGCTATGTGCTGCGCCGCATCATTCGTCGTGCTTGCCGTCACGGCAACAAGCTGGGCGCCAAGGGCAGCTTCTTCTACCAGATCGTCGCCGCGCTGGTCGCCGAGATGGGTGAAGCGTTCCCTGAGCTGGGTAGCCAGCAGGCGCACATCGAACGTGTGCTCAAGGCCGAAGAAGAACAGTTCGCCAAGACACTTGAGCAGGGTCTGCGGATCCTCGAGCAGGACCTGGCCCAGTTGCAGGGCAGCGTGGTGCCGGGCGATGTGGTGTTCAAGCTCTATGACACCTACGGCTTCCCCATGGACCTCACTGCCGACATCGCCCGTGAGCGCGAGCTCACCATCGACGAGGCCGGTTTCGAGCGTGAAATGGAAGCCCAGCGCGAACGTGCACGCTCTGCCAGCGCGTTCGGCATGGACTACAACAGCCTGGTCAAGGTCGACAGTGCGACCGAGTTCCTGGGTTATGAGGCCACCGAAGCCTCGGCCAGGATCATCGCGCTGTACCACGATGGCCAGCCTGTGGACCAACTGGGCGAGGGCCAGGAAGGTGTGATCGTGCTCGATCGCACCCCGTTCTACGCCGAGTCCGGTGGCCAGGTGGGCGACTCCGGTTACATCCAGGCAGGTTCGGCGCGCTTTGACGTGCGGGACACCACCAAGACCGGTGGCGCCTTCCTGCATCACGGTGTGGTCGCCACCGGTGCGCTGGTCGTAGGCTCTCCGGTACAGACCAAGGTCGATGCCGACGTGCAGCACGCCACCGCCCTGAATCACTCGGCGACCCACCTGCTGCATGAAGCCTTGCGCCAGGTGCTGGGCGAGCATGTGCAGCAGAAAGGCTCGCTGGTGGACAGCCAACGCCTGCGCTTCGACTTCAGCCACTTCGAAGCGGTGAAGCCTGAGCAACTGAAGGCGCTGGAAGACATCGTCAACCGCGAAGTGCGCCGCAACACGCCTGTGCAAACCGAGTTGACCGACATCGAGACGGCCAAAGCCAAGGGTGCCATGGCCCTGTTCGGCGAGAAATACGGCGATACGGTGCGCGTGCTGACCATGGGTGGCGACTTTTCGGTGGAGCTGTGCGGGGGCATTCATGCCAAGCGCACAGGCGACATCAGCGTCTTCAAGATCATCAGCGAAGGCGGCGTGGCGTCGGGCGTGCGTCGTATCGAGGCCGTGACCGGTGCCGCTGCGCTGGCATATTTGAACGCTGCCGAGGAGCAGGTCAAGGAAGCTGCGCAACTGGTCAAAGGTAATCGCGACAACCTGATCGACAAGCTGTCGGCTGTGCTCGAGCGCAACCGCCAGCTGGAGAAGCAGCTCGAGCAGCTGCAGGCCAAGGCCGCCAGTGCCGCCGGGGATGATCTCTCCAACGCGGCTGTGGCGGTCAAGGGTGCCAAGGTGCTTGCCGCCCGTGTAGACGGGCAGGATGGCAAGGCCTTGCTCGCCCTGGTCGATCAGCTTAAGAACAAGCTCGGCCATGCAGTGATCCTGCTGGGCAGCGAGCATGAGGGCAAGGTCGTGCTGGTGGCCGGCGTGACCAAAGACCTCTCCAGCCAACTCAAGGCTGGCGATCTGATGAAGCAAGCCGCTGCGGCAGTGGGTGGCAAGGGCGGCGGGCGTCCGGACATGGCGCAGGGGGGCGGCGTCGACGTCGCGGCCCTGGATCAGGCCCTGGCGCTTGCCGTGCCGTTCGCAGAGCAGGGACTTTGAGATGAAGGGCAGGGTGGCTTGAGCGCGATTGGCGTTCATGGCCCTGCTGGGGTGAGTTTTCCTGCCCTTCAGGTTGGATTGTTTTTTGGGGCCCTGTATGGGCTGAGGCACCATTGAAATGGCGTTGATCGTACAGAAATTTGGCGGCACCTCTGTCGGTTCCATCGAGCGGATCGAGCAGGTAGCCGACAAGGTCAAGAAGCACCGTGAGGCAGGCGACGACCTGGTGGTCGTGCTGTCTGCCATGAGCGGCGAAACCAATAGACTGATCGACCTGGCCAAGCAGATCAGCGAGCATCCGGTTCCGCGCGAACTGGATGTGATCGTGTCCACGGGCGAGCAGGTCACCATCGCGCTGTTGGCCATGGCATTGACCAAGCGCGGTGTACCTGCCGTGTCGTACACCGGCAACCAGGTGCGCATCCTGACCGACAGTGCGCACAACAAGGCGCGCATCCTGCAAATTGATGACCAGAAAATCCGCGCTGACCTCAAGGCCGGGCGCGTGGTAGTGGTGGCGGGCTTTCAGGGTGTGGATGAGCACGGCAATATCACCACCCTTGGCCGAGGTGGCTCCGACACTACGGGTGTTGCCCTGGCCGCTGCGCTCAAGGCGCAGGAATGCCAGATCTACACCGATGTCGATGGCGTCTATACCACTGACCCTCGCGTCGTGCCGCTGGCACGACGCCTGGAGAAGATCACCTTCGAAGAGATGCTGGAAATGGCCAGCCTCGGTTCCAAGGTGCTGCAGATCCGCTCGGTGGAATTCGCCGGCAAGTACAACGTCCCGCTGCGCGTGCTGCACAGCTTCAAGGAGGGTCCGGGTACCCTCATTACCATCGATGAAGAGGAATCCATGGAACAGCCGATCATTTCCGGTATCGCCTTCAACCGTGATGAAGCCAAGCTGACCATCCGCGGCGTACCGGACAATCCGGGCGTGGCGTTCAAGATTCTCGGCCCGATCAGTGCATCGAACATCGAAGTGGACATGATCGTGCAGAACGTGGCGCACGATAACACCACCGATTTCACCTTCACCGTACAGCACAACGAATACGAGAAGGCCCAGAGCGTGCTGCAGAACACCGCGCGCGAGATCGGTGCCCGCGAAGTGATCGGTGATACCAAGATCGCCAAGGTTTCCATCGTCGGTGTGGGCATGCGTTCGCACGCCGGCGTTGCAAGCCGCATGTTCGAAGCGCTGGCCAAAGAGAGCATCAACATCCAGATGATCTCCACCTCCGAGATCAAGGTATCGGTCGTGATCGAGGAGAAGTACCTGGAACTGGCGGTGCGCGCCCTGCACACCGCCTTCGAGCTCGACGCCCCGGCTCGACAGAGCGAGTAAGGCCCTGCCTGGGAGGGCGCGGCTTGCCGCGCCCTTCGCGTTTCTGCTCGTTGCGCAGGCTCCGTCCAGGCCTGTGTATTAAGCATTACAGCCCGTGTCGGCGTCCACGACTGGGCTGAAACCCCAAAAGACTGTTACCCCTGAATGTTTTGCGTAAGGAGAAAGCTATGTTGATTCTGACTCGTCGCTGTGCGGAGAGCCTGATCATTGGCGATGGCGAGATCACCGTGACGGTGCTCGGCGTCAAAGGAAACCAGGTACGTATCGGCGTCAGCGCGCCAAAAGAAGTGGCTGTTCACCGCGAGGAAATCTACCTGCGGATCAAGAACGAGAAGGACGAGGAGCCAAGCCTTTAATTCTTTTGAAGTTTTTTTCAAAAAAAGGGTTGCAGACGAGGAAGAACCTGTTTAATATTCGCCTCGTGTTGCGGTGAGGTGGCCGAGTGGCCGAAGGCGCTCCCCTGCTAAGGGAGTATACCTCATAAGGGTATCGGGGGTTCGAATCCCCCCTTCACCGCCATTATTCGCTTAGGTTGCTGTAAGTTGTAAGAACGCTAAGTAGTTGATTTTAAACGAAAAAGTTCTTGCAAAAATGTTTCAGCAACCTATAATGCGCGGCAAGACACGGACTCATAGCTCAGCTGGATAGAGTACTCGGCTACGAACCGAGCGGTCGCAGGTTCGAATCCTGCTGAGTCCGCCACTTTTGAAGTGGCTTTGTTATCAAGGCTGTTTCAAGAAACCAGTGGTAACCTGGTCTAAAACTACCAAACGGACTCATAGCTCAGCTGGATAGAGTACTCGGCTACGAACCGAGCGGTCGCAGGTTCGAATCCTGCTGAGTCCGCCACTTTCGAAGTGGTTTTGTTATCAAGGCTGCTTCAAAAACCAGTGGTAATCTGGTCTAAAACTACCAAACGGACTCATAGCTCAGCTGGATAGAGTACTCGGCTACGAACCGAGCGGTCGCAGGTTCGAATCCTGCTGAGTCCGCCATACCCAAACAGGAAGCCCGCTCATTGAGCGGGCTTTTTGTTTTTCCAGGGTTTGTACTCCCAATCGCTTATACGCCCTACGCCCTATGTTTTACATACGGCTAAGGCGCTCCGTGCCTGCATGCCAAGCCCTTGGCAGCGCGTACACCCAGCTCGCGCAATGCCATTGCACCGATGGTTTCATGCGTTGTCAGAGCAATGACGCGCAAACGATTGTTATAGCCAAAAATTTAAGCGATCTGTCAGCTTGAGCAGTGTATGATTGCGCCCGTCAGCCCCGCCGGGGCTTGTGGATTACCACCATGGACTTACCCAGTAGTTACTCCCCAAACCGTTTCGTACAGATAGATCTAATCGATTGATTCCCCCGGCGTGCTCCGCGGCTGGGAGTGGAGTTCGCCTATGACTGAAGTAGAAGTAAAGAAAGCGCAAGAAAGCCTTCAGGACCGCCTGTCCCAGGTCGTTGACCTGCTTCAGCGCCAGCGCCTGGTCGAAGATGTCACCCACCGCCAGGAGGGTGCGCACAACGACCTGGTAGAAAACCTCGTCCACCGGCAGAATCTCGTCGAGTTGCAGCGCAAGCTCGATGACCTGCACCCCGCCGATATCGCCTACATCCTCGAAGCCTTGCCCCTCGAAGACCGCCTGACGGTCTGGCAGCTGGTGCGCTCGGATCGTGACGGCGACATTCTGCTTGAAGTGTCAGACGCCGTGCGCCAGTCGTTGATCGCCGACATGGACGATCACGAGCTGCTGGCTGCCGCCAAGGAAATGGACGCCGACGAGCTGGCGGACCTGGCACCTGAGTTGCCACGGGATGTGGTCCACGAGCTGATGGAAACCCTCGATGCCCAGCAACGCGAGCGCGTACGCTCTGCGCTGAGCTATGACGAGGAACAAGTCGGCGCGCTGATGGACTTCGAGATGGTGACCATCCGTGAAGACGTCAGCTTGGAAGTGGTATTGCGTTACCTGCGCCGTCTCAAGGAATTGCCCAACCACACCGACAAGCTGTTCGTGGTCGATCACGATGGCATTCTCAAGGGTGTGTTGCCGATCAAGCGCCTGCTGGTCAACGACCCGGACAAGCAAGTAGCCGACGTGATGGCCACCGATCCTGTGTCCTTCCACCCCGATGAAGACGCCTACGACGCAGCCCAGGCCTTCGAGCGCTATGACCTCGTATCGGCACCGGTCGTGGACAAGAGCGATCGGCTCATCGGTCGTTTGACCATCGACGAAATGGTCGACCTGATTCGCGAAGAGAGTGAGAGCGAAGTGCTGAACATGGCCGGTCTGCGCGAAGAAGAGGACATCTTCGCGTCGGTTTGGCGTTCGCTGCGCAACCGTTGGGCGTGGCTGGCCGTGAACCTGATCACCGCTTTCGTCGCATCCCGGGTGATCGGCTTGTTCGAAGGGTCCATCGAGAAGCTGGTTGCCCTGGCTGCGCTGATGCCGATCGTGGCGGGCATCGGTGGCAACTCCGGCAACCAGACCATCACCATGATTGTGCGCGCCATGGCCCTTGACCAGGTATCTCCCGGTAATACCTCGCGCCTGATGCGCAAAGAGCTGGCGGTGTCCTTGATCAACGGATTGATATGGGGTGGCGTCATCGGTGCCGTGGCCTTCTGGCTCTATGGCAGCTGGTCGCTGGGCCTGGTAATGACAGCCGCGATGACCTTGAACCTGCTGCTCGCGGCTCTGATGGGCGTGTTGATACCGATGACCTTGACGCGGCTGGGGCGCGACCCGGCAATGGGGTCGAGCGTGATGATCACCGCAGTCACCGACAGCGGCGGCTTCTTTATCTTCCTGGGGCTCGCCACGGTGTTCCTGCTCTAACGGCTCGGGGCGTTACGCCTTGCGTAACGCCTGGCCTGCCTGGGTGATAGATGGCAGGTAGGCGGCTACCCCTTAAAACAAAAAAGCCAGCATCAGCTGGCTTTTTTGTGGGTGACAGCAAAGGTTTGCGTCAGGAAGCGTCGGCGGCCATTTCCACGTCATGGGCAATCAGGGCAACCAGCGCATTCTGCTGGCGATGGGAGAGCTGGCGGAAGCGTTGCAGCAGTTCGCGTTCGTGCAACGACAGTTCAGGGCTGTCCAGGCGCATGCTCAATTCCTCACCCAGGGCACCTTCCTGGATAAGGCTCTGCTCCAGGCGTGCAATGATCTCCGAGTTCATGCTGCGGTGGTGGTTGCGTGCTACCTCGGCGATGCGCTCACGCATCCCGTCTGGCAGGCGAACGACGAACTTGTCAGCAGTGCGGCTCGAATAAATAGCCTGTTTCATTGGGCGCATATAAATTGACCAGATTTTGGTTCAGGGGAAGCGGTTCTCAAATTGGCCGCGCGGGGTGGAAATACGACCGCCTTATCGCCAAAATGTTCAACCGGTTGTGCAGATGGACGCTCATCTTGCCTCAATGCTGCCGTTTCCTTGGCGTCAATTCTGTGACAAATAGTGATCTTCATAAAGGCTTTATGCCAGTACCAATTATCAGAAATGAGCACTGGTTAAAATTTTCCCATGTCCAATAGCGGCCTCACGTCAGACGTATCCCCGCGAATCCTGCAAAAAACCTGAAACCTGCGCCGAAAGTAGCGTCAAACGCACAGGTTCTTAACCTGAGAGCATAGTGGCAATGCACCATGATGCAAGCTGCGTTTCGCCGCCTAGAGGCAAGCTGATTCTGTTGATCGGACCGTCTGGCGCGGGCAAAGACTCATTGATCGACGCTGCCCGACCTCAGCTGGCGGCAGCGCGTGTCGAAATCGCCCGTCGAGTCATCACACGCTCGCCTGAGGCCAAAGGGGAGGCCGCAGTAGGCGTCGATGCCGAGCAGTTCGAACGGATGAAGCTGCAAGGCGCATTCGCCATGCATTGGCAGGCCAATGGGTTGCAGTACGGTATCCCCCGGCAGATAGACGAGTGGCTAGCGCAGGGCAGGTCGGTGCTGGTAAACGGCTCGCGCGGCCACCTGGCTCAGGCGCGTATCCGCTACCCTGACTTGCTGGCCATCCGTGTGGACGTCAGTCTCGATATCCTGCGTCAACGCCTGCAGGCCCGCGGCCGGGAGACTCAAGCCGAGATCGACCAGCGCCTGGCTCGGCATGTCAGCTTGAGTGATGCGGCCGACGATGGCGTACGAACGGTGGACAACTCGACTACGCTGTCCACGGCAGTGGAGGCCTTGCTGGGCGTGTTGCGAGAAGAGGGCGTTATCCAGGCTCACTAGGGCTGCGGAAAAGGATTACGCTCAAATGGCACTCCAACACATGACAAACGGCGACACGCTGGTTAACATGCACGCCGTCCCGCTGAGCAGCGCCTGCTGCCAGTTGTTGTGTCTCAGTAGCTCAATTGGATAGAGCATCCCCCTCCTAAGGGCTGGATGTCACTAGTCAAGGGTGCATGGGTTGCGGGGAGTAGTGGGATGTTTCCACTATTTGCTTTTTCCTTGAAAGCCCCGTAGATTAAGGGTTTCAAGCTATCCGTCCCTGTAGTTTAATGGATAGAACGGGGCCCTCCTAAGGCCTTGATGTGGGTTCGACTCCCGCCGGGGACGCCATCTAGTAACTACTTTGGTTACTACTTCTTTGGTTGCTCAAAACGGCCTTACCACCATGGTGATTGTGTCGCTCAATGGAATGAGCCTCGTAGACTCAATCGCACAAGACCTGGCTGCTCCAGGGATGACTCCTGTCCTAGCTATCGAGCGAGCCCTTGAAGCTCACCTGCACGAGCAATTCAAAGCAGCATTTGCGCACGTCCTCGTGAAGCCACCGAAGGTCAAGTTCCACTCGATGTACTTCAAGCAGCGGTACGCTTCGCTGCCCGCGTTGCTTGGTAGTGGATACGAGACTTGGTATCCAGAAATCACTTTGTCCACCACCCTTGCTGACGCTTTCGATGAGGTCAAGGTTGCGGCTGAGTCTCTCGATTTGCTCCCCATTGTGTACGGTGGAGGTGTGTCCAGAGTCCATCAGCTGAAGCGGAAAGATCTGAAGCGGCAGTCGAATCATGTCGTCCGCATCAATCACATCAAGCTTGGCTCAGATGTGATTCACGCAGTCTTGACCCGCGTTGAGCAATCTCCGCCATCTCAGCCGCTCATTTCCAACCTTGACCCCTTGTCCAGCTCTTGGGGCCTAAGAATCGTATCGTTTGATCACATGCTGACTGCTGAGCGTTTCGTATGTGATTGCGCCAAAGCCTTCCATGAGAGCGTTTTGGCAGTCCATGAGGCTGACGGATACCACATGTCAGAGCTTCGTCAGTATCTGCCCACCTGCGCCTACAAAGCGTGTCTCTGTCACCTGTGCATCGCTAAGCAAAATCCTGGAGATGATCGGTACGGGTCCAGCATCGAGACGAGGTATGAAAGCTACCTGGATCAGGTAATGTTCGATCTGCGCGTTGATCAGAGAACTGCGCGAGCAGAAGTGATGCATGTGTTGGGCTTGAGCAAATGGCGGCGTGAGTCGACTCTGTACGGGCTAGTAAGAGAACTTTTCCCTGATCACCAGGTGCTTCGTGAAGCATCCCCAAAATGGCTGGGCAGGATGCGCCTGGACATCTACCTTCCTGAGCTAAAGCTTGCAATCGAGCATCAGGGAGAGCAGCACTATCGACCCCTTGCCGTTTTCGGGGGTGAAGAGGCGCACAAGAAGGTGATCGAGCGAGACGCCTTGAAGCGAAGCCTCTGCGCTCAGAACGGCATTGAGGTGGTGGACTTTCGATTCGACGCGCCGCTCACCAGTCGCTCAATCAGGCAAAGGCTTTCAAGGTTCCTGAGTGTTAAAGAATGACAAATTTTAGGGATTTGGACAGTGACTTCAGTGCCCTGATTGAGCTTATGTCGGCGATGATCGATGCTCGCGCCGGCAGCTCTATCGCTCAGGGGATGGGGTGGCTCAACGACATTCAAACTCTTTCGATCAAGCTTTTCAAGCAGCTCTGCTCTACGAAAAGCCTTGCCGATGGCTGTGTATTCAAGAGCACCACAGGCAAAAGCATTGAGTTCATAGACCAGGGTTCAGTGTCGATTCTCGCCCGTGCATCAGTCGAGACGTTCTTGGCTCTGCATTGGATTTTCGGTTGCCCTACTGATCGTTCTCAGTTTAGACATGCCCTGTGGCAATACGCGGGTCTTGCAGATCGCGTGAATCTGAACACCTCAACAGAGGAAGGGCGTACCAAACAGGCTGATGCAAAGCTTCAGCAAGCTGAATTACTCCAGTTCATTGAGGGCTCACCTCTGCTCTCGGAATATTCTCCTAAAGAGATCAAAGAGCTTAAAAAAGGTAATTGGAGGGTAGGATGGTCGTGGGGCAGCGAGGCTGTACGTGCCGGGTTTCACAAGCTGTACTTCGATAACGTCTACAGCCACTTATGTGGGTACTCACACAGCAACTACATCAGCGCTATGCAGATCGGGCAGGCACAAAGCATCGCTGATCAGTCCAGGCTCGCCTCAGCCGGCATTCAGATCAGCATCCATATTCTTGCGCATTTCATCCATCTGTATGCCTCTACCTTCTCACAAGCTGCCGATCTACTGGTAGCTTCGCCTGCTAAGCCCATAGCTGACTTGTGGCACTTCAAGGCGGAAGACATGAACTTCGTTTTTGAGCGAGAAAAAAGCGCCGATCACGATGAGTAGTGAGCGACGCTCTGCCGGCATTCAAGCTCGCCTGGGGCGGTCTTAGGCTGCTGGGTTGACCTGCTCTCGCGCTTCCCGCTTGAGCTTTGTGATAGCCTGGGCGAGCTTACCGACAAGCTTTGCATCCGGCTTGCAGGAGAATGTTTTCTCCGTTGACGTAGTGACTACGAAACGCAGTGATCTCAGCCAGGGTTCGCCTTCACGAAGCAGCAAAGTACCAAATCGCTCATACCAACCTTCGTCAAGCTCTGCTGGTACGTACCAATGCCCCTGGCCGCCATGATGCAGTTGAAGCGGGAGCGGATCGCTGTCCTGGTTACTGAACATCTGTGCGAAATGCGTTTTTGTCCGGAAACCGACCGTCCAGCCGAGACTGGTGACAGTGAATGGCCTGTCACCGAAATTCACGACTTTGAGCTGTACGACCTCTTCATGCAGCCTGTCACGGCCTGTGCTAACGACTATGCGCGATCCAGCTGAGCATTTCGCTTTTACTCGATTTGCATCGCTCGCAAGCTTTAATGAGAGACAGACTGCTGAGATCGTTCCCAAGGCCGCAAGCCAGTTCGCGAACCCGTTGATGATCTCCCAGTGGTCCTTGCTCAGTCCCAAGAATTCCATTTCAATCAAACCTCGTTACTGGAGCCAGGCCTCAACTGTGTCAGCACCGTACTGCGCCTTCCATTCCTTCAGCAGCTTGTGATTGCCGCCTTTTGTTTCGATGATCTCGCCGCTGTGCGGGTTCTTGTACTGCTTCACCTGGCGCTCCTTACGCTGTTTCTGAGCTACAGGTGCAGCACGCTCAGCTTTAGCATGCGGATCAAGGATCAGCTTGACTTCACGCAGCGAGAAGCCGTATTCGGCCAGCAGGTTACGCAGCTTGCTTTCAAACTCGATCTCGCGCTTCAGGCCGTCATCGTTTTTCAGCGCGTCGAGCTGTTTCAGCTGCTCTGCGAGTTGGGCTTCAAGTGCTTTGAATTCTGCGAGCTTAGACATGTAGCGGCTTCCTCAATGTGTTTGTAAGGCTGAGAGTGTAAGTGGTGATGCTGGTTAGAGTCAGGCTTGCAGAGCCCTGATCTGGGCAACGATTGCTTCGTTGAATTCTTTCGCTAGTGCTACGTCTTGCTTGTACTTCTCAAGCGTTTCCGGGCTTAGCTCGGTAGGCAGCGAGGGAACAATCAGCTGTGACTCTAGCTGCGCGATGACAGACCGAATACCAGGGCTGAATTCTTTGCCTAGTGGACGGAGGACACCGACCGCGGTTCCGGGGGCACCGATGTGTACCGATCCTGTAGCTGACTGGCGTTCGTCATCGAGTTGCTTCTCCAGGGTCAGGATCTCTGCGCCCAGTTGATCGTGAAGGCTGCTGAGGGCTATCACGTTCTCTTCAGATTCGCCGCGCTCTGCTTTCTTCAATCGCATCCCTGTGTCACGCCGGTCGATGCGAGCGTTATCGAGCATGATTTTGATGCGCTCGATTGCCGGCATTTCGGACATGGCTTGTTCGATAGCGCGTTTCACCTCGTGGATCTCGCGCTCGTAATAGGCAATACGTTCCCGAGACGACATGGCTGGTCTACCTATGCCGTCATAAACCGGATTGGCCGCGTGGTCGATTGCAGTCATAGCATCCTCAAGCGTCTTGAGCTTGCGGCGTAGGTGCCGGAATTTGCGTCCGATTTCGCTAATAGCGGGGCGGCCTGGTCCCTTTTGGCGAAGCTTTTCGCCTTTAGCGATAATCTCGTCTTCGGGAGTAGGCTCACGGCCTTCAGCAAGCTCCGCGTCACGCAGCTCCGCGATCTGAAATTCGTACGCGTCTTTAGCACGCTGACGCAACACTGGCAGCGAGACAGGCGGGCGGCCCATCTTCTTGTTGCCTTGTCGCTCAGCTTCTTGGTCGTCTTCGTCCTTTTCCAGCAACTCCTGCCATTTCCAATAGAGCGTTCCTGCTCTGTCGATCAGCTTCTGGATCGCGTCTTTTTTTGGTCTCACTGCTTTTCTCCTGCCTGCTGTCCATCCAGGAGAGCCGGCTTCTGGCCTGTGAATCCACGCCACATCTTTAGCAATGTGTTGTGCGTTTGCGGCTGTGTACGTGACGTGTGGCTGATTGCTGCATGTGTATTCATCGCTCTACCTCACTTTGGTGCATGCCGACGCTGATTCGTTGGGGACGTACTGCGTGTCGGGAGCTGTGAATGCATGCGGAGAAATCAAGCACTCCACACCCGCTGGCCACGTTCAGCGTTAGCTGGTCAAAAACCGAACATCTGACCGTTGAAGTGGCACTATGAGTGGCTACCCAGCAAAGGTAGGAGTCGAATGATAGATGTCAATAAAATAATCAAATAAATTTATTATAACGTCAAGAATTAGATTATTTTAGCGGTATAATATTTTTATTGACGTGTAATGCAAGCTATGTTTGACCCCCGCACCAAACCTCGTTCCTCGGTTTGATGCAGTGTTCAAACGGCATGTGCTCAAACCCTTCGGGTTCTGCGCGAGTTGTCAAAAACGCCAAATAAAAATAATAAGAAAGGTGAGTTATGGAAATGATAAAGAGCAAGGGCGGTCGCCCAAGAAAAGAAAACCCGAGGACTGTAGTGTCAGAGGTATATATGACCCCAGACGAGGCGGATGAGCTTAGAGCTGCTGGAAAAGCATATGGATTCGCATACTTTTCACAGTTCCTTCGTGTCGCTGCATTTGCCCTTATAAAGCAGAAAAGCATCGGCTTAGACTCAAGATCATCAATCCTGGCATCACATCTTGGTGCAATCATGTCAGACATAAATTCCCTGCATGAAATTTCAAGCCGTCCTGGTATGCCTGAAGCCGCATTCCTCATCTCTGGTTCAGTGCAAGAGAAAATTAGAAATTTGAACAACCTAATACAAAAACAATAATAAAAAGGTGATTTGTGATTATCAAAATTAAAGTGTTCTCAAAGTCGTTCCGTGAGCGAATAATTTACGAATTTGCAGCTCGTCAATGTGATCGCGAGAAAATCAAGCATGTCGAATTTATCGGTGGGAATCTTGTCTCAGCGAACCCGTACTACGAGTTCGTTGAAGCAGGTGAGCGCAAGGTCTTTGTAGACCCCGAGCAAATCATTGAAGAGTTTGAAAGCCATACAGCGATGTACAAGGGTGACAGCGACAAGCTGTGTGCCCACTACATCCTTTCCCTCGCCCCTGGCGAGAAGCTGACCAGCGCGGAGTGGCTGGTGGCCGTCAACGACTTCATGCGAGGGCTAGGCTACGACAGCTCTACTAAATATGTAGCTGTGGTGCATAGAGACACTGATAAAGAGCACGTTCACATCGTCGCTTCTCGTGTGCGTCTCGTGGATCGCGACCCCGGCAGTCAGCGTGCTGTCCTGGGAGCGAATTTCCAGCTCGTTTCTGACAGCAATGACAGACATAAAGGAATGGGTGCTGCTCGTGAAATTGAGCACAAATACGAACTCTCTACACCAAAAACTGACGGCTGGAGCAAAGAACTACCTGGCCATTCAGATCCAGCTAAAGATCATGCTCATATCATCCGTGGGATCTCGAAAGATGTATTCAAAGCTTCGAACAGACCTCGTACTATGTCACAGCTTGTTGATCGCCTAGCAGAGCGAGGCGTCCAAATCCGCGTTTCTGAAAAAAATGGTGTAGTACAGGGTATTAGCTACCGACTGGATAGACTGGATGGTCGATGGATTTCTGGGTCTACAGTAATGGCAACAAAGCTCACCTGGATCGCATTACAGCGAAACGGCGTAAGCTACTCGCCTTTCCGCGACAACGCAAAGCTTGGCGTAGGTATTGGTATCGCCCAGCCAGCAACACAATCTCTGAACAACGATGGTGCGTTATTTCGCGTGTACGTAAAGCTTCCCAAGCAAACAAAAGAGCTGAAAGAATATGTGCGTAAGCGCTCAATCCGCATGAATTTTTATAGCGCAGATGATCGTATTTCCACATATCTTGGCTTTAATGTTGGAATAAATTACTCTTTCAGGAAGCTTAAGAAAGCTGAGGTTGAACTGGAGAAAGAGCGCAAAAGGCTTGAAGATCTGCTTGGCCAAACAATGAAAATGGTTGAAACCATGCTCAAAAATCTCTTTAGTCTTTTTGAGGTAGACGTTGATTACGATGCTGATACTTCTGATATCACCAGGCCTGCCTTGAAACTGAGTGTCGGAGTTGAGGATAACGTCCTAGTACAGGATGCGGAGCAGTCGATCCACGAACAGAGCTTGGCTCAGCTACAGCGTTTAGCAGCGTGCTGTGCTGCTGAGCCTGCCATCTGTGAGCTTGCCTTTGAGCACCGCTGCGGTGACCCAGTTAGGTGAATCGGGTTGAGGTTGAGGCTGGCGATCTGATGTCAAAAATGTATTATGAGGCCTTACTGTTCAGTTATTCAGGATCGATAAATGTCTAGCGGGCCTATCTACAACGCATCGAGACCACACGTACCCGAGCGGATCAGGGAAGACCTTTTGGTCGAATCTGGCAGCAGATGCAGTGTGCGTCGTTGCACTGAGAATTTTACCTACTACGATATTCATCATATTAATTTCAATCGTGAAGACAATCGCCCAGAAAATCTAATTGTACTTTGTCTAGTCCATCATCGAATGGCACATGATAAAAAGATGAAGCGCTCAGTTCTTCAGCGCCACAAACTTGAGCTTAAGCGTGATCTGACCTCAATTGCATTTGTCCGCTCGACTGAGAGCGATAGAGCATACAATTTTAAAGAAATTGTACTTGATGCTTTCAGATACCAGGACTGTGAGGGATATAGGCAAATTCTTACTGGGGCTGGTTTTGATTTTCCAATGGAAATCTACTTTAAGCTTAAAGGTATTATTGAGGCTGAAGCTGATTATGAGCAAAGGCTAAGGTCTCATGATCCAGATCTACGTTCAAATCAAGATGAAGTAATGGATTTGATCGAGCAGCTTGTGAATATAATTGATGATTCGAATTATCGGGTTTTGGCTGATGATTTCCGATTTGTACCAGACGCTGCATTAGATACACAGGAATATTGGAATCAGGTTGAAAGGCAGGACGAGAGAGTCGATTCATTAGTCTTTAAGATTCTTCGAATTATGCAATCGATTGCTCAGTATGCGTCTGCTCGCTTTTGAAAAATAAATCCCATCTGCGATTTCTTAATCGGCTTGGGGCTTAGCGCTCAAATATGCTCCAGCAATGGATTGCCTCCATAGTCGAGATTTAAGTGCTCAAATTAAGTAGAAGGGAGAGCACGGCCGCCGAACTTTTTTCGGCAGTCAGAATCATGATTTTTTGGTCGTGCGGCCTCTCTTCTTTATTTATTATAAGTGTACGCTTCGCTTTGCGCAAAGATAGTTAATGGCATGCGCTACCTTATCTATTTTGCTTGGGGTTAAAATTGCCTGCTGCGTGATAATAAATTGTTTACTTGTTGAGGTGTTATGTGTTTTTTAAATATAATTGTGTTATTATTTTAATAAATAACAATTAAAAATAGTGGTGGTGATAGATGTATATTCGTATGAGTCAGTATTGCGATAAAGTTGTTGTGCTAAAGTCTGTTTCTATGTCAGTGGAAGCCTTTGACTCTAGCGGACATCCTCTCAAAGGTGTCCGTAAAAATACTACTGTGCAGGTGGCCTCATTTGGACTGGATGATCCCATTCGCCACCCTGAAATCTCGGACGATAAGGTCGCAGAGTTCGAAGCGTGGAGGGAGACTCAGAAGCAACGTATTGAGGATGCGTTCATCGACAGTGCAGTCGATGGCAAGCTAGGTGGCGTTCCGTTGCTGAAGACGAGGAGCAGCATGGGAAATCCGGCCTTCAAGGTCGGTGAGTTCAGTGGCTTGATCAGCAGCGTAGTCGCGTTGGAGCCAGGTGTAATGAAAGCCGTTTTGGTCGGCGGGGAGGGTGCGACGGAGCAACAGGATACCAGCTTGGTTTTGCTCGATGATGTGGTTACCAAAGAAGCGATATGCTCGCGTATCAGAGAGATCACCCAGGACATAATGCGATATCTGCACATTACGAATCGAAAGGGCACAGAAATTTTTCCGCTTGCAGATACGCTCGATATGCGTGCTGCATGGACCGCATTAGGCTGTGCCCTTGACAGCAGAGGTATCGGTCATAAGAAGGTGACCGGCCCCATAGCTGGCCGCAATGCTGCAAAAGAGGGTGCAGATATCTTCAATGAGATCAAGAAGCATGTTCAGGAGGTATGATCGGGAGCAAGGTCATCCACCAGTATGTAAGAATTTTATTCTCGAAAATGGCCTAAATTTAGGGCTTTCTTGCTCCTCGGTTAGAGCTTTTGTCACGTATGCCTCTACAGCGAGTACGCCTGCGTCTGGTATCGCTTCAATTACGTCCAAGGCAAAGCCGATGCTTATTGGGTGTCCTGCTTTTTCACATGCGTTTTCTAGTATCACTCTGACGGTAAAGTTTAAGTAGTGGTTAAGCAGCTTAAGCGTGTTAAGGGTGAGTTTGTATCTTGCTTCAATAAGGTTTATTAGCGGTTCCCAATTGTGTTTATTATTCTGTTGTTGACTCCAGAAAAATATTAGTCAATAGTTTTTTTAAATGTACAGAGGTTTCAGTACGGAAATCTTTGTCCGATGATAGATATTAAATGTAAGTAGCTAAAGTCGAATTAAGGCTTGGTGGTGGCTGGAGTGAAAATGTAAGCTGGCACTGTAAAGTGGCTGAATACGCCTGACCGTACCAATTGGTTCTGTCTATATCGAGCTGTAGTACGCAACGTGTTACGCCTGGCTTTCAGAGATGAGGGGAGGGTGAAGTCAGTCCGAACAGGGCGACATTCCTCAGACACGACGCCTGCACTGGCCGTAGGCCGTGGGCTGGTCGACGAAATGTCTCATTCGGCTTTGGTCACCTTCTCAGACTGCTCAATCAGGTCTCGCTGTAGCTGCATCTTCACTTCGCCCAACAGTTCGTCGAGGCTTCGACTTGGCTCGCGCCGGAGGTAGCACTGGATCACGAGTGTGAGGGGCGCGATGCTCATCACCTTCGCAAGTGAGTCGATGGTCTCAAGAGTGGGGGAGCGCAGACCCCGCTCAAGCAGGCTTACATACTCCCGGCTGACCTCAGGAGGAAAGTCGTTCTGCGCCAGATCGGCGCGCATCCGCAGCTCTCTCAGCGCTAACGCGAAAGCTTCTTTCAGATCGCTCACGAGCGCTCTCCGGAAAAAGAGAGCATATAGCCACATTGCGCCTTGAGTTTCAGCGTACTATAGTACGCAGAGTGACCGACTGAGGTAGATAATATGTTCGAAACCAACGACATGGGTCGCTTGGAAGACAGCCTTTTTTTCCCTCCTCAGCCTGGGGCGCATAGGTGGGCGTACGTCGCCCTTGCATCAAATCAAGAGTGGTTTTTCGTCACGTACGAAGCCGTTCAAGATGAAACCGCGCACAGGCAGCAACTGCTGATTCCAGGCCCGCAGTACCTGCTGGGGCTAGCTTCGAGAGGCGGCGAAGGGGAGAAGGTCATAGAGGTACAGTTGGTATCTCCTCCGTGGCTGAACGAAAGCGGAGGCTGGAAGATGCAGCCGCTGAGAAGAGTTCGCATCGTTGGGCGGCGTTTTTGCTATGAGCTTGATGATGGCAACTGCTATCCCTTCGAGCTTGCAGGTCAGCCGTCAAAAGTGATGTGGTCTAGCGAGGGGGTGAGCGTTGGATAGTAAAAATGAAATGATTCTCTGGGACCGCCATCGGGCGTTGCTTTCTGGTTTCGCCGAGCCGGATGTCTTGTTTGGCTTCGAATGCCTTGATGGTTGGCTCTCTCTCATTGGTGGAATGCTATGTTTGATCGAGAAATACAGTGATGAGTCTGCGTTGGAGGTACGTGTTGAGCAGGTCAAGGAAAAGTTCGGTCTGCTTCGTACGTACGTTCGGGGAGGTGATATTGTCGTCGATCGAATCCTGGATGTGGCTGAAATGGTATCCAGTTGCACTTGCGAGATCTGCGGTGAACCTGGTAAGCACTTTGAACTCAATGGTTGGCTTCAAGTCCGCTGCCTAAATCATAGACTACCAAATGACTCTGGTGCAGTTGTGTGTAGTTATAATGAGGCTTACGCCGTAAATTTTGCTAAGACGGTTTCATTGATGCTGCGGCTCTTCAACGACAAGTATGCATCCTGGCTGAATCAGGAATGTTTAGGGCTGGGTCGAGTTAGCCCTGTTGAAGCGCTGACTACTGTTCAAGGATGCCAAGCGGTATACGACCTATTGAAAAAAATGGAGCACGGAGTGCTTGTGTAAGTGAGAAGTTTAGCGGGTTTCAGGTTGGTCATGGTTGATGAGCCGGAATTGGAGGCTTTGCTTAGGCGTATTTTAGAGTCGAAGTTTGCGAAAGGTGCGGTTGATTTAACTGCTGTGCGAGATGTTGTTTCCTCGCCGCGATTGATGTCGTTTGGAGTGAAGGCGTTTAATCATCCAGGGTTGGCCCTCGCTGGGGATTCCTTTTTAGATACTTGCACTATGCTGGCGGATGGAGTGCACAAAACTTACGCCATATCGATTTATGATTGGAGGCAGATCGAAGCAAGTGTGGAGTACGTCGAACAATGTGACTTTCGTGATGCCTCTGTGATGAAGATACAGGTCTGGTCTGTTGATCCACTTAAGCTTAGTGCGTTTGCTAGAGGGGTGGCAGTAGCTTTGAGCTACAAACGTTCGGAGCTACTTGCTGAATCGAGAATATCTTCTGCATTGCATGAGCTGATGTCGCCGTGGGGCTTTTACAGTGACGAGTTTTAGCCTCTCTGTCTGATACAGTGTTTTCGAAGGAACGGTGGGACCTACCGGCCCTCTAGGGGTATCTCTTGATCAGCGATAACCTGTAGCATGAACGGTGGAAAGGTCTGGCCGTGGCTTGATAGGTGGATTATAGAAACTTTTTTTTGGGGGCGGCTGGCCTAGGCTCTCGACGCCGCTTCGACTTAGGCTTGTGCAGGTGTAAGGCGCACCGTGGGCGAGGTATTGCTGGTAAGCCCTCTGTGGTCCGGTAAACTGCGGTACCACTGGCGTTTCCTCTGGAGCGAGCGCGCTCCAATCTCAGAATGCTATCATTACAGTGTCCAGTGTCTGAGATTAAGTGGAGGCGAGCGTTTTAGATGGCAAGGATGATTCCGGAGCATGGCCCACGCAACACTGACAGCTTTGGTGAGCGGGACCTCTATTCAATCTTCAAATCTCAGTTATCTAACGACTACACTGTAATCCACAGCTTACCCTGGCTTTGCTCTGCTGTGAGCAAGCTAGATAAAGGATCTCGGCCTACAGGAGAAATAGACTTCCTCATCATCCATCCTGAGGATGGTATTCTAGCTTTGGAGGTCAAAAGTGGTAGGTATAAGTTTGAGAATTCGTACTTCGTTCATGTTCGCGATGGCTATCAAATTGACCCCCTTGAGCAGACTAAGCGAAATGTGCACGGATTTGCTTCGTGGCTTGGTGCCACGCCGTCCTTCCGATTTAGAGTTGGATATGGATTTGTTTTTCCTAACTCGGACTTCCAACGGACTCATCTGCCGGGGATGTTCGATACTAGCGCAAGTCCGCCACAACCCCTTTACATCGATTACGAGGCGTATCCAGATGTAGCGCAGAAAGTCGTCGAGCTTATGAGGTACTGGAAAGGTACGCATAGCCAACCTGATTTGGGCCTATCCAGGGCTCAAGATCTAATCGACTATCTCTCACCAACGGTTGACGGACAACCTAAGTGGTCTAGCCGCATTCAGTACGACAACAAAGTTTGGCTCCAGTTGACTAGCGAGCAAAGCTTGGTAGTAAAGTCTATTTTAAATAGTCAGAACTCACTCATCACAGGGTGGCCCGGTACTGGGAAAACTCTTATAGCTATTGAGGCCGCTCGAAAGCTTTCTACGGAGGGTCGGAGAGTTCTTGTACTTTCCTTCAACGCAAGGCTGACCGAGCATATTCGCACCCAGCTTACGGATTATAGGCTGTGTACAGTGATGACTTGGCACGGCATCTGCCGCCAGGCAGCGAATACCCTGTGCCACCCTTCTACGGGGGAGGAATGGTATAAGTCAAATTGTGTCGAAGACCTTAAGCTTGCAATAAACAAAGGACTTTTAGGTGTATACGATGCTCTGATTGTGGATGAGTCGCAAGCATTGGCGGAAGCTTGGTGTGAGACTCTAATATGCTGGTTTGACGGTAAGCCTAAAACGTTTTTCTGCGATGAAACCCAGGTTTTCAAGTTCGAGCGGAATGGTGTGACTTTGAATGGATTGAGCAAAATTCTCAGTGTTGAAGCGTTTGCGCTAACCATCATTCTCCGAATGCCTAAGGCAGTTACAGAAATTCTTTATGAGGTTATTCCTCCCAGGATTCAATTATCGTCACCGCGTAACTCCGAACCCGACACAGCACTCGAAGTCATCACTCTGTCGCCTGGTGAAGAGCTGAAGCGTATCAAGTCTGAGCTAGTTGAGAGTGGTGTTGCTTCAGGTGATATAGTTATATTAACGGGTGCGATAATAAGTAGGCAGTACTACGATTTTCTCAAAAGTGAGAAAATTGCGACTGAAAATATCGCTAGGTTTCGAGGTTTGGAAGCACCAGTTGTCATAGTCTTCGGTGCCGAAGCCTTGGACACGGCAGAGCTTTTCAGTGCTTACTCTCGTGCTACGACCAAGTTTGTGGCTATTTACAATGCCCATAATCGACAGTGGCGAGGTAATTTGGATTTCCAGGCTCGGTTGCAGGCCAATCCTGTGAGTGCGGAAATTCTTGCAAAAGCTCAGGTTCCCCTGCGAATAAAGAATTTGGTTGCTCGCTCGACTTCTGTTCAGTCGCTGGGGATGAAGAGCTTGGATGTTATGTGGGCTAAGGACTGGGGAGCGTTATTAGTTGAGTTTCAGGCCCATGAAACACAGCTTCTACTATGGGTGAATTATCTATCTCGAACTATCACTCACCCTATGTTCATATGGTATGGAGAAACGCTTACAAAATTTTATATGATTGTGCCCGAACTGGATGATGGAGTTGAATTCTGCAATCACTACACGTTGACTGTTGACGAGTGCAAGGCATGCGGTTGCCTAACACCGCACAGTGACACCACAAAAATTGGGTGTGCACTCTGTTACACGACGGAAAGCCGTCTTCTTCCGCCTGACCAAGAAGTCATGGACCGAATCGCATTGTATGATGCGGTGATCACCTCGCGGTTGCCAAAGGATCAGACTCTTGAGCTACGTCCCCATCTCCCGATAGAAGTGGCAGCAGTGGCGGCGTTGATGCGCGCAGAGAAGAACAAGGTCCGCAGCAAAGTCCTTATGGTCCAGTTGCCTTCGGGACGAAATTTTTATGTAACCGCCTTCGTTTTCACTCAGTCTAGGATTGCTGCATGTCTCACAGGCTCGATCATGTTAGTCGATGCGATCGCCGACGAAATTTACTACCGCTACAAAGAACTGGAACAGATCACCGTCGCTGAATGGCGTTCGATTGTCGCGAGCGCCTTTGCCACATTCAAGCAAAAGGGTTACGTGGAGTGGATAGCAAAAAAGACTTATCGGCCAGTGGAAGACTCCGAAGCTCCAATTCCCAAACGGTATAACGTCGACTGATATAGATCGTAGGAGGGGCTCCGTAATTCTCATGCTCAAGCGGACGCCTCTCAGCCTTTCCAGTAGAGGGGGCGGTAAATATCATCAAAACTGTGCAACGATCTTTGAAATGGTTATGTTTTTGGGGAAGTCGAAAAGATACCTTTTTGAACCGGACGTAACTATGTAACGACGTCTTGCGAAATCAATTTTTAGTCTTTGATCCGCTAGGTAGCCATGTTTGTTGGAAAGTTTATTCTCCAACTCAACCAGGTGGCGAACTTCGTTATCGAAAGCAATCCACAATTCTAGGGAGACGTTTCTGATTTCGGCATCCCCATCAAGCAGAGTTATGAGGTGGGAGCGTTGATGGCCTGCCATTGTACCAGCAGGTTGAAGTATGTTCATATGATGTTCGGGATCATTAACCATGCGTTTGTCGAAGTAGCTTTCATTGCTCTCTACTTCCGCTTTCCTAAATAGCTGTCCAGGCCAACTGGCTTCAGCTTTCATGTAAAGCTCTTTTATTTGGTAAATAGTGTGATGATCTCCAAAATTAATGGCATAAAATTTTTCATCTGTGAAAACTCCGAAGACTAGCTCTTTGTTGGTACCAACACCCCGTCTCGAAGTCAGATGCATATGAAAAATGTTGCTACAAGATAGGAGGAAATCGACTTTTTGCCAAATGATGTGGTCTTTGCTAAGGTAGGGTGAAAGGTCTTCGCCGCGGTGTATTTTTTCGCGAATCAAATTCCAATTGGGCTCGTGCTCCTTAGGAACGATAAAGTCTTTCCCATATTCGATTAGTCGAGGGCGAGGCGATATTTTCTTGCTAAGTATAGTGGAGTACACTATTGGAGCCATTCCTTTGACTGAACCTTGGATCTCGTCGAGATCTAAGCCAAACTCAATTCCTAGTTTTTCTTCATAGAAGCGATTATACCCTTCTACCAAAAGTAGTTTGTTGTAAACAATCATGCTTGACCTTAAGTAGAAATTATGAGGTGTGCGATCTTAGAAGTGATGCGTGAGGTCAAAACCTACTACACGCTGGTACTGCGCCGCAAGAGGTACAGAAAATCATATGTGAAAATACAGCAGAGGCCAAAAACCAAAAAAATTAGGATTGCATTGGCTGGTAACGCAGGTGAGCCATGCTAGAATACTTGACCACTTCACTTGCTTAGACTCAGCCATGCCAATGTTAGAAGAATTTAAAAAATTATCTCTCGAATTTATCAGAAAAATTTTGCTGCCTGATTTCTCTAATAAGCTCACCTGGCTGGTAGTGGGTGCTGGAACAACGATTTTGTTAACCCCGGACACTGCGAGCGTTATCATAGCCAACTGGCTGATTGATACTTTCAATTTGAATTTCGTCTCAAAATTCTCCTTGGCTGAGCTGCAAAATAGCGATAAAGATAAATTTTATGGAGCGCTACTCATTCTGGTTGGCCTTGCGCACAACCTACTAGCGAATTGGGTTACAAAATATCTTACTCACAAGGCAAATATAGCAGAATCGAAAAGACTCGCTAAACAGCATGAAGAGTCTGTTAAACGAGCTGAAAGACAGCGAGTGGTTGACCAAGAACTGCTAAGAAAATTTTTGAGCGATCTTCCATCCAACGGTCGCTCACTAACCTTTCTCAGAGACCATGATCTGGGCAGTTCATTTAATCAGACGTATGTAGATGAAATCGAATTATTTGTACTTAATTGGAACTGTGCAGAGAAGAAGTTCCTGAATGAAGAGCTTGAAGGAAAACGCCAGGCATTATGGGAGGTCCTTAATCGATTTAATACCAAGCTGGCGATGAGTGCATATGATCTAAACGGTGGCCCTATGTACTCATGTATTCCTGATCAGTTCAGAGGTCGAGACTGGCCACCATATGTTGACAGCAAGATTAAAGAACTTAATGCGCTCAGTGCACAGTGCTATCATCTTTACAATGAATTTGTAATGCTAGCAAGACGTTCCCTCCAAGCTTGATATTATCTATATTTCACCGAAGCCCTTTAATAGGAATGGGCTTCTGTGTCCACCGTAAGTATTAGCTTAGTTGGGGTAGTCGCTATTTATTTTAATTTAACCGTCGCGCTGTAAGCCGATTGTTGGCACGCCCTTACGGCTCGGCCGCTTAGGCCTTGCTACCGAATCAATGGAGCCATATCGGTCAATCGCGGGCGCCCGTTCTGTTCAGCAATTGATCCAAGAGTTTGCTGCCAGTGTGCGTCGGCAAATAGACGAGAATGCGCTACAGGCTTTCTTGATCAAGAGCACGCATTCGCTGGCTAGGCGGGCTAGACTCGATGGTCTTGCGCCGCTTGCCCGTAACGTCTAAGTGAGTAACGTAGCTTGTCGCTAGGACACATCACGGCCAACGCGCCACAGGTAAAGATCGACGAAGCGCCACGGAAGCATGTGCGCTCAGAAAAACGAAACCAGCCCGGCCGCCTAGCCAAAACGCTGAGCGAGGCTGAGCTGCAAATTAGGCAAAAGTATGGCAAAACGTCCTCAACGCTCCCGCTCTTCAAAACTCACTGGCGGTGAAGGCTTCACCTATGAAGACCTCGTCGTGGCTTACTACCTCACAGCGCTACTGCGCGAAGAGTCTGCGATGGCAACACGCGGAGTGGTGGTGCGCGTTGCCGTTCAACAACATCGTCAGGGCGAGCCCATGGACGACCTCGTTGTCGACTCTGAAGCGGCTGGTCAACAAACGAGGACCAGCCTCCAAGTCAAAAGCAAGGTCGTCATCAGCAAGAATGATTCGGACTTCAAGGCGATCATGGCTGAGGCAGCCGCAACGCGAAAAAAGCCAGACTTTAGAGTTGGTTCTGATCGGTACGGCTTTGTAGCTGAAACCGTGGCAATCGGCCGTTTCGACGCTCTGAGCAACATCATTTCGCGTGCTGTAGCAAGCACGAATGGAGCGGACTTCGCATCTCGCTTTGTGAAGGGCGGCGAGTCGAGCGTTGAGGACATCAGCCTCCGAGAGGAGCTACTACCTCTCACTCAAGCTGGCAACTCGCAAGAAGAGTGGGAATTTTATCGCCACTTCGTAGGCCACCGATTCGACAACCTTGCTTCGGGTGGTGACCGGTACGCCGACCTCACCAATCGTCTGGGTGAGATTTCGATTTCTGGGGGTGAAAATTTTGCGGAGGTCTTGGCGCGCCATGTCCGCGCCGGCGAAGGTTCTGCGCGAGTCTGGAAAAGGAACGAGTTGATTCACGAAATGCGCACCCTGGTAAAACTGCGCATTGCTCCCGTCTATGAGCCGGATATTGCCATCCTTACCGACCTAGCGAAGGACGCAGTCGCGGACATTCGAGACGATATTGCTGGATTTACTGTAGATCGGCCCGCGCTTCTCACCTTATCGGAGGAAGCGGTAGCGCGCCATGTGTTGACCAACATCAGTGGGCTTCCCGGCTGTGGAAAATCGGTGGTGCTCCGCCGATATGTCGAGCGAGCCATGAAGAATGGACCGGTGCTTTTCTTAAAATCCGACCGCTTGGAAGGGGCGAACTGGAGAAGCTTTGCGAGACACCATGGGCTCATTCACCACACAGCTGCGGCACTTCTCGGCGAGATCGGAGGCTCGGGCACACCCATTCTCTTCATTGATGGGGTCGATCGCATCAATCAAGAGAATAGAGGCATCATCACCGACTTGTTACATGCAATCGAACGAGAGACAGAACTCGCTCATTGGCGTGTTTTGGTAACCTCTCGCGACCAGGGACTTGAGGTACTGAGGTCATGGATATCCAGATCGCTTTACGCTACCGGTGGCATCGGGAACGTGACTGTCGGCGTGCTGGACGATGAAGAGGCTACTGTCCTTGCAAAGCAGCATACTGCGCTCCAGCCTCTTCTGTTCGGCCTACCTGCGGTTAGAGAAATCGCACGCCGTCCTTTCTTTGCTGCCGTACTCGCGGATCAAGCTTCTAGTCTCGGATTCGATCAAGGTGCTCCTCAGACCGAGAGTGAATTGATTGAGGCCTGGTGGCGCGCTGGAGGCCACAATGTTGAACCTGAGGCCGCGGATGCTCGCCAACGAGCCATCCTTGACTTTGCCGAGATGGGGGCCTCTTCGCTCGGCAAAGACATTCACGGGCGTGCAGTAAAACCAGAGAGCATTGCTCAACTCCAAGGACTGAGGCGCGATAAAATCATCGACGCTGTCGAGGCCGGGACAGCCTACAAATTCACACATGACATCTTCTTCGAGTGGGCATTCTACCGCCTCCTGATCGACAAGCGTGGAGACTGGCCTGACGCACTAGTTGCAGCTGGTGAGCCTCCACTGCTTGCGCGCATCGTTGGCCTACTTTCGCAGCGCGATTACGAGCGAGGCCATAGTTGGGGCAGTACATTTGCTGAACTGACTCAACGCCATCTGCGCCCTCAGTGGCGACGAGACTGGCTGCTGGGACCCTCTGCAAGTGGCAGGTTTCTGGAGCACGTCGCGGCATTTGATGCGCTCACATCGGCTGGCCAACATGCCCTTCTCCACAAGTTTTTAGTATGGTTTCAAGCCGAGCGGACGATCCCTAGTCCGGTCGTTCTGCAAAGTCTGAATCTAGGTTTCGAAAGCTCAATGCTCGTCCGAGCTGCCGACATGTTGGGGTGGCCCTCGGATGTGCCAACTTGGCGACGCGTACTGGAATGGGTGTTTGCCAGGCACATCGACTTCCCAGCGCAAGCTATTCCTCATGTGGTTGACCTGTTCGGCGTATGGCAAAACATGTGTTCCGACGTCCCGAACGTGCCTTCGGCCAGACTCATCGCAATCTGCGAGGAATGGCTCATAGATCTTGAGACGAAAAAATCAGAGCGCTGGGCAGGTCTCAGGAGCGACACACTCGACAACCTGGCTGGAGACTTGCGCAAGCTCATCCTGCGCGCTGCGCGTAGCTATCCAGAACCCGCTGGGCGTGCACTGGATCGAATAACGGCTTGGGAACGCAGAGAAAACACGGTACTGAAAACGGTTTTCGCGCTCTCTGGAGTGCTAGCACAATCCTTCCCCGAGAAACTTGCACAGCTTGTGCGGACCGAAGTTCTGGGCGAGCTTCCGAAGGACGAGCGCGACCGCAAGAGACGCCAGGACGAAGAATATTTTGCGAACCTGAAGGCGGTGAGAGATAAGCCCGAGCAGGATCGTAGCGAAGCCGAAAAGCGTATGCTCAATCACTCTCACATGTTCCACTCCATCGGCACTGATCGTTACAGCCTCGATCACATCGGCGTGGACCGGGGCGACAATCTCTTCTATCCACAGTCTCCGGCGCATGAGCCTTTTGACGGCCTTTTTCAGAGCGCTCCGCATGTCGCACGTGCACTGGTCCGCGACATTGCCAATCACGCTACAACCGGCTTTCGCCAAATTTACGAGATTAACCGCCAAGAACTTGGAACTCTGATCCCGATTCAAATCAGCTTTCCGTGGGGGCAGCAAACCTTCTGGGGTAACCAGCGGAGCTATTCGTGGTACTTCGGTGAAGGGGGGCCTCTCCCAGTCGAGGCGGCCTATCTAGCACTCACGCACTGGGCACACAAAAGGCTCGACGACGGCGCGGACCTGGCCGAACTGATCCAGCAAGTCACCGAGGGCCATGAAGGTATCGCAGCGCTCGGGCTTGCCGCGTCTCTTGTAATCGAACGAAATGAAAGGTCACCCGCTCTTCGCGCACTGCTGGTCTCTCAGCGTTTGTGGAGCCACGATCATATTCGACACGTCCAAGAAGGCAGTCGGGATATCAATCTGTTTGGGCTGGACCCCAGGGCGCGCATGAACCCCAAACAGCGAGAGGGAGATGCCTATCTCAAAGGACGCAGTTACCGCAAGTCCTCTCTGAAGGATCTGGCTTACCTCTATGCGCTTAGTGAAGATGAAGGTGAGCGAACCTCTTTCATGACTGATATCGGTCAGTTTCCGACCAATCTTCCTTACGAAATCGAGGAGGAAGTTGGCAATGAAGTTTTGGAGACAGAGATGCGCGAGCGGGCGCAGGGATGGGCACAATTTGCGAACAAGGACAATTATCGCCTAGTGAAAATGTGCGAAAATGAGAACGTTGCGCAGGTTATCTATCGCAATCCAACAGAAATTAGCGAATCTCGTAAAGAAAAATTAGAAGAAAACGCAAAAACGCTGCATGACTTTAACATCGTTGCATGGGCTGCTGATTCTCTCAGCAAGGGAATAATCAATGTCCAAGCTACAATTGAAACTGCTGTGGCATTCGCAAGGACACGGGAGGATTCGAGCCTTCTGCTCAGGATCGAAGAAGCCGGTGCGGGAATAGCAATCAGACAAACAGCTGTCGTGGCGTGCGCCGCAGCGGTCATTCGATTTGATAGCACAGCAGAAAATCTTGAATGGGCTTGGTCGATCATGGATCGTATGGCCGAGATCAAAGAGCCAAACGGCCTGTTCGGCTACAGCAAATATGCCGATGACCCTCGAAATTATTACATGGCCGCGATCAAGCGCGACCTGGAGAGCAACTCGCCGAGGCCTACGTCGGCGTCCCGCCTTCTCACCTTGGCAGCTGACCCCAATCCGAATATTTCTCAGACAGCTTTCACCGGCCTCTTTGACGCACGGGTGATGCCTGAATCGCTCGTCTGGAATGCCGGTATTCTCGCATCTGAACTATTCGCCACCCATTTTTCTAGTCGTTCCTTTGAAAATAACGGACAAGACAAGGAGGCTAGCGCTCATCGTGAGGCTGCGTTGAGGCGAGCGATTGAGCGCTTAGACGCACCTGAGAGCAAATCGACATTCATTGCACCTCCGCAACCTTGGGTCCGCAGTCCTGAGCGGCTTTACAGAGGAAAACGCTACGACGACGACTCCCAAGAGTGGACATATCCTGAATTCGACATCGATCCGCAGTATGCAGCAGGCGTGATGAAACTGTTCCCCATTGAAGCCTGGGGAGAAAGTGATGCGTATCGCCCTCAGATACTCGCGTTCACCGGAGAACTGATTTCGTGGACAGCAGGGCGGATGTTCCCCTCATTCGGTGATGAAAAGGATGATCCCTCAACGCAGCTTTACGAATGGCTCGATGCATTAGCAGGTCTGGTGGCACGCGTCATCGTCCACACGTCTACCGATGCCATAGCACATGCGTTCGTTGAGCCTTTGATAAAGCACAAACACAGAGACGTGCTTCAGTTCATCGACGTGTTGACAGATCACCTGACATGTCGCTTCATCTACGATGCGCCTGTGCTGTCCAAACGGGTTCTTGGCGTTCTAAAAGTGCTGATGAGCCGAATGCTAGACGAGGGCGACTTCTCGCCGGACAGTTATCGCTCCGGAGAAATTCGAGATCGGCACCTCAACTCGATGATTCGCTCCTTCATGTTGACGTCCGCGAAGGAGTGTCCAGGTGCAGCACGCTTTGCAAATGGCAAGTGGGACGACCTTCCAATGCTTTTTGGTCAGATCGATCTACTGATGACGGCAGCGGGTTGGGTAGACTCGGTAATGGATCAGTTTCTAATCCTCAGCGAGCGGGCAGGTAGCTTAATGCCTATCCAGGACTTCGAGCGCTTAGTGTCGGTAAGCATGGACGCCGAGGGATTCCGCCTAGAACGCTGGAAGGCAGCGGACATTCCGGCATCTATTTCAGGGGTCATCCAAAGCCTCGCACATGCCAACTACCCACTGACGCACACGCAAGCCCGCGGCCTGCTAGTCATTCTCGACCGCCTTGTAGACAGTGGCGACCGACGTGCAGCAGCACTCCAACAGTCGGAACACTTCCGGGGAATTCAAGTAAAAGGGATGGTGAAATAATGCTCGTTCCTGCATCCAAACGGTACTACCGGAGCGGAATTGTTGAAGACTATCTTTAGGACTAACCTAGCGAACCTCATATAACAGACAAGATCGGTAGGGTGATTGTGTCCGCTCTTAGAAATGCGGACACGATTTCCACTGAACAGCCTTGTCTTTCGCGAGCGATGCTCCCGCAAGAGGAGCAGAAAATGCGAGAGCGTAAGACGACGGCTGTCGGTCCAAGCAGCTTAGTCACGATAGTCAGGCGCGATCCTATCGAGCATTCGAAGCAACGCATCCCAAGCCAATCGCATGGCATCTGGATCAGTAAGCTCACCAGCTTTCAATGCTCTAGAAGGCTGGTTGAATTGCCGCTCAGTGTAAGCGGATATCTCGTCACTAGGCAGGATCAGCTTTCCTGCTTGCTGGGCTGCCAGCTGTATTTCGCAGGCTTTTTCTAGATAGAACATTCGCAAGAAGGCCTCAGCGACGGTGCGGGCAGTGCTCAGCAATCCATGATCGCGTAAGATCATCACCGAGTTATCGTCTAGGTCTTCTACCAGTCGCTTCTGCTCGTCCAGATCCAGCGCGATACCCTCATAGCCGGGTCACTGGAGGGCTCAGTTGTCAGGTTTTTAAGAGACGGCGCTTCGTATGCGAAGCGCCATAGGAACCAGCGAGGAGGGCTAGTCCCTCAGCCTTTGATGTTACGAGGATCATTGCCTGGCTTGATGGTGTCTTTAGCCCGGAATTGGCCGTCGCGCCCCTTGGTCGTCATTTCACCGCCACCTTGGTTTTGCTGCATTTCTCGTGCGGCCTGCTGAGCCTCGGCCTGTGTGTCGTGGACGCTGGAAGCTCGGTCAGAATTGTTTCGCTTGTTCTCCCACTTTCCATCTGAGCGCTGGGAAATGGTGCGGTCTTGAGGTTTACTCATGATGAAGCTCTTGTGATGGGGTCTCCATTTATAGACCAGGAAATGGCCTTTTGCCTTCTCGGATTGTGCGCATCTGCTCATATAAGGTTTTACCAGCATGCTTACTGCCGCCCTGTACTCCTGGAGTCGGCAGATTTCTGAGGTTTACTGTTCAGGCCTAACACATCACGTAACGACTCGTTGTCTGGCCAAGACCTATGCATCAGCCACCAAACGCACGCCTGGCCGATACCTCGACTGATTGCCCCGATGCCTTGAAGATGGATGAGGCACAAAGCGCTGATTTTAGATTTTTCAGCCGGGGTCTCACTGTGACCATGCGTTTCGAGTGATAACAATCGATAGAACACGGTATACAGATCTTGTACGTCGGCTTCCCTAGCCTGATCTTCTACGTTTTTGCGTCGACGTGTTTGTTTTGCATGCTCGCTCTCCAGAAATTTCGCGGTAACGTCTTCCCCCGTATCACGATCAAAGATCCTGGCGGTACCTGCTTTCAGGTTCATTTTGAGGGCCTTCGCCAGTTCAGCAGACCCCGCGCCCATCTGGGATTCAGCATTCTCGATGGACCTGATGCCCCATAAGGATGTGATCAATTGCTCAAGCAAGCTTCGGCTCAAAATTCCCAAACAGGCTGAGTTTTCAATCGCGCCCAAAGCTGCTGCACCCTTGACCAGCTCCGATGCACGCCTCAGTTGCTGCCGAGTAAACTCATCGCGTTCATCAGGTGAGTCCCCAGCTTCTATTTGCGAAGCCTGAAATAGCGTTTCAGCTTGCACCTTCAGCGACTCAACTAGCTCATTCGTACTCGGTGATGGGTCACTCATGCGATTCCGGCGCCTTTTCAACAATGTTGGTGTGGACAATATTGACTTAAGGCGAATTTTTCTACCCATCCGAACCGTTCGGAGCTGAGGCTCGCCCCGCCGGTAGAGTCATCACCTTCCGCTACAGCTAGCTGGTTTCGCACCAGGCATCTGCTAGCATCTTTCGGCTATGTTGATCTGATCTACTCAACCACGCCGCGTCAATGCTGCAAGTCAGCTCTCTGCGCTTCGGGTGCGGCTAGCCCCTTTCTTGCTGCAAGCATTCTGAGAGCTACTGCATAGCGTAATGTAATTCATCTAAGATACAAACCAGCGTTCCGACGTAGTCAAGTCAGGCTCCAATCACATTCAGGTTAATTTTTCTATCATGTATAAGACAACTCCTCGGTCGATGCTCGGCCTAATAGAAATTCTCGAACAACAACGTGAAGAACCGTCTAGTGAATTAAATTGGAAGGATTTTGAAGATCACGTTCAGTATGTCTATCAGACGCTTTTGAGCCTTGGTGGCCACAACGTCGTCGTAGCTAAAGATGCTTGTTTGATAGGTAGAGATGGGGCTGAGTATCAGATTGATGTTTATTATGAGTTTGAAGTGGTTGGGATACGGCATCGAGTTGCTATTGAGTGTAAAAATACAAAAAGGCGTACAGAGCGCAACGACGTTTTGGCGTTCAAAGCAAAGATTGATGAGTTTTCAGACGTGATAGGCGTCATCGTTTCTGCCAGCGGATTCCAATCCGGGGCAAAAGATTTCGCAGAGCGGAATCGAATTTCAGCTCTGAGCATTGAAGAAATACCCTCAATTGGAAAGCTTTTGGGAATGCGGCTCCGTCATAATGTAATCCCAACCGAGCTTAGTGTAGGAGCCCCTTTTTGGACACTGTTTGACCTAGAGACAGGAGCACCTTACGGGACGAGTCATGAGAAAGGCACTCACGCATTGCTGTTTTGGTCAAAAAACCAAGCTGCTAAATACAAAGTTCGGAATCGAGTTTCGGAGAATTGGCAGGTTCGAGGATTAGAATCGCGCCATCTTTTTTCCTACATTCTGATTGTTGATGCAATGAACGGCAGGTTTGTGACAGCCCCACCTCCAAATCACACACTCGCCGGCGATAGCAACATGTTCAGTAATATGCCGAGACAGATTCTTATCGAAGAATACTGCGAGCAGTACAAGGAGCAGCTCCGTGACCGCCGCGTAATGCCAGGTCTAGGAGGCAAATGAGTGCGTAATGACATAGAAAAATTTAAAGCGTATCGAAGTAGCTGACGGCTAGCGTCCGATACTTCCTGAATCACAGGGTATTCTGTAGTATAAACAGACTCCTAATGGGTCTGCTTACTATCAATATCGGGATTAGCGAAGCTGGAGTAGATTGGAGATGAAGGTTTTTAGTCGCTGTCGTGCCTGGTTTTAGCAAGCCGCGATTTTTGAATCAAGATGAGTTAAAGTCTGGCTATAGCTTTAAGGTCGTGCTTGGCGAAGTGAAACTTGCCGTCCAGGGAGTTGCCGAGTTGAATCTTGATCTCGGTCAACTCCTGATTGGGTAGCTCTTTCTACGTAATGGGCGGTACATCCAAGGTATCGATTGCCGCTATTTTAATTAGATGCACTCTGTCGCCACCGTCATTCCACACAGAGGAGTTTAGGCCCCAATAGAATTCATGAGCGCGTTTGCCGCCGTTCGTCTCGTTTTTACCATTCGTACCGGGGCAAGTGTTCAGCCATACCACCTCTCCCTGTTTTACCTCACACGATGGAAAGAAATACACATGGCGGTGCTTATTGCTTGGAGTGCCATCAGAATTGAAAGTCTTATCGCAGATCATGAAATTCTTCAGGTTGCAGTCCTTGAGTACACTAATTACAACGTATTCACTAGACGATGATCCTCGTCCATTTACTTTAGATATTTTCAATTCCATGTGAACAGTTCCGTATCTAGTTTTGGTGGCCATAAGCTACCACGATCGATCGGGTCATCCAAGAGCCTAAGTACAGCCAGGTCAGTATATTTAAACATCAATAAGGCCCCCGAAGGTGACCATACCTCAATAGGTGATATTTGGCCAATCGGTGTAACCCTTGGCACCGCCGCGGTTTCTCTGGGTTCTGCACCACGGCACAGGTTGCAGTTCGACGCTTGAGAAGCTCCCAACATGCTACAGTCGCAGCACGATCTTGCCGCCTTCGGCATGCACAACGTCAGTGGCTTGCTTCCAGCCATCGGTTTGCTCTTTAAGTGGCAGCGTAGCCACGGCCCTAGGTGCTTAGTCTCGGCATTCTCAATACAGATGCTGACTGCCTTCTGGTGCCAATATGAGTAGCAGGCTTCAAAGTCGGGTTCTCAGGGGCCTTGGTAGATTGTTGAAGGGCAGTTGGTAGCCGCTCATGCTGGGTTACGAACGAGTTTCAACCCAAGGTCAGGATCTGGGGCAGCACTTCGGACTGGGCCAATTTGCTTAGTCCGCAGGTTCAGAGTCAGTCATATTTACATAGCCCCATTCGTCCTCCCGCTGTCCCCAAGCTTTCGTGTTCACCATAATGGAATCTTCTTCCACTTCTAGTGAATGACCTGTAGGGTCCTCGACAGAGCATGTGAGGTTGCACCGAAATTCAAACGAATCATTTTGCAAGTGACCATCACCGCGCCGCACATCCGAATTAGAACCCCATTGAAGTTGAACGTCTATAAACCCGGCTGCGAACAAATGAACAGTGTCGTGGGTGATCCGCTCAACCCCGCTGATATTGACGCTGACGTGTTCCAGCGAGTAGTGATGGGCTACGCTATCTAGTGCTTCGAGAGAGTCAGAAACGACCTCGTCAATCGCTTGGGCCTCGATTGCTTCAAAAAGACTATGAGCTATAAGGCTGCGACAGTTAACCATCGCCACTCCCAGCCCTCTTAGGACATCAAGTGACTTTTCAACAAGTATTTCGACCTGCTGAGTCGGAAGGTTGAAGGTTGCCTCGCTTACATGCGTGTAATTGCTCAACTCTCTCAGCGAGTCTCGGATTGCCTTACGCTCCGGCGATAGATCAAGATTTAACTCATTTTCCACGTATTCGTCTGACAATCCGCCCTGAACCACATACCGAGCATGCTGAATTTTCGTGACCCCATCCTCAATGTTATCAACCTCATTTTTGTACCACGAACATCTCAAGACATCTTCCTTGGGAGCCCGTTGCTTAAGAATAGAGCTGGTCAGCTCCCGCAAGGCATAGGCAAAGTTGTTAAATCGGAGCTTATTGTCTAGGTCTTCCAAATTTCGAAGCGCTGCGGCATATAGAGCGTGATGGAATTCATCCGCCCCCAGCAGCCACTCTACTGGATCTTCAATGGTGATCTTTTCTTCAGTCATGCGTCCGCAGTCCTCTCGGTAATCATCGACGCTGGTGTTGGCCCGGCGTTAATGCCTGTCACCCATCGAAGATGTGACGAATATTATAGGCAATGCTCCGAGAATACACCGAACCCTGAATCGCCACTTGATTCGTAGATATCTCCAAGTGGTCGCATTTGGTCGGATACGTCTTTGATACCCAAGGGTTTGATGAAATGAGTTCGGGACTCTGTCGATAGCGCATGCATCTCGGCGTGCAAGTGCCCATTCTTACACTCACACCTATTCGCCGACCAGGGGCTTGCTATCGTGACTATGGGCCTCTGGTCACACTGCGTACGGTGACAGGGACTGGACCTACCGCGTTGCCCGATGGCGTCGACGATTTGCAGACGACTCATGGACCGCCCTCCGGCTTCAGATCGGGTCGTGTCGCCTTGGCGGTTCACAACCCTCAGGAGCCGGTAATTTGGAATCCAAAATTGGGCCATGAAAGTCTGCTGTAGCCCTTGAACCACGAGGCTTTGAGGGTACCGAAACCATCTATCTTTCTCATTAGAAATAGATTGTTTTTTTCGATGCCCACGCCCGCTTGCAGCGGAATCTATCCAGCGGTTGAGTCAGCTGGATACCTGTAGCTGATGCAGCGTGGATGTTACCGCTGGTTCCTTTCGGGCCTAGCCCGGGCGGAGGAGACCATAGAGAAACTTTACCTAAAAATATCTAAATTACAATACATTGCTTGAAAATAACATAATGCTTTGCTATACTGAGGATGCCAAACTGAAAAATAAGGATAACCTATGGCTGCCGCGCAACCGGAGTGCGTCCTCTCGACCTGCATTCACCCCAATCTGCCTAAATCCAAAATTGCATCAATCCAAGCCATCATTGAGAGCGCTACCACTGTGGAGGAGGCTTGCATCCTGGCCCAGCGAGTAGCTGCGCAGATCGATCGCATGGGGCATCAATTAGGCTTTGATACATTACAGGATATTATATATTCGTCTAGAAATTCGACTTTAATAAAAAAGATATTTTCCGTCAAGTTCAAAGAATACACCGCATGGCAGATTGCCAGGATCAGCTCGATGTTGAAGCCTTTGCAGACTGTAAAAGTCAATTACAGTGCTCTTCATCTGGAAGGCTCTCTTGCTCTTGTGGGAAAAATGGGGGAGGGTAAAAATGCTTTTTGTATGGAACCCTGGTTCGAGCAAGCCAAAGAGACCGGTCAGCATCCTATTTTTGTCGCTCCATTGCGATCTCTTCTTGCGAAATTCGCTGGGGCAGAGGAGCACTACGAATCCTTGCAAGACCCTTACTACTCGCGCGCTGGCTTGAGAACAACTGCTCATTCTTTTGTCAAAGAAGCTAATGAAAAAATTAGGTCCACGGCTTCTGTCCTGATGATCGACGAACTGATCAGAACTACGGAGATTATTAACAGTAAAATCTGGGGTTGTGGCAACATGGCCTCCCGCTTGAATGGTTGGAAAGAAATCATCAACGTCGCCAAGCGTGCTGAGAGCGTTGTACTGTCCGATGCGCACCTTGGCCAGGCTTACCTGGATATTTTTCAACGTCTGATAGGAAAAGCCTTTCCCGCTTATGAGCCCCAAGTAAGTTCGTACGCTACCATCAATGTGGCATACGGTTTTACGCATGATGCTCTGTTGAAAAAAACGATGGATATCGTTTCGGCAGGTGGAAAAGTTTCTTATTTTTTTGATGGAAAGATTGATGATGGTAAGGCCATTGAGGCTTTGTTGAAAGAGCAGGGGGTGCGCGCTATTTTTCTGCACTCAACTGAAAAATCAGATACTGGCAGCAAGATGCTTGAGGTGTGCGCTGATACCAGTGCGCTCGATAATTACGACGTCGTGATTTGTAGTCCTGCTATCGGGCCGGGCTGGTCTTGTGTGCTTCCTGCTTTCACCGAGATCATGATCGAGTGTCTCGGTACAATTTCCCCAGCGAGCGTTTTGCAGTGTGTTAAACGATTCAGAGCTGTAAAGAATGTAAGCATTGCTTTCAGCTTGAATACAAGCAGAAGTTCCGCAAAGCGAAATCTTCCGGAAAGTGCCTCCAATGTAGCGTTTTACGAATCCTCTGAAGAGTTTATCGATGAAGCTGTTGACTATGATGCGGCTTACAAGCTAAGCAGAGAATATCTTGCGGATCCGATTGGCTATGCGATTTGCGAGATGAAGGCTCTCGAAAATTGGTCTAGAAATAGATACGAGAGCTTTGTTGTGCGCGGCCTTGAAACGCTTGGGTTTGATGTGAGATTTGAGGCTGTAAATCAGAGCCAGGAAATGAGGGCGCTGAAGGATAAGCATGTAGCTAAGATCGCTGAAGAGAAAAAAGCTTTCTTTGCAAATGACCAGTTCCTAAGTCATATGACGCTCGTTGGCAAAAAGCCTAAGGAGACAGCAAGCCGGCAGTCTCAGTGGCTTATCGAGAAGTCTGTCGCGGCAGCAGCTATGGGGCTATCGAGAAAATTCAATAATGACGAAATAGATTTTTTGATTGATAGGTCAGGCATTCAGATATTAAATCGCTGTCACCTGGTTTCAGGTAATGGCAAGACCACCATGTCTAACGCTGTCAGAGTCGAGCTTTTCAATGACCTTCTGGGCTTTGCACGTACGAAGAAGGTGGTGTACACAAGTGACTTGGAAGCATTTGTGGAGAAGCTTAAAGGTGAGAAACTTCGCTGGAATGGTGTGAGAATTACCAAGTATACGCTGCTCACTAAGACTCTTTTTGAAGTGAAAGGCACAAGCAAACTATTTTCGGCGGTGAAGGGTATCTTGGCACTCTTGGGTTTTAAGCTCTATTCCAGTCCCTGTCGAACCGCAGGAAAATATATTATAGACAGCTCTCTCTATGATTTTGCAGTCAACTACATTGAGAGTTCAGTGAAGGGTTCTGGAAAGCTGGAGCCAGACTCGGCTTGAAGAACCAGATTTCCTTTCTGAAGAAATTTACTGGCTAAAACATTCTACGGGAAGATTGTGGCGATAATTATCTGATTGAGCTTTACGCTATTGGCACTGAATTCTGACTTTCCATGGAGGTCGTTTGAAAAATAATAAGCTATCAAGTTATTTTGCGGGTTGGCGAGTGATGGTTAGACCTAAGTTAAAATAAAAGGGCTCTCATTGAGAGCCCTTTTGTGGTCGCCAAACCAACAAGCATAACTTACACCTTAAATTATGGCTTTCATAATTTTGATTGTCAAATTTTATCGCTAGTTAAATGTATTTCCGGGTTTATTTGTAGTGTTACGGGAGGGCATTTTTTTGATAGATATCAAAAAGGCACCTAATGAGGTGCCTTTCATAAGTCGGTGGTCATAAGACCTCCTGCTCAGTACTGCTTTATGTTTCGCTGATGAAAGTTTTAAACTTGCTTGACCACCAACCAACTGTCTTGTGACTCAGTCTCGTTTTGGCTGGAAGCGCACCGCTCTTTTCCATCCTCTCGACTGTTCGCTTGGAGACCCCCAAGATCTTTGCCACTTCATCCGCATTCATAAACCGATCAGAAATCACTGCACTCATTTTGCCTCCTATGGCTTTACTAAGCGATATAATAACTATCGAGTAGATTAAGTTCAAGCGATTTCTGATTTGTCAAACGTTGGGACCTGTTACCTCTGGCTAACGCTTGGGAGGCGGCCTCGCAACTCACTCAGATTTGCGATTCTGATGTCGCTTCGGAAGATGCCCTTCTTCAGGTTGTCGAGAAACTGGCACCAGTCCTCCAACGCTTTTTCCTTTTCCCTTAGGTACAGGTTCCTGTCGTAATGCTTGTCTTGCACATTCTCGCGTCCATGGGACAGCAGATGCGCCCTGGTCTCTTTCGTAGTCCCTAGCCCGGCAAGGACTGATTCTGCTGTCGCTCGAACCTCTTTCCAAGAAAACCTACGAGTTTTCCCTGACTTAGAAAGGTGTGCACCGGCTTCACTATAGAATTTGCTTGCATATGAGATGTTCACAAGCTTGTCAGACAGCGCAAAAGGACCGAACTCGCTCAATCGCTGATCGAGCAACGGTGCCATGATCTCTGTGATTCGGGGTGTCAGAGGGAGGAAGTGGGGATAGGGTTCAGACCGATTTCCCTTATAGTCGAAAATGACCATTCCTTGCTCGTCTAGGTTCTCCCAGCGCAGGTCGAGCACCATTTTCAGTCGTTGCCCGCCAAGGTAGAGGGGGATGAGTGCGATGGCTCGATTACGCTCTGGGAGCGTGTCTAGGTACAGCAAAAGCTCTTGAAGCTCATGCTGTTGGAGAGATTCGGTATCACCGCTATAGACGTTCTCAAGCGCGCCAACAGATTCTGCGGGGTTGTGAGTCAGCGCAAAGTTTTTGACATCTACATCCGGTCGCTCAAGGCTACGAACCGTTTTCTTAGCTCGATTGAAAGCTGCGCTAAGATAGGTATGCAGCGTATCAGTGGTCGAGCGCATGGTGGTGGCCGGTGCTGGTGTCGTATTCCCTTTCCCGCGTTTGCTAGGTTTTGCAGATTTCAGCCGATTCAATATTTCGAAGATGTCGTCTGCGGTGATGTCGCAAGCAGGCTTCTGGACAAGCTCGGGAAAAGGCTCAATAACGTGCATTTCGAAATTGCGAGCGACTTGCTTTGCTTTGACTTTGCCTCTCGCGAGCAGGTCGTCTGCATAGTGCTTGAGCAGATCCTGAAACGTGCCCAGCTTTGCTGAGTCATCAGCAGCCTTTGCTTTGGCCTCGGCTAAAGACCGAGCTTCAGCGACCTGTCGGGCGAAGTAGTCTTTCGGGCTGCCGTGAGTGAGCAGAACGTCTACCAGTTCCCGGGCCTTCTCTCTGATCTCCGCCAGTGTCAGTCCAGTGGATGCCGGTGTGGACTTATAAGCCCCAATGCTCAGCTGACCTGGTTTCCTGTCGAGGTTCCACCGGTAGTAAGCCGTCGTGATAGAGCCGACCTTTTTGAACAGGATGCTTCCAGTTCCCCGGCCTGCCATGCTCTCAGTAAGCGTTGCGCCGTCCTGAAGCCCGCGAAGTCGCTGATCATTCACTCGCTTGTCTTGCGTATTGCCTGCCATTCTCCGCCCCTGAAGTGGTCACTACTGGTTACTACTATAGAAACTACTTCTTGTGGCGTTCAACGTCCATAGGTGTCTTCATTTGTCGCTCATTTTATTAAAAAACCTTATAAAACATGAATTTACTGGATGGTATGGCGTCCTCTGACGGTGACTTTCGCTAACTGTCGTTTGTTATTAAGCCCCTCCTAAGGGGAAGGTTGCAGGTTCAATTCCTGCCTGGGACGCCATTTCTCCCCAGTGCCTCCAGCACTCCGTTCTCCTGCGCCAATCGCTCGTTACAAATCTACGCCTTAAGACGTATTTCAGCCCTACGCCCGTACCCCTATGCTTGCCCCGTCAAAGGCCACCCTCACTGGGCGCGCGCCGTCTCTGTCCACCTTCAGCAGCCCTTGGACTGGGGGCGCAGTTGCTGGTTATCCAGGAGTTTGCATGAACCAGCACGTCACCCCCGTGCCCACGGGCTTTACCCAGGAGCAGCTGCACACGCTCTATGACCTGATCAGCGACGGTATTTGGGACTGGGATGCCAACACGGGTTATGTCTATCGCAATCCTGGCTGGTACCTCATGCTTGGCTATGGGCCTCACTCGCAGGAAAACTCGGTATTGACCTGGGAGCGGTTGATCCACCCCGACGATTTCCAGCGTGTCATGGCTCACTTCGATGCCTACATCCATCAGCGCAACGAGCGTTACCTGGTCGAGTACCGGTGCCGCTGCGCCGACGGCAGCTACCTGTGGGTCGAGGACAGTGGGTACGTCATTGCACGCAATCCGGACGGCTCGGTGGCACGCATGCTGGGTGCCCATCGCAACATCGACAGCGGCAAGCGGCAACTGGCGCAGCTTGAGCGGCGCAACCAATCGCTGGAATGTCTGGTCGCCGAGCGCACGCGCGAATTGTCCTGGGTGAACGAGCAGCTCCAGCGCCAACTGGACGAAAACCGCGAGCTTGCCGAGCGTGATTCCCTGACGCGCATCGCCAACCGCTATCGGTTGGAGAATGTGCTCAAGCAGGAGTGCGAGCGGGCTCAGCGCTTTCGCCAGCCGCTGTCGATCATCGCCATGGACATGGATGACTTCAAGCCTATCAACGACCAATACGGCCATGCGCAGGGGGACGCCGCCTTGGTTCGCGTAGCCGAGGCATTGCGCTCACGCCAGCGCACTACCGACTTGCTGGCGCGTTGGGGGGGTGATGAATTTGTCCTGGTCCTGGCCCAGACGAGCCTGGAGCAAGCCTGCGCCTGCGCCGAACAACTGCGCGAGGTGGTAGCGCAGTTGGAGCCCATTGGCGAGTGTCGATTGACCTTGAGCTACGGCGTGGTGCAGTGGCGCGAAGACGACGACCCGCACAGTCTGCTGGCGCGCGCCGATCAGGCGCTTTACCGGGCAAAGGGCGCAGGCAAGAACGCCGTCGCCCAATGACCTGGCTGACCCAGGCTGCGGCAAGGGTCAGATGTGCAGTGCGTGGCCCAGCGCGCGCAGGGCGGCCTCCTGGACCGCCTCGCCCAGGGTTGGGTGGGCATGAATCGTGCCTGCCACATCTTCCAGCCGCGCGCCCATTTCCAGTGACTGGGCAAAGGCAGTGGACAGTTCGGAGACAGCCACGCCTACCGCTTGCCAACCCAGCACGAGGTGGTTGTCGCGGCGTGCCACCACCCGCACAAACCCCGTCTTGGACTCCAGGCTCATGGCCCGCCCGTTGGCGGCAAAGGGGAATTGCGCCACGATGCAGTCCAGCCCTTGCGCCACCGCCTGATCAGGGGTCAGGCCAGCGACGACCACTTCCGGGTCGGTGAAGCACACCGCAGCGATCGCAGCCGGCTCGAAGCGACGTGGCTTGCCAGCGATGCGTTCGGCGACCATTTCGCCTTGGGCCATCGCCCGGTGCGCCAGCATCGGCTCGCCCGCCACGTCACCAATGGCCCACACGTTGCGCATGCTGGTCTGGCACTGCGCGTCGATGGCAATCGCCGCGCCATTCATGCGCAGGTCCAGGCATTCGAGGTTAAAACCTTGGGTGCGCGGGCGCCTGCCGGCCGCTACCAGTACCCTGTCGGCATCAAGGCGCAGGGGCGAGCCTTCGCTATTGCGGGCCACCAGCGTGCCTTGCTCATAGCCTTCCACCTTGTGGTCGAGGTAAACGGCGATGCCGAGCTTTTTCAGCGACTCGGCCACGGGGGCGGTGAGCTCGGCGTCGTAGGTGGGCAACACCCGTTCGCGGGCCTCCACCACACTCACCTGCGCACCCAGCTTGCGGTACGCAGTGCCCAGTTCCAAACCGATGTATCCGCCACCGACCACCACCAAATGGCGCGGCACCGTAGTGGGCGTCAGTGCCTCGGTCGATGAAATGACGGCGTCCCCCAGCGGCAGCATGGGCAGCTCAATGCTGCTCGAGCCCGTGGCCAGCAACAGGTGCTCGCAGCGGATGCGCTGGTCGTCGACCTCCACGTGCTTGCCGTCGAGCAACTTCGCCCAGCCCTGGATGACCTTGACCCCGTGCTTTTTCAGCAGGGCGGCTACACCGGTGGTCAGCCGGTCGACGATACCGTCTTTCCATGCAACGCTCTGATGAATGTCCAGCTCGGGGGAGGCTACGCGGATGCCAAGTTGGGAGCCCTCGGCAAACCGGGTGGCTTGATGGAACTGCTCGGCTACATGAATCAAGGCTTTTGACGGAATGCAGCCGATGTTCAGGCACGTTCCGCCCAGCGCTTGCCCTTCGACCAGCACCGTAGGTATGCCCAGCTGGCCGGCGCGGATGGCGGCCACATAGCCGCCGGGGCCGCCGCCGATGATCAACAGCGTGGTTTCGATGATCGGTTGCATGCTCACTCCACAAACAGGCAGGCGGGTTGTTCCAGCAGGCTTCGCACGGCCTGGATGAACAGCGCGGCGTCCATGCCATCGACAACACGATGGTCGAACGAGCTGGACAGGTTCATCATCTTGCGCACCACGATCTGGCCGTCGATGACCACGGGCCGCTCGACCATGCGGTTGACGCCCACGATGGCCACTTCCGGGGTGTTGACCACTGGCGTGCTGACGATGCCGCCCAGTGCGCCGAGGCTGGTCAGGGTGATGGTCGAACCCGACAGTTCTTCGCGGCTGGCCTTGTTGGTGCGAGCGGCATTGGCCACACGGGCGATTTCCGCTGCATTGGCCCACAGGTTGCCTGCCTCGGCATGGCGCAGCACCGGCACCATCAGGCCGTTGTCCCCTTGGGTCGCGATGCCGACGTGCACCGCGCCATGGCGGGTGATGACCTGTGCTTCGTCATCGTACGTAGCGTTGATCTGTGGAAAATCACGCAGTGCCACGACCAGCGCACGGACCAGGAACGGCAGCAGGGTGAGCTTGCCGCGGTCTTGGCCGTGCTTGCTGTTGAGCTGCTGGCGCAGCGCTTCGAGAGCAGTGACGTCGATTTCTTCGACGTAGCTGAAGTGGGCCACGCGCCGTTTGGCGTCCTGCATGCGCTGGGCGATCTTGCGCCGCAAGCCGATTACCGGGACTTGCTCGCTGTCGATGCGCTTGCCGTAGCCGCTTGGCGCTTGCTCACCGGTGCGTTGGGGCTGGCTGAGGAAGGCATCGAGGTCTTCATGCAGGATGCGCCCGGCAGGGCCGCTCCCATGCACATAACGCAGCTCGATGCCGGCATCCAGCGCGCGTTTGCGTACCGCGGGCGAGGCGAGGGGTTTGTCGCTGGCCTGGCGGGGCGCCAGCGGTGCGGCCGGGCGGTTGGCCGGGGGCGTCAGCGTGGCCTGCGCGGGTTGTTCCTGTGCAGCCTGCTTGGGGGCTTCGCTGGCAGGTGGTGTTTCGGCGGCCTTGGCCTGCGGGGCGTCCACATGGTTGCCGTTGCCCTCGACCTCGATGCGGATCAGCTCGCTGCCAACCGACATCACTTCACCAGGCTGGCCGCCCAGGGCCATGACCTTGCCACTGACCGGGGAGGGGATCTCCACCGTGGCCTTGTCGGTCATGACATCGGCCACGACCTGATCCTCGGCGATTAGGTCGCCCACCTTGACGAACCACTCGACCAACTCAACCTGCGCGATGCCTTCGCCAATGTCCGGCATCTTGATGACATGCGTGCCCATTCAGACCTCCATGACCTTTTTCAATGCCGCACCCACCCGCGATGGCCCTGGGAAATACGCCCACTCCTGTGCATGGGGGTAGGGCGTGTCCCAACCGGTTACGCGCTCGATGGGCGCCTCCAGGTGATGGAAGCAGTGCTCTTGTACTAGCGCGACCAGTTCGGCGCCGAACCCGCAGGTTCGCGTGGCCTCATGTACCACCACGCAGCGGCCGGTCTTCTGCACCGAGGCGACGATGGTTTCCAGGTCCAGCGGCCACAGGCTGCGCAGGTCGATCACCTCGGCATCGACGCCTGTCTCTTCGGCCGCGACCTGGGCGACATAGACCGTCGTGCCATAGGTGAGGACCGTGACGTCGTTGCCGGGCCGGGTTACCACTGCCTTGTCCAGGGGCACGGTGTAGTAACCGTCGGGCACGGCGCTTTGGGGATGCTTGGACCATGGCGTCACAGGACGGTCGTGGTGGCCATCGAAGGGGCCGTTGTACAGGCGCTTGGGCTCAAGGAAGATGACCGGGTCATCGCACTCGATCGAGGCAATGAGCAGCCCCTTGGCGTCATAGGGGTTGGACGGCATGACGGTGCGCAGCCCGCACACCTGGGTGAACATCGCTTCCGGGCTCTGGCTGTGGGTCTGGCCACCATAAATGCCCCCGCCACATGGCATGCGCAGGGTCAGCGGCGAGATGAACTCGCCAGCAGAGCGGTAACGCAGCCGCGCCATTTCCGACACGATCTGGTCCGAGGCTGGATAGAAATAATCGGCGAACTGAATCTCCACCACCGGCCGCAAGCCGTAGGCACCCATGCCCACCGCCGTGCCGACGATCCCGCTTTCGGAAATCGGGGCATCGAACACCCGCGATTTGCCGTACTTGTTTTGCAGGCCCTCGGTGCATCGGAAGACGCCGCCGAAGTAACCGACGTCCTGGCCATACACGACCACGTTATCGTCGCGCTCGAGCATGATGTCCATGGCCGAGCGCAGGGCCTGGATCATGGTCATGGTGGTGGTGGCCATGGCGGTTTCCGGGTTGATGCTGTTGTTGTGATCGTTCATTTCAGACCCCCAGTTCCTGACGTTGGCGACGCAGGTGGTCCGGCATTTCCTTGTACACGTCCTCGAACATCGAAGCGGCACTGGGGATGTGTCCGTTGGCAAGGGTGCCGTACTGCTCGGCTTCCTTCTGCGCGGCGATCACGGCAGCCTCGAATTCGGCCGTGGTGGCCTGGTGTTCTTCTTCGGACCAGTGGCCGATCTTGACCAGGTGCTGCTTCAGGCGAGCGATCGGATCGCCCAGCGGGAAGTGGCTCCAATCGTCCGCAGGGCGGTACTTGGACGGATCATCGGACGTGGAATGCGGGCCAGCACGGTAGGTGACCCACTCGATCAGGCTGGGGCCGAGGCCGCGGCGTGCGCGTTCGGCTGCCCAGCGCGAGGCCGCGTAGACGGCCACGAAGTCGTTGCCGTCCACGCGCAACGAGGCGATGCCACAGCCCACGCCGCGGCCGGCGAAGGTGGTGGACTCGCCGCCAGCGATGGCCTGGAACGTGGAAATCGCCCACTGGTTGTTGACCACGTTGAGGATGACTGGGGCGCGGTAGACGTGGGCGAAGGTAAGGGCGGTGTGGAAGTCCGATTCGGCGGTGGCACCATCGCCGATCCAGGCCGAGGCGATCTTGGTATCGCCCTTGATGGCCGAGGCCATGGCCCAGCCCACCGCTTGCACGAATTGGGTCGCCAGGTTGCCGCTGATGGTGAAAAAGCCAGCCTCGCGTACCGAATACATGATTGGCAACTGGCGGCCCTTGAGCGGATCACGCTCGTTGGAGAGCAGTTGGCAGATCATGTCCACCAGCGAAACGTCACGGGCGATCAGGATGCTTTGCTGGCGATAGGTCGGAAAGCACATGTCGGTGCGGTTCAGCGCCAGTGCCTGGGCACTGCCGATGGCTTCTTCGCCCAGGCTCTGCATGTAGAAGGACATCTTCTTCTGGCGCTGGGCGACGACCATGCGGCTGTCGAAGATCCGGGTCTTGAGCATGGCGCGCATGCCCTGACGCAGTACCTGCGGATCAATGTCCTCGGCCCAGGGGCCTTGGGCATTGCCCTGTTCATCCAGCACGCGCACCAGGCTGCCGGACAAGTCGGCGGTATCGGCGGCTTCTACGTCGATGGGCGGTTTACGGACCTGGCCGGCGTCATTCAGGCGCAGGTAGGAAAAATCGGTCTGGCAGCCTGGCCGGCCGGTAGGCTCGGGCACATGCAGGCGCAGGGGGGCGTACTCGTTCATGCTGTTTACGCTCGCTCGGGTATTTGTTTTTGTGAGCTTTGAAGCGGTCGCTGCTGAGTGCCGGCTCGTGACCAGCAGGTCAGCGTCAACTACATGTTAGTTGCCTCGGCGCAGAATATTTCTCTCTAGTTGATTGCCTTTGGCGAGCAGGCCAGATAAACATTTCGCATAAACACAAAAAACCGGTGATTTTGTCTCATGCGCAAACTCGATCGTACCGATATCGGCATTCTCAACAGCCTTCAGGAAAACGCCCGCATTACCAACGCCGAGCTGGCACGTTCGGTCAACCTGTCGCCTACGCCCTGTTTCAATCGGGTGCGGGCCATGGAGGAGCTGGGCGTCATTCGCCAGCAGGTCACGCTGTTGTCGCCCGAGGTGCTGGGGCTGGATGTGAATGTATTCATTCATGTGAGCCTGGAAAAACAGATAGAGCAGGCATTGCACCGCTTCGAGGAAGAGATCGCCGAACGGCCCGAGGTCATGGAGTGCTACCTGATGACTGGCGACCCGGACTACCTGCTGCGTGTGCTACTGCCCAGCATTCAGGCGCTGGAGCGGTTTCTGGATTACCTGACCCGCCTGCCGGGCGTTGCCAACATTCGTTCCAGCTTCGCCCTCAAGCAGGTGCGCTACAAGACAGCCCTGCCGTTACCGGCAAACGGTATGACCTTGCGCGAATGACTGCTGTCCAAGTTCGTCGGTGCCCTGTGGCGTGGCCTGACCCGTCTATCACCTGGCCACGGACGAGGGACTATTCGATTTTGCAGCACGGGGCCTGCAACGCCTGTCGTAAGCCTTTATTCTGCACGTACCACTGCCAGCTCAACCCGGGAGCCGAAGGGATTTATGCGCACTATCTGGAAGCCGTTTCAGTCGTTGTATTTCGCTGCATTGATGATGTTGATCGGCTCGGGCCTGCTCAGTACCTACCTGGCGCTGCGCCTGGCTGCCGACAACGTCGATAGCCTGTGGGTCGGTGCCTTGATGGCGGCCAACTACTTCGGCCTTGCCGTGGGCGGCAAGGTCGGCCACCGGCTCATCGGCCGAGTAGGGCATATACGCGCCTATGCCACCTGCGCCGGGATCGTCGGCGCCGCCGTGCTTGGGCATGGCCTGACCAACTGGCTGCCGGCCTGGGTCGGGCTGCGGATGATCGTGGGCCTGGGCATGATGTGTCAGTACATGGTCATCGAAAGCTGGCTCAACGAGCAGGCGGACGTGAAGTACCGGGGCGCGGTATTCAGTGGGTACATGATCGCGTCCTACCTGGGCCTGGTGTTGGGTCAGCTGATACTGGTGGTGCACCCTGAGCTGGGGCTTGAGCTGCTGATGCTGGTCGCGATGTGCTTCGCCCTGTGCCTGGTACCGGTGGCCATGACCCGCCGCATCCACCCTGCGCCGCTGCGTCCGGCACCCATGGAGCCGAAGTTCTTCATCAAGCGCGTACCGCAGTCGCTCAGTACCGTACTGGGTTCGGGTTTGATCGTCGGCTCGTTCTACGGCCTTGCTCCGCTGTATGCCGCCAGCCAGGGCCTGAGCACCGAGCAGATCGGTCTGTTCATGGGCTGCTGCATCTTCGCAGGGCTGGTGGTTCAGTGGCCGCTGGGCTGGTTGTCGGACCGTTACGACCGTGCGGTACTGATTCGCAGTGTCGCAGTGGGGCTGGCTGTGACCGCCGCGCCGCTGGCGATCCTGCCCGACGTGCCGCTGGAGTTGCTGTTCGCCATGGGCTTTGTGGTGTCGCTGTTGCAGTTCAGCCTGTACCCGCTGGCCGTGGCTTTTTCCAACGACCACGTGGAGAGCGAGCGCCGCGTTTCGCTGACTGCCATGCTGCTGGTGACTTATGGCGTAGGGGCGTGCATCGGCCCACTGGCTGCCGGCGTGCTGATGAAAGTGCTGGGGGTGCAGATGTTGTACGCCTTCTTCGTATTCTTTGCCCTGGTGCTGGTCTGGCGCATCCGTCCAAAAGCCGTCACTGGCCTGCACCAGGTCCAGGATGCCCCCTTGGGCCACGTCGCCATGCCCGCCGCCGGCTCGCCCCTGTCGGCAGCGCTGGACCCCCGTGTGGATGAGCAGACCGTGCAGGATGTGATGCAGACACCGGTAGCGGCCGAGGATACGGAGGAGGCCGAGAAAGACAGCGAGTCGCCGCAGGAGGAGGTGCAAGGCGATAAGCCGGTTTGAATGTGGGGGAAGTTTGGGCAGCTGCTCGAGCATGAAATCAGAGACATGCGCTGTTTTGCTGTTGCTGTTGCTGCTTCTAAGCGCGCGGTAGTCCAGGCGCCGCAGATCGCGACTTCAGGAGGCCGAGCGAAGGGCTTGCGCAGGGAGGTGACAGGCATGGATGCCTGTCAAGCGCTGGGCCCCAGGATGGGGCCTGCAGCGCGGTCCTCCCGGAGCGAGGGAACCCCGGAGCGCAGCGCAGGGGCCGTATGATAGGAGCAGGCGATTTTTGCTTACTTTTTGACAAGACAAAAAGTGAGCCGCCGTAAGGGCGGAAGGGTGACTGCGCGCCACCCTCGCCAATGAATACCTACACTGTTTTAAACGCCCATACCCACGCTTTAAAACTCAGTGATAGCACCCAAACTGCTGAAAGGCCGCAGGGGCCCAACCGCCAACTGCAAATCAATAATCGTCCTTATCAAACCGCCGCGCCTCACGCTGCAGCTGATAGACAAAACTCTCCACCTTGCGCTGGGCAGGCCCACTGAGGTTATGAAAACGAACCCCAGCAAACGTGGTATTGATGCGCTCTTCATAATGCAGATGGCGCAGCTCGACCATGGTATCCACCAACCCAAGCGGTGCGCCGGCCTTGAAGCGTTCATAGACCTGACCCAGCTGCAGGCGATCCTCGACATTACCGTCAAAGCGCAGCTTGCACCCGGTAGCCGACACATCCAGCAACTTGCCACGCAAGGCACCATTGCCCTTGAGGTGCGCGCCATCAAGCATGATGTCCACCAGCTGCGACAGCTTCAGCGCGGCACGAAACGCGTTGCGGCGCTGGTGATAGGTCATCTCCAGCGGCAGGCCACCGCGGTAGCAGCGATGGCCGTCCACTTCGCTGATGCGCAAGCCGTGGGTGCATTCCCAGGCGATGCGCACACCATCATGAAAGCCTTCCACCCGGAAATGCTCGCCGTTTTCGATGAATTTCTCACCGTCGCGGGGGATCAGCTCGTCAAGCGCCAGCACATTGTTTTCCCGATCGACGTCCACCACGTAACTCTGGAAGCGATGGCCTCGGTCATGGAAGGTGATGATCAGGGGGTCGTGACTTTCCTGGAGCTGCCGTAAATTGGCCGCAATTTCCAAGGGTGTGCTCAGCACCTTGGGCGGTTGCGGGGCATCGGATTCATTGAACACGGCTTGACGTTCTCCAGGCAAAAGCGACACAGGCAATTAACAGCATTTTGCCAGTATGTGCCGTGCCTTGATAGGGAAATCACACTTGGCTGAGGGCGCGCGGCTTGGTCAGGGGCGAGGTGCTGCCGCGGCTGTTGTAGAGCGAGGGTGAGTCACCGCCCATGAGAATGCGTACCTGGTTGTTGGTGACCTGTTGCTGAACCTGAATGATACGGCCATTGGTCAAGTTGACCTGCTGACATTCATCCATCAGCTGCGCCAGCGTATCGAGTCGCTCCAGCATCACGTCACCGTGCGGCGATTGCGCCGCCACCGCCTGTACGCCGGCGCGGTCTGCGCTCAGGCCCAGGTCGGTCAGCAACTGGCCACGGCGCTGGCCGTGTTGTTCGAGCAGGATGATCAGTGACTGTTTGCGCGCCAGGATCTGCTCGAGCAACTGCATGTCGCGACCGTGCAGCGCGACGGCCTCGTTCTGCAGCAGCTCGAGCAGCTCCTGCATGGGGGCAATGTCTTGTTCGATCAGTTGCAGCAGCGTGGTGTCATGCATGGCTAACTCCCGGTTTTCAAGCGTCCATTGAAGTCAGCGCACCCGACGGTCAACGCTGTGCTTCGAAATCAAGCAGCTTGCTGGCGACCCGGCCGGCATCAACCTGGTAGCTGCCGTCGGCAATGGCCTGTTTGAGCTGGGCTACCTTGGCGCTGTTGACGACGGGTTCATCGCGCAGCTTGTCGCTGATCTTTTGCAACTGCTGGGCCTCTGGGCTCAGGTGTACGGCTTCTCCGCTTGCACCCGCGCCCTTTACTGTTTCCTGGCTGGCGGCCGGCTTTTCAGTGCTGCCAGGGGCATTGCTGCCGCGTACGCCGCCGGTGACGGCCGGGGAATTATTCAAACGACTGAAGTCGATGACCATGATCAGAAAACCTCTGGGTTTATGGACGCTTGCCTTGTTTTCGGCCAACTCACGATAAACTTTAGGCACAAATGCGTGGCTGTCTTGAGCGACAGCCTGTTACCCGTTTTCTGACACAGTCTAAAAAAAGCGGTTCCCGTGCGCCAGCGGCTTTCGCCCACTGGCTTACATGCTCACCTCGACCTGGCCCGGGCCTGTCACCATGGCCTTGACCACGCGTTTGGAATTGAGGTTGCGCACCCGAATCTGCTCGCTGATGCCGCCTTTGCTCAGCGCCTCGCCAGGCATGCGTACGCTCAACGTGCCGCTGCGGGCAACGATCACCACATGATCGCCTTTGCGCACCACCTCCGCCTGCTCCAGGTGCTGAGGCGTCAGCACCTGATCCATCACCGTCGGGCGCAGCATCTTCATGCCGACCGCCTGGCCCATATCGGTCAGAAACCCTTGGCCCAGCGTGCCGACGTCCCGTTCGCGCAGGGCCACATCACCTTCGCTCACCACGTTGTCCCGTCGCAGCGGGCGGGTGACCACGACCACCTCGCGGAACAAGCGAACAGTGGCGGGCACGAACACGGTCCAAGGCGCCGCGCCGTCGCAGCGCACACGCACCGTCACCCGCCCCAGCGGCACGCTCGGGCTTTCCAACGAGGCGTCGAGCGCCTGGCTGCACAGGGGCATGCGCAACCGTGGGTCCAACGGGTTGACCTGAATCTCGTAGCGGCCGGCCGTTTGGGTCGTGGCGAGATAATCTTCGACGGTGAACTCAAGAAACCCCTGGGTGACACCGATAAGCTGTTCAGGCATGGTGAACGCGTCCGCCCAGGTGCGAACCGGTACCAGCAGGCACAGTGCGGCCAGCAAGCCAGCCAGCAGGCGCGTCAATCGTCGGGAAACTGTCGTTTTCATGTACATGGCGCTCAAAAAAGCAAAGCCCGTGCCGACTTCTTGAGTGAGTGGCAACGAATGGCTGACAGGTAAGGAGTTCGGCATGGCGGGGGTTATGGATTCGGTCAACCAGCGCACACAGCTGGTAGGGCAGAATCGCCTGGAACTGCTGCTGTTCCGCCTCAACGGCGAACAGCTTTATGGCATCAACGTTTTCAAGGTCAGGGAAGTGCTGCAATGCCCTGCGCTGACCATTCTGCCCAAGGCGCACCCGGTAGTGCGCGGCGTCGCCAACATTCGCGGCGCGACGATCCCGATCCTTGACCTGTCGATGGCCACCGGCCTGCGCCCGTTGCAGGAGGACACGCGCAGCAGTTTCGTGATCATTACCGAGTACAACACCAAGACCCAGGGCTTCCTGGTGCACTCGGTCGAGCGCATCGTCAACATGAACTGGGAAGAAATCCATCCGCCACCCAAGGGGACCGGCCGCGATCACTACCTGACGGCAGTCACTCGGGTGGACAACCGCATGGTCGAGATCATCGACGTGGAGAAGGTGCTGGCCGAGGTCGCGCCGTCTTCGGAGTCGGTGTCGGCGGGTGTGGTGGACGCCGAGGTGCAGGACAAGGCCGTGATGCTGCGGGTGTTGACCGTCGACGATTCGTCGGTGGCACGCAAGCAGGTCAGCCGCTGCCTGCAGACCGTCGGCGTCGAGGTGGTGGCGCTCAATGACGGTCGCCAGGCCTTGAACTACCTGCGCCAGTTGGTGGACGAAGGCAAGAAGCCAGAAGAAGAGTTTCTGATGATGATTTCCGACATTGAGATGCCGGAAATGGACGGCTATACCCTGACAGCGGAAATTCGCAGCGACCCGCGCATGCAAAAACTGCACATCTGCCTGCATACTTCCCTGTCCGGGGTGTTCAACCAGGCGATGGTCAAGAAAGTGGGCGCCGATGACTTCCTGGCCAAGTTCCGGCCGGATGATCTGGCCCAGCGCGTGGTTGACCGGATCAAGGCAGCGCATTGAAAGGCGCCGGGGTTCGCCCCGGCCACAGTGATTGAAAAGAGGCGGCAGCAGTGTCTACGGGTAATTTGGATTTCGAACAGTTCCGGGTATTTCTGGAAAAAGCCTGTGGCATCTTGCTGGGCGAGAATAAGCAGTACCTGGTGTCCAGCCGCCTCAACAAGTTGATGGAGCAGCAGGGCATCAAGAGCCTGGGCGAGCTGGTGCAGCGCATTCAGGCGCAGCCGCGTGGCGGCCTGCGCGAGCAGGTGGTCGACGCTATGACCACCAACGAAACCCTGTGGTTTCGCGATACCTACCCGTTCGAGGTGCTCAAGAACAAGGTCATCCCCGAGTTCATCCGCAACAACCCCGGCCAGCGCCTGCGCATGTGGTCGGCGGCGTGCTCGTCGGGCCAGGAGCCGTACTCCATCTCCATGGCCATCGACGAGTTCGAACGCAGCAACCTGGGCCAGCTGAAAATGGGCGCGCAGATCGTTGCGACCGACCTGTCGGGCACCATGCTCAACAACTGCAAGACTGGCGAATACGACAGCCTGGCGATAGCCCGCGGCTTGTCGGCCGAGCGCCTGCAGCGCTACTTCGACCCCAAGGGGCCGGGGCGCTGGGCCATCAAGCCGGCGATTCGCAACCGGGTGGAGTTCCGCTCGTTCAACCTGCTCGACAGCTATGCAAGCCTGGGCAAATTCGACATCGTGTTCTGCCGCAACGTGTTGATCTACTTCTCGGCCCAGGTCAAGAAAGACATCCTGCTGCGCATCCACAGCACGCTCAAGCCGGGCGGGTATCTGTTCCTGGGCGCATCCGAAGCCCTCAACGGCCTGCCGGATCATTACCAGATGGTGCAATGCAGCCCGGGGATCATCTACCAGGCCAAGTAGGCCTGAGTCGTATATGGCGCTGACAAGACGTCTTGTCAGCGGCCTTCACTGAGTCGGCCCTGCCGCTGACGTCAAATTTTTGTTTTGCCGCTCAAGTGCGCTTCTTTTTGCCGCTTGTGGCCATTCGGCCACGTGCGGTTTGCCGCTTTTCTGGCATCGCGCCCCTGCGAGCAGGGCTGCAAGGCCTTGAATCCGGGCTTTGCAGATGTTGGCACAAGCCTTGCTAAAACCTTCGGCAACGACACTCTGGTCAACCGCTGAAGGTTTCCCCGACATGAGCATCAGCTTCGACAAGGCGCTTGGTATCCATGAAAAGGCCCTGGGCTTTCGTGCGCAACGCGCCGAAGTGCTGGCCAACAACATCGCCAACGCCGACACCCCCAACTACAAGGCCCGTGACCTGGACTTCGCCTCTGTGCTGGCCGCCGAAAGCGACAAGCAGCAGAACGGCGGCCGCTTCGGTCTGGAGCGCACCAACAGCCGGCACATCGAGGCCGACGGCGTGGCGCTGAGCGACGAAGCCCTCAAGTACCGCACGCCGATGCAGCCCTCGATCGACCAGAACACCGTGGACGCGCAGATCGAGCAGTCCAACTACACCGAAAATGCCATCGGCTTCCAGGCCAGCTTCACGTTGCTCAACAGTAAATTCAAAGGGCTGGTGTCAGCCCTGCGGGGAGAATGACCATGTCCCTTTCCAGTGTCTTCAACATTGCCGGTTCCGGCATGAGCGCGCAGAACACGCGCCTGAACACCGTCGCCTCCAACATCGCCAACGCCGAGACGGTCTCGTCGAGCATCGACCAGACCTACCGCGCTCGTCATCCCGTGTTCGCCACCACGTTCCAGAACACCCAGGCCGGCACCAGCCAGTCGCTGTTCGAGGACCAGGGCGAGGCAGGGCAGGGCGTGCAGGTAACTGGCATCGTCGAGGACCAGAGCAACCTCGAGGCTCGCTACGAGCCCAGCCACCCGGCGGCGAACAAGGACGGCTACGTGTATTACCCCAACGTCAACGTGGTCGAGGAGATGGCTGACATGATCTCGGCCAGCCGCGCGTTCCAGACCAATGCCGAGTTGATGAACACGGCCAAGAGCATGATGCAGAAGGTACTGACCCTGGGTCAGTGATAGGACGCCGACATGACCACCACCAATGCCACAGGCGACGTCGGTAGTAGCTACCTGAACTCGCTGCAACGCAAAGAAAGCAAGAACGACGATAAGACCGGCGCCGCCGGCAGTGCGCTGGGCAAAGATGCCTTCCTGCAGCTGCTGGTCACCCAGATGAAGAACCAGAACCCCCTCGACCCGCAGCAGAACGGCGAGTTCGTGGCGCAGTTGGCGCAGTTCAGCAGCTTGGAAGGTATCCAGACCCTGAACAGCTCGGTCAATTACATCGCCGGTGCGTTTCAGTCTTCCCAGGCCTTGCAGGCATCGTCGCTGGTCGGGCGCAACGTGATCGTGCAGACCGACAAGGCCATGGTCGACACCAGCAAGGACATGAAGGGCTCGGTGAACCTGACCGGCTCGAGTACCGCCACCTCGGTGGGGGTGTGCGACAAGGACGGCAAGCTGGTGCGCACCCTCGATCTGGGTTCCCAGGCTGGCGGCAAGGTGGACTTCACCTGGGATGGCAAGGATGACGCCGGTGAGGCCCTGCCGGCCGGCACCTACAGCTTCAAGGCCACCGCCTCGATCAACGGCACGGCCACGGCCATGACCACCAACCTGCCGGCCACCGTCACCAGCGTGACCATGGGCACCAACGGCGGCGAAATGTCGCTGAACCTGGCAGGGCTGGGCAGCGTTCCACTTTCCACCATTCAAAGCATCGGCATCTAGGGCCTAGGGCACATCTTCAGGAGTTAGCGTATGTCTTACAACATTGGCTTAAGTGGCCTCAATGCAGCCAACAAGGCCCTGAACGTAACCGGCAACAACATTGCCAACGTCGCCACCACCGGCTTCAAGGCCTCGCGCGCCGAATTCGCCGACCAGTACTCAAGCTCCATTCGCGGCACCAGCGCCGGCCGCACCACCATTGGTACCGGTGTAAGAACCGCCGCCATTTCCCAGCAGTTCAGCTCCGGTAACATCAACGGCACCGGCCAGGCACTGGACATGGCCATCGACGGCAACGGCTTCTTCGCGCTCAACGACAACGGCTCGAAGATCTATACCCGGGCCGGGGCCTTCTACAGTGACAAGCAGGGCTTCGTCGTCAATGCCGGCGGCGCCAACCTGCAAGGTTATGGCGTCGATGAGAATGGCCAGGTGGTCCAGGGTGTCTTGACCAACCTTCAGATCGACACGGCCAACCTCACCCCCAAGGCCACGTCCAAGATCGATCAGACGGTCAACCTTAAATCCAGCGATGGCGCGCCGACGGTCACCCCGTTCGACCCAGCCGACGTCAAGAGCTACAACTTCACGTTCTCAAGCGACGTGTACGACAGCCAGGGCAATGCGCACCAGTTGAACCAGTACTTCATCAAGGATGACACGTCCAATTCCTGGAAGATGTACAGCACCATCGATGGTCGCAACCCACAGGACCCGACCTCCACGCAGCCGCTGATCAATGACCTGCCGTTCAAGTCCGACGGCACGCTCAACGCCGATGCCCTCACGGCTGGTCCGGTGGCCGGTGGCCTGTCCATCAATGCCAACAAGACCTTCAACCTGGACAACTGGATCCCCGCGCAGAAGAACGCGGCCGGCCAGTGGTCGGCCAACGGCGCCAATGCCAACCCCGGCGGCGTCAGCCTCGACATGCTGGGCATGACCCAGTACAACGCCGCTTCTGCCGTGACCGCCAAGGATCAGGACGGGTTCGCTACCGGTGAACTGTCCAGCCTGTCGGTAGACAAGGGCGGTTTCCTATTCGCCAACTTCACCAATGGCAAGAACAAGGTCATCGGCCAGGTCGCCATCGCCAGCTTCGCCAACATGCAGGGCCTGACGCCGATTGGCGGCACCAACTGGCAGGAGTCGTTTTCGTCGGGTGTCCCGGTGATCGGCGCGCCGGACACCGGCACCCTGGGCCAGATTGCAGGTTCCTCGCTGGAAGATTCCAACGTCGACCTGACCGGCGAGCTGGTGAATCTGATCAAGGCGCAGAGTAACTACCAGGCCAACGCCAAGACCATTTCCACCGAAAGCACCATCATGCAGACCATCATTCAGATGAGCTGATGACGTGCTCAGGCGTGATACGTGGGGTTCAAGGGCAAGGTCGGTGAAGCATGCCGGTTTGTTGTCCTTGCTCCTGGTGATAGGGGGCGGCAGTGCCCAATGGGCAGAGGCCGCCCCGAGGCCTTTCTTCCTGTGGCAAAGCCTGGTCACCGGGCGATACATCTGCGTCCAAGGCAACCCGGGTTCAGGCTGGACCCGGTTTGCCGGCCCCTATAAAAACGGCGCCTGCCGCGATCACTGATCCAGGCGTGCTGATCCGATGCCAACAAACTGACACCGACGCTAAAGCCGTCGCGCTGAAGTGCCTGATTCCCCGGGGTGCAAAGCTGGTTCGATTATTGCTTGACCCTGCCCGATGACAGCGCGGTACTGGCGCGCGGAGGAGATGCTGTGGACAAATTGCTTTACGTGGCCATGACCGGCGCCAGCCAGAACGCGCTGGCCCAGAAGGCCCACGCCAACAATCTGGCGAACGTTTCCACCAACGGCTTCCAGCGTGACCTGGAGCAGGCCCGCTCGATGCCGGTCTTTGGCGACAGCTTCCCGGCGCGGGCCTTTGCCCTGACCGAGCGCCCGGCCACCGACTTCAGCGAAGGGCCGATGATCGAAACCGGTCGCGACCTGGACGTGGCGGTGAGCGGCCATGGCTTTATTGCCGTGCAGGCGCCCGACGGCAGCGAAGCCTACGTGCGCACCGGCAGCCTGAACATCGACGCCCTGGGCGTGTTGCGTGCCGGCAACGGCATGCCGGTGATCGGCAACGGCGGCCCGATTGCCATTCCACCTGAACAGAAGGTGGAAGTGGGTGCCGACGGCACCATCAGCATTCGTTCCATGGGCGAAGACCCACGGGTGATGGCCGAGGTCGACCGCATCAAGCTGGTCAACCCGGACACCAAGGGCCTGAACAAGGGCGCAGACGGCCTGATCCACACGGCCAGCGGCCAGCCGGCCGATGCCGACGTCAATGTTCGCGTGGTGTCGGGCTTTCTTGAAGGCAGCAACGTCAACGCAGTCGAGGAGATGACCTCAGTGCTGGCGTTGTCCCGCCAGTTCGAGCTGCACGTGAAGATGATGAGCGCGGCCAAGGAAGGCGATGAAGCCATGGCGCGGGTTTTGCAAATCGGCTAATGACATTTGAACGGGTGCCGTAAAACAGGCGCGCGAGGAGAACTTACATGCTTCCAGCTCTATGGGTCGCCAAAACCGGCCTGTCCGCCCAGGACACCAACCTGACGGTGATTTCCAACAACCTGGCCAACGTGTCGACCACCGGCTTCAAACGTGATCGCGCCGAGTTCCAGGACTTGCTGTACCAGATCCGTCGCCAGCCAGGCGCCCAGTCCACCCAGGACAGCCAGCTGCCCTCTGGCTTGCAGGTGGGTACTGGCGTGCGCATCGTCGGCACCCAGAAAAGCTTCGTGGCTGGCAGCCTGCAGACCACCGAGAACCCGCTGGACATGGCGGTCAATGGTCGCGGTTTCTTCCAGATCCTGCAGCCAGATGGCACGGTTTCGTACACCCGTGACGGCACCTTCCACCTCAACTCCGACGGCCAGATCGTCACCGCCAACGGCTACGCCCTGGAGCCTGCCATCGTCGTGCCCAACGACGCGCAGACCTTCACCGTTGGCCAGGACGGTACCGTGTCCATCACCACCGCCGGTAACCCGGCCGCCCAGGTGATCGGCAACATCCAGACCGCCGACTTCATCAACCCGGCGGGCTTGCAGGCCATTGGTGGCAACCTGTTCCTGGAAACAGCCGCCAGCGGCGCCCCCCAGGTCGGCACCCCGGGCCTGAACGGCTTCGGTACCACCTTGCAGCAAACCCTGGAGAACTCCAACGTCAGCACCGTGGAAGAGCTGGTGAACATGATCACCACCCAGCGCGCCTACGAGATGAACTCCAAGGTCATATCTGCCGCCAACTCGATGCTGCAGACCGTTACCCAGCAGCTGTGATCCCAGCAACTTCCGTAGCACCCGCGAGGTATGCATCATGAATCGTCTGTTGTCCGTTTTCGCCCTGGGCGGTGCGGTGTTGCTTGCAGGCTGCGTCGCCCCGGCGGCCAAGCCCAACGACCCGTACTATGCGCCGGTGCTCCCGCGCACCCCTCTGCCGGCAGCGGCCAACAACGGTTCGATTTACCAGGCCGGTTTCGAGCAGAACCTGTACGGCGACCGCAAGGCGTTCCGTGTGGGTGACATCATCACCATCACGCTGAACGAGCGCACGTCGGCCAGCAAGAACGCAGGCTCCCAGATTCAGAAGAACAGCAAGGCCAGCCTTGGCCTGTCGTCGCTGTTCGGGGCCAAGCCGAACACCAACAACCCGTTCGGCGGCGGCGACCTGTCGCTCGATGCCGGCTACAGCGGGGATCGCACCACCAAGGGCGACAGCAAGGCCACCCAGGGCAACACCCTGACCGGCTCGGTGACCGTCACCGTGGCCGAAGTGCTGCCCAATGGCATCATCGCCGTGCGCGGCGAGAAGTGGCTGACCCTGAATACCGGTGAAGAACTGGTGCGCATCGCCGGGCTCATTCGCGCCGACGACATCGCCACCGACAACACCGTGCCGTCCACGCGGGTGGCCGATGCGCGCATTACCTATTCCGGTACCGGCTCGTTTGCCGATGCCAGCCAGCCCGGGTGGCTGGACCGCTTCTTCATGAGCCCGCTTTGGCCCTTCTGAGTACCCTGACCATGCTCAACCTGAGGCAACTGCTCACCGCCACCTTGATGCTGACCTGCGCCTGCGCGGCGCAAGCCGAGCGCCTGAAGGACATCGCCAGCATCTCGGGCGTACGCTCCAACCAGTTGATCGGCTACGGCCTGGTCGTCGGCCTCAACGGTACCGGCGACCAGACCACGCAAACGCCTTTCACCCTGCAGACGTTCAACAACATGCTCTCGCAGTTCGGCATCAAGGTGCCGCCTGGGTCGGGCAACGTGCAGTTGAAGAACGTCGCCGCGGTGTCGGTGCATGCCGACTTGCCGGCTTTCGCCAAGCCAGGGCAGGTGGTGGACATCACCGTGTCGTCGATCGGTAACTCCAAGAGCCTGCGTGGGGGCAGCCTGTTGATGACCCCGCTCAAGGGCATCGACGGTAACGTCTACGCCATCGCCCAAGGCAACCTGGTGGTGGGCGGCTTCGATGCCGAAGGCCGCGACGGCTCGCGGATCACCGTCAACGTACCGTCTGCCGGCCGTATCCCGGGCGGCGCCAGCGTTGAGCGGGCAGTGCCAAGCGGTTTCAACCAGGGCAACACCCTGACCCTGAACCTCAACCGCCCCGACTTCACCACCGCCAAGCACATCGTCGACAAAGTCAATGACCTGCTCGGCCCTGGCGTGGCCCAGGCCGTGGACGGTGGTTCGGTGCGCGTGAGCGCGCCGATGGACCCCAGCCAGCGGGTGGACTACCTGTCGATCCTGGAAAACCTGGAAATCGACCCAGGCCAGGCAGTGGCCAAGGTGATCATCAACTCGCGTACCGGCACCATCGTCATCGGCCAGAACGTCAAGGTGTCGCCAGCGGCGGTGACCCACGGCAGCTTGACCGTGACCATCACCGAAGACCCCATCGTCAGCCAGCCGGGCCCGCTTTCCAACGGCCAGACCGCCGTGGTCCCGCGCTCGCGGGTCAATGCCGAGCAGGAAGCCAAGCCGATGTTCAAGTTCGGCCCGGGTACCACGCTGGATGAAATCGTCCGGGCGGTGAACCAGGTGGGCGCCGCGCCCGGTGACCTGATGGCCATTCTCGAAGCCCTGAAACAGGCCGGCGCCTTGCAGGCCGACCTGATCGTGATCTGAGGACGGCGTCGATGAACAGCAAGAGCCTGGTTTCCGGCAGTGTCGACAGCGGTGCCTTCACCGACCTCAACCGCCTCAATGCCCTCAAGCACGGTGACCGCGACAGCGAAGCCAACGTGCGCAAGGTGGCCCAGGAGTTCGAGTCGATGTTCATCAGCGAGATGCTCAAGGCCTCGCGCAAGGCCAGCGATGTCCTGGCCGACGACAACCCGATGAACACCGAGACGGTCAAGCAGTACCGGGACATGTACGACCAACAGTTGTCGGTGAGCATGTCCCGCGAGGGTGGCGGTATCGGCCTGCAGGATGTGCTGGTACGTCAGCTGACCAAAAGCCGCAGTGCCGCCGCCAATACCAGCCCGTTCCCGCGAGGGCAGGCCGGCCCGGTGCTGTGGGGCAGCAAGGTCGCAGACCCGATTCACGCCACGCAAGCGGCCAGCACCCGCAACGACGTCGCCGCGCTCAATGCGCGGCGCCTGGCGCTGCCCAGCCGTCTTACCGACCGCCTGCTGGCGGGCATCGTGCCTACTGCGGCCACCGCGCCTGTCGGCGCGGCCCCCGCTGCCCCCGTGCGCGACGGCCAGCAACCGGCCAAGGTTTTTGCTGTGCCCGAGAACGGGCTGCGCATCACCGGCCGCGCCATCGCCCAGCCGCCGCTGGCGCCGAAAAAGGCGTTCACCGATAGCGATTCGTTCATCGCCACCATGCTGCCGATGGCCGAACAGGCTGCCAAGCGCATCGGCATCGACCCGCGCTACCTGGTCGCCCAGGCTGCGCTGGAAACCGGTTGGGGCAAGTCGGTCATGCGCAACAGCGACGGCAGCAGCAGCCACAACCTGTTCGGCATCAAGGCCACCGGCAACTGGCAGGGCGAACAGGCCAGGGCTATCACCAGCGAATTCCGCGACGGCCAGTTCGTCAAGGAAACCGCCCAGTTCCGCAGCTACGACTCCTACCAGGACAGCTTCCACGACCTGGTGAGCCTGTTGCAGAACAATTCGCGCTATCAAGAAGCGGTCAAGTCGGCCGATAACCCTGAGCAGTTTGCACGCGAGTTGCAAAAGGCCGGTTACGCGACCGACCCGGGCTATGCGAAGAAAATCATCAGCATCGCCCAGCAAATGCAGAAGACACCGCAATACGCCATGGCTGGCAGCACCACGAACCTTTAAAAGGACTACATCATGTCGAGCCTGATTTCGATCGGCCTGAGTGGCTTGAGTGCCAGCCAGGCGCACCTGTCGGTCACCAGTAACAACATCGCCAATGCGGCCACCAGCGGCTATTCGCGCCAGCAGGCCATGCAAGTGGCCGGCGCTTCGCAGTACATGGGCGCAGGTTTTCTGGGCAGTGGGACCACACTGGCGGACGTGCGCCGTATCTACAGTGCCTACCTCGACAATCAGTTGCAGACGGCGACCTCCCTGCAAGCCGATTCCACGGCATTCCAGGACCAGATCACCGGCATCGACAAATTGCTGGCTGACCGGGACACCGGCATCAGCTCGGTGCTCACGGCCTTCTTCTCGGCCCTGCAGACGGCGGCAGCCAAACCGGGCGATGTGGCTTCGCGGCAATTGCTGTTGACCCAGGCGCAGACCCTGAGCAACCGTTTCAACGCCGTCAGCACCCAACTGACACAACAGAACGATGTGATCAACTCCCAGCTCGATACATTGGCGGGGCAGGTCAACAAGCTCACCACCAGCATCGCCGAATATAACAAGCAGATCGTGGCCGCCAGCGGCACCGGCAGCACGCCCAACAACCTGCTCGACGCCCGCAGCGAGGCCGTTCGCCAGTTGAACGAACTGGTGGGCGTGACCGTTCAGGAGCGTGAAGGCAACTACGATGTGATCCTGGGTAGCGGCCAGTCGCTGGTGACCGGGAGCAGGGCCAACCCGCTGTCGGTTCAGCCGGGGGTGGCTGACAAGAGCCAGGCGACCTTGCGCATCAACTACGAGTCGTTCAGCTCGGACGTAACCTCGGTGGCCACCGGCGGCACCATCGGTGGCCTGTTGCGCTACCGTCAGGACGTGTTGACGCCGTCGATGAACGAGCTGGGCCGCGTGGCGCTGGTCGTCGCCGACAGCATCAACAGCCAGCTGGGCCAGGGCCTGGACGCCAATGGCCAGTTCGGCAGCTCGCTGTTCTCCAGCATCAACAGCGCCAGTGCCATCGCCCAGCGCAGCCTGGCCTCGTCGAACAACAGCGCAGGTTCGGGCAACCTCGATGTCACCATTGCCAACAGCGGCGCCCTGAGCACCTACGACTACGAAGTGAAGTTCACCAGCGGCAATCAGTACAGTGTGCGCCGTTCCGACGGCACCGACATGGGCTCGTTCGACCTCAATGCCGACCCTGCGCCGGTCATCGATGGCTTCAGCCTGTCCCTCAAGGGCGGTGCGCTGGCCGCCGGCGACAGCTTCAAGGTGATTCCCACCCGTTCAGCCGCCACCGGTATTGCCACGGTGCTCACCGATGCCAACAAGCTGGCGTTCGCCGGCCCTGTTAGCGCTGCTGTTGGCAGCGGCAACAGCGGCACCGGCACCATCACCCAACCCAACCTTGGGCAAGCGCTGGATATCTACGGCGGTGCCGACACAGCCCTGACGCAGCAGGCGATCAAGGACGCCATGCCGGTGCGCGTGGTGTTCGACGCAGCCAGCGGTGGGTCCCAGGGCTACAAGCTGTTCGATGCCAAGGGCGCACAGATCGGCACCGGGACCGTGGTGCCGGGCCAGGACAACAAGCTCTCGCTGTCCATACCGATGCGTGATGCATCGGGCAACCCGATTCTCGACCCCAGCGGCAATCCGCGCACCTTTGCGCTGGAGACCACTGTGGGTGGCAGCCCGGCAGCCAATGACAGCTTCACCTTGTCGTTCAATGTCGATGGCAAGGCGGATAACCGCAATGCCAATGCCCTGTTGAGCCTGCAGACCAAATCGACCGTGGGGACCAATTCCGGTGGCGGCACCAGTTTCACTTCCGCCTATGCCGCCTTGGTAGAGCGGGTGGGTGCCAAGGCCAGTCAAGCGTCCATCGATACTACTGCAACGGCCGCGGTACTCAAGTCGGCAAGTGAAAGCCGCAGCGCCGTCTCTGGGGTGAACCTCGACGACGAAGCCGCCAACCTGGTCAAGTTCCAGCATTACTACACTGCGTCGTCCCAGATCATCAAGGCGGCGCAAGAAACGTTCTCGACGTTGATCAACGCGCTATAAGGAGGCTGATCGTGCGAATTTCAACTGCCCAGTTTTACGAAACCAGCTCCAACACCTATTCCAAGAATTACTCGGATTTGGCCAAGATCACGGCCCAGGTGACCTCCAAATCGCGCATTCAGACCGCAGGCGATGATCCGGTGGGCGCTGCGCGCTTGCTGTTGTTGCAACAGCAGAGCGCGTTGCTCGATCAGTACAGTGGCAACATGACCACCGTCAAGAACACCCTGCTGCAGCAAGAAAGCGTGTTGTCTACCATCAACGATGCGCTGCAGCGGGCAAGCGAGCTGTCGATTCAGGCGGGTAACGGTGGTCTGAGCGACGCCGATCGCACCTCCATCGCCAGCGAAATCAAGGAAATCGAGGCCAACGTGTTCGGCCTGCTCAATTCCCGTGACGCCAACGGGGACTACATGTTTGGAGGGTCCAAGAATGCGACCCCGCCCTATGTTCGCAATGCCGACGGCTCCTACAGCTATCAGGGCGACCAGACCCAGATGAGTCTGCAGGTGTCCGACACCTTGCACCTGGCCATCAACGACAGTGGCTTCAGCGTCTTTGACCAAGCCACCAACAACAGTCGCACGCAATCGACCTTGCAGGCGCCGACGCCCAACGATGGCAAGGTGCTGCTTTCGGGTGGGTTGTTGACATCGGCCAATACCTACAGCGACAAGTTCGCCGCGGGCCAGCCTTATACGGTTACCTTTACCAGCGCCACTGAATACAGCATCAAGGACGCCGCCGGTAACGACATCACCAACGAAACCGCTGGCAAGGGCAAGTTCGATGTCAATACCGAAGGCGGCAAGATGATCTCGTTGCGGGGTGTGGATTTCGAGGTCAACCTGAACCTTGCCGAGGGTGACGATCCTGATGCCGTGGTGGCAGGGCATGTCTTCACCCTTGAAGCCAAACCAGACACCCTGACCGCTACCCGCAGTGCAGGCAACCCATCGACCTCTCAGGTCGTGGGCTCAAGTGTTACGGACCCCGATGCCTACCGCAGTACCTTCCCCAGCAACGGTGCAGTGCTCAGGTTCACCAGCGACACCGAGTATCAGCTGTTTGCACAGCCCTACGATGCCCAGAGCAAACCGATAGCGTCGGGCACCGTGGGGGCGGGTAATGCCGTGACGGTAGCGGGTGTGACCTATCAGTTCGACGGGGCGCCGGCTCAAGGCGATCAGTTCTCCATCAATGCCAATACCCACCGCACGCAGAACCCTCTGGACACCCTGGGGCAGTTGCGAAGCGTGTTGGAAAAACCCCTTGATACCCCTGAAGCGCAGGCTGCTCTGAAAGCTGCAACGGACTCGGCGATTTCCAACCTGGCCAGTGCGCGTGATCGCATCGACATTACCCGAGGCTCGATCGGTGCCCGGGCCAATTCCCTTGAGATCCAGGCTCAGGAAAACGAAAGCCTTGGTCTGGCCAACAAGAGCACGCAAAGCGCTATTGGCGACACCGACATGGCGACCGCCACGATCCAGCTGACCCTGCAACAGGCGATGCTCGAAGCCTCGCAGCTGGCATTTGCACGCATATCGCAGTTGAGCTTGTTCGATAAGCTCTAAGTGGATCAGGGGGGCGCGGAGCCAGGCTTTGCGCTCTGCTTCGCCGCAATCGATCAGGGCTGTGATTGTGTGACTTCGTTGCGTAAGCGCGCTCAACTGAGAGCGCCCGCAGCGAAGGACGCGTCAAAGGCGAGCTCGACTGAAACCTGCGGCCTTGCCCTTCAATGACGGGACATCCCCGGCGCACGACTCGTGCACAATTCCACGTGGCATGACCCCTGATACCTGCCTTTCGTTGCATTTCAATGTGACCAATGAGTCAAAACGGTCATCTTCCCTGTATTCTATGCAGCAGCTGTTGCAGCATTTTGTTACCGGTGCGCAGGCAGGCGCTGCTTTATCCCCTCCCCAGGCGGTGACGCTCCGGTTTTTGGCGCCCTCAATTGATCGAGTGGTGGTCTTTGGCTGTTTTCATTGGGAAGCCAGAATGATTGGCATCAAGAGTATCGCGAGTTACGTGCCCACCGCTGGCCTGGACAACTACGTCCAGGGTGCGAAGTTCGGCAAGGACGAAGAGTTCATGTTCGGCAAGATCGGTGCGTCCTTCCTGCCACGCAAGGCCCCGGAGCAGGAAACCTCCGACCTGTGCGTGGAGGCCGCCCGGGCACTGTTCGCCAACAATCCCGACCTCGATCCGCAGTCGATCGACGCGTTGATCGTGGTGACCCAGAACGGCGATGAAGAGGGCCTGCCGCACACCGCCGCCATCGTCCAGAGCAAGCTCGGGTTGTCTACCCGCGTGGCAGCGTTCGATATCTCCTTGGGCTGCTCGGGGTATGTGTATGGGCTGTACGCGATCAAGGGCTTCATGGAGGCGGCGGGCCTGAAGAACGGGCTGCTGATCACCGCCGACCCGTACTCGAAGATCGTCGATCCGGAAGATCGCAATACCACCATGCTGTTCGGCGACGCGGCCACCGCCACCTGGATGGCCGATGGCGCCATCTGGAAGCTGGGCGAGGCGCGTTTTGGCACCGACGGTTCGGGCGCCGAGCACCTGAAGGTGTCCGATGGCACGTTCTTCATGAATGGCCGGCAGGTCTTCAACTTCGCCTTGGTCAAGGTACCGGCTCACTTGCACGAACTGCTCGATGCCAGTGGGTTGCAGTCGTCGGACATCGACGCGTTCTGCATCCACCAGGGCAGTGCGGCGATTGTCGATGCGGTAGCTCGCCGGTTCGAAGAACATCATCCGGAGAAATTCGTGAAAGACATGCTGGAGACGGGCAATACCGTGTCGTCCAGCGTGCCGTTGCTGCTGCAGAAGCACATGCTCGACGGTAGCTGGAAGCGGGTGGCGGTGAGTGGGTTCGGGGTAGGGCTGTCCTGGGCTTCGGCGATTCTTTATCGCGATTGATGTGTTCGCGGTGGGGGAGGGGCGTTCTGCCTTTGTTCGGGCTGGTCCCTGTGCTTAATCGGTTGAGCCCAACTTCCAGGACTGCTTAAAGGCCCATCGCGGACGGTGCCAAGATCAGCTGCTAAGCGCAAACCTGGGGCCGCTGCGCAGCCCATCGCGGCCGGTCCGGCGCCCCGGCGAGGCCGCTCCCACCCCAACCGCGTGACGCCTGAATTCGCGGGTTCGCACTTTGTGGGAGCAACTGTCTTGCCCGATTTATTTAAAATCTAGCCCGCCCCCCAGGGGGCGCGCTTGTCGCGCGGCCACGGGCGAAGCCCGTGCCATCCAGCGCGGTATTGGATTGATGGGCAAGCCCGCTCCTGTATGAGTTACGTCGGCTTCCTGCTCTAGGTCCGCATAGGCTGTGGCAAGACCAGATCAAGCCAAGGCTTGCCCGTCCTTAGCATGGCATTGAGCCGTACGATCAATACCCGCATACAGGCTACGAGGGCGACCTTGGCAACTTTTCCGCGTCCGCGCAGCGCCTCATAACGAGCCTTGAGTGCTGGGTTGTACTTTATCGCCACAAGGCATGACATATACAACGATCGCCTGGCCTCAAACCGCCCGCCCGAGATAGAGCGTTTGCCCACGGATTTTCCGCTGTCGTGGTTAAAAGGCGCCACCCCGACCAACGAGGCTATTTCTTTGGACTCTACACGCCCCAGTTCTGGCAGAAGTGTTATCAGCTTGCCCGCCGTTACCAGCCCAATGCCTTTGACCTGGACCAGCTGAGTAACCCGTTCATCTTTCAGGGCTTCCGTTTGCTGGCTGATCGCTTGCTCAATCAGCTTGATCTGCGACTTGAAGTGCTGAAGGTTGGCTTTCAGAAAGTCGGACACCGCGCTGAACTGCGCCTGTTTCAGGCGCCTGCGGTCGTCATCACGCTGCTGAACCAGCCGATCACGTTGCTGCAGCAATTCTCGCAACAGCGCACGCTCCGGGCTGATCCGCAGGGTGGGCTGGTCTGGAATGACCTCAGCGTAGTGGGCCAGTACTTCGGCATCGATGGCGTCGGTCTTGGCTTTGACTCCGATGGATTCTGCGAACGCTCGGGCTCGCCTGGGATTGACGCGTATGACCTTGTAGCCCGCGTCCTGCAAGAACCTCAGGATATTACGCTCATAGCCACCTGTGGCCTCCAGCAGAACACGCTTTATGCTGAGACCGCAAAGGCCATCGAGCAACGCTTCGAATCCCGCCGGATCATTGCTTACATGAAGTCTGGTGCCCTGAGGCCGTACCGCAGCATCAAGCGAAAGACTAGAAACATCGATACCCAGGTAGGAAACCATCGCCTAAATCTCCTAAACTCAACACTGTGAGAGGACTTTGGCTTGGCCCACGCTTGTGATTCGAGATCAGAGCCGCGTCCAACTGTTCGGGCTCTCGCCAAAGTGGAACGGTGAATGGCAGCTTGTGCTCCCACTCGTGCTCAAGGCACCTGCGGCCTTCAGCTTGCCATTCACCGCTCTCACTCCAGATTCTAATCTCTAATCAAGACACAAGCGGCCTCGCCGGAGCGCCGGACCGGCCGCGATGGGCCGCGCAGCGGCCCCGACATTTCCTGACGCAAAGCTGCATACCTTGAACCTTCGCCACCTCCTCTTCAGCCCCCAGTTCGCCAGGCCATCCCTCGACTCGCTCCAGACGCCGTCATCCCCCTCATACCTACCCACCCCGCTTTTTGACGCCAAAATTCCGCGCTTAACCCCTTGATTTTCCAGGGCTGGCCGCATGCCAGCATTTTTTTTTGCAAAAACCCCTCAAGCAACCGGGCCATCCGACGATAACCATTACGAAGGTTCTCTAGGCCATACCCGGCTGTCGCCAGGGCCGGAAGCCGCAGTATCCATACCACGAGGAATTCGTCATGGCTTTGACCGTCAACACCAACATCACCTCCTTGGGCGTTCAGAAGAACCTGAACCGCGCTTCCGAAGCGCTGGGTACTTCGATGTCCCGCCTGTCCTCTGGCCTGAAAATCAACAGCGCCAAAGACGACGCCGCTGGCCTGCAGATCGCCAACCGTCTGACCAGCCAGATCAAAGGTCTGAGCGTGGCAATGAAGAACGCCAACGACGGTATCTCGATCGCCCAGACCGCTGAAGGCGCCATGCAGGAATCGACCAGCATCCTGCAGCGTATGCGCGAACTGTCCCTGCAGTCTGCCAACGGCTCGAACAGCGATGACGACCGTACTTCCCTGCAGCAAGAATTCACCGCACTGACCGGCGAACTGACCCGTATCGCCAACACTACTACCTTCGGTGGTCGTAACATTCTGGACGGCTCGTTCCAGAACGTCGGCTTCCAGATCGGCTCCAGCGCCAACGAAACCATTTCGTTCGGCATGACCGATATCAGCGCGACTGGCCTGAAAGGTTCGTTCAGCGAAGCCAAGACTGATGGCGCGGCTACCGATTTGTCGGCGGTCGTTACCGGTGCGGTGGCGCCAGCAGGTGCAACTACTTACTCCGCAGCGGCTGTTACCTTCACGCCGCCAGCTGCTGGTGAAACTGTTGACCTCACTTTGAACGGCGCAGCTACGCCGATCTCAATCACCGAAACTGATGACACCGATTCGGTAGTAGCGAAAATCAACGCAGCCAATACCGGCGCGAATGCTACTGGTGTTAGCGCTACGAAAGATGCCGCTGGCGCCATCGTAATGTCGTCCTCGGCAACCTTCACCGCCACTGCATCGAACGCCACTACCCCTGCAAACCTGTCTGGCTTCGCAGCCACTGCGACCGTGACGCCGACCACTGGCTTCACCAGCGATATCTCCTTCAACATCAACGGCACCACCGTCGGCGCTACTGCTGGCCAAGATATGGATGATGTCCTCGCCGCCATCAACGCCGAAACCACCAACACCGGCGTTGCAGCCACCCTCAAGGATGGTCGTCTGACTCTGACTTCCACCGACGGCAAAGCCATCAACCTCACCAACGGCACAGGTGCTGCCGGTCAAGGTGCTCTGGCCAAAGTTGGTCTGTCCGCAGGCACTACCGAAGCCAAACTGGTCGCTGATACCTCGATCTCGCTGAACGGCACCGAAGTCAAGTTCAAGAAAGGCGACACCCTGGACTCGATCATCACGTCCATCAACACCGCCAGCACCGGCGTGACTGCCAGCAAAAACGCTGACAACACCCTGAACCTGTTCTCGGCCAAGAACATCACCATCGCCGACGGCAGCCAAGGGACCGGCTTGGCTGCGCTGGGCCTGACCGCAGGTAGCACCACTGCCATCACCCAGGAAGCCACCGTTTCGAGCCTGAGCATCACCACCGCTGCCGATTCGCAAAAGTCGATCCAGGCCCTGGACGCTGCCATCGCTCAGATCGACAGCCAGCGCGCTCAGCTCGGTGCCGTGCAAAACCGTTTCGACAGCACCGTTGCCAACCTGAACAGCATCTCGGAAAACTCCACCGCTGCCCGCAGCCGTGTACAGGACGCCGACTTCGCTTCGGAAACCGCCGAACTGACCAAGCAGCAAACCCTGCAGCAGGCATCCACCGCGATCCTGTCCCAGGCCAACCAGCTGCCGTCTTCGGTACTGAAACTGCTGGGCTAATTGCCAAAGCAGGCTAAGTTTGACGAAGGGTACGTTCACGTACCCTTTCGTCTTTTCGTCACTTGAGGGTGTAAGTCGTGGATATAAGCATGAAGCTGGGCCTGTCCCATCCCGCTGCCATCACGCCGGAAGCGCCATCCAGCGCACGGCCACCCAGCGAGCCGGTCAAGGCCGAGCCCGCCGACAAGGTTTCCAAGCCCGTAGCCCGGCCTGACCTGGAAAGCGCCGTCAGTGCCATCCAGGATTTCGTCAAGGCTTCGGAGCGACAACTGGATTTTTCCATCGACGACTCCACCGGCCAGGTGGTGGTCAAGGTCATCGCTCGCCAAAGCGGTGAAGTCATTCGCCAGCTGCCTTCTGAAGCTGCGCTCAAGCTGGCGGAAAACCTCAAAGATGCCAACAGCCTGTTGTTCAGCACCCAGGTTTAAGTTGGCACGGCTTTTGTTTACCAGCGCACGGATGCTTTTTCGTCGGGATACCGGCGGTTACGATAAAGGAGATGTGATATGGCAAGCTCGACCATCAATGGGCTTGGCTCTGGCCTGGACATCAGCGGCATTGTGAAGGCCCTGGCTAGTGCCGAAAAGGCGCCTAAGCAAACCCAGATCAACAACCAGACCACCACCGCCACCACCTCGCTTTCGGCCATCGGCTCCGTCAAGAGCGCGCTCGAAACGTTCCGTGCCGCAGTCGCCAAGCTCAACACCGCTTCAAGCTTCTCTGGCCTGGCTTCTTCGTCCTCGGACGAGGCCATCGCCAAGATCAAGCTGGGCGACGGCGCTTCCTCGGGCAATTACGCGCTTGAAGTCACCCAGCTGGCGACCGCCTCGAAAATCTCCACCCAGATTTATGAAAAGACCTCGACGATCGTCAACGACTCGGGTGAATCCCAGACCCTGACCATCAACCAGGGCAATGCGACCCACAGCGTAAACATTGCCGCGGGCGCCACTCTTCAGCAGGCGCGTGACACGATCAATGACCAGCTGCAGTCCAAGGGCATCACGGCCAACATCGTGACCGATGCCAGTGGGTCGCGGCTCATTTTCTCATCGACCAAGATGGGCGAAGGTACCGAGTTGACGCTGGGTGGCGATGCCAGCATGGCGCAGGGTGTGTCTACCGTTGCCACGCCGCAGAACGCCAAATACACCCTCGATGGGCTGGCGCTGGAGTCTGCTTCCAACACCGTGACTGGCGCGATCAGCGGTGTGGACATAACCCTGGTCAAGGAAGGCAAGTCCAACCTGGCCGTCACCAGCAACAGCGACACGCTCAAGACGTCGGTCAAGTCTTTCGTCACTGCCTACAACGCGCTGATGACCACCATCAACACCCAGACCAAGGTCACTACCGGGGCCGATGGCGCAGCCACAGGTTCGGCCGCGTTGACCGGCGATGCCACCATGCGCTCGCTGGTCAATTCCGTGCGCAACGAGATCAGTCATAGCGTCGGTGCAACGGGTCTGCGCACCTTGTCGCAGCTCGGAATCAACACAGTACAGAAAACCGGCCTGCTGGAGTTCAACGACACCAAGTGGGATGCGGCGGTCAAAACCTATGGTGCCGACATCAACAACCTGTTTACAGGCAAGGATGGGCTGTTGACGCGCATGACCAACGTCACCGAGGAGTACACCAAAGCCGGTGGCATCCTCGCCTCGCGCCAGACCAGCCTTACCAATCAGCTCAAGGAGCTTGAGGAGTCGCAGCAGGCGTTGGATCGGCGCATTGATTCACTGACGGACACCTTGACCAAGAAGTACAACGCGATGGACACCATGGTTGCGCAGCTCAAGGCGACCAGCGACAGCGTCATGACCACGCTCAACGCGTTGAATAAAGCCAAGAGCGACAGCTGACAGCGCTAAAGAAAACGCGCGGGGCGCCGATAAACAGGTTATACGGCCCCCGTCCAGCCTTGTTCACTGAGGATTCACCATGCACCCGATGAGAGCCCTTCGCCAATACCAGAAGGTCAATTCCCACGCCCAGATCTCCGAGGCCACGCCCCATCGTCTGGTGCAGTTGCTCATGGAAGGCGCGTTGGATCGCATGGCTCAAGCCAAAGGCGCCATCTCTCGCGGTGACGTGGCACAAAAAGGTGTCATGTTGGGCAAGGCCGTCGACATCATCGGCGGCTTGCGCGAAGGGCTGGACAAGGACAAGGCTGTCGACCCGGATGAACTTGATCGCCTGGACAGTCTGTACGAGTACATGGCACGCCGGCTGACCCAGGCCAATCTACACAGTGATCCCGAAATGATCGATGAGGTCGCACGACTCATGATCACCGTCAAGAGCGGCTGGGATGCTATCGCGACTGCCGAGTAACAACCTCTCTGCAAGGAGTCACCTATGAGCGCATTGCATCAGATTGCCCACACCTGTCACGCATTGAACGAAGCGCTGGAAGCTCGCGATTGGGTGACCATTGGTCAATTGGACTTGGGCTGCCGTGCGCTCGTCGATGAGGCGCTGGTAGCCGACCAGGAAGATGCGACCGCGCTCAAGGCGAACCTGGAGGCACTCATGGCCGTGTATCGTCAGCTAATCGACGTTGCAAGTGATGAGCGTCAATCTCTGGTCGCAGAAATGTCGAATATCAATCAAGCCAAACAGGCCACAAAGGTATACCATCTGTTCAGCTGAGATTGCGTGAGGCCGTATGCAGCCCGCACTTCTACGGCGCCATATATTTGACTGCTCGGAAGTTTTTGACTTTACTAGTGCCTGTTCTCGTATTCCAGACGTCGAAACACTGACCATTCAGTCGGAATGATGTCGAGCACGCCCTCGGGCGCCGATATGACTAGGGAAGTTGCTATTGCATGTGGCGTGAAACCAAGATTCTCCTGATCGATGACGACAGCACCCGCCGCCGCGATCTGGCGGTGGTGCTCAACTTCCTGGGCGAAGAAAACCTGTCATGCGCCAGCCATGAGTGGCAGCAGGTGGTCGAGCCCTTGTCTTCGAGCCGCGAGGTGTTGTGCGTGCTCGTCGGAGCCGTCAACACGCCCGGCACACTGCTCGGGCTGCTTAGGACAGTGCTTTCATGGGATGAGTTCCTTCCTGTTCTATTTTTAGGTGATATTTCTTCGAGCGAGTTGCCTGAAGAGCTGCGCCGTCGCGTGCTGTCGAACCTGGAAATGCCGCCCAGCTACAGCCAATTGCTCGATTCGCTCCACCGAGCGCAGGTTTACCGCGAGATGTACGACCAGGCACGTGAGCGCGGTCGTCAGCGCGAGCCGAACCTGTTCCGCAGCCTGGTGGGCACCAGCCGCGCCATTCAGCACGTACGCCAGATGATGCAGCAGGTGGCCGATACCGACGCCAGTGTGCTGATCCTGGGCGAGTCGGGCACGGGCAAGGAGGTGGTGGCGCGCAATCTGCACTACCACTCCAAACGCCGCGAAGCGCCGTTCGTGCCTGTCAACTGTGGCGCGATCCCGGCTGAGTTGCTGGAAAGCGAACTGTTTGGCCATGAAAAAGGTGCGTTTACCGGCGCCATCACCAGCCGTGCTGGTCGCTTCGAACTGGCCAACGGCGGCACGTTGTTCCTGGATGAGATTGGCGACATGCCGCTGCCCATGCAGGTCAAGTTGTTGCGCGTGCTGCAGGAGCGTACGTTCGAGCGGGTGGGCAGCAACAAGACACAGAGCATCGATGTGCGCATCATTGCCGCGACCCATAAAAATCTCGAGAACATGATCGAGGCCGGCACCTTCCGCGAAGACCTGTATTACCGGCTTAACGTCTTCCCTATCGAAATGGCGCCCCTGCGCGAGCGCGTCGAAGACATCCCGCTGCTGATGAACGAGCTGATCTCGCGGATGGAGCACGAAAAACGTGGCTCCATCCGCTTCAACTCGGCGTCGATCATGTCCCTGTGCCGCCACGGATGGCCGGGCAATGTCCGCGAGCTGGCCAACCTGGTCGAGCGCATGGCCATCATGCATCCGTACGGGGTGATCGGTGTGTCGGAACTGCCGAAGAAATTCCGCTACATCGATGACGAAGACGAGCAGATGGTCGATAACCTGCGCAGCGACCTGGAAGAGCGCATTGCCATCAACGGGCACGCGCCCAGCTTTAACAACCCTGCCATGTTGCCGCCTGAAGGCCTGGACCTGAAGGACTACCTGGGCAGCCTGGAGCAGGGGCTGATCCAGCAAGCACTGGACGACGCCAACGGCATCGTCGCGCGCGCTGCCGAGCGCTTGCGCATTCGCCGCACCACGCTGGTCGAGAAAATGCGTAAGTATGGGATGAGCCGGCAGGGTGGTGAAGACCAGGCAGAGGAGTGATCGTGGTCGATAGGCGGTAGATTCTCTGCCGGAGTGCAAAGTCTCCGGCAAATGTCGTAAGCCCTTATCTGCGGCACGGGTATTGCTACGCACTGGCCACCACACCGTTTTTATGACGGTCAGCCACGCGAGAGAGCACGATGCCCCAGGCCGCCCATGTATCCCGAGCCCTTTCCCCCCAGGCGCAGTCACTGGTCGAGCAGGAAAGCCGCCAGGGTGTCGAGCAGGCGTTCGCTTTGTTCGACCAGGTCTCCAGCCAGCTCAGCCAGTCCTACAGCCTGCTCGAAGCCCGGGTCAGTGAGCTCAAGGGCGAGCTGGCGGTGGTCAGCGCCCAGCGCATCGAGGAGTTGAACGAGAAAGAACGCCTGGCCAACCGCTTGCAGCATTTGCTGGACCTGCTGCCGGGCGGGGTGATCGTCATCGACGGGCAGGGTAGCGTTCGCGAAGCCAATCCGGCCGCCTGCGAGTTGTTGGGCAAGCCATTGATCGGCCAGCTGTGGCGTGAAGTCATTGCCCGCAGTTTTGCCCCGCGCCTGGACGACGGCCATGAAGTGTCCCTGCGCGACGGCCGTCGCCTGTCCATTGCCACGCGCTCGCTGGATGCCGAGCCGGGGCAGCTGGTGCTGCTCAACGACCTGACGGAAACCCGTCGCCTGCAAGACCAGTTGGCACGCCACGAGCGATTGTCCTCGCTCGGGCGCATGGTCGCCTCGCTGGCGCATCAGATTCGCACGCCGCTCTCTGCTGCCATGCTTTACGCCAGCCACCTGGCCGACCCTGAACAGGCGTTGACCACTCAGACCCGGCAGCGCTTCGCTGGCAGTCTCAAGGAGCGTCTGCATGAGCTGGAACAACAGGTCCGCGACATGCTGGTGTTCGCCCGTGGCGAGTTGCCACTCACGGATCGAATTTCTCCGAAAGCCTTGTTCCAGGCGTTGCAGCAGGCTGCGCAGACGCATGTTCACGGGCACGCGGTGCGCTGGCAGTGTGACAGCCGCCTGGGTGAGCTGCTGTGCAACCGCGACACGCTGGTGGGTGCACTGCTGAACGTGATCGAAAACGCCACCCAGGCCAGCCAGGGCGCTGCGCGGCTCAAGGTGCACCTATGGCGTCGCCAGCAGACCCTGCACCTGTGCATCAGTGACGCTGGCACTGGCATTGCACCTGATCTGCTCGCCCGTCTTGGCGAGCCATTCCTGACCACCAAGTCGACCGGTACGGGGCTCGGGCTGGCGGTGGTCAAGGCGGTGGCCAAGGCCCACCACGGCAGCGTGCAGGTGCGCTCGAAGGTGGGGCGCGGCACCTGCGTGCGGGTGGAGTTGCCCTTGATCGACGGGTCGTTGGCGGAGAGCCGGTGATGACGGTGAATGTGTTGCTGGTCGAGGATGACCGTGTGCTGCGCGAGGCACTGGCCGATACCCTCGACCTGGGTGGTTTCGCCTACAAAGCGGTGGACAGCGCAGAGCAGGCCCTGAAAGTGGTGCACGAAGAACCCTTCAACCTGGTCATCAGCGACGTGAACATGCCGGGCATGGACGGCCACCAGTTGCTGGCCCAGCTGCGCCGCCAGCAGCCGCAATTGCCGGTATTGCTGATGACCGCTCACGCGGCCGTGGAACGGGCGGTGGAAGCCATTCGCCAAGGTGCGGTGGATTACCTGGTCAAACCCTTTGAACCCAAGGCACTGCTCAACCTTGTGCAGCGGCATGCCGCCGGGCGTATGACGGACGAGGAGGGCCCTGTTGCACGCGAGCCCTCCAGCCGGCAGTTGCTGGAGCTGGCCGCACGCGTGGCGCGCAGTGGCTCGACCGTGTTGATTTCCGGTGAGTCGGGCACGGGCAAGGAAGTGCTGGCGCGCTACATCCACCAGCAGTCCCCCCGTGCCAGCCAGCCGTTCGTTGCGATCAACTGTGCCGCCATTCCGGACAACATGCTTGAGGCCACGCTGTTCGGCCATGAGAAGGGTGCCTTTACCGGGGCGATCGCTGCCCAGCCCGGGAAGTTCGAGCAGGCCAACGGGGGTACCTTGCTGCTGGACGAGATCTCGGAAATGCCCCTGGCCTTGCAGGCCAAGTTGCTGCGGGTGCTGCAGGAACGTGAGGTCGAGCGGGTAGGGGGGCGCAAGCCCATCGCGCTGGATATCCGCGTGGTGGCCACCACCAATCGGGACCTGGCGGGCGAGGTGGCTGCCGGTCGTTTTCGCGAGGACCTGTTCTACCGGTTGTCCGTGTTCCCGCTGGCCTGGCGCCCCCTGCGCGAGCGGCCCGGCGACATCGTTCAACTGGCCGAGCGCTTGCTGGCTCGTCACATTGCAAAAATGCAGCATGCCCCCGTGCGCCTGTCCGCCGACGCGCAGGCCTGCCTGCAAGCCTGGACCTGGCCTGGCAACGTGCGTGAGCTGGATAATGCATTGCAGCGCGCCTTGATCCTGCAGCAAGGCGGGGTGATTGAGGCGGCGGATTTTTGTCTTGATGGCGCCATTCCCTTGTCAGGTGGCGCTGTGCCACTATCTGGGCAAGGTGGACTTGCAGCCGAGCAGGGCGACGACAAGCGGCGTCACGAGTACCAGCAGATCATCGATACCCTGCGGGCCGAGCGAGGTCGGCGCAAGGAAGCGGCCGAGCGCCTGGGGATCAGCCCGCGCACGCTGCGCTATAAGCTTGCGCAGATGCGCGACGCCGGTTTCGACGTCGAGGCCAGTCTGTTTGGCGAGTAAGACAGTCGCGTTTTACCCTGCAGACGTCATCTCTAGCGCGGGTAATCCAGCGCTCTTTTAGGCATCGCCCGCCAAGCGTGCGTGATCTTCACGGTGCTTCGTAGCCTGATACGCCCGTTTTTTCCTAGACGTATTCACCCTTTCATAAGGCTGGCACCTTTGTTGCTTTACGAAGGCTATCCGCCGCATGACTGTCAAAAATATGCGGCCGCCGGAGAGAGAAGCTCATGACCCAAGGTGTTGAATTCAATCGTCTGATGCTGGACATGCGGGCCATGCAGGCCGATGCCATGTCGCTGCCGAAAGTATCAGCCGCCCCTGAGCTGGCCCCAGGGCAAAGTACCTTTGCCGACATGCTGGGCCAGGCCATCGGCAAGGTGAATGACACCCAGCAGGCCTCTTCGCAGTTGGCGAACGCGTTCGAAATCGGCAAGACCGGGGTCGACCTCACCGACGTGATGATTGCCTCGCAGAAAGCCAGCGTTTCGATGCAGGCCTTGACCCAGGTACGCAACAAGCTCGTCCAGGCGTACCAGGACATCATGCAAATGCCGGTTTGAGGGCAGACGTAGACCATGGCTGAAGCAGTCGTCGACAACGCGCCCGCCAAGGGCGGCGCGCCAGCGCCCAAGGCACCCCTGGTGCGCCTGGCGTTCCTGGAAAACATTGCGCAGATGCCCATGCTGCGTCAGATCGGCCTGATGGTCGGCCTGGCTGCCAGCGTGGCGATCGGCTTTGCCGTGGTGCTGTGGTCGCAGCAGCCGGACTACCGTCCGCTGTACCCCAGCCTGTCGGGCATGGACACCAAGCAGGTCATGGACACCCTGGCGGCGGCCGACATTGCCTACAACGTGGAACCCAATTCCGGGGCCCTGCTGGTCAAGGCCGACGACATCTCCCGTGCGCGCCTGAAGCTGGCAGCTGCGGGCGTGGCGCCTACCGACGGCAACGTCGGCTTCGAGCTGCTCGACAAGGAGCAGGGCCTTGGCACCAGCCAGTTCATGGAGGCCACGCGTTACCGCCGCAGCCTGGAAGGCGAATTGGCGCGCACCGTGTCGAGCCTGAACAACGTCAAGGGTGCTCGCGTGCACCTGGCCATTCCCAAGAGCTCGGTGTTCGTGCGCGATGAGCGTCGGCCCAGTGCATCGGTTCTGGTCGAGCTCTATCCAGGTCGTGCACTTGAGCCCGGCCAGGTAATGGCCATCGTCAACCTGGTGGCTACCAGCGTGCCTGAGCTGGACAAGTCCCAGGTCACCGTGGTCGACCAGAAAGGCAACCTGCTGTCCGAACAGATCCAGGATTCTGCCCTGACCCAGGCCGGTAAGCAGTTCGACTACAGCCGCCGAATGGAAGGCATGCTGACCCAGCGTGTGCACAACATCCTGCAACCGGTGCTGGGCAACGACCGCTACAAGGCCGAAGTGTCTGCCGACCTGGACTTCAGTGCGGTCGAGTCCACCTCCGAGCAGTTCAATCCGGACCAACCGGCGCTGCGCAGTGAGCAGTCGGTCGACGAGCAGCGCGCTAGCAGCCAGGGCCCACAAGGTGTGCCGGGCGCGTTGAGCAACCAGCCACCGGGTGCCGCTTCGGCGCCACAGACCACTGGCGGTACCGCAGGTGCAGCGGGCGCCATCCAGCCTGGCCAGCCGTTGGTCGATGCCAATGGCCAGCAGATCATGGACCCGGCCACCGGCCAGCCGATGCTCGCGCCTTATCCGTCCGACAAGCGCCAACAGAGCACCAAGAACTTCGAGCTCGACCGCTCCATCAGCCATACCCGCCAGCAACAGGGGCGCATGACGCGCCTGTCCGTGGCGGTTGTGGTGGACGATCAGGTCAAGGTGGACGCCGCCACCGGGGAGACCACCCATGTGCCGTGGGCTGCCGAGGACCTGACGCGCTTCACCCGGCTGGTCCAGGATGCCGTTGGCTTCGACGCCAGCCGGGGCGACAGCGTGACCGTGATCAACGTGCCGTTCGCGCCAGACCGTGGCGAAGAGATTGCCGATATCGCGTTCTACCAGCAGCCCTGGTTCTGGGATATCGTCAAGCAAGTGCTGGGCGTGCTGTTCATCCTGGTGCTGGTGTTCGGCGTATTGCGGCCTGTGCTCAACAACCTGACAGGGGGTGGCAAGCAGCCTGCCCTTGAAAATGACATGGAGCTGGGCGGCATGATCGGTCTGGATGGCGAACTGGCCAACGACCGCGTCAGCCTGGGTGGCCCGACAAGCATTCTGCTGCCTAGCCCCACCGAGGGTTACGAGGCACAGCTCAACGCAATCAAAGGCCTTGTGGCCGAAGACCCGGGCCGCGTAGCCCAGGTCGTCAAAGACTGGATCAACGCCGATGAGTGATAACCGAGCCGTTACCGCCAAGCTGAGCCGCGTCGACAAGGCAGCCATCCTGCTGCTATCGCTGGGTGAAACCGACGCCGCGCAGGTACTGCGCCACATGGGGCCCAAGGAAGTGCAGCGCGTGGGCGTGGCCATGGCGCAGATGGGCAACGTGCACCGTGACCAGGTCGAACAGGTGATGAGCGAGTTCGTCGAAGTGGTCGGCGATCAGACCAGCCTGGGCGTGGGCTCCGATGCGTACATTCGCAAGATGCTCAACCAGGCACTGGGCGAGGACAAGGCCAACGGCCTGGTCGACCGCATCCTGCTCGGTGGCAACACCAGCGGCCTGGACAGCCTCAAGTGGATGGAACCACGCGCCGTGGCCGACGTGATTCGCTACGAGCACCCGCAGATCCAGGCCATTGTCGTGGCTTACCTGGACCCTGACCAGGCCGGTGAGGTGCTGAGCAACTTTGACCACAAGGTCCGGCTGGACATCGTATTGCGCGTCTCGTCGCTCAATACCGTGCAACCTGCTGCCCTGAAGGAGTTGAACCAGATTCTGGAGAAACAGTTCTCCGGCAATTCCAACGCCGCGCGCACCACCCTGGGTGGCATCAAGCGTGCCGCCGACATCATGAACTTCCTCGACAGCTCCGTGGAAGGCGCCCTGATGGATTCGATCCGCGAAATCGACAGCGACCTGTCCGAGCAGATCGAAGACCTGATGTTCGTCTTCAACAACCTGGCCGATGTGGATGACCGCGGTATCCAGGCGCTGCTGCGCGAGGTGTCTTCCGACGTGCTGGTGGTGTCGCTCAAGGGCGCGGACGAGCGGGTCAAGGACAAGGTGTTCAAGAACATGTCCAAGCGTGCTTCGGAACTGCTGCGTGATGACCTCGAGGCCAAGGGTCCAGTCCGTGTCAGCGATGTTGAAACGGCCCAGAAGGAAATCCTCACCATCGCCCGTCGCATGGCCGAAGCCGGCGAAATCGTGCTCGGTGGCAAAGGTGCCGAGGAAATGATCTAAGCGGCGAGCCGCCATGGGTCAGCGCAAGGCGATTGCGTCACGCACGCAATCTGCCTTAGCGTGCAGTCTTCGGCAGGCGGTATGACGCCTGGCACCCTGATAGACAGGTTTTTGAATGTCGACCAAAGAACATCACCCCAGTGACCTGATCCGGGCCCGCGACCTCGAGGGCGTGGACGTCTGGACGTTGCCCAGCTTCGACCCCCAGCCCGCGCACGAGCCTGAGCCCGAACCGGTCGAGGTGGAGGAAGAAGTCGAGGAAGTGCCGCTGGAGGACGTTCAGCCGCTGACCCTCGAAGAGCTCGAAGCTATTCGCCAGGAAGCCTACAACGAAGGCTTCGCAACCGGTGAGCGTGATGGGTTTCACAGCACCCAGCTCAAGGTGCGCCAAGAGGCCGACGAGGCCCTGAAGGCGAAGCTGGCCAGCCTGGAAAAGCTGATGACCCATTTGATGGAGCCCATCGCCGAGCAGGACACCCAGATCGAAAGGACCCTGGTGCACCTCGTGTCGCACATGGCGCGCCAGGTGATCGGCCGTGAACTCACGAGCGATTCCAGCCAGATTACCCAGGTGCTGCGCGAAGCCCTCAAGCGCCTGCCCATGGGTGCCGACAATATCCGTATTCACCTGAACCCGCAGGATTTCGAACTGGCCAAGGCCTTGCGCGAGCGCCACGAAGAGCAGTGGCGCCTGCTCGAAGACAGCACCCTGCTTCCCGGTGGCTGCCGTATCGAGACTGCCCACAGCCGTATCGATGCGACCATGGAAACCCGCATCGAGAAGACCGTCGCGCAGTTGTTCGATCAGATGCATGACCATGCGCTGCACCCGGCAGCGCCTGATGTGAGCGTTGACCTGGACGCGCCGGTGGAGGACGCCGATGCGCCTTGACCGTACCAGCTTCGCCAAGCGCCTGGGCAGTTATGCCGAGGCCATCGAGGTGCCGGCGCAACCGGTGGTCGAGGGGCGACTGCTGCGCATGGTAGGCCTGACCCTGGAAGCCGAAGGGCTCAGGGCAGCCGTGGGTAGCCGCTGCCTGGTGGTCAACGACGACAGCTACCACCCGGTGCAGGTCGAAGCGGAAGTCATGGGGTTCTCTGGGTCGAAGGTGTTCCTCATGCCGGTTGGCAGCATTGTCGGCATCGCCCCGGGTGCCCGCGTGGTGCCGCTCGACGACGGTGGCCGGCTGCCCATGGGCATGAGCATGCTGGGCCGGGTACTGGACGGCGCGGGCCGCGCGCTGGACGGTAAAGGCGGCATGAAGGCCGAGGACTGGGTGCCGATGGACGGGCCGGTGATCAACCCGCTCAACCGCGACCCCATCAGCAAGCCGCTGGACGTGGGCATCCGCAGTATCAACGGCCTGCTCACCGTCGGGCGCGGCCAGCGCCTGGGCTTGTTCGCCGGTACCGGTGTGGGCAAGTCGGTCTTGCTGGGCATGATGACCCGCTTCACCGAAGCAGAAATCATCGTGGTCGGCCTGATCGGCGAGCGGGGCCGCGAAGTGAAGGAATTCATCGAACACATCCTTGGCGAGGAGGGGCTCAAACGCTCCGTGGTGGTGGCTTCGCCCGCTGACGATGCGCCCCTGATGCGCTTGCGGGCGGCCATGTACTGCACCCGTATCGCCGAGTATTTTCGCGACAAGGGCAAGAACGTGCTGCTGTTGATGGATTCGCTGACCCGCTTTGCCCAGGCGCAGCGGGAAATCGCACTGGCCATCGGGGAGCCGCCCGCCACGCGTGGCTATCCGCCTTCGGTGTTCGCCAAACTGCCCAAGCTGGTCGAGCGAGCGGGCAATGGTGAGCCGGGTGGCGGCTCGATCACGGCGTTCTACACGGTGCTGTCCGAGGGCGACGATCAGCAAGATCCGATCGCAGATTCGGCCCGGGGGGTGCTGGACGGCCACTTCGTACTGTCGCGACGGCTGGCCGAGGAGGGTCACTACCCGGCAATCGACATCGAAGCGTCCATCAGCCGGGTGATGCCCCAGGTGGTCGATGCCGACCACCTTCGCCAGGCGCAGAAATTCAAGCAGCTCTGGTCTCGGTTGTCGCAGAGCCGCGACCTGATCAGCGTGGGTGCCTACGTGGCGGGCGGGGACCCCGAGACTGACCTTGCCATCGCGCTGCAGGCCAGGCTGGTGGAATTTCTGCGTCAAGGGCTGCGTGAGAACGTGGGCATGGCGCAAAGCCGCGATCAACTGGGGGCGATCTTCACGCCCCCGGCGGGCTGATAGGCCATGGCATTGCCCGGACGTGCGGCGCGCCTGGCCCCCGTGGTGGACATGGCCGAGGAAGCCGAGCGCAAGGCGGCCCAGCGCCTGGGCCATTTCCAGCAGCAGGTGGCCACGGCCCAGGCCAAGCTAACGGAGCTGGAGCGCTTTGGCGAGGATTATCAACAGCAGTGGCTCAACCGGGGCGGCCAGGGTGTAGACGGTAACTGGCTGGTCAACTACCAGCGCTTTCTCGGCCAGCTGGAAACGGCCATGACCCAACAGCGCCAGAGCCTCGCCTGGCACCAGAACAACCTCGCCAATGCCCGCGGCACCTGGCAGCAGGCGTATGCGCGGGTAGAGGGCTTGCGCAAGCTGGTGCAACGCTATATGGACGAGGCGCGGCGCGCCGAGGACAAGCGCGAGCAGCGCTTGCTCGACGAGTTGTCCCAGCGGCTGCCGCGGCAGGGGCCGCTGTAGCTGGGGGAGCTTGATCTAGCCCCAGGTCTCTGCCCACCGGCCAATACAGCTCCCATCCCCGCTTGCCCCCTCGCCCCATCACTGCTACACCTTCATGGAGCCGCATCCGCCATCATCGAAGGAATCGCTAGCATGGCAGTGGAAACCGATGTCTCGCAGGACGGTAAAAAGCTGACGATCAAAATCAAGGGACGTTTCGATTTCGGCAAACACCAGGCCTTTCGTGAGGCCTACGAACGCCAGCCACGCCGCCCTGACGCGGTCATCGTCGACTTGCAAGAGGTGACCTACCTGGACAGCTCTGCATTGGGCATGCTTCTGCTGCTGCGCGATCACGCCGGCGGGGACGAGGCGGATGTGCGGGTCGTCCATGCCAATTGCGACGTACGCAAGATTCTCGCCATCTCCAATTTCGACAAGCTTTTCGACATCAGTTGAATGCGCCGATGGCTGATGAACTTGGGTTGACCGTGCTGGTGGCTGAAGATGGCGCGGTTGATCGGCTGCTGTTGGCGCAGATCGTCAGGCGTCAAGGGCATGAAGTGTTCACTGCCGAAAATGGCCAGCAAGCCGTGGACGTGTTCAAGGCTCGACGCCCGCAGCTGGTGCTACTCGATGCGTTGATGCCGGTCATGGACGGTTTCGAGGCGGCGCGGCAGATCAAGGCCCTGGCTGGCGAAACCCTGGTGCCCATCATCTTTCTCACGGCACTCAACGAAGAACAGGCCCTGGTGCGTTGCCTGGAAGCCGGTGGGGATGATTTTCTGGCCAAGCCCTACAGCGCAGTCATTCTGGCAGCCAAGATTCGGGCCATGGACCGGCTGCGACGGCTTCAGGCCACGGTGCTGGATCAGCGCGATCAGATTGCGCGGCACCACCACCATTTACTCAACGAACAGCGGGTGGCCAAAGCCGTATTCGACAAGGTGACCCATTCGGGCTGTCTGGACGCACCGAACATCCGCTTTTTGCAATCGCCGTACGCGCTGTTCAACGGCGACCTGATGCTGGCCGCGCTCACGCCGTCCGGGGACATGCGCGTGCTGCTGGGGGACTTCACCGGGCACGGGCTGCCGGCTGCCGTGGGGGCGATGCCGCTGGCCGAAGTGTTCTACGGTATGACGGCCAAGGGCTACGGCATGGCGCAGGTATTGCGAGAGATGAATGCCAAGCTAAAGCGCATTCTGCCTGGCGACATGTTCTGCTGCACACTGCTGGTCAACCTGAGCATGCAGCGCGGCGCAGTGGAGGTATGGAATGGCGGCATGCCTGATGGCTTCCTGCTTTCCACTGGGGGCAAGGTGTTGTCTGCATTGAGTTCCCGGCACTTGCCGCTGGGTGTTCTGGGTGCTGAGCAGTTTGACGACCAGACCGAAGTCTGGCCGCTGGCGCCGGGCGAGCGGCTGCTGCTGATGTCCGATGGGGTGCTCGAAACCGCCGATGATCAGGAGCGTCTGTTCGGTGAGCAACGCCTGCGGGCGGTATTGGCCGACAACCGCAATCCCGCGCTGTTGTTCGATGAGCTGCTCGACGCGCTGCAACGCTTCGGTGGGCGGGCGCGCGACGATGTCAGCTTGTGTGACATACGCATGCTGGGTGCGCAATTGCCGCAGCCCATGGCGATGTTGCCTCAGGACCTGGGCCGCTGTAGCGCCATGGACTGGTCGCTGAGTTTCGATGTGAGAGGAGAAAGCCTGCGCCGTTTCAACCCGGTACCCTACCTGGTGCAGTTGTTGCAGGAAATACATGGCCTGCGTTCATCGGCCGGCACCCTCTACAGTGTGCTGAGCGAACTGTACTCTAATGCGCTTGAACATGGCGTGCTGGGGCTGGATTCTCGGCTCAAATGCGATGCGCCAGGCTTTGCCGATTATTATCAGGAGCGTGCCAGGCGCTTGCAGGTGATCGAAGAAGGCTACGTGCGCATCAATCTTGCAGTTGAACCGCTCGCCGCTGGTGGGCGTCTGAAAGTGGAGGTCAGGGACAGCGGCGAAGGGTTCGACGTGCAGCAGGTGCTTGCGCAGCCATTGCCAGAGCAAGGCCTCAGTGGCCGGGGAATGGCACTGGTCAGGCGCCTGTCCACTGTGGCGCGCTGGACAGAGGGCGGGCGCTGTGCGCACGTCGAGTTCATCTGGTGAGTCCGCGTCGGGCTCTGCCATAATCTGACTTGATCAAGGAGCGAACAAGTGGCTGACATGCATATCGACCACAAGGTACTCAGTGACCTGCGTGAAATCATGGAAGACGGCTATCTGCAGCTGGTGCAGACCTTTCTGGACGATTCCGAACGGCGTCTTGGCCAACTTCACGCTGCCCGCAGCGCAGTGGAACTCGGCGCCGCCGCCCACAGTTTCAAGGGCAGCAGCAGCAACATGGGTGCCGTTGCGCTGGCAACTCTGTGCCAGGAACTCGAGGACAAGGCCCGCCATCCCCCGCTGCTGGGCATCGAAGACCTTATCAACCGGATTGATCTGGAGTTTGCCGAGGTGCAGCGCTTCTACCGTGCCGAACATCATCGGATATCGGCAGGTTAGCCCACGCGCTTGCCGCCCCGTATGAGTTGGCGCGAGTTTTGCTGGGTAATGCCCGTGATCATTTTGTTTATGGCGCGGAGACTGCTCAATGCCTGTTGCATCCAACCCTTTGCTGCAAGCCAACATCAAGGCTGACGCAGCCCGTTCTGCTAGCGCCACCGCCGCCAAACCCCAGCAGACGCTGGGCGAGCAGGGTGATGGCTTCGGTCAGATGATGGCCAGGCAGGGGCGTGACAAGGTTGCCGGCGCTGCAGACAAGAACGCTTCGAGCAAGGCCGCTGACAAGGCTGAAGCGGCCTCAAGCGGCAAAGGCAAGCCTGCCGACAAGCGCAGCGTTGCCGATGACGGCAATGCCTCGCCCACCGAGCACGCCACCCAGGCCGACACTGGCATGCGCGATGCCAGCCTGGTTGCCGGTCAAGTCACCGACGCGCAGCCTGGCGCTCAGTTGATCCAGGCCCAGGCCGAGGCGGTAGCCCCTGTTTTGCAGGCTGCCAATGATCAGCCGCCGTCCGAAGAGGCGCCAGATTTCGACCCTGCTGCCGATGCCCTGGCGAACTTGCCTACCCTGCGCCTGGCCCTGGAGCACAGTGCCCAAGCCAAGGGGGCCACCTCGGCCCATGCCGCAGACCCTGGTCAGCAACAGGCGCAGGCTGCGTCCGTCAATACCTTGGCGCAGGTGGGGCAAGGGGCCGAAGAAGCTTCCACCGACACCGGTGACAAGGCATTTGGCGCATTGCTCGAAGAAGGGTTGAAAGACACCAAGGGCGCCAACAGCGATACCCGAATCGATGACTTCGCCAGCCGCCTGGCCAACCTCACCCAGGCGGCAACGGCCAAGACGGCCAACGCCGTGCCGGTGAGCCCCAACCCGTTGCAGCAGCCGCTGTCGATGAACCAGAACGCCTGGACCGAGGGGCTGGTGAACCGAGTCATGTACTTGTCCAGCCAGAACCTCAAGTCGGCTGATATCCAGCTTGAACCTGCCGAGCTGGGGCGCTTGAACATCCGCGTCAATGTCGCCGCCGACCAGGCTACCCAGGTGACCTTCATCAGCGGCCACGTCGGTGTACGCGATACACTGGACAGCCAGGTGCACCGGCTGCGCGAACTCTTTGCCCAGCAGGGCCTGGCCCAGCCGGATGTCAACGTGGCCGATCAGTCGCGAGGTCAGCAGCAACAAGGGCAGGCGGCGCAGGGGCAGGGGGGGAATGGCCTGTCCGGGGTGGCTGCGCGTGCAGGGGAGGGCTCGGTCGACGCAGCCGAGCGCGAACGGCCTGTGGAGCAGCAGGTCGTGATTGGGGACAGCGCTGTGGATTATTACGCCTGAGGCGGCTGAAGATAGGGTGACCGCCCGGCTGCCAATGCTGTTCATGTAAGACCGCTGGGGCCGTGTAATGGCCCCAGCCTGGACGCTCGCCTATTTGGCATAACACTTGCTCACCCCAAGCCATCTTCCCAGTTACTCCCGATGGACGACGGAATATTGGCATGGCGAATACCGAAGCAGTCAAAGACCCTGCCCCAAAAGGCAAACTCAAACTGATCCTCCTGGCCGTGGGTGGCCTGCTGGTGGCCGTGGGCATTTCCGTGGGCGCCACGTGGTTCATCATGCACAAGAGCGAGCCCGCGCCTGCTGAGCAGGAAGGCGCCAGCACCACCAAGCCAGCAGCCATCTACGAAGCGCTCACACCCGCGTTCGTGGTGAACTTCAACCAGAATGGTCGCCAGCGCTACATGCAGGTCAGCATCACCTTGCAGGGGCGCAATCAGGCTGACCTCGATGCCCTTAAAGTGCACATGCCGGTCATCCGTAACAACCTGGTGATGATGTTCTCCGGGGTCGGCTTCGATACCCTGGCCAGCAGTTCGGTCGGCCAGGAAATGCTGCGCCAGAAAGCGACCGTCGTGGTGCAGGAAGTGGCCCAGAAAGAAGTCGGCAAGCCCGTGATCGACCAGTTGCTGTTCACCAATTTCGTATTGCAGTAGGAGCACGCAATGGCCGTACAGGACCTGCTGTCCCAGGATGAGATCGATGCCCTGCTGCACGGCGTCGACGATGGCCTGGTGCAGACTGAAAGTGCATCCGAGCCTGGCAGTATCAAAAGCTATGACCTGACCAGTCAGGACCGTATCGTCCGAGGCCGCATGCCGACCTTGGAGATGATCAACGAGCGATTTGCCCGTTACACCCGCATCAGCATGTTCAACCTGCTGCGCCGCTCGGCCGATGTGGCCGTGGGCGGCGTGCAGGTGATGAAGTTCGGGGAATACGTGCATTCGCTGTACGTGCCCACCAGCCTCAACCTGGTCAAGATCAAGCCGCTGCGCGGCACCTCGCTGTTCATCCTCGACGCCAAGCTGGTGTTCAAGCTGGTGGACAACTTCTTCGGCGGGGACGGCCGGCACGCCAAGATCGAAGGCCGCGAGTTCACCCCGACCGAGTTGCGCGTGGTACGCATGGTGCTGGACCAGTGCTTCATCGACCTCAAGGAAGCCTGGCAGGCGATCATGGAGGTGAACTTCGAGTACATGAACTCCGAGGTCAACCCGGCCATGGCCAACATCGTCGGGCCCAGCGAGGCGGTCGTGGTGTCCACGTTCCATATCGAGCTCGACGGCGGCGGGGGCGACCTGCACGTGACCATGCCGTACTCGATGATCGAGCCGGTGCGTGAAATGCTCGATGCCGGGTTCCAGTCCGATCTGGACGACCAGGACGAACGCTGGGTCAAAGCGCTGCGTGAGGACGTGCTTGATGTCGCCGTGCCGGTAACGGCCACGGTAGCCAGGCGTCAGCTCAAATTGCGGGACATCCTGCACATGCAGCCCGGGGACGTCATCCCAGTCGAGCTGCCCGAGCACCTTGTGCTGCGCGCCAACGGCGTGCCGGCCTTCAAGGCGCGCCTGGGCTCACACAAGGGCAACCTGGCGCTGCAGATCATCGACCCGATCGAACGCCGCTGACGGCGGCCGCTCCCAACGAACTGAATGCCTGTCGAGGAAATCATGGCTAACGAAAACGAGATCACCTCCCCGGAAGACCAGGCGCTCGCCGATGAGTGGGCTGCTGCGCTGGAAGAAACCGGTGCGGCCGGCCAGGCCGACATCGATGCACTGCTGGGCGATACCAGCCAGAATCAGGGGCCCGGCCGCCTGCCGATGGAGGAGTTCGCCAGCTCGCCCAAGCCCAATGCCAACGTCAGCCTCGAAGGCCCGAACCTGGATGTGATTCTCGACATCCCGGTGAGCATCTCGATGGAAGTAGGTAGTACCGAAATCAACATCCGCAATCTGCTCCAACTCAACCAGGGTTCGGTGATTGAGCTCGACCGCCTGGCAGGCGAGCCCTTGGATGTGCTGGTCAATGGCACGCTGATCGCCCATGGCGAAGTGGTAGTGGTCAACGAGAAGTTCGGCATCCGCCTGACGGACGTGATCAGCCCCAGTGAACGCATCAAGAAGCTGCGTTGATGAAGGCCAGGGTGTGCGTCATTGCGGCGGTTGCCGCGGCACTGGCCAGCCAGGCGTGCCTGGCCGCCGCTACGCCTGCGGCGACGCCGGTCAACCCTCCAGGGAGCCTGGGCGGGCAGCTGGCACAAATGGTCTTTGGCCTGTTGCTGGTGGTCGGGCTGATCTTTCTGCTCGCCTGGCTGCTGCGCCGGATGCAAGGTTCGGCGGTCAAGGGCGGGCACGTGATCGACATCATCGGCAGCCGCGCCATCGGCCCGCGTGATCGGCTGCTGCTGGTGCAGGTGGGCAAGGAGCAGATCCTCATCGGTCATACACCTGGCAACATCGAAGCGTTGCACGTGCTGGCCGAGCCAGTGGATGTACCCCAGGGTGCCCGCCAGGTGACGCCTGAGTTCGCCCAGCGGCTGATGGAACTGATGGGCAAGGACCCTAAGGACAAGACCCGATGAGCGCAGCGCTGCGACTGTTGTTCACCTTGGCGCTGCTGTTGGCGGCGCCGTTGGCACTGGCGGCCGACCCGCTGTCAATCCCGGCCATCACCCTGTCCAACGGTACCGATGGGCAGCAGGAGTACTCGGTCAGCCTGCAGATCCTGTTGATCATGACGGCGCTGAGCTTCATTCCAGCGTTCGTCATCCTGATGACCAGCTTCACCCGGATCATCATCGTCTTTTCCATCCTGCGCCAGGCGCTGGGGCTGCAACAGACGCCTTCGAACCAGATACTGACCGGCATGGCGCTGTTCCTGACCCTGTTCATCATGGCGCCGGTGTTCGACCGCATCAACCAGACGGCCCTGCAGCCTTACCTGAACGAGCAGTTGACCGCCCAACAGGCCATTGACCGAGCGCAGGGCCCGCTCAAGGACTTCATGCTGGCCCAGACCCGGCAGAGCGATCTGGACTTGTTCATGCGCCTGTCCAAGCGCACCGACATCGCCAGCCCCGATCAGGTGCCGTTGAGTATCCTGGTGCCGTCCTTCGTCACCTCGGAACTCAAGACGGCCTTCCAGATCGGCTTCATGATCTTCATTCCGTTTCTGATCATCGACATGGTGGTGGCCAGCGTGCTCATGGCCATGGGCATGATGATGCTGTCGCCGCTGATCATCTCCTTGCCATTCAAGATCATGCTGTTCGTGCTGGTCGATGGCTGGGCCCTGATCATGGGCACGCTGGCCAGCAGTTTCGGTGGTGTGTGACTTTGCCTGGGAGGGCCGTGCATGACGCCTGAAGTAGCCGTCGACCTGTTCCGCGACGCCTTGTGGCTGACCACGTTGATGGTTGCCGTGCTGGTGGTTCCCAGCCTGCTGGTGGGTTTGATCGTGGCCATGTTCCAGGCCGCCACCCAGATCAACGAGCAGACCTTGAGCTTTCTGCCGCGCCTGCTGGTGATGTTGATCACACTGATCGTGGCCGGGCCGTGGTTGGTGCAGAAGTTCATGGAGTACATCACGACCCTGTACACCAACATCCCCCAGCTCATCGGTTGATGCGCCAATGCTTGAGCTGACCGACACGCAAATCGGCACCTGGGTGGCCACCTTCATCCTGCCGCTGTTCAGGGTGACGGCAGTGCTGATGACCATGCCCATCTTCGGCACGCGCATGTTGCCGGCGCGGGTGCGCTTGTACGTTGCCGTGGCGATTACCGTGGTCATCGTGCCGGCGCTCCCGCCCCTGCCGCCGTTCGATCCGTTGAGCCTCAAAGGGGCGCTGCTGTGCGCCGAGCAGATCATCGTCGGTACCATGTTCGGCTTGGGGTTGCAGTTGCTTTTCCAGGCCTTCGTGATCGCCGGGCAGATCGTGGCAGTGCAGATGGGGATGGCCTTTGCATCTATGGTCGATCCTGGCAACGGGGTCAACGTCACTGTGATCAGTCAATTCATGACCATGCTGGTGAGCGTGCTGTTTCTGCTGATGAACGGTCACTTGGTGGTATTCGAGGTGTTGACCGAGAGCTTCACCACGCTACCGGTTGGCAATGCCCTGGTGGTCACGCATTTTTGGGAGTTGGTCGGGCGCATGGCGTGGGTGTTCGGCGCTGGGCTGATATTGATCCTGCCGGTGATCGCAGCGCTGCTGGTCGTCAACGTCGCCTTTGGCGTGATGACCCGTGCGGCCCCGCAACTGAATATTTTTTCCATTGGTTTCCCACTGACCTTGGTCATGGGCATGCTCATTTTCTGGATCGGCCTTGCCGATATACTGTCTCATTACCAGGCGTTGGCCAGCGAAACGTTGCTGTGGCTGCGGGATTTGGCGAGGGCCGGTTGAATGGCAGAAAGCGAGAGCGGTCAGGACAAGACAGAGGAACCCACCGAAAAGCGCAAGCGCGACGCACGGGAAAAAGGCGAAATCGCGCGTTCCAAGGAGCTCAACACGGTGGCGGTCACCCTGGCAGGTGCCGGGGGCATATTGGCTTTTGGCGGGTATCTGGCCGAGACTTTGCTGGAAATGATGCGCATGAACTTCAGCCTGACCCGAGAGATCATCGTCGATGAGCGATCCATGGGGGCGTTCTTGCTCACGTCCGGCAAAATGGCCATCTGGGCCGTGCAGCCGATTCTGATCCTGCTATTCGTGATTTCCTTCGTTGCGCCGATCGTACTGGGTGGGTTCGTATTCTCCGGCAGCTTGCTGCAACCCAAATTCAGCCGCATGAACCCACTTTCGGGCATCAAGCGCATGTTTTCCATGCATGCCTTGACCGAGTTGCTCAAGGCGCTGGCCAAGTTCTTCGTGATCCTGGTGGTGGCCGTGGCGGTGCTGGCCAGCGACCGTCAAGCTCTGCTGTCGATCGCCAACGAGCCGCTGGAGCAGGCAATCATCCACAGCCTGCAGGTGGTAGGGTGGAGCGCACTCTGGATGTCGGCCGGGCTGTTGCTGATCGCGGCCGCCGACGCCCCGTTCCAGCTGTGGCAGACGCACAAGAAAATGAAGATGACCAAGCAGGAAGTGCGCGACGAGTACAAGGACAGCGAGGGCAAGCCCGAGGTCAAGCAGCGTATCCGCCAGTTGCAACGCGAGGTGTCGCAACGGCGAATGATGGCGGCGGTGCCCCAGGCCGATGTGATCATCACCAACCCGACCCATTACGCCGTCGCGCTGCAGTACGATCCGGAAAACGGGAATTCGGCCCCCTTGCTGCTGGCCAAGGGCAGCGACTTCATGGCCTTGAAGATTCGCGAGATCGGCGCTGAGCACAAGATCCAGATTCTCGAATCCGCCGCCTTGGCTCGGGCGATCTACTACTCCACCGAGGTGGAGCATGAAATTCCTGCCGGCCTGTACTTGGCGGTGGCTCAGGTGTTGGCGTATGTCTTCCAGATCCGTCAGTACCACGCAGGCAAGGGTAAGCGGCCAGATCCGCTGAAGACCGACTTGCCCATTCCGCCCGATCTGCGACGCGACAGTTGACCTTGCGCCGGGGATGGCTGAAATGGCCGCCATAGGGCCAGCACAGGCAATATAAATTCTCCACCCGACAAAGTTGGAAAGCTTCTTGCAATGGCAGCGCCAGTCGCCTGACAGGCGTCAAAGTTTTGCAAGAAGAGGACTCGCGGTGGATCGCACTCAGTTAATCAGCAACGCTCGCCATAACCTGGCCGGTCTCGGGCGGGGCAATCTCGGCGTGCCGCTGTTGCTGTTGGTGATGCTGGCAATGATGATGTTGCCAATACCACCGTTTTTGCTCGACGTGTTCTTCACCTTCAACATCGCCTTGTCCATCGTGGTGCTGCTGGTCAGCGTGTACGCGCTGCGCCCGCTGGACTTCGCCGCTTTCCCCACCATCCTGCTGGTGGCGACCCTGCTGCGACTGGCCCTGAACGTGGCTTCCACCCGCGTGGTCATGCTGCACGGCCAGGAAGGGCACGGCGCCGCGGGCATGGTGATCCAGGCCTTCGGCGATGTGGTCATCGGCGGCAACTACGTGGTCGGTGCGGTGGTCTTCGCCATCCTCATGATCATCAACTTCGTGGTAGTGACCAAGGGTGCGGGGCGTATCTCGGAGGTCAGCGCACGCTTCACCCTGGATGCGATGCCGGGCAAGCAGATGGCCATCGACGCCGACCTGAACGCCGGCCTGATCGACCAGGCGCAAGCCAAGGCGCGCCGCAGCGAGGTCGCCCAGGAGGCTGAGTTCTACGGTTCGATGGACGGTGCCAGCAAGTTCGTGCGCGGTGACGCCATCGCTGGCCTGCTGATCCTGTTCATCAACCTGATCGGTGGCATGCTGATCGGCATGTTGCAGCATGGCATGAGCTTCGGTGATGCCGGCAAGGTGTATGCCCTGCTGACCATCGGTGACGGCCTGGTGGCGCAGCTGCCTTCGCTGCTGCTCTCCACCGCCGCAGCCATCATGGTCACCCGTGCCTCGGGCTCGGAGGACATGGGCAAGCTGATCAACCGCCAGATGTTCGACTCGCCCCGGGCCCTGGCCGTGTCCGGCGCCATCATGATCGTCATGGGCCTTGTGCCGGGCATGCCGCACCTGGCGTTCCTGAGCCTGGGCCTGATGGCGGGCGGCGGTGCCTACCTGGTGTGGAAAAAACAGCATAAGACCAAGGTGCTGGCCCAGCAGGAAGCGCAGCGCCAGCAAGAGCTGCTGCCGTCCCCGCAGAGGGCGGCCGAAACCAAGGAGCTGGGCTGGGACGACGTCACCCCGATCGACATGATCGGCCTCGAGGTGGGTTATCGCTTGATTCCGTTGGTCGACCGCAACCAGGGCGGGCAGCTGCTGGCGCGGATCAAGGGGGTGCGCAAGAAGCTGTCTCAGGACTTGGGCTTTCTCATGCCTACCGTGCACATCCGCGACAACCTGGACCTGCAACCCAGTGCCTATCGCCTGACGTTGATGGGGGTAATTCTGGCCGAAGCAGAGATCTACCCGGACCGCGAGCTTGCCATCAACCCAGGGCAGGTGTTCGGCAGCCTCAACGGCATTGCGGCTCGCGATCCTGCTTTTGGCCTGGAGGCGGTGTGGATCGACGTCGGTCAGCGCTCCCAGGCTCAGTCGCTTGGCTACACCGTCGTAGACGCCAGCACGGTGGTGGCCACTCACCTCAACCAGATATTGCAGAAGCATTGCCACGAGCTGATCGGTCACGAAGAAGTGCAGCAACTGTTGCAAGTCTTGTCCAAGGCGTCGCCCAAGCTGGCGGAAGAGTTGGTGCCGGGTGTCATTTCGCTGTCTGGTCTTCTCAAAGTCCTACAGGCTTTGTTGTCAGAACAGGTGCCAGTGCGCGATATTCGTAGCATTGCCGAATCCATCGCCAACAACGCGGCAAAGAGTCAAGATACCGCCGCTTTGGTCGCGGCCGTGCGCGTCGGATTGTGTCGCGCCATCGTGCAAAGCATTGTTGGCGTTGAGTCCGAGCTGCCTGTGATCACTTTGGAGCCCAGGTTGGAACAGATCTTGCTCAATAGTCTGCAGAGGGCCGGGCAAGGTCAGGAAGACGGAGTGCTTCTTGAGCCGAGCATGGCCGAAAAGCTGCAGCGTTCGCTGATCGAAGCCGCACAGCGTCAGGAGATGCAAGGCCAGCCGGCCATCCTCCTGGTTGCTGGCCCGATCCGCGCCATGCTGTCGCGTTTCGGTCGGCTGGCCGTACCGAATTTGCATGTGCTGGCGTATCAGGAAATACCGGACAACAAGCAAGTCACCATCGTTGCCACCGTGGGCCCTAATGGCTGAGGTAGTGGATAATGCAAGTTAAGCGATTCTTCGCCGCTGATATGCGTCAGGCCATGAAGCTGGTGCGCGATGAGCTGGGCGCTGATGCGGCCATCATCGGCAATCGCCGTATCGCAGGCGGGGTCGAACTGACCGCCGCGCTGGACTACAAGCTGTCCGCCCTGGCACCTCGGGTACCGAACGTCGAACTCGAAGAAGAGCTTCGCAAGACGCACACGCGCATCGCCACGGCCAAGGCCGAGCTCGATCAGCGCCCGGACAGCAGCGACAGCAATCGCCAACTGTTCGCCGGTCAATCGCTCACGGCGTCCGAGCCCTTGGTCGAGCCGCATGTCGATACCCCGCAGCCGGCCGCCACCGCAAGCAGCCAGGCCTCGGTGGACCCGCGCCTGTTCGATGCCATGCGCTCGGAGCTGTCCGGCTTGCGCGAATTGCTGGAAGTGCAGCTGGGGTCGCTGGCCTGGACCCAGCTGCAAGGTAGCAAGCCGCAGCAGGCCACGTTGTGGCGCCGGCTGCAGCGCATCGGCCTGTCTGGCCCCATTGCCCGCGAATTGCTCGAGCTGACCAAGGACATCGAGGAGCCTCGCCACGCCTGGCGTATGCTGCTGGCGCACCTGGCGCGCATGATCCGTACGCCTGACGTCGAACCGATCGAGGACGGCGGCGTGATTGCCGTCGTCGGCCCAGCCGGCATGGGCAAGACCACCACCCTGGCCAAGCTCGCGGCGCGTTATGTGCTCAAGTACGGCGCCCACAACCTGGCGCTGGTGAGCATGGACAGTTTTCGCATCGGCGCCCAGGAACAGCTCAAGACCCTGGGCCGGATCCTGAATGTGCCGGTCACCTATGTCGACCCCGGTCAGTCGTTGGCGGCGGCGCTCGAGCCGCTGCTGCGCAAACGCGTGGTGCTGATCGATACGGCCGGCCTGCAAGCCAGCGACCCGGCCTTGCGCATGCAGCTCGATACCCTGGCCGGTCGCGGTATCGCTGCGAAGAATTACCTGGTCCTGGCCACCACCAGCCAGAAGCAGGTGCTGACCGCGGCCTACCACAGCTACAAGCGCTGCGGGCTGGCCGGCTGCATCCTGACCAAACTCGACGAGTCGGCAAGCCTGGGCGATGTCCTGAGCCTTGCCATCAGTTTCCGACTGCCCGTGGCCTACCTTACCGATGGGCCGCGTATCCCGGACGATCTGCACTTGCCCCGTGGGCACCAGCTGGTCACCCGCGCGGTCAATGTGCAGCAGCAGGACGAGCCCAGCGAGGAGGCCATGGCCGACATGTTCGCTGATCTCTACCACAACCCACGGCGAGCGGGTTGAAAATGAAATGTGTGCAAGGTAGCTATGCCAAGGGGTACGCAGCATTGCCCTTCGTGTGGCATGAGTCCCAGCGAGACAAGGTAAAGAACAGACATGGGTAGCATGCATCCCGTACAGGTGATCGCCGTGACCGGTGGCAAAGGTGGCGTCGGCAAGACAAATGTTTCAGTGAACCTGTCTCTGGCGTTGGCCGAGCTGGGCCGCAGGGTCATGCTGCTCGACGCCGACCTGGGCCTGGCCAATGTCGATGTGTTGCTGGGCCTTGCGCCCAAGCGCACGCTGGCCGATGTCATCGAGGGGCGTTGCGAACTGCGCGATGTGATGCTGCAGGGCCCGGGCGGTGTGCGCATCGTCCCGGCCGCTTCGGGCACCCAGAGCATGGTGCACCTTGCGCCTGCCCAGCATGCGGGTCTGATCCAGGCGTTCAGCGAAGTCGGCGACAACCTCGATGTGCTGGTGATTGATACTGCGGCCGGCATCGGCGATTCGGTGGTCAGCTTCGTGCGCGCGGCTCAGGAAGTGCTGCTGGTGGTGTGCGATGAGCCGACCTCGATCACCGATGCCTACGCGCTGATCAAGCTGCTCAACCGCGATTACGGCATGAATCGCTTCCGGGTGCTGGCCAATATGGCCCAGAGCCCTCAGGAAGGGCGCAACCTGTTTGCCAAGCTGACCAAGGTCACCGACCGCTTCCTGGATGTGGCGCTTCAGTACGTGGGCGCCGTGCCTTACGACGAATGCGTGCGCAAGGCGGTGCAGAAACAGCGTGCCGTGTACGAGGCGTTCCCGCGCTCCAAATGCGCCTTGGCCTTCAAGGCCATTGCGCAGAAGGTCGACAGCTGGCCGCTGCCTGCCAACCCCCGTGGCCACCTGGAGTTCTTCGTCGAACGCCTGGTGCAGCCGACCAGTGCAGGTTCGATGTCATGAGCGCCAGCGGCTTCAAGATGTACAGCCGCGCCTCGAAGGACGCGCAATATGAGCTGATCGAGCGCTATGCCCCGCTGGTCAAGCGCATCGCCTATCACCTGCTTGCGCGACTGCCTGCCAACGTGCAGGTCGAGGACCTGATCCAGGCGGGCATGATCGGTCTGCTCGAGGTCGCCAACAAGTATGACGCCAGCAAGGGCGCCAGCTTCGAGACCTATGCCGGCATCCGCATTCGCGGCGCCATGCTCGACGAGGTGCGCAAAGGCGACTGGGCGCCGCGTTCGGTGCACCGCAACACCCGCATGGTCAGCGACGCCATGCGCGCGGTAGAAGCCAAAACCGGCCGCGACGCTAAAGATCATGAAGTTGCTGCCGAACTCAAGTTGAGCCTCGATGATTATTACGGGATTCTCAACGACACACTGGGCAGCCGCCTGTTCAGCTTCGACGACCTGTTGCAGGACGGCGAGCACGAAGGCTTGCATGAGGACGGCGTTAGCGGCCAGGCCGAGCCTGCCCGTGGGTTGGAGGAAGAGCGGTTCCAGGTCGCGTTGACCGAGGCCATCGCCAACCTGCCGGAGCGTGAGCGCCTGGTGCTGGCGCTGTACTACGACGAGGAACTGAACCTGAAGGAGATCGGTGAGGTCTTGGGGGTCAGCGAGTCGCGGGTCAGCCAGTTGCACAGCCAATGCGCCGCGCGCCTGCGCAGCCGCCTGGGGGAATGGCGGGCCCGTTGAGCCCGCCGCCGTCGTTGCCGTTTTCCACGTTGTACCGAATCGATTGAGTGCGCGCTCGGGGCCGAGCGCGTTTGAGACTGCTTGGAGGTCTAATTGGACAAAAACATGAAAATCCTCATCGTCGACGACTTTTCGACGATGCGGCGCATCATCAAGAACCTGCTGCGTGACCTGGGCTTCACCAACACCAGCGAAGCCGATGACGGCATGACGGCGCTGCCCATGCTCGAAAATGGCCATTACGATTTTCTGGTAACTGACTGGAACATGCCGGGCATGTCCGGTATCGACCTGCTGCGCAAAGTGCGCGCCAGCGACAAGCTCAAGAGCTTGCCGGTGTTGATGGTGACCGCGGAAGCCAAGCGCGACCAGATCATCGAGGCCGCCCAGGCAGGCGTGAATGGCTATGTGGTCAAGCCGTTCACCGCCCAGGTGCTCAAAGAAAAGATCGAGAAGATCTTCGAACGCGTCAACGGCTGAGTCACGTCAGGGGGCGCGCCATGAGTTCATCACACACGTCATTGGGCGAGTTCGAATCGACCCTCAAAAAGCATGCCCAGGAGTTGGTCGAAAGCCTGGAGCGCGGACGGTTCGGCGAGGCGGTGCAACTCATTCACGAGTTGAACCAGACCCGCGATCGGGGGCTGTACCAGGAAGTGGGCAAGCTGACCCGCGAACTGCACAGCGCCATCGTCAGTTTCCAGATCGACCCGACCATACCCCAGGCCGAAGAGGTGTCGCAGATTACCGACGCCACCGAACGCCTGTCCTATGTGGTCAAGCTCACCGAAGGGGCGGCAAACCGCACCATGGACCTGGTCGAGGAAAGCACGCCTGTGCTCAACGACCTGGCCAGCGAAGCCAAAGCGCTGAGTGCCGATTGGCAGCGCTTCATGCGCCGGGAAGTGAACGCCACGGAGTTTCGCGACCTGGCCAAGCGCGTCGACGGTTTCTTGGCGCACAGCGCCGAAGGTAACCGCAAGGTGGCTGGCCATCTCAACGACATCCTGCTGGCCCAGGATTACCAGGACCTGACCGGGCAGGTGATCAAGCGCGTCACGGCGTTGGTGACCGAAGTGGAAAGCAACCTGCTGAAACTGGTGATGATGGCCAGCCAGGTCGACCGCTTTGCAGGCATCCAGCATGACCAGGATCAGTTGCGCGCAGAAAAAGATCGAGAAAAACATCCGACTCGGGGTGAAGGTCCGCAGATTCATGCCGATAAGCGTGAAGACGTCGTGTCCGGTCAGGACGATGTCGATGATCTGCTATCCAGCCTGGGTTTTTAAGGAGCACCTTTGATGAGCTTCGGCGCCGATGAAGAAATCCTTCAGGATTTCCTGGTAGAAGCCGGTGAAATACTTGAGCAATTGTCCGAGCAGCTGGTCGAGCTTGAAAGCCGCCCTGACGATGCCGACTTGCTCAATGCAATTTTTCGCGGTTTCCACACTGTAAAAGGGGGCGCCGGCTTCCTCCAGCTCAATGAGCTGGTGGAGTGCTGCCATATCGCCGAGAACGTGTTCGACGTGCTGCGCAAAGGTGAGCGCCGGGTCGATGCAGAACTGATGGATGTGGTGCTCGAAGCACTGGATGCCGTCAACGGCATGTTCGCCCAGGTGCGTGAGCGCAGCGAGGTCACACCGGCCACGCCCGAACTGCTGGCAGCCCTGGCGCGTCTGGCAGAGCCCGGCAGCGCCGAAGCGGCCCCGGCACCGGCTGTGCCCGTGCCGGTTGAACCTGCGCCCGTGCAGCAGGCTGCGCAAGCTACCGAAGCTGACATCACCGACAGCGAGTTCGAGCAACTGCTCGATTCGCTCGACGCAGTCAAAGCCCAGGCGGCGGCCGAGCAGATGCCTGCCGAGCCGGTCAGCGGCCAGGGTGACGACATCACCGATGCCGAATTCGAGTCGCTGCTCGACCAGTTGCATGGCAAGGGCCAGTTCAGTGCCGAAGTGACGGCCCAGCCGGTGGCTGCCACTGCCGAGCCGGCCAGCGATGAAATTACCGACGCCGAGTTCGAGTCGCTGCTGGATCAGTTGCATGGTAAAGGCACGTTCAAGGCCGATGCCTTGCCCGCAGCCAAGGCGGCGGCGCCTGTCGAACAAACATCTGCCATCCCTGGCGACGATATCAGTGAGCACGAGTTCGAGGCGTTGCTGGACCAGCTGCATGGCAAGGGCAAGTTCAATGGCGACGTGGCTGCCGTCGATGCACCTGCCAGTGTTCAGGCCGCAGCCCCAGCCAGGGCCGAGGCGCCGGCGGTCGCCCGTCCTGCTGGCGCGGCGGCACCGGTTGCAGCGCCCAAGCCTGCCGCGGCCCCGCGGGCGCCAGCGGCGAGTGCCGACAAGCACGCGGTCAGCGAAGCGGAAACGACCGTCAGGGTCGATACCGCGCGCCTGGACGAGATCATGAACATGGTCGGCGAACTGGTGCTGGTGCGTAACCGTCTGGTACGCCTGGGCCTGAACAGCGGCGATGAAGCCATGTCCAAGGCCGTGTCGAACCTCGACGTGGTCACCGCCGACTTGCAGACGGCGGTGATGAAGACGCGCATGCAGCCGATCAAGAAAGTGTTCGGCCGCTTCCCGCGCCTGGTACGTGACCTGGCGCGGCAGTTGAAGAAAGAGATCAACCTTGAACTGGTGGGCGAAGAAACCGACCTGGACAAGAACCTGGTCGAGGCGCTGGCCGACCCGCTGGTGCACTTGGTGCGCAACGCCGTGGACCATGGGGTGGAAATGCCCGATGAGCGCGAGGCCGCGGGCAAGGCGCGCACCGGGCGTGTCGTATTGTCTGCCGAGCAAGAAGGCGACCATATCCTGCTGTCGATCTCCGACGACGGCAAAGGCATGGACCCGAACGTACTGCGTGCCAAGGCCGTGGAAAAGGGCCTGATGGACAAGGACGCCGCCGACCGCCTGAGTGAGTCGGACTGCTACAACCTGATCTTCGCCCCGGGCTTTTCCACCAAGACCGAGATTTCCGACGTCTCCGGGCGGGGCGTGGGCATGGACGTGGTCAAGACCAAGATCTCCCAGCTCAATGGCTCGATCAACATCTACTCGGCCAAGGGGCAGGGCTCGAAGATCGTCATCAAGGTCCCGTTGACCCTGGCGATCATGCCCACCCTGATGGTGATGCTGGGCAACCAGGCGTTCGCCTTCCCGTTGGTCAACGTCAACGAGATCTTCCACCTGGACCTGTCGCGCACCAACGTGGTCGATGGCCAGGAAGTGGTGATCGTGCGGGACAAGGCGTTACCGCTGTTCTACCTCAAGCGCTGGCTGGTCCAGGGCCAGGTGCATGAAGAACAACACGAAGGTCACGTGGTGATCCTGTCGGTCGGCACCCAGCGCATCGGCTTTGTCGTCGATCAACTGGTGGGCCAGGAAGAAGTGGTAATCAAGCCTCTGGGCAAGATGTTGCAAGGCACCCCGGGGATGTCCGGGGCCACCATCACCGGCGACGGTCGCATTGCGCTGATTCTCGACGTCCCGAGCATGCTCAAGCGTTACGCCGCGCGGCGTATTTGATCTCGGTGGCGCCCCCTTGGCCGGGGGCGCCGCCTAACGGAGTGTTTATGGCAGTCAAGGTCCTGGTGGTGGATGATTCCGGTTTCTTCCGCCGCCGCGTCTCGGAAATCCTCTCGGGGGACTCGACGATCCAGGTAGTGGGCACTGCAACCAACGGCAAGGAAGCGATCGACCAGGCGCTTGCGCTCAAGCCCGATGTGATCACCATGGACTACGAGATGCCCATGATGGATGGCATCACGGCGGTGCGGCACATCATGCAAAGGTGCCCGACACCTGTGCTGATGTTCTCATCGCTCACCCATGAAGGCGCTCGGGTCACGCTCGATGCGCTCGATGCCGGGGCGGTGGACTACCTGCCGAAGAATTTCGAAGACATCTCGCGCAACCCCGAGAAGGTCAAGCAGATGCTGTGCGAGAAGGTGCATACCCTGTCGCGAAGCAATCGCCGCATGGCCAGTTACGCCCGCCCGGCGGTCGCGCCCGCTGCTGCCCCTGCGCCGACGCCCACAACAGCCACCAGCGCTGCAGCGCCGGCACCGGTGCGCAGCACCACAGCCCCCGTCAGGCCGGCGGCCGCCCATTCGCCTGCGCCCAAGCGCAAGCCTTACAAGCTCGTTGCTATCGGCACCTCGACCGGGGGACCGGTGGCCTTGCAGCGTGTGCTCACGCAATTGCCAGGCAATTTCCCGGCGCCGATCGTGCTCATCCAGCACATGCCGGCAGCCTTCACCAAGGCCTTTGCAGAGCGCCTGGACAAGCTGTGCCGGATCAGCGTCAAGGAAGCCGAAGATGGCGACATTCTGCGCCCCGGGCTGGCGCTGTTGGCCCCCGGTGGCAAACAGATGATGATCGATGGCCGTGGAACCGTGAAGATTCTGCCCGGTGACGAGCGGCTCAACTACAAGCCCTGCGTGGACATTACCTTTGGCTCGGCAGCCAAGTCCTATGGCGACAAGGTGTTGTCCGTGGTACTGACGGGCATGGGCGCGGACGGCCGGGAAGGGGCGCGCCTGCTCAAGCAGGGTGGCAGCACGGTGTGGGCACAGGATGAAGCCAGCTGCGTGATTTATGGCATGCCCATGGCGATCGTCAAGGCCAACCTAGCCGATGCGGTGTACAGCCTCGACGATATTGGCCGGCACCTGGTGGAGGCGTGCGTCTGATGGACGTGCTCAGCCTGATTGGCCTGATCCTGGCTTTTGTCGCCATCGTGGGCGGTAACTTCCTCGAAGGCGGCCATGTGGGCGCCTTGATCAATGGGCCGGCAGCGCTGATCGTATTGGGCGGTACCCTGGCGGCAGCCTTGCTGCAATCGCCGCTCTCCTCGTTCAAGCGGGCCTTGCAGATCCTGCGCTGGATCCTGTTTCCACCGCGCGTCGATCTGCCGGGTGGGGTCGATCGCGTGGTGAACTGGAGCCTCACGGCGCGCAAGGAAGGCCTGCTCGGGCTGGAAGGGGTAGCCGATGGCGAGCCTGACCCTTACGCGCGCAAGGGCTTGCAGTTGCTGGTCGACGGCGCCGAGCCCGAAGCCATTCGCAGTATCCTCGAAGTGGATTTCCTGACCCAGGAGGGCCGTGACCTGCAGGCTGCCAAAGTCTTCGAGAGCATGGGCGGGTACGCTCCGACCATCGGAATCATCGGCGCGGTGATGGGGCTGATTCACGTCATGGGCAACCTGGCCGACCCGGCGCAACTGGGCAACGGCATCGCCGTTGCCTTCGTGGCGACCATCTACGGGGTCGCCAGCGCCAACCTGATCCTGTTACCCATCGCCAACAAGCTCAAGGCGCTGGTGCTGCGCCAGTCGCGTTACCGGGAAATGCTCCTCGAAGGCCTGCTGTCCATTGCCGAAGGCGAGAACCCGCGCTCGATCGAGCTGAAGCTGCAAGGCTTCATGGAGTAGCCCATGCGTCGTCGCCGTCATGCCGAGGAGCCGGAAAACCACGAACGCTGGCTGGTATCCTACGCCGACTTCATCACCTTGCTGTTCGCCTTTTTCGTGGTGATGTATTCGATTTCCTCGGTCAACGAGGGCAAGTACAAGGTGGTGTCCCAAGCCTTGTTGGGCGTGTTCAACGACCCTGAGCGCAGCATGAGGCCCATTCCCATCGGGGATGAGCGCCCGCTGACCGTGCGACCTGCCCAGCCCTTGGTCAAGGACAGCGAGCAGTCCGACGCTGGCCTGACGGCCGCCAGCAACGACCCGCTCAAGACCATCGCCGATGAAGTGCGCGACGCCTTTGGTGACCTCATCAAGGGTGATCAGATGACGATCCGGGGTAACGAGCTGTGGATCGAGATCGAGCTCAATTCCTCGTTGCTGTTCGGCAGTGGCGATGCCATGCCCAGTGACAATGCATTCGCCATCATCGACAAGGTGGCGGCCATTCTCAAGCCTTTCGCCAACCCGGTTCACGTCGAAGGCTTCACCGATAACCAGCCTATCCGTACGGCGCAATACCCGACCAATTGGGAGCTTTCCTCGGCCCGTGCCGCCAGTATCGTCAGGCTGTTGGCCATGGGCGGCGTGAACCCTGGGCGTATGGCCTCGGTGGGCTACGGCGAGTATCAGCCCGTGACGGGCAATGATACCCCCGAGGGCCGGGCCCGTAACCGGCGCGTGGTACTGGTGATATCCCGCAACCTTGAGGTGCGCCGCAGCCTGACCAGTACCGGTGCTGCCAATGCCACGCCTGATGCTGCACTGCGCCGGGCTGGCACACAAAGTGCACCGGCAAGCTCAGCAGCGGTGGCAGGCCAGTGACTCGTCAATTCTCTGTCGCCCCATTGGCGGATGTCCATGCACGGCGCCTGACCGACAGCCATCCACGCCTTTCATTTTCCAGCAAGGCAGCGGGCACACCACGCGCCCTGCCTCACCCACGGACAGAGTTTGCCTGATGAGAGTCTGGGCAGTAGCCAATCAAAAAGGTGGCGTCGGCAAGACCACCACCACCATCGCCCTGGCTGGCCTTCTGGCCGACGCCGGCAAGCGTGTAATCGTTGTCGATCTTGATCCGCATGGGTCGATGACCAGCTATTTCGGGCATAATCCCGATGCGCTGGAGCACAGCTGCTACGACCTGTTCCTGCACAAGGGCAGCGTTCCGGACGGGCTGCCGGGGCAGTTGCTGTTGCCAACCAGTGACGAGCGCATTTCATTGCTTCCCTCTAGCACTGCCCTTGCTGTGCTGGAGCGTCAATCGCCCGGTCAGAACGGTTTGGGGCTGGTCATCGCCAAGAGTCTGGCGCAGTTGTGGCAAGACTTCGACTTCGCATTGATCGACAGCCCCCCTTTGCTAGGGGTGTTGATGGTCAATGCGCTGGCGGCCAGCCAGCAACTGGTCATCCCGGTGCAGACCGAGTTCCTGGCCGTCAAGGGACTTGAGCGCATGGTCGGCACCCTTGCCATGATCAACCGCTCCCGGCGCCAGGCGCTGCCTTACCAGATCGTGCCGACGTTGTTCGACCGACGTACCCAGGCGTCCCTGGGAACGCTCAAGTTGCTGCGCGATGCCTACGGCGAACAGGTATGGCAGGGCTACATTCCCGTGGACACGCGGCTGCGCGATGCCAGCCGCAAGGGCGTCACGCCGTCGCAATTCGACAACAAGAGCCGAGGGCTGGTGGCCTATCGGGCGCTGCTCAAGCACTTGTTGACCTACAAGCCCGCGGCGCAGGTGGCCTGATGACACAAACACGGCAAGTGAGCAGCAAGCCCCAGTTGGCCCTGCAGTCCTATCTTGACGGTCTGCTCCAGGAAGCCACCGAGCCCTTGGAGACGCCGCCACCGCCAGGCGCGGCAGATGACTTCGCCCTGGCGGTGCGCCAGGAGCAGGCCCGCGATGCGCGTCAGCCTGGCCAGGCCACGCAGGCACAACCGGCGCCGCCCGCACCTGAGCGGCCGTTCGCCGAGCCCAGGCTTGCGGTGTTGCCTAGCGTCATACCTGTGCAGCCGCCCGTGGTGGCGGTGGTGGAACAGGCAGTGGTGGCCGAGGCCAGCATCCCGGTCTTGACTGATACCCCGGCTGTGGAGCCGGCAATGCCCCTGGTGGACGTCCACCTGCCTGCACCGGATGTGCCCGTACCGCCGGCCACCGTCGATGGGCGCCCGGCCTGGGCTGCCGAGCCGTTCGAGTGCCTGCTGTTCGATGTGGCCGGCCTGACCTTGGCCGTGCCGCTGGTGTGCCTGGGCTCGATCTACACCTTGGCCGACCGCGAGCTGACGCCGCTGTTCGGGCAGCCCGAGTGGTTCCTGGGCATCCTCACCTGCCAGGCTGGCAACCTCAAGGTGCTCGACACCGCGCGCTGGGTCATGCCTGACCGCTACCGCGATGATTTCCGCCAGGGCCTGCAATACGTCATTTCTGTCCAGGGCTACGAGTGGGGGCTGGCTGTGCATCAGGTCAGCCGCTCGCTGCGCCTGGACCCGTCCGAGATCAAGTGGCGTAGCCAGCGGGGCCAGCGGCCGTGGCTGGCCGGCACGGTCATTGAACACATGTGTGCACTGCTGGACGTGGCGGAGCTGGCCGAGTTGATCGCCAGCGGCGCCGTCAAGCAGTTGCACGCCAAACAGCACATCACACCGAACACACCGCCAAAGGCGGATTTCAAGGGGTAGGGGAATGAAAAAGTCGTCCGCACAAGGTTCTGAAGATCCGATCCTGCAGTGGGTTACCTTCCGTCTGGACAACGAGTCCTACGGCATCAACGTGATGCAGGTACAAGAAGTGCTGCGCTACACGGAAATCGCCCCGGTGCCGGGTGCGCCCAGCTATGTGCTGGGTATCATCAACCTGCGCGGCAACGTGGTGACCGTGATCGACACGCGCCAGCGCTTCGGGCTGATGCCAACCGAGGTCACCGACAACACCCGCATCGTCATCATCGAAGCTGACAAGCAAGTGGTCGGCATTCTGGTCGATAGCGTCGCCGAGGTGGTGTACCTGCGCCAGTCCGAGATCGAAACCGCGCCCAACGTCGGCAACGAAGAATCGGCCAAGTTCATCCAGGGCGTGTGCAACAAGAATGGCGAATTACTGATTCTGGTCGAGCTGGACAAGATGATGACCGAGGAAGAGTGGTCGGAACTGGAGAACATCTGACTTGATTTTCGAGGTCGGCGTCATCTTACTGGCCCTGCTGTGGGCCTTGAGCCTGTGGTTCTTCCTGAACTACACCAAGCGTCAGCGCGAGCTGGCTGCGCAGCAGGCCATTGGCGATGCCTTGCGCGACCAGCGTATCAAGGACCTCGGCAAGCGGCTCGATGACTACCAGAACGTCACCGTGCGCATGGGCGACGCCATCCATGAGCTGCGCGGTGCGGTGGCCACGCTGCCCGACCGGCTGGAACGGCTGGAGCAGCGTGACCCGAGCAGCGTCACCTTCACCCAGGCTGCACGGCTGGTCGGCATGGGCGCTAGCGTGTCGGAACTCACCGAAACCTGCGGCCTGACCCAGGCCGAGGCCGAGCTGATGAGCAAGCTGCATCGCAACGACTGAACATCAGGGCGGCGCCAGTCGCCCTGTGCGTTTCAAGGTTTGCCCCACGAATGGTAGTTGCCCACTTGTGCAACATTGCCCAGTGCCAAGTCGTGGGTAATCGCCGCCTTTACCGCCTGCGTCTTGCCAATGGTCAGAAACAGCGGTTTGGTCTGTGGCAATGTGTGCAGGTTGGTGAGTTGGCGCAAGCGGTAGAGCCGGGGTAAGTGCTGATCGATCACATCATTGAGCACTGCGGGGCCCGTCAAGTGATTCAGGCGTCTGGCATACGCCTTGAAACCGGCAGTGCCGGTGATGGGCCTGTGCTGATAAAAGTCTGGCATGGCCTGGTAGCGTTCGTGCATGAGATCGCTGATCGCCTGCAGGTTGGGGTTTGAAGGATGAGTGCCAATCATGTTGGTGTTGTAGTGGCAGTGCATGCCGAGCGTATCGTTGTTTGTAGGGTCACCCAGGATGAAACCGTCCTGTGTCGTGGCCAGTTCGACGGTTTCGATAGCGGCGCGAGCAGGGTCCTGCGGTGCCTCGGGATGGGGTAGCAGCGAATCGTCGACATCCATGTAGATGCCCCCCAAACTGTCGAGCATTGAATAGCGCAAGATGTCCGATGCCGAAGCGTAATTGGCCCCAGGATCGCTGGTGGCATGCTGGTATTGCTCGAAATTCACGCTTTCAGTGAAGTGCGCATAGAACGGCTGCTCCTCTAAAGGCAGCACTTCAAGCCTGGGCGCGCGTTCATTGAGCAGTTGCCGATTGGCTTCAAAGGCCTGGGGTTCTGCCTTGGACAAGTACAGGCGGTAACTGTAATTGCTGTTGCTCAGGCGCTCTGCGTTGGCGGCCAAGTTGTCTACAAGCTCAGGCGCGATGATCTTGTTGCCTACCCATAGGCTGGAAATGGTTTTGGGAATAGGCTGAGCCGCCGAGTGGTCGACGGCAGGGATATCGAGCGGTAATGGCAGATCAATACCAAGGCCCCTGAGCGTTGCCGTGCGCATTTCGTCGGTAACCGGGCGCGTCGTGATATCCACTGGGGTAAGGCCACGACGGCCCGGGGTCACCTGGTAGTAGGTTGGGTCCACATCGTTGACTGCATCATCGACGATGAAAGCATCGTGTTCACTGTCGTACAGCACGTTTGCGTTGTAACCGCCGATTTCCCCTTGCAGCTGCGCGGGTCCCTGCTCACTGACAGGTATTCGGATGATGGAGCGCGCGACCGGGCTATCGTCAGCCGGCACGGGCTGCAGCGCATCGCCGAAGAAATCACCGATCTCCGGCTCGGAAAAATGCGGTGGGTTTATCGGGCTCAGCGGGTAGCCCAATTGGTCGTTCAAACGGATGGGCGTGAAGAAGCGCGAGCGTTGTGCGCAGAACACTTCTGTTGCGCGCGTCGTGGCCTCGCCAACCAGGGGGAGGGCATTGAACAGTCCGTAAACCGTGTTGCTGACGCCCTGCGCTTTGTCCTCCAGTGTCTTGCCATTGATGGCCTGATCCAGGCCCAGGCCAAACTGAGCGGCGCCTGCCAACGCAAGCATAGGTGCCAGGGCAGGAATCACGATCGCCAGCGGTGCCAGTAAATTGATCGAGGCGAGCACATAGCCTCGCCATTTTGCCTTGGTCACGGCTTGGTCACTGGTGATGATGAAGTCCGCATCGGCGTAACTGCGCACGCGCTGACGCTCAGTAAGCACGGCAAACAAGTCATCCTTGATCGACGGGCTGTACTGTTTGGTCTTGTAGTAGACGTATTGCCGCGGCGGCCACTGACCATCGGTTGTGAAACCGGAACGATTGGGCGATCGATGATAAACGGCAGGATAGGCGCCTAACCCCTCGAGCGCCGTATCCAAGCCGCTGAAGTCCAGCCCGTCTGGCGTATCGGCTAGCCGGAAATATCGGCGCAGTGCCTCACGCTTCTCTGCAACGCGGCACTGGTCACCAAACCAGTCTTTCATGCTGTCCAGGCTTGCGAACTCATGGAAAGGCGAGGCATTACCTGGAAGGTACAGCACCACCCCGCGCCTGTGCTGGTCAGCGATTGCGATCAGGTCGGTGGCTGTGTAGCCATAGACATTGAGCGCCCGGATTCTGAGACTGGTAGCGCGAGGCGCCAGGCCTGCCGCTTCCCAGAGCATCTGGCGCGCCGTGTCGCTGAGCGAGCCCTCTTGCACTTGCTTGTTGCAAGCCGCTACGAAGCCGATTTGCAGGCATTGCTGGTGGCTGTCACGGGCGTTGTGCCAGTAATCGTCGAGCATGGCGACGAAACGGGTGTGAAAATCCAGCTCCCAGATGGCGTGCTGCATGGCTTCGACGTCGATGGGCAGGTGGGTCGAGCTGTCGTAGCGTGCGGGTTGGGTTCTGCGGAACAGCCCATTGAAGACCGAATAGGCAGGTCTGTTGTCCAGCACGCTATTCTCGGGCAGGCGGTTGACGATTTTGAACGGGCGCGATGGCATGTGACCTGCCCACTCGCCAGGAAGCAGCTGCCCCAACAGATTCTTGCAGGTTTCCCCCTGCCAGTTCGACAGCACTGCCTGGGTCAGCGAAAGCCGTTGCATCACGACGGCCTCATCGCCCCGGTAGTGCAAGGTGACGACATCCGTCTGATCCGGATCCAGGTCATGGCCTTGCCGCTGAGCCCACTCGCGTATAGCAGCGGCGGCCTGGCGATCTGGGCGCGGTATGTTGCGCAGGTGATTACGCACGTACCGTTGGCCGACTGAGTTGACGAAGGTAGTAGCCATGGTTATCGACTCATGTAGTGGATAGAGCCGATACAGTGTCGATGCGCCTGCAGTTTTGGGTCGTAGCCAACTACTACCCTTCAGGCAAACGCAAGTGCGCCGGGGTAATGTCCCTCGGCTCAGCCGGGGTGTCCTCGAAGCCCGGTGGTACTTTGCCGCGCAGCTGCCAGGCGAAAGCGATGACTTCGGCGATGGTCAGATACAGCGCCTCAGGGATCTGCTCGCCCAGTTCAAGACGCGCCAGTAAACGAACCAGCTCAGGGTTTTCATAAATGGGCACTTCATGTTCGCGGGCCAGGGCCAGGATGGCGTCTGCCAACTCATCGTCACCTTTGGCGCTCAGTGTCGGCGCCTGCTGCCCGTCGTAGCTCAGCGCCACGGCCTGACGCGGGTTAGGGTTACTCATGCGTTTTCATCTACCCAACGTTGTTCGACCCTGGTACGTGAGCCTTGTGCAGGCCTGCCGGGGTAGCAGTGCAGATCATCGACCAGCAGACCGCGGGCCAGCAGGCGCTCACGCAGCGCGCCAAGCTGCCCTTCGATCAGGCGGGCGGTCTGTTCGCGCTCGGCCCACAGCTGGCCGTTCAGACGGCCCTGTGTCAGCTGGGCCTGGACTTGAAGCGGCCCGAGCGGCGGCAGATCGAAAGCCAGCTCGATACGCCACAACGGTTGCAGCGTTTCAGGCGCCTCACGCTCGCGGTCGGCTTGCTGCTGAGGTGTCTCTTCGCGCTGAAGCTTGATTTGCAAGGGCACGAAATCCTGTCCATGGCGAATGGGCACTTCGGTCTGCCAAGTGGTCTGCAGGTTGCCGTTTTCCAGCGTGCCGCTTTGCTGCAGGCTGCTCATGGCGTGGCTTTGCAGGCGAGAGACGGCGGCCGCTGCCAGGCGCAGCAGCTGTTCCAGGTCCCCTTCTTCTTCCATCGCCTGCAATAACCTGGAGGGGAGGGGGAACGCGCCGGGCTGGGGTTTGGGGCTTACCCGCTCCAGCATGCCCAGGGCGTTTCGGACCAGGGCGGGCATGGCCGCGGCCACGCTCGCCGCTGGTGGGCCGAGGGCGCTACTGGCACTGATCTGGTTGATCAATTGCAGCATGTTTGCCTTGAGGTCAGTGGCCAGCGTGGCTGTCGTCCCTGTCATCAACTTGGCCTCGAGAAAGGCGCCGCTGTTGAGCAACGCCTGAGCAACGGCTTTGGCATCCCCCAGTTGCTGGACCGTCGGCAGCGCGCCAAGCAATCGTTCGACGGTCGTGCGCAGCGCGCTGTCAGTCCCGGCGTCGCGTGCCACCTGTTGCAAACCGGCCAGCAGGCCCGGCAGCGACGCCTGACGATTCTGCTGGCTGCCAAGGTGCTGGGCGATGCCCAATTGATCCTGCCTGCCGGCCAGGGGGACGAACTGCAGCGACTGGTCGCCCTGTACGCTTGCACTGAGCAGACTGCCGATTGCCAACGGCCGGGGGCTGTCCACGGCCAGCACGGCACCGGCTTGGGCGGTATTGAGAAGGCTCACCAGCGCGCGATAGCTTGCAGGCTGACCCGGTACTTCAGGGAGTAGTTGGTTGGTCATGACCTTACCCTGCACCAGGGTACCGACCGGTACCTGCGTAGTATCCAGGCGGGTGAGGGTTGCGGTTTGGCTAGCGCTGGCCTGCTGCAGCAAAATGGCCAGACGCCCGGCTTCGGGTTGGCTGACGGTCACTTGGCTGCCCTGGGGCAAAGGCTGGCTGGCGCTGGCTTGCAGTTGAGTCTGCAGACCGTTGGCTTGCAGCAAGCGCAACACCAACTGGAACTCCTGGCCAGTCTGGCGCATGGCAACCACCTCGGCCTGCGCCGTCTCCCCAGGGCTCAGCAAACCCGGTTGAGCCTGGGTGAGGCGCAGCAATTCGCCGGTCATGGCAGCCTTGATCGCTTGGGCTCCAGTGACGGTTTGCGGGCCGAGACTATTGATTTCAGTCATGATTGTATACAACCTTAGGCGCTCAGCCTCTTGGCAGCAGGGCTGTGCATGTAATAATGCCGCCCGCCCGTAGTTGCCACTGTAACGGCAGCGCATCGGGCGACTTGAGTGGCAGGGCTCCGGGCACCGTCACCCGAACCCTAGAACGATAAGGCGAAACCGTGACCCTTCATCTTCAAGCCGTGGGCCTGGCCTGCGAGCGCGACTGGCGTCTGCTGTTCGAGCACCTTGCCTTCGAGCTGCGACCCGGCGACATGCTACAGATCAGCGGCCCCAACGGCAGCGGCAAGACCAGCCTGCTGCGCCTGCTGGCTGGCCTGATGCAGCCGACCGCCGGTCAGATCCTGCTCGGTGGCCGTCCGCTGGATGAACAGCGGCATGCGTTGGCCAGCATCCTTGTGTGGATTGGCCATGCTGCGGGCATCAAGGAACTGCTCACGGCCGAAGAGAACCTGACCTGGCTGTGCGCGCTGCACCGTCCAGCCAGCCGCGAACAGATCTGGCAGGCCCTGGCTGCCGTTGGGCTGCGTGGTTTCGAGGACGTGCCCTGCCATACTTTGTCGGCAGGGCAGCAACGCCGCGTGGCCCTGGCGCGCCTGCACTTGGCAGCTGCGCCGTTGTGGATCCTGGACGAACCGTTCACTGCCCTGGACAAACAGGGTGTCGCGGACCTGGAGGCCCACTTGGCCAGCCATTGCGAACACGGTGGCACCGTGGTGCTGACCACCCACCACACCTTGTCCCACACGCCTGCGGGCTACCGAGAACTCAACCTGGGGCAATGGGCAGCATGAGCGTCTTCACCCTGTTGTTGCGGCGCGAGGCGCGGTTGCTGTTCCGCCGTCCTGCGGAGCTTGCCAACCCTCTGGTGTTCTTCGCCATCGTGGTGGCCTTGTTCCCCTTGGCGGTTGGCGCGCAGACCCAGATGTTGCAGAACCTGTCCCCGGGGCTGGTGTGGGTGGCCGCATTGCTGGCGGTGTTGTTATCGCTCGATGGCCTGTTTCGCAGCGATTTCGAAGACGGTTCACTGGAGCAGTGGGTGCTCTCGCCGCATCCGCTGGCACTGATGGTGTTGGCCAAGGTGCTGGCGCACTGGTTGTTCTCCGGGCTTGCGCTGGTGTTGCTGTCACCTTTGCTGGCGCTGATGCTCGGCTTGCCTGGGCATTGCCTGCCTGTGCTACTGGGCTCGCTGTTGCTGGGTACGCCGGTATTGAGCCTGTTGGGCGCGGTGGGCGCCGCGCTGACCGTCGGCCTCAAGCGCGGCGGTTTGTTGCTGGCGTTGCTGATCCTGCCGTTGTATATCCCTGTATTGATCCTGGGCAGTGGTGCCTTGCAGGCGGCGTTGCAGAATATGCCCGCCACTGGCCACCTGCTCTGGCTCGCCAGCCTGACGGCCCTGGCCGTGACCCTGGCACCCTTTGCGATCGCCGCCGGCCTGAAAATCAGCGTCGGCGAATAACGAGCCTGGGCTTTGAAGCCTGGCCAATACCCTGGATGCACCCTGATGAAAATGAGCTGGACGTGGTTTCACAAGCTGGGCTCTCCGAAATGGTTCTACGCCATTAGCGGGCGCATGTTGCCCTGGCTGTCCATCGCTGCCGTTGTATTGCTAGTGGTTGGCACGGTCTGGGGGCTGGTCTTTGCGCCCCAGGACTACCAGCAGGGCAACAGCTTTCGCATCATCTATATCCATGTCCCGGCAGCGATGCTGGCGCAGTCCTGTTATGTCCTGCTGGCGGTGGCCGGTGTGGTGGGGCTGGTGTGGAAGATGAAGCTGGCCGATGTCGCCCTGCAATGCGCTGCCCCCATCGGCGCCTGGATGACCGCCGTGGCGCTGGTGACCGGGGCCATCTGGGGCAAGCCAACCTGGGGCAGCTGGTGGGTGTGGGATGCGCGCCTTACCTCGATGCTCATCCTCTTGTTCCTGTACTTCGGCATCATTGCGCTGGGCCAGGCAATCAGTAATCGTGACAGCTCGGCGAAAGCCTGCGCCGTGCTGGCCATCGTTGGGGTGGTGAACATCCCCATCATCAAGTATTCGGTCCAGTGGTGGAACACGCTGCATCAGGGCGCCACCTTCACCCTGACCGAAAAGCCCGCAATGCCCGCCGACATGTGGTTGCCGCTGTTGTGCACGGTGCTGGGCTTCTACTGCTTTTTCGGCGCGGTGCTTCTGATGCGCATGCGCCTTGAGGTGCTCAAGCGCGAGGCGCGTGCCAGTTGGGTGAAGGAAGAGGTATCGAACAGCCTGGGTGGGAGGGCCGTGCCATGAGTTTCGCCAGTTTCGGCGACTTTATCGCCATGGGTCATCACGGCCTTTATGTGTGGTCGGCCTACGGCATCTGCGCCGCTGTGCTGGCGCTCAACGTCGCCGTACCGGTGCTGGCCCGGCGCCGTTACCTGCAAGAAGAGGCGCGCCGCTTGCGCCGGGAGAAAACGCAGTGAATCCGCAGCGCAAGAAACGCCTGTTGCTCATCATCGGTCTGCTGGTCGGCGTGGGGGTTGCCGTGGGCTTTGCCCTCACTGCCTTGCAACAGAACATCAACCTGTTCTACACCCCCACCCAGATCGCCAATGGCGAGGCTCCGCTGGACACGCGTATCCGCGCTGGCGGCATGGTCGAACAGGGCTCGGTGCAACGTTCCTCCGACTCGCTGGACGTGCGTTTCGTGGTCACCGATTTCAACAAGTCCGTGCCCATCACGTACCGCGGCATCCTTCCGGACCTGTTCCGTGAAGGGCAGGGCATCGTGGCCTTGGGCAAGCTCAACGGCGACGGCGTGGTGGTGGCCGACGAAGTGCTGGCCAAGCATGACGAAAAGTACATGCCTCCTGAAGTCAGCAAGGCGCTGAAGGAAAGCGGCCAGGCGTCAGCCCAGACGGGGGCGCGGCCATGAACGCAGCGCTGGTGATACCTGAACTCGGTCAACTGTCGATGATTCTGGCCATCTGTTTCGCTGCGGTGCAGGCCAGCCTGCCGCTGCTCGGGGCGTGGCGTGGTGACAGCTTGTGGATGAGCCTGGCGCGGCCCGCAGCCTGGGGGCAGTTCGCCTTCCTGACGTTCGCGTTCGCGTGCCTGACCCACGCCTTCATGACCGACAACTTTTCGGTTGCCTACGTGGCCAGCAACTCGAACAGCGCATTACCCTGGTACTACAAGTTCAGCGCAGTCTGGGGGGCGCATGAAGGCTCCCTGCTGCTCTGGGCGCTGATTCTGGGGGGCTGGACCTTTGCCGTGTCGGTGTTCTCGCGGCAATTGCCCCAGGTGATGCTCGCCCGGGTGCTGGCGGTCATGGGCATGATCAGCGTGGGCTTTCTGAGCTTTTTGATCATCACCTCCAACCCGTTCCAGCGCCTGCTGCCTCAGGTGCCTGTCGATGGCCGTGACCTCAACCCGCTGCTGCAGGACATTGGCCTGATCGTGCATCCGCCAATGCTGTACATGGGCTATGTCGGCTTTTCGGTCGCCTTCGCCTTTGCCATCGCCGCCTTGCTCGGCGGGCGTCTGGATGCCGCCTGGGCCCGGTGGTCGCGGCCCTGGACCCTGGTAGCCTGGGCCTTCCTGGGCGTGGGTATCACCCTGGGTTCCTGGTGGGCGTACTACGAACTGGGCTGGGGTGGCTGGTGGTTCTGGGACCCGGTGGAAAACGCATCGTTCATGCCCTGGCTGGTAGGGACGGCGCTGATCCACTCCCTGGCGGTGACAGAGAAGCGCGGGGTGTTCAAAAGCTGGACCGTTCTGTTGGCCATCGCTGCGTTCTCACTGAGCCTGCTAGGGACGTTCCTGGTGCGTTCCGGGGTGCTCACCTCTGTGCATGCCTTTGCCGCCGACCCCTCGCGCGGCATTTTCATTCTGTTCTTCCTGCTGTTCGTGGTCGGCGGCTCGCTGACCCTGTTCGCCCTGCGTGCGCCGGTGGTCAAGAGCCAGGTGGGGTTCGCCCTGTGGTCGCGCGAAACCCTGCTGCTGGCGAACAATCTGGTTCTGGTGGTTGCAGCGTCGATGATCCTGCTAGGCACCTTGTACCCGCTGGTGCTCGACGCCCTGACCGGCGCCAAGCTTTCGGTAGGCCCGCCTTATTTCGATGCCCTGTTCCTGCCGCTGATGGCACTGTTGATGCTGGTGCTGGGGGTAGGGGTAGTGGTGCGGTGGAAGGATACGCCTGGCAAGTGGCTGCTGGGCATGATGACGCCGGTCCTCGTCGGCAGCGCAGTGCTGGCCCCGGTGGCGGGTCTGATCGTCGACGATTTCGACTGGCAGGTACTGACCACGTTCGCTCTGGCTGCCTGGGTGGTGCTCGGAGGGCTGCGCGATGTGTTCGACAAGACGCGCCACAAAGGGCTGCTAAAGGGGCTGCCTGGGCTGGGGCGCAGTTACTGGGGGATGCAGGTCGCTCACCTGGGGCTTGCGGTGTGTGCCCTCGGGGTGGTGCTGTCGAGCAACAATAGCGCCGAGCGTGATCTGCGAATGGCCCCGGGCGAAAGCGTGGAGCTGGGCGGTTATCACTTCCTGTTCCAGGGCGCCAGGCACTTCGAAGGGCCCAACTTCATTTCCGACAAGGGCACAGTGGTGGTCAGCCGCGAGGGTCGTCTTGTGGCCACCCTGCACCCGGAGAAACGCTTGTATACCGTGCAGCAGTCGATGATGACCGAGGCCGGGATCGACGCAGGCTTTACCCGCGACCTGTACGTGGCCCTCGGGGAGCCTTTGGAAAACGGTGCCTGGGCGGTGCGTGTGCATATCAAGCCCTTTGTTCGCTGGATCTGGCTGGGCGGTCTGTTGACGGGCCTGGGCGGATTGCTGGCGGCCCTCGACCGGCGCTACCGCGTCAAGGTCAAGTCCCGGGTGCGTGAGGCCCTGGGCGTGTCTGGAGCAGTTGCATGAAACGTTGGTTGATGGTGGTGCCCCTGGCGGTGTTCCTGCTGGTGGCGGTGTTCCTGTACAAGGGTTTGTTTCTCAAGCCCGATGAATTGCCCTCGGCAATGATCGGCAAACCGTTCCCGGTCTTTTCGCTGGCTTCCACCCAGGGCGACCGTACGCTTACCCAGGCAGACCTGCAGGGCCGGCCTGCGCTGGTCAACGTCTGGGCCACCTGGTGTGCGTCGTGCAAAGTCGAGCATCCTTATCTCAACCAGCTGGCTTCCCAGGGTGTGGTCATCTACGGGGTCAACTACAAGGACGACAACGCCGCAGCGCAGAAGTGGCTGACCGAGTTCCACAACCCCTACCTGCTCGACATCAGCGACGAGCAGGGCAGCCTAGGTCTGGACCTGGGTGTGTACGGTGCGCCGGAGACGTTCCTGATCGATGGCGATGGCGTGATTCGGTACAAGCATGTGGGCGTGGTCGACGCCAGCGTTTGGCGAGAACAGTTGGCGCCACGCTACCAGGCGCTGCTCGACGAGGCGACACCATGAAGCGCTGGTTCGCAGCCCTGGCCTTGAGCCTGTGCGTGGGTGGGGTAGCCAAGGCCGCCATCGATACCTACCAGTTTCGTGACCAGGCCGAGCGTGAGCGTTACCAACAACTGACCAAGGAATTGCGCTGCCCCAAGTGTCAGAACCAGGATATCGCCGACTCCAACGCACCCATTGCGGCTGACCTGCGCCGGGAAATATTCCGCATGCTGGGGGAGGGCAAGAGCAACCAGCAAATCGTCGACTTCATGGTGGACCGTTATGGCGACTTCGTGCGCTACAAGCCGGCGCTGAGCGGCCGGACCTGGTTGCTCTGGTTCGGCCCGGGCATTCTGCTGGCCGGCGGGTTTGCCGTATTGGCGATGATTGTACGGCGTCGTCGCCTGGCGTCCGTGCAAGGCACTGATGAATTGTCAGCCGAGGAGCGCGCACGGCTGGCCAACCTGCTGGAAAAAGAACGTACCCATGACTGAATTCTGGCTTAGCGCGGGCTTGTTGCTGCTCGCGGCCCTCAGCTTTCTGCTGATCCCGATCCTGCGTGGCCATCGCCGCCAGCAGGAGCAAGACCGAACAGCGCTCAACGTGGCGCTCTATCAGGAACGTATCGACGCGCTGGCCGCGCAGCAAGCATCGGGTGTGCTCGATGACCTGCAATTGAGTCAGGGCCGCGATGAAGCCGCCCGGGAGTTGCTGGCCGACACCGAGGGCGCCGAACCCGCCAGGCAGCGTCAATTGGGCAAGGCCTTGCCGTTGCTGGCAGCCGTCCTGGTGCCGCTGCTGGCGTTAGGGCTGTACCTGCACTTCGGTGCGGCGGACAAAGTGGCCCTGACCCAGGAATTTGCCCAGGCACCGAAGTCGATGGAAGAGATGACGGCACGTCTGGAGCGAGTGGTCCAGGCACAACCTGATTCAGCCGAGGCGGTGTACTTCCTGGGCCGTGCCTACATGGCCGAACAACGCCCTGCCGAGGCGGCCCGCACGTTCGAGCGCGCAGTGGCCATGGCCGGTCGCCAGCCCGAGTTACTGGGCCAGTGGGCCCAGGCCCTGTATTTCGCGGCCGACAAGCGCTGGAGTGCGCAACTGCAGGCATTGACTGACGAAGCGCTCAAAGCCGACCCCAACGAGGTCACCAGCCTGGGCCTGCGTGGAATTGCGGCGTTTGAAGGTGAGCGCTATCAGGAGGCTATCGCGTACTGGAAGCGGTTGTTGGCGCAGTTGCCGCAAGGAGATGCTTCGCGCGCTGCATTGCAGGGTGGCATTGACCGTGCGGCCGAGCGGTTGGGCACTCAGACCGCTCAGGTGCCGGCACCTGCTGCGGTGCGTTTGAAGGTGCGGGTGGAATTGGCGCCGGCTTTGCGGGACAAGGTAAAGGCACAGGACACCGTCTTCATTTTCGCCCGCGCCAGCAGTGGCCCGCCCGTGCCGCTTGCCGCCAAGCGGGTGACGGTGGCGCAATTGCCGATCGAGGTCGAGCTTTCAGATGCGGATGCGATGATGGCGCAGATGAAACTGTCCGATTTCGCCGAAGTCCAACTGGTTGCGCGTGTTTCCAAGGATGGGCAGCCGACCCGTGGTGAGTGGGTTGGCCAGAGCGCGCCTTTGCCCAATACGACCCAGGCCCAGCAGCGCCTGATCATCGACAGCCCTGATTCGTAAGAGAGTTTCCTATGCACGCGACGGTACGCCTCACCCTGATCACCCTGGCGCTGGGTTTGTCGGCCTGTACGGTGCATGGGCCTTCTTCGCAGCCTGAGCCTGAACCACCGATCGAACGGCTGCCGCCCAAGGGCCCGGTGGTCACGCCGCTGCCGGGTGGGCAGCCTGCAGGGCCTGGGAGCAAGCCTGCACCGCCAGCCAAGCCAGTGCCGCGCACCTCGGCAAGCTTTGCGCCGCCGCCGGGCGGGGCGAGCCATTGGGACCCCAAGTTGGGCGTGTATGTGTTGGACAAGAAGCCCAATACCTTCTATCGCCAGCGAACGTATTACCGGTTCGACAATGGCTGGAGCTGGTCGGTGAGCCCGGATGGACCGTGGCAGCAGACCGACAGCAGTGGTGTGCCTGGGGGGCTGGGGCGGGCTTTTGGGCAGTAGTTTTTTTCGACACCCGGCCGGCCGCGATACGACGCACAGCAGCCTTAGTTATATAGGCGTTCTAACCGACAACCTGGGGCCGCTGCGCGGCCCATCGCGGCACAAGACCGCTCCTACATGAAATGGGATTGCCTTGTAATATTGTGCAAAGCAGTTGCACCGCAATGAGCAAAATGAATGCTTGGTACCCAAGACACTTCATCCCAAAGAGCGCCAGTCCATTGAAATAGCCGCTCTTGATCTTGATCTTGATCTTGATCTTGATCTTGATCTTGATCTTGATCTTGATCTTGATCTTGCTTCTAAGCGCGCGGTAGTTCAGACCCCGCAGATCGCGACTTCAGGAGGCCGAGCGCAGGGCTTGCGGAGGGAGGTGACAGGCATGGATGCCTGTCAAGCGCTGGGCCCCAGGATGGGGCCTGCAGCGCGGTCCTCCCGGGAGCAAGCCCGGAGCGAGGGAACCCCGGAGCGCAGCGTAGGGGCCGGATGATAGGAGCAGGCGGTTTTTGCTTACTTTTTGACAAGACAAAAAGTGAGCCGCCGTAAGGGCGGAAGGGTGACTGTGCGCCACCCTAGCCAATGAATACCTACTCAATATAAATGCCCATGCTAACAATCCAACTCCAGCCTCAAAGACCTGAGCCCCAAGTCCCAGGTTCAAAGTCCCAAGTCCCAAGTCCCAAGTCCCAAGTCCAAAGTTCAAAGTCCAAAAGCCGCAGAGTCCAATTCAAGATCAAGCTAATTACAAAGCGCCCGCCCCCAAATCCCACTCCCGCCTCCCATACAGCCCCCACCCATAATACCCATTGACTCCACCACCCACCCCCTCCGCATAATCCCCAACCCACCCGGAGGCATCATGCACAAGACAATCCTGGTCCTGGTCGAAACCGTAGACACCTACCTCCCCCTGCTGACAAACGCCGGCTACCACCTCATCCTCGCCCAGACCCCCGACCTGCGCACCCAGGCCATCGAGCAAAACGGCCCTCGCATCGACGCCGTCCTCACCCGCGGCCCCCTCGGCCTGACAGCCAAGGAAATCGACGCACTGCCCAACCTGCAGATCATCTGCGTCATCGGCGCCGGCTATGAGCAGGTCGACCTGCAAGCCGCCCGTGCCCGCCACATCACCGTCACCAACGGCGCCGGCGCCAACGCCGACGCCGTGGCCGATCACGCCATGGCCATGCTCCTGGCACTGCTGCGCAACATCCCGCAAGCCGACGCCAGTACCCGCGCTGGCCAATGGCAGCGCGTGATCAGCCCATCGGTCACAGGTAAACGCCTGGGCATTCTGGGCATGGGCGCCGTTGGCCAGGCCATTGCCAAGCGCGCACACCAGGGGTTCGACATGCCCGTGAGCTACTACAACCGAACACCACGACCGGCGTTGCCCTACACCGGCCATGACAGCGTCCCGGCCCTGGCCGAGGCAGTCGATATTCTCGTGGTCGCCACACCCGGCGGCGCCGACACTCGCCACCTGGTGAATGCACAGGTGCTGAAGGCGCTCGGCCCCCAGGGCTACCTGGTCAACATCGCTCGGGCCAGCGTCGTCGATACCCAGGCCCTGACCCAGGCACTGCAGAGCGGTCAATTGGCCGGTGCGGCCCTGGACGTGTTCGACGAGGAACCTGATGTTCCCGACACCCTCAAGTCGCTTCCGAACACGGTATTGACGCCCCATGTCGCCGGGCAATCGCCAGAGGCGGCAGAAGCCACGGTGACGTTGGTCCTGCGTAACCTCGATGCCTTTTTCGCCGGCAAGCCAGTGCTGACACCGGTGCTTCATTAGGCCCCACACCGCCAATAGCCTGCACAAGGGCAGGCAACAAGGAGCGTATTGATGCAACTCGAAATCTTCCAGGTCGACGCCTTCAGTGCCGAACCCTTCGGCGGTAATCCGGCCGCGGTCATCCCGCTCGATCAGTGGCTGCCCGATGCCGTGCTGCAGCGCATCGCCGAGGAAAACAACCTTTCGGAAACGGCGTATTTCGTGCGCAACGGCGATGTGTTCGACCTGCGCTGGTTCACGCCCACCGTGGAAGTGGACTTGTGCGGTCACGCCACCCTGGCCTCGGCCTACGTGCTGTTCGAACACCTCAAAGAACCGGCGCAGGTGCTGCGCTTCAATACCCGCAGCGGTGAACTGCGGGTAACACGGCAAGCGGACGGCCTGTTGGCCATGGATTTCCCTGCCCGCCAACCTGAGGCCCAGCCAGTGCCAGCCGGTCTGCTGCAAGCATTGGGCCTGCGCCAGGCGCAGGCGGTGTATCGCAGCGATGACTACGTGGTGGTGGTCGATGACCCTGAGTTGCTCGATACCCTCACGCCAGATTTCGTCGAGCTGGCTGGCTTTGACGTGCGCGGTATCGCCGTAACGGCGCCGGGGCGTGGGTTCGACTTCGTGACGCGCTGGTTCGGGCCACGCGTGGGGGTCAATGAAGACCCGGTGACCGGTTCGGCCCATACCTCGCTCGCACCGATCTGGGCACAACGGCTAGGCAAGCAGTCGCTTGAATGCGAGCAAGGCGGTGCGCGCAAGGGCCAGCTTCGCTGCGTGCTCCCGGGCAATGGCCGGGTGATCATCAGTGGGCGGGCGGCGTTGTTCATGCGCGGTACCGTCTACCTGTAAGACGACCCTGTCGTCACCGACGATGCGCAGGCCGACACCAAGGCTTGCCAAATCCGGGCAATGCTGCGAAAAGAACGGCATTTTCGTAGCGGCTGGAGCCTGCGCATGAACCAAGAACTGCAAATCATCGACCTGGTCGAGGGTGAGGGCAAGGCGGCCGTCAAAGGTGCGCTGATCACGACCCAATACACCGGGTGGCTGGCCGATGGCACCGAGTTCGACTCCTCCTGGTCACGCGGCAAGCCGTTTCAATGCGTGATCGGTACCGGGCGCGTTATCAAGGGGTGGGACCAGGGCATCATGGGCATGCGCGTTGGCGGCAAGCGCAAGCTGTTGGTGCCGGCGCACCTGGGTTATGGCGCGCGTAGCGTTGGTTCTATCCCACCTGATTCGGACCTTGCGTTCGAAATCGAGCTGCTCGAAGTGCTGACGCGCGATGACTGACACGATAGCCCCGTAATGCCTGTGCCAGACGCCTGGCACCCTGGCAGCGGGGAACAAAACGGGCTATTGGCACTCTGAACCGAACCCGTCGTCAAGGAAGGCACTCACTGCAAAAGGCGCCCTGTGCCCGTCCAGGCGATGCGCGGGTGACCCGTTTGTCACACGAGCCTGCATTGATGAAGTTGATTCCACACCTGCATCGTCGCCGTCATTGGTTGCTGGGCCTGGCCCTGACCGCCGTAGGCGTACCGCTGGCGCTGGACGCCGTCGAGAGCCGCGCGCAACCGGTGGATGGCACCCAGACCCTGGTGTTTCTGCGCCATGCCGAAAAACCCGGTGAAGGCCTGGGCCAGCTGAACTGCCAGGGCCTGAACCGCGCGCTGGACCTGGCCACGGTTTTACCCGAACGTTTCGGCAAGGCCGATTACGTGTTTGCTGCCAACCCGTCCCGGCACGTGGAGGAGGGCGCTGATGACCAAAGCTACAGCTACCTGCGTCCGCTCATGACCATCAGCCCCAGTGCCATTCGCCTCGGCCTGCCGGTCAACATCGACTACAGCGCCAACGACACCGATGACCTGGCCGACGAACTGCTCAGCGACAAGTACCGTAACGCGACCATCTATACGGCATGGTCTCACGGCTACCTGCCGGACCTGATCAATACCGTCGCCCAGAAGGCTGTCGGCAAGGAGCATGTCATCACCGAAGATTGGCAGGATGGGGACTTCGACACCCTCTATGTCCTGACCCTGGACTGGCACGATGGCAAGGCCAGCCTGCGCAGCCGCAACGTGCGTCAGGGGCTCGATGACGGTGAGCATAGCTGCCCGACCTGATCCGCTGGTACTGTTGAGCCAGGATGCTGAACAGGGATGAACGATGAAGCGGCAGGTGACGGTGATCGGGGGCGGCGTGATCGGGCTGGCGACGGCCTATGCGCTGGTGCAGGAAGGCCATTGCGTTGAATTGATCGAGGCCCACGACACCTTGGGGGCGGCCACCAGCTTTGCCAACGGTGGTCAATTGTCCTACCGCTACGTCGCGCCACTGGCGGATGCGGGCGTGCCGTGGCAGGCGCTGGGGTGGTTGTTGCAGGGCGACTCCCCGCTGCGCCTGCGCTTGCGTCTAGACCCGGCGCAGTGGCGCTGGTTACTGGCCTTCACACTGGCGTGCCGACGCAGCGTCAATCAGCGCAACGCCGCCGTATTGCTTGACCTTGCCCTGCAAAGCCAGGCCGTGTTGGCCCAGTGGCGCCAAGCCCAGGCAATCGGTGATTTTGCCTGGCGCCGCAACGGCAAGCTCGTAGCGTTTCGCAGCGAAGCCCAGTTCAGGCGCAGCCGTCTGCAACTGACGGACCCTGATCGCCAGCAGGTACTCGGCGCCGCTGAGCTGCGGGCGCTGGAACCGGCGCTGCAGGCGTCGCCATTCGTGGGCGGCGTCTTCACCCCGGACGAAGAAGTGGGCGACTGCCACGCCTTCTGCCTGCGCTTGGCCGCCGCTCTGCAAGCCTGCGGCCAATGCCAGTTCCGGCTCGGTCAGCCGGTGACGCAACTGCTTCACCGTGAGCATCAGGTGGTGGCGCTGCGCCTTGGCCATGAAGAACTGCCAATCGACCAGTTGGTGCTGTGCGCAGGTTACCGCAGCGCGGCGCTGAAGGTGCCAGGGGTGAACATTCCGATCTATCCACTCAAAGGGTACAGCCTGACTGCGCCCCTGGTGCCGGGGCAGGGGGCGCTTGAGATCAGCCTGACGGACTACGAGCGCAAGATCGTCTATGCCCGGCTGGATCGACAGTTGCGCGTCGCGGCCATGGTGGACATCGTGGGACAGGACGAGGCGCTGGACAAACGCCGCTTGCAGAGCATGCGCCGCCTGGCACTGGAGACGCTGCCCCACGCCGCCGATTATGCCCACGCGGTGGAATGGGCCGGTATGCGACCGGCGACGCCCACCGGTGTACCCATCATAGGCGCAACGCCTTACCGTAACCTTTGGCTCAACCTTGGCCATGGCGCGCTGGGCTTCACGCTGGCCTGCGGCAGTGGCCAGCGGCTGGCCAGAATGATCGGTTGAGCAGTGCCTGCGCAGGATCGATTGCCGATCCCGCGCAGGTTGCGCCCTGGTGCCCTAGCGGCCGACGCGCATTGGCCAGCCTATGACCTTCTTCGCCCGAGGGGTGGCATAGGTGCGCACCTTGGACGTACTCAGGCCCAGGCGCACCAACGACTCGGCGATGGTCACCGCCGCGCTGACCCCATCGACCACCGGTACCCCGGTGCGTTGGCGGATCTGCTCGTCCAGCCCGGCCATGCCTCCGCATCCCAGGCAGATGACCTCGGCCTTGTCATCACGTACGGCCCGTTCGGCTTGTTCGACGATGGCCTCGACAGCGCGCTGCGGATCGGCTTCGAGCTCCAGCACCGCCAGGCCGCTGGCGCGTACCGATGCGCAGCGGTCGTACAGCCCGGAAAGCCTGAGGCGGTCCTCGATCAAGGGGACGGTACGGTCCAGCGTGGTGACCACCGAGTAAGCGTGACCCAGGTACATGGCGGTGCTGGCGGCGGCATCGGTGATGTCCACCACCGGCACGTTCAGCAGCTCCTGCAGGCCTTCACGGCCGTGCTCGCCATAACCGGCCTGGATCACTGCATCATAGGGGCCCTCATAGGCCAGTACCCGATCCATCACGGCAATGGCGGCCAGGTAACTCTCGAAATTGCCCTCCACCGATTCTGCGCCGAACCACGGCGTAAGGCCGATGACTTCTGTGCCCGGCGCCGCCACGGCGCGGGCCTGCTCGGCGATGGCCTCGGTGATGGCTTCGGTGGTGTTGACGTTGGCAATCAGGATTCGCATGGGCAGTCCTCCTTGTTCAGTGGCTGCTGTGGTCGACGGCGATGCATTCGCCGCTGACGTCGTGGTAATGACGGTTGCGCGGCGCGATCAACAGGTACAGGGCGGCGGCGATGCCAGCCCCGATCAGCCACGAGAAGGGCGCGACGCTGTGGAAGTTGGGTACCAGGGCCAGCACGATGGCCAACAGGGCCGCCGGCACGAACGCCGCGACCGCGCGCAGGTTGATGCCCTTGGTGTAGTGATACGCGCCGGCGGGGTCTTCGCTGTAGAGCTGCGGGACGTTGATGCAGCCTTTGCGCAGCAGCCAGTAGTCGGACATGATCACCCCGTACAGCGGGCCCAGCAATGCACCCAGGCCGGACAGGAAGTAGACGATCACCAAGGGGCTGTTGTACAGGTTCCACGGCAGGATGAGCACCGCCAGCGTGGCGCTGATCAGCCCCGCGCGACGGAAATTGAGGTGACGCGGTGCCAGGTTGCTGAGCACGAAGGCCGGTGCCACGAAGTTGGCCATGATATTGACCGCCACCGTGACGATGAGGAACGACAGGCAGCCCAGCACCAGGAAGGTGGTGTTTGGAATGGCTGCGACGATCTGCGTTGGGCTGTCGATGATCTGGCCGTTGATCTTGAACTGAGCGCCGCACAGCACGACGGTGATCACGGCAAACACCAGGATGTTCACCGGCAGGCCCCAGAAATTGCCAACGCGAATGGTCTTGCGGCACGGCGAGGAACGGGCGAAATCACAGAAATTGAGCACCAGCGTGCCATAGATGGCCAGCCACAAGGCACCGCCGGCAAAGATGTTGCGCCACATCTCGTAACCGCTCAGGGGTTCTGCCACCGACCAGGCGATGCGTGTGTCGGCCTTGAAGTACATGAACACCGCCAGCGCTGCAACCGTTACCAGAATGACAGGGCCTGCGAAAGCTTCGTAGCGACGGACCATCTCCATGCCGTAGGCGAGAATCACCAACTGCACCAGCCAGATGGCCACGAAACAGGCCCAGCCCAGGCTGGACAGGCCAAGGATGCTGTCGTGGTCGTAGGCTGCCATCTGCGGCCAGACGGCGCTGAGCAGCACGCGCAGGACCACCGAGGCCAGGTAGGTCTGGATACCGAACCAGGCGATGGCGATGACTGCGCGGATCAGCGCCGGGATCTGCGCGCCGTGGATGCCGAAGGCGATGCGGCTGATGACCGGGAAGGGGACGCCGGTCTTCTGCCCCATGTAGCCCGACAGGTTCATGAAGAAGTACACCAGGGCGGCACCAATGGCCAGCGACAGCAATATCTGCCAGCCGCCCAGGCCCAGGGCGAACAGGCCCATGGCGAATGAATAGTTGGCGATGTTGTGCACATCGTTGGTCCACAGGGCGAAGATGCTGTAACGGCCCCAGCGGCGCCCGGCGATGCGGGTGGGGGCCAGGTCCCGGTTGTGCAGGCGGGGGCTCAGTGCCATGTCCGGCACCGTGTCGGCCGGGGTTGATTGGGTCTGGGTGCTGTCGACGGATAGTTCAGGGGCAAGGTTGAGGCTGCTACTCATTCCGGCGGGCTCCTGATGCACGTTGACTGCGATGAGCGGGCAGCGCACGGGCTCGCCATCTCGTCGGTGCAGCGTTGGCATCTCGGGGTTCTGGGCGCGGCGGCCGACGGTCAATCGGCGTCGCGGGTTCTTGTGTATTTATGTTCGGTGAAACTTGTATACAAAACACAAGCACAGGGAAGCCAGTTCCATGCCAGCTTGAGCAGGCGATCGCCACAGTGACCACTCAGGAAGCGTGCAGATTTCAGTAACAAGCTGAAAAATCAGCGTTTTAAGCTGACCATTGAGTCAATAATTGTTTGAATTCATGGGCTTAGTTAATCAGTTAGTCAGCATTAAGTGAGCGCTTCATGTAACACATCGGGGCATGGGTGGTGAAAGTGCACACAAAAATGGCACTTAAGGTGACATTAGTGTGTACAAAAAATAGGCAATTCAAGGTGGCGCACTTGGGCGGTCTTGCCATGTAAAATACGCCTCCGCTTACCGATGTGACCTGACATGACCTCTCCGATTGCCGCCCTCGAGCAGCATCTGCTTGCCGCCCTGAACCCCGCCCCTGCAGAAACCCGTCGCCTTTTCCACGGCCGAGGACGTTGCTGGCCCGGCCTTGAGCAGATCACGGTGGACTGGCTTCAAGGCGTGTTGTCGGTCGCCTTGTTCCGTGAGCCCCCCGAGGGGCAATTGGCAGAGCTCGAGGCGATGCTGTTGCGGCTGTCGCACCTTGAGCAGTGGACGGGCCAGGCGATCCTGCTGCAACACCGTTACCTGCCCGACAGCCCCGGTCAGTGGCTGGTGGGCGAGCCGTGTCAGCAACGTGAGGTGATCGAGGACGGGCTGACCTACCTGCTGGACCTGGGGGTACGTCAGAACAATGGCCTGTTCCTGGACATGCGTCATGGTCGCCAGTGGGTGCGCGCCCAGGCCAAGGGGCAGCGCGTGCTGAACCTGTTTGCCTACACCTGCGGTTTTTCGGTGGCGGCGATTGCAGGTGGGGCCGAGCAGGTGGTGAACCTGGACATGGCGAAATCGGCACTGTCCCGAGGGCGCGACAACCATCGCCTCAACCAGCATGACCCGTCCCGTGTGGCCTACCTGGGTCATGAGCTGTTCAAGTCATGGGGCAAGGTGCGCAAATACGGGCCTTACGATCTGATCATCATCGATCCGCCCACCTTCCAGCGCGGCAGCTTCGTGTTGACCCAGGACTACGCGAAGATCCTGCGCCGCTTGCCTGAGCTGTTGAATGAAGGTGGGACGGTTCTGGCCTGCGTGAACGACCCCGGCATAGGGCCTGAGTTCTTGATCGAGGGCATGGCCGAGCACGCGCCCGGCCTCGCCTTCGTGGAACGGCTGCAGAACCCGCCGGAGTTCCCGGATGTGGATCCGGCTGGGGGGTTGAAGGCGTTGGTGTTTCGGTTAGGTTGATCGGGGCAGGCCGTCATTCAGGGGACCACAGCCGCGTCCGGCTTTCATGGGTGTTGCGAAGCTCAAGCCCCGGACCGCTGTACTGCCGGCCTAGCCCCATCAGCTTCACTGACCGGTATAGATCTGGTCGAACACGCCCCCATCGTTGAAATGCGTTTTCTGCACAGTGCGCCAGTCACCAAAGGTCTTCTCGACCGAGAGGAATTCGACCTTGGGGAAACGATCGGTGTACTTGGCCAACACGGTCGCATCGCGTGGACGCAAGTAGTTCTGGGCGGCGAGTTCCTGGGCGGCCGGTGACCACAGGTACTTCAAGTATTCCTCGGCCACGGCTTGGGTGCCTTTACGGGCCACAACTTTATCGACCACGCTCACCGGCGGCTCGGCTTCGGCTGAAACGCTTGGATAGACCACCTCGAACTGATCGCGACCGAATTCGCGCGCAATCATTTCCGCTTCGTTCTCGAACGTCACCAGCACATCGCCAATCTGGTTGGTCATGAACGTGGTAGTGGCGGCGCGACCACCGGTGTCCAGCACTGGCGCCTGCTTGAACAGCTTGCCGACGAACGCACGCGCCTTGGTCTCGTCACCGCCTTGCTTGAGCACATAGCCCCACGCCGACAGGTAGGTGTAGCGGCCGTTACCCGAGGTCTTGGGGTTGGGTACGATGACCTGTACGCCGTCCTTGAGCAGATCCGGCCAGTCCTTCAATGCCTTGGGGTTGCCCTTGCGCACGATGAACACCGTGGCAGAGGTGAACGGCGCACTGTTGTTCGGCAGGCGCGTGACCCAGTTGTCAGGGATCAATTTGCCGTTGTCGACCAAGGCATTGATGTCGGTGGCCATGTTCATGGTGATCACGTCGGCCGGCAGGCCATCGATCACCGCGCGCGCCTGTTTGCTGGAGCCACCGAAGGACATCTGCACAGTGACCTTCTCGTTATGCTCGGCCTCCCAGTGCTTCTGGAAGGCCGGGTTGTAGTCCTTGTAGAAATCACGCATCACGTCGTAGGAAACGTTCAGCAGGGTCGGGGCAGCGTGGGCCAGGGTGCCGAAGGCCAGGCTGGCAGCGGCCAGCGAGACGGTGAAAAACTTTTTCACGACGCATTCCTTATAGGTATGAATGTTGGGGCAATGTGCCAGCGACTATAGCGTCTTGTTCTTCAGGTATTAAAGAATCAATGCGTCTTTGCTTATGCGTGCTGGCCGATGGGCGGTGTTGGCAGTTGTCCACGGGCTTTGCCCACTCAATGACTCCCTCACCCTCCAAGGTGCGGGAGCCCTCCGGATCTCGTCATGAGCGCCTCGCTCAACCGGATTTGGGGAACAACGCATTTCCACACCGGGCACAAAACGCCGCTCCACTTTCATGGGATTTCTTGCTGCAGGTCGGGCAGGGGTGTTGCAGTTGCTCGCCACGCATGGCATTGGCGAGCTCGGCGGTAAAGATCCCGGTTGGCACCGCGATGATCGAGTAGCCGATGATCATCACCAGCGAAGACAGCACCTGGCCCAAAGGTGTTCTAGGCACGATGTCGCCGAACCCGACCGTGGTCAGCGTGACGATGGCCCAGTAGATCCCCTTGGGAATGCTCGTGAAGCCATGCTCCGGGCCCTCGATCACGTACATGAGGGTGCCGAATACGGTGACCAGCGTCGATACGCTGACCAGGAATACGATGATCTTCTGCTTGCTGCCGCGCAGGGCATCGAGCAGGTAATTGGCCTGCTTGAGGTACGGGCTGAGCTTGAGTACACGGAAGATCCGCAACATGCGGATGACCCTCACGATCAGCAGGTACTGCGCGTCACTGTAGTACAGCGCGATGATGCCCGGCACGATCGCCAGCAGGTCGACCAGGCCGTAGAAGCTGAAGGCGTAGCGCAGGGGCCGGGGCGAGCAGTACAGCCGCGTGATGTATTCGCACAGGAAGATGGCGGTGAAGCCCCACTCGATCGCGGCCAGCAGGCCTCCGTAGCCGCGATGCACCTCATCGATGCTGTCCAGGATGACCGTGACCAGGCTCGCCAGGATGATCAGCAACAGGGTTTTGTCGAAGCGTCTTCCGGCCACGGTGTCGCTCTGGAAGACGATCACGTAAAGCCGCTCGCGCAGGCTTGCAGGTTTGTTCATTGGCTCTGTCCATCGTGAAGTCGGCTGAGCCTATGGGGTGCCTTTCAGCTATGCAAGCGCCCCGGTGTCTGGCGTTTGCCAAGCTTCAGGTGACTGCCCAAGTGGATAAGCCAGCAGGCGGCGACGAAAGGCGCCGTGAGCGCCGGGAACGGCAGCCTGCTCAACAGCGGGTGTAACGCCAGTGCCAGGCCGATGGCCAACAACGTGACCCAGGGTTTTTCCCCCTGACGGCTGAAGGCTAGGGCTGCCAGGGCCGCGTTGAAACCATAAAGCCCCATCCATGCCGACGGCGTATCACCCACGAGCAGTGCCAGGCCTGCACCTGCGGCAGAGCCTATGACCGCCCAGAAGCAGGCATACGGGTTGGCGATCAATAGGCCGACGATGATCAGCAGCCCAGCCAGGGGTTGATCGAGCAGGAAGATCTGCCCGACCCCTCTTGCCAGGGCACTCGCCAGGTCGGCCTCGACCACCGCGGGTACGGTGACCGTCTGTACGAACAGCAACGTGCCCCAGCCCAGGAGCACGAACGGCGCCGTGTAGGCAGTCAGCAGCTTGCCGCCGCGTTTGCGCCACTGGTGGGTGATGATGCTGGACAGCCCGCCGGCAGCGAGGATCAGCGGCGGCAGAATGGCGGACCAGGGCAGCACGGCGCTGATCAGCAGGCCTATGAGTACGCTGTTGTAGCAGTACAGCCCGGCCTGGCGGTCAGCACGGTCGTAGCCGCGACGCTGCGCGGTGAGCAGGCCGGCCAAGGCGCCGAGCAGGGCGCCACCGACCAGGTTGGGCGCGGTCAGCAGGATGGCCAGCAGGCAGCACAGGCCGCACAGGGGGTTGCGCAGCAGTAGCACCTGGCTGAAACCGTTGAGTATCGCCGTCGCCCAGTCGGGGCAAGGGTTTACGAAATTTTTGGTGTACATGGGGCAGTCAGTGAGGTGGATGGGAGGGCGGTGGGCCTCTTTGGGCCTCGATTTACCGCAGGTCCGGTACATCGGTGTTCGGGGAGGGCTGCGCCCTCCATTCGCGGGTCAAGCCCGCTCCTACAAGCTCTGCGCTGTGCCATGGAGCGGCGCGCCTCCTGTGGGAGCGGGCTTGACCCGCGACGGGGGCGCATAGCGCCCCCGGGAATCTCAGTTCAACGTCTCGATCCGCAGCGTGTTGGTCGACCCTGGCTTGCCGAAAGGCACACCGGCAGTGATCAGAAGCGTGTCGCCACGGCTGGCCATGCCTTGGGCCTGGGCAATTTCCAGCGCAGTGGAAACCACTTCGTCTACCTGGCGTAGGCGGTCATTCACTACCGAATGCACGCCCCAGGTCACGCTCAGGCGGCGAGCGGTGTTCGGGTTCGGCGTCAGGTTGAGGATCGGTGCCCGTGGCCGCTCGCGCGAAGCACGCAGGGTCGAGGCGCCTGACTCGCTGTAGTTGACCAGCACCGCCACCGGCAAGATGCCGCTGATGCGGCGGATGGCGCAGCTGATGGCGTCCGATACGGTGGCCTCTGCCTTCGGCCGGCCGACGTCGAGCTGGGCCTGGTAGTCCGGGCCGTTCTCCACCTGGCGGATGATCTTGCTCATCATCTGCACGGCTTCGAGCGGGTAATCGCCCGAGGCCGTCTCCGCCGACAACATCACAGCGTCCGCGCCTTCCGCCACGGCATTGGCCACGTCGGTGACTTCGGCACGAGTCGGAGCAGGGGAGAAGCGCATGGATTCGAGCATCTGCGTGGCCACTACCACGGGCTTGCCCAGCTGGCGGCAGGTGCCGATGATGCGCTTCTGGATCTGCGGCACGCTCTCGGCAGGCACTTCCACACCCAGATCGCCCCGGGCCACCATGATCGCGTCGGCCTGCTCGGCGATCGCTTGCAGCTGCTCCACCGCCGACGGTTTCTCGATCTTGGCCATCAAGTAGGCGCGGTCGCCGATCAGCCGGCGTGCCTCGGCAATGTCCTCGGGGCGTTGCACGAACGACAGCGCCACCCAGTCCACGCCAAGCTCCAGGCCGAACGCCAGGTCGCGGCGGTCCTTCTCGGTCAGGGGCGACAAGTCCAGAACCGCCTGAGGCACATTCACCCCCTTGCGGTCGGACAGCTCCCCACCTGCCAGCACCTCGGTGACGATGGCGTCACGGTGTTTGGCCGTCACGCGCAGCCGCAACTTGCCGTCGTCCAGCAGCAGGTCCATGCCAGGTTCCAGCGCAGCGATGATCTCCGGGTGAGGCAGGTTGACCCTGCTGCTGTCGCCTGGCGTCTTGTCCAGGTCCAGGCGCAAGGCTTGACCACGTTGCAGGTGCACCTTGCCTTCGGCAAAACGACCCACCCGCAGTTTTGGCCCTTGAAGGTCCATGAGGATGCCCAATGGGTAGTTGAGCTGCTGCTCCACCTCGCGGATCCATTGATAGCGCAGCGCATGGTCGGCGTGCTCGCCATGGCTGAAGTTCAGGCGAAAGATATTCACGCCTGCTTCCACCAGTTGCCGTACAGCGTCGATGCCACCGGTAGCCGGGCCCAGGGTGGCGAGGATTTTCACTTTCTTGTCAGGCGTCATGAGGGGTCGGTCTCGAGAATCAGGATGGCGCGAAAGTCGTTGACGTTGGTGCGCGTGGGTTCAGTGACGATCAGCGCATCGAGCGCGGCGAAGTAGCCGTAGCCGTTGTTGTCGTCCAGCTCGTCGCTGGCAGAAAGGCCCAGGGCTTGGGCGCGTGCGTAGCTGCTGGGCGTCATCACAGCGCCGGCGTTTTCTTCCGAGCCGTCGATGCCGTCGGTATCGCCTGCCAGTGCGTAGACGCCCGGCAGGCCCTTGAGGCTTTCGGTGAGGCTGAGCAGAAATTCCGCGTTGCGCCCGCCGCGCCCATTGCCGCGCACGGTGACCGTGGTCTCACCGCCGGACAGAATCACGCAGGGGGCCTTGAGCGGCTGGCCATGCTGGACGATTTGCCGGGCAATGCCTGCGTGCACCTTGGCCACTTCCCGTGACTCACCCTCCAGGTCGCCCAATATCAACGGACTGAAGCCTGCCTGGCGCGCCTTGACTGCCGCAGCTTCCAGCGATTGCTGAGGCTTGGCGATCAGCTGGAAATGGCTGCGGGCCAGGGCTGGGTCGCCCGCCTTGAGGGTTTCGGAGGCCGGGTCGTTGAGCCAGTCGATGACGGCCTGTGGGGCGTCGATGGCGTAGCGTTTGAGGATCGCCAGTGCCTGGGCCGAGGTGCTCGGGTCGGCCACGGTGGGGCCAGATGCGATGACCGTGGCCAGGTCGCCCGGCACGTCCGAGATCGCATAGGTGTAGACCGTGGCCGGCCAGCAGGCCTTGGCCAGGCGCCCACCCTTGATCGCCGAGAGGTGCTTGCGCACGCAGTTCATCTCGCCGATGGTGGCGCCGGATTTGAGCAGGGCCTTGTTGATGTGCTGCTTGTCCGCCAGGGTCAGGTCGGCGGCGGGCAGCGCCAGCAAGGCAGAGCCACCGCCGGACAGCAGGAATATCACCCGATCCTGCTCGCTGAGGTTGCCGACCAGCTCCAGCACGCGCCTGGCAACCGCCAGGCCGGCTGCATCAGGCACCGGGTGGGCGGCTTCGACCACTTCGATGTGTTGGCAGTTGGCACCGTGGCCGTAGCGGGTCACGACCAGGCCGCTGACCTCGCCTTGCCAGTGCTTTTCGACCACCTCAGCCATGGCGGCGGCGGCCTTGCCTGCGCCGATGACGATCACCCGGCCACTGCGGTCGGCGGGCAGGTAGGGTTCGAGCACGTGGCTGGGGTGGGCAGCGGCAATGGCTGTGTCGAATAGCTCACGCAGCAGTTTCTGTGGATCGACCGACATGGCAGGCTCCCTTTATTGTTGTTCTGCACAATCGAGAACGCCCCTGGAACAGCCTCCGTGCAGGCCGAACCAGGGGCGGTGTTGCTCGGGGTCACCCCTGGCTGTGTTCAGCCAAGAGGCGTAACAGGCGTGCCGGTTTACCGGCAGCAGGGCTGCAAGGCAGGACCGGCGCTCGGATCAGCGGTCGTCGCGGATCGAGAAGTTGGCCATGTGCTCCAGGCCCTTGATCAGCGCCGAGTGGTCCCAGTTGCTGCCGCCCAGGGCCGCGCAGGTGTTGAACACCTGCTGCGCGTTGGACGTGTTGGGCAAGTTGATGCCCAGCTCACGGGCACCCTGCAGGGCCAGGTTGAGGTCCTTCTGGTGCAGGCTGATGCGAAAACCTGGGTCGAAGGTGCCTTTGATCATGCGCTCGGCGTGCACTTCCAGAATTTTCGACGAGGCGAAACCGCCCATCAGTGCTTCGCGCACCTTGGCCGGGTCTGCGCCGTTCTTGGCGGCAAACAGCAGCGCCTCGCTGACGGCCTGGATGTTCAGGGCGACGATGATCTGGTTGGCCACTTTCGCCGTCTGACCGTCACCATTACCGCCTACCAGGGTGATGTTCTTGCCCATGCTCTGGAACAGTGGCAGGGCGCGCTCGAAGGCGTTCGGGCAACCGCCGACCATGATGCTCAGGGTCGCGGCCTTGGCACCCACTTCACCTCCGGATACCGGAGCGTCCAGGTAGGTAGCGCCGGTGGCGTTGATCTTCTGCGCAAAGGCTTTGGTGGCGGTCGGGGAAATCGAACTCATGTCGATCACCACCTTGTTCGGTCCCACGCCCTGGGCGACGCCGTTTTCCCCGAACAGCACACTGTCGACTTGTGGGGTGTCCGGGACCATGACGATGATGAACTCGGCTTCCTGGGCTACTTCCTTGGGGTTGGCCAGGGCCACGGCGCCGTCGGCGATCAGGTCGGCTGGAGCCGCATCGTGGTGGGTGGAGACGAACAGGCTGTGCCCTGCTTTTTGCAGGTTCTGGGCCATGGGCTTGCCCATGATGCCGGTGCCGATGAAACCGATTTTAGCCATGAGAAATTACCTCTTTTTATCGTTGTTCGCGTTCCCGGTGGGGCTCAGATCGCGTTGTGTGATTTCAGCCAGCCGAGGCCTGCTTCGGTGGTGGTCAGTGGCTTGTACTCAGCCCCCACCCAGCCCTGGTAGCCGATGCGGTCCAGGTGCTCGAACAGGAAGCGGTAGTTGATCTCGCCCGTGCCCGGTTCATGGCGGCCAGGGTTGTCGGCCAGCTGCACGTGGTTGATCAGCGTGAGGTTGGCTTCCAGCGTGCGCGCCAGGTCACCTTCCATGATCTGCATGTGGTAGATGTCGTACTGCAGGAACAGGTTGTCGCTGCCCACCTCGGCCTGGATGGCCAGCGCCTGATCGGTGGTGTTGAGGTAAAAGCCTGGGATGTCGCGGGTATTGATCATTTCCATGACCAGACGAATCCCGGCGGCCTGCAGCTTGTCGGCGGCATAGCGCAGGTTTTCCACGAAGGTCTTGCGCACGGTGGCGCAGTCCGGGCCGTCTGGACGAATCCCAGCCAGGGCGTTGACCTGGGTGTTGCCCAGTACCTTGGCGTACTCGATGGCCTTGTCGACACCTGCACGGAATTCTTCGACGCGGTCGGGGTGGCAGGTGATGCCACGCTCACCCTTGGACCAGTCACCTGCGGGAAGATTGAACAGCACCTGGGTCAGGCCATGGGCCTTGAGCTGCGCCTGGATTTCGTCAGCGCTGAAATCGTAGGGGAACAGGTATTCGACACCACTGAAACCGGCGTCGGCGGCGGCCTTGAAGCGGGCCAGGAAGTCCTGCTCGGTGAACAGCATGGACAGGTTGGCAGCGAAGCGAGGCATGGTTGTCTCCTTGCGTTGAGAGCCCCGGACCAGCCGGGGCGTCAGGCGATCAGTCCAGCAGCGAGATGGCGGTCGGCGCGTCGTTGCCGACCAGGGCGAGGTCTTCGAATTCGTTGACCGCGTTGATCTCGGTGCCCATGGAAATGTTGGTGACGCGTTCAAGAATGATCTCGACCACGACCGGCACGCGGAACTGCTCGGCCATTTGCCGTGCCTTGAGCAGGGCAGGGGCGATGTCGGCCGGCTCGAATACCCGCAGGGCCTTGCAGCCCAAGCCTTCGACCACGGCTACGTGATCGACGCCATAGCTGGCAGCGTCGGTGGCGTTGATGTTCTCGAATGCCAGTTGTACACAGTAGTCCATGTCGAAACCACGCTGAGCCTGGCGAATCAGCCCCAGATAGGCGTTGTTCACCAGCACGTGGACGTAGGGCAGGTTGAACTGCGCCCCGACGGCCAGCTCCTCGATCATGAACTGGAAGTCGTAGTCGCCAGACAAGGCCACGACCTGGCGCTTGGGGTCGGCCTTGACCACGCCCAGTGCTGCAGGAATGGTCCAGCCGAGCGGGCCGGCCTGGCCGCAGTTGATCCAGTGCCGTGGCTTGTACACGTGCAGGAACTGCGCACCGGCGATCTGCGACAGCCCGATGGTGCTGACATAGCAGGTGTCCTTGCCGAACACCTGGTTCATCTCCTGGTACACACGCTGGGGCTTGACCGGCACGTTGTCGAAATGGGTCTTGCGCTGCAGGCTGGCCTTGCGCTGCTGGCAGTCTTCAAGCCAGGCCTGCCGGCACTTGAGTTTCCCGGCGGCTTGCCATTCCCTGGCGACTTCCAGGAACACATCCAGGGCTTTGCCGGCATCGGACACGATGCCCAGGTCCGGGGTGAACACGCGGCCAATCTGGGTCGGCTCGATGTCCACATGCACGAATTTGCGGCCTTCGGTGTACACGTCCACGGAACCTGTGTGGCGGTTGGCCCAGCGGTTGCCGATGCCCAGCACCAGGTCGGACTTGAGCAGGGTGGCGTTGCCATAGCGATGAGAGGTTTGCAGGCCGACCATCCCGACCATCAGCGGGTGGTCATCGGGGATGGTGCCCCAACCCATTAGGGTCGGGATCACCGGCACACCGGTCAGTTCGGCGAATTCGACCAGTTTGTCGCTGGCGTCGGCGTTGATGATGCCGCCGCCTGCAACGAGCAAGGGCCGCTCGGCTTCGTTGAGCATGGCCAGGGCTTTTTCGGCCTGGACGCGCGTGGCCGACGGCTTGTGCACGGGCAATGGCTCGTAGGCATCGATGTCGAATTCGATTTCAGCCATCTGCACGTCGAATGGCAGGTCGATCAGTACCGGGCCGGGGCGGCCGCTGCGCATCTCGAAGAACGCTTTCTGGAACGCGTACGGCACCTGGCCAGGCTCCAGCACGGTGGTTGCCCACTTGGTGACGGGCTTGACGATGCTGGTGATGTCCACGGCCTGGAAGTCTTCCTTGTGCAGGCGGGCGCGCGGCGCCTGGCCAGTGATGCACAGGATCGGGATGGAGTCGGCGCTGGCGCTGTAAAGGCCGGTGACCATGTCCGTGCCAGCTGGGCCGGAGGTGCCAATGCAAACGCCGATGTTGCCCGGGTTGGCACGGGTATAGCCCTCTGCCATGTGCGAGGCGCCTTCGACGTGGCGAGCGAGGACGTGATCGATGCCACCCACTTTCTTCAGGGCCGAGTACAACGGGTTGATGGCAGCCCCTGGGATGCCGAACGCAGTCACGACGCCTTCACGGCGCATGACCAGTACGGCTGCATCGATTGCTCTCATTTTGCTCATGATTTGTGCCTCATCGATTTTGTAATTGTATACAACCTGTGTTGCGATTCAGTGTATTCACGGTCAGGTGATCAGGTCAATGGGTTTTGATCGGGTAAGTCGATGCGGCCGTGAAATGGGGTGATTGCGCTATCGAATACGATTGGATCTAAATATTGTATACAAAAATATTTTCGGTTGTGTTCTATTGCTGTATCGGTTTTCAACTGCCCTCAGGGCTTCTCACAATAAAAAGAGGACCTTCCCATGAATGCTTTGAACCTGAACCTGGCGCTGAGCCTGGTAAACGCCGCATTGGCTGCTGGGCGGACCATCCAGGCGGCGCCGCTGACGGTGGCGGTGCTCGATGCCGGTGGGCACTTGCTTGCCTTGCAGCGTGAAGACGGGGCGAGCCTTATCCGACCCGAGGTCGCAACGGGCAAGGCCTGGGGGGCGATAGCGCTGGGCAAGGGCTCGCGTCTGCTGGCGCTGGATGCGCAGCAACGGCCGGCTTTCTTCGCCGCGCTCAACGGATTGGGCGAACGTCCGGTCGTGCCGGCGCCAGGCGGCGTGCTGGTGCGTGATCAGGATGGGCGGGTGCTAGGGGCGGTGGGGATCAGCGGGGATACATCGGATATCGACGAGCAGTGCGCGATCAGTGCCATCGAGGCGCTGGGGCTGCGCGCCGATGCGGGCGCGGTGGCCTGACCCGCATAAACTGTCTTTGCTCAATGCCCCAACCTGCGGCGCAGGTGGGCACATTCAGGGCGAACGGCAAGGTGGTGCTGCTCAGGCCGGCTCGGGTTCGCAGCCTTTGAGCACCATGCGGATGATGGTTTCGGCCGCAGCGTCGTAGTCGCTGTCGGCCAGCTTGGCCTTGCCGGTCACCGCCGAGATCTGCCAGTCGAAATCGGCGTAAGTCTGGGTCGCCGCCCAGATGCTGAACATCAGGTGATGCGCATCGACGTGGGCAATCTGGCCGCGGTCTATCCACTGCTGGATGCACTCGATGTTGTGCCGCGCCTGTTCGTTGAGCTGTTCCACCTGGCTGGGCGACAAGTGCGGTGCGCCGTGCATGATTTCGCTGGCAAATACTTTCGAAGCATGGGGCAGATCGCGGGAGATCCGGATCTTGGAGCGAATGTACGCGCTCAGTACCTCGCGAGGATCGCCCTCGGCGTTGAATGGGGTGGAGGCCTGCATGATCGGCGCGATGATGCTTTCCAGCACCTCGCGGTACAGGTTGTCCTTGGATTTGAAGTAGTAGTAGACGTTGGGCTTGGGCAGGCCGGCCTTGGCGGCGATATCGCTGGTTTTGGTGGCTGCGAAGCCCTTGTCGGCGAATTCCTCGCTGGCCGCGCGCAGGATCAATTCCTTGTTGCGCTCGCGAATGGTGCTCATGGTCAGGGATCTTCCTCGTGTCAGGCCACCTCTAGGAGGCAGCCGGCATGGTAGCACCGTGCCCAATGGCGGCTCAAGGCAGCGGCTTTGGGCAGGGCCTTTGCGTCCAGTCGCGCGCATAGGCGCTAGCGCAGCAGGTTGGTCTTCGCCAGGTCCAGCACCTCGTCGCCGCGCCCGCTCATCACGGCCTTGAGCATGTACAGGCTAAAGCCCTTGGCCTGCTCCAGCTTGATCGCTGGCGGCATGACCAGTTCTTGGGTGGCGGTGACCACGTCGACCAGTACGGGGCCGTCGTGGGCCAGCGCACGGCGCAGGGCCTGCTCCAGGTCTTCGGAGCGCTCGACGCGAATCCCCAGGATGCCCATGGCATTGGACATGGCGGCAAAATCGGGGTTGTGCAGGTCGGTGCCGGTATCGAGGTAGCCGGCAGCCTTCATTTCCATGGCGACGAAGCCCAGTGACGCGTTATTGAACACCACCACCTTCACGGGCAGTTTGAGCTGCGCGAGCGAGATGAAGTCCCCCATCAGCATGCTGAACCCACCATCGCCACTCATCGAGATCACCTGGCGCCCCGGGAAGGCCGCCTGTGCGCCCATGGCCTGTGGCATGGCGTTGGCCATCGAGCCGTGGTTGAACGAGCCGACCAGGCGACGCTGGCCATTCATCTTCAGGTAACGCGCCGCCCAGACCGTGGGCGAACCGACGTCGGCGGTGAAGATCGCGTCTTCGGTGGCCAGTTCGCTGAGCAGGCGTGTGACATATTGTGGATGGATCGGCCGGTCACCCTTGGAGGGTACCGCCAGATCGTCCAGCCCCTGGCGCGCCTTGTCATAGGCTTTGAGTGCATCATCCAGGAAGCGCCGATCAGTCTTGCGCGTCAGGCGTGGCAGCAGGGCGGTGAGGGTTTCGCCGACATCGGCAGCGATACCCAGCGATAACGTGGCGCGTCGCCCCAGCGCTTGCGGGTCACGGTCGACCTGCACGATCTTGGCGTCGCTCGGGAAAAACTGCCGGTAGGGAAAGTCGGTGCCCAGCATCACCAGCGTGTCGCAGCCGAGCATGGCGTGGTAACCGGAACTGAAGCCGATCAAGCCCGTCATGCCGACGTCGAAGGGGTTGTCCCATTCCACATGCTCCTTACCGCGCAGCGCATGGACCACTGGTGCGCCGAGTGCATCGGCCAGGGCCACGACCTGGTCGTGCGCACCTGCGCAGCCGCTGCCGCACAGCAGGGTCACCTTGTGGCTGTCTTGCAACAATTCGGTCAGGCGCTGCAGATCGACGTCCGTGGGCAAAATGCGTGGCTGCTGCAGGGTAGGCCAGGCCGCCGGTTTCTGCTCGACCTCCAGCAGCGAGACGTCACCGGGAATCACCACCACCGCCACACCGCGATTGAGGATGGCCGAACGCATGGCCCGGTGCAGCACCTGCGGCATTTGCGCAGGGTTGCTGACCAGTTCGATGAAATGGCTGCATTCCTTGAACAGTTCCTGCGGGTGGGTTTCCTGGAAGTAGTTCAGGCCAATCTCCGAGGAGGGGATCTGCGCGGCGATGGCCAGCACGGGCACCCGGTTGCGGTGGCAGTCGAACAGGCCATTGATCAAATGCAGGTTGCCCGGCCCGCAACTACCCGCGCACACCGTCAGCTCACCGGTTACCGCCGCCTCGGCACCGGCGGCAAAGGCCGCAACTTCCTCATGGCGCACGTGCATCCACTCGATGCTGTCCATGCTGCGCAGGGCGTCGGTCAGGCCATTGAGACTGTCGCCGGTCAGGCCCCAGATCCGCTTGATACCGGCTTGTTCGAGTGTCGAGGCCAACTGCTGGGCCATGTTGAGCTTTGCCATGGGTACTCCTGGTGCGAATGGAAGAACGTGATCGATGGGATAGAGACAGGCGCTTGGCCACGGCTGTTCGTTTGCGTCCATGAACGAATCGTCATGCGCGCTGCCCCGTGCCTGACGCTGCCCTGAAACCCATGTGTGCGTCCTGGGTCATCTGCCGCCGGCAGGCCACGGCACGCGCGCGCCCGGCAGAACTGTTCCGCCACCGGCCGGTCTGTATGCCATCGTGATTGCCCTGGGAGCACGCCTGGCTATTCAGGCGCTTCAGGATGATGAAATCGCACGCGTCTACTAAGGATGAATGGAATGGCTGGCAGCAGTTTTTTTGCGTTGTTGGATGACATCGCGGCCCTGTTGGATGACATCTCGTTGATGACCAAGGTCGCGGCCAAGAAGTCGGCCAGCGTACTGAGCGATGACTTGGCCGTTAACGCCGAGCAAGTAACAGGCATGAAGGCCGATCGCGAACTGCCGGTGGTATGGGCCGTATTCAAAGGCTCTCTGAAGAACAAGGCCATCCTGGTGCCGTGCGCCCTGATCCTTAGTGCGGTGCTGCCGGCGGCGGTCAAATGGCTGCTCATGGCCGGCGGCCTGTACCTGTGCTACGAGGGCTTCGAGGCGATCAAGGACAAGTTTTCCCGCAGCGAGCATGGCGCGAAGGGGCAAGGGAAAAAAGCGCTTCCCAAGACCCCCGAGGAACTGGCCGCGTATGAAAAACGCAAGGTCAAAGGGGCGATCAAGACCGACTTCATCCTGAGCGCGGAAATCATCGTCATTACCCTCAACGTGGTGGCTGAGGCCCCGCTGTACCAGCAGATTCTGACCTTGGTCTTGATCGCCTTGGTGATGACGATTGGCGTGTACGGGCTGGTCGCTGGCATCGTGCGGCTGGACGACGCAGGGTTCGCCCTGGCGAAATCCAAAGCCCAGGGTATGTGGGGTCGCGCGGTCAGAAAGCTGGGTGAAGTGCTGGTGTCGGCCGCGCCTTTCCTGATGAAGGCGCTGTCCTGGATCGGCACGGTCGCGATGTTTCTGGTCGGCGGTACATTCATTACTGAAGGCATTGCGCCACTTGAGCACGTCATCGAAGGCTGGGTCGCGCACAGCGGAAGCTGGGAAGCAGTGGCCAAGCTCGTCGTGTTCGGGGTTGTCGGGGCTGTCGCTGGCGGCCTGACAGCGCTGGTGGTCGGCGGATTCTCTTGGGTTCGCGCACGCGCTACCGGCTGAGCGACAACGCTTGGGCAAAGGGGCCGCCAGGCGGCCCCGTCATCATGCCGTGATCAGAACAGCACCTTGACCAGGAAGCTCATGGTGTTCTGGTCAGTGGTGAAGGCGCCGGAATCCTTGATGCCGTATTTGTTCTTCCAGTAGTCGTATTCCACACCCACGTACAGCTGCTTCTCGCCCAGGTGCATGGCTTTGCCCAGGTCATACTTGATCTGCGGGTTGAAGTGCAGGTTGGCGTGGTAGGTGCCACGGCGGTTTTCATCGTTGTCCACCACCCAGTCCATGAAGCCATCGATCAACACGTCGGAGGCGCCGACCGGGATGGTGTAGGCCCACACCGGGGTGATCTGCCAGACATTGTCGCCAGGGCGGCTGCCGTCGGTGGTGCGCTGGTAGAAGTTCAGCTGGAAGTAGTCGAAGCCTGGGATGTCCAGGTCGAAACCGGGGCCGATCAGGTAGGCTTCCGTGTCGCCCTCGCCAAACTCGTAGGTCATGGCCAGCAGCACGTCCTTGACCGGCCCGAAGGACAGCTTCTGATCGAAGATCTTGTTGAACGACAGCCGCGGGCTGATCTCGCCGTAGTAGGTGTTGGGGCCGTTGCCGGCGTCCTTCTGGCCTTGGTAGAAGATCTTGTCGACGAACAGGAAGTTATCGCCGTACTTCCAGCCGTCGGCGTGCTCGAAGGTCAGGGTCTGTTGGGTCGACGGATTGACCTTGAAGTTCTTGCCCCACAGGTAGGTCAAGCTGTTGCTCTGCCACTGCAGCAGGTCGCCGGCGAAGGTGGTGCCACAGGCCAGCAGGCCGCCGGCGAGGATCAGGCTGTTGATGGTACGCATTGCGGATGTCGCTCCCTTGGTTGATCTGTTGTCAGCGCTCGGTGTTGGCGCTTTTTCTGTCTTTGTAGTCAGCTTTTTTCGATGGGCCACAGCTGTCTGGCAAGGGTTGAGCCAACTTCTTCCCGGTTGGCGAAACCGTCCTGCTCGACGTCGTTCTGAACGGATGAAAAGGGTCTTTCAGGCTGGCAACACGTTGGCCAACCGCCCGAATTCATTGACTGAGCGGTCAGTAAACGCAGGCAGAATCCGTCCTGCCCTGATCGAGGGGGCGCGCAGATTACTGGCTTGCGCGCCTGGCCTCAAGTGCTCCGTCATGGAGCACGGTGGAGCAAACCTGTGCATGTGGTCAGGTTGTCAGAAGTGTACCTTGATCAAGGCACTGGCCACGCTCTGATTGCTGTCCAGGGCGCCCCGGCTGTCGATGCCGTATTTGTCTTTCCAGTAGCTGTACTCCAAGCCCACGTACAGCTGCTTGTCGCCCAGGCTCAGCGCCTTGCCCAGGTCGTATTTCACCTGCGGGTTGAAGTGCAGGTTGGCGTGATAGGTGCCCCGTCGGTTCTGGTCGTTGTCGGTCACCCAGTCCATGTAGCCGTCTATCAGAATGTCGGATTTGCCCAGTGGCACGGTGTAGGACCAGGCGGGCGTGATTTGCCATACGTTGTCGCCGGGGCGGCTGCCCTCGGTATTGCGCACGTAGAAATTGAGCACGAAGTAATTGAAACCTGGCACGTCCAGGTCGAAGCCTGGGCCGATCAGGTAGGCTTCATTGTCACCTTCGCCACGCTCGTAGGTCATGGCCAGCAGCACGTCCTTGACCGGACCGAACGCAAGCTTGCGGTCGAGGATCTTGCCCAGCGAGAAGCGAGGGCTGAACTCGCCGTAGTAGGTGGTCACCCCTTTGCCGGGGTCGGCCTTGCCGTTGTAGAAAATCTTGTCGACAAACAGGAACGTGTCGCCGTATTTCCACTTGTTGGCGTGCTCGAAGGTAAGCGTCTGCTGGATGCCAGGGTTGATCTTGAAATCCTTGCCGTACAGGTAGGTCAGGCTCTCGCCGTGCCATTGCAGCCATTGGCCGGCCTGGGTCGGTACGCTGGCAAGCAGGCTGGTGCCCAGCAACAAGGCGGTGGGGATGTGGTTCATGTGACAGCTCCCGGATGTTGTTCTTGTGGGTTGTCAGGCGCGTGCGCGCCCCGGGCGGCCCACGCGCAGTGGGCCGACGGCACAGCAGTGATTCAGGCGTGAAGCATGGGCGGCCAGGGCGCCGCCCGTTGGCTCAGTGGGGGTGGCAGGGCGCGTTGTGCGCTGCGCGGTCCGCGCCGCCGAGGATGTTGAACAGCACGTTGAGCACCAGCGCACTGACCGTGGCCATGGCGATGCCGCTGTGGGTGATGGGCTCCATCCACTGGGGCATCTGGGCGAAGAACTCCGGCCGTACCACCGGGATCAGACCGAAACCGACGCTGACCGCAACCAGCAACTGATTGCGCCGATCGCCGATGTCCGCTTCCTGGAGGATCTTGATGCCCGTGGCAGTGACCATGCCGAACATGGCAATGGACGCGCCGCCCAGCACCGCTGGCGGGATCGAGGCGATCAGGTAGGCCGCCTTGGGCAGCAAGCTGAGCACCACCAGCAAGCCGCCGGCCACCACCGTGACGAAACGGCAGCGTACGCCGGTCATCTGCACCAGGCCGATGTTCTGGGCGAACGAGGAATGGGTGAAGGTGTTGAAAAAGCCTGCGATGAAAGAGGCGCCTGCGTCGCACAGCAGCCCCCGGCGCAGCATGCCTGGGGTGACTTCACGGTCGGTGACCTTGCCCAGGGCCAGGAACATGCCCGTGGATTCGACGAAAATGATCACCACCACCAGGCACATCGACAGGATCGGGGCCAGGCTGAAGGTGGGCATGCCAAAGTGCAGCGGCGTGACCACCTGCAGCCAGGGGGTAGCCCCCAGGCCCGAGAGGTCGACCATGCCGATCGACCCCGCCAGCAGGTAACCCAGGCCCATCCCCACCAGCACCGACACGTTGACCCAGAAGCCCCGCATGAAACGGTTGATCAGCAGAATCACTGCCAGCACCAGGCCGGCGACCAGCAGATAGATCGGTGAGCCGAAGGTGGTCGCTTGCTGGCCGCCTCCGGCCCAGTTCACCGCCACGGGGAACAGCGACAGGCCAATGGACGTGATCACCGTGCCGGTCACCAGCGGCGGGAAGAACCTCACCACCTTGGACATGAAGGGCGCGACCAGCATGCCGAAGAAGCCTGCGGCAATGGTGGCCCCGAAGATGCCCTGCAGGCCCACGCCGGGCATGCCGGCCATGGCCACCATGCTGCCGACGGCGGCAAAGCTGGCCCCCATCATCACGGGCATGCGAATACCCACAGGGCCGATGCCCAGCGACTGCACCAGGGTGGCGACGCCGGCGACCAGCAGGTCGGCGTTGATCAGAAAGGCAACTTCTTCGCGGGACAGGCCTGCAGCCTGGCCGATGATCAGCGGTACCGCGATGGCGCCGCCATACATCAGAAGCACATGTTGCAGGCCAACCAGAAAGAGCTGGAACAGGGGCAGGGGCTGTCGCGGCGGCGCTACCGGAATAGACGCCTTGGATGACTCGGACATGCAGCACCTCGAGTTTTGTTTTTATTCTCGGATCCAAGCGGCGGGCGAGCCCAGGCTTCAAATGGCGGTCTTCAACCTGAAGATCGCCTTGTTTGAAGCCTGTGCCAGCGCCTGCGCTCGATGCTTGCGTACGACGTTATGCGGTGTAGCCAATTACGCTCAGTTGACCGGCGCGCCCTTGGCGATCCAGTCGCCTACTAGCTTGCGCTCCTCGGTGGTCATCTGCGTGATGTTGCCCAGCGGCATGATCTGGCTGGCAACCGCTTGCGCCTGGATGCGCGCGGCCTGGGCCTGGATCTGTTGCGGTGTGTCGAACATCACGCCACCTGGAGCGGCGCTGAACAGTGGGCTGGTCGGTTTCGAGGAGTGGCACACGGTGCAGCGTTCCTGGATCACGTGATGGATCTTCTCGAAGCTGTCACCGCCGGCCTGCGCCGTCGCCTCGGCCGGCACCGCCGGTTCGGCGGGCTTGGCCGCGTCTTCGGCGTGGCGCTCGGCGGCCGTTTTGCCGCCCACGGCCGTGGCTGGCAACGGCTGGTATTCGATCTTGGCAGCGGCCTGTTCCGGGCTGACCGGCATTGGCTTGGGACCGGTGACATAGGCCAGGCAGATCATGGCCAGGGCACCGACCGGCAGCGTCCAGGCGTACTTGTTGCTGTCGTGACGGGTGTTGAAGTAGTGACGGATCAACACCGCCGCCACTGCGATCCCCGCCAGGATCAGCCAGTTGTACTGGCTGCCGTAGGTGCTGGGGAAGTGGTTGCTGATCATGATGAACAGCACCGGCAGCGTGAAGTAGTTGTTGTGGCGTGACCGCAGCAGGCCCTTGGCCGGCAAGACCGGGTCCGGGGTCTGGTTGTTCTCGATGGCAGCCACCAGCTGGCGCTGGGCCGGCATGATGATACGGAACACGTTGCCGACCATGATGGTGCCGATGATCGCGCCCGTGTGCAGGTAGGCGCCGCGGCCACTGAACACCAGGCTGAAGCCCCAGCAGGCGGCAATGATCAGCACGAACAGCACCGCACCGAGCAGGGCAGGGCGCTTGCCCAGGGGCGAGTCGCACAGGAAATCGTAGACGAACCAGCCCACGACCAGCGACCCGATACCGATCGCCACGCCCTCGGCGCCACTGAGGGTGCTACCCGGTGCCAGCAGGTACAAGGTGGGATTCCAGTAGAACACCACGCACAGCAGGGCAATGCCGGACATCCAGGTGAAGTAGGCTTCCCATTTGAACCAGTGCAGGTTCTCGGGCATTTTCGGCGGGGCGAGCTTGTATTTTTCCAGGTGGTAGATGCCACCGCCATGGATGGCCCAGAGGTCACCTGACAACCCATCGCGCGGGTTGCTTCGATTCAGGTGGTTCTCCAGCCAGACAAAGTAGAACGATGCACCGATCCAGGCCACGCCGGTGATCATGTGAACCCAGCGAATGCTCAGGTTCAGCCACTCGTGAAGGTGTGCTTCCACAGTATGTACCTCTTGCCGGTCACAGGCGCGGGCAGTGCCCTGGCATGACCGACCTTTTCTTATTGGTGGGGGTTGAGGATCAGCATCTGTTCCTCGCTGAAGTAATGCTCATCGCAGTTGTTGCCAGAACCACTGCGATCAACCACCAGGAAGTCATCCCGCTTTTCGATCGTCAGCACCGGGTGGTGCCAGACGCCGCGATGGTAATTGACGCCCTGCCTGCCGTTGCTGCGGAAGGCGCGGACCAAGCCTGATACAGGTGCATCGCCAAGTGGCGCGACCACGATCAGAAAGGGGTTGCCGAGCAGCGGAATGAAAGCCTGGCTGCCCAGCGGATGGCGTTCGAGCATGCGCACGGTCAGCGGCATTTCCAGCGCGTCGGCGCGGAAAATACTGATGATCGCCTTGTCTTCAGGCTCGGCGGTCTCGACCGTGGCGAGCTTGTGAAAGCGCATGGTCGAGCCGTTGTTGATCATGAAGTGGTCGCTGCCATCGGTTTCGATCACGTCACCGAAAGGGGCGAAGGCTTCTTTGGTCAGGGGCTCGATCATCAGGGTGCGCATGCGGTTATCTCTTCTATTGTGCGTTGTTCTGTAAAGAATCGTCGGTCGCTTACAGCTGTTGCAGGCGGAACAGGGCGATCTGGTTGATCTGCTTGAGCGCCTCGGCGAACTCGGCCTTCGCATCGTTGTGGATGCGCTGTTCGAACGAGGCCAGGATCTGGTGCCGGTCGCTGCCCTTGACGGCCATGATGAACGGGAACTGGAACTTGGCCTTGTACGCCTCGTTGAGCGAGGTGAAGCGCGCGAATTCCTCGGCGGTGCATTGGTGAATACCGGCCCCGGCCTGTTCGTTGGTGCTCGAGGCGGTCAGTTCACCCTGGACGGCAGCCTTGCCGGCCAGGTCCGGGTGGGCGTTGATCAAGGCCAGTTGGTCGGCGTGAGGTGCGCTCAGCAGGATGTCGCTCATGCGCTGGTGCAGCGCGTGCACGTTGTCCAGTTCGTCCAATTGGCCGAGGTCGTAGGCCTTCTCGGCAACCCAGGGCGAGTGCTCGTAGATGTCGGCGAAGGCGTGAACGAACGCGTCACGGTCAAGGGTGGACGGCTTGAGGGTCTTGAAGGTGGTCATCAGACGGTCTCTTTCTGGTACGGGTGGGTGGCTTGCCAGTGGCGGGCAATGTCGACACGGCGGGCGAACCATACCTGCTCGTGGCTTTTGGCGTAGTCGACGAAACGCTTGAGCGCTGCCAGGCGTGCCGGCCGGCCGACCAGGCGGCAATGCAGGCCGATGGAGAGCATCTTCGGCGCCTCGGCGCCTTCGGCGTACAGTACGTCGAAGGCGTCCTTGAGGTACTGGTAGAACTGCTCGCCACAGTTGAAGCCCTGGACCTGGGTGAAGCGCATGTCATTGGTGTCCAGGGTGTAAGGGATGACCAGGTGCGGCTTGCCGGTGGGATTGTTCGGCTCCCAGTAGGGCAAGTCGTCGTCATAGGTGTCGCTGTCGTAGAGAAAGCCGCCTTCTTCCATGACTAGCCGACGGGTGTTGGGGCCGGTGCGGCCGGTGTACCAGCCCAGCGGGCGTTCGCCAGTGATTTCGGTCAGGATGCGGATGGCTTCGAGCATGTGCTCGCGCTCCTGGGCCTCGTCCATGTACTGGTAGTCGATCCAGCGGTAGCCGTGGCTGCAGATTTCATGACCAGCCTGGACCATGGCGCGGATGACGTCGGGGTGGCGCTGGGCGGCCATGGCCACGGCGAAGATGGTCAAGGGGATGCCGCTGTCTTTAAACAGCTTGAGCAGGCGCCATACGCCTGCGCGGCTACCGTATTCATAGAGCGACTCCATGCTCTGGTTGCGTACGCCCTGCAACGGCTGGGCCGCGACCATCTCGGAGAGGAAGGCTTCGGATTCCTTGTCACCATGCAGGATGTTGCGCTCGCCGCCTTCTTCGTAGTTGAGCACGAACGACAGCGCAATGCGGGCGTTGCCTGGCCAGTGCGGGTGAGGAGGGTTATTGCCGTAACCGATCATGTCGCGAGGGTAGTCAGCGCTCACTGCAGTCTTCCTTCTTGTACGTGTGGGCAGGGTGGCGGGCCGCGTCGCTGTGTCGCACCACCGGATGCAATGATTGTATACAACTTATGAATTCTTTTGTAAGTCCGAATTTCCGTATTTATGACCAGGTGTCGCGTCTGGATACCTTGCAAGAAACCTGCCCACTTGGTCAGCTAAGCAAGGCGAAGACGCAGTGTCCCGCTTAATTCACGCTGGTGCCATGGCCCACAAGGGCATCGGCTTGGAAAGCAAAAAAATTGTGTACAATTTACTTTGCGAATGTCTTAATTGCGTTCATCCAAGGCGCACGCTGCCCCGATTCGGGTCACTGCCGTGCGTACTTGCCCCTGGCAAACACGAGGCGACAAGCAGATGGGACGTTTGACCACTCACGTACTGGACGCAGCCCATGGCTGCCCAGGCAGCGCAATCAACGTGGAGTTGTACCGTGTCGAAGGCAGCCAGCTGACGCTGGTCACCACGGCGCTCACTAACAGCGATGGCCGCGTCGATTCGCCATTGTTGCAAGGCGATGACTACCGTTCCGGTGTTTACCAGCTGCAGTTCAATGCTGGTGACTACTACCGCGGGCGAGGCGTGGCGCTGCCTGAACAGCCGTTCCTGGATGTGGTGGTATTGCGCTTTGGCATCGATGCGCAGCAGGAGCACTACCATGTGCCGCTGCTGATCTCGCCTTACAGTTATTCGACCTATCGTGGAAGCTAGTTGGTCGCTAGAAGAATCTTCGTAGGTCCTTGCCCGCTCTCACACTGGCGGGCTTTTTTTTGCGTTGGGTACGCGTCAGATTCTCAATCTATCCAGACCTGCACCGCGCCAGTAGGCAAGCGCATCTCAAGCAGGTGCGGCCTTGCACTGCGATGAGCTCCAAATACGGTGCACGGTTGTTGCGCTCACCCCGCAGAGAGGTGGCCTTGAGGTACTGGCCGGCGGTTTACACCGATAAGGCATGCGCCCCAGTGCTGAGCGTTCGCATTGCTTATGCGCCTGGATAAACGGCAGTGTGCGAAGGTAGTACAAAGCGGTATTTCTCGTACCAGGGTCATGAGTTACATTCCGCCTCTGCGGACTTAGGCGCTCAGGCGCCTTTGTCCGCAGAGGATCGGGTCAAAGAAATATGAACTTGGCAATGAAGATCGCGCACAGTACCCACAAGCTGGCGGAAATCTCCTTGTACTTACCCGTACCGGCCTTCAATGCCACGTAGCTGATGAAACCCAGCGCAATGCCATCGGCCACCGAGAACGTCAGTGGCATCATGATCACGGTGACGATCGCCGGAATGCTGTCGGTCGCCTCGTCCCAATTGATGTGCGCCATGCTGCCCATCATCAGCATCGCGACATAGATCAAGGCACCTGCGGTAGCATAGGCCGGGATCATGCCGGCCAGCGGTGCGAAGAACATGGCGGCGATGAACAGCACGCCCACTACCACCGCCGTCAGGCCGGTGCGACCCCCGGCGGCCACCCCCGCTGCGCTTTCCACATAGCTGGTGACCGGCGGCACGCCGACCACCGCGCCAAACACGCTCGACGCACTGTCGGCCTTGAGGGCCCTGGACAGGTTCTCGATACGGCCGTCGGGGGCCACCAGGTTCGCCCGCTGTGCCACGCCCATCAGCGTGCCGGCGGTGTCGAACATGTGCACGAACAGAAACGCCAGGACCACGCTGATCATGCTCACGTTGAACACGCCCGCCACGTCCATGGCCATCCAGGTCGGTGCCAGGCTGGGCGGCATCGACACCACGCCACCGAACTTCACCAGCCCCAGGCCCCAGCCCGCCAGCGTCACGCCGATGATGCTGATCAGGATCGCCCCGAATACCCGCTTGTAGCTGAGGATGGCGATCAGCAGGAAGCACACCGCCGCCAACAGCGGGCCTGGTTCATGCAGCGAACCGAGCTTGATCAGGGTGGCGGGGCTGTCGACGATGATGCCTGCTGTCTTCAGGCCGATCAGGCCGAGGAACAGGCCCACACCGGCGCCCATGGCATGGCGCAGGCTGACGGGGATGCTGTTGAGCAGCCACTCGCGCACCTTGGACAGCGTCAGGAACATGAACAGCACGCCGGAGATGAAGACCGCGCCCAGCGCCGTTTCCCAGTTGTAGCCCATGGTGCCGACCACGGTGTAGGTGAAGAACGCATTGAGGCCCATGCCAGGCGCCAGGCCCACCGGCCAGTTGGCATACAGCCCCATGAGCAGACAGCCGAGGGCGGCGGCGATGCAGGTCGCCACGAAGGCGGCGCCATGATCGATGCCGGCATCGGCCATGATGTTGGGGTTGACGAAAATGATGTAGGCCATGGTGATGAAGGTGGTCACCCCGGCGATCAGCTCGGTCTTGACGGTACTGCCGTGTTGCCTGAGTTTGAAAATGCGCTCCAGCCAACCCGTGGCGGGCGGTGAGGCGATGTCCAGCGTAGGGACTTCGGTTTTGCGGCTTTCCACAGCGAGTACTCCTCAAGTCTTTCTTGTTGTTATGGAGCCCGTGGTCCTGAGCAATGCACTTGGCGGCTCCGCGAGGGCGGCAACTGTCCAGCGGCTTGCAATGTCGCTGGATATTGTTGACCGTAAGGTCAGGAAGTTGCCTGAGCGATTATGCTTTTGTGTACAAAGAAAGCAAATACTGTTTTATGTTTTGTATGCCGGGTGTGGTGAACAATCGCTATATGCGTTAAAGCGCGCCTGCAGAAACGGCTCAGCCTGTGTACAATGACGCCATACTTTCCTTCGTGCCTCGAGAGCCCATGAACGAACAGCTGCAACCCCTGAAAAAACCCGCGCGTACCGGCAAGGCCGGCCGCAGTGGTACCCAGGACGACATTGTCTATGCGCACATCTTCGAGGCCATCCTGGAGCAACGTCTGGCGCCGGGCACCAAGCTCAGCGAAGAGGCGCTGGGCGAGATTTTCGGCGTCAGCCGCACCATCATTCGTCGGGCCCTGTCACGGCTGGCTCATGAGAGCGTGGTGCTGCTGCGGCCCAACCGAGGTGCCGTGGTCGCCAGCCCAACCGTGGAGGAGGCGCGCCAGGTGTTCTTCTCGCGGCGCATGGTCGAGCGCGCCATCACCGAGCTTGCCGTGGAGCACGCCACGGCCGAGCAGTTGGCCGAGCTTAGGCAGATGGTCCGCGAAGAGCGCGACAGCTTTTCTCGAGGGGATCGCGGTGCCGGTATCCGGTTGTCCGGCGAGTTTCACCTTAAGCTCGCCGAAGCGGCCGGTAATGCGCCGTTGGTCAGCTTCCAGCGCAGCCTGGTATCGCAGACGTCGCTGATCATCGCCCAGTACGAAAGCGGCAACCGTTCCCATTGCTCGTACGACGAACACCTGCAACTGATCGATGCTATCGAAGCGCGTGACGCCGCCCAGGCCGTCAGCCTGATGATGCATCACATGGACCACATCGACAGCAAGCTGAACCTGGATGAGGAGAGTGCCTCGGACGATCTGCACGCGGTGTTCTCCCATCTGTTGAAAAAGCCCAAGGTCGCGGTCAAGAACTGACCGCTCGCCTGGGCTCGCATCAAGCGCGAACCTTATCCTTCGCGCTGATGCACGCAACGGCCGGCCGCATAGGTTTCACGAACCGTGCGGTCGTCGCCCAGGGTGGTCAACACGAACAACGTCTCCTCGATGCTTCTGGACTGCTGCAGGCGATAGTCCAGCAAAGGCGTTGCCTTGTAGTCCAGCACCACGAAGTCCGCGTCATTGCCCGGGCGCAGGCTGCCAATCCGGTCATCCAGGCGCAGCGCACGCGCACCGCCCAGGGTCGCCAGGTAGAGCGACTTGTAGGGGTGCAGGCGTGCACCTTGCAGTTGCATCACCTTGTACGCCTCATTGAGCGTGTTGAGCAGCGAGAAGCTGGTGCCGGCGCCTACGTCGGTGCCCAGGCCGACATTGACCTTGAAACGCTCCGCCTGGGGCAGGTTGAACAGCCCGCTGCCCAGGAACAGGTTGGAGGTGGGACAGAACGCGATCGCCGAGCCCGTTTCTGCCAAGCGCTGGCATTCTTCGTCGCACAGGTGCACGCCATGGGCGAATACCGAGCGCTCGCCCAGCAGTTCGAAGTGGTCGTACACATCCAGGTAGCCTTTCTGTTCGGGGAACAGCGACTTGACCCAGTCGATTTCCTGAAGGTTCTCCGACAGGTGCGTGTGCAGGTAGACGCCTGGGTGTTCCTTGAGCAGTTGGCCGGCCCGTGCCAACTGCTCAGGCGTGCTAGTCGGTGCGAAACGCGGGGTGACGGCATAATGCAGACGACCCTTGCCATGCCAGCGCTCGATCAGCGCCTTGCTCTGAGCGTAACCGGACTCGGCGGTGTCGGTCAGGTAATCGGGGGCATTGCGGTCCATCATCACCTTGCCGGCGATCAGGCGCAGGTCCAGGCGCTCGGCTTCCTCGAACAAGGCATTGACCGATTCGGGGTGCACACTGCCGAACACCAGTGCGGTAGTGGTGCCGTTACGCAGCAGCTCCTTGAGAAAGATGTGCGCCACCTGGTCAGCGTGGTCCTTATCGGCGAATTGCTTCTCGCAAGGGAAGGTGTAGGTGTTCAACCAGTCCAGCAACTGCTCACCGTAGGAGCCGATCATGCCGGTCTGCGGGAAGTGGATGTGGGTGTCGATGAAACCTGGGGTGATCAATGCGTCCTGGTAGTGCTCTACCGGTATGTCGGCGTCCAGGGTCGGCAACAGGTCACTGGCATGGCCCACGGCCTGGATGCGTCCGCCGTCGATCACCAGCAGGCCGTCTTCGAAATACTCATGGGAAGCGTCCAGGCCGACCTCGGCCGGGTCGGCGATGCTGTGCAGGATGGCGGCTCGGTAGGCTTTGCGGGTAACGGTCATATCTCACTCGTCAAATGGCTTGGCTGCGCCGTGAAGGCGGCAGCAACTGGGCAATGGGGCCGGCGTTGGCGGCAGCATCGTGCTGGCCGAAGCGGGCGTTGTAGGTGGCGATGATTTCGCCGGCGATGGACACGGCGATTTCGATGGGCAGCTTGCCCTTGACCTCGGTCAGGCCCATCGGGCACCGCATGCGGGCCACCACGGCGGCATCGAACCCGCGCTCGCGCAGGCGATGCTCGAACTTGACCCGCTTGGTCTTCGAGCCGATCAGGCCGAACCAGGTGAAATCGTTGCGCTTGAGGATGGCAGCGGTCAGCTCCAGGTCGAGCTGATGGTTATGGGTCATGACGATGCAGTAGCAGCCCGGCGGCAGGTCTGCCACTTCGTCGACCGGCTCCTCGCTCACCACGCGCGTCACGCCAGCAGGGATCTGGGCAGGAAATTCCTGCTCGCGCGAATCGATCCAGCGCACCCGGCAGGGCAGCGCGGCGAGCAAGGGTACCAGAGCCCGGCCTACATGGCCCGCGCCGAATACCGCGATCTGCGCTTGCACGGCGGCCATGGGTTCGAACAACAGCACCGTCACGCCCCCGCAGCACTGGCCGAGGCTGGCGCCCAGGCTGAAGCGTTCCAAATGGGGGGTGCCGCGTTGCTCAAGGAGCATCTGCCGGGCGATATGCAGCGCCTTGTATTCCAGATGGCCGCCGCCGATGGTGTCGTATGAACCGCACGCGCTGACCACCATCTTCGAACCGGCATTGCGCGGGGTGGAGCCGCGCTCCTCGATGATGGTCACCAGTACGCAGGCCTCACCGCGGGCTTGATGTTCGGCCAGGGCGTTGATCCATTGGTGCATATGCAAGATCCTCCTGTGGATGCCAGTTCAGGCCTTCCTGCCGACTTGCCGGCAATGGGGCCCGAACAGGCAACGCACCTTCAATTGTTCACTGCGTCCAGTTCCTGCACCGCAGGTTGCACGGCAGCCGCCTTGCGCATTTGCTCGCAGCCCCACAACACCCGTTCTGGCGTGGCAGGGGCGTCTATGTTCGGCTGCACGCGGTAGTCGGCCAGGCTGGCCACCGCATCCTTGATCGCGCACCAGGCGGCAATTCCGAGCATGAACGGCGGCTCGCCCACCGCCTTGGAATGGAACACCGTGTCCTCTGGGTTCTTGCGGTTCTCCACCAGCTTGACCCGCATGTCCAGCGGCATGTCGGCCACCGCTGGGATCTTGTAGCTGGCCGGCCCATTGGTCACGAGTTTGCCCTTGGCGTTCCACACCAGCTCCTCGGTGGTGAGCCAGCCCATGCCCTGGATGAATCCGCCCTCGACTTGCCCGATGTCGATGGCCGGGTTCAGCGAGTCGCCCACATCGTGCAGGATGTCGGCACGCAACATCTTGTACTCGCCGGTCAGGGTGTCGACGATCACTTCCACGCAGGCCGCGCCGAAGGCGTAGTAGTAGAAGGGGCGGCCCCGTGCCTGGCTGCGGTCATAGAAGATCTTTGGTGTGCGGTAGAACCCGGTGCTCGACAGCGACACCTGACCGAAATAAGCCTGCTGCACCAACTGCTCGAAACTGACGATCTGGTCGCGCACACGCACGTGGCCATTACGGAACTCGACGTCTTCCTCGGTGACCTGGTAATGCCTGGCGGCAAACTCGGTCAAACGCTTCTTGAGAATCTCGGCGGCATGCTGGGCGGCCTTGCCGTTCAAGTCGGCCCCACTCGAAGCAGCGGTGGGGGAGGTGTTGGGCACCTTGTCGGTGTTGGTGGCGGTGATCTGGATCCGGTCGATATCCACCTGGAAGACCTGGGCCACCACCTGCGCCACCTTGGTGTTCAGGCCCTGGCCCATCTCAGTGCCACCGTGGTTCAGGTGAATACTGCCATCGGTGTAGATGTGGATCAGCGCCCCTGCCTGGTTGAGGAAGGTGGCGGTGAAGGAGATGCCGAACTTGACCGGGGTCAGCGCCAGGCCTTTTTTCAGGATCGGGCTGCCGGCATTGAAGCGACCGATGGCCGCTCGCCGTTCGGCGTAATCACTGCTGGCTTCAAGCTCGGCGGTCATTTCCTCGAGCATGTTGTGCTCGACGGTCTGGTAATAATGGGTAACGTTGCGCTCGTCCTTGCCGTAATAGTTGGCCTTGCGCACAGCCAGCGGGTCGCGGCCAAGGTATCGGGCGATATGGTCCATCACCTGCTCGATGGCGACCATGCCCTGCGGCCCGCCAAAGCCTCGGTAGGCCGTGTTCGACGCGGTGTTGGTCTTGCAGCGATGCCCGTGGACGGTGGCATCGCCCAGGTAGTAGGCGTTGTCGGAATGGAACATGGCGCGGTCGACGATCGAGCCGGACAGGTCTGGGGAATAGCCACAGTTGCCGGCCAGGTCCAGGTTGATGCCGTGCAGGCGACCCTGGTCGTCGAAGCCCACGTCGTACTCGACGTAGAAGGGGTGTCGCTTGCCGGTCATGGTCATGTCCTCGACCCGAGGCAAGCGCATCTTCGTCGGTTGCCCGGTCAGGCGGGCGATGACGGCGCACAGGCAGGCCGGGCTCGCGGCCTGGGTTTCCTTGCCGCCAAAGCCGCCGCCCATGCGGCGCATGTCCAGCACCACTTTGTTCATGGGCACATCAAGCACTTCGGCCACCAGTTTCTGCACCTCGGTGGGGTTCTGAGTGGAGCAGTAGACGATCATGCCGCCGTCCTCGGTGGGCATCACCGAGGAAATCTGTGTCTCCAGGTAGAAGTGTTCCTGGCCACCGATGTGCAGGGTGCCTTGCAGGCGATGCGGCGCGCTGGCCAGGGCCGCGGCGCTGTCACCGCGCTGGTGGGTATGGCTGTCGAGCACGAAGTGCCGCTTGCGCAGCGCCTCGACCACATCGAGCACCGGTTCGAGGTCCTCGTATTCGATGATGGCTGCCATGGCGGCGCGGCGTGCGGTGTCCAGGTCACGTGCGGCCACGGCCAGGACCGGCTGGCCAAAGAACTCGACCTTGTCGATGGCCAGCAAGGGGTCGCCTGCCACCACCGGTCCAATGTCCTTGAGCCCGGGTATGTCCTCATGGGTAATCGCGATGCGTACCCCTTCGAAGGCATAGCAGGGCGTGGTGTCGATGCGCAGGATGCGCGCGTGGGCACGGTCTGCGGTGCGTGCGTAGACGTGCAACTGGTTGGGGAATTCCAGTCGGTCATCGATGTACAGCGCTTCGCCGGACACGTGCTTGTCGGCGCTGTCGTGCTTGACGCTGCGCCCGACCCCGGTGGTCAGGTCCTGGCGGAACAGGTCGGCCATTTCGGCCTGGCTTTTTGCCACATGATGATTAGACATAAGCGGTCACCCGGGTTTCGATGTGCGGCGTTTGCTGTTCGATGAAGTACTTGCGCAGCAGGTTCTGCGCGGTCAGCAGGCGGTACTGCTGGCTGGCGCGGAAGTCGCTGAGCGGGGTGAAGTCTTCGGCCAATGCCTGGCAGGCGCGCTCCACGCTGGCCTTGTTCCAGGGCTGGCCCAGTAACGCCGCCTCGCAGGCACGGGCGCGCTTGGGGATGGCGGCCATGCCGCCAAAGGCGATGCGTGCCCCGTTGACCACACCGTGCTCGATGCTCAGATTGAAGGCTGCGCACACCGCCGAAATATCATCGTCCAGGCGCTTGGAAACCTTGTAGGCGCGGAACGTCCAGTCGTGCCGGGCGAGGGGTACCAGGATCTTCTCGATGAACTCGCTGTCTTGCCGGGCGGTGATGCGGTAGTCGATGAAATAGGCTTCCAGCGGCATCGTGCGCTGGCGCTCGCCCTGGCGCAGGACCACCTGGGCATCCAGTGCGATCAACAAGGGCGGTGAGTCGCCGATGGGCGAAGCGTTGCCGATGTTGCCGCCCAGGGTGCCCTGGTTGCGGATTTGCAACGAAGCGAAGCGATGCAGCAGCGCGCCGAAGTCCGGGTACTGCGCATTCAACGCCTGGTAGCAGTCGGTCAGTGGGGTGGCAGCACCGATTTCTAGGTGGGTGGCGGTCTGCTCGATCCGCTTGAGCTCGGCCACATGCCCCACGTAGATCATCACCGGCAGGGTCTTGTGCATTTGCGTGAGTTCCAGCGCCAGGTCGGTACCACCAGCCAGCAGCCTGGCTTCGGGGTGCGAGCTGTACAGCTCGGCCAGGTCGGCGACGGTCAGCGGGACCAGGCAACGTTTGTCGCCACTGTTCAGCTCGCCGGTCTGCGACGGTGCAATGGCCTTGAGGCGGGCGATGGTCTGCGCTTGCTGGGCATCGAACTGATCGTGGCAGGGCTGCCGGCAGCTCTGCCGGGCCGCGTCCAGGATGGGCCGGTAGCCCGTGCAGCGGCACAGGTTGCCCGCCAGTGCTTCCTGGGCTTGATGCACGTCGGCACCCTGACTGTTCTTTTGCAGGGCGAACAACGACATGACGAAACCTGGCGTGCAGAAACCGCATTGCGATCCATGGCAGTCCGCCATGGCTTGTTGCACGCTGTGCAGCTGGCCTTGGTGCTTGAGGTCTTCGACGCTGATCAGTTGCTTGCCGTGCAAACTGGACACGAACGTCAGGCAGGAATTGAGGCTGCGATAGCGCAAGGCATCGTTGCCGGCGTCGTCCTGAGTCAGTTCACCGATCACCACGGTGCAGGCGCCACAGTCACCGCTGGCGCAGCCCTCTTTGGTGCCGGGTTTGCCCAACTGCTCGCGCAGGTACTGCAGCACGGTCATGTTCGGGTCCAGGGCGTGCTCGCTGCGCAGCTCCTGGTTGACGAGAAACTGGATCACGGGGATGGCCTCGCAATGGTTTTATTGTTGTTGGGCCGACTCTAAGCAACACCTGTCACGCGGGTCAATGTTTTTCTGACTCAAAGGTCAGGAAATTGCTCGGCGGCCGGCCCACCCTGGTTGATGGTGCTTACACCAAGCATAGATCGCGCCGACCCGGCAGCTGTCCGGGCGGTCAAATAAACCGCGATACACCGCTGCGCTTCCCAGGGGCAAGTAGGCTACAATCCGCCCCCTTGTGCCCCGTTCAGTGATTTGAAGGAAAACCATGACGTTCAAGGCCCCGGACAGCCTCGCCGAGCAGATCGCCGATTACCTGGCCGAGCGCATCATCCGCGGCGAACTGGCGCCTGCAGAGCGTATCCAGGAACAGAAGGTGACCCAGGCGCTCAACGTCAGTCGGGGTTCGGTGCGTGAAGCGCTGCTGATCCTCGAGCGCCGCCACCTGGTGGCGATATTGCCGCGCCGTGGCGCCCACGTCACCGAGCTGGACGAGCGCAGTGTGCGCAGCCTGTGCACGCTCATGAGCGAGTTCTACATCCTGCTGGGCAACGCGGTTGCACAACGCTGGCGCAACGAAGACGAACTGCGCCCGTTTCTGGACATTCAACAGCGTCTTCAGGTGGCTCACGCCGCGCGTGACATCGAGGCGTTCGTGGCCGAGAGCTTCGAGGTAATGCGTGCCGCCTATCCCTTCGCCGACAATCCGTTCCTCCAGGAAACCGTCGAGAACCTGCAACCCGCCATGAGCCGCGCCTACTACCTGTCCCTGGACCAGCGTCAAGCGAACATGGTCGATTACCTGGGCCTGTTCAGTCACTTGCTCGAGGCGGTGGTGCTGCGCGACTTGCCGCGCATTCGTGAAGTACTCACCGCCTATGGCCAGCGCAGTTGCGAACTGGTACTGGCGGCGCTGGCCCGGCCCTGATCGATGCGCCTCAAATGCATCCGCCTGGCGGGGTTCAAGTCATTCGTCGACCCCACCACCGTCAACTTCCCGAGCAACATGGCGGCGGTCGTGGGCCCCAATGGCTGTGGCAAGTCCAACATCATCGACGCCGTGCGTTGGGTGATGGGCGAAAGTTCGGCAAAGAACCTGCGCGGCGAGTCGATGACCGACGTCATCTTCAACGGCTCCAGCGGCCGCAAGCCAGTCAGCCAGGCCAGCATCGAACTGGTGTTCGACAACAGCGAAACCACGCTCGTGGGCGAGTATGCCGCCTACGCCGAGATCTCGATTCGGCGCAAGGTGACCCGCGATAGCCAGAACAGCTACTACCTCAACGGCACCAAGTGCAGGCGCCGGGACATCACCGATATTTTCCTGGGCACCGGCCTTGGGCCACGCAGCTACTCGATCATCGAACAGGGCATGATCTCCAAGCTGATCGAAGCCAAGCCCGAGGAACTGCGTAATTTCATCGAGGAAGCGGCCGGTATCTCCAAATACAAGGAGCGTCGCCGCGAAACCGAAAACCGCATCCGCCGCACCCAGGAGAACCTGGCGCGCCTGACCGACCTTCGCGAGGAGCTGGAACGCCAGCTCGAACGCCTGCACCGCCAGGCCCAGGCGGCCGAGAAGTACCGTGAATACAAGGCGCAGGAACGCCAGCTCAAGGCACGCCTGGCGGCGCTGCGCTGGCGCGAGCTGGATGAACGGGTTCGTCAGCGCCAGTCGGTGATCGGTAACCAGGATGTGTCCTTCGAGGCACTGGTGGCCGAGCAGCGCAATGCCGATGCCAGTATCGAGCGGCTGCGTGACGGTCATCATGAGCTGTCCGAGCGCTTCAACCAGGTGCAGGCCCGGTTCTACTCGGTGGCCGGCGACATCGCCCGGGTCGAGCAGAGCATTCAGCACGGCCAACAACGCCTGCGCCAGTTGCAGGACGATTTCAAGGAAGCCGAGCGCACGCGCCAGGAAACCGAATCGCACCTGGGGCATGACCGTACGCTGCTGGCAACCCTGGGCGAAGAACTGGCCATGCTTGAGCCCGAGCAGGCGCTGACCCTGGAGGCTGCCGAAGAAAGCGCTGCCGTGCTGGAAGAGGCCGAGTCAGGCATGCACGGGTGGCAGGAGCAATGGGACACCTTCAACAGTCGCTCGGCTGAACCGCGTCGCCAGGCCGAGGTGCAGCAGGCGCGCTTGCAGCAGTTGGAAAGCGGCCTGGAGCGACTGGCCGAGCGTCAGCGCAAACTCACCGACGAGCAGGCGCAGTTGGGCGAAGACCCGCAAGACGCAGCCATGCTGGAGCAGGTTGAACAGTTGGCCAGCAGCGAGTTGTCGCTCGAAGCACTGCAACAGGAGGAAGAGCAGGTTATCGAGCGCCTGGAAACGGTGCGCCAGGCGCTGCAGGAGGCTGGGCTGGCTCAGCAGCAGGCCCAGGGCGATATGCAACGCCTGGGCGGGCGCCTGGCATCGCTGGAAGCCCTGCAACAGGCAGCCCTGGACCCAGGCGCTGGTGTGGGCGAGTGGTTGCAGGGGCAGGGGTTGGCAGACTGCCCCCGCCTGGCACAAGCGCTGCGCGTGGAGCCCGGGTGGGAGCTTGCGGTGGAAACCGTGCTGGGCGCCGATTTGCAAGCGGTGCTGGTGGACGACTTTGCACCGTTGGACCTGGCAGGCTTGCAGCAGGGCGATGTAAGCCTGCTGCTCGCGGCTTGCGCCAGCCAGGCAGCGACTTCCGGCAGCCTGCTAGACAGGGTGCAGGGTCCTGTTGACCTGGCGCCATGGCTGGGCCAGGTCAGGCCCGTGGAAGACCTGGCCGAGGCCCTGGCCTTGCGTGCCGGGTTGGGCGAAGGGCAGAGCCTGGTCAGCCGCGATGGCTACTGGGTCTCTCGAAACAGCCTGCGTGTGCGCCGCGGGGGTAGCGGTGAGAGCGGCGTGCTGGCGCGCGGTCAGGAAATCGAACGACTCGAGCACAGTCAGCGCGAGCAGCACATCGCCTTGCAGCAGCTTGAACAGCAGTTGCAGACTTTGCGTGAACAGCAGCAGCACCTGGAAGCGCAGCGCGAGCAGGTACGCCGTCGCGCCCAGGAAGAAAACCGCTTGCAGGCCGAGCTCAAGGCCAGCTTGTCAGCCAACCGTGCCCGCGCCGAACAGGTCGCGCTGCGCCGCCGCCGTCTGGAAGAGGAGCTGGCGGAGCTCGACGAGCAGCGCGCCCTTGAGCATGAGCAGCTGGGCGAAGCCCGCTTGCTGTTGCAGGATGCCCTCGAACTGATGGCCCAGGACACCGACCAGCGCGAAGTGCTGCTGGCCCAGCGCGACCGGCTGCGTGAGGGCCTGGACCGTATTCGCCAGGAAGCCAGGCAGCACAAGGATCATGCCCACCAACTGGCGGTGCGCCTGGGGTCGTTGCGCGCCCAGCATGACTCCACGCGTCAGGCTCTGGAACGCCTGGAACTGCAGGCGGCCCGTCTGAGCGAGCGACAGGAGCAGTTGAGCCTGAACCTGGAGGAGGGGGAGGCGCCGTTGGAGGAACTGCGGCTCAAGCTCGAAGAGCTGCTGGAACGGCGCATGGGCGTCGACGAAGAAATGCGCCAGGCACGCTTGCAGATGGACGAGGCCGACCGCGAACTGCGCGATGCCGAAAAGCGCCGCACCCAGGCCGAGCAGCAGGCCCAGTTGCTGCGCGGTCAACTTGAACAACTGCGTCTGGAATGTCAGGGCCTGGAAGTGCGGCGTACCACGTTGCAGGAGCAGTTGCTTGCCGACGGTTACGACTTGCAGGGTGTTCTCGCCACGGTCGAGCCCGACGTTACCGAGGCCGGCACCGAGCAGGCTTTGGAGCAACTGGAGGCCCGTATCCAGCGGCTGGGCGCGATCAACCTGGCCGCCATCGAGGAATACGAACAGCAGTCCGAGCGCAAGCGCTACCTCGATGCCCAGGATGCTGACCTGGTCGAAGCGTTGGACACACTCGAAAATGTCATTCGCAAGATCGACAAGGAAACCCGCCACCGCTTCAAAGATACCTTTGATCAGATAAATGCCGGATTGCAGGCACTTTTCCCAAAAGTTTTCGGCGGTGGCAGCGCTTATCTGGAACTGACGGGCGAAGATCTACTCGATACAGGGGTGACGATCATGGCGCGACCACCGGGCAAGAAGAACAGCACCATTCATCTGCTGTCCGGTGGCGAAAAAGCACTGACCGCCTTGGCGCTGGTGTTTGCCATCTTCAAGTTGAACCCCGCACCGTTCTGCATGCTCGATGAAGTCGACGCACCGCTGGACGATGCCAACGTCGGGCGGTATGCCCGGCTGGTGAAGGAAATGAGTGAGAGCGTGCAGTTCATCTACATCACGCACAACAAGATCGCCATGGAAATGGCCGACCAGTTGATGGGTGTCACGATGCACGAGCCAGGCTGTTCGCGCCTGGTGGCCGTGGACGTGGAGGCGGCAATGGCGATGGTCGATGCGTGAAACCTGTAGTCAAACGGCACAATCTTCATTGAAATGCCCCTGTCATGTGAGACAGACGGTGTAAAGTTGTCTTTGGTCGTGCTAGCTTTATGTCACTCGTTTTCTGCGTGGGTAAAACGCCTGTCAGAACATAGGCTTGGCGCCACGTGTTAAAGGCCTTTGAAGCCTTTGTTTTCAGCATATTTATTAGAGGCACGGGATTACATGGAAATCGGTCTGCGCGAGTGGCTGATCCTTATCGGCATCATTGTCATTGCCGGCATTCTTTTCGACGGCTGGCGCCGTATGCGCGGCGGCAAGGGCAAGTTGAAATTCCGTCTGGACCGCAGTTATGCCAATGCGGCGGACGATGAAGGCGGTGGCGCCGAAGTACTTGGCCCACCCCGCGTGCTCGACACCCACAGGGAGCCTGAGCTGGACGAAAGTGATCTGCCGTCGCTCAGTGCCTCGGATCGCGACCGTGAGCGTGAGCCCAAGCCCGCCAAGGTCAGCAAGTGGCCAAAACGCCCGACGGCTGCAGAAGCGCCACGCGTTGACGCAGGCTTCAGCGCGCCTTCCCGCGAAGCGGATATCGTGATCGACGAGGAAGACGACTTCGCCGCGGACAATGGCCGTAGCCCATCCCCAGCAACGGCCAACAACAGTGTCAAGGAGCTGCCACCGGCCGAGGAAGTGCTGGTGATCAGCGTCATTTCCCGGGACGAGGGCGGGTTCAAAGGCCCGGCGTTGCTGCAGAACATTCTGGAGAGCGGCCTGCGGTTCGGCGAGATGGACATCTTCCACCGTCACGAGAGCATGGCCGGTCACGGCGAAGTGCTGTTTTCCATGGCCAATGCCGTCAAGCCGGGCATCTTCGACCTGGATGACATCGACCATTTCAGCACGCGTGCGGTGAGCTTCTTCCTCGGCCTGCCAGGCCCACGCCATCCGAAGCAGGCCTTCGACGTGATGGTGGCGGCCGCTCGCAAGCTGGCCCATGAGCTCAACGGTGAACTCAAGGATGATCAGCGCAGCGTGTTGACGGCGCAGACCATCGAGCACTACCGCCAGCGCATCGTGGAATTCGAGCGCCGCGCCCTGACCCAGAAGCGCTGATAAATCCAGACGAAGAGCAGCCTCGGGGCGTGCTGGTCGGCCCAGGCCTCTTGCTCATCGAATCGGCTTTCGGCAAGCGAGCCCGCTTCACAGGTTCACCACAGTCTTTCGAGTCTGTGTCGAACCTGTGAAGCGGGCTCGCTGCCTAAGGCAGAAGGCGATGACCAGGCTTGGCCCTCCAGACGCTGCCAGGCTGCTCTTTCGTTTTGCAAGAGAAGCTGAAAAATGACCGCTGAAACCCGCATCCACGAACTGCGTGCCGAACTCGACCAGCACAACTACCGCTACTATGTGCTGGACGAACCCAGCGTGCCCGACGCCGAGTACGACCGGCTGTTCAACGAACTCAAGGCGCTGGAGGCCGAGCACCCCCACTTGGTCACGCCCGATTCGCCCACCCAGCGGGTAGGTGGTGCGGCCCTTGCTGCATTCAGCCAGGTTCGTCATGAGGTTCCCATGCTCAGCCTGGGCAATGCCTTCGAAGAAGCCGACCTGCGCGAGTTCGGTCGCCGCGTGACGGAGGGGCTGGACCAGCCAGACGCGGTGGATTTCAGCTGCGAGCCCAAGCTCGATGGCCTGGCGGTCAGCCTGCTCTACCGTGACGGTCATCTGGTGCAGGGTGCCACGCGAGGCGACGGCACCACCGGCGAGGACATCAGCGCCAACGTGCGCACCGTGCGCAACATTCCCTTGAAGCTGCACGGCCAAGGCTGGCCTGCGGTGCTGGAAGTGCGGGGCGAGGTGTTCATGAGCAAGGCCGGCTTCGACCGGCTCAATGCGTCCCAGGCCGACATTGGCGGCAAGACGTTCGCCAACCCGCGCAATGCTGCGGCAGGCAGCCTGCGTCAGCTGGACTCCAAGATCACTGCCAGTCGCCCGCTGGAATTCTGCTGCTACGGTGTCGGTCAGGTGTCCGCGCCTGTGGCCGACAGCCATATCGCCACGCTGGAGCAACTCAAGGCATGGGGATTGCCGATCAGTCGTGAGCTCAAGCACGCGGCCGGCATCGAGCAATGCCTGGACTATTACCGCGACATCGGTGAACGGCGTAACAGCCTGCCTTACGAGATCGACGGCGTGGTGTTCAAGGTCAACAGCCTGGCCGCACAACGTGAGCTGGGTTTCCGTGCCCGGGAGCCGCGCTGGGCCATCGCCCATAAGTTCCCGGCGATGGAGGAGCTCACCGAGGTGCTGGACGTGGAGTTCCAGGTGGGGCGCACGGGCGCGGTTACCCCGGTCGCCCGTCTGAAGCCGGTAAAGGTCGCCGGTGTCACGGTGTCCAATGCCACGTTGCACAACATGGACGAAATCGCACGCCTGGGCCTGCGCATCGGCGATACGGTCATCATCCGCCGCGCAGGTGATGTGATTCCGCAGGTGATGCAGGTGGTGCTGGAGCGTCGCCCGGAAGGGGCGCGTGAAGTGCAGGTGCCCAGCCAATGCCCTGTGTGCGGCTCCCACGTGGAGCGCACCCAGCTGGTCAAGCGCAGCAAGGGCAGGGAAGTGACCAGCGAAGGGGCCGTGTACCGCTGCGTCGGCCGCCTGGCCTGTGGGGCGCAGCTCAAGCAGGCGATCATTCACTATGTGTCGCGCCGGGCGATGGATATCGACGGGCTGGGTGAGAAAAGCGTGGAGCAGTTGGTGGACGAGGGCCTGATTGCCTCACCAGCCGACCTTTACACGCTCGCGTTCGACCAAATCGTAGGCCTCGAGGGTTTTGCCGAAGTGTCGAGCCGCAAGCTGCTCGAAGCCATCGCCGCCAGCAAGCAGCCGACCCTTGCCCGCTTCATCTATGCCCTGGGCATTCCCGATGTCGGTGAAGAAACCGCCAAGGTGCTGGCCCGCTCACTGGGCAGCCTGTCACGCGTGCAACAGGCATTGCCGCAGGTGCTCACCTACCTGCCGGACATCGGCCTGGAAGTGGCCCATGAGATTCACAACTTCTTTGAAGACGAACACAACCAGAAGGTCATCCGCCAGTTGCTGGACAGCGGCATGCAGTTGCAGGACGAAGGCGAGCTGGCAGCCGAATTCGCCGCCAGTACCACCCTGGCCGACCTGCTCGCCAAGCTCGACATCCCCTCGGTAGGGCCGACCGGCGCGCAGAAGCTGGTGGCGCGCCTGGACAGCCTGGACAAGATCATCGCCGCGGATGGCATCGACCTGCGCCAGGCGCTCAATACGCGCCAGGCAGAGGCTGTACGCGCGTTCTTCAGGGATGAAGCCAACCAGCAACTGGCCCACGCCATCGAAGCGCAGTTGCTGGCCTTCGGCATGCACTGGCGTAGCGAGAAGAAGGTGGCCGAGGGGCTGCCTCTGGCGGGCCAGACCTGGGTGCTCACCGGCTCCCTGGAACGCATGAGCCGCGACATCGCCAAGGAAAAGCTCGAAGGCCTGGGTGCGAAAGTGGCGGGGTCGGTTTCTGGCAAGACCCACTGCGTGGTGGCAGGGCCGGGTGCCGGGTCGAAGCTGGCCAAGGCCAGCGAGCTGGGCGTGAAGGTGCTCGATGAAGAGGCGTTTGTGGCGTTTCTTGCCCAGCAGGGCATCGAGGTCTGATCACCCTGGGGCTGTGCTGACCCGCTGCGTGAGTGCCGGCACTTGTCCATCTTGGCGGCCGGGGTCGCTGGCGGGTTAGGGTGTTTGACCGTGTGGCGCGCGCTAGCCAGACAAGTCATTGAGAAATGATGACTTTTTCTGCCGCAGAGGTTGTATCTGGGCTCAGGACCGGTACAATGGCGCCACTCGCTGTTCAGCGAGACATGTAGTGGTGGCCCTGTCGGTCCTCCCGCATTGATTACCCGTTAACCTGGTCAGGCCCGGAAGGGAGCAGCCATAGCGGGAACATCGAGTGCCGGGGTGTGGCTGGCGGGGCCGCCTCCATTTCAGGCCCTGAATTCTACAAGGCCAAGCGCTCAGTCACCTAAACTGTGCCGTTTTTTCGTAAGTGCCCGCACTGCGAACACTGGTTATAACGCTGCGCACACTACCGCATACGCAGCATCAGGCGCTGGGGTTACTGTGATTTTGCCAACGTGCACTTCTGCAGATGGGCCTGGCCCACGCTTTCAGGCACAACCTCCAACTTCGCACCGCCTACGAAAACGCCAACTTTGATCGATTGGCGGATGTAGTAATTCTTCCCGCCCACCGCCATCAAATCGATGACATTGTCACTGAATTCGGACTCAGTGCCGATCTTGTGCGGGCCAGGGGTAACCAGGCGGTAGAAGTAGACCCGGTTTGCAGTTTGTCCCACGATCTTGCCATCGACAGTGACGATTTTCTTCAGGGCTTTACCGACGAAGTTGTCACGGTAGATATAGAGGCCGGCCTGGTCGGCGGGCGGTGCTGCAAAAGTCTTTAGCGCGGCGTCTGCTTCGGGGCTCTCCATGGGTACGGAGGCGCAGCCCGTTAAGATAGCCAGACTGATGACAGTAGCGAACAGCTTGATGCGAGACAGCATCGAGATTTCCTTGTCGATAATGAATGTTGAATGATCAGCGCTTCGCTCCATCATTAATATCATTATGCCATGCTGCCTCGCGGTGCATCGAGACGTGAATACAAACGCCTTGAGCGTTGCACTCATGGGCATGCAGGTGAATCCGATTCTGGATGTCGTTAGCCCTATTCAGTGCCTAGGTTTACCTGCCGAAGGGGTCGCCATTTTCAAACGGCGCACTACATTCGGATGTGCTGATCGTGCTGAGGCCACTGCCATCAACCGGCGAAACCGCGGGCAGGCCAGGTGATCGGCCGCAGGGCACTCAGCCGCATGGCGTAAGCCCTTGCTCATGGCCTGCAATGTCTTGATCTGGCTGTCGAGCTCATCGGCCTTGGCCAGCAGCTGCGCCCGGTCGACCTTCAGGTCCACCAGCAGGGTGCTGATCTCGTCCAGCGAAAAACCGGCGGCCTGGCCCAGCGCTATCAATGCGAGCCTTTCAGCCACGTCGGCCGAGAACTGCCGGCGTTGGCCTGGCTCGCCACGCGCCGTGAGCAGGCCTTTCTTCTGGTAGTAACGCAGCGTGGAAGACGGCACGCCCGTGCGTCTCGCCACATCGGCAATGTCCATGTACAAGCCCTTGACTTGAAGTTGACTTCAACTTGCATGCTGCCCGGCGTATTCAACAACGTCAAATGAGAGGAAGCGTCATGGTCATCAGCAAACAGTGGATTGCAGCAATGGGCATCGGCGTTGGCGCCACACTGGTCATGGACGGCTGGTCTGCGGTCTCCAGGCGCCTGGGCGCCACCACGCTCGATTACGCCTTGGTAGGTCGCTGGGCCGGGCATGCACTGCAAGGGCACTGGCGCCATCAGGCGATCCGGCAGGCCCCGCCCATCAAGCACGAGCGGGTGTGGGGCTGGGCGCTGCACTACGCCATTGGCGTGGCGTTCGCGATGCTGCTGGTCACTACGGCGGGCGTCGCGTGGCTGAGCGCGCCGACCCTGTGGCCGGCATTGGCCGTGGGCGCAGGTACGGTACTGGCGCCCATGTGCCTGATGCAGCCTGCCATGGGCATGGGTTTTTTTGCTTCACGCACGCCCAGCCCCTGGCGTGCGCGCTTCAAGAGCTTGGTGAACCACATGGTATTCGGTATCGGGTTGTACGTGACGGCCTTGGCGCTATAGGGGTCAGGTGCCCGTCCCGGTGGGTGGGGGCTCTTCGGTGCTGCCGTAGCGTTGCAGCAAGCGCTCCATCTCCCCACTCTGCTTGATGCGCACCAATGCGCGCAGCAGCGCTTGGGCGGGGATGTCAGGGTCGTTGCGGACCAGGCAGCCCAGGTCCTGCTCGTCCAGCACCGCCAGTGGCTGCAATTGCGCATGGCGCTGGTGGTTGAACCACCGTAGTGACAGTTGGTTGCTGACGGCATACCGGTACCGTCCCGCTTGCAACTTCTGCAAGGCCAGCTCCTGGCTGCGGCTGTCTTCCCGGTAAAGCCGGTGTGCCGCCAGCAAGGGTTCAAGCGTGGTGTAGGTGTAGCCCAGAACGGTGCCGATGGGCTGGGGTGACAGCCGTTGTGGCGAAATCGGGCCGCCTTCGCCCAGGCGGCCTACCAGCACATCGCGCTGGTGAATCAGCGGCACGCTCCAGATGAAGTCCTTCGGCCGCGCCATCAACCACTGGTCGCTGACGTAGCAACGTACATCGATATCACCCTGGTTCATCGCCTCCTCGAGGCGCATTCGAGCCATCACATGATATTCGGGTCGGGCACCGGCTTGTTTGGCAGCTGCTTCCATGACATCGAACAGCAGGCCTTCGACCGGCTGGCCGTTCTCGATGCGAATCAGCGGCATGCTCCAGCTCTCGGCCACCGAAAAGCGCAGTACCGGCTGTTCAGCCAGGCTGTGAGCCGACCAGAAAAGAAACAAAGCCAGCAGGGTCCGCACCGCAGGTTCTCCATGATCCGCTGTCCATCGTCGCGCACGGCCAGTCAGGCAGTGCAATTTTGCCCCCGCTCCGCTAGCATTAGCGATCTTCCGCTCGATCAGGCTACGATGGTTTTTCGATGAGTTATCAGGTTCTTGCACGTAAATGGCGTCCGCGCTCGTTTCGCGAAATGGTCGGCCAGGCCCATGTGCTCAAGGCCTTGATCAACGCGCTGGACAACCAGCGCCTGCACCATGCCTACCTGTTCACCGGCACGCGCGGTGTAGGCAAGACTACCATCGCGCGCATCATCGCCAAATGCCTGAACTGCGAAACCGGTATCACCTCCACGCCCTGCGGGACCTGCTCGGTCTGCCGCGAAATCGATGAAGGGCGTTTCGTCGACCTGATCGAGATCGACGCCGCCAGCCGCACCAAGGTCGAGGATACCCGCGAGCTGCTGGACAATGTCCAGTACGCGCCGAGCCGTGGGCGCTTCAAGGTCTACCTGATCGACGAAGTGCACATGCTCTCGACCCACTCCTTCAACGCGTTGCTCAAGACGCTGGAAGAGCCACCGCCCTACGTCAAGTTCATCCTGGCCACCACCGACCCGCAGAAACTGCCGGCGACCATCCTTTCGCGCTGCCTTCAGTTCTCGTTGAAGAACATGAGCCCGGAGCGGGTGGTCGAGCACCTGAGCCACGTGCTCGAGGCCGAAAACGTGCCGTTCGAGGCCGATGCGCTGTGGTTGCTCGGCCGCGCGGCCGACGGCTCGATGCGCGATGCCATGAGCTTGACCGACCAGGCCATCGCCTTCGGTGAAGGCAAGGTGCTGGCCGCCGATGTGCGCGCCATGCTCGGCAGCCTGGACCATGGCCAGGTGTACGGGGTGCTGCAGGCATTGCTCGAAGGGGATGCACGCGCCCTGCTCGAAGCCGTGCGCAACCTGGCCGAGCAGGGCCCGGACTGGGCCGGGGTGCTGGCCGAAATGCTCAACGTGCTGCACCGTGTGGCCATTGCCCAGGCCTTGCCCGAGGCCGTGGACAACGGCCAGGGTGACCGGGAGCGCGTGCTCGCCCTGGCCGCTGCATTGCCGGCCGAGGACGTGCAGTTCTATTACCAGATGGGCCTGATAGGGCGGCGCGACTTGCCTTTGGCGCCCGACCCGCGTGGTGGTTTCGAGATGGTACTGCTGCGCATGCTGGCGTTCCGCCCGGCCGATGCCGATGGAGCCCCGAGGCCGGTGCTAAAGCCAGTGGGGATCAGCCAGGCCACAGCTGATTCCGTCGAACCGGTGGCGCCCCCGGCAGCGGTTGCCCAACCGGTAAGCGAGCCGGCTGCGTCGGCGCCGTCAACGCCTGCGCCTGTGATCGAGGTGCCTGCGCCGGCAACGGCAGACCATGAACCCGAAGCTGAGCGTGACCGCGAACTCGAGGCGGAGATTAAGGCCATCTCGGTGCCTGAGCCAGTCGCGCCGGTAATCGATCTGCCGTGGGAAGCGCCTGCCGCACCGGCCATGCAGGAGCCCCAGCCGGCTCCAGCCCCCGTTGCTGCAAACCCTGCTCCTGCCCAACAGGCCGCTGCAACCCACGATGATGTACCTCCGTTCGATCCGGGTGCGTATGCATCGGTGGGCATGGACCGCGACGACGAGCCGCCGCTCGACGAAGACTACTACGCTGGCGAAAGCGATCCGGTGGGCTTCAGCTACCTCGACGAGCTGGCCGAACACGTCCAGGAGCAGCCCCAGGCGGCCGCCGAGCCGCTGCCTGCTGCCAAGCCGGCGACCGGGCTGGCCTTGCAATGGCTGGAATTGTTCCCGCAGTTGCCTGTCTCTGGTATGACGGGCAACATCGCGGCCAACTGCACGTTGATCGCCGCCGACGGTGATGACTGGCTCCTGCACCTGGACCCGGGCCAAGGCGCGTTGTTCAACGCCACCCAGCAAAGACGCCTGAACGAGGCGCTCAACCAGCACCTGGGGCGTACTTTGAACCTGCGCATCGAGCTGATCCGGCCCGAACAGGAAACGCCAGCTCAGGCGGCAGCCCGCAAGCGCCTGGAGCGCCAGCATGAAGCCGAGGCGTCGATCGAGCACGACCCGCTGATCCAGCAGATGATCAAGCTGTTTGGCGCCAAGGTGCGGCACGATACTATTGAGCCTGTAGAGGCCCTGGCCAGTCAGGGCCAATAACGAATAACCATGCGGCCAGCCCCGTGCCCGGCCGCATCACATGACCCAATCGAGGTATTCCCCATGATGAAAGGTGGCATGGCCGGCCTGATGAAGCAGGCCCAGCAGATGCAGGAAAAGATGCAGAAAATGCAGGAAGAGCTGGCCAACGCAGAAGTCACCGGCCAGTCCGGCGGTGGTCTGGTCAGCGTGGTGATGACCGGTCGCCACGACGTCAAGCGCGTGAGCATCGACCAGAGCCTGATGTCGACCGAAGAAGACGACAAGGAAGTGCTCGAAGACCTGATCGCTGCAGCCCTGAACGATGCCGTGCGCAAGATCGAACAGAGCAGCCAGGAAAAGATGGGCGGCATGACGGCTGGCATGCAATTGCCGCCAGGCTTCAAGATGCCGTTCTGAGCCCCTGCGCGCCCACGAACCGTCGCTGGTAACAGCGGCGGTTTTTTTATGGCCGCCGTGCCGATTTGACGCCACACCCCATGGTGGGTATAAACCGCCTCTTAATGACTTGTCAGGCGTTTCCCATGAGCTTCAGTCCTCTCATCCGCCAGCTGATCGACGGCTTGCGCATCTTGCCCGGCGTTGGCCAGAAAACGGCACAGCGCATGGCCCTGCAATTGCTGGAGCGTGACCGCAGCGGGGGGCTGCGGCTCGCCCAGGCGCTGACTCAGGCCATGGAAGGGGTAGGACATTGCCGCCAATGCCGCACCCTGACCGAACAGGACCTGTGCCCGCAGTGCGCCGACCCACGGCGTGACGACACGCAACTGTGCGTGGTCGAGGGCCCGACGGATGTCTATGCCGTCGAGCAGGCCGGGTATCGCGGCCGCTACTTCGTGCTCAAGGGGCATCTGTCGCCGCTCGACGGACTGGGCCCGGAGGCGATCGGCATTCCACAGTTGATGGCACGCATCCAGGAGCAGGGCACCTTCACCGAAGTCATTCTTGCCACCAACCCCACGGTGGAAGGTGAAGCCACGGCGCACTACATTGCGCAGTTGCTAGCTGAGAAGGGTCTGGTCGCCTCGCGTATCGCCCATGGCGTGCCCCTGGGCGGCGAGCTGGAGTTGGTAGATGGCGGCACGCTGGCCCATGCCTTTGCAGGGCGTCGCCCTATCTCGCTCTGAGGCAGTGATAGGGTACGACCTGCGGTGCAGTGACCTCGGGATTTCCGCCGCGAAGCTGATCCTGGTGTCGCCGCACCCCATCGCCGCCCAGGCGTCACCCCTCAACGCTCGCTGAGGGAAAACTCGGTCAGGCAGAAGGTCGGTACGCCCGCCGCTTGCAAACGGCGCGAGCCGTCCAGCTCGGGCAGGTCGATGATGGCTGCCGCCTCGAACACCTGCGCACCCGTACGGCGCACCAGGTTGGCGGCGGCCAGAAGCGTACCGCCGGTGGCGATCAGGTCGTCGAAGATCAGTACCGAGTCGCCCTCGCACAGACTGTCGGCGTGCACTTCAAGGAAGGCTTCACCGTACTCGGTCTGGTACCCCTCGCTGAGCACGTCAGCGGGCAGCTTGCCTTGCTTGCGGAACAGGATCAGGGGCTTGTTCAGTTGATGGGCGATGATCGAACCGATCAGAAAACCACGCGCGTCCATGGCGCCGATGTGGCTGAATTCGGCCTCCACATAACGCTCGATGAACTGATCGGCCACATAGCGCAGCCCGCGCGGCGACTGGAACAGTGGGGTGATGTCGCGGAAGATCACACCCGGCTTGGGAAAGTCCACTACCGGGCGGATCAGGGCTTTGAGGTCGAAGGCGTCGCTGTGCATTGTTGCAGGTATCCTGGGAAAACGAACGGCCCAGTATACCTGCTAAAGCCGCCCTCAGGCCTCCATTGCGCCACCGGCCAGCGCGCAAAGCTGGATCGGGTCGAGGATATGCACCTCCTTGCCTTCGGCGCGCAGCAGGCCATTCTGCTGGAAGCGGGTGAACACGCGCGACACGGTTTCCACCGCCAGCCCCAGGTAGTTGCCCATCTCGTTGCGCGACATGCTCAGGCGGAACTGGTTGGCCGAATAGCCACGGGCGCGGAAGCGCGCCGACAGGTTGACCAGGAACGTCGCGATGCGCTCATCGGCGGTTTTCTTCGAGAGCAGCAGCATCATCTGCTGATCGTCGCGAATTTCGCGGCTCATCACGCGCATCAACTGGCGACGCAGCTGCGGCAATTGCACCGACAGTTCATCCAGGCGCTCGAACGGAATTTCGCAGACCGACGTGGTTTCCTGGGCCTGGGCCGACACCGGGTAGGCCTCGGTGTCCATGCCGGAGAGGCCCACCAGTTCGCTGGGCAGGTGGAAACCGGTGATCTGCTCTTCACCGCTGTCGCTCAGGCTGAACGTCTTCAGAGCGCCGGAGCGTACGGCATAGACCGAGCCAAAATTATCCCCCTGGCGGAACAGGAACTCGCCTTTCTTGAGAGGGCGACCTCGCTTGACGATTTCGTCCAGTGCGTCCATGTCTTCCAGGTTGAGTGAAAGGGGCAGGCACAGGGGGGCCAGGCTGCAATCCTTGCAATGGGCCTGGCTGTGTGGGCGCAGTTTGACTGGCTCGGACATTTGACTCGATCCTTGTGGGAAAGCACACATAAGTCGTAAGGGTAACCCACGACATAGGGTGTAGGCCAGTGGCCGCGACCAGTAGGCTGGCTTGCCACGCCCGGCTGCGCATCACCCGATGGCCTGAGTGCCAGCAGCCGCATGGCCAGGACGCATGGAGTGCGGCCAAATGCCTCGCTCAGATCACACGGGAGAACCGTTGGCGATTGTGCAGGGCCAGGTAGGCATCGAAGACCATGCACACCGAACGGGCCAGCAGTCGCCCGGCCGGTAGAATCCGAATGCCCTTGTCGTCCAGGCGAATCAGGCCATCGCGCTGCAAGGTCAAGAGCTCCGGCCACAGGTCATTGAAATAGCCACGAAAATCGATGGCGAATGACTGTTCGATCGACTCGAAGTCCAGCTCGAAATGGCAGATCAGCTGTTGGATGACCGCCCGGCGCAGACGGTCGTCGGGGGTGCACAGCAGGCCGCGCTGGGTGGCGAGCTGGGCGTTGGAGAGGCTGTCCTGGTAGGTGGTGAGGTCGCTGCTGTTCTGGCAGTACAAATCGCCGATTTGGCTGATCGCCGACACGCCCAGGCCGATCAGGTCGCAGTGCCCATGAGTGGTATAGCCCTGGAAGTTACGCTGGAGCGTGCCTTCCTCCTGGGCAATGGCCAGTTCGTCATCGGGCAAGGCAAAGTGGTCCATGCCGATGTAGCGGTAGCCGGCAGCGGTCAATTGCTCGATAGTGGCGTGCAACATGTCCAGTTTGGCCGCTGCACTGGGCAGCTCCCCGGCTTCGATGCGCCGTTGCGGCATGAACCGTTCGGGCAGGTGGGCGTAGTTGAAGACTGACAGGCGATCGGGCTGCAGGCGGATCACTTCTTCAACGGTGCGTGCGAACCCTTCGGGCGTCTGGCGCGGCAGCCCGTAGATCAGGTCCAGGTTCACCGAGCGAAACTGCAGGGTGCGAGCCGCCTCGATCAAGGTGCGCGTCTGCTCCAGGCTCTGCAGACGGTTGACGGCACGCTGCACGGCCGGGTCCAGGTCCTGCACGCCGAGGCTGACGCGGTTGAAGCCCAGCTCACGCAGCAGGCCCATGGTCGACCAGTCCGCCTCGCGCGGGTCGATTTCGATGCCGTAATCGCCCGAATCGTCATCGAGCAGGCTGAAGTGCTGGCGCAGCGTGGCCATCAGCTGACGCAGCTCTACATGGCTCAGGAAGGTCGGGGTGCCGCCGCCGAAGTGCAGCTGCTCCACACGTTGCCTGCTGTCCATGTGGCAGGCCACCAGCTGGATTTCCTGTTCCAGGCGTTGCAGGTAGGGGGCAGCGCGTGCCCGGTCCTTGGTGATGACCTTGTTGCATGCGCAGTAGTAGCAGATGTTGGCGCAGAACGGCACATGCACGTACAGCGACAGCGGGCGCACGGCCCGCCGGCTTTCGCGCAGGGCGTGCAGCAGGTCGAACGAGCCCACTTCGCTGTGCAGTTGCACGGCGGTTGGGTAGGAGGTGTAGCGTGGCCCGGCCAGATCGTAGCGGCGGATCAGGTCGGTGTCCCAACGTAGGTCGTCGAGCATGAGGGCGGTCCCCGGAAAGAGCAGCAATGTTCCGGAGTCTAGGGATGTCTGTAGGAATCTGTGTTGATTTGTATCAAGCGCTAAACGGCCTGAGGGCGCTAGGTCTAGCTCAAGCGATGCGCGGTGGGTACGGCCGGTTACTGGCCATAAGCCATACGCTGCGCCGCCTGGCTCGCCTCAGTGGCCCATCAGCCAGTGTTGATGAGGGCCGGGCATTGTCCATACGCCGAACAGCACCACGAGCATGCCGCCGGCCACCCGCACGCTGCGTTGTCTCAACAACCTGTTTACCCGCTCGGCCGCCAACCCGGTGGCCAGCAGCACGGGCCAGGTCCCGAGCCCGAATGCCGCCATCAGGGCTGCACTGTGCAATGCATTGCCTTGGCTGGCGGCCCACAGCAAGGTGCTGTACACCAATCCGCACGGCAGCCAGCCCCACAAGGCGCCCAGCAGCAGTGCGCGAGGCAGGCTCGAGACCGGAAGCAGGCGTGACGCCACCGGCTGGATGTGCCGCCACAGCCCGCGACCCATGGCTTCGATGCGGGTCAGTCCGCTCCACCAACCGGCCAGGTACAGGCCCATGGCGATCAGCAGCAAGGCGGCCATGATGCGCAAAACAAGCACGGCAGGGCTGTTGGCCACCGCCCAGCCCGCCATGCCGAGCATCAGGCCCGCGGCCGTGTAGCTGAGCACACGCCCGACGTTGTAAGCCACCAGCAGCCGCAATCGACGGCCGCGCTGCGCCGGGGGTATGGCCAGAGTCAGGGCGCCCATCAGGCCGCCGCACATGCCCATGCAGTGACCGCCTCCGAGCAGGCCGAGCACCAGCGCCGAGCCCAGTAGGGGTAGCAAGTCAGCCACGAGCCGGGGGCTCGGAAGGGTTATCAGGCGTTTGTTCGGGCGTGACGGCGGCTTGGTGACGGGGATCCTGATCGTCGAAGAGAATGCTGTGAGCGGGGCTTTCCAGGTCGTCGTACTGGCCGCTGTCCACCGCCCAGAAGAAGATGTAGACGGCCACGCCGACCAGCAGCAGCGCTGCGGGAATCATCACATAGAGGGCGGGCATGGCAGGTTCCTCGCAAGGGTAGGTGCTGACGGGGCCAGGGCAGGCGCCGCAGCAGGCATTCGGGTCAGGCGCAGGGCGTTGAGCACTACCACCAGTGAACTGACCGACATGCCGACCGCTGCCCACACCGGGGTGATCCAGCCAAGGGCCGCGAACGGCAACATGAGGCCATTGTACAGGCTGGCCCACAGCAGGTTCTCGATGATGATGCGCCGCGTGCGCCGCGCCAGCGAGGCCGTCTGCACCAGCGCCTGAAGCCGGTTGGAAAGCAGCACCGCGTCGGCGCAGGTCTTGGCCAGGTCAGTGGCACTGCCCATGGCGATGCTGATGTCTGCCGCCGCCAGCACCGGCACGTCATTGACCCCGTCCCCCAGCATCAGCACCTTGTGCCCGGCCTCTTGCAGGGCCTTGAGCCGCGCTAGCTTGTCATCGGGCCTAAGGCCGCCGGCGGCCTCGTCGATGCCCAGTTGCGCGGCCACCTCGCCGACCATCGGCGAGCTGTCTCCGGACAGCAGCAGCGTACGCCAGCCAAACGCCTTGCAGGCCGCGAGCAGGGCAGGGGCGTCTTCACGCAGGCGATCGTCCAGCCCGAACCAGGCCAGCGGCCCGCGGCGGTCGCCCAGCAGCAGCCACTGTCCCCGTGGCTCGGGTATCGCCGGCGGCGGGGTGCCGCTCAAGGCGCAGACGAAGCTTGCCTGGCCGATGCGCAGGCGTTGGCCTTCAACCTCACCCTCAAGGCCCAGCCCGGGCACGGCCAGCACACCATCGGCCGGCGTGGCCACTTGGCCGAAGGCCCGTGCGATGGGATGCTCGGAGCGGTTTTCCAGGGCCGCGGCCCAGGCCAGGCAAGTGTCGGCCGTTGCATGGCCCAGCGGCCTGATGCTGCGCAAGGTCAGGCGCCCTTCGGTCAGCGTGCCGGTCTTGTCGAAAATCACCGTGTCGATCTGATTCAGGCCCTCCAGCACATGACCGCGTGTAACCAGCAGGCCCAGCTTGTGCAACGTGCCTGTCGCCGCCGTCAACGCGGTCGGGGTGGCCAGCGACAGCGCGCAGGGGCAAGTCGCAACCAGCATGGCGAGCACAATCCAGAACGCCCGTTGCGGCTCCACCTGCCACCACCACACGCCAATCGCGGCGGCCGCGAGCAGTGAGCACAATAGGAACACCTGGGAGGCGCGGTCGGCAATCTGGGCCAGGCGTGGCTTTTCGGTCTGGGCACGTTCGAGCAAGCGGACGATGGCAGACAACCGCGAATCCTGGCCCAGGGCTTGCACCTGCACCTGCAGGGCGCTTTCCACGTTCAGCGTGCCACCTGTGACCCGATCACCCTCCTGGCGAGGTTGGGGCAGGTATTCGCCGGTCAGCAGCGACTCATCGACACTCGAGCGCCCTTGCACGATGCGACCGTCAGCCGGGATCACCGACCCCGGCAGCACCTGCACGCTGTCCCCGCAACGCAGTTCACTGAGCAGGATGCGCTCGCTGCGGCCCTGGGCATCGACACGCAGACAGGATGCCGGCAACAGGTTGACCAGTTGCGCCGTCGCGGCGGCCGTGCGTTCGCGGGCGCGCCGTTCCAGGTAGCGCCCGGTCAGGAGGAACAGGGCGAACATGCCGACAGTGTCGAAATACAGCTCGCCGCTACCGGTGACAGCCGTCCAGATCCCGGCACCGAACGCCAGGGCGATGGCCAGCGAGACGGACAGGTCCATGGTCAGGTGGCGGGTGCGCAGGTCACGCGCTGCGCCCTTGAAAAAGGGCGCGCAGCTGTAGAAGACGATGGGAATGGTGAGGAACAGGGCCACCCAGCGCAGGATTGTGTGCAACTCGGCGGACAGGTCCATGTTGAATTCCGGCCAGGTGGCCATGGTTGCCATCATCGCCTGGAACCACAGCAATCCTGCGACCCCCAGCCTGCGCAACGCACTGCGGTTTTCCCGGTTCAACTGCTCGGCCGCCTGGTCCGGCTGATAGGGGTGGGCGGCGTAGCCAATCCGGCGCAGCGCCGCCAGCACCTGCGACAGCGGCAATTGCCGATCATCCCAGCTCAGCAGCAGCCGATGATTGGACAGGTTCAAGCGCGCCTCGGCCACCCCCGGCAGGTTGCGCAGGTGCTTGTCGATCAGCCAGCCGCAGGCGGCGCAACTGACGCCCTCGACCAGCAGCGTGGTTTCGGCCAGTTCGCCCTCGTGCCGCACGAATCGCTGCTGCACATCGCTGCGGTCGTACAGCGCCAACTCGTCTTGCAACTGCCGGGGCAGGGCTTGCGGGTTGGCGCTGTTGTCGCTGCGGTGCTGGTAGTAGTGCTCGAGGCCCCCGGCCATGATCGACTCGGCCACAGCCTGGCAGCCTGGGCAGCAGAAGGCTCTGGGCTGCCCCAGGACCACGGCGGTGAACCCGCGACTGGCGGGAACGGGCAGTGCGCAGTGGTAGCAGAGGATGGGTTGGGTCATCGCATCATTGCCTTGCACAAGTCGATCGCGAGCGCGATCAAAGGTGTTGAGCGCCTTGTAGCGCCTCGTCACCCAACTCCAGGATCACACCATGCTCGACCTTCTCTTCTTCGAACAGGCGCCACACCTGATCGCCTTCGCTGCCCAGCAGCTCGACGAAGCGCCGGCCATTGACCTTGTCTTCCAGCTGGCCGACATAGCGCCCCTGCTCGACACGGCTCAGCAGCACCCGGCGGTCCATGGCCGGCTGGGTAGGGGAGATAAGGTTCAGCTCCAGCGTCTGCGGGTCACTGCTACCGGTCAGGCGCACATCTACCTCACCGGTCAGGTCGTCCAGGTGGACGCTGGCCTTGAGCGCCAGTTGCTGAGCCAGCAGCTCCCTGTCCAGGGAGCGGTTGATGCCCTTGCCGGCCTCGTAGTAGTTGTCGTTCACCAGGTTGTCCGGGTTGCGCACGGCGATGCTGACCATGGTCAGGCTCAGGCACACCGAGGTGGTCAGGATGCCGATGATGATCCAGGGCCAGAGGTGCTTGTACCAGGGGCTGGCGGCGGTGGCAGGCATGGTGTTCATCCTTCTTAGCGAATCTGCGGGCCGATGAAACGGCTCTTGGCTTCAACCTGGGCGTCGCTGTCATCGGCGCTCTTGAGGATGAAGGTGATTTCGTTGGTGGTCGAGGGAAGTTTTTCCGGGGCCACCGACAGTTGCACGGGGAGGCTGACGATGTCGCCGGCGGCCACGCGGATTTCCCGTTGGCCATCGAGCATCAGGTCGGGCAGGCCGGTGGCATCGAGCACGTAGACGTGGTCGCGCTGGTCCTTGTTCATGACCTTGAGGCTATACACGTTTTCGATGCGCCCCTGCGCATTCTCCCGGTACAGGACGCGGTCCTTGCTCACGTCCAGGCCTACCAGCGAGCGGGTGGCAAAGGCGCTGGCCAGGGCGATGATCATGACCAGCAGCACCACGGCGTAGCCGATCAGGCGAGGGCGCAGCAGGTGGGTCTTCTGCCCGGACAGGTTGTGCTCGGTGGTATAGCTGATCAGCCCTCTGGGGTAGTGCATCTTGTCCATGATGCTGTCGCAGGCGTCGATGCACGCGGCGCAGCCGATGCACTCGATCTGCAGGCCATCGCGGATGTCGATGCCCGTGGGGCACACCTGCACGCACAGGGTGCAGTCGACGCAATCGCCCAGGCCCTTGGCCTTGTAGTCCACGTCTTTTTTACGCGGCCCACGGGTCTCGCCACGGCGCGGGTCGTAGGACACGATCAGTGTGTCCTTGTCGAACATCACGCTCTGGAAGCGCGCGTAGGGGCACATGTACACGCACACCTGCTCGCGCAACCAGCCGGCGTTGCCATAGGTGGCCAGGGTGAAGAAACCGACCCAGAAGTAGGCCCAGCCGTCTGCCTGGCCCGTGAAGAACTCGACCACCAGCTCGCGGATGGGGGCGAAATAGCCGACGAAGGTCATGCCGGTGACGAAGCCGATCAGCAGCCACAGGCTGTGCTTGGCGAACTTGCGGGCGAACTTGTTGGCGCTCATGGGCGCCTTGTCCAACTTCATTCGCTGGTTGCGATCACCTTCGGTGACCTTCTCGCACCACATGTAGATCCACGTCCACACGCTTTGCGGGCAGGTATAGCCGCACCAGACCCGGCCTGCGAACACGGTGATGAAGAACAGGCCGAAGGCCGCCACGATCAGAATGCCCGACAGCAGGATGAAGTCCTGGGGCCAGATGGTCGCGCCGAAGATGTAGAACTTGCGCTCTGGCAGGTTCCACCACACGGCCTGGTGCCCGCCCCAGTTCAGCCAGACGGTACCGAAGTACAGCAAGAGCAAGACCGCACCACCTACCATGCGCAAGCGCCTGAACAGGCCGGTGAAGGCACGTGTGTAGATTTTTTCGCGCGAGGCGTAGAGGTCGACGGAATCCTTTCCTGTCTTGGCAGGCGGGGTTACATCATGTACCGGTATATGCTTGCTCATCATCATGTCCCACGGCAGTGGAGAAATGCCGCGGCCAGTGCATGCCGGCCGCAGTCTCGCGCAATCTGCTAGGCCCTGTGTGAAAAGCCTTGATACTCGGTGATGCTGCGTTGAAAACAGCCTGGATCGCCAGCCCGGTCGGAATGCTCATTTACAACATGTAAACTCCGCTTCCTCGGCTGTTTTCGCCTTGCCTGACCTTCGTCTCAAGACTCTTCACACAGAGCCTAGCGCTGCGCGGCCATGATACGCCCCTGGCAGACGTTCAGACCGAGGTGCGACCTTTGGCCGCATTGGGTTGATCTTGTGAAACGTGATATGGGAAGTGTCAATTGATCCAGGTCAGCCGGTGACGCATTTGTTGCCCGCCTGTTGGAACAACCCGGTTGCTGGGCTTATGTCTGGCCTGGCTGCCAGCAGCCCACCCCCAAACTTCCTCACTCGGCTTTCTCGCCTGCCTCCGGCGAGTGCGAAAGGCTGTACACATAAGCAGCCAGCAAATGCACCCGGTCGTTGCCCTGCAACTGTGCCTGGGCCGGCATCTGCCCCTGGCGGCCGTAGCGGATGGTCTGCTGCAACTGTGCAAAGCTCGACCCATAGATGAACGCCTGGGGGTGCGTGAGATTCGGAGCGCCCATGGCCGGGGTGCCCTTACCCTCCGGCCCGTGGCAGGCCACGCAGCTGCTGGCGAAGATCACCTTGCCCTTGGCCGGATCGGCATTGATGCCCTCCGGCAGACGGCGACCGTCCAGGTTGGTGAGCACGAAGGCGGCCACATCGGCCACGCCCTGTTCGCCCAGCACCTCGGCCCACGCCGGCATGACCCCGTGGCGCCCGTTCATGATCGAGGCTTTTATGGTTTCCGGCTCGCCGCCCCAGCGCCAGTCCTTGTCGGTCAGGTTGGGGAAACCGTAGGCACCCTTGGCATCGGAACCGTGACATACCGAGCAGTTGGAGGCGAACAGGCGACCGCCCATCTTCAGCGCTTGTGGGTCCTTGGCCACCTCTTCGATGGGCATGGCCGCGAACTTGGCGAAGATCGGCCCGAACCGGGCGTCGGCCTTGGCCATTTCCTTCTCCCATTCGTGTACACCGCTCCAGCCGGCCTGGCCGTCCGAGAACTCGGCCTGCTTGTCGTTATCCAGGTAAGCGTAGCCGGGCAGTATGCCTTTCCAGTTGCCCAGGCCCGGGTACAGGGCCAGGTAGCCCAGGGCGAAGACAATGGTGCCGACGAACAGCCAGAACCACCACTTGGGCAGCGGGTTGTCGTACTCCTCGATACCGTCGAACGCATGGCCGACGGTTTCGCTGGTGGTCTCCTCGCGTTGACCCTTGCGGGTAGACAGCAGCAGCCAGGTCAGGGCGAGGATGGTGCCCAGGGTCAGAACGGTGACGTACACACTCCAGAACGTTGTCATTGTTTTTTGCTCCCGGATGCCTTTTCTTGTGCGTGCTCGACGTGTTGGCGGGCCTGGGGGTCATCGGCAAAGGGGAGTTGGGTCGCTTCGTCGAAGTCTTTCTTGCGCCGCGGGCTGAACACCCACAGCGCCAGGCCGATGAAGGCCACCAGCACCACCACGGTGCCCAGGCCGCGAATCATTCCGATATCCATCGCCGTCACCGTTTGCTCTTGATGAGGGTGCCAAGGCCTTGCAGGTACGCCACCAGGGCGTCCATTTCGGTCTTGCCCTTGACCGCATCCCGAGCGCCGGCGATGTCGGCATCGGTGTAGGGCACCCCGAGGGTGCGCAGCACCTGGAGCTTACGGGCGGTGTCCTTGCCATCGAGGGTGTTTTCCACCAGCCATGGGTAGGCGGGCATCTTCGATTCCGGCACCACGTTGCGCGGGTTGTACAGGTGGGCGCGGTGCCAGTCATCGGAATAGCGCCCACCGACCCGGGCCAGGTCCGGGCCGGTGCGCTTCGAACCCCACAGGAACGGGTGGTCCCAGACGCTTTCGCCGGCGACCGAGTAATGGCCGTAGCGCTCGGTCTCTGCCCGGAATGGGCGGATCATCTGCGAATGACAACCCACGCACCCTTCGCGGATGTAGATGTCCCGGCCTTCAAGCTCCAGTGCGGTGCGCGGCTTCATGCCTTCGACCGGCTGATTGGTCACGTCCTGGAAGAACAACGGGACGATCTGGGTGAGCCCGCCGATGCTGACGGCGATCACCATGAAGAAGGCCAGCAGGCCGATGTTCTTCTCTACGGCTTCGTGCTTCATCAGTGCGCTCCCACGACAGCGATCTTGGCGGCTTCTTCAGCCTCCACCGGGTTGGCCGCGCGCACGGTGCGCAACACGTTATAGGCCATCAGCAACATGCCGCTGGCGAAGAACGCGCCGCCCAGCGCGCGAACGATGTAGCCCGGATGGCTGGCCTGCAGGGCTTCGACGAACGAGTAGGTAAGGGTGCCGTCGGCATTGATGGCGCGCCACATCAGGCCCTGGGTGATGCCGTTGACCCACATCGAGGCGATGTACAACACGGTGCCGATGGTCGCCAGCCAGAAGTGGGCATTGATCAGGCCGATGCTGTGCATCTGCTCACGCCCGTACAGGCGCGGGATCATGTGGTACACGGCGCCGATGGAGATCATCGCGACCCAGCCCAGGGCCCCGGCATGCACATGGCCGATGGTCCAGTCGGTGTAGTGCGACAGCGAGTTCACCGTCTTGATGGCCATCATCGGCCCTTCGAAGGTGGACATGCCGTAGAAGGCCAGCGACACCACCAGAAAGCGCAAGATCGGGTCGGTGCGCAGTTTGTGCCAGGCACCGGAGAGGGTCATCATGCCGTTGATCATGCCACCCCAGCTTGGGGCCAGCAGGATGATCGACATCACCATGCCCAGCGACTGCGCCCAGTCGGGGAGGGCGGTGTAGTGCAGGTGGTGCGGGCCGGCCCAGATGTACAGGGTGATCAGCGCCCAGAAATGCACGATGGACAGGCGGTACGAATAGATCGGCCGCTCGGCCTGCTTGGGCACGAAGTAGTACATCATGCCCAGGAAGCCCGTGGTCAGGAAGAAACCGACGGCGTTGTGGCCGTACCACCACTGGATCATGGCATCGGTCGCGCCCGAATAGGCCGAGTACGACTTGAACAGGCTGACCGGCAACGAAATGTGGTTGACGATGTGCAGCATCGCAGTGACCACGATGAAAGCCCCATAGAACCAGTTGCCGACATAGATGTGCTTGGTCTTGCGCTTGACGATGGTGCCGAAGAACACCGCGCCGTAGGCGACCCAGACAATGGTCAGCAGAATTGCCAACGGCCATTCCAGTTCGGCGTATTCCTTGGTAGTGGTGTAGCCCATGGGCAGCGTGACCAGGGCGCCGACGATCACGGCCTGCCAACCCCAGAAGGTGAAGGCCGCCAGGCGATCGGAGATCAGCCTGGCCTGGCAGGTGCGCTGCACCACGTAGTAGCTGGTGCCGAACAGTGCACAGCCGCCAAAGGCGAAGATCACCAGGTTGGTGTGCAGTGGGCGCAGGCGGCCGAAGCTGGTCCAGGGCAGGTCCAGGTTGAGCTCAGGCCACACGAGCTGCGAGGCGATGAAGACACCCAGGCCCATGCCGATGATCCCCCAGACCACCGTCATGATGGCGAACTGGCGGACGACCTTGTAGTTATAAGCAGTCGAACTGATTGCAGTGCTCATTCTCAGGTTCCACGGTTTTATGTTCTTGTTGGTCGAAATCGGCATCAGTATCGGAAACCCCCTGGGTTACCGCAACGCAACTTTGGTACGCCGACCCGTGTCCAGCCCTGTTCGACAGTGGCACGCAGTGAACGGGGGATGCCATGGATTGTACACAAATAAATATTTGTAATGTGTACCGTTTCTCGGTTTTTTCTGATCGAACGGTCAGGCTTTTTCGGACGGTCAGAAAGTGGGCCTCAAGGCATGGCAAGAATGTGCATTGAGGGGGCGTGGGATGCGCAAGCGGCTGGGGTGCTGGACGCTCACAAATGAAAAGCGCCGCTAGAGCGGCGCTGTGGGGCGGGGAAGAAGACGAAGAGCGGGTTACTTGACCGTCACGCCTTGGGCTGCGTCGCCCTGGGAGAGGCTGTAGACGTAGGCCGCCAGCAAGTGCACTTTGTCATTGCCCTGGATCTCGGCCTGCGCGGGCATCTGGCCCTGGCGACCATAACGAATGGTCTGTTGCAACTGGGCGAAGCTCGATCCATAGATGAACGCCTGCGGATGGGTCAGGTCCGGCGCACCCATGGCAGGAGTGCCCTTGCCCTCAGGCCCGTGGCAGGCCACGCAGTTGCTCGCGAACAGCGCTTTGCCCTTGACCGGGTCGGCCTTGACGCCTTCGGGCAGCTTGCGCCCATCGAGGTTGGTCAGCACGAACGCCGCCACATCCGACACGCCCTGTTCACCGATCACCTCGGCCCAGGCCGGCATCACGCCGTGACGGCCGTTCATGATCGACGCCTTGATCGTTTCAGGCTCACCGCCCCAGCGCCAGTCGTGGTCGGTCAGGTTGGGAAAGCCGTAGGCGCCCTTGGCATCGGAACCATGGCAAACCGAGCAGTTGGAGGCAAACAGGCGGCTGCCCATCTTCAGTGCTTGCGGATCCTTGGCCACTTCTTCCACCGGCATGGCGGCGTACTTGGCGAAGATCGGGCCGAACTTGGCATCGGCCTTGTCCATCTCCTTCTGCCATTCATTGACACCGGTCCAGCCATCTTCGTAACCGGGCAGGATGCCTTTCCAGTTGCCGAGGCCCGGATACAGCACAAGGTAGCCAGCGCTGAAGACCAAGGTGCCGACGAACAACCAGAACCACCACTTGGGCAGCGGGTTGTCGTATTCCTCGATGCCATCGAAGCTGTGCCCCATGGTCTGGTCGGTCGTGCTGTTGCTCTGCCCTTTGCGGGTGCCGAGCAACAGCCAGGTCAGGCCGATCAGGCTGCCGATGGTCAGTACGCTGATGTAGGTACTCCAGAAGGCGGTCATTGTGCTTTGCTCCTCGCAGCTGCACGGGTTTCAGGTGCCTGCTCGACAGGAGGCAGGCGGTCGTCGACGAAGGGCAGCAGGCGCGCTTCGGCGAAGTCCTGGTCGCGGCGCCGGTTGAATACCCACAGGCTCAGGCCGATGAAGGCGATCAACACCACCAGGGTGCCCAGGCCGCGGATCATGCCGATGTCCATTTCCATCGCATTCACCTCTTGTTCTTGATCGAGGTGCCCAGCACCTGCAGGTAGGCGACCAGGGCGTCCATTTCGGTTTTGTTCTTCACCGCCTCGCGCGCGCCGGCAATGTCTTCGTCGGTGTAAGGCACGCCCAGGGTGCGCAGCACGCGCATCTTGGTGTCGGTGTGGCTGTTGTCGACCTGGTCGGCCACCAGCCACGGATACGACGGCATCTTCGACTCCGGCACCACGTTGCGCGGGTTATACAGGTGGGCGCGGTGCCAGTCGTCCGAGTAGCGCCCGCCGACTCGGGCCAGGTCTGGCCCGGTGCGCTTGGAGCCCCACAGGAACGGGTGGTCCCACACGCTTTCGCCGGCAACCGAATAATGGCCATAGCGCTCGGTTTCGGCGCGGAACGGGCGGATCATCTGCGAGTGGCAGCCTACGCAGCCTTCGCGGATGTAGATGTCACGGCCTTCGAGTTGCAGCGCGGTGTAGGGCTTCATGCCCTCGACCGGCGTATTGGTTACGTCCTGGAAGAACAACGGGACGATCTGGGTAAGGCCGCCGATGCTGACGGCGAAGACCATCAGCAAGGCCAGCAGGCCGACGTTTTTCTCGATGACTTCATGTTTCATCAGGCAGGTCTCCTCAAGCCAGCTGGGCGTTCGCAGGGACGGTATCCAGCGCTGGCGAACGTACGGTGCGCCAGGTGTTCCAAGCCATCAGGAACATGCCGCTGAGGAAGATCGCGCCACCGACGAAGCGCACGACGAAGCCTGGGTGGCTGGCCACCAGGGTTTCGACGAACGAGTAGGTGAGCGTGCCGTCGCTGTTGACTGCGCGCCACATCAGGCCCTGGGCGATACCGTTGACCCACATCGAGGCGATGTAGAGCACGGTGCCGATGGTGGCCAGCCAGAAATGCGCGTTGATCAGCCCGATGCTGTACATGCGCTCCTTGCCGAAGACCTTGGGGATGGTGTGGTACAGGGCGCCGATGGAGATCATCGCTACCCAGCCCAGGGCGCCGGCATGCACGTGGCCAATGGTCCAGTCGGTATAGTGGGACAAGGCGTTGACGGTCTTGATGGCCATCATCGGGCCTTCGAAGGTGGACATCCCGTAGAACGCCAGGGAGACCACCAAGAAGCGCAGGATGGGATCGCTGCGCAGTTTGTGCCAGGCGCCGGACAGGGTCATCATGCCGTTGATCATGCCGCCCCAGCTCGGTGCCAGCAGCACCAGCGACATCACCATGCCCAGCGATTGGGCCCAGTCGGGCAGGGCGGTGTAGTGCAGGTGGTGAGGGCCTGCCCAGATGTACAAAGTGATCAGTGCCCAGAAGTGCACGATCGACAAGCGATAGGAATACACCGGGCGTTCGGCTTGTTTGGGCACGTAGTAGTACATCATGCCCAGGAAGCCTGCGGTCAGGAAGAAGCCCACGGCGTTATGGCCATACCACCACTGCACCATGGCATCGGTGGCCCCGGCGTAGACCGAGTAGGACTTGGTCAGGCTGACAGGCAGTTCCAGGTTGTTGACGATGTGCAGCATCGCCACGGTCAGGATGAAACCGCCGAAGAACCAGTTGCCCACATAGATGTGCTTGGTATTGCGTTTGATCAGAGTGCCGAAGAACACCACGGCATACGCCACCCACACGATGGTGATCAGGATGTCGATCGGCCATTCCAGTTCGGCGTATTCCTTGGAGCTGGTGTAACCCAGCGGCAGGCTGATGGCAGCCAGCAGAATCACCAGTTGCCAGCCCCAGAAGGTGAACGCGGCCAGGCGTGGCGCGAACAGGGTGGTCTGGCAGGTGCGTTGCACCGAATAATAGGAGGTGGCGAACAGCGCACAGCCGCCAAATGCGAAAATCACCGCATTGGTATGCAGTGGGCGCAGGCGGCCGAAGCTGGTCCAGGGGAGATCGAGGTTCAGGAAAGGCCAGGCAAGCTGGGCGGCGATGAAGACGCCGAGCCCCATCCCGACGATTCCCCACACCACCGTCATGATGGCGAATTGGCGGACCACCTTGTAGTTATAGGCGGTACTGCTGGTTGTGTTCATGTATGGGTTCCCATCCACGGTTATTGGCAGGCTATAGAGCGAGGCAAGCATGAGTAATGGGCAAAATGCCTGCATTGACGGGGATCAATGGGCCAAGGTCGGAAATGTCCCAGGCTTGCGCTGCACACCTGAACACTGGGTGTACGGTGAGCCGTACCGGACCTGCCTGATCCTTGCCCATGGCGCCGGGGCGCCGATGGACAGCGAGTTCATGGAGCAGATGGCGCAAAGGCTTGCAGCACGTGGGGTAGCCGTGGTGCGCTTTGAGTTCCCGTACATGGCCCAGCGTCGGCAAGGCGGCAGCAGAAGGCCACCCAATCCGCAGCCGGCCTTGCTGCAATGCTGGCGCGAGGTGTACCAACACGTGCGACCTTTGGTCGCGGGTAAATTGGCGATTGGGGGCAAGTCGATGGGCGGGCGCATGGCCAGCCTGGTAGCGGACGAGTTGGGGGCCGATGCGCTGGTGTGCCTGGGCTATCCGTTCTATGCAGCAGGCAAGCCGGAAAAGCCACGGGTCGAACACCTGGCCGGGTTGCAGACTCCGACCTTGATCGTTCAGGGTGAGCGCGATGCCTTGGGCAATCGGGAGGCGGTTGGGCGGTATGCCTTGTCACCTGCAATCGAGGTGCAGTGGCTTGCGACGGGCGATCATGACCTAAAGCCCCTGAAGGCTTCCGGGTTCAGTCATGAACAGCACCTGCAGGCAGCGGCCGACAAGGTGGCGCGCTTTCTGGATAGGCAATGACGATGCGCGGTGGCAAACCCCGGGTTCATCAAGGGCATGCGGCCGAGTGAGGCACTCGGCCTGGGGCAGGCTTAGTCGCGGTACTCGCACAGGTAAGCCGTATCGACCTTGACTTGCAACTGGAACTTGCTGTCGGCCGGCACGTTGAACTGGGTGCCAGTCGCGAAGGTTTCCCAAGCATCGCTGCCTGGCAGCTTCACGGCCAGCTCGCCCGAGACCACGTGCATGATTTCACGCTTGGCCGTGCCGAACTCGTATTCACCAGGGGCCATCACACCGACGGTGGCCGGGCCTTCTTCGCCAGTGAAAGCGATCGACTTGACGGTGCCGTTGAAGTACTCGTTGACCTTGAACATGGGCGACTCCAGTAACAGAAGAGGGCAAAAAGGCTGGCCAGTATGCCCAAGGCCACCGGCGCCGTCATCCGCTTTGACAGGCGCCGCCCATCAACCGCTCGGCAGGCTCAACGGCAGCAGGCGCGCGGTGTTGCGCGCGTCTTCCAAGGCCCTGTGCTGTTGGCCGCAAAAGTGCATGCCGGCCATGTGCAGGGCACTGTTGAGCCCCGTCGGACGCTGCAGGTGGCGGGCCTTGGCAAAACGCTGCTTGAGATTGATGTGCGGCAGTGCCCGCAGCGCGCTGTCCAGGCCATGTTGCCGCCATTCCTGGAGCAATTGCACACGGTCGTAGTCGCCCCAGCTCACCCAGGCCTGCAACTGCGCCTGATGGTGCGCCAGCCACCGTTCGAAACTGGGCCACACCTCGGTGAAAGGGGCCGCCGAGTCCACGTTCGCCTGGCTGATGTGGGTCAGCTCACGGCAGAATGGCGTCAACTGAGGCCGCCTGCGTGGCCGCACGAAGCGCTGGAAATGATCGACCTCGCGGCCTTGGCCAGTTACCAGGCTCGCGCCGATTTCAATCACTTCCATGTCTGCGACCGGCCATCCGCCGTCGTCTGTCGTCGCTTCCAGGTCGATCACCAACCAATGGCCCATATCAGGCTCCCTTCCAGGTCATGCTAGAGCGTAGCCAAAGTCCCGCCTCCCGACACCCCCTGGCATTTTGCCGCCTGCTTTGGCATAAAGGGCGCGACCCGGTGGTTGTGCCGGGTCCGGAAAGCGCCTAGCGTAAGCGGATCCCGTTCTGGCATGTGATGAGTGTTCGTTTTGACCCTAGCGCCCGGCCTCAAGGTCCTGTCCGCACTGTTTATTTCTGCCGCCTGTTGGTTGGCGCCGTCGGCACGGGCCGTCGAGCGGGTGGAAGTCAGGGTCGGGGCTGCTCACTTCCCGCCGTACACCGTGCGTCCCGAGCAAGGTGCGGGCACCGGTCTGCTGACGCAGTTGATCGACGCGTTGAACCTGTCGCAACCCCGTTATCGCTTCGTGCTGGTGCCCACCTCGGTGCAACGACGCTTTGGCGATCTGCTGCAAGGCCGTACCGACATGGCAGTGTTCGAGAACCCGCAATGGGGTTGGGCGCAAGTGCCGCACGAGGCGGTGGACATGGGCCTTGAAGACGCCGAAGTGTTCGTAGGGCGTACCAGCAGCCTGGCCGACCCGCACTATGTCGATGCCCTGCAGGGCAAGCGCCTGGCCATGTTCAACGGCTACCACTATGCCTTCGCAGGGTTCAACCCCGACCCCACCTACCTGCGCAAGGCCTTCAACGCCACCTTGACCTATTCCCACGACAGCAACCTGCTGATGGTGCAGGCCGGTCGCGCCGACATCGCACTGGTGACCCGCTCGTACCTCACCGATTTTCTGGCCCGTAACCCCTCCAGCCAGGGCCGGCTGGCGGCATCGGGGCGTATCGATCAGGTCTACCATCACTATGCCGTGCTGCGCGCAGGTGGGCCGTTGTCAGCCACCGCGTTTGCCGGGTTGCTGCAGGCGCTGCGCGAGAAGGGCGAGCTGGCGCGCATCTTCGAACCCTACGGCATCACCGTCACTGCCGGGCGCCCGTAATCCCCCTCAAGGGCAGCAGCTAAATCCGGGGGAGGTGGCATCGTCTTGCAGAGTGAGCCTTTCTTTCACGTCACCGAGTATCGCCCATGCCCTCAGATGCCGCTTTGCAGACACCCTACACACCACGCTGGCGCAGCCTGAGCGCCGAGCAGCGCGACGGTTTTCTGTGCCTGTCGCTCGAAGCTCGACCCTTGATCACCCTGCGGGTGCACACCCAAGGCACTCCAGTCGTGCAGGTGGAATGGGTCTGCTCGCAGCGACCCTACCAGGCGCTGTGGGCGGCGTGCTATTGGCTGTTGTCCCAGGACCTCACCTGCCAGACGTTGACTTGGCACCTGCATGAAGTGCCTGCCCAAGCGCTGGCCTCTGGCTTGCTGGTGAGCAGCGAGCAACCGGGGCAGTACCTGTGCCAGCGGGCATTGTTCTGGCAGTTGCCTCAGCCGTGGCTGGGTGAAGTGCAGGCCGCGGTGTATCCGCAACAGATGCGCATCAGCGCGGGCAAGCGACACCCGTTGCGAGCGCCCAAGCCGCGAGGCGAAGTGTACCGGCGCTTCGATGCGCGGCTGGGCAGCTGGGTATCGCTGCGCACCCTGGAAATCGAGCACGACCTTGAGCGCTTCAACCGCTGGCAGAACGAGCCGCGGGTAGAGGCGTTCTGGCAGGAAGGGGGTAGCCTGGCGCAGCACCGCGAGTATCTGGCCAAGCTAGAAGCGGACCCTCATACCCTCACGCTGATCGGTTGCTTCGATGATCAGCCGTTTGCCTACTTCGAAGCCTATTGGGCCAAGGAAGACCGCATCGCCCCGTTCTATCAGGCCGACGATTATGACCGTGGCATCCACATGCTGGTAGGCGAACAGCAACACCGCGGCCCCCACAAGGTCGCCAGCTGGCTCTGCGCGCTGGTGCACTACCTGTTCCTGGATGACCCGCGCACCCAGCGCGTTGTCGCCGAGCCACGTGCCGACAATGCGCGGATGATCGGCTACATGCAGGATCAATGCTTTCACTGCGACAAAGTGTTCGACTTCCCGCACAAGCGGGCTGCGCTGATGATTCTGGGGCGGGAGCGGTTTTTCGATCGGTGCACGCTGGTTTAAGGAGGGTATTGACGGAGGTTCGACAACTACCCGGTGTCGCACTTCAAACCAGTGATTTTGCGGATGCGCACCGGCTGGGTAGGCGCGGCCTTGCCGGTCCGGCGCCCCGGCCAGGCCGCTCTACACGGGTCATCCTTCCCCCTTCGCGCCGTGCCTAGCGCGTCATCTTCCGGCAATGCACCATCGCATCGCGAATCATGAAGTTGACCAGGGTAGGGGAGACGCCCAGTTCCTTGGCGATGTCTTTCTGCGGCACACCATGCAGGCGGTACATTTCGAACGCATACCGCGTGCGTGGCGGCAGGTCGTTCAGTGCGCGGGCGATGTCGTCGAGGGCCGCAAGGTTGATGTGGGTAGCTTCGGGCGAGGCGTTCTGCAGGACGACGTTCAGCCCTTCTTCCTCGCTGCCGGAGTATTTCAACTCCATCGCCTGCTTGCGGTAGTGGTCGATGGCCAGGTTGCGCACGATCTGGAACAGGTAGCTCAGCTGCGCCTTGAACGAAGAGGTGATCTGCGGGGCGCTGCCGAGCCTGAAGAAGGCGTCCTGCACCACATCTTCGGCCCGCGAGCGGCAGCCGGTGATGCGGGCGGCAATCTTGAGCAAGATGCTGCGGTTTTCTACGAACGCTTGGAGCAGTGGTGAATCGCACTTACTTGTGGACAGTTGTTCCGCCATGGAAATCACCTGGAAGCATAGGGTAAAGAGCGCGTTGATTTGTAGGACGCGTCCTGGGACGAGCGACAAGCTATTCAGAATGATAATGATTGTCAAATACGAAACGAAATTAGTATCTGTATCTTTCAGTTCTAAGTCGCGCCCGACTCGCGTGCGTACCCGCCGCATGGCGCCACGCATCACGCGGCGCCTGGTTAACGCGCACGCCCGTCTTTTCTCCCACAGGCCCGCGCTTCGTTAATTTCTGCCCCCCGCCATCCGTTCCCCTCTGTACATCCCCGGCCGCTGATGCTGTCCGCCCCTGCAGGTGGCCACACCGGCCCGCCCACCTCGACACCGGCAGGAACACCCATGACGCATGCCTTCGAACTCCCGACTTCGCTGGTCCAGGCCCTGATGCAACGCGCCGCACAGAGCCCGGACAAGATCGCCTTGCGCTTTCTGGCCGATGCGCCCGGCGAACAGGCCGTGCTCACCTACCAGGCGCTCGACCAGCGCGCGCGCGCCATCGCGGCTGCGCTCCAGGCACGGGCCGCATTCGGGGACCGTGCCGTACTGTTGTTCCCTAGCGGCCCGGACTACGTGGCGGCCTTCTTCGGCTGCCTGTACGCCGGCGTCATCGCGGTGCCGGCCTACCCACCGGAGTCCGCACGCCAGCACCACCAGGAGCGCCTGCTTTCGATCATCGACGACGCCGAGCCGCGCCTGCTGCTGACCGTCGCGGCATTGCAAAAAAGTCTCCAGGGCCTGGAGACGCTGCAAGCCGCGCAGGCCCCGGAGCTGCTGGCCGTTGACCCGCTCGATCCGGCACAGGCGGCGGCTTGGCGCGAGCCTGCGTTGCAGCCCCATGACATCGCGTTCCTGCAATACACATCCGGTTCCACGGCCTTGCCAAAGGGCGTGCAGGTCACCCACGGCAACCTAGTGGCGAACGAACAGCTGATCCGCCACGGCTTCGGTATCGATCTGAACCCAGACGACGTGATCGTCAGCTGGCTCCCGCTCTACCACGACATGGGGCTGATCGGCGGGCTGCTGCAGCCGATCTTCAGCGGCGTACCCTGCGTACTGATGTCGCCTGGCTATTTCCTGGCACGGCCGCTGCGTTGGTTGCAGGCCATCAGTGAGTACGGCGGCACCATCAGCGGCGGCCCCGACTTTGCGTACCGGCTGTGTAGCGAGCGGATCAGCAAGGCTTCCTTGGCAGGGCTCGACCTGAGCCGCTGGCGGGTGGCGTACTCGGGTTCCGAGCCGATCCGCCAGGACAGCCTGGCCACCTTCGCCGACACCTTCCAGGCCTGCGGCTTCAACCCACAAAGCTTCTTCGCCAGCTACGGGTTGGCAGAGGCCACGCTGTTCGTCAGCGGCAGCCGCCGCGGTGAGGGCATCGGCGCCTTGGCGCTCGATGCCCAGGCCTTCGCCGAAAACCGTGCCGAGCCCGGTGAGGGCAGTGTGGTGATGAGTTGCGGCTGGCCACAGCCCGGCCATGCGGTACGCATCGTCGAACCCCGGCAGCGCCAGGTGCTGGCGGACAATCAGGTAGGGGAAATCTGGGCTGCCGGGCCAAGCATCGCCCACGGGTACTGGCGCAATGTCCAGGCCAGCGCTCAGACGTTCGTCGAGATGGATGGCCAGCGCTGGCTGCGCACAGGCGACCTGGGTTTCATGCGCGGCGGCGAGGTGTTCGTCACCGGTCGCCTGAAAGACATGCTCATCGTGCGCGGGCAGAACCTCTACCCGCAGGACCTGGAAAAGACCCTTGAGCGTGAGGTCCCTGCGCTGCGCAAGGGCAGGGTGGCCGTGTTTGCCGTCGAGCACGAGGGTGAGCAAGCCATTGGCGTGGCCGTGGAAATCAGCCGCAACGTGCAGAAGACGACCGCGCCCGATGCGCTGATCAAAACGCTTCGTCACGTTGTCGCCGATGCGTGCCGCCAGGCCCCGGCCGTGGTCCTGTTACTCAACCCAGGTGCCTTGCCCAAGACTTCCAGCGGCAAACTCCAGCGCTCGGCCTGTCGCCTGCGCATGGACGATGGCACCCTCGATTGCTACGCGCGCTTTCCACAACCCGCTTTGCCGGCCACCGAGACCGTGACCGGTGAAGGGTTGCAGGCGCAAATCGCGCGTCTTTGGTGCGACATTCTCAAGGTCGAGGCGGTGGCGGCGGACGATCATTTCATGCTGCTGGGCGGCAACTCCATTGCCGCCACCCAGGTCACGGCAGCGCTGGCCGACGCCTTGGGCATCGAGTTGAGCCTGCGCACCCTTTTCGAGGCGCCAGTGCTGGCCGACTACACCCAGGCGGTTGCTGCAAGCCTTGCCCAAGGCCAGCAAGCGGGGGCCATCGACCTGTTGCCCCGCGACAGGCCACTGCCCCAGTCGCTGGCGCAGAACCGCCTGTGGCTGCTTTGGCAACTGCAGCCGCAATCGGCTGCCTACAACATTCCTGCTGGCCTGCAACTGCGCGGGGCCCTGGATGAACCTGCTCTGGAAGCCGCCCTGCAGGCGCTGGTAGAGCGCCACGAAGCCTTGCGTACGGTGTTCAGCGAAGTCGACGGCCAGCCATTGCAACGCGTCCTGGCTCACCTGCCGGTGAACCTTCAGCGGCTTGACTTGCAGGGGCAAGCGCCCGAGCAGGTCGACAGCCAGCGAGAGGCCGAGGCCTGCCTGCCGTTCGACCTGCAGAGAGGGCCGCTGCTGCGCCTGACGCTGGTCCATCTGGACGAGGAGCATCACCAGCTTTGGGTAACCCTGCACCACATTGTTGCCGATGGCTGGTCGCTCACCTTGCTCATGGACGAGCTGGCGCGTCTTTATGCGGCTTATTGCCAGGGCCTGGAACCCAAGCTGGCACCGCTCGGGCTGGGCTACGCCGACTACGGTAACTGGCAGCGCACCTGGTTGGCAGAGGGTGCAGCCGAGCGTCAGCTCGCCTACTGGCGCGATCAGCTGGGCGATGCGGCGCCGGTTCTGGACCTGTGCACCGACCACCCCCGCGCCAGCCAGCGTGGCAACCACGCCGCACGCCTGAACGTGAAGGTGCCTGCGCACTTGTCCCAGGCCCTCAACGCCTTGGCACATCAACACCAATGCAGCTTGTTCATGGTGCTGCTGGCGGGTTGGCAGGCGCTGCTGCACCGTTATACCGGCCAGGCCGACATCCGGGTCGGTGTGCCCAATGCCAACCGCTCGCGCCTTCAAAGCCAAGGGCTGGTCGGTTTCTTCATCAACACCCAGGTGCTGCGCGCTCAGGTACACGGCCGACTGCCGTTCGCCGAATTGCTCGGCCAGGTGCGCCAGGCCACCCTCGACGCACAGGCCAACCAGGACCTGCCGTTCGAGCAGTTGGTCGAGGCGCTGCCCCAGGCCCGTGAACAAGGCCTGTTCCAGGTCATGTTCAACCACCAGCAACGCGATCTGTCGGCGCTGCGGCGCCTGCCGGGTCTGCTGGCCGAAGAGCTGCCCTGGCACAGCCGGGAAGCCAAGTTCGACCTGCAACTGCACAGCGAGCAAGATCACCAGGGCCGTGTGCGCCTGGCGTTCGACTACGCCAGCGAACTGTTCGAGCAGGACACGGTGGCGCGGCTTGCTCAGCACCTGTTGAGCCTGTTCGAGCACGTCTGCGAAACGCCGCAGCTGCCCATCGGCGAAGTCCCCCTGCTGGATGAGGCGAGCCGTGCACGCTTGCTGGACTGGGGGCAAGCGCCGGCTGCGCAGCCGCCACAGCTGCTGGTCGAGCAGCTCAATGAGCAGGCTCGCCTGCACCCGCAGCGCACGGCACTGGCCTGGGAGGGCGGCAGCCTCGGTTACGCCGAACTGCATCAGCAGGCCAATCGCCTGGCCCATTACCTGCGCGACAAGGGCGTGGGCCCCGATACCTGCGTGGCCATCGCCATTGAGCGCTCGCCCCAGCTGCTGGTAGGCCTGCTGGCCATCCTCAAGGCCGGCGGCGCCTATGTGCCGCTGGACGTGGATTACCCGGCCGAGCGTCTGGCCTTCATGCTGGCCGACTGCAATGCCGGCCTGCTGCTCAGCCACAGCAGCCAATTGGCCACGCTGCCGCACGTGCAGGGTGTTGGCGTGATCGCGCTGGACCAACTGCACCTGGACAACTGGCCGAGCCAACCGCCCCGGCTCCACCTGGACGCCGACAACCTGGCCTACGTGATCTATACCTCCGGCTCCACCGGCCAGCCCAAGGGCGTAGGCAACACCCACGGGGCGCTCACCGAGCGGCTGCAGTGGATGCAGGCGACCTACGCACTTGGCGCGGACGACGTGTTGATGCAGAAGGCACCGATCAGTTTCGATGTTTCGGTGTGGGAATGCTTCTGGCCGCTGATCACCGGCTGCAAGCTGGTACTTGCCGGTGCCGGTGAGCACCGCGATCCGCAGCGCATCGCAGCGCTGGTGCAGGCCCATGGCGTGACCACCCTGCATTTCGTGCCACCTTTGTTGCAGGTATTCGTCCAGGAACCCCAGGCTGCGGGCTGCAGCAGCCTGCGCCGCCTGTTCTCCGGCGGCGAGGCGTTGTCGGCTGCCTTGCGCGACCGGGTCTTGCAGGTGCTGCCACAGGTGCAGCTGCACAACCGTTACGGCCCGACCGAAACCGCCATCAACGTCACCCACTGGCATTGCACCGCCAGCGACGGTGGGCATTCGCCCATGGGCCGCCCGTTGGGCAATGTGCTGTGTCAGGTGCTGGACGATGAGCTGCACCTGAGTGCACCTGGGGTGCCGGGCGAGCTGTACCTGGGTGGCACGGGCTTGGCCCGTGGCTACCTGGGCCGCCCTGGCCTGACGGCCGAGCGCTTCGTGCCCCAGCCTGGCGGCAATGGCCAGCGCCTGTACCGAAGCGGCGACCGAGTGCGCTGGTTGGTGCAGTACCCGGCGCTTGAGTACCTGGGCCGCCTCGACCACCAGGTGAAAGTACGTGGCTTCCGCGTGGAGCCCGAAGAAGTGCAGGCCTGCCTGCTGGCCCAGGCCGGCGTCGAGCAGGCGGTGGTGCGGGTTCATCAGGACACCGTCGGCGCACAACTGGTGGGTTACTACAGCGGCACTGCCGAATCGGGCCCCTTGCTCGCGGCGCTTGCCGAGCAACTTCCGGCCTACATGGTGCCCGCACAGCTGATGTGGCTGGCGCAGATGCCGCTCGGCCCGAGCGGCAAGGTCGATCGCAAGGCATTACCGGCGCCTGTGTGGCAGCAGCGTGAGCACATCGAGCCACACAGCCCCTTGCAACGGCAGGTCGCGGCCATCTGGTGCGAGGTGTTGGGCCTGCCCCAGGTCGGCTTGCAGGACGATTTCTTCGCCCTGGGCGGGCACTCCTTGCTGGCGACGCAAATCGTCTCGCGCACGCGACAGGCCTGCGACGTCGAGCTACCGTTGAAAGCCCTGTTCGACGCCAGCGAGCTGGGCGCCTTCTGCGCTGAAGTCGCACGCATCCAGGCCAGCGGTGAACGCAATGCGCAAGGCGACATCCCGCGCGTGGATCGCCGTCAGGCGGTACCGCTTTCCTATTCGCAACAGCGCATGTGGTTCCTTTGGCAAATGGAGCCCAACAGCCCGGCCTACAACGTCGGCGGCATGGCGCGCCTGCGCGGCACCCTGCATGTAGATGCCTTCGAGCGGGCGTTGCACGCGCTGGTCGTGCGTCACGAAACCCTGCGCACCACCTTCCCCAGCATCGAGGGCGTGCCTTATCAGTGCGTGGCCGACGACAGCAACCTGCAGCTGGCCTGGCAAGATTTCAGTGCACTGCCCGACGCTGCCCGCCAGCAGCGCCTGCAACAGCTGGCCGACCAGCAGGCACACCAGGCGTTCGACCTGGAGAGTGGCCCCCTGCTGCGTGGCTGCCTGGTCAAGCTGCAGGAGCGCGAACACGTCTTCGTGCTCACCTTGCACCACATCGTCACCGAAGGCTGGGCCATGGATATCTTTGCCCGCGAATTGGGCGAGCTGTACGAAGCCTTCGTTGACGACCGTGAGTCGCCGCTGACGCCCTTGCCCGTCCAGTACCTGGACTACAGCGTATGGCAACGGCAATGGCTGGACAGCGGAGAGGGCGCTCGCCAGCTGGCTTACTGGAAACAGCGGCTGGGACAAGAGCACCCGGTACTGGCGCTGCCCACCGACCGCCCTCGACCTGCCGTGCAAAGCCACAAGGGCGAGCTCTACAGGTTCGAGCTGGACCCTGCGCTGGTGCAGCGCGTGCACACCTTCAACAGCCAGCGTGGCCTGACCTTGTTCATGACCATGACCGCCACCCTGGCGGTGCTGTTGCACCGCTACAGTGGTCAGCGCGACCTGCGTATCGGCGCGCCGGTGGCCAACCGCATCCGCCCCGAGAGCGAAGGGCTGATCGGTGCCTTCCTCAACACCCAGGTGCTGCGCTGCGAGCTGGACGGCCAGATGACCGCTGCCGAGGTGCTCGAGCAGGTGCGCCAGGCCGCCATCGAGGGGCAGTCCCACCAGGACTTGCCGTTCGAACAACTGGTCGAGGCCTTGCACCCGCCGCGCAGCAGCGCCTACAACCCGCTGTTCCAGGTGATGTGCAACGTGCAGCGCTGGGCCTTCCAGCAAAGCCGTACGCTGGCCGGCATGCAGGTGGACTACCTGGTCAACGACGCAGCCGCCACCAAGTTCGACCTCTACCTGGAGGTCACGGACCTCGATGGCCGTCTGGGCTGCTGCCTGACCTACAGCCAGGACCTGTTCGACGCGCCACGCATTGCCCGCATGGCCGCGCATTGGCAGCAGTTGCTGATCGGGCTGCTGGACCAGCCGCAGCAACGCCTGTGCGAACTGCCGATGCTCAGCAGCGCCGAACAGCAGGGGCTGGTCGCGCGACTGCGCGGCGAGCCGGTCAGCACGGCGCGGCATACACTGCATGGGCTGTTCGCGGCCCAGGCGGCCCAAGACCCGCAAGCACGGGCCCTGACGTTCGCCGGCCAGCACCTGAGCTACGCCGAGCTCGATCAGCAGGCCAACCGCCTGGCCCGCGCCTTGCGCGAGCGCGGTGTCGGCCCGCAGGTGCGGGTGGGCGTGGCGCTCGAACGCTCGCTGGAAATGGTCGTCGGCCTGCTGGCAGTACTGAAGGCCGGTGGCGCCTATGTACCGCTTGACCCGGAGTACCCGCTGGACCGCTTGCGCTACATGATCGAGGACAGCCAGGTCGCCGTACTGCTCAGCCAACGCCGCTTGCTGCAAGACCTCGGGCCGCTGCCGGAGCACCTGGCCTGCTGGAGCCTGGAAGACGACCAGCCTACGCTGGGCGCCTATAGCGAGGCGCCGCTGGACGATGTCAGCCTGGCGCAGCACCCGGCTTATCTGATCTACACCTCCGGGTCCACCGGCAAACCCAAAGGTGTGGTGGTCAGCCATGGCGAGTTCGCCATGCACTGCCAGGCAGTGATCCAGGCGTTTGGCATGCGCAGTGACGATTGCGAGCTGCATTTCTATTCCATCAACTTCGACGCGGCCAGCGAACGGCTGTGGGTGCCGCTGCTGTGTGGCGCACGTGTGGTCATCCGCGCCCAAGGGCAGTGGGGCGCCGACGAGATCTGCCAGCTGGTGCGAGAGCAACACGTCAGCGTGCTGGGCTTCACGCCCAGCTACGGCAGCCAGTTGGCTCAGCATCTGGCCGTGCAGGGCGAGTGCCTGCCGGTGCGCCTGGTGATCACCGGGGGCGAGGCGTTGACCGGCGAGCACCTGCAGCGCATCCGCCAGGCCTTCACCCCTGATCAGCTGTTCAACGCCTACGGCCCCACCGAAACCGTGGTCATGCCGCTGGCCGCCCTGGCCCCGCAATCGCTGGCGGCCGACCTGGGCAGCGTGCCCATCGGGCGGGTGATCGGCCAACGCACGGCCTACATCCTCGATGATGACCTGGCCCTGTTGCCCCAGGGGGGCATCGGTGAGCTGTATGTGGGCGGCGCCGGCCTGGCCCAGGGCTACCACGACCGTCCTGGGCTGACCGCCGAACGCTTCGTCGCCGACCCCTTCAGCCACACCGGCGGGCGCCTGTACCGCACCGGCGACCTAGTGCGCCTGGGCCAGGATGGCCTGGTGGAGTACATCGGGCGCGCCGATCAGCAGGTGAAGATTCGCGGCTTCCGCATCGAGCTGGGTGAAATCGAAAGCCGCTTGCAGGCCCATGCCGATGTGGATGAAGCGGTGGTCATCGCCGTTGACATGCAGGGCGTGCGGCAACTGGTCGGCTACCTCGTAAGCCAGCACGCCGCTGGCGACCCGCATGCCCAGCAACAGCTGCGCGAAGCCGTCAAAGCCCATGCCCATCAGCATCTGCCGGACTACATGGTGCCGGCGCACCTGGTGCTGCTCGATTCCCTGCCGTTGATGGGCAATGGCAAGCTGGACCGCCGGGCCTTGCCGCTGCCCGACCTCGACCAGGCTCGCCAGCATTACCAAGCGCCGACCAATGATGTGCAAGCGCAATTGGCGCAGGTCTGGGGCGAGGTGCTCAACGTCGATCAGGTCGGTGTTCAGGACAATTTCTTCGAACTGGGCGGTGACTCGATCCTGTCGATCCAAGTGGTGAGCCGCGCGCGGCAGGTAGGCCTGCAATTCTCCCCGCGTGACCTGTTCCAGCACCAGACCATCCAGGCCCTGGCGGCCATCGTGCAGCCGGTGCAGGTCACCGACAGCATCGAGCAAGGCCTACGCCAGGGCAGCGCACAGTTGACCCCGATCCAGCACTGGTTCTTCGACAGCGCGTTGGCGCAGCCGCAGCACTGGAACCAGGCCGTGCTGTTGCAATGCCGCGTGCCGCTGGATCAGACCCGGCTGCACACCGCGCTGGCCGCCCTGGTGGAGCACCACGACAGCTTGCGCCTGCGTTTCAGCGATGCTGCTGGCCATTGGCAGGCCGAGTACGCCCAGCCTGATGATCAACAGCTGCTGTGGTCGGCCACGGTCGCCGACCTGGACGATTGCCAGGCGCTGTACACCGACCTGCAACGCAGCCTCGACCTGCAGCGCGGTCCCTTGCTCCGTGCCTTGCTGGTGAGTGACGGGGAGGGCGAACAACGCCTGGCATTGACCATCCATCACTTGGTGGTCGACGGCGTTTCCTGGCGCATCCTGCTCGAAGACTTGCAGGCGCTGTACCGAGGCCAGGCCCTGCCGGCCAAGACCCATGCCCCAGGTGACTGGGCGGCGCGGCTGGCAGCCTATGCCAGCAGCGATTCGCTGCGTGACGAGCTGGGCCAGTGGCAGGCCCAGGTGGGTGAGGTACGCCATGAGCTACCCTGCGATCATCCCCAGGGCGGCAACGTGCAGCGTCATGCCCGGACCGTGACCATCGGCCTGGATGCCCAGCAGACCCGCCAGTTGCTGCAGCAGGCGCCTGCGGCCTACCACACCCAGGTCAATGACCTGCTGCTGACGGCACTGGCCCGCACCCTGTGCCAGTGGACTGGCCAGCCGCAGGCGCTGGTGCAGTTGGAGGGCCATGGCCGGGACGGGTTGTTCGAGGACATGGACCTGACCCGCAGCGTCGGCTGGTTCACCAACGCTTATCCGTTGAGCCTGTCCCCCCTGGCAGGGGATGATGACCAGGCACGGGCGGCGTCCATCAAGCGCATCAAGGAGCAGTTGCGCCAGGTGCCGCACAAGGGCCTTGGCTACGGTGTGCTGCGCTACCTGGCGGACCCGGCAGCGCGCGAGCAAATGGCGGCCCTGGCCCAAGCGCGCATCACCTTCAACTACCTGGGGCAGTTCGACCAGCAGTTCGACGACGGCGCGCTGTTCACGCCGGTGGACGCGCCGGTGGGCCTGGCCCATGACCCGGATGCGGCGCTGCCCAACTGGCTGAGTGTCGATGGCCAGGTCTACGGCGGTGCGTTGCAACTGCGCTGGACATTCAGCCGCGAACGCTATGAGCCGCACACCATCGCCACGCTGGCGAATGCCTATCGCCAGGAACTGGTGGCGCTGATCGACCATTGCCTGGCAGACGGGCAGGGCAGCTACACCCCCTCGGACTTCCCCCTGGCGCACCTTACCCAGGCGCAGATCGACGCGTTGCCCGTGCCGGCCAACCTGATCGAGGACGTCTACCCCCTGACCCCAATGCAGGAAGGCATGCTGCTGCACACCCTGCTCGAACCCGGCACGGGCCTGTACTACATGCAGGACCGCTACCGCATCAGCAGCGCACTCGACCCGCAGCGCTTCGCCCAGGCCTGGCAACAGGTGGTGGCGCGGCATGAGGCCTTGCGCGCCTCGTTCAGCTGGAACAGTGGCGAGGCCATGCTGCAGATCATCCACAAGCCCGGGCAATTGGCCATGGATTACCAGGACTGGCGCGACCTGGACGACGCCGACCAGGAGGCTCGCCTGCAAGCCCTGCACAAGCAGGAGCGCGAAGCCGGCTTCGACGTGTTGCACACGCCGCCGTTCCACCTGCGCTTGGTGCGAGTGGCCGATGCGCGCTACTGGTTCATGATGAGCAACCACCACATCCTCATCGATGCCTGGTGCCGCTCGCTGCTGATGAACGACTTCTTCGAAATCTATCAGGCGCTGGGCGAGGACCGACAGGCGCAACTGCCGGTGCCGCCGCGCTACCGTGACTACATTGGCTGGCTGCAGCGCCAGGGGTTGGACGACGCGCGTGCCTGGTGGCAGGCCAACCTGGCCGGCTTCGAGCGCGCCACGGCGCTGCCAAGCGATCGTCCGTTGCGCCATGAGCATGCGGGCAGCGGCATGGTCGTCGGTGATTGCTACACGCGCCTGGCGGTCAGTGAGGGCACTCGCCTGCGCGAGCTGGCCCAGGCTCACCAGTTGACCGTCAACACTTTCGCCCAGGCGGCCTGGGCCCTGGTGCTGGCGCGCTACAGCGGCGAGCGCGACGTGGCCTTCGGCGTGACCGTGGCGGGTCGGCCGGTGAGCATGCCGCAGATGCAACGCACCGTCGGCCTGTTCATCAACAGCGTGGTGCTGCGTGTGCAGCTGCCAGCGGTTGGCCAAGGGTGCACTGTGCGCCAGTGGTTGCAGGGTTTGCTGGAGCGCAACATGGAATTGCGCGAGTACGAATACCTGCCGCTGGTGGACATCCAGGCGTGCAGCGAACTGCCCAAGGGCCAGCCGTTGTTCGACAGCCTGTTCGTGTTCGAGAACGCCCCGGTGGAAACCGCCGTGCTCGACCACGCCAAGCACCTGGATGCTACCTCCGACTCAGGTCGCACCCACACCAATTTCCCGCTCACCGCGGTCTGTTACCCAGGTGATGACCTGGGCCTGCACCTCTCGTTCGACCAGCGCTACTTCGACTACCCGACCGTCGAGCGCTTGCTGGCCGAATTCAAGCGCCTGCTCCTGGCGCTGGTCCAGGGGTTCGACGAACAGGTGCAAGCCTTGCCGCTGGTGGGCGCCGAGGAACAGCGTTTCTTGCTCCAGGCATGCAACGACACTCAGCGGGCTTACCCCCTGGAGCAGAGTTATGTCGCGCAGTTCGAGGCGCGCGTGGCCGCCCATCCCCAGCGTACCGTGGCCCGGTGCCTGGACGCCGAGTACGACTATGCCAGGCTGAACCTGGCGGCCAACCGCCTGGGCCATGCATTGATCGGGGCTGGTGTACGGCTGGATCAGCCGGTGGCCCTGCTGGCCGATCGCGGCCTGCCGCTGCTGGGCATGATCGTTGGCAGCTTCAAGGCCGGTGCTGGTTACCTGCCGCTGGACCCAGGCCTGCCACCTGCGCGCCTGCAAAGCATCCTTGAGCTCAGCCGGGCGCCGGTGCTGGTGTGCAGCGCGGCCTGTGCCGAGCAGGGGCAGGCCTTGCTGCAAGCCCTGAACCCTGGCGTACGGCCCCAGTTGTTAGTGTGGGAAACCGTCCAGACCTGCACCATGGACAGCCACAACCCTGGGGTCCACAGCGGCCCGGACAACCTCGCTTACGTGATCTACACCTCAGGCTCCACCGGCTTGCCCAAGGGCGTGATGGTGGAGCAGCGCGGCATGCTCAACAACCAGCTGAGCAAGGTGCCCTACCTGGCGCTGACCGAGCACGATGTCATTGCGCAGACGGCGTCGCAGAGCTTCGACATTTCGGTGTGGCAGTTCCTGGCCGCGCCGCTGTTCGGCGCCCAGGTTGAAATCGTGCCCAACGCCATTGCCCACGATCCCCAGGGCCTGCTCACCCATGTCCAGGCCACCGGCATCACCGTTCTTGAGAGCGTGCCATCGCTGATCCAGGGCATGCTTGCCAGCGAACACCAGGCGCTGGACGGCCTGCGCTGGATGCTGCCTACCGGCGAAGCCATGCCACCGGAGTTGGCGGCGCAATGGCTGCAACGTTACCCACGGATCGGCCTGGTCAACGCCTACGGGCCAGCGGAATGTTCGGATGACGTGGCGTTCTTCCGTGTCGATGCCGACTCTACCCAAGGCAGCTACCTGCCCATCGGCACCCCGACCGACAACAACCGGCTGTACCTGCTGGGCGATGAACAGCAACTGGTGCCCTTGGGGGCCGTGGGCGAGTTGTGCGTGGCGGGTACGGGTGTGGGCCGTGGCTACGTGGGCGACCCGGCACGCACGGCGCTGGCGTTCATTCCCCACCCTTACGGTGCAGCAGGCGAGCGTCTGTACCGCACCGGCGACCTGGCCCGCCAGCGGCCTGACGGTGTGCTCGAGTACGTAGGCCGGATCGATAACCAGGTGAAGATTCGCGGTTACCGTATCGAACTGGGAGAAATCGAGGCCCGGCTGCATGAGCAGCCGCAGGTCCGCGATGCAGCGGTCGCTGTGCAGGAAGGTGTCAACGGCAAGCACCTGGTGGGTTACCTGGTGCCTCACCACGGGGTCACGGGCGACGACACCGTGCTCGCTCAGCTCAAGGCACGCCTGCGCGCCGAGCTGCCTGAGTACATGGTGCCCCTGCATTGGGCCTGGCTTGAGGCCTTGCCTCACAATGCCAACGGCAAGCTCGACCGCAAGGCCCTGCCCGCCATCGACATCGGCAGCCAGCACAGCCAGGCCTATCAGGCACCGCGCAGCGACCTCGAGGGCCTGCTGGCCGGTATCTGGGCCGAGGTGCTCAAGGCCGACCGGGTCGGTGTGCACGACAACTTCTTCGAACTGGGCGGCCACTCGCTACTGGCCACCCAGATTGCCTCGCGGGTGCAGAAGCAACTGCAACTGAACGTGCCACTGCGGGCGATGTTCGAGTGCAGCACGGTGGCGGAACTGGCCGTGTACGTGGAGGGGCTGCAGGGCAGTGCGCTGAATGAAGACAAGGTGGATCGGTTGAGTGACTTGATGGCGGAGTTGGAGGGGTTGTGAGGGGCGGCGGGCGATGAGCAATCGTTCGTCCGTTCAAGGGCTAACGAAGTCGCAGGGGCTGCGGGGCTGAAGTCCTGATGCTGCGGTGCGGCCTCTCGCGGCCGGTCCAGCGCCCCGGTGAGGCCGCTCCCAGGAATGAGTGGCTTTTGGATTCAGTGCGAAGCATCACGGGCAAATCCCAGGCTGTTTGCACTGCACCTTGAGACTCTAATTCCCAGGGACTTCAGCGCGTATTCCCGTTATTCACCGCTTACCCAAAATCGTCCCCAACATCTCAGGCCGCGGTGCCCCTTGCTGGCTGTGCACCTTGCCTTCACTGTCCCGGTAGAAGATCGCAGGAGTGGCCTGCAGGCCCATCTCCTGCATCAGGGCCATGTTGAAGGCGAGCTTTTGCTGCACCTCGGCCGGCACCTTGTCCAGGGCCTTGAGGGTGCTGGCCTTGCCGGCTTTCTCGTGCTGCTGCAGCGCCTTGGCAGGGTCCTTGGCGGCGAGCAGTGCTGCCGACTTACCTGGGCTGTCTTCACGGATGATACCCACCATGATGTGGCGCAGCTGCACCTTGCCCGATTCCACCCAGGGGCGGGCCTGTTCCCAGAACATGTTGCAATACGGGCAGTTGGGGTCGCTGAACAGGTAGATCTTGCGCGGTGCATCGGCCTTGCCGTCGGCGATCCAGGCGGACTTCTCCATCTTTTGCCAGAACGCCTGGGTCATGGGGCCGTAGACCAGCTTCTCCAGCGGGGCGGCGCTCAGGTCCTGGCCCTGCTCGTCGAACAGGTTGCCCACCAGCACGTGCTTGCCGTCAGGGGTCAGGTACAGGGCCAGGGGGTTGTTCTGGTACTCGGCGGCATAGCCGCGCAGGCCGTCGGGCGCATCGAAGCTGCCCTTGATCACGGCGCCCTTGCTTTGCAACTGCTGGACCGCCTTGGGCAGGTCTTCGGCATACAGGGCGGGGCTGGCAAGCAAGCAAGCGGTGAGCGGGAAGAGTGCAGGCAATCGCATGGTCAATGTCCTTGTGCGGCAGGTTCGGGCGTGGCGGCCCGTTGGTAGGATTCCAGGGCGTGACGCAGGCTGGCGCGCGACAGCTCGCCCAGATGGCTGCCAAGCAGGCGGCCGCCCTCGTCGTAGAACAGGGTGGTAGGCAGGGCCATGGAGCCGACGCGCTGGGCCAGCAGGCCAGTGCCGTCGAACAGCACGTGGGTCAGGCTCAAGCCGGTGGTGGCCAGGAAAGTGCTGACGTTTTCAGGTGTCTCGCCTTGGTTGACGAACAGGAACGTCACATGGGGGTACTCGCCTTGCGCTTGTTGCAGTACAGGCATTTCCCGACGGCAGGGCGGGCACCAGGTCGCCCAGATGTTGATCACCAGCGGCTTACCCCGGTAGCGCTGCAACGCCACCGACTCGCCTGCGGCATCGCGCAGGGTGATGGCAGGCAATTCGGTCCCCTTGCTGTACAGGTGGCTACCCAAGCTGGCCAACCCCCAGAACAAGGCGCCGCTGAACAGCGCCCAGCTCAATGGCCGGCGCAGGCCAGGGCGACGCCAGCCTTGCCACACAGCAGCCAGGCTGATGCCCACAAGCCCTGGCCAGAGCAGGAAACCGCCGTCGCGGATGTCGATGATCTGGAGCAGATCGCCCCGGTACATCGACCAGTAGGCCGCGACAAATCCGATCCGCGCGCACAACAGGCCGATCAGGAACAGATTGAACAGCGCGGACTCGGGGCTCTCGCCGCCACGCCGTGCCACCCACCAGCCGACCACGCTGGCAATGCCCAGGGCACACAGCAGCACCAGATGGTTCAGGGCCATGGTCAGTGGCCCCAGGGTCACGGTCAGCATCAGCCCTGGCTCCGGGTGAGGGTCCACTGTTGCACGAAGGTGGCGGCATCCACTTCTCCGGTGATGCGCCTTGCCCGGCGCTCCTGGCCTTCTGGGCCGAGCCAGATCAGGGTAGGTGGGCCAGGCACCTGGTAACGCTGCAACAGCGCCTTGCTGGCGGGCGTATCGGTGGTGACGTCCAGGCGCAGCAGGTGCACGCCGGCCAGTTCGGCCTGGACGTCGCTGCGGCTGAACACCTGCTTTTCCATAACCTTGCAGGCCACGCACCAGTCGGCGTAGTAATCGAGCAGTACCCACTGGTTGCGGCCTTTGGCCGCGTCCAGCTCCCGTTGCAGTGCCTCGGGCGTACTCACGGTGACGAAGGCGTCGTGGGCAGGCGAGTCGGTGGCGGCCACCGTCCCACCCGTGAATGGGCGCAGCGGTTGCCACAGGTCATCGCCGCCGGCAGCGGCGCCGACCAGCAGCAAGCCGCCCCACATGGCTGCCAGCAACGGTGCAATGCGCAGCGCCGGAAGGCGCTGTAGCGCAGGCCAGGCGGTCCAGCCCAGTGCGATCAGCCAGGCCCCGCTCAAGGCCAACAGCAAGCTGGCCGGGAGCAGGCTGCGCACGGTGTACAGCGCCATGGCCAGGAACACGAAGCCGAAGATGCCTTTGACCAGGTTCATCCAGGCGCCAGGGCGTGGCAGGAAGCGGTTGCCCAGGGTCACGATCAGCAGCAGCGGTACTCCCATGCCCAGGCCCAGGCTGAACAGCACCAGCGCCCCTTGAAGCACGTCGCCGCTCTGGGCGATGTACAACAGCGCCCCGGCCAGCGGCGCGGTCATGCAGGGCCCCAGCAGCAGCCCGGACAACACGCCCAGCAGCGCAGCACCATACAGGTTGCCACCGCGCGTGCCCTGGCCGGCGCGGTCCAGGCGGTCGCGCAGGGCAGCGGGCAATTGCAGTTCGAAGGCACCGAACATGGGCAGGGCCAACAACACGAACAAAGCGGCCAGGCTGCCCAGTAACCAGGGTTGTTGCAGCCAGGCCTGCAAGCTGGCGCCCAGTAGCGCAGCCACCACACCCAAGGCGGCATACACCAGGGCCATGCTCAGCACGTAGGTGCCAGCCAGCATCCAGCCACGCCGTGCACTGGCACCATTGCCCAGCACCAGCCCGGCGAGAATCGGCAGCATCGGCAACGAACAGGGCGTAAAGGCCAGCAGCAGGCCCAGGCCGAAGAAGGCCAGCAGGCCCCAGGCCAGGTTGCCCTGCTGCAGGCCGCTGGCCAACGCCTGATCGCTGGCCTGCTCAGCTTCCAGGGTGGCGACCGAGGCTTCGCCTCCCAGGTCGACCAGCGTCGTCTGCGGGGGGTAGCACAGGCCCGCATCGGCGCAGCCTTGCCAGCCAAGACGCAACTGCCCCTGGGCGCCGGGGGGCACCATCAACTCAAGCTGTTCGCGGTAGACGGTGCTGTCGCCGAAAAACTCATCGTGGTGATTGATGCCCGCAGGCAAGGGCGGATGCTGGGCCGTGGGCAGCCCGTCGAACTTCAGGCGTTTCTGGTACAGGTAATAGCCCGGCTGAATCTGAAAATACAGGCGGGTAGAGCCGTCGGCCTGACGGTCGTGGGTTAGCACGAAAGCCTGTTCGACGGGTAGAAAGTCAGGCTTGGTGGCGAATGGGTTGGCCTGCGCTGGGCCAGCCAGCAGCACCATCAATAACAGCAGAAAAACGCGCATGAGTTTGCCTTGGCAGATCGTTGAATGGGGCCATGCTGGCGAGGATCGATTAACCCACTGTTAACGCGGGAATAGGGTTGAAGCAAGTCGGCTGACCTCAGGGTTCGACGAAATACCGCGACACAATGTCAGCTTGACTTTGCTTGTGATGGCGTCAATGCGGTAAAGTTGACAATCAAGTCAGTTTTTCCTGACCTGCACGACAGGGTTTCGACCCCCTCGACCCCTGCACAAGAATTAAGAACACATGGGCAGCACCCCCTGCTGCCCAGAGGATCAAGCATGTCCAACCGTGATATTTCCCGGCGCGCCTTTCTGCAAGGCGGCCTGATCGCTGGCGTCGGCGTGACCCTGGCGCCGCTTGGCAGCCAGGCGTTCGCCGCGCTGATGGAGGACCGGGTTACCGCCTCGCCGCTCAAATGGATGAACCATGACGGCAAGGCGCGCTTTCGTAACGACGCGTTGTCGAAAGTCTGTGGCAACAAGGTCTTCGCCCGTGACATTCGTGCCAAGGACATGCCCGGCTGGCCTGCGCAGCAAGGCCACGCTCTGTTGCTCAAGGCCACCAAGGCCGACCGCCTCTATGAAGGCCACGACCTCAGTGTGCTGGGTGCCGAGTTGCAACCGGACCGCATCGTCACCGCTGCCGACCTGGAGCGCGACGGCATCGCCTGGCCCGAGGCGCACTCGCCAGACCCGCTCTTGCCCCCTGGCAAGGTCCCGATGTTCATCGGCCATCCGGTGGCGCTGCTGATCTGGCACGACTTCGAGCGCTTTCGTCAGGCCAAGCGCCTGCTGCAATTCAACGACCAGGTGATTCGCTACGGCGCCCAGGCGCCGTTGTACCAGCGTGACCCCTACGGCAGTTTCCGCTTCGTGCGGGTGGGTGGCGCCACCCCGTTCGACGAAGACGAATTCTCCAGCCTGAAGGATTCGCCGCTGTTTCCCACCATCCTCAACCGCAAGCCGGTGTGGTCCAAGTCGCCCAACCAACATGGCGACCTCACCGAGCAGGGCCTGTTCTACGCCAACCGCATGGCCGAACAGCTGGCCAACCCGCCCGAGCACTGGCTGGTCTTCGACGAGCGCTTCAAGACCCCCTCCATCGAGCCGGCGGCCTTGGAGCCGGACAACGGCAACGGTTGGTTCGACGAGGCCAGCGGCACCCTGCATTTCGTCGTGGCGACCCAGTGCCCGTTCGAGGCCGCGCAGGAATGCGTGCACATGATCAAGCCGTCACGCTTTGGCCTCAAGCACTTGAACATGCACCCAGGCTACACCGTCGGCTACGGCTCCAAGGACAACAACATCTTCGTCTTCTACGCTGCCGTGGCAGCGCTGTATGGCGAGGGCGTGCCGGTGCGCCTGGCCAACGACCGCTACGAGCAATTCCAGAGCGGCATCAAGCGCCACGCCTTCGACATCCGTTACCAGCTGGCGGTGGACAAGAAGGACAACAGCTTCAAGATCTTCCGTGCCGACATGAGCTGTGACGGCGGTGGTCGCATTAACTACAGCCCCTCCGTTGCAGCCGTAGGCGCTACCGCTGCCCAGTCGATCTACTACATGCCGCAGAACGATCTGGCAGTCACTGCCTATCATTCGCGGGCAGTGGAAGCCGGCTCCATGCGCGGTTACGGCACCCTGCAAAGCATGGCCGCCACCGAGATGATGGTGGACGAAGTGGCCGGCCGCCTGGGCGTCGATGCCATTGACCTGCGGCGCAACAATGCCCTGAAGTCGGGCATGAAGAATACCCAGGGCGCGGTGCCAGCCGGTGCATTGCGCCTGCACGAGATCCTCGACAAGGCGGCTCAGCACGAAGGCTGGCGTAACCGTGATGCACGCAAGCAACGGCGCGAGGCCAGCGACCCGGATCATTGGTACGGCACTGGCTTTGCCATCTGCCAGAAAGACTTCGGCACCGGCGCCGAAGCACCCATGGCCAGCATCGAGTTCAGCCGCGACGGGCGCATCAGCCTGCGCCACATCGGCACCGAGCTTGGCACCGGCATGTCCACCTCCCAGGCACTGGTGGTCAGCGATTTCCTGGGCCGTTCGGCCGACGAAGTGCTCACTGCCGTCACCGAGTGGCCCGAGCTTCAACTGTCCACCAGCGGCAACCCGTACCTGATCAGCCAGGCCGAACAGGACGCCGCCCTGCGCAACCCGCGCTGGGTCGGCAAGCTGGCCTCACCCTCGTCGGCGACCAACTCGGCGTTCTATTTCAGCCATGCCACACGCGAGGCGGCTCGCGCGTTGTTCAATCACGGCCTATGGCCTGCTGCCATGGCCATCTGGACCCAGGGCCCGCACGGCGGCCAGGCCAACCCGCTGGTGGTGCGTCGGGAAAACGCAGTGTGGGTCAACGGTGAGCTGACCGGCAACGGCCTGGCGCCTATTCCTTTTGCGCAACTGGCCGAGAAGGCCCATGCCATGGGCCTGGTAACAGGCGTGAGCGTCCACGGTTTCAACCGCTGGAGCTGGGCTGAGTCCGACTTCGTCATCGACGGCGTGCGCGAGCGTTTCCCGCTCGACGCGTTGGCCGTGAAGTACGGCGACGGCGCCGCCAATGCCAAGAAGGCGCAGATGACCAGCAGCGGCTACCACCTGCTCGACCGTCAGAACCCTGCTTACCCCGATACACAGTTGAACAACGCCATGGTCACCTATTACAGCCCGGTCGCCACCCTGGTGGAGGTGAAGGTGAACAAAGGCACGCACCAGGTGCAGGTCCTCGATCACCACAGCTGGGTCGAATGCGGCCGCGTGCTGGTGCCTGAACTGGTCAAGGGCCAGCTCGAAGGCGGCATCGCCATGGGCATTGGCCATGCACTGACCGAGGAAATGCCGTTGTACGAAGGCGGGCCGGGGGAGGGCGACTGGAACTTCAACCGGTACCGCCTGCCGCACGCGCGTGATGTGGCGGTATGGACGCAAAGCAGCGAGATTCTTCCGCCGCTTTCACCCACCGACCCGTCCAAAGGCATCGCCGAGGTGGTGATGATCCCGATCGTCGGTGCCATCGGCAATGCCGTGGCCCATGCCATCGGCAAGCGCGTACGCGATCTTCCCATTACCCCAGCCCGTATCCAGGAGGCCCTCAATGGCTAACCGTCCACTGCAACTGACCCTCAACGGTCAACCGGTCGGCCCGGTCCAGGTCCCTGACGACCTGGCGATGATCGACTACCTGCACGAGCACCAGAACCTCACCGGCTCGCGCCTTGGCTGCGGGCAGGGCATCTGCCACGCCTGCGTGGTGATCGTCGACAACCCCGACGGCACCAGCGAAGAAGTGCGCACCTGCATCACCGGCGCCCATTACTTCGAAGGCAAGAAGGTCCGTACCATCGAAGGCCACGCCCAGCAGGACGAGGCTGGCAACCTTACGTTGAACCCGATCCAACAGAAGTTCGTCGACCTGTTCGCGTTCCAGTGCAGCTACTGCGCACCAGGCTTCGTCAACGCCGCCACAGTCCTGGTGGAAACCGCACAGCGCCAGCCGCTGAAAAAGAGCGAGGTGCAAGCACGTATCGAAGCCAGCCTTGGTCACCACATCTGCCGTTGCACCGGCTATGTGCGCTACTACCAGGCCACGCGCACGGTGCTCGATGACCTCGGCCTGGTAAAGGAGGGTTGAGCATGGGCTTTTTCCGTAGCGCCCTGGCGCTAGCGTATGGCCTTGCCGCAACGTGCTCGGCGCTGGCCAGTGATGACGGCCAGATCAAGCGCGGCCAGTACCTGGCCCGTGCTGCCGACTGCATGGCGTGCCACACGGCCGAGGGCGGAGCGCCGTTCGCCGGTGGCCTGCCGATCCATTCGCCGTTTGGCACCATCTACGGCACCAACATCACGCCCGACAAGCAGTACGGCATCGGCAACTACAACGCCGACGAGTTCTTCGCGGCCGTCACCCAAGGCAAGCGCAAGGACGGCGCCAACCTGTATCCGGCCATGCCCTATACCTCGTATCACCTGATGCGGCGTGAAGACTCGGATGCGATCTTCGCCTACCTCAAGACCATCGCCCCGGTCCATCGCCCGGCACCCCGGACGGCCCTGCGTTTTCCGTTCAACGTGCGCCTTGGCCTGAGCGGCTGGAACATGCTGTACGGCAAGAGCGTGCAGGCCCAGCCTGTCGAAGGCAGCAGCCCTGCCTGGCAGCGTGGCCAGTACCTGGTCGAGGTCATGGGGCACTGCGGCGAGTGCCACACCCCGCGCAACGCGGTCGGCGCCTTGCAGCAGGACCTGCGTCTGAGCGGTGGGCTGCTCAACGGATACCTGGCCCCGAGCCTGCTGGCCACCGACCTGGCCGAGCGCGGCTGGTCGCAACCGGATCTGACCGCGTTCCTCAAGCACGGGATCAGCGCCCAGGGCAGTATGTTCAACGAAATGTTTCCGGTGGTGCACCTGAGCACTCAGCACCTGGAAGACGCCGACCTTGCCGCCATGGCCACTTACCTGCTCGGCGACAACCCGCCGGTGGCCAAGGCGATCGCGCCCGTGCCGCTGGCGCAGATGAGCGAAAGTGCCCAGCGCGGTCGCCAGCAATACCTGAACGTATGCGCCGGTTGCCACGGCGTGGAGGGGCAGGGCAAGCCGCACATCGCCGTGGCGATGCAAGGCAATACGGTGCTGCGCCAGGCCGATTCGCGCAACCTGGCCAAGGTGATACTCGACGGGATCCGCGAGCAGCAGTTCACCGGCTTTGAGCGCATGCAGCCGATGCCAGGGTTCGCTGATAAGCTCGATGAACGCCAGGTGACCGACATGGTCAACTACCTGCGTCAGGCATGGGGCGGGCTGCCCGGTGATTTCAGTGAACAACAGCTGGCCGAGCTGAAAGCGGAGTAAAGCGTGCAGCATCTCGATCTACAGGTGATTCGCCAGGCGTTGCAGTGGTCTAGCACAGGTCAAGCGGTGTGGTTGTGCACCGTGCTCGCCACTTACGGCTCGGCGCCCCGCGCGCCGGGCTCGTTGCTGGCAGTCAACGACAAGGGCCAGTGGCTGGGGTCGTTGTCCGGCGGTTGCGTCGAAGACGATTTTCTTGAACGCGTGGCCCTGGGCGAGTTCGTGCAACCGGCGGCCATCGTGCGCTACGGCGATGGCAGCGACCCGCGCTCGCGGGTCAGCTTGCCCTGTGGCGGCGTGCTGGACGTGCTGGTGGAACGCCTGCCGTCCACGTGCGAGGTGCAAGACCACCTGCGCCAGCTGGAAAGCGCGTTGCAGGGTCAGCGGCGGGTACTGCGCCAGGTGAAGGTGCCCAGCGGCATCCAGGCTCTGACAGACGCAGCCGGTCAAGGGCCGCGCGTGCACCGCGACGGTGACTGCGTGCATCTGCGCGTGGGTGCCGCCCAGCGGCTGCTGCTGGCGGGGTATTCCAGTGTTGCGCAGTACTGCGCCGAATTCGCCAAGGCCATGGGGTTCGAAGTGGTCCTGTGCGAGCCACGTGAGGAGGTGCTCGAAGGGGTGCAGATCGACGGTATCGAGGTACGCCGCGAGCTGCCCTCGGAATTCATCTTCAATGGCGGTTGTCATGCCGACACCGCCGTGGTGGCGCTCACCCACGATCCCAAGATCGACGATCTGGCCATGCTCGAAGCTGTGCGTACCGAGGCGTTCTATATCGGCGTGATGGGTTCGCGCGCCACCTCCGATAAACGCCGCGAGCGGCTGCACCGCATCGGCGGCCTGGATACCGATGCGCTGGATCGCATCCATGCGCCCATCGGCCTCAACCTGGGCAGCAAGACGCCGGCCGAGATCGCATTGGCGGTGTTGGCAGATGTACTGCGGGTGCGCAACGGGCTTGACCGGGCCGCCTTGTGAAGGTGGCGGCGCTGGTCCTGGCCGCTGGGCGCAGCAGGCGCTTCGGTGCCGACAAGCGCCGGGCCCTGCTGCCCGACGGGCGCAGCCTGTTGGCCCAATGTGTACAACGGGCCGAGGCGGTGTTCGAGGATGTGCGTGTCGTGGTACGCGAGGACGAGGGCCGCGAGGACTTCGACCTGGGCACCGCCTGTGGCTGGGTCGTCAGTGCCCAGGCAGCTTCGGGCATGGGGCACAGCCTGGCAGCAGGCGTTGCCGCCCTGGCTGACAGCGATGCGCAGGCGGTGGCTATCTTGCTGGGGGACATGCCGTGGATAGAGGCCGCGACCCTCAGGCACCTGGCCGAGATCGCCCAGGCTTCGACCATCGTGCTGCCGCGTCATGCTGGGCAGCAGGGGCATCCGGTGATCTTCGGGCGCGCGTTCTGGCCGGCGCTGTTGGGGCTGACCGGTGACGAAGGCGCCAGAGCGGTGGTGCATGCCAACCGCGCCTCGTGCACGGTGATCGAAGTGTCGGATGCGGGGGTGTTGATGGATGTGGATACGCCCGAGGCACTGGGCGTTTTAGGGCGTTGAGCAGGGCGGGGCACGTGGTGCTGCGCTGTATCTGGAAGATAGCGATCTCTATAAAAGGGCCTGGCTGGATCAGTCAGGGGGGGGCGCTGTTTTGAGGTTTCAGCTTCGCAGCTGATAGTGCCGGGGCCGCTGCGCGGCCCATCGCGGCACAAGGGCCGCTCCCACACGGGAAGCCGATAGACTCCAGATGTGGTGCATGACAGTTGACCCCCAAAGTTAAGCACCGCATGGTCCGGCGCTCCGGCAAGACCGCTCGTTGACTGTCAGACAATCCGCACGTTTCGCCGCCCAATCCTTCTCCCCAAACCCTGTGCCTGCGTCCATAATTCCCCCTTAATCCATTCACGCTGCAATATCGGCCACACCATTGCGGGAGCCCCACCCATGCACGTTCTGCTTTGCGAGGACGACGACCTCATCGCTGCTGGCATCTGTGCAGGCCTTGCCGCACAGGGCTTGACCGTCGACCGGGTGGGCAATGCCGCCGCCGCCCGGGCCATGCTCCAGGCGGCGCAGTTCGACGTGATGATCCTCGACCTTGGCCTGCCCGACGAGGACGGCCTGAAGCTGCTGCGCCGCCTGCGTCAGCAAGGTGAGACGTTGCCAGTGCTGGTGCTCACCGCCCGTGATGCGGTCACTGATCGCGTCGACGGCCTGCAGGCCGGGGCCGACGACTATCTGCTCAAGCCGTTCGACCTGCGCGAGCTGGCCGCGCGCCTGCACACCCTGCTGCGCCGAGTCGCCGGCCGTGCGGTGAACGTGATCGAGCATGGCCCGCTGCGTTACGACCCCAGCAGCTGCGAGGCTACGCTTGCCGGCAAACCCGTGGACCTGTCTCGTCGTGAGCAAGCCTTGCTCCAGGCGCTGTTGCAGAACGCCGGGCGCGTGCTGTCCAGCGAGCAATTAAAGGACTGCGTGTACGGGTTCAACGACGAAGTGGAAAGCAATGCGCTGAACGTGCATATCCATCACCTGCGCCGCAAGCTGGGCAATGGCATCGTCGAGACCGTGCGCGGGCTAGGCTATCGCCTGGGCCCAGCCAATGCACCCACCGAGACGCCATCATGAGCCTGCGTGTGCGCCTGAGCCTGATCCTGGGCAGTGCCTTCGTGATCATCTGGGCGCTGGCCGCCGCCTGGATGTTGCGCGACCTGCGCCAGCAGATGATGTTCTCCCTCGACCAGCGCCTGGTGGCATCTGCACGCATGGTTGCCGGCCTGATCGACCAGCTGCCCCAGCCGCTCAGCGTCAAGGGCGAAGGTACTCACTATGCGGCTGACCAGTTGAGCGTACCGGACGGCATGGCCTGCCAGGTCAGCTCGCTGCGTGGGGAAATCCTGGCCAGCAACCACAAGCACGATGGCGTCATGGATGACGGGCGCAGTGGTTTTCGCGACCAGACCATCGACGATGCCTCATGGCGCACCTTCACCTACAACCATGGCGATGTACGCATCACCACAGCCGACCGGCACATGGAGCGCGAAGCCCTGAACCAGTCCATCCTGCTCGCTGCCTCGGCGCCGGTGCTGATGGCCTTGCTGGGCAGCCTGGGCTTGCTCTGGATCGGGCTGGGCAAAGGCCTGGAGCCGCTCAATCGCATGCGCGATGCCCTGCGGCGCAGGCGCCCCGACAGTGTCGAGCCGTTGCAGGTGGCCGGCATGCCCAGTGAGCTCCAGCCGTTGCTGGAGACCCAGAACCAGCTGTTCGTGCGCATCGCCCAGACCATCGAGCGCGAGCGGCGCCTGACCGACGATGCCGCCCATGAGCTGCGCAGCCCGCTGACAGCCATCAAGACCCACCTGCAGGTTGCTCGCATGACCGAGGGCACGGTGCGCGAACAAGCGCTCGAGCATGCCGAACAGGGCGCCGATCGCATGCACCGGACCCTGGAGCAATTGCTCATGCTGGCACGGGTGGAGGGTAGCTTGTCGTTCGACGACGGTGTGCAGTGCAGTGCCGAGCAAGTCGCGCGTCAGGCGGTGCAGGACGCCGGGGGTGGTGACAACCGCAGGATCGTCCTGAACTTGCCGCCCGAGGCGGCCCAGGTCTACCTGAGCATGCCCGCACCGCTCGCGGTGGCGGCGCTGCGCAACCTGCTGGACAACGCCTTGCGCCATGGCGGTGACGATGCGGTGGAGCTGGAGGTACAGGCCGTGGAGGGGCAGGTGGGGTTCATGGTGCGCGATCACGGGCCAGGCATCGCCGAGGCAGACCTCGGGCACCTGACCGAGCGTTTCTGGCGTCATGGCCAGAGCAGCGGATGCGGACTTGGCTTGGCCATCGTTCAGGCAATTGTGCAGCGCTGTGCGGGTAGCCTGAAATTCGATAGCCGAAGTGATGGGTTGAGGGTGGTATTGCAGGTGCCGGCGCGGCCTGCGGGGTGATCCTGGGCGTTGTCTGAACATTCTGGGGCCCAAAGCACGCCGTGTAAGAGGTGGTTGAGCAAGCTAGTTCTTTTATAGTCGGTGAAGATGTCTACTGCTACCTATTCTGGTAGACTTCTCGATCTATAATCATTGCAGTTGCAGTTGCAGTTGCAGTTGCAGTTGCAGTTGCAGTTGCAGTTGCAGTTGCAGTTGCAGTTGCAGTTGCAGTTGCAGTTGCTCTTGCTCTTGCTCTTGCTCTTGCTCTTGCTCTTGCTCTTGCTCTTGCTCTTGCTCTTGCTCTTGCTCTTGCTCTTGCTCTTGCTCTTGCTCTTGCTCTTGCTCTTGCTCTTGCTCTTGCTCTTGCTCTTGCTCTTGCTCTTGCTCTTGCTTCTAAGCGCGCGGTAGTTCAGGCGCCGCAGATCGCGACTTCAGGAGGCCGAGCGCAGGGCTTGCGGAGGGAGGTGACGGGCATGGATGCCCGTCAAGCGCTGGGCCCCAGGATGGGGCCTGCAGCGCGGTCCTCCCGGGAGCAAGCCCGGCGCGAGGGAACCCCGGAGCGTAGCGTAGGGGCCGGATGATAGGAGCAGGCGGTTTTTGCTTACTTTTTGACAAGACAAAAAGTGAGCCGCCGTAAGGGCGGAAGGGTGACTGTGCGCCACCCGCGCCAATGAATACCAACTTGCTGTATGCGCCCACGCTTTGAAGTTTGAAGTTTGAAGTTTGAAGTTTTAAGTTTTAAGTTTTAAGTTTGATTGCATTGGTGTGGGTGTTGATATTGAGCATAGTCCATTTGCGATGGCGACGCTTAATCACCTTTTCGCCCTTACGGCGAGTTACTTTTTGTCAAACGCCACAAAAAGTAACCAAAAAAGGCTGCGCTCCATTCATACGGCCCCTACGCTGCGCTTCGGGGTTCCCTCACTCCGGTCTTGCTCCCGGGAGGACCGCGCTGTAGGCCCCATCCTGGGGCCCAGCGCTTGACAGGCATCCATGCCTGTCACCTCCCTCCGCAAGACCTGCGTTCGGCCTTCTGAAGTCGCGAAGATCAAGATCAAGATCAAGATCAAGATCAAGATCAAGATCAAGATCAAGAGCCAGAGCCAGAGCCAGAGCCAGAGCCAGAGCAAGAGCAAGAGCAAGAGCAAGAGCCAGAGCAAGAGCCAGAGCAAGAGCAAGAGCAAGAGCAAGCCCCCCTAAATCCTCCCCCCGGCCAAGCGTCTCTCAAGCGACTACCGCCCATTCGCTTGCTTGCGAGGATTCACCATGTCCACCGCTACCAGCCTTGCTCAGATCCCACCGGCCACCACCCCGCATCCCCTGTACGAATTCACCGACTCCCCGCTGCTGCACCGCCAGCAGCAACAGGAGTCCAATGCCCGTAGCTACCCCCGCCGTATCCCGCTGGCCCTCAAACGAGCCCGTGGCATCTATGTCGAGGACGTCGAAGGCCGCCAGTTCATCGACTGCCTGGCCGGGGCCGGTACGCTGGCGCTGGGCCATAACCATCCCGTGGTGGTCGAAGCCATCCAGCGCGTGCTGGCCGATGAACTCCCCCTGCACACCCTGGACCTGACCACCCCGGTCAAGGACCGCTTCGTCCAGGACCTGTTCGCCGTACTGCCCGAAGCACTGCGCCGTGAAGCCAAGGTGCAGTTCTGTGGCCCGACCGGTACCGATGCGGTGGAAGCGGCGCTCAAGCTGGTGCGCAGCGCCACCGGACGCAGCACGGTCCTGACCTTCCAGGGCGCCTACCACGGCATGAGCCAAGGGGCACTCAGCCTGATGGGGAGCCTGGGTCCCAAGCAACCCCTGGGCGCATTGCTGGGCAGCGGCGTGCAGTTCATGCCGTACCCCTACGACTATCGCTGCCCATTCGGCCTGGGCGGCGAGGCGGGCGTTAAGGCCAACCTGCACTACCTGGAAAACCTGCTGCTCGACCCCGAAAGCGGGGTGCCGCTGCCAGCAGCGGTGATTCTGGAAGTGGTGCAGGGCGAAGGCGGCGTGATACCCGCCGACATCGAGTGGCTCAAGGGCGTAAGGCGCATCACCGAGCAGGCGGGCGTCGCGCTGATCGTCGATGAAATCCAGAGCGGCTTCGCCCGTACCGGGCGCATGTTCGCCTTCGAACACGCCGGTATCGTCCCAGACGTAGTCACCTTGTCCAAAGCCATCGGTGGCAGCCTGCCCCTGGCCGTGGTGGTGTACCGCGACTGGCTCGACACCTGGAAGCCGGGCGCCCATGCCGGCACCTTCCGCGGCAACCAGATGGCCATGGCCGCAGGGTCTGCCGTGCTCGAATACCTGGTCGAGCACCGCCTGGCGGACCATGCCGAGGCCATGGGGCAGCGCCTGCGCGGGTACTTGCAACGCCTGCAGGCGGACTATTCGCAGTTGGGGGATATCCGTGGCCGGGGGTTGATGCTGGGCGTGGAACTGGTCGATCCGCACGGCACGGCGGACGCCCAGGGGCACCCGCCGGCCAACCGCGAACTGGCCCCGCGCGTACAGCGCGAGTGCCTCAAGCGAGGCCTGATCCTGGAACTCGGTGGCCGCCACGGGGCCGTGGTGCGTTTCCTGCCGCCTTTGATCATCAGCGACGAACAGGTCGACGAGGTCGCGCAGCGTTTCGCTGCTGCCGTGGCCGCGGCGGTCTGAGCCCAGCCGGGGGCCGCGTGCCCCCGGCTATACCCCTTCAGTCCAAAGTTCTGCCTGCACGCCAGTAGCCCATCAGGGTCAGCCATTGGCGCGGTAACCCGCGCTCCTTGATCAAATGACGACGGATGGCCATGACCGTGGCCGACTCGCCCGCCACCCAGGCGTGGAACGCGCTGCAGGCGGTACTGGCCTGCTCCCACAGGATGCGCTTGTCGATATCGATATCCTCCAGCCTGGCCCTGGGCACGGCATGCCCCTGGGGCAGGCGGGCCAGTTCATGCACGGCATGCAGCATGGCCTGGCCGTGCTCGCAGTTCAGCAGATCGCGTGGCAGCCAGTGCAACTCGACGCCGCTGCCATGCCGCACATCCAGGCAATCGGCCTGCAATGGCACCTCGATGAACGCCTGCACCGCCAGGTCCGGTTGCGTCACGGCCAAGGCTTCGAGGATGCCGGCAATCGCTGGCAGCGCCGTTTCATCCCCGACCAGCAGCACATTACGTACCCCTTGCGGCGGCTTCCACTCGTACCCACCAGGGTCTCCCGTATAGGCCAGATTAGGTGCCAGCATCTGCAGGCGATCACCCGGCTGCGCCTGGGTAGCCCAGGCTGAGGCAGGGCCGTTGACGCCGTGCAGGACGAAATCCACGTCCACCTCCAAGGCCTCTGGGCGCAGTGCGCGCAGGGTGTAGGTACGCATGGGTGGGCGCTGCTCGGCAGCGAGCGCACTGTGGGCGGCCTTCCAGTGCTGGTCGGCAGGCAGTTGCGCAACGGAGCCATCGGGCGCGGGGAAGAACAGCTTCACCCGCTGGTCTGGGGCCAGGGTCGTCATCTGCGCCACGTCCGGGCCGGTGAACACCAGCCGGGTGAGCGAAGGGGTAAGGGTCAGGCGACGGCTGAGCACCAGGTCGAACAGGCGGTAGGGCTGGGCCTGGCGTGTGGCGCCGCCAATCAGACGGCGCAGGCCTTGCTGGAGGGTTTGGGTCATGCGGGCGGGGCTGGGCATGGGGCGTTCTCGTGCAGACGTCTTTGCTGAGAAACGTGCTGACGCCCAGGCAAATTAAACGCACATCACCAACCGCGACCGGCGTTCACCCAGAAGTTGACCGACAGCGACGTGGACACCGACTCCACCTGGTGGAACCAACCCTCGGGCAAAAACAGCAGGTCGCCGGCTTGCAGCACCACGCGCAGGAACGGCACATCGCGGGCGGCCGGGAAACGCTGGTAGTCGGCGGCATCGGGGTTGAAGTCGCAGCCGTCCAGGCCACCCTTGGGGCTGGTCGACCAGGTGCCCAGCGCCGGACGGTGATGCGGGGCAGCAAGAATGAACGACTTCTGCCCCCAGACTTGAGCGAACAGGTTGTCGGTGTCGTCCCGGTGCAAGGGTGTGAGCGTCCCTTTGGGCCCGATCCAGATGCGTGGCGCGATGTAGCGCGAGCGTTCGAAATAGTCGGGGAAGCGGATCAGCGCCAGGAGCTTTTCCGGGACGATGTTGTTGCCCATGTAGGCCGGGGTTTCACCCGGTTTGGCCGGGGTATCGAGCGAGGCAATGAAGTCGGCCATGGAGGTAGCGCGAAAGTCGCGGTCGGTGGAGAAGGTCTTTTTCACGTAATCGCCGTGGCGGGTGATGCCTTGCAGCTCGGCAAAGTGCGCGAGGGATGCCTCACGCCCCATGCTGAACAGCGGCCAGTCGTGCAGGGCATCGCTCATCACCACCGGCATGCCCTGGGGCAGGAACTCCCGGGCAAAACGCTCGGCTGACAGGTGCGCCCGTGGCAGGCGGGGCACCTCACGCAGCACAGGCTGCGCTGCCGATATCCGTTCGCTGATGCGCGCGGGCGTGGGGTAGCGTTGGTTCATGGCCACCTTGCTGGCCGACGTGCCTTGCCGCGCGCTGTTGATGATCTGCGGCAGCAGCGTGGCCAGGCCCATGTTGCCGGTGATCTTCAGCCGCGCACTGGCGAACAGTTCCTCGACATTGGCCGTGCCGCCCATGATCCCGAGAAAGTCGCGCTCGGCCACTTCGATGGTGACGTCCGGCGCTGCGTGGCGACCCGCACCGGTGCGGCTCTGCTCGCGCACCTCCGACCAGAATGCCCGGTCATGGGCGAAGACGAACTGGTAGACGCCCTCGATGCCCACGCCATGGGCATTGGCGAACAGCCTGCTGAGAATGCTCTGAAGGTCCACGGTCAACCCCTGTCGATCTTTCGTTGTGCAGGGTTAACGAGCGATACGCGCACCGATTTAACCGGCGCCTTACCGGCATGCGTGGCGCCAGCGCCTAAGCTGCGCGGCTAATTTTCTTGCGTCGTCCTACGTCCCGTAGGGATAGCCGAGCCAACGCTCGATACCCAACTGTATGGAAGGTCGCAGATGAATGCCGATAAGTCCCTCAAGCTTGCCCGCCGTTTCATAGAGCTGCCAGTGGACAAGCGTCATCTGTTTCTGGATGGCCTGCGCGCCGAAGGCATCGACTTTTCCCAATTCCCCATCGCCGCCGACGTGCAGGTCCCGGACCGTGATGCACTGTCCTATGCCCAGCAGCGCATGTGGTTTCTCTGGCAGCTGGACCCGCGCAGCGGTGCCTATAACCTGCCCAGCGCCGTGCGCTTGAGCGGGCCTCTGGACGAGGCGGCGCTGGAGCAGGCCTTTGCTTGCCTGGTAGCACGCCACCAGAGCCTGCGCACGGTATTCGCCGAAGGCGAAGACGGCCAGGCTCGGCAGGTAGCGGCCAAGTACCCGATGCACGTGGCCAAGCACAGCCTGGTTGACCTGGACGCCGATGCCCAAGCGCGCGGTGTGCGCGAGCTGGCCGAACACGAGGCGCAGCAACCCTTCGATCTGGCCGTCGGCCCCTTGATGCGCGTCACCTTGCTGCGGCTTGGGGCGCAGGAGCACGTGCTGCTGCTGACCCTGCACCACATCGTGTCCGACGGCTGGTCGATGAACGTGCTCATCGACGAGTTCGTCCAGGCTTACCAGGCCTTTGCCGCAGGCCTTGAACCAGCGCTACCGGCCTTGCCTGTCCAGTACATGGACTATGCGCTGTGGCAACGCAAGTGGCTGGAAGCCGGTGAGCAGGCGCGGCAGTTGGGCTACTGGCGCGAGCAGTTGGGCGATGAGCAGCCGTTGCTGGAGCTGGCCACCGATTTTCCACGCCCGGCGGTGGCCAGCCAGCGCGGCCAACGTCACGAGCTGGTCATCGACCCGGCCCTGGCTGATCAACTGCGGGCCTTGGCGCGCCAGCACAACGTGACCTTGTTCATGGTGCTGCTGGCGGCATTCAATGTGCTGCTGTACCGCCACACCGGCCAGACCGATCTGCGCATCGGCGTGCCCGTGGCCAACCGCAACCGGGCCGAGGTCGAAGGCTTGATCGGTTTGTTCGTCAACACCCAAGTGCTGCGCACCTGCCTGCACGGGCATCAGTCGGTCGCCAGCCTGCTGGCCGCCGTAAAACAGACCACCGCCGGTGCCCAGGCGCACCAGGACCTGCCCTTCGAACAGCTGGTCGAGGCCCTGGACCTTGACCGCAGCCTCAGCCATAACCCGCTGTTCCAGGTGATGTACAACCACTTGCCCAACGTTGCCGATATCGAGGTAATGACGGTGGGCGAGGGGTTGGAGCTGCGCCCACTGGAGGCGAGCAGCCGCCCCACGCCCTTCGACCTGACCCTGACCACCTTCGAGCGCGGCGGTCGTCTGCATGCCTCGCTGACCTATGCCAGCGAGCTGTTCGAACCGGCCACCATCGCCCGCATGGCCGGGCACTGGCTGCAACTGCTGCAAGCGATGAGCGAGGATGCCGACCAGCAACTGGACCAACTGCCTTTGCTCGATGCGCACCAGACGGCATTTTTGCAACAGCAGGCCACGGGCCCACAGGCACCAGCAGCGCCGTCGGCACTGGAGATGTTCGAGGCCCAGGTGCAGCGCGTTCCCGATGCCTTGGCGCTGACATTCGCCGGCCAATGCCTGAGTTACGCCGAGCTGGACGCCCGCGCCAACGCGCTGGCCCTGCAACTGGTCGAGCTGGGCGTCGGTGCTCAGGTGTGCGTTGGCCTGGCCGCCGGGCGCTCGTTGGAAATGGTGATCGGCCTGCTGGCCGTGTGGAAGGCCGGGGCAGCTTATGTACCGCTGGACCCGGCATTCCCTGCCCAGCGGCTGGCCTACATGATCGAAGACAGCCGGGTCGGTGTGCTGCTGACCCAGCAGGCGTTGCAAGCCAGCCTGCCGCACATCGCCGGGGTGACGACCCTGCTGCTCGACCCCGCCCGCCCTGAAATGAGTGCGCAGGGCCCGCAGCGCCCCGTCCACGCTGGCGAGCTGGCCTACGTCATCTACACCTCCGGTTCCACCGGCACCGCCAAGGGTGTGGCCGTCAGCCACGGCGCCCTGGGCAACTACCTGCAAGGCATTTTCCAGACCTTGCCGCTGCAGGGCGCAAGCAACATGGCGGTGGTCTCCACCCTGGCTGCGGACCTGGGGCATACCGTGCTGTTCGGCGCATTGTGCTCCGGGCGGTCGCTGCACATCATCGAGCAGGACGTGGCCCTCGACCCGCAGCGCTTCGGCGCCTACATGCAAGGCCATGGCATCGACGTGCTGAAAATCGTGCCGTCGCACCTGGAGGCGCTGCTGGGCGCCGATCAACCGCAACAGGTGCTGCCTGCTCGCTGCCTGGTGCTCGGTGGCGAGGCCTGTTCGCCTGCACTGATCGAACGCCTGCGCGCCTTGGGCCGCTGCGACATCATCAACCACTACGGCCCGACCGAAACCACCGTCGGCGTACTGACCCAGAACCTCAGCGCGGCAGACAGCCCCATCGTGCTGGGCCGGCCATTGCCCAACACCCGCACCCAGGTGCTCGATGCCGGCCTGCAACTGCAGGCGCCGGGCAGCCACGGTGAGTTGTACATCGGTGGCGCTGGCCTTGCGCGTGGGTACCAGAACCGTCCAGGCATGACCGCCGAGCGCTTCGTGCCTGACCGCTTCGGTGCACCGGGTGCGCGCCTGTATCGCACAGGTGACCGGGTGCGTCGCCTGCCCTCGGGCGAGCTGGCGTTCCTTGGCCGTGTCGATCGCCAGGTCAAGCTGCGCGGCTACCGCATCGACCTGGATGAAGTGCTGCTGGCCCTGCGTGCAGCGCCCCAGGTGCGCGACGCGGCCGTGCTGCTGGTGGGCGAAGCCGCCCATGCGCAACTGGTGGCCTATGTGGTCTACGCGGACACTGACGCGCAAGCGCAGCTGGAGGCGTGGCTGCAAGCGCGTCTGCCTGACTACATGCTGCCCAGCACCTATCAGGCCCTGGCCGTCATGCCCCTGACCGCCAACGGCAAGCTCGACGCCCGCGCGCTGCCTCAGCCGACCCAGGCGCGTGCCGCCGATGCCCATGTGCCGCCGGTAACTGAGCGCCAACGTGCCCTGGCGGGCATCTGGGAACAGGTGCTCAAAGTGCCGGCAGTCGGCCTTGGCGACAACTTCTTCAGCCTGGGCGGCCACTCGTTACTGGCCGTGCAGATCGTCTCGCGTGTGCGCCGCCAACTGGGGCTCGACCTGCCGCTGCGGGCCATGTTCGACACGGCCAACCTGGGTGAACTGGCCCAGGCGCTGGAGCACTGCGAGCGCTACCGCGAACAGGCGGCCATTGCGGCACTGCCGCGCAGCGAGCGCCTGCCGGCGTCGTTCGCCCAGCAGCGCCAATGGCTGTACTGGACCTTGCAGCCCCAGAGCACCGCCTATCACACCCCGCTGGCCGTGCGGCTGCAGGGCCAGCTTGATCGCCAGGCCTTGCAGCGGGCGATGGACACCTTGCTGGCACGGCACGAAGCCTTGCGCACCACGTTCGTCCAGGAGGATGGCCAGCTTTACCAGCAGGTGCAGCCGGCCGGGGCGGTGGACCTGCAATGGATGGCCTTGCCCGATGCCAGCCAACCCCAGCTGGAGCTTGCGGTGCGCGCCGAAATCACGCGCCTGTTCGACCTGCACCAAGGCCCCCTGATGCGGGTCAAGGTGATCGAGCGCGCGATTGATGAATGGGTGCTGGTGCTCACGCTGCACCACATCACCTCCGACGGCTGGTCCATGAGCCTGTTGGTGCACGAATTCGTCGACCTCTACAGCGCCTTCAGTGCCGGCCATACGTCCGCTCTGCAACCGCTGGTGGTGCAGTACGCCGACTACGCCCACTGGCAGCGCCAGTGGCTGGACCAAGGCGAGATGCAGCGCCAGCAGGCCTATTGGGTCGAACGCCTGGGTGGTGAACCGGTGGTGCTGTCGCTGCCGACCGATCACCCGCGCACGGCGCAGCTCAGCGACCGTGGCGGGCGCCTTGACCTGCGCCTGCCGCAGGACCTGGAGCGTCAAGTACGCGAGTTGGCCCAGGCCCAGGGCGTCACCTTGTTCCAACTGTTCCTGGGTACCTTCGCCTTGCTGTTGCAACGCTACAGCGGCCAGCCGGACGTGCGCATCGGGGTGCCGGTGAACAACCGCAACAGCCAGGAGCTGGAGGCGGTGGTGGGCTTTTTCGTCAACACCCTGGTCATGCGCTTGTGCCCGCAGCCTGAGCAATCGGCGGGCCATTGGCTGCAGACGGTCAAGGAGATGACGTTGTCGGCCCAGGCCAACCAGGACCTGCCCTTCGACCGCCTGGTGGAAGTGCTCAACCCCCAGCGTGCGCTGAATCACAACCCGCTGTTCCAGGTGATGTACAACCACCTCAGCACTGTCGGCGCCACCGCGACCGGCACTAGCCTGCCAGGTTTGCAGGCTCGCGAACTGGTGCTCGATGGCGGCGGCGCGCAGTTCGAGTTGTCCCTTGAAACCCTGGAAACGCCGCAGGGCATTTCCGTGGCCCTGGTGTACGCCGCCGACCTGTTCGAAGCCGCCACCCTCGAGCGTATGGCCGGTCACTGGCAGACCCTGCTGCGCGGCATGGTTGCCTGCCCTGCACAGGCCATTGGCGAGCTGCCGATGCTCGCTGCCAGTGAACAGCACGGCCTGCGCACTTGGAACCAGACCGCTCAGCGTTACCCCGAGCAATACTGCGTCCACCGCCTGATCGAGCAGCAGGCCCAGCGCAGCCCCGAGGCGACCGCCGTGGTGTTCGGCGCACGTCAACTCACCTATCGCCAACTCAACAACGCCGCCAATGGCCTGGCCCGGCAACTGATCGATCGCGGCGTTGGCCCGGACGTGCTGGTAGGCATCGCCGCCGAGCGTTCGCTGGAGCTGGTCATCGGCCTGTTAGCCATCCTCAAGGCCGGTGGCGCCTACCTGCCGCTGGACCCGGACTACCCCGAGGAACGCCTGGCCTACATGATCGAGGACAGCCGCATGGCCTTGCTGCTGCATGCACCAGGCTTGCGCCTGCCGGTGCCCGAAGGGCTGGCGACGCTCGAGCTGCTGGCCCCGCAGGCGGACCCGGTTGACGTACCGAACCCGCAGGTCGACCTGGCGCCGGAGCACCTGGCCTACGTGATCTACACCTCCGGCTCCACTGGCAAGCCCAAGGGTGCCGGCAACCGCCACGTCGCCCTGGCCAACCGCCTGTACTGGATGCAACAGGCCTATGAACTGACCGCCGTCGACCGGGTGCTGCAGAAGACGCCGTTCAGCTTCGACGTGTCGGTGTGGGAGTTCTTCTGGCCGTTGATGACCGGCGCCCAACTGGTGGTGGCCGAACCCGGCGCGCACCGCGACCCGGCGCAACTGGTGGCCCTGATCGAGCAGCATGGCATCAGCACGTTGCACTTCGTGCCGTCGATGCTACAGGTGTTCCTGCAATCGCCGGACCTGGACGGGTGCCACAGCCTGCGGCGCATTCTCTGCAGCGGCGAGGCACTGGCGCTCGATGCCCAGGCCCAGGTGTTCGCACGCCTGCCCAAGGCCGGCCTGTACAACCTGTATGGTCCGACCGAAGCCGCCATCGACGTCACCCACTGGACTTGCGTGGAGGAGGGCAGCGACAGCGTGCCCATCGGGCGCCCCATTGCCAACCTGCACACTTATGTACTGGACGCGGCCCTGCAGCCGGTCGTGCCGGGGGTGGCCGGTGAGCTGTACCTGGGCGGCGTGGGTCTGGCCCGTGGGTATCACCGCCGCCCGGCGCTGACCGCCGAGCGCTTCGTGGCAAGTCCTGTGGGTAATGGCGAGCGCTTGTACCGCACGGGCGACCTGGTGCGTTACCGCGCCGACGGCGTGCTGGAATACCTCGGTCGCCTGGACCACCAGGTGAAGATCCGTGGCCAGCGCATCGAGCTGGGTGAGATCGAGGCGCGCCTGCTGGAAGTGGCCGGCGCGGGTGAAACCGTGGTCGTGGCCCGAGAGGATGCCCAAGGTCAGCACCTGGTCGGCTACGTGGCCGACCCATACCCGCCTGCTGATCTAGCAGCCTGGCAAGCCCAGCTCAAGGCCCGATTGGCCGAGGCCTTGCCGGCCTACATGGTGCCTTCGCACCTGGTCTGGCTGGCGGCGATGCCCTTGAGCCCCAACGGCAAGCTGGACCGCAAGGCCTTGCCTGCGCCTGATCTGGAACAAGCCCGGCAGGCCTTCCAGGCACCGAGCACTGAGCTCGAGTGCACCGTTGCAGCCATCTGGAGCCAGGTGTTGCACCTGGACCAGGTAGGCATGGCCGATCACTTCTTCGACTTGGGCGGGCACTCGCTGCTCGCCACCCAGGTGATTTCGCGCGTTGCCCAGGAACTGGACCTGGAGGTGCCGCTGGCGCTGCTGTTCGAACACAGCACCCTGCACGCCTTTACCCAGGCCGTGAGCGCTCTGCAAGGCCACCGCGCCGCACCGATTGCCCCCGTGGACCGCAACCAGCCGCTGCAGCTGTCGTTCGCCCAGGAGCGGCAGTGGTTCCTGTGGCAGCTGGAGCCGCACAGCAGCGCCTATCACATCCCCATGGCCCTGCGCCTGCGTGGCGAGCTGGACCTGCAAGCGCTGGAAGACAGCTTCAACCTGCTGGTGCAGCGCCACGAAAGCCTGCGCACCACCTTCATCCAGGAGCAGGCCCAGGTTCGTCCGGTCATCCACGCCCACTGTCGTTTGCCTGTGCCGGTGCAATCCGTTGCGGGCGAAGACGAGGAGGGCACACTGATCCAGGCCTTTATCCAGGCCCAGACCGCCCAGCCTTTCGACTTGGTCAATGGGCCGTTGCTGCGCATCGGTGTGCTTAAACTGGGGGCACAGGACCACGTGCTGACCTTGGTTCAGCACCACATCGTTTCCGATGGCTGGTCGATGCAGGTGATGGTCGATGAATGGATGCAGAGCTATGCCAGCCTGACAAGCGGCGCGCAGCCGAACCTTGCGCCGCTGCCCGTCCAGTACCTGGACTACGCCCACTGGCAGCGCGACTGGCTGGCAGCCGGTGAACGCGAGCGTCAGCTGATGTACTGGCGTGAGCAACTGGGCGATGAGCCGGTGGTGCTGGAGTTGCCCACCGATCACCCGCGTCCTGCCGTGCAGAGCTACCGCGGTGCCCGCCTGGGGCTGACCTTGGACACGCAGCTGACCACGGGCCTGCAACAGCTGGCGCAGCAGCACAACGTCACGCTGTTCATGCTGCTGCTGGCCTCGTTCCAAGCACTGTTGCAGCGCTACAGCGGCCAGGACGACATCCGTGTCGGCGTGCCCGTCGCTAACCGCCATCGCCTGGAGACCGAGCGTCTGATCGGCTTCTTCGTCAATACCCAGGTCTTGCGTGGGCGCTTCGATGGGCAGCTGACCGTAGAGGCGCTGTTGGAACAAGTGCGCCAAGCCGCGCTGGGCGCCCAGCAGCATCAGGACCTGCCGTTCGAGCAGCTGGTCGAAGCCCTGCAGCCGGCACGCAGCCTGAGCCACAACCCGCTGTTCCAGGTGATGTTCACCCACCGCAACCTGCTCGACCAGCAGCTGGGTGACGGCTTCAAGGTGCCGCAGCTCGATGTCCAGACCCTGAGCGGCGAACACCACAGTGCCCAGTTCGACCTGGCCCTGGACACCTTCGAGACACCCGACGGCCTGGGGGCGACCTGGACCTTTGCCACCGACCTGTTCGAAACCAGCACGCTTGAGCGCATGGCCAGCCATTGGCAAACCCTGCTGCGCGGCATGCTTGCCAGCCCTGGGGCACGAGTGGCCGAGCTGCCCCTGATGGACGCACGGCAGCTGGACACTGCGCGCACCTGGAACCAGACCGCTCAGCGTTACCCCGATGAGCACTGCGTCCACCGCCTGATCGAGCAGCAGGCCCAGCGCAGCCCCGAGGCGACCGCCGTGGTGTTCGGCGCACGTCAACTCACCTATCGCCAACTCAACAACGCCGCCAATGGCCTGGCCCGGCAACTGATCGATCGCGGCGTTGGCCCGGACGTGCTGGTAGGCATCGCCGCCGAGCGTTCGCTGGAGCTGGTCATCGGCCTGCTGGCCATCCTCAAGGCCGGTGGCGCCTACCTGCCGCTGGACCCGGACTACCCCGAGGAACGCCTGGCCTACATGATCGAGGACAGCCGCATGGCCTTGCTGCTGCATGCACCAGGCTTGCGCCTGCCGGTGCCCCAAGGGCTGGCGACGCTCGAGCTGCTGGCCCCGCAGGCGGACCCGGTTGACGTACCGAACCCGCAGGTCGACCTGGCGCCGGAGCACCTGGCCTACGTGATCTACACCTCCGGCTCCACTGGCAAGCCCAAGGGTGCCGGCAACCGCCACGTCGCCCTGGCCAACCGCCTGTACTGGATGCAACAGGCCTATGAACTGACCGCCGCCGACCGGGTGCTGCAGAAGACGCCGTTCAGCTTCGACGTGTCGGTGTGGGAGTTCTTCTGGCCGTTGATGACCGGCGCCCAACTGGTGGTGGCCGAACCCGGCGCGCACCGCGACCCGGCGCAACTGGTGGCCCTGATCGAGCAGCATGGCATCAGCACGTTGCACTTCGTGCCGTCGATGCTGCAGGTGTTCCTGCAATCGCCGGACCTGGACGGGTGCCACAGCCTGCGGCGCATTCTCTGCAGCGGCGAAGCACTGGCGCTCGATGCCCAGGCCCAGGTGTTCGCACGCCTGCCCAAGGCCGGCCTGTACAACCTGTACGGCCCGACCGAAGCCGCCATCGACGTCACCCACTGGACTTGCGTGGAGGAGGGCAGCGACAGCGTGCCCATCGGGCGCCCCATTGCCAACCTGCACACTTACGTACTGGACGCGGCCCTGCAGCCGGTCGTGCCGGGGGTGGCCGGTGAGCTGTACCTGGGCGGCGTGGGCCTGGCCCGTGGGTATCACCGCCGCCCGGCGCTGACCGCCGAGCGCTTCGTGGCAAGTCCTGTGGGTAATGGCGAGCGTTTGTACCGCACCGGCGACCTGGTGCGTTACCGCGCCGACGGCGTGCTGGAATACCTCGGTCGCCTGGACCACCAGGTGAAGATCCGTGGCCAGCGCATCGAGCTGGGTGAGATCGAGGCGCGCCTGCTGGAGGTGGCCGAAGTCCGTGAAGCGGTCGTGCTGGCTCAGCCTGGCGCCGCCGGTGCGCAACTGGTCGGCTACGTGCTGGTCGCCGGCGCTGACCTGGAGGCCACGCGCCAGGCGCTGCTGCGCGAGCGCCTCAAGGCTCACCTCAAGGCCAACTTGCCCGGCTACATGGTGCCCGGCCAATGGCTGCTGCTGGAACAGTGGCCGCTCAGCCCCAATGGCAAGCTGGACCGCAGGGCCTTGCCGCTGCCCCAGGCCGCGCCACAACAACAGGGCTACGAAGCCCCGCAACGCCCGGTCGAGTGCCAACTGGCAGCGATCTGGCAGGACCTGCTCCAGCTCGACAAGGTCGGCTTGAACGACCATTTCTTCGACCTGGGCGGTCACTCTCTTCTCGTCGTGAGCCTGGTCTCACGCATTCAACTCGAGCTTGGTATGAAGGCAACTGCGCAATTGATTTTCCAATACCCCACCCTGGGCGAGCTGGCCCGCCAACTGGAGCGCGAAGGCGGGGCGGTGGATGCCTCCACCCTTGACCAGCTCGAAAGCTTGCTCGACGAAATGGAGGCGGTGTAATGGATCACGCCAGCGCCCTGCGCATTGCCCAACGCTTCATCGCCTTGCCCGTGGACAAGCGCCGTCAGTACCTGGCCAAGATGGCCGAACAAAAGGTCTCGCCCAGCAACCTGCCGATTCCGGTCATCCGCGAGCAGTTGGACAGCTTGCCGCTGTCCTTCGCCCAGGAGCGCCAGTGGTTCCTCTGGCAGCTGGAGCCAGGCAGCAGCGCCTCTCACATCCCTACCGCCCTGCGCCTGCGCGGCCAACTCGACACCCAGGCCTTGCAGCAGGCGTTCGATGCCCTGGTGGCACGCCACGAGACCCTGCGCACCACCTTCGTGGTGGAGGAGGAGCGGCCCTGCCAGCGCGTGCATGGCGCCCTGCCGATCGCGATCGAGCCGTTGCACCTGCCGGCCACCCTGGCACCCGAGCACCAAGACGCCCAGGTACAGGCGTTGATCGAGCAGCAGATCGCCAGGCCCTTCGACCTCGAACACGGTCCGCTGGTACGGCTGGGGCTGCTGACGGTGGCTGACGATGAACATGTGCTGGTGATGGTGCAGCACCACATCGTCTCCGATGGCTGGTCGATGCAGGTCATGGTCGATGAGCTGATGCAGCTGTACTTGGGCTTCGTCCACGGGCGGGCGGTCGAGCTGCCCGCGCTGCCCATTCAATACGCCGACTACGCCATCTGGCAGCGTCGCTGGATGGAAGCCGGCGGCAGCGAGCAGCAACTGGCCTACTGGCGTGAGCAACTGGGCGCGCATCAACCTGTGCTGGAGTTGCCCACCGACCGTCCGCGTGCGGCCCAGCCAAGCCTGCGCGGCGCGCGTGTCGACCTGCCCATCGACAGCGCCCTGAGCGAAGCCTTGCAAGGCCTGGCGCAGCAGCAACAGGTCACGCTGTTCATGCTGTTGCTGGCGTCGTTCCAGGTGCTGCTGCACCGCTACACCGGCCAGACCGATATTCGCGTCGGGGTGCCCAACGCCAACCGCAACCGGGTCGAGACCGATCGCCTGCTGGGCTTCTTCGTCAACACGCAGGTGCTGCGCGCCGATGTGCAGGGGGCCTTGGCCTTCCCGGCGTTGCTGCAACAGGTCAAGCAGACGGTGCTCGGTGCCCAGGCGCATCAGGACCTGCCGTTCGAACAACTGGTCGAAGCTTTGCAGCCAGACCGCAGCCTGAGCCACAACCCGTTGTTCCAGGTGATGTACAACCACCAGCGCCAAGGCCGCGACCAACGCACCCGGCAGGTGCCTGGGCTCGATATCGAAGGGCTGTTCTGGGAAAGCCACAGCGCCTCGTTCGACCTGACGCTGGACACCGTGGAGGGCGAAGACGGCCTGTGGGCGTCGCTGACCTATGCGTGCGACCTGTTCGATGCCGCCACCATCGAGCGCCTGGGGCGCCATTGGCTGACCCTGCTGCGCAGCCTCGTCGCCGACCCGTCGCGCTGCATTGCTGCGCTGCCGATGCTGGCCGTCGATGAGCATGAGCACCTGCACGCTGTGCGCAACGCCCCGGACCTGCGTCACGCCGACGGCCCGCTGGTGCACGAGCGCATTGCCCAGTGGGCTGCGCAAACCCCGCAGGCCACCGCCTTGTTGTTTGGCGAGCAGCGCATGAGCTTTGCCCAGCTTGACCAGCAGGCCAACCGCCTGGCCCATGCCCTGGTCACAGCCGGGGTCGGGCCGGAAGTGCTGGTCGGTATCGCCCTGGAGCGTGGCCTTGAGATGGTCGTGAGCCTGTTGGCGGTGCTCAAGGCCGGCGGTGCCTATACGCCGCTCGATCCGCAATACCCCCGCGAACGCCTGGCCTACCTGATGCAGGACAGTGGCATGGCCCTGCTGCTCAGCGACAGCGCGCTCATGCAGCGCCTGCCGGTCCCTGAGGGGTTGGCAACCCTGGCCCTGGACCACATGGACCTGGCCTCGCAACCCTGCCACGCGCCGGCGAACGCCGCCCAGGCCGATAACCTGGCCTACGTCATCTACACCTCGGGTTCCACCGGCCTGCCCAAAGGGGTGGCGGTAGCCCATGGCCCCATCGCCATGCACTGCCGGGCGATTGGCGAGCGCTACGAAATGACGCCAGCCGACTGCGAACTGCACTTCATGTCGTTCGCCTTCGACGGTGCCCACGAGCGCTGGCTCACGCCCCTGACCCACGGCGCTTCGCTGCTGATCCGCGACCCGCAGCTGTGGACGCCGGAGCAAACCTATGCCGCCATGCATGAGCATGGGGTGACGGTCGCGGCGTTTCCACCGGTCTACCTTCAGCAACTGGCCGAGCACGCCGAGCGCGACGGCAACCCACCGCCGATGCGGGTGTACTGCTTCGGCGGCGATGCGGTGTCCGAGGCCAGCTACGCCATGGCCCGGCGCGCACTGCGCCCGACCTACATCATCAATGGCTACGGCCCTACCGAAACCGTGGTCACCCCCCTGATCTGGAAAGCCGGCGAACAGGACCGCTGCGGCGCAGCCTATGCGCCCATTGGTGATCGCGTCGGTGAACGGCGCGCGTATGTGCTCGATGCCGACCTGAACCTGTTGCCCCTGGCCATCCCGGGAGAGTTGTACCTGGGCGGGCAGGGTTTGGCCCGTGGCTACCTCAAGCGCCCGGCGCTCACTGCCGAAAGGTTCGTACCGGACCCGTTCGGCAACGGTGCCCGGCTGTACCGCAGCGGTGATCGGGTAAGCCTGCGCAGCAGCGGCATCATCGATTACCTCGGGCGCATCGACCGCCAGGTCAAGGTGCGAGGTTTTCGTATCGAGTTGGGCGAGGTGGAAGCTCGCCTGCTGGCGGTGCCGGGTGTGCGCGAAGCGGTGGTGGTGGCCCAGGCCGGCCCGAGCGGCCAGCAACTGGTCGGCTACGTGGTGAGCGACGACGCGCCGCAACTGGCGTCCGATCATCAGGCCCAGGCTGAGCGCCGCGAATCGATCAAGCGCCGTTTGAAGGTGGACCTGCCTGACTACATGGTGCCCACGCACGTGCAGTTGCTCGAACGCATGCCCCTGACCCCCAACGGCAAGATCGACCGCCAGGCCCTGCCGGCAGTCGACCTGACCCAGCTGCAAGGCCAGCATGTGGCCGCCAGCAGCCCGCTCGAGCAGGCGTTGGTGCAGATTTGGCAGGCGGTGCTGAAGGTCCCTCAGGTTGGGGTGACCGACAATTTCTTCGAATTGGGCGGCGATTCGATCATCTCGATCCAGGTGGTCAGCCGGGCCCGTCAGGCCGGCATCGTGCTCAGCCCCAAAGACCTGTTCCTGCACCAGACCGTGCAGGCCCTGGCCGGTGTGGCCCGTTTTGGCGAGGTCGCCCGCATCGACCAGGGCCCGGTCGCTGGCAGCCTGCCGCTGCTGGCCATCCAGCGCTGGTTCTTCGCCCAAGGCATTGCCGATGCGCATCACTGGAACCAGTCCGTGCTGCTGGCGCCGACGCAGGCGTTGCAGCCACGGGTGCTGGAGGCGGCGTTGCAGGCGCTGGTGCTGCACCATGATGCCTTGCGCCTGCGCTTCGATGCCCAAGCCGGGCTCGCCTGGCACCGGGCTGCGGCCCAGCAACAGGGCGCCGAGGAGCAGGCGCCGCTGCTGTGGCACGCCACGGTCGAGCGCGGCCAGGCCCTGACCGCGTTGTGCGAGCAGGCCCAGCGCAGCCTCGACCTGCACCAAGGGCCACTGCTGCGGGCTGTGCTGGCGGAGCTGGACGATGGCAGTCAGCGGCTGTTGCTGGTGGTTCATCACCTGGTCGTGGACGGTGTGTCCTGGCGCATTCTGTTCGACGATCTGCAGCAGGCCTACTCGCAGTGCCTGGCAGGCCAGGCGCTGTCGCTGCCGGCCAAGACCACGGCCTACAAGCATTGGGCAGAACGCCTGCAGGCACTGGCCAAAACCCCGGCCCTGGCCGAGCAGCTGCCGTACTGGCAGGCGCAGGTCGAAGGCGCCGTCGACGACCTGCCAGGCGCACGTCCTCACGCCAGCCTTGAAAAGCGCCATGCCTGTACGGTACACACGCGCCTGGACGACACGCTGACCCGGCAACTGCTGCAACAAGCCCCGGCGGCCTACCGCACCCAGGTCAACGACCTGCTGCTGACCGCGCTGACCCGCGTGATCTGCCGCTGGACCGGGCAGGCTTCGGCGCTGATCCAGCTTGAAGGGCACGGCCGTGAAGACCTGTTCGACGATGTCGACCTGACCCGCACGGTGGGCTGGTTCACCAGCGCCTTCCCGGTACGCCTGGACAGTGCAGGTGACGTGACCGACGCGATCAAGACCGTCAAGCAGCAACTGCGCGCGATCCCCGACAAGGGCATCGGCTACGGCGCCTTGCGCTACATGGGCAGCGCCCAGTCGCAGGCAGCCTTGAACGGCCTGGCCGAGCCGCGCATCACCTTCAACTACCTGGGCCAGTTCGACGGCAGTTTTGCCAGCGATCAAGGCGCCCTGTTCGTGCCAGCCAGCGAGGACGCCGGCGCCGAACAGGGCGCCGAGGCGCCGCTGGGCAACTGGCTGAGCATCAACGGCCAAGTGTACGCAGGCCAATTGCGCTTGGGCTGGACCTTCAGCGAAGCGATGTTCGAGCGCACTGACATCGAGCGCTTGGCGCAGGATTACGCACGCGAGCTGAACCAGCTGGTCGCCCACTGTCTGCTACCGGACAGTGCCGGGGTGACGCCTTCGGACTTCCCGCTGGCCATGCTCGACCCGTCACAACTGGACGCCCTTGGCCTGCCTTGGGCGGACGTTCAGGACCTGTACCCGCTCTCGCCCATGCAGCAGGGCATGCTGTTCCACAGCTTGCTGGAGCAGCAAGGGGGCGACTACATCAACCAGCTGTCGGTCAGCGTCCAGGGGCTGGCGCCTGAGCGTTTCCGGGAGGCCTGGCAGGCGGTGGTGCAGCGACATGACATATTGCGCAGCGGGTTCCTCTGGCAAGGCGGGCTGGTCCAGCCGCTTCAGTGGGTGCGCAAGCAGGTGCAGTTGCCATGCCGTGAAATTGACCTACGTGGCCATGAAGACCTTGACGCTGCACTGACGCGCCTGGCCGATGCCGAACGCGAGCAAGGCTTCGACCTGGCCCAGGCGCCACTGCTGCGCCTGACGCTGGCCCGCACGGGGGATGATCGTTATCAACTGATCTATACCAGCCATCACATCCTGCTCGACGGCTGGAGTAATTCGCAGTTGCTCGGCGAGGTGTTGCAGCACTACGCAGGCCAGGCGGTACACAGCCTCAATGGGCGCTACAGCGACTATATCGGCTGGCTGCAACGCCAGGACAAACGGGTCAGCGAGGCTTTCTGGCGCACGCAGTTCGCCACCCTTGACGAGCCGACCTGGCTCAGCCGTGCGCTCAAGTGCGCCGCCACCGGCCAGAGTGGGCAAGGCGAATTCAAATGGCGCCTGGACGCTGCGATCACCGAACAGTTGCACGGCTTTGCCCGTCAGCAGAAAGTCACCCTCAACACGCTCGTGCAGGTCGCCTGGCTGTTGCTGTTGCAGCGCTACACCGGTCACGACAGCGTGACATTCGGGGCTACGGTGGCGGGCCGGCCTACGCAATTGCAGGGCATCGAGCAGCAGATCGGCTTGTTCATCAATACCTTGCCCGTGGTCGCGCAGCCTGAACCGCAACAAGCGCTGGCGGATTGGTTACAGACCGTACAGGGCATCAACCTGGCACTCCGGGACCACGAACACAGTGCACTGAGTGATGTGCAGCGCTGGGCCGGGCAGGGCGGCGATGGATTGTTCGACACCTTGCTGGTCTTCGAAAACTACCCCGTGTCCGAGGCGCTGCAGCAGGGCGGCGTCAGTGACCTGCACTTTGGCGACATGCACAGCCATGAGCAGAACAACTACCCGCTGACGCTGAGCGTCAGCACCGGGGCCGACCTGTTGTTGCATTACAGCTATGACGCTGCGCAGTTCAGTGCCGAGTGCATTGCCCAGGTTGCAAGCCAACTGGCCCATCTCCTGGCGCAGATGGCCGACGGCTCGCCCCAGCGTTGCCTGGGCGAGCTGAAGCTGTTCGAAGAGGGGCGTCAGCGCGCCCCGGTGCAGGACTGGGGCATGGCCGCCGGTGAGTACCCAAGCCTGGCGCCTGCCCATGTGCTGTTCGAGCAGCAGGCCCGGCGTGTTCCGAACCACACTGCGCTGATCACTGAAACCACCGAGCTGACCTACGCCCAGCTCAACGCAGCGGCCAACCGCCTGGCGCACCGCTTGATCGCCCAAGGCGTGGGCCCCGACGTGCTGGTCGGCATCGCCGTCGAGCGCGATGCGCCGATGGTCGTTGCCCTGCTGGCCGTGCTCAAGGCAGGCGGCGGCTATGTACCGCTCGACCCGAAATTTCCCCAAGAGCGCTTGCAGCAGATGGTCGAGGACAGTCGCATCGCGTTGCTGTTGACCCAGTCGCACTTGCGCGAAACGCTGGCACTGGACGCGCAGGTGCAGTGCCTGCTGCTGGATACGCCTGACGACGGCAACGGCTCCGCCAGCGACCCGCTCAACCGCGTGCACGCCGACAACTTGGCCTACGTGATCTTCACCTCCGGCTCGACCGGTCGGCCGAAGGGCGTGGCCATCAGCCATGGTGCCTTGACCCGCCACGCCTTCGTGGCCCAGTGGTATTCCGATATCCACGCGTCCGATTGCGTGCTGCAATTTGCCACGTTCAACTTCGATGCCTTCGTCGAGCAGCTGTACGCCCCGCTGGTCTGCGGTGCCACCGTGATGCTGCGCGGCAATGAAATCTGGGACAGCGAGACGTTTTACCAACGGGTGCTGGCCCACGGCATCAGCGTGGCCGACTTGCCGACCGCGTACTGGAACCTGCTGGCAACCCAGTTTGCCAGCGTAGGGCCACGCGACTACGGGCAACTGCGTCAGATTCATGCGGGCGGCGAAGCCATGCCCCCTGAAGGCATGGCCGCCTGGCACAAGGCCGGCCTGGGCCATGTGCGTCTGCTCAACACCTACGGCCCGACGGAAACCACGGTCACCTCCACCACGCTCGACTGCACTCCATACGTGCTGGGCGAACAACCCGTGCCTCACACCTTGCCGATCGGCACGGCCTTGCCTGGTCGGGAGATCTACCTGCTGGACGATGCCGGGCAACCGGTACCGACCGGTGTCGTGGGTGAGCTGGTGATCGGCGGCGAGTTGCTGGCCCGTGGCTACTTCGGCCGCAGCGCGCTGACCGCCGAGCGCTTCCTGCCCGACCCGTTCGCCGGCAACGGCGGGCGCTTGTACCGCACGGGCGACCTGGCGCGTTACCGCGCCGATGGCGTGATCGACTACGTCGGCCGGGTGGACCATCAGGTGAAGATCCGTGGCTTCCGCATCGAGCTGGGCGAGATCGAGACTTGCCTGCTGGCCCAGGCCGGTGTCAGCGAGGCGTTGGTCGTGGCACAGCCTGGTCCGAACGGGCCGCAACTGGTTGCTTACCTGGTTGCAGATGCAGACGTGCAGGCGTTGCGCGAAGCGCTCAAGGCGAGCCTGCCGGACTACATGGTTCCTGCCCATGTCATGCTGCTCGATCACATGCCGCTGAGCCCGAGCGGCAAGATCGACCGCAAAGCGCTGCCGCTGCCCGAGGCCTCCAGCAACCAGGCGTTCATCGCCCCCCAGACCCCGCTCGAACAGCAACTGGCGCGTATCTGGCAAGACGTGCTGAAGCTTGAGCGGGTCGGGGTGGACGACAACTTCTTCGAGCTGGGCGGTGACTCGATCATCTCCATTCAGGTGGTCAGCCGGGCCCGTCAGCAGGGGCTGCACTTCACGCCCAAGGAGCTGTTCCAGCACCAGACCCTGCGCGCCCTTGCCAAGGTCGTGCGCAATGCCGACAGCGCGGTGCAGATCGACCAAGGCACCGTCCTCGGCGGCATGCCGCTGCTGCCGGTGCAGCACAGCTTCTTCAGCGAGGTCATTGCCCAGCGTCACCACTGGAACCAGTCGGTGCTGCTGGTACCGCGCACAGCACTTCAGGGCGTTGCACTGGAGCAGGCGTTGCAGGCGCTTGTGCAACATCACGATGCGCTGCGCCTTACCTTCAGCGAAGGTGAGCAAGGCTGGTTGGCCGAACATGGCGAGCCGGTGATGGCGCTGCTGTGGCAACGCCAGGTGGCCGATGCCCAGGCGCTGACCGCCCTGTGCGACGATGCCCAGCGCAGCCTGGACCTGGCCGAGGGCCCGCTGCTGCGCGCCGTGCTGGCCACGCTGGCCGACGGCAGCCAGCGCTTGCTGCTGGTGATCCATCACCTGGTGGTCGATGGCGTGTCGTGGCGCATCCTCTTCGAGGACCTGCAACAGGCCTACGCGCAATGCCTGGCCGGGCAGCCCGTGAAACTGCCGAGCAAGACCACGGCTTACAAGGCCTGGGCGCAGAAACTGGAGGCGCATGCCCACAGCCCGGCGCTACAGGGGCAGAAGGACTACTGGATGGCACAACTGCGCGGGCAGCGCGCAGACCTGCCGGGCGTCAAGGTCGATGCAGGCATGCAGGGGCACCACGCCCAGACTGTGCAGACCCGCCTGGATGCCCAGCAAACCCGTCGCCTGTTGCAGCAGGCGCCTGCAGCCTACCGCACCCAGGTCAACGACTTGCTGCTGACCGCCCTGGCGCGTGTGATCTGCCAGTGGACAGGCGAACAGGCCGCGCTGATCCAGTTGGAAGGCCATGGGCGCGAGGAGCTGTTCGACGACGTCGACCTCACCCGTACCGTGGGTTGGTTCACCAGCGTGTTCCCGGTGAAGTTGCCCGTGTCCAGCGACCTTGGCGACACGCTTCGCCAGGTCAAGGAGCACCTGCGCGGCATTCCCGACAAGGGTGTCGGCTACGGTGTCCTGCGCTACCTGGGGGACGCTGCCACACGCGAGGCCTTGGCGGCGCTGGCGACACCGCGTATCACCTTCAACTACCTGGGCCAGTTCGACGGCAGTTTTGCTGGCGACGATGACGCCTTGTTCACCCCCGCCACAGAAAAGCGCGGCCGTGAGCAAAGCCCGGACGCACCCCTGGACAATTGGCTGGTGCTCAACGGGCGCGTATACGACGGTTGCCTGAGCCTGGACTGGACGTTCAGCCGCGAGCAGTTCGATGTGCAGGCCATCGAGGCCTTGGCCGATGCCTACGGCGCACAACTGCAGGCGCTGATCGAACACTGCCTGGCCCCTGATGCAGGTGGCGTGACGCCCTCCGACTTCCCCCTGGCCGGTCTGGACCAGGCGCAGCTGGACCAGCTTGCGGTGTCGGCGGCCAACCTCGAGGACATCTATCCACTGTCCCCGATGCAGCAAGGCATGTTGTTCCATAGCCTGTACGAGCAGGGCAGCGGCGATTACCTGAATCAGATGCGTCTGGACATCGGCGGGCTCGACCCGCAGCGTTTTCGCAGCGCCTGGCAGGCCACCCTCGACGCCCACGCCATCCTGCGCACCGGGTTCAACTGGCAGTTCGAGCAGGCCGTGCAGATGGTCATGAGCCGGGTCGAGCTGCCGTTCCGCCTGCTGGACCTGCGCGACGACCCCGCTGCAAAAGCCACCCTCAACGCACTGGCGCAAAGCGAACTGCAACAAGGCTTCGAGCTTCACACCGCGCCGCTGCTCAGGCTGGTACTTGCACAGACCAACGCGCAGGACTATCACCTGATCTACACCAGCCACCATATCCTGATGGACGGCTGGAGCACCTCGCAGCTTCTGGGCGAAGTGCTCCAGCGCTATGCCGGCCAGCCGGTGACCCATGGGCCTACGCAGTACCGCGACTACATCGGTTGGTTGCTGCGTCAGGACCGTCAGGCCAGCGAAGTGTTCTGGCGCGATCAATTGGCTTGTCTGCCGGCGCCGACCCTGCTTGCACAAGCCTTGAAGCCGGCAACGCGCAGCACAGGTCAACATGATCATTACCACCGGCTGGACGAACATCACACCCAGCGCCTGAATGCCTTTGCGCGCCGTCACAAAGTCACCCTCAACACCGTCATCCAGGCGGCCTGGCTGTTGTTGCTGCAACGCTACACCGGGCACAACGGCGTCGTGTTCGGGGCCACCGTCGCCGGACGCCCGGCGGCGATCAGCGGCGTGGAGCAACAGATCGGCCTGTTCATCAACACCTTGCCGGTGGTGGCCAGCCCCCAGGCAGATCAGCCGCTGCAAGCGTGGCTGCACGCGCTTGTGCAACTCAACCTGGCGCTGCGCGAGCAGGAGCACACCCCGCTCTTCGATATCCAGCGCTGGGCCGGGCAGGGCGGTGAAGCACTGTTCGACAACATCCTGGTGTTCGAGAACTATCCGGTTTCCGAGGCGCTGCAAGCAGCGCCCGTGGACCTGCGCTTTGGCAGCATCGATAACCATGAGCAGAGCAACTACCCGCTGACCGTCAGCGTAAACGCCGGGTCCACCGTGCTGCTGCACTTCACCTATGCGGGCGAGGCGTTCGATGCCCCGGGTATCGCGAGCATCGGTGACAACCTGGCCCACTTGCTCCTGCAAATGGTCGAGGGGGCCGACGGGCTTTGCCTGGGCGATCTGACCCTGCTGGACGACGGGCGTCAGCGCGCCCCGGTGCAGGACTGGGGCATGGCCGCCGGTGAATACCCAAGCCTGGCGCCTGCCCATGTGCTGTTCGAACAGCAGGCCCGGCGTGTTCCGAACCACACTGCGCTGATCACTGAAACCACCGAGCTGACCTACGCCCAGCTCAACGCAGCGGCCAACCGCCTGGCGCACCGCTTGATCGCCCAAGGCGTGGGCCCCGACGTGCTGGTCGGCATCGCCGTCGAGCGCGATGCGCCGATGGTCGTTGCCCTGCTGGCCGTGCTCAAGGCAGGCGGCGGCTATGTACCGCTCGATCCGAAATTCCCCCAAGAGCGCTTGCAGCAGATGGTCGAGGACAGCCGCGTCGCGTTGCTGTTGACCCAGTCGCACTTGCGCGAAACGCTGGCACTGGACGCGCAGGTGCAGTGCCTGCTGCTGGATACGCCTGACGACGGCAACGGCTCCGACAGCGACCCGCTCAACCGCGTGCACGCCGACAACCTGGCCTACGTGATCTTCACCTCCGGCTCGACCGGTCGGCCGAAGGGCGTGGCCATCAGCCATGGTGCCTTGACCCGCCACGCCTTCGTGGCCCAGTGGTATTCCGATATCCACGCGTCCGATTGCGTGCTGCAATTTGCCACGTTCAACTTCGATGCCTTCGTCGAGCAGCTGTACGCCCCGCTGGTCTGCGGTGCCACCGTGATGCTGCGCGGCAATGAAATCTGGGACAGCGAGACGTTCTACCAGCGGGTGCTGGCCCACGGCATCAGCGTGGCCGACCTGCCGACCGCGTACTGGAACTTGCTGGCAACCCAGTTTGCCAGCGTAGGGCCACGCGACTACGGGCAACTGCGCCAGATTCATGCGGGCGGCGAAGCCATGCCCCCTGAAGGCATGGCTGCCTGGCTCAAGGCCGGCCTGGGCCATGTGCGCCTGCTCAACACCTACGGCCCGACGGAAACCACGGTCACCTCCACCACGCTCGACTGCACTCCATACGTGCTGGGCGAACAACCCGTACCTCACACCTTGCCGATCGGCATGGCCTTGCCTGGTCGGGAGATCTACCTGCTGGACGATGCCGGGCAACCGGTACCGACCGGTGTCGTGGGTGAGCTGGTGATCGGCGGCGAGTTGCTGGCCCGTGGCTACTTCGGCCGCAGCGCGCTGACCGCCGAGCGCTTCCTGCCCGACCCGTTCGCCGGCAACGGCGGGCGCTTGTACCGCACGGGCGACCTGGCGCGTTACCGCGCCGATGGCGTGATCGACTACGTTGGCCGGGTGGACCATCAGGTGAAAATCCGTGGCTTCCGCATCGAGCTGGGCGAGATCGAGACTTGCCTGCTGGCCCAGGCCGGTGTCAGCGAGGCGCTGGTCATGGCGCAGCCTGGCCCCAGTGGGCCGCAACTGGTGGGCTATGTGGTCACGCAGGTGGCCGTGGCCACGCTGCGCGAAGCGCTCAAGGCGAGCCTGCCGGACTATATGGTGCCGGCTCACCTGATGGTGCTCGACGGCCTGCCATTGAGCCCGAGCGGCAAGATCGACCGCAAGGCGCTGCCCCAGCCCGAGGCTGCCAGCAGCCATGCTTTCGTCGCCCCGCAGACAGCGCTCGAACAGCAGTTGGCCACAGTCTGGCAAGATGTGCTGAAGCTTGAGCGGGTCGGGGTGGACGACAACTTCTTCGAGCTGGGCGGTGACTCGATCATCTCTATCCAGGTGGTCAGCCGAGCGCGGCAGCTGGGGCTGCACCTGACCCCGAAAGCGTTGTTCCAGCACCAGACCCTCCGGGCCTTGGCCCAGGTCGTTGGCACGGCAGGCACAGCCTTGCAGATCGATCAGGGTGCGGTCACCGGCACCACGCCGTTGTTGCCGGTGCAGCACAGCTTCTTCAGCGAAGCCATCGCCCAGCGTCACCACTGGAACCAGTCGGTGCTGCTGGTGCCGAGCGCGCCGCTTCACGGGGCTGCGCTCGAGCAAGCGTTGCAGGCGTTGGTGCACCATCACGATGCCCTGCGCCTGCGCTTCAGTGAAGGCGATCAGGGTTGGCAGGCCTGCCACGGCGACAACGCCCAGGCGCTGCTGTGGCAACGCGAGGTAACCGATGCCCAGGCACTCACTGCCCTGTGCGACGGTGCCCAGCGCAGCCTGGACCTGGCCGACGGCCCGCTGCTGCGCGCAGTGCTGGCCACCCTGGCCGACGGCAGCCAGCGCTTGCTGCTGGTGATCCATCACCTAGTGGTCGATGGCGTGTCGTGGCGCATTCTGTTCGAGGACCTGCAACAGGCTTACCAGCAGTGCCTGACTGGGCAGCCGCTCAGCCTGCCGGCCAAGACCAGCGCCTACAAGGCCTGGGCAGAACGCCTGCAAGCCCACGCCCAAAGCGAAACCCTGCGCCAGCAACTGAGCTACTGGCAGGCCCAACTGCAGGGCTTTGCCCAGACGCTGCCTGGCGAAGATGCCCAAGGCAGCCAGCAGGTGACCGACGCCCATACCGTGCAGGTTGAACTGGATGCAGCGCTGACCCGACAACTGCTTCAGCAGGCGCCGGCCGCTTACCGCACCCAGGTCAACGACCTGCTGCTGACCGCGCTGGCGCGGGTGATCTGCCACTGGACGGGCGAGCACGCGGCATTGATCGAGCTGGAAGGCCACGGCCGCGAGGCGCTGTTCGACGACGTCGACCTCACCCGTACCGTAGGCTGGTTCACCAGCCTGTTCCCGGTGAGACTGCCGGTGGCGGGGCCAGTGGGGGACACCATCAAGCAGGTCAAGGAACACCTGCGCGCCATCCCGGACAAAGGCATTGGCTTTGGTGTGCTGCGTTATCTGGGCGATACGGCTACCCGCCAGGTATTGACCGGCCTGTCGCAGCCACGCATCACCTTCAACTACCTGGGCCAGTTCAGCGCCAGCGCCGCCGGTGAGGACGATGCGCTGTTCGCCCCGGCCGCGGAAAGCGGCGGGCGCCAGGTCAGTGATCAGGCGCCGCTGGGCAATGCCCTGACCATCAACGGGCAGGTGTTCGAAGGCGCCCTGAAGCTAGACTTCACCTTCAGCCGCCAGCGGTTCGCCGCGGGCATCATCGAGCACCTGGCGCATGCCTACGTGAGCGAGCTGCGTACGGTCGTTGAGCACTGCCTGGCCTTGGAACACCTCTGCCTGACCCCGTCCGACTTCCCGCTCGCGGGGCTGAGCCAAGCACAGCTGGACCGTTTGCCGGTAGCGGCCGAGGCTGTCGAAGACCTGTACCCGCTGTCGCCGATGCAGCAGGGCATCCTGTTCCACACCCTCGAAGCCGCCCAGCAGGGGCTGTACGTCAGCCAAACCAGCGTGCAGGTACAAGGGTTGGATAACGCCCGCTTCCTCGCGGCCTGGCAGCACATGGTCGATCGCCATGAAATTCTGCGCACCGGGTTCTGGACCGAAAGCCACCTCAACGAGCCATTGCAATGGGTGGCCAAGCGTGCCGAACTGCGTGTGCGCGAGCTCGACTGGCGGGGTCGCCCGGTCAGCGCCGCCGACCTGCAAGGCCTGGCCGAGCAGGACTACGCCCGCGGCTTCGACCTGCTGCAGCCGCCCTTGATGGGCCTGACCCTGGTGCGCCTGGATGAGGGGCGCCAGCAACTGATCTGGAGCAGCCACCACATCCTCATGGACGGCTGGAGCCACTCACGCCTGCTGGGTGAGGTGTTCGCCGTGTACGGTGGACAAGCACTGCCCGGCAAACGCGGCAGCTACCGCGACTATATCGCCTGGCTGGCCGCCCAGCCCCAGGCGCAGATGGAACACTTCTGGAAAGACAAGCTGGCCGGGCTCGAAGGGCCCACCCTGCTGGCCACCGGGTTGCATCCAGCGCCCGTCGCCGAGGCCGACGGCTACGACGCGCTGTACTTGAACTGGGACGCCGCGCAAACCCGGCAACTGCGTGATCAGGCCCAGCGCCTGCGGGTCACACCCAACACGCTGATCCAGGCAGCCTGGCTGCTGCTGCTGCAACGCTACACCGGGCAAGCGCGCGTGTGCTTCGGCGCAACCGTCGCCGGTCGTCCGGCAAACCTGCCGGGTGCTGAAGACATGCTGGGCTTGTTCATCAACACGCTGCCGATCATCCAGGCGCCTCTGCCCGAACAGCGGGTGGGGCAGTGGTTGCAGGCCCTGCAGGACTACAACGTGCAGGTGCGCGACTACGAGCACGTGTCTTTGGCCGATGTACAGCGTTGGTCCGGGCAAAGCGGACAGGCGTTATTCGACAGCATCGTGGTGTTCGAGAACTATCCCCTGGACGAGCGCCTGCAAGACGCCGGCGAAGACGGCTTGCGCTTCGGCGCCAGCGAAGGCCGCGACGTGACCAACTATGCCATGGACCTTGCCGTGCACCTGGATGACACCTTGAGCATCGAGTTCCTGTACTGGCGCAGCCGCTTCAGCCACGCTGCCTGCCAGGGCATTAGGCGCAGCTTCGAGCGCTTGCTCCAAGCGCTGCTGGGCGACCCACTGGCCGCCATCGGCAGCCTGCCCATGCTCGATGCCGACGCTGAGCGGCAGCAGGCCGAGGCCAACCGGCTGGTCGCCAACCCGACCCGCACGCCGCTGCTGCAGCGCATCGCCGGGCATGTACAGGCCCGTGGTCAGCAGGTGGCGGTCAGCTGCGCCGGGCAGTCCCTGACGTATGCCGAGCTTGAAGCGCGCGCCAACCGCCTGGCCGTGGCCCTGATCGACGCCGGTGCTGCCCCGGAGGTACGTGTCGGGGTGGCGCTGGAGCGCTCGGTAGACATGATCGTGGCCTTCTATGCGGTGCTCAAGACCGGCGCTGCGTATGTGCCTGTCGACATCGATTACCCGCGCGAGCGGGTGCAGTGGATCATCGAGGACTCAGCCATGCGGCTGCTCATCAGCCAGGCTAGCGTCAGCGAACGTTTGCCAAGCGCCGAAGGGGTCGACACGCTGCTGCTCGAATCGCTCGCGCCGGTGCAGGCGCAGGTCGCCCTGCCGGCGGTGGTGATCGACGAAGACAACCTGGCGTACCTGATCTACACCTCCGGTTCGTTGGGCAAGCCCAAAGGCGTTGCGGTCGCCCGCGGGCCGCTGGCCATGCACTGCCAGGCTATCATCGAGCGCTATGGGATGAGTGAGGCGACCCGCGAGTTGCTGTTCATGTCGTTCGCCTTCGATGGCGCCCAGGAGCGGTGGCTGTCCACCCTGGCGGCCGGTGGTCAGCTGGTGGTGCGCGACAACCGTCTGTGGACGCCCGAGGAAACCTGGCAGGTGCTGCATGAGCAGGCCATCACCATCGCCTGTTTCCCGCCTGCGTACCTGCAACAGTTGGCCGAATACGGCCAGGCCTTCGATAACCCGCCACCGGTGCAGATCTACTGCTTTGGCGGCGACGCCGTGGCCGATGCCAACTTCGAATTGGTCAAGCGCACCCTGCGTCCAAGGCTGCTGACCAATGGCTACGGCCCCACCGAGACGGTGGTCACACCGTTGCTGTGGGTGGTCGATACCGACCAGCGCTGCGAGGCGGCCTATGCGCCGATTGGCACACGGGTGGGTGAGCGTACCCTGCACATTCTCGATGCCGGCCTTAACCCATTGCCCGACGGCGTGCCAGGTGAGTTGTACATCGGCGGGCAAGGGCTTGCGCGGGGCTACCATGCTCGACCAGGCCTGACGGCCGAGCGATTCGTGGCCGACCCCAGTGGCAAGGGTGCGCGCCTGTACCGCACCGGCGACCTGGTGCGCCGCCGGGCAGACGGGGTGATCGACTTCCTTGGCCGCCTGGATCATCAGGTCAAGATCCGGGGTTTTCGTATCGAGCTGGGCGAAATCGAGGCCCGCTTGCGCAGCCAACCCCAGGTGCGCGATGCGGTCGTCGTGGCCCGTGACACCGAAGGCGGCAAGCAACTGATCGGTTATGTGGCCACCAGCAGCCCGGCGCTACAAGGCGAGGCGCTGCGCATGGCATTGCAACAGGGCTTGCCTGACTACATGGTGCCCAGCCAGATCCTGGTGCTGGAGCACCTGCCGCTGAGCCCCAACGGCAAGGTTGACCGCAAGGCGCTGCCAGACCCGTCCTTCAAGGGTCGCGAGTACGTGGCGCCGCGCAACGCCCTCGAAGCCGGCCTTGCCGCGATCTGGCAAGAGGTGCTGGAGCTGGAGCAGGTTGGGGTGACGGACAACTTCTTCGAGCTGGGCGGCGATTCCTTGCGCACCCTGAAGGTGCTGTCCAAGGTGCGCAATCAACCGGCGTTGGGCGTTGAGCTGAAGCTGCGCGACATGATGAGCAAACCCACCATCGCCGAGTTGTCCGGTTACGTGGACGACGCCGTGGCAGTGCTTTCACCGCTGCTGCCGCTCAATGGCCCGGTCGCGCAGTGCGAGCCCCTGTTCTGTCTTCACGCAGGGTTCGGCACCGTGTTCGACTATGAGCCTCTGGCGCGACGGCTGGACGGGGTGCGCCAGGTCATCGGCGTGCAGTGCAGGATGCTGCTGGACAAGCACTGGCAGGACAGCTCGCTGGAAGCCATGGCCCAGGACTACGCAGGGTTCATCCGCGAACAGCAACCACAAGGGCCGTACCACTTGCTGGGCTGGTCGCTGGGCGGGCCGTTGGCGCTGCTGGTGGCCCGTGTGCTGGAAGGGCAGGGCCAGTGCGTGCACTTCGTTGGGCTGGTGGACAGCTTCGTGCCCGGTGACCACGGGCCGGAAGACGACCTGACCGAAGAGCTGCGCAACTTCTTGTCCATCATCCTCGACCAGCCGCCCGAAAGCCTGCCGGCGTTCGACCTGTCTGACGACGGCTCCCACCCGGCCCTTGAAGCGCTGGTAGCGCAAGTGCAGGCCCACGTGCTGGGCAGCGGTGATTCACCGCGCTTCGCTGCCGAGGAACTGGTGCATGCCTTTACGGTGGCGCTGCGCCTGAAGGCGCTGTCGCGACGCCTTGCGCCGCTGCCCGCCATCGAGTGCCCGGCCAGCTTCTGGTGGGCAGAGGACGGGTACCGCGCACCGGCTCAAGCTTATCAACGGCGGTTCAGCCAGGACGATGCAACGCTCATCCACGCGTCGCACTTCGAGATCCTCAAGCAGCCCCAGCTGCTGCGCGAGGTGTGCGAGTGCCTGGACACGACCACCGAAACCCAAGGGCGCGCGTGACGCGCCCTGTCACTGATTTTCAAGTAAGGATCGAACATGGCATTGCACCCTGACCTGGCAGCGTTTCTGGAACTGGTCGAATTCGGCAGGCTGACCGGCAAGAGTCAGCCCATGCACGCGATGGACGTGGCCCAGGCCCGCGCCGAATTCGCCGCCAGCTCGCAAGTGCTCGACCCCAGCCCGCCCGGTGACCTGAGTGTCAGCGAACTGAGCATCCCGACCCGCGACGGCGCCCAGCTGCCCGCTCGGCTCTACCGCAACGGGCAGCCTGCAGCTGCACCGCAACCGGTGATCCTCTACCTGCACGGCGGCGGCTATGTGGTCGGCAGCCTCGACTCGCACGACTCGGTGTGCCGGCGCCTGGCGAGCATGGGCGACTTCGCAGTGCTCGCCCCGGATTACCGACTGGCGCCGGAGCACCGTTTTCCGGTCCCTGTGAACGACGCGCTCGATGCCGCCAACTGGCTGGCCGAGCACGCCCTGGCCCTTGGGCTGGACAACCGCCGGGTGGTGTTTGCCGGCGACAGCGTCGGCGCAAGCCTTGCGACCGTCCTGGCCATCACTGCGGTCAAGGCCCCTGAAACGCTGGCGATCAAGCCGTTGGCGCAGTTACTGTTCTACCCGGTCACCGACCTGTCGTGCCTGCGCGACTCCCACCGCCAGCATGCCGAAGGCTATTTGCTGGAGACCGAGACGCTGGCGTGGTTCTACCAGCATTACGCACCGCTGCCCGAACAACGCCTGGACTGGCGCGCTTCACCGCTGCTGGCCCAAGTGGACACGCCGCTGGCGCCGGCCTACCTGTGGGTAGCGGAGTACGACCCATTGCACGATGAAGGCCTAGCGTATCGCGACAGGTTGCAGGCAAGCGGGACGCCGGTGACCTTTGTGCGGGCGCAGGGGCTTAGCCATGACTTTTTGCGGATGTCGGGGTTGGTGGGGCAGGTCGGGGGGATTTATCGGGATGTGGGGGCGTGGTTGAGCGCGGTTGGGGGACGAGCGTAATAGTCCTCGCGTGCCGTTACCGTAACAGAGCACACACACATCCAGGCCTATGTAGTGCGACCAACTTGGAGAGTAGGTGTGTGCTTTTTCTGATTCTTAACTAAGGCTTGCGCGCGGGTGATCTTGATGAAATCCCGCAATGCCAGGTAGGCATACAAGCCGCCACAGGGAGTGGTGACTGCAGCCAACCACATAAACCGAGCAGGAAAGCCCTAGGGCCGGTCGAAATCAAGGGTGAAGCTGCGAGCAATGAGGCGATGAAGTAGATCAGTAGCCACCAGACCTTGAACCCACGCTCGATGGCCAGTGGATGCAGTTTGTCGGCATCACCGATCTTATACGTGGGGAGGTGACTGGATGCTTGATAGCGTTCGAGTCGCGCTGCCTCCCTGCACTTCGCAGGCAAGCCGGCTCAGTCGCCGAGCCGGCTTGTCGTCACAGACAGGGGCTTTAGAAGCTGTACCGGGTGGTGAACATCACGTTGCGGGGCTCACCGTAGTAACCGGTGAAGAACGTGGGGTCCAATGCGCTGAAGTACTTCTTGTCGAACACGTTGTTCACGTTGACGGTGGCGCTCAGTTCCTTGGTGATGTCGTAGCGTGCCATCAGGTCGAACACAGCGTATTGCTGCTGGGTCGCCTTGCCCTGGCTGGTGGTCAGGCTCAGGCCGCTCTGCCAGTTCATGCCGCCGCCCACGGTCAGCTGGTTGAGATCGCCGGGCAGGCGGTATGTGGTCCAGAGCTTGACCAGGTTGGCAGGCGCTTCGGTCATGATGCGCTCGCGGTCCGAGTCCTTGGTCAGGCTGTGGCTGTAGCTGGCGCTGACGTTCCAGTCGGGCATGACTTCGCCGTAGATTTCCATGTCGATGCCGCGGGTCTTGGCGCCGGACACCGCGCGGTACGCCGACTCACGAATGGTCCCTTCGACGGTTTCGCCGGTGGCCACGCCCAGGTTGTCCTGCTTGATTTCGTAAAGGGCGACGGCGGTGTTGACCCGCCCATCCAGAAATTCGCTTTTCAGGCCAATTTCGTAGTTGTCACCTTCGCGCGATTCCAGGGTCTTGCCTGCCTGATCGCGGATCGACTGCGGCTTGTAGATCTTGGTGTAGCTCGCGTAAAGCGAGTGGATGTCGGTAAGGTCGTACACCACCCCTGCATAAGGGGTGACGAAACCGCTCTCGCGGGTGGAGGCGCGGCTGTTCAGGCCCGGATAGGACGGGTTGGCCACGGTTTTTTTCTTGTAGCTGTAGTCGCCCACCCGTGCGCCCAGGATCAGCGACAGGTCATCGGTGGGTTTGAAACGCGCCACCATGTACGCGGCGTTCTGGCGCACGGTGGTGTCGTCGTTCATCAGCTTGCCCACGGAAAGGGGGCGCTCGGTGTCGTTGTCCCAGGTGTAGATGTTGGCCGGACGGCCTTCCAGGTCGTCGTCGGCCGGGTCGCTGTAGTCGTGAAATTCCGAACCGCTCAAGCCGATCACCAGCTCATGCTCGCGGCCCAACAGCTGGAAGGGGCCCTGGACCAAGGCGTCGATGCCCAGTTGGCGCTGCGAGCCTGAGCCGTCGCCGCCGTACAGGTAGGCCCCTTCGCCGGTTTGCTTGTCGGGGAAGTCGCCGCTGAGCGAGGCCAGGGAATAGTCGCGCGAACTGTACATGTTGTTGACCGCCACCTTGAGCTTCCAGTCGTTGACCAGGCTCTGCTCAAGGTTGGCGAAGGTGGTAAGAGTGTTCTGCTTACGGTAGCTCCAGCGCGAACCTGCGTTGATCGAACGGGAAAAGTCGGTCTGTTCGCCATTGCTGTAGAACAGCGGGAAGCTGGCGAACGATACGCCACGCGGGTTGTTCTTCTGGTAGTCCACGCCCACGCTCAACAGGGTGCTGTCGGTGAGGTCGGCTTCGAGGATGCCGTAGTAGGTCTGTTTTTCCTGTTGGTAGTGGTCGATGTAGCTGTTGCCCTGCTTGTACGCCACGACCGTGCGACCGCGCAGGCGGGCATCGTCGGTCAGGGGGCCGGACACGTCCACCTCGGTGCGGTAGGTGTCCCAGGAACCCGCCCCGGCGGTGATCGAGCCCTGGAAGGTGGAGGTCGGGCGCTTGCGGACCAGGTTGATGCTGCCCGAGGGGTCACCGGCGCCTGTCATCAGGCCGGTAGCGCCGCGCACGATTTCGACGCGATCATAAATCGAGGTGTCGATCAGGCTTTGTGGGCTGGCACTGGTCTGCACGATCAGGGTCGTGGGGATACCGTCGAACTGGTAGCTGTCGATCGAATAGCCGCGCGAATAGATGTTCACCCGCTCACTGTCGATGTTCTGCACCGACAGGCCCGGCGCCTGCTTGAGCACGTCACTCAGGGTGGTCAGCTGTTGGTCTTGCAGGCGTTGACGGGTCATGACGCTGACCGACTGGGGGGTTTCGCGCAGGGACATGGGCAGCTTGGTGGACGCACTGCTGCTGTTGACGGTGTACGAACGGCTGGCTTCGCTCGAACCGTCCAGGTTGCTTTGCACGGTGGTGGCGTCCAGCTGCAGCGAGCTGGTGTCGTTGCCACGACGGTGAATGGTCACGCTGTTGCCCTGGATGTCGTACGCAAGCCCCGTGCCTGCCAGCAAGGTTGCCAGGGCCTGCTGCGCGGTGAGGTGGCCCTTGACGGCTCGACCGTTGAGCCCTTGCACATCATCCGGGCTGAACAGCACCTGCTGGTCGGCCTGGCGACCGAACGCCTGCAGCGAAGCGGAGAGCGGCATGGCGGCAATGTCCACGTCCACTTCCTGGGCCATCACCTGGGCCGACAGCGGCAGGCACAGCGCCATGCTCAGGCTCGAGCCGAGCAGCGTCGTCTGGAAGACACGGTGAAGCCTGAAGGCTTGGGTGATCGGGTTGAGCGTGCTAAGGGCTGGCATTACATCCTCTCTGGTGGAGATTTAAATGATAATGATTTGTATTAGTTGCTCAGTGAGACGCACCAGCGTAGGAAAACCGGAAAGAAAAAATTTCAGTCCGGTTACAACGCTTCAGGCGGGGTGAAGTGCTGGCGCGATCTTGCCGCGGTGCAGGCGCACCAAGTGGTCGGCCATATCGAAGTAGCGATCGTCGTGGGAGATCACGATGATGGTCTTGCCCAGCCGCTTCAGGTCCGGCAGCAGCTCGGTGTAGAAGATCCGCCTGAAGGTCGGATCCTGGTCGGCGGCCCATTCATCGAACACCAGTACGGGACGCTCCTCCAGCCAGGCGCTGACCAGCGCCAGGCGCTTGCGCTGGCCGGTGGACAGGTCGGTGGTGCTGAACACCCCGTCGCGGATGCTCACCTTGTGGTCGATCTCCAGGCGCCTGAGGTAGCGCCCGGCGTCATCGGGTAGCGGTTGATCGCCTTGGATCACGTCGTCGAACAGGTAGTAGTCAGCGAAGATGGTGGTGAACAGCTGGCGGTAGTCATCGCGGGTCTGGGCCGTCACGGGCAGGCCGTTGAGCACGATGCTCCCGGCTTGCGGGGCATACAGGCCCAGCAGCAGCTTGATCAGGGTGGTCTTGCCGCAGCCGTTTTCACCGACGATGAACACGATGTCGCCTTGCTGGACCTGCAGGCTCACCGGCCCGAACTGGAAGGGCTCGGCGCCCTCCACGGCAGGGAAGGTGTAGCGAACGTCCTTGAGTTCTAGCAAGTTCATGGCCATGGCTGGTTTGCGTGCGTCGTCCAGCAGCAGGTGTGGTTCGGGCGAGGAGAACTGCGTCGACAGCGCAGCAATACGACGAAAGGCGATCCGGGCCTTGCCGATGATCGGCAGGGTGCTGATCAGGTGCTCCAGCGGGCCTTTCATGTACAGCAGCACCAGCACGAAACCGCTGGTAACGCTCTTGTCCGCCGAGGGCCAGTACGATTGCAGGGCCAGCGCCACCGCAATCACCACGAAGAACAACATCGAGCCCAGGGTCTTGGCGATCACGAAGGTGTTGATCGAGCGGACCTGGGTGGCGCAGATCCGATTGGCCGTGTCGCGGATGCCGTGGCTGAACATCCGTTGGCGGCGCGGCCGGTGAATGCGCAGTTCCTTGGCCCCTTCGGCGATGGCACTGTAGTGTTTTTGCAAGTCGTCCTCGGCTTCCCGCGCGGCTTCGAAGCCCCGCATGCCTTTGGCCTGGGCGATGAACTGCAGCACGGTGCCCACACCGATGGCCACCAGGATCACCAGGAACATCTGCCAAGACAGGTGCGCCAGGTAGCCCAGGCACCCCAGCGTCACGGTGAGCGAGATGGCCAGCGGGGCGAAGACGTAGGCGAAGTCGCTGATGGTGTCCACGTCATGGGTCAGTACCGGGATCAGCCGATGGCTGCGGTAGCGCTCGATCTGGTCGATGGGCGCGGCCAGCACCTTCTCACCCAGCTGACGACGCAAGGTGGCGATGACGTGTTGGCCTACGTAGTTGGTGCCCATGTCGGACAGAATCGAGCTGAGCAGGGCCAGCAGGCACAGGCCAGCGAAGCCCAGTACCACGCCCTGTGTCAGGCCGGCGTCGCTGTGCAAGCTGCTGTTGATGGTGGCCAGCAAAGCGGTGACGCTCAGGCCACCGATCATGCCCAGGACGATGCAAACCGTGACCAGAGGCCAGAACGGCTTGAGCAGGCCGAACAGTTCCCTGACGGCGCCACGAGGTTGATGGGTCATGTGTTTCTCCTCAATCGCGTGGGGCTGTCAGAGTTCGCGGACGACTCGGAAACCAAGGAAATCGCCGCGAACCTCGGGCGAGCGGTTGTTGCGGTTGCCCGAGCGCGAGAACACCGGGGCCTCGCCCCAGTCGTTGCCGCGCATGACGCGTTTCTCGCAGTTGCCGGTTTTCCAGGCGCTGCCATCGGCAGGCGCACCTTCGTAGTCTGGGTTCAGGCAGTCGGCCGTCCACTCGTAGACATTGCCGTGCATGTCGTACACGCCAAAGGCGTTGGCCGGGTAGCTGCCCACGGGCGCGGTGTAGGAGTAGCCATCGGCAGGGCCATAGGTATTGGCGTGCTGGCTGATGCTGTAGGCCTTCTCGTCGTTGTTGTCGAAGGGGAACGGGAAAGAGCCAGTGGAGCCGGCCCGGGCGGCGTATTCGCGCTGCGCCTCGCTGATCAGGCGGTAAGTGTGCCCGGTTTTTTTCGTCAGCCATTGAGCATACGCATCGGCGTCGAACCAGCTGATGCACACCGCCGGCTGGCGAGGGCCCTGCTTGTAGGTGGGTTTGCTGGCCTTGCAGAAGCGGCCAGGACGGGTGTCGCCATCGGCGATCTTGACCCCGGTTTCACGGATGTACGCATCCAGCTCGCCTGCGGTGACCGGGAAGCGGCCCACCGCGAACGGTTTGGCGAAGGTCACGGTATGCTGCGGGCCCTCATCGTATTCGCGACCCACTTCATCCTCCGGGGTACCCATCAGGTAACTGCCGGCGGGCAGCACTACCATTTCCGGGCAATGTGGGCAGTCCTTGAAAACGCTACCGGGTTTGATCGCTTCGCCCGCGTGTACGGCAGGGCTGGCCAGCAGGCCGAGCAGCACGGCAGTGCCGAGCCTGTACAGGGTGCTGGACAATGGCTTGAATGAAACGCAAGGCAGGTTGGGCATGGTGAAAAGTCCGTGATCGATGGTCTGCATGAGGGGTTCAGCGGCGCAAGCGTGGAGTGAGCACAGCGATCAGCCGGTCGATTTCGGCTTCGGTGTTGAGCAGGCCCGGTGCAGTGCGTACCACCGGGCCCACGTCGCGCGACACCGCATCGACGACGATGCGCTGGCTGTTGAGGTAGGCGGCGACCTCGTCGGCATCCTGGTCGGCTACCCGAAAGAAGGTGAAACCTGCCGATTGGCGAGTGCTGCGCGGCGTGACCAGTTGCACGCCCGGCATCGTTTCGAGCCGCTGTTTGAGGTAGTCGTTGAGGCCGTGAATGCGTGCCTGTATGGCGGCCTTGCCGTGCCGCAGGTGCAAGTCGAAGGCTGCGCCCAGCGCCCATCGGTGCTCGAAGGCGTGATAGCCGCCTGGGGTGAAGGTGGTGGCGAAATCCTCATCTTCGGAAAAAGTCGCGATGAGGGGGTTCAGGTTGTCGAGTGCGGTGCTGGCCGCGCAGATGATCCCTGTGCCGCGCGGGCCGAACATCCACTTGTGCGTGCCGGCAATGAAGTAGTCGCAGTTGAGCTCGGCAAAGTGCATGTCCTCTACACCAAAGCCATGCACGCCGTCGACGACGTACAGGATGCGCTCATGCTCGGCGCGGTCCCGGTTGGCCTCGCGCACCAGTTCGCCGATGGCGCCCACCGGCAGCTTCACGCCACTGCCCGAGTGCACCCAGGTCATGCCCAGCACGCGGGTCTTGGGGTTGATGGCCGCCTTGATGGTGCTCAGCACTTGGTCGGTGGACAGGTTCCACGGCTCGTCGAACAGGCGCAGCCGGCGTACCGGGGTGCCATCGCGGGCGGTGCGAAAGTCCAACGTGTGGCGCGCTGCCGAGTGCTCGTGCACCGTCGTCAGGATCTCTTGCCCGGGTGCTATCTTGAGCCCGCCGTAGATTAGGCCCAAGCCCTCTGTCGTGCTGCCGGTCAGGGCAATTTGCCGTGGTGCGACTTGCAGGTAACGGGCCGCCGCTTCGCGGACCTGCGCTTCGTGCTTCCATTCCGACTGGCTATCCCAGTCCACCAGCCGGGCCGGGTGCCGATCGAATTGCGCGCGCAGAGCCTCGATGGCGTCGCGTACCGGTTTTGGGTGCGAGGTGATCAGAAAGTTGGCGAAGTGGGCGTAGGCTGGGTCGAGGTCGAACAAGCTGCGAAAGCCCGCCCAGGCGTCAGAGCCTGCGGCCCGTGTGGGCGCTGCCTGGGCGGCGGGTATCAAATGGCTTGCCAGTGGCAGGCTGGCAGCGAGCAGGCTGGCCTGCTTGAGAAAGGCGCGACGGTCGTTCATCTGAGGGCTCGCATCATCATCGTGAGGGGGTGGCGCCAGGGGCCGCTGCCGCCTGCACCTGCTGCCAGACACGCAGGAAATTGCCGCCCCACAGCTTGCTGATGTCAGCTTCGGAGTAACCTCGTGTAATCAGTTCGGCCGTGACGTTGCGGGCCTCGCTGGCGTCCTGCCAGCCGTCAATGCCACCGCCCTCGTTGAAGTCCGAACTCAGGCCTACATGGTCGATGCCGACCTTGCGCACCGCGTAGTCGATGGCGTCGCCGTAGTCCTTGAGCGTGGCTGGCGGTTCTTCGTCGAGAATGGCGTACAACGCATTGGCGTACTGGCCCACTTTCTGTTCCGGCCAGCCCGCGATAACGGGGTCGCCCGGCATGAGGGCGTAGTTCAGGTCAGCCAGGGGCGGCAGGGCATAGTCGCTGCGCAGCGCGTTGAGGCGCTCCTGGGTTTTGTTGCTCAAGGGCTTGAGGTAGGTGGAGAAGGCGACGATCTGGATGACACCGCCGCTGTCCTTGATCAGTTGCATTTCCTTGTCCGACAGGTTGCGGCGGATGTCGACCATCGCCCGGGGCGCCGAATGCGACGCCACCACCGGTGCCCGGCTGAGCGCCACGACCTGGGCCAGGGCCTGGCTGGACATCTGCGACACGTCGATGATCACCCCCAGATCGTTCAGGCGCTGTACTGCCTGCTTGCCGATGGATGACAGGCCTTCGAGTGCATCGACGGTGTCATTGAAAAAGGGCAGCGGGCGCGAGGAGTCGGCCCAGCTGTTGTTGCCCACGTAGCTGAAGCCGAACAGGCGCACGCCGCGCGCAGCCCAACGGTCCAGCTGGTCCAGGTCGTCGCCCAGTGCGTAGGCATTGAGCATGCTGAGCAACACCGCAAACTTGCCTTCGCCGTGCAACCTGCGCATGTCCTGCGGGGTATAGGCAACGCCCACCCGTTCGGGAAAGTCGCGGACCATGCCCATGATGGCGTTGTAGCGCACCTCTTGCGTGTGGCGGGCGGCCTCGACGAAGCCGGGGGTAGGGCGGTGTGGGCCATCGTCGCCGGTCCAGGATTCGGGCCAGGCGAAAATGGTCAGGGCAGCGGCAGACAGGCGCCCGCGCGCCGCTTTGTTCAGGTCGAAGCGACCAGCACCGTCTTGGTCGGCTTCGCTGCCTTCGGTGCCGAAGGTCAGCGGCAGTGTGATGTGGCTGTCGAACGAAAGCAGGCGTTCCTGCAGGTCATTGGCCTGGCGCATGACGACCCTGGGGTAGCCTGACGGCGTGTCGAGATAGTCCCAGGCCGCCCACCCGGCACCGGCGGTCACGGCCGCGGCCAGGCTGATATACAAGGCTTTTTTCCAGCGTGGTGTCGTCATCTTGGTCTCAGTAGGTTCACCGTCGAGGGATGGGCTTGGATGCCGCCGCTACCTGGAGGGAACGAGCTGCGATAGCGGAAATTTAAGCGCCCGCCCGTTGACTGAAGACAGGTGCCAGGGCGCACTGCAGCGCTAAATTTCGCCCGCCGAGCCACGTCCTAGCCTTGGATGGGCCGTGCTCCATGGCCGAAGTGAAAGCACAGGTAGGGCAATGACGATTTCTCGACGCGGGTTCATCGCCGGTGTGGCATTGACGGGTATGGCAGTGCCAGGCGCGCGGTACCTGCAGCGGCGGCGAGCCAGTGAAGAGCAATACCCTGAGACCCCCGGCGAGGCGGTGGTGGAACTTGCCGATACGCCTGTCAGGCAGCTGGGCGACACCTTGCGCGGTATCTGGCGCTGGACACCTCAAGGCCGCGAGGCCGGGCTCGCCGGTATGCCGTCAGGGGAGCTTGAGCTTTTCCTGGATGTGGCCTCGAGCGGGCGGGGGTTGCGCGGCTACCTCGACACCCCTGAACGTTTGCGCAGCACCCTGGAGCCACGCTATCGGGTGGTGGCTGACTTGTTGCTCGACCGACCAGGGACACTGCGCTGGCGGCTGTTGGCCACGGACGCCAACCCCCTGGGGGCACGCTACGAGTGCCAGGTTGTGCTTGACGAGGTCTGGGGGGCGTACGGCAACGCAGGACCTGCGACCTTGAGCGGGCACGTGGTGGCGCTTGAGCGGCCACTGGCGCTGCCCGTGCAGGACAACCGTTTCCTGGCGCTGAAAAGAACGTTCCCCGAAGCGCGGGAGCGCACGCCATTGTCGGCGCCGTTACTGGCGAAGCTGATCGCGCCGGAACACCGGCTGTTTCACCAGCTCTGGCATGCGTCGCGGGACAAGTGGCACAAGCTCGATGACGAAAAGCGCGGTGCGTTGCGCGGGCTTGGCTGGCAGCCAGGGCCGAGGGCGCGCGAGCGTGATGCACGGGGCCGGCACAAGGACCGCAACGGCTCCGGCGAGGACTTTCTGTTCATGCATCGGCACATGCTGGGCAACGCCAGGGCCATTGAGCCGTTACCGTCGTGGCCGCGTTTTCCTTTGCCCCAGCCAGCGCTCGAGCGCGACCGCGTAGGGTTCGCAGCCTACTTCGACAACCATGACGGCAACGCCTTGCCGCCGACATGGCTGGCCGATGATGACGAGGAGTACACCCAGTGGGTGCGTGACATCAAGAGCCCGGACACGTTCTACGGCAACTTCCAGGTCTGGGAGTCGCGCTACAGCGATCCGCATTACCTCAGTACCTTGACCTTGGGGCAGTTTGGCTCAGAACTGGAGCTGGGCTTGCATGACTGGCTGCACATGCGCTGGGCCTCGGTGCCGCGCGATCCGGCCAACGGCATGCCGGTGCCGATGGCGCGCACGCCCGACGACTATGCCCAACGCTGGTATGGCGCCGAGAACGATTTTCTCGGCGACCCTTTTTCATCCCATGTGAACCCGGTGTTCTGGCGCTTTCATGGCTGGATCGACGACCGCATCGAGGACTGGTTCCAGGCCCATGAACGGCTTCATCCTGGTGAAGTGCGGCGCCTGGACGTCAACGGCGTGCCCTGGTTCGCGCCGGGGCGATGGGTGGAAGTTGCCGACCCCTGGCTGGGGCCTGATACCCATGGATGCTCCACAGTGCCTGGGCTGCGCCCAGGGCGGAGTGTGGAGATGGACCCGGAGACCATGAAGCTGGCCCTGCGCATCATCTATGCCGAGGATGATCGTTTCGCCGCGTTACGGCCCAAGGTGCCGCAGCGGCCATGGTATGCCCGGCATATCAAGGTGACGCGGCCATTGCGGTGAGGGTTCATGGAGATTCATGCCGCGATAGGCCGCGCAGCGGCCTCGGCGACCCTGGCGTTTTTCCAGCCCAGCGTTGCGCCTAAGGGGCATCACCGCCCACCTGCCACCCACCACCGAGCGCCTTGTAAAGCGCCACGCTCGCTTGCAAGCGGGCCAGGCGAAGCGTTGCCTGCTGATCCTGGGCTACATACAGCGTGCGCTGGGTTTCCAGCACGGTCAGTACGGTCTCGGCGCCTGCCCCATAGCGCTGTTCGGCCAGGTCAAAGGCCAGTTGAGCTTGTCGCACTTCTTCGTCCTGCCAGTGGCGTTGGCGGTCGACACCGTCCAGGGCATTGAGCGCCTTCTCCACATCGCTCAGGCCAGCGAGAATGCTGCTGCGATACTGCTCCAGCAGTTCGGCCTGCTCGGCCTCGGCCAGATCGCGGGAAGCCCTGAGCCTGCCGTTGTCGAAAATCGGCGCAAGCAGACCAGAGGTCAGGGTGTAATAGGGGCTTTCCAGCGTCTGGGCGAAGGTGCGCGCGCCGCTGCCCAGGGTGGCGCCAAGGGTTACCTTGGGCAGCATGGCCGCCCGGGCCACTTGCACGTTGGCGTTGGCCGCTGCCAGGCGGGCCTCGGCGGCGGCGATATCGGGGCGACGGGTCAGCAGGTCGCTGGGCAGGCCGCTGTCAACCGTCGGCCAGGCCACGCTGGCGAACGGCTGGCGGCTGGTCGGCAGTTGCTGTACTGGGTCGCCGAGCAATGTTGCAAGGGTGATGCGGGTGTCTTGCACGCGTTGCGCCATCAGGGGGACCTGACGCTCCTGGGCCGCGACCAGGCTGCGCTGCTGGGCAAGCTCCAGGTGTGTTGCCGAGCCTGCGCGCTGGCGTGCCTGGACCAGGCGCAAAATGCCCCGTGCATTGTCCAGGTTCAGTTGGGCGATGCGCAGTTGTTCGGCTAAGGCCAGGCCCTGCAGATACGTGTCGGCGATGTCGCTGAGCAGGGTCAACTGCACCGTCTGCCGGTCAAAGCGGCTGGCTTGCAATGTGCGCAGGGCGTTGTCGCGGCTAGCCCGCAGGCCGCCCCAGAAATCGATTTCATAGCTGGCACTGAGCTGGGTATCGAACGCGGTACTGGTGCGCTCGCTACGGGTGGCATCGAGGTCGTTATAACCCTCACCCTTGAGCAGCCGCTGGCGGCTGGCATCCACGCCCAGCTCGACCGCTGGCAGCAGGGGTGCGTTGGCGATGGCGGCTCGCGCTCTGGCCTGCCGGATGCGTGCGGTGGCGGCCGCCAGATCGTGGCTGTTAAGCAGGGCGCGTTGCACCAGGCTGTCCAGCTCGGGGCTGTTGAAGGACTGCCACCACTGACGCGCCGGTCGGTCGGCCTCACCGAAAGCGTGTGTCGGGCCCTGCCAGGTACGCGGCATATCGACCGCTGCCTGGGGCAGGGTGGGTGGGCTGCACCCGGCGAACGCCAGGCAAAGGGTCAACAGGCTGATGCGGCTTGGCAAGGGCATGGCTTATTCGCTGGTAAGGGCTTTGACCGGGTCGAGTCGGGCGGCTTTGCGTGCGGGCATGAAGCCGAACACGATGCCGGTGATCACAGCGCAGGTAAAAGCGCCAAGCATGGCTGGCAGCGCGAAGGCCACCGCGATATCGGCCAGCATCAAGCCGGCGCCGACGACCAAGGCCAGGACGATGCCACTGAGCCCGCCCACCATCGAGAGCATGACCGCCTCACTGAGGAACTGGCGCATGATGTCGCGCTGGCGGGCTCCGGTGGCCATGCGGATACCAATTTCGCGGGTACGCTCGCGCACGGTCATCAGCATGATGTTCATCACCCCAATGCCGCCCACCAGTAGCGAGATGGCCGCGATGGCGCCTAGCATCAGCGATAGGCTGCTCTGGGTGCGTGCCTCGGCCTGGATCAACGCCGCATCGTTGGTCAGTTCGAAATCGTGGCGGCCCTGGTGGCGTTGGCGCAACAGGTGATCGATGGCCGCCTCGGTCGCGTTGACCTGGGTCGAATCGCGCGCCGCAATGGTGATGTAGTCGGGGTCGCGATGACCGAACAGGCGGATGGCGGCGGCCGAGTACGGCACCACGATACGCCCGTCGCTGTCCTGGTCGCCGGAGCTGGCGCCTTTTCCCGCCAGTATGCCGATCACCTGGAATGGCACGTTGCCGATCAGCAGGTATTGACCGATCGGGTTGGCATGGTCGCCCAGCATCTTTTCCCGCACTTTCTGGCCAATCACGGCGACCGCCGCCGCGGCGGCTTCGTCGGCCTGGCTGAAGAATGAGCCTTCCACCACGGGCCAGTTGAAAATGTCCTCGAACCAAGTGTTGTTGCCGCCCACGTAAAACACCTGGCTGGTGTTGTTCTGGCGCACCATCAGCTTTTCCCCGATCACGGGCATGACGTGCTTGACCTGCGGCAATTCGCCGATGGCCGCGACATCGTCCAGGGTGACGGTGCCTGCCGGCTCGCCGAGTGTCGCCGGCTTGCCGTTGAGATAAAGGATGTTCGAGCCGAACGCGGCCATCTGCGCCATCACCTGGCGCTTGCTGCCTTCGCCCACGGCCAGCATGACCACAACCGAGGCTACCCCGATGACGATACCCAGCAAGGTGAGCGCCGTGCGAAAGCGATTGATCCACATGATGCGCCAGGCTGCCTGGAGTGCTTCGACCAGCTCGCCTTTCCAGGCGCCGCGCAACTGCGCCCCCTGGTCCAGGCGCTGACGCAGAGCATCGGCCTGCAGGCCTGGGTGGCGGGCTGTGCCGTCGCGCTCATCGGCCGAGTCGCTGATCATGAGGCCGTCGCGGATCTCGATGACCCGGTGCGCGCGGGCCGCGACATCTCGGTCGTGGGTGATCAGGATGATCACATGACCTTGGCTGGCCAATTCGTCCAGCAACGCCATGACTTCCTTGCCGCTGTGGCTGTCCAGGGCGCCGGTAGGCTCGTCGGCGAGGATGATGTGGCCACCGTTCATCAAGGCGCGGGCAATCGACACCCGCTGCTGCTGACCGCCCGACAGTTGATGCGGGCGGTTGGCGGTGCGGCTTGCCAAGCCTAGCCGCTCCAGCAGGGCCGCGGCGCGGGCGTGGCGCTCCTGGGCCGGGATGCCGGCATAGATGGCCGGCATCTCTACGTTTTCCAGCGCAGAGCCGGAGGGGATCAGGTGATAGCCTTGAAAGACGAATCCGAACGCCTCACGGCGCAGCCAAGCCAGCTCATCGTTGCCCAGCTCGGCCACGTCCATCCCCGCGAAGTGATAGCTGCCGCTGGTGGGGCGGTCCAGGCAACCGAGGATGTTCATCAGGGTCGATTTTCCGGAGCCCGAAGCGCCAACGATCGCAACGAACTCACCGGGATGAATGCGCAGGCTGATACCTCGCAGCACGTCCACCTTGGGGGTGCCGAAGCCGCCGTAAGCCTTGCAGATGTCGCGCAGTTCGATCAGGGGCGTGGTCATTCAGCCTCCACTGCCTTGGCCGATCAGCAACCGCTCACCTTCGCCCAGGCCATCGAGCACCTGCACACGCAGGCGATCGCTCAGCCCTGTTCGTACCTGACGCGGTCGCACCTGGCCATCGGGGGCGAGCACCTGTGCAATGTGCACGCCATCCTTTTCGTCCAGCGCAGCCAGGGGTACGGTCAGTACACCGCTGGCCTGCCCGGCGACGAAGAACACTTGCGTGGTCATTTCGGCCATCAGCGCACCGTCAGGGTTCTCCACATCCAGCAAGACGGTGTACTGCACCACCTGAGTACCGGTGGCGCCATTGGTCGCGCTCGCCGGGCTGCCGCCACCGCTGCTGGTTTGCTCCAGCGGTTTGGGTGGAATCGGCAGGATCTGCCTGACGCGGCTGCTCCAGCGGCGCTTGCCGCCGGCCAGTGTCGTGAAATAGGCCGTCATGCCGGGCTTGACCTTGCCGATATCGGCCTCCGACACCTGCGCCCACACCGTCATCGGCGAGAGCTTGGCGATGCGCAGAATCAATGGGGTTTGTTGCTGGGCATTGAGGGTCTGGCCTTCACGGGCATCCACCGCCACCACGGTGCCATCCATCGGGGCGTAGATACGGGTATAGCCCAACTCGGCTTCGTCACTGCGCAGGCTCGCCTGGGCCTGGCGGATTTGCGCTTGGTACATGTCGATACGCGCCTGGGTGACGCTGAGCTGCGCATCGGCCGCCTGCACATCCTCTTCGCGGGTGGCGCCGGCATCGGCTAGGCTGCGCTGGCGGGCGAGCTGCTGCCTGGCCAGTTTGAACTGGGCGCGCTGCTCGGCGAGCTGCGCCTTGAGGTTGTCGATGGAGAAGCGCCCGGCATCCACGCGCGCCTGCTGTGTGGACGGGTCAATCTCCACCAGCAGTTGTCCCTTGCGCACGGTATCGCCGGCTTCGACATGGAGCGTGCGAATCTGCCCGGACGCTTGTGCGCCAACATCCACATAGCGCCTGGGTTGCAGCGTGCCCAGCGCGGTGACGCTGCTTTCGATGTCTGCACGCGTCACGCTGACGGTGTTGGTCGGTACCGCGCCCAAGGGTAGGGTACGCCAGGCCAGAAGACTGCCCAGGCTCAGCAGGGCTAAGCCGCCCAGAAGCAGGCGGTGGCGAATAGCGGGTGCACGTCTCATGGGGACTTCCAGCCGAATTGGGCCTGAACGCAGGCGGTGCCTGTGCGCAGGCAGGTCCCCGTTAAACGAAGGTCATGGCGGCTAATTTAGGTTTGCCAGGCGACCGACGTCGGTTGCTGCGGGTAATGATAATTTGTAAGATTCCAATTTGATATCACCTGCGCCCGTCTGGGCTGCGCGGGGCCGTCATCGGGCGATTCAGGGTGCCGCCGTGGAACACTATTATCGCGAGTTGGTCAATTTCCTGAGCGCACGCCTCGGTAGCCGCCAGGCTGCTGAAGATGTGGCCCATGACGCCTACGTTCGGGTGCTGGAGCGTGTCGATGCGCAAGTGATCGAGCACCCCCGCGCGTTTCTTTATCGCACTGCGCTCAACCTGGTGGTGGATCGACACCGGCGTCACTTGATTCGCCAGACCGAACCGCTGGAAGTGCTCGATGAGGGCGTTCAGTGGCAGCACACGCTCTGGTCCCAGGACATGCACCACGCCCAGCGCCTGGACCTGCTCAAGCGTGCCTTGGACGAACTGCCCAAGCCATGCCGTGACAGCTTTCTGCTGCGCAAGCTCGAAGGCTTGTCCCATCCGCAGATTGCCGAACGGCTGGGCTTGTCGCGCAGCCTGGTGGAAAAGCACATCGTCAATGCCATGAAGCACTGCCGGCAACGCATGCGCCAGTGGGAGTCCTGACGGCACGCCGCGCAAACTGCACATTCTGTCGGGCCACCGCTTGCTTTTCGAGGGTTTCCCGGCTTGTATCTAGGGGTATCAATGCTGGACTTGGCCAGGGCTTGACGGGCTCGACCAAGTCTTGGCGGCCTCTCCACTGTCCAGGTTCGACCATGGCCAACAAGTCCTTGCGTATCCTGATTGCCGATGCTCACCCGCACCAACGCCTGCAACTGGAGCGTATGCTCAATGGCCTGGGGTATTACCGTATTGCCCCCGTCGACAGTTTCGAGGAGCTACAGCGGCTGGTGCTGGGTGCCCTCCAGCCCTTCCACCTGCTGTTGGGCAATATCGAGTTGGCCAGCCACGCAGGCGTGGACCTGGCCCGGTTTTGCCTGGTCAGCACGCAGATCCAGCATGCCCTGCTTTACCATTGCGCCCAACTGAAGGTGCCTGCGGTACCCCAGGCCGAGCGCCAGGCGGTCAGCCTGAGCCTGCCGCACGTGCCTGACGATGCCGCCCTGGCGTCCTTCATGTCGATCGTCGACGCACCCCTGGTGGTGGGCACCCTACGGATGCCGGACGGGTTGCGCAGGGGAGGCCCCAGAGCACCCGGCAACTTGGCCCAGACGGTCTTTCATCGCTGATCCAGGCAGGGTAGGGGCAATCGGGTCGCTATTTGCTATCCTCCGGCCTTTGACCATTGCTGCGAAACCTGCCATGACTGCCACCGATACCGCTCGTCCACCCCGGTTCACCCGCCGTGACCACCGGACGCTGGGCCTGGCTGCGCTGGGCGGCGCGCTGGAAATCTACGATTTCATCATCTTCGTCTTCTTCGCCCTGACCCTCAGCCAGCTGTTCTTCCCGCCTGAGATGCCTCAATGGCTACGGCTGCTGCAAAGCTTCGGCATCTTCGTCACCGGTTACCTGGCCCGACCACTGGGTGGCATCCTGATGGCGCATTTCGCTGATCATCTGGGCCGCAAGCGCGTGTTCAGCCTGAGCTTTTTGATGATGGCGCTGCCGTGCCTGCTCATCGGCGTCATGCCGACGTATGCCGACATTGGGTACGCGGCGCCGTTGTTGTTGCTGGCGCTGCGCATCCTGCAAGGGGCCGCGGTCGGTGGTGAAGTGCCCAGTGCCTGGACCTTCGTTGCCGAACATGCGCCGCCCGGGCGACGCGGCTATGCCTTGGGCTTTCTGCAGGCCGGGCTCACGTTCGGCTATCTGCTGGGCGCACTGACGGCAACCTTGCTGGCCCATGTGTTCTCGCCCGAGGAAATACTCAGCTACGCCTGGCGTTATCCGTTCCTGCTGGGGGGCGTGTTCGGGGTCATCGGCGTGTGGTTGCGCCGCTGGCTGAGTGAAACACCGGTTTTCCTGGCGTTGCGTAGTCAACAGGCGCCGGTGAAGTTTCCTTTGCGACAGGTGCTTGGCGAACATAAACGCGCTTTGGCACCCGCGGCGCTGCTGACCTGCGTGCTGACCTCGGCGGTGGTGGTGCTGGTGGTGATCACCCCGACGGTCATGCAGCAGCGCTTTGGCATGAGCGCGGGAGCTACCTTTGCCCTGAGCAGCGTGGGCATCGTGTTTCTGAACCTGGGCTGTGTGCTTGCCGGGTTGCTGGTCGACCGCGTGGGCGCGTGGCGGGCGCTGCTGTTGTACAGCGTGCTGCTACCCCTCGGGGTCGGCGTGCTCTATGCCAGCCTGATCGGGCACTGGGGCATGACCTGGGTGGCCTATGCCCTGGCGGGCTTGTCGTGCGGTGTGGTGGGCGTGGTGCCATCGGTCATGGTCGGGCTGTTCCCTGCGCAGATTCGCGTATCGGGCATTTCGTTCACCTACAACGTGGCCTATGCGCTGTGGGCCAGTATCACGCCCTTGGCGCTTATCGCACTGATGCCATGGAGCCCTTGGGTGTGTGTCGGGTTCTGTCTGGTGATGGGCGGGGTAGGGGTAATGACCTCGGTGTACTTCGGGCGACGAGAGCCCATGGCGGCGGGTGAAGCGGGGCTTGAGCTCCCGCGCACGGCCTGACACTCACAATCACACCGTTTCGGAGCAGACCCTGCAAAAAAGCCCCCGGTTCTTTCGAACCGGGGGCTTTTTGTATCGTGCAGAGCGAGGTGACTACATGTTCGGGTAGTTGGGCCCGCCAGCGCCTTCAGGCGTGACCCAAGTGATGTTCTGGGCCGGGTCCTTGATGTCGCACGTCTTGCAGTGCACGCAGTTCTGCGCGTTGATCTGGAAGCGCTTGCTGCCATCTTCCTGGGTGACCACTTCGTAGACGCCTGCCGGGCAATAGCGCTGGGCAGGTTCGTCATAAAGCGGCAGGTTGCTGGCGATCGGAATGCTCGGGTCGGCCAGCTTCAGGTGGCAGGGTTGCTCTTCTTCATGGTTGGTGCTGGACAGGAAGACCGAGCTGAGCTTGTCGAAGCTGAGCTTGCCGTCGGGCTTGGGGTACTCGATTTTTTGCGAGTCCGCGGCCAGCTTCAGGCAGGCATAGTCGGGCTTGGTGTCGCGCAGCGTGAAGGGCAGCTTGCCGGCGAACCAGTTCTGGTCGATGTAGTTGAACGCAGCACCGAGCAACGGGCCGAACTTGTGCATGGCCGGGCCGAAGTTGCGGCTGGCGAACAGCTCCTCATGCAGCCAGCTGGCCTTGAAGGCACTGACATAGCTGTCGAGCTGGTCACCGCCCTCACTGCCGGCGATCAGGGCGTCAGCGACGGCCTCTGCGGCGAGCATGCCCGACTTCATGGCCGTATGGCTGCCCTTGATCTTGGCCACGTTCATGGTACCCAGGTCGCAACCGATCAGGGCGCCGCCCTTGAACACCATCTTGGGCAGCGAGTTGATGCCGCCCTTGGCCAGGGCGCGGGCACCGTAGCTGATGCGCTTGCCGCCTTCGAGGTACTGGCTGATCACCGGGTGGTGTTTCAGGCGCTGGAACTCGTCGAAGGGCGACAGGTAGGGGTTGGCGTAGGACAGGTCGACGATCAGCCCGACCACCACCTGGTTGTTCTCCAGGTGGTAGAGGAACGAGCCACCGGTGTTGTCTTTGGCCATGACGTCCAGCGGCCAGCCGGCGGTGTGCACCACCAGGCCTTGCTGGTGCTTGGCTGGGTCGATTTCCCACAGCTCCTTGAGCCCGATGCCGTAGTGCTGTACGTCCGAATCGCTATCAAGCTTGAAGCGCTTGATCAGTTGCTTGCCGATATGGCCACGGCAGCCTTCGGCGAACAAGGTGTATTTGGCGCGCAGTTCCATGCCCGGCGTGTACAAACCGTCTTTGGGCTGGCCTTCGCGATCGACACCCAAGTCGCCTGTGACGATGCCGCGTACGACGCCGTCCTCGTCGAACAGCGCTTCCTGGGCTGCGAAGCCTGGGTAGATCTCGACACCCAGGTTCTCGGCCTGCTGGGCCAGCCAGCGGCACAGGTTGCCCAGCGAGATGATGTAGTTGCCCTGGTTGTGCATGGTCTTGGGCACGAACAGGTCAGGCACCTTGGTGGCGCTGCCGGCATCCTTGAGCACGTAGATGTCGTCACGCTTGACCTCGGTGTTCAGCGGCGCGCCCAGCGCCTTCCAGTCCGGGAACAGCTCGTTCAGGGCGCGTGGCTCGAACACGGCGCCGGAGAGAATATGGGCACCGACTTCGGAGCCTTTTTCCACCACGCAGACGCTGATTTCGCTACCGGCTTCGGCGGCCTTCTGCTTCAGGCGGCAGGCGGCGGACAGACCCGCCGGGCCGGCGCCGACGATGACCACGTCGAATTCCATGTATTCGCGTTCCACAGGTTCTCTCCTACTCATCAAGGCTCATAGCTGTTGCTTTGTCTTATGGGTGCGCGGGCATTCGCAGCGGTGGCGAGGCCACCAGGTTGTAGCTGGGCAAATGACGAACTACACCGTTTTGTCTTGGACGCGCATTATATCTACACCACTTGACCGGTCCAATACAAACGTTTGTTTGAATTTGCCGCAGCCCAGTAAAATCAAAGGTACGCGGCTGGAAGGTGACCGATTTGCCGTATTGACCGGATGGGGTGATACGGTCAAGATACGAGCGGTTTTACGTTCGCCGTAGGCATGCAGCCGGGCGCAGGTACACCTCTAAAGACCAGGTGTGGAGCAGGGTTTTCAAGCGTTCAAGCGGTTTGTAGTGAAGTCTACACGCCACGACAGCAAATGGCCCGCGTGCATTTTTGCCCCAGGCATGTGCACAGGACTGATGGGTCGGGGCGCGCTTGGTTGCGGTCACCATGAAAACTTCGTCTGCGGCTCGTTTCCAGAGGTGCCCTTGTACCCACGCGTATCGCAGGGCCTAGTCCCAGGCGACTATCTATTCACCGGAGAGTAACGAGGAATCCATGAAGGTTCTTGTAGCTGTCAAACGAGTGGTCGACTACAACGTCAAGGTTCGCGTCAAGGCGGACAACTCCGGCGTCGACCTTGCTAACGTCAAGATGTCCATGAACCCCTTCTGCGAAATTGCCGTGGAAGAGGCCGTTCGCCTGAAGGAAAAAGGCGTTGCGACCGAGATCGTGGTCGTATCCGTCGGCCCGACTACCGCCCAGGAGCAGTTGCGTACCGCCCTGGCGCTGGGTGCCGATCGCGCCATCCTGGTCGAAGCAGCCGACGAGCTGAACTCCCTTGCAGTGGCCAAGGCGCTCAAGGCCGTGGTCGACAAGGAGCAGCCGCAGCTGGTCATTCTCGGCAAGCAGGCCATCGACAGTGACAACAACCAGACCGGCCAGATGCTCGCCGCACTGACCGGTTACGCCCAGGGCACCTTCGCGTCCAAGGTCGAAGTCGCTGGCGACAAGCTCAACGTCACCCGTGAAATCGACGGCGGCCTGCAAACCGTCGCGCTCAACCTGCCGGCCATCGTCACCACCGACTTGCGCCTGAACGAGCCGCGCTACGCGTCGTTGCCCAACATCATGAAGGCCAAGAAGAAGCCGCTCGAGACCCTGACGCCAGATGCGCTGGGCGTTTCCCTGGTCTCTACCAACAAGACCCTGAAAGTCGAAGCACCCGCTGCCCGTGGCGCTGGCATCAAGGTCAAATCGGTGGCCGAACTGGTCGAGAAGCTGAAGAACGAAGCGAAGGTAATCTAAATGACTATCCTGGTTGTCGCTGAATACGAGAACGGTGCCGTAGCACCGTCCACCCTCAATACCGTTGCTGCCGCCGCCAAGATCGGTGGTGACGTGCACGTACTGGTCGCCGGTCAGAACGTAGGTGCCATTGGCGAATCCGCCGCCCAGATCGCTGGCGTGGCCAAGGTGCTGGTCGCCGATAATGCCGCCTACGCCCATGCGCTGCCCGAAAACGTTGCGCCGTTGATCGTCGAGCTTGCCCAGGGCTACAGCCACGTGCTGGCCCCGGCCACTACCAATGGCAAGAACACCCTGCCGCGCGTTGCAGCGCTGCTGGACGTCGATCAGATCTCCGAAATCATCTCGGTCGAATCTGCCGACACCTTCAAGCGCCCGATCTACGCGGGTAACGCCATCGCTACCGTGCAATCGAGCGCCAGCGTGAAGGTCATCACCGTGCGCACCACCGGTTTCGATGCCGTGGCCGCCGAAGGTGGCACTGCCGCTGTCGAGGCGGTGGGTGCTGCCCACGATGCTGGCATTTCGGCGTTCGTTTCTGAAGAGCTGGCCAAGTCCGATCGTCCTGAGCTGACCGCTGCCAAAATCGTCGTTTCCGGCGGTCGCGGCATGGGTAACGGCGATAACTTCAGCCACCTGTATAGCTTGGCCGACAAGCTTGGCGCCGCTGTTGGCGCATCCCGTGCGGCCGTCGATGCGGGCTTTGTGCCCAACGACATGCAGGTCGGCCAGACCGGCAAGATCGTCGCCCCGCAGTTGTACATCGCCGTGGGTATCTCGGGCGCCATCCAGCACCTGGCCGGGATGAAGGATTCCAAGGTGATCGTGGCGATCAACAAGGACGAAGAGGCACCGATTTTCCAGGTGGCCGACTACGGCCTGGTTGCCGACCTGTTCGAAGCCGTGCCGGAGCTGGAAAAGCTGGTCTGATCCGCTGGCTTCACTTATAAAGAACCCGGCCCTCTCGTTGAGGGCCGGGTTTTTTTATGGTCGAGGAGTGTGGGATGAGGTTGCGTGCAATGGGCAGGGTGCTGGCCTGCATGACAGTTCTGGTATCGCCGCTGGCGATGGCGGCAGGCAAGTGCGAACGCCTGGTGGCCACCGGCAGCCCCGACGCGCCGCCTTACTCGTGGCAGGACCCCAAAGACCCCAAGCACTTGATTGGCGCCAACGTCGACCTGCTGCGCCACGTGGCGAGCGAGCTGGGAATCAAGGTGGAAGTGCTCAACGCGGGTAGGCGCGACCAGGCCCTTGAGGAAGTGCGCAGCGGTCGCATGGACCTGCTGCTCGATGCGCCGCTGCAAGTGGAGCAATTGACGTCACTGGACTACATCCACCCGCCGCTGCAGCTCAACGAGTACCTGGTATGGACGCGGCACGATGCCGAGTTGACCTTCGATGGCCCAGCTGACCTTGCGCGTTATCAGGGCAGTCTGTCGGAACGGGCGCGCTTGACCCCTGCCTTTACCGCGTTCGCCAAAGACCAGTTGAAACCGGTGATGGCGCAGAACCTGACCCAGGCCTTTCAAAAGTTGGTACTCGGCCAGGTGGACTATGTGCTGGCCGGTCGCTATTCGGGCATGGCCATGGTCCAGAGCCTGGGCATGAACGATGCCCTGATTGCCCGCGGCCTACCCGTGGACCGACCTGGGCTGTACTTGGCGCTGTCCCATGACTCGGCGTGCAATGACAGTTGGCTGCGTGGGCATTTGGCGAAAAAGCTGACAGAATTGCCCATCTCCGGTACGTCCGATGCTGTGCTGCAGGCCAATCTCGAGCGCTGGAAGGCCCAATTGCAGGTGCAGGGCGACGCCCCCAAACACTAGGAAGATCGCGTGAAAACCCAACCTTTGATCCTTGCCATGGCCATGTTTGCCCTGGCTGGCTGCGCCAATGACCCTGCCCCGGATGAGCAGATGCGCCTTTCTGAGCAGGCCCTGGAACAAGCGAAAGCGGTTGGTGCTACCGACCAGGTCGAAGCGTTCAAGCTGGCCGAAGACAAACTGGGACGTGCTCGTACAAACATGCTCACACAAGACTTTCGCGACGCTCGCATGCGCGCCGAACAGGCTGAGCTCGATGCTCGGCTGGCCGAGGCCCAGGTGTTGAACCAAAAGAGTGATGAGCAGTTGCAATTGCTGCAATCGAGGATCAAGCGCTTGCGCAAGCAGCTGGAGGTGCAGCCATGATGGCGCGTGGTTCTATCACGGCACTGACAGTGCTGGCCCTTGCAGCAGGCCTGACCGGTTGCGCCAGCCAGCGCAGCACGGCCGCGCTGGATCAAGCCGCTGCCAGCTTCCAGAAGGTCAAGGATGACTCGGATGTGCTGCGCAGCGCGCCGCGTGATGTGATTCGCGCCGGCGAGTCGCTGTCCCGTGCAGAGCGTTTGTCCAGCTACATGGGTACCGGTGCCGATGTACGCCATTACGCCTACCTCAGTCAACGCTACAGCGAAATCGCCAGTGAGCACGCCAAGCTTGCGCTGAATCAGGAGCGCCAGGCCAAGCTCGACCTGGAACGCCAACGGCTGCAACTGGCGCTGCGCGAGGCCAAGCTGGCCAGCGTGCAGCAGCAGGGCAAATGGGTCGAGTCGCAGATCGTCGCCCTGGCGTCTGAGCAGCCCGACCGTGGTCTGGTCATGACGCTGGGTGATGTATTGTTCGATACCGGCAGCGCCGATCTCAAGAACTCGGCCAGCCGGACGGTGCTCAAGCTCGTGCAGTTCCTCCAGCTCAACCCCCGCCGGATAGTGCGCATCGAAGGCTATACCGACAGCACGGGGACGCCCGAAGAGAATCTCAAGCTGTCCCGCGACCGGGCGCAGGCCGTGGCCGATATGCTGGCCGACTTGGGCATCGATGAAAAGCGAATGCAGGTGGAGGGCTACGGTGACCAGTACCCGGTTGAAGTCAACGCCTCGGAGCGGGGCAGGGCGCAAAATCGACGGGTCGAGATCGTGTTTTCCGACGACAAGGGCAAGCTTGCGCCGGCACGCTGACGGCTGATAGCAGGCTCGGGCAGTGGCCCATGCTGGCCGTCGAAACGGGCGGTGCATGGCAGCTGCTGCCTCTGCGCCTGAGTGACTCATGGGCACTCGCCACCTGTTGGGTAGGTTCAAGATCAGCCTACCTGTGCACCGCACGCACGCGGGCGCTGCAAATCGCTTCCAAGCAAGTGTACCGTTGACTATCCTGTCATCTGTCCCAGTACACTTTGCAACTGTTCCGGTATCCTGAGCCGCAGTGAGCGACACAAGAATAATGAGCCTGTCCGCGCGTCGAGATCCAGCCATGACCAATCTGCTTTTGTACCAGCGTATCGCCCAGCAACTGGCCGAAGACATCCGGCGCGGTGTCTACCAGCCCGGGGAACGGGTGCCTTCGGTGCGCAAGATGAGTGCGCAGCTCAATGTCAGCCATGCCACCGTCCTGCAAGCGTATGCCAACCTGGAAGACCAGGGGTTGATTCGCGCGCGTCCCCAGTCTGGCTACTATGTGCACCAGACTCCGGCGCTCACGGCGCCCACGCCGGACATCGCGCGCGTGGAGCGTCCCGGTCTGGTAACGCGGGCCAGCATCATCCAGCAGGTACTGACCGAAGCGCGCCGCGATGGCGTATTCGCCTTCGGCGCGGCCGTACCGCACGTCGACTATCTGCCGGTGCGTGCCCTGCACCAGCAACTGGCCAAAGTGACGCGCTTTCACAGCCCGCGTGCTTTCAGCTACATGTTCAGCCCAGGCTTCGAACCTCTGCGTCGGCAGATCGCCATTCGCATGCGCGACGCTGGTGTGCTGGTCGACCCGCAGGAGGTAATCGTCACCCATGGCTGTGTCGATGCCTTGCAAATGTCGCTGCGCGTGCTCACCAAGCCCGGCGACCTGATTGCGGCCGAGTCGCCGACCTACTACGGTCTGTTGCAGCTGGCGGACTTGCTCGGATTGAAAGTGATCGAGATCCCCAGCGACCCCTCGACCGGCATCAGCCTCGAGGCCTTGCAACTGGCCGCCAATCAATGGTCTATCAAGGCATTGGTGTTGACCGCACGGTTGAGCAACCCGCTAGGGGGTACCATTCCCGAAGAGCGGCAAAAGCAGTTGCTGCGCCTGGCATCGGACTACGACATCCAGATCGTCGAAGATGACATCTATGGCGAGTTGATGTTCGAGCAGGGCAAGACCAAGGCCTTGAAGGCCTTCGACCGGCTGGACAGGGTCATCTACTGCTCAAGCTTCTCCAAGACGCTGTCGCCAGGCGTGCGTGTGGGTTGGATGATTGCTGGCCGTTACCAGGACGAGATCCAGCGCTTGCAGACCTTCACCACCCACTCGGCGTGCAGCGTGACCCAGATGGCGGTGGCGGCATACCTGGAAAACGGGGGTTATGATCGCCACCTTCGCTTCATTCGCCAGGAATACCGCAAGAACCTCAGCGCTTATCAGTTGGCCGTGCAGCAGCACTTTCCAGAGGGCACTCAGATGACTCGCCCAACGGGCGGCTTCATTCTCTGGGTGAGCTTGCCTGGCCGGGTCAATACCCAGGAGCTGCACGTGCGAGCGCTCGAACAGGGGATCAGCATCGCGCCGGGGCTGATTTTCAGCAATACCGAACAGTTCAACCACTGTATCCGCCTGAACTGCGGGATTCCATGGAACAAGGAGGCCGAGCGCGCAGTCATCACCTTGGGACTACTGGCACAACAATTGTGCAGGGAGCCTGCCATCCCACTTTTGTGAGGCTTGCCAGGCGGCTGCGGAACAGGGAGCATACGCATTTTCCATGGGGTTCTGTCCATTTGCCATGAACGCACTGCGCCGGTATCTGTTGGTCTTGTGTCTGCTGCCTGTGGCTTTGCCGGGCAGCCCAGCTCAGGCTGCCCAGCCAGCAAGCCAGGCACAGTCCGCTTCAGGTAAAGCGCAAGTCAAGCCGAAGGCACAGCAAAGTGCTCGCAAGGCAGCCAGCAAGCGTGCCAAGTCGACGCACAAAAAGGTCAGCAAGCAAGTGGCCAAGCCGTTGCCGAAAACCAACCTCGACCTGAGCTTGCCCACCGAGCTGGTCGATAACCTGCAGCCGAACGTTGGTGAACCCTCGCCCATCAGGAAGCGCAAACCGTTGCTACCGCCGCTGTTCGTCGAAAAGTCCGAAGCCGACAGCCCGTTTCAACTCAATGGCCGCTTGATCAGCAACGAAATGCAACTGCAGCTTCGCAATGACAGCCGCCGGGATGTCGAAGGCGCCGCCATCGATTTCGAGTACCGTCAGTAGATGGGAGCTGACCGGCCGGTCAGTGGATTTTCATCAGGGCGGCAATTTCAAACGTCTGTTTGAGCGGTTACTATCCGTGTGTGCCGCCCTATCCCGTACTCTGGAGTCCTGATTCACTTGAATGCCATGAAATGCCGCGAAGGCTGCGGCGCCTGTTGCATCGCGCCATCCATTACTTCAGCCATGCCGCTGATGCCCGAGGGCAAGCCGGCAGGTGTGAGGTGCCTGCACCTGACGCCTGCGAATCTGTGCGACCTGTTCGGCAAACCCGAGCGGCCGGCGGTCTGTGGTGGGTTCAAGGCCGATCCCGAGGTGTGCGGTGCTGACAATGAAGAGGCGATCAGGATTCTTGGCTGGTGGGAGCGGGTAACGGCGGCGTGACAGGCTGGATCTTCGACAACAAGGATAAACATGATGAGATCGTTCAAGCGTATAGCGCTGCTGTGTAGCGTCAGTGTTCTGTTTGCACCTGTTGCCTTGGCTGAAAACTGGCAGGTGGCCAAGGACGAGGAGGGCATCAAGGTGTCCCTCAGTGAAGTGCCGGGCTCCAAATACAAGGCGTACCGAGGCGTGACCGTCATCAAGGCGCCGTTGGCCAAAGTCCAGGCGTTGCAGGAGGATGTGGCTGGGGCTTGTGCCTGGATTCACGAGTGCAAGTTGCAGAAACTGCTCAAGCATGAGGGTGATCAGAGCTGGACCTATACCCAGTTCAATACGCCCTGGCCTGTAACGCCGCGCGACTCCGTGCTGCGTGTTACCACGGTCAAGGGTGCCGATGGCAGCCTTACACGTAACCTCGTCGAAGAGCCTGCCTACGTGCCCGAAGAGAAGGGCTTTGTTCGAGTGGCTATGGTAGACGGTTTCTGGAAGCTGGTGCCCAAGGGTGACAGCACGGAGGTGACGTACCAGGTGCATACCGAGCCAGGCGGGAGTGTGCCGGCGATGATTGCCAACAAGTTCGTCGTGGAAGCCCCGTTCAATACGCTCAAGGCGCTTCGCGCGCGCGCCGAGAAAAACTGAGGTTTTTCTGCTGCATTGGTGAAGGCCGCCTGACTTGAGAGGCGGTCAGCACAGGACCGACGAAAAAGGCTGCCCTAGGGCAGCCTTTTGGCATTTGACGGTGAACGCTTACTTGCGGTCGGTCAGTGCCACGATATCGCGCTTCGCCTCGCCGGTGTACAGCTGGCGCGGGCGGCCGATCTTGTACGGGCTGGAGAGCATTTCCTTCCAGTGCGAGATCCAGCCGACGGTGCGCGCCAGGGCAAAGATCACGGTGAACATGCTGGTTGGAATGCCGATGGCCTTCAGGATGATGCCCGAGTAGAAGTCGACGTTCGGGTACAGCGAGCGCTCGATGAAGTAAGGATCGGTGAGGGCGATCTCTTCCAGGCGCATGGCCAGCTCGAGCTGTGGATCGTTCTTGATGCCCAGTTCGCGCAGAACTTCGTCGCAGGTCTGCTTCATCACAGTGGCGCGCGGGTCGCGGTTCTTGTAGACGCGATGACCGAAGCCCATGAGCTTGAACGGATCGTTCTTGTCCTTGGCCTTGGCGATGAAGGTGTCGATGTTGGACACATCGCCAATCTCATCGAGCATGGTCAGTACCGCTTCGTTGGCGCCGCCGTGGGCCGGGCCCCAGAGTGCCGCGATGCCGGCAGCGATGCAGGCGAACGGGTTGGCACCCGACGAGCCTGCCAGGCGCACGGTGGAGGTGGAGGCGTTCTGCTCGTGGTCGGCGTGGAGGATGAAGATCCGGTCCATCGCCTTTGCCAGCACCGGGCTGATCGGTTTGATCTCGCACGGGGTGTTGAACATCATGTGCAGGAAGTTTTCCGCATATGACAGGTCGTTGCGCGGGTACATCATGGGCTGGCCCATGGAGTACTTGTACACCATCGCGGCCAGGGTCGGCATCTTGGCGACCAGGCGCACCGCGGAGATTTCGCGGTGTTGCGGGTTATTGATGTCCAGGGAGTCGTGGTAGAAGGCCGACAGGGCGCCGACCACACCGCACATCACCGCCATCGGGTGAGCGTCGCGGCGGAAGCCGTTGAAGAACGTCTTGAGCTGTTCGTGAACCATCGTGTGGTTCTTGACGGTGCTGACGAACTGGGCTTTCTGCTCGGCATTGGGCAGTTCGCCGTTGAGCAGCAGGTAGCAGGTCTCGAGGTAGTCGGACTGCTCGGCCAGTTGCTCGATGGGGTAGCCGCGGTGCAGCAAGATACCCTTGTCGCCGTCGATGTAGGTGATCTTCGACTCGCACGAGGCCGTTGCCATGAAACCAGGGTCGAAGGTGAAGTGACCAGTGGCCCCCAACCCGCGGACGTCGATTACATCAGGACCAACCGTGCCGGTTAAAATGGGCAGCTCGACGGGGGCAGTGCCCTCGATGACCAACTGCGCTTTTTTGTCAGCCATGTGGCCTCCTATTAATGCTTGAAATCATCAGACAGACCCCCCACGCAGGGCCCGCACCACTATAGAGGGATAAATTCAGATGTCAATTTGCCTAAAGGCTTGTTGAATCAGCTGTTCAAGCCTGATTTTTCCCGAAATTCTCGCCCGTTTACGCCTTTTGCTCGTTAAAGGCAATGCGCTATTCGGGCTACCCCCTCACGTTGTCATGAGCAGCCTAACTGTCTATACTCGGCACCCGACCGCCAGGGGCTTGCAAGCCCGACCTGCTGGGGGTCGCCGTTCCCTGGGTGGTGGGTACCTGACCAGTACACTTACCAACAACTTTGCCCTGATTCGCTAGGGGCTCTTCAGTGTGAAAAAAGCCGTGAAAAGCCAACGACCTGTAAACCTAGACCTAAGGACCATCAAGCTTCCTGTCACTGCGTACACGTCCATCCTGCACCGTATCTCCGGCGTCATCCTGTTCATCGGCCTTGCCATCATGCTGTATGCACTGGGCAAGTCGCTGGGTTCCGAGGAAGGTTTCGGTGAAGTGAAGGCGTGTCTGACCAGCCCGCTGGCCAAGTTCGTGACCTGGGGCCTGTTGTCCGCCCTGCTTTATCACCTCGTGGCAGGTGTTCGTCACCTGATCATGGACATGGGTGTCGGCGAGACGCTGGAAGGCGGCAAGCTGGGCTCGAAAATCGTGATCGTCATCTCCGTGGTGCTGATCGTTCTGGTGGGAGTTTGGGTATGGTAACCAACGTCACGAACCTGTCGCGTTCGGGCCTCTATGACTGGATGGCGCAGCGCGTCTCGGCGGTCGTTCTCGCGGCTTACTTCATCTTCCTGATCGGCTACGTGGTCGCCCACCCAGGCATCGACTATGCCCAGTGGCATGCCCTGTTCTCCAACAACGCGATGCGGATCTTCAGTCTGCTGGCCCTCGTTGCCCTCGGCGCTCACGCCTGGGTCGGCATGTGGACCATTGCTACCGACTACCTGACGCCTATGTCGTTCGGCAAGTCGGCAACTGCGATTCGTTTCCTGTTCCAGGCGGTATGCGGCGTTGCGATGTTCGCTTACTTCGTCTGGGGTGTGCAGATTCTCTGGGGTATCTGATCCATGGCTAGCATTCCAACCATTTCCTTCGACGCCATCATCATCGGTGGCGGCGGCGCCGGCATGCGCGCAGCGCTGCAACTGGCCCAGGGCGGTCACAAGACTGCCGTGGTCACCAAGGTCTTCCCGACCCGTTCGCACACCGTGTCCGCCCAGGGCGGCATCACCTGCGCCATCGCTTCGGCCGACCCGAACGACGACTGGCGCTGGCACATGTACGATACCGTCAAGGGCTCGGACTACATCGGTGACCAGGACGCTATCGAATACATGTGCCAGGAAGGCCCGGCTGCGGTCTTCGAGCTGGACCACATGGGCCTGCCGTTCTCGCGCACCGAAACCGGCCGTATCTACCAGCGTCCGTTCGGTGGCCAGTCCAAGGACTTCGGCAAGGGTGGCCAGGCTGCCCGTACCTGTGCCGCTTCCGACCGTACCGGTCACGCGCTGCTGCACACCCTGTACCAGGGCAACCTGAAAGCCGGTACCACCTTCCTCAACGAGTACTATGCCGTTGACCTGGTGAAGAACCAGGAAGGCGCCTTCGTCGGCGTGATCGCGATCTGCATCGAAACCGGCGAAACCATGTACATCAAGTCCAAGGCCACCGTTCTGGCCACTGGCGGTGCTGGCCGAATCTACGCCTCCACCACCAACGCCCTGATCAATACCGGTGACGGCATCGGCATGGCGCTGCGCGCTGGTGTTCCGGTACAGGACATCGAGATGTGGCAGTTCCACCCGACCGGTATCGCCGGTGCCGGCGTACTGGTTACCGAGGGTTGCCGCGGTGAGGGTGGTTACCTGATCAACGCCCATGGCGAGCGCTTCATGGAGCGCTACGCGCCGAACGCCAAAGACTTGGCCGGCCGCGACGTGGTTGCCCGTTCCATGGTCAAGGAAATCATCGCCGGCAACGGCGTGGGCCCGAACAAGGACCACGTGCTGCTGAAGCTGGACCACCTGGGCGAGGAGGTGCTGCACAGTCGCCTGCCAGGCATCTGCGAACTGTCCAAGACCTTCGCCCATGTCGATCCGGTCGTCGCGCCAGTGCCGGTCGTTCCAACCTGCCACTACATGATGGGCGGCGTTGCCACCAACATTCATGGCCAAGCCATCACCATGGACGAAGAAGGCAAGGATCACATCATCCCTGGCCTGTTCGCCGTAGGTGAAGTGGCGTGCGTATCGGTTCACGGTGCCAACCGCCTGGGTGGCAACTCCCTGCTCGACCTGGTGGTGTTCGGCCGTGCTGCCGGCCTGCACCTGGAGAAGGCACTGAGCGACGGCATCGAGCACCTCGACGCCAGCGACACCGACATCGACGTTGCCCTCAATCGCCTGAACAAGCTCAACGAGCGCTCCACCGGCGAAGACGTTGCCAGCCTCAAGCGCGAATTGCAGAGCTGCATGCAGAACTACTTCGGCGTATTCCGTACCGGCGAGTACATGCTCAAGGGTATCGAGCAGCTGGCTGGCCTGCGTGAGCGTATCGCCAACGTCAAGATCAACGACAAGTCCCAGGCCTTCAACACCGCGCGTATCGAAGCGCTGGAGCTGCAGAACCTGCTGGAAGTTGCCGAAGCTACCGCCATCGCGGCCGAAGCCCGTAAAGAGTCGCGCGGCGCTCACGCCCGTGAAGACTTCGAAGACCGTGACGACGAGAACTGGCTGTGCCACACCCTGTACTACCCGGGTGTCAAGCGCGTTGCCAAGCGTGGCGTCAACTTTGCGCCGAAGACCGTGCCGGCCTTCGAACCAAAAATCCGGACCTACTAAGGGTGGCTGCTATGTTGAAAGTCGAAGTTTATCGCTACAACCCCGACACCGACGCGGCCCCCAAGATGGAGTCGTTCGACGTCGATACCGGCGGCAAGGACCTGATGGTTCTGGATGTATTGGCGCTGATCAAGGAAAAGGACGAGGGCTTCTCGTACCGTCGCTCCTGCCGTGAAGGCGTGTGCGGCTCCGATGGCATGAACATGAACGGCAAGAACGGCCTGGCCTGCATCACTCCGTTGTCGGGCGTGGTCAAGGGCAACAAGCTGGTACTGCGTCCGTTGCCTGGTCTGCCGGTCATTCGTGACCTGGTCGTGGACATGAGCATCTTCTACAAGCAGTACGAGAAGGTGAAGCCGTTCCTGCAGAACGATACGCCGCCTCCGGCCATCGAACGTCTGCAGTCGCCGGAAGACCGTGACAAGCTGGACGGCCTGTACGAGTGCATCCTGTGCGCGTGCTGCTCCACGTCCTGCCCGTCGTTCTGGTGGAACCCGGACAAGTTCCTGGGCCCCGCCGCGCTGTTGCAAGCCTACCGCTTCCTGGCCGACAGCCGTGACACCAAGACCCAGGAGCGCCTGGCGTCCCTGGATGACCCGTTCAGCGTATTCCGCTGCCGCGGGATCATGAACTGCGTCAACGTTTGCCCTAAAGGTCTCAATCCGACCAAGGCAATCGGCCACGTACGTAACATGCTGCTGCAAAGCGGCACCTGATAGACGTTGTACCTGCAGTACGCCGACGCGCGGGTGTAACACCCGCGCCGAGGTAAAACCCGAACGGGGCTCACAAAGCCCCTGTTCATTACCTATGAAGATGAGACCAGCAGGGGCTTTCCGGGCTGGTACCCGGAAAATCAGCAGGATCCAGGTGGCGTGGTTCAGTCGCTGTTTTCGGACCGTTCCAGGTTTCATGGCTCTCGCCGATCAGTCCCCTAATCGAGGGTGACCAAGCATGCAAGAAAGCGTGATGCAGCGCATGTGGGAAAGCGCCCACCTTTCAGGTGGTAACGCTGCATATGTGGAAGAGCTCTACGAACTCTACCTGCACGACCCTAACGCTGTGCCAGAAGAGTGGCGCACCTACTTCCAGAAGTTGCCCGCCGACGGCAGCACCGCTACCGACGTATCGCACTCCACGATCCGCGATCATTTCGTACTGCTGGCAAAGAACCAGCGCCGCGCCCAGCCGGTATCTGCCGGGAGCGTGAGCAGTGAACACGAGAAGAAGCAGGTTGAAGTGCTGCGACTGATCCAGGCCTATCGTATGCGCGGCCATCAGGCTGCCAAGCTTGACCCCTTGGGGTTGTGGCAGCGCCCTGCGCCCGTAGACCTGTCGATCAATCACTACGGCTTGACCAATGCCGATCTTGATACGACCTTCCGTGCCGGCGACCTGTTCATCGGCAAAGAGGAGGCGAGCCTACGCGACATCCTCGATGCGCTCCAGAAGACATATTGTCGCACCATTGGCGCCGAGTTCACCCACATCGTCGATTCCGAGCAGCGCAGCTGGTTCCAGCAGCGCCTGGAAAGCGTGCGAGGCCGTCCTGAATTCTCCGCCGACGTGCAGTCCCACCTGCTCGAGCGCGTCACCGCAGGCGAAGGTCTGGAGAAATACCTGGGCACCAAGTACCCAGGCACCAAGCGTTTCGGCCTGGAAGGTGGCGAAAGCCTGATCCCGATGCTGGACGAGATGATTCAGCGCTCCGGCTCCTACGGCACCAAGGAAGTCGTCATCGGGATGGCCCACCGTGGTCGCCTGAACGTGCTGGTCAATACCTTCGGCAAGAACCCGCGCGAGCTGTTCGACGAGTTCGAAGGCAAGAAGATGAACGAGCTGGGCTCCGGTGACGTGAAGTATCACCAGGGCTTCTCTTCGAACGTGATGACCCCGGGGGGCGAAGTCCACCTGGCCATGGCATTCAACCCGTCCCACCTTGAAATCGTGTCGCCTGTGGTCGAAGGCTCGGTGCGCGCCCGTCAGGACCGCCGCAACGACAGCGTCGGCGACAAGGTGCTGCCTATCTCCATCCACGGCGATGCGGCCTTCGCAGGCCAGGGCGTGGTGATGGAAACCTTCCAGATGTCGCAGACCCGCGGTTTCAAGACCGGCGGTACCGTGCACATCGTGATCAACAACCAGGTCGGCTTCACCATCAGTAACCCGCTCGATGCGCGCTCGACCGAGTACGCCACCGACGTGGCCAAGATGATTCAGGCGCCGATCCTGCACGTCAATGGCGACGACCCGGAAGCCGTGTTGTTCGTCACCCAGCTGGCCGTCGACTACCGCATGCAGTTCAAGCGTGACGTGGTCATCGACCTGGTCTGCTACCGTCGCCGCGGTCACAACGAGGCCGACGAGCCCAACGGCACCCAGCCGCTGATGTACCAGCAGATCACCAAGCAGCGCACCACCCGCGAGCTGTACGCAGAAGCCTTGATCCAGGCAGGCCGCATCGATGCCGAGCGCGCCCAGTCCAAGATCGACGACTATCGCAGCGCGCTGGACAACGGTCTGCATGTGGTCAAGAGCCTGGTCAAGGAGCCGAACCGCGAGCTGTTCGTGGACTGGCGCCCCTACCTGGGTCACGCCTGGACGGCTCGCCACGACACCCGCTTCGACCTCAAGACCCTGCAGGAGCTGTCGGCCAAACTGCTGGAGCTGCCCGAAGGTTTCGTGGTCCAGCGTCAGGTTGCCAAGATCTACGAAGATCGCCAGAAGATGCAAGCCGGTGGCCTGCCGATCAACTGGGGCTACGCCGAGACCATGGCTTACGCCACGCTGCAGTTCGAAGGGCACCCGATCCGCATGACCGGCCAGGACATCGGCCGCGGTACCTTCTCCCACCGTCACGCGGTGCTGCACAACCAGAAGGACGCCAGCACCTACGTACCGCTGATGAACCTGTACCCGGGCCAGCCACGCTTCGAACTGTACGACTCCTTCCTGTCCGAAGAAGCGGTACTGGCATTCGAGTACGGCTACTCCACCACCACGCCCAACGCGTTGGTGATCTGGGAAGCCCAGTTCGGCGACTTCGCCAACGGTGCGCAAGTGGTCATCGACCAGTTCATCACCAGTGGCGAGCACAAGTGGGGCCGTTTGTGCGGCCTGACCATGCTGTTGCCTCACGGTTATGAAGGGCAGGGCCCCGAGCACTCCTCGGCACGCCTGGAGCGTTACCTGCAGCTGTGTGCAGAGCAGAACATTCAGGTGTGCGTGCCGACCACGCCGGCGCAAATCTACCACCTGCTGCGTCGTCAGGTCATTCGCCCGCTGCGCAAGCCGCTGATCGTGCTCACGCCCAAGTCGCTGCTGCGTCACAAGCTGGCCGTCTCGACGCTGGAAGATCTGGCGGAAGGTTCGTTCCAGACCGTCATTCCGGAGATCGACACCCTCGATCCAGCCAAGGTCGAGCGCCTGGTGCTGTGCGGTGGCAAGGTCTACTACGACCTGCTGGAAAAACGTCGTGCCGAAGGCCGCGAAGACATTGCGATCGTGCGTATCGAGCAGTTGTATCCGTTCCCGGAAGACGACCTGGTCGAAATCCTGGCACCGTACACCAACCTCAAGCATGCGGTCTGGTGTCAGGAAGAGCCAATGAACCAGGGTGCCTGGTACAGCAGCCAGCACCACATGCGCCGTATCCTGGGCCGCCACAACAAGGCGCTGAACCTGGAATACGCCGGTCGCGAGGCTTCTGCCGCGCCAGCCTGTGGTTACGCTTCCAAGCACGCCGAGCAGCAGGAACGACTGCTGCAAGACGCGTTCACCGTTTAACGCCTTCGCGCATCTGAAACCGAATTTAAGGAAACACTGATAATGGCTATCGAGATCAAAGCCCCAACCTTCCCGGAATCGGTTGCCGACGGCACCGTTGCCACCTGGCACAAGCAGCCAGGCGACGCCGTCAAGCGGGACGAGCTGATCGTCGACATCGAGACCGACAAGGTCGTCCTGGAAGTGCTGGCCACTGCCGACGGCGTGTTGGGTGACATCGTCAAGGGCGAGGGCGACACCGTCCTGTCCGACGAAGTGCTGGGTTCGATCGTGGAAGGCGGCGCTGCTGCCGCTGCACCGGCTGCTGCGCCTGCCCAGGCCGCCGCACCGGCTGCCGCTGCTGCCGACGCCAGTGAAGACGACCCGGTCGCTGCCCCTGCTGCCCGCAAGCTGGCAGAAGAAAATGGCATTGACCTGGCCAGCGTCTCGGGTACCGGTAAAGGCGGTCGCGTGACCAAGGAAGATGTGGTCGCTGCCGTTGCCAACAAGAAGTCGGCGCCTGCCCCGGCGGCCAAGCCTGCCGCAGCTGCAGCGGCACCGGTCGTGACCGCCGCTGGCGATCGTACCGAGAAACGTGTGCCGATGACCCGTCTGCGCGCCAAGATCGCCGAGCGCCTGGTCGAAGCCCAGTCCAACATGGCCATGCTGACCACCTTCAACGAAGTCGACATGACTGAAGTCATGGCCCTGCGTTCGAAGTACAAGGACCTGTTCGAGAAGACCCACAACGGCGTGCGCCTGGGCTTCATGTCGTTCTTCGTCAAGGCTGCGACCGAAGCGCTCAAGCGCTTCCCTGCAGTCAATGCCTCGATCGACGGCAACGACATCGTCTACCATGGTTACGCGGACGTCGGTGTGGCTGTCTCCAGCGACCGTGGTCTGGTGGTTCCGGTACTGCGCAACGCCGAGTCCATGAGCCTGGCCGAAATCGAGAACGGCATCGCCACCTTCGGCAAGAAAGCCCGTGACGGCAAGCTGGCCATCGAAGAAATGACCGGCGGCACCTTCACCATCACCAACGGTGGTACCTTCGGTTCGATGATGTCGACGCCGATCGTCAACCCACCGCAAGCCGCGATCCTGGGCATGCACAACATCATCCAGCGCCCAATGGCCATCAATGGCCAAGTGGTGATTCGCCCGATGATGTACCTGGCACTGTCCTACGATCACCGCCTGATCGACGGCAAGGAAGCGGTAACCTTCCTGGTGACCATCAAGAACCTGCTGGAAGATCCGTCCCGCCTGCTGCTGGACATCTAATCGCGCGGCTGTAAGCTGCGAGCGACAGGCTTCAGATCGAAGCCTGTCTGTCTTGCGGCTTGCAGCGGCCGCTTGAGCTAACAAGGAATCTTTTATGACCCAGAAATTCGACGTGGTAGTGATTGGTGCCGGTCCTGGCGGCTATGTAGCTGCTATCAAGGCCGCCCAACTCGGTCTGAAGACTGCCTGTATCGAGAAGTACACCGACGCCGAGGGCAAGCTGGCCCTGGGCGGCACTTGCCTCAACGTAGGCTGCATTCCTTCCAAGGCGCTGCTGGACAGCTCCTGGAAATACAAGGAAGCCAAAGAGAGCTTCAATGTCCACGGTATCTCCACTGGCGAAGTGAAGATGGACGTACCGGCGATGGTTGGCCGCAAGGCAGGCATCGTCAAGAACCTGACCGGCGGTGTCGCTACCCTGTTCAAGGCCAACGGCGTGACCTCCATCCAGGGCCACGGCAAGCTGCTGGCGGGCAAGAAGGTCGAAGTGACCAAGGCCGACGGCACCAGCGAAGTCATCGAAGCGGATAACGTCATCCTGGCTTCCGGCTCGCGCCCGATCGACATTCCGCCGGCTCCGGTCGACCAGAACGTGATCGTCGACTCCACCGGCGCCCTGGAATTCCAAGCCGTGCCCAAGCGCCTTGGCGTGATCGGCGCTGGCGTGATCGGCCTGGAACTGGGTTCGGTATGGGCGCGTCTGGGCGCGGAAGTGACCGTGCTCGAAGCCCTGGACACCTTCCTGATGGCTGCCGACAGCGCCGTCTCCAAGGAAGCCCAGAAGGTCCTGACCAAGCAGGGCCTGGACATCAAGCTGGGTGCGCGCGTCACCGGTTCCAAGGTGAACGGCGACGAAGTCGAGGTGACCTACACCAACGCCGAAGGCGAGCAGAAGATCACCTTCGACAAGCTGATCGTTGCCGTGGGCCGTCGTCCAGTGACCACCGACCTGCTGGCTGCCGACAGCGGTGTGAACATTGATGAGCGTGGCTACATCTACGTCGATGACCAGTGCGCAACCAGCGTGCCGGGCGTCTACGCCATCGGTGACGTGGTGCGTGGCCTGATGCTGGCGCACAAGGCCTCGGAAGAGGGCATCATGGTCGTCGAGCGCATCAAGGGTCACAAGGCCCAGATGAACTACGATCTGATCCCATCGGTCATCTACACCCACCCGGAAATCGCGTGGGTTGGCAAGACCGAACAGTCCTTGAAGGCCGAGGGTGTTGAGGTTAACGTGGGCACCTTCCCGTTCGCGGCCAGCGGCCGTGCGATGGCAGCCAACGACACCGGTGGTTTCGTCAAGGTCATCGCCGATGCCAAGACCGACCGCGTACTGGGTGTGCACGTGATTGGCCCATCGGCTGCCGAACTGGTACAGCAAGGCGCAATCGCAATGGAATTCGGCACCAGTGCCGAGGACCTGGGCATGATGGTCTTCAGCCATCCAACCCTGTCCGAAGCGTTGCATGAAGCAGCGCTGGCGGTGAATGGCGGTGCCATTCACGTCGCCAACCGTAAGAAGCGTTAATCATAAGAAACCACGGCGGGCTGCCCGTCGTGAGTCTTGCGTGCATGACTCACCGCGGAAAGTCCGCCGGACCGGATCACATGGGATAACCCGGGGTCAACGGTCACAGGTGGTGCGGCGCCAGTGATGGCGCAGCGCCGAAGCGCAGTACCTAACGAAGACGGTAAAAAGCATGAATCTTCACGAGTATCAGGGTAAGCAGCTGTTCGCTGAGTACGGCCTGCCAGTTTCCAAGGGTTTCGCGGTCGACACCCCTGAAGAAGCGGCAGAAGCCTGCGACAAGATCGGCGGGAACGAGTGGGTCGTCAAAGCCCAGGTTCACGCTGGCGGTCGCGGTAAAGCGGGCGGCGTCAAGCTGGTTCGCAGCAAGGAAGACGCCAAGGCGTTCGCTGCACAGTGGTTGGGCAAGAATCTGGTCACCTACCAGACCGATGCCAACGGTCAGCCCGTCTCCAAGATTCTGGTCGAATCCTGCACCGACATCGCCAAAGAGCTGTACCTGGGCGCTGTGGTCGATCGTTCGAGCCGCCGCATCGTGTTCATGGCCTCCACCGAAGGTGGTGTGGACATCGAGAAAGTCGCGCACGACACGCCTGAAAAAATCCTCAAGGCCACTATCGATCCACTGGTCGGCGCTCAGCCGTTCCAAGGTCGTGAGCTGGCGTTCCAGCTGGGCCTGGAAGGCAAGCAAGTTCAACAGTTCGCCAAGATCTTCGTGGGCTTGGCCAAGCTGTTCAAGGATCACGACCTGGCCCTGCTGGAAGTGAACCCGCTGGTGATCAAGGCCGACGGCGACCTGCACTGCCTCGATGCCAAGATCAACATCGATGCCAACGCCATGTACCGTCAGCCGAAGCTGAAAACCTTCCACGACCCGTCCCAGGACGATGCCCGTGAAGCCCACGCTGCCAAGTTCGAACTGAACTACGTTGCCCTGGAAGGCAACATCGGCTGCATGGTCAACGGTGCTGGCCTGGCCATGGGTACCATGGACATCGTCAACCTGCATGGCGGCAAGCCAGCCAACTTCCTCGACGTGGGCGGCGGTGCTACCAAGGAGCGCGTTACCGAAGCGTTCAAGATCATTCTGTCCGACAGCAATGTCGCGGCCGTTCTGGTCAACATCTTCGGCGGCATCGTTCGCTGCGACATGATTGCCGAAGGCATCATCGGTGCGGTGAAGGAAGTCGGCGTCAAGGTTCCGGTCGTCGTTCGCCTTGAAGGCAACAATGCCGAACTGGGCGCTAAAGTACTGGCAGAAAGCGGTTTGAACATCATTGCTGCAACCAGCCTGACCGACGCTGCTCAACAAGTTGTCAAAGCTGCGGAGGGCAAGTAATGAGCGTCCTGATCAATAAAGACACCAAAGTCATCTGCCAGGGCTTCACCGGCTCGCAAGGTACTTTCCACTCCGAACAAGCCATCGCCTACGGCACCAAGATGGTCGGTGGCGTCACCCCAGGCAAGGGTGGCACCACCCACCTGGGCCTGCCGGTGTTCAACACCGTCAAGGAAGCCGTCGAGGCGACCGGCGCCGATGCTTCGGTCATCTACGTACCAGCGCCATTCTGCAAGGACTCCATCCTTGAAGCGGCGTTCGGCGGCATCAAGCTGATCGTGTGCATCACTGAAGGCATCCCGACCCTGGACATGCTGGACGCCAAGGTCAAGTGCGACGAGCTGGGCGTGACCCTGATCGGCCCTAACTGCCCAGGCGTCATCACGCCCGGCGAATGCAAGATCGGCATCATGCCTGGCCACATTCACTTGCCAGGCAAGGTCGGTATCGTGTCGCGCTCCGGCACCCTGACCTACGAAGCTGTCAAGCAGACCACCGACGCCGGCTTCGGTCAGTCGACCTGTGTCGGCATCGGCGGTGACCCGATCCCGGGCTCCAACTTCATCGACATCCTGAAGCTGTTCCAGGAAGACCCGAAGACCGAAGCGATCGTCATGATCGGTGAGATCGGCGGTTCGGCTGAAGAAGAGGCCGCAGCCTACATCAAGGCCAACGTCACCAAGCCTGTCGTTTCCTACATCGCCGGTGTTACCGCACCTGCGGGCAAGCGCATGGGCCACGCTGGCGCCATCATTTCCGGCGGCAAGGGCACTGCAGACGAGAAGTTCGCAGCCCTGCAGGACGCAGGTGTCAAAACCGTGCGTTCGCTGGCCGACATCGGCAAGGCCTTGGCCGAGCTGACCGGTTGGGAAGTGAAGAAGTAATACCGCTGCACCCCCCACGCGCACAAAGGCCACCTTCGGGTGGCCTTTGTCGTATCAGGGGGCTGCTTCATCTGACGAAGCTTTGCGCGGCAGGGTAGGGGTAAAGCGATTAGGTTTTTTCGATGGCTGTGATAGGAATTTTCGTACATACGCCGTGTTCAGCCAGCGGATAATACCGATCGTTCCGTTCACGCAGACGACAATGGCGTACGCACATCGGACAACACGCACTGTGCCAGTGCGTTTGAAGGGTAAACCGGTTAATCTACGCGACTATTTTGTGCCCGTGCCCCAAAAGGGAACGACACGCTAAACGGGTCTGGCCTACCAAGCCGGGCAGCATTTCCCTCACCCATGGGGAAATCCCCTCACGAATCCCGATTTCAGCAGTGTGGTACTACCTCAAATGAAAGTTCTTAAAGGCCAGGATATCCTGGCGCTTGGCTTTATGACGTTCGCGCTTTTCGTAGGCGCTGGCAACATCATCTTCCCGCCCATCGTCGGCCTGCAATCCGGCCCGCATGTATGGATGGCTGCGCTGGGCTTTTTGGTCACGGCGGTAGGGCTGCCTGTGATCACCGTGGTCGCCCTGGCCAAGGTAGGCGGCGGCATGGATGCGCTGAGCAGCCCGATTGGCAAGTTCTTCGGTGGCCTGCTGGCAGCCGTTTGCTACCTGTCGGTCGGCCCCTTGTTCGCAACACCGCGTACCGCGACGGTATCGTTCGAAGTGGGTGTGGCGCCGTTGACGGGTGAAAGCCCGCTGGCGTTGTTCATCTACAGCCTGGTCTACTTCATCGTGGTGCTGGCGGTGTCGATGTACCCTGGCAAGCTGCTGGACACCGTGGGTCGGTTCCTGGCACCGCTCAAAATCATCGCGCTGGCCGTGCTTGGCATCGCGGCATTCGCATTGCCAGCGGGCACCATTGGCGAGGCGCAGCCTGCCTATGCTGCTGCTGCGTTCTCCAAGGGCTTCTCCGACGGCTACCTGACCATGGATACGCTCGGGGCGCTGGTATTTGGCATCGTCATCGTCAACGCCATCCGCTCGCGCGGCGTTGAGTCGCCCAAGTTGATCACCCGCTATGCCATCATTGCCGGGCTGATTGCCGGTGTTGGTCTGGCGCTGGTGTACATCAGCCTGTTCCGCCTGGGCGCCGGTAGTCACGAAATCGCGGCAGGGGCCAGCAACGGTGCGGCCGTGCTGCACGCCTATGTGCAACATACCTTCGGCTCGCTGGGCAGCGGCTTCCTGGCCGTGTTGATCGCGCTGGCCTGCCTGGTGACTGCCGTGGGCCTGACCTGCGCGTGTGCCGAGTACTTCAGCCAGATCCTGCCGTTGTCCTACCGCGCACTGGTCGTGATCCTGGCGGGCTTCTCGCTTCTGGTGTCCAACCTGGGGCTTACCAAGCTGATCATGTTCTCGATCCCTGTGCTTACCGCCATCTACCCGCCGTGCATCGTCGTGGTGGGGTTGAGCTTCGTGAACGACCTGTGGAACTCGCCAACGCGCATCCTTGGCCCGGTAATGCTGGTCTCGTTGCTGTTCGGCATGGTCGATGCCGTTAAAGGCAGCAGCATTGCCCACGTGCTCCCGGACTTCATGGCGCACTTGCCGTTGAGCGATCAGGGCCTTGCCTGGCTGGTGCCGTCGGTGGTGACCTTGGTGGGTGCAGTGGTATGCGATCGCATGCTCGGCAAGCCCCGTCAGGCCATGGCATGAGTCGCTAAGCACAAGGTCCGGCATTGGCCACAAGCCATGGGATGCTGGACCCACCGCTTGGCAGCGCAAGCCCCGCATTCGCAAGGATGCGGGGCTTTTGTTCGCATGCACCCTGCCAAACGCCGCAAGCGAACCGCCCTGGAAATTATTCTTCGGAGTTTGCGTGCCTTTTGCGGCTTGCCAGCGTCGAAAGACGGTCTTTATGCTTTCGGCACATGGCACCTACGGATCTCTGCATGAACTTCATCCTGAGTAATCTCAATAACCTCATAGCGGCATGCTGGTTCGTGCTGTGCTGGGGCGGTTATACGCGCTATGCCATCTGGAAGGGGCGGGACACTGCATGCCTGGCCAGCGTGCTGCATTTGTATCGCGAGGACTGGATGCGCAGGATGCTGCTGCGTGACAACCGCATTGCCGATGCCAGCGTGATCGGCAACCTGGAACGCAACGCCTCGTTTTTTGCCTCCAGCACCCTGATCATTCTCGCCGGTATCCTGACGGTGCTGGGAGCTTCCGACCGCGCGTTGTCGTTGCTGGCCGACCTGCCGTTGGTACAGCAGGCCTCCCAAGGGATGTCGGAGATCAAGTTGCTGTGCCTGGCCACGGTGTTCGTGTATGCCTTCTTCACGTTCAGCTGGTGCATGCGTCAATACAACTTCGCTGCTGTCTTGGTGGGCTCGGCGCCCATGATCGGCGAGCGCCAGGTCAGCGAACTAGAACGCAAGGCCTTTGCCTTGAGGGCGGCCAGGGTGTTGTCGTTGGCTGCCAACCAATTCAACTTCGGGCTGCGCGCCTATTACTTCGGCATGGCCATGTTGAGCTGGTTTATCAACCCCTGGTTGTTCATGGCGGTAAGTGTAGGGGTTGTGCTGATTCTTTATCGCCGCGAGTTCCACTCGGACGTGCTTGACGTCATGGTATTCACCCCCACCGAAAGTTCGACAGGTGAGGTGCATGCCTCCCAGTCCACTGTGCCTAACTGAAACGATTAGTCCATGAATGACAGGCATAAAAAAACCCGACATTGTCGGGTTTTTTGATCGGTTCGATTACTGCTTGGCAGGATCGGCCGGAGTCGTGGTGGTTGCTGGAGTGGCTGGGGAAGCCTCTTCGGCAGCCTTACGATTGGCTTCGGCCTGGTCTTGGGCAGCTTCGGCGTTTTCCTTGGCAGCGTCGTTCATCTTGTCCTGTGCGTCACCCATCTTCTCCTGGGCTTCTTCACGGTGTTCTTGTGCGTCCTGGGCTTTGTCTTCGCTCGCTTTATCGCAAGCAGCCAGGCCCATGGCAGCAGCCAGCATCAGAGCAAAAGCAAATGGTTTACGCATGAGGGTGTCTCTCCTTGGTGGAATAAGTTGACTTGATGCTTCGAGTCGGGGCCTGCTGGATTAGTTCCACCGTCAGTACACAGATATTAAATATCTTGAAACTGAACTTCCGGCCCTGGCGAGTGTTTCGCACTAAGGCGGGTTATCCGTTGCGGGCAACTGCCACTTAGCCGGTATCACAATGTACGCGAGGTACGAACATGCATGGCTCTTTGCTGTGTCTGTATCGACGCCCGTCCTAACCCGGAAACGTTACACCGCCCGCGGCAAGCAGGGCGGCACAGCGGCTCGCCATGACCCGCTCGGATTTGAAGATCGAACCATGCAGGCCCTTGAAATCGATTTGGCAGCCCCCATCTGCATGACATCCGCCGCCAACGCAGCCATTGTGCCGCTTGGCGACCACTGTCATCTGATCGGAGTTTGAAGAACATGAGCGTGGAGACTCAAAAAGAAACGCTGGGCTTCCAGACCGAGGTAAAGCAACTGCTGCACCTCATGATCCATTCCTTGTACTCGAACAAGGAGATCTTCCTGCGCGAACTGATCTCCAACGCCTCCGACGCCTCCGATAAGCTGCGCTTCGAGGCGCTGGCTAAGCCTGAACTGCTCGAAGGCGATGCCGACCTGAAGATTCGCCTGAGCTTCGACAAGGAGGCCGGTACGGTCACCCTCGAGGATAACGGCATCGGTATGACCCGCGATGACGTCATCGCTCACTTGGGCACCATTGCCAAATCCGGCACTGCCGACTTCATGAAGAACCTCACCGGCGATCAGAAGAAAGACTCGCACCTGATCGGTCAGTTCGGCGTGGGCTTCTACTCGGCATTCATCGTGGCCGATCAGGTCGATGTCTACAGCCGTCGTGCAGGCCAGCCTGCCAGCGAAGGCGTGCACTGGTCGTCCAAGGGCGAGGGCGAGTTCGAAGTTGCGACCGTCGACAAGCCTGAGCGCGGCACCCGCATTGTCCTGCACCTGAAAAAAGACGAGCTGGAATTCGCCGATGGCTGGCGCCTGCGCAACGTGGTCAAAAAGTATTCCGATCACATTGCCCTGCCAATCCAGTTGCCCAAGGAGCAGGCAGCCGCCGAAGGCGAAGAGCAGCCAGCCGAAGAGTGGGAAACCGTCAACCGTGCAAGCGCCCTGTGGACCCGTCCGCGTACCGAGATCAAGGACGAGGAATACCAGGAGTTCTACAAGCACATCGGCCATGACTTCGAAAACCCGTTGGCCTGGAGCCATAACAAGGTCGAAGGCAAGCTCGAATACAACTCGCTGCTGTACGTGCCTGCCCGTGCACCGTTCGACCTGTACCAGCGCGAAGCCCCGCGCGGCTTGAAGCTGTACGTGCAGCGCGTGTTCATCATGGATCAGGCCGAGTCGTTCCTGCCGCTTTACCTGCGCTTCATCAAGGGTGTCGTGGACTCCAACGACCTGTCGCTGAACGTGTCGCGGGAAATCCTGCAGAAAGACCCGATCATCGATTCGATGAAGACCGCGTTGACCAAGCGCGTGCTGGACATGCTTGAAAAACTGTCCAAGAACGAGCCCGAGCAGTACAAGAGTTTCTGGAAAAACTTCGGTCAGGTATTGAAAGAGGGCCCGGCCGAAGACTTTGCCAACAAGGAAAAGATCGCTGGCCTGTTGCGCTTCGCGTCCACCCAGGACGAAAGCGGCGAGCAGAGTGTGTCGCTGGCTGACTACCTGGCCCGCGCCAAGGAAGGGCAGGACAAGATCTACTACCTCACCGGCGAGTCCTACGCGCAGGTCAAGAACAGCCCGCACCTCGAAGTCTTCCGCAAGAAAGGCATCGAAGTGTTGCTGCTGACCGACCGCATCGACGAGTGGCTGATGAGCTACCTGAACGAATTTGACGGCAAGGCGTTCGTGGATGTGGCCCGTGGCGATCTGGACCTGGGCAAACTTGATAGCGAAGAAGACAAGAAGGCCCAGGAAGAAGTCGCCAAGGATAAGGAAGGCTTGGTGGAGCGCCTGAAAACCGCACTGGGCGAAAACGTCGCCGAAGTGCGTGTCTCCCATCGCCTGACTGATTCGCCAGCCATCCTGGCCATCGGCGAGCAGGACCTGGGGTTGCAAATGCGCCAGATTCTGGAAGCCAGCGGCCAGAAAGTGCCCGATTCCAAGCCTATCTTCGAGTTCAACCCAACCCACCCGCTGATCGAGAAGCTCGATCACGAACAGAGTGAGGACCGCTTCGCCGAGCTGTCGCACATCCTGTTCGACCAGGCCGCGCTGGCAGCCGGTGATAGCCTGAAGGATCCCGCAGCCTATGTGCGGCGCCTGAACAAGCTGTTGGTCGAGTTGTCTGCTTGAATTGACGTATGGCTAAAGCCCGCTTCGGCGGGCTTTTTTCATGGTGCAGCCTGAGGAGTACAGCATGAGTAAGGTAGTCGTCGAATCTTTGATCCACCACCTGTCCGGCAAGACCTTCGAAAGCCGTTTGGCCTATGAGCCCGGCGCCCTGGGTCGACCTGGCCTGGTGATGGCGCCCAACTGGATGGGCGTGACCGAAGGGGCCGAGCGCATCGCCAAGGAGGTGGCAGCGCAAGGTTATGTGGTGCTGCTCGTCGATCTCTATGGGCAGACCGTTCGCCCGGCGAATGCCGATGAAGCGGGCGCAGCAATGATGCCGCTCAAAAACGACCGCGGCGAGTTGCGCAGGCGCATGGAAGGTGCCCTTGCCCAGTTGCTCGGTCAGTCCAAGGCGCCACTGAGCCCAGGCAAGGTGGCTACCTTCGGGTTCTGCTTTGGGGGCTGCTGCGCGCTCGAATTGGCGCGTGCGGGGGCTGATCTTCGTGCAGCGATCTCCTTCCATGGCACGCTGGACACGCCTGACCCCGAGGATGCCAAACGCATCAAGGGCTCGGTCCTGGTGCTGCATGGCGCATCCGATCCCTTGGTGCCCAAAGAGCAGCTACCGGCATTCGAAGACGAAATGAACGCCGCCAAGGTCGATTGGCAACTGGTCAGCTATGGCGGGGCGGTGCATTCGTTCACCGACCCGGATGCCAACGTGCCCGGCAAGACGCAGTATGACCGGCGCACGTCCGAGCGCGCCTTCCGCGCGATGCACAACCTGCTGGCCGAGGTATTCCAGCGCTAGCGCGCAGGTGGCCGCAGCGATTGCCAGCCCTGCTTTGATGGCAAGGCTGGCGAACCGCACGCTGCGCGTGCAGGTCTAGTAGGTTTGCCCCCTTACAAGGAAGCCCACCATGATCGCCAGAGCACTGGCCTGCGTAGCGTTGACCGCCTGGCTGGGGCCAGGGGCCGAGGCCCGTGAATACCGTTACAGCGATGCTCACCTGCATTACGTGGATTTCTTCCAGGAATCCGAAGGTATGCCGGCGCTGCTCAAGGCCATGGACGCTGCAGGCATCGATCAGTCGATGATTTCGGGCATTCCCGTTGCCAAGAAATGGCATGAAGACGAGCCCAAGCGTCCCCGCTATTACGCCGGCGACGATGCGGACGCCTATTGGTACAGCGCCACCGATACCTATGTAGCAGCGGCGCTGCAGCCATTGTCGGACGAACAACGCAAGCGATTCCATCCCTTCCTGACCGGCTTCAATCCAGTCGACAAGAATGCCGTGAGCCATATCGAACGCATGCTCGACCTTTACCCAGGCCTCTGGCAGGGTATTGGCGAGGTATTCACCCGTCACGATGACCTGACGGCGTTGACCAGCGGCGAAACCCCGCGTGCCAACAACGAAGCCATGACACGGGTCTACCACCTGGCCGCCGAGCGCGACCTGCCGGTGCTGTTGCATTCCAACATCACTTCCAAGCGCGAGCGTAACCCGTTGTACCTGGCCGAGATCGAAGAGCCCCTGCGCAATCATCCGCATACGCGTTTCATCTGGGCACACGCCGGCAGCAGCATGGAAATTCACCGGCATCAGACACAGATGGATTTTCTACTGCCGGTGCTGACGCGATTACTCGAGGACTACCCGAACCTGTACGTGGACCTGTCGTGGAGTGTGCTCAAGCCCTACCTGCTCGATGAGCAGGACGTCCCACGCAAAGCCTGGCTGGCGCTCGTTGAACGCTACCCAACGCGGTTCATGCTGGGCTCGGATGTGGTCGGCCGCTTCGATAGCCTGGGAGAGGAGATGGACAGTTTCAGGCCATTTCTGGATGCCTTGCCCGAAGATGTAGCCAGACGCGTGGCCAAGGACAACTTTCTGGCTGTGCTGCCCAAGGGTAAATGACAGCGTAGGTCGCGTCGGGCCCAACGGATCTGTTTTCCCGCGTAAATGAAAACGCCCCGAACCAGTCGGGGCGTTCTCTATTGGCGCGTCAGCGAATCACTTGCCTTCCCAGCGCTTGAGCACCAGGGTGGCATTGGTGCCGCCGAAACCGAAGCTGTTGCTCATGACCGTATCGATCTTGGCATTTTCTTCGGTCTTGCGCAGGATCGGCAGGTCAGCGACCGCCGGGTCCAGTTCGTCGATGTTGGCCGAGCCAGCGATGAAGTTGTTTTCCATCATCAGCAAGCAGTAGATCGCCTCGTGTACACCGGCAGCCCCCAGCGAGTGGCCGGACAGGCTCTTGGTTGAGCTGATCTTCGGTGCATTTTCGCCGAACACTTCGCGCACACCCTTCATTTCGGCAACGTCGCCCACTGGGGTAGAGGTGCCGTGGGTGTTCAGGTAGTCGATCGGCGTGTCGACGGTCGACAGCGCCTGCTGCATGCAGCGGATGGCGCCTTCGCCGCTTGGGGCGACCATGTCGTAGCCGTCGGAGGTGGCGCCATAGCCGATGATCTCGGCGTAGATCTTGGCGCCACGGGCCAGAGCGTGTTCCAGCTCTTCGACCACCACCATGCCACCGCCGCCGGCGATGACGAAGCCATCACGGTCCGCGTCATAGGCACGCGAGGCCAGTTCCGGGGTTTCGTTGCGCTTGGTCGACAGGGCGCCCATGGCATCGAACAGGAACGACTGGCTCCAGTGCTCTTCTTCACCGCCGCCGGCGAATACGATGTCCTGCTTGCCCCACTGGATCTGCTCCAGTGCGGTGCCGATGCAGTGAGCCGATGTAGCGCAGGCGGAAGAGATCGAGTAGTTGATGCCCTTGATCTTGAACGGCGTCGCCAGGCACGCCGAAACGGTGCTGCCCATGGTGCGAGTGACCCGGTAAGGGCCTACACGCTTGACGCCTTTTTCGCGCAGAGTATCCAGCGCTTCCATCTGGTTCAGGGTCGATGCACCGCCGGAGCCGGCCACCAGGCCGGTACGTGGGCTGGAGACCTGCTCATCGGTCAGGCCCGAGTCCTTGATGGCGTCCTGCATCGCCAGGTAGGCGTAGGCAGCCGCATGCCCGACGAAACGGAAGACCTTGCGGTCGATCAGCTCTTCGAGGTTGAGGTCGATGGAGCCGGAAACCTGGCTACGCAGCCCCATTTCCTTGTATTCCGGGTTGTAACGGATACCCGGACGGCTGTTGCGCAGGTTTTCGGTGACGGTAGCTTTGTCATTGCCCAGGCACGACACGATGCCCAGACCAGTGATAACGACGCGGCGCATGCGAATAACCCTTAGAAGTTGTCAGTGGAGGTGAACACGCCGACCCGCAGGCCTTCGGCGGTGTAGATCTCGCGGCCGTCGACGCTGACCGAACCATCGGCGATGGCCATGTTCAGCTTGCCTTTGAGCACGCGCTTGATGTGAATGTTGTAGGTGACGTTCTTGGCGGTAGGCAGCACCTGGCCGAAGAACTTCACTTCACCGGAGCCCAGTGCACGACCGCGGCCCGGCAGGCCTTGCCAGCCCAGGAAAAAGCCGACCAGCTGCCACATGGCATCGAGGCCCAGGCAGCCTGGCATCACTGGGTCGCCTTCGAAATGGCAGGCAAAAAACCAAAGATCAGGATTGATGTCCAGCTCGGCGACCAATTCACCTTTGCCGTACTTGCCGCCTTCTTCACTGATGTGGGTGATGCGATCGACCATCAGCATGTTCGGCGCGGGCAGTTGCGCATTACCTGGGCCGAACAGCTCACCGCGACTGCAGCGCAGCAGGTCTTCCCGAGTAAAGGCGTGTTGTTTGGTCATGCGAGCTCCTCAATAACCCCCTGCGGCAGGGGATGAATCTTCCCGGCCAGCCCGTCACGCATCGCGAACGGGGCGGCAGCCTACAGGTAGACTATTGCGTTGTAGTGAAAGTCACAGCGCACCTGTCGAAAGAAGTACAGGTGTGCACTGAAACGTCTATTTTCAGGTCCGAAAGGAGTCCTGTCCAGTGTTTAAGACTGCCGCACTTTAGCATTTATCGCCAGTCGCGGTTGCCTGTCCTGGCAGCCAGCGCACCAGCACCTGCTGCAATTCACTGCGGCGCAGGGGTTTGCTCAGATAGTCATCCATTCCTGCGGCAAGGCATCGTTCGCGATCACCCTGCAATGCATTGGCAGTCAGGGCGATGATCGGTACGTGTGCACCGTGGGTCAGCAGGCGCATCTGGCGCGTGGCCTCGTAACCATCCATGTAGGGCAGGCCACAGTCCATGAAAACGGCGGCGAAACGTTGCAGCCTGACCAGCTCCACGGCCTGCTGGCCGTCGTCGGCCGTGCTCACCTCAACGCCCAGGCTGCACAACATGGCCTCGGTGACGCTCTGGTTGACAGCATTGTCTTCGACCAGCAGTACCCTGGTGGGTTCGGTCCAGGCAAGCTGGCCGGGCGGCGCAGCGCGGCGGATCTGGCGCGCCGATGCTGGCAGTGCCAGTGGCATCTCCAGCGTGAAGGTCGAGCCATGGCCTTCAAGGCTCTGACCGTGCAGGTGCCCGCCCATGCGCTCGGCCAGGGTGCGCGCGATGGACAGGCCCAGGCCGGTGCCGCCGTAGCGGCGAGAAATCGAGCTGTCGGCCTGCTGGAAAGCGACGAACATCATCTCCAGACGATCATTGTCAATGCCGATGCCCGTGTCCTGCACGCTGCATGTCAGCCAGATGCGCTGCTCATCCATCAACTGCCAACGGGCTTCGACCCGCACCTGCCCCTGCTCGGTGAACTTCAGGGCATTACCGATCAGGTTCAGGAGAATCTGCCGGATCCGGGTAGGATCGCCGTTCACCTGCAACTGGGCGGTGTCCTCGGCCAGGCTCAAGTCGAGCGCCAGACCTTGTTGCTGTGCAGCATGCTGGAACGACTGGACGCAGTGGGTGATGAGCTCGCCGAGGTTGAAATCGATGTGTTCGAGCTGCAAGGCCGCCCGTTCGATCCGCGAAAAATCGAGGATGTCATTGATGACCCGCAGCAGATGCCCCGTCGACTCGCTCGCCACCGCGGTGTAGTCGGCCTGCTCGCTGCTCATCGAGGTGGTTTCGAGCAACTGCAGCATGCCCAATACGCCGTTTAGCGGTGTGCGCAGCTCGTGGCTCATCATGGCCAGGAAATCAGACTTGGCGCGGTTGGCCTGCTCGGCTTCCTCGCGTGCCTGGATCAGCTCGGCGATGGCTTTTTTCTGCTCGGTGCTGGCCTGCTCGAGCGCATGCGCCAGGTTATTGATGTGCCGGGCCAGATGCCCTAGCTCGCTGTCGTCCACCACCGGAACCGGCGTGTCGTAGTGACCCTGCTGGATGGCCTTGACGGCATGGCCCATGTCGCTGATGGGCTTGGCCAGGCTCATGGCCAGACGGCGAGCCAGCAAAAATGTGAACAGCAGTGCGAACAACGCCAGCACTGCGGCCTTGATCACGATCTCCTGCTGACGCTGGCTGAACGCATCGTCCGACATGCCGACGATGACCCGGCCCAGGTAGTCATCGCCGATGGCCGGGGCAGCCGCCAGGCCTTCCTGCAAAAAGTCGCTTTCGAGTCGTATCTGCTGCAGACGAATCGGCGCTTGAAACACTTCCACCTGCTGGGCACGGTTGGTGCTTTCGTCAGACTGCTCGACGTACACCAGAATGTGATTGCGACTGTCCTGTACCTCCAGGAACCGCACGTGGGGAATGCTCAGCGTGGCGCGCATCAGGCCTTCGAGCACTTCGTTGTTGCCTGAGATGACGCCGTATTCGGACGCGGGCGCAAGCTGGTTGGCGATCAATTGGCCGGTGTGGTTGAGCTCCTGACGCAAATCCTGGATGCGCACGAACGTGAAGAAGCTGATCAATAGCAGCGTCAGCAGCAGCGCCGGGCCTAGGCTGATGATCTGCGTGCGCGTATGAATGTCCCAGTTCAGGCCCTTGGTCATGGGGTGCGCTCTCCATCAGCCAAGGCTTGGGCGGCGGTGTCGGGATCAATGGGCTCCAGGCCCAGCGCCCGTGCCACCTGCTGATTGCCGCTGACCCCGAAATGGGCTGGGTAGAGGCTGCGGGGCCAGCGCGCAGGTGATTGCCCGAGCAGGCTGTCGAGCACGCTTAACCAATCTTGCTGGTCGCTGTAGGTGCTGGCCAGCGCACCGGCACGGACGAATCCGGCATTGGGGCCAATCAGGGCCATTTGACGGCCGTAACTGCTGAGCAACAGGTTTTTCGCTGTCTTGGAATTGTACAGGTCCGGATCATCAAGCCCGAGCAGCACGTCACTGCTGCCCAGCAGGTGTTGCAGGGGGCGGCTGTCACGTGGGTCGGGCCAAGCCTGTGCCACGATCTCGAGGCCAAGCGGTTGCGCGGCACGGCGCAGCTCATCAAGCAGAAACCCACTGTGTTCACCGTAGAGCACCCCGATGCGCCTGGCTTGCGGCAACAGGTAGCGGGTCAGGCGCAACTGCCGATCCAGTGGCGGGTCGCTCCACAACAAGGTGAGAAACCCGGGGCGTGACTTTCCCAGGCGCTGTTCCACCTGCACCCGGCTGACCCTCATGGCCAGTGCCGGTGGGCCGGCGGTTTGCGACAGGCGCCACTGTAATGCCTCGTCGTCCAGCAACACCAGGCGCAGGTCCAGGTCGAGCCGGCTCGGCGCAGGCAGCTCGCTGGCAGCCTGAAAATGCACGTGGTCGTTGGGGCGTCGACTTTCCAGGGCAGCGATGAAGCTGCGGATGCCTGGCTGGTCCTGGGCGCCGACCAGCAAGATCTCGCTGGCGGACAACTGCCCCAATGGCCACAGCCATAGCACCAACAGGCGCAGCAAGCGAAGCATCAGAACTCCAGCTCCGCGCTCAGGCTCAGCCGCTGCCGGCTGTCATAGCGGTTCTGCACGGCGGTGGTGGGCTCATCATCCAGGCGTTGCTGCCACAGGGCTGCCAGTTCCAGATTGCTCCCGTACACGCGCCAGCGCTTGGCCACGCGCAGGTCCAGGCGCTCGTAGCGGTACTGATTGAGGGCATCGTCACCGTAGTAGAAAGCGCCACTGGACCAGCCGTGGCCCCAGTCCCTCATCCAGCCGGCAGAGCCGCTGTTGCTGGCGCTGAGGTTGCGGTCGGCAGGATTGCTGGCCCAGGCGTCGACATGGGCGAAGGTCAAGCGCAGCCGGTCGCGCAGGGTAGGGCGCCAATCGAACTGGGCCTCGCTGCCGCTGAAGCGCGCCCGGTTCGCATTGCTGGCAATGTACTGGTTGTTCTTGAGCGGCTCGCTGATCATGCCAGTGATTTCGTCGTAGAACACCTTCAGGTCCATGCTCAGGTCCAGGTCGCTGAAATAACCGTTGTAGCCCAGCTCACGCGAGCGCATGTGCTCCTGCTCCAGGTCACCAGGGCCGCGGGTCTTGACGAAGTATTCGCCATGCTGCTGGCCAAAGGCGTAGGGCATCAGGTTCTTGACGGTGTAGCTCCAGTTGACGTTGTTTTCGAACATGTCAGGCGAACGTACCGCCTCGGAATAGACGGCGCGCAGGCCATGGCGCGGGGTGATCAGGTAATTGACCGCCAACCGTGGGGTAAGCGAGCTGCCAGAGAGCCGCGAATCCTCGAACATGGCGCCGCCCTGCACGATCCAGTGCTCGTCGGCTCGCCATTCCAGTTGCCCGAAAAGCCGCCAGGTCTGGTCGTCGACGCTGCCATTGAAGTAGGTCTGCGAGTCGGCACGATCATAGCGATAGTTCATGCCGCTGAGCAGGCGCAGGCTGTCGGTCAGGCTGTAGGTGTCCTGTATTTCCAGGTCATAGCGGGTTTCGCGCGTGCTCTGGTCGACATCGCCGCACACCACGTCACTGCCGCCCTGACTGTTCCACTGTGCCTTGATCGCATCGACCAGGGCCTGCTCCTGGGGGTTGCTGCTAGGTGGCGGGTTGTTCGCGCCACGGGCTACCCGCTCGGCGTAATTGGGGTTCATCTGCCAGAGGCGGGTGAGTTCGGGGCTGAAGGACAGCGCCGCGTCGCAGGCTCGCCACACCTGCTGGCGGTCGAAATGCTGCGCCGAGCCCTGGACATACAGGCTGTGTTCAGCGGCAAAGTCGATGTTCCAACGCACCGAGCCTGCATAGTCCATGGCCTTGACGTCGGCATCCTTGCCGCGCTGGGTCACGAACGGGAATACCGGCTGGTAGGTATAAGGCCGCTGGTTGGTGCCTTCCTTGGCGGCCAGTTGCCATTCCAGTGTCTGGTCCACCGTCAGGGTATGGCTGGCGCTCAGGTTCAAACGTGTGGCGCGGCGGCTGTCACGGTAGTCCTGGCCGAACTGGTCATGGTCGAACCCGTCATCCTGCTGGCCCGACAGCGATAGACGCATATCGCCGTTGTCCCAGCCAAAGCCCTGGCTGGCATAGAAGTCGTCGATGCCGTTCTGCCCGCGTGTGACTTTCAGACGCGTGCCGTGGCTGTCGGCAGGATTGCGAGTGAGAATGTTCACCACGGCCATCAGGGCATTGGCGCCATAGCTGACCGTGTTCGGCCCCCTGAACACCTCGATCCGGTCGATGTCCTCCAGCGCCAGCGGGATATCGCTCCAGTCCACCGTCGCCAGCCCTGCCCGGTACACCGAGCGGCCGTCGATCAGCACCTGCATGCGACGTGCTTCGTTGACGTTGCTGCCGTGGTAATTGACGGTCGGTTGATTGCCCGCCCCGTAGCCCACCATCATGCCCGGCACGAGCCTCAGCAGTTCGGGAATGTCACGCGCGCCGCTGGCCCGGATCAACGCGCTGTCGAGCACGGTCATGCTCCCTGGCACCGCAGCCGGGGATTGTTTGAGGCGTGTTGCAGTCAAAACCTGTGGCAGGTCACTGTTGTCGATGAACAAGTCATCTGCCAGGGCAGGTGCACCGAGCAGGGCGGTCAACAGCAACAGCCGCGGGTAGGGAGGCGAGCCAGGGAGCACGGAGCGGCCTTGTATCGTGGGTAAACCGGCATGGTAAATGAACTTTGCCGTTTTGCCAGTGATCTGCGGCGGTATTGATGCTCGCCGACCGGTGGGTACATACCTGGCCTGGATGAGCGATGCCCGACCGGCCTTGGCGCGGGGCAGGCGACCCGTATAATGCGCCGGTCGCCATTTATTTTAGGTGTTAACGGATTGGATATGACTGATCAGCAACCTGTTGCAGTTCTGGGCGGCGGCAGCTTCGGCACGGCCGTGGCCAACCTGCTGGCACAGAACGGTGTGCCAGTGCGCCAATGGATGCGCGACCCGGCACAGGCCCAGGCGATGCGCGAGCATCGCGAGAACCCGCGTTACCTCAAGGGCATCGGGCTGCACGAAGGGGTGGAGCCGGTCAGTGACCTGCTGGCCACGCTTAAGGCCTGCGACCTGATTTTCGTGGCCTTGCCCTCCAGCGCCTTGCGCAGCGTATTGGCGCCACATGCCGACCTGTTGCGTGGCAAGGGGCTGGTCAGCCTCACCAAAGGGATCGAGGCCCAGACGTTCAAACTGATGAGCCAGATCGTCGAGGAGATCGCCCCGCAGGCGCGCATAGGTGTGCTTTCCGGGCCCAACCTTGCCCGGGAAATTGCCGAGCACGCCCTGACTGCCACCGTGGTGGCCAGTGAAGACGAGCTTTTGTGCCAGCAGGTGCAGGCTGTGCTGCATGGCAAGACTTTCCGCGTGTATGCCAGCAGTGACCGTTTTGGCGTGGAACTCGGCGGCGCCTTGAAGAACGTCTACGCCATCATCGCTGGCATGGCCGTGGCGCTGGGCATGGGCGAGAACACCAAGAGCATGCTGATCACCCGGGCACTGGCCGAGATGACCCGCTTTGCGGTCAGCCAGGGTGCCAACCCCATGACTTTCCTGGGCCTGGCCGGCGTGGGCGACCTGATCGTCACCTGTTCCTCGCCCAAGAGCCGCAACTACCAGGTGGGCTACGCGCTCGGCCAGGGGCTGAGCCTGGATGAGGCCGTGAGTCGGCTGGGGGAAGTGGCAGAGGGCGTCAATACCCTCAAGGTGCTCAAGGCCAAGGCCCAGCAGGCGCAGGTGTACATGCCCCTGGTCGCTGGCCTGCATGCCATCCTGTTCGAGGGCCGCACGTTGAACCAGGTGATCGAGCACCTGATGAGCGCCGAGCCGAAGACCGATGTCGATTTCATTTCCACCAGCGGCTTCAACTGAGCCCGGATAACCCTGGCAAAACGGCAAGGAGCGACACATGAACGATACCCCTGAACACGCCCAGCGCGAGTCCCTCATCCTGCGTGTGGTCTGGATGCTGGTTTTCCTGGTGGTCTGGCAATTGGCCGAGTTGGTGCTCGCAGGCCTGGTGGTGATCCAGTTGATCTATCGGCTGATCTACGGCGCCCCCAGCGCCAGCGTGATGGACCTTGGCGATAGCCTGAGCCAGTACTTGGCACAGATCGGACGTTTCGGCACCTTCCACACGGATCAGAAACCCTGGCCGTTTGCCGATTGGCCAGCACCACGCCCGGCCGACGGCGAGGCGCCCCACGTGGCGCGCGCGCCTGAGCCTGCCCCACCTGACCAAGAGCCCAAGCTGTGAACCTGTGGGTGTTGCGCCACGGCGAAGCCGAGCCGCGAGCCACCCGCGATGCCGAGCGGCGCTTGACCGCGCATGGTCGCGAGCAGGTGCTGCACAGCGCCGCACACCTGGCAGGCAAGCCCTTGCAGGCGATCATTGCCAGCCCTTATGTCCGGGCGCAGCAGACCGCTGCCTTGGTTCATGAGGCATTGGGGTTGAGCGAGCCGGTAAGCACGGTGCCGTGGCTGACCCCCGAGAGCGATGTGCAATATGCGATCGGCCAGATCGAGCGCCTTGGCCTTGATCACGTGCTGTTGGTCAGCCACCAGCCACTGGTCGGGCACCTGGTCGGGCTGCTCGAACACGGTCACCTGCAGCGGCCAGCCGCCATGGGCACTGCCAGCCTGGCGGAACTTGAGGGTGATTGGCCCCTGGCAGGCCTGATGACGCTACGGGCCTTGCACACGTCCCGCTGATTGCCTGCCGTGGCTTTGCCAAGCGGGTTTGCAAGGGAGGCAACTGGCATTTTTGTCAGTTGTTTCAATCGATTGCGGTTTGCTAGCTTTGCCACAAAGGACATGTACAAGGTTGGGTCGATGACGGGCGAAATGTGGAAATTGTTGTGCTCGCTGGACCTGCAAACCACCACTGAGAAGGTCGAGCAAGGCATCGCCCTGGATCACGCCCAGCACAGCTTGCTGCGGGAGGTCGCCGACGCCAAGTTCTACCATCTGATGCGCAAGATCCAGACGGACACGGCGCTTGAGGAAAATCGACGTCAGCAGGCCGAGCAGCAAGCCTGCACCCGCGTGGCCCATCTGATGCAAACCAGCTGCCTGGCATTGCGCAGGCTGGAGCTGGACGCTGATGACCAGCGTCTGGCCCGTGAGGCGCTGGAAAGCCATCAAGTCTTCATCAAGGCGTGCCTGCGACGCTCGCTGGGCAGCTTTGATCGATCGGCATGACCTGATCGCCCTTGCCGATGACCTTTCCGAACGTTGCCTGAGCCCTGGTGGACACCCACAATGGGCCATTCTCTGCGCCCGGAAGCCCGCCATGCCGCAACCGATATTCTTTGCCCATGCCAATGGGTTTCCGTCGGCCACCTACGGCAAGCTGTTCGCCGCCCTGGCGCCGGACTACCACGTGCAGAGCCTGCCCCAGCACGGCCATGACCCGCGGTTTCCGGTGGACGCCAACTGGCAGAGCCTGGTGGACGAGCTGTTGTACCATCTTGAGCAGCAGCCCGACCCCGTTTGGGGCGTGGGGCATTCGCTGGGGGGTGTTCTGCATTTGCATGCCGCCCTGCGCCGACCAGAACTTTACCGGGGCGTGGTCATGCTCGACTCGCCCGTGCTGACCCGCGCAGACCAGTTGCTGCTGCGCGCCGCCAAGCACCTGGGCTTGATCGACCGCATTACCCCAGCCGGTCGGACGCTAGGGCGGCGCGCCGAATTCGAAGATCGGCTCAGTGCCCGCGCGTATTTCGCCAGCCGATCACTGTTCCGCCACTTCGACCCCGACTGCCTGGATGCCTACGTCGAACATGGCTTGCACGAGCAGCAGCACACGCTGTCCCTGCGCTTCGATCCTGCTACCGAAATCAGCATCTATCGCAACGTACCCCACCTGAACCCTGCGCCTGTCCGGCAGTTGCGCCTGCCGCTGGCCATGGTCCGTGGCCAGGCCAGTACCGTAGTGCGCCGCCATCATGCCTTGGCGGTGCGGGGCATACCGAAGGGGGAATACCACAGCGTTCCGGGTGGCCACATGTTCCCGCTGGAGCACCCGGAAGATACCGCCAGCCTGATCAAGGGCCTGTTCGATAGGTGGGGGCAGGCATGAACGTGCAGGTCGAAGACATACGCTTGAATCTTGGCCATATCGAACTGGCCGGCCACGTGTTCGGCCCCGAGGACGGCCTGCCGGTCATTGCGTTGCACGGCTGGCTGGACAACGCCAACAGCTTCGCGCGTCTCGCGCCTCGCCTTCAGGGCCTGCGCATAGTGGCCTTGGACATGGCCGGTCATGGCCATTCGCAGCATCGCCCGCCGGGTGCCGGCTACGCGCTGGCCGACTACGCCTACGACATCGTGCGCGCAGCCGAGCAACTGGGCTGGGAGCAGTTCGCGCTGCTGGGCCATTCGCTTGGCGCCATCATCAGCGTGCAACTGGCCGCCGCACTGCCCGAGCGCGTCAGCCACCTGGCACTTATCGATGGCCTCATCCCGCCCACCGGCGAAGAGCAGGACGCCCCCGAGCGCCTGGGGATGGCGCTGCGTGCACAGATGCGCCTCGATACCAAGCGCAAGTCGGTGTACAGCACGCAGGACCAAGGCGTGGAGGCACGCATGAAGGGCATGGTGGCGGTGAGCCGCGAAGCGGCCGAGCTGCTGGCCCAGCGTGGGCTGATGCCCGTGGCCGGGGGGTACAGCTGGCGCAGCGACAGCCGCTTGACTTTGCCCTCGCCAGTGCGCCTGACGCAAGGCCAGGCAATGGCCTACGTGCGACACGTCAAGTGCCCCGGCTGCCTGGTGGTGGCAGCGCAGGGCATGCTGGCACGTCGCGAAGGGCTGCTTGAGCAGCTACCCTTTGAACAGGTGACCTTGCCCGGTGGCCATCACCTGCACCTGAACGATGAGCAGGGCGCAACGCTTGTAGCAGACTGTTTCAATCGCTTCTTTGGCTTTGCTTGACTTGCACCGGACAAGTGTCGAGGCTTGGCGGGTTGATCAGGGAGACAACCATGCAATTGCCAGACATGTACATGCTTCACCTTGACGCCGGGCGCCGCGTGGTTTGCCTATGACTGCGCCTGTCGCCTGGCGTTGCCTGCTGGCCGCCGGTACGCTGCTCGCCAGCTCTACGCTCTGGGCCGGCGGCCTGCCCGTGCCAGTGGACGCCAAGATTGTCGACCAGCGCCCGGCCGTGGAGCAGGAGCGCGTCTACCCATTGGGGCCACTGCGCAAGATCAGCGGCCGCCTGCGGGTGGAGGATAAAGTCGAGAGCCGTGGCCAGGTCAGCTCCACGACCTATGAACTGCCGGTTGAGCGCTCTGCGCGGGAGGCGTTCACGCGCGCGCGCGAGAGCTTGCAGCAAGAAGGCGGGTACCCGTTGTTCTGGTGCCAAGGCCGCGATTGTGGCGAGGCCAGCCTGTGGGCCAACGAAGTCTTTGCCAATGCTCGGCTCAATGGTGGCGATGAGCGCCAGGCGTTCATCCTGCTACGCCGCTCTGCCGACCAGGCTGATACGTTGGTCGCACTCTACAGCGTGACCCGTGGCAACCGGCGGGCCTACCTGCATGTGGAGGAGTTCGTCGCAGCCCACCCGTTGGGTGAGCTGCTGCCCACGGCTGCAACCGTGCTGCGTGAGATGCGTGACACCGGCAAGCTTGATTATCCTGATTTGAGCGACCCGCAGCCGGCCTGGGCAACCCTGCTTGCACGCAGCCTCAACCTGGACAGCACCTTGCGCGCCACCCTCAGCGGCGCCCAGGCCGAGGCCTGGCGTGAAGCGCTGATAAAGGCCGGTGTACGCAGCGCTCGCCTGGAAGTCGGCGACTCGCCCACCGATGGCCTGCACCTCGAACTGATTCGTTGACGGGCAAGACCATGGTTGAAAATGACCGCTTGCTGATCCAGATCCTGTTGCTGGCATTGCTGGGCGCCGGCCTGTGGGTCATGGCCCCCTTCATTTCGGCGCTGCTGTGGGGTGCCATCCTCGCATTCGCCAGCTGGCCCCTGATGCGTTTTCTCACCCGCGTGCTGGGTGGACGCGAAACCCTCGCCGCCGGGCTGCTGACCAGCGCCTGGATCCTCATCGTGGCGCTGCCCTTGGTCTGGCTGGGCTTCAACCTGGCCGACCACATTCGTGATGCAACCTTGTTCGTGCGTGATGTGCAGGTCGATGGCCTGCCGGATGCGCCCGTGTGGCTGGTCGACATCCCGTTGGTAGGCGAACGCATGGCCAGCTGGTGGTCGTCCCTGGACCAGCAGGGTGCTGCGCTACTGGCGTCGGTCAAACCCTACCTGGGGCAAGTGGGTAACTGGTTGCTGGCCCGCAGCGCGCAGATCGGCAGTGGCGTGCTGGAGCTCACCCTGAGCCTGGTCTTCGTGTTCTTCTTCTATCGCGACGGGCCGCGGCTCTCGGCGTTCGTGCTGCGGCTGCTGCACCGGCTGACCGGCGAGCGTGCCGAGTATTACCTGAACCTGGTAGCCGGCACGGTGCAACGGGTGGTCAACGGTGTGATCGGTACGGCGGCGGCGCAAGCCCTGCTCGCCTTGATCGGCTTTCTCATCGCAGGCGTGCCGGGTGCCATCGTGCTTGGGTTGGTCACCTTCATGCTCAGCCTGATCCCCATGGGCCCGCCGCTGGCCTGGCTGCCGGTGACCGGCTGGCTGGTATGGAAGGGTGAGTACGGCATGGCGATCTTCATGGGCATCTGGGGCACCTTCGTCATCAGTGGCGTGGACAACGTGCTCAAGCCCTACCTGATCAGCCGTGGCGGAGACCTACCGCTGGTGATCGTGTTGCTCGGCGTGTTCGGCGGCCTGATTGCCTTCGGCTTCATCGGCCTGTTCATTGGCCCGACGTTATTGGCCATAGGCTACAGCCTGCTGCTGGACTGGAGTCGCAACGTGCAGCCCACCCCGACTGCCTAGCCCTGCTGCCTGGCCGAACACCTTTCTTTACGTGTTCTTTATGCCAGGCCTGCCGCTTCGATCTCGAGCCTTTACGCTGGCCTGACCGAAAATCCCCGTAAAGCGGCCACTGCCGCATCAACGGGGAATCATTCATGAACGTGCTCGAAGGGTTGTCACTGCTGATCGCGGTGGCCATGGCGGTGTACCTGCTGACGGCGCTATTGCGCGCCGATCGCAGTTAAGGGGTCGCCCATGCATGCCTACGATATCGCCTTGCTGCTGGCCTTCTTCGCCATAGTCCTGCTACCGGCCCCTTGGCTGGGAAGGTTCTACTTCAATGTCATGGAGGGCCGGCGCACGTGGCTTACGCCATTACTGGGACCGATCGAAAATGCCTGCTACCGGCTGGCTGGGATTTGCCCATCGCAGCAACAGGGCTGGCGCCACTATGCCCTGGCGCTGCTGATCTTCAATTTGGTTGGGTTCCTCCTGCTGTTCGGCGCGCTGTTGGGCCAAGGCCTTCTGCCGTTGAATCCGCAGCGCTTACCCGGTCTTGAGTGGTCGCTGGCCTTCAACACCGCGGTCAGTTTCGTGACCAACACCAACTGGCAGGCCTACAGTGGCGAGGCCTCCATCAGCTACCTGAACCAGATGCTCGGCCTGACCGTGCAGAACTTTGTCAGTGCTGCCACGGGCCTGGCCGTGCTGGTAGCCCTGTGCCGTGGTATCGCCCGTCGCAGCAGTGCGGCCCTGGGCAATTTCTGGGTGGACATGACCCGGGCCACGCTTTATGGGCTTTTGCCCATGTCCTTGCTGCTGGCGCTGCTGTTGGTCTGGCAGGGCGTGCCACAGACCTTCAGCGACTATGCCCATGCCCTGACGTTGCAAGGGGCCGAGCAGTTGATCCCGCTCGGCCCGGCAGCCAGCCAGATTGCGATCAAGCAGCTGGGTACCAACGGCGGCGGCTTCTTCGGCGTCAATTCGGCGCATCCGTTTGAAAACCCGACAGCGTGGAGCAACCTGTTCGAGGTATCGGCGATCATCCTGATTCCCGTGGCTCTGGTGTTCATGTTCGGCCATTACGTGAAAGACCTGCGCCAGAGCCGCGCCATTGTGGCCTGCATGCTTGCACTGTTTCTGGTCGGCGGCGCCTCGGCCTTGTGGTCCGAACATCAGCCCAACCCAGCGCTGCACGCCAGCGAGGTAGAGCAGGCAGCCCCTCTGGAAGGCAAGGAAAGTCGCTTTGGCACCACCGGATCGGTGTTGTGGACGGTCACCACCACGGCCGCCTCCAACGGTTCGGTCAATGCCATGCACGACAGCCTCAACCCACTGACCGGCATGGTGGCCATGGTCAACATGATGGTCGGCGAAGTCATCTTCGGCGGCGTCGGGGCGGGCCTGTACGGCATGTTGCTGTTCGTGCTGATCGCGGTGTTTCTCTGCGGGCTGATGATCGGCCGCACGCCGGAATACCTGGGCAAGAAGCTTCAAGCCCGTGAGGTGCAGCTGTTGGTGGCGACCTTGTTGGTGATGCCGGTCGGCGTGCTGGTACTGGCCGCCGTCGCTGCCAGCCTGCCAGGGCCGGCCACAGCGGTCAGCAACCCCGGTGCCCATGGCTTCAGCCAGTTGCTGTATGCCTATACCTCCGGGGCCGCCAACAACGGGTCAGCCTTCGCAGGCTTTGGCGCCAACACGGTGTTTCACAACCTCATGATCGGTCTGGCGATGCTGATCGGCCGTTTTGGTTACATCCTGCCAATCCTGGCGCTGGCAGGGAGCCTGGCAGCCAAGCCACAGGCACCTCAAGGCCCCAACAGCTTCCCCACCCATGGGCCACTGTTCACCTTCCTGCTGCTGCTGACCATCCTGCTGGTAGGCGGGCTGACCTTCCTGCCGACCTTGGCCTTGGGGCCGATTGCCGACCATTTGAGCCAGGCCTATTGAGAGATTGACCATGAACATGCCCATTCCAGAGATCAAGGCCCAACCAGACGCAGCAGCCCAGACGCGGCTGGCCGCGCTGTGGCGGCCGGCATTGCTGCAGGCGTTCCTCAAGCTCGATCCGCGTCAGCTCAAGCGCTCACCTGTCATGCTGGTGGTGGCCATCACGGCCGTACTGACCACCGTGCTGTGCCTGACCCCAGCCAATGGCGTCACCCCAGGCGTTGCGGTGCAGATCGCCGCCTGGCTGTGGTTCACCGTGCTGTTTGCCAACTTCGCCGAGGCCCTGGCCGAAGGCCGGGGTAAAGCCCGTGCCGACAGCCTCAAAGCCGGCAGCCAGGGGCTCTCGGCCAGGCGGCGCAACCCGGATGGCAGCTTCGACAACGTCCCGGCCGCGTCCCTGCGCAAGGGTGATGTCGTCCGGGTGGAGGCTGGGGAGATGATCCCCGCCGACGCCGAGGTGATAGAAGGCATCGCTGCCGTCAACGAGGCAGCCATCACCGGGGAATCCGCGCCCGTCATTCGCGAGTCAGGCGGCGATCGTTCGGCGGTGACCGGCAACACCCGTCTGGTGTCGGACTGGCTGCTGATCCGCATCGCCAGCAACCCCGGTGACTCTACCCTGGACCGCATGATCGCCCTGGTCGAGGGCGCGCGCCGGCAAAAAACGCCCAACGAGATCGCCCTGGACATGCTGTTGATCGGCCTGACCCTGGTGTTTCTGATCGTGGTGGTGACCCTGCAACCCTTTGCTCACTTCGCTGGGGGCAGCTTGCCGCTGATCTTCCTGGCCGCGTTGCTCGTCACACTCATTCCCACCACCATCGGCGGCCTGCTCTCGGCCATCGGCATCGCCGGCATGGACCGCCTTGTGCGCCTCAATGTCATCGCCCGTTCAGGGCGCGCCGTGGAAGCCGCAGGCGATGTGCACACCTTGATGCTGGACAAGACCGGTACCATCACTTTCGGTAACCGCCGCTGCAGCGCACTGTACGCTGCGCCCGGGGTGACGGCCCGTGAGCTGGGGGAGGGGGCTTTGCTGGCTTCGCTGGCCGACGACACGGCAGAGGGCAAGTCGATCGTCGAGTACCTGCATCAGCTTCATGATTTCGTCGAACCGCCGGCCGGGCACTACCAACCGGTGGCCTTCACTGCCCAGACACGCCTGTCTGGTATCGACCTGGGGGCACATCGTTATCGAAAAGGCGCCGTCGATGCGCTCCTTGCCTTCGTCGATATGCCGCGCGCGGACATGCCGCCAGCCCTTGCCCGTGAGGTAGAGCGCATCGCCCAGTCAGGCGGTACGCCGCTGCTGGTCTGCGTCGACAAGCGCCTGTTGGGCGTGATTCACCTCAAGGATGTGGTCAAGCCTGGCATTCGCGAACGCTTTGCCGAACTGCGCAAACTGGGCATCAGGACCGTGATGGTCACTGGCGACAACCCGCTCACGGCAGCCGCGATCGCGGCCGAAGCAGGCGTGGACGATGTGCTGGCCGAGGCTACACCGGAGAAAAAACTGGCGCGCATTCGCCAGGAGCAGCAAGACGGGCGCCTGGTGGCCATGTGCGGCGATGGTGCCAACGACGCGCCAGCCCTGGCCCAGGCGGATGTGGGCATGGCCATGAACGATGGTACCCAGGCTGCCCGTGAGGCGGCCAACATGGTCGATCTGGACAGTGATCCGACCAAGCTGCTGGACGTGGTGCACGTTGGCAAGGCGCTGCTCGTCACCCGTGGGGCGCTGACCACCTTTTCCATCGCCAACGACGTGGCCAAGTATTTCGCCATATTGCCAGCCTTGTTTGCGGTGATTTACCCGCAGCTGGGCGTGCTCAACGTCATGCAGCTGGCAAGCCCGCAGAGCGCCATCCTGTCTGCCATCGTGTTCAACGCACTGATCATCGTCGTGCTCATTCCGTTGGCCCTGCGTGGGGTGCAGATCAAGGCTGCCAGCGCTGCGCAGCTGCTCAAGCGCAACCTGCTGATCTACGGACTGGGCGGCATCATCGTACCGTTTGCCGGCATCAAGGTCATCGACCTGTTGCTCAACGCCTTGCACCTGGTCTGAGGAGGCCATCATGACTGCATACCTACGCCCGGCCCTGAGTCTGCTCCTGTCGATGACCTTTCTGACAGGTGCGCTGTACCCCTTGGCAGTCACGGGTATTGCCCAGGTGGCGTTCCCCTACCAGGCCAATGGCAGCCTGGTGCAAGACGAGCAGGGGCGTGTGCGCGGCTCTGCCTTGATCGCCCAGCGCTTCGAGGGTGACGGTTGGTTTCATTCCCGTCCTTCGGCAGGTGATTTCGCGACCGTGGCCAGCAGCGCGAGCAACCTTGCCCCTGGCAATCCCGCGTTGATGCAGCGTGTCCAGGCACAGGCGGGTGCGTTGTACCGGCCAGGGCAGGGGCCGGTCCCCTTGGCCTTGGTCACGACCTCGGGCAGTGGGCTGGATCCACACTTGCCGCCGCAGGCCGTGGCGTATCAATTGCCACGGGTAGCTGCCGCCCGGCATCTACCCGTCGAACGCTTGCAGAGTCTGCTCGAAGCCGCCACGCTGCGCCCATTGGTGGGCCCTGCGGTGGTCAACGTCCTGGCCCTTAACCAGGCGCTGGAAAAGACGAGCCGTTCGGGCCAGGGCCTGTGACCCTTGCTGTGAAGGAAATCCCATGAGTGACTCCGACCGCGCCGATGCGCTGCTGGCGAATTTCCCCCAGCCAGGGCGAGGCCGGCTGAAGGTGTTTCTTGGCGCCGCGCCCGGTGTCGGCAAGACCTTTGCCATGCTCACCCACGCCCATGCCCAGCAGCGCATGGGCCGCCCGGTACTGGTAGGCGTGGTCGAAACCCATGGCCGTGCCGAAACCGAGGCCCTGTTGGCGGGCTTGCGCCAGCAACCGATGCTACGCACCCGTTACCGGGGCGTGACCTTGCACGAAATGGACCTGGATGGGGTGCTCGGTACCCCGGGCAGCCTGGTGCTGGTGGACGAGTTGGCCCACAGCAACGCACCGGGCAGCCGCCACGCCAAGCGCTGGCAGGATGTGCAGGAACTGCTGGCCGCCGGCATCGACGTCTACACCACGGTCAATGTCCAGCACCTGGAGAGCCTCAACGACAAGGTGCGTGATATCACCGGTGTCCTGGTGCGTGAAACGGTGCCGGACTGGGTGGTGCACGAAGCGTTCGACCTGTTGCTGGTGGACTTGCCCCCGCGCGACCTGCTCGAACGCTTGCGCGAAGGCAAGGTGTATGTGCCTGAGCAAGCGCGCGCAGCCATCGACGCATTCTTTTCCCAGCGCAACCTCAGCGCGCTGCGCGAACTGGCCATGCAGGCCGCTGCCGCCCAGGTCGATGCCGATGCGGCCCAGGGCTATCGCCAAGGCGGCGCTGCAGCGCCAGCGCTGCGTGGGCGCTTGCTGGTCGGTGTGGATGGCGATGACCAGGCCGAGCGCTTGGTGCGTCATGCCAGCCGCGTGGCGCAGCGCCGGCACCTACCCTGGAGCCTGGTCCACGTGGACAACGGTCGCCTGCGCGACGAGAGCGGGCGCCAGCGGTTACAGGCCGCCCAGCAACTGGCCGAGCGCCTGGGTGGGGACGTGGTCGTGCTGCGCGCCGCGGAGGTGGCCCGTACACTGATCGAGCATGCCCGAGAGCGGCGTGCCAGCGTGGTACTGGTCGGACAGTCCCGAGACCGGTGGCGCCGCCGCCTGTTCGGCGCTGGTGTCGCTGCACGGTTGTTGCGGGCCAGTCAGGGTCTGGAGGTCAATGTGCTCGATCGCGACGTCCTGCGCTCGGCACCCAAGCCAACGGCCCGGTATGCGTGGGTGTGGCGACATTACCTGCTGGCGCTGGCAGCGACCGCTCTGGCGGCGGGCCTGGCCTGGGCAGTGGCCAGCGTGCTGGCATTGCCCAACATTTCCCTGGTGTTTCTGGCAGCGGTCCTGCTGGTGGCGGTGCGCACCAGCCTTGGCCCCGCCCTGGCCTGTGCGCTGCTTTCATTCCTGGCGTACGATTTTCTGTTCATTCCGCCCAACTTTTCCCTGAGTATCCAGCGCGAAGAGGACGTGCTGACCCTGGTGTTCTTCCTGCTGATGGCCGCGCTCACGGGTAATCTGGCCGCGCGCCAGCGCAGCCAGTTGCAGGCCCTGCGTGAAACCCAGGCGCAAACCATCCAGTTGTTGGACCTGTCTCGACGCCTGACCGGGGCCACGGACCGTCAGGCGGTGCTGGAGGTTGCGCACCAGCACCTCGATGGTCGGCTTGGCTGGCAGGTCTGCATCCTGCAGCGCGACGAGCATGGCCAACTGCACATAGCCAGCGGCGGTCCCATTGCTTTCACCGATAACGAGCGCGCCGCGGCCCAGTGGGCCTGGCAGCACGACCAGGCGGCCGGGCGCAGCAGCGACACCCTGCCCGAAGGGCGTTGGTGGTGGTGGCCCTTGACCGTGGACAGCCAGCCTCTGGCCTTGATGGGTGTGTCTGAGCGCCCAGGCCAGGCACTCAGTGGCCCCGACCGGCGATTGCTTCGTGGCTTGGCGCAGCCTGTGGCCCAGGCCCTGGCGCGGGCGCAGTTGTCCGAGCAGTTGGAGGCGGCGCGTCTGCACGGTGAGACCGAACAACTGCGCAGTGCGTTGCTGGCCTCCGTATCCCACGACTTGCGCACGCCGCTGACGTCCATGCGCGGCAGCATCGACAGTTTGCTGGCGTTGGGCGAGGCCCTTGCCGAGTCGGACCGGCGTGAGCTGCTCGAAGGCACCCGCGACGAAGCCGAGCGGCTGGACCGCTATATTCAGAACCTGCTGGACATGACCCGCCTGGGGCACGGCAGTCTCAAGCTGGCACGGGATTGGGTAGCGCCTGCCGACATCGTGGGCAGCGCGTTGCATCGACTGCGCGCCGTGCTGGCACCCCTGAACCTGGAAACTCAGGTGCCGGCCAACTTGCCGCTGCTGTTCGTGCATGCCGCGTTGATCGAGCAGGCCCTGGTCAACGTGCTCGAGAATGCCGCGCGGTTTTCGCCTGCTCAGGGGCGGCTGCGCGTCGAGGTGACGGCGCGCGACCAGCAACTGCACATCGCCGTCAGCGATGAAGGCCCTGGCATTGCCCTGGCAGATCGGGACAAGGTCTTCGACATGTTCTACACCGCTGCCCGCGGTGATCGCGGTGGTCAGGGCACCGGCCTGGGTTTGGCGATCTGCCAGGGGATGATCGGGGCACATGGCGGTCAGGTCAGGGTTGGCGAGGGCATCGATGGCGTTGGCACCTGCATGACTTTATGCTTGCCGCTGCCTACCCAACCGGACACCGGAAGCGACCTGCCATGAGCCAGACCGCCACTTTGCTGGTCATCGATGATGAGCCCCAGATCCGCAAATTCCTGCGCATCAGCCTGGCTTCCCAGGGTTATAAAGTCCTAGAAGCGGAGAACGGCACCCAGGGGCTGGCGCAGGCGGCCTTGGGTAAGCCTGACCTGGTGGTCCTGGACCTGGGCCTGCCGGACATGGACGGGCAGCAGGTGCTGCGCGAACTGCGCCAGTGGAGCACGGTGCCGGTGGTGGTCTTGTCGGTACGCGCCAGCGAAGCGCAGAAGGTCGACGCCTTGGACAGCGGCGCCAACGACTATGTGACCAAGCCGTTTGGCATTCAGGAGTTTCTCGCACGTATTCGTGCGCTGCTCAGGCAGATACCGCAGACGGGCGGTGCCCCAGCCTGCCTCAGCATTGGGCCGCTGACCGTCGATCTTGCCTTGCGACGCGTGACCCTGGATGAGGCCGAAGTGACCTTGACCCGCAAGGAATATGCACTGTTGGCGCAGCTTGCAAGCCATCCGGGGCGCGTCATCACTCAGCAGCAACTGCTCAAGGACATCTGGGGGCCAACCCATGTGGGTGACACGCATTATTTGCGCATCGTGGTCGGGCACCTGCGGCAAAAGCTTGGCGACGACCCAATGGCGCCGCGCTTCATTGCCACCGAGGCAGGGGTAGGGTACCGGTTGCTCGCCCCGGTGCAGTGACCGGCCTGGCTCAGGCTCTGGGCGGGTCCTTCTCGAACAGCGTGCGGACGCTGTCCAGGTAGTGCCGTGCGCCCAGGCCCAAGGGTCTGGATTTGATCCAGATGATGTCCACCCACAGGCGCAGGCGGCTGGCCATATTGTCCATGCGCACCTCTGCCAGTGCGCCTGACGCGATGAGCGGCTCTACCAGGGGCTGTGGCAAATAAGCCCAGCCAAGGCCTGATTGCACCAGGTCCAGTGTGGCCAGGTAGCTGTCGGTCAGCCAGATGCGTCGGGACAGCACCATGCGCGGGTCAGAGCCGGTGGGGTTGCCGGAGGCGACGATGATCTGCCGCTGTTCGGCGAAGGCTTCTTCGGGCAGGGGCATGGCACCCTGCACGCCGGCAGGGTGACGCGGGGAGGCGACGGCCACCAGTAGCTGACTGCCGGCTTCGAGAAACGACTCGCGCTCATCGATACCCGGGCGTTCGAAGACCAGTGCCAGTTGCACGGTGCCGTCGTGCAGCAAGCGGATGGCCTCGCGCTGGCTGGCCGAGCGCACCTCCACTTCCAGGCCGGGAAAGGCCTGCGCCAAGGCGTGTAGGGGTTGGCTCCAGGGCCCGGTTTGCAGTTCGGGTGCCATGGCGAGGGTCAGGCGCTTTTCCAAGCCTTGGTGCAGTTGCAGGGCCTGGGCATCGAGCAGGTTCAGCTGGCAGATCACTTGCCTGGCTTGCGGCTCCAGCGCCAGTGCTGCGCTGGTGGGCAAGGCTTTGCGGGTGGTGCGGTCGAACAGCGGCAGGTCCAGTTCTGCCTCCAGTTGCGCGATGGCCATGCTTATTGCGGATGGCACCCGGCCTAGCTTGCGCGCTGCAGCGGAAAAGGACCCGGCCTCCAGCACGGCCAGGAAGATCGTAAGGGAGTCACTGGTGAAGGCCATGCGGGTGCCTGATGCTGAGCGGGGTGGGGGTCGAGGGTAATGCTGGGGCGGGGAGATTGCTACCGCCTTACGGGTCTTCGGGGTTCATCTATAAGATTCGTCCTGAAATGGGGCTGGAGTTTTAGCCCAAGATGCCGTTGCCGTTGCCGTTGCCGTTGCCGTTGCCGTTGCCGTTGCCGTTGCCGTTGCCGTTGCTTTGGCTCTGGCTTTGGCTTTTGCTTCTAAGCGCGCGGTAGTCCAGGCAACACAGATCGCGACTTCAGGAGGCCGAGCGCAGGGCTTGCGGAGGGAGGTGACGGGCATGGATGCCCGTCAAGCGCTGGGCCCCAGGATGGGGCCTGCAGCGCGGTCCTCCCGGGAGCAAGCCCGGAGCGAGGGAACCCCGGAGCGTAGCGTAGGGGCCGGATGATAGGAGCAGGCGGTTTTTGCTTACTTTTTGACAAGACAAAAAGTGAGCCGCCGTAAGGGCGGAAGGGTGACTGTGCGCCACCCGCGCTAATGAATACCAACTTGGTATATGCGCCTACGCTTTGAAGTTTGAAGTTTGAAGTTTGAAGTTTGAAGGTTGAAGTTTGAAGTTTGAAGTTTGATTGGGTTGGTGTGGGTGTTGATAGAGAGCATAGTCCATTTGCGATGGCGACGCTTAATCACCTTTTCGCCCTTACGGCGAGTCACTTTTTGTCAAACGCGACAAAAAGTAACCAAAAAACGCTGCGCTCCATTCATACGGCCCCTACGCTGCGCTTCGGGGTTCCCTCACTCCGGTCTTGCTCCCGGGAGGACCGCGCTGTAGGCCCCATCCTGGGGCCCAGCGCTTGACAGGCATCCATGCCTGTCACCTCCCTCCGCAAGACCTGCGTTCGGCCTTCTGAAGTCGCGAAGATCAAGATCAAGATCAAGATCAAGATCAAGATCAAGATCAAGATCAAGATCAAGATCAAGATCAAGATCAAGATCAAGATCAAGATCAAGATCAAGATCAAGAGCAAGAGCAAGAGCAAGAGCAAGAGCAAGAGCAAGAACAAGAACAAGAGCAAGAGCAAGAGCAAGAGCAAGAGCAACAGCAACAGCAACAGCAACAGCAACAGCAACAGCAACAGCAACAGCAACAGCAACAGCAACAGCAGTATGGCAGTTTGGCTGATGGATGAATCTCAGTGCTGTTGGTTGCTATTATTTGATTTTAAGTATTTGCGTCTGCTATGACTGGTTTTGTTACCAGAGCCTAAGAACTTCCCGTCGTGCATTGCTCTCGCCCCTATATACAGCCCGTGTGGGAGCGGCCTCGCCGGGGCGTCGGACCGGCCGCGATGGGTCGCGTAGCGACCCCAGTCGTCTCATGAGGTTGCTCAAACACCGAAACTTCACACCCCCTGCGAAAGCACCCGATCAATGCAGTCGACAAAATAATCCACACTCGCCCGCCTGGTGCACATCGGCGGTTTGATCTTCAGGATGTTCAGGTAATCGCCCGTCGGCTGCATGAAAATCCCCAGCTCGCGCAGGCGATCACACAGCACCAGAGTTTCCTCGGTCGCAGGTTCCAGCGTATCCCGGTCGCGCACCAGTTCCAGCCCCAGATAAAAGCCCGAACCATGCGCCGCGCCTGCCAATGGGTGCTTGTCGACCAGCGCTTGAAGCTGGGCCTTGAAATAGCGCCCGGTTTCGCGGGCATTGTCCCACAGGCCCTCCTGCTGCAACACATCCAGCACCGCCATGCCAATGCGGCAACTGACCGGGCTACCGCCGGCAGAGGAGAAGAAGTACCCCTCAGCCTCCAGCGCCTCGGCGATGTCGCGACGAGTGATCACTACCCCCAGCGGCTGGCCATTGCCCATACCCTTGGCCATGGTGATGATATCCGGCACCACGCCTTGCTCTTCGAAACCCCAGAAATGCTCTCCTAGACGGCCATAGCCCACCTGCACTTCGTCGGCGATGCATACCCCGCCGCGTGCACGCACCTTGGCATAGGCCGCTTGCAGGTAGCCCGGCGGTAAAGCGATGCCGCCGGCATTGCCATACACAGGCTCGCAGATGATCCCGGCCAGCTGGCGCCCGTTCGTATCGAGTTCGGCCAGGCGAGCATCGACGTCGCGCAGGTAGTCAGCGGCGCTGTCCGCGCCTCGGAAACGGCCGCGGAACGTGTTGGGGGCTTCTACCGGGTGCACCCAGGCGGGGCGAGTTTCCAGGGCCTGCGGGTTGTCGGCGATGGACGTGGAGATTGCATCCGTCGCCACTGACCAGCCATGGTAGGCCTCCAGCACGCTGAGCATGTCGCGGCCACCGCTGTAGGCCCATGCCAGGCGGATAGCCAGGTCATTGGCTTCGGTACCGCTGTTGACCATGAACACGCGGTCGAAACCGTCGGGCGCCAGGGCCAGCAGGCGTTCGGAAAATTCGGTGACGGCGGCGTAGTGAAAACGCGAATTGGTGTTGAGCAGCGACCACTGCCGGGCCGACTCGGCCGCCATGCGCGGATGACCGTGCCCCAGGACGGCCACGTTGTTGAGCATGTCCAGGTACGAGCGACCGTGCAGATCGATCAGGTAGTTGCGCCAGCCACGCTCGATCTGTGGTGGGTCGGCATAATAGTGCTTTTGCGACCGGGCAAAACTGGCCTCGCGCCGAGCCAGCAACGTGTGGGGATCTGGCAGGGCGTCGGCGTTGCAGTCCACACCCAGTAAGCCCGCAGGGGAAGGGCACAGGGCCAGCCATGCTGGCGCCTGGGAGGGCACCGCGAAGAATGGCGGTTCCAGGCTGCTGTCCAGGCACAGCTGAACGCTGAGCCTCTCGCCGCTTTTGCCCAATGCATCACCTTTTTGCAACCGTTGGCCGTCGACGGGGGCGTGGGCCAAGCCATCGATCCACAGGTTCCATGAGGGGGTGCGCAGATATCCGCTCTGTTCACCCACCGACCGCCATGTGCCGTCCTGCGGCGCCTGCACGACCGTGCCCGGTTCCAGTTTCAACTCCACGCCCAACGCACAGGTTGCCGGTTCTTCGCTACGATCGATGTGCGTCTGAGACAGGCGATACTGCCCATGCAACGTGCACGCTGGCGCTGACTGGGCTGCCAGCAGACGCTGGTCAAACCCTGGCACTTCCCAGTTGCCGGCGTCGCAGTGCACGCTCAGTACACCCAAGTCCAGGCGGGCGACAGGGCGGCCAGCCACGGTAGGGAGCAGCGGTGCGCAATCATCGAAGCTGGGTACACAAGACGCCAAGCCAGCTGCCTGCAAAATGGCGACTTCCATCAGTGCCAGCGGTGTCGCCTGCGCAGTCTCGAAAATCTGCCATTCGTGGGCGGCGTTATCGCGGATGTACTGGTTACCAGGGTCGATGGCCTGCTGTTGAGCACTACTGAGCACCAGCACAATTGCACGGTTGAGCACCAAGGGCCACAACGCGCGTAGTTCTGCCTCGGTCAGCGGATTGACCGCCTGATAGGCACTGACTGCGGCGAGCACCCTGAAGGGGTCGCCTTCGGCATGATGCAGCAGGGCTGCGCAGGTCACCGACAGGTCGGCAACGCGCCAGGTGCGAACCAAGTCGCCGAAATCGATGAGCCCCTGCAGTTGCCACTCGCGCTGCGCATCGCGAGCCCAGACGGTATTGTCATCGGTGATGTCCAGGTGCACGGCCTGGATGGGCAATTGCTCCATCAAGGGGGACAGGCGCAAGGCCGCGGCGCGTGCTGCCTCGCTCAGCCGTTCGCGTTGCCTGGGGTCGTCTACCTGTGATAGCAGGCGGTCAATCAATGCCGGGGCATGCCTGGGGTCCCACTGCAGCGTTCGCTCTAGACCCTCGTGGTCAAAATCGGCCAGGGCCCTGTCGACCTGCGCGCAGAGCGTGCCCATCGCCCTCATCACGGGGGCGGGAAGCCATCCGCATCGGGTCAGGGGTTGTCCTTGCAAGTACTCCAAAACCCGGACTCTCAGCACCTGCCCATCGATAGGCAGTGTCAGCAGGGTATCGCCATCCTTTGCGGCAAGCACCGAAGGCACCGGCAAGCCCCGGTCCCGCAGCACGCCCAGCGCAGCATGCTGGGCATGCAACTCGGGCTCGGCATAGCTGGCGTGACACGCCTTGAGCACGAACTGGGCCTGGCCAGTATCCATGAGCACATTCAGATCCTGCTGACTGCCAAGCGGCTGTATGTCACCCCGCAGGCCGTAATGCTCCCAAAGCATTGCAAGCGCCTGGGAGGGTGCCAGACAGGGCGCAGGCAGGCTCACACGTTCTGCGATGTGGCGAAGGGCGGTGGTAGCATCATGAAGGTGTGTAGGCATGGGGTCGTACCGGGTCATGAAGGGGACTGACGCCATTAATGCCCGTTCTGAGCGATGAAGAAAGACGATTGTCTTCAGTTTTTCTGACAACCCCACAAGCAGTGCGGCTACGCCGTGGAGCAACGGCCCGCGCATCGATCCTGTACACCGATAATTTACTGTACAAGAAATACGATGCCTTAATGATGGCATCCCAGGGTGAGTCCTGGCCTCGCTCAATCACACTTATTAACCCCTTCTATAGGAACGACCACCGTATCTTCTAGTCGAAACGGCATCAGGGACGTGACGAACAGACTCCAGGCACTCCGTTGGACTGTGCCTTGGGGATGTACAAGTATTGACTGATTTGTCACACATAAGTGGTGACAAGACGCTGGTGCTGACGCACCCCACCCTCAGGTGACCCCTATGTTCAATCGGCAACTCAAAGCTACCTTGGCCGCCCGCGAAACCGAACTGGCCGCGCTTCGCCAGCGCCTCGACGTCTTGGAAAGCGGCGCATTCCTGCGCCTTGATGCACAACGTCGCGCCCTCGAATGCAGCTCGGCGTTCGCCACTGCCTTGGGCGTTTCGCCCGAAGAGGTGGTAGGGCAGCCACTCGGAAACTGGCTGGCCGCTCCGGCGCAGGAAAGCCAGGCGCTGCTGGAGGCCCTGTTGCGCTCCAGCGCCATCATCCAGTTCGACCTTGAGGGCAAGGTGGTGTCCGCCAACTCCAATTTCCTGACGGCGTTGGGTTACCGCCTGGACGAAGTGGTGGGACACCATCACCGCATGTTCTGCAGCCCTGATGAGGTCAAAGGCGAGGCCTATAGCAATTTTTGGCGCACGCTCAACGCAGGTCGCTACGTGACCGGGCGTTTCAAGCGCCTGGACCGCCACGGGCATGAGGTCTGGCTCGAGGCCAGCTATAACCCGGTCAGCGATGCCAGCGGCAAGCTGGTGAGGGTGGTCAAGTTCGCTTCCTTGGTGACCGACCAGGTGCAGCGTGAAGAGGCAGTCAAGCAAGCAGCGCAGGTGGCGCTTGAAGTGTCGCTGCAAACCGATGGCAGCGCCAGTGAAGGGGTCGTGGTCATGCAGGAAGTGGGGCAGTCCATGCAGGGGGTCGCGCGTCAACTGCAGTCGGCTGGCGATACCATCAGCGCGCTCGGCCAGCAATCGACGGTGATCAGCGCCATCGTCCAGACCATTGGCGCCATTGCATCGCAAACCAATCTGCTGGCGCTCAATGCGGCCATCGAGGCGGCGCGAGCAGGTGATCAGGGGCGTGGCTTTGCCGTGGTCGCCGACGAAGTACGCAAACTGGCCGGTCGCACCAGCGCAGCCACGGCGGAAATCGACGCGGTGGTGGCACGAAATCAGGCGTTGGTGACCCAGGCCGTGGGCGAAGTGCAAAGCAGCCGTGCCGAGGCAGCCAACGGCCTGCAGCTGGCTGACCATGCGGGGCATGTGATCAGCAGTATCCAGGAAGGTGCCAAGCGTGTGGTCGGCGCTGTCGAGCGGGTCAGCAAGGACCTGCGTTAGCATCCTGTAGGTTCGGGCGCAGGGGGCAGGCCAGGTCCAGGCGGTGCAGCAAGGATGCACGCAGTGCCTGCAGGTCGACCATGCGCTGCTCGATGAGCGCCAGTTTATCGCGCAACAGTGCTTCAACGGTTTGTGCCGGCTCGGTTGCGCTCCACAACTGCTGTACGTTACTGCCAATTTCGCTGAGGCTGAACCCAAGGTGCTGCGCCGTACGGATGAAGGCGACCAACTGCACGGTGTCATCGGCATAGTCCCGGTAACCGTTGGCCGAGCGCTGGGCCTTGATCAAACCCTTGGCCTCATAGAACCGCAGGGTATCGCGGCTGACCTCGCAGCAGGCGGCAAGTCGACCAATTCGCACGGTAATTTCCTTCTAAGGGTGCTTGACCCTGGAGCATACTCCAGGCTCTAGCCTGGGGCCTTCTTTACTTGAGGAAGGTGTAAGACGATGTGGAGCAAGCCCCACTACCGCAAGCTGGTGCGTATCAGTGGTTATTACGATTTGCTGATGACCATCGGTTTTGCGACCCCATGGACATTTGTCTGGTTGCACGGCTGGCTGGGTAATATGCACGCCTCACTGGGGCTTTACGGTGAATTGCCGGTGTTCGAGCCAATGCACCTGTTGATGGCCAACCTCATGGGCTCGATCGTCTGCGTGTGGGCGTGGCTGCGCATACGTCATCCTCAAGTGCGGTTCGGTCGTTATGATGCGGCCGGTCGCGTGCTGTTCAGTAGCTGGCAGCTGTATGCGCTGATGCACGGCGGCTCGGCGCTGATCTGGGGCATCTTGGTGATGGAGGTAGTGTGGGCGATCCTGCAACTGATGCCCGTCACCGGGCGCCGCCAGACGCTGTGTAGAACGCCCGCCGCCGCCTGACAGCGTGCCAACCCGACGCGCCCTGTGGATGAGCGCGTCGGGCCGGGACATGACTAACGCGCCGTGGGTGTCAGCGGCCCTCAGGCTGCAAGAACGCCGCCTCCAGCAGCTGCTGGGTATAGGGGTGCTGCGGGTCCTGAAAGATGGCCTGAGCATCCCCTTGCTCGACCACATGACCTTGCTTGATCACCATCAGCTGATGGCTCAGGGCCTTGACCACCGCCAGGTCGTGACTGATGAACAAGTAGGTGAGGTTGTATTTTTGCTGCAGGTTGCGCAGCAGCTCAACCACCTGGCGCTGCACCGTCCGGTCCAGCGCGGAGGTGGGTTCGTCCAGCAGGATCAGCGCCGGCTTGAGCACCAGGGCCCTGGCGATCGCGATGCGCTGGCGCTGCCCGCCTGAGAACTCATGGGGGTAGCGATGGCGCGTCTGTGGGTCCAGCCCGACCTCCTGCAGTGCTGCGATGATGGCTGCTTCCTGTTCCTGGGCAGTCCCGATACGGTGGATGCGCAGGCCTTCGCCCACGATCTCGGCCACGCTCATGCGGGGGCTGAGGCTGCCGAACGGGTCCTGGAATACCACCTGCATTTCCCGGCGCAGCGGACGCACGGCTTGCTGATTCAGCCCTTGCAGGTCTTTGCCGTGGAAGCGGATGCCGCCTTGGCTGCCGATCAAGCGCAGGATCGCCAGGCCCAGGGTCGACTTGCCTGAGCCCGACTCGCCCACAATGCCCAAGGTCTGCCCCTGGGGCAGGCTGAAATTGATACCGTCCACGGCTTTCACGTGGTCGACGGTGCTGCGCAGCAGGCCTTTCTTGATCGGGAACCACACTTTCAGGTCGTCCACCGCCAGCAGTGGCGAGCCGGGTGTGTTGTGAGCCGGCAAACCGCTGGGCTCGGCGTTGATCAGCATCTGCGTATACGGGTGCTGTGGGGCATCGAACAGCGTGGCGCAGTCGGCTTGTTCGACGATCTGCCCCTGCTGCATCACGCACACCCGGTGCGCGATTCGCCGTACCAAATTCAGGTCGTGGCTGATCAACAACAGGGCCATGCCCAGGCGCGCCTGCAGCGCCTTGAGCAGGTCGAGCACCTTGAGCTGTACGGTCACGTCCAGCGCGGTGGTCGGTTCATCTGCAATCAGCAGTTCTGGCTCGTTGGCCAACGCCATGGCGATCATCACACGTTGGCGTTGGCCGCCCGAGAGCTCGTGGGGTAGCGCCTTGAGGCGCTTGCGCGGCTCTGGGATACCCACCATCTCCAGCAACTCAAGGGTGCGAGCGGTGGCCTGCTTGCCGGTCAGCCCCTTGTGGATGAGCAGGATCTCGTTGATCTGCTTTTCGATGCAGTGCAGCGGATTGAGCGAGGTCATCGGCTCCTGGAAAATCATCGCGATGCGGTCGCCGCGAATGCGCTGCATGCTCTTTTCGTTCTGCTGCAGCAAGTCCTTGCCTTGGTAGCGGATGGTGCCACTGGGATGACGCGCCAGGGGATAGGGCAGCAAGCGCAGGATCGAGTGGGCAGTCACCGACTTGCCCGAACCGCTTTCTCCGACGAGCGCCAGCGTTTCACCCTTGCGGATGTCGAAGCTGATGCCGTCGACCACCCGGTTGGTGTGCTCGCCACTCACGAATTCGACGGCCAGGTCGCGCACTTCGATCAGGTTTTCTTCGCTCATGTCACTTCCTCGGGTCGAAGGCGTCGCGGGCGGACTCGCCGATGAATACCAGCAGGCTCAGCATCACGGCCAGCACGGCAAATGCGCTGATGCCAAGCCACGGCGCCTGCAGGTTGGATTTGCCCTGCGCAACCAACTCACCGAGCGACGGAGCGCCCGGAGGCAGGCCGAAGCCGAGGAAGTCCAACGCGGTCAGCGTGCCGATCGCGCCGGTGAGAATGAACGGCATGAACGTCATGGTCGAGATCATGGCATTGGGCAGGATATGCCGGTACATGATCGCGCCGTTGCGCATGCCCAGAGCGCGCGCGGCGCGCACGTACTCAAGGTTGCGTCCGCGCAGGAATTCGGCGCGGACCACGTCCACCAGGCTCATCCAGGAAAACAACAGCATGATGCCCAGCAACCACCAGAAATTGGGCTGCACGAAGCTGGCCAGGATGATCAGCAGGTAAAGCACCGGCAGGCCGGACCAGATTTCCAGGAAGCGTTGCCCGGCCAGGTCTACCCAGCCACCATAGAAACCCTGCAAGGCACCGGCGATCACGCCGATGATCGAGCTGAGCACGGTCAGGGTCAGGGCGAACAGTACCGAAATGCGAAACCCGTAGATTACCCGTGCCAGCACGTCGCGCCCTTGATCATCGGTGCCCAGCCAGTTATCGGATGAGGGCGGGGCGGGGGCGGGCACGCGCAGGTCGTAGTTGATGCTCTGGTAGCTGAAGGGTATGGGCGCCCACAGCACGAAGCTGTCTTTCTTGGCCAGCAGGTCACGCACGTAGGGGCTTTTGTAGTTGGCTTCCAGCGGGAACTCACCGCCAAAGGTGGTTTCCGGGTAGCGCTTGAAGGCAGGGAAGTACCACTGGCCGTCGTAATGCACGGCAATGGGCTTGTCATTGGCGATGAGCTCGGCGCCCAGGCTCAACCCGAACAGGATCAGGAACAGCCACAGCGACCACCAGCCACGGCGGTTGGCCTTGAAACGCTCGACGCGACGACGGTTCAGGGGGGACAAGGCCATGTCAGTGCTCCCGGCTGGCAAAGTCGATACGTGGATCGACCAAGGTGTAGGTCAGGTCGCCGATCAGTTTCACCACCAGCCCCAGGAGGGTGAAGATGAACAGGGTGCCGAAGACCACCGGGTAATCGCGGTTGATGGCCGCTTCGAAACTCATCAGGCCCAGCCCGTCGAGGCTGAAGATCACCTCGATCAGCAGCGAGCCTGTGAAGAAGATGCCGATGAAGGCCGAAGGAAAGCCGGCGATCACCAGCAGCATGGCATTACGGAACACGTGGCCATACAGCACCCGCGACCGGCTCAGGCCCTTGGCCTTGGCGGTGACCACGTACTGCTTGTTGATCTCGTCGAGAAAGCTGTTCTTGGTCAGCAGCGTCATGGTGGCGAAGTTGCCGATCACCAAGGCCGTGATCGGCAACACCAGGTGCCAGAAATAATCGAGGACCTTGCCTGTGGTGCTCAGCTCATCGAAGTTGTTGGAGGTCAGGCCGCGCAGTGGGAACCAGTCGAAATAGCTGCCGCCGGCGAACAGGACGATCAGCAAGATGGCGAACAGGAACGCCGGGATGGCATAGCCCACGATGATCGCCGAGCTGGTCCACACATCGAAGTGACTGCCGTGGCGAACCGCCTTGGCGATCCCCAGGGGGATCGAGATCAGGTACATGATCAGCGTGCTCCACAGCCCCAGTGAAATCGATACGGGCATCTTCTCCAGAATCAGGTCGATGACCTTGGCGTCACGGAAGAAACTGTCGCCAAAATCCAGCTGGGCGTAGTTCTTGACCATGATCCACAGGCGTTCGGGCGGCGATTTGTCGAAGCCGTACATGCGCTCGATCTCCGCCACCAGCGCAGGGTCCAGGCCCTGTGCACCCCGGTAGTTGGAGCCGGCCACCGACACCTCGGCACCGCCACCTGCGATCCGGCTGGTGGCGCCTTCGAAGCCTTCGAGCTTGGCGATCATCTGTTCCACCGGCCCGCCAGGTGCGGCCTGGACGATGATGAAGTTGATGATCAGGATGCCGAACAGTGTAGGGATGATCAGCAGCAGTCGCCGCAGGATATAGGCCAGCATGTCAGTTGGCCTCGCCAGCAGTGGCCTGGGTGGCCTTGGGCGTTGAGCCGGGCTTGATCCACCAGGTGTCGATGCCGATGTCGTACTTGGGCGGAACCTTGGGGTGACCGATGTGGTTCCAATAGGCCACGCGCCAGGTCTTGATGTGCCAGTTCGGGATCACGTAGTAGCCCCACAGCAATACCCGGTCCAGGGCACGGCAGTGGTCGATCAGGCTCTGACGCGACTCGGCGTTGATCAGGCCATCGACCAGTTGGTCGATGGCGGGGTCACGCAGGCCGATGAAATTGCGGCTCCCGGGGTTGTCGGCGGCCGCGCTGGACCAGAATTCCCTCTGTTCGTTGCCAGGAGAGTTGGACTGGGGGTAGCCGCCCACGATCATGTCGTAATCGCGCGAGCGCAGGCGGGTGATGTACTGGGACACATCGACCCGGCGGATGTTGAGTTCGATACCCAGGTCCGCGAGGTTGCGCTTGAACGGCAGCAAAATGCGTTCGAACTCGGTCTGGGCGAGCAGAAACTCGATGCTGACCGGCTGGCCGTTGGTGTCGACCATCTTGTCGTCGACGATTTTCCAGCCCGCCTCCTGCAGCAACTTGTAGGCTTGGCGCTGCTGCTCCCGGATCATGCCGCTGCCGTCGCTGACCGGGTTATGGAAGGCCTGGGTGAAGACCTGTTCTGGCACCTGGCTGCGCACCGGTTCGAGGATTTGAAGTTCGCCAGGGCCGGGTAGGCCGCGGGCCGCCATCTCGGAGTTCTCGAAGTAACTGCCGGTGCGTGTGTAGGCGCCGTTGAACAGCTGCTTGTTGGTCCATTCATAGTCCAGCAGCAGGCTCAGCGCCTTGCGCACGCGGATATCCTGGAATACCGGCCGGCGAATGTTGAAGATGAAGCCCTGCATGCCAGTAGGGTTGCCATTGGGCAGCTCCTCCTTGATCAGGCGGCCGTCGCGCACAGCAGGCACGTTGTAAGCCGTGGCCCAGTTCTTGGCGCTGACTTCCAGCGCATAATCGAAGGCGCCCGCCTTCAGTGCCTCCAACGCGACCGTGGTGTCGCGGTAGGCGTCGAAGGTCATGGCGTCGAAATTGTAGAAGCCACGGTTGATGGGCAAGTCCTTGGCCCAGTAGTCCTTGACCCGCTCATAACGGACCGAACGCCCGGCCTTGACCTCGGCCACCTTGTACGGGCCGCTGCCCAGTGGGATTTCCAGATTGCCGCGGTTGAAGTCGCGCTGGGCATACCAATGCTTGGGCAGCACGGGCAACTGGCCGAGGATCAGCGGCAGTTCACGGTTGCCCTTGTGCTTGAACTTGAACACGACCTTGAGCGGGTCTTCGGCGACCACCTCGGCCACGTCCGCATAGTATTGGCGGTACAGGGGAGCACCGTCCTTCATCAGCGCATTGAAGGTGAACACCACGTCTTCGGCACGCATGGGATGGCCATCGTGGAACCGCGCCTCGGGGCGCAGGTAGAAGCGCACCCAGCTGTTGTCAGGCGCCTTCTCGATCTGTCGAGCGACCAAGCCGTATTCGGTGAAAGGCTCGTCCAGGCTCTGGCGCATCAAGGTGTCGTAGATGATGCTGATGTTTTCGGCAGATACCCCTTTGTTGATGAAGGGGTTGAGGCTGTCGAACCCGCCAAAGCTGGACTGGCGGAAGGTGCCGCCCTTGGGGGCGTCCGGGTTCACGTAGTCGAAGTGCTTGAAATCCGCCGGGTACTTGGGCGGCTCGTCGTACAGCGTGAGTGCGTGCTGCGGCGCTGCCAGCGCGGGAAGGCTCAGGCAGGCCAGCAACAGGCTGCCAGCCAGCCGGCGCAAGGAATGCGTGGGCGTCATTGGGCTTTCTCCGAAGTCTTGATCCACCAGCTGTTCAGCCCGAGGGTATAGGGCGGCGTGGTGACGAAGCCGAACCGATTGCGGTAGGCCAGGCGGTGATTGTCGAGGTACCAGTTGGGAATCATGTAGTGCTGCCATGAGAGCACGCGGTCCAGCGCTCGCGCCGCTGCGACCTGATCATCGCGAGTGCGCGCCGCCAGCAAGGTGTCTAGCAGGTGATCGACCACGGGGTCGTCGACCCCGGCGTAGTTCTTGCTGCCCTTGATGGCCGCCTGGCTTGAATGGAAGTACAGCCACTGCTCGAGGCCCGGGCTCAGGGTCTGGTTCAGGGTCATCAGAATCATGTCGAAGTCAAACTGGTCCAGTCGCTGTTTGTACTGAGCGCGGTCCACGGTTCGCAAGCGCGCGTCTACACCGATGCTGGAGAGGTTTTCGACATACGGCTGCAGGATGCGTTCCAGGTTGGGGTTTACCAGTAGCACTTCCATGCGCAGCGGTTGGCCCTTGCTGTCGACCAGACGCTGGCCCTTGAGTGTCCACCCGGCCTCAGCCAGCAAAGCCAGGGCCTTGCGCAACGTCTGCCGGTCAATCCCGCGCCCGTCCGTACGGCTGACCTGGTAGGGTTCAGTGAACAGCTTGGCCGCGAGCTGGTCGCGAAACGGGGCCAGCAACAACCATTCCTTGCCTTGGGGCAGGCCAGCGGCCGCGAACTCGCTATTGGGGTAATAACTGGTCGAGCGCCGGTAGGCGCTGCTGAACAGGGCACGGTTGGTCCACTCGAAATCGAACATCAAGCCCAGTGCCTGGCGCACCCGTGGATCGCTGAAGGTGGCGCGACGGCTGTTCATGAACAGGCCCTGGGTCTGGGTAGGGATGCGGTGGGGGATCTGCGCCTTGATCACCTCGCCGCGTCGCACGGCGGGGAACGTGTAGCCGTTGGCCCAGTTCTTGGCCTGATGCTCGATGTAGATGTCGAACTCACCTGCCTTGAAGGCTTCGAAGGCAACGGTGGAGTCGCGGTAGAACTCGTACTCGACACGGTCGAAGTTGTACTTGCCTCGATTCACCGCCAGGTCTTTGCCCCAGTAGTTTTTGACGCGCTCGAACACCAGGCGCCGGCCTGGCTGTACCTGGGTCACCCGGTAAGGCCCACTGCCCAGCGGGGGTTCGAAGGTAGTGGCCTTGAAGTCGCGCGTACGCCAGTAATGCTGGGGCAGGACGGGCATTTCCCCAAGGCGCAGGATCAACAACGGGTTGCCGGCTCGCTTGAACACGAAGCGAATACGCAGCGGCCCGAGAATGTCCACCCGCTGCACTTCCTGCAGGTTGGTCCGGTAAAGCGGATGACCTTCCTTGAGCAGTGTGCGGAAGGAGAAGGCCACGTCTGCCGACGTGATGGGCTTGCCATCGTGCCAGCGGGCTTGCGGGCGCAGGTTGAACACTACCCAGCTGCGGTCCTGGCTGTATTCGACCGAGCGGGCAATCAACCCGTAACTGGAGGTCGGCTCATCGCCCGAGGGGTCGTACTGGCCGGTACCCACCATGAGGGTCTCGTTGAGTTCATTGACCCCATACTGTTGAAAGTTGGGCGTGCTCACCGGGCTCGTACCCTTGAAGGTATAGGGGTTGAGCGTGTCGAACGTACCGAAGGCCATCGCCCGCAACGTGCCACCTTTGGGGGCTTGCGGGTTGACCCAGTCGAAATGGGTGAACGAGGCCGGGTACTTGAGCGTGCCGAACTGCGCGTAACCGTGGCTTTCGCTCACGGTTGCGACTGCGGGAAAGCTCAAGGCCAGGCTGAGTGTAAGAAGGAGGGGACGTATCAAGTCGGCATCCGATCCAAAGGCATTGGGCTTTGATCGGGCTACAGTAACAGTTTGCACTGGCGCAGCAAGCGCCAAACGGCAAGAAAACACAGGTACGCGCACGCACAGGTGTCCGCTTGCCGCCTGGGGTCAGTGGCCGACGTAGACGGTCAGGGTCTGGCCGGGTTTGAGCGCATGGCCACTGCGCGGATTCCAGCGCTTGAGGTGGGTCATCTCGACATTGAAGCGTTTGGCCACCAGATACAGCGAATCGCCCTTGCGCACCTTGTATTGGGTTGTGCGTTTTGCCGAGCTGGCGACCCGGTTAGCGGCGCCACTGGAGGCTTTGCCGCCGCGCAAGGCTAGCACCTGGCCGGCGCGCAGGCTGCTGCCCGACAGGCGGTTCCAGCGCTTGATGTCCGCAATGGATACACGGTTGGCCTTGGCGATGGTCCCTAGGTTGTCACCACGCCTGACCTTGTAGCTGCGCGCGGCCACGGGCGCCTGGGCTTCGGCCACGGCGCGAGCGAAAGCGGCCTTGGGTGGCTGCAGGGTGACCAACTGCTCGGGGTTGAGGTTGGAGAGGCTGGCCGAGAGCAACTGCGCCTTGGCCGTGGGCACCAGCAACTGCTTCGGGCCATCGACCGTCATGCGCTTCTTGAAGGCTGGGTTCAGCTGGATGAGTTCGTCTTCGTCGATGTCGGCGAAAGCGGCCACCCGCGTCAGGTCGAGCCGGTCGTTGATCGCGACGGCCTCGAAGTAGGGCTCATTGGCGATCGGCGTCAGGTTCACGCCGTAGGCTTCAGGTGTGGAGACCACCTGTGACAAGGCCAGCAGCTTGGGCACGTAGTCGCGGGTTTCCTGAGGCAGTGGCAGGTTCCAGTAGTCGGTGGGCAAGCCCAGCTTCTCGTTGCGCTCCATCGCGCGGCTGACCGTGCCTTCGCCAGCATTGTAGGCCGCCAGTGCCAGCAGCCAGTCGCCGTTGAACATGTCGTGCAGGCGGGTCAGGTAGTCGAGCGCGGCGTTGGTCGAGGCGGTGACATCCCGACGGCCGTCATAGAAGTTGGTCTGGCGCAGGTTGAAGTGTCGACCGGTGGCTGGCATGAACTGCCACATGCCGGCTGCACTGGCGCGGGAGTACGCCATGGGGTTGTAGGCGCTCTCGATCGCCGGCAGCAGGGCCAGCTCCAGCGGCATGCCGCGCTCCTCGAGGCGTTCGACGATGTAGTGCAGGTAGAGGCTGCCGCGCTCCCCGGCGCTTTCGATGAACGTGGGGTTGCTGGCAAACCACAGGCGCTGTTGATCGATGCGCGGGTTGACGTCGCGGTACTCCTGGAGCACGAAGCCCTGGCGCATGCGTTCCCAGACATCCCGAGGCGCTTGCTCGACCGGCTTGACCAGCAATGGCGCCGGCCTTGGTTTGATTCGCGCTTGCTGGCTGTGCGCACGGACGCTATCGGCTTCGTCGAGCTGATGGGTGCTCTGGCAGCCCACCAAGGTGGCGGCCAGAGCGAGCGCACTGACCTGGGCCAGGCGCGTCAGCGCGACGGAATGAGAGGTTCTGCGGCTTCGGGAAGACATCGGCGGGCACAGGTATCCGGGCAAAAAATTTCGGCGATTCTAGGAACCGCTCCGGACCGGGTCAACCTTTGACCGCCACTTGCGATATATCTTGGGGTTATCAGAAGCTGTCTTTCCAAGACCTCAAGGCAGCAAAAACAGCGACATGCGAGGTGTTGGAATGTCCCTTCCATTCGTCTGCTTTTTGTTTAACAGATGTTTCAGCGGTGCGCAGGAAGGGGTTTGTCAGCCGTTCCAGACCAATGGTGGAGGGCAGTGTGATGCAGTTTTGCGCACGCAGCCGGGAGACCGTTTCGAAGCGCTTCACTACATCTTCATTGTCAGGTTCCACGGCCTTGGCAAAACGCAAATTGCTCAAGGTGTATTCATGTGCGCAGTAGACCTGGGTCTCGGCTGGCAGGGCTGCCAGGCGGGCCAGGGCCGGTTGCATCTGCTCGGCAGTGCCCTCGAACATGCGTCCGCATCCGGCTGCGAACAGGGTATCGCCACTGAACAGTACAGGCGTGGCCGCGCCAGCGTTGAAGAACGCGATGTGCCCCAGTGTATGGCCCGGCACGGCAAGCACCTCATAGACCTCACCCAGCACTGTGACCTGGTCGCCATCGTCCAGTGCCACATCCCTGCAAGGGATATCCTCGTTGGCTGGGCCGTGTACTTGCGCGCCCGTCAACGCCTTGAGCCGCGCCACACCGCCTACATGGTCGTTGTGATGGTGAGTGATGAGCATGTCGGTAAGCTGCCAACCAGGATGCGCGGCAAGCCACCGTTCCACCGGGCCGGCATCGCCAGGGTCGACCACCGCGCAGCGGCGTTTGGCAGTATCCTGTAACAACCAGATGTAATTGTCCGAGAAAGCGGGCAACGCTTCGATCTGTATCATGGTGGGAATCCGATTCGCCTTGCTTGGCACATGAAGGCATCTTAGCCGCGATGGCGCGGTGGGAGAACCTTTCGAGGAATTGCACAATGACCGACCAAGCCTTTGCCCAGGCCGACCCGGACTGGATCAAGCTGATCAGCCTGGCCCGTGAGTGGTTTCAGGGCCCGCTCGGCCAATTGATGCTGCACGAAGAACAGAAGCTGCTGGAGGAAGAGCTGGGGCGCTTCTTCGGTGGCTACCTGGTGCACTATGGCCCCTGCGCCGACGCCCCACCCAGTGCGCCGAAGGTCCAGCGCAACGTGCGCCTCGGCGCGCCGCTGCCGGGGGTGGAGATCGTCTGCGAGGAACAGGCCTGGCCGTTGAGCGAGCACGCGGCCGATGTGGTGGTGTTGCAACATGGGCTGGATTTCAGCCTGTCGCCCCACGGGCTGCTGCGTGAGGCCGCCAGCGCCGTGCGCCCAGGCGGTCATCTGCTGATCGTCGGAATCAATCCGTGGAGCAGTTGGGGGGTGCGTCACCTGTTTAGCCGTGGCGCTTTGCGCAAGGCCCGCTGCATCTCGCCATCGCGACTGGGTGACTGGCTCAACCTGCTGGGCTTTGCCTTGGAGAAACGCCGCTTCGGGTGCTATCGTCCGCCGCTTGCTTCGCCTGCCGGGCAGCAGCGCCTGGAAGGGTGGGAGCGCATGGCGGGCGGGTGGCAAAGCGCTGGCGGCGGTGTCTATGTGCTGGTGGCGCGCAAGATGGTCGTGGGCCTGCGGCCGCTGCGGCCCCAGCGTCGCGAGCCGATGGGCAAGTTGCTGCCGTTGCCATTGGCCAAGGTCAACCGCACCTCGTCGACCCCCGATCCCGATAAGCAGTGAATACGAGTGGTACATGAGCGATAGCGTCGAAATGTTTACCGATGGTGCCTGCAAGGGCAACCCTGGCCCCGGCGGCTGGGGTGTGCTGATGATTTTCAAAGGCGTTGAAAAAGAGTTGTGGGGGGGCGAGCGCGAGACCACCAACAACCGCATGGAGTTAATGGCCGCCATCCAGGGGCTGATGGCGCTCAAGCGTGAATGCGAGGTCGTGCTGACGACTGACTCGCAGTACGTGATGAAAGGCATCAACGAATGGATGGTCAACTGGAAAAAGCGTGGCTGGAAAACCGCGGCCAAGGAACCTGTGAAGAATGCCGACCTGTGGCAGTTACTCGACGAACAGGTCAACCGCCACAAGGTGACCTGGAAATGGGTCCGCGGCCACATTGGCCACCCCGGCAACGAGCGTGCGGACCAGCTGGCCAACCGTGGCGTGGACGAAGTGCGCGCCCGGGCATGACGCGCTGAACCCGATGCCAGGTGCGAAGGGGGCTCAGCGCTCGCCCTGCTGTTATACTGCGCACCTTTGTAAACGATGCAAGTTGGAGTCCCCCAAGTGGAGCAACAGCAAGACAAGCGGTTCGTTATCCTCGATACCGAAACCACGGGTATGCCGGTCAGCGAGGGGCACCGCATCATCGAGATTGGCTGCGTCGAGGTGGTCGGCAGGCGCCTGACAGGCAGGCATTTCCACGTCTACTTGCAGCCTGACCGCGAAAGTGACGAGGGCGCGATCAACGTCCACGGCATCACTGACGCCTTCCTGATTGGCAAGCCGCGCTTCGGCGACGTCGCCGAGGAGTTCTTCGCGTTCATCCAGGGCGCTACGCTGGTCATCCACAACGCGGCATTCGACGTCGGGTTCATCAACAACGAGTTCGCGCTGCTGGGCCAGCAGGACCGTGCTGACCTGTCCCAGCACTGCACCATTCTCGACACCTTGTTGCTGGCGCGGGCGCGTCATCCGGGGCAACGCAACAGCCTGGATGCCTTGTGCAAACGCTACGATATCGACAACTCGGGGCGCGAACTGCACGGCGCATTGCTCGACGCCGAGCTGCTGGCGGATGTCTACCTGGCAATGACCGGGGGGCAGACCAGCCTCTCGTTGGCAGGGCATGGCAGCGATTCGGACGAAAACGGGCAGGGTAGCGGAGGAGCTGACATTCGTCGCATCAGCGGTCGCGCGCCCGGCCGGGTCATTCTGGCCGCACCGGATGAGCTCGAAGCTCATGCCGAACGCCTTGCAGCGATTGCCAAGTCCGCTGGCGGCCCATCGCTCTGGCAGGCACTGGCTGAGCGGTCAGCGGACTAAAAAAGCGACGGCCTGCTGCTGGTCAATCAAGACCGCAAGCGGTCTCACCCTCATCGAGCAGTAACAGGCCAGTGCCTCTTCGTGTCACGGGATACGGATGATTTCGACACCGGTGCGGGCAAGCTCGAATCGATTTTCACCCAGGTAGTTGACGCGATCGCCGATGGCAAGGCGGTAGGTGGTGATAGGTGCGCCGGTCGTGCTGCCGTCGTGTTGCAGGGTAGATTCCTGAAACTCGTGCACGGGATAGATACGGCCTTCGGCGTCGCGGGCATGGAATTGGCCGACCATTACTGCTGCCATTTGGGTGGAACCCTCTGAATTGCGTAGGAAATGTCTGTAGCAGTAGACCTTCCAAGGGCAGGGGAAGTTTTCGCGGCCGGGAAAAAAAACCAAAGCAGCGCAAAACGGTCATCTATAACTACATCGTCCCTGAAAACATGAAGTTGGAGATTGCCATGACCCAGGTCTATTCGGTTGCCGTCGTCGTCGGTAGCCTGCGCAAGGATTCCTATAACCGCAAGGTGGCCCGCGCGCTGTCTGAGCTGGCGCCGTCGAGCCTGGCACTGAAGATCGTCGAGATCGGCGACTTACCCCTGTACAACGAAGACCTGGAAACCGATGCCCCGCCAGCTGCCTGGACACGCTTTCGGAACGACATCAAGGGCAGCGATGCGGTGCTCTTCGTCACGCCGGAGTACAACCGGACCATGCCAGGCTGCCTGAAGAATGCCATCGATGTGGGTTCAAGGCCTTACGGGCAAAGCGCGTGGGGCGGCAAGCCGGCAGCCGTGGCGAGTGTGTCTCCTGGTGCGATCGGCGGCTTCGGTGCCAACCATTCAGTGCGCCAGTCCCTGGTGTTCCTGGACATGCCATGCATGCAGATGCCGGAGGCCTACATTGGCGGCGCTGCCAGCCTGTTCGACGAGTCAGGCAAACTCAACGACAAGACCCGGCCGTTTTTGCAAGGCTTCATCGACAAGTTCGCGTCTTGGGTGAAGCTGAATCGCTCTGTATGACCGTGGCCTGAGCGGCACCACATTGTGCGGGCCAGTCGGCCCGCGCAATGTTTGTCAGCCAAGGGCTGCCCGATCGTGGCAGTCAGCGGAATGTGTAGGACACTCCCGCATAGACCGCAGCGCCTTCGCCCGGAGTGGAGCGGGCAATGTCCCGCCCTGCGTCATTGAAGCCTGGGGTTACGGTCGCTGCGTAGCGCTTGTTGGTCAGGTTGCGTAGATCCAGCCAGGTCTGCCAGTCACGCTGCGGCGAGTCCCAACCGAGACGGGCGCCGAGGGTGGCGTAATCGTCGACATGGTAGCTGTTGGCATAGTCCACTTGCACCTTGGACGCCATCTGCGTGTTGATCCCGGCGTAGAAGCCGCTGGGCCAGTCGAAGCGCAACTCGGCCTGATAGTAGTGCATGGGGATGCCCGGCAGGCGGTTGTCGCCGAATCTTTCGTCGTCGCGGTAATGGAAGTCACTGAAGGTGTAGGCCTGACGCAGGCTCATGCGACCCAGGCCTGACTGCTCCCAGAGCGTGCTGTCCAGCCCGGCCTCCACGCCCTGGTGCACCGTGGCGCTGGCATTGAATTCCGAGGTGAAGTTCGGCACCACCTCGACCGCGAGCAGTTCGTGGCGTACTTGGGCGTAGTACCAGGCAAGGTCCCACCGCCCGAATGCCGACTCGCCGCGCGCACCTACTTCCAGCGTGGTGGCTGTCTGGTTCTGCATTTCGATCGGTTGAATCTGCTTGCCGCCCACGCTTGGCGAGCTCCAGATCAGCGACCATGGGTGGGGCGGTTCCACCGAGCGGCTGAGGTTGCCGTACACCTGCAGGTCCGGGCGTGCGTCGTAGCGCAGTCCGATGCGCGGCGCATAATCCCAATCATGCATCGACACCTTGCCGCCTTCGGCGGGGTAGGTCACGTCGCTCTCGCGTCGCGTATAGATAGCGGCCAGCCCGGTTGTCAGCCACAGGTTCGGTATGAGCTCCAGGTCATTACCCAGATGCAACACGGTATCGGAGCCTTGATAGGTGAAGTCACGTGTCCGAGTGCCGATCACCTGGCCGTTGCGCGCAAATTGTGAGGCGCCGCTGTTGGGCAGGTGCTTGGTGGTGCGCCAGCCCACGGTCGTCTTGCTCTCACGGCCAAACACCGTGTCGCGCCGCTGATAGTTCAGCGTGCCACTGACGTCGGTGTAAGCCACCTTCAGGCGCATCGGGCCCTCGCGCAGGTCCATGGGGTAATCGTGGTAGACCAGGCCGGCTTCGACGCGGGCATCATCGTCGAGGTAGAACGTGGTCTTGCTGCCAACCCAGGTACTGCCCGGCTGCGGACGGCTGTCATCACGTGCCAGGTAGGCAGGGTTCGCCGAGGTAGGGTGATGCTTGATCTGGTCTTTGGTCAAACGTCCGGCCAGGTCGTTCTCCGTTTCCCGGTAGCGCAGGTACAGCCGTGTTTCAAGGTTGGGGTTGAAGCGATAGCCGACGTTGGCCGCGATGCCCTTGGCGCTGCCGCTGCTGTGCTGCTGGTAGCCGTCGTAGTGCGCATCGGTCAGCGCAACGTAGTAGTCAAGGTTACCGAGTACCTGGCCGGAGCTGATGTGGCGGCGCTGATAGCCACGGCTGCCGACTTCATAGCGCACGTGCAGGGGCGCTGCATCGTAGCCGGTGTGGGTGACGTAATTGATGGCACCGCCCAACGCCAGCGATCCCTGATCAAACCCGTTGGCACCGCGCAGCACTTCGGCGCGGTTGAGCCACAACGGCTCGAACAGCTCGTAGGGCGTGCCCCCGGGGCCGGTCAGCGGCAGGCCGTCGAACTGCGTGTAGACCCCTGAGCCGTGCGCGCCTGGGGCCCGGTTGAGGCCGGAGCCGCGAATCGACAACTTGATGCCGTCGTTGCCCGCCGACTGGGCGAACACCCCCGGCTGGTAGGCAAGGACATCCTGGTTGCTGGCCACACGGCCTTGACCCACCTTTTGCATGTCCACCAGGTTGGTGCCACCTGGGGCACTGCGCAGGCGCTGCGCTGCGGCCTCCAGGTCCCCTTGCGCCTGGTCGGTGATCAGCACCTGGCCAAGTTCGATCGGGCTTGCTGACCAGGCAGGCGGGCTCGCAATGATGGCGCCAAGCAGGCCAAGGCGGGGGGACAGCAACAAAACGCGACGCATCGTAGGGCTCCAGACGACCAGCAGTGAGGCAACAGCGGTATGACGTACGAACCCGCGCCCAGATCACCCACAGCAGGGTAAAAATGCTGACACTGCCCCAACGCTTCCACCCACACGCCAGATCGGGCGACCGATAGGCCTGAGGGCGAGTCCAGCATTTGCCAGGCACAAACAAAAACACCCCGCGTAAGCGGGGTGTCTGGGATTGCCAGGCGGGTTAGCCGATCAGGTACAAACCTGCATGCTGCACCAGGTCCAGCAGCGGCTGCGGGTACACACCCAGTACGAAGACGAGCAGGGCGACAGCCAGCAGCATGACGCCACCGGTGCGCTGTTCCCACTTCAACGGTGCGTCGTGACGGCGCAGGTTAGGCTCGACCAGGTACAGGGTGACCATCACACGCAGGTAGTAGTACACACCGATGGCACTACCGATGACCAGCGCGCCCACCAACCACCACAGCTGCGACTCGACACCGGTGGCAATGATGTAGAACTTGCCGATGAAACCAGCGGTGAGCGGGATACCGGCCAGCGACAGCATCATCACGGTCAGCACGGCGGTCAGGTAGGGGCGACGCCAGAACAGACCGCGGTACTCGTACAGCGCGTCAGCATCGCGGCCACCGTAGGGCGAGGACATCAAGGTGATGACACCGAATGCCCCAAGGCTTGTGAGCACGTAGGTGACCAGGTAGACGCCCATGGCCTCCAGCGCCAGGCCCTTGCTGGCCACCAGCGCGATCAGCAGGTAGCCGAAGTGGGCGATGGACGAGTAACCCAGCAGGCGCTTGAGGTTGCTCTGGGTCAGCGCCAGCAGGTTACCGACCAGGATCGACGCCACGGCGATGATGGCAAGCACCGTGCTCAGCACACCGCTGCTGGCGGCAGGGGAGAGCATGAACAGGCGGATGACCACCGCGAACACCGCAACCTTGCTGGCCGTGGCGAGGAACGCGGCGACCGGGGCCGGAGCACCTTCGTACACATCGGGCGTCCACAGGTGGAACGGTACCAGCGACAGTTTGAACGCCAGGCCGACCAACATCATGCCCAGACCCAGTTGAGCCAGCAGGCTCGGCATGCTGGTGGCAGCCAATGCCTTGCCCAACTGGTCGAAGGTCAAGCTGCCGGCGTCGGCGTACAGCAGCGCCATGCCGAACAGCAGGAAGGCAGAACCTGCTGCCGACAGCACCATGTACTTGATGCCGGCTTCAAGCGAGCGCTTGTTGAAGAACGCATACGCTACCAGGCCGTAGACCGGTACCGACAGCAACTCCAGGCCAATGAACAGGCCCGCCAGGTGGTTGGCGCTGACCAGCACCAGCCCGCCCAGTGCCGACATCAGCAGCAGCAGGTACAGCTCTTCGCGGTTGCCCGGGAAACCCTTGGCGCCTTCGCCCAGGTAGGCATGGGCGAGCGTTACGCATGCCAGGGTCGCGACCAACATGATTGCCATGTACAGGCAGGCGAACTTGTCGATGGTGATCAGCGACGTGACCGCCAGTGGCGCGACCTTCAATGCTGGCAGGATCGAAAGCAGGGCCAGGTTCAGCCCCACGGTGGACAGCAGGAACGTCTGCGAGTGATTGCGCTTCCAGGCGATCGCCAGCATCACCACCACCGTGGTGATGGTGGTGATCAGCATCGGCGCCAATGCGATGAAGTGTTGAGTGGTGAATTCCATAGCGCTCTTACCGGGCCGAAGCGAGTTGAGTGAAAGCGGAACCGAGCCACTGCTGCACACCACTCATGGTGGCGGCAGAGGTGTCGAGGAACGGCTGTGGATACACGCCCAGCAGCACCAGCAGTACCGCCAGGCCCAGCACCATGACCAGCTCGCGGGTGTCCATGCCGGCCAGTACGGTGTCCGATTTGCTCGGGCCGAAGTAGGCGCGGTGAATCATGATCAGCGAGTAGACCGAGCCGAATACCAGGCCGGTAGTGGCGATGACGGTGATCCAAGGCACGTGCACGAAGCTGCCGATCAGGATCAGGAACTCACCCACGAAGTTGCCGGTGCCTGGCAGCCCCAGGGAGGCGGCAGCGAAGAACAGGCTGATGGCAGGCAGGTAGGCGATGCGGTGCCACAGCCCGCCCATCTGGCGCATGTCGCGGGTGTGCAGGCGCTCGTACAACTGACCGGACAGGATGAACAGCGCGGCAGCCGACAGACCGTGAGCCAGCATCTGGATGACCGCACCTTGCAGTGCTTGCTGGCTACCGGAATAGATGCCGATCAGCACGAAGCCCATGTGAGAGACGCTGGAGAAGGCGATCAGGCGCTTGATGTCGGTCTGGGCGAAGGCCAGGAAGGCCCCGTAGAAGATGCCGATCAGGCCCAGGGTCATGGCGATGGGCGCGAACTCTGCCGATGCATTGGGGAACAGCGGCAGGGCGAAGCGCAGCAGGCCATAAGCAGCGGTCTTGAGCAGGATACCCGCCAGGTCCACGGAACCTGCGGTCGGCGCCTGGGCGTGGGCGTCGGGCAACCAGGAGTGGAACGGCACCACCGGCAGCTTCACGGCAAAGGCAATGAAGAAGCCCAGCATCAGCAGGTATTCGGTACCGGCCGGCAGGTCGGCCTTGAGCAGGTCGCTGTAGTTGAACGTGATCACACCGGTGTTGGTGTAGTTGACCAGTACCAGGCCCAGGATCGCCACCAGCATGATCAGGCCGCTGGCCTGGGTGAAGATGAAGAACTTGGTCGCCGCGTAGATGCGCGTCTTCTTGCCGTCCGCCGAGCTATGACCCCAGAGCGCGATGAGGAAGTACATCGGCACCAGCATCATTTCCCAGAAGAAGAAGAACAGGAACAGGTCCAGCGCCAGGAACACACCGACCACACCACCCAGGATCCACATCAGGTTCAGGTGGAAGAAGCCGACGTGGCGCTGGATCTCTTTCCAGGAGCACAGCACCGACAGCACGCCCAGCAGGCCTGTGAGCAGGATCATCAGCAGCGACAGGCCGTCGAGGGCCAGGTGGATGCTGATGCCGAAGCGCTGGATCCACTGGACTTTGTATTCCAGGGCCCATGCAGGCTCGGCGCCCGGAGCCGGGGCAAGGGTGTAGTCGCCGTTAGCCCACAGCCACAGGCCGATGCCGAGCAACAGGGACATGGTCAGCAGCGCGATCCAGCGCGGCAGGGTAGCGCCGAAGCGCTCGCCCAGCCAGCACAGGAAGCCGCCGATGAAGGGGATCAGGATCAGCCAAGGCAAAATCATGACGGGTTGGTTTCCTTTTGCAGGGTCGCAAGGTTCGCAAGGTTCATGGTCATACCGCGGCCACTACCACAGCGCCGAGTACCAGCACTGCGCCAATGGCGATGGAGGCGGTATACCAGCGCAGCTGGCCCGTCTCGGTCTTGGTCATGGCCACGTGGCCACCGCGAGCCAGACGAGGGATCAGGCCGATACCGCGGTCAACCGGGTCTTTGCGCAGCAGGTGGCTGATCAGCAGGTAGGGCTTGACGAACAGCTTGTCGTAGATCCAGTCGAAGCCCCAGGCCGCGAACCACCAGGCCGACAGCACGCGGCCGATGCCACTGTTGGCCACCGCGCTGACGAAGCTGCGCTTGCCCAGGAACAGCAAGGCGGCGAGCAGGATACCGGCAATGGCGATGGCGCCCGAGGTGATCTCCAGAGCATGCTTGGCCTCACCGCCGGCATGGCCTGCGCTTTGAGGCAGCACGTCAGCCAACGGCGGTGTGATCCATGCGCCGACGAAGGTCGACAGCACGATCAGCACGCCCAGTGGCAGCCAATGGCTGATGCCGTGGCCGGCGTGGGCTTCGGTCTTCGCTTCGCCGTGGAAGGCGATGAAGATCAGGCGGAAGGTGTACAGCGAGGTCATGAAGGCGCCGAGCAGGCCGGCGTACAGCAGGCCGGAGTTGCCGCTGGCAAAGGCTTCCCACAGGATCTCGTCCTTGGAGTAGAAGCCTACGGTCACGATCGGCAAGGCCGCCAGGGCAGCGCCACCGACCACGAAGCTGGCGTAGGCCAGCGGCAGTTTCTTCCACAGCCCGCCCATCTTGAAGATGTTCTGCTCGTGGTGGCAGGCCACGATGACGGCGCCCGAAGCCAGGAACAGCAGCGCCTTGAAGAAGGCGTGGGTCATCAAGTGGAAGATCGCCGCATCCCAGGCGCCGACGCCCAGTGCCAGGAACATATAGCCGATCTGGCTCATGGTCGAGTAGGCCAGGATACGCTTGATGTCGGTTTGCACCAGTGCAGCGAAGCCCGCCAGCACCAGGGTAACGCCACCCACCACGCCCACCAGGTGCAGGATGTCCGGCGCCAGCAGGAACAGGCCATTGGTACGGGCAATCAGGTAGACACCGGCCGTTACCATCGTCGCCGCGTGGATCAGCGCCGACACCGGGGTCGGGCCGGCCATGGCGTCCGCCAACCAGGTCTGCAGCGGTAGCTGCGCGGATTTGCCCACGGCGCCGCCGAGCAGCATCAGCGTTGCCAACACCATCCAGGTATCGCCGGCCTGGAATTTCTGCGGTGCCAGCACCAGCAGTTCCTGGACGTTCAGCGTGCCCAGCTGGGCGAACAGGATGAACAGGCCGATGGCCATGAACACGTCGCCGATACGGGTGACGATGAAGGCCTTGAGCGCTGCGTTACCATTGTTGCGGTTGCTGTAGTAGAAACCGATCAACAGGTAGGAACACAGGCCTACGCCTTCCCAGCCGAAGTAGATGAACAGCAGGTTGTCGCCCAGGATCAGGAACAGCATGCTGGCGATGAACAGGTTGGTGTACGAGAAGAACCGTGAATAGCCGGTCTCGCCACGCATGTACCAGGACGCGAACAAGTGGATCAGGAAACCCACACCTGTCACTACGCCCAGCATGGTGACCGACAGGCCATCGAGGTACAGGGTGAAGTTCGGCGCAAAACCATCCACCGACATCCACTGCCACAGCAGCTGGCTGTACGCACCGCCTTCAGGCGGGGCGACGTTGAATTGCCAGATCACGTAGGCGGCCGTGGCCGCCGACAGGCCAACCGAACCGACGCCGATCAAGGCGGACAGGTTCTCCGAGAACCTCCCGCGCGAGAACGACAGCAGCACAAAGCCCACAAGGGGAAAGACGAAAGTCAGGAAGAGAAGGTTCATCCGCGCATCTCACTGGCAGCATCGATGTCGAGAGTGTGGAAGCGGCGATACAGCTGCAGCAGGATGGCCAGGCCAATGCTGGCCTCGGCTGCTGCCAGGCTGATCACCAGAATGAACATCACCTGGCCATCGGGTTGGACCCAACGGGCACCGGCGACGACGAACGCCAGGGCAGAGGCGTTCATCATGACTTCCAGGCTCATGAGCACGAAGAGGATGTTGCGGCGGACCATCAGGCCAACCAGACCTAAGCAGAACAGGATGCCGGCGACGGCCAGGCCATGTTCGAGAGGGATAGCACCCATGATTTACTCCTTCGCCTCATTGCGGCCCAGGTGGAAGGCGGTGACCGCTGCCGCGAGCAGCAGCATCGACGCCAGTTCGACCACCAGCAGGTAGGGGCCGAACAGGCTCACACCCACTGCTTTCGGGCCCACGGTGGTACCGCTGATGGCAGCGCCGCTGGGTGCGACGAACAGCACGTACAGCAGCTCCACCAGCAACAGGGCGCCAAGGATCACCGGCCCTGCCCAGATGCCGGGCTTGAGCCAGCCGCGCTCCTGGGCGACCGAAGCCGGCCCCAGGTTGAGCATCATCACCACGAAGACGAACAGCACCATGATGGCGCCGGCATAGGCGATCACTTCCAGGGCGCCCGCGAACGGCGCACCCAGGGAAAAGAAGATCATCGCCACGGAAATCAGCGAGATGATCAGGTAGAGCAGGGCGTGCACGGGGTTTGTGCCGGTCACCACCCGAAGGGTGGACACCACGGCGATCCCGGATGCGAAGTAGAAAGCGAATTCCATCTTTCTGTCCTTATGGGAGCAAGCTCTTCACGTTGATCGGCTCGGCTTCGTTCTGCGCAGCGCCTTTCGGCTTGCCAGCGATCGCCATGCCCGCAACACGGTAGAAGTTGTAGTCAGGGTTCTTGCCGGGGCCGGAGATCAGCAGATCTTCTTTCTCGTACACCAGGTCCTGACGCTTGAACTCGGCCATTTCGAAATCCGGAGTCAGCTGGATTGCGGTGGTCGGGCACGCTTCTTCGCACAGGCCACAGAAGATGCAGCGCGAGAAGTTGATGCGGAAGAACTCCGGGTACCAACGGCCGTCGTCGGTTTCTGCCTTCTGCAGCGAGATGCAGCCCACCGGGCAGGCCACCGCGCACAGGTTGCAGGCCACGCAGCGCTCTTCGCCATCAGGGTCGCGCGTCAGGACGATGCGGCCACGGTAGCGCGGCGGCAGGTACACGGGTTCTTCGGGGTACTGCAGGGTGTCGCGCTTGCGAAACCCGTGGGAGAACACCATGGCCAGGCTGCGCAGCTGGGTGCCGGTGCCCTTAACGATGTCGCCGATATACTTGAACATGGGTCAAATCCTCACTGGGCCGCGACGGCTGGCGTGTTGTAAAGCACGATCGCAGCGGTCACCAGCAAATTGATCAGGGTCAGCGGCAGGCAGAACTTCCAGCTGAAGTCCATCACCTGGTCATAGCGCGGGCGCGGAATGGAGGCGCGCAGCAGGATGAACAGCATGATGAAGAACGCGGTCTTCAGGGCGAACCACAAGAACGACAGTTGCGGCAGGATGCCGAACGGGCCGTGCCAGCCGCCGAAGAACAGGGTGACCAGCAGCGCCGAGATGAGGATGATGCCGATGTACTCACCGACGAAGAACATGCCCCATTTCATGCCGGCATACTCGATGTGGTAGCCGTCGGCCAGTTCCTGTTCCGCCTCCGGCTGGTCGAAGGGGTGACGGTGAGTCACGGCCACGCCAGCGATGAAGAAGGTGCAGAAGCCGAAGAACTGCGGAATGATGAACCACAGGTTCTGCGCCTGGTACTCGACGATGTCGCGCATGTTGAACGAACCGACCTGTACCACCACGCCCATCAGCGCCAGGCCCAGGAACACTTCGTACGACACGGTCTGGGCCGAGGCCCGCAAGCTGCCCAGCAAGGCGTACTTGTTGTTCGAGGACCAGCCGGCGAACAGGACGGCATAGACCGACAGACCTGCCATGGCGAAGAAGAACAGCAGGCCGATGTTCAGGTCGGCCACGCCCCAGGTCGGGGTGATCGGAATGACCACGAAGGCAATCAGCAGGGCGCTCATGGCCACGACGGGTGCCAGGGTAAAGATCACGCGGTCGACGAAGGGCGGGTTCCAGTCTTCCTTGAAGAACATCTTCAACATGTCGGCAGCGATCTGGAACATGCCGAACGGGCCAACGCGGTTCGGACCGTAACGGTCCTGCCACCAGCCCAGCAGGCGCCGCTCGATGAAGCTGAGCAGCGCGCCGCAGACCACCACCGCCAGCAGGACCACGATGGCCCTTAGCACGGTGAGGATCACGTCGATCACTTCGGGGGTGAACCAGCTCATTGTGCTGCCTCCTGCAGGCCTTCGACGGATGCCCCGAACACGGCAGGCGGGATGCCGGCCAAGCCCTTGGGCAGCGCGACCAGGCCAGCGCCCAGCGCTTCATTGATACGCAGCGGCAGGCGCAGCGCCACACCCGCGACGTTCAGGTCCAGCAGGGCACCTTCGTTGACGCCCAGGCGATCGGCTTCGGACTTGGCCAGGGCCACGTAGGCAGCCGGGATGCGCGTTTGCACCGGCGCGGCACGCGAGGAGCTTTCTTCGCTGCCGAACAGGTGGAAGAACGGTACCGCTGTCCAGGTGCCGCGGGCCGGGTTGAAGGCGCCAGGTACCGTGGTGAACCAGGCCAGGCCATCACCTTTGGATTCGATCAGCCGCACGCCTGGGTCGCCGGCACGCAAGTGACCACCCACCTCGTCCTGAAACTTGTTCCAGGCCTGGGGCGAGTTCCAACCTGGCGACCAGGCGAACGGGACCTGCTGGCGTGGCTCGGCCGAGCCCGAATACCCTTCCATGGAGAAGGCGAACGCGGTATCGCGATCTTGCGGGGTACGCGGCTCGTGCACGCTGATGTTGGCGCGCATGGCGGTGCGCCCGGAGTAGCGCAGCGGCTCACGGGCAAGCTTCAGGCCCTTGATGCGGAAGGCGGCGCTTGGCGCGGCATCGACGATGCCAGCCAGTTGCGGGGCCGCCTGGGCGCAGGCGTGGGTAACGTGGTCCAGTTGGGTCCAGTCCACGGGCTTGGCCAGCAGGGTGGCACGCAGGGCGTGCATCCAGCGCCAGCCTTCGTGGACCTGGATGCTGCTGTCCAGGTACTGCGGGTCGAACACCTGGAAGAAGCGCTGGGCACGGCCTTCCTGGCTGACCAGGGTGCCGTCGCCTTCGGCGAAGGAGGCGGCGGGCAGTATCAGGTGAGCGCGCTCGACCGTCGGGGTTCTGGAGTGGTCGGCAACGATGACCACCTTGGCCGCTGCCAGGGCAGCATCCACCTTGGCTGCAGGGACGCGGGCGTAGAGGTCGTTTTCCAGCACCACGATGGCGTCGGCCTTGCCGTCGATGACCGCATCCAGTGCAGCGTCGACCGACTCGCCACCCAGCATGGCCAGGCCAAGGCTGTTGGCTTCAGGCACCACCAGGCTCAAGGAGCCTTGTTTGTCGCGCAGCTTCAGGGCCTTGGCGATGTTGGCGGCTGCTTCGATCAGCGAAGCATCGGCCAGCGAGGTGCCGGCAATGACCAGCGGGCGCTTGGCCGCGATCAGGGCATCGGCGATGCGCTGGGCCAGCGCCTTGGCCTCGTCGTCCAGGCCGGCGACGGCTGGCGCACTTGCGTCGATGGCATGGGCCACGGCAAAACCGAGACGGGCCAGGTCCGCCGGGGCTGCATGCACGCATTCTTCGGCCACGTCGTCGAGCTTGGTCTCGGCCAGGCTGGCGATGAACAGGGGGTACAGCGCATGCTGACCGATGTTCTTGACGGCAGCGTCGAGCCACGGCTGAACCTTCATCGCCTCGGCCATGGCCTCGGCCTTGCCCTTGGTGGCCTGGCGCACGGCCAGGGCGACGCGGGCAGCGGTCTGGGTCAGGTCTTCACCGAGCACGAATACCGCATCATGGTCTTCGATGTCGCGCAGGGTCGGAACGGGCAGGGGGCTGTTGTTCAGCACGTCTAGCGCCAGACGCACGCGCGTCAGCTCACCGGCTTCCATCCCGCAGTGGAAATACTCGGCACCGACTAGTTCGCGCAGGCCATAGTTGCTTTCGAGGCTGGCGCGTGGCGAACCGATACCGACGATGGTACGGCCGCGCAGCAGGTCGGCGGCTTTGTCCAGGGCCGCGTCCAGGCCCAACTTGGTGCCGTCGGCCAGTTGCGCCTGGCGTGGACGATCCGTGCGGTTGACGTAGCCATAGCCGAAGCGGCCTCGGTCGCACAGGAAGTACTGGTTCACCGAGCCGTTGAAACGGTTCTCGATGCGGCGCAGTTCACCGTAACGCTCGCCTGGGCTGATGTTGCAGCCACTGGAGCAACCGTGGCAGATGCTCGGGGCAAACTGCATGTCCCACTTGCGGTTGTAGCGCTCGGAGTGGGTTTTGTCGGTGAACACGCCGGTTGGGCAGACTTCGGTCAGGTTGCCCGAGAACTCGCTTTCCAGCACACCGTCTTCGACGCGCCCGAAATACACGTTGTCATGGGCGCCATAGACACCCAGGTCGGTGCCACCGGCGTAGTCCTTGTAGTAACGCACGCAGCGGTAGCAGGCGATGCAGCGGTTCATCTCATGGGCGATGAACGGGCCGAGGTCCTGGTTCTGGTGGGTGCGCTTGGTGAAGCGATAGCGGCGCTCGTTGTGGCCGGTCATCACTGTCATGTCTTGCAGGTGGCAGTGCCCGCCTTCCTCGCACACCGGGCAGTCGTGCGGGTGGTTGGTCATCAGCCATTCGACGACGCTGGCGCGAAACGCCTTGGACTCGTCATCGTCGATGGAGATCCAGGTACCGTCGGATGCAGGCGTCATGCAGGACATGACGATACGCCCGCGCGTGTCGTTCTCGTCGGTGTACTGCTTGACCGCACATTGGCGGCAGGCACCGACGCTGCCAAGCGCCGGGTGCCAGCAGAAATAAGGGATGTCGAGGCCAAGTGACAGACAGGCCTGTAACAGGTTGTCTGCACCGTTGACTTCGAGCGCTTTGCCGTCTACGTGGATAGTGGCCATTGTTCAAAGTTCTTCGTTGGCCCGCGTGAGCAGGCGTGGCTAATGGAAATCGGTAAGCCTGCGACACGCCGCGATCGGGTCGGGCCTGTCGGCAAGCTGGCGAGTGGCACGGACCACCCGCAGGAACATCGTGTTATGCGCCGACTACGGTCGGCCCGGCCTGAAGCGGTCTTGCCAGGTCAGGGCGCAACGCCTCGCCAGCGACAACCGGTGCGACACCGGCCTCGAACTCCGAGCGGAAGTACTTGATGGCACTGCCAAGCGGCTCCACCGCACCGGGTGCGTGGGCGCAGAAGGTACGGCCTGGGCCGAGGAAGTTGACCAGCCCCAGCAGGGTCTCGATGTCTTCGGCGCGGCCCTGGCGGTTCTCCAGGGCGCGCAGCATCTTCACGCTCCAGGGCAGGCCGTCACGGCACGGTGTGCACCAGCCGCACGACTCACGGGCGAAGAACTCCTCCATGTTGCGCAGCAGCGAGACCATGCTGACACTGTCGTCCACCGCCATGGCAAGGCCGGTCCCCATGCGGGTGCCGACTTTGGCGATACCGCCCGCGTACATTTGCGCGTCCAGGTGCTCGGGCAGCAGGAAACCGGTGCCGGCCCCGCCTGGCTGCCAGCACTTGAGCCGGAAGCCGTCGCGCATGCCGCCCGCGTAGTCCTCGAACAGTTCGCGTGCGGTGACGCCAAACGGCAGCTCCCACAGGCCTGGGTTCTTGACCTTGCCGGAGAAGCCCATCAGCTTGGTGCCATGGTCTTCGCTGCCTTCGCGGGCCAGCGACTTGTACCAGTCGTTGCCATTGGCGACGATGGCCGGCACGTTGCACAGGGTCTCGACGTTGTTCACGCAGGTCGGCTTGCCCCACACGCCCACGGCGGCAGGGAAGGGCGGCTTGGAGCGTGGGTTGGCGCGGCGACCTTCGAGCGAGTTGATCAGCGCGGTTTCTTCACCGCAGATATAGCGGCCTGCACCGGTGTGCACGAACAGCTCGAAATCGAAGCCGCTGCCCAGGACGTTCTTGCCCAGCAGGCCAGCGGCCTTGGCTTCATCGATGGCACGGTTGAGGTTTTTTGCCGCCGTGGTGTATTCGCCGCGCAAGAAGATGTAGCCGCGGTAGGCCTTCAGCGCGCGGGCGCTGATCAGCATGCCTTCGATCAGCAGATGGGGCTGTTGCTCCATCAGCATGCGGTCCTTCCAGGTGTTGGGCTCCATTTCATCGGCGTTACACAACAGGTAACGGATGTTCATGGACTCATCCTTGGGCATCAGGCCCCACTTCACGCCGGTGGGGAAGCCCGCGCCACCACGGCCCTTGAGGCCGGAGTCCTTGACGCTTTGCACGATCTCGTCAGCCGACATCTGCGCCAGCGCCTTGCGGGCAGCGGCGTAGCCGTTCTTCGATTCGTACTCGGCCAGCCAGACCGGCTCGCCGTCTTCACGCAGGCGCCAGGTCAGCGGATGGGTTTCAGCCGAGCGCGCGATGCGGTTGGCCGGGCCGAAGGAAGTGATGGTCATGCGTAACCCTCCAGCAGCTTGGAGACGCCAGCAGGCTGCACGTCGCCAAAGGTGTCGTCGTCGATCATCAGCGCCGGGGCCTTGTCGCAGTTGCCAAGGCAGCAGACCGGCAGCAGGGTGAACCGGCCATCGGCAGTCGTTTGACCCAGGCCGATGCCCAGCTCGCTCTGGATCTGGCTGACCACCGACTCGTGGCCGCCGATGTAGCACACCATGCTGTCGCACACGCGGATAATGTGGCGGCCCACCGGCTGGCGGAAGATCTGGCTGTAGAAGGTGGCGACGCCTTCGACGTCGCTGGCCGGGATGCCCAGCACCTCGCCGATGGCGTGGATGGCGCCGTCCGGCACCCAGCCACGGGCTTTCTGCACGATTTTCAGGGCTTCGATGGACGCCGCACGCGGGTCCTCGTAGTGGTGCATTTCATGCTCGATGGCCGAGCGTTCGGTTTCGCTCAGGGCGAAACGGTCTGTCTGGATAAGCGTGCTGTTCATGCTTAGCGGTCCACGTCAGCCATAACGAAGTCGATACTGCCCAGGTACGCAATGAGGTCGGCGACCATGCTGCCTTTGATCACCGAGGGGATCTGCTGCAGGTGCGGGTAGCTCGGGGTGCGGATCCGGGTGCGGTAGCTCATGGTGCCGCCGTCGCTCGTCAGGTAGTAACTGTTGATGCCCTTGGTCGCCTCGATCATCTGGAACGACTCGTTGGCCGGCATGACCGGGCCCCACGACACTTGCAGGAAGTGGGTGATCAGGGTCTCGATGTGCTGCAGGGTGCGCTCTTTGGGTGGCGGCGTGGTCAGCGGATGGTCCGCCTTGTACGGGCCTTCGGGCATGTTGCGCAGGCACTGGTCGATGATGCGGATACTCTGGCGCATCTCCTCGACGCGGACCATGCAGCGATCGTAGGCATCGCCGTTGTGGGCCAGTGGTACTTCGAATTCGAAGTTTTCGTAGCCTGAGTAGGGGCGGGCCTTGCGCAGGTCGAAGTCGCAACCGGTGGAGCGCAGGCCGGCTCCGGTGGTGCCCCAGGCCAGTGCCTCTTGCGTGTTGTAGGCTGCCACGCCAATGGTACGGCCCTTGAGGATGCTGTTCTGCAGCGCGGCCTTGGTGTATTCGTCCAAGCGCTTGGGCAGCCACTCGACGAAATCCTTGACCAGTTTGTCCCAGCCACGCGGCAGGTCGTGGGCGACGCCACCGATACGGTACCAGGCCGGGTGCAGACGGAAACCGGTGATCGCCTCGATCACCGTGTACGCGCGCTGGCGGTCGGTGAAGGTGAAGAACACCGGGGTCATGGCGCCCACGTCCTGGATGTAGGTGCCCAGGAACAGCAAGTGGCTGGTGATACGGAAGAATTCGGCGAGCATGATGCGAATCACGTCGACCTTTTGCGGCACCTGGATGCCGGCCAGCTTTTCCACCGCCAGAACGTACGGCAGGTTGTTCATCACACCGCCGAGGTAGTCGATACGGTCGGTGTAAGGAATGAAGCTGTGCCAGGACTGACGTTCGGCCATTTTCTCGGCACCACGGTGGTGGTAGCCGATGTCCGGTACGCAGTCGACGATTTCTTCACCGTCGAGTTGCAGGACGATACGGAAGGCACCGTGGGCAGACGGGTGGTTGGGGCCAAGGTTGAGGAACATGTAGTCCTCGTTGGCGCCCTGGCGCTTCATGCCCCAGGCTTCGGGGTTGAAGCGCGCCGACTCTTCCTCAAGCTGCTGCTTGGCCAGGGTCAGGCTGTAGGGATCGAACTCGGTGGCGCGGGCCGGATAGTCCTTGCGCAGCGGGTGACCTTCCCAGGTCGGCGGCATCATGATGCGGCTCAGGTGCGGGTGGCCAGCGAAATCGATGCCGAACATGTCCCACACTTCACGCTCGTACCAGTTGGCATTGGGCCAGATGCTGGTCACCGACGGCAGGTTCAGGTCGCCTTCGCTGAGCGAGACCTTGATCATCACATCGCTGTTACGCTCGATCGACAGCAGGTGGTAGAACACGCTGAAGTCGGCGGCAGGCAGGCCGCGGCGCTGGGTGCGCAGGCGCTCGTCGACGCCGTGCAGGTCGTACAGCATGCTGTAGGGCTTGGCCACACCGCGCAGGAAGCTCAGCACTTCCTTGAGCTGGGCGCGCTTGACCCACAGCACGGGCATGCCGGTGCGGGTTTCCTGGGCGACGAATGCTTCGGCGCCAAAACGGTTGTGCAATTCGACGACCACATCTTGGTCGTTTGCCTTGTAGGGCGGAATGTAAATAGCGTTGTCCGCTGTCATGGTCTCGGTCGCTTTGGGTCAACGTTAAGAATGAAGCCAGGCCGCCGGCACCCTCGGGCGCCGGCGGCAGGTCGCTGGATCAGACTTCGTCGGGGCTGCGCAGGTTGGTGACGGCAATGCGCTGTTCACGACGCAGCTCCTTCTGGGCGGGCATCTCGGCACGGTAAATGCCTTGATCGCCCACGACCCAGGAAAGCGGACGTCGCTCTTGGCCGATCGACTCCTGTAGCAGCATCAAGCCTTGCAGGAAAGCCTCAGGGCGTGGCGGACAGCCGGGCACGTAGACGTCCACGGGGAGGAACTTGTCGACCCCCTGAACGACCGAGTAGATGTCGTACATGCCGCCGGAGTTGGCGCACGAACCCATGGAAATGACCCATTTGGGCTCGAGCATCTGCTCGTAGAGACGCTGGATGATCGGCGCCATCTTGATGAAGCAGGTACCGGCAATGACCATGAAGTCGGCCTGGCGCGGCGAGGCCCGGATGACTTCGGCGCCGAAGCGGGCGATGTCGTGGGGTGCCGTGAAGGCCGTGGTCATTTCCACGTAGCAGCAGGACAGGCCGAAGTTGTACGGCCACAGGGAGTTCTTGCGGCCCCAGTTGACGGCGCCACGCAGCACATCTTCGAGCTTGCCCATGAAGATGTTCTTGTGGACCTGGTCTTCGAGCAGTTGATCGGTGACGGTTTCCCGTTCACCGACCGGGTATTGCTCGTTGGGTGCGTCCGGATCGATTCTGGTGAGATTGTATTGCATGCCAAAGCCTCATTGTTTCAGCTTCGCTTGCCGCTTGCGGCGACCTTCGGGAGCCCAGTCAAGGGCCCCGACGCGCCATAGGTAGACAAGACCTGCCAACAGAATTGCTATGAAAACGAGTGCTTCGACGAACCCGGTCCAGCCGCTTTCGCGGACGGACACAGACCATGCAAAGAGAAAGAGGGCTTCGATATCGAAGATCACGAAGAGCATCGCGACCAGATAGAATTTTGCCGACAGGCGCAGGCGAGCGCTGCCGGTGGGCAGCATGCCGGATTCGAAGGGTTCGTTCTTGGCGCGACCCCAAGCCTTGCTGCCGAGCAGGCTGGACAGGCCGAGCATGAAGGCACACAGGCCGACGACACCCAGAAGGAAAATGGCAAAGCCCCAGTTGTGGGCGATGAGTCCTGCCGAATCGGACATGCTTCAAATCCTTATACAGAGACCCAGCTCTGCAGTCTGAAATAAGTGTAGAGCGGCGACGTGGTGTCGCACTTGCAGTGACCAAATGTCGCAGCTGAATCAATCCTGCTGATTTTATGGGTAAACCCGGTGCAAGTAAAATTTCCGTAGCAAATTTATTCGCAGGTTCAACAACACATTCGGCTTGTAACTGGCTGAAAGCCTTGAGATTCGGGCATTGCGCGTGCTTTTGTTAATTATGTTTCTTGCGAGTGGTAACGAATTACGAATTGAGTAATGATAATTAATATCATTTAGCGCTGCGCTTCTTAGTTGGTCCGTTCTGCGCCGTGTAAAGTTCATCTGCAGATTTCCTGTGCTTGCAAATGCGAAAAGCGCGTGTTCTAGCAGTTTTCGACACGCTGGGTACCGCTCTGGATCAATACTAAAGCGTGAGCGCGGTGGTTGGGTCATGTGCCGCTGTGGTCTGTAGCATAGACCAGGGTGCTCTGATTGCCCTGACCTTGGGACAGGCGCTAGGTGGGCGGCGCTCGCTTTCTGCGACACCGTCTACGCAAAGGAGGTGGCTAGGCGCCAGGTGCAGTTGGGCGCAAGGTCACTGGAATGTCGGATTTAACCCCTTCCCTGTAGGGCATTTCCCAAACATACTCTTGCCGCCTGTTTTCCGTTGCGGCTGCCCGGGTGGCGCTCTAGTCTCGGCCTGTCGTTGCTCATCAACGACACAGCTTTGACAGGCTGTGACGGTAAATAGTGCGCGGCTTTCCTATATGGTGGCTGTGCGTGCGGGCACGCTTGCGTGCGCCGGAACTTAGCTATTTCCGCCGGTCTGTCAACCCACGCACAGCTGCCGCCCTTCTGTTTGACAGCAGGTGGGTGGCCAGCCCTAGAAGGTAAATAGCTATGTTGAAGATAGTCCCTGATCCACCCCGCAACTCCCATTCCCTCGAAGACACCCTGACCCAGGCCACCGACCACGCACTCTGCGCAGCTACCGTGGTGCATCAGGTCTTGCTCCTACAGCCCAGGTCCCCGGCATCGATCCTGATGATGACCACGATGCATGAACTCGAAGCGCTTCGAGCTTTGCTTGAGTCGGCCTTGATCCAAGTGCAGATCCCGGCGGGTGCCAAGCCTTTGCATTGAAGCTGATCGATGTGCAGCTACAGCCGGTCTTTGGCGGTTAAGCCGCGCCTTCCCGATCACCGCAGCTCGCAAGGTTCCACATCCACGGCGGGAGCGGATCTGGCTGCGTCAGGGGCCGGCCATGCAGTAGGAAATTTCCAGGGGATTCGAAAATGACCACAGAAGACACACAGTTCACCGTCGGTCAAACCACCTTTTGCCAAGGCGAAAACGGCACCCACGCGTTGTTTCGCATCGAGCCCGGCATACCGTGTCGGGATGCTCGCGAGCAGTCGTCGGAGTTGATGGGTTACGTTCGCGAATTGACCATCATCGGCCTGACGGAAGAGAGGCCGATGATGATCTGGGCGGCCCACTACCTCAGCGCCATGGCCAAAGCGTTGATGGACGACGCCGAGCTGGGCATGGCGCAGTGATTTTCGGCCAGATGGCCTAGCCTAGCGACTTGCGTGGTCTGGCGCCGCGCAAGGCCGCTGCTACAGGGCAGGCGTACCAGTGGTAGGTCAGTGCACTCAGGTGAAGGCCCACAAGCCATGAAGCGTTGGCCCCGTCCTTGACTGCTACATCCTTATCACCGATGGCTTTCGACCGGCTACCGCGTCAGGCGTACCAGATAGATGCCGGTACGAGGATCTGTTGCAAGCTTCAGGTTACAGGCGACAAGCGGCTGGCCATTGCTTTGACAGCTGACCTCCAGGGCCGTCCCGCTCTCCCCGACAAATGCCCAGCCAGCAGTACCGAAATCATCGTCCAAGGTGCCATCACCGTTGAAGCGCAACAGGGCAAATGGGTCGCGTGCTGCTTCGTCTTCATACAGCACGCTCAGGTAAATTTTTTCGTGATCGCCTGGTTGCCCATCGAAGGCCAGGTCCAGCGCGGAAGCCATGACCAATGGGTTCTTTTGAATAATGACAGGTTGCCCTGCATTGAAATGGGTGTTGGGCGTACCGTCGCATTTGAAAGACATGAGCGCGGAACCTTCATCATAGGTATTGATGTCGGTCCGGCACGCCAGCACGAAGTCAGTGTTGGAGGTGGACTGTTCAAGACGCGCTGCAAGCAGCGTGTGCCCGGGCGTGCTCAACTGCAAATGGCCGCGCGCGGCAAACGTCTCGTCAACGTTGGCTCGGTTATCAAGGCGGGTCACGATGACGTGGCTGTGGTAATCCTCGGTAGGCATAGGCGCGTGCGCGGCATAAATACCTTGTTCATTTACCGCTATCGTGCCCAGTAGCACGGGCTGCCCCTGGTGTTCAGCGCGCCAGAAGCCGGTGCCATTGAACTCGGTAGCCAAATCCCCTTTCAGCGAAATGGCAACAATATGATCGCGCGAATGAAAGTAGAGGACGCCGTCCCGAATTCTGCCGCTGGCGCTTTGCTGGACATTGGAACTGCGGTGCTTGGAGGCGGGGGTTGACTTGATTGGCCGGTCCTGGCGCATGGAGCTGATCGACCGATAAACACGGTAGGCCTGTCCATTTTCGCCAAATTGCGTGTCGGGCTTACCATCTGGGAGCACGTGAAAGACGACGGGACAAAACGAATTCGGGGCATCGTTGTAGTCACCTACCACATAGATTCCCTCGGTTTCGTCCGCAACGATCGTGGACAGATAGACCCGTAAGGCACCGGTGTATTCAACGGTGGCGACCCCGTCGGTTCCAAACTCTCGGTCAGGCGCTCCGCCAGCTCCTAGCCGTAGCAGTTTGATGTATTGCTCAGCCCTGTGAGCCGAGGACAGGAGGATGTGTCCGGTTGATTCGAGCAACGCCATTGGGCCAGCGTGGTTGTAGTGGTTGTGCCAAAAGCGGCCTCTTGAAGCAAACGTAGGGTCCAGCTCACCGGCTTTGGAAATCGTTGGCATGATGCGACTCCTGATTGGGCCAGTCGCAAGGTTTACAGAAGAGGCTGCTGCAAAAAACTGGTAATACTGCTAGGCGTCGGATGCAGAAAACCCTGCCGCCATTAGCGAAGCTCCCCTATTATGGGCGAATGGCCGTGGTCCAATTGCAGGTTAGCGTGACGTGAACCGGCCAGTTTCAGCAAAATAAAGGCCCGGGTCTTCGACAAGCCCCGGGCCTTTATTGAGCCGCACCTTATGAAGCGGTTGCGGCAGTTCTTTTGATATTACGGCTCGTCCTCGACGGTGTCCCTCGCGTTGTCCTCACCGAGTGGGAGAGGCGCCGGCACTCCCCGGTGATGGTCTGTTGTCTATTTTGCTAGATGTCTCACTCATCAAAATGAGCGGGACTGAAACTAGCAGAGCGAATCTCCATCGAGCAGGTGCTCGAGCAGTGTACCGTCCTGTTTCCTTTGAAGATTTCTAGACTCCTCATAAGGATCTGAGTAGATATCAGGGTTTTTATTATATCGCTTTAGCAGTTTTTCGTAAGATTGATCACCCAATATCTCGTCTATCTGCCAGGAGTCATGTCGCGGCTTGAAGGTGACGGGTTTGAATCGATTGAACGGGCTAAGAATCGCAGCGTTGTTTGAATCAAACATGGGTACCCCTTGGGGGTCGCGTGCCCATTCGACTTTTCGCGGCCGCCAAGCTTGAAGCAGTTCTGCTTTACCGGCATCGCTGCTCAGTAGTTGATAAATTTTCGGATCGTCAATCATCCGGCCTTGACTATCGCCAAGTGAAATGCTGAGGTGCATGGGTCCTTGATAGCCCTTTACTTCCTTTTTGGTCGCGCGGGCTAGATCTTTCGCAAACGAATCGCCGAAGCAATTGTAATGAGTGGCGCTATAGCAGGTGTGCATTTTTATCTTGCCATAGTCGTCAATGTTTACTCCTTTTTTCGAGAGATATTGCAGGAATTCGCCGGCGTCCAAGTTGCCTTCGCTGGTTATGACTTTGCCCAACGCTCTGCCTGAGTCATCAGCCGCCCCGTGCAGCTCAACGACTAAACGCTTGACGCCTTTGTGGGTGTCCTCGTATAAACGTAATTGATCATCAATGAAGCGATAGCCACCTATCCCAGCCATTGTCTTGTCGGCAACTGTACGCGTTCCGACTAGCGATCTCGATGCCGCCCCGCTCAGTCTAGTAACACCGCTGATGCCGGCTGCAAAACTACCAAGGCCGGTACCGAATGACAGTACATTCAGCGTTGATGCGAGCTGAGGGTCGCTGTTTTCTACCAGTATGGACGCGAGTTCCAGTCCACCCGATACAGCACCTAGCGTTGCGGCGAGCGCACCGCCCCCGATAGGCGCAGTGAGGATACTGCCCACCGCTACAGCGATACGGAATTCACGGGTGGTCATGATCGGAGGCGCCAGCACAGCGCTTAAATGTGAGACGCGCGCATGCCCGCTGGGGTCATGGTAGTTTATCGGATCCCCGGCACAGAATGCATACGTCGCGGGGCCTCCGACGCCGAATGGGCTTGCATCGTCAGGGGAGCAAAACGTCATGGTGGCGGGATCATAAGCGCGGTAGTTCCCTAGATAATAAAAATCTCGCGGGTAGATGACCTCACCCTTGAAGCCTAGCCAGTTTTCCCACTCGTTGTCGACGTTCATGTAACCGTAGGGGGAGTAATCATGAAGTGCGCCAAGCTTTCCGTCAGGCTTGATGGTGGCAAAGATGGTATCACTGGCATCTCTGAGTTCAAAACGGATACGTGTTGACGTCTTGCCATTCCCGTCTTTAGAGGCCGTCTGCCGTAAGGTGCACCCCACGCTTTCGTTGAGCAGAATATCCGTCTTCTCCAAGGTGCCGCCCCAGAAATGGCTGTTGGTGGTTTTCTGGCTTCGTGCGTAAACCTTGTTACCCCGGTAGTGCAGCTGAAAACCCCGAGGAGAGTCGTTCCCACCGGATGTGAACAAACCTCGAACGCGCCCGGCGGTGTCGTAAGTAAAATTCAGGTCTGGAGCTTTATCGCTATAGCTCTTGAGCCAGGTAACGCTCCCAACGCGTCCATCGTCAGAATACGAGATGTATTTAGTGATGCGACCGTTGTGGTTTGGAATGTCAGCATGTCGGGCTCGGACAAGAAGGCCTGGGGCGGTCGAGGAGAATACGCGCGGCTGGTCGAACCAGTTCTTCTTGTTTTCATCTTTGGAACTATTATAGGCATCTGTCTCATAACCATAGGTGGTCATATTGCCAATAGCGTCATACCCATAAGCCGCTTTATAAATAGTTGTGCCAGCATCGTTAACGCCGTGCCCGTTGCCATCCCAGTCGATCAACTGACCCTGGGCGTTGTACTTATAGTCGTTGGTGTATTTGGATGCCCCGTTTATGATGCAAGAGTGCTTGGTCAGGCGCCCGGCGGGGGACAATTCTCGCTGCAAGATGATCGTCTCCATGCCGTCACTTGTGAACTGTCTTTCGACTTCGCGGCCAAGCACATCATAGAGGTAGCTGATCGTCATTACACGTTTGCTGATGACATCATTGACCGTCTCGCTCTGCAACCTGCCGTTGTCCGAGAACACTGCGGTCGTAACGCATGCCGGGCTGACCTGTTTGATGACTCGATCAAGGGCGTCGTAGGTATAGTGTGTAGTCTGTCCAGCGATGTCGGTCACTTTGATAACACGGCCGCGCAGGCTCAATTCTGTCTGGGTAGAGAGGGTTGGGCTGCCGGTCTCGCTCGCTTTGACACCATACGCGCATGCTTCTGTATAGGTCCTATTGTCATCGTTCCATGTCTGCGTATATCCCTTGAATAGATTACTTATATTTGGCGACTTGCGATGTGGAATCGGAGACGCACCCGTATATGTGAAGCTCTTGGCGACAGTGTTTACCGTTTGTTTGGCCACTCGCCCCCACGCGTCCAATACCTGCTCGCCGAGTAGGGTAGGCGCTACCTCATCCTGCGGCTCATTTGCCTGTGCGGCTTGGGACACTTTCATCGAAAGGGGAACTGGGCTGGCGCTGTGTTTCTCATAATCGTAATGCAATATGGCGCCGTTCTTCTCTTTTTTTACCAGGCGGCCCAAAGCATCATATTCCATCGTGAGAGGGGGCGTTGAACCTGCCGTGATTTTGCGCGGCAACCCGTGGACGTTGTATTCAGTGGTGTGGAGAGAAATGTCGACTGACTTTTTTGCTATTTTTTTTGAATATTGTGTTCGGATGGCCCGTCCATGGGAGTCGTAGCCGATGGTCAGTTGAAGGGTTTCTGCAGCGCCTTCAGTGCCGTTGGTGTAGAGCGCTGTGCGTTGATTGGCATCCCATTGATACGTTTCGGTAAATGTTCCTCGCTTGATCACGAGTTTGGAGTCTTTTCTTTGTTCGGTCTGAATGCGTGTGTCGAGGAGGGTGCCCTTACCGTCTTTTATCGAGACTGTTTTGATGATGTCAGTAGGCGTCGTTTTCCATTCAGTCGTTCGTACGTCAAATACGTCCCCATGGGCATCGTAGTCATATTCAATCAGTGAAGTCGGTTTGCCGTGCCTGTCGTAATGTTCGACAGTGAGTTCATGCGCTGCGCCGGTACCGTCATATGTATATCTCGTGGTCGTGCCGCCCGTTTCACTGTACGCTGTCTCGCTCGATTTACGCCACGCTGTTTCGTCACCGTCAATATTGGTCCACTCAGAAAGCACCCTGCCACGCTCATCATGAACGGTGCGCGTGTTCAGGCCTTTCGCGTCTATCACCTGGATTTGAATAGTGCGCTTTTCAGCATCGACCGTATAGCCGACGGTGGAATCGCTGAGCGTCGTTTTGCCTTGCTTCACTGTACTGGTTGCTAGCGCACCGTTAGCGTAAGTGTATGTTGTGGTTATCCCGGATGCGTCGGTTTGCTCGACAGGCATCTTTGCAAAGCCGTCATGCACGTAGGCGGTCTTCATCGTTGCCTTGGACGAAGTTACTGAGGTGTGTGTGGCGATTTTACGTGCTTTTTTTTCATCCGTCTCGTAACGGAGAGCGGTATCAACCTCGGAATTTTCGATTTGTTTACCTGCTTCGTTTAGCGCGTAGACCTTACTTGATTTCAGTTGGCAGAAATGCGCTGATTTGGGCGATGTGTCGTAGGTAAAATCTTCGACGGTCATCTGCACGTTTTTCCAATTATCGAGCTTGAACCCTGTGTCATTCATTTCACTCTGCGTCTTCGCGGCGCTTGTGACGGCGGCCATACTCCTTTCATAGCCTTTTCTTAGGTAATCGTCGTCCTTGACAGATTTAATGCATACCTTAAGAGCATCGACCATCGACGCGATGGCTTTGTCAGCGATGGCTCGCTGTACGTCAGTGACGCTGATAGACGAAACCGTCGGCATGAGCACTGTCAATTTTCGCGCTAATACTACAACGTGGTCGCGGTCGATCAGATCATCCTGAATCGTCGCTATCTTGTCATAGCCAAAATAAGTGATCTTTGCGGTGGTTTCGCCGTCCGCATTAATCTTGATGGCCCGCTCGCTTTCAACATGATTGCTGAAGCCAAGTTCATCGCCTGGGTAGTTTATATCCACTGGAAGATTGAACGCGCTTTTGGCATAGTTGTTAGGGGCGCTGGACTTGAATGTGGTGAAATTGCGGACTGTATTGGAGGCGAAATTCACCTCGTTCTTGTATTTGGGTGCGATGGGGGAGATTGCGCCCATAATGGCGTCCCACGACAAGCTTTGAAGTTGACTGGCGTCGTTAGTGACCTCGGACGTCGTGCGGTAATGCGTGTAATTGTTGAAATAGGTCCATTGGATTTTTTCATCGCCCCGTTTGAGCTCGATGATGTTCCCCTGTCGGTTGAAGGTGGACTCGGTCTTACTGACTTCAACGCCGTCGATCGTATCAACAACGCAACTGGTGGTCGTGTGTGCGTCGGCGTCTGTCTTAACGGTGCAGGTGCGCACTGATGTTGAGCCCAAGGCCTTGGACTCCAGATTTGTGATGACGCCATCGCTGTACGTATAGGTGACATCTTGAAGGGTTTCTACGTGGGTCTTCACCGCAGGCTTAGCATCTTTCTTATCTGACTGAACAGGAAGGGTTTGCTCGCTGGACAGGGTGATCTGCGTGATATTCTCCTTCCACGTCCATGTTTTAGTCAGCCGCGCCGTGCTGTCAGGCATCTCAATGGTCAACGTCTTGATTTTGTCGTTTTCCCATTTCAGCGTTTCTGTGAGCTGGCGATTGAACTCGATGGCCTCTTTGGTTTCATCAGTTTGCTCTGATTTGTAATGCGTCGTGGACTTCAGTTTCATATGGTCTTTCCCGGTTTCGAGGCGATAGACCATTTTTTCGAGAAAGGGGTGCTGCTTTGTAAGGCTTATCACGAGCGCCTTATCGTCGTAGGCGCAGTCGTACTTAACGGCCTCAGTACTGTCGGGGTGAAGTATCAGCTGGCGTAACGTGGGCGCCTGCGAGTCACTCCAGTTCCACTCCGCTTTCAGGACAGTCCCGATCGAGTCCTGGATGCTCGTAACGCGAGCGTCCCCATTCTTTGTCTGCCAGGTGAATGTCAGCCCTTTACCATTCGACTCAAGTATTTTGCGCGTCAGCACCAACGGCGGTTCGCTAGTGTCTTTGGTGAGGTCGCCGACGCAATCAAAAATTTCAGCCATGCCTGACGTGTGCATGACAGTGAAGGTTTGACCTTTCAGCGGTTTTTTCTGGAAATCGTCTACGGTCGCACCGAATTCGTTCTTTCTCATGTTCAGGATATGTGTAGCGTCGAAGATATACCCTGGCCCAATTGCGGTACTGGATGATTTATCATCAGTACTGATACTCATGACCTTCCCATTAACCAGCGGCACATCGCTGACGTGGATCGCATATTCTAAATAGGATGAGCCGCCGCGCATTTTCCACGTGCCCAGGCCGAAAAAGTTCAGTACTGGCAGTTTAGTAGAGTCATGCACTTGGCCGGTAAGGGCGAGCTGGAGCGGCACGCCATTTAACTGTCCAAGCAGCTCCCCCAGTGGTAATTTGAATTGGCATTTTCCAGAAAATGTATCGATATCAATGGGCGAGTTATCTAGGGCGCGTTCCAATTCAGCGATATCCATGGGCTTCTCCAGTGCTAGACGCACTAATGGTTTTTAGGTGTACAGCGCATGTGCCTCAACCAGTGTCGAGGTAGCACCTAAGGGCCGCAACTGACAAAAATGCTAGGTAGGTAGGGAATTCAAGGCGCGTTTGGAAGGTAACTACGCAGCGCCACATGTATGGCGCGCACGGGGGTATCAGTCGTTGAAGTTCACTACCTACTGTTGTGTCATCTGAACGCCTAGCGCTTGGTAAGCGCTGGGATTGACCTCAAGACCGTGTGGTGACGTTAGGCAGTGGCAGGTGCAATCTCCCCAACTAGGCCTGAAAAGATGCAGCTGAGCGGCGGGGATGCAGACCCTGCAGAGGAAATCCTGGGACTAGCGAATGCCGATAAAGGCCATGTATGGGCTTTGTCGATGAAACCGGAGCACTCGTTTCATGCACCGGGCTGGCTCGATTCTGAACGGTTGGTGTCAGCCAAAAAGTAAAGGCCCGAAGCATTCCACCTGCTCCGGGCCTTCATTCAACAATCTCTAACTGTTAGTGGAACTGCTCTTCCTCAGTCGAACCGGTCAGTGCAGTCACCGACGAAGCCCCACCCTGAATCACAGTGGTCATGTCATCGAAGTAGCCCGTACCCACTTCCTGCTGGTGCGCCACGAAGGTGTAGCCCTTGCTGGCGTCGGCGAACTCCTGCTCCTGCAGCTTCACGTAGGCAGTCATGTCGTTGCGGGCGTAGTCGTGCGCCAGGTTGAACATGCCATGCCACATGTTGTGGATGCCGGCCAGGGTGATGAACTGGTGCTTGTAGCCCATGGCCGACAGCTCGCGCTGGAATTTGGCGATGGTGGCATCGTCCAGGTTCTTCTTCCAGTTGAAGGAAGGCGAGCAGTTGTACGAGAGGATCTGGTCCGGGTACTCCTTCTTGATCGCTTCGGCGAAGCGGCGGGCTTCGTCCAGGTCCGGCTTGGCGGTTTCGCACCAGATCAGGTCGGCGTAGGGGGCGTAAGCCAGGCCGCGGGCGATGGCCTGGTCGAGGCCGGCGCGTACTTTGTAGAAGCCTTCACGGGTGCGCTCGCCGATCACGAACGGCTGATCGTATGGGTCGCAGTCACTGGTCAGCAGGTCGGCGGCGTTGGCGTCGGTACGGGCCAGAATGATGGTCGGCACGCCCGAAACATCGGCTGCCAGGCGCGCGGCGACCAGCTTTTGCACGGCTTCCTGGGTAGGTACCAAAACTTTGCCGCCCATGTGGCCGCACTTTTTCACCGAGGCCAGCTGGTCTTCGAAGTGCACGCCAGCCGCGCCCGCTTCGATCATGTTCTTCATCAGCTCGTAGGCATTGAGCACGCCGCCAAAGCCTGCTTCTGCGTCAGCCACGATAGGCGCGAAGTAGTCGATGTAGCCCTCATCACCAGGGTTCTTGCCTGCCTTCCACTGGATCTGGTCGGCACGGCGGAAGGAGTTGTTGATGCGCTTGACCACCGTCGGCACCGAGTCGACAGGGTACAGCGACTGGTCGGGGTACATGGACTCGGCAGAGTTGTTGTCGGCAGCTACCTGCCAGCCCGACAGGTAGATGGCCTGGATGCCTGCCTTGACCTGTTGCACGGCCTGGCCACCGGTGAGGGCGCCCATGCAATTGACGAAGTCTTTTTCCGGGCGGAACGATGGATGTGCACCTTGAGTGACCAGTTTCCACAGCTTTTCAGCACCCAGGCGGGCCAGGGTATGCTCCGGCTGCAGGGAGCCACGCAGGCGAACGACATCGGCGGCGGTGTAGGTACGGGTCACGCCTTTCCAGCGCGGGTTTTCGGCCCAGTCTTTCTCAAGGGCTGCAATTTGCTGTTCGCGTGTCAGTGCCATGGAAGTAAACCTCGTCGCATCGATCTTGGATTAGTTGTGCGGATGCTCGGGGCAGATCAGGGCGCTGGCGGCAGTCCTGTTCAAGCGGGTACGGCGGCAGCGGGCAAGGATGGGGTGCAAGGCGGGCAGTCATGTGCATCAGTGCCCCTGCAGGTCGGCTCGTGGATGCCTCGCTGCGGTGCTACACGAATGCTGTGACGGCGGTGACGCACTTGAGTCCCTCGAAACCACTTGCTCGGTGCAGTCGCAACCTCGTCGAACGGCCTTATGGGCTGTACGGACACGAGGCGCCTCCACGGTGACGGAGGGCGCCCCAAGGCCCTTGCCAGGGCCCCTGATTAGCGGGAGCGAGGCCATCATGCCCTCGCTAAAAAGTGCCTGTCAAACGTTTTGTAGTGCTTTTTTAGGTCTACTACATCTTTGGTCTAATACGACTCATCAGTCAGTTCAGAGGCCTTTGGTCGAGGCCGCAGACTGTCTCGGATCAGTCCAAAACATCGACTTTTACCCGCACTGTCATGTTTTTTCCCCGTTCAGTGCTGTAGGTATGGCTTCCAGTACTAAAGCCGGCCTGGCTCTGCTGGTTATACCCGGCCATATCGATCCACTCACCCACCTTGCCGGTGAGAGTTGTGTCGGTGCTTTGAACATCCACTACATCTGCACGTTCGCGGCTGATGCGATCATTATTAGTGCTGATCTGCAGGCGAACAGTGTCTCCAGTGAGCGTCGGTGTTACGTAAAAACCCTGGGTTACATTGCGGTATTGGGTATCGCTCTGCACACGCCCATATCCATCGGTACTGGAGCTGGTTACGGGGATGCTCTGGCCGACCTGAACCAGCGCTGGCTGACCTTCGCTGGCCTGGATCTGCTGCACGCCGCCGTCGCGGTTGGAGGTGCCGTGGCGGATGATCTTCGCGTTGCCGCGCGTATCCTGAAATTGGCTGTCGCTGGTGTCGACGCTGATCAGCAAGCGTTTGGCGGCGGTGTCCAGTTGCTTGAGTAGCTCACGCAGTTCGCCAATGCGTTGCGGGCTGGCATTGACGATGAGTTTGTTCTCGAAGGCGCTGACAGTACCGTCCTGGCCGATGAAGGCTTGCGCGGGCGGCAGCAACTCGGCGCTGCTGCGGTGCTGCAGTGGCACGACCTCAGTTTGGGCTTGTGCGGTCAGGCTGACCAGCAGTGCCAGCGAGATGAAAAGCGGGCGTGTGGACATGGGCAGGGTCTCCGTAAAAGGTGAGTGTAATCGCTGCATCGGCAGCACCCGAACTTCCTGAGCCATTTCGCAGCAATTGATGCCTGGGTCCTCAGTAGTGCCCACCTGTGGCTCGGCCTCCACAAGGAGGGTCTTGAAGGGCAGGGTAACGGCTGAACCTTGGCAGGGGCCGTGGGTCGCAATCACAGGTTATCCGAGGACGACTGTCATGAAACGCTGGTTCATCGTATGGGCGTGCTTGTGGAGCGCCGGTCTGCAGGCGGCGCCTGATACGCTGCGCATCCAGCAACTGCAGCGCTGCGGTGATCGATTGAGTGCCGAGCGCCAGCAGTGGTGCCTGCGCGTGACCGGCCTAGGTGAACAGGCGCCAACACTCAAGGTTGGGGGTGTGGTGGTACCTGCTGGAGCGTTGGAGCGCCAGGGGGACACGCTCACGCTGACCCTTGAACACCCGTCTGGGCCAAGTGCGCCGTTGTGGCTGGAGGTCGACGGGCAGGCCAGCAACCCTGTGTGGTTGACCCGTCAGCGCAGCCATGTGGTCGCCGCAGGCCCCGATGAAGTGGTCAAGAACATGGACGGCCTGACCACCTACCTGAATCTGGTCAGTGTGCTGATAGAGGAAAAATACGACGGTCTGCAGGAGGCGCGGCGCATTGCCGACAAGTACGGGGCGCAGGTGGTGGGTGCCATAGCGCCACTGAACGTCTACCAATTGCGCTTGCCGGTGCACGACCTGGTGCAACGGGACGCCATGATCCTACGCATGGGCACGGAGGTCAGTGTCGATGCGGTGATCGTTGAAGAGTCGGCTCCCGAGCGGGGCGAGGAGGGGGACGGGCGCGCCCAACCGGCCATCACCCAGGCGGACGAATGGGCCGCCAACCGCTTCATGGACGCCCTGTACTACTATCAGCGCCGCATCCCTGCATCCAGAATTCCCGTCCAGCCTGTGCGCGTGGGGGTGATCGAAAGGGGTGTGGACTTCGATGCGCCTGGCTTCAAGGGTTATCGCGGCGCCTGCCAGCACGGGCAGACATGCGTGTATGCCAGGGACGTCAGCGAGCCTGCTAGCCATGGCACCCACGTGGCGGGCATTTATGCCGCCCAGGACGAGGGATTTCTCACTGGCCTGGGCAAGGCCAGCCCGGGGTTCGATGTGATCGTCGACCGTAATTCCGATGCCGGTATCACGGCCAATATCGCTGCATCGGTCAACCTGGTGCAGGACGGTGTGCGGGTGCTGAATTGGAGTTGGGGCATCCACCGAGTAGGTGCGCGTAACATCAAAGGGGATGAGGTCGATTCGCTGGTCCGTTCCGGGCTGGCCATGAGCGGTTACGAGGAGCTGCTCGAGGAGTTCTTCCTGTGGCTGCGGGCCAAGCATCCGGATGTCATCGTGGTGAATTCGGCGGGTAATGGGGCTTCGTGGTCGGGCACGGACGAATATCGGCTACCGTCGTCATTCGTCACCGAACAGTTGCTCGTGGTGGGCGGCCATCAGCGCAGTGAACACGCCGTCCCGGTCAATGACCCGCGCCATGTGCGCAAGCGCCACAGCTCCAACATCGACAGCCGCGTGGATGTCAGTGCCGCTGCATGCCTGCGGCCCTCCGGCGCAAAGCCCCATTGCGGCACGTCCTATGCCACGCCTTTAGTGGCGGCCACCGTGGCCGCGATGCTGGCGATCAATCCGGCGCTGACCCCAGCGCAGGTGCGCATGTTGCTACGGCGTAGTGCGCTGACCCTTGGCGAGCAGCAGGATTTCGAGGCGATGGATGCCGAGGACCTGACTGCCCCCATCTTGCCGTCGGAGCGAGGCGGGCGCCTGGATGATCCGGACCTTGGGCGGTCTGCACGGCTGGACATGCAGCGTGCTCTGGATTTGGCGGTGCAGAGTCGTGATCGGGTGCGCTGATCGGTGGCTCCTGCCTGACAAATTCCGTAACATCGCGCCTTTACTTTCGCGCTCCGTCCGTTCTGGACCGTCACTCAGGAAACCCATGAAACCCGCTCGCCTACGCGCCGACCTGCTGGCCGGCTTGACCACCTCGTTTGCTCTTGTGCCCGAATGCATTGCCTTCGCCCTGGTGGCACACCTCAATCCATTGATGGGCCTTTATGGCGCATTCGTCATTTGCACGCTGACCGCGCTGTTTGGCGGTCGACCTGGGATGATTTCCGGTGCCGCGGGCTCGATGGCCGTCGTGATCGTCGCGCTGGTGGTGCAGCACGGCGCGCAATACCTGCTGGCCACGGTGTTGCTCGGGGGCGTGGTGATGATCCTGTTCGGCGTGCTGCGCCTGGGCAAGCTGGTCAGGCTGGTGCCGTACCCGGTAATGCTCGGCTTCGTCAACGGCCTGGCGATCGTCATTGCCATGGCCCAGCTGGAGCATTTCAAGCAAGGCGAGCGCTGGCTCGACGGCGCGCCCTTGTACTTGATGGTCGGCCTGGTGGCGTTGACGATGGCGGTGGTCTACATCCTGCCCAGGCTCACCCGCGCTGTGCCACCGGCGCTGGTTGCGATCCTGGGCGTGGGTCTGTTGGTGTACCTGTTCGACCTGCCGACGCGCACCCTGGGTGACATGGCCCACATTGCTGGTGGCCTTCCGCAGCTGGCTTGGCCGGCGGTGCCCTGGACCCTTGAAACGCTGCAGATCATCGCCCCTTACGCCGTGTTGATGGCCATGGTGGGCCTGCTCGAAACCCTGCTCACCCTCAACCTGACGGACGAGATCACTGAAAGCCGCGGCTTTCCGGACCGCGAGTGCGTCGCGCTCGGGGCGGCCAACATGGTGTCGGGATTGTGCGGCGGCATGGGCGGATGCGCCATGATCGGGCAGACGGTGATCAACCTCAGTTCCGGCGGGCGAGGGCGGCTGTCCGGGGTGATGGCCGGGGTGATGATCCTGTTGTTCGTGCTGTTCCTTTCGCCATTGATCGAGCGCATCCCCTTGGCGGCCCTGGTAGGCGTGATGTTCGTGGTAGCGCAACAAACGTTCGCCTGGGCGTCGCTGCGGGTGCTGCACAAGGTGCCGGTGAACGACATGCTGGCGATCATCGCCGTCACCGTGGTGACGGTCTTCACCGACTTGGCCATGGCCGTGCTGTTCGGCATCGTGATCGCGGCGGTGAACTTTGCCTGGCAACATGCGCGCGAACTGTACGCCGACAGTCATGAAGACGAGCACGGGCACAAGCGTTATCAGGTGCACGGCACGTTGTTCTTTGCCTCGACCGCGCCGTTCCTGAACCAGTTCGACCCAACCAATGATCCGGCCGAGGTGACCTTGGACTGCCAGCACTTGAGCTTTGTGGACTATTCGGCCATTGCCGCGTTGAAAACCTTGCGCGAGCGCTATGCCAAAGCCGGCAAGCACCTGCGGGTGGTGCATTTGTCCGAGCGTTGCAAGAAGCTGCTCAAGCGGGCCGGCGAACAGCACTGAAGCGCCGGCCCGCCGAGGGTACCGCAGGCCAGGGTCTCAGTCGGTCGGGGCCTGCAGGTGCCACTGTCCGTCGGCTTCACGGGCCAGCCCGCTGGCGGGCAGCAGGGCGAGCAGGCGCGGGTGCAGCGCTGCATCGGTAAAGGTCTGTACGGTGCTCAGGTCGAGCATGCCGGACAGCGTCAGATCAGCCTTGGTGTAGGACAGCCAAGCCTTTTTCAGAACTTGGGCCATGTCGCTGGCGGCGGTACTGGCGAAGCGGCGATGCCATTGCCGGCCGTCGAACGAAAACGTGTGCGCCAGGGCGTAGGCCGTCTGGTCGGCGCCTTCAAGGCAACGGTGGCAGCGGCAGGGTCCCTCGCCAAACGCATTGCGCAGGTAGCTGTTGAAATCCACGACCGGCTTGAGGGACAGGCGTTTGTCGACGTCGAACAGGTCGGCGATCAGGGGTTCTTCGGCGCTCACTCGGGATCCTCGTATGCTAGGGCGTGTATCGGCCGGCACCCTAACAGATCATGGCGAGCAGATCACCTGTGTTGGCCTGTCCCGTGCGGGCTCAGCAGGCGAACGCTAGAGACAAGGCGTGACGGCTGCCGTACTCTACGCGCCCCTATGCCCACCCACGTTTCGAGGTAGACCCGCTTGAGCAACCAGTACCCGTACATCGCCACCATCACCATCAGCGCCGAAGACCGAGGCGGCGACATCGAAGCCTCGGAAAACGCCAGCATGCGCGTGGGCCTGGAGGCGGTGACCGAGACCCTCAAGAAGGTGCATTTCGTCGGTACGCTGGCCGCGCCGGAAAAGAACGCCACGCACATCTGCGTGACCCTGGAAAACGGCCTGACCTACTATGGCCCGATCGTCAACGGCCACGCCGAGCTCGAAGGCGGCTGGATTGCCTTCGAGTCCGATATGCTGACACCCGAAGAGCTTGGGCTGTAAGTACTGCAGCACGGCGATAAAAATTCACTGCAACTTCCATAGATCGAGTAAGTTAAAAACTAGTATTTCTGCTAGTTGTTGCTACCCGTGGGCATCCTTAGCATCGAAGTCGGAAATATATCCGACAAGAGGATGCCGCGATGATCAGGATGAAGGCGAGAGTCGCCTGTGTTTTGATTCCACTGTCGACTTTTACTGGGATAGCAGACGCCGCCACGTGTGAAGGTGTCGTCAAGCAGATTGAAAGTTGGTATTCCGATACGCGTTCCGATTGTGGCTTGGATCCGGCCGTCGACTGCAGTGGGGTGATGTTAAGGGCCACGCATCGTTGGGATGAAAAAGTTGGCAATCCGGAAAAGATCCCCACACCGAACGACCCTCTTAAATATTATGTCTGGAACCCTAGCCCGGCGTCGGTAGCTTCGGGTGGCGTTTCGGTCTCCTGGATGCGTGCCGACCAAATCGCTTATCGAGATCCTGGCATGGCGGCGAACAACGGCTACATCATCACGCCTCGTCAGTTCGTGAACGATGCTGATAAAAAGCTGAACGTCGTCTGTGCGTTTCCACTCGACGCCTGGACCGACTTCCGCCAAGAACGTGGCTGTTTGGATAATGCCAACACCGCTGAAGTGGAGAACAGTTGTCAGGCACTCGGGATTACCGACGCAACAGGATGGGTCGGTCATTATAACGGTTTGCAGGCATTCGCTGGCACCAACCGCCACCAAAGACTATGTGGTTTCAGTTTGAAAAGAAGCCTTGGCCGTGCGCAACGCACTGAGGCGTTCAAGGACTTTATCAGTGCCCGCCAGGCGATCGCCAATACGTCTGATGCGTTGGAGACTCAAACGGAGTTGCGCGTGGCGACTTGGGATAAGGATAAAGTTCCGGTGGCGGCCTTTTTCTATAGTCTTGATGCCGGTCGCAAGCAAGCCATGAAGAACCAGTTTGATTATTATCAGCACACCGGGTCATGGGTCCCGGTGGTGAGGTTCGACTTTCCGCAGTCCGCCAACAGTGCGGCGCGCTTCTCCTGTGAGGCCGATGCGCAACATCGAGACCTGCCGCGTCGCATTCAGGCAAGCTCCAATAAGCCCTATATTCAAAGCGCTGAGTGGATCCAGCGTGACGACCCGCACTTAGGGAAAGACGTATGGTCTTTGGCGGTCACGCCTACGGCGCACGGCCGGCGCATCGCTGCGAACGAGACCGAAGCGATGTATGCCGAGTTGCTGAGAAAATATGGCGATGACCCGCGTTGGAGTGGGGATCGGTACGGGGGTGGCATGCGCAGGCAACTGGTCTGCCATCTGAATGGCACCGACCAGGGGCGTGCCATACGTGACAAGCCGGTCTACAACATGGAGCCCATACGCCCCGATGCCACGCAACAGCAAGCACTCGCCGAGGGTTGCAATGTGTGGCCGGCCGTACCGTATCTCTAGTGGTCCGGCGGGATATCCCCTTGGTTGAATGACCCTGCCACCGCCCGTGCATGGCTTTGCCCAGAGTACCGGTGGTGGCAGTACGTGTGCCGCGGTCTTTTCAGGAGTCACCCATGAATCGCCTAGCGCTGCAAATTTGCGGTATAGCCCTGCTATGCCTGTCCACTTCCAGTATCTGGGCCATGAGTGGTCCCGAAGTTGCCGATGCGCTGAACATGCGCCTGGCTGATACCCCCGAAAAATGCGCTGCAAATCAACCCGATTACTCCTGTAGCGGCGTGCTGGCCAGGCCAATGCCGCAGAACCATCCGTACAAGTTCTGGGAGCATGATTCGGCAGCCAGCCAGCGAGGCAGTGAGCAGTTTGTCTACCTGCGCAGCGATCTGCCGGCGGCGACGGCTACGGAGAATACCGGCTTCATCCTCATGAACCGTTTCGAAGCGTTGGCCCAGGACAAGGCTTACGATGTGAGCTCTCGGCCGCAGCCCGAAACCGTTGAGGTGAGCAACTGGGATGCCCAGACTCCGGCGAAAGTAGCCGTCCAGGCACTGTATTACCGCTTGGACGTACCGGGCGCGTTGTGGCGCGGGCAGAGACACCAATTGAGCTGGTATCAGGCCACGGGGGAGTGGTTACCCCTTGTTCGCTACCAGCCGAGCGACTCCCTTGTCTTCGGTTTTGCTCAGTCTGAGCAGTTAAACGAAGGTTACGCTGTAGCAGCACGAATCAACGCTCGATATGTGGATACGGCGCCTGCCTGCCCGGACGGGAGTGCCCGTTACAACTGCAATGGCGTATGGGTGCGTGGGGCCGGCCCCGGGAACTTTCGTGTTTGGAATAATACGCCTGACTCTAAACTCAATAACGCTGTTTCGTTCAGTTTCTATGCAGCCGATACCCAGGTTGTTCAATCGTCAAACTACACCCAGGGCTATATATTGAAAGCATCGGGCGCTCCGGCAGCTCAGCCCATCACGTTGCGTTGTATGTATCCGCAGAATGCGGCAACGTCACGCAGAAATAATCCTTGCTCTCATCAGGGGGTCTGCCGAAGCTTAGGCATCACTACGGCTACACAGTGGAATAACCGCTATAACGGCGGCCGGAACGGCACTTGTGCCTTTGATGCAGACCAGGCGGGCTTTCAGTTGGCGGCGGAAGTCCGAAAGCTGCGTTCCGCCAACGATTGGAACGAAGCGGTGATGAACGTTTGGCCCGACAATGTGCCGGCGGACCTTCCGTTGGAGGCATTTTATTATCGGAACACCGCAACAGCCAAAGATACTGCGAGACGCTATCAGCGAGAATTCAATCAGGATACCGCTGGCGGATACCTGCCTGTATTGGCGCTGGATACCTATGCGGCCAATGGGCAATTGGTAGAGTATCGCCCTGAAGATCAATACTTCGAATGATCAGTGAAAACATGACGGTGCGTACTCGTGCGCAAGCTGAATTGATAATACTAGCTATCTATCGTGAGCGTTTCAGTATGTGCTGATTTCAGCAGCGGAGGATAAAATGCCAACGACCCTGGCTAATGCATTGCAAAACGATATCGATGATTTCAACGCCTACTTATTGAAACTCGACCCCACCCGTGCTCCGGCAGGCAGTATCGGTCATGTTTATATCCCCGAAAGCGTCTACCCACTCAAGACCAAAGGCGCCGACGTCGGGGTTAGCGGCGACCTGATCAATGAAGGCGTTGCCGGCCTGCCTGTGGTTATCCCGGCCTACTCGAACATGCAAGTGGACGATGTGATCAAGGTCTACTGGGACGACGATCAGGTCTGGACCCACAAAGTGCGCAGCGGCCAGCAAGGCCAACCGCTGACATTGAACATCCCGGCCGATGATATTCCAGCGGGCATTACCGAACTCTATTTCAGCGTCACTGCACCTAGCGCCAGTGTCGAGGAGCAGTCGGTGCGACTGAGCGTGCTGGTGCGGCTCAATTATCCGGGCGAAGACCCCAATCTGGACCATCAACTGGCGCCAGCCACGGTGTCGCATGCCAAGATCGACCTCAACAGCAAGAACGTGCAAGTGACGGTGCCTGCCTACGCCAAGATGCGCCGCTATGATCGCATCCAACTGAGCTGGTCGGGGCACATGCTCGAGCATGAGGTGACCAGCCGCCAAGTCGGCAAGGCGATCACCATCGATATCCCCGATTCGGTGGTCGACGGCTCCAGCGATGCCAATGTGGAAATCAGCTACTACGTCATTGACGAGGTGGGCAACGAGTCCGATGACTGGTCGCCCAACACGGTGATCACCAACGATCTGGCCAAAGGCCTGCCGGCGCCGCACGTGGTGGATCCGCAGACCCTCCAGAGCGTGTCGCGCTTGCAGCCGGGCTCGCCAGGTGCGGCGGGGCTCAGTGTCGAGATCGATCCACCTGCGGGAGGGTTCAAGGTCGGCGATCAGATTCATGCGCTATGGACTGGCGAGGATGCTCAGGGGGTTAGGTCGGAGATCGATCTTGGTACGCAGGTGGTGGTACGTGGCACCCGCACCCTGATCTTCGACCTGCCGGTGCGCCACCTGCAACCTTTATGGGGAGGCCAGGGCATAGCCAGCTACGAATGCTACCGGGGCGCCAAGGTTGAATATTCCAAGCGCACGCGGGTGAAGTTCGTAGGCGCTGCGCTCAAATTGCCGCCGCCGCAGCTCAATGGTATCAGTCAGGGCTACACAGAAGCCGATCTTGATCCCGTCATAGTGGTCGTGCCAGCCGCGGCCAAGTTGCAAGCCAACGACCTGGTGACGCTTACATGGCGGGGTGTGCGCCCAGATACCACGCTGCTGCTCGAGAAACCCGCGCCGTTGCGCATCAGCACTGCCCAGGCCGGACAGGATGCGGTGTTTCGTCTCAATGGCAGCAAGCTGCTGCTACCGCTCGACGGTGGTACGTTGGATGTGTCCTACACAGTTACCCGGGGCAAGGTGCAGGTGTTGTCCGAATCCGCCTTGCTGGATGTCGGTGAAACGTTGGAAACCTTGGTTGCACCGACGCTCGATCCAGATCCCGCCAACGGCGTGCTCGACCCCGCGCTGGCTGAATACGCCCTGGGTGTGGACCTGGTCGTGCCGCTGCCCGGTACCATCAGCGCGCCTTATACGGTTGAAATCGAATGGAGTACTTCATCCGGCGGGGTCTATCTTGACACTCAGAATGTACCCGCCTCTGGCGGCACCAGCATCAAGTTCCAGATCCCGCGCGCGCAGCTCGATCCGGGTCTGACCCAAACCCAGAATGTGACGGTCTACTACCGCATCATGCGGCCTGGGCAAATCGACCTGGTATCCTTCGACCTTGAGCTGGTGCTTGGTAAACAGCCGCAGCACGACCTTCCTCTGCCAGTGGTCAACGAGGTGCAGCAGGACGTGCTCGACCCCAGCGCCCTGAGCCTTGCTGCGACGGTGACGATTCCGTCTGCGGCCGGGCTGGCTGCTGGTGACAAGGTGGTGGTGTATTGGAATGGCGACCACCCCAACAGCGTTATCGAAGTTCACGATTCGGTGGCCAGAGGCGAGGAGGGTGCGGCGCGCACAGTGCCGATCGACTTGCGCTACGTTCTGGCCAGCGAGAACGGCGAAGTCGATGTGCAATACGAAATCATCCGTTTCGACGATAAACGCCCTTCGGATTGGTCAGGCCTCATCAAGTTCCGCGTCCAGCGCGGCCCCTTGCCGGATGCGGTAATCGCCGAGGCTTTGCAGGGCAATATCAACCCATTCGACCTCAACGGCCAGGCCACGGTGGTGATCGCGGCTGCGGCCAGGCTCGAGATCGGCGATGAGGTGCTGGTCGATATCGAGGGCCTCCAGGGCGGACAGGTGAACACCATCACCCATACTGTGCAGGCCGGTGAGCAGGGGGTAGCACTGCACGTCCCGGTCGCCTCGGCGATCATCGTCGCCCACATGAACCATGGGCTGAAACTCAGCTACAGAATCAAACGCTTTGCCGATGGCCGGGTGGAGCAGTCGCCGGAGCAACTCTATTCGGTCAACCAGGTGGTCAGTGCTGGGCCTTTGCGAGTCATGGGAGCGCGCTTCAACGTCGATGGCAGAGCCGCCATAACCCCGCCGCGGCGTTTGACGGCCGTACATGGGGTGACCTCCAGCCCGATCATCGCCGAGTGGCGCTACAGGGGCGACGCCACTTGGACACCCGCGCAGACCTGGCACGATACCCAGCCAGAGCGCCTGCTCGAAGTGCGCACAGGCGCGCAGCAGATTGTGCTCAATGTCCCTAATGTGATGGGTAATGACAGGGGCTTCACTGCGCTGACCGATACGCCGGTGCCTGGCGCTTACGGGCTTAAATCATGGGGTAGTATCGCCGTTGCACCTGCGCTGGATGATGTGGTCGACCTCTCGGTCACCAACCTGGCCATGGCGGCCCGACGTTCGAATGGCGCGATTACCTGCTGGGGTCATCCCAATTACGGTGCGACCATGCGGCCGGAAGATGTGGTGCGGCGGGATTTCCTAAAGGTTCGCTCCAACTACGAGGCCTTCGTCGCCTTGTACGGCACCAATCCTGGCGATCGGTATCTGACCGGATGGGGCGTTATCGCCTCAGGTGGGCAGATTCCGCAATACATTCTCGACCTGCGGGACGTCGATGAAATCGTAGCTACCCTCTACGCATTCGCGGCGCTGCGCAGCAATGGGGGGATGGTTGCCTGGGGTCATCCGAACTACGGCGGTGTCATGCCGCCAGACCTTCAGATTCTTGACGATGTAGTCGAGGTGCAAGGTGGCGTTCGCACGTTCATCGGCCGACGTGTCACTACCGATGGGCGCAAGAAAGTGTTCGTATGGGGCGATTTAAGCCATGTCGGCAGCCTGCCCACGGACATTGCCCAGCGCGATGATATCGAGTCGATCGAGGCGCATACAGCTGCCGCTCACTGCTTGCTGACCAGTCAGCGCAAGGTCATTGCGTTCGGTGGTGCGGCCTACGGTGGGGTCGTGCCCGTCGAGATCGCGCGCTTGACCGACATTGTCGAGGTAACTGCAACCTCTTCGGCATTCTGTGCCAGGCGCAGTAACGGGCACGTTGTGGCGTGGGGGCGCGCGGCGGAAGGGGGGAATCTGCCCGCTGACATCGCCAAACGCGCTGATGTAATGCAAGTCAGTGCTACAAGCGCAGCGTTCGCCGCATTGTTCGCCGATGGCTCGGTCAGATGCTGGGGCAGTAACTCGTATGGCGGCTACACAACTGACCTAGCCGGCCAGTTGATCAACGTGAGGGCAATCTACGCCAACTATTATGCCTTCACTGCGTTGACCCATGATGGCCGCGTGCTGACTTGGGGGGACAGTCGATACGGCGGATCCAGTCTGTCCGTCCAGGCCGACCTGGTACAGAAGGTTCGCGCCCAGCGCATCTGATTATCAACCTCGATGGCAGGGCCGGCGGACACTCCCAACACGGCCCTCAATAGGAGCGCCTCATGAGCAACCTCAACACCCCGACCTCGGATCACGCCATCGCCGGATGGCTCAACCCGGACCGCCTGCCCGCACAAGGCGCAGCGGTCGACATCCAGCTCGATGCGATGTATGCAGGCAAGGAACTCACCGTCGTTCTGGCCAAGGTGGATGGTACGAAGTTGGCAAGCAAGAGCCTGCCAGTAAACTACAACGATCAACGTATTACCTTGCGCTTCCCAAAGCAGCTGTTCGCCCAGGGCAGAGGCAAGCTCAAGGTCTATTACACAGTTGGCCAGGATGGGCCCAGCGCGGCCTTGGAGTTCGGAATCAGCGATGGTTTCACCGGCAGTCATGAGGTGGACTTCTCAGCCCAGCGGCTGCCAGTGTTCCTTCACAACGGCAAGATCAAGCTGCCCAAGCAGTTGCCGGCACAGATGAAGTTCGCTCGTCCCTTGCTCGGCGCCACTGGCTACAAAAGCAGTGATGCAAGCGTCGCGACGGTGGACGGCGCCGGTAATATCGGGGTCTTGCGAAACGGTAGTACCACCATTACCGCTACTCTGGCCTCAGGTAGCACAGAGCAGTATCAATTGACCGTCACCGGCCTGGTCGGGTTGGAAATCCTTGCCGCCAGTTCGACACGGAGCAGTGCCGAGAAGCTGTGTAAGTCCCTTGGCATGCGCATGCCAAGCAAGTCAGACTTCATCTTGTTCAAGAATGTTTACGGCGATCAGCTCGGCCAGTGGTTGCCGGACCTGGCAATCTGGGGTGAGACGATCGGTGCCGACAGCGCCTGGACTTTCCACCCCCACACCGGCGTGATCACCGGCGAGTCCAGCAAGGACGGGGTATTGCGTCAGGCGGCGGGAATCAACTGAGGCAAGCCGGCGTGTAAACGGCCTGGTCTACTGCGGTTTGGTCGTCAATTGCCATTCGAACTCGAAGGCAGCTTAATTGCCTTCGAGTTCGACAGGCTTACTCCGCAAGCGCTGAGTCTCTATATCCTCTTCCTCTCAGGAGCCAAGCTCTGCCAGGCACCTCTCGAGCACATCCAGGCCTTCCTCGAGCACGTGGGCCTCGATGGTCAGCGGTGCCAACAGGCGGATGATGTGCCGCGCCTTGCCGCTGGGCATCAGCAGCAGCCCCCTGGCGCGTGCCGCTTCAATCACCTTTTCCAGCTGCGCCGGTGCCGGGCTGCCGTCGGCATTGACGAACTCGATCCCGCGCATGGCACCGACGCCGGTCAGGCGGCCGAGGAACGGCAGGCCCATCGCCTGCCAGTGTGCGAAGCGGCGCACGATTGCCTGCTCCTGACGTTCGCCCCAGGTAGCGATGTTCTCGTCGGTCATCTGCGCCAGGCTGGCCAGGGCCGCTGCGCAGGCGATTGGGTTGCCTGAATAGGTGCCACCCAGGCCGCCCTTGGGCAGCGCTGCCATCAGTTCCTTGCGCCCGACCACCGCACCCAGCGGCATGCCGCCGGCAATGCTTTTGGCCAACAGCAGCAGGTCGGGCTCAAGCCCCAAGCGCGGGAAGGCGAAGCGCTGGCCGGTGCGGCCGAATCCGGACTGGATCTCGTCGATGATGATCAGGATGCCATGGTCGTCACAGAAGCGGCGCAGGGCCTGGGCGAAGCTTGGGTCAAGGGCGAGGAATCCGCCTTCGCCTTGCACCGGCTCGAAGATGAACGCCGCCACGTCCTCCACTGCCAGTTCGACGCTGAACAGGCGGTCCATCGCCTTGAGGGCCTGTTCGCAGGTAACCCCGTTGTCGGCGCTGGGGTAGGGCATGTGGTACACCGGCCCCGGCAGTTCGCCGACCCGCTGCTTGTAAGGGGCCACCTTGCCGTTGAGGTTCAGGGTGGCCAGTGTACGCCCGTGGAAGCCGCCGTCGAAGGCGATGATGGCGCGCTTGCCGGTCGCCGCGCGGGCGACTTTCAGGGCGTTTTCCGCCGCCTCCGCGCCGCTGTTGGTCAGCATGCCGGCCAGCGCGTAATCGACCGGGATGAATTGGCTCAGTTGCGCCATCAGCTCAAGGTAAGGGGCATGCGGCGCTGCATTGAAGGCGTAGTGAGTCAGGCGGCTGGCCTGAGCCTGTATGGCCTGAACGACCGCGGGATTGCAATGGCCCAGGTTCAGCACGCCGATGCCGCCTACGAAATCGATGTAGCGTTTACCTTGCTCGTCCCACACCTCGGCGTTGCGGCCATGTGAAAGGGTGATGGGATGAACGATGGCGATGGATTGGCTGATGCAGTCGTGGTTCATGGGGCAGGGACCTATGGGCGATGTACTGCCAATCCAAGCGCGTGTCATCAGGGGGTGCAAACGAATTATTGGATTGCTTTCATTCCTTTGATTCTTGATGTATTCGAGTCAGTCATCAACGCTCTGCGAGCGATGAACTCGGAGCCTTATGAACTGACCTTCACGACATAGGCCTGCAGGCCAGTTTAGAGAACGTGTTCCTATGTGTAAGAGCACGTGATCATTCCTTGAGGGAATCACGTAGTGATAAAACGTCGTTTGTGACGCCCCGGCCAAGCCCCAATACTGACTCGGATCAAAAAATGACCGTGCGATCCAGTCAGAGGGTTCAACATGGCTTCCTCGAACAACAAGAAACAGCGTTCCTTGCAACATGGCCTGACTTCGCGCCAGGTATCGATGATTTCCATTGCCGGCATCATTGGCGCCGGGCTGTTCATTGGCTCGTCCAACGCCATCGCCACGGCAGGCCCGGCCATTCTCATTTCCTATGCCATGACCGGGCTGCTGGTGTTGCTGGTGATGCGCATGCTGGGCGAGATGGCCATTGCCAACCCTAACAGCGGCTCGTTCTCCACCTACGCCTCGCAAGCCATTGGCCCGTGGGCAGGCTTTACCATCGGCTGGCTGTACTGGTGGTTCTGGGTGTTGATCATTCCGGTCGAAGCCATTGCCGGCGCTGATATTCTGCATGCCTACTTTCCCGGGGTGCCGTCCTGGCTGTTCGCCTTCCTGATCATGCTCGTGCTATCGGGCACCAACCTGATCAGTGTCAAGAACTTCGGCGCGTTCGAATACTGGTTCGCGTTGATCAAGGTCGTGGCCATCGTTGCCTTCATCGTCGTGTGTACCTTGGCGGTGAGTGGGTTCTGGCCCTTGGCCGAGGTGTCCGGGGTCAGCCGACTCTGGGATGCTGGGGGCTTCATGCCCAATGGCTTTGGCACCGTTCTGGGCGGCGTGCTGATCACCATTTTTTCGTTCTTTGGCGCGGAGATCGTCACCATCGCTGCCGACGAGACGGCCAACCCCAAGGACAAGATCCGGCGTGCCACCAACCTGGTGGTGTATCGCATCGCGATCTTCTATCTGGCTTCGATCTTTCTGGTGGTTTCGCTGGTGGCCTGGAATGATCCAGGGCTCAAGGCAGTCGGCTCGTTCCAACGCGTACTTGAAGTGCTGAACGTGCCTGGTGCCAAGCTGCTGGTGGACTTGGTGGTGTTGGTAGCCGTGACCAGTTGCATGAACTCGGGGCTGTATACCGCCTCGCGCATGCTGTATTCGCTGGGTGCTCGCGGGCAGGCCCTGCCCATGACCCGGCGTATCTCAGGCTCCGGCGTGCCCACGGTCGCGGTGATCCTCTCGACGTTGGCAGGGTTTGCCGGGTGTCTGGTCAACTACGTGTTCCCAGGCAAGGTGTTCGGCTTTCTGCTGTCCACCACCGGTGCCATTGCGCTGCTGGTGTATCTGGTCATCGCCGTGTCGCAATTGCGCATGCGCGCCCGCGCAGAGCGGGAAGGGCGCGCGCTGGAGCTCAAGATGTGGTTGTTCCCATGGCTGACCTGGCTGGTGATCGCCACCATTGTCCTGGTGCTGGGATACATGTTGGTCAGCGATGCCTACCGATACGAAACATTGATGACAGCCGGGGTCACGACGTTCATCCTTGTGGTAGCGCTGGCCAGGCGCCCCGGCAAGGCGAGCCTGCAAACCGCGTGACCTCTCTGCTTTAATGAGGGCGTAGCGCGCCCTCATTACAACAAGCACAGGAAGCGTATGAACGATCAAGCCTTGAGCCTGCAGGCAGTGGCTGCCCCGGATGGCATTTGCTATGGCTGTGGCAGCGCCCATCCGGGCGGGCTGCATGTACAAAGCCATTGGGCCGAAGACGGCATTCATCTGATCTGCCGGCACACCCCCGACGCTACCTTTACCGGCTGGCCGGGGCTGGTCTACGGCGGATTGCTCGCGATGCTGGTGGACTGCCACTCCAATTGGACGGCCATGGCCTACCACTATCGAAACGAAGGCCGGGCGCCTGGCAGCTTACCGCGTATCGACTGCGTCACTGGCCGCCTGGGGCTTGAGTACCTCAAACCAACCGCTATGGGGGTTGAGCTGCTGCTCAAGGCTCGGGTTGAGGGGGAAGTAGCACGCAAAAGCCGGGTGATCTGCGAGGTGTGGGCCGATGGGGTGCTCACTGTCAGGGCCGATTCGGTGTTCGTCCGTGTCGATACCGATAAGTTGCAGCGCCAGGCCCATGCAAGGGCGTGAGTTCCTTACGGCCAAGCCTGCCTGAGCGGGAGAACGCGTGATGCTGCAACTGACCCCTGCCACTGACAGTGACCTTGCGTTCGCCCGCGACCTGACGCGCCGTCTCATGCTGCCGTATTACCACCGCTACGACCTGCTCTGGGTGGAGCAGGCGTTCGATCAGGCCTGGCAATGGCGCGAGCAGTGGCTGGTGACCGATACCGACGCCGTGTTGGGTTTCTGCAGCCTCAGCCAGGATAGCCAGGCGCTGTTCATCCGTGAGTTGCATTTGCTTCCCGCCCACCAAGGGCAGGGCGTTGGTAGCTGGGTGCTCGAAACGCTCGCGCATTGGGCAGCCCAACGGCGCCTGGCGTTGCTCAGGCTGATGGTGTTTCGCACCAATCCGGCGCGCAGGCTTTACCAGCGACGAGGCTTCGTCGAAATGGGTGAGGATGACTGTTTTGTGCGCATGCAGCGCACGATCGATTGCTCAGGACAATGATGCCTTGTCCCAACCGGCTGGCAGCGGCATAGTGCCCTGTGTGAGCGACGCGGAGGTAAGTGCGGACGTGGCGCTGCTCGGAGATACCCAGGGACAAGGAGACGCCCGGATGAATGGAATCGGCCCCCGGCTGCGGGAATAACGTGAACGGCTGGGCATGACCCAGCGTGTATTCGGCGATATCGGCGGGGTGGAACCCAACGCGCAGGGCAAGTACGAGAGTGGGGAGCGCACGCCACGTGTCGATTACCTGGCCGCCGTAGCGGCCAGGGGGGTTGATGCGCTGTATGTGCTTAACGGGGTGCGTACCCCTGTACCCTTGCACGGGCTTAGTGCGCAGGAGTCGGACGTGCTCAACGCGCTTCGGCGCGTCGCTGAAGCCGACAGGGCGGCGATTTATCACCTGTTGAAACGTCTGTCCGACGACAGGCATGAGCATCCGGGGCGTATAAGTTCGGACGCCGGTCGTCAGCCGTTTCTGACGAAAGCAATGCGCTAGGCCGGTTGTGAAAAATTTTGTTAAGGTGGCGGCATCCAATCGCCCTGCTGAAGAGGTGTGTGCTTGATTAGGGTCCTAGTGGTCGACGACCACGATCTGGTACGAACCGGTATTACGCGCATGCTGGCCGACATCGACGGCTTGCAGGTGGTAGGTGAAGGGGACTCTGGCGAATCGGCGCTCAAGCTTGCGCGCGAGCTCAAGCCAGACGTTGTACTGATGGACGTCAAGATGCCTGGCATCGGCGGCCTTGAGGCCACACGCAAGTTGCTGCGCAGTCACCCTGACATAAAGGTGGTGGCAGTGACCGTGTGTGAAGAAGACCCGTTCCCCACGCGCCTGCTACAAGCAGGCGCGGCCGGCTACCTGACCAAGGGGGCAGGGCTCGATGAGATGGTTCAGGCCATTCGCCTGGCATTCGCCGGCCAACGTTACATTAGCCCGCAGATCGCCCAGCAGTTGGCGCTCAAATCGTTCCAGCCACAGGGCTCGCCGTTCGATGCGTTGTCCGAGCGTGAAATCCAGATTGCCCTGATGATCGTCGGCTGCCAGAAAGTGCAGATCATTTCCGACAAGTTGTGCCTCTCACCCAAGACCGTCAATACCTACCGGTACCGGATCTTTGAAAAACTCTCGGTCACCAGTGACGTCGAACTGACATTGCTGGCCGTTCGCCACGGTATGGTTGACGCAAGCCTGTAAACCTCATGTCTGAAGTCTTTGATGCCAGCGCATTCCTGGCGACCTGCAGTGGTCGCCCGGGTGTGTACCGAATGTTCGATGCCGATGCGCGGCTGCTCTACGTGGGCAAGGCCAAGAACCTCAAGAAGCGCCTTGCCAGCTATTTTCGCAAGTCCGGGCTGGCGCCCAAGACCGCTGCGCTGGTCAGCCGCATCGCTCAGGTGGAAACCACCATCACCGCCAACGAAACCGAGGCGCTGTTGCTGGAGCAGAACCTGATCAAGGAGTGGCGCCCGCCGTACAACATCCTGCTGCGTGACGACAAGTCCTACCCTTATGTATTCCTCTCCGACGGTCAGTTTCCACGGCTTGGCATTCATCGGGGCGCGAAGAAAGCCAAGGGGCGCTACTTCGGCCCTTACCCAAGTGCCGGGGCCATCCGCGAGAGCCTGAGCGTGCTGCAGAAGACCTTTCTGGTACGGCAATGTGAGGACAGCTACTACGCCAACCGCACCCGCCCGTGCCTGCAATACCAGATCAAGCGCTGCAAGGGGCCCTGTACCGGCCTGGTCAGCGCCGAGGAATATGCCGAAGACGTGCGCCACTCGGTGATGTTCCTGGAAGGGCGCAGCCAGCAGTTGGGCAACGAGCTCAATGCCGAGATGGAAAAGGCCGCCATGGACCTCAATTTCGAAAAGGCGGCCGAACTGCGCGACCAGATTGGCCTGCTGCGCCGCGTACAGGACCAGCAATACATCGAAGGGGGCAGCGGCGAGGTCGACGTCATCGCCGCGTTCGTCAACCCTGGTGGCGCTTGCGTCCACATGATCAGCGTCCGTGGTGGGCGTGTGCTGGGGAGCAAGAACTTCTTCCCGCAGGTGGGTATCGAGGAAGACGTCTCCGAGGTGATGGCGGCTTTCGTTTCGCAGTACTACGTCGGCAACCCGGAGCGTGAGTTGCCGGGGGAGCTGATCGTCAACGTGGTGCACGAGGACTTCGAGGCCATCACCGAAGCCCTCAACGCCCTGCGCGGCCGTGAGCTGACCATCAGTCACCGAGTGCGTGGCACCCGCGCGCGCTGGCAGCAGTTGGCAGTGACCAATGCCGAGCAGGCGCTCAACGCACGCCTGGCCAACCGCCAACACATGGCCGCACGCTTCGACGCACTGGCTCAAGTGCTGGACCTGGACGAAGTGCCGCAGCGCTTGGAGTGCTACGACATAAGCCATTCCAGTGGCGAGGCCACGGTCGCCAGCTGCGTGGTGTTCGGGCCGGAGGGGCCGATCAAGTCGGACTACCGGCGCTTCAATATCGAAGGCGTGACTGCCGGCGACGACTACGCCGCCATGCACCAGGCCCTGACCCGTCGTTACGGGCGCATCCGTGATGGCGAAGGCAAGCTGCCGGACGTACTGCTGGTGGACGGGGGCAAGGGCCAGTTGAACATGGCGCGCGATGTGATGCAGGAGCTGGGTTTCAGTGAGCTGACCCTGCTTGGCGTGGCCAAAGGCGTTACGCGCAAGGCCGGCTTCGAAACCCTTTACCTGAACGATGTGCACAACGAATTCACCCTCAAGGGCGATTCGCCGGCGCTGCACTTGATCCAACAGATCCGCGACGAGGCTCACCGCTTCGCGATCACCGGTCACCGTGCTCGTCGCGGCAAGGCCCGGCGAGTGTCGAGCCTGGAGGATGTGGCAGGCGTCGGGCCCAAGCGCCGGCGCGACTTGCTGAAACATTTCGGCGGCCTGCAAGAGCTCAACCGCGCCAGTGTCGACGAGATTGCCAAGGCACCGGGCATCAGTAAAAAGCTTGCCGAGTCGATTTATGCCAGCCTGCATAGCGAGTAGAATGCCGGGTTCAACCCGCAGCCAGTCGTACCGATGAATATTCCAAACCTGCTCACCGTTCTACGCGTTCTGCTCATCCCGATTTTCATCCTGCTGTTCTACATGCCGTTCCACTGGAGCTACATGGCCGCCAGCAGCGTATTCGCCGTCGCCGCCGCCACCGACTGGCTGGATGGTTACCTGGCGCGTCGGTTGCAGCAGAGCACCCCGTTCGGTGCGTTCCTGGACCCGGTGGCCGACAAGCTGATGGTCGCCGTTGCGCTGGTACTGCTGGTGCAAACCCACGCCAACTTCTGGCTCACATTGCCCGCTGCAGTCATCATCGGTCGCGAGATCGTGGTGTCGGCGCTGCGCGAGTGGATGGCCGAGCTGGGCGCGCGGGCCCATGTGGCCGTGTCCAACCTGGGCAAGTGGAAGACGGCTGCACAGATGCTGGCGTTGGTGATCCTGCTGGGCAATCCGCCAGCGGTGACTTTCTGGGTCATTCTGGGTTACGGGTTATTGTTAGTGGCAGCGGGTTTGACCCTCTGGTCGATGGTGCACTACCTGGTGGCCGCCTGGCCGCACCTGCGCGAAGGCTCGGAGCAGAAATAAAAGTTTTTTTGAATCAAGGGGTTGACGCGGTTTTGGATATCGCTAAAATGGCACCCATCACGACGCGGGAATAGCTCAGTTGGTAGAGCACGACCTTGCCAAGGTCGGGGTCGCGAGTTCGAGTCTCGTTTCCCGCTCCAAATATCGATCTACAGAGTTCCATGGAAGTCTGTAAGTCATTGAAAAAGACGCTTAGGCGTCTTTTTTCGTTTCAGTCAAAGCCGCGCCGATCCATGGGCATCCGGACTTTTTTAGTCCACAAATTAGTCCATGAAATTCGGACTCTCACTGTGGCGGTTTGTGCTGGAGAGGAGCGTCGAGCGTCACGAGCATCTAGCCCTGAATTTCATGTTCAGGAGCTCGTACATCGCACTTTGAGATGCAACCTTTCGCCAAGCCAATTCCACCGGCAAGGACTACACCCTCGGAAATAGCGACGGCCTGTCACTTGGCGTGAGCGGGCTGGCGGTAAATCTTGGCACTTTCGCTATTCATGGGCTGGCAAGCAAAAACGCATGCCCCTCGGTACCTACCCCGAAGTCGGCCTGGGCAGGCACGCTCACTGCGCGACGAAGCGTGGCGGCTGATCGCCCCAGATCCCAATCCCTGTATGCACCGGCCCCACCAGCGCCACACCCACAACCTCGCAGAGCAAAACACCTTCCAGGCGATGTACGGCTTGTGATTCAAGCACCGCAGTGGTGTGCTCAAGAAGGGCCTGCAGAGCACGCTGTAGCAGATCCAGCGCATCTTTGATAACTACGTGTTGCCTGTAGTGGGCAAATTTTCCATCTTTGCGGTCAAGCGGCATGACCTGCTGGAAGTGCTGGCCAAGATCGAGCGGCGTGGAGCTTACACCGTGGCCGAAGGTCCGGATGTGGTTCAAGCAGCTGTTTCGCTTCGCTTCGGTCAAAGCACCAGGGCTGGAGCAGAACCCTGCGCCGGATCTCGATGTGCTGGTCGCGCCTAAGCCGGCTGTGGTCCACAACCCCTTGCTGCGGGTGTCAGAGCTTCCTGGACTGTTTGAGGCTGTCGGGGGTACGGTGGTGCATTGCAGATCCGTCTAGGCTTGCGCCTGCTGTCACTGACGGGCGTGCGCACCAGCGAGCTGCGTCTGGCCACCCCGGATCAGTTCGACCTGCGGCGGGGGCCTATGGACGATTCCGCCCGAAGTGGTCAAACAGTTGCAGCTTGAAATGCGCAAGGAAGGCCGTCGTAACCAACAAACTGCGCCTTACTCCGTGCCACTGTCCAGGCAGGCGAAGGACGTTGTTCGGCAGTTGCTGCAGTAGATTACGGCCGCCACAGAAATACGACCCTCAAGGCACCGCCGAAAAAACCGACCCCGTGATGCGCTCACTCAGCAATTCCAACGCACGGATACCTGCCAGTGAATTGCCAGAAGCGTTGAGCGCTGGCGACCAGACGCAGATGCTGTACCGCCCGGGGACCACTGCCACGATGCCACCGCCCACGCCACTCTTGCCCGGCAGGCCCACGCGATAGGCGAAATTGCCGGCTTCGTCGTACAGGCCGCTGGTGGCCATGATCGCGTTCACCTGCTGGGCCTGACGTGCGCTGAGCACGTGTTCACCGCTGTGCGGGCAATAGCCGCTGTTGGCCAGAAACGCAAAGCCCCGGGCCACATCGACGCAGTTCATCGACAGCGCGCAGTGATGGAAGTAGCTGCTCAGCACCGCGTCCACGTCGTTATGAAAGTTGCCAAACGCAGTCATCAGCCAGGCCATCGCGGCATTGCGCGCGCGGTGCTGGTATTCGGACTCGGCCACCACCGTGTCGCTGACGATGCGCGGGTTGCCAGCCAGGCGGCGAACGAAGTCGCGCATCGACAGGGCAGGGGTGGCGAAGCGTGACTGGTTGATGTCGCAGATGACCAGTGCGCCGGCATTGATGAACGGGTTGCGCGGACGACCCTTTTCCACCTCCAGCTGCACCAGCGAGTTGAAGGCCTGGCCCGAGGGCTCGTAGCCCAAGCGCGACCAGATGTCTTCGCCGCTATGGTTGATCGCCTGGACCAGGCTGAACACCTTGGAAATGCTCTGAATAGAGAAGGGCGTGTAGGCATCGCCTGCGCAGTGCAACTGGCCATCAAGGCCCTGCACTGCGATGCCAAGCTGGTTAGGGTCGACCTGGGCCAGGGCGGGGATGTATTGCGCGACCTGACCCTGGCTTAGCAGTGGGCGCACCTGGTCGAGAATCTCTTGCAGCATGTCTTGCATCGCGACGGCCTTGGGAAGGAGGAAGGATGGGTCTCAGACGCTGCGGCACGCCGTCAGGGCACGCCTTCTACCCACATGCCCTGGCCGAGCGTCGAAGCTTAGTGAGCCGAGTGCGGCAGTGGGGTCAGGCCGCTTTTCTCGATAGCGGCGTCCGCCTGGGCAGAGGCCATGTAATCAAGCAGCGCCTGGGCCGCCGCCCGGTGCTGGCTGTTGGCAACCACCGCACCCGAATACATCGTCATCTTTTGCCCCTCGGCCGGGATCAGCCCCACGATGTCGATGCCGGGCACCGGCTTGAGCTCGCTCAGCTGCTGGAACCCGATGGCTGCCTCACCGCGTGCGACCACCTTGCCGACGGGTTCGGCAGGGATCATATGGGCTTTGTGGGCGAAGCCTTCGCCCAGGTTCATGCTAGGGAACAGGGTCTTTGACAGGTAGACCCCGCTGGCACTGTCGGAGTAGGCGACCGAAGGGCTATCCAGCAACACCTGACGCAACTCGCCCATCGTGCCGATAGCCGGCTTGGGCTCGCCTTTGCGCACGGCCATGGCGATGAACGACTTGCCCAGGTCGATGCGGCTTGCCTGGTCGGCCTTGCCGTCGGCAACCAGAATGTCCAACGCCGAGCCCACCATCAGCACCACATCGGCCGGCTCGCCACGTTTCAGCCGGTTCGGGATGGCTTGCGGGGTCTGGCCCATCGATGGCGCGGCAAGCACGTTCAGCTTTACCCCGTAGGTGTGTTCATAGGCAGGTGCAACGCCGCGGATGGCACCCATGATGCCGCCGGAGCTGAGCACGGTCAGCGTGGTGGCCTGGTCATGGGTGGGTTCTGCGGCAGAGCAGGCAAAGGTGGCGACCAGCAGTGCCGTGCAGGACAGCGTTTTCAGCATGGAGATACTCCAGATAAAACGGGCAGCTTATTGGCAGCCTGGCCCGGCGCTAAATTAAGCGGCGTTAAGAATGTTTCATGCTCACCGGTTCGGCCATTTCTCCAGCAGGATCGACACGAACTTCTCTGCCGCCGGCGACAGCGAGGCGCCGCGGCGGTAGACCAGACCCAAGGTGCGGGTCACCTCCGGCTCGATCAACGGCACGCTTACCAGGGTCGGGTGGTCTGCACTGGGCATGGCCAGGCTAGGCATGGCCGAGACGCCAAGGCCGGCCTCGACCATGCCCAACGACGTGGACAGGTGCTGCACTTCGTAGAACCATTTGGGCCGCAGGTTCAGCCCGGCCAGGGCGTGGTCGAGCAGCATGCGGTTGCCGCTCAATCGACCCACGCCGATCAAACGGTAGTCGGCAAGCTCGGTCCAGGTCACCGCATCGCGGTTCGCTAGAGGGTGGTCGCGCCGGCAGGCCAGCACGAAGTGCTCCTGCACCAACGACACGAACTCGATGTCCGGGTGCTGGCCGCTCATCATGTTGATGCCAAAATCGGCTTCACCCCGCAGCACGGCCTCCAGGCCATCATTGGCGCTCAGGTCCAACAAACGAATGCGGATCTTGGGGTATTGGTCGTTGTAGTCGCGGATCACCGACGGCAGGAAATAGAACGCTGCAGTCGGGATACAGGCCAGCGTGACCTGCCCGGTCTGACGCTCGGCCAACTCCCGGATACTGAGAATCGAATCCTCGAAGTCGTCCAGCAAGCGCCTGGCCTTGGGCAGAAAATCACGGCCCACGCTGGTCAGGCTGACGCGGCGCGTAGTGCGCTCCAGCAGCGACGTGCCCAGACCTTCTTCTAGCTTCTTGATCCGTCGACTCAGAGCCGGTTGGGACAGGTGTAATACCTCGGCAGCCTCGTGAAAGCTCCCAAGTTCGGCGATTTTGACGAAAGATCGTATGTCTTGAAGCTCATATTCCACCAGTCACCTCCTCACCAAAAATGCCTATTATTGTTTTGTGAAACGGAATAATCACTACGATATTTGCATTGGAATGATTTATCCATCCCTGTCACTCTTTTGCTCACGGCATCAATGATGTCCATTGATCAACAAGAGTGCGAAATCATGCAACGAATTCCTTGCGTACTCATGCGCGGCGGCACCTCCAAGGGGCCGTTTTTCCATGCGTGGGACTTGCCTGCCAATGTGGTCGAGCGCGATGAATTGCTCATCGACCTGATGGGGTCCGGTCATGAACTGGAAATCGACGGTATCGGTGGCGGCAGCCCGCAGACCAGCAAGGTCGCGATCATCAGCCCGTCGCTGCATGCCGACGCCGACGTCGATTACCTGTTCGTGCAGGTGATGGTCGCCCAGCGCCGCGTGGACACTGCGCCCAACTGCGGCAACATGCTGTGCGCGGTCGGCCCCTTCGCCATCGAGCAGGGGCTGGTCAAGGGCCAGGAAGGCAAGACCTTGGTGCGCATCCGTAACCTGAACACGGGCACCTTCGTCAACTCGCTGGTGGAAACCCCAGGTGGCATCGTGCGCTATGAAGGGCGTACCGCCATCGATGGCGTGCCGGGCACCGCCGCGCCGGTGCACCTGACCTTCCTCGATGCGGTTGGCAGCAAGACCGGCAAGCTGTTTCCTACCGGGCAAGCCAAGGATGTGATCGATGGCGTGCCGATGACCTGTATCGACATGGCCATGCCCATGATGGTCATCCAGGCCAGTGACCTGGGCATGACCGGCGCCGAAACGCCCGACGAGCTCGACGCCAACGGCCCTCTGCTCAAGCGTCTTGAAGCGCTGCGGCTCAAAGCCGGCAAGGCCATGGGCCTGGGCGACGTCAGTGGCATGGTGATACCCAAGCCAGTGCTGGTGTCCAAGCCGCGCTACGACGGCACGCTCCAGGTGCGCTACTTCATGCCGCACAATTGCCACCGTGCTCTGGCGATCACGGGTGCTGTAGGGCTGGCCACTGCCTGTGTCAGCCCTGGCAGCGTCATTGTGGATCTGCTGGGTGAACACGCCCTGGAATTGAGCCAGGTTCGCCTTGAGCATCCAAGCGGTGGCATCGACGTCGCGTTGTCACGCAGCGGCGCCGATGGCAAGACCTTGCAAGCCTCGGTGGTACGTACTGCCCGGCGGCTCTTTTCAGGATTCGTCTACGCGCCTACCTTGCGCAGGTTGGCTGGCTAGCCACCTGCATGGATTGACCGCGGCACCTTGCAACAAGCGCATCCGCACAATATGAACAATGGGTGATGCCTCATGAAACTTGCCAAATCGCTGTACTTCCAGATCCTCTGCGCCGTCCTGCTGGGTGTAGTGGTCGGTCACTTCTGGGCGCAACAGGCCGTTGCGCTCAAACCTCTGGGCGATGCCTTCATCAAGCTGGTCAAGATGATGATCGCGCCCGTGGTGTTCTGCACCATCGTCACCGGTATAGCCGGCATGACCGACAAGCGCTCGCTCGGGCGCCTGATGAGCAAGACACTGCTGCTGTTCCTGGGGCTGACCATCGTCAGCCTGATCATCGGCCTGGCCGCGGTGTACCTGTTCAAGCCAGGGGTCGGCATGAACATCGACCCGGCCACCCTGAGCACCGAAGGGTTGACCCAGTACACCGCCTCGGCCGCCAAGCTGGGCGTGGTGGACTTCTTCATGCACATCATCCCGGACACCTTCATGGGGGCGTTCAACAAGGGTGAAGTGCTGCCGGTGCTGTTCATCGCCGTGCTCAGCGGGTTCGCGCTGTCGTCCATGGGCGAGAAGGGCAAGCCGGTGCTGGATGTGCTGGAAGCGGTCTCGACCATGGTGTTCCGCATCTTCGGCTACCTCATGCGTTTCGCACCGGTCGGTGCGTTCGGTGCCCTGGCGTTCACGGTCGGGCAGTACGGCGTGACCTCGCTGGGGTCGCTCGCCAAGCTGATCGGCACGCTCTACATCGCCTGTGCGTTCTTCGTGCTGGTCGTGCTGGGCGGCATCTGCCGCGCCCATGGTTTCAGCCTGTGGAAGCTGCTGCGCTATTTCCGCGAAGAGTTCCTGGTGGTACTGGGCACTTCTTCCACGGAACCGGTGTTGCCGCGCATGCTGGAGAAGCTGGAAAAGCTTGGCTGCAAGAAGGGGGTCGTTGGCCTGGTACTGCCCACCGGCTACTCGTTCAACCTCGACGGCACGGCGATCTACTTGTCTTTGGCCGCCGTGTTCATTGCCCAGGCCTGCAACATCGACCTGAGCCTGGGCCAGGTGGTGACCATGCTGGCGATCATGCTGCTGTCGTCAAAAGGCGCAGCGGGCGTGACCGGCAGCGGCTTCGTGGCCTTGGCTTCGACCCTGACCGTTGTCCATGACATTCCGCTGGCAGGCCTGGCCCTGCTGATCGGTATCGACCGCTTCATGTCCGAAGCCCGCGCCCTCACGAGCCTTGCCAGCAATGCCGTGGCCACCGTGGTGGTGTCGATTTCCGAGAATGCGTGTGACAAGCAGGTTCTGCTCAGTCGCCTCAATGGCGAGCCTGTGGCCGAGCAGGCACCGGCCACGGTAGGCCCCGACGCCGCCTGGGTCGCCAAGCCAGGCCACCACGGCTAAGACGTCCGCTACACCCTGAACTCAAAACGCAGCAACCCGCGTGCAGGAACGCGCGCGGGTAGGGGGCTCGTCTGCGCCATCGGCGGCCCAACCCGGATAAAAACAAGAGAGAAAAGCCATGCTCGCACTCCTGGGCTTGATCATGGTGGTGACGTTCACCTACCTGATCATGAGCAAACGCCTGTCCCCGATCGTCGCCTTGACGGTCGTACCGATCGTCTTCGCGCTGGTGGGGGGCTTTGCGCCTGACCTTGGCAAGATGATGCTCGACGGGCTGAAAATGGTGGCCCCGTCGGCCGCCTTGCTGCTGTTCGCCATCCTGTTTTTCGGCTTGATGATCGATGCCGGCCTGTTCGACCCTCTGATCCGTAAGATCCTCAAGCGCGTCAACGGCGACCCCATCAAGATCGCCATTGGCACTGCATTGCTGTCGCTGCTGGTGGCACTGGACGGTGACGGTACCACCACCTACATGATCACCTGCGCCGCCATGCTGCCCTTGTACAAGCGCATCGGCATGAACCCGATGATCCTGGCAACGGTGTCGATGCTGTCGTTGAGCATCATGAGTGGCATGAGCCCCTGGGGCGGGCCTGCCACCCGTGCCATCGCAGCGCTTGGGCTCGATGCCACCGACTACTTCATTCCCATGCTGCCCACAGTGATCGGTGGGGCTGCCTGGGTGGTGTTCACCGCCTACTTGCTGGGGCGTGCCGAGCGACGCCGCATCGGCAACGTGGCCCTGGAGTCCGGCGGCGGCAATTGCTACATCAAGGAAATCCTGGGTGACACGCCCCACAAGCGTCCGCGTCTGGCCTACGTGAACCTGGTGCTGGTCATTGTGGTCATGACCGCACTGGTGCTGGGCCTGATGCACGCGGCGATCCTGTTCATGATCGGTTTCGTTGCCGCCTTGATGATCAACTACCCGCAACTGGAACTGCAGAAAGAACGCATCCTGGCCCATTCGGGCAACGCCATGACCGTGGTGCTGCTGGTGTTCGCCGCTGGTATCTTCGCCGGCATCTTCTCGGGCACCAAGATGGTCGATGCCCTGGCGCAAACCCTCGTGGACTGGATCCCGGAAGCCTGGAGCCACTGGTTCCCGCTGGTGGTGGCGCTGACCAGCATGCCGCTTACCTTCGTGCTGTCCAACGATGCGTACTATTTCGGGGTGGTGCCGATCCTGGCCAATGCTGCCGCCGCCTATGGCATCGACCCTGTTGAAATCGCCCGCGCCTCGGTGCTTGGTCAGCCGGTGCACTTGATGAGCCCGTTGGTCGCCTCGACCCTGCTGCTGGTGGGCATGGTGGACAAGGACATCGGCGACTTCCAGAAGGCCACGGTGAAGTGGGCAGTGCTCACTTCGCTGGTCATCACCGCCTTGGCGGTGTTGACCGGTGCGTTGTCGTTCTTCGTCTGAATGGTGCGGGCGCCAGGCGCCCGCCATCGCTGACACCCCAAAAACAACAATAGAGTACCGATCATGTCCTTGACCCTCGTGCGAGGGGCCACGTGTGGCCTGCTCTGCGGCTGCCTGCCTGTGGCCGGCGCTACTGGCTTCATCGATGACAGCAAGCTCAAGTTGCAAATGCGCAATGTCTATTTCAACGAAAACTTTCGCGACGAACAGGGCATGAGCCCCCGCGCCGCAGCCACCGCCAAGAGCGAGCGTACCGAGTGGGCGCAGGGCTTCTTGCTCGATTATCAGTCGGGTTACACCCCCGGTACCCTCGGCGTGGGGCTCGATGCACTGGGCTTGTTGGGCGTGCGCCTGGATTCGGGGCGTGGCCGCAGTGGCACGGGCCTGTTGCCTGTGCATGACGACGGCCGGGCCGCCGACGCGTTCGCCAGTGCGGGCGGTACCTTCAAGGCGCGTGTTGGCCAGAACGTCGTCAGGCATGGCACCTTGTTGCCCAAGACCCCAGTGCTGGTGCACAACGATGCTCGCTTGATGCCGCAAACCTACCAGGGTACGCAGGTCACCAGTGCCGCAATCGATAACCTGAACCTCACGGCAGGGCACCTGACCCGTTTCAAACAGCGCGATTCTTCGAACAGCACCGGCCTGTACCTGGACGGCTACAGTGGCGGCGAAGCCGGAGACTTCAGCTTCGCCGGCGCCGACTACACCGTCAGCAAACAGCTGCGCCTGAGCTACTATCACGGTCAGCTCGAGCATTTCTATCGTCAGGACTTCGCCGGGGTGATTCACGACCATGCGCTGGCTGGCGGTGTCCTGACCACGGACCTGCGCTATTTCAAAAGCAAAAGCAGCGGTGCGGCCTACGGTGGCCCGATCGACAATGACATGCTCAGCGGGCAAATCGCCTACACGCATTCCGGCCACACGTTCGGTGCAGGTTATCAAGCGCTCAATGGCGAAGCGGGGCTGCCGTACATCAGCGGGGCGACGGTGTATTCATTCAGCAACGTGGGCATTGGCAAGTTCATCGAAGAAGATGAAAAGACCTGGATGGCGAGCTATGTCTACAATTTCGCAGCGGCCGGGGTGCCGGGGTTGACCTTCATGACCCGCTACCTGAGCGGCGATAACGGCCGTTCTGGCGCGGCGGGTCTGAGCGAGTGGGAGCGCGATGCAGAGCTTGCGTATGTCGTGCAATCAGGCCCCGCCAAAGGGCTTGGCGTTAAGCTGCGCAACTACGTGTACCGCTCGGACTTTGCGCGTGGCCGTGACAGCAATCGGCTGTACCTGACGTACGATATCGCGCTGTGGTGAGGTCGCGAGCATCAAGACGCGTGCGCTGGCAACCGTTTCACGCCCACAGCCCCAGCATGATCAATACGGCCATGCCCAGCGCGGCAGCAAAGGAGCAACCACTCAGCGCCAGGGCAGCGCGACCCTTGCGATACCAGCCATCGCGGCCCAGGGCCAGTGCAGGCTCGTACAAGCTGCGCCAGCACAGCTCGGTGGCGTGGAACGCCTGCAGGTGGTTGGGCGAGGCGTCCAGCCAGCGACGAAAGTCGATACGCTCGCATGCGGTGACGTCCGGGCTCTGCAAACGCACATACCACTGTGCTGCCTGGCGCGTCGGGGCATCGGGGCGGGGCTGGACGGCGAGCAACGCCTGCACCATGAGACGCTCGACACTGCGTAGCGGCAAGCCAAGACGTGTGGCGACCCTGGCCTGGGCCAACTGATCGAGACGGCTTAGCAGAAACACCTGGCGCGCAGCGCGTGGCAGGCGCTTGAGTGCGAGCAACAGGGCAGCATCGCTATCGGCAGCGTGCTTGGGTAAGGGCGTGGGGAGGCGCAAGAGCATGCGGGTCATGAGCAGTTCCTTGCTGAAGCGAGCATCTGGGAGAGCATCCGTGACGCTGAGCTTAAGCTGAACGAGATTGATTCTCAAGTGCTGAACCGGCAAACTTTTGTAACGGCCGTTCACCCTTGGAAACACTTTTGCTACCATCGCCGCCATCACGATCTTCATTAGCCTGAAGAGCCAAAAAAAAGACCCAGCAAAAAGCTGGGTCAAAAACCGTGATTAGCCTGATGAGGAGATAATCCGAGAGCGACCTAAGCTCCGGGTTATCCAGCGGATCTCGCGATCAGCTGAGTGCAATAATAATCGTTATCATTTGCCAGTCAAATGATTTTTTTATACATGACGGTAGAATACCTACCGCTGCGCTTCCTTGTCCCCCAAATCAGGGCCTTGGCTTCACACGCCATGCGCCAACTTTGACCCCTCGCATTCTCCACTACCTGCCTCAAGCGGCGGGGTCTGCCGTGCGCTGGTGTTCCAGCAGCGCGCGAGCCATGTCCATCATGTGCATCAACGCAAACATCAGTTCTCGCTGGCTACCATGCTGGTGGGTGGCGGTTTCCTGGGCGGTTGCCGCCGCACAGCGCAGCAGGGCGATGGCGTGCTCCTGGGCTTGATCGCGTGTGACGCCCTCGTGAAGCGTCCAGATCCTGTTTTCGGGCGTGGGACGCGGCGGGTTGGGGTTCAGGTAATAATCAAGCGCGCGGCGGGCGGCTTCGCTGTCGAGATCTGTTTCGTCGTTTTTCGGATGTTTCATTGCGATACCTTCCAGGTTCTCATCAAACACAATGAACTCAGAGCATAGGTCAATTTGTATTTTCTAGCGCCAGATAAATAATTCAGATTGTGTATTGCTGCTTCCAATACAGTCCGTATTGTTGCCGCTCATGGAAAACTGGAATGCATTTCTCAAGCGCTACAAGCGCGAACACAACCTCAGCCAGTTGAAACTGGCCGAGCGCCTGGGCATGACGCAGGGTGGGGTAGGGCACTGGCTTCGCGGCACGCGCCGCCCTACGTTGGAGACCATCAACGAAAAACTGGAAAAGCTCGGGCTGGTCTTTCTGGAGGCGCAGGTCATGGTGGTCGAGCGCGACCTCGTGCGTGAATCTCCCGGCAATTACGGCGCTGAGCCGCCTGTTTCCGCACAGGCCCTGCTTTATGCGAGCTTCCGCTTTCCAGTGCTCAAGTGGGCGGACTTGCAGGGCCCCTTGCCTGAAACCAGTGAGATACATGAGCAGACCGACTACATGCCTGCGGGCAATGCATTCTGGCTTGCCGTGGAAAACGACTCGATGAACGCCGCCAGCGGCAAGAGCGTGCCGGAAGGCATGCGCGTGCTGGTCGACACCGGCTTGCCAGCCGAGCCCGGCCGGTTGGTGATTGCCCGCCAGCCTGGCAAAGCGCCTGTGCTACGCCAGTTGGTCGAAGAAGGCGGTGACAAGATGCTCAAGCCGTTGAACACCCGTTACCCCACGGTGCTGTGCGAAACCGGCTGCGAGTTCCTGGGGGTGGTGGTGCGGGTACACGGCGCGTTCTGAGGCCACGTGGCCCGAGCGGTGAGGCAAGGGCCGCAGGCCGTCGGGCACCGCGACCCCGAGGCGCTCAAGATTCCAGCTCGACCAATGCTGCCCCTTCGCTGACCATGTCGCCTTCCTGGCACAACAAGGCTTTGACCGTGGTGGCCTTGGGGGCCCGAATGCTGTGCTCCATTTTCATGGCTTCCAGCACCACCAGCGGCGCACCCGCTTCTACCGCCTGGCCTACCTCTACCAAGACTCGCACGATGCTGCCGTTCATGGGAGCGGTCAGGCCGCCTTGGTGGGCAAGGTCGATGGCCGCTTCGGTAACCGGGTCGAATGCCTCGAAGGTGTGGAGCTCTCCGTCCCAGTGCAGATACAGGCTGGCGCCTCTGCGAATGGCCAGGTGGCGAGTGCGCAGGCCTGACTGCTCTCGCATCAGCCAATCGCCTTGCAGGGCCCACAGGCCTTGGGACGTCTGGTTGAGCGTAATGACCTGATCATGGCCGTTGCGGGCCAGATGCACAGTCGTCGAGGTGCCCGCCCCCAGGCGCAGCCCGTCTCGTTGGGCCCATGGGGAGTGGGGGTCATCCAAACGTGTGCGGGGCGGTTCGCTTTGCAACCACGCCTGGGCTGCAGCCTCCCAGCCCTCATCCGACAAGGCCTGCGCGGTGGGCAACAGCACATCCTGATGACGCGGGATGAAGCCGGTATCCAGCTCGGCTGCTGCGAATGCAGGATGGGCCAGGATGCGTCGAAGGAAGGCGATGTTAGTTTTGACACCGCCTACCGCGAACTCATCCAGCATGGCCAGCAAACGCAGGCGAGCCTGTTCCCGGTCTTCGCCCCAGGCGATCAGTTTGCCCAGCATCGGGTCGTAGAAGGGCGACACCGTATCGCCTTCGCTCACACCGCTGTCCACGCGCCGGCCTGCACCGCAAGCCGGTTCCCGGTACAGCGTCAGGGTGCCAGTGGCCGGCAAGAAGTCATTGGCAGGGTCTTCGGCGTACAGCCGCACTTCGATGGCATGACCGTTGAGCGGGACCTGGTCCTGGGTGATGGGCAGGGGCTCACCGCAGGCCACACGAATCTGCCAGGCCACCAGGTCCAGGCCGGTGATGGCCTCGGTGACGGGATGCTCCACTTGCAGGCGCGTGTTCATTTCCATGAAAAAGAACTCGCCACGGGCGTCGAGCAAGAACTCCACGGTGCCGGCCCCAACATAGCCAATCGCTTGGGCCGCCCGTACTGCCGCCTCGCCCATGGCGCGGCGCAGATCTGCCGAAAGGCCTGGGGCAGGGGCTTCCTCGACCACCTTCTGATGACGGCGCTGGATCGAGCAGTCGCGCTCGTTGAGGTACAGACAGTGACCGTGGCGATCGGCGAAAATCTGGATCTCCACATGGCGCGGCTTCAAGACGTACTTTTCCACCAGCATCCGCGCATCGCCAAATGATGACAGGGCTTCGCGTTGCGCCGACGCCAGGGCGTCGGCCAATTGGCTTTCGTCCTGGACCACCTTCATGCCCTTGCCACCACCCCCGGCGCTGGCCTTGAGCAAGACCGGGTAGCCCACGTGCCGGGCGGCTTGCCTGAAGGTCTCCAGGTCCTGTGCCTGGCCGTGATAGCCCGGCACCAGCGGCACGCCTGCGGCCTCCATCAAGGCCTTGGCTGCCGACTTGCTGCCCATGGCGTCGATGGCTGACGCTGGCGGGCCCAGAAACATCAAGCCAGCGGCTTCGACTGCGCGGGCAAAGTCTGCGTTTTCCGAAAGAAAGCCATAGCCCGGGTGAATGGCCTGGGCACCGCTGGCCTTGGCCGCCGCCACCAGCTTGTCGATTTGCAGGTAACTGTCTGCCGCCTTGTTGCCACCCAGGTCCACGCACACATCGGCTTCGCGGCTGTGCCGGGCATTACGGTCGATGGCGCTGTGCACGGCCACCGTGGTCAGGCCCATGGCCTTGGCGGTGCGCATCACCCTGCAGGCGATTTCGCCGCGGTTGGCCACCAGCAACGTTGTCAATGGCGGGCGGTTCATGGGTGTGGCTCCTTGTTCGCATTGGCTTGCCAGGCAGGTTGGCGTTTTTCCAGAAACGCCCGCAGGCCTTCCTGGCCCTCGGCGCTTACACGAATGCGCGCGATGGCGTTCTCACAATAACGACGCAGGCCGGGGCTCAAGGCACCGCCATCGACCTCGCGCAGCAGCTCCTTGGTCGCGCGCATCGCCTGGGGGCTGTTGGCTAAAAGGGTTTCAACCCACTGACCCACGTTGGCCTCCAATTGGCTGGCCGGGTACACCTCGGCCAACAACCCAAGCGCCTGGGCCTGCGCGCCGCTGAAGCGCTCTGCCGTAAGTGCATAACGGCGGGCTGCGCGCTCGCCGATGGCCTTGACCACGAAGGGGCTGATGACCGCCGGCGCCAGGCCAATGCGTACCTCCGACAGGCACAGCTGGGCGTCTTCGGCGCCAATGGCCATGTCGCAGCAACTGATCAGGCCCAGGGCACCGCCGAATGCGGCGCCCTGAACCACCGCCAAGGTCGGCACCTTGATGCGGTGCAGTGCATACATCAACTCGCCCAGCTCGCGTGCGTCATCCAGGTTGGTGTTGAAGTCCAGCTGCGCCGACTGCTGCATCCACGCAAGGTCGGCCCCGGCACTGAAATGCCGCCCCCGCCCGCGCAGCAACACGAAGCGTACGCCCGCGTCATCGGCCAGCTGCCCCAGGGCAATGTTCAGCTCGCGGATCATCAAGGCATTGAAGGCGTTGTGCTTGTCCTCGCGGCTGAGCCACAAGGTGGCGAAGCCACGTGGGTCGTGGCTCACTTCTACCGTAGTGAAATCGCTCATGGGATCACATCCTGAATATGCCGAAGCGGCTCGGTTCGATCGGTGCGTTCAGCGCAGCGGACAAGGCCAGGCCCAGAACATCGCGGGTCTGCGCCGGGTCGATGACGCCGTCATCCCACAGGCGCGCGCTGGAATAGTAGGGGTGGCCCTGATGCTCGTACTGATCGAGGATCGGCTGCCTGAGCCTGGCCTCGTCCTCGGCGCCAAACGGCTCGCCGCTGCGCTCGCTCTGCTCGCGCTTGACCTGCACCAGCACGCCGGCAGCCTGTTCGGCGCCCATCACCCCGATGCGCGCATTGGGCCACATCCAGAGAAAGCGCGGGTCGTAGGCGCGCCCGCACATGCCGTAGTTACCGGCACCGAAACTGCCGCCAATGATGACCGTGAACTTGGGCACCTGCGCGCAGGCCACGGCTGTGACCAACTTGGCGCCATGCTTGGCGATGCCGCCTTCTTCGTACTTCTTGCCCACCATGAACCCCGTGATGTTCTGCAGGAACAGCAACGGGATACCGCGCTGGCAAGCCAGTTCGATGAAGTGCGCGCCTTTTTGCGCAGCCTCGGCAAACAGGATGCCGTTATTGGCCAGGATGGCGATCGGGTAGCCGTGCAGGTGAGCGAAACCGCACACCAGGGTCGTTCCGAACAGGGCCTTGAATTCATCGAAGACCGAGCCATCGACCAGCCGTGCGATGACTTCGCGTACATCGAAAGGCTGCTTGGCGTCAGCCGGAATCACGCCGTAGAGCTCTTGCGCTGGATACAAGGGCGCAACCGGTGGCATGCATTGCACGGCGCCGAGCTTGCGCCAGTTGAGATTGGCCACGCAGCGCCTGGCCAGCGCCAGGGCATGCTCGTCATTGTCGGCGTAATGGTCGGCTACACCGCTGGTACGGCAATGTACATCGGCGCCGCCCAGCGCCTCGGCACTCACCACCTCGCCCGTGGCAGCCTTCACCAGCGGTGGACCGGCCAGGAAGATGGTGGCCTGCTGGCGCACCATGATCGCCTCGTCCGCCATCGCTGGCACATAGGCGCCGCCTGCGGTGCATGACCCCATTACCACGGCAATCTGGGCGATGCCCAGTGCACTCATGTTGGCCTGGTTGAAGAAAATCCGCCCGAAGTGTTCACGGTCGGGAAACACCTCGTCCTGACGCGGCAAGTTGGCGCCGCCCGAATCCACCAGGTAGATGCATGGGAGGCGGTTCTGCAAGGCGATGGTCTGCGCTCGCAGGTGCTTTTTCACCGTCAACGGGTAATAGGAGCCACCTTTGACCGTGGCGTCGTTGGCCACGATCATGCATTCCACGCCTTCCACGCGCCCGATCCCGGCGATCAGGCCGGCTGCCGGAACGTCTTCGCCATAGACCTGGTGTGCAGCCAACTGGCCGATCTCGAGAAAGGCAGAACCGGCATCGAGCAGACGGTCGATTCGCTCGCGGGGCAACAGTTTGCCTCGCGAGGTGTGCCGCTCCTGCGCCTTGGCGCCGCCGCCTTGGGCTACCTGGGCAAGCAGTTCACGCAGGTTGTCCACCTGGGCCTGCATGGCCGCCTGGCACTGGGCGAATTCGGGTGACCTGGGGTTCACTTGGGATTTCAGAATCATCATGACTCCTGGTGCAGTGGCGCGCCCTTGGCGCGGCCCTGCAAGGTTGGCCAGTGTGGCCACGGCTGGCGTGATGAGCCTGCCGTGGCGCCAGCGCGTTCAGCGGGTCTCGTTGAACAACTCGCGGCCGATCAGCATTCGGCGAATTTCGCTGGTGCCGGCGCCGATTTCGTACAGCTTGGCATCGCGCAACAAGCGACCTGCGGGGAATTCGTTGATGTAGCCGTTACCGCCAAGAATCTGGATCGCTTCCAAGGCCATCTGCGTGGCGCGCTCGGCGGTGTAGAGAATCACCCCGGCCGCATCCTTGCGCGTTGTCTCGCCGCGGTCGCAGGCCTGGGCCACGGCATACAGGTAGGCGCGGCTGGCATTGAGCTGGGTGTACATGTCGGCGACCTTGCCCTGGATCAGCTGGAACTCGCCGATGCTTTGCCCGAACTGCTTGCGGTCATGAATGTACGGCACCACCAGGTCCATGCAACTCTGCATGATGCCGGTCGGGCCGCCGGATAGCACCACGCGCTCGTAGTCCAGGCCGCTCATCAACACCCGCACGCCGCCATTGAGTTGACCGAGGATGTTGTCCTGGGGCACGTGCACGTCATCGAAGAACAGCTCGCAGGTGTTCGAGCCACGCATGCCCAGTTTGTCGAACTTGTTGCTGCGGCTAAAGCCTGCCCACTCGCGCTCGACGATGAACGCAGTGATGCCATGGGGGCCCTTTTCCAGATCGGTCTTGGCGTAGATGACGTAGGTGTTGGCATCGGGTCCGTTGGTGATCCACGTCTTGCTGCCGTTGAGCACATAGTGGTCGCCGCGCTTGTCGGCGCGCAGTTTCATCGACACCACGTCCGACCCGGCATTGGGTTCACTCATAGCCAGGGCGCCGACGTGCTCGCCGCTGACCAGCTTGGGCAGGTATCTGGCCTTTTGCGCGGGCGTGCCGTTACGGTTGATCTGGTTGACGCACAAATTGGAGTGGGCGCCGTAGGACAGCGCGACCGAGGCCGAGGCGCGGCTGATCTCCTCCATCGCCACCACGTGGGCGAGATAACCCAGGCCTGCGCCACCGTATTCTTCCGGCACGGTGATGCCGAGCAGGCCCATGTCGCCGAATTTGCGCCACATGTCGGCAGGGAACAGGTTGTCGTGGTCGATCTGCGCGGCGCGAGGGGCGAGCTCGGCGGCGGCGAAGGTGCGCACCTGGTCGCGAAGCATGTCGATGGTCTCGCCCAGGGCGAAGTTCAGGCTGGGGTAATGCATGCGGGGGCACCTTGTTGTTCTTGAAATGGGATCACGCCGCTAGCGGCAAGCTTACCTGGGTAGGCGGCTGACGCCGACAACGTGCGTTGCTGCCTATCACCTTTACGTAAACGTAAACCTGCGCCTGCTTTTTTGTCAATTTATCCATCACCTTTACGTAAACGTAAATCTGAGCCAAAGTGATTGGCGCGCGCTTGGCCCCTATCCAGAACAATCAAAAGAAGGGACGCACATGACTCAACCCAGCTATACCCGCGGTCGCCAGGATCGCCCTTTGCTTACCCAAACCATCGGCCAGGCCTTCGACGCTACAGTAGCGCGCCTGCACGAGCAGGAAGCGTTGGTGGCTCGGCACCAGCGCCTGCGCTACAGCTGGCGGCAACTGGCAGAGCAGGTTGAGTCGTGTGCTCGAGCGCTGATGGCCCTTGGGATCGAAACCGGTGACCGCGTGGGCATCTGGTCACCCAACTGCGCGCAATGGTGCATTCTCCAGGTGGCAACCGCCAAGTTGGGTGCCATCCTGGTCAACGTCAACCCGGCTTACCGTGTGGGCGAGCTTGAATATGTGCTGCGCCAGTCAGGGTGCAGTTGGCTGGTCTGTGCCGATGCGTTCAAGCATTCCGATTACCACGCCATGATCCAGGCCTTGGTGCCCGAATTGGCTACCGCCGCACCCGGTCAGGTCACCAGTGCCTCGCTGCCTGCCTTGCGCGGGGTGATAAGCCTGGCCAACGACCCGCCTGTTGGCTTTCTGCCGTGGGAGGCACTGGCCACTTGGGGCGCGTCCGTCAGCCGCGAGGCGTGCATCGCCCGGCAGAACAGCCTTCATTTCGACCAACCGGTGAACATTCAGTACACCTCCGGCACCACTGGCGCGCCCAAGGGCGCTACCCTCAGCCATTACAACATCCTGAACAACGGCTTCATGGTCGGCGCCAGCCTGGGCTTGACTGAACGCGACCGCATGGTGATCCCGGTGCCCCTGTACCACTGTTTCGGTATGGTCATGGGCAACCTGGGCTGCATCACCCATGGCACTACCATGATCTACCCAAGCGACGCCTTCGATGCCGAGTTGGCCTTGCGCGCCGTGGCCGAGGAACGTGGCACCATTCTGTACGGCGTGCCCACCATGTTCATTGCCATGCTCGACCATCCGGCTCGCCAGCATGTGGACCTGTCGTCCTTGCGCAGCGGCATCATGGCAGGCGCCACTTGCCCGATCGAGGTGATGCGCAGGGTCATCGACCAGATGCACATGGCCCAGGTGCAGATCGCCTATGGCATGACCGAAACCAGCCCGGTGTCTTTGCAAACCGGGCCGGATGACGTGCTGGAACTGCGCGTCACCACAGTGGGCCGTACCCAGCCGCAGCTGGAAAGCAAGATCATCGACCCGCAGGGCGGCACGGTTGCACGCGGTCAGACCGGTGAGCTGTGCACGCGCGGCTACAGCGTGATGCTGGGTTACTGGGATAACCCCCAGGCGACAGCCAGCGCCATCGACGCGGCCGGATGGATGCACACCGGTGACCTGGCGGTGATGGACGAGGCGGGGTATGTGCGTATCGTCGGGCGCAACAAGGACATGATCATTCGCGGTGGCGAGAACATCTACCCACGTGAAATAGAGGAGTTCTTCTATACCCACCCGGCGGTGGCCGATGCCCAGGTCATTGGTATCCCGTGCAGCCGCTATGGCGAGGACATCGTCGCCTGGATCAAGCTGCATCCGGGTCACCAGGCTACTGCAGAGGCACTGCAGGCCTGGTGCAAGTCCCGTATCGCCCACTACAAGGTGCCCCGCCATATTCGCTTCGTCGATGAATTTCCCATGACGGTGACGGGCAAGGTGCAGAAGTTCAAAATGCGAGAAATCAGCATGGCGGAACTGGGGCAGATTACCTAGATCCTTCAGTGATGTGCCCCAGGGGTGATCCCTCACCTCGATTGCGATGCTCGCCAAATTGCCTCGGCCAGTTGAGCGACAGATGTTATCGACTCAGGCTTGAAACCGAAATCGAAATCGTCCTTCATCTGGCCAATGGCGCGCCTGAAGGCGTCCTTATCGAGTGTCTTCAGAACTGTCGCAGGATTAGAATCCTTGATGCCTGCCTCCTGGAGACACTCGATGACATAGGCTTCGTATTCATTTCGCTCGCTGTGGCTCATACCGTCAAGCGTCATATCCGTAACTCCTGAATCACAAAGGTGACTCATGATCGGAACAACGCGGCCGATGCGCCACTGGCAAAACTGACAGTTTTCGACTTCAGTCGCCCGCCTTTATCGGGGGTTCCTGGCTGGGTGGATCACCCACGGTTGGCGGGACCGTCGGCTGAATCGGCAGCTCATCCGGATCACGCTCAGGCTCCGGGGGCGGGAGGTTGGGATCGTCAATGTTCGGATCGGGCGTTTCCGGGGGCGTTGGGAGCGTCATGACCATGCCTCGTGGGGTTGAGTGAACCTGTCCTGCAGCGTTCGACCGCTGGTGCCGTGAATCAATTCATTTTTGAACCCAGACTCGGTCGCCGCGCTCTCAACCCTTACCGCCACCAGTCCCAGGGAGCAAGGCCTGATGTCTTTGAACGAGCCCTTCGAAAGCGTGCCCACGGCAAACGATCATCCGGAGCAGGTCATCAGCCTGTCCCAGGCCTTGATGGCACCGCGTATCGCCATCGAGGACACCCAGCCGGTGCTAGATGGCGGCGCCTTTGCCGCCAAGGCCATCAGCAATCAGCCGGTTTCGGTCAGCACCAAGGTATTCACTGACGGCCATGACCGCATGGCCGTGGTGTTGAACTGGCGTCAGGCCGGTAGCCGACGCATTCATTGTGTGCCCATGACCTCGCCTGGCAATGACCTGTGGCTGGCAGAATTTACCCCGACTGAAATCGGGCCGCATGTGTTCAGCATCGAAGCCTGGATCGATCCGTATGCCACGTACTGCTACGACCTGGAGAAGAAGTTCAATGCCGGTGTCGGCGTAAAGCTTGAGCTTGAGGAAGGGCGTTTGCTGCTGGGCAAGGGCATCGAATTGAGCAGCGGCGCTCTGCGCGAGCAATTACAGGCGCTGCAAGGCACCTTGCAAACGCTGCCCGAGGATGAACAAGTGGCCCTGCTGCTGGGCGCCGAGGCGTCGCAGATGATGGCTGCGGCCGAGCACCGCAGCTACCTGACTCGCAGTTGCGACTACCCGCTGGATGTGGACCGCCCGGCCGCGCAATTCGCCAGCTGGTATGAGCTGTTCCCACGTTCGATCACCGATGATCCCCAGCGCCACGGTACCTTCAACGATGTGCACCAGCGCCTGCCGATGATTCGCGACATGGGCTTCGACGTGTTGTATTTCCCGCCCATCCACCCCATCGGCATGCAGCATAGAAAGGGCCGGAACAATGCTTTGCAGGCACAGCCGGGCGACCCTGGCAGCCCTTACGCAATTGGCAGTGCCGACGGTGGGCACGATGCGATCCACCCCAAACTCGGCACGCGTGAAGATTTCCGCCGCTTGGTGTCGGCCGCAGCCCAGCATGGTCTGGAAATCGCCCTGGACTTCGCCATCCAATGCTCCCAGGACCACCCTTGGCTCCAAGCGCATCCAGGCTGGTTCAGCTGGCGCCCGGACGGGACCATCCGCTACGCCGAGAACCCGCCGAAAAAGTACCAGGACATCGTCAACGTCGATTTCTACGCACCCGACGCCGTACCTGGGCTGTGGATTGCACTGCGCGATGTGATCATCGGTTGGGTGGAGGAGGGCGTGAAGACGTTCCGGGTGGACAACCCGCATACCAAACCCCTGCCGTTCTGGCAGTGGCTGATCGCCAATGTACGCAGCCAATACCCGGACGTGTTGTTCCTGGCCGAGGCGTTCACCAAGCCCGCCATGATGGCGCGCTTGGGCAAGGTCGGCTATGCGCAGAGCTACACCTACTTCACCTGGCGCAACACCAAGCAGGAGCTGAGCGAGTATTTCGAAACGCTCAACCAGCCCCCATGGAGCCAGTGCTACCGGCCGAACTTCTTCGTCAACACCCCAGACATCAACCCGTTCTTCCTCCAGCAGAACGGCCGCGCAGGCTTCCTCATCCGGGCCGCGCTGGCCACCATGGGGTCGGGCTTGTGGGGCATGTATTCGGGGTTCGAGTTGTGCGAAGCGGCAGGGCTGCCGGGCAAGGAAGAGTACCTGGACTCGGAGAAGTACGAGATCCGCCCGCGTGACTTCACCCAGCCGGGCAACATCATTGCCGAGATCGCCCAGCTCAACCGTATCCGCCGGCAGAATCCGGCCTTGCAGAGCCACCTGGGCCTGACGCTGCTCAATTGCTGGAACGACAACATTCTGTATTTCGCCAAGCGCACGCCTGCGCGTGACAATTACATCCTCATCGCCGTCAGCCTCGACCCGCATAATGCCCAGGAAGCCCATTTCGAACTGCCATTGTGGGAGCTGGGCCTTGATGACGGTGCCGAGACGCACGGCGAGGACCTGATGAACGGTCATCGCTGGTCGTGGTACGGCAAGACCCAGTTCATGCGCATCGAGCCTTGGCACCAGCCTTTCGGTATCTGGCGAATCAGTAAAGTCAGCTGAGCCTGGCGGAGAGCGGGCCCGCCTGCTCTCTGACGGTTTTTACCGATCAAGCATTCAGAGGAATGGTACATGGCCAAGCGTACCCGCCCGGCAGCCTTCATTGACGACCCGCTGTGGTACAAGGATGCGGTGATTTACCAGTTGCACATCAAGTCGTTCTTCGATGCCAACAATGACGGTATCGGTGACTTCGCCGGGTTGATCAGCAAGCTCGACTACATCGCCGACCTGGGCGTCAACACCTTGTGGCTGCTGCCGTTCTATCCCTCGCCCCGACGCGACGACGGCTACGATATCGCCGAGTACAAGGCAGTGCATCCAGACTACGGCACCCTCGCCGACGCCCGCCGCTTCATTGCCGAGGCGCACAAACGCGGGCTGCGGGTGATCACCGAACTGGTCATCAACCACACCAGCGACCAGCACCCGTGGTTTCAACGTGCCCGCCATGCCAAGCGTGGCAGCAAGGCCCGCGACTTCTACGTGTGGTCCGATGACGACCACAAGTACGACGGCACCCGCATCATCTTCCTCGATACCGAGAAATCCAACTGGACCTGGGACCCGGTGGCAGGCCAGTACTTCTGGCACCGCTTCTACTCCCATCAGCCGGATTTGAATTTCGACAATCCGCAGGTGCTCAAGGCCGTGATCGGCGTGATGCGCTTCTGGCTGGACCTGGGTGTCGATGGCTTGCGGCTTGACGCCATCCCGTACCTGATCGAGCGCGACGGTACCAACAACGAGAACCTGCCCGAAACCCATGATGTGCTCAAGGCGATCCGGGCCGAGATCGATGCCAATTACCCTGATCGCATGTTGCTCGCCGAGGCCAACCAGTGGCCGGAGGATACCCGTCCTTACTTTGGCGAAGGCGACGGGGACGAATGTCACATGGCGTTCCATTTTCCGCTGATGCCACGCATGTACATGGCGCTTGCCATGGAAGATCGCTTTCCCATCACCGACATCCTGCGCCAGACCCCGGAGATTCCGGCCAACTGCCAGTGGGCCATCTTCCTGCGCAACCACGATGAGCTCACCTTGGAGATGGTCACCGACCGCGAGCGCGACTACCTCTGGAACTACTACGCCGAGGACCGCCGCGCCCGGATCAACCTAGGCATCCGGCGCCGCTTGGCGCCGCTGCTGCAACGCGACCGGCGCAGGATCGAGCTGCTCACCAGCCTGCTGCTCTCGATGCCAGGTACGCCAACGCTGTATTACGGCGATGAGCTGGGCATGGGCGACAACATCTACCTGGGCGATCGCGACGGCGTGCGCACGCCCATGCAGTGGTCGCCTGACCGCAACGGCGGGTTCTCCCGGGCCGACCCGCAGCGGCTGGTGCTGCCACCGATCATGGACCCGCTCTATGGCTACCAGACGGTCAACGTCGAAGCACAGAGCCACGATCCTCATTCATTGCTGAACTGGACGCGTCGCCTGCTCGCCGTGCGCAAGCAGCAAAAAGCCTTCGGCCGTGGCACGCTGCGCACGCTGACACCCAGCAACCGACGCATCCTTGCCTACATCCGGGAATTCACCGACGCCGATGGCCACACCGAGGTGATTCTCTGTGTCGCCAACGTGTCCCGGGCGGCCCAGGCTGCGGAACTGGATTTGTCCCAGTACGCCGACAAGGTCCCCGTGGAAATGATCGGCGGCAGCGCCTTCCCGCCCATCGGGCAGTTGCCGTTCCTGCTGACCTTGCCGCCTTATGGCTTCTACTGGTTCGTGCTGGCTGCCCACGACCGCATGCCCAGCTGGCACAACCAGCCTACTGAGGGGTTACCGGAATTGACCACATTAGTGCTACGCAAACGTCTTGAAGAGCTGCTCGAGTCGCCTTCACGCGACGCCTTGCAGTCCACCATCCTGCCCCAGTATTTGCCCAAGCGACGCTGGTTCGCGGGTAAGGAAGGGCCTGTCGATCAGGTCGACCTGAGCTATGGCGTGCGCATGGCCACGGCCGGTATGCCCGTGCTGTTCAGTGAAATCGAGGTGACCAGCGACGGGGTGACCAGCCGCTACCAGCTACCGTTCGGCTTGCTGCCCGAAGAGCAAATCAGCACGGCTCTGCCGCAGCAGTTGGCCTTGTCGCGCGTGCGACGGGCCAATGAGGTGGGCCTGATCACCGATGCCTTCGTCCTCGAACCCTTCATTCGCGCGGTGCTCAAGGCCTGCCAGGAGGGCGTGCGCCTGACCTGCGGGAACGATCAGGGCGAACTGCATTTCAATCACACCGAGCAGCTGGCTGGCCTGGCACTGGGCGATGACAGCTCGGTGCGCTACCTGAGCGCCGAGCAGTCCAACAGTTCGGTAGTGGTGGGCGATTCGGTGGTGCTCAAGTTGATCCGGCGGGTCAACGCAGGCATTCACCCAGAGCTTGAAATGAGCGCTTATCTCACCGCTGCGGGCTTCGCCAATATCTCGCCGTTGCTGGCCTGGGTCAGTCGCGAGGAGGCCCAAGGCGCGCCACACCTGTTGATGATTGCCCAGGGCTATCTGAGTAATCAGGGCGATGCCTGGGCCTGGTCCCAGAACACCTTGGAGCGCGCCATTCGCGACCAGATGCAGCCCTCCAGTGCCGAAGGCGAACCCCATACCGACGCGGTCAGCGAACTGCGCGACTTCGCTTCTTTGCTGGGTCAGCGCCTGGGCGAGATGCACCTGATGCTCGCCGCACCTACCGAGGACCAGGCCTTCGCGTCTTATCCCAGCACTGACGCTGACAGCGAGCGGTGGAGTGCGCAGATCAGCACGGAGCTGACCCACGCGCTGGATCTGCTGGTGCAGCATCGTGACAAACTCGACCCTGAAAGCCAGGCGTTGGTCGATGACTTGCAGCAGCAGCGCGACGGGCTCGCCCAACGCGTGGCAGAACTTGCACGGCAGGCGCAGGGTGGGCTGTTGATGCGCGTGCATGGCGACCTTCACCTGGGCCAAGTGCTGGTGGTGCAAGGCGATGCCTACCTGATCGACTTTGAGGGGGAACCGTCCCGACCACTGGAAGAGCGCCGGGCCAAGCACAGCCCGTACAAAGATGTCAGCGGTGTGTTGCGCTCTTTCGACTATGCTGCTGCGATGATCCTGCGCAGCGCGTCTACGATGGACCTTTCCGAGCCGGCGCGACAAGCTCGGCAGCGGGTGGCACGACAGTACCTTCACCAGTCCCGGCATGCGTTCATCGAGGCTTATGGCCTGGCCACCGCGGCCATGCCCCACGCCTGGGAGCAAGCCGAAGGCGAGCGTGCGGCACTTGAGCTGTTCTGCCTGGAAAAAGCGGCATACGAAATAACTTATGAAGCCGAAAATCGTCCAAGCTGGCTGGCCGTGCCTTTGCATGGCCTGCATGGACTGATCAGTACCTGGGGAGAGTCAGAATGAACGTTTCAACGCGTGAAAACGGCGGGCTTGGGCAACGGGACCTGGATGCCCTGGCGCGCGCCGAGCACGCCGATCCTTTTGCGGTACTGGGGCCTCACACCGATCCAGCAGGGGGCATGACCATTCGTGCCTACCTGCCCAATGCCCTGGGCGCCCGCGTGCTGGCGCGCGACGACCAGCGCGTGCTGGCCGACATGCGGCCAGGTGCATTGCCTGGCCTGTTCACCGCGCACCTGAACGAAGCGCATCCCTATCAGTTGCACATCAACTGGGCCGGCGGCGAGCAAGTCACGGAAGACCCCTACAGCTTCGGCCCGCAGCTGGGCGACATCGACCTGCACCTGTTCGCCGAGGGCAATCACCGGGACCTGGCAGGGCGCTTCGGTGCCCAACCGGCACAGGTCGACGGGGTGGATGGGGTGTGCTTTTCGGTCTGGGCACCCAATGCGCGCCGGGTATCGGTCGTGGGCGAGTTCAACAACTGGGACGGCCGTCGGCACCCGATGCGCCTGCGCCACGGTGCCGGTGTCTGGGAGCTGTTCATTCCACGTCTGGGTGTGGGTGAAACCTACAAGTTCGAGGTGCTGGGCAAGGACGGGATCCTGCCGCTCAAAGCAGACCCGTTGGCCCGTGCTACCGAGTTGCCGCCCAGCACCGCGTCCAAGGTGGCGGGGGCGCTTGGGCATGAATGGCGCGATCAGCAGTGGATGGACGAGCGCGCCCAGCGCCACGCCTATACCGCCCCATTGTCCATCTACGAGCTGCACCCAGGGTCGTGGCGCTGCGAGTTGGATGAAGCCGGCGAAGTGGGGCGTTTCTACAATTGGCGCGAGTTGGCCGAGCGCCTGGTGCCTTACGTGCAGGAGCTGGGCTTCACCCATATCGAGCTGCTGCCGATCATGGAACACCCATTCGGCGGCTCGTGGGGCTACCAGCCGCTCTCGATGTTCGCCCCCACGTCGCGCTACGGCACGGCAGAGGACTTTGCCGCCTTCATCGACGCCTGCCACCAGGCCCGCATCGGCGTGATCCTGGACTGGGTGCCGGCGCATTTCCCCACGGACGAACACGGCCTGGCGCGCTTTGACGGCACGGCCCTCTACGAGTACGACAACCCGTTCGAAGGCTATCACCAGGACTGGAACACGCTGATCTACAACCTCGGGCGTAACGAGGTGCGGGGCTTCATGATGGCCTCGGCGCTTCACTGGCTCAAACATTTCCACATCGACGGGCTGCGGGTAGATGCCGTGGCATCGATGCTGTACCGCGACTACTCACGCAAGGCCGGAGAGTGGGTACCCAACCGCCACGGCGGGCGTGAGAACCTGGAAGCCATCGACTTCATCCGCCACCTCAACGGCGTGGCGGCGCATGAAGCGCCGGGTGCCTTGATCATTGCCGAGGAATCGACTGCCTGGCCTGGCGTGAGCAAGCCAACCGAAGAGGGTGGCCTGGGCTTCCATTACAAGTGGAACATGGGCTGGATGCATGACTCGCTCAGCTACATCCAGAACGACCCGGTGCACCGTACGCATCACCACAACGAGATGAGCTTCAGCCTGGTGTACGCCTACTCTGAGCACTTCATCCTGCCCATTTCCCATGACGAGGTGGTGCACGGCAAGCGCTCGTTGATCGACAAGATGCCGGGCGATCGCTGGCAGAAGTTCGCCAACCTGCGTGCTTACCTGGCCTTCATGTGGATGCACCCTGGCAAGAAATTGCTGTTCATGGGCTGCGAGTTCGGCCAATGGCGCGAATGGAACCATGATCATCAGTTGGACTGGTACCTGCTGCAGTATCCCGAGCACCAGGGCGTACAGCGCCTGGTAGGCGACCTGAACCGCCTGTACCGTGACGTGCCGGCCCTGCATGAGCAGGACTGCAAGCCCGAAGGCTTCCAGTGGTTGATCGGGGATGACGCGCAGAACAGCGTATTCGCCTGGCTGCGGTGGAGCAGCGCGGGTGAGCCGGTGCTTGTGGTTGCCAACTTCACCCCGGTGGTGCGCGAGGCTTACCGCATCGGTGTGCCGTTCGGGGAACAATGGCAGGAACTGCTCAACAGCGATGCTGAAGCCTATGCGGGCTCCAATGTGGGCAACATGGGCGCGGTCGCCACGCAGCAGACCCCTTGCCATGGTCAGCCCTTGTCGCTGACGCTGAACCTTCCGCCGCTGGCGATACTGGTACTCAAGCCAGTCTGATCGCCAACCACCCGCGGGCGTCCTGCCCGCGGGTGAATTCAGGGCCCTGTTAGGCTGTCATGGGCGCGATGTGGCAGAAAAGCATTCTTTGAATGAGCGGCCTTGGTACCCTACGCGCACTTGATCATCTGACCATCGTCAGCCATGGGTCGGTCAACCCGGCAATCGTTTTGAACGTGGTTGGCGCAGGCTCAAGCGGCGATGGTTGACCTACCAGAAAAAGCCCGCCGGTCAATCCCTGGCTGGGATTGCCCGACGGGCTAGGAACGATCACGTCACGCGTTGCGCGTGACGTACCGCGTTTGCCATCACTCTTCGCTGTGTTGCAGCACCATCAGAGCTACCGAGCGCCCGGTCAGGTCAAATGAGCTGTCGAAGGGCAGGTCCTTAGGTTTGCGCAGTTGTGGCTGGTCTGTATCCATCACGCAGCTCCAGTGTTCGCCCTCTGGAACGCTTGGCAGCTTGAACGGCACGGTGTCGTGGTGGGCGTTGACGATCAGCAACACGGTGGACTCCGAACCTGGACGGGCAATGCCACTGACCTGAGCACGGCCGTCGATCAGCATGCCCAGGCAACGACCATTGGGGTCTTCCCACTGTTCAACGCTCATCTCGTTGCCATCCGGCGCCAGCCAGGTGACGTCCTTGACGCCGATCGCCTCGTTGTAATCGCCCACCAGGAAGCTGGAGCGGCGCAGCACCGGATATTTCTGGCGCAGGCGGGTCAGGCGCTTGACGAACGTCAGCAGCGCCTGGCCTTCTTCATCCAGGTCCCAGTTCACCCAACCGATTTCGCTGTCCTGGCAGTAGGCATTGTTGTTGCCATGCTGAGTGCGGCTGAATTCATCGCCGGCAACGATCATTGGCGTGCCTTGGGCAAACAACAGGGTCGCGAAGAAGTTACGCATCTGCCGCATGCGCAGGGCATTGATTTCCGCGTCTTCGGTGGGGCCTTCGGCCCCGCAGTTCCAGGACAGGTTATTGCTGGTCCCGTCCTGGTTGTTTTCGTCGTTGTCCTCGTTGTGCTTCTCGTTGTACGACACCAGGTCGCGCAAGGTGAAGCCGTCGTGGGCAGTGATGAAGTTGACCGACGAATACGGCCTGCGACCACGGTTGTTGAACATGTCACCAGAGCCGGTCATGCGTGCGGCGAAATCGGCCAGTTGGCCCTCGTCGCCCTTCCAGAAGGCGCGCACGGTGTCACGGAAGCGGTCGTTCCACTCAGCCCAGCCGGGTGCGAAATTGCCCACCTGGTAACCACCCGGGCCACAGTCCCATGGCTCGGCAATCAACTTGACCTGACGCAGCAGCGGGTCCTGGCGGCAGGCCACCAGGAAGCTGTGACGCTCACTGTAGCCTTCGTGGTAGCGACCCAGAATGGTCGCCAGGTCGAAGCGGAAGCCGTCGACATGCATCTCGCCTGCCCAGTAACGCAGCGAATCGGTCACCAGCTGCAGGACGCACGGATGGCTCAGGTCCAAGGTGTTGCCGGTGCCCGAGTCGTTGATGTAGTAACGCTTCTGGTCGGGCATCAGGCGGTAATACGAGGCGTTGTCGATGCCGCGCATGGAAAGCGTCGGGCCCATCTCGTTGCCTTCGGCGGTGTGGTTGTAGACCACATCGAGGATCAGCTCCAGGCCCGCGTCGTGCAGGTGCGCCACCATCTCCTTGAATTCGGCGATCTTGCCGCTGGCCAGGTAGCTTGGGTGCGGCGCGAAGAACGCGATGGTGTTGTAGCCCCAATAGTTGTTCAGACCTTTGTCGAGCAGGTGCTGATCGTTGACGAAGGCATGGATGGGCAGCAGCTCGATGCTGGAAACGCCCAGGTCCTTGATGTGCTTTAGCAGCTCGTCGTTGGCCAGGCCTGCGAAGGTGCCTTGCAGGTTCTCAGGCACGGCCGGGTGGCGCTTGCTGATGCCCTTGGTGTGGGCCTCGTACACGACGGTCTGGTCCCACGGGGTTTGTACACGGTTGTCCCGGCCCCAGGTGAATGCGGGGTCGATGACCTTGCACTTGGGCACGAAGGGGGCGCTGTCGCGCTCGTCGAACGACAGGTCACCGTCTGGGTGGCCAATGGTGTAGCCAAACAGCGCCTCGGACCATTTCAGCTCGCCGACCAACTGCTTGGCATACGGGTCGATCAGCAGCTTGTTGGGGTTGAAGCGGTGGCCGTTCTCCGGCTCGTAAGGGCCATGTACGCGGTAGCCGTAGATCAGACCCGGATGCGCGTCAGGCAGGTAACCATGGTAGATCTCGTCGGTGTATTCAGGCAGCTCGATCCGTTCGAGCTCTTTCTCGCCGGTGGCGTCGAAGACGCACAGCTCGACCTTGGTGGCGTTCGCCGAAAAGATGGCGAAGTTCACGCCCAGGCCGTCCCAGGTGGCGCCGAGGGGGTAGGGTAAGCCTTCGCGAATGCGCGACGGTGCAACGGAGCGGGTTTTCTTTGCGGTGCGCGGGCTCATGGCAATCCTCGAATGGCCTTGTCTGGAAAATAAGGTTAAGTACTACAACGGCCCTGGCGTCATCAGGCCTGGCAACCGAGGGGCTCGGTGCCAGTGCGGCGCTGAAGACGGCAGGGCCGTGGATGGTTCAGCTAGCGGTCGGCTTTTTCGGTGCGCGTGGCTTCTTCGAAGCCGCAGGCTTCACCCCTGGCAGTGCAGCGACCTTGGGATCAGCTGGCGGCTTGGGTGCAGCAGCGGCTTTGGGCTTGGCAGGCGCCTTGGGCTTGGCGGGTGACTTGGCTTTGGCCCCCGGAGCCTTGGCCTCGGCTTCTGCCAGTTTGCGGGCCATGTCCCAGTGACGTTCTTCCTCACCGTGTGGCTTACCTTCCGACTCCCAGATCTGGTAGGCAAACTCGCGTATGCGTTTATCATCGACACTCATATGACGCTCCTGAATGCTAGTTATCTTCGATCAACAGATTGACTGGAAAGTCCGACAGCACAGCACAAACCATCAACTCTCTTACAGGGCTGACAACGGCCCCGCCGAAAAGTCCAGTCGAATTGGCAGGTGAGAAGTCGAACGGCAATATGACCCGGGTATCTTCCCAGTTCTGGGCAGGCACGTGAGGGCTCTGCGCAGCCCCCAGCAGCTCGCTGGTCAGGCGCGGCGCGACGATGACGGCGCGTTGGGTATCGCCCAGGCGGGCGAAGGCGACGATCTTGTCGGCATGGCGTCCCTTGACGGTCAATGGCAGGTAGCTGCCCCGGCGGAACAGCTCTGGGTTGGCCATGCGGCAGTCCAGTACGCGGGCCACCAGCGCCTGCTTGACCCGGCCGTCGTGCCAGTGGCTTAGCAACGCGTCGAGCGGCGCGGCCTCTGCCAAGGTGCTGCGTCGAGCGGGGTAGTCGACGGGTCGGCGGTTGTCCGGGTCCACCAGGCTGAAGTCCCAGTATTCGTTGCCCTGATAGAGATCAGGCACCCCCGGCACGGTCATGCGCATGAACGCCTGCACCAGGCTGTTGAGCGCTCCCGGGCAACTGATCAGCTGCGCCGCATCGGCGATGGAGGTACGCAGGGGCAGGGCATCGGCCTCCAGCAGCAACCCTTCCAGATAGCGAGCACAGCCCTTTTCGTAGGCTTCGTTGGGTGCGTTCCAACTGCTGCGCAGCTTGGCCTCGCGCAACGCCTTCTGTTGCCACTGAGCGACACGTTCGGCGAACTGCTTCAAGCCTTGGGCGTCATCGACGGCCAAGCCCAAGGGCCAGGTGCCCAGCAGGGTCTGGAGCAGCAGCATTTCATCCCCAGGGCTTGGCGCCATGCCATCCTCCAGCTGTGCGCGCAACGGCGCTGCCAGCTCGCGCCAGTGCGCCATGCGGCTGGCCAGCCAGGGGCCGCGTTCGCTCAGCACAGCCAGGCGAGCGCGTGTGTCTTCACCGCGCTTGTGGTCGTGGGTGGCGGTAGCCAGCAGGTTGTCCGGGAAGTCCCGCAGGCGTCGCTGGGCCTCGTTGTGGAAGTGCTCAAGCGGTGCGCTGAAGCGTTCGGCTTCAAAGCCCACATCGTTGCGCGAGAGCAACCTGGCGCTGCGGTAGAACGCGGTATCTTCGACGGCCTTGGCCGCGCTGGGGGCGGTCAATTGCTGGAAGCGTACGCAGGCGTGGCGCAGTTGCTTGCGGGTACGACCCGGTGGCAGCTGGCGCCAACCTTCGCCGCCCAGCCATTTTTCCAGTTGCTCGAGCAATGGCCAGTCGGCCTCGCTCAGGTCCTGGCGCGCATCGGCCAGGGCTTGCTGGAAGAATGCCTCGTCCTCGGCCGGGCGGCCGCAGGCATTGAAGTAAGTGCGGTAAACCGGGTAGTGCGCCACCAGTGCCTGCAAGGCGCGACGAATGGCGCCCAAGGACAGATCGCGGGTCATCAGGTCGTTTCGCGCGACTTGCAGCAGGGCTTGCGCCACCGATTCGCAATCACCTGCCAGGCTGGCGTTGAGCACCAGATGGCGCGCCAGGCGTACTTCTTCGGTGAACGCGGGGCGCTCGCTGACCGTCGACCACAGTTCGGTCAGCGGGGCCTCACCGGCCGGATCGTGCTGCAACAACGACACCTGGTTCATGAACTCGTAGCCGGTGGTGCCATCGGTGAGCCAGTCGCGGTGCAGATGCTCATCGACGCCGAGGATCTTCTCGACGTAGATGGGGAAGTGCTCCACGTCAGCGTCCAGCGGGCGGCTGGCCATCAGGCTGTCCACGCGCCGGCGCAGCTTGCGGCAATAACCGCGTGGGTCTGCCAGGCCGTCGATGTGGTCGATGCGCAGGCCATCGACCAGGCCGCGTTCGATCAACTCGAACAGCTTGGCGTGGGTGGCTTCGAACACCACCGGGCGCTCGACCCGCAAACCGCCCAGCTCATTGATGTCGAAAAAGCGCCGCCAGTTGATGTCGTCGGCAGCGGTGCGCCAGCTGGCCAGGCGGTAGGTCTGGCGTTCCAGCAGCAGGTGCAGGCGCTTGAAACCGGCCTCGCTGCGGCTGTCGAATGCCACCAGGGCCGACGCCAGGTCGGCGCCTTCGCGCACGCGACGAGCCAGTTCGGCCTGCAGCGGTGCGGCATCGTCAAGCGGGGTGGCCGACTCGGCCAGGGCGGTGAACTGTTCGGCCAGGCTGGTCAGCGTCGGGTCAGCGCTTAGGGCCAGCACCCAGCCGTAGTCGACCGGGCAGATCGGGAAGCGGTGCTCATAATGAGCGATTTGTAGCACCCCATGGTCGGCGTCGAATTCCAGGGGAATCTGGCCTTCTTTTAGCGCTACCCCGTAATCGCTGCCCAGGAACGGCAGCAGCAATTGACCGGCCAGCAGCGGGTCGGTGGAATGCCACTGGATATCGAAGAACTCCGCATATGGGCTGCGACGGCCCCATGCCAATAAACTCTGCCACCAGGGATTGTCGGCGCCGCCTACGGCCATGTGGTTGGACACGGTGTCCACGATCAGGCCCATGCCGTGCTGGCGCAGCGCCTTGACCAGGCGCTCCAGGGCCGCTTCGCCGCCCAGTTCCGGGTTGACCTGCGTGGGATCGACGACGTCGTAACCGTGGCGTGAACCTGCTCGGGCCTTGAGTATCGGCGAGGCGTACAGGTGGCTGATGCCCAGTTGAGCAAAGTAGGGGACCAGCGGTAGAGCATGGTCTAAGGTAAAGTCGCTGTGGAACTGCAGGCGCAGGGTCGCAGTGAGCGGTTTCATCGGTCGCGCTCCCACGCCTGCTCGCGCGCTTGCGCCAACACTTCCAGGCGCCGTGCGGCATCCTCGTTGTCAAGCATGTGGCTTGCCGGTTCGGCAAAACGGCGGCGCCAGTTGGGATGCCCTTCGGTGGTGCCGGGCATGTTCGGCTGTTCTTCCAGACCCAGCAGGTCTTCAAGCGGGACCAGCACCAGCGGAGCTTTGGTGTAGCCTACATAACCAATAGCGGCATCGATCACGGCAGTGTCGTCCTTCAGCGGGCCATAGTGGGTTTCAAGCGTGCGGCGCAAGCCTTCGTGTTCTTTGCGGCGGTCATCGCGCCATTGCTGTTCGGTGGACTCATCAATCAGGCCCAGTCGCCGGCTCCACTCCACGTCCCGGTTTTGCAACCAACCCGCCACGGTCGCCAGGTCATGGGTGCCGGTGGTCGCCAAGGCATCGTCGGGCCACTGAAGCTGAGGGGTGAACTGGCCTCGAGGCGCCTGCTCGAAGGGCAGCACGCGCATGCCCAGGATGTTTTTCTGCGCCAAGGCCTCGCGTAGCCCGTCCGGTACCGTGCCCAGGTCTTCACCCAGGATGATTGCACCGTGGCGGCTGGATTCGAGCGCCAGCAAGCGAAGCATGTCTTCGAGCGGGTAATACAGGTAGGCGCCTTCATTGGGCTTGCCACCACGCGGGATCAGCCAAAGCCGTTGCAAACCCATCACATGATCGATGCGCAGGCCACCGGCATGGGCCAGGTTGGCACGCAGCATCTCGATGAACGCGCGATAGCCGTTGCGCTTGAGCCCTTCGGGAGAGAACCCGCAGATGCCCCAGTCCTGGCCTGAGCGATTGAGGATGTCAGGTGGCGCGCCAACGGTGAGGTTGGCCAGCAGTTCGTCCTGACGGCTCCAGGCTTGGCTGCCGGCGCCATCGGCGCCAACGGCGAGGTCGGCAATCAGGCCGACTACCATGCCGCTGCCTTTGGCTGCCTCTTGAGCGCGCTGCAGGCTGCGCTCGGTCAGCCATTGGCAGAAGGCGTGAAACTCTACCCTGGCCGGATAACTTTCGGCCAAGGCGCGGACTTCGGTTCCGAAGGGGTCGCGCCACGCCTCTGGCCAGTTGCGCCAATCAGCCCCATGGCCTTTGTCGACCGCCTCGGCTTGCAGCACTTCAAAACGGCAATGGTGCTCCAGTGCCTCGCCTGCGGCCTGGCGATAGCTCTCGAAATCGGCGCGTTGCGGGTGATCGCCTTGGCTGAAGTGCTGGTAGAGCGCGTCCAGCAGCTTGTAGCGCGCATCGGCTGCGCGCGGCCAGTCCACCAAAGCCGCTTGCTCGAGCGAGGTCAGGGTCTGTTCCAGGTGGCAGGCCTCGACCGCCAGGCGCACGGTGCGTTCACCCAGAATGGCCGCCGGGCTTGCGTAAAGCGTATTGAGCAGCAGCCTGCTCGAAGGCGAGTAGGGGCTGTAATGTTGTTGATCGAAGGCCGACAAAGCATGGATAGGGCTGATCGCCACCGCATCGGCGCCCCGTTCGGCCGCACTGCGTACCAGCTGCTCGAGGGCCATGCAGTCACCGTAACCACCATCGCCGGGGCGGCGCAGGCTGTAGAGCTGCGCCGACAAGCCCCAGCAGCGCGCAGGTGCCGCCTCGACCAGGTCATGCAACGACGGGCAACCAGGCGGTGCGACCGCGAGCGTAAAGCGATGCTGCGCCACTTCCAGTTGGTGATAGCCGACTGGAAAATCACCTGGCAGGTGGGCCTGGGCATCAAGCTGCAAGTCGATGTGACTGCCATCTTCCAACTGACCACACACCGGGGCCTGCGCTGGGAAATACCGCGAGAGGTCGAGCGGCTTGCCCTGGTCGGCAGTGAGCAGGGGCGGGACGTGCTGGGCGTCATCGCTGTGCTCAAGCCTGGATAGACTGTCTTGTAGTTGCGCGTCGTCGCCAGCCGGATGGCCCAGGGCTTCGAGGAGTTTGCGCAGTACCTCGTCGGTCACTTGCTGCGGTTTGTTGTTGGCATCCACCCAGTTTCGGGCAAGGCCCGCCCGTTGAGCGAGCCGGTGAAGCAGGGAATCGCTCATGGCATCTCCTGGTTTGGGGGTAGCAGGGTGACCACACAGCTGAAGGGCGAAAGCGTCGAGCCGGCGTGCGCCTTGTCGCCGCTGTCGAAAAGGCAGGTGCCTGCAGGCGCAGCCGCCAGGTGCTGCGCCTGGTCGCCCAGGTTCAGGTCGATGCGCAAGGTACTGCCATCCCCCAGTTGCCAGCGTGCAGTCAGCGCCTTGTCAGCCAATACCTCGGCGCCCAGGGAACGGGTGCCAGGCAGACGCGGGACCAGGTGCTGGCGGCGCGTAGTGAGCAGCTGCTGGTACAGCCCATGCCAGCCGGCAATCACATCCTGCGGGTCAGGCCTGGAGGCGTGGAACGTCTGCTCGGCGTTCGGGTCGGGAATACGCGCACGCTTTTCGGGGTCGGCGAAGGCGGCAAAATGCTCGAATTCACCGCGCCGGCCTTCGCGCACCGCGTCGGCGAGCTCATCATGAAAGTCGGTGAAGAACAGGAAGGGTGCACGGCTGCCGTCGTCATCGCCCATGAACAGCAAAGGAATCATCGGGCTCAGCAACAGTAGCCCGGTTGCCGCGCGCAGGGCCGCGGGCGATGTCAGCCGGGTTAGACGCTCGCCCATGGCGCGGTTGCCGATCTGGTCATGGTTCTGCAGAAACAGCACGAAGGCGCTTGGCGGCAGGTGGCCGCTGGGTTCGCCGCGTGGTTCGCCATGGCGGTTGAGCTGGCCCTGGAAGACGAAGCCCTCGCCAAGGCAGCGCGCCAGCTTGCCGATCGGGTCATCCTTGTAGTCTTCGTAGTAGCCTTCGGTTTCATCGGTCAGCAACACGTGAAGCGCATTGTGGCCATCGTCGTTCCACTGTGCGTCGAAGCCTTGTTCGAGCAAGAACGCCTGGTTGTGCTCGTTTTCCAGCACCAGCCACACGTGTCGGCCCGGCTCGACGGCCTCGCGCACACGCTTGGCCAGTTCCTTGAGGAAGTCAGGCTGATCGATGGCATGCACCGCATCCAGACGCAAGCCGTCGATCCGGTAATCGCAGATCCACATCAGGGCGTTCTGGATGAAATATTCACGCACCTCGGGCCGGCGGAAGTCGATGGCGGCACCCCAGGGGGTCTGACGGTCTTCACGAAAGAACGAGCTGGCGTACTCATGCAGGAAGTTGCCATCGGGGCCGAAGTGGTTGTAGACCACATCGAGCATCACCATCAGCCCGTGGCCATGCGCCTGGTCCACCAGGCTGCACAGTTGCTCGGGTGTACCGTAGTTGTGCTGCGCTGCATAAGGCAGCACGCCGTCGTACCCCCAGTTGCGGGTGCCCGGGAATTGGCTGATCGGCATCAATTCAATGGCGGTAATGCCGGTCGAGGCAATACGGTGCAAATGGCTCGACACACCTTCATAGCCACCCAGTACGCCCACATGCAGCTCCTGGATCACCGCCTCGTGCCAGGGGCGGCCTTGCCAGGGGTGCTGCCAGGTGTAGCCGGCCAGGTCCACGACTTGGCTGGGGCCGTGGACGCCCTCGGGTTGAAAGCGCGATGCGGGGTCGGCAACGCGAAGCTCGCCATTGATGCAGTAGCGGTACAGGTCCCCTGGCTTGGCAGGGGCGGTGCCAATGAACCATCCATCGTCATCGTCATCGGGAACGAGGTCGACGGCGTCCTGGTGCTGCAATTCCAAACTCACGCTGCGCGCGTCGGGTGCCCAGAGGGCGAAGCGCGCCGACGTGGCGTCCTCAACATGTGCGCCATGCCTTTGCATCTTCGACCTCTCTTCAGTAATGAGCCAATTGGGCTTGCTTGACCAGGTCTTCGTACAAGCGTGCGTAGGGTTCCACCGCTTGGCACCAGTTGAATGGCTGGGTCATGGACAGGCAACGCATGGCATTGAGCAGGTCTTTCTTCTGGTAGATGTAGAACGCCCGGCTGAGCGCCTCGCGGTAGCTTTCTACCGTCGACTCGTCGAACAGGAAACCTGTTACGCCGTTCTCGATGGTATCGGCCAGCCCGCCGGTCTTGCGTGCAACGGGCAGCGAGCCGAAGCGCTGAGCGTACATCTGGCTGAGGCCACATGGCTCGTAGCGCGAAGGCATCAGCAGGAAGTCGCTGCCAGCGAACATGCGGCGTGCGTCGGTTTCGTTGAAGCCGATGCGTACACCCACACGGCCGGGATGACGCAGGGCCAGTTCGCGCATGGCTTGCTCTTCTTCAGGCTCGCCACGACCAATGATTGCAATTTGGCCGCCTTGCTCGACGATGTACTCGGCAACGCCCAGGGTCAGGTCCAGCCCTTTCTGGTAGACCAGGCGCGAGACCACGGCGAACAGCGGGCCCTCGGAGGGGTCCAGCTGGAACAGCTCGCGCACTGCCTGTGCATTGCGCGCCTTGCCTTCCCAGTCGTTGATGCTGAAATTGTGCTGCAGGTGCTTGTCGGTCGCTGCATCCCAGCTTTCGTCGATGCCGTTCGGAATGCCGCCCAATAGCCCCTGTTGCGCCTTGCTGGCCAGGAAACCGTCCAGGCCGCAGCCGAATTCGGGGGTGGTGATTTCCTGGGCGTAGGTGGCACTGACCGTGGTGATATGGCTGGAGTAGGCCAGGCCAGCTTTCAGGAAGGAGAGCTTGCCGTAGAACTCCATGCCTTCCTGCTGCATGGCATGGTCGGGTATGGCCAGTTCCGGGCTGCAGCCACGGCTGTAGACACCCTGGTAGGCCAGGTTGTGAATGGTGAACAGGGTCGGGGTGCTCAAGCCGCGCCAGTGCATGTACGCAGGGGCCAGGCCCGCTGGCCAGTCATGGGCATGCACCATTTCCGGTTTCCAATGGATCATGCCTTCACCGGCTGCGATTTCTGCAGCCGCCAGGCCCAGGCGGGCGAAACGGATATGGTTGTCCGGCCAGTCGCGACCGTTTTCTGCTGCGTAAGGCGTGCCGGGACGCTGGTAGAGCTCTGGGCAGATCAACACGTAGATCACCAGCCCGTCGGGCAAGTCCATCCGGCCGATCTTGCAAGGGGGCAAGGCTGCATGGCCGCCCAGCTCACCGACGATGTGGATGGGGTTGTCGCTTTCCACCACCTGCGGGTAACCCGGGATCAGCACACGCACGTCGTGCAGGTGGGCAAGGGCGCGAGGCAACGCCGCGGAGACGTCGCCCAAACCACCGGTCTTCACCAGGTCAGCGATTTCCGAGGTGACGAAAAGGATCTTGCGTTTGTTCGGGTTGTTCTGGCGCTGGGCGCCAGGTGCCTTGCCTGTCTTGGCGAGCTCCGGGATGAGCGGTTCGCGGTGTTCCGATGTAAAGGTAGCTACTTGAGTCGCGACAGCGGCACTGATCATTCTTTCTCTCCGTCCCTAAGCTTGGCCGGGTACTGATAAACCGCGGCGGTCTTTCGTGTTGATTCTCTCTTTGCGAATTCTGCGTACTGCAATCCTTGCCCCCGAGTCGTGCGCACAGGCACAGCGCATTTGGCATTCCGGCCAAAAGGCGAGTGGACTGGTTGGGGTGGGCGGGCCGTGCGTGGGAATAACCCATTTCATCTGGCCTGCTTAGTTCCTGACCTGCCGGCTTTCCTTAAAGTTCGACTTTTTTTCCGTTGCTCTTCCAATGAGCAAATGGCGGGCCGGAACTTGAGTGTAGGCGAGAAATATTACAAATGTGACCGAACGGTCATTCCAGGCGGCCCCCGTGCTAGACGCAAACGTTGGCATAAACTCGCCGAGCACTCAGGGCGCTTTTATTGCACGCCGGCGAGAGGCGACGAGCGGCGCTGTGTGTATTGCTTTGCACCTTAACGGTGCGACCCGTGCTGTATGACGGGGCCTTGATTGATCGAGCGCTGTTAAATTGACTTGCGCACCCTGAATAGCAGATAGCGCGGCGTCTCGTCCCCAATAAACCAACATGAACATACCGCCCGTCGCTGAACCCTCATGCCGTCCACTGGACTAACCTGAAAGGCGAAACGTCGTCACTCATTCCAGAAGGGGAGCACCTGCTCATGCAATTGGGAATCGTCGGGCTGGGCCGCATGGGCGGCAACATCGCAAGGCGGCTTATGCTCGCTGGCCATCACACCGTGGTGCATGACCGCAACGCACAAGCCGTTACTGCTCTGGAGGGCGAAGGCAGCGTCGGGGCGGCTGACCTGGCTGCACTGGTCGAGAAACTCCAGGCGCCTCGTGCCGTCTGGGTCATGCTTCCCGCCGGGGCGCCTACCGAGCAGACCATTGCCCAGCTGGCTGACTTGCTGAAACCTGGCGATTCGATCATCGACGGTGGTAATACTTTCTACAAAGACGACATGCGCCGCGCCGCAGAACTGGCCCAGCGTGGGCTTCACTACCTGGATGTCGGTACCTCAGGCGGGGTATGGGGCCTGGAACGCGGTTACTGCATGATGATCGGCGGGGAAAAGGACGTGTTCGAACGTCTGGAGCCCCTGTTTGCAGCACTCGCTCCCGGTGTCGGGGACATCCCGCGCACCCACGGACGCACCGGAGAACCACAGCGTGCCGAGCATGGCTATATCCATGCCGGCCCGCCGGGTGCCGGGCACTACGTGAAGATGGTGCACAACGGCATCGAATACGGCTTGATGCAGGCTTACGCCGAAGGCTTCGACCTGCTGCGCAGCAAAGGCGGTGACGAGCTGCCCGAGGACCAGCGCTTTGACCTGAACGTGGCCGAGATCGCCGAAGTGTGGCGTCGTGGCAGCGTGGTCACGTCCTGGCTGCTGGACCTGACCGCCGACGCGCTGGTGGCCGACCCTCAGTTGGCCCAGTTCAGCGGCTCGGTGTCGGACAGCGGGGAAGGGCGCTGGACCATCGACGCGGCCGTCGAGCAGGCAGTGCCAGTCCCGGTGCTGTCCAGTGCGCTGTTCGCGCGTTTCCGTTCGCGCCAGCAACAAGGCACGTATGGCGACAAGATTCTCTCGGCCATGCGCCTTGGGTTCGGTGGGCACGTTGAGAAGAAACCTGAATGAGCAAAAAACCGGCAACGCCCGCTGCTCCACCCTGCACCTTGTTCCTGTTCGGCGCCAATGGCGACCTGGTCAAGCGACTGCTGATGCCTGCGCTCTACAACCTCAGCCGTGATGGCCTGCTCGATCGGGACCTGCGCATCGTGGGTGTCGACCACAATGCTGTCAGCGCCGAGGAATTTGCTGAACGTTTGCATGCGTTCATGGCCGAGCGCGACAAAGGTGGCGAGGGTGCTCCAGCGAACCTGGACGAAAAGCTCTGGGCCAGCCTTGCCAAGCGCCTGGACTACCAGACCGGGGACTTTCTCGACGCGGCGACTTATGAGGCGATCGCCCAGCGCATCGACAAGACCAGCCATGGCAACGCCATTTTCTACCTGGCGACCTCCCCACGGTTCTTCCCCGAAGTGGCCAAGCGCCTCGGGGAAGCCGGGTTGCTGGACGAATCGGGCGGCGGGTTTCGCCGGGTGGTCATCGAGAAACCGTTCGGACACGACCTTGCCAGCGCCGAGGCGCTCAACGCCTGCCTGCTGAACGTGATGGGCGAGCGTCAGATTTACCGGATCGACCATTTCCTGGGCAAGGAAACCGTCCAGAACATCCTGGTCAGCCGTTTCTCCAACGGGCTGTTCGAGTCGTTCTGGAACAATCATTACATCGACCATGTGCAGATCACCGCCGCTGAAACCGTAGGGGTCGAAACCCGTGGTGCGTTCTATGACGGCACCGGTGCAATGCGCGACATGGTGCCCAATCATCTGTTCCAGCTGCTGGCGATGGTGGCCATGGAGCCGCCTGCAGCGTTTGCCGCCGACGCGGTTCGCGGGGAGAAAGCCAAGGTGATCGGCGCGATCCGCCCGTGGTCGACCAAGATGGCATTGAAGAACTCGGTTCGCGGCCAATATGTAGCCGGCACCCTGGGCGGGAAGCACGTGCCGGGTTACCGCCAGGAAAGCAAGGTGGAACCTGACAGCCAGACCGAAACGTTCGTGGCCATGAAGATCATGATCGACAACTGGCGCTGGGCCGGTGTGCCCTTTTACCTGCGCACCGGTAAGCGCATGAGCGTGCGCGATACGGAAATCGCCATCTGCTTCAAGCCGGCGCCGTATGCCCAGTTCCGAGAGTCCGCGTTGCAAAGGCCCAAGCCCAATTACCTGAAGATCCAGATCCAGCCCAACGAAGGCATGTGGTTCGACCTTCAGGCCAAGCGGCCAGGGCCGGAACTGGTGATGGAGAATGTCGAGCTGGGTTTCGCCTACAAAGACTTCTTCAAGATGACCCCGGCCACCGGTTACGAAACCTTGATCTACGACTGCCTGACAGGCGACCAGACGTTGTTTCAGCGTGCCGACAACATCGAGAACGGCTGGCGCGCCGTCCAGCCGTTTCTCGATGCCTGGGCCCAGGGCGGGGAAGTGCACGACTACGAGGCCGGCCAGGATGGCCCGGAGGCGGGCAACGAGCTGCTGGCCCGGGACAAGCGCGAGTGGCACCGGCTGGGTTGACGTTGCACCGTTTCGATCCGATCGCGTGGTGCCGGGCCTGTCCGCGAAAGCGGGTTCGGCACCATTGACGCACTGAATTCCAGGAGTATCGATGCCTGCCCATATTGAAGATTATGCCCTGCTGGGCAACTGCCGCAGTGCAGCCCTGGTTAGCAGCGACGGCTCGCTCGACTGGCTGTGCCTGCCGCGTTTCGATGCGCCAGCGGTATTCGCGGCCTTGCTGGGCAACGAGGAAAATGGCCGTTGGCGCCTGGCGCCCTCGGACCCCGTGACAGAGCGCACCCGGCGCTACCTAGACGACACGCTGGTGCTTGAAACCGTCTGGGTCACGGCCTCGGGAAAGGCGCGGGTGCTGGATTTCATGCCCTTGGGTGACGAGAACGCGGTCGTGCGCATTGTCGAAGGGCTTTCGGGCCAGACCACGTTCGAAATGGACCTGGTGATGCGCTTTGACTACGGGCGCAGCGTCCCTTGGGTAGAGCGGCTCGACCCGCTGACCCTCAGCGCGGTAGCAGGCCCGGACCGCTTGATCCTGTCCTCGACCGTGGCCCCCCATGCTCGCGATCATCACACGGTGGCGCGTATGCGGGTAGGCGAGGGCGAGCGGCATGTGTTCAGCTTGCGTCATCACCCTTCGCACCTGGCGGTTCCCGCCGAACAGGACGTCGATGCCTGCCTCAAGGCCACCGTGGATCAGTGGCAGGCCTTTGCAGCCAAGTGCCCGGACGTGGGACCGTACACGGCCTTGGTCCGCCGCTCGCTGCTGGTGCTCAAGGCCATGACCTATGCGCCCACGGGCGGGATCGTGGCGGCGGTGACGACCTCGCTACCCGAGCGCGTGGGCGGTGAGCGTAACTGGGACTACCGCTTCTGCTGGCTGCGCGATGCCACCATGACCTTGCTGGCCTTCATGAACCTGGGATACTTCGAAGAAGCCCAGGCCTGGCGTGAATGGCTGCTGCGTTCGGTGGCGGGCAACCCGGAGCAGATGCAGATCATGTACGGCCTGGCCGGTGAGCGTGACCTTCAGGAGTACACGTTGCCCTGGTTGGCCGGTTACGAGCACTCCCAGCCTGTGCGGGTGGGCAACGCAGCCGCCGCGCAAACACAGCTGGATATCTATGGTGAACTGGCCGACGCCATGAGCCAGGCAATCCGTGGTGGCCTGCCCAGGCATCCGCGCAGTGCCGCGATCAGCCGGGTGATCATGCCGTACCTGGAAAGCATCTGGCGTGAGCCTGATGAAGGCATCTGGGAAGTACGCGGTGGTCGGCAGCACTTCGTACACTCCAAGGTCATGGCCTGGGTGGCGTTCGACCGCGCTGCGGGGCTTGCCGAAACCACCGAGGAGGACCGTGAACGCGGCCTTCACTACCGGCAGGTCGCTGATCAGATCCACCGGGAAGTGTGCGAGCAGGGGCTCGATGCTCAGGGCCAGCACTTCGTGCAGGCCTACGGCTCTTGCGAGATGGATGCCAGCCTGCTGCACATCGCGTTGACCGGCTTCTTGCCGGCCCACGACCCGCGGTTTCTGCGAACCTTGGCCCAGATCGAAAAGCGCCTGTTGCACAACGGCCTGTTGCTGCGCTACGACACCGACAGCTGCACCGATGGCCTGACGGCAGGCGAGGGGACATTCCTGGTGTGCTCCTTCTGGCTGGCCGACGTGTACGTGCTGCTAGGACGCCAGACCGAAGCGCACGCGCTGTATCAACGGCTGACCGAGCTGTGCAACGATGTGGGCCTGCTGGCCGAGCAGTACGATCCGGTAGGCAAGCGCATGCTGGGTAACTTCCCGCAGGCGTTCAGCCATATCGGCATCATCAATACCGCGCTCAACCTGCACCGTGCGCAATGCCCTGCGCGCGTGCGCGCCAGCGCCTGAAGCCTGGTAGCCGGCGCTTGCGCCGGCTCAAGGTTTCGCTACGCAAGCGGAGTAGACTACGGAACATTTCCGAGAGCACGGAGCGTTCATGGGTATTCGCGGTAGGGATCGTCAGATCGACAACATCGAGTTCAACGTCAGCGACATCGCGCGCAGCAAAGCATTCTACGCAGCGGTGTTCGGCTGGAAGTTCACCGATTACGGGCCAGCCTACACCGAGTTCAGCGACGGCCGGCTGACGGGTGGTTTCACTACAGGTGAGCCCGTGCGGCCAGGAGGGCCTCTGGTCATTCTCTATGCAGATGACTTGCAGGCCACCCAGCGACGGGTGCAAGCAGCGGGCGGCACCGTCAGCAGGGCAGTGTTCGCGTTTCCGGGCGGTCGCCGTTTTCATTTCACCGATCCGGATGGGTTCGAGTTGGCCGTGTGGACGGCCGACGCCTGATGGCCAACCACAAGATTGAAATCCGTCGTCGCAACGTCGAAAAGATTCTGCAGGCTGCCGAGCGCGTATTCGCCGAAAAGGGCTTCGCTGCCACTTCCATGGGCGATATCGCCGAACAGGCGCAGCTGCCGCGCTCGAATCTTCACTACTACTTCAAGACCAAGGACGACCTGTTTCGAGCGGTGCTGCAGGACTTGCTCGAAGTCTGGAAGCAAGACGCGTTGAGCTTCGAGCACTTCGATGACCCTCGCGTCGTGCTAACCAGTTATATCCGCGCGAAGATGGCACACTCCCGTTCACGGCCGCTGGGCTCGAAAATCTGGGCCGAGGAGATGCTGCACGGTGCGCCGGTGCTCAGGGCGGACCTGGATGAGAGCCTGGTGCCCTGGGCCAGGCTAAAGGAGGCGAAGATCCGCCGCTGGGTGGAGGAGGGGCGCATTCTGCCGGTGCAGCCGTCGGCGCTGCTGTACATGATATGGGCATCGACCCAGCATTATGCCGACTTCGGTTACCAGGTGGCCTTGCTCAACGAAGGCGAGCCGCTGTCCGACCGAGACTTCGAAAACGCTGTGCAGACGGTCACCCGTGTAATCCTGCGAGGTATTGGGTTAGAGCCTTGAGGCGTCAGACGGCTGTTGACTGCCACTGGCAGAGGGCGTGCAGCGGTCCCGGCGCACGATGATGCGGGGAGTATAGACCCTGGGGCCGCTGGGCGGCCCCAGGATTTGAGCCGTGAATCATAAACATCAGGGCCCATGTGCGCCCCACCGCGACGGATCCGGCGTCTGGCGAAACCGCGCCTGCATCCACACTCCCTACCCTCAGCCAACCTCCCGATACGGGTTGCGCGGGTCCTGCGTCCAGTTCAGGTACGGCTTGCCGGTGTCTTGTGCCACCATCTCGATGCAGTCTTCAACGGGACAGGTGATCTGGCATAGATTGCAGCCTACGCATTCCTCTTCGATCACGCTGTAGGCATGGGTACCGTCGGCCTTCACCGTACTGGCGATGGCCTGGTGGGAGGTATCCTCGCAGGCGATATGACACCGGCCGCAACCAATGCAAGCGTGCTGATCGATGTGCGCAATGGACTGGTAGTTGATGTCCAGGTACTTCCAGTCAGTGGTGTGACCGACCGCCTGGCCTCTGAAGTCTTCAAGACGGGCATGCCCATGCTGGTCCATCCAACGTGCAAGGCCGTCCTTCATGTCCTCGACGATGCGAAAGCCATGCAGCATGGCGGCGGTGCAGACTTGAACCGCGCCGCTGCCCAGAGCCACGAACTCGGCAGCATCACGCCAATTGCCGATACCGCCGATCCCGCAGATCGGCAAGCCCTGGGTGGCGGGGTCGCGGGCGATCTCCGCAACCATGTTCAGGGCGATGGGTTTGACGGCGGAGCCGCAGTAACCGCCGTGCGTGCTTTGGTCGCCGACAATTGGGTGGGCCACCATGCGGTCCAGGTCCACGCTGGTGATGGAGTTGATGGTGTTGATCAGCGATACCGCATCAGCGCCGCCTCGATGCGCTGCTCGAGCCGACTGGCGAATGTCGGTGATGTTGGGGGTGAGCTTTACGATCACCGGCAGTGAGCAGTGGGTCTTGCACCAGCGGGTGACCATCTCCACATACTCAGGCACCTGGCCCACCGCCGCCCCCATGCCCCGCTCGGGCATCCCGTGGGGGCAGCCGAAGTTCAGTTCGATTCCATCGGCCCCTGTGGCTTCTACCAGTGGCAGGATGAATTTCCACGATGCCTCCTCGCACGGCACCATCAGCGACACGATCAGTGCACGGTCCGGCCAGTCCTTCTTGACCTGAGTGATCTCCCGCAGGTTGATTTCCAGTGATCGATCGGTGATCAACTCGATGTTGTTGATGCCCTGAACCAGGCGATTGGCGCCGAAGTGCGCCGAATATCGCGATGACACGTTCACCGCTGCTGGGTCTTCCCCCAGTGTTTTCCAGACCACGCCACCCCAACCCGCTTCGAAGGCGCGTACCACGTTGTAGGCCTTGTCGGTGGGCGGGGCCGAGGCCAGCCAGAAGGGATTGGGGGCGCGAATGCCGGCGAAGACGATAGACAAGTCAGCCATTTACGCGGCCTCCACGTTGAGCATGAGTTGGGCATGGATGGCCTGGGCAGCTACCTTGCCATGTTGTACGGCCTGCACGGTGAGGTCCTGGCCCAGGGCGGTGCAGTCACCGCCGGCATACACGCCCGGCAGGCTGGTCTGCATGCACGCATCGACGCGAATGCGCTCGCCGTCGCGCGCCAGCTGCGCGGCGACCGGGTCCGCCACGCTTTGGTCTTCGAAGCGCTGCCCGATGGCCTTGAAGATCGCGTCGGCAGCCAGTTCGAAGGTTTCTCCAGTGTCGCCCAGGCGACCGTCTACCATTGCGGTGCGAGCGAAGCGCATGCCGCGTACCTTGCCATCGTCGCTCAGCAGTACGGCGTCGGGGCGCGCCCAGGTATGCAGACGCACCTGGTTGGCCTTGGCGATGGCTTGCTCGTGGCCCGTGGCGCCCATGTCGGACGCCCCACGGCGATACACCAGCTTGACGTCGCGCGCCCCCAGTCGGCTCATCTGCACGGCCATGTCGATCGCCGTGTTTCCGGCGCCGATCACCAGGCAACGGTCGGCCAAGGGCAACCGACTCAGGTCATCGGCCTGGCGCAGTTCGCGGATGTAGTCGGTGGCAGCCAGCACGCCAGGTGCCTGTTCATCGGGCAGGCCCAGTTGCCGCACGGCACTGAGCCCAAGGCCGAGAAAGACGGCATCGTACTGATCCCGCAGGTCACCGAGCCCCAGGTCGCTGCCCAGGCGCCGGCCATAGCGGATCTCGATGCCCCCGATGCCCAGCAAAAACGCCACTTCACGTTGGGCGAAATCATCAACCAACTTATAGCGGGCGATACCGTACTCGTTCAGGCCACCCGGTTTCTCACTGGCTTCGAAGACGACCACATCGTGCCCGTGCATGGCCAGACGATGTGCACAAGACAAGCCCGCCGGGCCGGCGCCGACCACTGCGATGCGCTTGCCGGTAGCCGGGGAGCGCTGGAAGGGGTGTTCGCTGAACTGGGCGTTGTCCAAGGCATAGCGTTGCAATTGGCCAATCAGCACCGGCGCGCATTCCTGCGCGTTGTTGCGCACGCAGGCCTGTTCGCAGAGGATTTCGGTGGGGCAGACACGGGCACAACTGCCACCGAGAATGTTGGCCGACAGGATCCGTTCAGCAGCGCCTTGCAGGTTGTCATCACTGATGCGGCGGATGAAGGACGGAATGTCGATGTCGCTGGGGCAGGCATTGATACACGGGGCATCGTAGCAGTACAGGCAGCGCGCGCTCTCCACGGCGGCCTGGCGCGCGGTCAGGGGTGGGACCAGGTCGCTGAAATGCTCGGCCAACTGGTCGCTGCCGGCCCTTGGGCGGGGCAAATGGTTCAGTGCGTCTATCACGGTGGTAGCCTCTCTTTCTTGTCGTGGGCTTGAAAAGTGGGGCGCGGGCAGCCCCGATCACCGGCACGCCGGCCCCCGCGCACGGTGTCGGCCTGAGGGGTCGGTGTTGCAGTGAAAGCCGGTCGATCAGTGTCAGCGGCTAGCGGGGCACGGGGGTGGCCCGGTGGTGTTCTGCCCGACGCTCGAGCAGTTCGTACACCGAAGGGTAGGCCGGGCGTTCGACATACCGTCCGGCACCGACTTCGGCGCGCAAGTCACCGTCGGCCCACACCACCTTGCCCTGGCTGATGGTGTGGCTGGGCACGCCGCGCACGGTACGGCCTTCGAAGATGTTGAAGTCCACCTGCTGGTGATGGGTCTTGGCCGAGAGGGTGCGCGTGCCCTGTGGGTCCCACAGCACCAGGTCGGCGTCGGCCCCGACACGAATGGCGCCTTTGCGTGGAAAGAGGTTGAAGATCTTCGCCGTGTTGGTAGAGGTAACGGCGACGAATTCGTGCATGGAGAGGCGACCTGTGTTCACACCGGCATCCCACAGTACCGCCATGCGGTCCTCGATACCGGCCGTGCCATTGGGAATGCGGCTGAAATTGTCGCGTCCCATGGCCTTTTGCTCGGCGCAGAAACAGCAGTGGTCGGTGGCGGTGGTGTGCAGATTGCCCGACTGCAGGCCGCGCCACAGCGCCTCCTGGTGTTCACGCGGTCGGAACGGCGGGCTCATTACATAGCCCGCTGCCGTGGCCCAGTCCGGGTCGCGGTAGACGCTGTCGTCCAGCAGCAGATGGCCAGGCAAGACCTCGCCGTATACCGGCTGCCCCTTGCCGCGAGCGTAGGCGATCTCATCCAGCGCCTCGCGGCTGGAGACATGCACCAGGTACAACGGCGTACCGAGGGTTTCGGCAATACGGATAGCGCGGCTGGCCGCTTCGCCTTCAACCTGGGGTGGACGTGACAACGGGTGCGCCTCGGGCCCTGTCATGCCCTGGGCCAGCAACTTGCGTTGCAGATGATCCACCAGCTCGCCGTTCTCGGCGTGCACCGTGGGCACGGCGCCCAGTTGCAGGCAACGCTCGAAGCTGGCGACCAGGGTGTCGTCAGCGGCCATGATGGCGTTCTTGTAGGCCATGAAGTGCTTGAAACTGTTCACCCCATGGTGGGCGACCAGCTCACCCATCTCCTCGGCCACTTGGTCGCTCCACCACGTGATGGCCACGTGAAAGCCGTAATCGCTGGCGCTCTTTTCTGCCCAACCGCGCCAAGTGTGAAACGCCTCCATCAGCGACTGCTGGGGATTGGGGATCACGAAATCGATGATAGAGGTGGTTCCGCCTGCCAGCCCGGCGGCGGTGCCGCTGAAAAAGTCCTCGCTGGCTACCGTGCCCATGAACGGCAACTGCATGTGGGTATGCGGGTCGATCCCGCCGGGCATCAGGTACTGGCCGCTGCCATCGAGCACATTGCAACCGACGGGTGGGTCGATGTCCTGGCCAATGGCCTGGATCAGGCCGTTCGCACACAGGACATCGGCGCTGAAGCTTTCTTCGTGGGTGACCACGGTGGCGCCACGGATCAACAGAGACATGCCGTTTTTCCTCGCAGGCTGACCGGTCTGTGCCGGTTCTTGAAATTGTGCAGGTCAGGCGGGCAGCTAGATCCTGTCAGCGCTGACAAGATTCGAGGCTAGATGCAGATTCTGGATTCGGCAAGAAATAAATCCCACGAATTTTGTGGTTTTTAACTTACTGATTAATAAAGAAATTAAATTACGAATAGCTCTAGCACAGGCGTTTCGCAAGAGATTGACTAACTTGACAAGATTGAAATTTGGTCGAAATTTCTACCCACATTCTGCGTGTGTACTCCGGCCATCGACTCGCCCCGATGAGCGAACAACTACAACAACATTCTGGAGAAGGCCCCATGCAACAGAGCAGATCGCACGAGGTTGAACGCAACGGCCTGGTAGAGCTGTGCGAAGGCCCCGACGTGCTCGACAGCCCGCGCTACAACCCCGACATCGCCCCCACCAAGGTGCATCAGCGCACCTGGAACAGGTGGCACATCACCGCCCTGTGGGTGGGCATGTCCATCTGCGTGCCTACCTACACCCTGGGCGGCGTGCTCACGGCGTATTTCGGTCTGAGCGTGGGTGAAGCGTTGCTGGCCATCTTGCTGGCCAACCTCATCGTGCTGATTCCACTGACGCTCAATGCCTTTCCCGGCACCAAGTACGGCATTCCATTCCCGGTGCTGCTGCGTGCATCCTTCGGCATTCTGGGTTCCAACGTACCGTGCCTGGTGCGGGCCGTGGTCGCCTGCGGCTGGTTCGGGATCCAGACGCTGTTCGGCGGGCTGGCGATTCATCTGTTCCTGGGCTCGGTATTCGAGGGCTGGAAGGCCCTGGGCGGCACCGGCGAGGTGATCGGCTTCATGATCTTCTGGTGCCTGAACCTATGGGTGGTGCTGCGCGGTGCAGAATCGATCAAGTGGCTGGAAACCTTGTCAGCGCCTTTGCTGGTATCGGTGGGTGTCGGGCTGCTGGTGTGGGCGCTGCCGCACATGTCCATGACCGAACTGTTGGCCCAGCCACCGAAGCGTCCTCAAGGGGCCAGCGTGGTGGGTTATTTCTGCGCAGGGCTCACTGCCATGGTGGGCTTCTGGGCCACCCTGTCGCTGAACATCCCGGACTTCAGTCGTTATGCCCGCAGCCAGAAGGACCAGATTCTGGGGCAGATATTCGGCTTGCCCCTGACCATGTTCCTGTTTGCCTCGCTGGGTGTGGTGTTGACGGCGGCCTCGGCCTCATTGGTGGGCGAGACCGTTTCCGACCCGGTGACGCTGATCGGCAAGATTCAGAGCCCCTTCTGGGTAGCATTGGCCATGGCCCTGATCGTGATCGCTACCTTGTCCACCAACACGGCGGCCAACATCGTCTCGCCCACCAACGATTTCCAGAACATTGCACCGCGCCTGATCGGGCGCAGCCGGGCGGTGTGGCTGACCGGTTTCATCGGACTGGCGCTGATGGGCCACGAGCTTCTCAAGAAGCTGGGCTGGATCGTTTCCGACATCAGCCTTGAAAGCGTCTATTCCAACTGGTTGCTGGGGTATTCCAGCCTGCTCGGTCCCATTGCAGGGATCATGGTGGTGGATTACTTCCTGGTACGGCGTCAGCACCTGGATCTGGCCGGGCTGTATCGTGATGACGTCTATCCTGCGTGGCACTGGCCGGGCTTCGCGGCCTTTGCGCTGCCGGTGGCGCTCACGGTGCTGGCCATTGGCAACAGTCACTTCAGTTGGTTCTACGACTATGGCTGGTTCACCGGCTCGCTGCTCGGGGCTGGCTTGTACTACGTCTTCGCTGCCATGGCCGCCCCTAGCCCGACGCGCATGGCCAAGCCTTTGCCTTGAATACCTGCTCGTCGCAGTGCGGGCAGGCCCGCGCCGTGGCTTACACATCCGACAAGAAAAGCCTGAGGAGAGACCTATGACCCGCGCTCAAGACGTTCTTCAATCGACTGCCCGTCATGTCGATAGCGCACGCCTGTGGCAATCGCTCATGGACCTGGCGCACCTGGGCGCCACGGCCAAGGGTGGCGTATGCCGACTGGCCCTGACCGACCTGGATCGCCAGGCCCGCGACCTATTCGTGCAGTGGTGCGAAGCGGCAGGGTGCACGGTGACGGTCGACGGGGTGGGCAATCTGTTCGCCCGCCGGCCAGGGCGCGATGCCGCACTGCCTCCGGTAATGACGGGCAGTCACATCGACACCCAGCCCACCGGTGGCAAGTTCGATGGCTGCTACGGGGTCATGGCCGGGTTGGAGGTCATCCGCACCCTCAACGACCTGGGCGTGGAAACTGAGGCCCCACTGGAGGTGGTGGTGTGGACCAACGAGGAAGGCTCACGCTTTGCACCGTGCATGATGGGCTCGGGCGTCTTTGCCGGCAAGTTCAGTCTCGAGCAGACGCTGGCTAAACGCGATGCGCAGGGGATTAGCGTGGGCGAGGCGCTGAATGAAATCGGCTACGCCGGCAGCCGCGCGGTGACGGGCCATCCGGTGGGCGCGTATTTCGAGGCCCACATCGAACAAGGCCCGATCCTGGAAGACCAGGCCAAGACCATCGGCGTGGTGCTAGGCGCCCTGGGCCAGAAATGGTTCGACCTGACCTTGCGTGGGGTGGAGGCCCATGCTGGCCCAACGCCCATGCACCTGCGCAAGGATGCCTTGGTCGGCGCCGCTGCCGTGGTCGAGGCTGTCAACCGCGCCGCCTTAGGTCACCAGCCGCACGCCTGCGGCACGGTGGGCTGCCTGCAAGCTTATCCTGGCTCGCGCAACGTGATTCCAGGTGAAGTGCGCATGACCCTCGATCTGCGTCACCTCGAAGGAGACCGGCTTGAGGGAATGATTGCCGAGGTTCGCAGTGTGATTGAACAGACCTGCGAGCGGCATGGGCTGACGTATGAGCTGGTGCCGACCGCAGATTTCCCGGCCTTGTATTTCGACGACGTTTGCGTGAGTGCGGTACGTGAGTCAGCCCAGGCGCTGGGGTTGCCGCACATGGATATCGTCAGCGGGGCAGGGCACGACGCGATCTTCCTGGCTGAACTTGGGCCGGCTGGCATGATTTTCGTGCCGTGCGAAAACGGCATCAGCCACAACGAAATCGAGAACGCCACGCCTGAGGATCTAGCGGCAGGGTGTGCCGTGTTGCTGCGCGCCATGTTGGCGGCGTCCGAGGCGGTGGCCAAGGGGCGTTTGGCGGCTTAGTTTCGGGGCTGTTCATGCTGTCGTGGACGCTGTGGGCGCTACAGTGGTCTGGTTGATGGGAGCTGCGGGGATGAAACTGTGGGCAGTGCGATGGTTTCAGCTTCGCAGTTTACATTGCCGGGCCCGCTGCGCGGCCTATCGCGGCCGGTCCGGCGCCCCAGCAAGGCTGCTCACGGCTAGCGGTACTTGCTGAAATGTGAGGACTACGCAGATCCATTGTGGGAGCGACTGTCTTGCATATGCCGCGATGGACCGCGCAGCGGACCTCACAATCTATGACTCACCCTGGACATCCAAGGCTGTTCATACCCTACCAATACCACCCATATACACGCTGTCCGCTCAATCGACAGGTAACAACACACCCTCACGCCCCAAATGATACCGCTGAAGATCCACGGCTAACGTGAGGTTGCCAGCATAATGCAGGGCAGCCTCCTGCCTTACGTCATCGATCGAAGGGCTGCGCCGATTGTCAGCCTGGTAGCGCGCACTGAAGTGCGTCAGCACCAGGTTACGCACCCCGGCGGCTTGGGCAAAGCGAGCCACTGCCGCCGCAGTACTGTGGCCATAGGTCACGCCAGATCTTTCCACCGCAGGTTGCGTAAAGGTCGCTTCGTGCACCAGCACATCGGCACCTGCCGCAGCCTCGGCCAACAGCTCGGGCGTGTCGTTGTCGCCGCAAACAATGATGCGGCGGGCAGCTCGACCAGGCTGCAGGTAGTCCGCCGCTTGCAGCTCACGGCCTTGGTGACTCACCGCCAGGCCTTTTGCTAGCGTCCCCCACAATGGCCCGCGAGGGACACCTTCGGCGTCAAGGCGCACGCTGTCCAGCCGTGGCTCGGGGCAACGCTCCTCGAAGAGGTAGCCCACGCTGGGCACGCGGTGTGACAAAGTAACGGTGCTCACCGTGACGGCTGCGTTGTGCCAGCCATTGAAATCTTCGACGGGCAACAGCCGCAGATCGAAGGACAGATGACTGTCGGTCACCGCCAGGCTGATGCGCAACCACTCGTGCAAGGCCCGGGGCAACACCACATCCAAGGGTTGGCGCCGCCCGTTCATGCTCGCACTGGCCAGCAGGCCGGGCAAACCCAGGCAGTGGTCGCCGTGTACGTGAGTGATGAAAATGCCGCCCAGGTCCTGAGTCGACAGCGGTGTGTGCAACAGGCGATGCTGGGTGCCCTCACCGCAGTCGATCAAGTACCAGCGTTTGCCCGTGGCCTCCAGCAGCGCCGCCGCGCTGACGTTGCGGGCCTTGGTCGGGGCACCGGCGCTGGTGCCCAGAAACAGCAGGTCCATGTCTACTCCTTGTCATGCGCCATCAAAGTCTTACTCCACGCCCGTGCTGTCAGCCTGGCGCCAGACCAGTTTGCTGGTGTCATAGCCTTGCTCGCGCGCGATGTCCAGCAGCTGGTCACGGGTCTTGTCCGGAATGGCCGGGGTGCGGGACAGCAGCCACAGGTACTCGCGGTTAGGATGGCCGACCAGCGCTACGCGGTAGTCCTTGTCGTGGTAGAGCACCCAGTACTCGCCCTTGGTCAGGTCAGGCGCCAGGCGGCTGAACCAGTTGTCGAAGCGTACCCAGAGCTTGTCGGTGCTGCCCGGCTGCTGAGCTTCGGCGATGCCCTTGGCTTCGTTCCACTGCCCGTCCTTCTCCATGCAGCGGTTGGTTACATCGATGCGGCCATCGGTGCGCAGGGCATAGTGAGCTTCGGACTGCACACAGTTGCGCTGGAAGAACATCGGCAGCCGTGCCAGCTCGTACCAGGTGCCCTGATAGCGTTGCAGGTCGACCTGCTGCGTGCGTGGTGGGGCAGGGTGATCGTTGCCGGCGCAGCCAACCAGGGCAAGGGCCATGCAGGAAAGCATCAATGCCTTGCGTATCGCCATTGTGTTTCTCCTGAGAGTGAGTGCTTACACAGGTTCGATGCCAGCCTCGGGCAAAAGTTGTACGCGCGTTGCTTGGCCTGAGCCGTCCGCCTATTCCCGCAGTCCCGCTTTTGGCAGACGCACGGCAACCGGGCTGCGCTACCATCGCTGTCATTGCCAGAGCCCACAGGAGTGTCGCCCGTGACCCAATACAGCGCGTTCAAGGTAGAGCTGAACGAAAACATTGCCCACGTTCAAATCAACCGCCCGGAAAAACTCAACGCCATGAATGCCGCGTTCTGGGAGGAAATCATCGAGATCTTCCAGTGGGTGGACGACACCGACGCGGTCCGGGCCGTGGTCATCAGCGGTGCTGGCAAGCACTTTTCGGCCGGCATCGACCTGGCCATGCTGGCTTCGGTCGCCGGGCAGATGGGCAAGGACCCTGCGCGCAACGCCCGCACGCTGCGCAAGACCATCCTGGCCCTGCAAGCCTCGTTCAACGCCGTCGACCGCTGCCGCAAGCCAGTGCTGGCGGCAGTACAGGGCTACTGCATCGGCGGAGCCATCGACCTGCTGTCAGCCTGCGACATGCGCTACTGCAGCGGTGACGCGCAGTTCTCCATCAAGGAAATCGACATGGGCATGGCCGCGGACGTCGGCACATTGCAGCGTTTGCCACGCATCATCAACGACGGCATCATGCGAGAACTGGCCTACACCGGACGTACCGTCGAGGCCGAGGAGGCGCTGCGCATCGGCCTGGTGAACCGGGTCTACGATGATCAAGCCGCCTTGCTCGAGGGTGTGTTCGCCATTGCCCGGGACATCGCAGCCAAATCACCGATCGCCGTGGCCGGTACCAAGCACATGCTGAGCTACATGCGCGATCACCGCATCGACGACGGCCTCGAGTACATCGCCACCTGGAATGCGGCGATGTTGCAGTCCGAAGACATGCGCCTGGCCATGGCCGCGCACATGAACAAACACAAACCGTCGTTCGCCGACTGACAGAGTCGACGGGCGCACCTTACAGGAATGCCCTTATGTCAGCACGCTGGACGACCGCAGTACTCGACCCGCAAACGCCCGCCGGCTTGGCCGTGGCCCACAGCCCGGAGGGCTTTCTGGTCGGGGAAGAGGGCGCGTTGTTCCCGCGCGACTGGCTCAAGGGCCAGGGGCTGGATGTGCTGTGCGAGCACGGCATCGGTCACTTCGATGGCCAGCCGGTATTTCTGCTTGAGCTGGCCAGTGCCGGCCAGGTACCCGGTTGCAGTTGGCGGGGCCTGCGCACGTTCATGCTCGAAGGGGATGCCGAGACATACACGATCCTGGGTTACGCCGCGCAGATCGGCACCTGGGCGCGCGAGCACCGGTTCTGTGGCAGTTGCGGTCAGCCCATGACGCAAATTCGCTGGGAGCGGGCCATGCACTGCAGGGCCTGCGACCTGCGCAGCTACCCGCGCATCTCGCCCAGCATGATCGTGTTGATCACACGAGGCGACGAGATCCTGCTGGCGCGCTCGCCGCGCTTCGTGGCAGGCGTGTACAGCACCCTGGCGGGCTTCGCCGAACCCGGCGAGTCGGCCGAAGACTGCCTGGTGCGCGAAGTGCGCGAAGAAGTGGCGCTGGAGGTCAAGAACATCCAGTACGTGGGTAGCCAGTGCTGGCCCTTCCCGCACTCGATGATGCTGGGCTTTCATGCCGAATACGCCGGGGGCGCCATCGTCATGCAGCCGGATGAAATCGAGGATGCCCGCTGGTTCAATGTGCACGATCTACCGCCGCTGCCGGCTGGACGGTCGATTGCCCGTTACCTGATCGACCTGTACGTAGCCCGCCGATTGGGCCGTGCCGACCCTGCGTTCCCCGGGCAGTGACCGATCAGGCTCGCTCCAGGTCGAGACCCCAGTCCCTTACGCGTGCAGTTCCTGGCTGATCACGCCTGGCCAAACCAGTGCTGCCAGGCCAGGCGCACGGTCAGGGCCAGCACCACGGTGATGAATACGGGACGGATGAACTTGCTACCGCCGCTGATCGCCGTCCGGGCGCCAAAGAAGGCGCCGACCATGACCGACAGGCCCATGCACAGGCCGACGATGTAATCCACCTGCCCGGAAATCACGAACACCGTCAGGGCTGCGATGTTGCTGACGAAGTTCATGCTGCGGGCCACGCCACTGGCGCGGACAAGGTCGATGGGGTAAAGCAGCAGGGTGCTGACCGTCCAGAAAGCACCTGTACCCGGCCCAGCCACGCCGTCATAGAACCCCAAGGTCAGGCCTTGCGGCAGCTGCCACTTCTTGCGAATCGGGGCATCGGCGTCCAGTGGCGCCTTTGGCGTGCCGCCGAACAACAGGTACAGGCCGCAGGCGAACACGATCACTGGCAGCATCTTGTTCAGCCACTCGGCAGGCATGTAGTGCGCAACGACCGCCCCTAGCAGGGCCCCGGCCAAGGTGCCAAACAGGGCCCGACGCCACTGAGCCGGGTGAAAGAGCTTGCGCCTGTAGTAGGTGAGGCTGGCCGTGGCCGAGCCGAACGTGGAGCTGAGCTTGTTGGTGCCCAGTACCAGGTGAGGCGGCATGCCGGCTGTCAGCAGGGCGGGGGTGGTCAGCAGGCCGCCGCCGCCAGCGATGGCATCGATGAAACCGGCGACGAAAGCGACCCCTGCCAGGATGAGCAGGGTCAAGGGTTCTACGGTAAGTTCGAAGGGCATGGGAATCTGGCAGGCAATGAGACGGTATGCGACAAAACGCCGCGTGATAAGCCGGACATGTTAATACCCCGACCGCGCAAGTGCCAACGCGGGTATCAATCGAGGAACCCGCGCCAGCGTCACCTGGCTGTGATCACAAAAACCAGCGGTACTCCCGAGCACTGATCTCCTGCATAAACGCCAAGTGGTCCTGGCGCTTGTTCTCGCAATACACCCTGACGAATTCGGCCCCCAAGCCTTCGATCACCGCAGGCGCGTGCTGCATGGCCGTTACTGCGCTTAGCATGTCCTTGGGAAAGTCGATGCCGCTGGAGCGGTCTTCGTTCAACGGTGCGATAGGGTCCTGCGCGGCGTCGAGGCCCTGTTCCAGACCGCACAGGATGGCGGCCAGCACCAGGTAGGGGTTGGCATCGGCGCCGGCCAGGCGATGTTCGATGCGCAGGTTGCGGGCATCGGATTCTGGGATGCGAATACAGGCATCGCGGTCTTCGTATCCCCAGCTGGCCCGGCTGGCGGCGTTGACCATGGCGCCATAACGGCGGAAGGCATTGTGGTTGGCGGCGAAGATCGGCATGCACTGAGGCAGCAGAGACAGGCATCCGGCTACCGCCTGGCGCAGCGGACGCTGGCCATCGGCGGCCAGCAGGTTGTTGCCCCCCTCGTCATACAGGCTGACATGCACATGCATGCCGCTGCCGGGCGCATGCAAGTAAGGTTTGCTCATGAACGAGGCGCGGTGGCCGTGCTTGCGTGCGACACCGCGCGTACTACGGCTGAACAACGCCGCCCAGTCTGCCGCTTGCAGCCCATCGTTGCAGTGTCCGAAGTTGATCTCGAACTGGCCTGGCCCCAGCTCGGCGGTGATGACGTTAGCATCCACGCCTTGCACATTGGCTGTGGCAACCATGTCATGCAGTACCTCTGCGAAGCGGCTCAAGCGCTCGATGTGCAAGTTGGGCTGGTCGTCTTCATCGGCGCTCAGAGGATCGCGGGGAAACTGTGGCAGGCCCGCTGTGAGCGCGCGGTCGAACAGGTAGAACTCCAGCTCGAACGCCACGACTGGATGAATGCCGCGGCGTGCCAGGCGTTGCAGAACCCGCGCCAGCACCTCTCGGGGTTCGAACGCAATGGGCGCCGGCGTTGCGTCGCTGCTGATCAGCATCTGCCCCAAGGGGTGCGCTTCCCATGTGACGGGCTTCAACGTGCCGGGCACCAGCCGGCGCAGGGCGTCAGGGTCGCCGTCGTTGAAGCAGTAGTCGCCGATCTGGAACAGGCCACCCTGGGTGCCAAGGAGCACTGCGTTCTGGGGCAGTTTGAGCGGGCTGCCGGCGGCGACCTTCTCAAGCATGTCGATCGGGTAGCGCTTGCCGTAAAAGTGGCCTGGGATGTCGAGGCTGATAAGGTCGACATGGCGCACGCCGGGATACTGGGCACGAAAGGCGCGAACCTCAGCGAGTACGTCCGGGAAGCTCGTTTGGGCAGGCGTGCGTTCCAAGTCCGGGCTCATGGGCAACTCCACAGGCGAATAGATCCAGGGAAATGTAGCAGAGGCCGCCCAATCCGCCCGCTGTAGCCTGCATCCACAGGCTCAGGTGGACTTCTTCCTCGGTTGCCTGGCTTTACCTGCGCCACCTTTGGCACCTGCTGCCTTGCCTGAACTTGACCGGGCCTTGCCGCCGCTTCTGCGCTTTTTCTTCCAGGGCGGGGCTGCGCCCGCCGCCGGGCCGGTAATGGTCATGCGCAGGCCGCTGCAACGTTCTACCAGCTTGCCCATCCAGGCCGATTGCCGGGCCACGAATTCTTCCAGACTCATGTCGCCGCTTTGCACCATGTCCAGTGCCTGCTCCCAGATGGCAGTGGTGCCGGGGTCGGCGATAGCACGGGGGACGGCGTCTATCAGGCTGAAGGCAGCAGGCGTTGCCGCCAGCGCCTTGCCGTTCTTGACCAGGTAGCCCCGGTCCAGCAGGCCCTGGATGATGCTGGCACGGGTGGCTTCGGTACCGATCCCAGTGGTTTCCTTGAGCTTTTGTTTGAGCCGAGGGTCGTCCACCAGCTTGGCCACGTTCTTCATGGCCTTGATCAGGTCGCCTTCGGTAAAGGGCTTGGGGGGTTGGGTCCACAGGTCTTTGAGCTGGACATCCTGGACCGAGCACGCTTGGCCTTCGCGCAACACCGGGAGTACCTGGGGCGGGGCGGCTTCGCGGCCCTTGGCCGGCGTCAAGGCCTCCGGCAGGGCGCGACGCCAGCCCGGCTCGACGATCTGCTTGCCCACGGCGCGCAAGGCATAGCCTGCGCAGTCGAAGTCTGCCTGGGTGCGGTCGTACTCATGGTGAGGGAGAAACTGTGCGAGGTAGCGCGCGCGGATCAGGGTATACACAGACTTGTGCTTGGCCGGCAGGCGCCCTGGGTCGCTGGCGGCGACCGTCGGTATGATGCCATGGTGGGCACTGACCTTGGCATCGTTCCAGGCGCGTGAACGGCGCTGGGGTTGCAGATGAGGTTGCAAGGGCGCCAGGCTGGCATCAGCCCGCTGTAGCGCCGCAAGAATGGCGGGCGCTTCCCCATGCTGGCTCATCGGCAGGTAACCGCAGTCGCTGCGCGGGTAGGTAATCAGCTTGTGAGTCTCGTAAAGCGCCTGGGCGATATCCAGGGTTTCCTGGGCGCCGAGGCCGAACTTCTTCGAGCACAGCTCTTGCAGAGTACCGAGGTCAAAGGGCAGCGGCGCGGCTTCGCGCACACGTTCCGTTGCGACTTTCACGGCCTGGGCAACGCCGGCCTGCTCGATGGCGGCGGCCGCTTGCTGCGCCAACGCCTGGTTAAGGCACCGACCCTGGTCGTCGCAGACGTCCTCCGGCGCCCGCCACTGGGCCATGAACGCCTGGTTGGCATGACTTAGACGCACGTCGATGGCCCAGAAGGGCACGGGCACGAACTGTGCGATGCTGCGGTCTCGATCTACCACCAGGCGCAGGGTCGGCGTTTGCACGCGACCCACTGGTAGTACGCCCTGGTAGCCGGACTGACGACCGAGCAGGGTGAACAGTCGGCTCATGTTCATCCCGATCAGCCAGTCGGCTCGTGAACGGCCCAGCGCCGAGTGATAAAGGTTGAAGGTCTCATGCCCCGGCAGCAGGCGGGCCAGGGCCTTGCGAATCGACGCATCATCGAGCGCGGACAACCACAGGCGTTGCACCGGGCCACGGTAGCGACAGTGTTCGACCAACTCGCGAGCAATCATTTCGCCTTCGCGGTCGGCATCGGTCGCGATGATCAGCTCGCGGGCCTCTCCCAGCAGGCGCTTGACCGCCTTGTACTGGCTGGCGGTCTTGGGCTTGACCAGCATTTTCCATTGTTGCGGGATAATCGGCAGGTCGGCCAGGTTCCAGCGCTTGTAGCGCTCGTCATAGCTGTCGGGTGGGGCCGTTTCCAGCAGGTGGCCAATGCACCAGGTCACGCACACGTCGGTGCCTTGCCAACAGCCATCGCCTTTGCGATTGGCGCCGAGCACTTTGGCGATGTCTTTTGCCTGAGAGGGTTTTTCACACAGAAACAGCCGCATGACCATTGACGCTTCATCGATGGAGATGAGCGCTAGGATGCGGGTGCGCAACGAAGTAGGCAAGTTTTATGTGGATGGATGTACAGTGCGAGGCGTATCCGGATGTGCCGGTGATGTGAGCCGGCACAGGATCGGTACGTTAGCAGCGCGATTGAATACGGCTAACGGTCAGCCTGTCGCCGGCAAGCCGGCGCCTGACGGGGACGTGTACGCGCGTGAGCTTGAACCGCTCCTGTGGGGACAAGAGCGGCGGTCGCGCCGGCATGCCGGGGTCAGATGCGAACAGGCCTGGCACGCTTCAAGAAGGCAAGTGCGACTCGCGCACCATGTCTACGTGAGGGATGCCGGCCTCGAGGAACTCTTCGCTGACCACTTTGAAACCCAGCCGCTCGTAGAACGGTGTGGCATGCACCTGCGCGCTGAGGCGTTGAGGCTTGAGGTCACGGGCCTGCGCTTCTGCGATGACGGCATTGACCAGTGCGTCGCCCACTTTCAGGCCGCGCCAGTCCTTGAGCACCGAGATTCGGCCGATGGTGCCATCGGCGAGCAAGCGTGCGGTGCCGATCGGGTAGTCGCCCTCCAGTGCCAGGAAGTGCAAGGCATCCTGGTCTTCGGAGTCGAATTCCAGTTCGACCGGTATGTGCTGCTCGGCGACGAACACCGCCTCACGGATGCGGCGAATGTCGGCGTTGTCCTTGACCCAATCGGCCAGACGCACCCGAATCTTATTCATCGGCAAAACCCAGGCTACCTTGCTTGACCAACTGCTGGATCAGCATCAATGCATCTTCATCCTGCAGCCACTGGCCGAGGTTCTCGCTGTGCAGGGCGTCGGCAGCGCACACCAGCTTGAGCAGGTCGCGCAGCTTTCCAGGCAGCGGGCAGCTACGGCCGCTGGCAAAGAGCAGCAGGTCGCTGTCGAACTCGGACCAGGCCATGCGGGCGCTCGGGTTGCGGATCAGGATGGCGCCCTGCTGCAAGGCATTGAGCAACTCCTGCTCGGACAACTCCTCGCCAACGATCTGCTCGGGGTAACGCGGCTCGGTCATGAACTGGCCGAACCAGGTCAACAGCAGATCCTTGTCACCCATGTGTTTGTCCAGCAGGGCCTTGAGGCGGTCCAGGGCATCATGCTGGATCTGATGAGGGTCGCTGACTGGCTGTGCATCGGCGTCGCTGTAGCGCTCTTCGTCCGGCAGGAACTGGCCGAGGAAGTCGGTGAAGTGAGTGAGCACTTCGGCGGCGCTCGGTGCGCGGAAACCGACCGAGTAGGTGAGGCAGTCGTCCACGGCAACGCCATAGTGAGCCAGGCGCGGCGGCAGGTAAAGCATGTCGCCAGGCTCCAGGGTCCACTCGTCACTTTGCTCGAAATCGGCCAGGATGCGCAGGTCGCTGTGCTCAAGCAGGGCGCTGTCGCTGTCGCACATCTGCCCGATCTTCCAGTTACGCTGCCCGTGGCCTTGCAGCAGGAACACGTCGTAGTTGTCGAAGTGCGGGCCCACGCTACCGCCTGGGGTAGCGAAGCTGATCATGACGTCGTCAATACGCCAGCTGGGCAGGAAGCGGAAGTTTTCCAGCAACTCTGCCACTTCCGGCACGAACTGGTCGACGGCTTGTACCAGCAACGTCCAGTCTTTTTCCAGCAGCTCGGCAAACGTGTCCTCGTTGAACGGACCGCGGCGCATTTCCCACGGGTGTGCGCCGTGCTCGAGCACGATACGGGACTCGACCTCATCTTCCAGCGCCAGACCAGCCAGCTCGTCCGGATCGATGGGGCTGATGAAATCGGGGAATGCCTGGCGCACCAGCAGCGGCTTTTTCTGCCAGTAGTCGCGCATGAATTCACGGGCTGTAATGCCGCCCAGCAGCTGCAGTGGAGTATCAGGATTCATCTTCAACCTATTGAAAAAACGTAATTTTCAGACGGGAATAAAAACGCCCGGCCAGGCCGGGCGTTGGGCGCAGAGCGCGCGTTAGACGCGTTTGGCCTGCGCAGCCGCGTTACCGATGTAGGTAGCGGGCGTGAGTTGCTTGAGTTCGGCCTTGGCCTCGGCGGGCATGTCCAGCCCATCGATGAAGCTCAGCAGAGCATCCGGGGTGATGCCCTTGCCGCGGGTCAGCTCCTTGAGCTTCTCGTAGGGGTTCTCGATGTTGAATCGACGCATCACGGTCTGGATCGGCTCGGCCAGCACTTCCCAGCAGGCATCCAGATCGGCCGCGATACGGGCGTGATTCACTTCGAGCTTGCCGATGCCTTTGAGGCTGGCTTCATACGCGATGACGCTGTGGGCAACGCCCACGCCCAGGTTGCGCAGCACGGTGGAGTCGGTCAGGTCACGCTGCCAGCGCGAAACCGGCAGCTTGCTGGCCAGGTGCTGGAACAGGGCGTTGGCGATGCCCAGGTTGCCTTCGGAGTTTTCGAAGTCGATGGGGTTGACCTTGTGCGGCATGGTCGAGGAGCCGATTTCGCCGGCAACGGTCTTCTGCTTGAAGTAGCCCAGCGAAATGTAGCCCCACACGTCCCGATCGAAATCGATGAGGATGGTGTTGAAGCGCGCGATGGCGTCGAACAGCTCGGCAATGTAGTCGTGCGGCTCGATCTGAGTCGTGTAGGGGTTGAACTGCAAGCCCAGCTCGTCTTCGATGAAGGCGCGGGCGTTCTGCTCCCAATCGATCTGCGAATAGGCCGACAGGTGGGCGTTGTAGTTGCCCACGGCGCCGTTGATCTTGCCCAGCAGCGGCACGGCAGCGACTTGAGCGACCTGGCGCTCCAGACGGTACACGACGTTGGCCAGCTCCTTGCCGAGGGTAGTCGGGGAGGCAGGCTGACCATGGGTGCGCGAGAGCATCGGCACATCGGCATGGGCGTGGGCCAGGGCGCGAATGGCGTCGGCGATCTGACGCATCAGCGGCAACAGCACCTCGTCACGACCGGCGCGCAGCATCAGGGCGTGGGACAGGTTGTTGATGTCCTCGCTGGTGCAGGCGAAGTGGATGAATTCGCTGACCTTGGCCAGCTCAGGCAGCTGGGCGGCCTGCTCCTTGAGGAGGTATTCGATCGCCTTGACGTCGTGGTTGGTGGTGCGCTCGATTTCTTTGACGCGCTCGGCGTGCTCGAGCTTGAAATCGGTGGCCAGGTTGTCCAGCAGCGCGTTGGCTTCGGCGGAGAACGCCGGCACTTCGCTGATCTGCGGGTGGGCGGCCAGGCGCTGCAACCAGCGCACTTCGACCAGGGCGCGGAAACGGATCAGGCCGAATTCGCTGAAGATGGGGCGCAAGGCCTGGGTTTTGCCGGCGTAACGGCCGTCTACAGGGGAAACCGCAGTGAGCGAAGAAAGCTGCATGGGGTGTTCTCGGACAGTCAGGCTTTTGGAGGGCGCATATCATACATTAAAAATGCGCTGGAGTCGGGGGGCTGACCAAAGGTTGCTTCAATCTGCTCGGTTTGCTGAGTGGGCGCTGCACCGATCCGGTGGCGGAGCAACGCCATTGACTGATCTCTGTCAGCGCGCGTCGGGGCTGCCGTGCAGCCCGTCGGGGCACAAGGCCCCTCCTGCAAGGAACGTGGTCAGCCAGGCGCGTTCGCGTCTGTGCGCCCGAATGTATGAGGCTGGGTTTCAGGGCGCTGTGCGCATCATGTCGTACAGCTCGTTGAGCAATTTGCGTCGGCTGAACACCAGCTGCCAGCGGTGCCCACCGAGCTGGCGCCATAGCCGCGCAGCGCGGATACCGGCCAGCAGCAGGGCGCGGATCTTGGAGGCGTTGTTGGGCTGCTGCAGGAAGCGCATGTCGCCGTGCACCTGGATGCGCTGACGCAAGGTGCTCAAGGTGTCTTGGTACAGCGCGCCGCTCGACGCGATGACGTTCTCGTGCACCAGGCCGAAGTGATCGGCCTGGGACTGGATCTGCGGCAGGCGGTTACCGATGGTCTCGAGCAGGTCGCCGCGCTTGTTCAGCTGCCGTTCCAGGCCCAGCATCGACAAGGCATAACGCAAAGGCTCGCGCTGCAGGCTGCTGGGGTCGCGCTCCAATGCCCCGACCAGCGCGCGGTAACCGTCGCGCAAGTTCAGGTCATCGCCACCGAAGACCTCCAGCGTATCCTTGGGATCACGCACCAGCAGGCTGCCCAGCATGCAGCCGATATCAGCTTCGCTGGCCTGCCCGGTACGGGCGATACGGTCCACCAGCACGGCTGCCTGGAATACGCCGCCCAGCGCGATCAACTGTTCCTGCACGCGGTTCACGAGCGTGGGCTCCACGGCTCGGCTGCTTCGATCACGCCACCGCCCAGGCACACCTCGCCGTCATAGAACACCACCGACTGGCCAGGGGTAACTGCGCGCTGCGGCTCGTCGAAGACGGCCCGATAACCGGTGGCCGTACGGTGCAGGGTGCACTGCTGGTCGTGTTGTCGGTAGCGAACCTTGGCAGTGAGCTGGCGCGGGCTATCGAGGTCGACCGGGTTCACCCAGAAGATTTCGGAGGCCAGCAGGGCGCGGGAGAACAACCAGGGGTGTTCATTGCCCTGGCCGACCACGAGCACATTGCGCGTCAGGTCCTTGTGCAGCACGTACCAAGGCTCGTCCCCAGCATCCTTCAGGCCGCCGATACCCAGGCCCTGGCGCTGGCCGATGGTGTGGTACATGAGGCCATGATGACGACCGATCACTTCACCGTCGGTGGTTTCGATGTCGCCGGGTTGGGCCGGCAGGTATTGCTTGAGGAAGTCGCTGAAACGTCGCTCACCGATAAAGCAGATGCCGGTGGAGTCTTTCTTCTTGGCCGTGGCCAGGCCGTGTTTCTCGGCAATGGCGCGCACCTCGGGTTTTTCCAGCTCGCCCACCGGGAACAAGGTGCGGGCAATTTCCTTGCCGCCCACGGCATGTAGGAAATAGCTCTGGTCCTTGTTCGGGTCCAGGCCTTTGAGCAGCTGGGTCAGTTCGCCGGTGTCGCGGCGGCGAACATAGTGACCGGTGGCGATCAGGTCGGCGCCCAGGGACAGGGCATAGTCCAGGAAGGCCTTGAACTTGATCTCGCGGTTGCAAAGGATGTCGGGGTTCGGGGTGCGGCCGGCCTTGTATTCCTCAAGGAAGTGCTCGAACACGTTGTCCCAGTACTCGGCCGCGAAATTGGCGGTGTGCAGGGTGATGCCGATGCGGTCGCAAACCGCTTGGGCATCTGCCAGGTCTTCACGGGCCGTGCAGTATTCGGTGCCGTCGTCCTCTTCCCAGTTCTTCATGAACAGCCCTTCCACCTGGTAACCCTGCTCCATGAGCAGAAGGGCGGAGACGGAAGAGTCCACGCCGCCGGACATGCCGACGATGACGCGGGTCTTGGCGGGGTCTTTGAGTGCTGGGCTGGTCATGGTTACCGATGTAGATCAAGAGGAAAAACGCCGATACTACCAAACCCGCAGCGGCGCGTCAGTCGCGCAGCAGGTCAAGGCTGTGCAGCGGGCCCTGCAGGTAGTCGTCAAGGCAGCGAGGCACCAGTTCACTGCGCCAGCGCGCCGGATCGGCGAGCAGCTCGTCACGGGTCAGCCACATGGCGCGCTCGATATCGCTGTCCAGGGGGCTGTCGACGCGATGCCGGACAGGGCGGGCGGCAAAGCAGATGCGCTGGTAGGTCACGCCGTTGCTCGGCGCCGTATACAGGTAAATACCCACCAGCCCGGTCAGCTCCACCTCCCAGGCCGTTTCTTCCAGGGTTTCACGCAGCGCCGCCTGGGCCAGGGTTTCATTGGGTTCGAGGTGGCCGGCAGGTTGGTTGAAGACGTGTCGCCCGGCCTTGAACTCTTCGACGAACAGAAACCTGCCGTTGTCTTCGACAACGGTGGCGACGGTGATATGAGGGTGCCAGGTCATGCAGTGCTCCAGGGTGAGCGAGTTGGCCGTTGTGCGGCCCAGAAAGCACGAACCCCGGTGCGTGGCCGGGGTTCGTGGGTTACGTCAAGCGAGCCTTACAGGGCGGCGATGGCGCTGTTCAGGGTCTGGCTTGGGCGCATGACCTTGGCCGTCAGGTCGGCGTCAGGGGCATAGTAGCCACCAATGTCCACTGGCTTGCCTTGAACAGCGTTGAGTTCGGCAACGATTTTTTCTTCGTTGTCGCTCAAAGCCTTGGCCAGAGGGGCAAAGCGAGCTTTCAGGGCTGCATCGTCGTCCTGGGCGGCCAGTGCTTGTGCCCAATACAGGGTCAGGTAGAAATGGCTGCCGCGGTTGTCGATGCCGCCGACCTTGCGCGAAGGCGACTTGTTGGTGTCCAGGAACTTGCCGGTTGCCTGGTCCAGCGTCTGGGCCAGCACCTTGGCGCGTGGGTTCTCGTAGGTGTTGCCCAAGTGCTCCAGGGAAGCGGCCAGGGCCAGGAATTCACCCAGCGAGTCCCAGCGCAGGAAGTTCTCTTCTACCAACTGCTGCACGTGCTTGGGGGCCGAGCCGCCAGCGCCGGTTTCGAACAGGCCACCGCCATTCATCAGCGGCACGATCGACAGCATCTTGGCGCTGGTGCCCAGTTCCATGATCGGGAACAGGTCGGTGAGGTAGTCGCGCAGCACGTTGCCGGTCACCGAGATGGTGTCCTTGCCTTCGCGGATGCGAGCCAGGGAGAACTTGATGGCCTCGACCGGGGACATGATGCGGATATCGAGGCCGGACGTGTCGTGGTCCTTGAGGCAGGTCTGCACCTTCTCGATCATGGCGCTGTCGTGGGCGCGAGCCGGGTCCAGCCAGAACACGGCCGGGGTATCGCTCAGGCGGGCGCGGTTGACGGCCAGCTTGACCCAGTCCTGGATGGGTGCATCCTTGACCTGGCACATGCGGAAGATGTCACCTGCTTCGACCTTCTGTTCCAGCACCAGGTTGCCCTTGGTGTCGACAACGCGCACGACGCCATCGGTCTTGATCTGGAAAGTCTTGTCGTGGGAGCCGTATTCCTCGGCTTTCTGCGCCATCAGGCCAACGTTCGGCACGCTGCCCATGGTGGTCGGGTCGAAGGCGCCATTGGCCTTGCAGTCTTCGATGGTGGCCTGGTAGATGCCAGCGTAGCAGCGGTCCGGGATGATCGCCTTGGCGTCCTGCAGCTCGCCGGCGCTGTTCCACATCTTGCCCGAATCACGAATCATGGCCGGCATCGAGGCATCGACGATCACATCGCTCGGCACGTGCAGGTTGGTGATGCCTTTATCTGAGTTGACCATCGCCAGGGCAGGGCGCTCGGCGTACAAGGCCTGGATGTCCGCTTCGATTTCGGCTTGCTTCTCGGCGGGCAGGTCCTTGATGCGGGCGTACAGGTCGCCGATGCCGTTGTTGGCATTGAAGCCGACTTCGGCCAGGGCGGCCGCGTGCTTGGCTAGTACATCGTTATAGAATTCTTCGACGATGACGCCGAACATGATCGGGTCGGAAACCTTCATCATGGTCGCTTTGAGGTGCACCGACATCAGCACGCCCGATGCCTTGGCGTCGGCAATCTGCTCGGCGACGAAGGCCTTGAGGGCCTTGCGGCTCATGGTGGCGCAGTCGATGATTTCAGCTGCCTTGACGGCGGTTTTCTCTTTCAGGACGGTGGTGGTGCCGTCGGCGCCGACCAGCTCGATGCGCAGGCTGTCGTCAGCCTCGATCAGTGCAGCCTTCTCGCTGCCGTAGAAGTCGCCCTGGCTCATGTGAGCCACGTGCGACTTGGAGTCGGCCGCCCAGGCGCCCATCTTGTGAGGGTGCTTGCGTGCGTAGTTCTTGACCGACAGCGGTGCGCGGCGGTCGGAGTTGCCTTCGCGCAGGACCGGGTTCACGGCCGAACCCTTGATGCGGTCGTAGCGGGCGCGCGATTCCTTTTCCTCGGCGGTGGCCGGTTCGTCGGCGTAGTCCGGGATGTTGAAGCCCTTGCCTTGCAGCTCCTTGATCGCGGCCTTGAGCTGCGGTACCGAGGCGCTGATGTTCGGCAGCTTGATGATGTTGGCTTCAGGGGTGGTGGCCAGTTGGCCCAGTTCCGCCAGGTGATCGCCTACCTGTTTTTCTGCGCCGAGTTGCTCCGGGAAGGCTGCAAGGATACGGCCTGCCAGGGAGATGTCGCGGGTTTCGACGGCAATGTCAGCGCAAGCGGTGAAGGCTTCGATGATCGGCAGCAGCGAGTAGGTGGCGAGGGCAGGAGCTTCGTCGGTGAAGGTATAGATGATCTTGGAACGGGTGGGCATGCGGGCTAACTCTCTGTGTGCTGAGCGTGCTCGAGTCTCGTGGTGCACCGGGTAGGCACACCGCCCTGGCAGCGCCATGGGCGGAAAGTCGAGAGGCTGCGAGCTGTGATGGTGGATGCATCAGTCGAGCGTCAAGTGCCGAGCTGCGGTAACAACCCGGGCTTAGTGGCCTAAGATGGCCTGGGACGGTCCGCATTTTCCTAGGGATCGCCCCGGTGACCCTGCGGTCGCGGGGCAGTATATCAAACCAATCAGCCTAATCATCAAGACTGAGTGATATCGGCCCATTTATAAGACCAAAGACGTAGCGACAATGTGACCGGTTGTCGCATGCGGCAGCCTCGCGGGTCGTGCAGAAGCGGAGGGAAGTCTTGATAACAGAGTTGTAACTTCATGCGTACAGATAGGCCGCACGCTGGTGGTCGACACGCGTGCGATCCTTCAAGGATGGACGTACCGGCGTCACGCACTCACAGTGGCGGCCAGTGTCGAGTCAGGTAGCAGCGCCTGGGCAGCCTCTTGGGTGCGGATATTGACAGCGTGCAGGCCTTTGGGGCCTTGAATGATATCGAAATGAACTGCCTGTCCCGCCTTGAGGGTCTTGTAGCCGTCCATCTGGATAGCGGAAAAGTGGGCGAAGAGGTCTTCGCTCTTGCCATCCTCGACCACGAACCCATACCCTTTGGCGTTGTTGAACCACTTGACTTTACCGTTTGCCATCCCTATGTCCCTCTGCAAGGACTCCATCACTGGAGTATCATCCACATCATCCGCCAATGAGCCTTCGAAAAAATCGGGCTGGTTGCGCGGATCTTTATTGACCACGGTGTGTTCCTATTGGTTGTAACACCGTTTTGCCGATAGTCAAGGTCATGCAGCGGCCAGGCCGTATCGCTTGCTGCAGGGTCAACCCATAACCTTATCCTGTCGATGTGATGAAATTCTTTCCATGCATGCACACAGCCAGATTCGACTAACATTCAATCAGGATCGCCCTCAATCCAACGAGGACGATGGCGCTGGTCTGGCGGTTCAGGAAGCCAAGCCGATCCTGCAGGCGCCACCTATGTACAAGGTGGTTTTGTTCAACGATGACTACACGCCGATGGATTTCGTCGTCGAAGTGCTCGAAACGTTCTTCAATCTGAACCGCGAGCTGGCGACCAAGATCATGCTGACCGTCCATACCGAGGGGCGGGCAGTATGCGGATTGTTTACCCGCGACATCGCCGAAACGAAGGCCATGCAGGTCAACCAATACGCCAGGGAAAGCCAGCATCCGCTACTCTGTGAAATCGAGAAGGACGGTTAATCGCCGACCACTTGGGTATGAGGTGAAGCTATGTTAAACCGCGAGCTCGAAGTCACCCTCAATCTTGCCTTCAAGGAGGCCCGTTCGAAGCGTCATGAGTTCATGACGGTCGAGCATCTGCTGCTGGCTCTCCTTGACAATGAGGCTGCCGCGACCGTTCTGCGCGCCTGTGGCGCCAATCTCGACAAGCTCAAGCATGATCTGCAAGAGTTCATCGATTCTACGACCCCTTTGATTCCCGTCAGCGACGAAGACCGCGAGACTCAGCCGACCCTGGGCTTCCAGCGTGTGCTGCAGCGTGCCGTGTTCCATGTCCAGAGCTCCGGCAAGCGCGAGGTTACCGGTGCCAATGTGCTGGTGGCGATCTTCAGCGAACAGGAAAGCCAGGCTGTGTTCCTGCTCAAGCAGCAGAGCGTGGCCCGCATCGATGTGGTCAATTACATTGCCCACGGCATCTCCAAGGTGCCCGGCCATGGGCCGCATTCAGACAGCGACCAGGAGATGCCGGACGATGAGGGCGGTGAAACCACCTCTTCGAGCAATCCATTGGACGCCTACGCCAGCAACCTCAACGAGTTGGCCCGCGCCGGGCGTATCGACCCGTTGGTTGGGCGCGAGCAGGAAGTCGAGCGCGTGGCACAGATCCTCGCCCGTCGCCGCAAGAACAATCCCCTGCTGGTAGGTGAGGCCGGCGTGGGTAAAACAGCCATTGCCGAAGGTTTGGCCAAGCGCATCGTCGACGGTCAGGTGCCCGATCTGCTGGCCCAGAGCGTGGTCTATTCACTCGACCTGGGTGCTTTGCTGGCCGGTACCAAATACCGCGGCGACTTCGAGAAGCGCTTCAAGGCGCTGCTCGGTGAACTGCGCAAGCGGCCACAGGCCATCCTGTTCATCGACGAAATCCATACCATCATTGGTGCCGGCGCAGCGTCTGGCGGTGTCATGGATGCCTCCAACCTGCTCAAGCCATTGTTGTCGTCGGGCGAAATACGCTGCATCGGTTCCACGACGTTCCAGGAATTTCGTGGCATCTTCGAGAAGGACCGGGCGCTGGCGCGGCGCTTCCAGAAGGTCGATGTGAGCGAGCCTTCCGTGGAGGACACCGTCGGTATCCTGCGCGGCCTCAAAGGGCGCTTCGAAAGCCATCACAACATCGAGTACAGCGACGAGGCGCTGCGTGCAGCGGCAGAGCTGGCCTCGCGCTACATCAATGACCGGCACATGCCCGACAAGGCCATCGACGTCATCGACGAAGCCGGCGCCTACCAGCGCCTGCAGCCTGAGGCCAATCGCGTTAAGCGAATCGACGTGCCTCAGGTCGAGGACATCGTCGCCAAGATCGCCCGTATTCCACCCAAGCATGTCACCAGTTCCGACAAGGAGCTGTTGCGTAACCTGGAGCGGGATCTGAAGCTGACCGTGTTCGGTCAGGATGCGGCCATCGACTCGCTGGCGACCGCCATCAAGCTGTCGCGCGCAGGGCTCAAGTCGCCTGACAAGCCTGTCGGTTCGTTCCTGTTCGCCGGCCCGACCGGCGTGGGCAAGACCGAGGCAGCGCGTCAGTTGGCCAAGGCGCTGGGTGTCGAGTTGGTGCGTTTCGACATGTCCGAATACATGGAGCGTCACACCGTGTCGCGCCTGATCGGCGCGCCGCCTGGCTACGTCGGGTTCGACCAGGGCGGTCTGTTGACCGAAGCCATCACCAAGCAGCCGCACTGCGTGTTGCTGCTCGATGAGATCGAGAAGGCCCACCCGGAAGTCTTCAACCTGCTGCTGCAGGTCATGGACCACGGGACCTTGACCGATAACAACGGGCGCAAGGCCGACTTCCGCAACGTGATCCTGATCATGACCACCAACGCGGGCGCTGAAACCGCTGCGCGAGCGTCCATCGGCTTTACCCACCAGGACCATGCGTCCGATGCCATGGAAGTTATCCGCAAGAGCTTCACGCCGGAGTTCCGCAACCGCCTGGATACCATCATCCAGTTCGGCCGTCTGAGCACCGAGACCATCAAGAGTATCGTCGACAAGTTCCTCATCGAACTGCAGGCGCAACTTGAGGACAAGCGTGTGCTTCTGGAGGTCAGCGACGCGGCACGTGGCTGGCTGGCGGTGTCGGGCTACGACGTGCAGATGGGTGCGCGGCCGATGGGTCGACTGATTCAGGACAAGATCAAGCGGCCTCTGGCCGAGGAGATTTTGTTCGGCGAATTGGCCGAGCACGGCGGGGTGGTGCACGTGGACCTGCGCGATGGCGAACTGGTCTTCGACTACGAGACCACTGCCGAAGTGGCGTAAGCCTCGGGGGCCGCAATGCGGCCCCTTCCTGACCCAGGCAGGCACAAAAAAGCCCGGCAGATGCCGGGCTTTTTCATGGCTGGAGCTTAGCGCGCACGGTACGTGATGCGGCCCTTGCTCAGGTCATACGGCGTCAGCTCGACGCGAACCTTGTCGCCAGTGAGAATACGGATGTAGTTCTTGCGCATCTTTCCAGAGATGTGCGCGGTTACGACGTGCCCGTTTTCCAACTCCACGCGGAACATGGTGTTGGGCAGGGTGTCGACGACAGTGCCTTCCATTTCGAAGCTGTCTTCTTTCGACATGCAGTAGAGCCCTCGGATCCAGTGTTGGCCCGACGCATAACCGCACCGGGCAAAAAAGTGGCGTGGATTATGCCCGAAAACTGTGTGTCAAGCCAATGCTTTCAGTTGAGGGCAACCCAACGCTGGTTTATCAACAACTCGATAGGCCGATACTGCGTCTTGTAGTTCATTTTCTTGCAGTTCTTGATCCAGTAGCCAAGATACACGCCGTCCAGATCGAGCCGCAACGCCTCGCCGATCTGCCAGAGGATGGCAAACCTGCCCAGGCTGCGGCGCTCCTCATCAGGCTCGTAGAAGGTGTACACGGCAGACAGGCCATTGGGCAGCAAGTCGCAGACGGCGACTGCCAGCAGTCGCCCGCTGGCGCGAAATTCGTAGAACCAGCAGAACGGCAATTGGCGCACCAGAAACGTGGAGAACTGATCACGGCTGGGTGGATACATGTCTCCATCGGCATGACGTGCCTCGATGTAGCGCCGGTACAGGTCGAAATACTCTTCCTTGAAGGCAGGGCGTGCAGCCGTCACCGTCACATCGGCGTTGCGCTTGAGAATCCGGCGCTGCTGCCGGCTGGGCACAAACCGTGCCGGCGGTATGCGCGCAGGCACGCATGCATTGCAGTTCTGGCAATGAGGGCGATAAAGGTGATCGCCACTGCGGCGAAATCCCATCTCCGACAGGTCGGCGTACACGTTCACGTCCATGGGCTGGCTGGGGTCCAGGAACAACGTGGTGGCCTGCTCGTCGGGGAGGTAACTGCAGGAGTGGGGTTGAGTGGCATAAAACTTCAACCGCGCCAGCTCTGTCATGATCAACCCCTTCGGTGAGACTTTGCCTAAGTGTAAGCCAGGTGTGAAAAACGCGCCTAGCAAACCCATGTGGCGGTGTTGGGCTGATCGAGGTGGCGGGCCAGGTAGCCTGCGAATTCGCGGCGACTGATGGCGTGAGCACCCAGGCTTTGCAGGTGATCGGTCGGCATCTGGCAGTCGATCAGCACGAAGCCGGCTGCTTCCAGGTGTCGGACCAACGTCACGAAGCCCACCTTCGAGGCATTGTCCGCGCGACTGAACATGGATTCCCCGAAAAACAGCTGCCCCATGGCCAGGCCATACAGGCCGCCGACCAGTTCACCGTCCTGACGAACTTCGACCGAATGGGCAATGCCGCGCGCGTGCAGTTCGCAGTAGGCCATGCGCATGGGGTCGGTGATCCAGGTGCCGTTTGTATAATCGCGCGGCGCCGCGCAGGCTGCGATCACCGCGGCGAAGTCGGTGTCGAAGCTGACCTGGTAGCGGCCTTGGCGCATCCACTTGGCCAAGGAGCGCGACACGTGCAATCGGGCAGGCACCAGCACGGTGCGCGGGTCGGGCGACCACCACAGGATCGGCTGGCCATCCTGGTACCACGGGAAGCAGCCATGGCGGTAAGCCTGAACAAGCCGTTCGGGCGTCAGGTCGCCGCCTGCGGCGAGTAGGCCGTTGGGCTCTTGCAGGGCGCGGTCCAGCGCAGGGAAGGTCAAGGAATCGCGTTTCAGCCAGGTCAACATGGTCGGTCATGCGGTAGGGGAGGGGAGTGGCCAGCATGGCGCGATGGGGAAATGGGGTCAATCGCTTCACGGCCGCAGGTGGGCGATACGTGATCGCCCACTCCACAAGCAATCGGGTTGCTTCCGCTGAATGGCGGGCCTGGGCAGGGCCGGTGTAGGCAGTGTCCCGCAGCCATTCAGGCAATTTCGGATACATTGCAGCTACGGCCGGCACCATCAGCCACATTTGCTGTCACACCTGTGCAAAAACACAGCATAAGCCTTTGTCACAGAAGACAATGCGTGCTCAAATTGCAGCTATTGGAAAGTCGCCCCCGGCCAGATCCCCAGACGGCGTGCCGCCATGGCGGCTGGCGGGCAGTAATGTTAAAAGTAGTGATCCGTTGGCTTCGGCCCTGGCCGATCACTATTGGACGCGCACCATGCGCAGGAATAGACGCGTTTTGAAGAAATCCACCGCAACCCCAGCTCCCTTGCCCGTGCCCCTGTGGCGGCAGCAGCTGCACTATCGCCTCAAGGAGGGTGCGCTGATCGCTGTCGGCGCCCTGTGCCTGTACCTGTGGATGGCGCTGCTGACCTACGACACCTCGGACCCGGCCTTCAGCCACACCGCCACCGTCGACCAGGTGCAGAATGCCGCCGGGCGAGCCGGTGCCTATTTCGCCGATATCCTGTTCATGGTGCTGGGCTACTTCGCCTACATCTTCCCATTGCTGCTGGCGATCAAGACCTGGCAGATTTTCCGTCAGCGCCACCAGCCCTGGGACTGGAGCGGCTGGTTGTTCTCCTGGCGATTGATAGGCCTGATATTCCTGGTGCTGTCCGGGGCTGCGCTGGCCCATATCCACTTTCATCCGCCGGCAAGCATCCCGTTCTCGGCCGGCGGCGCCCTGGGCGAAAGCCTGGGCGATCTGGCTCGCAACTTCCTGAACGTGCAGGGCAGCACCCTGATGTTCATCGCCCTGTTCCTGTTCGGGCTGACGGTGTTCACCGACCTGTCGTGGTTCAAGGTCATGGACATGACCGGCAAGATCACGCTGGATCTGCTGGAACTGGTGCAGGGCGCGGCCTCGCGCTGGTGGGAGGCGCGTAACGAACGCAAGCGCCTGGAAGCGCAGCTGCGCGAGGATGAGCCCGTCGTCAAGGCCAAGCCTGTGGCGCCCGAACCACGTGAGCCGGCCAAGCCTGCTCTGCGCGAGCGCTTGTTCAAGCGCGAGCCTGCGTCTGCTCAGCCCGAGCCTCGCGAGCCGACCCTGGGCGGTGAGCCTGTGACGATGCGCGACTCGGTCGCGCGTGAACCGGTTGCGCGTGACCCAGGGGTGCAGCGTGAACCTGTGATCACACGCGAACCGGCAGCGGCGCGGCCTTCGGCGCCTGCGCCTGTAGCCGCCCCGGCCCTGATCTCCAATATCGTGCCACCGTCGGCCGCCAAGGCGCCTGAGCCAGTCAAGCGCATTGCCAGAGAAACCCCGGCGCCGCAATTCATCGACAGCGCAGTGGAAGGCACCTTGCCGCCGATTTCCATCCTGGACCCGGCTGAACAGAAAAAAATCGAGTATTCCCCCGAGTCCCTGGCGGGCGTTGGCCAATTGCTGGAAATCAAGCTCAAGGAGTTTGGTGTCGAAGTGGCGGTGGATTCCATTCACCCAGGGCCTGTGATCACCCGGTACGAAATCCAGCCGGCTGCCGGTGTCAAAGTGAGCCGTATCGCCAACCTTGCCAAGGACCTGGCGCGTTCGCTGGCCGTGACCAGCGTGCGGGTGGTCGAGGTGATTCCGGGCAAGACCACTGTGGGTATCGAGATTCCCAACGAGAACCGCCAGATGGTGCGTTTCTCCGAAGTGCTCGCCACCCCGCAATATGACGAACAGAAGTCGCCGGTCACCCTGGCCCTGGGCCACGATATCGGCGGCAAGCCGGTCATCACCGACCTTGCAAAGATGCCGCACTTGCTGGTGGCGGGTACGACCGGCTCGGGTAAGTCGGTGGGCGTGAACGCGATGATTCTGTCGATCCTGTTCAAATCCAGCCCCGAAGACGCGCGCCTGATCATGATCGACCCGAAAATGCTCGAGCTGTCGATCTACGAAGGCATCCCACACTTGTTGTGCCCCGTGGTCACCGACATGAAGGACGCGGCCAATGCCCTGCGCTGGAGCGTGGCGGAAATGGAGCGGCGCTACAAATTGATGGCCGCCATGGGCGTGCGCAACCTGGCGGGCTTCAACCGCAAGGTCAAGGATGCCCAGGAAGCCGGCGAAATCATTCACGACCCGCTGTATCGCCGCGAAAGCATGGAGGATGAGCCGCCTGCCCTGAAGACGCTGCCGACCATCGTGGTAGTGGTGGACGAATTCGCCGACATGATGATGATCGTCGGCAAGAAGGTCGAGGAACTGATCGCGCGCATCGCGCAGAAGGCGCGGGCTGCCGGTATTCACTTGATCCTGGCGACCCAGCGACCGTCGGTGGATGTGATCACCGGTCTGATCAAGGCCAACATCCCGACGCGCATGGCGTTCCAGGTGTCGAGCAAGATCGACTCGCGTACCATCATCGACCAGGGCGGTGCCGAGCAACTGCTGGGCCACGGTGACATGCTGTACATGCCGCCTGGCACCAGCCTGCCGATTCGGGTCCATGGTGCATTCGTGTCCGATGACGAAGTGCACCGGGTGGTCGAGGCGTGGAAACAGCGCGGTGCCCCTGACTACAACGACGACATCCTCAACGGTGTCGAAGAAGCCGGCAGCGGTTTTGAAGGTAGCAGTGGCGGTGGCGATGGCGACGATTCCGAAAGCGATGCACTGTACGACGAAGCCGTACAGTTCGTGCTCGAGAGCCGCCGCGCGTCCATTTCGGCCGTACAACGCAAGCTAAAGATCGGCTACAACCGGGCGGCCCGCATGATCGAAGCCATGGAAATGGCTGGCGTGGTGACTCCGATGAACAGCAACGGCTCGCGGGAAGTGATCGCCCCGGGCGGCCCGCGCGATTGATATCACCCTGCCGGGCGCCAACGGTGGTGTCCGGCCCCCTTCAACGCTTAATGAGGATTCCCATGCGCGCTATTCGCATGCTGTTGGTTTCGGCCCTTGCCCTGGGCCCGGTCTCGGCGTTCGCCGGCGAGCAGGATGTCCAGCGCCTGACCCAGTTGCTGGAAAAGTCGCAGACCATCGAAGCCAATTTCTCCCAGCTGACCCTGGATGCAGGCGGCACCAGCCTGCAGGAAACCACCGGCAAGATGACGGTCAAGCGCCCAGGCCTGTTCTACTGGCACACCAATGCGCCCCAGGAGCAGGTGGTGGTATCGGACGGTAAGAACGTCACCCTGTGGGACCCTGACCTTGAGCAGGCCACCGTCAAGAAACTCGACGTGCGTCTGAACCAGACGCCGGCGCTGCTGCTTTCCGGTGATGTGTCGAAGATCAGCCAAAGCTTCGATATCGTCTCCCGTGAGCAGGGCGATGTGATGGACTTTATCCTCAAGCCCAAGACCAAGGACACGCTGTTCGACTCGCTGCGTGTATCGTTCCGCAAGGGCCTGATCAATGACATGCAACTGATCGACAGCGTTGGCCAGCGCACCAACATCCTGTTCAATGGGGTCAAGGCCAACCAGACGGTAGCGGACAGCACCTTCAAGTTCGACATCCCCAAAGGTGCGGACGTCATCAAGGAGTAACCAGAGCCAGTCATGGACCTGTTTAGAAGCGAACCTGTCGCCCAGCCCCTGGCCGCCCGTCTGCGCCCGTCCAACCTGGACGAGTATGTCGGCCAGGAGCACCTGCTTGCCCGCGGTAAACCGCTGCGTGAAGCACTGGAGCAGGGTGCGCTGCACTCCATGATCTTCTGGGGCCCGCCGGGGGTTGGTAAGACCACCCTGGCGCGGCTGCTGGCGCAATTTTGCGACGCGCATTTCGAAACGGTGTCGGCGGTACTGGCCGGCGTGAAGGAAATCCGCCAGGCGGTGGAAGTGGCCAAGCAGCAGGCCGGCCAGTACGGGCGCCGTACCATCCTGTTCGTCGACGAAGTGCACCGGTTCAACAAGTCTCAGCAGGATGCCTTCCTGCCCTTCGTGGAAGACGGCACCTTGCTGTTCATCGGTGCTACCACCGAAAACCCGTCTTTTGAATTGAACAACGCGCTGTTGTCACGGGCGCGTGTCTACGTGCTCAAGAGCCTGGACGAGCCCGCGCTGCGCAAGCTGGTGGACCGCGCCCTGACCGAGGAGCGGGGGCTTGGCAAACGCAACCTGCGCGTTGGCGACAAGGCCTTCGACATGCTGAGGGCCGCCGCCGATGGTGACGGGCGACGCATGCTCAATTTCCTGGAAAATGCCGCTGACTTGGCCGAAGACGGCAGTGAAATCGACGTTGATCTGCTGCAAAGCCTGCTTGGAGACAGCCGTCGCCGGTTCGACAAGGGCGGGGAGGCGTTCTATGACCAGATATCAGCGCTGCATAAATCCGTGCGGGGTTCGGACCCTGACGCGGCGCTCTACTGGTTTGCACGCATGCTCGATGGCGGCTGCGACCCCCTCTACATTGCGCGCCGGGTCGTGCGCATGGCCAGTGAGGACATCGGCAACGCCGACCCCCGCGCCTTGAGCCTGTGCCTGGCAGCATGGGACGTGCAGGAGCGGCTGGGCAGCCCCGAAGGTGAACTGGCAGTGGCACAGGCCATTACCTACATCGCTTGCGCTCCGAAGAGCAATGCCGTTTACATGGGCTTCAAGACCGCCCTGCGCGAAGCGGCGGAGCACGGTTCGCTGGAGGTGCCGCTGCACTTGCGCAACGCGCCGACCAAGCTCATGAAGCAGCTGGGTTACGGCGATGAGTACCGCTATGCCCACGACGAACCGGATGCCTACGCAGCCGGTGAAGACTACTTTCCGGAGGCGCTGGAGCCGCGCCAGTATTACCAACCGGTGCCGCGCGGGCTCGAGCTCAAGATTGGCGAAAAGCTCCGGCACCTGGCCGAGCTTGATCGCAGCAGTCCGCGACAGCGGAGAAAACCATGATTACGCTGATCGCCGCCGTCAGTGCCGGTGGTATCGCCGGTACCCTGTTGCGCTTTGCCGCAGGCAATTGGGTCGTCGCCCACTGGCCGCGACACTTCTATATAGGTACGCTTGCCGTCAACTTGGTGGGCTGCTTGTTGATCGGCCTGCTGTACGGCCTGTTCCTGCACAAACCCATGGTCCCGGCCGAGTTGCGGGCGGGTTTGATCGTGGGTTTTCTGGGCGGCCTGACCACGTTTTCCTCATTTTCGCTGGACACCGTACGCTTGCTGGAAAGCGGGCAGGTGCCTCTGGCGTTGGGTTATTCGGCCATCAGCGTCGTGGGCGGGCTGCTCGCGACCTGGGCGGGATTGTCCCTCACTCGATTCTGACCAACACCTACACATAACGAGAGAACGATATGCTCGATTCCAAACTGTTACGCGGCCAACTTCAGGAAGTGGCGGATCGCCTGGCCTCCCGTGGCTTTAGCCTGGATGTCGCGCGCATCGAATCACTGGAAGAGCGCCGCAAGGCGGTACAGACCCGTACCGAGCAACTGCAGGCCGAGCGTAATGCCCGTTCCAAATCCATCGGCCAGGCCAAAGCCAAGGGCGAAGACATTGCACCGCTGATGGCGGATGTGGAACGCATGGCCAATGAGCTGGCCGCCGGCAAAACCGAGCTCGACGGTATCCAGGCAGAGCTGGACAGCATCGTGCTGACCATCCCCAACCTGCCCGATGCCAGTGTGCCGGTCGGTGCCAGCGAAGACGAGAACGTCGAAGTGCGTCGCTGGGGCACCCCCAAGGCGTTCGATTTTGAAATCAAGGACCACGTCGCCCTGGGCGAAATCAGCGGTGGTCTGGACTTCGAGGCGGCGGCCAAGCTGTCTGGCGCGCGTTTTGCCGTGCTGCGCGGCCCGATTGCACGCCTGCACCGCGCACTGGCGCAGTTCATGATCAACCTGCACACCGGTGAGCACGGCTACGAGGAGCACTACACCCCGTATCTGGTGCAGGCGCCAGCCCTTCAGGGCACCGGCCAGCTGCCCAAGTTCGAGGAAGACCTGTTCAAGATCACCCGCGAAGGCGAGGCGGACTTCTACCTGATCCCGACCGCCGAGGTGTCGCTGACCAACCTGGTGGCTGGGGAAATTCTCGACGCCAAGCAACTGCCGCTCAAGTTCGTGGCGCACACACCGTGCTTCCGCAGTGAAGCCGGTGCCTCGGGCCGAGACACCCGCGGCATGATCCGCCAGCACCAGTTCGACAAGGTCGAGATGGTGCAGGTGGTGGAGCCCGGCAAGTCGATGGAAGCGCTCGAAGGCCTGACGGCCAATGCCGAGCGTGTGCTGCAACTGCTCGAGCTGCCGTACCGTGTGTTGGCCCTGTGCACCGGTGACATGGGCTTTAGCGCCGTCAAGACGTTTGACCTGGAAGTGTGGGTGCCCAGCCAGGACAAATACCGCGAGATCAGCTCGTGCTCCAACTGCGGCGACTTCCAGGCCCGCCGCATGCAAGCGCGCTGGCGCAACCCGGAAACCGGAAAGCCGGAGCTGGTGCACACCCTGAACGGCTCCGGTCTGGCCGTGGGCCGCACGCTGGTCGCGGTGCTGGAAAACTACCAGCAAGCCGACGGTTCGATCCGAGTACCCGAAGTGCTCAAGCCCTACATGGGCGGCGTTGAGGTGATCCGCTAAATGGACTACCTGCCGCTGTTCCACAAGCTGCAGGGCGCCTTGGTGCTGGTGGTTGGTGGTGGCGAGATCGCATTGCGCAAGGCGCGTCTGCTGGCCGATGCTGGCGCCGCGCTGCGCGTGGTGGCCCCGGAAATCGATGGCCAGCTGGCCAGCATGGCGCGCGAAGGCGGTGGCCAGGTCCTGGTGCGCGGTTACCAGCCGGGGGACCTCACAGGTTGCCGGCTGGTGATCGCCGCCACGGACGATCCTGGGCTCAATGCCCAGGTTTCGGCCGATGCCCAGGCCCTGAGTTTGCCGGTCAACGTGGTCGATGCGCCGGCGCTGTGCACGGTCATCTTCCCGGCCATTGTCGACCGCTCGCCTTTGGTGATTGCCGTGTCCAGCGGGGGCGATGCACCGGTCCTGGCACGCTTGATTCGGGCCAAGCTCGAAGCCTGGATTCCTGCTGCCTACGGTGAATTGGCCGGGTTGGCGGCGCGTTTCCGACACACCGTCAAGTCGTTGTACCCGGATGTGAACCAGCGCCGGGGTTTCTGGGAGACCGTCTTTCAGGGGCCGATTGCCGAACGGCAACTGGCCGGGCAGGGCGCAGAGGCCGAGCGGTTGTTGCAGGCGATGGTCGATGGCGCGCCGGTGCAGCAGGGCGGCGAAGTCTACCTGGTCGGTGCCGGCCCGGGTGACCCGGACTTGCTGACCTTCCGCGCGCTACGGTTGATGCAGCAGGCCGATGTGGTGCTGTACGACCGCCTGGTAGCGCCTGCGATCATCGACATGTGCCGTCGGGATGCCGAGCGCATTTATGTGGGCAAGCGTCGTGCAGAGCATGCCGTTCCCCAGGACCAGATCAACCGGTTATTGGTGGACCTTGCCCAGCAGGGCAAGCGGGTGCTGCGCCTGAAGGGTGGTGATCCGTTCATTTTCGGCCGTGGCGGCGAGGAGATCGAGGAGCTGGCCGAGCACAATATCCCGTTTCAAGTCGTGCCGGGCATCACCGCTGCCAGTGGTTGTGCCGCTTACGGCGGCATCCCGCTGACCCACCGCGATCATGCCCAGTCGGTGCGCTTTGTCACTGGGCACCTGAAGGACGGTAGCAGCAACTTGCCTTGGGACGACCTGGTCGCGCCTGCCCAGACGCTGGTGTTCTACATGGGCCTGGTCGGCTTGCCGACTATCTGCGAAGAACTTATCCGCCATGGGCGGGCAGCGAGCACCCCGGCCGCCTTGATCCAACAAGGCACGACGCGCAACCAGCGTGTGTTCACCGGCACCCTGGCCGACTTGCCCGCCCTGGTCGCACGCCACGAAGTGCATGCGCCTACCTTGGTGATCGTGGGTGAGGTGGTGCAGCTGCGTGAAAAGCTGGCGTGGTTCGAGGGGGCACAGCACGGTTGACAGTCTGCGGACGCTTTGGGGATGAGCGAGGCAGTTGTCCCTAACATCCGCAAGCTTGCAGATCGAGTCCACCCCCCCACCTGTGGGAGCGCCCCGGCAAAGCCGCTCCCACAGAGGCTGCGTGAATACGGACAACCGTGGCCTAGAACAATGGCACGGTATAGCTGACGGTCACCCGGTTCTGATCCTGTGTCCACTCGCTGGGCAATCCACTGCGTAGCATGCCATTGCGCCAGCTCAAGCCCAGCCCCTTCAGCGCACCGTCCTGCACCACATAGTCCAGGGCGATGTCACGTTCCCACTCCTTTTCATCACCGCCGGCAGTGGTGCGGATGTGCGTGCCCTTGAGGTAGGTGAGCGAGGCAATCAGGCCAGGCATGCCCAATGCCGCAAAGTTGTAGCTGTATTGGCCGAAGGTGGTGCGTTCACCTGCACGGGTGAAACTGGTCACCAGCCGGTCGGTGAACAGATACAGGCTCGAGCCCGCTGCGCCTTCGCCCGTATTGCCCTGGTTGATCTGCACGAAGTTGCCACTGTCCGAGACCCGCTGATGGCCAAGCAACACCGAGTGGCCACCAGTGGCGTAAGTGAACATGGCACTCCAGGTATCATTGTCGATCTTGCCTGCGGTGTCGCCCAGGCCGGTGACGCGATACCCCGCCGCGCGCCCGCTGGCCGAGTCGTTGCGTCCATCGGCGTCGGTCTTGAAGTAGCGCAGGTCGGTGGTCAGTGACTGGTTGTCGCTCAAGGCCCAGGTGTGCACGAGCCCCGCAAAATGCTGGACGTAGTAATCCTCCAGCTGGGCGCCGTAATATTGCAGCTTCAAGGCGGGGGTGAGCTGGTAATCAGCCCCGGCAAACACAAACGCATTACTCTCGCGTGTACCGCCTGCCACGGCCAGGCCTGAGCGGTTGGTCGAGCCACGGCCGGTGGTGTGCTCCAGGCGACCCCCGGTCAGGGTCAGGCCATCGATTTCTTTGGAGGTGACGATCCCGCCTTCGAAGGTCTGTGGCAGCAAGCGCCCATCGTTGGCCACCAGAATCGGCAGTTTCGGTTGCAGCGTACCGTAGCGTGCCTCGGTCTGCGAAAAACGGACCTTGCCGGTCAAGCCCAGGCGACTCCATTCGTCCACCGCGCTGCCATCGCTGGCATCCGGGATCATCGAACTGCCTCGGTGATTGCCTGCACCGCCATCCAGGCGTAGGCCCAGCAAGCCGAGGGCGTCAACGCCAAACCCCACGGTGCCGTCGGTGAAACCCGACTTGTAGTCGAGCATGAAACCCTGCGCCCATTCGGCCGTCTTGCTTTGGCCGGCAGGGCCGGGGCGGTCGCGGTAATCGTTGTTGAAGTAGTAGTTGCGCAGGTGCAGGTTGGCTTTGCCGTCCTCGATGAAGGCCGCCTTGGCAGCCGGAACGGCCAAGGTGGTCAAGGTGAGTAGGTACAGGGGCACGTAGGGCGTTCTTGTCATTGTTTTCTTCCTGAGGGTGATAGGCGCCCAGGGAGCGGGCGCAAAGGGTGCTGCAGGGTGGGCAATCAGTCCGGCAGCCACTCCTGCAGGGTGAGCTCCACGGTGATGAAGGACAGGTTGCGGCCCCGTTGCAGGCAGCCGGCAAAGAGCTTGCCATCGGCGTCGGCGAGCACTGCCTGAAGGTGGCTTCGGCCGGCGATGACCTCACCGCTCAGGCTGAGGATCTCGATACCGGGCCCGGGTACATGAATGGCTTGATGTCCGCGCTCACCGTGGTAGCGCAGTTCGCCGTCGATCAGGCTGCCCAGCCCGCCACGGACCACGGCGCAGGCGATGCCGTGGCTGGCGCAGAGGGCTTCGGCGCTGTCGATCACATCTTCGTTGGGCTTGAGGCGGGCGACCACCAGCCGCCCGAGGCGGCCTTGCTGGACCTGCGAGGTAGTCGTGGACAGGGCAGGTGTCATGAGGCCTCCTTGATCACAGGGTGCAGCAGGTTGAAGTGGGTCTCGGTGTCAGGCTGCACCTGGTAGGCGACGTGCTCGAACAGGCATAGCCGCAGCACCAAGGGTTCGCTACCGACCACGACCCGCTGCAATACCAGGTGCCCACCGTGCTGTTGCCCAAGGCTGTCGAGCATGCCGGCGTGGCAATGCAGCAACGGGGCACCGCTGGCATCCCTGCCGACAGTCAAGGCACCGCTGATGAACGTCACAGGGCCTGTGAGCTCCACGGGCTTGCCATAGTCGTAAGGGCGTTGGCTGTCGCTCGTGGTCACCATGCGGTGGTAGGCCAAGGCGCACGCGCTGCCCCACAGCACGCGGCCGACCGCGCTCTGGTAGCGACAGCGCTCAAGCACCGCCAGCAGGCTTTCGGCCACCTGGCTGCCGGACGCAAGCTCCACGCGCAGTTCCTGGCAGCACGCCACTTCACAGTCGAGCAGCCGGGGTAGGCGGGCCGGGCCTGCGTGCTTGAAGTGGCGCACCCCGCTGCGCAATTCGAAATGGGGCCTCATGCCGGTTGCTCCGTGCCAGTCTCGAGCAACGTGCGGATGTGTTTCTTGACGATCTTGCCGTAGCCAGACTTTGGCATCTCATGCCAGCGCACGAACTGCTTGGGCCATTTGTAGCGCGCCAGACGCGGCTCCAGGTGCGCGAGCAGTTGCTCATCGCTGACCTCGGCCGTGGTAACGATCACCGCGCAACCGCATTCGCCCCATTTGTCGTCTGGCATGCCGAGTACGGCCACTTCGTTGACGGCAGGATGGGTCAGCAACGCTTCCTCCACTTCGCGTGGATACACGTTCGAGCCACCGGAGATGTACATGTCCGAGGCGCGCCCGGTGATGAACAGGTAACCGTGCGCGTCCACATGCCCCAGATCGCCGGTATGGAACCAGCCATGGCGGAAGCATTCGGCATTGGCCTGAGGGTTGTTGTAATAGCCGGCGAACACGGCCGGGCCGCGCACGCAGATTTCGCCGTCCGTACCCGTGGGCAGCTCGTGGCCTTTGTCGTCGAGAATGGCCACCTGCATGCCGGTGCGCGGGTAGCCGCAGGAACCGACCTTGGCCTGGGGGCCATCGTCGGCATCATGGCAGTCGGCGGGCAGCACCGTGATGTTGCCGGTGACCTCGCCAAGGCCGTAATACTGGACCAGCACCTTGCCCAATGTGCGCAGCGCATGGCACTGGTCCGCGCGGTACATGGGGGCGCCTGCGTAGATGACGTAGCGCAGGCTGCTGTGATCGTAACGGCTGATGGCCGGGTCTTCGGTGAGCATCTTGACGATGGTCGGTACCGTGAACAGGTTGTCGATACGGTGCTGCTGCACCAGGCGCCAGGCCTCGTCGCAGTCCAGCCGGTCCCCGACAGGGAGCACGCAAGCAGCACCCCGGGCTACGTTGACCAGTGCATGAATACCGGCCCCGTGGGACAAGGGGGCCAGTACCAGCGAACGTGACTGCTGGCTCAGGCAGGGCATCAGGTCGGCCAAGTGGTTGTTGACCACGAACGCCATTTGCCCGTGGGTCAGTACCCCTGCCTTGGGGTGCCCGGTGGTGCCCGAGGTGTAAAAGAACCAGAGCGGGTCGTTGTAGTTCACCTCGGCAGGGCGAAACCCTGGCTGAAGCTGGGCGCCTTCATCGAGCAGGGCAGCGTAGGCCAGTTCACCCGGGCGTGGCGCCGCCATGGCAATCACGGTCTGCAGTGCCGGTGATGCCTGTCGCACAGCGTCCACATAATGGCCGAAACCTTCGTCGTAGAGCATCGCTACTGCGCCGCTGGAACTGCCCAGGTAGGCGGCTTCGGGTGGGGTGATGCGCACATTGGTGGGCACCCAGACCATACCCAGGCGAAAGGCCACCCAGGCACTTTCGAACAGCGGCAGGTTGTTGCGCGAGTGCACCAGCAAGCGGTCGCCCTTGCCCAAGCCGCGTGCACGCAGCGCGGCAGCGATGCTGTCAACACGGTGCAGCAGTTGGCGCCATGACACCTGGTGATCGCCGCGAATGAAGCCTGGCAGGTCAGGCAAACGCCTAGCCACCTGGGCCAGCAACTCCCCCAGGTTCATGACATTGTCGATTCCGTTCATCGCACGCTCTCCAGAATGCTCACGTAGTTGGTCACGGCGGCCCCGCCCATGTTGAACACGCCGGCTCGGTCTGCGCGCGGCAGTTGCATGTCGCCGGCCTGGCCGGTGAGCTGCATGGCCGCCATCACGTGCATCGAGACGCCGGTCGCACCAATGGGATGGCCCTTGGACTTGAGGCCACCGGAAGGGTTGATCGGGAGCCTGCCGTCCTTGCGGCTGACGCCGTCGGCGATTACCCGTGCGCCTTGACCGCGTTCGGCCAGGCCCATGGCCTCGTATTCGAGCAGTTCGGCGATGGTGAAGCAGTCATGGGTCTCCACCAGGGACAGGTCGTCCAGCGTCAGGCGCGCCTGGCTCAGCGCCTGCTGCCAGGCACGTGCAGCGCCTTCGAATACCGTGGGGTCGCGCCGTGACAATGGCAGGAAGTCGTTGACCTGGACGGCTGCGCGAAAGCGAACGGCCTGGCCGCTCCCGGTGGGTTGATCGCCCCGGCTGATCACCAGGGCGGCCGCGCCGTCGCTGATCAGTGAACAATCACTGCGCTTGAGGGGCCCCGCCACGAAGGGGTTCTTGTCCGAGGGTGTGCGGCAGAAGTCGTAGCCCACGTCGCGGCGCATGTGCGCATACGGGTTGAGCGCGCCGTTGGCGTGGTTCTTGGCGGCGATCATGGCCAGTGCGTCGGACTGATCACCATAGCGATCGAAGTAGGCGCTGGCGATGTTGCCGAACACCCCGGCAAAGCCGTTCTCGATGTTGGCTTCTTCGGGCGTGTAGCAGCACTTGAGCAGGATCTTCCCCACCTCGGCCGTGGGCAGGCTGTTCATCTTCTCGAAGCCCACTACCAGGGCATGGCGCGATTGTCCGCTCAGCACGGCGTGCAAGGCCGAGTGAATCGCCGCTGAACCGGTGGAGCAGGCGTTCTCCACGCGCACGGCCGGAGTGAAACGCAGTGCTGGCAGGTGATTGGCGAGCAGGGCGGACGGGAAGTCCTGGTAGAGAAAACCTGCATTGAAGTGGCCGACGTGTACCGAATCGATCTGCTGTGCATCGAGCCCTGCGTGATTCAGGGCGCCGAGGGCCGCGTCAGCCATCATGTGCTCGGGGTCGATGTCGGGAAACTTGCCGAAGGGGGCGTGGTACCAGCCGTTGATGAGGGGTGAATGCATGAGAGTAATCCTCGCTCGGGGTTGGCGAGTTCGAGGGCAAGAACGGTGCCAGGCCTGCGGCAAGCGCTCTGCCACGCGCATTCGTGGCACGTTCGACGGTGGCGACGGGTAGCGAGCACGTGCTACAGGTGTCGCCTTGACTTGGCAAGCGACACCCAAGGGAGACACCTGTTACACACTCAGGCAGTGGCGAGATGCCCACTGGCACAGCAAGACGCGTCAGTGGATTTTATTTAGCATTTTAAAATCAAGCAGTTAAGCGCGTATGGCGGATGCCCACTACGCTACACCGTACATCCGCTTGAGTGTGGCACCTCTATTGCAACGTCATCTGCACCATCGCCGTATCCCACTCGATCAATAAGAACAAATAGGTCAGGAGAGCTTCATGAGCGATTTCACCCGCCGTTCCTTCATCAAGACGGCCTCCCTGGCATCGGCGGCCGTTGCCGCTGCCGGCCTGGGCCTCTACAGCACTGGTGCCCGGGCTGCCGACTTCAAACTCAAGTTTGCCAACAACCTGCCCATCAGCCACCCCATGAACGTGCGCGCCCGGGCCATGGCCAAGGCCATCAAGGAGGAGACCAACGGCGCCTTGGTGGTGCAGGTATTTCCAAGCAGCCAGCTGGGCAGCGACACCGATACCCTTGCCCAGGTGCGCTCCGGGGCGGTCGATCTGTTTTCCCTCTCGCCCGTGATCCTGGGCACCATGGTGCCGTCGGTGCAGATAAGCGCCGTAGGCTTTGCGTTCAAGGATTACCAGCAGGTGTGGAGCGCCATGGACGGTGCCTTGGGTGAGCATGTGCGCGCTGAGATCGCCAAGACCGGCACCCTGTTCGCATTCGACCACATGTGGGACAACGGCTTTCGCGTTACCACCACCAGCACCCGACCGGTCGCGAGCCCGGACGACTTGCGCGGCATGAAGCTGCGTGTTCCGCCCAGCCCGATCATCATGTCGATCTTCCGCGCTCTGGAAGCTGCGCCGACCAGCATCAACTTCGCCGAAGTGTATTCGGCCTTGCAGACCCGGATCGTCGAAGGGCAGGAAAACCCCATGACCCTGGTATCGACGGCCAAACTTTACGAAGTGCAGAAATATTGCTCGCTGACCAACCATGTGTGGGATGGCTTCTGGATGCTCGGCAACAGTGCCTCGATCGGGCGCCTGCCGGCGGATATGCAGGCGATCCTGCGCAAGCACATCGACGCGGCGGTGATGGGCCAACGCCAGGACCTGGCCAAGCTCGAAGGCAGTACCCGCGATACCTTGAAAGGACAAGGCCTGGAACTGGTCGAGGCGCCTGCCGATCCGTTTCGCAACAAGCTGCGCAGTGCCAATTACTACGCCGATTGGCACGACAAGTTCGGCGACCAGGCCTGGAGCATCCTTGAACAATACGCCGGGAAGCTGGCGTGATGCGCGCGCCAGCGCTTCCGGCCTCCACCGTTTCGCAGCGCCTGCCGGCCCGGGTGCTCATCTGCCTCAACCAGTGGGCCATGCGCCTGGTGGGCGTGATCGCGGTTGCCCTGATGGTGATCGAGACCTGCGTGCTGCTGGCCGGCGTGATTGCCCGCTACGTGCTGCATAGCCCATTGATCTGGTCCGACGAACTGGCCTCGTCGTTGTTCATCTGGCTGGCGATGTTCGGCGCCGTACTGGCGCTGGACCGCGGCGAGCACATGCGCATGTCGGCGCTGGTCAACAAGCTGCCGCAGGCCTGGCGCGGTTTCAGCGAAACCTTGTCGGCGCTGATCGTCTGCCTGTTCGTGGCGATGATCATCTCGCCGGCCATGCAGCATTCCCACGAACAGATGTGGATCACCACCCCGGCGCTGGGCATTCCCGACGGCGTGCGTGCTGCGGCGCTGCCCGTTGGAGCGGTGCTGATGCTGCTGGCGGCCGTCGCGCGCATGGCCCGTTATTCGACCGTGCGCCAGTTCATGGCCGGGTTGGCAGTCGTGGCTACGGTAGCCGCCGCTTTGTGGCTGGCGCAGCCGGTACTGGCAGCGATGGGCAACTACAACCTGGTGGTGTTTTTCCTGGTGCTGCTGGGCGCCTGCGTGTTCGGCGGCATCCCCATTGCCTTTGCGTTCGGCACGGCGACCATGGCTTACCTGGCCCTGGCGACCCACGCGCCCCTGTCGATCGTGGTCGGTCGCATGGACGAAGGCATGTCGCACATGGTCCTGCTGGCCGTGCCGCTGTTCGTGTTGCTGGGTGTGGTGCTGCAGTTGTCGGGCATGGCCCGCACGCTCATCGATTTCATGGCCTCGCTGCTGGGGCACGTGCGTGGCGGCCTGCAATACGTGCTGTTGGGGGCGATGTTCCTGGTGTCGGGTATTTCAGGGTCGAAGGTTGCCGACATGGCGGCAGTGGCCCCGGCGCTGTTTCCTGAAATGAAGCGGCGCGGATCCAAGCCTGAAGAGTTGGCAGCGCTGTTGTCGGCCACAGGGGCGATGACCGAGACGATTCCGCCAAGCTTGGTGCTGATCACCATCGGTGCGGTGTGCAGCGTGTCGATCACGGCGCTGTTCATTGGCGGGTTGATGCCTGCGGTGGTGGCCACCCTGGCCATTGCGGTGGTGTGCTGGTGGCGCTCGCGCAAGGACGAAGCGCCGGCGATTGCGCGGGCACCCTTGTCCCGCGTGGCCAAGACGTTCCTGGTTGCCCTGCCGGCTCTGGCGCTGCCGTTGCTGATCCGGGTGGCGGTGCTGGAAGGGGCGGCCACCGCGACCGAAGTCTCGACCATCGGTGTGGCCTACGTGGTGCTGGTGGGGCTGGTGATGCACCTGTTCATGCGCCATATCGAATGGCGCCGGCTGTACCCGATGTTGCTGGAAGCGGCGGCCTTGTCCGGGGCGATCCTGCTGATCATCGGCATGGCCTCGGCGATGGCCTGGGCGCTGACCCAATCGGGCTTCTCGCAGTCGCTGGTAGAACTGATCGAGGACATACCCGGCGGGGTGATGGGGTTCATGGTGGTGACCATCCTCACCTTCCTGATTTTGGGCAGTGTGCTGGAGGGTATCCCGGCCATCGTGCTGTTCGGCCCGCTGATGTTCCCCCTGGCCGAAATGCTCGGCATCCACCCGGTGCACTACGCCATGGTCGTGATCCTGGCCATGGGCATCGGCTTGTTCGCACCGCCTTTGGGTGTGGGTTTCTACGCTGCGTGCGCCATCAGCAAGACGTCATCCGATCATGTCATTCGCCGCGTCTGGGGGTACCTCGGGGCGTTGCTGGTGGCGCTGGTGGTCGTTGCCTGCTTCCCGTGGATTTCCATCGGTTTCCTTTAAGAGAGCGCTGACATGAGCCAATTTGCGAAAAAGACTTTGCCTGCAACTGCCGTGGGCCGCGTGGCGCTGGTCACCGGTGCGGCCATGGGGATCGGCGCGGCCATCGCTGAACGCCTGGGGCATGATGGCCACACGGTGGTGGTGGCCGACATCGACCTGCAGGCTGCCGAGCTCAGGGTGCAGGGGTTGCGCGAGCAGGGCATCGATGCCTTGGCGCTGGTGATCGACATCGGTGATGCAGCGTCGATCACGGCCTTGTTCGATGAGCTGCGCGCGCGCTGCGGGCGCTGTGATGTATTGGTCAACAATGCCGGTATCGCTCGCACCCAGTCATTTCTGGACACGGACTTGGAAGGCTGGCAGCGGCTGATGAACGTCAACCTGACCGGCACACTACTGTGCAGCCAGCACGCTGCGCAGGTGATGCGCGAACACGGGTGGGGACGCATCATCAACGTTGCCTCCATCAGCGGCATGCGGGCGAGCATGGGGCGCACCGCGTATGGCACGTCGAAGGCAGCGGTGATCGGCCTGACCCGGCAGATGGCCATCGAACTGGCCGAACATGGCATTACGGTAAACGGCATCGCCCCGGGCCCGGTGGACACGCCCTTGACGCAGACACTGCATTCTGCGGCGACACGCGAATCCTATGCCCGTGCGGTGCCTTTGCGCCGTTATGGCACACCGGCGGAGATGGCGGGGGCGGTGGCGTTTCTTGCGTCCGATGATGCGTCCTACATCAGTGGGCATGTGATCCCGGTGGACGGGGGGTTCATGGCGTCCGGGATTCTGGAGATTTGAGCGGGGGCTGCCGAGCAGCCCCAGGATTTCGGCCTCACATGACAATTCGCCGGCTTCCAGATCAGTTCCTCACTGCTCTGCGCCGCGTTGCGCCTCATCCTCTCGAGTCGCCTGTTCCCCGGCTTGCAGGGCCGTCTCGACGAAGGTGGCAATGCAGGGGTTGTGGTTGTCGGCCTTCCACACGGCCACCACTTCGATGACCGGTGCTTCGCGCAGGGGCCTGAAGCTGGTGCTGGCCAGGCGCATGTTGCGCATCGACCGGGGGACCATAGCCACCCCCAGGCCTTCGCCCACCAGGTTGACGATGGTCTGCTGCATGTTGATCTCAAGGCCGATGTTCGGGGTGACCCCATGCTGGAGGCAGTAGTTGCAGATCATGTCATGCAGGGCAGGAGCAATACGCCGTGGCACGATGATGAAGGTTTCACCGGCAAGCTCACGTGGCTCCACAACGGTTTGCTCGGCCAGGCGGTGGCCGGGCGGCAGTACCAGGGTCATTTCCTCGCGGTATAACGTGACGGTTTCCAGGCCCGTGCAGTCCTGAGGCCGGTACATGATCGCTACATCCTTGTTGCCGCTGGTGATGTCCTGGGCCAGGTCCAATGGCAGCGTCTCGGTCAATTTCAAGTTCACCTGGGGAAACAGCGCGGCATAACGGCGGGTGATCGCCGGAGTGATGCTGTAGGCGGTGGACATCATGAACCCCACGGAAAGCGCCCCCGCCGCTCCGCGCGCGGCGGCCAGGGCATTGCGCTTGGCTTGCTCGAAGGCGGCGAACACCGTGCCGGTGTCGAGGTAGAAACGCTGGCCGGCCTCCGTCAGCTCGACCCTGCGCCGTGAACGGTCGAACAGCTTGACCCCCAGCTCTTCTTCCAACAGCGCGATCTGCCGCGACAACGGTGGCTGTGAAATATGCAAGCGCTCGGCCGCGCGGCCGAAGTGAAGGGTTTCGGCCAGCGTGCGGAAATACTGCAGATGCCTCAGCTCGATCATGATGCTCTCGAAGGTATCAGTCGATGCATGATTATGTATTGGAAAATATAACTGCGCCTCCCTAATGTGAACCGTGCAACGTCATTCGGCCCAGGCGGTGTCACAAGCCCGCCCGTCGACATAGTCAAAAGCTATAGAACAAGAAAAAAGGTGACGCTAATGACCGCTTGTAACCCTGCCGTGCGTGCGCCCCAACCCGTAGTGGAGGCGTGCAACATCGCTCAAGACAGTGACCCTGGAGTGCGCCAGGCCTTCAACCGGGCCTTGCGGCTGATGGAGCGTGGCATCGCCGTACTGATCCGCGGAGAGACCGGTACCGGCAAGGAAATCCTCGCCCGCGCTCTGCATGCACACAGTCAGCGCCGCGCGGCGCCATTGGTGGCGCTCAATTGCGCATCCATTCCCGAAACCCTCATCGAAAGCGAGCTGTTCGGCTACAGCCGCGGGGCGTTTTCGGGTGCTCTGCCGGGCGGCAAGAAAGGCAAGGTTCAGCAAGCCGATGGCGGCGTGCTGTTTCTCGATGAAATCGGCGACATGCCCCTGGAACAACAAACGCGCCTGCTACGGGTGATTGCCGAACGTGAGGTGACGCCCCTGGGTGCCGAGCGCAGCATCCCGGTCAACTTCGCACTGGTCTGCGCGACGCACCAGGACCTCTCGGCGCGTGTTGCCGAGGGCAGTTTCCGCGAGGACCTGTTCTATCGCATCGCCACAGGCGTAGTGCAGTTACCGCCGCTGCGCGAGCGTCAGGACCGTGGTGAGCTGCTGTGCAACATGGTGGCCCATGAGCTTCCAGGCTGTGACCCTCGCCAGGTACTGGCGCAGGTGTGGAGTTTGCTGATGGCCCATACCTGGCCTGGGAATCTGCGCCAGATGCGGGCGGTCGTGCGCTACGCCTGCGCAGTGATGGAAGGCCCGCGTATGCTGCGCAGCGACCTGCCGCTGGACGTTCTCGAGCAGTGCCAGGCCCCGGCTGCGTTGCCTGCCAACATCACACCCATCCGCCGGGCGGCCCCGTTAGGCGATGAGCGCAGTGACGTGTTGCACGCTTTGCAGAGCTGCCACTGGAACATGTCGGCGGCGGCCCGCGCTCTGGGGATTTGCCGGCCCTCGTTGTACCGGGTGATGCGCCGGCTGGACATTCCCCCGCTCAAGGAGCAATTAGCGCTCGGCGCCTGCGGCACCGCCTGATGCCCTGACCCTCCAACACCTTTGACGACCGCCTGCTGCCAATGAGCAGGCGCGCCTGGCTGCGGCCACTTTCGATGGATGACGATCATGAGCACTCCCGTTGTGCATGCTGCACTCAATTTCACCCTGACCGGCCGCACGGCCCTGGTAACGGGCGCTGCCCGTGGCATTGGCCATGCGATCGCCATGGCACTGGGCCAGGCCGGTGCACGAGTAGGGGTGTGCGATTTGGATGCCGAGGCGGCCGAGGCGGCTGCGGCTCGGTTGCGAGAAGTCGGGATCGAGGCTGTTGGGGTGGGAGCGGATGTTGCCGATGAGGCCCAGGTGCAGGCTATGGTGGGCCAGGTGCAAGCTATGTTGGGAGGGGTCGACATCCTGGTGAACAACGCAGGGATCGTTTCGACCGGCCCCTTGCTGGAGGTCACCACTGCGGAATGGAACCGGGTAATGGCCATTGACCTGAACAGCGTGTTTTTCTGCGCCAAGGCCGTGCTGCCGGGCATGATGGCGCGCCAGAGTGGGCGCATCATCAATATCGCGTCGGTGGCAGGCAAGCGTGGGGGGGGCTTGCTGGGCAATAGCTGCTACGCGGCAGCCAAGGGCGCGGTGATCGCGTTGACCAAAGGGCTGGCGCGAGAAGCCGGCCCCTATGCCATCACCGTCAATGCCGTGTCGCCGGCGCTGACCGACACCGAGATGACCAGCGCGCTAGCGCCTCAGGCCAGGGCCGAAGTGCTCGCACAGATGCCGCTTGGCCGCGCCGGCACGCCGCGCGACATCGCCGCCGCCGTATGCTTCCTGGCCTCGCGGGAGGCCGGGTTCGTGACCGGCGAGATCATGGACGTCGATGGCGGGTTCATGCGCGACTGATGCCATCTGGCCAGGGCACAGGCTGATTCAGCTCCCACCCCATATACCCTTCCCGGGCAAGCGAGCGCGATCGTGGGGCAGGCTGAAGTCCAACAGCGGCCCCTTTGGCACGATCCCGTTGGGGTTGATGGTGGTGTGGCTGAGGTAGTAGTGGTTCTGGATGTGCTGCATGTTTACCGTGTCTGCTACCCCTGGCCATTGGTACAACTCCCGCAGCCAGTGGGTCAGGTTGGGGTAGTCGCTCAGACGGCGCAGGTTGCACTTGAAATGGCCGTGGTAAACGGCATCGAAGCGTACCGCCGTGGTGAACAGGCGTACGTCGGCCTCGGTGAGGTACTCGCCTGCCAGGTAGCGATGTCGGCTGAGCACGTCTTCGAGGTGATCCCACTCGCTGAACACCTCGTCGAAGGCCGCTTCGTAGGCCTGCTGTGTCGTCGCGAAGCCGGCGCGGTAGACGCCGTTGTTGATCGCCGGGTAAATGCGTTCGTTCAAGGCGTCGATGTCCGCTCGCAACGGCTGCGGGTAGAAGTCGAGCAGGTTGCCGGTCAGCGAATTGAAGTCATGGTTGAACATCCGCACGATCTGCGCCGACTCGTTATTGACGATGCGGTTTTCGTGCTTGTCCCACAGCACCGGCACCGTCACGCGGCCAGTGTAATGGGGATCGTCCTGGGTGTAGCGCTGGTGCAGGTACTTGAGCCCATCGAGGTGATCGCCGGATGAGCCGTTCTGGCGGTCGAAGGTCCAGCCGTCACCTTGCATCAGCCAGCTGACCACCGAGACGTCGATCAGCGGCTCAAGGCCTTTGAGCGCGCGCATGATCAGGGTGCGATGCGCCCAGGGGCAGGCCAGCGAAACGTACAGGTGGTAACGACCTGACTCGGCGGCAGGCAGCGGGTTGCGCCGCTGCGAGTCTTCACGCTTGAACGCGCCGTCCTTGCCGTTTTCATACCACTGGTCATGCCAGCGACCGTCGACCAACAGGCCCATGATGAGCTCCTTAACAAAAGCGATTTGTCGTTGGAGCTCAGTCTAGAGAAAGACGTTCGAACCAATAGCGCAAAGAGTGGGGCGGTATGATCGGTTAAATCGATCGATCGCGATCAGCCCACCACCCTTGCGCGTGGGCAAACGCCTGCTCGCGGTCTTGCCCCAACCCGCGAAGCGCCAGCGCCATTGTGGCCAGCACCGCTTTTTGGGCATAGCTGTCTTCAACTTCACCACGCCAGAAGGCCAGCATGTGCTCGGGCTCAAGCGATGCCGGCTTGACGTGCCGACGCTCGCTCAGCGCAGGCCATTCTTCGTCCCAGGCCTTACCGTCAGTGGTGCCGTAGAGATGGCTGATGACATCCGGGTTGATCTCGATTTCGCCACCGTCACCTTTGATCACTACCGCATGATCGCCCAACAACCGACTGGCCTCGCGGTGTACGGCCTGGTAACCCGGGTGGAAGATGCTCTGCAGGCCACAGCGTGCGCCGAGCGGGTTCAGCACCCGTGCGAGGGAATGGATCGGCGAGCGCAGGCCCAAGGTGTTACGCAGGTCGATCATGCGCTGAAGTTGAGGCGCCCAGTCCTGCAGTGGGAAAAAGGCCAGGTGGTGATGGTCCAGGGCTTCACTGACAGCCTGCCAATCGCGGCACAGGGGAATGTGCAACAGCGCGAGCAGTTGCTCGCTGTACAGGCGGCCCGCGGTGTGCGCGCCGCCACCGTGCATCAGGATACGCACCCCATTGCCGGCCAGACACTTGGCTGCCAACAGGTACCACGGCAAATGGCGCTTCTTGCCGGCATAGCTCGGCCAGTCGATGTCCACTGCAATGGCAGGCGCTTGCAGGTGCGCGCGCAGCGCTTCGGTGAAGCCGGCAAGCTCTTCTGCGCTTTCTTCCTTGTGCCTTAGCAGCATGAGGAAGGCGCCCAGCTGCGCGTCTTCGACTTTACCTTCCAGCAGCAAAGCCATGGCGGCGCGGGCTTCTTCGCGTGTCAGGCCGCGCGCGCCACGCTTGCCTTTGCCAAGGATGCGTACGTACTCGGCGAAGGGGTGTTCAGCGGGGGTTTCCAGGGTCAGTGGGCGAGGGCTGGTCATATGCAATTGGTCGGCTTGGGCAGGCCCGCCAGCTTGGCGGCAAGTTTGGCGGGAGTGCCATTGAACAGGCGATTCAGATGGGCGCTGTTGCCCTTTTCCGGGCCCAGCTTGAGCGCTGCGTATTTGATCAGCGGGCGCGTGGCGGGCGAGAGCTGGTACTCCTGGTAGAACGTGCGCAGCAATGACAGGATTTCCCAGTGGTCAGGCGTCAGGGCGATGCCTTCGCGGGTGGCCAAGCCTTGCGCGGTGGCCGGTGACCAGTCCTCAAGGTTGACCAGAAAGCCGTCCTTGTCCAGGGCAATGGCCTTGCCTTCGATATCGAGCGTGTTCATAACCAGCTGTTGACCTTGTCATGGTGCAGGGACAGCGCAACGAAGCCTGGGTAGTCGACCGTCGTTGCCAGCGAGGAAGAAATGGCCCTGGCTTGCATGTCTTCTTCCAGGGCATAGAGGCGACCGACCAACTCGGCCTGCTCCAGCAGACGCAAAGGCTCGCTGCCCGAGAGCAGGGCGTAGACCGCATCGCCACACAGCAGTACGGCGTCTTCGCTGCCCAGCAAGCGCAGGCAGCTGTGAAGGCGTCCGTCACCAAACGGGGAGTGGGCTATTACATGCAGGGTTGTCATCAGAGCGTCACCACTTGGTCGAACTGTGCGATCAATGCCGCAAGCTGCGCATCGTCGAGTACCTCTACCGGCAGGCCAAGGCTTGCGTGGGCCATGCCGCGCCGTGCCAGGCTGTGGCCACAGGCGTATAGCGCGTCCACGCCGAACATGGGTAATGCCTGCAGGTTCGCCGCCAGGTTTTTTTGCTCAAGGGCGGTGGGGTGCTGGTCGCAGGCAAGCTGGAACACGCCATCGTCCAGAAACAACATGCCCAGCGGCAGATCGAAGGCGCCGCCGGCCAGGACGATATCCAGCGCTTCGCGAGCAGACAGCCCGCTCCAGGGCGCCTGGCGACTGATGATCAACATGGACTTGGCCATTCAATCGCCTCCAAAGCAGATCAGCCGGTCGGCCGTTTGCGCGGCTTCATGCAGCTGACCGAGCCCGGACAGTTCATAGGGTTGCTGCAGGTTCACGGCAGGGCGCTGATAGCGGCTGGCTTCGCGTTCGTCCAATACGCCACGGCGCAGGGCAGCGGCGATGCACACCACCGCATCCAGCTGGTTGGCCTGTAGGAACGTGCGCCATTGCTGCGCGATGTCCTGTTCGTCCTGAGGGGCTACCACATTGGATGAAGCACTGTGCACACCGTCCTGGTAGAAGAACAAGCGGGTGATGCCGTGCCCGGCAGCCAACGCTGCCTCGGCAAAGCGCAGCGCCCGGCGGGAAGCGGGCGCCTGTGCGGGGGAAAACACCGCGATAGCGAATTTCATGGCGAACTCGTGCTATGGAATCGCGCCATGATAAACAAAAAGGCCTGGCTGCTGCAGGCCTGTGGTCGTCAGGCCTTCTCCTTGCCCTCAGGCAAGAACCAGTTCAGGACCAAAGCACAGATGCCTCCGGTGGCAACCCCCGACTCCATCACATTGCGAATGGCCGCTGGCATATGGGCGAGGAACTCGGGTACCTGTGCCACGCCCAGGCCCAAGGCCAGCGATACGGCGATGATCAACAGGGCGCGGCGATCGAGGCGGGTGCTGGCCAGGATATTGATACCCGAAGCTGCCACGGCACCGAACATGACCATGGCCGCGCCGCCCAGCACAGGCTCCGGAACCGCCTGGATCACCCCGGCAACGCTGGGGAACAAGCCGAGCAGTATCAGCATCGCCGCAATCCATACGCCGATGTGACGGCTGGCGATACCCGTCAGCTGAATGACGCCGTTGTTCTGGGCGAAGATCGAGCTTGGGAACGTGTTGAACACGCCAGCCAGCAGTGAGTTGGCGCCGTTGACTAGCACGCCGCCTTTGATCCGTTGCATCCACACTAGGCCTTCCACGGGCTGGCGCGAGACCTTGCTGGTGGCCGTCACATCACCGATGGCCTCCAGAGAGGTCACCAGGTAGATCACCAGCATCGGGATGAACAGTGCCCAGGAAAAACCGAGGCCAAAGTGCAAAGGTGTCGGCACTTGGAAGAGCGCGGCCTCATGCATGCCGGTAAAGTCCAGGCGGCCCAGGTAGCCGGCCAGGGCATAGCCCGCCGCCAGTGCGATGACGATGGCGCAACTGCGCAGCCAGACCACAGGTATGCGGTTGAGGATGACGATGATTGCCAACACCACGCCTGACAGCAGCAGGTTCTCGCCGTTGGCAAAGGTCCCGTTGGCCATGGCGCCAAAACCACCGCCCATGCTGATCAGGCCGACCTTGATCAGGGTCAGGCCAATCATCAGCACAACGATGCCCGTTACCAGCGGAGTGATCAGCCGTTTGACGAAAGGCAAGATGCGCGAGACGCCCATCTCGACGAAAGACCCTGCAATCACCACGCCGAAAATGGCGGCCATGACGCCTTCTACAGGCGTGCCTTGCTTGACCATCAAGGCCCCGCCGGCAATCAGCGGGCCGACGAAGTTGAAGCTGGTGCCTTGCACGATCAGTAGGCCGGCGCCGAAGGGGCCGAAGCGTTTGCACTGGATGAAGGTGGCGATGCCGGAGATGACCAGGGACATGGACACGATCAGGTTGGTATCACGAGCAGAGACGCCCAACGCCTGGCAGATCAGCAGGCCAGGAGTGACGATGGGCACAATGATCGCCAGCAGGTGTTGCAGCGCCGCCAGCAAGCCGATGAGCAGCCGCGGCTTGTCTTCCAGACCCAGTACCAGTTCGTTGTCAGGCGCTGTCGCACCTGGGCTATGTTCCTGTGAGCTCATTGCGCAGCGCTGCCCGTCTATAAAAAAGGAGCGCATTCTACGGGCAGAATGGGGAATGCGGTAGGGGAATGCCGGTTAGCCGCCTGTTCGACGATCATCGCCTTCGTTACCTGACTTTTAAGTCAATAAGTCTGAGCGCAGCCACCGCTGCGACTGCGCATGTTCGGTAGAAACGGCAGGGACAAAAAAGCCCGCGTAGGCGGGCTTCTTCACACACGTCGTTGTATCAGTCGTCACGACCCATGATGCCGAACAGCTGCAGCAGGCTGATGAACAGGTTGTAGATCGAAACGTACAAGCTGATGGTCGCCATGATGTAGTTGCGCTCACCACCGTGGATGATGGCGCTGGTCTGGAACAGGATGCACGCCGACGAGAACAGCACGAAGCCGGCGCTGATGGCCAGTTGCAGGCCGCTGATCTGGAAGAAGAAGCTGGCCACGACCGCACCCAGCAGGACGAAGAAGCCTGCGGTGATGAAGCCGCTGAGGAAGCTCATGTCCTTGCGGGTGATCAGCACATAGGCCGACAGGCCACCGAACACCAGCGCCGTCATGGCGAAGGCCGAACTGACGACTTCAGCGCCGCCGCTCATGCCCAGGTAGCGGTTGAGGATAGGGCCGAGAATGAAGCCCATGAAACCGGTGAGGGCGAAGGTGGAGACCAGGCCCCATACCGAGTCGCGCAGCTTGGCGGTGAGGAAGAACAGGCCATAGAAGCCGATCAGCACGACGAACACGTTCGGGTACGCGAACCGCATCTGCTGTGAGATGAAGGCCATCAGGCCGCTGAAAGCGAGGGTCAGTGCCAGCAGGCTGTACGTGTTGCGCAGGACCTTGCTGATCTCCTGCTGCTCGACCTGCTGGCCGTGGTGTACGGCATAATCCTGTTCGCGCATGGCGACACTCCTTGGTGAACCTGTGATATGAAACGTCGAGGATGGTAGGAGTCTACCAGAGCTCCTGCAACCCGCGACACAGAGAGTTTGACAGCGTGTTTCATTCCGGTATTATGGCGGCCGCAAAGCAGCTGGAAGCGTGGCCGAGTGGTTTAAGGCAACGGTCTTGAAAACCGTCGATGGGCAACTATCCTAGAGTTCGAATCTCTACGCTTCCGCCACTACTCTCTACAAAAAAGCCCTGACAATTCAGGGCTTTTTTGTGTCCGAACGATTTCCGCCTTTTGCCCAAGCCCTGCTCGTGTCCGTCGTTGCCAATCGCAGTACTTGAGTCACACCTCCCTCGCTCGCACCGATCCTCTCGCCCAAAGGCTACGCAATACCCATCTAATATGGCAGTGTGACTCCCCTCGTCACCTCCACAGGGACCTCCATGCAAACGCGCAAAACCGGTATCCGTGCCCAACAGGCCGACCGCACCCGGGACAACATCCTCAAGGCTGCCGTACAGGTCTTCAGCAGGGAAGGCTTCGCCGGTGGGCGCGTCGAGCAGATTTCCAGCCTGGCGAAATCCAACGACCGAATGATCTACTACTACTTCGGCAACAAGGAAAAGCTGTTCATCAGTGTGCTAGAGCACATCTATGCCAGCTTCAACCAGGCCGAAGCCGGGCTGCAGCTGGACTTGGCCAACCCTGAGCAGGCGGTGCGTGCGCTGGTGGCATTCATTTGGGATTATTACGTGCAACACCCCGAATTCGTCACCCTGCTGGCCACTGAGAACCTTCACCAAGGCGAGCATGCGCGCAAGTCACAAAACCTCAAGGCCTTGTCGGGCGAAGCGGTTGGCGTGCTGCGGCCGATCATCGACGCGGGCCAGGCGAAAGGCCTGTTTCGCGACGACATCGACATCACCCACGCCTACCTGATGATTGCTTCGCTCTGCTATTTCTATAACTCCAACCGCCATACGCTCAGTTCGTTCTTGGCCGTGGACCTGGCAGACCCCAAGGCCAAGGCCGACTGGTTGGCGTTCATCAGTGACCTTGTCCTGCGCGGTCTGCGCCGCTGACCTCAATGGCTGCCTGGGTTGGCGCGAACCTGCGCGGCCGTGGCGGCGAGCCCTTGCCAGGCGGGCTTGTCACCTGCAAAACGCTGGCGCAGGTACGCCGCAAGATCGGCTACCTGTCGGTCCGACAAGCTGTCCTTGAAGCCTGGCATGTAGCCCAGGTCACGGGTGGCGGGGGTAGGAATTCCATGCAGTATCACCCGCAGCAGATTGTCTGGCAGGTCGCTGTGAACGTTGCTGTTCACCGCCATCGACGGGCTGACGCCGAACAGTTTCGGCCCCTGTCCATCGCTGTGGCAGGCCATGCAGGCGCCTTTGAACACGCGTTCGCCATTGCTCAATGAAACGTGTGTTTCAGCCGGCTGCGGTGCCTTGGTCGCCTGCGACTGAGGTTCGCCATCGAGTGAGCCGAGGTAATGGGCGATGGCACGCACGTCGCTTTCCGGCAGCGTCGCCAGCTCGCTGACCACCGGGCCCATGGGGCCGGCCGCCACACCGTGTTTGTCAGAAAATCCGGTACTCAGGTAGTTGAACAACTCGTCTTCGGTCCACGGGGTGGATGATTTACCCAACGCATTGAGGGCCGGTGCTTCCCAGCCATCGACCATCCCGCCGGCCAGGTAGCTGCTGCCAGCTTTCTCGGCGCCCATCAGGTTGCGCGGCGAATGGCACGCCGTGCAGTGACCGAGACCGTCGACAAGGTAGGCGCCGCGGTTCCACTGATCGCTGCGCTGCGGGTCGGCCTGATATTCACCGCGCTGCAGAAACAGGGCGTTCCAGCCAGCCATCAGCGGTCGCTGGTTGAACGGGAAGCGCATCTGGTTGGCGGGCGCTTGCTGGCGTACCGGGGTCTGCGACATCAGGTAGGCATACAGCGCTTGCATGTCGGCGTCGTTGATGACGCGGAACGAGGTGTAGGGAAACGCGGGGTACAGGTGACGGCCGTCACGGCTGATGCCTTCACGCATGGCCCGTTCGAAGGCGGCGAATGACCAGCGGCCAATGCCGGTTTCCGGATCGGGCGTGATGTTGGTGGTGTGGAGCGTGCCGAAGGGCGTGTGCATGGCCAACCCGCCGGCATTGACCTTGCCGCCGCTGACGGTATGGCACACGGCGCAGTCGCCGGCCGCTGCCACCTGGCGCCCGCGTTCGAGCATCGCGGCGCTCCAGCTGCCAGCACCGGGCGGGGTGACCGGTGCGATTTCACTGCGCCAGGGCAGGGCGGTGGCAAGCATGCCCAGGGCTGCGCCCAACACCCCAGCCAGGCCGCCGAACCACCACTTTGAGCGTTTGCTTGCAGGCTGCGCCGGGGCCGAGGGCCCAGGCCCCTGGTCATTGGCGCCAAGGGCGGCGCGCACCCGTTCGGCCGTGATCGGCAGCTCGCGAAAGCGGATGCCGGTGGCATCGAAGATGGCGTTGGCAATGGCAGCGGCGCTGGGTACCGAAGCGGATTCGCCGCTGCCCATCGGTGCTTCGTGCTGACGCGGCAGCATCATCACGTCGATGGCAGGCAGCTCGGGGAAGGTCAGGATCGGGTAGCCGCCCCATTCCTTGCTGGCCACGGTCGACGCTTCGAAGCTGACTTGCTCCTTGAGTACGCGGCTGGTGGACTGAATGACATTGCCGTGGATCTGGTGGCGCACGCCTTCGGGGTTGACCATCATCCCGGCGTCATGCCCGATCACCACGCGGGTGACGGCGACTTCACCGGTACGCCGGTCAACGGCCACGTCAGCCACCCACGCCGCCCATGCGGCGCCAAAGCCTGGGAATTTACTGTGGATGTAGCGCGCATAGGCAAAGCCGCGCCCGCGCAGTACGTCACCTTCGCCCTGGCTCTGCATGGGCTGGGTATGCGGCTGCCAGTCGGCGCGGGCGGCGGTGGCCTTGACCAGGTCGATGGCACGCGGGTCGGACAAGTGCTTGAGCCGATATTCCACCGGATCGACACCCGCTGCGAACGCCAGCTCATCGATGTACGATTCGTGGGCAAAGCTGTTGGGCATGGCCGACACACCGCGCATCCACGAAGCGCGCACCAACGGCGTCATGTCGTTGATGGTCACGCGCATGTGTTCGTAGTCATACGGTGGAATCGACGTGCGGTCGCCCATTTCGAACAAGGCCGGTACCGGCTCCACCGCGCCAGTGAGCAGCAGGGCCAGGGTCGGCGCGCCGTTGGACGGATAGCTGGTCTGGAAGTCATAGGCAGCCACGCTGCCATCTTCGTTCAGGCCGCCGTCGATCTCCATCAATTGTGCAGTGCCTTTGGGTTCCCAGGCGTGTTCCTGCTCGCGGGTCAGCTGTACCCGCACGGGGCGTAGCACAGCACGCGACAGCAGCACGGCGTCGGCGCAGACATCGTCGGCGCAGTTACGGCCGTAGCAACCGGCAGCCTCCATGCGGATGATTTCGATGCGCTCCTCGCCGCAGGCCAGCAGCCAGGCCAGATCAGCGCGCAGCAGGTGTGGGTTTTGGGTGCCAGACCACACGCGGATCTGCCCAGGCGTGTAGTCGGCCAGCGCGCATGATGGGCCAATCGAAGCATGCAGCTGATACGGCCATAGATAGGTACGGCTCAGGCGCTGACTGGCATTGGCAAGGCCTGCATCGACATCGCCCTGGTCCAGCACCGTGCGCTGGACCCTCGGGTTGTCGCGGATGGCCTGGGCCACATCGCTCAGGTCGGGCAGCTTGCCGGTAAAGGGCTTCCAGCTGATTTTCAGGTCTTGCGCGGCACGAATGGCCTGCTCCTCGCGCTCGGCAACCACGCCGACGAAATCGCGGATCACGACCACGGCCACGACGCCGGGTACGTGGGCGATGGATGACTCATCGACGGCCAGCAGGCTGTTGCCAACGAAGTCGCCGCTGTCATGGCCAGCATAGGGCGGACGGATCACTCGCCCGTGCAGCATGTCGGGCAGGCGCATGTCGTGAACGTAGGTCAGTTCACCCGTGGCCTTGCCGGGAATGTCCACGCGGGCAGTGCTGCGCCCGACCAAGGTGTAGTCTTCGATGGGCTTGAGCGGCGCATCCTCGGCAATGTGCAGTTGCTGGTTTTCCCCTTTTACCAGTTCGGCATAACTCAGTGCAGTGCCGTCGTCGGTGAGGACCGTGCCTTCTTCGATGCGCAGCGACTCGGGCTCGCACCCAAGGCGCAGTGCCGCCCGTTGCAGCAAATGACGGCGCGCAGTCGCCGCAGCCTTGCGCAACGGCACGGCTGAAATCTGCAGGGTGGCGCTGGCGATGGTCGCGCCTTGGTTGGGCGCCCGCTCGGTGTCGCCCAGCACCATGTGCACCTGGTCCATGCGCAGGTTCAACTCTTCGGCGACGATCTGCGCCAGCGAGGTGCGGATACCGGTACCCAGGTCAACGTGACCATTGAAGGCATAGACCCTGCCGTCGTCACAGACGGCGATGAACAGCGCCAGTTCGCGCTCCCGGGGCTCGGGCGTCACACCCTTGGCCACCGGGCCGGAAGGCGGTGTGATCTGATCGACGATCAGCAGCACCCCAGTCTTGGCCAGCAGTTGGTCACGGCTGGGCACCTGTTGCGAGTGGTTCATGCTTTTCTCCGGGTGTCGGCGGCGCGGCGCACGGCGCGCAGGATTTCGACGTGAGTGCCGCAGCGGCACAGGTTGCCGGACAGTTCGTTGCGAATCTGTTCGTCGCTCGGCTGGGGGATTCGATCGAGCAGGGCCGTGGCGGTCATGATCATGCCGTTCATGCAATAGCCGCATTGGGCTGCCTGCTCGTCGATGAACGCCTGCTGCACAGGGTGCGGCGCACGCTTGCAGCCCAGCCCTTCAAGGGTGGTGATCTCCCGGCCGACGGCTCCGGCCAGGGGGATGATGCAGGAGCGGGCGGCCACGCCGTCGATGATCACCGTACATGCCCCGCACTCACCCAGGCCGCAGCCGTACTTGGGGCCGTTCAGGCACAGGTCGTTGCGCAGGATCAGCAGCAAGGGCGTTTCAGGCAGGGCGTCGACTTCGAACGACTGGCCGTTGACCCGCACGGAGAGGGTTGTTTGCATGGTGGGCTCATCTCTGGAGGTGACTTGCGCTACCGAAGCACCCACAGGGTGCGTGCATTTCGGTAAGTACTCACTACATGAAATGAGCGAGCAAGAAGCAGGCCAGGCATTCGGATGAGCAGGGCATGAAAAATGAGCTCACCGAATCGGTGGCTCAGGCAGGGCGCGCGAAGGGGTGTCCAGCAGTGGTGTGGCTCAGGCCGCGCCGTCGTCGCTGTCGATCATCTTGCGCAGCAGGTACAAGATGGCGACGCGCTCAGCGGCATTGAGGCTGCCCATGCTCAGTTCACTGATCTGCCGGGCGCAGGGAATCATCGCATCGAGCAAGGCCGCGCCACTGTCGGTGAGCGTGACGATCACCTTGCGCCGGTCTCCCAGGTCTGGCGAGAGCTGCACCAGTTCACGTGCTTTCAGACGCTCGACGATCCCGCGGATGGTCGCCTGGTCCACGGCCGTTGCCTTGATCAACTCGGCCTGAGAGCTGGGGCCATGATCGCGCAGGGCGCACAGGGTGACGAATTGAATGGAGGTCAACTGTGGGTCGCAAGCCTGCTGCTGGAAGATCGCCGTGTGCCGCTGGTAAGCCTTGCGCAGCAAGTGACCCACCTGTTCGGTAACGTCGTAGGGGGCGGTGTCGTGTGGGGCGCTGTTGGGGGGAGTCGTGTTCGGCATGAGAGGCTTTGGGCTGGTGGAAAGGAGCTGGCCGGCCGCCAATAGCGGAGCGCCCGGCCAGTATAACCGTTATCGCGCCAGCGATTGCTGGGGCGCGACCACGTCCCCGGCCATGACCACGGCCTGATCGTCCAGGTAGATATCGCAGTTGCGCAGCGGGATGTCCAGGTGGCAAGGGGTCTTGCGCTTGCCGCCCACTTCGGTGTTCGGGCCTGTGGAGAACAGGAAGTTGCCGTAAAACGCGCGGGCATCCATGCACATCCCGTCGTTGCGGTCGTGCAAGCCCATGGCAGTCCACTGGGCGCGCGGTTGCAAGCCCCAGCCGATGTGCGAGATGCCGTAAACCTCAGGGTCGTTGAAGTACTTGAGGTAGTCGCGCAGGTACTCGGCCTCGAAATCGCCATGAATGCCGGTGATGAAGCCCTTTTCGATTTCGAGCGTGATGCGCTCGCGGCAATAGTTCTTGAACGGCAGGATGATGTCGCCTACATCCAGGACCAGCGTGCCCTCGGCGCTGTCCTCGTTTGGCCAGGTGAACAGAAATCCACTGGGCCAGTGGTCCCAGCGCCCCGGCTCGTCGGCGTAGCCGTACTCGGTGACTGCCGGGTACTGGCCGAGCGGGGCATGGAAGTCGCTGCCAGCCTTGGACCGCACATGCATGCTGCGGGCCTGCTTGAGCAGGGTTTCGGCAGCCAGTACCCGGCGCTTGTCGTCCTCGTTGGGCAGCATGCGCGCCAGCACTTCCGGAGGTTCCACCGCCAGCAGAATGCGGGTGCCGGTCTTGAGAATCTGCTCCTGCTCGGGGGAGTGCAGAAGCATCATCGTGTCGACGATCAGGTCGGCGGCTTCCAGTGCGCGCTGCGCCGCCAGATTGCCGGTAAGTGCCGTGTCCCCGCAGTAGGCGGTCATGTCCCGGCCCATGGCGGTCGGGTGATTGAACGCCGGCAGTTCCACGGCGTAGACCTTCGCCCCTAGTCGCTGCGCTGCTTCCATCGCGGCGTTGACCGTGCGCGGATCGGAGTAATGGCTCTTGAGGACGGCCACGCTCTGGGTGTCGTCCACACGGGACAGCTTCAGTACGTGCTCGAACATCTGGGTCAGTTGTGCATTGCTCACCGGCATTGTGGGTTCTCCTGGGTGGCCTCTGGCGGCATCAAGCGGTGCACCATCGCAGTGCTTGGCGCTTTATCTTGGCGCACAAGAAACAGTGTGTACGCCATAACCTGAGCGATAAGAGCGCATTCATTCGATCAACGCAAGTGATCTTTGAGACGTTACCAAACAACTCATCTCCCAGTTATGCGGTAACAAACGGCCATGTTGCCGTTCGATCACCTGTTTGAAAATATTTTAGCAAGGCTATTCCTAAGAGCCATTTAAAGTGTATACGCTGTAAATGACTCGCGGCCATGCCGCTTGCCACACATCAGAACAACAGGAGACTCTCCATGCGGGGAAGCCAAAAAATCGCAATCGTCGGCGCGGGTTTGGGTGGGGCGGCAGCAGCAACGTTGCTGCAGCAGGCCGGCTTCGATGTCGAGGTGTACGAACAGGCCCCGGCGTTCACCCGCCTGGGTGCCGGGATCCACATCGGCCCCAACGTCATGAAGATCTTTCGGCGCATGGGGCTGGAGCAGAAGCTGGAACTCATGGGTTCGCACCCGGACTTCTGGTTCAGCCGCGACGGCCAGAGCGGCGATTACCTCTCGCGCATCCCACTGGGTGAGCATGCTCGCCGCGAATACGGTGCGGCCTACATCACCATCCACCGGGGTGACTTGCATGCGCTGCAGATCGATGCCATCAAGCCGGGTACCGTGCACTTCGGCAAACGCCTGGAAAAGATCATCGATGAGGGTGATCAGGTGCGTCTGGACTTCGCCGATGGCACCCACACGGTCGCCGACATCGTCATAGGGGCCGACGGCATCCACTCCAAGATCCGCGAAGAATTGCTCGGTGCCGAAGCGCCGAACTACAGCGGCTGGGTGGCGCACCGTGCGCTAATCCGTGGGGTAAACCTGGCGCAGCATGCCGACGCATTCGAGCCCTGCGTCAAGTGGTGGTCCGAAGACCGGCACATGATGGTCTACTACACCACGGCCAAGCGCGACGAATACTACTTCGTGACCGGTGTGCCCCACGAGGCGTGGGACTTCCAGGGCGCCTACGTGGACAGCAGCCAGGAAGAAATGCGCGCTGCCTTCGAGGGCTATCACCCCACCGTCCAGAAGCTGATCGACGCCACCGAATCGATCACCAAGTGGCCGCTGCGCAATCGCAACCCGCTGCCGCTGTGGAGCCGTGGGCGTCTGGTGATGCTCGGTGACGCCTGTCATCCGATGAAACCGCACATGGCGCAGGGCGCCTGCATGGCCATCGAGGATGCGGCCATGTTGACGCGCTGCCTGCAGGAGACCGGTCTGTCGGACCACCGCACCGCCTTTGCCCTGTACGAGGCCAACCGTAAAGAGCGAGCCTCCCAGGTGCAGTCGGTATCCAACGCCAACACCTGGCTCTATACGCAGGAGGATCCAGCCTGGGTATACGGCTATGACCTGTACGGTCAGCCGCTCAAGAGCGGGGAGGCCGCATGACTACCTTCGTGACTGGCGGCCATGTGAACGCCAATGGTATCCGCCAGCATTACCTGCGCTATGGCGGTAAGGGGCATGCGCTGATCGTGGTGCCAGGGATCACCAGCCCGGCGATTACCTGGGGGTTCGTCGCCGAGCGCCTTGGCCAGCACTTCGATACTTACGTGCTGGATGTGCGCGGGCGTGGTTTGTCATCAAGCGGCCCCGATCTGGACTACGCCACCGATGCCTGTGCCGCCGACATTCCCGCCTTTGCCGCCGCGCTGGGGCTGGACAGTTATCACTTGGTTGGGCACTCGATGGGCGCACGGTTCGCGATTCGTGCCGCTGCCAACGGCGCGCCAGGCTTGCAGAAGCTGGTGCTGGTCGACCCGCCGGTATCCGGGCCAGGGCGCCGCGCCTACCCAAGCAAGCTGCCCTGGTATGTCGATTCCATTCGCCAGGCCAGCATGGGTATGAGTGGCGAGGACATGCGCACCTATTGCGCCACCTGGAGCGACGAGCAGTTGGCGCTGAGGGCCGAGTGGCTGCACACCTGTTACGAGCCTGCGATCGTGCGGGCCTTCGATGACTTCCACGAGGTAGACATCCATCAGTACCTGCCCGCTGTACGCCAGCCGGCGTTGTTGATGGTGGCTGGGCGTGGCGGGGTAATCGAGCCGTGCGACATCGCCGAAATCCGTGAGCTCAAGCCTGACATTCAGGTCGTACAGGTTGCCAACGCTGGGCACATGATTCCCTGGGACGACCTCGATGGTTTCTTTGCTGCATTCGGCCTCTTCCTCGATCGATCCCTTGCCTGAAGGAGCACGAGACATGACCAAGCTATACCGCATCGGCCAGATCGTGCCGAGTTCCAACACCACCATGGAAACCGAGATACCGGCGATGCTCAACGCGCGCCAAGCCATCCGCCCGGAGCGCTTCACCTTTCATTCCAGCCGCATGCGCATGAAGCAGGTGAGAAAGGAAGAACTGGCGGCCATGGATGCCGAGTCCGACCGCTGCGCGGTGGAGCTGTCCGATGCCAGGGTCGATGTACTGGGCTACGCCTGCCTGGTGGCGATCATGGCCATGGGCCTGGGCTATCACCGGCAATCCGAACAGCGCCTCAGGCAGGCGACTGCCGATAATGATGCACTGGCGCCGGTCATCACCAGTGCCGGAGCGCTGGTCGAAGCCTTGCATGTGATGAAGGCCAAGCGCATCGCCATCGTCGCCCCGTACATGAAGCCGCTGACCGAGCTTGTGGTGAACTATATCCGCGAAGAAGGCTTCGAGGTTCAAGACTGGCGTGCCCTGGAGATTCCCGACAACCTGGCCGTGGCCCGTCACGACCCCGCCAACCTGCCCGGTATCGTCGCCGGCATGAACCTTGAAGGGGTGGATGTGGTGGTCTTGTCGGCCTGCGTGCAGATGCAGTCGTTGCCGGCCGTGGCCAAAGTCGAGGCGCAGACCGGCAAGCCTGTGGTCACCGCTGCCATCGCTACCACCTACGCCATGCTCAAGGCGCTGGACCTCGAGGCGGTGGTGCCAGGTGCCGGCGCCTTGCTGTCGGGCGCCTATTGAAATCGGGAGATGGACATGAGCGAGGCACAAAGTGCTCGGGACAACTATCAGGGTGTATGGGGGCAGCGTATCGGTTTTGGTCGCGCACCGGCGCTGCTGATGATCGACTTCATGCAGGGCTATACCACGCCGGGGGCTGCGCTGTACGCCCCAGGCGTCGTCACGGCAGTGGCGCAGGCCGCGGACCTGCTGGCGCTAGCCCGCGATTGCGGCATCCTGGTGGTGCATACCAACATCCGCTACCAGCCCCCGCATTTTGTCGATGGCGGGGTATGGGTGCGCAAGGCGCCGGTGATGAAGGACATGGTCGAGGGTAACCCCTTGGCGGCGTTCTGCGAGGCCGTTGCCCCACAGCCGGAGGAGGTGGTGCTGAGCAAGCAGTACGCCAGCGCTTTCTTCGGCACCAGCCTGGCGCCGCTGCTGCACGCCCAAGGAGTGGACACCGTGGTCTTGGCCGGCTGCTCCACCAGCGGGTGCATCCGCGCCAGCGCGGTAGATGCGATGCAGCATGGCTTTCGAACCATCGTGGTGCGCGAATGTGTGGGTGATCGCCATGACGACCCGCACCACGCCAACCTGTTCGACATCGACAGTAAGTACGGCGATGTGGTTTCCCGCCAGGAAGCGATGGCGCAATTCAGGCAATTGACCGGCTGACACCGGCAGGCGCCTACCCAATAACAATCAAGGAACGGTGCCGGAAGCACGTTCATGACCGCCTGCTGTCCGGGCGGTCGCCCCGCAGGAGCACTCGGGGTTTTTCAGGCGTGGCCTGGGCATGTCGCGTGTAGCGTGCGACGGTCCTTGTGCGTCGAAAACTGCTGGCCTTAAAAACAACCACAAAGTCGCCCGCCAGGAGACAGGAAATGCCAATTGCGAATGCAACCACGGTCCATAGCGACATTGATCAGGGCACCAAAGCGCTGTACAGCAAGATCACCTGGAGGCTCATTCCCTTCCTGTGCTTTTGCTACCTTGCCGCCTACCTGGACCGTATCAACGTCGGCTTCGCCAAACTGCAGATGCTCGAAGATCTGCAGTTCAGCACCGCCGCCTATGGCCTGGGTGCCGGGCTGTTCTTCGTCGGCTACATCATTTTCGAAGTGCCCAGCAACCTGATTCTGCAGCGCGTCGGTGCCAAGCTGTGGATCGCCCGCATCATGATCACCTGGGGCCTGTTGTCGGCGTGCACCATGTTCGTCAGCACCACCACCCAGTTCTACATCCTGCGGTTTCTGCTCGGCGCGGCCGAAGCAGGGTTTTTGCCAGGGGTACTGTTCTACCTGACCATGTGGTACCCCACTTACCGACGCGGGCGCATCATCGCCCTGTTCATGATCGGGCTGCCGCTGTCGAGCGTGATCGGTGGGCCTATCTCGGGGTGGATCATGGGGCACTTCGATCAGGTCCACGGCCTGCATGGCTGGCAGTGGCTGTTCCTGCTGGAGGCGATCCCCAGCGTGCTGCTCGGCATTCTGACCTTCTGGGCCTTGCCCAATCACTTCCAGCAGGCCAAGTGGTTGTCGAGCCAAGACAAGGCTCAGCTGGCAGCAGACCTTGCCGCCGACGATGCAGAGGGTAAGGACAGCAAGCACAGTTTCCGTGACGGGTTCTTCAACCTCAAGGTGTGGATGCTCGGCGGTATCGATTTCTCGATCCTGCTCAGCGCCTACGCGATGGGCTTCTGGATGCCGACCTTCATCCGCGATGCAGGGGTAAGCGACACGTTCCACATCGGCTTGCTCACTGCCATCCCGAGCCTCGCCGCACTGGCCGGCATGCTGCTGATCGGCGCCAGTTCCGACCGTCACCGTGAGCGTCGTTGGCACATCATCGTCCCATTCATCGTCGGCGCCATCGCCATGGCCAGCAGCACCTTGTTCAGCCAGAACCTGGTCATGACTGTATTCCTGTTCGCAGTCGCCTCGGCCGCGATCATTGGTGCGGTGCCGGTGTTCTTCAGCCTGCCGGCGACTTTCCTGAAAGGAACGGCAGCCGCCACCGGGTTTGCCCTGGCCTGTTCGGTGGCCAACATTGCCGGGCTGGTCAGCAACTCGCTGATGGGCCTGGTCACTGACTGGACCGGTACTTCCCACGCGGCGCTGTGGGTGTTCGCCGGCTGCTTGCTCCTGAGTTGCTTCCTGGTCATCGCCCTGCCAGCGAAGCTGGTCAACCGCTAGCGGTCCAGCGCTTCACGCCCGGTAGGGCAGGCGGGCCGATGCCGGCCTGCCCACCCATTCTCAATGCAATCTGCACGTCGGCGGGCGTTTGTCTCGCCGGTGGATTGCTGTTGCCCGAATTTCAGGAATCGCCCCATGCACGCTTGCACTGCACCGCGTTTTTTCCCGAAGGCACGCCTGGCTGGCGGCTGCATCGCAGCCGCGCTGTGTACCGAGGCACCGGCTGAAGAGGTCGGTTTCATCGAAGGCGCCCGTGCGACCCTCCAGGCTCGCAATTATTTCTTCAGCCGCGACTACGCCGATATCAAAGGAGCAAGCACCCAATCGCGTACTCAGGAGTGGGCGCAGGGCTTCATCCTCAACGCCAGCTCAGGTTATAGCCAGGGCATCATTGGTGCCGGGGTCGATGTGATCGGCCTGTTGGGTTTCAAACTCGACAGCAGCCCCGAACATGCACGCTCAGGCCTACTGCCAAGCCTTGACAGCGGCACGTCCGCCGACCATTACAGCCGCGTGGGCGCGGCGCTCAAGTTCAAGGTTTCCCAAACCGAATTGAAGGTGGGGGAATTAATGCCCAATCTGCCTGTGTTGCTGTTCAGCGACCTGCGCCTGCTGCCACCGACTTATCAGGGCGCAATGCTGGAGTCACATGAGTTTGCTGGGCTGACGCTCAGTGCCGGCCAATTTCGCTCCACCAGCCTGCGCGACTCGTCCAACAGTCAGAAAATGTATGCGCTGGTCAACGACCCCATCAACCCCGCGCGGCTGGCCCGCTTTACCAGTGACCGCTTCAATTACCTGGGCGCCGACTATGCCTTCAACGACAACCGCTCCAGCGTGGGGGTATGGCAGGCGCAGCTGCAGGACATCTACCGGCAGCGATTCTACAGCCTCAAGCACGCCGAGCCCCTAGGTGACTGGACCTTGGGTGTGAATGCCGGCTATTTCCACGCCCGCGAGGATGGGCGCAAGCTTGCCGGCAACTATGATAACCATGCGCTGTTCAGCCTGTTCTCGGCGAGAACGGGCGGGCATACGTTTTACGTGGGCTACCAGCAGATAGGCGGGGAGGACGGTTTCATCCAGGTGGGCGCCAACACCAACCCGATGGGTAATACCCTGCCGACCTACGAGTTCTCGGCGCCTGGGGAGCGTTCCTGGCAGGTGCGGCATGACTACAACTTTGCGGCATGGGGGATCCCCGGGCTGACCTCGACATTGCGTTACGTACAAGGCCGGGACGTCAAAACCGGGCTGGGCTTTGAAGGGCGTGATCGGGAGCGGGATCTGGACCTGGCCTACGTGGTGCAAAGTGGGCCGCTGGAGGGGCTCGGCGTGCGCGTGCGCAATGTGATGGCTCGCTCCAATTACCGAACAGATATCGACGAGAACCGCGTGGTGCTCAGCTATACCATGAAGCTGTTCTAGAGGTTGTAGCGGACACCATCAGGCGAGCACGACAAACGGCCACCTCGGACGTGCACCTGGCCGGCTAAAAGCGACCAGGTGTACAACCCCGCTCAGCTGTAGCGGTTTATGCGATTAATTATCATATGATGATGATTATGATGTAGATTTGCGCGCACGGATTTTCACGCGCAAGGAGTCAGCTCGCAATGCCCCCGTCCATTTCCCATCCCACTACCTTCACCCTCGGCCTGTACGCTTGCTTAATCTGCCCGCCATCCTTTGCCGATACCCAGGCAAGCCAAGACGGCCCCGTGCTGGAGCTGGGCTCAACCGATGTGATTGCTACCGGCCTTGGCAGCGTCACTGAACGCAGTGGCTCCTACACCACCGGTAGCATGAGCGCAGCCACCCGGTTGAATCTCTCGATCAAGGAGACACCCCAATCGGTCTCGGTCATATCCCGCCAGCAGCTGGACGACTTCCAGCTCAACAGCCTGTCCGAGGCCATGGCTCACGTCACGGGAGTTACGGTGCAACGCAATGACTCGGAGCGACCGAGCTACTATTCGCGTGGTTACGCCATCAACAACTTCCAGATCGATGGCATGCTCAACACGTTCTCGGGGCTCAAGTCCGACTCCGACACCATCATCTACGATCGAATCGAAGTCGTGCGTGGGGCCACAGGCTTGACCACAGGTGCAGGCGATCCCTCAGGCACCATCGCAATGGTTCGCAAGCGCCCTACGCACGCGTTGGCGGTAAAGAGTGGTGTAAGTGGTGGCAGTTTCGACAATTACTACAGCTACCTGGACGTGGGTGGCCCGCTGGGCTGGGACGGCCGTCTGCGCGGACGCACCGTGCTGGCGTACCGCGACAACAAGTCGTTCATGGACAAGTATGCCACCCAGCGTGAAGTGGCCTACGGCGTGCTCGAAGCCGACCTGACCCCAAGCACCGTGCTGGCGGTGGGGTATGACTATCAGAACAAGCATGTGCAAGGGTCATCCTGGGGCACGGTACCGTTCTGGAACGCCGACGGCAGCAAAGCCAACTTGCCCCGTTCCACCAACCTCAGTGCGCCCTGGTCTTCCTGGCCGCTCAAAGACCAGACGGTATTCGCTACCCTCGACCAGTATCTGGCCAACGACTGGGTCATGAAGGTGGCGTATACCCACCGGCAAAGCGACAGCGACGGAAAGGTCTACTATGGGGGCAATGGCTTCCCCGAAGCCGACCGTAGCGGCATGCAGGCCTGGTATTCGCACTTCGGGGGCTCCGAGCAGATGGACGCGCTGGACTTCAACCTCGCGGGCCCTTTCCAGTTGTTCGGCCGCAGCCATGATTTCATGATCGGTTACGGCGAGTCGCGACGGCGCGACAGTGAACCCCACCGCCTTGATCTGCCTGTACCCGACGGTTTCGAGACGATTGCCGATTGGAAGTACATGGGGGCCACCCCTACGTTCTATGACCTCGAAACTGGGCTGGACAGTTCGCGCTCCAGTATTCGTCAGAAGGCCGGCTACATTGCAACACGTCTGAACCCCACGAATCGCCTGCACATCGTGATTGGCAGCCGCTACGGCAGTTGGCAGACGCAACAGCGGGAGTGGGATTACGGTGATGCCCTGCAAGTCACCGATCAGTCCACTACCAGGCAGGTCCAGAATGATCAGTGGACGCCCTATGCCGGCGTACTCTTCGATCTGACCGACCAGTTCACCGCCTATGTCAGTTACACCGATATCTTCAACCCGCAAACCGTGAGAGACGTCAACAAGCAGTACCTGGAGGCCATCGTAGGCAAGGTTTATGAGGTGGGGCTCAAGGGCAGCCTGTTCGCTGACCGCCTGAACCTGAGCACGGCAGTGTTTCGCAGCAAGCAGGACAACGTGGCGGAACAAGACGACTCAGTGCCGCCCAATGGCAACGAAGTATTCTACAAAAGCGGTGGCAAGGGCGTGGTTGTCGAAGGTTACGAGGCTGAAGTCGCAGGCGAGGTGATGACCGGGTGGCAGATGAGCCTGGGCTACAGCTATACGCATGCTGCCACGGCCGAGAAAAAGCGAAAGAACACCGAACAACCCTTGAACCTGGTGCGCTTGTCCAGCACCTATGCCCTAACACCAGCATTGACCGTAGGGGCAAGCCTGGACTGGCAGAGCGACAATTTCAGGCTGGCGAACCGACCGGTAGGGCGCGACGGTGATCGAATCATCACGGCCAAGGACGAGATCGGCCAGAAAGCATTTTCGGTGGTTGGACTGATGGCGCGCTACCGGATCGATGAGCACCTGACTGCTTCTGTCAACGTCAAGAACCTGTTCGACGAGCATTACTACAACAACGTCGGCTTCTACAACGGCGTGTACCACGGTGAGCCACGTACGATGATGGTCAGCCTGGATTGGAGGCTCTGAGGCGATGACCAGGTTGCGCTGTACACTCGGCCAGTCGGCGGCCATGTGATAGCCCGCAGCGCCCATCACCCGCGCGCTTGGCGAACGGGCGATGGGCGCTTGCTCAGACCAAGCCTTTACTCAGCGGCCTGTTCCACTGCCGGCTCGTCTGCAGCCTCGCCCTGTGCTGCAGGCGCAGCGGTCTGTGCCTTGGCTTGCGCCCGCTTGCGGCGTTCCTGATTACGCTGCTGGGCCGCCTGACGCTTGGCATGGATCGCCTGGGCGGCGGTCACCACGCCTGCCGGCTCACCGTTAAGGTCCAGGCGCGGGGCGTTTTCCACCATGCTGGTCCAGTAGCGGTTGCCCCGGCACCAGGTGGAAATGCCCAGCTTCAGTTGCTCACGGGTAATGCCCAGCAGCTCCAGGTGTTGCTCGGCATCCTTGAAGATGCCCTCCTTGAGCGGCACTTTCGGCGCAGGGTTGACAGGGAAGGCCAACGGGAAGTGCTTCTGCAGCGGCCAGATGGCGGCCACTGCCGGGTCCAGTTCACGCGGCTTGGTCTTCTGCGGGGGCTTGCGCTTGGCCGGCGCTGGGGCGCTTGCCTGTTGCTGCTCTTTTTCAGCCCGCAGGCGATCCCGTAGCGCTGCCAGTTGTTCAAAGCTCATCGTTCAATTCACTGCTTCAAGGTTGATTGCGTGGTGCAAGGATATGCGATGCAGCCCCGGTGAGCAGCCCAAAAGGCACAAATCGTCGCTTTTTTTACAGAAACCCACGACGGTCTTGCTCCAGGGCAGCGGTATTTGCGTCACACAATGGCGCGAATCCTTGCCCCAGGGGCACGGTGCAAGCTTTCCCGACAGGCCGCTGCTCCTCTGTCATCCAGCCCTAGACCTTGAACTTGGCGACCATCGCGTTCAGGTCCACAGCCAGGCGTGACAACTCCTGGGCGGCGGCGCTGGTCTGGTTCGCGCCGGCCGAGGTCTGCATCGCCAGGTCCCTGATGTTCACCAGGTTTCGATCCACTTCGCGGGCCACCTGGGCCTGCTCTTCGGAGGCGCTGGCGATCACCAGGTTGCGTTGGTTGATGGACGAAATGGCTTCGGCAATCGTGTTCAGTGCCTGGCCTGCGGATTGGGCGATTTCCAGGGTGCCTGACGCCCGCCCTTTGCTGGCGTGCATGGCCCCGACTGCAGACTCGGTGCCCGACTGAATGCCTGTGATCATGCCTTCGATCTCGGCTGTCGATTGCTGGGTTCGGTGCGCCAGCGCCCTGACTTCGTCGGCGACCACGGCAAAACCACGGCCGGCTTCACCGGCGCGCGCAGCCTCGATGGCAGCGTTGAGCGCAAGCAGGTTGGTCTGGCCTGCGATCGAGCCGATGACATCCAGTACCCGGCTGATCTCGTTGGCGCTGGTGGCCAGCTGTTCGATTTCCTGGGAAGTGGTCGTGACATCGCCGACGAGCTGACCAATGGATTGCAGCGCATCATTGACCCGCTGCTGGCCCTCACGGGTGGTCTGGTCTGCACCTTTGGAGGCATCGGCGGTGTTGACGGCATTGCTGGCCACTTCCTCAACCGCTGCGGTCATTTGGTTCACGGCCGTGGCGGCTTGGTCGATTTCGGCGCTTTGCTGATGCAGGCCGCGGCTGGTGTCTTCGGTGACCGTGAACAGCTCTTCGGATGCCGAGGCGAGCTGGTCGGAGGCGGCTGCGATGCCGGCAATCGTCTCGCGCAAGCTGTCTTTCATTCTGGACAAGGCGTGCAGCAACAGCGCGGGTTCGTCACTACCCGTCACCGTGATGACCTGGTTGAGCTCACCCGAGGCCACCCGCTCGGCAACGGCCACCGCTTCGCTCAAAGGCCGCACGATACTGCGGGTCAGCATGATGGCCAGCGCAATCATCAGTACGATGATGCCCACGATAGTCGCCGTGATAATCGAGAAGGACTGATCATAGGCGTCCGTACTGATCTGGGAGGCGTTGGTTGCGCCGTTGGAATTGTACTGGGTCAGCTCGATCAGCGACTTCATCATTGCGTCGGCGTAGTTGGCCAGTTCACCGTTGACCAGGCGGGTCGCTTCTGCAATGTCGTTCCTGCGTACAGCGTCAAGAATTGCGTCCTGCAACCTATGGTAGGTCTCGCTTCTGGCCAGAAATGCGTCGTACAGGGCCCGGTCTCGTTCTTCTGTCGCTGTTGCCTTGTACGTTTTGATTTGTTCCTGGTAGTGCTTGGAGATGTCCGCGATCTTGTCCAGTGTCGCGGCCCTGGCGCTGGGGCTTTCTTCCAGAACGCTGCGCAAGGTCAGTGCTCGGGCGCGGCCCAGGTTCATGCTGACCTCGTCCAGCAGCATGATTGACGGTAACCATTCGGTGCGCACTTCGTCAGTGGCCTTGTCCATCGTGTGCATGCGGTACAACGATGCCAGCCCCAGGATCAGTACGAGGAGGGCGACCAGCGTAAAGATGACAGCCGCGCGTGTGCCAATTTTCAAGTTCCGAAAATACATGTGTAGCTCCTTGGTGTAGCAATGCTTGCTAGGCTAAGCAAGTCCAGCAGGGTGACCGTGGTAATAAGGCTGCAGCCCTCTCGTTGAAACAGCTATCGGCACCTTGAGCAATAAACTTTAAGAATAAACATAAGCAGTTTACGAACGGCGTAGTTCGCCGTTGGATCGCTCAATTGCCGTGGTTTTCAGCACACCGCGAGCCTGTTCTTATGGTCATTGTGCAGGGTTATTTAGGTAACAATTTATTTCGTATTGATCTGGATCAAGAAAATGCTGATTGGATCGGCCGCAGGTCTTTGAATCGTTCGTCAACATACGCCTGTTTGAAGGCGCGCGAGTATCGAATGTCAGCTGTGAGCCTTGGAAACAGGCAGCCCCGCCCCTCGTAAGGGCCGAGGCCGCTGGGGCTATTGCAGTGTGTCAGGCTTAAACGCCGCCGGCAGTTGTGCCAGCGTGGTTTCGATTCGCGCTATCGATACCGCCAATGCGCTGGCCTCATCGTACTTGCCTTCGCCTTTGAGCTTGTCTCGCTCGCGGCGCAGGTTCAACAGGGTTTTTTGAAGTCTCAACGCCGGCTCATTGTAGTCGTCCATAGAGTTCTCTTAACGATAGCGTCCTTGCTGTTGTAGGAAAGGCTGACCGTAACAGGTCAGTTCCACCTCATAAACTGATCTTTCATACAGCGAGAACGAAGTCTAAGGAAACCTCCTACATCGCGGGATACATATTCCTACAAAGAGGCTGCGAGGCAGCAACTTCTGCAGCTTCTGCTAGGCTCGAAGGTTTCCGGCCAAGGAGAGGCCTGTGCATTTCATCGTGATCGAGCGGCATCGCAGTGCCTACCGACGCCCTCTGCGTTTCGCTCAAGGCACGCTGCTGGAAGTGGGGCCGCGTTTTGAGAGTGAGCCGGGCATGCAGGACTGGTACCTGTGCAGTTGCACGGGCCAGGAGCCAGGCTGGGTGCCGGAGCAGCTTATCGAGCGCCTGGACTTCAATCAGGGTAGGGCGTTGGATCACTATTGCGCCCACGAGCTGGATGTGGAACCAGGCCAGTTGGTTGAGCGGTTGCGCCTGCTCAACGGCTGGCTATGGTGTCGTCGTCATGGTGATGGGGAGCTGGGGTGGTTACCTGTCGGCAAGCTCCAGCAACTGATGTGAAGGTAAACGACCCCGCGCTACGGTGGACGGCTACGTGGGGCGCCCATTCCTGATCTGATCTGCTTTTTTTCTACAAACCTGAATCTGTAACCATATCAGTGAAGAACGGAAAATAACGTCATTCCGTATCACACTGTCGAGGTTTCAATGAGCAAGCTGGCGCTGTTCCTGGGTGGTTTCCTGCTGTTGACCATCATGATCGGGCTGCTGGGGACCATTCCTCCCAGTTGATCGCATGACCATTTCCCTTTTCAGCCCGCCGGGTTTCCAGTGCCCAGGCGGGCTTGTCGTTTGCGCCGCATTCCAGCGCTATCCCCAGTCAGTCTTCAGGCTCGGCGTTAGCACAGCCGCCGATCTGTCCGGCGCATCTGTTCAATGGTCGAAGTGGGATAAGTCGTTCTCCAGGCTGGGAAATCTGTCCACAGAAAAAGTGGGTAGGTCTGTGGATAACGTGCTGTAACCCAAGCCCCCGGCGGGCTCCGTTAAATTGAGCAGAAATTGAGCAACATTTCGTCTGGCTTTTGGACTGCCTAATCGAGCGGAGCCGTCACACATTCTCTTTGCCCAAACCGCCTTATCAACTGGCTTGATGGACCGGCGATGATCTCGAGTTGCCGGGTGAAGCTGCTTGACTTCAGTGAGCGCGCAGCAGAAGCCTCAGATGGCTCGACGCTGCGGCTCAGCTTGCTCCACGCGATTGCGTCCCTTCGCCTTGGCCAGGTAAAGCGCCTTGTCGGCGCTGGCCAGTAGTGTGGTCAGGTCTGGCGTCGGCATGCCTTCGTCGCAGCCTGCCAGACCGATACTGACGGTGATCTGCAAGCGCTGGCCGGCTTGCTCCACCTGAAGGTCCTGAACGGCACGGCGCAGGCGCTCGGCCGTAAATTGCGCCCTGTCCGGTGCAAGCCCTGGCACGATGATCACGAACTCCTCGCCACCCATGCGCGCGAATACTTCGCCGCTGTGCAACTGTTCCTGCAACGCATCGGCGAACTGGCGCAGCACCTGGTCGCCAACGGCGTGCCCGTGGGCATCGTTGATGGACTTGAAGTGATCGATATCCAGCATCATCAGCGTCAGTGGCAGGAATTGCTGATGCTGACGACTCTCCAGCAGCGCGTTTGCACGTCGAGTAAAAGCGCTGCGGCTCAAAGTGCCCGTAAGGTGGTCGGTGGTGGCCTGGTGCGCCAAACGCGCAAGCAGGCTGCGATTGGCCTGGGTCACGCAGGCCACTACCAGCGGCCCCAGTACCAGCATGGCGATGCCCAGGCGCGCCGACATCAGCGCCGTTACACCCGACTCGCTCTGCGGCACGCTGAAGTGCATGAGGCTCTGGGCAACGGCAACGATCAACGTGCTACCGGCTGTCAGCGTCAACAACGAAACCAGGAAGGGCGAGTACGTCCAAGCACACCACAAAAGGGCTGCGATCGGAAACGCGATGGCGCCGGGGCCGCCGAACGCGATGCTGAACGCCAGCGACACCAGCATGACCATCAGGGGCGCAAGGCGAATCCTTTGGCTCCCACCACGCAGCAAGGTACGCGCGGCCGGTGCGGTGAGCATCACCGGCAGCACCAGTACTGCGGTGGAAAACTGCTCGCTGAACCACGCCAGCCACGTGCTGCGCAGGGACTGTTCGAACCAGGGGGCAGCCATCACCGAGGCCAGGCTCGCAGCCACCGAGGCCCCGGCTGCACATGCGCCAAACACACTCAGCACCCCGTGGGGCGTGCGCATGCGCCGATGCAGGCGCGGCAAGCGCGATAGCAATTGCCAAACGGTGACCACGACGCCCATGTTGCACAGGTTGAACCACAGCGCCGGCCCCAGGGCACTCGCACAGAGCAGGTCCGCGCCAACCATGGCCAACCACATCAACACGAAGCCAGCCACAGTTGCCTGGCGTGGATAGCGCAGCAACACGCCTGCCAGTACGGCATTGACTGGCCAGAACAAGGACAGGGATTCGATCGGGCGAGCCAGAATGCCGCCAATGGTAAGCGCGAAGGTCAGGCTGAACAGTGCGGCGTAGGGCAACAAGCGCGATTGGGCTGGAAAAACCATGGGCTCGACCGGCAAGCGGAAACGATATCCAGGACGACCGCTGAACGCACCTGGGGCAATTGCGCATCAGTGTGTTGTTCCGGCTAGTTGATGTCAATCTGCCCAGCTCGAAGCTTTTGCGTATGCCGCCTACTTCACAGCCCGAAGAACCACGGCACCATGACCACCGTGACCCCCATTACCAATAGCGTGAACGGCACCCCTATCTTCACGAAGTCCGCAAATCGGTATTGTCCAGGGCCCAGCACCAGCGTGTTCACCGGCGAAGACACCGGCGTCATGAAGGCCGCCGAGGCTGCCAGCGCCACCGTCATCGCAAAGGGGTAGGGCGACATGCCCAGCTGCGTTGCGGTCGAGATGGCAACCGGTGCCATCAGCACTGCGGTTGCAGTGTTGGAGATAAACAGCCCGATCACTGCCGTGACCGCGAACAGGCAGGCCAGCATGGCGCTGGGCCCGGCGTCGCCCAGCACATTCACCAGCGCCCCGACGGCCAAGTCTATGCCACCGGTTTTCTGCAAGGCTTGGGCAAATGGCAACATGCCTACGATCAGTATCAGGCTTTGCCAATGGATCGAACGGTAGGCGCTGTTCATGTCGATACAACGGCCTGCGCCCATCAACAGGCAACCAATGAACGCTGCCATGACATTGGGCACCGCGCCGCTGACCATCAGGCCAACCATCACCGCGAGGCTCAACAACGCCTGGGGCGCGCGCCGGCGAGCAGGTGCCACCAGGTCGATCTCGGCCGGCAAGCTCAACACCAGAAAATCGCGCGGTTTGCCTTGTAGCTGGCGTACCGCCTTCCACGGCCCGACCACCAGCAGGGTGTCGCCCAGGCGCAGCTTTTCTTCGACCAACTGGTCTTGCACGGCCGCCTGCTCCCGGCGCAAGCCCACCACGTTGAGGTCGTAGCGTGAGCGAAAGCCCAGCTCGAGGATGCTCTTGCCGATCAGTTGCGAGCCCGGTGGCAGGGACACCTCGGCCATGCCTACCTCCTGCGATTGGTCGATGAAGTAGGCGGCCTTGAAGTGCAAGGGTTCCAGTTGCATGGTCTGGCACAGGCTGCGCAAATCGTCGCGGCTGGCAAACAGATCCAGCAGCAGTACATCACCCTGGTGCAGCACGGTATTGGAATCAGGCGAAATGACGCGTGTGGTGAACTTGTGTTGACGTTCGATGCCGATGACATTGGCCCCGTGGCGGGTACGCAGCTCCAGCTCGCCCAAGGTATGGCCGATCAGCGGTGATTGGGGGCGAATGCGCAAGCGACGCTCACGACCATTGAGTTTGTAGTCCAGAACCAGGTCCAGCAAGGTCCGCCGGGTCTCGACACGTCCATCCTTGCGCACCTCGCCATTGAGCCAGTGTCGGGTCAGAAGCATGTAGCCCACACCCAGCACCAGTACCACCAAGCCAAAGGGCGTGAAGCTGAAGAACGAGAAGCCTTGTTCACCATGGCGTACCAGTTCGCTGTGCACCACCACGTTGGGCGGGGTCGCCACCAGGCTGAGCATGCCACTGATCAGGCCGGCAAAACTCAGCGGCATCATCAGGCGGCTGGGCGAGAGTTTCAAACGCGCGGCAATACTCAACACGACCGGTATGAAGATGGCCACTACTCCCGTGGAGCTCATGACCGAGCCCAGGCCGGCCACCGCGACCATCAGCAGTACCAACAGTCGGGCCTCGCTGTTGCCCGCCCGTTCGCTCATCCACTCACCGATCCGATAGGCGATACCAGTGCGCACCAGCCCTTCACCGATGACGAACAGCGCAGCGATCAGCACGACGTTCGGGTCGCTGAAACCTGCGAGCGCCTGTTCGATCGTCAGCACGCCCGACAATGGCAATGCCACGATCACCAGCAGCGCCACGACATCCATGCGTGGACGGTTGATGATGAACAGCACGACGACAATGGCAAGCAGGGCCAGCACCCATGTCAGGTCTAGATTCATCGGGAAAGGTGTTCCTTCACACAGGGCACATGAACGATAGCCGGTAGTGTGCCACCTGAGCGTGAACGAGGTGTTGATGTATTGCAGTGTTTATCGGGGAGGAACGACGCGGGTGCTTGAGCGGGTGTCAGGTACCTGACACCCGCCCAAGCAATGGATCATTTGGTGCGGATGGACAGGACTACGCCATTGGTCGTTTGTACGAGGACGTAACGATCGCCCATGCTTACCCAATGGCTTTCCTTCTCCGGAGCCGGCAGGCCTTTGGCTTTCCAGTCCTTGATGGCCTGATCGTCGCGCTTGTATTGATCCGGGGCTTTGTCGCCTTCTTTCAGCTCACGGTTGTGGGTGGCCGAATTCTGCACGCTATCGTCGGTAGACGTCGCTGCAGTGGCGACCATGGGCAGGCAGGGCAGGGCAGCGAGGAGCAGGTAGTGCAGTTTCATGGCGGTTTCCTTGTTGCGTGGTGTTTGTGCTAAGACAGCGAAAGTCGCGCCACAATTCACTCTCGTGCATGCCAGTGCTAGAGTCGCCTCCTTCTTAAATGATTTCGAGGATGGACCATGCGTGTGATTCTGCCCGTGGCCGCAGCCGTGCTGCTGGTCGGTTGTGCTTCTGCGACCATGGATGCGGCCCGTAGCGGCCAACCCACTACGCACATGAATTCGCGCAAGGCGCCTGAACGCGTTGCCCAGTGCATCCAGTACGGGTGGCAGGAAGAGCGTGTGTTCGGCCAGGACGCCAGCGGCTACCTGGAGCCGCGCAAGCAAGGTGGCTTTACCGTCTATACCCGCGAGGCCGAAACGTTCGTCGATGTCTACCCGCAGGACGGCGGTGCGCGTGTCGATTACTACACCCAGAACGACAACGGGGTCTCGTTGCAGCGCCGGGCGGCGGCTGCAACCTGTCTCTGACGGGTAAGGGGCGAGCCAGGGCTTTACACTTTTTTGCATCCGAACGCTGTCAGGTGTGTCGCATCGGCCGCTAGCATGCCCCATTACCCATCAAGGATGTCGCCGTGAACCCTTCATCACAGCTGAACCAAGCCAATTGGGACGAGCGCGCACCGCTGCACGCAGCCTCGCAGGACTACCAGTTCGATCAGTACGTCCAACGCCCTGCGCACCTTTCACAGACTGTTCAGTTCGACCTGCCGATGCTGGGCAATATCGAGGGGCAAAGGGCGGTGCACCTGCAATGTCACATCGGCACCGACACGCTTTCGCTTGCCCGGCTGGGCGCCGATGTGTGCGGCCTGGACTTCTCCCCGGCCTCCCTGGCGCAGGCCCGGCGCCTGGCAACCCTGTGCGCTACGCCCATCGACTACCATCAGGCCGATGTGTACGCCGCAGCCCAGGTGTTACCGGCAGGCACGTTCGATCTGGTCTATACCGGCATCGGCGCCCTGTGTTGGCTGCCGCGCATTGCGCCGTGGGCACACACCGTGGCAGCCCTGCTCAAACCCGGTGGCCGGCTTTTCTTGCGCGAGGGGCACCCCATGCTGTGGGCGGTCAATGAAGGCCATCAGGACCGCCTGCAGCTCGACTATCCGTATTTCGAATGCGAGCAGCCAACCGTATGGCAGAGCGACGAGACCTATGTGGCCACCTCGCAGCGATTGGCCAACACCCAGACCCACGAGTGGAACCACGGGTTGGGCGAGCTGATCACCGCGTTGATGGCCAACGGGTTGCAGCTGACAGCGCTGGTAGAACACCAAAGCGTGCCGTGGGAGGCACTGCCGGGGCAGATGGACAAGGGCCCGGACGGGGAGTGGCGGTTGCGCGAGCAACCCGCTCGCCTGCCGCTGAGTTATACCCTGACAGCCGTCAAAACCTGATCAGGACAGGTAGCCACCGTCTACGTTGAGCGCCGCCCCGGTTGTATAACTGGAGGCGTCGCTTGCCAGGTACAGCACAGCCCCGGCCATTTCCTTGGGGTCTGCCACGCGTTTGAGCGGGATCTGCTGTAGCGCGGTATTGAGGATAGCCTCGTTCTTGACCAATGCCGATGCAAACTTGGTGTCGGTCAGGCCCGGCAACAAGGCGTTGCAGCGAATCCCGAACTGCGCACACTCCTTGGCAAACACCTTGGTCATGTTGATCACTGCAGCCTTGGTCACCGAGTAGATGCCCTGGAACAGGCCAGGCGATACGCCATTGATCGACGCCACGTTGATGATGCTGCCGGCGCCATGTTCGCGCATCAGCTTGCCTGCTTCCACCGACATGAAGAAATAGCCGCGAATGTTCACATCCACGGTTTTCTGGAACGCCGCTGGATCTGTGTCCAGCACATTGCAAAACTGTGGGTTGGTCGCGGCATTGTTCACCAGGATGTCCAGCCGCCCGAACTGCTCGCGTATGCCGGCGAATACCTGCTGGATCTGCTCCAGCTCGCCGATGTGGCACGCCACTGCCGTGGCCTTGCCGCCGCCCGCGATGATGGCATCGGCCACGTGTTGGCAGCCCTCGAGTTTGCGACTGGAGACGATCACATGTGCGCCTTGCTGCGCCAGCACATGTGCAATCGCCTCGCCAATGCCTCGGCTGGCCCCGGAAACAAAGGCGATCTTGCCCTGAAGGTCGAACAGGTGGGTCTGCGGCATGCTGCTGGTCCCTTGTGGTCGTAAGGTGCGTTGGTGATCAGAGGCTCGACTTGGCAATGACCTGCAAGGTCATCTGCTCCAGCAGCCGGTTCATGTGAATGAACTGGGCGAAGCGCTTGTCCTGGGTCTGGCCGTGAAAATAACGGAAGTAGATCTGCTGGACGATGCCGGCCAGACGGAACAGGCCGTAACAGTAGTAGAAATCGAAGTTGTCCAGGTCGATGCCTGCACGCTCGGCGTAATAGTCCACGAACTGGCGCCGGGTAAGCATGCCCGCAGCGTTGCTCGGCTGGCGGCGCATCAGTTGTACTGGCGCCGGGTCGTCTGCCTGAATCCAGTACGCCAGGCTGTTGCCCAGGTCCATCAAAGGATCGCCCAGCGTGGCCATTTCCCAGTCCAGTACGCCAATGATGCACATCGGGTTGTCGGCATCCAGGATGACATTGTCGAACCGATAGTCGTTATGCACGATGGCAGGTGTGGCGTGATCGGCAGGCATCTTCTCACGCAACCAGGTCTTGACCTGCTCCCAGCGCGGGGCGTCGGGGGTCATGGCCTTGTCGTAACGGCTGGCCCATCCTTCTATCTGGCGCTGCACGTAACCGTCGGGCTTACCCAGGTCGCTCAAGCCGCAGGCGTTGTAGTCCACACGGTGCAAGTCCACCAAGCGGTCGATGAAGCTTTTGCACAAGGCCGTTGTGCGTGCAGCGTCAAGGTTCAGTGCCGCGGGAATGTCCGAGCGCAGGATGATCCCTTTGACGCGCTCCATGACGTAGAACTCACTGCCGATCAGGCGGGTATCGGTGCAGTACGCATAAGCCTTGGGACAGTAGGGGAACCCATTGTTGAGCTGGTTGAGAATGCGAAACTCACGGCCCATGTCGTGCGCCGACTTGGCTTTCTGCCCGAACGGCGGTCGGCGCAAGACCAATTCTCGATCGGTGTATTTGACCAGGTAAGTGAGGTTGGACGCGCCACCCGGGAACTGGCTGACGGCGGGCGCGCCGGCCAGGCCGTCAATGTGCGCCTTGAGGTAGCCGTCGATGGCTGCCAGGTCAAGCTCTTCGCCGGAACGTACTTGCGTAGACTCGTCGGTGAGCGTCATGGGTTTTCCTTATTCTCGATCACGCGGACTATTTTGCAATCTAATGCTTGCGCTTGGTTGGGACAAGCGTCCCAGGTCGCCATTGGCCGGGGTGTTGCTGGTCGATCAACGCCCTTGATGCTTGCCATGCCGACAAACGCCGGACCAAAAAAAACCGAAGCCTTGTGGGCTTCGGTTCAGGGTCATCCAGGGATGCTGCTCAGGACGGGAACAGTTCGCTGAGCTTCATCGACAGCATCATGTCGCCTTCCACGCGCAGCTTGCCACCCATGAAGGCCTGCATGCCGTCGGTTTCGCCGCTGACGATGCCCTTGAGCGTTTCGCTGTCCATCACCAACGTGCAGTTGGCGTCCGGGTTCTCGCCTTCCTGCAGTTGGCAGGTGCCGTCCTTGACGATCAGGGCGTAGTGCTTGTCTTCATCGGTAATGTTGAAGCCGAATACCAGGTCCAGGCCTTGGGCAGCGGATGGGTTGAATTTCTCTTGCATCTTTTTGACGGCATCAGCTACGGAGGTCATGGCGCATTCCTTATAGAGTGATTTTCACGTCCCCGCAGGGACACAACAGGCCGGGCTCACCGATAGGTGATGAGCGCCGGCGTCCTCAACAGTTGCACATGGGCTTGACTGTTGAAAGAAGCCAATGCCACGTCGCGGCCTTTGAACTTCAATTGGCTCAGCGACGTGTTGATTATCTGCCAGTTCAAGGCAAATGCCTGATCCGGGGTAATACCTGAAACCAGGTGCAGCAAGGCGGCAATGGTGCCACCGGAGGTGAAAATGGCAATGTTGTCGCCATTGCCTGCGTTGTCGAGCACGCGGTTCAGCCCTTCGCGCACGCGGGCAGTGAACGCTTCCCAGGTTTCCAGTTCGTCGCTGCCATGGGTGCCTGCGTGCCAGCGCTGCACCATGAGTGCGAACAGGCGCTGAAATTCGCTGCGGTGATGCGTGACGTTGCTCAGGATTTCTGGCGCGTTGGGCTCGTCTATCGACAAGCCAGGCAACAGCGCGCGAATCACCCCATCGGCGTCGAACTCATTGAATGCAGCGTCGGTCTCAACAGCCGGCACGGCGTTGCCACTGGCCTGCATCGCTTGAAGGGCCAGGCGGGCAGTGTCTTGCTGGCGGCGCAGATCGCCCGCCACACACCGCTCCAGCCGTATCCCTAGCTGGGCAAGGTGCTCACCTAGCGCCTGGCTCTGGCGCACGCCAACGGGCGACAGCACGTCGTAGTCCTGTGCGCCGAAGGAGGCTTGGCCATGTCGAATCAGGTAGAGGTTGCCCACGAACGCTTCCGCTGTTGAAGGTTGCTGCCGAGGTTAGGGTGCGGTGCACAGCGCTGTCAACGAAAAAACATACAAGCGTTTGAAAAGGTCGTTTGAAAGGTGTTGCCAGCGTTTACATCCCCTGGCAGCGCCTGGGGTGCACCGGTATGCTTGTACCATTCACGCGCCTTCTGGCGCAGCTATCGAAGGAGTCACCGTGGAGTTTCTTGCCGAGTACGCAAGCTTTCTCGCCAAAACCGCCACCCTGGTCATCGCTGTTCTCATCGTGCTGTCGGCCATTGCCGGCTTGCGCGGTAAAGGGCGGCGCAAACCGGGTGGGCAATTGCAGGTTACCCGCTTGAACGCGTTCTACAAGGACCTGCGCGAGCGGCTGGAATCAGGCCTGTTCGACAAGGCTCAGCTCAAGGCGTTACGCAAGCAGCAGGCCAAGGCCGAGAAGAAAACCCGCAAGGTCAAGGCGGACGAAAAAGCCAGGGTCTTCGTGCTCGATTTCGATGGCGACATCAAGGCATCTGCAACCGAAAGCCTGCGCAACGAAATCACCGCACTGCTCACCCTCGCCACCCCTCAAGACGAGGTGGTACTGCGTCTGGAAAGCGGGGGCGGGCTGGTGCACAGCTATGGCCTGGCTGCCTCCCAGCTGGCCCGCATTCGCCAGGCCGGCATCCCCTTGACGGTATGCATCGACAAGGTGGCTGCAAGCGGCGGCTACATGATGGCCTGCATCGGCGAGAAGATCATCAGCGCACCCTTTGCGGTGCTCGGCTCCATCGGCGTCGTGGCACAGTTGCCCAACATCAATCGCCTGTTGAAGAAGCACGACATCGATGTCGAGATGCTGACTGCCGGTGAGTACAAGCGCACCCTTACCGTGCTGGGTGAAAACACCGAAAAGGGCAGGGAAAAGTTCCAGGAAGACCTGGATGTCACGCATCAACTGTTCAAGGACTTCGTCGCCCGCTACCGCCCCCAGCTGCACATCGATGAAGTGGCCACCGGTGAAGTGTGGCTGGGCATTGCAGCCCTGAACCGCAAGCTGGTGGACACGTTGCAGACCAGCGATGAATACCTCAGCGAACGCGCGCGCAGTGCCAACCTGTTCCACCTGCACTTCGCAGAGCGCAAGAGCCTGCAGGAGCGCATTGGCATGGCGGCCAGCGGCACCGTGGAGAATACGCTGGTAGGGTTGTGGAGCAAACTTGGCCGTCTGCGCTAACACCTTGAACCTGCTGAAATTTTTTTTCGTTCAGGGGGTTGCACGGTTACGTGAATGTAGACATAATGGCGCCCATCGAAACGCAGCACGCTTTAAAGGCGCAGTGTTTCGGGGAGATAGCGAGGTGTAAGCCGCTAGATCCTGACTTTGAGGCCGAGTAGCAAAGTGGTTATGCTCCGGATTGCAAATCCGTCTACGCCGGTTCGATTCCGACCTCGGCCTCCACCATTCGAAAGCCCCGCAGCCCTTTGGGTTGCGGGGCTTTTTTAATGCCCGCGATTTTCTCCAGTGCTCAGCAGCCAAAGGGAGCTGGTCAATGCTGGCGCGGTTTGGATCAACTGCGCACTGGATCTTGGGCTTTTTCGCTTCAAGCGGTAGGATTTTCCCGAGGCGCACCCTTTGTTTCGAGTCATGAAAAGAAAAATCTCAAGGGCGCTGCGAAAGTGGGTTGTTTACCTTGTGCTTGCAGGGCTGGCAGGCAACTCCAGCCGAGTGTTCGACCACCTGTCCGCCTTGAAGCCTTGGCGCGTCGCCAAGGGCTTCGCGGCTTACCTTATGACGACCTTGTGATACCACGCTGGCGCAGTGCGTTTACCTTCCGAGCTAAGACACTGGCCAGCAGCGTTCACACCTGGTCGTTGGTCAACGGCTGGTGATGTAGCTAAGGTTCAATACTCAACCCGCTCAAGGAAAATGCGCATGTGGTGGATCGGCCCCGAAAAATCCAGGTTCAAGATTCAGCGCCGCGTATCGGCCGTGGTTCTGGTATTGGCCGTCTTGTTTCTTGCCACTCAAATCGAAGCGTACATTCATGGCGAGGCCTTGCTGACAGACGTGCTGGGCGGGCTGTTCCTGACCGCGCTGGGTGGCGGCATGTTTTACATGGCGGACAAGTGGTAGCTCCCGCTCATGCGGGTGCATGAGGCGCGGACGCAGGTCCGCTCAAGGCGTCTGCTCGCACACCCAGTCCACGAAGTTACGGATCTTCGGTGAATCGTGGCTCTGGGTCGCATAGGCCACGTAGTGAGCATCCGGGCTGGGTGCATAGTAGTGCAGGGGAATCAGCAAGGCGCCGCGCTGCAGCTCTTCTGTCACCATGAACCTGGGTACCAAGGCCACACCCAACCCTGCGATCGCTGCGCGAATGCACAGGTCGAAGGTGTCGAACTGCGGGCCTCTGTAGCTGTTTCTGGATGTCATCGCCTGAGCACCCAGCCAGTCATGCCACGCCTCGGGTCGCGAAACGCACTGCAAGAGCGTATGGCTGTGAATGTCATCGATAGCCTTCAGCGGCCGGTGCAGCAGCAGGGCAGGGGCGCACACGGGCACGACGTCTTCGCGAAACAGCTCGACGCACTGGGCGCCGGGCCAGGTGCCACGCCCATAGAAGAATGCAACGTCCGCCTTGGCCTGTAACAGGTCGAACGGCTCCAGTTCATTGCGCACGCTTAGCCGCACGTGCGGATACGCTGCGCTGAATGCCGGCAGCCGAGGAATCAGCCAGCGCGAGCCGAATGTCGGTTGGGTCGCGATTCTCAAGGTTTCTGCCTGGCCATCGAACGTTAAGATGAAGCGCGTCGAGATGTCCGTTTGGCTCAGGATCTTGCCAACTTCGCTCAGGTACAGCTCGCCCACGGCGGTCAGTTGCAAGCCGCCACGCAACCGATTGAACAGCCGACGCTGCAACATTTGCTCAAGTTGAGCGACCTGCTTACTGACGGCGCTTTGCGTCAGGTTCAGTTCACGGGCAGCGAGGGTGAAGCTGGCATGACGGGCAGTGGACTCAAAGCACTGCAGCGACATCATGGACGGAAGCAATTTCTTGTGCATGGCTTGCAGGCATCACCTAAGACTATGGCCAGGCAGGCCGGACGAGCCGCCTGGGCCAAGGCGGCTGGGCGGTCGGCCAATCTATGCGCTGGTTGCCTGGATTTCAAGCGCGCGCAGGCAGGACGCGATGGATTGCGCCTGGGCCTGGGCGTACAGGGTCGTCTCGTCGATCACGCGAGCGCCCAACGCTGCCTCCAACTGCTGCTGGTTGCCTTGCGTCATGGCGTCGGCCTTGGTGCTGTCGCCGAGGTTGGACTGAAAGATCCCGGCAGCGCTCACAGGCAGGAAGTCCTCATACACCAGTGGCTCGAAACCGACCGCGCCTTGTTCGATCAGCGTTTCGAGATCCGTCCCATGCGCTTTGGCCGCATCCCTCACGAAATAATTGAAGTAAGCGAGCTTGTGCGTGCGCAGCGAGGCGTAGTCGTCAGGAAACGCGCTGAATGCCGTTTTGAGTAGGTGCGCATACTGCTCGGCATTGTCCGCCGATGGTGCTGCGCCCAGCGCTTGCCTGGCCTGGCTCAACAGCCGGTCATACAGTGCTTTGCCCGCAGGTGTCAGCGCCGCGCCGCGCTGCTCGATTTCTCCGAAACGAGCCGTGTGATGCCCCGGTGCCCCATCACCACCAGCAAAGGTCACCGCTTCCTGCAGGGCCTTGAAGCTTGTCTGGCGCAACAGGATTGGGCACTGGCGCGGCGGTGGCCCTTCGATGACTGCCTTGGGGGTCATGCCGCGCGAACGCATCTGGGCCTGAGCGCGGTCGATGTCGAGAGTGCGGGGCGTGAGGTGGTTGATGTGCGGCCCACGAAACGCCACCACGTCAGCGATCAGGCGATGCTGGTCATGCAGGGCGCGGTATTGCTGGGCACTGACCGTCGCGCTCTGGTGCCAGCGAAAGGTTTCCAGCGCCTCCTGGACGAACGCTTGAGCGTCCGTATCGGTAAGTCCGCCGTCACATTCGTGGCGGTCGATGAGCGCCATTACGCCAGGGGTGAAAATGGTCCGCTCGCTCAGCAACTGGCAGGCCTGTTCACGCAGTTGTGGGTCTTCGATCAATTCGAGCCGCAACAGCGAGGTGAACACCCTGAACGGATTGGCGCGCAGCGACGCTGCCTCGATAGGTCGGAATGCGGTGGCATGTACTGGCACGGCGGCGATGCTCAGGTCGTAGTAGCCAACTGGCGACATGCCCATGACTGCAAACAGTCGGCGCAAGCCTTGCAGCTCCTCGGCCGTTCCAACACGGATCGCGCCATGGCGTTCCACGCTCAGGCGCTGCTCGTCACCGCTGCTACGCAGTCGTTCTGCCAATGCAGGCTGAGCGGCCAGGGTCTGGGCATTGACTTCGGCGACCAAGTCCAACAAATCGCCATAGAGCGGTACCTCCTGCTTGTACATCGCTGACAGGGCGGTACTGAAAAGCGCACGGATTGCATCGGGGTGCATGAAACGGACCGGGTCCATGGTGAGCCTCCTGGAAAATTCGAGGCCTGCATTGATCACGGTGACGCGCCGGCCTGGCAAACGAATTAACCGAATCGCTGCCTGACTTTTTCGCATGCGTGGCGTCTGGTACGTGCACCGGCAGTGCCACGGCATGCTGAGTCGGCAGTCACAGCGGCTTGTACCTTGCAAATCAGGCCATTCCTACCGGGAATGCAGGCCCGATATTTTTTCGTTTGCGTGAACATAGCTTTTACCGCAGGTTGTGACGGCCTTTGACGGTGGGCTGTGCCCGCCGCCTGCGCTGTTACTGCAGCGCCGTGTAGTGCCGGAACAGGCACGTCGTAACCCGCCATAATAAGGATAAAACATGCACAACCCTAACCCCGCCGGGGTCATCGCCGCGTCCACCGAGCGGACCTGGATCACAGCCTTCGTGTTTTGCTTCCTGACGATGGTCATCGATGGCGCCGATGTCATGATCCTGGCCTATAGCCTGGCCACGCTCAAAACGGAATTCGGCCTGACTGGCCTGCAGGCAGGCATGCTCGGCAGCTGCACCCTGGCCGGCATGGCTGTTGGGGGCATTTACGGTGGCTGGGCAACCGACCGCCTTGGGCGGGTGCGCACCGTGGTGCTCAGTGTGCTGCTGTTCAGCCTCGGTACGGGGCTATTGGGCTTTACCGAGAACTATGTACAGTTTGCGATCATCCGCTTTGTCTCGGCCCTAGGCCTTGGTTCGGTGTACGTTGCATGTAATACACTCATGGCCGAGTACGTACCTACCCGGTTCCGAAATACCGTCCTTGGCAGCCTGCAAGCGGGCTGGTCGGTCGGGTATATCGTTGCAACGCTGCTCGCTGCCTGGATACTGCCAAGCTACGGCTGGCGCACGTTGTTCTTCGTGGGCGTCACACCGGTGATTCTTGCCCTGCTGATGCACAAGATGGTGCCGGAACCTTCGACCTGGACCCGCTTGCAGAGTGCCGATCGTGCAGAGCGCAAGGCGCGTGAGCGTGTGGAGGGCGGCAAGTACAAACAGATCTTCGCCAACCCCAATGCCGCGAAGATGTTCGTTCTCTGGTCGCTGACTGCAGGCTTCTTGCAGTTTGGTAACTATGGCGTCAACAACTGGATGCCCAGCTACCTGGAGACCGAGTTGGGCATGGCGTTCAAGCAGATGACCACGTTCCTGGTCGGCACCTACACCGCTTCGATCCTTGGCAAGGTCATCGCCGGCATGGCGGCGGACAAGTTCGGGCGGCGCAAAGTGTTTGCCGCGGGTTGCCTGGGGACGGCGCTGTTCCTGCCGATCATCGTGCTGTTCAACCAGCCGGAAAACATTCTGTGGCTGTTGATCGTCTTCGGCTTCCTCTATGGCGTGCCTTACAGCGTCAACGCCACGTACATGACGGAAAGCTTCGAGGCCAAGTTCCGTGGCTCTGCGGTTGGCGGTGCCTACAATATCGGGCGTATCGGTGCTGCGGTGTCACCGGCTGCCATTGGCTTCTTCGCCAGCCAGGGCTCGATCGGTGTCGGTTTCCTGATCGTTGGCGCTGCTTATTTCCTTTGCGGCATGATCCCGCTGCTGTGCATCCGTGAGAAACAATTCGATCCGGCTCGTGAATGATCGGTGGTGGCCGATAAGGCGGGGGCGCGTGCTCGGTAAACCTTGGCTCACCTTTCCAAGAAATGACCCAGTGCAGTCACCGCTTCTGCTAAAGGCGTGCTCGTACGCGAAGGACTGAGCGCCCTGAGTCTGCCTGAAAACGCCGCCTGTAAAGGCGGTGTTCCTGCTCGGCAAGCTTGACGACCCTGCGGCTAGATCATCGGATTGGCAATCACCTCGGCCAGCCGCTCAGTACTTGCCCTTGGGGCTTTTCTCGAACTTCCATTCCGTCATTTTCTTCGCCGCCAGGAAACTTTCGCAGTTCGCGATGAACACATTGCGGTTTGCATCCTTTGACAAGCTGGCAAGGTTTTTTCCGTACAGTTGCGGGCCACAATTGTCTGCCGTTGGCTCGGGCACTTTCTCTTCGGTGCAGCCTGCCAGCGGGGTGATCAACCCAACAAGCGGGAGGAGGAGGGCGCGTTTTCTGTCCATGACGGAATCCTTCGTCGGTCTATTTCAAGGTGCGTCCAAGTTGTCTGCTAGCCAGCCTGCGGGTGCGCAGACTATCACGCCAGCTGAGTGTTTTGGCTGGCACATCCACGCATAACGCCCTTTTCAGAATTCGAGATCACCTTGCCTGCTCTGTTCGGCAATCGGCATTATCAGTTGCGCACCCTGGTTGCGAACATTGCCAACGGCCTTGTCGACCGGATACCAGCGGAAGTCAGTGGCCGGACGGCAGCCTGTCGCCACGATCGCCTCGGCGCGCTGCGTTGAAGTGGCGGGGTCCAGCCACTCCCTGGCAAGGTGCGGCGCCAACACCAGGGGCTTTCGGTCATGAATATCGATCAAGCCTTGATCAGCGGCGGCCGTGATGATCACGAAACCATCGTGCGCGTCTGGTTCAAGGTTCTGGTGAACTTCGGCAAGCGCGGCAAAGTAGAGCGGTGCACCGTCGGCGCTGGTGATGTAGTAGGGTTGTTTGCGCTTGGGATCTTGCGCATCTGGCAGCCATTCGAACCAGCCATTGGCAGGGGCGAGCGCTCTTGCATGTGGCCACAGACCCTTGAAAAACTTGCCAGTGGCTACGGTTTCGGCCCGGGCATTGATAGGGTCGAGTCGCTTGCCTTTGGCCCAGCGAGGCGACCATCCCCACTTCACTTTGTCTACGTGCAGACCTGCCTCAGCCTGGCGTATAACTTCGACGCGGGTAGAAGGCGCCACGTTATAGCGATCAACCGGTTCATGGTCGTAGCCGTTGATCACCACCAAGTCCAGCGCCAGCTGTCGCAAGTAGTGATCCATCGACTCGTAGATCGAGTAGCGTCCGCACATGTATTCACCTCTCGTCCGTCAGAAATTCACACGTTCAGGATTGACCCGTCCGCCGATGCCAGATTAACTGTATATGCATACAGTTTGCATTGGACTTTCTCTCATGACCATCACCTTCCTGGGCGCGCCACGTGGCAGCTCTGAACCACTTCCGATTTATTCGTATTACGTTCCGGCCGGTTTTCCGTCGCCTGCCGCGGATCATCTTGAGGGCTACATATCCCTCGATGAGTTATTCGACATCCGCGCACCGCATGTGTATCTGGTGAAAGTGGAGGGTGACAGCATGCAAGGCGCTGGCATCTATTCGGGCGATATCGTGGTGGTGGACCGGGGGCGCGAAGCCGAGCACGGGGATATCGTGATTGCGGCCATCAACAGTGAGCCCGTTTGCAAGCGCCTGCACCGACGTGACGGTGTGGTGATCTTGAAGTCCGAGAACCGAGCCTACCCCCCGCGCTATGTCATGGAGGGTGATGATCTGCTCATTTGGGGCGTGGTGCGCTATAGCGTCCGCGATCATGCGCAGTGAGCCAATATTTGCGCTGATCGACTGCAACGCGTTCTACGCCAGCTGTGAACGCGTATTTCGGCCTGATCTGGCGAAGACGCCGATCGTGGTGCTGAGCAACAACGACGGTTGTGTCATTGCCCGGTCCTATGACGCCAAGCCATTCGTGAAAATGGGCGAGCCTTATTTTCAGGCGCGGGAAAAACTCCGTCGGCACGGTGTGGTGGCATTCAGTAGCAATTACGCGCTGTATGGCGACATGAGCGAGCGGGTGATGACGCTGATCGAAGCGATGGTGCCTGCCACCGAGGTCTACAGCATCGACGAATGTTTCGCTGAGCTCACGGGCATGACCCAGGACTTGACGTTGTTCGGGCACCGGCTGCGCTTGCGCATTGCCCAGTGCACCGGCATCCCTGTCGGTGTAGGTATCGCACGTACCAAGACCTTGGCCAAGCTGGCCAACCACACTGCCAAGCGACTGCAGAGCCACACTGGCGGCGTTGTGGACATCACCGACCCGGTAAAACGGGATTGGGTGCTACGCAATACTGCGGTCAAGGAGGTGTGGGGTATTGGGCGCAAGATGACGGCGCACCTGGAGGCCATGGGCATTCGAACGGCGATGGACTTGGCCCGCGCCGATGCCTGGACGTTACGGCAACGCTTCAACGTGGTGGTGGAAAAGACGGCCAGGGAACTGGCAGGCACGCCTTGCCTGGAGCTGGACGATGTCGAACCGCCCAAGCAGGAAATCTGCAGCAGCCGAATGTTCGGCACGCGCCTGAGCGAGTTGGCGCCGATCAAGCAGGCAGTGGCCACGTACGTCGGCCGTGCCGCCGAAAAGCTCAGGGCCCAGGGATCGGTGTGCAAGCGCATGCGGGTGAGCATCCGCACGGGCATGTTCAACCCGAACGAAGTGCACCATGCTCAAGGCGCATGGGTGGAGCTTCCCTATCCGACCTGCGACACGTTGCTGATGACCCAGCTGGCTACCGATGCCGTAGAGCGGATCTTCCGGCCGGGGCTTCGTTACAGCAAGGCGGAGGTGTTGCTGATGGACCTGCGTCAACCGGGTGATTTTTCGGGGGACTTGTTCGCCTCAAGGCAATCGGCGGCCTGCGATCGTCTCATGGAAGTACTGGACAGCATCAATGAGCGTTGGGGCAGGGGGACGGTCCGTGCAGCCAGCGTGCCAGCCGCGCCGGAATGGGGCATGAAACGGGAGATGATGAGCCAGTCCTACACCACCCGAATCGATCAACTATGGACCATCAGGGGTTGAGTGCGAAGCGGCTTGACGCTGACGAGCGGGCGCGACGGAGGCTTGGCGGTTGCAGGATTGTCAGACAATGGCGATTGTGCCCGCAGTTTTGTCTGTTCATCCCTGTAAAAAACGATCAACGCCGTGTCGCAATAATCGCTTTCTTTCAGATTTGGCTGATATATTTCGCCCCTTGCCGCAGTGTGGCTCAATATTCAGCAGGTTTTAATGAAACACGTTAGCGCGTCTGGCCATGAGGCCTCTCACCCGCCGGTGCAGGCCATTCTGAGTGCTCCTGGGGTGTGGGTAGAGCCGCCGAATATCCGCAGGGGCGGTGAGAGCGGTGTATTGAAGGTCGAGCTCGACGGCTTCACGTTCTACAAGAAGCAGCAGGTCGGCCATATCTACCGTAGCCTTGTGCACCCGTTCGGCTATCCGACAGTGGCCCGTGAGGCCAAGGCGCTGCGTGCCGCTGCCGCGCTGGGCGTCGCTACGCCATTGCTGCTGCACAGCGACGTCCACAAGCAGGACGGTGAGTGGCGTGCGGTGATGGTCACGGCAGCGCTGGACGGTTATGTATCGCTTGAAGACTTTTACCTCCAAGGCCTGGACAAGACCATCGAGCCCAAGCTACACCACGACATGCTTGAAGCGTATGGGCGTGCACTGGCCACGCTGAACCTTGGCCGCTGGCAGCATGGTTGCCTGTACTTGAAGCATGTGTTCGTCGCCTTCGACGAGTCGGGCATCAAGATCGCGTTGCTGGATTTCGAGAAAGCCAGGCAGCGGCTGACCGCAATGAAAGCCAGCCGCCACGACCTACGACAGGTCAAGCGCAGGTCTGACTGGGCAACGGCCGAGTGGGAGGCGTTTTGCAAAGGTTATCGGCAGGTGTTCGGCAGGGATGTGGAGCGATTCCTCTGACGGCATGTGAAGTGTCGGGGCTGCGAAGCGTTGATTGCGGCGGCAATAGGCGGCTTCGCTTACAAACGTTCTTCACCAGGTAGAGGGCTTGCTTGCAGCGCTCAAAAAGGGCTGTAAAAAAGCTTTAAAACCCCGTCTCAGGTCAATTTTCTGGCCTGACGCCTCCCGTAGTCTGTCTGTCTTTCAATCACGGAAGGCAGACGACATTTCATGGAACGAACCCTCGATATACAGCCACTCTCGGCTGAACAAATCCCCCTGTCCATCAACGGCACGGCCGTGACTGCCGCCCCGGGCGAAACTGTTCTAAGTGTGCTCAACGCCGTGGGCGTGCGTCAGCTCGCCCTCAACGACCATGGCCAGGTCAGCGGCGCTTTCTGCGGCATGGGCGTATGCCATTGCTGCCTGGTCGCTATCGATGGACGCCCCAAGCGGCGCGCCTGTCAGACGCTGGTGCGGGCCGGCATGCGCGTCGAAACCCAAGTCAATCCGATTGTCGGGGAGGCGCGGGTATGAGCGGGCATCCAGTCATTGTCGGAGGGGGGTCGGCGGGGATGGCTGCCGCCATCGAGTTGGTGGACGCGGGCGTGCGCTGCACGCTGATCGACGAGGCATCGCGCCCCGGCGGGGTGGTCTATCGTGGCCCGCTGCGCGCAGGTGTCGACCTGGGCTACCTGGGCGCTCGCTACAGCAAGGCTCTGGGTAAACTGCACACCGACTTCGCCGCCCGTGCGCAGTCTATCGACCTGCGGCTCAATAGCCGTGTCGTGGGCGGTGATGACCATAGCCTGGTAGTACTCGACGAGCAGGAACAGTTGCAGTCGCTGGCCTTCGAGCAACTGATCCTGGCAGCCGGTTGCCATGAGCGCAATGTGCCGTTCCCGGGCTGGACCCTGCCGGGCGTCATGCTGCTCGGCGGGTTGCAGCTGCAGATCAAAAGTAACGTGGTCAAGCCATTGGGTACGACCCTGATCGCTGGTACAGGCCCGTTACTGCCGTTGGTTGCCTGTCAGTTGCACGCCGCCGGTGCCAAGGTGGCGGGGGTGTACGAGGCCTGTGCGTTCAACCGTATCGCACGCCAGAGCCTGGCGCTGATGAACAAGCCCCAGTTGTTCCTCGACGGCCTGAGCATGCTGGCCTACCTGAAGCTGCACGGCATTCCCATGCACTATGGCTGGGGCGTGGTCGAGGCGCGGGGCGAAGGTGAGTTGACCGAAGTCAGCGTGGCGCCCTACGACGATGCCTGGAAAGCGGACATGACCCATGTGCGTCGCGAGTCGGTGCAGACGCTGGCGGTAGGCTACGGCTTCATCCCGCGTACGCAGCTTAGCCAGCAATTAGGGCTTGCCCATGGTTACAGCACCGATGGCTACCTGCGCGCCGAGTGCAACGTATGGCAGCAAAGCAGCCTGGAGCATATTCACCTGGCAGGCGACATGGCCGGCATACGCGGAGGGGAGGCAGCAATGCTGACCGGACGCATCGCGGCTGTGTCAATTCTGCAGCAGCGTGGCGTGCTGAACGCTGCGCAGGCCATTGAACGGCGCGAGCGTTACCTGGGCCAGTTGGCAAGCATCAAGCGTTTTCGCTCTGGCGTCGAGCGCTATACCGCGCGGGGGCCAGCACAGGTCGAGCTGCCACAGGCTGACACGGTGATTTGCCGCTGTGAGCAGGTGACGCGCGAGGCCATCGACCTGGCATTGGAGCAGGGGGTTCAGGATATGGCCGGGCTGAAGATGCGCACGCGGGTGAGCATGGGGGACTGCCAGGGACGCATGTGCGTGGGCTATTGCAGCGATCGCCTGCGCGCCGCGACGGGGCGTGCTGACGTAGGCTGGTTGCGGCCGCGATTCCCGGTAGACCCGGTACCGTTTTCGGCATTCAAGCACGCAGGCACGGAGGCCTGACATGAACAAGACCTATGACATCGTGATTGCCGGTGCTGGTGTAATCGGCGCGTCCTGCGCGTACCAGCTGTCCAAGCGCGGCAACCTGCGCATTGCCCTGATCGACGACAAGCGGCCCGGCAATGCCACACGTGCTTCGGCAGGCGGGCTGTGGGCCATCGGCGAATCGGTGGGCCTGGGCTGCGGGGTGATTTTCTTTCGCATGCTGTCTTCCCAGGCCAAGCGCCAAGCTCACGGTGCGGCGGTGGCCGTGGACTCGAGCACCCCGCACATCCTGCCGCAATGTTTCTTCGATCTGGCGTTGCAGTCCAATGCGCTTTATCCGCAATTGCACCAGGAGCTGATCGAGCGCCACGGGATGGACTTCAAGTTCGAGCGCACTGGACTCAAGTACGTGATCCAGGACGATGAGGATCAGCTTTACGCCGAGCACATCGTCAAGCACATCCCTCATCTGCAGTCACAGATCCGCTGGCTGGACCGCCAGGCACTTCGCAAGGCGGAGCCATCGGTCACCGAAAACGCGCACGGTGCGCTGGAGTTTCTCTGCGACCACCAGCTCAGCCCGTTTCGCCTGGGGGACGCCTACATGGAAGGCGCACGGCAAAATGGCGTCGACTTGTATCTCAACACGCGTGTCACTGGCGTGTTGCATCAGGGCGGACGCATCAAAGGGGTTCGTACCGAACAGGCCGGTGACTTCCATTGCGACACCCTGATCAATGCGGCCGGCGCCTGGGCTGCCGAATTGAGTGAGTGGGCCACGGGCACGTCCATCCCCGTCAAACCTGTCAAGGGGCAGATCGTGTTGACCGAGCGCCTACCCAAGCTGCTTGATGGGTGCATCACCACCAGTGACTGCTACATGGCGCAAAAGGACAATGGGGAGATTCTCATCGGGAGCACCACCGAGGAGAAAGGCTTCGATGTCACCACGACTTTCCCGGAGATCAGCAGCCTGGTCCAGGGCGCCATACGCTGCGTCCCGGCACTCGAACAGGTCAACCTCAAGCGTACCTGGGCCGGCCTGCGGCCAGGCTCGCCCGATGAGCTACCCATCCTCGGGCCCGTGGATGAGATGCCGGGTTATTTCAACGCCTGCGGGCATTTCCGCACCGGGGTGCTGACCTCGGCAATCACGGGGGTAATGCTGGACAAGGTGGTCCACGAGGAGGCTTTGCCATTGGACATCACCCCGTTTCTGGCGCAGCGGTTCAGCAAGGTGGCGCTGCCGGCGTGAGAGGGCCTGGCGGGCCGTGTGAAAGCGGCTCGCCAGGCTGTGCATCAGGCAATGCGTCAAGGTGTGCTGATCGATTTGGCCATGGCAAAGGGTGCGGCAGGCGGTAGGGCGCACGCTATCGGTTCAGGCGGTCGCCGCCAGCCACTGAAGGGTCAGCTCAGTGGCGCCGGTGTGTTCATCTTCGCCGTGGGCCACGATTGAAAAGCCAGAACGTTGATAGAACGCGACCGCGCTTTCGTTGGCGCTGTAGACCTTCAGTACCAGGCGCGCCGAGCGTTGCTTGGCGTAGTCAAGCAGGCGGCTACCGATGCCCATGCCTTGTGACGCAGGCGCGACGAATAGCGCAGCAACCGTTTCCCCTTGCAGGGAAATGAAGCCTTCGACAGTGGCGTGCTGCTCGAAGACGAACGTTTCTGAAGCGGGAAGGTAGACGGTCCGCATCGCGTCGAGCTGGCCTTCCCAAAAGGCGCGGGGCACGAAGTGGTGAGCTTGGACTGACGCATCCAGCCAGATCTGCAGTACTGCATCGGTATCCGGCAACTCATAGGGGCGTAGCATGTCATGACCTCCTGTTCGACGCGGCAGGACCCTAAGCGACCCGCACATCTAATGCAAGCTGACGTGCGCTCATGGCCCTTTTGCACCCGACAATTCCTGCCGCACGATTGCAGCGCCTGCTGTCAGTGCGCGCAATTTGCCTTGGGCAACCGAGCGGGGCAGGGGCGCCATGCCGCAATTGGTGCATGGGTAGAGCTTGTCGGCGTCCACGAATGCCAGCGCCTTGCGCAGCGTATCGGCAACGGCCTCGGGTGTTTCGATAGCGTGCGTGGCCACATCGATTGCGCCGACCATGACTTTCTTGCCGCGGATCAACTCGATAAGGTCCATGGGTACGCGTGAGTTCTGGCATTCCAACGACACGATGTCGATACTCGATTGCTGAAGTTTGGGAAACGCCTTTTCATACTGGCGCCATTCGGCACCCAGGGTTTTCTTCCAGTCAGTGTTGGCCTTGATCCCGTAGCCGTAGCAGATATGCACTGCTGTCTCGCATTTGAGGCCTTCCAACGCCCGCTCGAGCGTGGCGATGCCCCAGTCGTTCACTTCATCGAAGAACACGTTGAAGGCGGGTTCGTCGAACTGGATGATGTCGACACCTGCAGCTTCCAGCTCTCTGGCTTCCTGGTTGAGCAGCACGGCAAACTCCCATGCGAGCTTTTCGCGGCTCTTGTAGTGGCTGTCGTAAAGCGTGTCGATCATGGTCATGGGCCCTGGGAGCGCCCACTTGATAGGCTGTCGAGTCTGCGCGCGCAAGAACCTGGCATCGTCGACGAACACGGGCTTGCGCCTGGCCACGGTACCTACCACTGTCGGAACGCTGGCGTCGTAGCGATCACGGATGCGCACAGTCTGCCGGTTCTCGAAGTCCACGCCGCTCAGGTGCTCGATGAACGTGGTCACGAAATGTTGACGCGTCTGTTCGCCGTCACTGACGATGTCTATCCCGGCGCTCGACTGTTCGTGCAGCGCCAGGCACAGTGCGTCCTGCTTGCCTTCGAGCAAGGCATCGCCGTGCAGTTTCCAAGGTGACCAGAGGGTTTCGGGCTGAGCCAGCCAGGTCGGCTTGGGCAAGCTGCCAGCGGTAGAGGTGGGGAGCAATGTGTTCATGAAATTCGACCTTGTGCGAGGAGGCGATCAACCTGCGAAGTGTGCAGACCATTGTTCGAGCAGCGTGTGGTAAGGCTTGATGAAGTGGGCCTCAGCGAACGTTCCTTGTTCAACGGCCAAACGGCTGCGCTCTACACGGTCGTAAACAATGCGCGTCAAAGAGTAGTCTTCGTGTTGCAGGCTAGGCTGATACGTGGCGCCGGCCGTTGCATTGGCGTTATAAATTTCGGGACGATAGATTTTCTGAAAGGTTTCCATCGTGCTCAAGCTGCTGATCAGTTCCAATGAGGTGTAGTCATTGAGCAAGTCGCCCGAACAGTACAAGGCCAGCGGCGCCCGGCTGCCTGCAGGCATGAAATAACGAACACGCAAGCCCATTTGCTTGAAATAAGCATCGGTCAATGAATAGTCATCCTGCCGGTACTCTTGGCCCAACACGGGGTGGTCATGCCCCGTGCGCTGATAGGTTCTGCTACTTGACACGCTCAGGCAAATGACCGGTGGCTTGATAAAGTGTTGCTGGTAAACCGATGAGCCCACAAACCCTTTGAAAAGTTTACCGTGCAGCACGCCAAAATCGGCAGGGGCACTGAAGTCCGGGCGGTGGACGTTATAGGCGGGCAGCACGATGCTGAAATCGTAATCGCGCACATAGGACGAAAAGTTGTTGCCGGCTATGCCCGGCAAACGCTGGCCGGTGTGATGATCAATGACGGCAGTGGACAGTATTTCGATCAAGGGCAGCGGCGTATGCGTGACCTCGGTTGTAAAGTGAATGTACACCGATACGATATCCAGCTCTACGGTGTAGCGGTCACCGGCAGGGTTGTCCCAGTGGGCCAGCGCGTTGAAGCGATTATTGATCATGCTCAGTGTGTGGCGAAGGTTCTGTTCGCGAAGTGAACCCCTTGCCAAGTTGGCAAAGTTGGTGGTCAGCCGCGTGTTTTCGCACGGGCAATAATGTTCGTCAAATCGCGTGCGTTTGAGCGAGTAGGTAATGGCTTGATGCGTCATGAGTATTGAGGTCCACTCGTTGAGTCTGTCCCTGTAAAGTGGGGGTCATCTTAGAGTGAGCGCACAGGTATCCCTACTGAATTGATTTCAGCACAGGATCAAGAGGACTCATGAAGCCAGGCGCACGCGTCAGCCTTCAGGAAGGCTGACGCCACAGACAAAGTCATTCGAGCCCAGGCGATGAGCGCCATATTCCACCACATACCCACTCCCTCGACGTTGGGCTTCGATGTGGGCCGTACGCTGGTCAGCGTAGACGTCGACAAAATGCCACGGATGACGATCTCTCAACACGCCCCAGCCCAGTACCCACCCTGGCTTGTGTGGATCAGCAGGCAGGTTCCTCTTAAGACTACGGATACTCATTCGAGACTCCCGTGGCGACCGGTTAACGCGTTGGCTCAACAGGTGTAGAGGATGGTGTATGACGCATCGCACCTGGGTACGATCACGACGGGTTTTTCGAACAACTGGTTGCCGTGAATGGTCGTCGTGAAGTGCGCCTTCTCCAGGCGTGCCCAGAGGCCCAGATCATGTATTTCAATGCGCGTAGCAACACGAGCTTGATGGCTGAGTTCGTGTTGGATGCGCGTTACAACATCACTCGCTTCTTCTTCTGTCATGACGATTACTCCGGTTGAGCAGAAACGTCCACGTCCCATAGAACCTGGACCTTGAACGGGGACTCCTGTGTAAGTAGAGCGCAATACTTCGCTGTTGGTGACCTTCTCCGACGAACGTAGCAGCGCCTTGATAACTGTTCGAGGCGCGTGGAGATCATGGCTGATGTGGGGGCGGGGACAGATAAACACAGCAGGGACTGCTAGTCTCAAGGTACCTGTTGATCGCTTTGGCTGAACCTCGCGCGGCAGTGGGGGTCATCAAGTAAGAGACCCACGATTTATTGCGTTTTGCGTTGCCAGTTTCTGAAAGGTTGGCTCGCTATGATCAGGCTCATCAGGTGAACACCTTCCGCAAAGGAGTCAGGCAATGGACTATTCCAGTATGGTCGAATCTTTGAACAAGATGCTCAAGGCGGCATCGGACGAGCGTGAGCATGCGCAGGCTTGTGCAAAGGCCAAGGACGCCTGTGAGAAACCGCGTGCAGAAGTGGAGGAAGCCGAGGTCATGGCGCAGCTGCCAGGATCTCAGGTCTGGGTCTATGAAGGGCGCAGCAGAAAAGCGACGACGTCGGCCTATGCGGTGCGAGGTCATGGCCGTTGAGCACGGCGCTCAGCGGTCTGCAGCCACCCTTGCAGTGGCTGGCGACCCCGATGAACAGGGCCGCTGCCCGCTGCACACAGCTTGAGTGAAGGGCCTCGTTCAGCCCTCGAACTGGATCACCATCCGGCCCTTGATGCGGCCATCGAGCATTTCTTCGAAGATCTGATTGATGTCCTCGATGGGGCGCAGGCTGACCTTCGGCACCACCTTGCCTTCGGCAGCAAATTGAAAGGCCTCTTGCAGGTCCTGGCGCGTGCCCACCAGCGAACCGATGACCTCAATGCCATCGAGCACCAAGCGCGGGATATTCAGGTTCATCGCTTCTGACGGTAGCCCCACGGCCACCAGCCGCCCACCGGCACGCAGAGCATCGACGGCCGAATCGAAGGCGCCCTTGGCCACGGCGGTAACCACAGCGGCATGGGCGCCACCGGTCTGGGCCTGGATGACCTTGGCAGCATCCTGGCTGGAGGGGTTGATGGTAAGATCGGCTCCCATTTCAGTCGCGAAGCGCAGTTGCTCTTCGTTGACATCAATCGCAATGACCTTGGCGTTGAAGACGTTCTTGGCGTACTGCAGTGCCAGGTTGCCCAGCCCGCCGAGGCCGTAGATTGCGATCCACTGGCCGGGACGAATGTTGGACGTCTTGACTGCCTTGTACGTGGTCACGCCTGCGCAGGTGATACTGCTGGCCGCAGCGGACGATAGCCCTTCCGGTACCTTTACCGAGTAGTCGGCCTTGACGATACAGGCCTCCGCCATGCCACCGTCTACGGTGTAACCGGCGTTCTTGACCTGCCGGCACAGCGTTTCATTGCCGCTGGTGCAATACTCGCAGTGGCCGCAGCCCTCATAGAACCAGGCCACGCTGGCGCGGTCGCCCGGTTTGAGGGACGTTACGCCAGGACCGACGTCCTGCACCACGCCAATGCCTTCATGGCCCAGCACAACACCCGTCTTGTCGCCGAAGTCACCGTTCTTGACGTGCAAATCAGTGTGGCAAACGCCGCAACACTGCATTTTCAGCAGGGCCTCGCCGTATTCGAGAGGGCGAACATGTTTTTCGACCACCTCAACGCGACCGCCTGGGGCTACGACAGCAGCTTTCATACGAACCTCCGTGTCTATTCGGTTGACTTGAAGCTAGCCCATGCAGAATAGCGCCCGCTTGCAAGTGGAAAACTGCCGCAGGTCATAGGAAGGCGGTGGCGTTGAGGACGGCGACAAAAAGAAAAGCCCGCGGCAAGAATGCGGCGGGCTGCAAGAACATACGGAGCACGGTCAGAGTGCCAAGGCGAATGTGATCATTTCGTGAAGAGAAGGTGATGGGTACGTCGTACGTGAAGAAAATGTGCGACTGGGCAGTGGCAGGCCCTGCTGACCGACAAAAAAATGCCCGCCAGGAACGAGCGGGCCAACAACGTCTTGAAGGGAGAACTCCTACGTTGAACGCAGGGCGTTAACCTGGGATTAAGTCACTGCGGCGTTGACCGCAGAAGCCGTTGAGCCTATACAGGCGTGCGACTTGAATTGAGGCTCATTATGCGCGACGACGACCTGCACGAACCTGAGCATGATCATTTGCTGGATCATGAATTTCATGATGAACAAGACGCGCTCGAGCCGGATGCCCATGGGGCGCAAGACGAGATCGAGATGCCATCGCTTGACGCGCTGGAAGAAGAAGAGCGCGATCATCCTGCGTGGTTCGACGACTGCGAGGATGAGTGATGGCGGGCCAGCAAAAGACAGGCAACAAAAAAGGCGCCTTGGGCGCCTTCTTCAGGATGTGGTGCGAGTGGCGGGACTCGAACCCGCAAGGCTCACGCCGACAGATTTTAAGTCTGCTGTGTATACCAATTCCACCACACTCGCACGCTTGAAAGGGCCACGGGGGCCGGCTTACTTCAGACAGAAGGGCTGTGCAATCAAGGCGGCTTTATAACCCACCGTTATAGCAGAGTCAACCTTGGCTGCCATATTCCGCACATCGCATCCCATCACACCTGGCCGATTGACAGTGTCATGAGCTTGGCCCAATGTTAGCCAAGTCACTGGATGTGATGGTCGGGCCGACGACTGCGCAATGAAGGTGAACAGCGTGCGTCAAGGTCTGAGCTCTAGCCGTTTGGATGATGTTCACCTGCCGTGCCGATGGAGCTCGCATGGTTTCAACTGATTGCCAGGTCAATTCAGATATGCCTGCTCATCGTTACGAGCAATTGGTCCAGTCGGTGGTGGACTACGCCATCTACATGCTCGATACCACCGGCCATATCGCCTCGTGGAATGCGGGCGCCCAGAGGATCAAGGGCTATAGCGCCGATGAAGTGGTGGGGCGTCATTTTTCCCTGTTCTTCACGCCTGAAGACTGCGCCGAAGGCAAGCCTGAGCAGTTGTTGCGTCAAGCGCTCGAACAGGGGGTGTCGCGGCATGAAGGGTGGCGCCAGCGCAAAGACGGCACGCGCTTCTGGGCATTGGTGGCCCTCGATGTGGTTCGCGATGACCAAGGCCAGGTCGTCGGGCTTGCCAAGGTCACGCGGGACATTACCGACCGCCGCGAGTCAGCGATGCAACTGGACGCCGTCAGAGCGCAGCTGTTCGAGGCTCAGAAGCTCGAGGCGCTGGGTCAGTTGACCGGTGGCCTGGCACATGATTTCAACAACCTGCTGACCATTATCCTCAGCTCTGCACGCTTGGCCCTTGCCGCCCCGGACCCAGAGCGCGTTCAGCGCATGCTGCACAACATTCTGGAAGCTGGCCAGCGCGGCACCGACCTGACCCGTCAGCTGCTCAGCTTTGCGCGTCATCGCAAGCTCGAGGTGACCTGTATAGAGCCGGCCAAACTGATCGACGCCACCCATGGATTGCTTGTTCACGCACTGCCCAGTTCGGTCACACTGGATGCGCGAGTGCAGCCCGATCTTCCCATCATCGAAGTGGATGCTGGTCAGTTGCAAATGGTGTTGCTCAACCTGCTGTTCAATGCCCGGGATGCCATCGCCGAGGAAGGCCGCATCGTGCTGACCGTCGAAGCGGTGTCGCTGACAGGTGAGGTCGATGGCCTGCACGGCCACTTCGTGTGCTTCGAGGTGCAAGACAGCGGCGAGGGCATGGCGGCGGAGGTACAGCCACGTATTTTCGAACCCTTTTTCACCACTAAACCCTTCGGTCAGGGCACCGGCCTGGGCCTGAGCCAGGTGTACGGATTTGCCAGGCAAAGCGGCGGTGCCATCAGCGTGCAAAGCGAGCTGGGGGTCGGCACGTGCATGCGGCTGTATTTACCCGTTCATTCAAGCCAGCCAGTTACCGAGCCGTGAGGGGCACAGCATGACTCAGACACTCAAGCGATTGTTGACAGGTATCGACGGGCTCGATGCCCTGCTCAAAGGTGGGTTGGTGGCGGGTGCGTCGTACATCGTGCAGGGCCCACCTGGCGCAGGCAAGACTATTCTGGCCAACCAACTGGCCTGCGAGCATGTGCGCAAGGGGGGCCGGGCGCTGGTGGCAACGTTGCTCAGCGAGTCCCATGAGCGGCTATTTCAATACTTGGGCACGCTGGACTTCTTCGACCCCTCGATGGTCGGCGATCAGATCCAGTTTGTCAGCGCCTTCGACACCCTGGAGCACGATGGCCTTGATGCCGTGGTCAGGTTGCTGAGGCAGGAGATCAGTCGACACAAGGCCAGCCTCCTCATCGTCGATGGCGTACTCAATGCCCGCCTACGTGCCGAAACATCGCTCGATACCAAAAAATTCGTCTCAGCGCTGCAAGGTCATGCGGCCTTTGCTGGCTGCACCGTACTGTTGTTGACCAGTGCGCGGCTCGAAGAAGGCAGCCCTGAACACACGATGGTCGACGGCGTGATCGAACTGGGTGAGCAGATGATGGGTAGCCGCGCCGTTCGTACGATTCAGTTGCGCAAGACACGTGGCAGTGGAGCCTTGTCCGGGCGTCACGAGTGCCTGATCGACGATACCGGTGTGAGGGTGTTTCCGCGTCTGGAGTCGTTGTTCGCCAAGCCCAGTGCGCCCGCTAGTGCAGTTGCATCCCGGATCAGCAGTGGTGTGTCGACGCTCGACGACATGCTCGATGGCGGACTGTCCTGCGCCTCTGTAACGCTTCTGATCGGCCCGTCGGGCATTGGCAAGACCTCGCTTGGCATGGCGTTTCTGGCGGCCAGCACACCCCAGGCGCCCGGCTTGCATTTCGGTTTCTACGAATCACCCGATCGCCTGCGCATCAAGGCGGCTTCGCTGGGGTACGACTTTGCAGCCATGGAACAGACCCAGAGCTTGACACTGTGCTGGGAGCCTTGTACGCAGGTGCTGCTGGACCAGCTGGGTGCGCGCTTGATCGAACAGGTGCAGGCAACCGGGGCCAAGCGAGTCCTTATCGACAGCCTGGGCGCGTGGAGCCGCCTGTCCACGGAACCTGACCGTCTGAATGCCTTTTTTCGCGCGTTGACCGGAGAGCTGCGCAATCGAGAGGTGAGTGTGATGCTGACCTGGGAAATGCGCGATATCTTTGGTGCGGAGATCACTGCGCCAGCGCCCGATTTATCAAGCATCGTCGACAACCTGGTGTTGATGCGATTCGTTGAGCACGACGGCACCTTGCGCCGAATGCTCTCCATCCTGAAAGTACGCGACAGTGCTCACGACGCGTCTTTGCATGAGCTTGTAATCGCATCGTCTGGGATCTCACTGCGTAGAGCGTTCGAAGGCACCAGCGGGGCCCTTTCTGGCACAGCTGTGCCGCAAGGGAGCCTTTAGGTTTCTCTTACATGAAGACTGTGCTGATCGTCGACGACGAATACCTGATAGCCGAGATCTTGGGTTTTGCCCTGGAAGACGAAGGGTATGCGATCGAAAAGGCGAGTAACGGCCAGAAAGCGCTGGAGGTACTCAAACGCGTACAGGTGCAGTTGGTCATCACCGACTACATGATGCCCGTGCTCAATGGTCAGGAGCTGGTACGTGCCATGCGGGCAGATCCTGCCTTGCGAACGCTGCCGGTCATCCTCATGAGCGGCGCCCAGGCCAGCGAGGGATGCCCGACATTATTCGCGGCAGTGTTCGACAAGCCATTCGACATGGGCGAGATGATTGCGACCGTGCGTGGCCTACTGAAGGGCTAAGGCTGTGGGCGCATCCCTGCAGCCCGCTTGAATGATCGGTGTCAATCGTCCTGCTTCTCAGGGGCCGGATTGCCGGCCTGGATGCGTTTGAAGATCTCCTCGCGGTGCACTTGAACGTCCTTGGGTGCGTCGATGCCTATTCTCACCTGCATCCCTTTGACGCCCAGAATGGTGACTTTGATGTCATCGTTGATGACGATGCTCTCGCCAACCTTACGGGTGAGTATCAGCATGTACTTCTCCTTGGTGATAAAAAAGTCCGCAGGCCATGTGCGCTAGCGGTGGGAGCCTATCCCTTTTCCTTCCATTAAAGACGCTTTAGAAGCCTAGTAATTCCCAAAATGTCAAAATCTATGGCACGAAGAAGGGATGCGAACAGCCAGCTACCGTATAAAGGATTTGTAGGACAAGGTGCTCTGTTGGGAAGGATAGTGGGGGCCTCGTTCAATAGGAAATACCTTTGCATCATGGAGTGGATAGACAAGCTCAATGTGCGGCCTGCTGTTCCAATGCCTTGAGAAAGACCAGCAAAGCGACCTCTTCCGGGTCCAGCCCCTTGCGCACTCGGCTCTTGGGCAAGGCGGCCAGCCGCCCGAGTGTGTAATGCTCCAGCACCGCTGGGTGGATATAGCAGCGTCGGCACACGGCGGGGGTGTTGCCCAGGCGCGAGGCGACTTGTTTGACAATGGCAGCGACCTGGCGCTTGGCCTCGGTTTCAGGCTCCCAGGCCAAGGGTCTGAGCAGGTCCAACGCAAGACTGCTGCCGGCCCAGGTACGGTAGTCCTTGGCCGTGAAGTCGGCGCCAGTCAACTGTTGCAAAAACTGATTGATGTCGCTCGAACCAATGCTGTGACGCTGGCCATCGGCATCCAGATACTGGAACAGCGCTTGGCCGGGCAGTTCCATGCAACGCTTCAGCAAGGCCGCCAAGCGTCGGTCACGCAGCGTCACATCGTGCTCGACGCCACGCTTGCCACGGAACTGAAAGCGGATGGTACTGCCCTTGACCTCTACATGTCGATTGCGCAGGGTCGTCAGCCCATAGGACTTGTTGTCGCGCATGTAGCGCTGGTTGCCAATGCGGATGAGGGTATGGTCCAGCAGGCTGACTACCAAGGCCATGACCTTTTCACGGTCAAGGCCCGGTCGTGACAAGTGGGTTTCCAATTGTGAGCGCAGCTTTGGCAATGCCTGGGCGAAGGCGAGCATTCGGTCGTATTTGTGCTGGTCACGGGTTTCACGCCATTGGGCATGATAGCGGTACTGCTTGCGGCCACGGGCATCGCGGCCAGTGGCCTGCAAGTGCCCTTGCGGGTCGGCGCATATCCAGACATCGGTATAGGCCGGTGGGATCACCAGTGCGGCGATACGTGCCAGTGTTTCAGGGTCGCGGACCCGTTCACCATTGGCGTCCAGGTAGATGAAGCGGTCGCGCCAGCGGCGACGAGTCAAGCCGGGCTGGCTGTCGTCGACGTAATGCAGCGTTTCGGGAAGCGGGCAGTCGAGCATGGGCGGCAGGCCTCGATCAAGTCACTGATCAATGGACAACGGCCGCTTGGTCGTTGCTCCATTTCTGCGCGTCAGCTCAGCAATGCAACCGATTTGATCTGTGCATACAGGCGCTGGCCTGGGTGTACCCCAAGCTGGTCCGCCGAGAAACGCGTAATACGGGCGAGCAGGGTGCTGCCGTCGGCATCCAGGCTGACCAATAAATGGGCTGGGTTGTCGGCAGCGTGGGTGGCGCGTACCTGAACCTGCACTCGGTTGAGGATGCTTGAGGTGCCGTCGGCGGTGAGCGCCAGGCTGACATCGCGAGCGTGGACCTTGACCCTCAAGGCGCTGCCCAGGGCCCGGATGGGGTGTGCGAAACGTAGTACGAGCCCGTTGTTGCCAGGCAAGCGCAGTTCAAGCAGGTCGTAGTGCGGGTCATGGCCTGTCACCTGGCCTTCGAGCACCACGCCGGCATCCTCGCCCTGAGCCAACGATAAGTCCAGACGCGCCAAGGTAGGGGCAACCGGGCCGCTCGCTACCACACGTCCATGCTCCAGCAGCACGACGTGGTCAGCCAGCCGCGCCACTTCGTCCTGTGCGTGGCTGACATAAACCACAGGCACGTCCAGTTCCTCGTGCAGGCGCTCGAGGTAAGGCAGGATTTCACGCTTGCGGGGCCCGTCCAAGGCAGCCAGGGGCTCATCCATCAGCAGCAGCCGGGGGCTGCTGAGCAGCGCGCGGGCAATCCCGACGCGTTGCGCCTCGCCACCCGATAGCGTCGAGGGCCGGCGCGCCAGCAGGTGGCCGATGCCCAGCAGCTCGCTGGCGTGTTCCAGGTCCACCTTGCGCTGGGTCCACGGCACACGGCGCCAGCCGAACTCCAGGTTGCCACGCACGGTCAGGTGCGCGAACAGGCTGGGCTCCTGGAAGACGTAGCCCACCGGGCGCTGATGGGGCGGTAGAAAGACGCCACGAGCGGTGTCCTCCCAGACCTCGCCATTGATTTCCACATACGCTTGGCCAGGGCGCTCCAGCCCGGCCAGACAGCGCAGGCAACTGGTTTTGCCCGAGCCGGAGTGTCCAAACAAGGCGCTGATACCGCGCCCTGGCAGTTGCAGGTCGACGTCCAGGGTGAAAGCGTCGCGTGCCAGTTTCAGGCGTGCCACGATCGAGTGCGTCATGTCAGTTCCAGCCCGCATTGCCGCGTCGGCCTGCGTACAGCAACAGCAGCACCAAGAAAGAGAACGCCAGCATGGCGCCTGCGAGCCAGTGCGCCTGGGTGTAGGCCATCGCCTCGACATGGTCGAAGATCTGCACGGATACCACGCGGGTCTTGTCTGGAATGTTGCCTCCGATCATCAACACGACACCAAACTCGCCTACGGTGTGGGCAAAACCCAGGATGCTGGCGGTGATGAAACCCGGACGGGCCAGTGGTAGCGCCACATGCACGAAACTGTCCCAGGGCCCGGCGCGCAGCGTGGCCGCCACTTCCATGGGTCGCTTGCCAATGGCGGCAAAAGCGTTTTGCAACGGCTGGACCACAAAGGGCATCGAGTAGATGACCGAGCCGATTACAAGGCCCGAGAAGCTGAACACCACATTGCCCAGGCCCAGTGCCGCAATCCCTTGGCCAAGCCAGCCATGCGGGCCTAGTGCAATCAGCAGGTAAAACCCGATCACCGTCGGCGGCAGCACCAAGGGCAGGGCAACGATGGCGCCTATCGGCCCGCGAAACCATGACCGCGTGCGTGCCAGCCACCAGGCAACCGGTGTGCCTACGATTAAAAGAATCAGGGTGGTCAGGCTGGCCAGCTTCAGGGTGAGCCAGATGGCGCCAAGGTCACTGGCATCGAGCGGCATCAGATTTCATAGCCATAGGCTTTGATCACCGCAGCTGCCTTGGGGCCCTTGAGGTAGTCCACCAAGGCCTTGGCAGCCGGGTTGCCTTTGCCTTTTTCCAGAATCACCGCGTCTTGGCGAATGGGGTCGTGCAAGGAAGCCGGGACGATCCAGGCCGAACCGCTCTGCACCTTGCCATCTTTGAAGATCTGCGACAGCGCCACGAAGCCCAGTTCTGCGTTACCGGTAGAGACGAACTGGAAGGCTTGGGTGATATTTTGACCTTCTACCCATTTGTCGCGCGTCGCCTCGGTCAGCTTGAGCTTTTCTAGCACTTGCGTGGCCGCCAGGCCGTAAGGGGCGGTCTTCGGGTTGGCGAGCGCGAGGTGCTGGTATGCATTGCGCTGCAAGACTGCGCCCTTGTCATCCACATACCCAGGCTGGGCCGACCACAGGGCCAGCGTGCCGATGGCGTAGGTAAAGCGTGAGCCTGGCACGATGGCGTGCTCTTTCTCGAGCTTGGCCGGGGTGCTGTCGTCTGCGGCCAGGAACACTTCGAAGGGGGCACCGTTGTTGATCTGGGCATAGAACTGCCCGGTAGCGCCGTAGGCTGCAATCAGCTTATGGCCGGTGTCCTTCTCGAAGTCCTTGGCGATGGCCTGGATGGGTGCGGTGAAGTTGGCAGCGACAGCCACCTGGACCTCGTCGGCCCAGGCAGTGTTCAGGGTGATCAGGCTGGCGAGGGCGGCTAGGTAAGGCAGGCGAGAACGCATTGGGAAAGCTCCTGGTTTTCGTTATATGCCTGACTATATAGCGCTTCGCCAATTGCTTGCAGCTGTTTTTATTGGATCGAGGCTCAAGCAAGGCACGGCGCGCTCGATCGGTCCGGTTAGCGGTTCAGACGAGCCAATGCCTTGTCTGCAATGTCACGGGTCAGGTCTGCAGCGGACAAGTGCCGGCCGAGGCGTAGTGCCTGGCCTGCCCAAAGGTTGCTGAAATCACTGCTGCCTTGGGCTTCAGTGATTGCCCGCAGTGGCATCAATGCGCCACCTGCGAGCGGAAACCGGGGTGCCTGCGCGCTCATGGGGCCCAGCTCGCGCATCAGGCGATTATGGATACCGCGGGCCGGGCGACCGGTGAACAGGTTGGTCAGGGCCGTGTCGCTGGCGGACGCGCTGTCCAGCGCCTGCCGATGAAACGGCGACACGGTGGCTTCGGGGCAGAACAGGTAGGCGGTGCCGATCTGCACCGCAGAGGCACCCAATGCCAGTGCGGCCAGCACACCACGGTGATCGCCAATGCCACCGGCCGCAATCACCGGGACATCGACGGCATCGACCACCTGCGGCACCAGCGCAAGCGTACCGATTTGGGTGGTGATGTCTTCACTGAGGAACATGCCGCGATGCCCGCCAGCCTCATAACCCATGGCGATGATCGCATCACAGCCGCGATCCTGCAGCCAGCGTGCCTCTTCGACGGTTGTGGCACTGGACAGTACTCGGGCCCCGCTGGCTTTGACCCTGCGCAGCAGGTCAGCCTGAGGCAGGCCGAAGTGAAAACTCACCACTTCAGGGCGCAGGTGCTCGACCAGCTGGCAGCTGTGTTCGTCGAAAGGCGCGCGGTTGGACACCGGTGCAGGTGCTTCGAAATCAGCCCCCAGCGTTCGATAGTAGGGCTCGAGCACCTGCTTCCAAGCGGTGAGGGCGTCAGCATCGGATGCAGGTACCTGATGGCAGAAGAAGTTCAGGTTCAGGGCGCGGCCAGGGCTGGCGGCTCGAAAGACAGCGATTTGCTCGCGTACCTGCTGGTGCGTGAGCATGGCGCAAGGCAATGCGCCCAGACCACCGGCCTGGCTTACCGCAATAGCCATCGCCGTACCTGATGCCCCGGCCATCGGCGCTTGAAGGATGGGCAGTTCGATACCCAGCAAATCGAGAATACGGCGATCGGGCCACTGGCTCATGCGACGCTCCTTCAGGCGCAATGGATGGAGACTGGGCGATTAGAGTGCCTTGCTGACCTGGATGTCGCTGACCTTGTCCACGTCTTCACCATGGATCTTGCGCAGGGCTTGTAGCGCTTGTTCCCGAGAGTCGTCTGACATGAGGGCGAAATCCCAGCGGCGCTGGCCTTCGAGCTTGTACTTGATGACGTACTTGATGGTTTGGGTCATGGCTGGCCTTACCTGAGCTGCGACGAGGAACGACGGATGATCTTGATCTTGTGCGTAAGGCTGGGCTTGCGCGTGACCGAGATCGGGCGGGTCGTCACGGTATCGATGGTGATGTTCCAGAAACCGGTGCTGGGCACGGTGATCTTGGCGGGGAACTTGTCGAAGTGGCCGCCGTGATAGGTGTGACGACCGCCATTCTTGAAGCTGCGGAAGTTGGCGTCGTTCATCAGACGGATGTTGCAGCGCTGGGAGCACTCGATGACGACGATGTCGTCCTCGTTGAGGTGCTCGCGCTGGTGTACGAATTTCATGTGTGGCTCCGCAAAGTCTGGTTTTGCAAACGCGCACGATAACACGATGCGCGGTGAGCGCGCCGGGCTGCTGACCGGGCGCAGATAAATCTGCCAGTACAGGGAGCAAAAGAGCCAGATCACGGTCGAACGGTGTTCCTGATGACAGAGGTGCAGCAGATGAAGTGGATGTTGGCGGCGTGGATGCTGACCCTGGCCGGGTGCGCCAGTGTGTCTGACCTAGAACAATCCCATGAGACGATGGATGTGATGTCAGGCAAGACGCCACGTGAATATGCCGACTGCGTGAAGGCCCGGCTGGCCGACTCGCGTGGCCCGTTGACGGAAGAAAAACGCGGTGATGGATTGCGTTTGATCGTGCCGCAGAAGTTTTCGCCAGGCGAGGGCCCAGGCGCGCTTCTGGATATCAGCCAGCGTGGCAACAATGGCAGCAGCATCAAGTTGCATGAACGTCTGAGCAACTTCCCATTGCGTCCGGGTGATGTGCGTAAAGCCGCGACGGCTTGTATTTCCGGGGATTGACCCAGCGCAAGTGACCGACCTCCTTTTGCTTATATGTTTTGGGCCTAAGCATATAACAATAGAAAAGGAGGTTCGTGATGAGACCATTCAGCGTCATGGTGATCGGTGGCCTGATGTCCCTGGCCTGGGCATCGGCCCACGCTGCAGATGGCCAGAAAGTCTTTACCCAAGGGGGCGCCGACCCTGCAGCCCTCGCCTGCATCGGATGCCACGGTGCCGATGGCAACGGTATCGGCGCAGCAGGCTTCCCACGGCTCGCCGGCCTGCCGGCCCCTTACTTGAGCAAGCAACTGCGTGACTGGCGCAATGGTACTCGACAGCAGGCGGTCATGGCGCCCTTGGCAAAGGCATTGTCCGAGGACGAGATCACAGCGGTGAGTGCCTACCTGGCCAGCTTGCCGGCGCCGGCAACCGGTGACCTGCGTCGTCAGCAAATCGCCAATGATCCAACGCTGCGGCTTGCGCTTTATGGCGACTGGAACCGGCACGTCCCTGGATGTATCCAGTGCCACGGCCCAGGCGGTAGCGGCGTAGGCGAGCATTTCCCGCCGTTGTCTGGCCAGCCCGCCGCTTATCTGGCGGCTCAACTGAACGCTTGGCGTGATGGAACGCGCAGCAACGACCCCAACCAGTTGATGGTCGGCGTGGCCAAGGCCATGACCCCCGACGAGATCACGGCCGTTTCCGCGTTTTTCGCTCTTCCTGCCAACCTGGAGGCCAAGCCATGAAGCCTTTGCTTACAGCCCTGCTGCTGGCAGCAGGTAGCGTTCACGCCAGCCCCGTGACCATGGAAGACCAGTCCCAGCTCAAAGTGCCGAATGCACAGGCGCAACCGCGCTTCGTGCCGCCGGCAGAGGGCGAGTTGCCGGACAATGCGTTTGGGAAGAGGGTGCGCGAGGGGCACGCCCTGTTCGTCGATACCCGACGTCTGATGCCTGAAGCGGTTGGCAACGGCATGAACTGCTCTAATTGCCACCTTGATCAAGGGCGCATGGCGCACTCGGCCCCTCTGTGGGGCGCTTACCCGATGTACCCGGCCTACCGAAAGAAAAACGACAAGGTCAACACGTATGCCGAGCGAATCCAGGGATGTTTTCAGTTCAGCATGAACGGCAAGCCGCCGGCGGCTGACAGCCCGGAGATGACCGCGCTGTCGGTTTATTCCTACTGGCTCTCTACCAAAGCGCCGACCGGTGTGCCGTTGGCCGGGCGAGGCTATCCGGAAGTGGCGCCGCCAGCGGGGGGCTATGACTTCAAGCGTGGGCAGCAGGTGTACCTCGAGCAGTGCGCGATCTGCCACGGCAAGAAGGGCGAAGGCCAGAAGGTGGCGGGCGAGTATGTGATGCCGCCGCTATGGGGCAGGGACGCCTACAACTGGGGGGCGGGCATGCACCGGATCAATACGGCGGCGTCATTCATCAAGTACAACATGCCGCTGGGTCGACCGGGCTCGCTCAGCGACCAGCAGGCCTGGGACGTGGCGGCCTGGATAAACCGGCACGAGCGGCCCCAGGACCCAAGGTTGGTAGAGGGCTCCATCGAGAAAACCCGCCTGAAGTTCCATGCCAATGATGGGGTCAATCTCTACGGCCAGAAGGTCGAAGGCGTGTTGATCGGGCAGGGCACCGGTCGCTGATGGCCAGGCAAGGGCCTGGAAGGATGACGTACCGGTCAGGAATATTGGGCGGCCCTTTGAACTATCCGTGAGCGGTTGCCTCTATGTTCCCAACGATCGGCAACAGGCGGGGCATTGTAAGGTGACCGCCGCCTGATTAGACTTCGCCGTAACCCCCAGGCCTAGCCTTTGTTAAGGACGTTTATGATCAAGAAATGCTTGTTCCCGGCAGCCGGCTATGGCACTCGCTTCCTGCCAGCCACCAAAGCCATGCCGAAGGAAATGCTGCCAGTGGTCAACAAGCCGTTGATCCAGTACGGCGTTGAGGAAGCATTGGATGCAGGGTTGAGCGAGATCTCCATCGTTACCGGCCGCGGTAAGCGCGCACTGGAAGATCACTTCGACATCAGCTACGAGCTGGAAAACCAGATCAAGGGCACCGACAAGGAGAAGTACCTGGTAGGCATTCGTCGCCTGCTGGACGAGTGCTCGTTCTCCTACACCCGTCAGACCGAAATGAAAGGCTTGGGTCACGCGATCCTCACTGGCCGTCCCCTGATCGGCGACGAGCCGTTCGCAGTGGTGCTGGCCGATGACCTGTGCGTCAACCCGGAAGGCGATGGCGTGCTGACCCAGATGGTGAAGCTGTACAACCAGTTCCGTTGCTCGATCGTCGCCATTCAGGAAGTCGATCCGCAGGAAACCAACAAATACGGTGTCATTGCCGGCGACATGATTCGTGACGACATTTTCCGTGTCACCAACATGGTTGAGAAGCCCAAACCCGAGGATGCGCCGTCCAACCTGGCCATCATCGGCCGTTACATCCTGACGCCCGACATCTTCGATATCATCGAGAACATCGAGCCCGGCAAGGGCGGTGAGATCCAGATTACCGACGCCTTGATGAAGCAAGCCCAGAGCGGCTGCGTGATCGCGTACAAATTCAAAGGGAAGCGTTTCGACTGCGGTGGCGCCGAGGGCTACATCGACGCGACCAACTTCTGCTTCGAGAACTACTACAAGGCTGGCAAGGCTTACTGAGCCCCTGCTGCAAGCCAGGCGCATTTTTTCTTGCCGCCTGATGCTTGAAGCTTGAAACTGCCGGTACCAAGCTGCAAGTGACAAGCCACGCTGCCCGTTCGTGCAGCCTGCCGCTTGAAGCTTGCAGCTTTTTTTTGGAGAACGAAAAGTGGCCTACGATTTTGATCTGTTCGTGATTGGCGCCGGCTCCGGTGGCGTGCGCGCCGCACGTTTCGCTGCCGGTTTTGGCGCCAAGGTAGCGGTTGCCGAGAGCCGCTATTTGGGCGGCACCTGCGTCAACGTGGGGTGTGTGCCCAAAAAGCTGCTGGTGTATGGCGCCCATGTGGCTGATGAGCTGGAGCAGGCGGCTGGATACGGCTGGACCCTGGAAGAAGGGCACTTCGACTGGGGCACCCTGATTGCCAACAAGAACCGTGAAATCGAACGGCTCAACGGTATCTACCGCAACCTACTGGTCAACAGCGGCGTGACCCTGGTTCAAGGTCATGCGCGCATCACCGGACCTAACGAGGTCGAAGTCGAAGGCCAGCGCTACAGTGCCGAGCACATCCTGATCGCCACTGGCGGCTGGCCCCAGGTGCCGGACATCCCGGGCAAGGAATTGGCGATCACCTCCAACGAAGCGTTTTACCTCAAGGACCTGCCGCGGCGGGTGTTGGTGGTGGGCGGCGGCTACATCGCGGTGGAGTTTGCCGGGATCTTCCAAGGGCTGGGCGCCGCGACAACGTTGTTGTACCGCGGCGATCTGTTCCTGCGCGGCTTCGATGGTTCGGTGCGCACTCACCTGAAGGAGGAGCTCGAAAAGCGCGGGCTCGATTTGCAGTTCAATGCTGACATCCAGCGCATCGACAAGCTTGAGGATGGCAGCCTCAAGGCGACGCTCAAGGACGGGCGGGAACTGGTTGCCGACTGCATCTTCTACGCCACCGGCCGGCGTCCAATGCTGGACAACCTTGGCCTGGAAAACACTGGTGTCGAACTTGATGACAAGGGCTACGTGCGCGTAGACGATCAGTACCAGACCACGGCGCCTTCGATCCTGGCCATTGGAGATGTAATCGGCCGTGTGCAGTTGACCCCGGTGGCATTGGCCGAAGGCATGGCTGTGGCCAGGCGTCTGTTCAAGCCGGAGCAGTACCGCCCCGTGGATTACCAGAACATCCCCACGGCCGTGTTCAGCCAGCCGCCTATCGGCACGGTAGGGCTCACTGAAGAACAGGCCGTCGAGCAGGGCTACGAGGTCAAGGTCTTTGAAAGCCGCTTCCGCGCCATGAAGCTGACCCTCACCGACATTCAGGAAAAGACCTTGATGAAGCTGGTGGTAGATGCCAAGACCGACAAGGTACTGGGTTGCCACATGGTCGGGCCGGATGCAGGCGAGATCATCCAGGGCCTTGGCATCGCACTCAAGGCGGGCGCGACCAAGCAACAGTTCGATGAAACCATCGGCGTGCACCCCACGGCAGCGGAAGAGTTCGTGACTCTGCGCACGGTGACCCGCTGACTCAGCCCAGGCCGCATGCAACGTGCGGCCTGCTTGCGGGGCGACGATTACGTAATCGTCGCCCCATGCGCGGTCGGTTTCATAGGCTAGCCGCGCGCTTGGGCATTACCGCGGTAAGCGCTTTGTAACCTGTCCCACTCATAGCCAAAACCAATCATGAGCATCAGGTTTGCCAATGAGCCTTTATCGGTTCATGCGGTTAGGATTCTCTCCGTCAACTGATTTCAACCCATGAAGGAGCGTCTCTCATGCCTATCATCAACAGCCAGGTCAAACCGTTCAACGCCACTGCCTACCACAAGGGCGAGTTCGTCCCGGTCAGCGAAGCCGACCTGAAAGGCAAATGGTCTGTCGTGTTCTTCTATCCAGCCGACTTTACGTTCGTTTGCCCGACCGAGCTGGGTGACCTTGCTGACAACTATGCCGAGTTCCAGAAACTGGGCGTTGAGATCTACGGTGTTTCCACCGACACCCACTTTACCCACAAAGCGTGGCACGACACCTCCGACACCATCGGCAAGATTCAGTACCCACTGATCGGCGACCCGACCCATGTGATCGCCCGCAACTTCGACGTGCTGATCGAAGAAGCCGGCCTGGCGGACCGCGGTACCTTCGTGATCAACCCCGAAGGCCAGATCAAGATCGTCGAGCTGAACGACGGCGGTGTGGGTCGTGACGCCACCGAGCTGCTGCGCAAGGTCAAGGCTGCCCAGTATGTCGCCGCCCACCCAGGCGAAGTCTGCCCAGCCAAGTGGAAAGAAGGCGAGGCCACTCTGGCGCCGTCGCTGGATCTGGTCGGCAAGATCTGATTGTCGCCCGATAAGCGCCTGTGCAGCGGCAGCGCCGCACAGGCCTTGCGGGATGAGCAGCCAGTCATGTGCCAAACGCGGGCGGTAAGCAGCCGCCACAGCTGAACCACTTACCGCCCCGTCAAACGCCCGGGCGACTTCGCCTGGGCGTTTTTGTATCTGAGTTTGAAAAAGGAAATCGCCCGTATGTTGGACGCCACGCTTAAATCGCAACTGAAAACCTACCTGGAGCGGGTCACCCAGCCGATCGAGATCGTTGCCTCCCTCGACGACGGTGCGAAGTCCCGCGAATTACACGACCTGCTGGTGGAAATCGCCGGCTTGTCCAGCCTCATCACCCTGCGAGCCGATGGCGACGACGCCCGCCGCCCTTCGTTCTCGCTCAATCGCCCCAACGGCGACATCAGCCTGCGTTTTGCTGGTATTCCCATGGGCCACGAGTTCACCTCCCTGGTGCTGGCGCTGCTGCAAGTGGGCGGCCACCCCTCCAAGGCCAGCCTGGAAGTGATCGAGCAGATCCAGACGCTGGAAGGGGAGTTCAACTTCGAGACTTACTTCTCGCTGTCCTGCCAGAACTGCCCGGATGTGGTCCAGGCATTGAACCTGATGGCGGTGCTCAACCCCAGCGTGCGCCATGTAGCCATCGATGGTGCGTTGTTCCAGGCTGAAGTCGATGCCCGCCAGATCATGGCCGTGCCCAGCGTGCACCTCAATGGTGAGGTGTTCGGCCAGGGGCGCATGGGCCTTGAAGAAATTCTTGGCAAGATCGACACCAACGCCGGCGCACGTCAGGCCGAGAAGCTCAACGCCAAACAAGCATTCGATGTACTGGTCGTAGGCGGTGGCCCGGCGGGTGCCTCTGCCGCCATCTATGCCGCGCGCAAGGGTATCCGCACTGGCGTGGCCGCCGAACGGTTCGGCGGGCAGGTGCTCGACACCATGGCCATCGAGAACTTCGTTTCCGTGCATGAAACCGAAGGCCCGAAACTGGCCACCGCGCTTGAAGAACACGTCAAGCAGTATGACGTGGACATCATGAACCTGCAGCGCGGTGAAGCACTGATTCCGGCTACCGACGGTGGCCTGCATGAAGTGCGCATGGCGAGCGGGGCTTCGCTCAAGGCCAAGACGGTCATCCTGGCCACCGGTGCTCGCTGGCGCGAAATGAATGTGCCGGGCGAACAGCAATACCGTGGCCGTGGCGTGGCCTACTGCCCGCACTGTGACGGCCCGTTGTTCAAGGGCAAACGCGTGGCGGTGATCGGTGGTGGTAACTCTGGCGTGGAAGCGGCGATCGACTTGGCGGGTATCGTGGCGCAGGTGACGTTGATTGAATTCGACAGCCAGCTGCGTGCCGATGCGGTGCTGCAACGCAAGTTGCACAGCTTGCCTAACGTGACGGTCATCACCCAGGCACTGACCACCGAAGTGATCGGCAATGGCGAGAAAGTGACTGGCCTGCGCTACAAGGACCGCACCAGCGACATCGAGCATGAGCTGGCGTTGGAGGGGATTTTCGTTCAGATCGGTCTGTTGCCGAACACTGATTGGCTCAAAGGCACCGTTGAACTGTCGGCACGCGGCGAAATCATCGTCGATGCCAGAGGGCAGACCAGTATTGCCGGTGTGTTCGCTGCAGGTGACGTGACGACGGTGCCTTACAAGCAAATCGTGATCGCCGTTGGCGAAGGGGCCAAGGCGTCTCTGGCCGCCTTCGACCACCTGATCCGCACCTCCGCGCCTGCATAAGCGACATTTCAGCAGAACCGCAACCCTCGCATGAACTGGCCGTGCCCCATGGCGCAGTGCATGCGGGGGTCTTGTCATGGGCCTGGCTAAACCCACGAGCCATGAGGGTGTCTATGCTTACAAGCAGACCCCTCAGGAGCCACGCCATGACCCTGATCAGCCGCGAACCCTGGTGGCTAGTGCCGCCAAAGCCCGGGCAGACTGAACAAGACCTGCACTGGGGCTACCTTGAGATCTACAGCAACGGCCACACGGTGTTTGTCGACCAGCGCCCAAGCGATCGCGAAATGACCGAGCGCAAGAGCTGCCGCAACTTCCCCAAATCAGACCGCTGAAGACTAGCCGCCTAGTGCGTCCAGCCGCGCTTCCAGTGCAGCGATGCGCGCTTCCAGTGCCTCGATTCGATCCTGTGTAACCGTACTGGTACCACGTCGCATTGAGCTCTCCTGCTGCTTTGCAGCCAGAATGGCTTCGATGTCTGCCGGGTCACCCAACGCATGAGTGTAACGGTCCTCACGCTGGCCGGCCTGACGCGGCAGGTGCACGGCCAAGTTCCGTGACACCAGACGTTCTAGCTGGTGGTGAATTTGGTCGGTGTCGTCGAAATCGTGCAGGCGGTTGCTACGGGTCAGCAACTCGCTCAAGGTTTGCGGGCCACGCAGGAACATCAGCCCCATCAACACCAGCTGCGCAGGAACCAATTCCAGCGCCTTGTCCACCCGGTGTTCCCAACGGTCGGCGCGGCTGCCCATCTGCAAGCGTGCCATCTGTTGTGCTTCGAGGCTGCGCAGCGCCTGACCCACTTGGCCCTGGGTAAGGTTCATCACCGGTTCGCGGCTGGTCTTCTGGTTACAGGCCAGGAGCAGGGCGTTGAGGGTAAGCGGGTAACTTTCCGGGCTGGTGGCCTGTTTCTCGATCAGCGAGCCGAGCACGCGAATCTCGACGCTGCTCAAGCGACCTTCAGTGGTGGTGTCTTGCTCGGACATGGCCCTGTCTCATTGCTGGGAAAAGGCCATTAGCGTAGGTGTATGAGGGAAGGGCCGCAAGACGGCCCGGCTAAATCAGGCGCTGCGGCGCGCTTCGGCCTGGCAGGCGGCTGCGGTGAACAGCACGTCGGTGGAGGAGTTGAGCGCGGTCTCGGCAGAATCCTGCAGCACGCCGATGATGAACCCCACCGCCACAACCTGCATGGCGATCTCACTGGGAATGCCGAACAAGCTGCAGGCCAATGGGATGAGCAGCAGGGAGCCGCCGGCCACACCGGACGCACCGCAGGCACAGACCGCCGCTACCACACTGAGCAACACTGCCGTGGGAAGGTCCAAGGGAATCCCCAAGGTGTGCACCGCCGCCAGCGTCAATACGGTGATGGTGATTGCAGCGCCAGCCATGTTGATCGTGGCCCCCAGCGGAATGGATACCGAATAAGTATCCTCATGCAGCCCAAGGCGTTCGGACAACGCCATGTTCACAGGGATGTTGGCTGCCGAACTGCGGGTGAAAAATGCAGTGATGCCGCTTTCGCGCAGACACAGCAGGGTGAGTGGGTAGGGATTTCGACGGGTTTTCCAGAATACGATCAGCGGGTTCATGACCAGGGCGACGAACAGCATGCACCCGATCAGTACCGCCAGCAGGTGCAGGTACCCCAACATGGCTTTGAGCCCTGACTGAGCCAAGGTGGAGGTGACCAGGCCGAAGATGCCCAGTGGCGCAAAGCGAATGACGATGCGCACGATCAGCGTGACGCCGTTGGACAGGTCGTCGACCACCTTGCGGGTGGTGTCACCGGCGCGGCGCAACGCGATGCCCAGGCCGATAGCCCAGGTCAGCACGCCGATGAAATTGGCATTGAGCAACGCGTTGATCGGGTTGTCGACCGCACTGAGCAACAGGTTCTTCAACACCTCACCGATGCCGCCCGGTGCACTTAGGGCGGCATCCGCTGCGTTCAGTACCAGGTGCGAAGGAAATACCATGCTGGCAACCACCGCCACGACAGCCGAGGCGAATGTGCCGAGCAAGTACAGCCCCAAGATGGGGCGGATGTGGGTTTCCTGTCCGTGCCGGTGATTGGCAATCGATGCCATGACCAGAACGAAGACCAGCACTGGCGCCACCGCCTTCAAGGCACTGACGAACACCGTACCGAGAAAGCCCAGGTCACGGGCAACGGTAGGGGCGATCAGGGCAAGCGCGATACCTGCCACCAGGCCGATAACGATTTGCGTCACCAGGCCGGTGCGGTTGAGAAGGCGAAGAAGCGGTGTCATGCGCAGCGAGGTCCTGAAATTCGAAAAGGTCTGGACTTTACCATAGACCTCGCCCAGGCACTTACTGCCCGTTGTGGGGAGCGCTACCAGTTGAACAGTTCGCGTCGCGCCCCTTCGGTGATGGCAACGATGCCAGGATGCTTGACCTTGCGCTCGACCGAAATGGCGTAGAAGGACTCGTTCACGGCCTCGGTTTGCCCAATCAACTGTACGCCATACTGCCGACACACTTCTTCGGCAATCACGCTGGGCGCCACGAAGATGCCGCTGCCAGACTGCCCGAACGCCTGCATCAAGGCACTGTCGTCGAACTCGCCGACGATGCGCGGTTGAAGATGTTGATCACCAAGCCAGCGTAGAAGGCGGCTGCGCAGCACCGTTTCTTGCCCGGGTATGAGCAGCGGCGCATCGTGCAGGCATTCAGGGAACGGGCCATCGTGCTGAAGGGCCAATGTTGGGGTTGCGAAAAAGCTCAGGCCGCATTCTCCCAGTTTCTGGCTATACCCTTTGATGTCCAGGTGGGGCGGCATCGGGCTGTCTGAAATGACCAGGTCCAGTCGCTGAATGGCAAGGTCGGCCAGGAGCCGCTCCAGCTTGTCTTCACGGCAGTTGATGCGCAGCACGTTCTCAAGCTCCATGGTGGGTGCCAATAATCGATAGACAATGGACTTGGGCACCACGTCAGCCACCCCGACCCGGAACAGGATCTGCTCCTGAGGGCCGGCACGCAGCATGGCTTCGAGTTCGCCCCCCAGCTGGAACATCTGCTCGGCATACGTCAGCGCCTGGCGTCCGGTCTCAGTGAGTTCCAATTGCCGGCCAACCCGCTGGAACAGCTCGACGCCATAAGCCTGTTCCAATAGCGTGATCTGACCGCTGATGGTCTGTGGCGTCAGATTCAATTGCTCGCTCGCCCGAACGATGCTGCCGGTTCGGGCTACCACCCAAAAGTAGTGGAGCTGGCGATAGTTAAGCATTAGCGCAGATGCCGATTCGGAAAAACCGAAGTATATCGCTTGAAAATACGAATTTTACAGAAGTATTGCGCCCTCTAGAATCCACTTCATTCAGGCGGATACGAGCCTGCGCACATCATTCCGGAGGCGCCTATGCTGTATTTCAAATCAATGGGTACTGCGCTGGTCATGAGCATGACGCTGTTGGCCCTGGCCGGCTGCGATCAGGCCGAGAAGTCTGCCCAGCAAGTGCTTGACCAGGCGGCGAAGTCGGCTCAGCAGGTGATCGAGCAAACCAACCAGGCGGCCCAGCAGGCCTTGAGCGACGCGCTTGGGACCGACCGGCGAGAGCCCGAGCAAGATGACACCGCTTCCGAAACCCAGGACATTTGATCCCCAACCCGCGTGACAGGATGTGAACAATGGAATATTTGCTGGAACTTGCCGCTAGCCCGACAGCCTGGGTGGCGCTCGCCACGCTGGTGGCCATGGAAGTTGTACTGGGTATCGACAACCTGATCTTCATCTCCATCCTGACCAACAAACTGCCAGTCGCGTATCGCTCCAAGGCACGCCGCATCGGTATCAGCATGGCACTGGTGATGCGCCTGGCACTGCTCAGCACCGTTGCCTGGATCGTGCAGCTGACCGACCCTGTGTTCGAGGTGTTTGGCAACGCCTTCTCCTGGAAGGATGTGATCCTGATCGCCGGCGGCCTGTTCCTGCTGTGGAAGGCCACTAAGGAAATTCACGAGAACGTCGATCCACACGGTGCCAAGGAAGAGTCCAAGGCTTCTTCTACCGTTACCTTGGGCTTCGCCGCAGCGATTTTCCAGATTCTGCTGCTCGATATTGTGTTCTCGGTAGACAGCATTATCACCGCAGTAGGCATGACTGAGCACTTGCCTATCATGATCATCGCCGTGATCACTGCCGTGATCGTGATGATGGTGGCGGCCGATCCGCTGGCCAACTTCATCAACGACAACCCAACAGTTGTCATGCTGGCGCTCGGTTTCCTGATCATGATCGGCATGACGCTGATCGCGGAGGGCTTCGGAGCCCACGTGCCCAAGGGCTATGTGTATGCCGCCATGGCGTTCTCAACCGCTATCGAGATTCTGAATATCCTGGCGCGTCGAGCACGGCTGAAGCGTGAGGTCAAGCAAGGGTGACAGCAGGCGGGGCGCATGGCGCCCCATTCGCTGCATGTTTCAGGTGGGTTCAGTGCGCCGCTGCTGCGTGTGGAGCACGCCGTGCAGGGGCGGGTTGAGGGCGTGGCTGTGGTTGCGCAACGGGTTGAGCGTGCCGCCGTGCGATGCGCAGTACGCCCCAGAGCATGGCCGCTGCAACGCTGAGCCACATGCACACCAACATGATGATTGCCAAGGTCATATTCATTTGTGCCTCCATCTCTACGGCGAGCGCTTGATACGCCAGCGATTGCCTTCCAGACACTTGATTAGTGTAGCCCTTGCGTGGGTACGTTCCATCGAATAACGCCTGCGGTGCCGAGATGATTCGCCAACATGCCCTGTCGGACTGTACCGCCATCGTTGTGGGACCTATCATCGCGAACACAGCAGGGCGCTGCCTGCCCTGCGTTCAGCAAGCGAGTATCCATGCCCAATTTCACCTTCTCGTCGCCGACCAAGGTCGTTCGCCAGCTCATCCTGGCGTGCTGGTTGGGTGTCACCTTGGCAGGTTGTGCCGGGACACCTTCTACCGCACTCCAGGGCCTGCCCCAGCGGGTGGAGCTCAGCAGCGTTCCGTTCTACCGCGGTAACGCCAACCACAGCGCAGCCATGGCATTGGCCGCGATTCTGTCGCAGCAAGGTGCGCCCATCACGCCTGGGCTGCTCGATCAGCCGCTGAACCTGCCCACAGGTATCGACAGCCTAGATACCAGCATCCCGCGCGTTGCGCGCGACTACGGTAGGGTGGTGTACCCCTTGGACAAGCGGCTAGATGCCTTGTTGACGCAGGTGGCCGCTGGAAACCCGGTGCTGGTTCGCTACCAGGACGGTTCGGCATGGTGGAGCGAACCCAGGTATGCGGTATTGATAGGGTATGACCGTTACAAACAGCGTGTGCTGATGCGTGCAGGCATGCAGCGCCGCCTGGTGATGGCATTCGACGATTTCGCCTCTGCCTGGGCGAAAGAGGGCCGTTGGGCAATCCTGGTGCAGCCGCCGGGGGAGTTGCCGGCGAACGTTGACCGTCAGCGCTGGCAACAGGCCGCTGACGATCTGGCGCGTGCGGGCCAGGAACTGGCGGCCAGGCAGGCCCTGGACAGCCTCAAGTGAGGCTGCTCGCATTTGGCTTTCCACGGTCACTGAAGGCGTGGCCTTGCCGGGGCGCTGGGCTGGTCGGCATGGGCCGCAACGCGGCCCGGCGAACATGAGTGAACCCCATCACGCCAGTGGCAGCCCTTTACCGGTTGCCACGTCTTGACTCAGAAGCCCAGACGGTCACGCAAGCTGTAGTACCAAGCGCCCAAGGCACTGAAGGGCACGCGCAGCATCTGACCGCCCGGGAAGGGGTAGTGCGGCAGCCCGGCAAAGGCATCGAACCGCTCCGCCTGGCCACGCATGGCCTCGGCCAGGACTTTGCCTGCCAGATGGGTATAGGTGACCCCGTGCCCTGAGCACCCCTGGGAATAATAGATGTTGTCACCGATACGGCCGACTTGTGGCAGACGCGACAAGGTGAGCAGGAAGTTGCCGGTCCAGGCGTAGTCGATCTTGACGTTCTTCAACTGCGGGAAGGCCTTGAGCATCTTCGGACGAATGATCGCCTCGATGTTGGCCGGATCCCGTGCACCATAAACCACGCCGCCTCCAAAGATCAGGCGCTTGTCGCTGGTCAGGCGATAGTAGTCGAGCAGGTAGTTGCAGTCTTCGACGCAGTAGTCCTGGGGAAGCAGTGTGCGCGCCAGTTCATCGCCCAGGGGTTCGGTCGTGATGACCTGTGTACCGCAAGGCATCGACTTGGCGGCAAGCTCCGGGACCAGGTTGCCCAGGTAGGCGTTGCCCGCCACGATGATGAACTTGGCGCGCACTTTACCCTGTGGGGTATGCACGACCGGGTTGGCGCCGCGCTCGATGCGCACCGCCGGAGTTTGTTCATAGATGGTGCCGCCCAACGATTCGACCGCAGCAGCTTCGCCGAGGGCCAGGTTGAGTGGATGGATATGCCCGCCGCTCATGTCGAGCATGCCGCCGATGTAGTTGTCGCAGGCCACCACTTCGCGGATGCGCTGTTGATCCATCAGCTCCAGCTGGTTGTGGCCGAAACGTTCCCACAGGCGCTTTTGCGATTCCAGGTGACCCATTTGTTTGCTGGTCAGCGCAGCGAACACGCCACCGTCCTTGAGGTCGCACTGGATGTTGTACTTGGCCACCCGCTCGCGAATGATGCGCCCGCCTTCGAAGGCCATCTGGCCTAGCAGCTGGGCTTGGCGAGCACCCACGGTGCGCTCGATGACATCGATGTCGCGGCTGTAGCTGTTGACGATCTGGCCACCGTTGCGGCCCGATGCGCCGAAGCCTACCTTGGCCGCTTCGACAATGCTTACCTTGAAGCCATTTTCCAGAAGGAACAGGGCGCTGGACAAGCCGGTGTAGCCCGCGCCGATGATGCAGACATCGGTTTGCACCTCACCCTGCAGCGCCGGACGTGGCGGCACCGGGTTGGCCGAGGCGGCGTAGTAGGACTGGGGGTAGGGGGTGTTAGCCATGCTGCAGAACCTCGTGTTTTATATTTTTAACGAATGTAGCGATGCTATCAATAATAATAAACACCCGCTAGTCGTCCGCTGAAAATCATGAACAGTGCTCGCGCCTGACGCCTCTTTATAAAGAGTTTGCAATTCAGTGGGTTAGCTTCAAAAAAACTGTTGACACGCCTTTGTAATTGCGTAGAATGCGCACCACGACAGGCACATAGCTCAGTTGGTTAGAGCACCACCTTGACATGGTGGGGGTCGTTGGTTCGAGTCCAATTGTGCCTACCAAATTGAAAAAGGGTGATCCGCAAGGGTCACCCTTTTTTGCGTTTTGCTTTGGAAGCTCTTAGATGGCTCCAATTCTCCGGCTGCTCGAAAGTTTTTGATTTATATCGAAAAAAAAGCTTTACAGGTGTTCAGTGAGTCTCTACTATGCGCACCACACGACAGGCACATAGCTCAGTTGGTTAGAGCACCACCTTGACATGGTGGGGGTCGTTGGTTCGAGTCCAATTGTGCCTACCAAATCCCAAAAAGGGCGATCAGAAATGATCGCCCTTTTTGCATGCCCGGCGGAATCAGCCTGTAACCTTTGGCCGCAGTTCGATGCTCAGTCTCGCGTGGTAGAATCCGCCTCTTCGAACCTGGAGGTACACGCGTGCGCAAACTGGTGGTGGTAATGGCAGTGCTGGCCCTGGCGGGCTGTGACAACGAGGTGGAGGGCGTGCACAAGCGTGTGGCCGAACACCTGCAAAATCCCAAGACCGCCAAGTTCGGTAACGTTCGCATCGATACGCAGGGTACGATCTGCGGTCAGGTGCGCGGCAAGGACGATGCCGGCCAATTCCAGGCCTACCGCAGCTATGTGGCCATCAAACGCGACGGTCAGTACGAAATCATTGTCGACGACAATGGCGACAACCTGCGTATTCGGGAGCTGTGTGGGGGTGCTGAATTGCAGCGCCGTGCGCAAGCGCTCGAAGGTGAGCCCGCGCCAGAGGGATGGGACGTCGAAGTGGTCCAGGGCGCCAACATGGGTGCACTCAGCGACATGACCGCGCGTCTGATCGAGAAAGGTATTCCGTCTTCGGTGGAGTACCGGGACGGCAAGCCTGTGGTGCTGCTGGGGCCGTTTCCTACCCGGGAGCAGGCGCAGGCCCGTCGCGATGAAGTCATGGCCAAGCTTGGCACCGACTCGGTGGTCATCCAGCACGGCGCAGCCCGCTAAGCGCTCGTGGCCGGTCGATCAGCTGCACGCCTTGAGGTCGACCGGCCCTACAAACTCATTACCGTGCCCCATCAGGCACCCGACCCGCTGGTTGCGTTGATACTCCCAAGGCTGCGGCGGATACGTCTTGTTCCATGCCTCGAACAGCTGACGGTCCTGCCTTGAGAGGCGCAAGTTGTATTGCTTGCTCATGTAGAAATAGGTGCGTGCAATCATGCCGCGGATCGAAGGCCGCGGCATGACCTTCCTGGCCTTGAAATCCACCTGGGTAAGGCATTGGCCGTATTGCCCACGTTGTTCCGGCAGCCAGCCGAAGCTGTAGTTGCTGCGGTCGCCGTTGACCTCCCCAACGCTTGGCACCAGATTGTGCAGGTCGGCTTCGGCGCGTTTGTATACCTCGTCGTGCTGCGAGCAGGCCTTACGACCGCCGCTTTGCCAACACTGGCGCTGATGGCCGATTTGCCAGGCCGGCACGATGTGCTCCCACTCGATGCGTGAAGCGCGTTGGGCATTCTTGCGTGGTGAATACCCACATGAAGCCATATCGACTTTGTTGCCGTTGTATTTGCAACCGCAGTAGAACTCGGTGGATTGTGGTGCGTAGAGTTGCCTGGCCACCTTCTTGGCTTCCTGGAACGTGCGGGGCGCATCGGCATAGGCAAGCGGAGCCATCAGCAGGCAGGCAGCTGCAATAAGCGAAACTCTCATGCGCGGTCAGTCTTCCTTGGGCACGGTCCAGAAAAGCTGTACGCCACCATCGTCGCGGTGGGCGAGGGTAACGTTGTCATTTTCGGCAATCTCGGCCAGCAACGTGTCCCAGTCCTCTGGTGTTTCCTGTTCCAGGCGAAAAATCAAAGCCGCCCGGCTGCGCTGGGCAATGGGGTTGTTGATGATTTTCTGAATGCGCATGCCCAGTTGTTGGTAGCTGGCAGGTGAGGGCGAGGAGGTAGACACAGGCATTTCCTTTTTTTGCTGTATGCACGTACAGTATTTCACTGTAAGGGATTTCGCAACAGCTTGAAGGCAAAGTTCTGTGGATCGCCCTCGCCATGTTCGCGATTCAGGCCAGGGTCTGCTGTAATAGCGGCACTTTCCGGAAATTGCTCATGTATCGATTGGTCTTACGCGTTACCTCTTCCACGCACCTCGCCCTGTTGTTTGTCGGTGGTGTCACTTCTCATAATCAAGCCTGGGCCGACCCGGCAACCGCGATCGTTATCGATCCGATGGTTGTCACGGGTGCCTACGCGCCTACCAGCAGCTTCGATCTGCCGTTCTCGGTGGACACGGTCGACCTGTCCAATGGCACCGATGGACAACTTGGCGTCAACTTGTCAGAGGTGCTGACGAAGGTCCCTGGCCTAGTGGTGCAGAATCGCCAGAACTATGCCCAGGACCTGCAGATATCATCCCGCGGGTTTGGTGCTCGCTCTGCATTTGGCGTGCGCGGTATCAAGCTGCTCAGCGATGGTATCCCAGCCAGCACCCCGGATGGACAGGGCCAGGCAGCCACGCTGAACCTGGATGTGGCCGACCGTATCGAGGTGCTGCGCGGCCCGGCCGCTACGCTTTATGGCAGCAACGCTGGCGGTGTCATCCAGATGTTCAGCCGTGACGGGGTGGGGCCGGCTCGCCTGGGTGCCGAAACCACCTTTGGCAGCGATGGCTTCAGCAAGCATCACCTGTCGGCACAGGGGGGCAACGAGATCGGGGGTTTCGTGCTGGACGCTTCGCGCATGGACACCAATGGGTATCGCGACCATAGCGCGGCCAAGCGCGACCAGACGTTCGCCAAGGTGCACATCAGGCCGGATACCGATTCACGCCTGGCGCTGACCTACAGCAGCCTGGAACAGAACAACACGCAAGACCCGCTGGGTCAGCTTTGGTCCAGCTACAAGCACGACCCACGTTCGGTCGCCGATGGCGCAAGGGATTACAACACGCGCAAGAGCATCGATCACCAGCAGGTGGGCATGAACTACGAGCGCTACGTTGGCGACGCTACCCTTCAGTTCAATCTCTACGCAGGGCGTCGGAGCGTGGTGCAGTACCTGTCGATTCCTCGGCAAATCGCCTCCAACAGCCAGCGCGGAGGCGGTGTGGTGGATTTTGACCGCGAGTTTCACGGCGGTACGCTGCGCTGGATTCAGCCGGTACCGGCCGTTCCCGGCCATTTCACGCTCACCGTGGGTGCCGACTACGACCAGAGCACGGATGACCGTCGGGGCTTCCAGAACTTCCGGGGCGACCAACTGGGGGTCAAGGGCGAGCTCAAGCGCGACGAGAAAGACATCGCGACCAGCCTGGACCCCTATGTGCAGGCGCACTGGGAAATCGGCAACTGGACCAGCGAGCTGGGCGTGCGCTACAGCACCATGAAGATGAAGGTCGATGACCACTACCTGGAAAACGGTGACGCCAGCGGTGTCAAGCGCTATCAGCAGGCCAACCCGACGCTGTCGGTGATGTACGCCTTCACGCCTGATCTGCGTGGCTATGCCAGCGTGGGAAAGGGCTTCGAAACGCCTACGCAGGCTGAAATGGCCTATGCGCCAGGCTTGCAGGAAAGTTTCAACTTCGGGCTGGACCCGGCCACCAGCAAGCAATATGAGCTAGGAGTGAAATATCGCCTGGGCGCGGCCACGCGGCTGAATGCTGCCCTGTTCGAGATCCGCACGGATAACGAAATCGTGGTCGATAATTCCACCAACGGCCGCACCAGCTATCACAACGCCGGGCAGACTGTGCGCCGTGGTTTTGAAGCCAGCATGCAGAGCGACTTTGCCGAGCACTGGCAGACCACCTGGGTGTTCACCCATACCGACGCTCGCTACGCCGATGACTTCAAGCAAGGCGGACAAGTCATCGACAGTGGCAATCGCTTGCCGGGCGTGCCGCGAGACAATCTGTATGCAGAAGTGGTGTGGAAACCGACCGCTTCGGTCAGCATGGGGTTCGAGGGGCAGTACCGTAGCAAGGTATTCGTCGAGGACAGCAACCAGCAGAAAGCTGCGCCTGCCTATGCTGTGTTCAACTGGCGCACGCGCTTCGAGCAGCAGGTCGGCCCCTGGACTTTCCATCAACTGGTGCGTCTGGACAACGTGTTCGACCGTCAATACGTGGGTTCGGTGATTGTCGGTGACAGCAATAAACGCTACTACGAGGCAGCCCCAGGGCGTTCGTGGTACGCCGGTGCTGGCTTGGAATATCAGTTCAAGTAGTGGGCTGATAACGCTGGAGCCGGTGATCGGCTCCAGCGTTATTGGGATCAATATTCCCAGAAAATCCGCTGCAGCTCTTTGCTGTCCTGGGTCTTGGTCATGGCGACCATGGCCAGGATGCGCGCTTTCTGCGGGTTCAGGTCATGTGCCACTACCCAATCGTTCTTGTCGTCAGGCTGCTCGGCGTTGCGTAGCACGAAGCCACCCTGGTTGACGTGGGAAGAGCGAATGATCTGCACGCCATTCTTGCGCAACTCCTGCAGTGCGGGCACTACGCGCGAAGATACCGAACCGTTGCCGGTGCCTGCGTGGATCAGCGCCTTGGCGCCGTTCTGTGCCAACGCCTTGTAGGCCGTATCGGTCACGTTCCCGTAGCCGTAAGCAATGTCCACCTGAGGCAGGCTGCTGATCTGCTTGATGTCGAATTCCGAGTCCAGGGTGTGGCGCTTGGCTGGCAGGCGGAACCAGTAGGACTTGCCTTCCACGACCATGCCCATCGGGCCCCAGGCGCTCTTGAAGGCTTCGGTCTTGATGTTCACGGACTTGCTGACGTCACGGCCCGACTGGATTTCATCATTGAGCGTCACCAGCACGCCCTTGCCGCGCGACTGCTTATCGCTGGCGACGGCGACGGCGTTGTACAGGTTGAGCATGCCGTCTGCCGACATGGCGGTGCCGGGGCGCATGGAGCCGACGACCACGATAGGCTTGTCGGTTTTTTCGACCAGGTTCAGGAAGTAGGCGGTTTCTTCCAGCGTATCGGTACCGTGGGTGATGACGATGCCATCCACGTCCTTGCTGTCGGCCAGCTCAGCCACCCGCTTGCCCAGCTTGAGCAGATCGTCGTTGGAGATGCTCTCGGAGGCAATCTGCATGACCTGCTCGCCACGCACGTTGGCCAGGTCTGCCAGTTCGGGTACGCCGGCGATCAATTTGTCGACGCCCAACTTGGCGGCCTGGTAAGTGGCGCTATTGGCGGCGCTGGCACCGGCACCGGCTATCGTGCCGCCGGTTGCCAGGATGACCACGTTGGCGAGCTTCTGCTGGGTTTTGGCTTCTTCGGCCGAAACCGTGGTTGGCAGGATCAGCAGCAGGGCGAGTGCGCTGGGGGCAAAGGATTTAAGTGCGGCATTCATCGTTTTTGTGCTCTCTTCCTAATGAGATGGTTTTAGTACGTCGCGCAGTCGGTAAGGCATGTTCCGTACCAGGTCCCCGGTGGCCTCTGTAACAGCTCGTGACACCGCGCTCGGACAGGTTCAACCCCGCAGCGGGCGCTGTTGAGGATGATGTTTTGGCCGGGGCTTCGAATGACTTGCGTAATCAGGGCCGGAAGTATTTCATTCGAAAACCCGATTAATTGTAGGGAAACGTGTTCGGTTATCCGAAAATTTACGGATAATCTTGCGCTGGCTTCAGCTAAACGTATTTGACAAACGCCTACCGCGTTCGCATAGTTACCCAGCGCAAACGTTTGCTTTCCGATAAAAAAACAAGATTCGGAGTCATCGCCCATGAAACTGCCTTTCCCAGGCCGCTTGTTGGCCGCCGCTGTTCTTTCTTCTTTGACCATGGCCCTGCCACTGTCTGCTGCTCATGCCGAAGACAAACCCAAGGTGGCGCTGGTCATGAAGTCATTGGCCAATGAGTTTTTCCGCACCATGGAAGACGGCGCCAAGGCCTACCAGAAAACCCATGCAGACGAATTCGACCTGGTTGCCAACGGCATCAAGAATGAGACCGACACGGGCGAGCAGATCCGCATCGTCGAGCAGATGGTCAACGCCGGTGCCAAGGCGCTGGTGATCGCGCCGGCCGACTCCAAGGCATTGGTCTCAGCTGTGAAAAAGGCGATGGACCAGGGGGTGGTGGTGATCAACATCGACAACCGCCTTGACCCTGAACTGCTCAAGAGCAAAGGCATCAGCGTACCGTTCGTAGGCCCTGACAACCGCAAAGGCGCACGCCTGGTGGGCGAGTACCTGGCCAAGGAAAAACTCAAGGCGGGCGATCAGGTGGGCATCATCGAAGGCGTGCCGACCACGACCAATGCCCAGCAGCGTACCGCAGGCTTCAAGGATGCGATGGACGCTGCGCAAATCAAGATCGTCTCTACACAGAGCGGCAACTGGGAAATCGACAAGGGTAATGCCGTCGCTGCATCCATGCTCAACGAATACCCTGAGCTCAAGGCATTGCTGGCGGGCAACGATAGCATGGCCTTGGGTGCAGTCTCGGCGGTACGAGCCGCTGGCAAGGCTGGCCAGGTGCAGGTTGTCGGTTACGACAACATCAATGCCATCAAGCCCATGATTGCCGATGGCCGCGTACTGGCAACGCTTGACCAGGCAGCTAGCCAGCAGGCTGTGTTCGGTATCCAGGCCGCGCTGAAAATGGTCAAGGGCGAGAAGCCCGATGTGGATGCCGATAACGTCATCCAGACCCCGGTCGAACTGATCACGAAGAAGCCTTGATGCTGCCAGGAGACACGGCGATGTCCGCATCGGTCCATGACGTGGTCCTGACTGCCCGCGGCCTCGGCAAGACGTACGCCCAGCCAGTGCTGGGCGAGGTGAGCCTGGAGCTGCGTGCTGGTGAGGTACTGGCCTTGACCGGCGAGAACGGCGCCGGCAAGAGCACCTTGTCCAAGTTGTTCAGCGGCCTGGAAACCCCCACTGCCGGGCACATGCTGTACCGTGGGCAGGCATATGCGCCGGTCAGTCGCAGCGAGGCCGAGCGCCTCGGCGTGCGCATGGTGATGCAGGAACTGAACCTGTTACCCACCCTGACCGTCGCAGAAAACCTGTTTCTGGACAACCTACCCAGCCGCTTCGGTTGGATCAGCCAGAAGCGCTTACGCCAGATGGCTGTCGATGCCATGGCCCAGGTCGGGCTCGAGGCGATTGACCCCGATACACCGGTCGGAGAATTGGGCATCGGTCACCAGCAAATGGTCGAGATTGCCCGCAACCTGATCGGAGACTGCCACGTGCTGATCTTCGATGAGCCCACCGCCATGTTGACCGCCCGCGAGGTCGAGTTGCTGTTCACCCAGATCGAGCGCTTGCGCGCCCGGGGGGTGGCCATCGTCTATATCTCCCACCGGCTCGAAGAACTGCAGCGCGTCGCGCAACGCATCGTCGTGCTGCGCGACGGCAGGCTGGTATGCGACGAGCCGATCCAGCGCTACAGCAGCGCCGAGTTGGTCAACCTGATGGTTGGGCGTGAGCTGGGAGAACACATCGACCTGGGCCGTCGCTCCATCGGTGGTCCATTGCTCAGGGTGGACAAGCTCAGCCGTGGTGAGAAGGTGCGTGAGGTGTCCTTCGAAGTCCGTGCAGGGGAAATCTTCGGTATCTCCGGGCTGATCGGCGCGGGTCGTACCGAGCTTCTGCGGTTGATCTACGGCGCCGACCGCGCTGACAGCGGTAGCATCGCCCTTGGCCAGCCGCCGCTGCCTGTCACCATCGATTCGCCGAAGTCCGCCGTCAGCGCGGGTATTGCCCTGATCACTGAAGATCGCAAAGGCGAAGGCCTGTTGTTGAGCCAGTCGATCAGCGCCAACATCGCCTTGGGCAACCTGGGTGCGGTGTCGCGGGCCGGTGTCCTGGACCGCGGAGCCGAACGCGAACTGGCCGAGCGGCAAATACAGGCCATGCGCATTCGCAGTGCCGGCGCCGATCAGGTCGTTGGCGAGCTGTCGGGTGGTAATCAGCAGAAGGTGGTGATCGGCCGCTGGCTTGAGCGCGATTGCCAGGTCTTGCTGTTCGACGAGCCCACGCGCGGCATCGACGTCGGTGCCAAGTTCGATATCTACGGGTTGCTCGCCGAACTCGCGCGGCAGGGCAAGGCTTTGGTCGTGGTCTCCAGCGACCTGCGCGAGTTGATGCTGATCTGCGACCGCATCGCGGTCCTGTCTGCCGGTCGCTTGATCGACACCTTCGAACGTGACCACTGGACCCAGGACCAGTTGCTGGCGGCAGCCTTCGCCGGCTATCAGAAACGTGACGCACTGCTGCACCCTGCAGCCCCCAGGATGGACGCATGAAAACCACACCGCTCGAAAACCAAAGCGCTGCCCCGGCACGCCGCAGCGGCACCTACCTGGGCCTTGGTACTTACCTGGGCCTGGCCAGCGCTTTGCTGGCGATGATCGTGCTGTTCTCGATGCTGAGCAGCCATTTCTGGTCATACAGTACCTTCAGTACCCTGGCCAACCAAATACCTGACCTGATGGTATTGGCCGTGGGTATGACATTCGTGCTGATCATCGGCGGCATCGATTTGTCGGTCGGTTCGGTGCTGGCCCTGGCCGCATCGACTGTCAGCGTGGCGATCCTTGGCTGGGGCTGGAGCATCGTGCCGGCTGCACTGCTGGGCATGGCTGTAGCCGCATTGGCTGGCAGCGTTACCGGCGTCGTCACCGTGGCCTGGCGTATCCCTTCGTTCATCGTCTCGCTGGGGGTGCTGGAAATGGCTCGCGGCCTGGCCTACCAGTTCACCGATTCGCGCACGGCCTACATTGGTGATGCCTATGCCTGGTTTTCCAACCCGATAGCCTTCGGGATATCGCCCGCGTTCATCATCGCCTTGCTGGTGATCGTGATCGCTCACCTGGTACTCACCCGTACCGTATTCGGGCGCTACCTGATCGGGATCGGCACCAACGAAGAGGCTGTGCGCCTGGCCGGTATCGACCCGCGCCCCTACAAGGTGCTGGTCTTCGCCCTGATGGGGCTGCTGGCTGGCCTGGCTGCGTTGTTTCAGGTGTCGCGCCTGGAAGCAGCCGACCCCAACGCGGGCTCCGGCCTGGAGTTGCAGGTGATTGCCGCTGTCGTGATCGGCGGTACCAGTCTGATGGGTGGGCGTGGCTCAGTCATCAGCACCTTTTTTGGCGTGCTCATCATTTCGGTGCTGGCGGCAGGCCTTGCGCAGATCGGGGCCAGTGAGCCGACCAAGCGCATCATTACCGGGGCTGTGATCGTTATTGCCGTGGTGCTCGACACTTATCGCAGCCGGCGCGCAGCCCGGCGGAACTGAACCATGGCAACCATCAAAGACGTCGCGGCGCTGGCGGGGATTTCTTACACCACAGTGTCCCATGTGTTGAATAAAACGCGACCGGTGAGCGAGCCTGTCCGGCTCAAAGTCGAGGCCGCCATTCGGGAACTAGACTACGTGCCCAGCGCCGTCGCGCGGTCGTTGAAGGCGCGCAGCACGGCCACCATCGGCTTGCTCGTGCCCAACAGCGTCAACCCTTACTTCGCCGAGCTGGCCCGAGGTATTGAAGACGCCTGCGAGCGCAATGGCTACTGCGTGATCCTGTGCAATTCCGACGACGATCCCCAAAAACAGCGCAACTACCTGCGCGTGCTGCTCGAAAAGCGCATCGATGGGCTGGTGGTAGGGTCGGTAGGGCAGGATGACGACTTGTTGCAAAGCCTTGCAGGGGTTCGCACACCCATGGTCATCGTGGACCGGGAGCTCGAAGGCGTCGACGCCGACCTGGTGCGCATCGACCACGAGTTGGGCGCCTACCTGGCTACGCGCCATCTATTGGAGCTTGGCCATCGGGATATTGCCTACATCGGTGGGCCAGCAGAAACCGGGGTGACGCAGATGCGCCTGGGCGGCTTTCGTCGGGCCTTGGCCGAGGCGGGCGTTACCGTGGCCGCTGAGCGTGTGCGCCACTGCGACTTCACGAGCCCCGGCGGCCACGCTGCAGCTGCCGAGCTGTTGGCAGGGGCGCGGCCGACGGCCATCTTCGCGGGTAACGACATGATCGGCTTCGGCGTATTGCGCGCAGCGGCCGAGCGCCACATTGACGTGCCGGGTGCGCTGTCGGTCATCGGCTTCGATGACATCGAGCTGAGCCGCTACGTCTACCCACCTTTGACCACAGTGGGGCAGTCGATCCGCGAGCTTGGCGAGAGCGCTGCGGCACTGCTGCTGGCGCGTATCGCTCAGCCCTGCAACAGCGCATCGCAGCAGCGCATCGTCACCCCGCGCATCGTTCTGCGCGAGTCCACCGGGCCGCGCCCGGACCTGTTCAACGATTACCGCTAAGGAAACAACATGAGTGCCAAGGTCGTGGTAGTCGGCAGCCTCAACATGGACCTGGTGGCGCGCGCCCAACGCCTGCCACGGCCTGGCGAGACACTGGCCGGCGATACCTTCTTCACCGCCGCCGGAGGCAAGGGGGCCAACCAGGCCGTGGCGGTCGCGCGGCTGGGCGCCAGCGCGGCAATGATTGGCTGCGTAGGCGACGACGCCTACGGCCCGCAATTGCGCAATGCCCTGGAAGTAGAAGGCATTGACTGCCAAGGCGTGGTCACCTGCACCGGCGTGTCCACAGGGGTGGCGATGATCACCGTGGATGCGGCCAGCCAGAACTGCATCGTGATCGTGCCTGGGGGCAACGGGCTGCTGGTGCCAGACGCCGTAGCGCGCTTCGACGGCCTGCTGCAGGCGGCGCAGGTGATCATCTGCCAACTTGAAGTGCCATTGGCTACCGTGGCCTGGACGTTGGCCAGGGGTCGTCAGCTCGGCAAGCGGGTGATACTCAATCCGGCGCCGGCAACAGGGCCGCTGCCCGCCGAATGGTTCAGCCATGTCGATTACCTGACGCCCAACGAAAGCGAGGCCGAGGCGCTGACCGGTGTTGCTGTGCACGATCAGGCCAGCGCTTTATTGGCGGGCGCGCGCCTGCTGGCGCTGGGAGCTGGCAAGGTGATCATCACCCTCGGCGCACAAGGTGCCTTGTTGGTCACGCCCGCTGGCCACCAGCATTATCCAGCACCCGTGGTGCAAGCCTTGGACACCACTGCCGCAGGGGACACCTTCATCGGAGGCTTTGCGGCGGGGCTGGTGCAGGGCCTGGAGGAGGGCGAGGCAATCCGCTTCGGGCAACGGGCTGCTGCCCTGTCGGTGACCCGCGCCGGCGCGCAACCTTCCATTCCCAGGCTCGCGGAGCTACTGCCATGAAGAAGACGCCCTTGCTGAACATTGCACTGTCCCGGACCATTGCCAGCATGGGCCATGGCGACATCCTGATCATCGGCGATGCCGGGTTACCCGTACCGCCCGGCGTCGAGCTGATCGACTTGGCCGTCACCCCGGGGCTGCCTGATTTCGCCAGTGTGCTGCGTTGTGTGCTGAGCGAACTGCAGGTCGAGCGTCACCTGTTGGCCGAAGAAATACAAACCGTGGCGCCGCCGGCTTTTGCAGAAATCGAGCGCCTGAAGGGCACGCTGGGCGAGCGTGAATACATGCCCCATGAAGCATTCAAGCTACTGTCGCGTAAGGCGCGGGCCATGGTACGCACGGGTGAGTGCCAGCCCTACAGCAATATCGCCCTGGTGTCTGGCGTAACGTTCTGACACTGACGGTTTCCTACTCGTTATCCACTGGCAACAGGAGTGCCTCGTCATGCTAAAACCCCTGCTTCAAGGACTCGCTCTCATGGCCGCAGCGTCTGCCGTACAAGCGGCACCCATCGACTTGATCATCGACACCGATCCGGGGGCTGACGATCTGGTTGCACTCTTTCTGGCCATGGCTTCGCCTGATGAGCTTAAGATTCGTGCCATCACGACAGTTGCCGGCAACGTGCGTCTGGAGAAGACCGCCCGTAACGCCCGTCTTGCCCGCGAATGGACAGGCCGTGAGGATATTCCGGTGTACGCCGGTGCGGGTCGCCCTTTGGTGCGCGCCCCCATTTACGCGGCCGAAGTGCACGGTGAAGAAGGTGTCGCCGGGGTAGAGGTACATGAACCCAAGCAGCCTTTGGCGAGCGGCAACGCTGTTCAGTACCTGATCGACACGCTAGGTACCGCCCCGCCACACAGCGTGACGCTGGCCATGCTTGGGCCACAGACCAACCTGGCGCTGGCCTTGATCCAGCGCCCGGAAATCGCCAAGGGCATCAAGGAAGTGGTGGTGATGGGCGGGGCTCATTTCAACGGTGGCAATATCACACCTGCGGCCGAGTTCAACCTGTATGCCGACCCACACGCGGCTGCCGTGTTATTGGCAAGTGGCGTACCGTTGACCTACCTGCCCCTGGACGTTACCCACAAGCTGCTGACCAGCGACGCACGGCTCAAGCAACTGGCCGGCGTCAACACACAGGCCAGCAAGCGTGTGGTGGACATCCTCAATGCCTACATCACCCATGACATGGCGTTATACGGAATGCCCGGTGGCCCGGTGCATGACGCCAGCGTCATCGCCTATCTGCTCAAACCCCACCAGTTCAGCGGCCGGCGGATCCACATGACGATCGACACCCGCGAGGGGCCGACCTTCGGCCAGACAGTGGCAGACTGGTACGGGGTGCTCAAGCAACCGGCCAATGTCATGTGGGTAGAGGAGGGGGATGCCCAGGGGCTGTTCGACCTGCTTAGCGAGCGGCTGGCGCGTTTGAAGTAGCAAGGCGTGGCGCATACCGTTCGACCACCTGGTCGATGAAGCCGCGCGCTGCCTCTGCGCCGCGGTCGCGTACCAGGAGGTCGATGGCGATCAGCAGCAACTCCTCCGGGGTGCTGGGGCTATAGGCGCTTTGCCCCTCCGCCCATTTGACCTTGATGTCGGCATCGATGCTGTGGGTGCTCATGAAAAGCTCTCGCTTGCGGCGCGGGATGAAAGAACGAACGTCCAAACCTGGCATTCGTAGCAGGCACTATGCCTTCACTTCTTAAAGTAAATCATGACTTTGCAGGCCAAACCAAGCGGCGTGTGGGCCGGGCGGTAAAATTCGGTCACGATTGTGTCCCCCGTCAGCCGCCCTGATGGTGCAGACTTGGCCAGTTTTGCAACGAATTTAAGGTGAGGCTGTCGGATCAGGCAGTTCCCAAATGATCTAGGAGGCTTCATGTTACATACCCGTGCTTATCTGGCGACCCTGGCGGTGGCTGCTGTCCTGGCGGGCTGCAGCACTGGTGGAGACTCCAGTGGCGGCCAAGTGCCTGAGGCACCTGCGGGCAATGATGGACGCTGCCAGGCCAGCGGCGCTGATTTTGCAGTGGGCAAGATGGGGAGCGCAGAGCTGCTGGAGCAGGCCCGCAAGGCGAGCGGTTCGCAAATGGCGCGCATCCTCAAGCCCCACGATGTGGTGACCCTGGAATACCGCTCAGAGCGGCTCAACTTGAACGTCGACGAGCAAGGGCGCGTGACACGCGTCAACTGCGGCTAAAGATCTACCTCGCGTATCGAGGGCGCCTGTGCCCTGTACGTGAGCCGTCAAAGCCAAGTCAAAAAAAACCCGCCACGAGGGCGGGTTTTTTTACGGCTATCCGAATTACTCCGGACGAACCTGCGCAGCCTGCATGCCCTTCTGGCCGCGCTCGGCGACGAAGGAAACAGTTTGGCCTTCTTTCAGGCTCTTGAAGCCGTCAGATTCGATGGCTTTGAAGTGAACGAACAGGTCGTCGCCGCCGCCTGCTGGGGTGATGAAGCCGAAGCCTTTTTCATCATTGAACCATTTGACGGTGCCGGTTTGGCGATTGGACATGGGTGAATCTCCAGAACATTTAGTATTTTCGGTGGTGCAATGCGGCCAAGGCTACGGAGCACGGGTACATCATAGTCTAATTCTGCGGCTGTCGCGTCTTTTACCTTCGCCCCAGTGTGATCCAGCGCAATTTCTTGCCGGATCACCGGCAGCTACACAGCGTCAGCTTTTAGGTGCGCAGGCCTGTTTCACGACGCTTTGCGCCTTCTGCATCAGTTTGGCGTCCACGCCATCCTTGCTGTCGAGGTCGGCAATTTCAGCGTCGGAGAAATTCTCCTTGATCGCTTTTGCACCACAGTCGCAGTGCTTTTTCGCTGCGGCAGCGTCAACGCCCTGGCCAGTGGCAACTTGCGTGCACTGGGCCATATAGGCATTTTCCTTGCCGGCAGGGAAGTTGCCAGCGTTCGCGGCCATTGGCATCAGCAGGGCGCCAGCGGCCGCCAGGGCCAGAAGAGACGGAACTCGCATAACCGATTACTCCTTGGGTCAGTTCTCATCAAGAGCAGGTTGCTTCCACACGTCTGATAGGGAAGCTGTCGCGGAAGTTCACCGCCGGCGGCAATTTCCAAATATTCCTGCGCACGGCTCTGACTGCGTGCTAGCATGCCCGGCTTGCAGCTGACAACGTCCCCGCTGCTGTTCTATTTTCTTTCCAGTCACTCTGGTTCGTCCCCGCAAGCCCAAAGGCTTCTGCCACTGTGAGGCAGGCTTCCCGTCAAACGGAAGGCAGGTTCGGATCTTGTACTGGCTCATCCCAACCCACGTGACCTTTGGTAGGGGTCACCACTAGGAGAGGAGGCGCCAATGCCCACCATTACTCTTCCCGATGGCAGCCAGCGTTCGTTCGATCACCCCGTGTCCGTTGCCGAGGTCGCCGCATCCATCGGCGCCGGTCTGGCCAAGGCTACCGTTGCCGGCAAGGTAGACGGCAAGCTGGTCGACGCGTGCGACCTGATCCAGAACGACGCTACGCTGCAGATCATCACCCCCAAAGATGAAGAGGGACTGGAGATCATTCGTCACTCGTGCGCCCACTTGGTTGGCCACGCGGTGAAGCAGCTGTATCCGACCGCCAAGATGGTGATCGGCCCTGTGATCGACGAAGGCTTCTATTACGATATCGCTTACGAGCGGCCCTTCACGCCGGATGACCTGGCGGCCATCGAGAAGCGCATGCAGCAGTTGATCGACACGGACTACGACGTCATCAAGAAGATGACTCCGCGCGCTGAAGTCATCGACGTGTTCACCGCCCGTGGCGAAGACTACAAGCTGCGCCTGGTCGAGGACATGCCGAACGAGCAGGCCATGGGCCTGTACTATCACGAAGAATACGTGGACATGTGCCGCGGCCCGCACGTGCCCAACACCCGTTTCCTCAAGGCATTCAAGCTGACCAAGCTGTCCGGCGCCTACTGGCGTGGCGATGCCAAGAACGAACAGTTGCAGCGCGTATACGGCACTGCCTGGGCGGACAAGAAGCAGCTGGCGGCCTACATCCAGCGCATCGAAGAAGCCGAGAAGCGCGACCATCGCAAGATCGGCAAGCAGCTCGACCTGTTCCATTTGCAGGAAGAAGCACCGGGCATGGTGTTCTGGCACGCTAACGGCTGGACTGTCTACCAAGTGCTCGAGCAGTACATGCGTAATGTCCAGCGCGAGAACGGTTATCAGGAAATCAAGACCCCGCAAGTGGTCGACCGCATCCTGTGGGAGCGTTCGGGCCACTGGTCCAACTACGCCGAGAACATGTTCACCACGTCGTCGGAGAGCCGTGACTACGCAGTCAAGCCAATGAACTGCCCGTGCCACGTGCAGGTCTTCAACCAAGGGCTCAAGAGCTACCGCGACCTGCCGCTGCGCCTGGCCGAGTTTGGTGCGTGCCACCGCAACGAGCCATCTGGCGCCCTGCACGGCATCATGCGTGTGCGCGGCTTCGTACAGGACGATGCCCACATCTTCTGCACCGAAGAGCAGGTAAAGAAAGAAGCTGCCGACTTCATCAAGCTGACCCTGGATGTGTACAAGGACTTCGGCTTCAGCGACATCGCCATGAAGTTGTCCACCCGTCCGGCCAAGCGTGTTGGCTCCGAAGAGCTGTGGGACCGTGCCGAGGGCGCGTTGGCCGATGCCCTGAACGAATCTGGCCTGGAGTGGGAATACCAGCCGGGCGAGGGCGCCTTCTACGGGCCGAAGATCGAGTTCACCCTGCGTGACTGCCTCGGCCGTAACTGGCAGTGCGGCACCCTGCAGTACGACCCGAACCTGCCGGAGCGTCTGGACGCCAGCTACATCGCCGAAGACAACAGCCGCGTGCGCCCGGTCATGCTGCACCGCGCCATTCTGGGTTCGTTCGAGCGCTTCATCGGCATGCTGATCGAGCACTACGCCGGCGTGTTCCCTGCCTGGCTGGCGCCGACGCAGGCGGTGATCATGAATATCACCGACAAACAGGCCGATTTTGCCCTTGAAGTTGAGAAAACTCTGAACGGTAGCGGTTTCCGTGCCAAGTCGGACTTGAGAAATGAGAAGATCGGCTTTAAAATCCGTGAGCATACTTTGCTCAAGGTCCCGTACCTTTTGGTTATAGGGGACCGCGAAGTCGAAACGCAGACCGTAGCAGTGCGTACTCGCGAAGGCGCTGACCTGGGCTCCATGCCCGTCGCCCAGTTCGCTGAGCTCCTGACGCAAGCGGTTTCCCGGCGTGGTCGCCAAACAACGGAGTAATGACTATTAAGCGTGAAATGAGAAATGATAAACGTGCTGTACCGAAGGCCCCGATCAACGAGAATATCTCGGCCCGCGAGGTTCGGTTAATTGGCGCAGACGGCGAGCAGGTTGGCATCGTCTCGATTGATGAAGCGCTTCGTATCGCTGAAGAAGCGAAGCTGGATCTGGTGGAAATCTCTGCAGACGCGCTTCCGCCCGTCTGCAAGGTGATGGACTACGGCAAGCACCTCTTCGAGAAGAAGAAGCAGGCCAACGAAGCCAAGAAAAACCAGAAACAGATCCAGATTAAAGAAATCAAGTTTCGTCCAGGGACGGAAGAAGGGGATTACCAGGTAAAACTACGCAACCTGGTACGTTTCCTTACCGAAGGGGACAAGGCCAAGATCTCTCTGAGATTCCGTGGTCGTGAGATGGCCCACCAGGAGCTGGGCATGGAGCTGTTGAAGCGGGTTGAAGCTGACCTGATCGAATACGGTTCCGTCGAGCAGCATCCTAAGATGGAAGGACGCCAGCTTATGATGGTCATCGCCCCCAAAAAGAAGAAGTAATCTCCCGGGCACGGCAGGCCTGATGATTATTGTGTAATTTTTATCGAATGCGGAGTTCCAACATGCCAAAAATGAAAACCAAGAGCGGTGCTGCGAAGCGCTTCCTGAAGACCGCTTCGGGCTTCAAGCACAAGCACGCTTTCAAGAGCCACATCCTGACCAAAATGTCGACCAAGCGTAAGCGTCAACTGCGCGGTGCCAGCTTGCTGCACCCGTCCGACGTGGCAAAAGTCGAGCGCATGCTGCGCGTACGTTAATTCTGGTTAAGATAGAGGAAGTTACTCATGGCTCGTGTTAAGCGTGGCGTCATCGCCCGTAAGCGTCACAAGAAAATTCTGAAACTGGCTAAAGGTTACTACGGTGCACGTTCGCGCGTATTCCGTGTTGCCAAGCAAGCGGTCATCAAGGCAGGCCAATACGCCTACCGCGACCGTCGCCAGAAGAAGCGTCAGTTCCGCGCACTGTGGATCGCTCGTATCAACGCCGGTGCCCGCACCAACGGTCTGTCCTACAGCCGTTTGATTGCTGGCCTGAAAAAGGCTTCGATCGAAATCGACCGTAAGGTTCTGGCCGATCTGGCAGTGAACGAAAAAGCGGCGTTTGCTGCGATTGTCGAGAAAGCTAAAGCCGTTCTGGCTTAAGTACCCGCGACAATCACCCGGCGACGCTTGCGTCGCCGGGCATTGAACGTCATCGATAGGGGAAGAGCCTTCAAAGCTCTTCCCCTATTTTCGTATCTGGAGTCTGTACATGGAAAACCTGGATGCGCTGGTCTCCCAAGCCCTGGAGGCCGTGGAGCGCGCTGAAGACATCAATGCCCTGGAACAGATCCGGGTCAACTATCTCGGCAAGAAGGGCGAGCTGACCCAGGTGATGAAGACCCTGGGCAACCTGCCAGCCGAGGAGCGGCCCAAAGTGGGCGCGCTGATCAACGACGCCAAAGAGCGCGTCACCGTTGTGCTGAACGCACGCAAGGCAGCCTTCGAAGAAGCCGAGCTCAGCGCTCGCCTGGCTGCCGAATGCATTGATGTGACCCTGCCAGGCCGTGGCCAGGCCACCGGTGGCTTGCACCCCATCACCCGTACACTCGAACGCATCGAACAGTTCTTCACGCACATTGGCTACGGCATTGCCGAAGGTCCTGAAGTCGAAGACGACTATCACAACTTCGAAGCGCTCAACATCCCGGGCCACCATCCGGCCCGGGCGATGCACGATACCTTCTATTTCAACGCCAACATGCTGCTGCGTACCCACACATCGCCGGTGCAGGTACGGACCATGGAGTCCACCCAGCCACCCATTCGCATTGTATGCCCTGGCCGCGTTTACCGCTGCGACTCGGATATCACTCACTCGCCGATGTTCCACCAGGTCGAAGGCTTGCTGATTGACCGCGGCATCAATTTCGCCGACCTCAAGGGCACCATCGAAGAATTTCTGCGTGTGTTCTTCGAAAAAGAACTGGCGGTGCGTTTCCGTCCATCGTTCTTCCCCTTCACCGAGCCGTCTGCTGAGGTGGATATCCAGTGCGTCATGTGCTCGGGCAATGGCTGCCGGGTATGCAAGCAGACCGGCTGGTTGGAAGTGATGGGCTGCGGCATGGTGCACCCGAACGTGCTGCGCATGTCGGGCATCGATCCTGAAGAATTCCAGGGCTTTGCCTTCGGCATGGGCGCCGAGCGCCTGGCCATGCTGCGCTATGGCGTCAATGATCTGCGTTTGTTCTTCGACAACGACCTGCGGTTCTTAGCCCAATTCCGCTAAGCCAATCGACGCAACCTTCAGGAGAAGAACAGCATGAAATTCAGTGAACAGTGGCTGCGCGGTTGGGTAAACCCGCAAGTCTCCCGTGACGAACTGGTGGCCCGCCTGTCCATGGCCGGCCTGGAAGTCGACAGCGTAACCCCTGCTGCTGGCCAGTTCAGCGGCATCGTGGTGGGTGAAATCCTTGCCACCGAACAACACCCGGACGCCGACAAGCTGCGTGTGTGCCAGGTCAGCAATGGTCAGGAAACGTTCCAGGTCGTGTGCGGCGCGCCTAACGCACGGCCAGGGATCAAGATCCCGTTTGCCATGATCGGCGCCGAACTGCCTGGCGACTTCAAGATCAAGAAGGCCAAGCTGCGCGGTGTGGAGTCCTTCGGCATGCTCTGCTCGGCGGCGGAATTGCAGATCAGTGAAGAAAACGACGGTCTGCTCGAACTGGCCAGCGATGCGCCGGTAGGCGAGGACATTCGCCAGTACCTGAGTCTGGATGATGCCAGTATCGAAATCGGACTTACCCCCAACCGGGGTGATTGCCTGTCGATCGCTGGCCTGGCCCGCGACGTCAGCGCGCTGTACGACGTACCGGTTACCCGCCCGCTGGTACCCGCCGTGGCTGCCGCGCACGACGAAGTACGCCCGGTCGAGGTCCAAGCGCCGGCTGCCTGCCCACGTTACCTGGGTCGGGTGATCCGCAACGTTGACCTGAGCAAGCCGACGCCGCTTTGGATGGTCGAGCGTCTGCGCCGCAGCGACGTGCGCAGCATCGACGCTGCCGTAGATATCACCAACTACGTGATGCTCGAACTCGGCCAGCCGATGCACGCTTTTGACCTGGCAGAGATCAACGGCGGCATTCGCGTGCGCATGGCCGAAGAGGGCGAAAAACTCGTCCTGCTAGACGGCCAGGAAGTTGCACTGCGTGCCGACACCCTGGTCATCGCCGACCACACCCGCGCCCTGGCCATCGCCGGCGTCATGGGCGGCGAGCACAGCGGCGTCGATACTGCCAAAACCCGCGATCTGTTCCTGGAAAGCGCGTTCTTCGAGCCGATTTCCGTTGCAGGCAAAGCCCGCTCCTACGGCCTGCACACGGATGCCTCGCACCGTTACGAGCGCGGCGTCGATTCCCAGTTGGCCCGTGAAGCCATGGAGCGTGCGACCGCGTTGCTACTGGAAGTGGTAGGCGGTGAAGCCGGCCCCATCGTCGAAGCCGTCAGCGAACAACACCTGCCCAGCATCGCCCCGGTTACCTTGCGTGCCGAGCGCATCGCCCAGATGCTTGGCATGGAAATGGACCCGGCCCAGGTCGAGCAGTTGCTCAACAACCTTGGTCTGGCTACCCAGGCGGACGGGGCAGGGCAGTGGACGGTCAACGTTCCGAGCCACCGCTTCGATATCAGCCTTGAAGTCGACCTGATCGAAGAGCTCGCGCGACTGTACGGTTACAACAACTTGCCCGTGCGTTACCCGCAGGCACGCCTGGCGCCGCAAGCCCGTCCGGAAACCCGTGGCGAGCTGCCGAACCTGCGTCGTCTGCTGGTTGCTCGTGGTTATCAGGAAGCCATTACCTACAGCTTCATCGATCCGAAACTGTTCGAGCTGTTCAGCCCAGGCGTAGAGCCACTGTTGCTGGCCAACCCCATCTCCAGCGACATGGCGGCCATGCGTGCCTCCTTGTGGCCGGGCCTGGTCAAGGCAGTGCAGCACAACCTCAATCGCCAGCAGGACCGGGTGCGCTTGTTCGAAAGTGGCCTGCGTTTCGTTGGCCAACTGGGCAACTTGGCGCAGGAGCCGATGATTGCCGGCGTCGTTACGGGCAGCCGCTTGCCTGAAGGCTGGGCCAATGGCCGTGACACCATCGACTTCTTCGACGTGAAGGCCGATGTGGAAGCCTTGTTGGGTCATTCCGGCGCGCTGGACGATTTCACCTTCGTCGCTGGCAAGCATCCAGCCTTGCACCCTGGTCAGACGGCTGAAATCCAGCGTGAAGGCAAGGTTGTTGGCTATTTGGGCGCGCTTCATCCCGAGCTTGCAAAAGCCCTGGACCTGGACCGTCAAGTCTTCGTTTTCGAGTTGGTGCTGGCCGATGTGGTCGAAGGCCGGTTGCCGAAATTCAGCGAGCTGTCCAAGTTCCCGGAAACTCGTCGTGACCTGGCGTTGATCGCAGGACGTGATGTAGCGTCTCAAGACGTACTTGACGTAATTCGTGACAATGCAGGCGAATGGCTCACAGACCTCAGGCTGTTTGATGTCTACCAGGGTAAAGGCATTGATCCTGATAGAAAAAGCCTGGCAGTCGGCTTGACCTGGCAGCATCCATCGCGCACTCTTAACGACGATGAGGTGAACACTACCTTGCACACTATCCTCACCTCGCTCGAACAAAGGTTGAACACCACGTTAAGGAAATAACGGCATGGGTGCTCTGACGAAAGCTGAGATGGCCGAGAGGCTGTACGAGGAGCTGGGGCTTAACAAGCGTGAGGCCAAGGAGCTGGTCGAGCTGTTTTTCGAAGAAATTCGGCACGCACTTGAAGAGAACGAGCAGGTCAAGTTGTCCGGTTTCGGCAACTTCGACCTTCGCGATAAACGCCAACGGCCGGGCCGCAACCCCAAGACTGGGGAAGAAATCCCGATCACCGCACGGCGCGTCGTCACCTTTCGTCCAGGGCAGAAGTTGAAGGCCCGGGTTGAGGCCTATGCTGGAACCAAGCCATAACGACGAACTGCCCCCCATACCGGGCAAACGGTACTTCACCATTGGTGAAGTGAGCGAACTTTGCGCTGTAAAACCGCACGTGCTGCGGTATTGGGAGCAGGAGTTCGATCAGCTCAATCCTGTGAAGCGGCGGGGCAATCGGCGTTATTATCAGCGCCAAGACGTGCTGATGATCCGCCAAATCCGCGCATTGCTTTACGACCAGGGCTTCACCATCGGCGGGGCGCGCTTGCGGCTTTCCAGTGATGAGGCCAAGGATGAGTCGAGCCAGTACAAACAGCTGATTCGTCAGATGATTGTGGAGCTGGAAGATGTGCTGGTGGTGTTGAAGAAGTGACCGTTGTTTAAGATGAGTGGAAATTTTTGAAAAAAAGCTTCCATTAATCAAAAGGTTAGGGTATCTTCTTCATCGTTCTCAGCGGTAACGAGAACATGCTTCAAACCGAGTCGGGGCGTAGCGCAGCCCGGTAGCGCACTTGCATGGGGTGCAAGGGGTCGAGTGTTCGAATCACTCCGTCCCGACCATTATATTCAATGACTTAGCCACCTTAGGGTGGCTTTTTCATTTCTGCATCTGGGGAGATTTTCGGGACATCATCCGATTTTCCTCTTCAAGATCGTCAACACAGGGCCTCTAGAGTTCGTTGTTGATACCATGTTCGCAGCCTCAATCAGCTTGCCCAGCTCTGCGCCGGAGTAATAACTGGTGATGCTGCCGTTCTTGTGCCCGAGCAGTGATTTCCGATCTTCCTCAGTAACGCCTGCTGCCAGCAGTCGTCGACCGAAGGTATGCTTGAAATCGTGAATCCTGATCAAGGCATATCCAGGGTGAGCGGGGCGAAGGTTGTCCTCCTGCCAGGGTTTCGCCGCTCTTACCCGTGCCCTCTTCCAGGGGCTCCGTCTCGGGCCAATACTTGTAGCCAGCGTGTTGCTCGCAGACGGGACGCCTTTCAAGACGTCGAACGCGCCTACCTTTACGTTGACCACCTCGTGGGCCAGATACTCAGGGGGTCATTGCTCTCATAGATCCGGCCTACACTGGCACGCAGATGCAGTTGGCTATTATGCTTCACCATACGGCACGCTCGGCGTGGGCTATTTGTGCCTGTCGATTTACTTTCAAAGCGCTTCATGCGCGAGTAGCGGTGCCTCTCATTTCCTACCGATTTGAAACTTCAGCTTATCGGTTGGCCACCAGTTGAAAGACGGCGGTGGCTCATAACAGCCTGGCTGGTTAGCAGGCGAAGCATCACACCGAACGGCGTATCCCTTAGAGCCTACCTCCGTAGTGTCATCGCTGGAGCTGTAGTGAGAGCAGCCCGCCAGCGCAGTGAATATGAGTGATGCAGCAACACGCTTCATAAAGAAATTCCTTCCATAGATTGCACTATCGTATCGCTTAGCAGTAGCGGGGATAGCCCCGCTCGTCGACGCCTGCATTGCTCGGTATTGCTAGGCTCACTGTATCCGAGGTCGTCGTGCTTTGGTGACACAGATCTCTAAGACCACCCGTGATTCAAGAAAGCGAGTCGAGCAGCTTGTTGAGGATGCCTTCCTGGTATTGCCGGTTGTAGCAGCCCGGTTGATTCGCAGGAGTGTCATCGCACGCAATCTCATGCTTGTTAGTGGGGCTCCCGTAGGTGCTGTTGGAGAAGTGGGAGCAGCCAGTAAGCAGCCAGCTGAATGGCGCTAGTGCGAAAAATCCATTTTCCATATCCAGTGGCGCGTATCGGATGATGCAGATTGGACGTTCGTGCAACCAATAAGGCACATCCAAGCCCGCCCAGTGTGGGCTTTTTTGTCCGGAGAAAACCTATGACTACACCCCGCGGTGTCCGCAACACCATCCAGGGAACATCGATTACAGCTCGCGCAACGCCTGGCAAGAGCAACTGGGCCTGGAGGTAGGCGTGACCAAGCCGCGCTTCGCCCGCTTCGACCATCCAGAGAACGGCGTCCGTGTCCTGGGCAAGCTGCTGCTCAATTATCGGGGCAAGGATGGGATGCCCGGCGTTGGCCGGCCTGGTATCGACACTCCGCTGGAGTTCATCAACCGGTGGGCGCCAGCGAGCGAGAACGACACCAATGCCTATGCGAAAGCCATCGCCAAGCGCCTGGGCGTCGGCGTGCGCAACTCGATTGTCATCTTCAGGCCGCAGATCCTGCGCGAACGGGTGGTCGGCATCATCGTGCACGAAAACGGCATCAACCCGTATCCGTCCACGCTGATCGATGAGGGCATCAGGCGGATCCTGACGTGAACCCCTGGGTTGGCTTAGCGGCTGCCGTGGTATTGATCAACGATCCAGACGCACGCGCTGCCGCGCTTCGGGGGCTGGCCCACGGCCGCTACAGTAACAAACTGTGCTGTTGAGCAATCAGGTTGGGATGAGTCCTGCTTCTTGATAAGTTGACACCAGATCATCGAATAGATTGAGATCCTCGGAAGTCCGCGCAATCAGCTGCGCACCAGCGACGGCCGTGTAGATGGCGCGTGCACGACGCTCACAGGCTGCGCCAGCGCCCCAGCCAGCATCTGCCAATACGGCTGCAAGCCATCTCACGTTAACGTCCGCATACTTTTTGATCTCTTTGGATACTTGCTCGGGTAAATCTTCGTATTCTGCGGCCATGAAGCTGGATAGGCAGAGCCGATTATGGTCCTTCAAGGATTTACGAAAGATAGAGGGGTACAGCAGCAAACACTGAAGCGGATCAGTATTCGAAGCCCGTATTTCTGCAAGCATCGTTAGTGTGTCCTGCCAATAGCGTTCTGCGACGGCAGCGCCTAGATCAGCCTTGCTCGCGAAATGATAGTAGATACTTGCGTTCTTGATGCCCACCTCTTCAGCAATACTGCGAAAATTGATGCCGCTGTATCCATGCAGCTGCGCTGCGGATCTTGCCGCAGCCAAGATGGCTTCACGGGCGTTTTCATTCACGTTGGTGCCTTTCGGATCAGATTCTGTGTGCTGCACATCATACCCATCAAGAAGCTACCTGCCAATTGACAGGTAGGGGTTGACACGCCTATAAAGCTAGCTCAATCTTCACCTACCAACTGATAGGTAGTTAAGAAAGCCATGACCACTCCACAGCAGCACGTTGACACCCCGAGTACTCCTTCTATGAAAATCTATGACTGGTTCGATGGGCCGTACCCAGCCCGGATACGTATCGCCCTGGCTGAAAAAGGCCTCCTTCAGGATATCGAGTTCGTCTCGGTGAACCTGTGGACAGGCGAACACAAGCAACCTGATTTTCTTGCAATCAACTACTCTGGCACGCTCCCTGTGCTGGAGCTGCAAGACGGAACTCTGATTGCGGAATGCACCGCGATTACGCAATACCTGGATAGCTTGGACGGTAATCCGACGCTCACAGGCGAAACGCCTCTGGAGAAGGGGCTGATCCACATGATGACCAAGCGCGCTGAAATCGAATTTCTTGATGCCGTAAGCGTTTACTTTCACCACGCCACTCCTGGCTTGGGCCCGGAGGTTGAGCTGTATCAGAACGCTGAGTGGGGTGCCAAGATGGGCGAGAAAGCGATCAGAGGTATGCGTTATTTCAACGATCTGCTCGAAGGTCAGCCATTCGTTGCCGGCAACACGTTTTCAATGGCGGACATCGCCGTGCTGGGCGGTATGATCTTCGCATCGCTGGTGAAGCTGCAGGTACCCGAAGAATGCGTCGCGTTGCGAGCATGGCATGACGGTATGCAGAAACGCCCTAGCTATCAAGCCTGGCGTGCCCTGGTTGAGCAGGGTGCTCCAAAGCGTTAGTGATTGATCAAGCGCATCCTCTTTCCCCATCCCTGATAAATGCGGACTCGAGGGTCATGGAGGGCGATACGTTCGAGGTGTGAGGTGTGGTCCTGTTCAGCGTCCGGGATCACGACCGTGTAGCAGGGTTAGGGATTGGATTCGGCAGAGCGTCGGAGGAGGGTGGCCACGCTGTCTAATACTCCCTTGAAGCATTGCGCTTTCAATAGGCTAAACCCGCTGAAAATGGGGCAAGGGCATTAGACAGTCATGCCTTGGGAGCCGCAGATTTGTGCGGCTTTAGGAGCGCATATTCCGTTAATGCTGCAGTACAGTTAGGCTTCAGGGAGCGACACTGAGTTAGGAAATTCATACACGAACTTCACCAGCATCTCGGTGAATTTTACCAGCTCGTTAGCGTCTTGCTTGCTCACAAGTGCAATTTCGTGGGTGGCTTCGTTTCCCTTGTTCCGAATGTGATCAACCCAGATCTTGCCTGGTCACGCTGCCATTCTTGTGTCCAAACACGACTCGCGATCCTCCTTCGTTACCCCTGCAGCCTTAAGGCCCTGACCGAAAGTGTGCTTTAAGTTGTGAATCCTGATCGAGGTCTAGACCACAGCGCTGGACTCATCGGCAGCAGTCAGCGCTATGCACAAGATGCACCCCAAACCGTTTTCACTGAGTGGCAGCGGTGTTGAGCCTGTCTTGGCAGAGGGCGCCGTATGCATTTTCATCGATCGGCTTGGCGTCTGGGCTGCCGAGATCTTCCATCGCCAAGCGGTATGTCTCAGGCGCGACATAGGCGGCTAAGGCACAGATGCAGGTGATGAAAAACGCCGACCCCCCCACAATAAGCCAGATGTTGTCCGAGCCCGGTGGTGCAATGGCAGCAAAGATGGCTGGCAGCATGGCGGTGCACATGGTGCTGACGTTCTGTGCGATGGCCATGGCCGAGACGCGGTAGCGCGTGTTGAACAGCTCCGGGAAGAAGCTTGGGAAAACTGCATTGTAGCCTTGGTAGACCATACCCCACATGAGGATCGAAGCGGCAAAGGCCAGCGGCACGCTCTGGATACTGATCGCATACAGATAACCGAAAGCCAGCAGCCCCGAGCCCAGACAGCCAATGATCATGATCGGACGCCGGCCGATCTTGTCAGACAGGCTACCAACGAACGGGATCATGAGCACTGCGACGATGTTGCCCACTACTGGGATCCACAGGTAGACGCTTTGGTCAAAACCAATGCCGTAGGCCGGCTGAACTGCATAGGCTGCGCCGAACACCGTCGCAACCACCGGAATGACGTTCATCAGCGCCATGAACACGACCAGCACCATGTGCTTCCAGCTGTACTTGAAGGCTTCTTTGACGGGCGAGCGGGCGATCTTGTCTACCTGTTCGCCCTCGACGAAGGCCGGGGTCTCATGGACCTCCTTGCGGATGATGAAACCGGCTACCAGCACGAATGCGCTGAGCAGGAAAGGAATGCGCCAGCCCCAATCGCTGAACGCTTCGCTTGGCATGAAGTAGGCCAGTGGCAGGAACACCGCAGCAGCCATTATCTGACCGGCCTGAACCCCCTGCAAGGTGAAGCTGGCGTAGTAACCTCGCCGTCCGAAGGGCGCATGTTCCATGATCATGGCGCTAGCACCGGAGATTTCACCAGCGACTGCAAAGCCCTGAACCAGGCGCAGCAGCGCAAGAACAATTGGGGCAATGATGCCAATGTCGTGGTAAGTGGGCAGCAGGCCTACGGCCATGGTCGAAATACCCATCAGAAACATGCACAGCAGCAAAACGTTTTTGCGACCGCGGGTATCGCCCCAGTGACCGAGGACAACCGCACCCACGGGACGGGCCAGGTAACCGACGCCATAAGTTGCCAGCGACGCGATGATGGCCATCGTGGGGTCCATCGACGGGAAGAACAACTGCGGGAAGATCAAAGCTGCGGCTTGGGCGTAGATAAAAAAGTCATAGTACTCGAGGGCCGAGCCTATCCACCCACTGGCGGTCGCTTTCTTAGCTTGGGAGCTGGAGTGAGCCATTGTTGTCTCCGTTGTTCTTGTTATTGAACTTGTTAGGTCGTGACGTTGGGCTTGTAGGTCAGGATCTGCTGAGCGTTCGCAGGGCAGTGAAATGCTCGAATGATCTGTAACTGGATCCATGTTCAACCAGGCGTGAGCGGCGAATCAATTCGACAAACCCGCTTTCGTTCGGTAATCGAACGAAAACTAACCATTTCGTACAAAACCCATTGATGGCGTGACTTTACCCGCGAATAATCGAGTGCGCCAAGCGCCTGCAAGGGTTCGTTGGCTGATGCCTTTCAGATAAAGGGAACCCCAGCATGCAGCGTTCGATTGCCACCGTATCCTTGAGCGGCACTCTGCCGGAGAAACTCGAAGCCATCGCCGCAGCCGGCTTTGACGGCGTCGAGATTTTTGAAAATGACCTGCTCTACTACGCCGGTAGCCCGCGCGAGATCCGTCAGATGTGCGCCGATCTAGGCATCGCCATCACCCTGTTTCAGCCATTTCGCGATTTCGAAGGCTGTCGCCGCGAGCGTCTACAGAAAAACCTCGAGCGCGCCGAACGCAAATTCGACCTGATGCAGGAACTAGGCACTGATCTGATGCTGGTGTGCAGCAACAGTCAGGCGGACGCACTGGGCGATGGGCAGCTTCTGGTCGACGATCTGCGGTTGCTGGCCGAACGTGCCGGTGTCCGCGGCCTACGTATTGGCTATGAAGCGTTGGCCTGGGGCCGGCACGTCAATACCTACCAGCAGGGCTGGGACCTGGTCCGCCAGGCCGATCATCCGGGGCTGGGCGTGATCCTCGACAGCTTCCATACCTTGTCACTGCGGGGCGACCCGAGCGCTATCCGTCAGATTCCAGGCGACAAGATTTTCTTCGTGCAAATGGCGGATGCACCCATCCTGGCCATGGATGTACTGGAGTGGAGCCGTCATTTCCGCTGCTTCCCAGGGCAGGGCGAGATGGACCTGGCGGGCTTTCTCGCACCGATTCTGCAAACCGGCTACTGCGGGCCGTTGTCGCTGGAAATCTTCAACGATGGCTTTCGTGCCGCACCTACCCGGCAGATTGCCGCCGATGGGCTGCGTTCACTCCTGTATCTGGAAGAAAAGACGCGCCTGCAATTGCAGCACGAAGCCCAGCGGATCGAGCCTGGGGTACTGTTTGACCCAGCCCCGGCCAGTGCCTACGACGGTGTAGAATTCCTTGAGTTTGCCGTCGATGAGTCAGTCGGTGCACGTCTGGGTGGTTGGCTCGAGCGTCTGGGTTTTGTCGAAGCCGGCGCTCACCGCAGCAAGGGTGTTCGACTGCTGCGTCAAGGCGATATCAACATCGTGCTCAACGCTGAGCCCTATTCATTTGCACACAACTTCTTCGAAGCCCATGGTCCCTCGTTGTGCGCCATCGCACTACGGGTCAAGGACGCTCAGGCCGCATTGCAGCGCGCTACCGCCTACGGTGGTCAGCCGTTCCGTGGCCTGGTCGGGCCCAACGAACGCGAGATCCCGGCCGTGCGTTCGCCGGATGGCAGCCTGATCTACTTGGTCGAGCAGGCAGGTGCCGGGCATACCATCTACGACAGCGATTTCCGCCTGGATGCCGCCCCCGACGCTGGCGGCGGCCTGCAACGCATTGATCACATGGCCCTGGCCATTCCGGCCGAATCGCTGGACAGCTGGGTGCTGTTCTACAAGAGCCTGTTCGACTTCGAGGCCGACGACGAAGTGGTCTTGCCCGATCCCTATGGCCTGGTCAAGAGCCGTGCCTTGCGCAGCCAATGCTCCACACTGCGCCTGCCACTGAACATTTCCGAGAATCGCAACACCGCAATTGCTCACGCGCTGTCAAGCTACCGTGGTTCGGGAGTGCACCACATCGCCTTTGATTGTGCCGACATCTTTGGCGAGGTGGCGCGGGCGAAAAACGCTGGCGTGCCGCTGCTGGAGATCCCGTTGAATTATTACGATGACCTCGCGGCCAGGTTTGATTTCGACGACGAATTCCTTAGCGAACTGGCTTACTACAATGTGCTGTACGACCGTGATGCGCAGGGTGGCGAGCTGTTCCATGTGTATACCGAGCCCTTCGAGAAGCGTTTCTTCTTCGAAATCATTCAGCGCAAGGGTGGGTATGCCGGTTATGGCGCTGCCAATGTTGCGGTCCGCCTGGCGGCCATGGCCAAAGCCCGCAGCGGGGCCCCGCGCAAACCGGTGTTGTAAGGCAGATGCCGGCCCTGGGCCGGTGCCCCTGTGACAAAACCTGACCGGTGCCACCCTCCGCGCGCTTCCCTGCATCGCACCAGTGACGGATAATCCCACCCATTCCAATAATCAGGCTGTGAGTGGGTATGAATGATTCCGTAGTCAGCCTTGGCGAGCCTGCCTCCGACGGGGGCCGTAAATCGCGCAAGAACAACCCGGAGAAGACCCGCGAGGATATCCTTCAGGCCGCAATTGGCGAGTTCGTCCAGCAGGGCCTGGCCGGTGCCCGCGTCGACGCCATCGCCGAGCGTACCGCTGCTTCCAAGCGCATGATCTATTACTATTTTGGCAGCAAGGAGCAGCTCTACGTCGAGTGCCTGGTCAAGCTTTATGGCGACATTCGCAAGACCGAGCACAGCCTGGATCTGGAGTCATTGCCGCCGGAGCAGGCCATCCGCCGACTGGTGGAGTTCACCTTCGATCACCATGATCACAACGTCGACTTCGTGCGTATCGTCTCGACCGAAAATATCCACTATGGCGAATACGTCAAGCAATCACCGGTGATCCGCGAGATGAGCAGCGTGGTGTTGAAGACGCTCGGCCGCTCGCTGGAACGCGGCGTTGCCGAGGGCGTTTTTCGCACGGGTATCGAAGTCATCGACCTGCATATGCTGATGAGCTCGTTCTGCTTCTATCGGGTCTCCAACCGACACACCTTCGGTGAGATCTTCCAGATCGATATGACCGACGAGCAGATCAAGCAGCGCCACAAACAGATGATCGGCGACGTGGTGCTGCGCTATATCCAGGCATGAAAGAGACGGCACGTGCTGTACCTGCCCAATGACCGCAAAACGCCTGATCGTCATTGAGCAGCCAAAGCGTGATGCCCTTGCTGGGCTGATCCACGGCGAATGCATCGAAGCGGTCCGGCAAGGGCATCAGCACGGTGCGGCGCTCATGAACGACTGCCTGATCAGGCGCCCTGGGCCCGTCAGTGTCAGGTATCTACACCAACAGGCGAGCTCACTTCAGTCCATGCTGGCGAAATGCGCCTGCATCCTGCCAGCATCAGCAGCATTGCCGCTGATCAGCTCGAATGCCTTGACCGCCTGGAACACCGCCATCTTGCCACCGTCCAGGGTCCGGCAACCGAGTGCTCGAGCGTGGCGCAGGAGTGGCGTATCAAGCGGGAAGTAGATGATCTCGGCGACCCATAGCCGTGCATGCAGCAATCCGGCGGGCACGGGTGTGCCCGGCAGCTTGGCCATCCCCACCGGCGTTGTATTGACTAGGCCATCGGCGTCAGCCAGGGTGGCGGCCAGGTCAATGCCAAGGCTGGTTCGGCCTGCACCGAAGCGCTCGTTGAGGTTGTCGACCAGAGCTTGCCCGCGGGCGAAATCTATGTCGAACAGCGCCAACTGTTCGACACCTTCGGTCAGCAGCGCATGGGCGACGGCAGACCCGGCGCCACCGGCGCCCATCTGCACCACACGCCGTTTTTGGACGTCAGCCAGGCCGTGTCTGAACCCCTCGGCGAAGCCCAGGCAATCGGTGTTGTGGCCGATCCGCTTGCCGTCCTTGAAGACCACCGTGTTGACCGCGCCGATGCTACGCGCCTCATCGGACAGTTCATCGAGCAACGGCACGACCGCTTGCTTGAACGGGAAGGTGATGTTGAGTCCGGTAAAACCGGTGCGCTGAGCAGCATCGAGCAAATCGGGCAGGGCGCTGTCTTTGAGTCCTAACTCATCGGCATCGATCAGCCGGTACACGTAACGCAACGATTGCGCGTCGCCCTCACACTCATGTAGAGCAGGGGTGCGCGATGCCTGGATGCCGCGGCCAATCAGGCCAACCAGAATGCTTTGCTCGCTCATGCTGCTTGCTCGACAAACATGTGCCCAAGGTGTGCCAGCGCCATGCGATAACCTGCGCTGCCCAGACCGCATATCACCCCGACTGCAATCGATGAAACGAATGAGTTATGCCGGAACGGCTCGCGCTTGTGCACATTGGACAAGTGCACTTCGATCACCGGTAGCTCGCTGGCCACCAGTGCATCACGAATGGCCACCGACGTATGGGTCCACGCGCCTGGGTTGATCACAATACCGGCGCAACGGCTGCGGGCAGCGTGGATCCATTCGATCAATTCGCCTTCGTGGTTGGTCTGGCGGAATTCGATGTCCAGGCCCAGATCGCGAGCGCTGGCGCCGCAGCTGTCAGCGAGGTCGCTAAACGTTTCGCGACCGTACTGGTCCGGCTCGCGGGTGCCAAGCAGATTGAGATTGGGGCCGTTGAGCACGAGGATGCGGGGCGTCATTGGCAGATCACTGTGTTGTTATTGGGAGCTCCGATGTTTGTACTATCTGGTTAATTCGTCAATCGATGTACGTGATTGCGCGTTGAATATGTGCGATTACCGAACCACGAAGTTCGGCTGCCTGGCAGCGCGAAACTTGAATGCGCTGTGTTGGGGCCTGTCATACAGTTCCACGCGTAGCTTTGTTGCTACAGCCGTGTTCGCGCCCTCTAGCTATCGCCATGCCCGACCACGGGGCGTCTCGTTGCCCCGACCCCAGGGGCTGCAAGCATGACGAGAGGACACCCAGGAAGCGGAAAGGACTACCAAGCCGTGCCATCCAGAGCGCTTCAGAAACTGGCCTTGACCTGCAATCCGACTACCAGCGCATTATCAATATCAGCGCCGGTAAATGCCCCAGGCTCGATGATGTACTGCAGATCCGGTCGCAGATTGAGCCAGGGTGTGACCTGATATCCATAGCTCAGCTCGATCAACTGCTCGGCACTGTCGATGGTCGGGAACTCCTGATCATTGCGCGCAGCTGCATCCTCCAGCACAGCTCGACTACGGGGGTTCGGTACGGCGCGGCCGTAGCCCAGCGACAAGGTATCCCGCGGGCGCCCTGCAAACGGCTGATACAGCACAACACCCGTGCCATACCATTTTGTAAACGGCGATGCAGCCTTGCTCGATGCCGAGTACTGACCAAAGGCATGCAAACTGCGGCCTGCCACGCCCGGGTCATTCCATACCGCCTGATCGATCAGCAGGTAGTGCCCACCACGGCCGGCCACTTCGTCATTGCGGCCAGTGCGCTTGACGTTTGAGCTGTCGTAGTAATAACCCACTTTGTACTCACCCGGTAGCTCGCCCAGCAGCCTGTACACCAGCTCCACCGGCACCACCGTGCCTGTGGTGTGCTTGGGGCCAAACTTCCAGGCACGGCTGGAGTTGCCATTGCTCTCGGGGTCGACATTGAACGCCGCCACGCGCACTTGCCAGGCTGGCGACAGGTCGTATTTGACCCGTGCACCGAGCCGCGCGTTGGGGTAATTGGTCCAGCCACTGCCGCCGGACATGTTCAGCGGATGCCCGCAAAAGCCGGCATTCATGAAGTTGCACAGGATCCCGCTGTCGAGGCCGCCAAGGTCGTTGCCCATGGCCATGTAGCCGAGCTTGATATTCAGCGCCGGGGTAAAGTTGCGCTCATAGCTGAGCTCGGTGAGGCGGGTGTACAGGCCACCGAAGTTTTCCTGGATCGGCAGGCGGTTGCCTACCAGTTCTTCCGAAGCGCTGTGCCCGCGGCGGTCGTTGATGCTCAGTTGGACCTTGCCGGCGTTGTCCAGTCCGTACAAGCGGGACAAGTCGAACTGCACGCCAAGCTTGATGTTCTGCGAATAGCGCGCCGAGCGGTGCAGACCGCCATCGGCGTTGTAGGCGGTTTCGCCGCTGTAGTCAGCGCTGAACTTGACGCCGTTGTCTTCTAATTGATGGCGCAGGCCGCCCCAGTCGCCAGTGAAGGTGCTGCGGCGCAGCAGATCGGCTTCGGCCATGGCACCGTTGCTGGCCAGGACCAGAAGCAGGCCGGCGGTGATGGGAGCAGGGGACAAACGGAACACGAAGGACATTGCGCAGCTTTCCTGGAAATCGCAAGGTGATGATGAACGGCGCCGCTAAATGCATGAGGCCGCCACTGCAACGTGTGTGCAGAAGCGGCCTCGTGCTGTACGGGAGAGGCGCCAGTTATGGCAAGGCGTAGGCGATTACATAATCGCCACGGTCAGTCGACTGGCGGGCACCGCCTGCGGTGACGACCACGTACTGCTTGCCGGTCTTGGGCGACACGTAAGTCATCGGGCCACCCTGGCTGCCGACGGGCAAGCGAGCCTTCCAGACTTCTTCACCGTTGCCACTGTTGAAGGCGCGCAGGTAAAAGTCCTGGGTACCGGCAATGAACACCAAGCCGCCTTGGGTCGACAGGGTGCCGCCCAGCGTTGGCAGGCCGATCTTGATCGGCAGGTGCATGCGGATGCCAAGCGGACCCGTGTCTTCAACGGTGCCGACCGGCACTTGCCAGGCGACCTGGCGGGTCTTCATGTCAATTGCGGTCAGGGTGCCGAACGGTGGCGCCTGACACGGGATTCCGGCAATCGACAGGAAGCGGTTCTTGTTCACTGCGTACGGCGTACCTTTGAGCGGTACCGCCCCCATCCCGGTGTTCAGTGCTTCGCCACCACTGGCAGCTTCAGCCTGATTCTGCGACGGAATCATCTGACTCCACAGCCCCAGGCGCATGTCGTTGACGAAGATGAAACCATGCACCGGGTCAGTGGAGATGCTGCCCCAGTTCATGCCGCCCAGCGAGCCCGGGAAGCTCAGCGATACGTCGGTGCCAGGTGCGGTGTAAAGGCCGTCATAGCGCATCTTCTTGAAGTCGATGCGGCACAATAGTTGGTCGTATGGCGTAGCGCCCCACATGTCCGATTCGGTCAGGGTTTGAGCGCCGATCTGCGGCATACCGACCGACTTGGGCTGAGTGGGTGAGTACGGCTCGTTGGGGATGTTGCTTGGCTTGACCGGCACCTCGTCGACCTGGCTCAGCGGTTTGCCGGTAGCACGGTCGAGCACGTAGATCTGCCCGGCCTTGGTACCGATTACCACCGCAGGGACGGTCCGGCCGTCGTCCTTGGTGAAGTCGATCAGGCTCGGCTGCATCGGCAGGTCGAAGTCCCACAGGTCGTTGTGGACGGTCTGGTAAACCCACTTCTCGTCACCGGTAGTGGCGTCCAAGGCCAATACCGAGGCGCCGTAAGTGTGGTCGAGCTTGCTGCGTTCAACACCGTAGATGTCGGTGGACGATGAGCCCATCGGCAGAAACACGGTGTTCATCGCAGGGTCGTAGGACATCGGCGCCCAGCTGTTCGGCGTACTGCGCACGTAGGTGCTGCCGTCGGCGGGGGCATTGCGGTCCTCAGGGTTGCCTGGGTCGAAGGCCCAGCGCATTTGCCCAGTGATGACGTCAAAGCCACGGATCACGCCACCTGGCATGTCGGTCTGTACGTTGTCTGCAACACGGCCGCCAACAACCACGGTGGTGCCGGCCATCAGCGGTGCCGAGGACAGCTGGTAGAAGGAGTCCGGTACATCGCCCAGGCCAGCCTTCAGGTTGACCTGACCATTGGTGCCAAAGCCCTGGCAGAACTCGCCAGTGTCAGCGTCGACTGCAATCAGGCGACCGTCGATGGTATTGGTCAGCAGGCGGCGCTGGCAGTTGGCGCCAGGCGCTAGCGCAGCTGCAACGACGGGTGAGCTGTTCGGCTGGGTGGGCTGGGCCAGTGGCGCAGTGGCGTCGAAGTAGGCCAGGCCGCGGCAGCGCTGCCAGACTTTCGATTGGGCGTTGATGGTGTTTTTCCACAGCTCATTGCCGGTGTCGGCATCGAGTGCAATCAGATTGTTGTGCGGCGTGCAGATGAATACTTTGTTGCCGACCTGGAGCGGGGTCAGCTGGTCTTCGGCACCGTTGCCATCACTGATAGCGACATCGCCGGTGTGGTAGGTCCAGGCGACCTGCAGCTTGTCGACGTTACCGCGGTTGATCTGATCAAGGGCGGCAAAGCGGCTGCCCCCTTCGGTATTGCCGTAGTGAGCCCAGTCTTTTTGCGCATGCGCAGGTGCGACTGCGGTCAGCCCCGGGCCTATTCCGGTCGGGGCCACGCTTGGGTGGGCCACGAACATGTTGCCGGCCGCGACCACAACCGCTACCGCCATCACACCAGCGACAGCGTAGGCACCGCGTCCAGTACCGGTACCGTTGGCGCGCTTGAGCAGCGGGTACACCAGCGCGACGACGGTACCGATCACGGCAAACATGAACAGGCGCGAGAACAATGGCCAGAACACCAGTCCGGTATCAATCACGGCCCATAGTGCGGTGCCGAGCAGGAACGCGGCATATAGCCAGGCCCCAGCGACCTTGCTGCGGGCGATAAGGATGCCGGCGATCGCCATGGCCAAACCGCCGATCAGGAAGTACCAAGAGCCGCCCAGACTGGCCAGCTTGATGCCGCCAGCAGCCAGCAATAGGCCAAGCAGGGCGATGACCACGCCCAAGCCAACCAGAATGATTTTCGAGGCGCCAGATGCGCGCGGTGAGTCGTTCATGCCAAGGATCTCGCGATGGAATGCGCAAAGCATAAGCCCTTAGCAAGCTAATTAACAAGTTAGTACATTTATCTCCGAGATAGCGTATTGCAACGCCAAAATTGCCAAGATGCGACGAAATTATCGAAATGTGTAGGTAATTTTCTCTAACATGCCAAGTTTAATGACGTGAAAATTTCGTCAAAAACATCGATTTGTCACGGCTATGTGTAGGTTGAGCTTTCAGGCATCAGACCTGGAAGCCGCCCGGTCTCATCAATCTGACCTTTCGGACGGACATTGGCTGGCCACAGTGGACCCCAGTGATCGACGAAAATGGCCACCTGAGTTACCGGCGCATCAGCGATTTATGCTCACCGTCGATTTATGGCGCTGTTGTTTCTCTGCCAGTGCCACGTCTACCTTGGGCAGTAATAGGCCCTTGACGGGTAGCCAGCCCAACGTGAGCGTTTGATGTCGGCGTTTCGGCGTTTATAGTAATCGGCCGCCGTGAGGTCAATTACGAGCAAAATGCTGCATTTGATCACTCAGCGCCTGCTCCAGGAGGCCAAGCGCAATTTGGCTACACCGGTATGACGGTACAGGCGTTCTCCGACCCGATGAGCCTTTGCGTGCTGGTGTACGTTCACGGCGTGTTCTAACCCGGCACGGGGCAGTGGCCCAAGGCCTTCTGGAGTGACCGATGAGCATCGACAAACGCATCAAGTTTCGTCACCTGCAGTGCTTCTTGGAAGTGGCACGCCTAGGCAGCCTGGCGCGTGCAGCCGATCGGCTAGCGATCAGCCAGCCTGCCGTCTCCAAGACGCTCAAGGAGCTAGAGGATGCGCTGACCGCACAGTTGTTCGAGCGTGGTAAGGAAGGCGCCACGCTGACTGAGGCCGGGGTGGTCTTCCTGCGTTATGCCGGGCCCAGCGTGCAGACACTGCGCGAAGGGGTGGAGAGCCTACGCGGCGGAGACTTCCAACCCAGCAACGTGCGCCTTGGCGTGCTGTCCACGGTCGAGGGCGAGTTTCTGCCGGAGGTGGTGCGCCGTCTGCACAGGCGCCATTGCTCGCTGGTGATCAGCGTGGTTACCGGGCCCAGCGCGCCTCTTCTGTCGCAATTGCGCGTGGGCGAGCTGGACTTGGTTGTCGGGCGCATGACTGATAGTCCGCAGATCCAAGGACTGACCTTCGAGCATCTCTACAACGAGCCCCTGACCCTGGTGGTACGAGCCGGCCATCCACTGCTCGAGAGGGCTTTCGATACGGTCGCGCTGGAGGACTATCCAATGGTCCTTCCGACAGTTGGCACTACTATCCGCAAACGCATCGAAAGCCTGCTCGTCGAGCACGGTCTGCGTTTGCCAAATCGACGACTGGAAACCCTGTCATTAAGCCTGAGCCGGCGTTATGTCGATACCAGCGAAGCGGTTTGGGTGGCGCCGACCGATGCCGTGCGCAGCCCCCTGGCCAAAGGGGAGTTGGTGGAACTGGCGCCGCAGCTGCAAGAGGGGGGTGGCTCGGTGGGCATCTGCAGCAACGCCGCCTTACCACTGTCCCTCGGCGCACGCTGGTGCCAGGAAGTGTTGCGCGAGCTAGGCCAGGAGTATCGCGTGCACGCGTATCCATAACCCGTTGGTTATGGATACGCGGCGCCTTTTCAGTTTTCAGATCCGGCAGGCTCGCGGAAACTGCGGCGCACATGCCTGATAGTTTCCAGGCTCCTATAACGCCAACAACAGGAGACCGCCATGTCCGAACTGGACACCGGCCACCCGCTCGCCGCGACAGGCGTTGGTGAGCATTGCGCAGTCTATTTCGGAGACCACAGGGCCGGACTTTTCGCACCTGAAGATGGGCGATCATGACAACGACCTGCTGCTCAACTTCAACACCGGCAGCCTGCCGATCGGCGAGCGCATCATCGTCTCCGGCCGGGTCATGGACCAATACGGCAAGCCGATCCCGCATACCTTGGTGGAGATGTGGCAGGCCAATGCTGGTGGCCGCTATCGACACAAGAACGACCGCTACTTGGCACCGATGGACCCCAACTTTGGAGGTGTCGGCCGCACGCTGACAGATAGCGCAGGCAACTACATGTTCCGTACCGTCAAGCCCGGCCCGTACCCGTGGCGTAACGGACCCAATGACTGGCGCCCAGCGCACATCCACTTCTCCATCAGTGGCCCGTCGATCTCCGCTAAATTGATCACCCAGCTGTATTTCGAAGGCGACCCCTTGATTGCGATGTGCCCCATCGTCAAGTCGATCGCAAACCCGCTAGCGGTACAGAGCCTGATCGCCAAGCTCGACATGGGCATGGCCAACCCCATGGATTGCCTGGCCTACCGTTTCGACATCGTGTTGCGCGGCCAGCGCAAGACGCACTTCGAAGATCGCTAAGGACTCACGCACATGCCTATTGAACTGCTGCCCGAAACCCCTTCGCAGACCGCCGGACCTTACGTTCATATTGGACTGGCTCTGGAAGCCGCCGGTGTTGCCCCACGTCCGCAGGAAATCTGGAATCAACTGGCCAAGCCAGATGCCCCTGGCGAGCACATTCTGCTGTTCGGCCATGTCTATGATGGCAATGGCCATTTAGTGCGCGATTCCTTCCTTGAAATCTGGCAGGCCAACCATGAAGGGGTCTACGACACCCGCTTTGACTTGGAGAAGTCGTTCAACAGCTTCGGCCGTACCGCCACGACCTTCGATGCGGGCGAGTGGACGTTGCAGACGGTGAAGCCGGGTGTGGTGAAAAACGCCGCTGGAGTGCCGATGGCACCGCACATCAACGTGTTGCTTTTCGCCAGGGGTATCAATATCCACCTGCATACGCGTATCTACTTCGATGATGAAGTCCAGGCCAATCAGGACGATCCGGTACTCAACTTGATCGAGCAGCCACAGCGTCGCCAGACGTTGATCGCCAAACGCTGCGAGGTGAATGGCAATCTGGCCTACCGTTTCGATATGCGGATCCAAGGCGAGGGGGAAACCGTTTTTTTTGACTGCTGAGCGTACCCATTTGGCGCTGGCTCTGTTGCCGAGCCGTCGCCAGGAGCGTAGTCAGGGCTTGGCGCGCTGGCTGTCGAACGGGCCTGAGCTGCCCTTGCGGCCTCTCAGCTCGAAAGAAGGTCCGCGCAGCGGTCCTGATTTTGCCGGTGGGCCCCTGAGGCAGACGCTGTGCACCAGATAACTTTCCCGATTTTTGGAGTACCCGCTTGAGCAGCCCAAGCAATCTACTTTTCGACTTGTATTTCACCCGGCCGGCCATGCGTGCGATCTTCTGCGACAGTGGACGACTGCAGGGTATGCTGGATTTCGAGGCCGCGTTGGCACGTGCCGAGGCGAGCACCGGTTTGATTCCCGCTGAGGTGCTATCGCCGATCGTCGCCGCCTGCAACGCCGACCTCTACGATCCGGCGGAGCTGGCACATGCAATCGTCAGCGCTGGCAACTCGGCGATTCCACTGGTCAAGGCGCTGGGCAAGCGCGTCGCCGCCCTAAGCCCAGACGCAGAACGCTACGTACACTATGGCGCCACCAGCCAGGACGTCATGGACAGTGGCTTGGTGCTACAGCTGCGCGCCGCTGTCGAGGTGCTCGAAAGCGATCTCGCCGATCTGGCCAACGCCTTGGCAACGCAGGCCGAGCGTCATACCGATACCCCAATGATCGGGCGCACTTGGTTGCAGCAGGCCACGCCGGTAACCTTGGGCATGAAACTGGCAGGCATGCTCGGTGTAGTGACTCGCCACCGCCAGCGCCTTGAGCAGCTAAAGCCACGTCTACTGGTGCTCCAGTTCGGGGGTGCTTCCGGCACCCTGGCAGCATTGGGCGAGCAGGCTTGGCCAGTCAGCGAGGCCTTGGCCCGCGAGTTGGGGCTGAATTTGCCTGAACAACCTTGGCATACGCATCGCGATCGCCTGGTCGAGTTCGCGAGCCTGCTCGGCTTGATCGCCGGCAGCCTGGGCAAGCTGGGCCGGGACTTGAGTTTGATGATGCAGACCGAGGTCGGTGAAGTTTTCGAACCTTCCGCGCCGGGCAAGGGTGGCTCTTCGACCATGCCGCACAAACGCAACCCGGTCAGCGCCGCCGTGCTGATCGGCGTCGCCGTACGCGCGCCAGGGCTGGTCTCCACCATGCTCGCGGCCATGCCGCAGGAGCACGAACGCAGTCTGGGCTTATGGCATGCAGAATGGGAAACCCTTCCGGAGCTGTGTTGCATGATTTCCGGCGCACTGCAGCAGGCGTTGCTGGTGGTATCTGGGATGGAGGTGGATGCCGAGCGCATGCGCAGCAATATCGAACTGACACAAGGTCTGGTACTGGCCGAGGCGGTGAGCATTTCTCTGGCGCAGCGCATCGGACGGGATGCCGCCCACCACTTGATCGAACAGTGTTGCCGCGAGGCGGTGGAGGAGGGGACTCACCTTCGCGCAGTGCTGTCGGCCAACACCGAAGTCAGCGCACAGCTCTGTGCCACTGAGCTTGATCGCCTGCTCGACCCGGCCCAATACCTCGGTCAAGCGCGCCGATGGGTCCAATGTGCTGTCGCTGAACATTCGAACGTTTCGCGTGAGGAGCTTTAGATGCCTACCCTACAACTTGCCGATGGCGACCTCAACTATCAACTCGAAGGACCGCCTGGTGCGCCCGTATTGGTGCTGTCCAACTCGCTGGGCACCGACCTGCACATGTGGAATGCGCAAATGGTGGCTTTCACCGAGCACTTTCAAGTACTTCGTTACGATACCCGAGGCCATGGGCGGTCGCTGGTCAGCGAGGGCCCCTACAGCATCGAACAACTTGGGGGCGACGTGCTGACGTTGCTCGACGGACTTGATATTCAGCGGGCAAGCTTCTGCGGCCTGTCCATGGGTGGGCTGATTGGCCAGTGGCTGGCGATCCATGCCCCTGAGCGTATCGAGCGCCTGGTGCTTTGCAACACGGCTGCAAAAATCGGCAATGCGCAGGTGTGGAATTCGCGCATCGAAGTCGTGCTGGCCGGTGGCGTTCAGGCCATGCGCGATCTGCGCGATGCCTCGATCTCACGGTGGTTCACCGCCGACTTCGCCAAGGCCGAGCCCGCCAAGGTCGAGCCCATTGTCGACATGTTGGCACAGACTTCACCGCAAGGCTACGCCGCCAGTTGTGCTGCGGTGCGCGACGCCGACTATCGCGAGCAGCTCGGTGCTATCGGTGTGCCGACACTGATCATCTGCGCCAGCAGCGATCCGGTGACTAACATCGAGCACGGCCGCCTGATGCAGGCGCGCATTGTCGGTGCCGAGCTGGTCGAACTCCACGCCGCGCACCTTTCCAACGTGCAGGCCAGTGATGCCTTCAGCCAGCACGTGCTGGCCTTCCTGACCGCCTAAGCGCGCGAGGACCATCCGATGGACGAGAAACAACGGTACGAAGCTGGTATGCAGGTACGCCGCGCTGTGCTGGGTGAAGCCCATGTTGATCACAGTCTCAAGCACCTGACGCCGTTCAACCAGGAGTTTCAGGAAATGATTACCCGCCATGCCTGGGGCGATATCTGGACTCGCCCGGGCCTGTCGCGCCACACACGCAGCCTCATCACTATTGCGATGCTCATCGGCATGAACCGCGAAGGTGAACTGAAGCTGCATTTGCGCGCGGCCAGGAACAACGGCGTAACTCGAGAGGAAATCAAGGAGGTGCTGATGCAGAGCGCCATCTACTGCGGCATCCCGGCTGCCAACGCCACCTTCCACCTGGCCGAATCGGTGTGGGACGAGCTTGGCGTGGAATCCCTCGATTCTGCCAGATGAATGCCTCGAGTCGCCAGGGTTGAAAGACGCGCCATCAATCGCCGAGCGGGCAGTTACGGTTGCAACGCGGCGCAGCCCTACGTACTAACTTTTTCGAACGGTCGAAGCGGGCTGTAGTTATCGGCGTTCAAGTAGGGGGGGCTTGGTCAAGCATGGCTACCCTACCGAACACGCGTGCATGTAAGCTTGGATGCCCCGCACACATGAGTGCTAACAGGAGGTCCGATATGAGCAAGGTAGCTAAACCGTTTTACTTCGTCGCCATACCCCTGATTGCCGTGGGTACGGCATTTGCAGCCGTTGGCGCCTCAGGGCAGGCCGCTTTCGGGTATACCGCAGTCGGCTTGCTGACGCCTGGGCTGGCATTGCTCATAGCTGGGTATCGCAAGCGGGCCTGAGGCGCGTACTTGCCTAACTGATGGATGAGTGCAACTGCAAAATCTGACCCGTCAAACCACCTGAGGCAATAAAGGCGCGTCCCTCGATCCGCCGCGCAGCCCAGCTAACCTTGTGGCCAACTCATACTTTCGAAAGGGTTTGTTGAGCCGAGGCAGCGCCGGATCAATGCCTTCACGTTCTGCGTAGCCGGAGATGATCAGAATCGCAATGTCAGGTCTGCTAATGCGAACCGCTCTAGCCAGCTCGGTCCCACTGATGCCGGGCATGAGATGATCGGTGACAAGCAGGTCGAACGGCTGTTTAGTGTGCATCAATTCCAATGCCTGCTCACCGGACGCAGCCTCGACCACGCAGTATCCCAGCTCAGCGAGCATGTACGCCGTACTTGCCCGCACCAGTTCTTCGTCGTCCACCAGCAGCACGGTGCCGCGCACCAGCGGTGACTCCTGGAGTGGGTCGATGCGCAGTGCCTCATTGGGTTCGGTTGTGCTGCGAGGCAGCCAAAGCTCTACATTCGTACCTAGCCCTGGAGCGCTATGAAGGGTGAGCGCACCGTTGAGTTGCGAGGCCAGGCCATGCACCATGGATAAGCCCAGCCCGGTGCCTTTGCCGATACCTTTGGTTGAAAAGAATGGCTCCACCGCGTGGGCGAGGGTGGTCGCATCCATGCCAATCCCCGTATCTGCAACTGACAGGCACAGGTACTCGCCTGCCGGAAGTCTCGAGCGGTGGTCAATGTCGACCATTTCCGTGCTGGCGGAAATGCGCATCGTGCCGCCGTCAAGCATCGCGTCACGCGCATTCACCGAAAGATTGAGCATGGCCATCTCGAGTTGATTAAGATCCGCGATGGCCGCTGGCAGATTTGCCGGAACATCGACCACGACCTTGATTTGCGGCCCAATGGTGCTGGCCACAAGGTCGGCCATGCCGTTCAATAACTTTGCCACGTCCACCGAACTCGTCTGAAGGGGTTGTCGACGTGCGAAGGCAAGCAGCCGCTGGACAAGCGTCGTGGCACGTTCTGCCGACTGCATCGCACCAGCGATCAGCCGTTGCTCGCGTTCGCCGCCCACGCCCCTGCGCTGGAGCATGTCCAGGGTGCCGACGATAGGGGTGAGGAGGTTGTTGAAGTCGTGAGCGACGCCGCCGGTAAGTTGCCCCATCGCTTCCATCTTCTGGCTTTGACGCAATGCTTTTTGTACTTCTTCACGCTCTGCAATGGCTCTGGCGATCCGCTCTTCGAGGGAGGCGTTGAGCTCTTTGAGCGCGTTTTCGGCGACCTTGCGAGCAGTGATGTCTATCGCTGTCCCGGTCACGCGCAAGCACCGGCCGGCGTGGTCGAAGACGCCACGGCCTTTAGCCGCCACCCAGCGTACGATGCCGTCATCGCGGCCGACGGTTCGATAGTCCACGTCGTAGAGTGCACGGCGCAGCGGATCGATCGCTGCCGCGAATGCGTCGATCGTTGCCTCGTAGTCGTCAGGGTGTATGCCTGCATAGAAATCTTGGAGGGTGACCGGCGCGTCAGCTGACATCCCGAACATCGCCTTGGTCTGCGAAGGCCATACCAGCGTGTCATTGATAAAATCCACGTCCCAGAAGCCTACATCAGCATGGTCAACTGCCAGACGCAGCCTCTGCTCACTGGAACGAACCGCGCAGTCCGAACGGGAGCGGTGCACGACCAGCCCCACGGTCTGGGTCACGAAATCGATGATTTCCATATCGGCGGGCAGTGGTTCCCGGCGCTCAGCGTGGTACAGGACGAATAGGCCAAGCACTTCGCCCTGGGCTGAACGGATCGATGTCGACCAGCAGGGGTGCAGCCCATGTTCGAAGGTCAAATCGCCAAGGGTGGCCCACCGAGAGCGGGTGCTGATGTCCACTGCCGCCAGGGTGCTCGAGGCATCCAGCCCCAGGTCGATGGAGGCGCCCGCAAGGGCTTCACGGTAGACGCCAGGCAGGCTGGGGCTTGCACAGTGGTGCACATGGCTTACCCGCTCATCAAAGAGCAGAATGCTCCCAACGAAACCTGAAACCGATAGCCCCTCCACCTCGCGAACGATCGCCTCCAGCGTGGTGCTCAGAGGGGTCGATGTAACCGCCAGTGCCAGGATTCGGTTTTGCGCCGCTGCAAGTGCCGCCCCACGGTTACGCGCTTGGGTCAGACGCGCATTTTCGATGGCAATCGTTGCCAGCCGCGCCAGGTTCTCCAACCTGTTGATCGTATCGAGATCATGGTCTTTTGCCTCGGACCAATATGCGCCCAACGCAGCCACCGGCAAAGGCCGCCCGATGGGCACCATCACAAGGCTGCGGACGAAAGTCGAGGAGTACGCCTGGATGGGTATGCGTGAGTCGAGCCGAATGTCAGCGATGACAACCGTTTCTTGATGCTGCATGGCCCACCCTGAAACACAGGTGTCGGCTGGAAAATCCTGCCCTTGCCATAGGGCAGATGCCGAATCCTCGGCCACGTAGAGGCACTTGCCGTGATTTTCGAGGATGACTGTAATACCTTCAGCCCCTACCGCCGCGCGTGCATTGTCTCGCAACACGGCAACGACTTCTTCCACGGATTCGGCCCTGGCCAGGCGCTCGCTGGCATTGAGCACGTGGTTGAGGCGGTCATCGCTGGCCGGGTGCTTGGAATCATTGCGCAAACGAATCTCCCAACGGCCACAGCGTCTTGATCTGTAGTCTGGTCAGTGCGAAAAAGAAGGGGAGTGCGGTACCGGCGTTTACTGGCGGACGCGTAGAACCGGGAGTCTCTCAGAAAAACCCACCTCTAGCACTAACAAGGTGGGGAATTCGTCCTGTTTGATCATGTTGGCGACATCACGCCAGCTGCATGCACAAAGCAGAGTTTGTTCCCTTCAATATCCCGGCAATAAGCACCGTAGTAATCCGAGGCATACTGCGGCCTCAACCCAGGTGCGCCCTCATCTTGAGCACCCATCGCCAAGGCTGTACGCCATGCCGCCTGCACCTGATCCTGCGAAGCGGCGGCAAAACTTATTTGCACGCCGTTTCCCCATGTCACCGGCAGTCCGTTGAACGGCATTTGCACATAGAACTGAGGCCACTCCCTGTCCGGCCTTTGCCATCCAGCACCCTGCGGGCCGCCATCGTGGTTGTCGGGCATGCGGACAAGCCCCAGGGTGGCAAGTACGGCATCGTAGAACCTGATCATGGCCGGCAGGTCGCGAGCACCTAGCTGAATGTGGCTGAACATGTACGCTCCATAAGATCCGTTGATCGACAGCAGTAACACACAGCTCATCTGAGAAAGGCAATGCCATCGCTCACCCAGTCAGATGTCACGCCCAGGGTAGCTGGGTTCAGAAAGCTTAAGGCTCACTGGCGATGAGGGGTTAGGCCCAGCAGCGCCTAGATGACCCTCACTCGGCAAAAGCCGCAACAATCGCATCCACTACAACCCTCACCCGTGCCGTGTGTGCCAGGTCCCGATGCAACACGAGCCAGGCTTCATAGGGCGTGGCCCGCTGTCGATCAGGCCAGACGCGCACCAAACTGGCATCGCGCTGGGCCATGTATTCCGGCAGCTCACCCAGGGCCAGCCCGGCGCGCACGAAGGTCGCCAACATGAGGCTCGAGTCCAGCTCCGCGACTACCCGGCCGCCGGACCTGGGCTCTCCCGCCAGTGTATCGTCCTGCCGGGCGGTTACACCTTGTTGGTAAAAGGCGATGTCATGGCCTACCAAGGCGCTGCCAGGTTCTGGCTTTCCACGCAGGTCAAGGTACCGCTGTGCCGCATACAGCCCCACAGGCCAGTGAGCCAGCCGGCGCACGATCAGGTCAGGTTGCTCCGGCCGTACGGTGCGCACGGCCACGTCGGCCTCCCTGCGCCCCAAGTCCAGTAGACGAGTGGTGGTGGTCAGAATTACCCGCACCTGCGGATGAGTGACCCGCAGTTGCTCGATCGCAGGTATGACGAAATCCACGGCCAGCGCATCGGTGGTGGTGAGGCGCACCTCACCCGATGGATGAGGATCGTTTCCCTCACCCTGGCGCTCGAAGGAGACGGCCATCCGCTCCATCTCCTCAGCCTTCTGTACGAGCTGTTGCCCAGTGGTAGTCAACGCCAGGCCACCGGTGCTGCGAAGAAACAGTCGGCTGCCCAGCGTCTGCTCAAGCCCCGCCAGACGCCGACCGACTGTGGTTTGGTCGATGCCCAACGCCGTGGCTGCGGCCCGCAGGGTGCCGGCACGGTGTACCGCGAGGAAAATGCGTACGTCATCCCAATTCATCAATGCACGCTTCCTGAAGATGCAAATATGCAGCCCTGGGCTGCGATTACGTGCATTTTCGCATTGATGCACGCTGCATAACATAGCGGGCTTGAATCACCGTCCGAATCACGCAGCCGGCTTAAGCCGGGTATCAGGAGCACCATGCCTCGCTTATCTTTCATCCTGACAGTCGCCATGCTGAGCGCCTTCGGCCTCGTCGCCTCGGATATCTACCTACCCGCGATGCCGGGCATGGCCACTGAATTTGGCGTTGCCAGTTGGCAAATGCCGCAAACCGTCTCGTTCTATTTGCTGGCACTGGCTTTTGCGCAGTTGGTTTATGGCCCACTGTCTGACCGACGTGGACGCAAGCCCGTGCTGCTGGCCGGTGGCGTTCTCTATCTGCTGGGCTCCATGGGCTGCGCGCTGTCCAGCAGCTACATGGGCTTTATAGCGTGGCGTATGGTAGAAGCGCTGGGAGCAGCGGCGGGGCTGGTGATTGGTCGCGCGTTGATTGCCGATACCTGCGACAAGCGCACTTCGGCGAAAGTCTACGCCGTGGTTTACCCCCTTGTGTCACTGTCGCCGGCCTTGGCCCCCGCAATCGGCGGGCACTTGGCCGTGGCGTTCGGCTGGCGAGCCGACTTTCTGTTCGTTGCCGCATTCGGGGCGCTAGCACTGCTTCTGGCACTGTTTGTATTGCCTGAAACGCTACCGGTCGCGACGCGTACCAGGACGGGACCCTTCGCCGGCTTCGGCCGCGTACTGGGTGACCGCAACTTTTGCCGCTACACAGTAGTGGTGTGTTCAATCTACTGCGCCTGGTTCGTTTATTTGACGCAGTCGCCATTTCTTTTCGTACAAGCAGGCTTGAGCGAGGCGCAAAGCGGGTGGCTGTACGTGCCGCTTACTTTGGGCATCATCGGAGCTAACCGGTTGGCCCGGCGGTTGCTTGACCGCTTGCCTTACGACCGTATTGTCGCGATAGGCATTACCTGCTTCGTACTGGGCGCCATGGGTTTTCTTCTGGCTTATGCCATGGGGTGGCGCAGCGTGACGGCCGTGGTGCTGCCGATGTGCCTGGTCAGCCTGGCCAACGGCTCGTCGTTGTCGCTGGCGATTTCGGGGGCTATCGCCAGTGAACATGGGCATGCGGCCACTGCATCGGGGTTGGTGGGGTTTTGCCAGATTGGCAGCGCAGCCGTTGTGGCAATGGGTGTGAGTGCGGTATCAGGCACAGGGTTTGGTGTACTCGCCGGGGCGGTGGCGGTGTTGAGCTTTGTGGCATTGTCTGCGTGCAACCCTTTGGCCTATCGCAAGCAACCGGCGCAGCGAGGGTAGCGCGCTCGGGTTGGCCTGCACGCTTAATGCTGGCTCAGCGCTTCGCCCAGTTGCGCGTCGTCAAGCAAGGCCTTGGCCATCGCGCAGAGGTAGTGGGAAGCCCAGATCAAGTGCTGCTTGTTTTCCATCAAGCCGTCAAGGGTCATGTCCCGAGCGTAACCCATCAGCTCCGAGGCCTGCTCGCGGGCCATCTCACAGGGTATACCGGGCTCGATACGGAAGAGAGGGCTTGTTTGGTCGGTGCCCTGATAGAAGGTGGTTTGGCCAACGGTAAACGTGGTTTCTTCTCCGGACATCGTCGTTCTCCTCAAAAGGGTGCAGTGCTTGCACGAGCCACATCGCTGGCGAACCAACACCCAGCGGGGTGAACGGACGGTTCGCCATGCGAGCGCACTTTTCAACAGTTACGGGTCAATGGCAGATTGGATGCTTCGGTCGCATCTGGACATGCGTTACCGCTGACTCGAGCAGAGCCTTCAGCGTCTCGAGTTCATGCAGAGAGGTCAGCATCAGCACCGAAGCGGGCGACCTGAAACCCAGTGACATGGCCTGTTGCACCACGGCGGCCGCGCACGTGGCGTATTCGGTGGCCTGGACCAAAATGTCTTCAAGGGAGCCACTGTGAAGAGGGGGATCGGGGACGATCTTGAGCATGGTTCAACTCCAACGTGGAAGGAGGAACTACCACATTCAGGCCGTCAAGCAATGAGGGTGGTAGCTGTACGCGGGTTGACGGACCGAGACGTTGGCACTCGGCGCACCACAGGGTGCCCGCACGTACAGCCACCATAAAGTGTGCACATGAGGCAGCGTTCTCGGTCCGTCAAAACCGGTCGCTGAATTGGCAGCGACCCGGCGAGACTAGAATCCACACCGTTCATGTGCAACAACAAATGGGCGCAGGGAGTATCTTTGGGAAATGGCCTACAGGGAAGGGCTTAAATCTGATTTTTTCGCAATGCGATTGCTGCACTGTCACCCCTTGGCGTCTTCGATGATTGAACACACGGACCTAGCTCATCCACCTTTGTCCAATACCTTGGTACGTTCGCCTATGGGCAACATGGATATCGAACCCACGCGTCAGTACCTGAAATCACTCATCACGCCAGACCAGGGCCGGTCATGACTTATCGCACGCGCACGCTTTCACTCCTTATCTTTTTTTGTGCAGCCTCGCTTACTGCCTGCGTGCCGTGGAAACGGGAGCGCGCAGCGTACGCGGATGTTTGCGAAACGAAGCACGAATTTCAGGTTGCAGGCCTGCCAGACGGCGGAGCCATCCACCTCGAAACCTACCTCTATGATTACTCCGCGCGCTGGCGCGACGAACCATTCGAGCAGGTGCTGCATGTACAGTACCCAGGGGGAAAATACCCGCGACCGGAATTCTATGTACAACTGATCGCTTACAACGAGGGGCGTCAGCGGCCTGCGTCCGGTTCCGCACGCGGGGCCGCGCCGATACCCATCCTCTATGACAGCCGGCAGGCGTTCATCACCCTCAATGACGGTTCGCGATTGAATGCCAGACCCGAGCTTTATCTGGGTGGCCCGGTATATGACTATCCGACATTCGCGCCGCAGCAGGCGCGACCTTCGCCGTATGACATCAACGCAGACGAAGTGCACAGCAAAATTCCGAAGATCACCAACAACAAGCGTTACGGGTCCGTTTATGTGATTTTCCCGACGGACACGTTTGACGCCGAGTCCAAGTGGACCATTCACCTGGGCAATCTGCAGGTGCAGGGTCAGGACGTCGCCATCCCACCGTTGCAACTGTGCTATCAACCGGTCAAGACGTGGATCGGGATCGAGCCGCTGATGCGCCCCTGAGTGAGCGCGGGCCGGAGGTAATGTGATCTCTCTGTTTGAGGCAGCGTTGTGCCGCTATGGGCTGGCGCCCCTGCACAACCGCAGGGGATTGATCTTGTGCGAGCGCGTGCGCAGCCCATCCAAGGCTGCCTGGCAGCCCCGGATGTAGCAGTCACTATGGCGGGCAGGGGGCTCTACCCCCGCCGCTCCTCAGAAGCGAACCGTGATCCCGGCATTGACCGAATGGAACCGGGAATCAGAGCCAAACTGCCCTTGATACGACAGCCCTACATCGGTCTGACGGTTCAGCTGCACCTTCGCCCCCACTTCAGTGAGTGCCACGTTTCGCGTCTGGGCAATCCCTTGCACCTCGAAGTTCGGTCCGCCTGCAAACGCCTGCTCATTGCGTGGGTCCAGGTCGCCGTAGGCTCGGCGCCAGCCCAGGGAGCCGAACAGTTGGGTATCGTGATTGGCCACGCGTGTGTGGGTCGAGGCCCGCATGCCGACCGTGGAGAACCAGGTGTCCTGTTTCTCGCTCGACACGTTCAGGGCCGCTGCGCCGCCCTTTTCGCGGAAACGGTCGGCGTCGTAGTTCACGTAGGACACCCCTACGAACGGCTCCAACGCCACCGCGCCCAGGCCGATGCGGTAGGCCGCTTCGCCACTGGCTTGCAGCGTGTTGGCGTCGCGCTTGCCCTTGAGATGGTCGCTGTAACCGGCAAACGCAACGTTGCGGCTGCTGTCGAGCTTGTGCCAGGTGTAGCCCACATCTGCACTCAGGCGCAGCGCGTCGATCTGGGCGCCGGTGTACAGGCCCAGGTGATAGTTGTCGCTGTGACCCTTGGCATCGCGGTCATCGGCATCGAACTTGGAGCGGCTATAACCGCCGTACACGCCGGCACGCCAATCCTGGGTGATGCTGCCGTCTGCGCCGATCAGCACACCGCCGGTGCGTTGGTGCAAGCCGCTGGCGCCGTTGTTGCCATCGAGCTTCGACCAGTTGCCGAACACTTGTGCCCATGCGCCGCCTTGCGCCTCTGGGGTGGCCGGCATCAGGTTCGATGCCCCTGTCGGCATGCGCACGGTGTTGTTGTCCAACAGACCGCGAACGCGGGTGCCGAGCACCCCAGACACGACCTGACTGTTGGCAATCAGCGCGGTGCCCGTGCTGCTGTGGTAATCACCGGACAGCTGATCGATGGCATTGCGGGCACTGGCTGCATCCAGTACCAGCAAGTTGTTGTAAAGCCGCAGGGGGTCGCCGCTCTGTTGCAATCCACTCAGGGCACCCGCCGTATTCCACTGGTTCTGTGTGAGCGCCACGGTCTGGAAGATGCCCGGGGTGCCTGTCGTTGGCGGTTGAACAGGTGGCTCGACCGGCGGCTGTACCGGGGGTTCCACGGGTGGCTCGACCGGGGGCTGCACCGGGGGCTCGACGGGCGGTTCTACAGGCGGCTGCACCGGGGGTTGGACAGGTGGCTCGACCGGCGGCTGCACGGGCGGCTGCACGGGCGGCTCGACCGGGGGCTCTACAGGTGGCTGTACCGGCGGTTCCACGGGAGGCTCCACAGGCGGCTCCACAGGTGGTTCGACAGGCGGTGTAGTGCCTTTCTGCGCAATGGTCAGGTTCAGTTCATTGGCGGTGCGCTGCAGGCTGACATTGAGAAATGCCGAGTTGGTGAACGCCTGCGCATACGCGGTACCTGCTGCTGCGCCCTCCACCACGCCGCCCTGGGCGGCCAGCAGGGTGTAGGTCTGGCCGGTCTGATAGCTTTGCGCATCGTTGAGGGTGGTCACGTCTACACGCGTACCGCGCAGGGTTGCGCTGCCGCTGACGTTAACCCGGTCGGCGCCGCCATTGCCTGCAATGTCGGCGGCGTACCTGGAGCCTTCGGCCATGTCCAGGTCGCCCTTGATGTTCAAGGTGCCGAGTGCCGCTTCACCTGGCGACAGCGTACCGCCCGAGGCTACCTGCGTGCTCCCGACCTGTCCGTTACCGGCCAGCACGCCACCTGCCAGTACTTGGGCACGGTTGCTGTAGTTGCCAGAAGCGTCGGTATGCCCGACGGTACCGTTGACCACCAAGGTGCCGTTGCCCACACTCAGCAATGACGTGCCTCGTGGGTTGGTCTGGTCTACATCGCCGTCGAGTACCAGCCGCCCGCCACGCACTACCGTGCTGCCGGAAAGGCCCGTCAGGTCGCCGCCCAAGGTGGTGTCGCCACTGAACGCGTACACACGGCCCGCGCCACTGATGCGGTTGTTCACTTGCAGGTTGCTGTCGGTATGGTTGAACGCCAGCGCACCGCTGCCGGCGCCGAAGCGAATGGCGGTTTGCGGATCGAGACGGCCCGCCGCCTGGGCAGAACCGGCGCTGATGGCATCTATGTCGGTACGCGCATCGTCCCGCACGACGGCACCACCGATGCTTAGCGTGCCACGGGCGGCGGAGTTGATGCTGGTCAGCTCGCTGATGTCGATGCCGTCGGCGCTGCTCAGCTCGGCGCCGTTGGACAGGGTCAGGATGGTGCTGGATGTCGTGGTGCCCAGCGTCATGGCGCGCGTGGCCAGACGGGTGCCTTCACCGGAGACATTGACCTGGGTGTTACGGCTGACGTTGGCCGAGCCCAGCGCCATGGAGTCGCTGGTCAATACGGCGCCGTCGCTCAGGCTCAGGTCGTTGCGGTTTCTGAAGGTGCCGGTGTTGTCCCAGCGGGTGCCAGCGCCCGACAGTTCGCTGATCGAGTTGATGGCCACGCGCTCACTGACCAGTTGCCCACCATCCTTGAGGTTGATGCGCGAGTCGTACAGGAACACGCCACCGGACGTGACGTTGACGGTGTCTACTTTCGAGCCCTGGCCGCTGACCAGCAGGTTGGCCCGCGACAGGGCGTTGCCGGCATTGCCATTGTCACTCAATTGCAGGTCCCGCACCGACACCTGCCCACCGCCAAGCACGTTGAGAGTACCTTGCCCGGCGCCACCAATCACGATGGTGTTACCCAGCACCGCGCCGGTGCGTGGCACGTTCCAGCGCGTACCAGGGCCCTGCACGATGACCGTGGCCATCGCCGTGCTGGCCGCGTCGTTGGTGGACGACCCACCGATTCGGCCGCCGAAGCTGGTGACCTGGGCGCCATTGTTGAGCGTAAGCGTGGACGGCGTGCCGTTGCTGGGGCGCAGCACCACAGCGCCGTCAATGCCTCGGTCGCTGCTGAAGGTGTCCTGACCGCTGTCGAGCACATAGTCGACCGCGTACGCGCCGGGTGCCATGGCGAGCGTTATCGCGAAGGTGAGGGGGGATAACTTGAACAAAGGGTTCATAACGACTCCGGAGACTCCATGAGATGCCACCTGCGTGGCCACCGAGCCCGAAGGGCTTGGTGTTCCTGTATACGGCGGTTAACAGGGGGAGTATCGGGAGCGACCCAAGACGGTGAAATAGTACGAGTGTGCTAGTGGGGCGCCCACTGTGACGCACTGCACACTTCTCAGCCACAGGTGGCCGATCCGCCGCGTTCAAAGGCTGTTACGCCAGTAATGGCCTTTTGGTTATGGCCCTAGGCCCTCAGCTCGCCGGGTCCTGCCCCAGCACCTTGCTCAGCGCCACACGGGCATCTTCGAGCTGCACCAGGGAGGCGTGCCGGGCGCCAAGCGCATCGCCGTTCTGGATAGCTGTCAAAATGGCTTTGTGTCGGGGGAGGGCGAGCTCATCAAAATTGGGGCGCTGGTTGGAAAAGCGCACTGATTCGCGCAACGCCATCGACAGCATGTTGCACAGGTAGGCGAGCAGGTCATTGTGGGTGGCGTCGGCAATACGGGCATGAAAGTCCAGGTCTGGCTGCAGCCGCTCATCCGGGGTACGCGCTGCCTCCATTCTTTGATAAGCCTCGCCAATCGACGCTACGTCCTCTGTCGTGGCATTGGTGGCGGCCAAGGCGGCGGCAGCGGGCTCAATGACCCAGCGCACGCTGGACAGGGTATTGAAGAACTCCTGTTGCGGCGTTGCCTGCATCAGCCAGTGCAGCACATCGGGGTCGAGCATGTGCCAGTCATGGCGCGGCCTGACCAGGGTGCCGACGCGGGGGCGCGCTTCTACCAGGCCCTTGGCCGTGAGGGCGCGCATGGCCTCGCGAAACACCGGCCGACTGATCGCGTAGGTTTCGCACAGGCTTGCCTCGGACGGCAGCTTCTGCCCTGGGGCGAGTTGGCCGGACACGATCTGCAGGCCCAGGTCCTGGACCAAGGTAGCGTGCATGCTCTTGCGCGTTGAGGGCTGGCGGTAGTTCATGGGGGTTGTGCGAGGTCCTTCTGGCGGGGCTCGCATCATAGCACTGATAAATGCAGGGCTGTTTTGCAGCGCCTTGAGGGCGGACAGAGGTGGTCCCTGCGGGCCTCGGCGCTCTAGCGGGCGCGGGAGCTGTCGGTGCATGGACGGCTCCACGGCGTTCAAGCGGCAAGCGGCACTGTGCGCCCCCGGTTGTATCGAGCCAGTCACGGCCCCGCTTGGGGTAATTTCCCTGGACTAGTGAGAGTGCTTGGGCACCGCCGCCCCGCGGCAGCCGACGAGAAAGTCGAAGTCGCAGCCCTCATCGGCCTGCATCACATGGTCCAGATAGAGCTTGGCATACCCCCCGGTAATCAGCTGTGGCGGTGGCTGCAGATCCGCCAGGCGGCCGGCCAGCTCCTGCTCGTCGATGTCCAGGTGCAAGCGGCCTTGCTGGCAGTCCAGCTCGATCCAGTCGCCTTCGCGTACCACGGCCAGGGGCCCACCTGCGGCAGCCTCTGGCGCAACGTGCAGCACTACGGTGCCGTAGGCCGTGCCACTCATGCGCGCGTCTGAGATGCGCACCATGTCGGTTACGCCTTGGGCAAGCAGCTTGGCCGGCAGCCCCATGTTGCCCACCTCGGCCATGCCGGGATAACCCTTGGGCCCGCAATATTTCATCACCAGGATCGAGTTGGCGTCCACATCCAGGTCTGGGTCGTTGATGCGAGCCTTGTAGTCCTCGAAGTGCTCGAAGACCACGGCGCGCCCCCGATGCTGCATCAGCGCAGGCGTGGCCGCCGAAGGCTTGAGCACTGCGCCCTTGGGCGCTAGGTTGCCCCGCAGGATGCAGATACCGCCGTCGGCCACCAGGGGTTTGTCCAGCGGGCGGATGACGTGCTCATCATAAAGTGGCGCGGTGTGGCAGTTGTCCCACAGGCTTTTACCGTTTGCGGTCAGCGCAGTCGGGTTGGGCAGCAGCCCATGCTCCCCCAGGCGACGGATCACGGCCGGCAGACCGCCGGCGTAATAGAACTCCTCCATCAGGAAACGCCCCGAAGGTTGCAGGTCGACCAGCGTCGGCGTACCCCGTCCCACCCGCGTCCAGTCCTCCAACTGCAGGTCTACGCCAATGCGCCCGGCGATGGCCTTGAGGTGAATGACGGCGTTGGTCGAGCCACCAATGGCGGCGTTCACTCGGATGGCATTTTCGAAGGCTTCGCGGGTGAGGATTTTCGACAGCCGCAAGTCTTCGCGCACCATGTCCACGATGCGCATGCCCGACAAGTGCGCCAACACGTAACGGCGCGCGTCCACGGCAGGGATGGCGGCGTTGTGCGGCAGCGAAGTGCCCAGCGCCTCAGCCATGCAGGCCATGGTCGAAGCCGTACCCATGGTGTTGCAGGTGCCGGCTGAGCGCGACATGCCTGCCTCGGCAGAGAGAAATTCGTTCAGGTCGATGTGGCCGGCCTTATAGGCCTCGTGCATCTGCCACACGATAGTGCCGGCGCCAATATCCTTGCCTTTGTGCTTGCCGTTGAGCATCGGCCCGCCGGTCACCACGATGGCCGGAACATCACAGCTGGCCGCGCCCATCAGCAACGCAGGCGTGGTCTTGTCGCAACCGGTCAGCAGCACCACGGCATCGACCGGGTTGCCACGAATGGCTTCTTCCACATCCATGCTCGCCAGGTTGCGCGTGAGCATGGCCGTGGGGCGCAGGTTGGATTCACCGCTGGAGAACACTGGGAACTCGACCGGGAAGCCGCCTGCTTCCAACACGCCTTTCTTGACGTGCTCGGCGATCTTGCGGAAATGCGCGTTGCACGGGGTCAGCTCCGACCAGGTGTTGCAGATGCCGATGATCGGTTTGCCCTGGAACTCGTGGTCCGGAATGCCCTGGTTCTTCATCCAGCTGCGGTACATGAACCCGTTCTTGTCGGCGCTACCGAACCATTGGGCGGAGCGCAGTGAGGGCTTGCTATCGGACATGATGGACACCTTATTAGTATTACTATTTATCTTTATACCACCAAATGTATCGCCAAAAAACGCACATGTGAAGGCTTGTCGTTTTAAATAGTAATACTATAAGATCAATTTCCTAGGTCAGCGGTCTGCCAAAAAACCTCGGCCTGGTGTTGTACCCATTACAAGAACAATTGGAGACATCGCCATGATTCAGGAGCAGCGGCTCGTCCGCCTGATCACACTCAAGCTCATCCCTTTTCTGGTCCTGTTGTACCTGGTGGCCTATGTCGATCGCTCGGCGGTCGGCTTTGCCAAGCTGCACATGGGCGCCGACATTGGCCTGGGCGATGCTGCCTACGGCCTGGGCGCCGGGTTGTTCTTCATCGGCTATTTTCTGTTCGAAGTGCCCAGCAACCTGCTGCTGGACCGCTTTGGCGCACGCCGCTGGTTTGCGCGCATCTTGCTTACGTGGGGCGCCATCACCATTGGCATGGCATTCGTGACCGGGCCGAACGGCTTCTATGTGATGCGCTTTCTGCTAGGGGCAGCCGAGGCGGGGTTCTTTCCGGGGGTGCTGTACTACATCACTCAGTGGTACCCCGTGCGTCATCGCGGCAAAATTCTGGGTTTGTTCATCCTTTCCCAGCCGTTGGCGATGCTGGTCACAGGGCCGCTTTCCGGCGCATTGCTGGGTCTGGACGGCACCTATGGCCTGCACGGCTGGCAATGGCTGTTCATCTGCATCGGGACCCCTGCGGTGCTGTTGGCCTGGCCCACCCTGCGCCTGCTGCCCGATGGCCCGGCCAAGGTACGCTGGCTCAGCGACGCGCAACGCACCTGGTTGCAGGAACAGCTGGCCGATGACCTGCGTGAATACGGCCAGACCCGCCACGGCAACCCGCTGCATGCACTCAAGGACAGCCGCGTGCTGCTGTTGGCGCTGTTCTACCTGCCCATGACCCTGAGCATCTACGGGCTCGGGTTGTGGCTGCCCACCTTGATCCACCAGTTCGGCGGCAGTGACTTGGTCACCGGTTTCGTGTCGGCGGTGCCCTACCTGTTCGGCATCATTGGTTTGCTGGTCGTGCCGCGCAGCTCGGACCGCCTCAACGACCGTTACGGTCATCTTGGCCTGCTGTATGCCCTGGCCGCAGCGGGGCTGTTCCTCAGCGCTTGGTTGAGCGTGCCGGCGTTGCAACTGGCGGCACTGTGCCTGGTGGCGTTCGCCTTGTTTTCGTGCACGGCGATCTTCTGGACCCTGCCTGGGCGATTCTTCTCCGGGGCCAGCGCTGCGGCCGGCATTGCCTTGATCAACTCGATCGGCAACCTGGGCGGCTACCTGGGCCCATTTGGCATCGGCGCCTTGAAAGAACACACAGGTCACCTGTCGTCCGGGCTGTATTTCCTGGCCCTGGTCACCCTGTTTGGGGTGCTGCTTACCGGGGTTGTCTACACCCGGCTGGAGCGCCGACAGCGTGATGCGGCCGCTCAAGTGGCCGGGGCCTCCCGATAATTTTTCGCAACCGACAAGCGAGTACGACCATGCGATTGATCCAATTTGAAACCGCCACCGGCCAGCGCCATGTCGGCGTGGTGGAAGGTGAGTACGTGTTGCGCGTATGTGGCACCGACACCACCCGCGAGCTGGCCCAGCAGGCCATTGCCGCTGGCCGGACCCTGGCCGACCACGTGCAGGTATTGAGCCTGGGTGAGCGTCACGATTACCGGGCGCTGTTGGCCGAGGGCCGGGTGCTGCCGCCGCTGGATCACCCCGATCCTGCCCATTGCCTGGTGACCGGCACTGGCCTGACCCACTTGGGTAGCGCCGCCACGCGCGACAAGATGCATCAGCAGCAGGCCCAGGACGCCGTGACCGACAGCATGCGCATGTTCCAATGGGGCATGGAAGGCGGCCGGCCACCTGCAGGGCAGGTGGGCGCACAGCCGGAATGGTTCTACAAGGGCGACGGTGCCATCGTCGTGCGCCCGGGGGCAGACCTGCCGCTGCCGGCGTTCGCCGAGGATGCCGGAGAGGAGCCTGAGTTGGTCGGCCTGTACCTGATCGGCCCTGATGGCACGCCCTATCGCCTAGGCTACGCGCTGGGCAACGAGTTCTCCGACCATGTGATGGAGCGGCGTAACTACCTTTATCTGGCCCACTCGAAGCTGCGCGCCTGCAGTTTCGGACCGGAGCTACGGCTGGGTGCGCTGCCGGCGGACCTCGAAGGGACCAGCCGCATCCTGCGTGATGGCCAACCGGTATGGAGCAAGCCCTTTCTGTCGGGTGAGCAGAACATGTGCCACAGCTTCGAGAACCTGGAGTTCCATCACTTCAAATACGACCAGTTCCTGCGACCTGGCGATATTCATGTGCACTACTTCGGCACTGCGACGCTGTCGTTCGCCGACGGCATCCAGGCTCAGCCCGGCGATACCTTCGAAATCAGCCTGCCGGCCTTCGGCGAGCCGCTGCGCAACGGCATTGCGCCAGCAGCCAAGCAGGTGCGGCCAGGGACGGTGAAAAGCCTGTAAGCCTACCTCTGTCATTCAGGGTACGTGCCCCGTGGCCCAGGGAAGCGGTCACGTGCGGCCACTTCAATCTCGTAACTCAGGAGTCATCATGACTGGAAGCAATTTCATTGGCGGCCAACGCAGCGCCGCGGGCAGCGTGCGCCTGCACAGCCTCGACGCCTGCACCGGGGAGGCCCTGCCGGTTACCTTCAGCCAGGCTACCCCCGAAGAAGTGGACGCAGCAGCCCAGGCCGCCGAAGCCGCTTTCCCCGCATACAGTGCCCTGGCGCCCGAGCGCCGCGCGCAGTTTCTCGACGCTATTGCCGATCAGCTCGATGCATTGGACGACACCTTCGTCGCCACCGTATGCCGAGAAACCGCCTTGCCAGCAGGGCGTATCCAAGGCGAGCGTGCCCGCACCAGCAACCAGATGCGCCAATTCGCCAAGGTGCTGCGGCGCGGCGACTTTCTTGGCGCCCGCATCGATCGCGCACAACCTCAACGCCAGCCGCTGCCACGGCCTGACCTGCGTCAGTACCGCACCGGCCTGGGTCCGGTGGCGGTATTCGGCGCCAGCAATTTTCCCTTGGCCTTTTCCACGGCCGGTGGCGACACCGCCGCTGCGCTGGCGGCAGGGTGCCCGGTGGTGGTCAAGGCGCACAGCGGGCACATGGCCACGGCCGAGTGGGTCGGCGAAGCCATCGAGCGGGCCGCTGTGGCGACCGGTATGCCCGCTGGCGTGTTCAACATGATCTACGGTGGGGGGGTAGGTGAGGCCTTGGTGCGCCATCCGATGATTCAAGCCGTAGGCTTTACTGGCTCGCTCAAAGGTGGGCGTGCCCTGTGCGACATGGCGGCTGCTCGTGCGCAGCCGATACCGGTGTTTGCCGAAATGAGCAGCATCAACCCGGTGCTGGTGCTGCCAGGTGCGCTGCAAGCGCGTGGCCCACAGATCGCCCGGGAGCTGGCCAACTCGGTGGTGATGGGGTGTGGGCAGTTTTGCACCAACCCGGGGCTGGTCATCGGTATCGCTGGCCAAGCCTTCAGCGACTTCCTGGCGCAATTAGGCGCGCACCTGGGTGACGAGCCTAGCCAGACCATGCTCAATGCCGGAACCCTGCGCAGCTATTGCGCCGGCGTCCAGCGCCTGCACCAGCACCCAGGGATACGCCACCTGGCCGGGTCCGCACAGGAAGGCAACCAAGCCCAGCCCCAGTTGTTCATGGCGCAGGCGAGCCTTTTGTTGCAGGGCGATGAAGTGCTTCAGGAAGAAGTGTTCGGACCTACCACGGTCGCCATCGAAGTGGCTGACGAAGCCGAACTGCGCCGGGCCCTCGAAGCGCTGCAGGGGCAACTGACGGCCACGTTGGTCGCTGAGGCTGAAGATATCCAGCGCTTCGCCGCGCTGGTACCGGTGTTGCAGCGCAAGGCCGGGCGCCTGCTGGTCAATGGCTACCCGACTGGCGTCGAAGTGTGCGAGGCGATGGTGCACGGCGGGCCTTACCCCGCTACATCCGATGCGCGCGGTACTTCCGTAGGCACCCTGGCTATCGACCGCTTCCTGCGGCCCGTCTGCTTTCAAGACTATCCGGACGCGCTGCTGCCCGACGCCCTCAAGGACGCCAACCCGCTGGGCCTGCTGCGCCTGATCGACGGGCAGCATAGCCGCGAGGCGCTTGCATGAAGGCTTGACGGTACTGGTACCTGAGTGTGTGCCGTCTGGTGAGGGTCAGGCGGCGCTTGCTTGATGAACCCCATTCAGTCAGTCCACCGCCACAGCGGCTCGTCCAGCAGGCCCACGTCTTTGAGTTGCGTCTTGCCTTGCACCTTGTCCAGGGCTAGCAGGTTGCAATCCTCACATTGGCTGAGGGCTTCGATCAATGGCGCGCTGTGCGACACGACCCACACCTGGCTGTGCTCGGACGCGCGAATGATCAGCCGGGCCAAGGCCGGCAGCAAGGCTACATGCAGACTGGTCTCCGGCTCATTGAGCACCATCAGGGCCGGTGGCCTGGGCGTCAGCAGGGCGGTCATCAGCAGAAGATAGCGTAAGGTCCCATCCGAAAGTTCTGCGCAGGTCAATGGCCTGAGCAATCCATGCTGGAGCAGCCGTACGCAGAATAGCCCGCCAGGGGGAGCATCGATGTCCAGGCGGCTGCCGGGGAACGCGTCCTCCAGCGCGGCATTGAGGCCTTCCACGTCACCGATTTCAATGATGGTCTGCAAGGCGGGGGCAAGGTTACGCCCGTCATGATGCAGCACTGGCGAGCGGGTGCCCAATTGGGGCTGGCGGCAGGGTGCATCCCGATCGATCCGAAAGTGATCGTAAAAACGCCAACTGTTGATGAAGGCGCGCAACTGCCCGATTTCCGGTGCCTGCCGTGGGCGGCCCACCACACTGAAGAAGCTTTCGCTACTGTCGGCATGCTGATCAAGTATTGTCCAGGCGTTACCTTCACGAGCCTTCACCAACGCATTCTTGCGCTCGACCAGCGCCGAGGCAGGTCGGTAAGCCCCACCTGCCCAGATGGTCTCACTTTTGATTTCCGGATCGAGGATGAAGGCTGAGGGGTAAGCCAGGGGGATGGGCAACCCCAAGGAGATGGCGAATCCGTAATCCTCGGTGGCAAAGCCCAGCCGCAGGCGACGGGCATCGCGCGGGTGCTGCCCCTGGATCGGCACTTCACCGCGCATCATGCGTGCACTCGGTTCCGGGCCCGCCCACCAGGTCGAGTCCAGCCCACCTTCGCGGGCGAGTGCCTGGATGACCCCGCCCTGTGCCGTTTCGGCCAGCAGGCGCAGCGCTTTGTACAGATTCGACTTGCCGCTGCCGTTGGCTCCGGTTACCACGTTGAGCTGGCCCAGTGGCAGGACAAGGTGATTGATGGAGCGATAATTGCTGATGGCCAGGGTAGTGAGCATGGCGTTCTTCCCATCGACGATGGTGCAAGTTTGGCCTCAATCAAGCACCGAGGCCAACCCTTGCCCATGTCGACCAGCCGACGCGGGCCAATCGCTGACGGCGATGGCTAGATCCACAGATCATTAGGCGCCGTGCGCTCACCGCCCTCATGGCCAGTGTTGAGGACGCCACATGGCTCGATCATCAGCAGCTTGGCCTCGCCCTCGGCCGCTGTTCGATGCTGTACACCCCGCGGCACCACGAACAACTCGCCGGGCGCTACATGGACGCTGCGTTGCGGCAGATCGATGCGCAGCGTCCCTTCGAGTACCAGAAAGGCTTCATCGGTTTCCGGGTGCGCATGCCAGATGAATTCCCCTTCGATGCGTACAACCTTGAACTGGTAGTCGTTCATCTGTGCAACAACCCTGGGGCTCCATTGGCTGTCGATCATCGACGCTTTCTGGTTCAGGTTTATCGGATGGGGCTGAGTGTGTTGACTGGATTCGTACATGGTGGTTACTCCTGGTTGGAGCACGCAGCCTATTGCAGCTCAGTGTCTGCATGCTTGTACGATCCTGCACGTTGCTGCCCTGGCCGCAGGCGTTCGAGCCAGCGTAGCGGCGACACCCCATAACTGCGGGTGAAGTGTCGGGTCATGTGGCTCTGATCGTGAAAGCCTGCCGCCAAGGCAGCGTCGACCAGGGTGAAGCCATCGAGCAACAACCGACGCACATTGTCCAGTCGCCTCAGGGTGACGAAGCGATAAGGGCTGGTGCCGTACAGGGCCCGAAAGTCCCGAGACAGGCTCCATTGCTCACGGCCGCTGGCGTGCTCGAGCATCTCCAGGGTGATGCCCAGGTGCAGGTGCTCCAGAATGAACGCCTTGGCGCGTTCGGCGGACCGGTAATCCAGGCGCTTGCGCCCGCGTGGCTTGCCCGCGACAGCGCGCAGCGCCATGGCCAGGTCATAGATGGCGTCTTGCTCTTCCAGCTGCTCGAGGGGATGGTCCACAGCCTGCACAAACGGTTCGCTAGCATGGAACAGGCGCGGGTCACTGGAAAGCCCGCCAGGCACGAACGGTAGCGGCTGCCCGCCCAGTGCGGCCTGAATCAGCGCAGGGTCGATGTAGGCCATGCGGTAGCGAAAACCTGCCTCGGTGCCGGCCATGCCGTCGTGCAATTCATCGGGGTGCAACACCAGCGTGTTGCCCGCAATGCCGTGGCACAACGAGCCTTTGTAATGAAAGCTCTGTACCCCGGCCAAGGTACGGCCGACGGAGTAGGTGTCATGCCGATGAGGATCATAGCCATGACTACCGAACCACGCTTCGATCCGCTCGACAGCCCCATGTTGCTGGCTGCGGATGACCCAGTCCGAAACCGGGGGCATGTTGGACGAACGTTTCATGGCACAGGTCCCGGCGGTTCACGGAAAGGAAAGACAACGCGCTATCATAAGCCCCAATCCACCTCACCAGAACCCACCATGAACCGTCAGAAGAAAATCAAGCAACTGCTCAAGGCACACGCCAAGAAGGCCAGCGCCAAGCTGGCACCGCGCAGTACCAAGCCCAAGTACATCAGCAAGGCCGATCGCGAGAAGCTGGCGCTGCAAGCGGCCGCGGATGCCGCAGCGCAGCGCGATTCGCAGGCCTGAACCTCAGGCGTCTGACAGGGTTTCTTCCTGCTTGTAGATCCTGAAGCCGCGCGCCTGGTAATTGCCCAGCGCGGCAGGGTGATCCAGGGTGCAGGTATGCACCCATACACGCTGCGTGCCGGGCCAAGCCCAGGCGCTACGCACCGCCTGGCTCAACAGCGGACCGCCAAAGCCTGCGCCCAGAAATTGCGGGGCCAAGCCGAAGTAGCGGATCTCGGCGTTGCTCCCATCAGGGCGATACAGTTCGTAATAACCGGCAATGGCGCCCCGGTGATAAGCCACCCAGGTGCGGTGAGCTTCCTGCTCGACCTGCGCCTGCCACTGCGCCTCGCTCCAGGCGTCCAGGTCGCCCCACGACCAGGGCGTGCCGACCAACGTGTACAGAAAGCGGTTGAAGGCTGGTTGTGGCACCTCGCATTCGACGATATGCAAATCCGGGCGCTGGGGCTTTTCCACCAGTTCGTCTGGCGAGGTCATTTCAAGGTAGTACGTGGTGCAGGGTGTTTGCATCGTTCATCTCGCGTCGTCCACTGAACAGCTTGCCAGCATGCCTGTGGCTTAGCGCCTTTGCCACCTGCGGATGGGATCACGACAGGCGTGCTGGGTTGGCAAGCGGTCGACTGTCGTTGTTGCAAACGCTGGTTTGGCGCAGAACGCCGTCAAAAGCTTCCGATTGAACGTTTCAGCGCGCAGGTACGTCGGTATTTCTAGTCTTTTGCTTTGGAGGTTTCCATGAAATATCGCGCACTCGGCAACACCGGTCTGTTGGTTTCGGAGCTGGTCATTGGCACGGTGCCTTTCGGCGGACGAGGCTCGTTCGAGAAAACCGGCAGCGTCGATGTGGACCTGGCCAAGCGCATGTTCGCGGCCGCGTTCGACGCCGGGGTCAACCTGGTGGACACCGCCGACCTGTATTCACATGGGCTGGCCGAGGAAATCGTCGGCAAGGCCTTGGGCGAGCGTCGCCAGTCGATCATCCTGGCCAGCAAGGCGCGCAGCCCGATGAGCGACAACCCCAACGACAGCGGCGCTTCGCGCTACCACCTGATTCGCGCATGCGAGGCCAGCTTGAAGCGCCTGGGGACCGACCATATCGACTTGTATCAGATCCACAATTGGGACGGCGTGACGCCAGTGGAGGAGACCCTGGCAGCACTGGATCATCTGGTGCAAAGCGGCAAGATCCGTTACTTCGGTACGTCCAACTACACTGCCTGGCAAATGATGAAAACCCTGGGCAGCGCGCAATTGAACGGCTGGCAACAGCCTGTTTCACAGCAGATCTACTACACGCCCGAATCGCGTGAGGCCGAGTACGAGTTGCTGCCGATGGCGATTGACCAAGGCTTTGCCACACTGGTCTGGGGCCCGCTGGGTGAAGGCCTGTTGACCGGCAAGGTCCGTCGTGGCCAGCAGACGCCCAAGGGCACACGTCAGGGCAATGACTGGCCGGAACCCTACGTGCACGATCGTGAGCGCGCCTACGACATCATCGAGACCTTGATCGCGGTCGGCGAACGCCACGGTTGCTCGCCGTCACGCGTCTGCCTGGCCTGGCTGAAGGATCGCCCGGGTATTACCAGCGTGATTACCGCTGGCCGCACCCTTGATCAACTGCAAGACAATCTGCAGGCGGCAGACCTTGTATTGACGCAACAGGACCTGAAGCAGATCGAACAGGCCACACGCATCGCGCCGCAGTACCCCTACTGGCACCGCATTGCCGCTCGCATGGACCGCATCGATCCTGCTGAAGCGCCGTTCATCGAGCTGTACCGAGAGACCATGAAGTAGTCTGCGCCGCCGGATACCGGGTCGTCTTGCCTGCTTGGCGAGGCGATCTCGGTAGTTGTGTGAATTATTTCCTGTCTCACCGGTCAAGTAATGAGTCCCCAACCTAGACCGAGGTGCTCATGCACGCCTTCACTGTTCGCTACTCGCTCAATGGCAATTCGACCGACCATACTTTTGAGTTGGACCAGCCTGAGCTGGCCCTGCACGAGGCCGCCTGGCACCTGATCGTGCTGCACTTTGGCGACGGCGAGAACAGCCTGGTGATGCCTTCGGCCGACGCCACGCCCAATGAGATCCTGGCGCAGGCCGAGGTATTGGGGTTGACGGACATCGTGGTGGCCTAAGTAGCTGGCTAGTGGGCTCAAGGCGGTACTGGCTTGATCCCACGTGGGAGCGGCCGGTCCGGCGCCCCGGCAAGACGGCTCCTACACGAGATGTGCAGGGCTTGAAAGAGCGCGCAAGGTACTCAGCACCCTAAGTCAGCTCGCAGTCATCACCTTCGCCATGACCACCGTTCGCTCGTCTCCATAGCGCACTTCACGAACGGCCGTATAACCTAGCCTGGCATAGAAACCTTGAGCAGTGAGTGAAGAAGGCACCTGCAACTGCCGGACCCCAGTGTCCCGCGCTTCTTGCTCGATGTAGCCCATCAGTTGTTCGCCAAGACCCTGGCGCTGGTAGCTCGGGTCAACGAATACACTTCTCACTACGCTCTTCTCAAGACTTGCCGTTGCGACGACGACGTCGCTCTCCAAGGCCACCCATACAACCCGCCTGTCCAGGAATTGGACCACGGCTTGGGGCGTGAAAGCGCGCGCCACGCGCGCCAATGTGGCGGCGTCATAGTCTGCTGCGTTGCTGTGGCGCAGTGCAGCCAGGATAACCCGGCTGATGCTTTCAGCGTCCAGGACGCTCGCCGCTCTGATCACCCTTGCCATCAACCTCGTCCCCCTCGATTGCGACGGACGGGCTTCAACCCAATCGAACGCCTGCGCCCGCGCTGTTCTCGAATAACTGTAGGCCTCATCCATTCTTTCGAGGTACGCGGCAATGAACAGAGATCCCATGGCACAGGACGACGCTGACGATGACATGCCCGTTTCACCGGACCCGTCGGTGAACCCTGACAACCCGACCATACCTGATCCGGACGATGATCCGCTCATGAACGAAGAGGAGGGTGGAGACATGGAGGATTCCGAGCAGCCGCCCATGGATGTGAATACGCCCAGAGAATAACGGGCGTCGTTCAGTCTCCAGCCACGCCTCGCCGATTTGCCACGGATGCCAGCGGCAACCGCTTTGACCAGACTCACGCTATTTCAGCGCCTCAATCAGGAGAATGCATATGCCGATCGACAATAATGGTCCTGCAGCACCCTACCCAGGCCCGGCGCAGAACAGCCCGGACACAGGCGAGGGGCACGGTTCAGGCCTTGAGCAGACCCCTTCGGAACCCAAGCAAGGTGCCGGCCACGCTGGCGGCGAGCGCCCCGAGGACTGGAATCCACCCCCAGGTAATCCAGGCTCTGACCAGGACAGCCAGGTGCCACGTGACAATGGTACCGCACGCACCCATGAAGACCCTGGCGCAGGGGATGCAGCGCTCGAGGAAGACATGAAGGACGTGGAAGCGAACAACTCCGTTTCGCAAGAACACCCGTGATACAGGGTTAAATCCGAGGCGCTGGGGCTGACCACAGCGCCTTTGGACAGCGCTAGCGGCGGCGCAGCAGGCCTGCCAGCGCTACCGTCAACGCAACCGCCGTGGCCATTGCCAGCACAATGGTCGGCATGACCCCCAAAGCCCTCATCAGACCCGACAACATCAGGTAGAACGCCAGCACACCCACTGCGCCTATGGCGTTGCCGCGCACCATGGCCGCCATCCCCGCGCGCCCGTTCTGCACGTGAGCAAATACCATCAATGGCCAAGCGATGACCGGGATTGGCGCGAGCATGCCGCTGGTCTGGGGTCCAAGCCAGGCTGCCAGGTGCGTGGTGATCATCAGCAACGCCGTTGCCGAGACCATGCGCAAGGGGATTTCCCAGTAACGATGCCGTACACGTGCCAGCGTCTCAGGCTTGGGTTCATGCCCGCTGGCGACGATCAGAAGTACGATCAGCGCCAGCGCTACGCCTATCGACACATACAAATGGCCCCAGTGCGTAAGCACATAGGCGACCAAGCCGTAGAAGACGATCGCCAAGCCCGCAGCAGCCCCGATGGCAAGCCTGCGTGTTGCATACAGGTAGAAGGCGTAGGTAGCGAGCACGGCTGCCAAGCCGCCCAGTGCTCCGGGCACGGCGTTCAGGGCAAAGTCTGTCCCTTGCTCCAGGCTCAGGAAGGTCATCACCAGCCCCGACGTGATGGGCATGCCCGCCAGTAATCCCCCTAGCAGCCCACCCCAGCGCCTGGAAGCGAGAGAGATGGCCCACATCAGCAAAGGGGTAATGGCAAGTTTCAGGTAGAACAAGGTCATCGCGGCGCGTTCCGGCTCTCAAGACAGTGCCGACTTTACCCTGTTGAATGCCCGGATGCCCGCCACTGATGCCTACCAGGGGATGTTGCGACCGTCCCAGCCCCAGAAGCTGCCCGTCACGTTCGGTCCGAGACGCCCGATCAGCTCCACGATGCACTGCGCGGCAAACGTCGTCTCGAACAGTTTGCCCTCAGGCACGTTGCCTTGGAACGGCCTTGACAGTTCCGTGTCCGTTGTACCCGGGTGCAAGGCCAGAACGGTCGCGTTAGGGTTCAGGCGCTTGAGTTCGATACTGGCTGTGTGTAGCAACTGATTCAGCGCCGCCTTGCTGGCCCGGTAGCTGTACCAACCCCCCAGACGGTTATCGCTGATCGAGCCCACGCGGGCGGACAGTGCAGCGAAGGTTGCAGGTTGCTTGCGCAGCAAAGGCAGCAGGTGTTTCAGCAACAAAACCGGGGCGAAGGCATTGGTGGTGAAGCTTGCGTGCAGGCTGGCAAGGTCCAATTGCGCCAGTGACTTTTCGGCCTTGGCGTTTTCCTGATGCAGGATCCCCAAGGTACTGATGACAAGGTGCAAGTGCACACATCGCTCGCCTGCTTGCGCGGCCATGGCGCCCAGGCTGGCCTCCTCGCGCGCGTCGCAGTCCACCAGTAGTACACGATTGGGGTGAGCGTCGGCCAGCGCCCTCAATGCCTGGTTCTGCGTGGCGCGGCGCGACACCGCTATCAGCTGATCGACGTCTTCGCGGGTCGCCAGCGCGTTGCACAGCGCGAGCCCGATTCCACGACTGGCCCCGCAGACCAGCACGCAGGCGTTCTCGTCCAACCCTGGTATGAGACTCATGACAGGCACTCTCTGGCCATCGTTTCGGTCAAGGGTAGACCGCCTCAGTCATCCGGATTTCCATCGACATGAGGTTCAGTCGTCGGTATCCGGTTCGCCACCCCAAAGGGCACGTGCACCATCGGCAAATCGCCCGCAGGCGAGTGCAGGTGGCTGCGCTGGTCATCGAAGAAGACATGGGGCTTGAGAATCGACAAGACGCGGGGTTTCTCCATGCCGCCCAGGAAGAAACACTCGTCGGGCGATACGCCCCAATCTTTGAGGGTCGTCACCACCCGCTCATGGGAAGGTGCATTGCGTGCCGTGACAATGGCGATGCGCAGGATGCGCTTGTAGTGCGGGTCATCTTCGAGCTTGCGGTCTTCGAGCGTGCGAATCAGCGACAGTTTGCGATACAGGTCGGCCAAGGGCCCAGGCGTATGGGGCACGCGCTGATGGGCCTGCTCGTGGGCCTGGAATTCATCCAGGCTGTTGCCACGCTTGTAGACGCTTTCGGCTTCGTCGTCGGCGATCACGCCATCGAAGTCGAACGCTACGCGCAGCTCGGTATCGATTTCGTCATCGTAGATACGGGTCGGCAGAACACGGCCTGCGGGGTAATTGGCGTCGATGGCTTTCTGTACGTCCTCTTCGTTGGCGCTCAGAAACAGCGATGCGTTGAACGCTGGTATGTACTCATACGGTGAACGGCCCGACATGAACGCGGCGCGGGTGATGTCCAGGCCGTAGTGGTTGATCGAGCGAAATACCCGCAGGCCCGTTTCCGGCGAATTGCGCGATAGCAACACCACCTCGACGGGCAACTGCTCGGGGAACGCCTGGTTGATACGCAGAAAACGACGGATAAACGGAAACGCCACGCCTTTGGGGAAGGGCTCATCCAGGTTCTGTTCCTGATGCCATCGGTACGCCTCGACACCCTCCTGGGTGTAGATGTCGTCCGAAACGGTAAGGTCGAACAGCGCACTGGAGGCAACGCCAATCACCAGTTTCTGTTCGATGGGGTAAGGCATGGGAAACTCCCTACGGCCCCGGCAGAGGCGCAAAGTCAGAGGGGGATGTAGTCGTTACGCGAAACGACCGGTTTGTGCGGCCCTTCGACCAGGTGCACGTACAGCCCGTCCACGCAGTCGATGGCCAGACAGTCGTCCACGCTCAGCACCGCATCGGTGTGCGGCTTGAGCCAGCCGGCCTGCATGTGTTGCTTGCCCAATGCCTTGGCATCGGCCTTGTTGCGGGCGCTGACCAGCACATAGCGGTGCGCTTCGCCGAACACACCGCGTTCGTAGCCGCCCAGGTTGATGAAGTACAGGCGCAGCGCACCGCGTTTTGCAGGGTAGGGGTGCAACTCCACTCGCATGCCATCCACGCCGTCCACTTCCAGCCAGGCATCGATGTGCAGCCCCTGCTGGCTGCCGAACCATGCGTCGCGCAGTTGCGCATAGGCCTGTTGCAGGCTGGGTGCCTGGGCGAACACCATGTCGTGGACCTCGATCTTGGCCCCTGCATGGCGTCCCCCCAGCATGACGATATAAAGCATGAGGTTTCCTTGTTGAATCGATCATCGCATGGCGTCATTTTGCAGCATCCGCACGCCGCTTCAAGCGCAGTGCTTGGCGCCTGGGCACAAGAAGGCTAGTGTGGTCGAACCTTTGACTGCGAGATAGCAAGATGCGCACTCCTTTTCTGTTCCTGGCGATGCTCTGTGCACCCCTGGTGCAAGCCGCCGAGCACTGGACGTTGAATGACCAGTTCGACCAGGCGTTCACGTTGGACGACAAGACCCGCGTGGTCATGGTTGCGCGCAGCATGGCCACTGCACGGTTGGTCAACAATGCGGTCGAGCATACGCCAGAGGGCTATCTTGAAGCGCGGGGCGTGGTGTTCGTCGCGGACATCGAGAAGATGCCCAGCATGGTGGCAGCGGTGATGGTGCCTGCCATGCGGTCGGCCAACTACCGGATTTTGCTGGATCGGGACGGCGAGGTGGCCAAGAGCTATGGCGGGGACCGCGAATCGGTGCAATGGCTGGAGGTTCAGGACGGCAAAGTGGTGACAGAGCAGCGGTACAGTGATTTACCCAGTTTGAGGCAGGCACTGGTGAAGATGGCTGGGCGGGTTGCAGGGGGGTGATGCAGTGGCGTGACCGTTGAAGCGCAACGCGCAAGCGCCTGGGTTTGGTGCAAGGACACGCTTCTTGCCGCACCAGGACACTACCGCATCACGCTCAGCCATCAGCGGTGGATGCGACGGGCCGAGCAACCCAGGAGCCAGGCTTCGCAACTTGAAGGTGTGTGGCCGCTTTGCGGCTTTGGCGATGTGAGCTGCGAAACTGAAATCCTGGGGCCGCCATGCGGCCCATCGCGGCCGGCCCGGCGCCCCGGCAAGGCCGCTTCCACACTGGAACTGAGTGGCCTTCGAGGGATGTGCAACGATTCAACATGCGGCATAGCTGGATGTTGCTACTGCTGCTTCCATCAGAGAAGACTGAAGCAAACACCAGACGTCCTCAACCCGCCACCATGGCAAACCCCACGCCGAACCGGTTCCACGCATTGATCGTCGCGATAGCCAGCGTCAGATTCACCACCTCCGCTGGCTCGAAGTGTTCCAGCAGCGCCTCATATTCCCCCTGTGGGGCACCACAATCGGCCAGCCGTGTCAGGCTTTCGACCCAGGCCAACGCCGCTCGCTCACGCTCCGTGAAGTAAGTCGTCTCGCGCCACACACACAACGTCTGCAGGCGGGCCTCGCGCTCCCCTGCTTTGCGCGCGTCGTTGGCGTGCAGGTTGACGCAGTACGCGCAGCCATTGATCTGCGATGCGCGCAAGCGCACCAGTTCAAGCAGATCATGCTCAAGGCCTGTGCGGGTCAACGCCTGCTCCAGGGCTGCCATGGCCTTGTAGGCTTCAGGGGCTTGTTTCGACCAGTCGATGCGGTGTTGCATGGCGCTCTCCAGAAACGCATTAGGGTGGCGCCACAATACCCTCGGCCGCCGATACGTCCGATAGCCAATCCGCTGATCTTCGGGGAGGCCAATCCCGCCATTCGCATCCCCACTGACAGGCATCCAATCTCTTCATTTCTGTCACTGCCGCCGACTCAGGATAATGACCCGTCCCATCCAAGGAGATTGAGCCATGCCCGACGTCCGTTTCATGCGCGAAGCCCTCGAACTGGCACGCGCCAACATCGCAGCCGGAGGACGGCCGTTCGGTGCCGTGCTGGTGTATGAGGGCCAAGTCGTTGCGCGCGGTGTCAATGAAATCCACCGCTCACAAGACCCGACTACCCATGCCGAGATGCAAGTCATCCGCCAGGCCAGCCAGGCGCTGGGGCGCGCTCGCCTGGATGGCGCAGAGGTGTATGCCAGCGGCCACCCATGCCCCATGTGCCTGGCGGCCATGCACCTGTGCGGTATCAGCCAGGCCTGGTTCGCGTATGACAGCGAGGAAGGCCAGCCTTACGGGCTGTCCACCGCTGACGTGTACGCGCAGATGACCCGTGCGCCTCAGCAGCAGTCATTGCCGCTACGCGCCCTCAAGCCCGACGGCGAAAATGGGCTGTACGCTCAGTGGCAACAGGCCAATGCCCAATGACAGCAGTCTGGAGAGCGATGCTGGTCGTGCTGCTGGCGTTGAATCTGCGACCGATTCTGACCAGCATCGGCCCCTTGCTCGATCCAATGCGCATCAGTACCGGCCTGGGTTATCAGCAAGCGGCATTGCTGACGGCGCTGCCGGTGTTGTGCATGGGAGCGGTGCCATTATTGCACCCTTGGTCACGCCGATGGTTGAGCGAACAGGCCGGCATGCTCGGTGGTCTGGCGGCCATCGCGCTGGCGTGTCTCTGGCGGTTGCAACTCGAAAGTGCCTGGGCACTACTTGCCAGCGCAGTGCTCGCCGGCCTGGGCGTGGCGGTGGTGCAGGGCATGATGCCGGGCCTGGTCAATCGCTGGTTTCCAGGGCGGCTTGCTGGCGCAATGGGCCTGTACTCGGCTGCTTTGATGAGCGGCGGCGGGCTGGCTGCTGTGCTGGGCCCGCACCTGGCCGAGTATGCCGGGCAATGGCAGGTGGGACTGGGGGTCTGGGCCGCGCCGGCGCTGGTTGCCATGCTGGCATGGCTCATCTTGCGGCCACGCAACGCACAAGCCCCTGTCTTCAAAACAGTCAGCGGACACTGGTTTGGCCACCGACGGGCCTGGTTACTGGCGGTGTATTTCGGCCTCATCAACGGAGGCTACACCAGCATGGTCGCTTGGTTTCCAGCGTTTTACCTGGAGCAGGGTGGCAGCGCACAGGGCGGCGCCGACCTGGTGGGGCTGATGACCCTGTTCCAAGTACTGGGCGCATTGGGCCTGCCGCTGCTACTCAGGCGCTGGGTAGATCGGCGTCCAGGCCTTGCGCTGGCGCTGTCGATCCAACTGGTGGGGTTCATGGGGTTGCTGATGGCGCCCACCGCAGCACCCGGGCTTTGGGTAGCGTTGATCGGGTTCGGGCTGGGCGCCTGTTTCAGCCAAAGCCTGACCCTGACCCTCGAACATCTTCCTACGCCAGCCGAAGCCGGCGGCCTGGCGGGTTTCGTCCAGGGTATCGGCTTCATCATCACCGGCTGTGTGCCATACATTGTCGGGTGGCTGCGTGCGCTCGACGGTGATTTTCAAAGCGCTTGGATTGTGCTCATCGCCAGCGTGGTGACGATGCTGCTGGTGACGTTGGCCTTCAGCCCGCAAAGCTACGCGAAGGCCTTGGCTCGACCCGCCGCGGTCGATAGGGTCGCTGCCCTCAGCTGATTCGCCGCAGGGTATCGCGCAGCCGGTCGAGTGCCGGGTCGATGTCGAGCATTTCAATGGCACCAAAGCCCATCAACAGCCCTGGGCGCACTGGCGTTTCATTGAAAAACGGGGCAAGTGAGTAAATGCCCAGGTCGACCTTGCGGGCTTGTTCTACCAGGTCCTCCACATCGACCCCTGGTTGCGCCAAGGCGCTTAGATGAAAACCGGCCTCGGCGGGAATGACCCTGAGCCAAGGGGAAAGGTCGTCGTCCAGCCGCTGCAACAAGCGATCGCGGCGTGCGCTGTACACTTCATGGCAACGGCGGATGTGCCGGTTCAGATGCCCCTGTTCCACGAAACGGGCCAGGGCCCACTGCAGCAGGGTCGGGCTGTGCCAGTCGCTCAGTTGCTTGGCCACGCAACTGGCCTTGAGCACGGCCTCTGGCAAAACGGCATAACCCAGGCGCAGCTCCGCAAGCAAGGTCTTGGAAAACGTGCCGACGTAAGCGACAAGGCCATGGGAGTCAAGACGCTGCAGCGCGTCGGCCTTGGGCCCTTGATAGCGGAATTCACAGTCGTAGTCGTCCTCGATGATCAGTGCGCCCAATGCGGCTGCCCGGGCCAGAAGCGCTCGCCGGCGTTTTTCGCCCATCGGCATACCCAGTGGGAACTGGTGCGAAGGGGTGACATAGATCAGCTGCGTGCCCTCGGCTATCTGGTCAACGCACAACCCTTCGTCATCCACCGGCACCCCCTGCACCTGGGCGCCCAAGGCCAGGAACAACTGCCGTGCGGGCGGGTACCCCGGGTCTTCCATCGCGACCTTGCAGCCAGGCTCCACCAGCACCCTGGCGATCAAGTCCAGGGCCTGCTGTGCGCCGTTGCAGACGAGGATATCGTCAGCCGTGCAGTGCACGCCCCGGGCGTAGGCGATGTGGTGGGCGATGACCTCGCGCAGCTCCGCAAGGCCCTGGGCTGGGAAGTGCCGCTGGGGGTGATGCTGGCTCCGCCGCACGGCGTAGTTCAGGCAACTGCGCCATAGGTCGAACGGGAATAGTGCCTTGCTCGCCACGCCGCCGATGAAGTCATAACGCACCGTCGATAGCGCTTGGCGTTGGCCTAGCACGGTGGCGCGGGATTGCCAGCGCCTGAGCGACGCATCGCCGGCAAGGGTCAAGGCACGTGGCCGCGCGCTGCGCTTGGGTTCAAGCGTATTGATGAACGTCCCCCGGCCGACCACCGCGCTCAGCAGGTTGTCCTGGGTCAGGCGTGCATAGGCGTCCGCGACGGTCTTGCGCGACACGCCCAGTTGCTCGGCCAACAGGCGGCTGGGCGGCAACTGGCTGCCAGCGGCCAGGTGACCGCGCTCGATCCCCGCGCGCAATTGCGCGTAGAGCTGGGCAGCCAAACCTTTGCGGCCCTCCAGGCGAATATGCAGTTCCATGGGGCATTCCAGAGCAAGAGAGCGCTCAGGATAGCGGATTGCGTACGGCAAAGGCGCTTGCTCCTGCAGTAGCAAGATCGCTTACGACCTGGCCATGCTCACCGTGATATAGCCTTTGCCCGATAGGATGATGCGGATGCGTGTTTCGTCCGCAGGGGCGCTGCGGCAGCGCTTGATGAGCACGCCTTCCTGTGCGACGGCCTTCATGTGATGGGTGATGGCTCGGCCCCGGACGTCGAAGAACGCTTCACTGGCGAGCAGTTCGATTCGCTCGATCAGTTGTCTGGATTGCTCATCGGTGACACAGAAGAACATGACACCAGAAAGATGAGGGTCCTGGTCCGGGTTGGTCAGATCATGGGTAAGCAGTTCGCGCAGGTTGCTGCGCAGTTCGGCAAGAAGGTGCGGAGTGTCGAGCATGCGCAGCGTCCTATGTGAGGGGCGACTGCGCCGATCATGTTTTCTGCCATGCCAAGCGACAAGTAAGACGGTTCCTAAGGTGGCCGGTGAAAAATCCCAATCACATGAATGGGCAACGCTCAAACGTGCGGTGATCGAGATGCTCACGGCAGCAGGGCCGCCTACTCCTTGTGCGTCCCGGCGTGGTCTTCTGCGTGCCTGACTGCCTCTTCGACGATCTCTACCCAGTGCCGAACCGCAGTGCGCCCTGCGCCATTCAAATGCACCTGACAGCCAATGTTGGCGGTGGCTATCTCGTCCGGTTGCCCGCGTTCCAGGGCCTCCAGCCGGTTATCGCGCAGCTGCCTGGACATCCCTGGCTGGGTCAGCGAGTAGGTGCCTGCCGAGCCACAACACAGGTGAGCATCGGTAACCGGCGTCAAGGTAAACCCTATCCGGATCAGTAGCGCTTCGACAGCCCCACCCAGTTTCAGGGCATGTTGCAGCGTGCATGGGCAATGAAACGCCAGGCGCCGCCCGGCGGGTACCGCCAACTGCTCGATAGGCGCATCACCCAGGACTTCCACCAGGTCACGGCACAGGCTGCTGACCCGTGCCGCCTTGGCTGCGTAGGCCGGGTCAGCGGCCAATAGGTGAGCATACTCGCGCACGAACGCGGCGCAGCCGCTCGCTGGAATCACGATCGCCTCGACGCCGGCCTCGACGGCCGGCCACCAGGCATCGATGCGCCGTCGTGCGCGCTGCAAGCCTTGCTCCTGGGCATTGAGGTGGAAATCGATGGCTCCACAGCACTCCCCGGCCGGTGCAGGGGTCACGCTGATGCCGACGCGGTCGAGCAGGCGCGCCGCCGCGGCGTTGGTCGCCGGTGACAATGCCGGTTGCACGCACCCCTCGAGCATCAGGACGCGTCGCCGGTGGCGTACGGCAGGGCGCGTCAGGTCAGCTGCCTTGCGCAGCGGAACCTTTTCCCGGGCCTGCGCCGGTAGCCACGGGCGCAGGGCTTGGCCAGCTCGGAGCAGGGCTCTGAAAACAGCGGGGCGCACCATCGTAAAGCGCAGGCCGTGACGCAACAGGCGCTGGCCCATTGGCCGTGGCACCTGCTGCTCCACGACGGCCCGGCCGATGTCCAGCAGGTCGTGATAACGCACACCCGACGGGCAAGTGCTTTCGCAGCTGCGGCACGACAGGCATCGGTCCAGGTGAGCCTGAGTGCTGGTAGTGGCGGGCTGGCCTTCGAGCACCTGCTTGATCAGGTAGATACGTCCACGCGGGCCATCGAGCTCATCGCCAAGCAGTTGGTAGGTGGGGCAGGTCGCTGTGCAGAAGCCGCAGTGTACGCACGCGCGCAAGATACGTTCTGCCTCGTCGGCGCGCTCGAGCGTGCGTGCGCTGTCACTCAAGTTGGTCTGCATAGGCTGCCCTCAAAGGTCCGGGTACAGACGGCCAGGGTTGAAAATGCGCTTGGGGTCCAGCTGGGCCTTGAGGCTACGGTGGTAGCGCATCAGCGGCTCCGACAACGGCGGATAGTGGGCCTGGCCTGGGGTAAGGCACAGCGCATTGCCGCGAGCCTGCTCGGCAATGCGGTGAATGACGTGGGCTGGGGCATCCGTGCGCAGCCAACGCTGGGCGCCTGCCCAGTCCAGCCATTGGCGCCCTGGCAGGTCCAGTTCTCCTGTCGCGAGAGGTACCGACACACGCCACAAGGGTTCGCTGCCCTGGGTGAAGAATGCCAGGCGCTGCTCACGCAGTTGCGTCCAGAACTCGCCGTCCACGCACTCGCCGCCAAGGCGCTGGCGGGCCGACGCTACCGAACCCTCGCCACCTTCCAGGCGCACGAACAGCGCTTGGCCATCGTGGCAGGCGCCGCTCAGCGGCAGCGGTTGCGCGCCCCAGCGCGTGAGCTCGGCCAAGGCCTGGCTGCGGTCCATTCCAAGGCGCAGGCTTACGCAGTGCCGCGGCACGGGCAGGACCTTGAGCGATACCTCGGTCAACACGCCCAGACAGCCGAAACTGCCTGCCAGCAACCGTGAAAGGTCATACCCGGCTACGTTTTTCATTACCTGGCCGCCAAAGCGCAGCAAGCTGCCCTGGCCCGTGATTACCTGTGTGCCCAGCACGAAGTCGCGCACTGATCCTGCCCAGGGCCGCCGGGGCCCGGACAAGCCAGCCGCCACCATGCCGCCCAAGGTGGCACCCGGGCCCAGGTGCGGTGGCTCGCACGGTAGCATTTGTCCGTTATCCTGCAGCGCGGCCTCTATGTCGCGCAAAGGCGTACCGGCGCGAGCCGTCAGCACCAGCTCCGTGGGGTCATAACTGACGATGCCGCGATGACCGCGTGTATCAAGCACTTGCCCGTGGACGGCATGGCCGATCACCGCCTTGCTGCCGCTGCCCTGTATGCACAAGGGCGTACCTGCATCCAGCGCTTGGCGTACCTGGTCGAGCAGCGCCTGGCTTGCATCCTGGTCCGCGTCCATCAAAACCGCTCCAGGGCAGGGAAGGGCAACTGCCCATGGTGCACGTGCAACGCACCGAATTCGGCGCAGCGGTGCAGCGTGGGAATGTTCTTGCCAGGGTTGAGCAAGCCCTGCGGGTCGAATGCAGCCTTGACCGCGTGAAACACGCGCAGCTCGTCATGAGTGAACTGGGCGCACATCTGGTTGATCTTCTCCCGGCCAACCCCATGCTCACCGGTGATGCTTCCCCCCACGGCCACGCACAGTTCAAGGATTTTTCCACCCAGGGACTCGGCCCGCTCCAGTTCGCCAGGCCGGTTGGCGTCGAACAGGATCAGCGGGTGCATATTACCGTCACCCGCATGGAACACGTTGGCCACCCGCAGCCCATGTTCGCGCGCCATTTCACTGATCCGCACCAGCACGTAAGGCAATTCACGCCGCGGAATCGTACCGTCCATACAGTAATAGTCCGGGGACAGGCGGCCTACGGCAGGGAAGGCATTCTTGCGTCCCGCCCAGAACCGTGCACGCTGTGCCTCGTTACACGCCAGCCGCACCTCGCAGGCGCCGGCCTGGGTGAACAGCGCGGCAACCCGTTCGCAGTCTTCCTGCACATCGGCCTCGACGCCGTCGAGTTCACACAAGAGGATGGCGGCTGCCTCCACTGGATACCCGGCATGGATGAAGTCCTCGGCAGCGCGAATCGCCAGGTTATCCATCATTTCCAGGCCCCCGGGGATGATGCCGGCGGCAATGATGTGGGCGACGGACCGTGCGGCGTCCTCGACCCGGTCAAAGCTGGCCAGCAGGACCCGTGCCACGGGTGGCTTGGGCAGCAGCCGTACGGTCACCTCGGTGACGATCCCCAGCATGCCTTCGGAGCCTGTGAACAATGCCAGCAGGTCGAACCCAGGGCTGTCGAGCGCATCGCTACCCAGGGTCAACCGTTCACCTGCCACGGTAAGCACTTCCAGTTTCAGGATGTTGTGAACGGTCAGACCATACTTCAGGCAATGCACGCCGCCTGCGTTTTCAGCCACATTGCCGCCGATGGTGCAGGCAATTTGCGATGAGGGATCGGGGGCGTAGTACAGACCGTAAGGGGCGGCGGCCTGGGAAATGGCCAGGTTGCGAACGCCCGGCTGGACGCGGGCGAAGCGGCCCTGGGGGCTGACTTCAAGAATACGATTGAGCCGCGCCATGACCAGCAACACGCCTTTGGCCAAGGGCATGGCACCGCCAGACAGCCCGGTTCCGGCGCCGCGAGCCACGACAGGTACGGTGAGCCGGTGGCAGATCTGCAGCACAACCTGTACCTGGTCCACGCGCTCGGGTAACACCACCAGCAACGGGACCGTGCGGTACGCCGCCAGACCGTCGCACTCATACGGCTTGAGGTCCTCATCGCGGCATAGCAATTGAAGATCGGGCAGTGCATCGCGCAGGGACTGGATCAAAAGCGCGCGGTCAACCGTTGGCAGCGCTCCGTCGACGCGTTCGTCATACAACATCGCCATCTCACTTGGATGCTTTGTTTTTATGGGGTCATGACGAGTGTAGCCCCAGTTCGGGCCCAGGGCTTGCAGGGAGGGCTACGACCGGCGTTGGCCACTACGAAGGCCAACGCCGGCGGCAGTCATTGTTGGGCGACCAGAGGGTCGTCCTGGGAGAGAATGGCGCGAGCCAGTTCTTCATCGTTGACTTGCAGGCCGGGGTGGTCCTTGCGTGCTTGCTGCAAGGCAGCTTCCACGTAGGCACCACGAATGGCACCACCGCTGGCGACGAATGCAGACAGCTCGTCACGGGCAGGAATGATGCGCTTGTCATCCTTGAACGTTGAGTACAGCGAAGCCGAGACACCGGCCGAGGTGGCAATGTCGCGGCCGTCGACGCGGGCCATGGCAGCGCCGGCAGGCAATAGAAGCAGCAGTGCGGGTACGAGGGCAAGTTGGCGCATGTCGTGTTCTCCAATAGGTGAAGCCCAGGGGATTACCACTATTGGTGAGAGGCTACGCAGGTGGGTGGAGTTCCATCACCGAAGCGTTAGCCGATGGTCTGCTCATACGGGACAGGATGGGGCTGGTCAACCGGCCTGGCAACCATCGACGCCAGGCCCGGTTGACCGTACCGCCACCCGCGTGCTCTGCTCAGGGGCCCACCCTGACAGCCATCGAGGGCTGCACCATGTCTGAATACACGTTGCATTGCTTCGCCGAATCCGGGAATGCGTACAAGGCTGCGCTAATGCTCGAGCTGACCGGCCAGGACTGGCAGCCAGTGTTCGTAGATTTCTTCAACGGCCAGACCCGCGACCCGGTGTGGCGTGATGAGGTGAACGAGCAGGGTGAGGTGCCGGTGCTGATGCATGCGGGCACCTGCTTGACCCAGTCGGCGTTGATCCTCGAGTACTTGAGCGCACAGACAGGCCAGTTCGGCCCGGAGCATGAAGAAGATCGGCGTGAGATCTGGCGCTGGATGCTGTTCGACAACCACAAGTTCACCAGCTATTACGCGGCGCTGCGCTTTCTGTTGTGCCTGAAGAAGACGGGCGAAACCGAGGTGACGACGTTTCTGCGCGAGCGCGCCGCCGCAGCCTACCGCATCGTCGATGGGCACCTGGCCGGCACGCCATTCATGGTCGGCGCGCGGGCGACCATCGCCGACTTGTCGCTGGCCGGTTATGTGTTCATGCCCGAGGACACCGGTATGGACGTGCAGCAGTACACGCACATCGAAGCCTGGAAAGCCCGCCTGCAGGCGTTGCCAGGCTGGCAGCACCCCTACGATCTGATGCCCCGCGTCGCGCCCTGAACGGATAGCCGATTTCAGCCGTGGGCAGGTGGCTTGACCGCCGAGCTGCCGGCGTACTCGGGCTTGAGATGACCTTGATCGTCCAGCAGGTAAGCGTCCATGACCTCGCGGACTACCGGACCTGCGACCCGCCCACCGGCTTCGCCGTTTTCGATCATCACCGCCACGACCACGCTAGGGTGCTCGGCCGGAGCGAAACCGACGAACAAGGCGTTGTCACGGTGCCGTTCCAGGGTCTTGTTGCGGTTGTAGCGTTCCCCTTGCTTGATGGCCACGACCTGGGCCGTGCCGCTCTTGCCGGCAATGCGGTATTGCGCGCCGGCAGCGGCAGCACGCGCGATGCCGCGCGGGTCGTGCATGACCATTTGCATACCTTGGCTGACCTGGTCCCAGGCGCGTTTGTCGTGCAGGACGATATCGGGCATGGGGTTGGGGTCGACCGGCGCATCGCCACCGACGGTCATCGCCAGGTGCGGGCGGTGCCATACGCCCTTGCTGGCCAGCAGACTGGTGGCTTGGGCCAACTGCAACGGCGTGACCTGCATGTAGCCCTGGCCAATGCCCAGGATCAACGTTTCACCCGGGAACCAAGGCTGTCGGCGGGTCGCGCGCTTCCATTGGGCCGAAGGCATCAGCCCGGCTGCTTCTTCGAACATGTCCAGCGACACCTTCTGGCCGAGGCCGAACTCAGCCATGTAGTCGTGCAAGCGCTCGATACCCAGTTTGTGCGCCAGGTCGTAGAAGTAGGTGTCGTTGGAGCGCATGATCGCCGTGTACATGTCCACCCAGCCATCACCGCTACGGTTCCAGTTACGGTACTTGTGGTCGTAGTTGGGCAGCTCGTAGTAACCCGGGTCGAACACCCGGTTGCCCGGCGTGATCACGCCGCTGTCCAGCCCGGCAATGGCCACCTCGGGCTTGACCGTCGAACCTGGGGCATACAGCCCGCGCAGCACGCGGTTGAACAGGGGGCGGTCGATGGAGTCGCGCAGTTGGGCGTACTGCTTGAAACTGATGCCCTTGACGAACAGGTTGGGGTCAAAGCCCGGGTTACTGACCATCGCCAGCACATCGCCGTTGGCCGGGTCCAGCACCACCACCGAGCCACGGCGCTCGCCCAGGGCCTTTTCCGCCGCCAATTGCAGGTGGGCATCGAGGGTCAGCACGATATCCTGGCCTGGGGTAGGGGCCTTGTGATTGAGCACGCGCATCACCCGGCCCTGGGCATTGGTCTCGACTTCCTCATAGCCTACGTGGCCGTGCAACTGACTTTCATAGAAGCGTTCGATGCCCGTCTTGCCGATCGACTGAGTACCCCGGTACTCGGTGCTGTCCAGGGTCTTGGCTTCTTTTTCGTTGATGCGCCCTACGTATCCGACCGAATGGGCGAAGTGCTCGCCCAGCGGGTATTCGCGGATGAATTGCGGCTCGACTTCAAGGCCCGGCAACCGGAACTGGTTGACGGCAATCAAGGCAATCTGCTCTTCGTTCAAGCCCACCATCAAGGTGACCGGTTCGAAGGGTTTGCGCCCGCGTCGCAGATCCTTGTCGAACTGCTTGCGGTCCTCCTCATCCAGTCCCAGGACCTGGGTCAGGGTGTCGAGCACCTTGGCGCTGTCTCCGCCGGTCCGTTCACGGGTCATGCTCAGGTCGAAGCTGGGCTTGTTGTCGGCCAGCACGGTGCCATTGCGGTCGTAGATCAAGCCTCGCTCGGGTGCGATCGGCAGTACATGGACGCGATTGTTCTCCGAGACGGCGCTTTGCTGGTCATGCTGGATGACTTGCAGCACATATAACCGACCAATCAGGATGGCGACCAGGCTGAAGACCAGCGCAGCGCAGGCCAGTAGCCGGCGGTTGACCAGGTGCTTTTCCTTTTCATGGTCCTTGAGGGGGATCGGTTGGGGCATGGGCTCTGTCTGTAGAAGGCTGGGCGCGCAGGCGTGGGTCCTGCCTGGTGCCGGATGGGGCAGTGATGCTACGCAAGCTGCATGCCTGCCTCAAGGCGCGTAGCCGCATGGTGAGCAGACCCAGGCCCAGGCCGCCCGAGCCTGTGGGGCTCAGGCCTGCATGAAGATTTGTTCATCAGCCTTGCCGAGTACTGTCCCGCACCAGCAGGTTTGGCTTCAACGCGCTCTTTAGGCCCAGGCGGGTATACTCCGTGGCTTTTTTCATGACAGAAGGTGCTCATGCGTCAGGTCCTGCTCATCGTGGACGTCCAGTCCACATTCAGCCCGCCGGAATGGTTGATCGACGGGCTGCGACTGCTGTCGGCCAATATACCTACCATCGCCTCGGTCGAGTTGCACGATGAGCGGGTGACACCGTTCGAGCGGCAATTGGGCTGGCATCCGGCTGCCCAGGATGAAAGCCTGATCGAAGCCGATCAGGTGTTCATCAAGCATGGTTACGGGCCGGGTACCGAAATGATCGAGTACCTGCACGGTCTGGGGGTGCAGCGTGTGCTGGTGAGCGGTTTGCAGACCGACACCTGTGTGCTGGCAGCCGGTTTCGCGCTGTTCGACGCCGGGTTGATGCCGACGCTGGTGACTGACATGACGGTCGGCTCCTCGCTGGATCGCTCGGCGAAGATGGGCATCGCCTTGTGGGCGCATCATTTCCGCCAGGTCACCACGTCCGCCGAGGTGTTGGCTGAGTTGGCCCAGCCGGGCAATCCTTGAGGGACTGGCCCGGCTGGGTGCTACTGTCTCAGGCAACGTCAACCAGCACGATTTCGCTGTCTTCCAGGGCTGTGACCTGCAGCAGCGTTTCTTCGGCGATGGCCACGCCGTCTCGGGCATTGGCTTTCAGCCCATTGACCTCGATGCGGCCCTTGGCCGGGACCAGGTAGCCGCGACGCTTGGGGTCGAACCGGTATTCGGCGGTTTCTCCGGCGCGCAGCGTTGCGGCGACCAGGCGGGCATCGGTACGAATCGGCAGGCTGCCTTCATCGCCATCCCTACCACTGGCCAGGGTCACGAAGCCTTCGCCGCGTTCACCCTTGGGGAACGGGCGTGTACCCCAGGACGGTGCTTCACCACTGCGCTCGGGCACGATCCAGATCTGGAAAATGCGCGCGTCGCTGTCCTCTTGGTTGTACTCGCTGTGCGCGATGCCCGTGCCGGCGCTCATCACCTGCACGTCGCCGGCCTCGGTTCGGCCCTTGTTTCCCAGGTTGTCTTCATGGGTGATGGCTCCTTCGCGGACGTAGGTGATGATTTCCATATCCCGGTGAGGGTGGGGCGGGAAGCCGCTGCCAGCGGCGATGATGTCGTCGTTCCAGACGCGCAGGTTGCCCCAATGCATGCGTGCTGGGTCGTAGTACTCGGCGAATGAGAAGTGGTGGTGCGCATCGAGCCAGCCGTGGTTGGCGGCGCCGAGGGTGTTGAATGGTCGTAGTTGAAGCATGATCGGACTCCTTCAAGGGGTGGAATGGGTCCATCATGCGCTAATGAAACATCTAAAATAAGCGTAAATATCGGCTTTTTTTAATCGAATAAATAGATATCTTTTTTGAGGTAACCCTCTATATTGCCGTTGCCGTTGCCGTTGCCGTTGCCGTTGCCGTTGCCGTTGCCGTTGCCGTTGCCGTTGCCGTTGCCGTTGCCGTTGCCGTTGCCGTTGCCGTTGCCGTTGCCGTTGCCGTTGCTTTGCTTTTGCTTCTAAGCGCGCGGTAGCCCAGGCAACACAGATCGCGACTTCAGGAGGCCGAGCGCAGGGCTTGCGGAGGGAGGTGACGGGCATGGATGCCCGTCAAGCGCTGGGCCCCAGGATGGGGCCTGCAGCGCGGTCCTCCCGGGAGCAAGCCCGGAGCGAGGGAACCCCGGAGCGTAGCGTAGGGGCCGGATGATAGGAGCAGGCGGTTTTTGCTTACTTTTTGACAAGACAAAAAGTGAGCCGCCGTAAGGGCGGAAAGGTGACTGTGCGCCACCCGCGCCAATGAATACCAACTTGCTGTATGCGCCCACGCTTTGAAGTTTGAAGTTTGAAGTTTGAAGTTTGAAGTTTGAAGTTTGAAGTTTGAAGTTTGAAGTTTGAAGTTTGATTGGATTGGTGTGGGTATTGATAGAGAGCATAGTCCGTTTGCGATGGCGACGCTTAATCACCTTTTCGCCCTTACGGCGAGTTACTTTTTGTCAAACGCCACAAAAAGTAACCAAAAAAGGCTGCGCTCCGTTCATACGGCCCCTACGCTGCGCTTCGGGGTTCCCTCACTCCGGTCTTGCTCCCGGGAGGACCGCGCTGTAGGCCCCATCCTGGGGCCCAGCGCTTGACAGGCATCTATGCCTGTCACCTCCCTCCGCAAGACCTGCGTTCGGCCTTCTGAAGTCGCGAAGATCAAAAGCAAGATCAAGATCAAGATCAAGATCAAGATCAACTGCAACTGCAACTGCAACTGCAACTGCAACTGCAACTGCAACTGCAACAGCAGTAACAGCAGTAACAGCAGTAACAGCAATAGTCTTAACTACGATATTGGAATTAAAAGTTTCAAACTTGACTTGATTAAATGGCTTGAGCCTCGCATATGGCTCAACGATACACTCTTTCCCCTGCGGAAGCGGCCTTGCCGGGCGCCGAACCGAGCGCGATGGGCCGCTAACCCAGCGTACGTCACCCTCGGTCAAGACCGCGCAAGCCTACTCCCCCTTGCCCCAGCCGTGACCCCCGATGTTTTCCCACGCATTCGCTGGCGCTTTTGCGCCATTGCGGCGAACATTGCCGGCTGATTTTGCTGCCAACGGAGTGACTGTGGCCAACGAGCAACCCAAGGCCCTCGCCGAACTGATCCCACCCACACGGCTACCCTGGCTTAAACGGCTCATCGCCCAGTGCCTTGGGCGTGGCCTGACCCGCATTCAGGCGCAACACCCTCATTCCTGGTGGCTGGGCCATGCCGATGGCCAGCACCAGGGCCGTGACGAAGGCCAGCGCGCAGGGTACGAACGTGGCCATGCGCAAGGGTACGAGGCAGGCCAGCAAGTGCTGGTCATCCGTGACCATCGCCCCGACACCCCGGCCGTGCCCGGCCAGGACGATCACCTGTTCGAGGATTGGCGACTGGCCTTGACCGCCGACCTGAAGAAACGCTTCAAGGCCGACGTCGCCCAGCGCCTGCCCAGCCACGCGCAACCCAGCGCCGCGCAATGGAAACTGATCTTCAGCGACACACCCTCCACCTGCGTGGTGGCCGGGGCAGGGGCGGGCAAATCCACCTCCCTGGTGCTGCGAATCTTGCTGCTGCGTCACTACCTGGGCTACGAACTCGACGCGATGACGGTCGTCACCTTCACCCGCGAGTCGCGCAAGGACTTCATCAAGCGCTTGGTGCAGGTGTTCGCGCTGTGGGATGTTCACCTGCAACCGGCACAGGCGCGCGAACTGGTCCGCACCTTCCACTCCCGCATCCTGCCCCTAGTGCGCAGCCTGCCTGGGTTCGAGCACGTGCGCGCGTTCGAGACCCTGGGAAACGAGATGCCCGCCGGGCGCGAGGCCGAGGCCGACAGCAACCCGTTCGACCTGCGCCTGAACGATGCCCAGCGCCAACAGCTCAATCATTGCTACAGCACCCTGCTGGCGGACAGCCCGCGCTTTGCCGAGCTGATCGGCCACTTGCGCAACGAAGCCTTGCAACTCAAGCCGGTGGATCCGGATAACCCCGAGGTGCAGAAACGCGCCCAGGTGACGCAGCTGGCTGCGCAACGCGACGAAGAGCTGTGCGATGTGATCGAGGACCTGTGGTTCGCAGCAGGCGCTTGGCCGATCCAGGGCATTGAGCCGACGCGCGACACCGTGGAGATCCGTGGATGCCGTTTTCATGTACACGGCCGGTTGGGTGCCACAGGGCCCTTGGTGGTATTGGGCTTCGACCCCTCCGAGAGTGCTCAGTACCAACGACCCGGCGCCAAGCTGGCCGTACGCGGGGAGTGGGCAGTCAAACGAACCCTGTTGCAGGCATTCTGCGACCAGCCGTTGATCTGGCTGGACAACTACGCCATGGCCCGGCGCCTGGCCGCTTCGCTGGCGGGCGACGCCGTGACGGGGCCGGGGTTTGAATACAAGGTCAAGGGCGAGCTGTCCGCCGCGCCGCTGCTCGACGCATTCGTCAGTGCCGCGGGCTTTATCGAAAACCTCGGGCTCGAAGTGAACACGGCGATTGCCGACATGCGCTTCGTGCCAGGCGACAGCGACGCGCTGTTCTTCGAAGCGTTAGCCCTTTACTGGAAGGCGTTCGAAGCGCATCTGCTTGATCAGGTCCCTCCGGTCATGAGCTACAACCGCATGTTCGCGCTGTTCGGGGAAAACAACCCGGAAAACCTGCAGCTGTTGCCCGACCCGCTGCTACGGCCGCTGGCGCATCTGATGATCGATGAATTCCAGGACGTCTCGCCGCAAATCGTCAGCTGGCTGCGGGCTTCCCTGCGCGAAATCCGCAGGCGCGGGCCCGGGATGAATGTCGGCCGCCATGCTCAGCACTCGTCGCTGTTGTGCGTGGGCGATGACTGGCAGTCGATCTATGGCTGGCGAGGCAGCTCGCCCAAGTACTTCACCGAATTCACCAAGGCGTTTCCAACGCCCGCCAGCACTCGAGTGATGATGGTGGAAAACTATCGCTGCCAGCAGCAGGTCATCGATGCCGCTGAGCACCTGGTCAAGGGCACACCCACCATCGCCGGCAAGAAGGCCCGAGCCGCTGGCCCTGCCGCTGAACTTGCCGGGTCACCGGTCAAGGTCTTCGAGCGTGACGAGGCCGCCCTGGGCCAGACCCTCATCGAGCATTACCAGCGCGGCGAGTCGGTGCTGATGCTCTACCGCAAGGGCAATGACCGGGCAGCGATGAGCGAACACCTGGAACCTGTGCTTCAGGCCGAGGCAGCAGTGCCCGCCGAGCAGCGGCGTCTTCGCCAACTCACCTACCACAGCGCCAAGGGCTTGCAGGCCGATGCGGTGTTCATGCTGGGCGACTGCCAGTACCTGACCAGCTCGCCCTACAAGAACCAGGTGTACCGCCAGGCGGGCCTGGGCAAGGCGGGCGACCCGCAGCCGTTCGACACCGCCCAGAAAGAGGAGGTGCAGCGCTTGGCCTATGTGGCCGTGACCCGAGCAGTTCAGCATTGCTACTGGCACGTGGAACCGGCCAATGGCGACGCCGCCGTGGCCGCTCGCGCTTCCAGCCGCGTCGATGGCCGCCAGGACTGTTTCGAAGACTGCCGGGGTCGGTGACGGTTAAGTCACCGTCGGTAAGGGGCCAGTGGTGGCCACTGGCTTGCGCCAAGGTGACCTGTCGGCGCCCTGCGTGCTCCGGCGCAAGGGTTGCCGCAGACGACAGGCGTCGTGGAATGCGGCGGCGTGTTCGGTCTGGTGTACGTGCATCAGGCTGCCGATCAGGAAGCATACCCATGCGATCAACCACCACACCCAAGGATCACCCGCTGGACATCAATGGCATCGAAGTGGCGGTGCGCTGCTGGGGCCCGGAGGATGGCATTCCCGTACTGGCCTTGCATGGCTGGTTGGACAACGCCGCCTCGTTCGAGCGCCTGGCACCCCTGCTCGATGGCTGTTTCGTGGTAGCCCCCGACTTGGTCGGCCACGGACGTTCCGACCATCGTCGTCATGACAGCGGCTACTACTTGTGGGAGCACGCCGAGGACATGCTGTCGGTCACCGAAAGCCTTGGCATGCGGCAATTCCATGTGCTGGCGCACGGCATGGGCACCGGCGTGGCTTCGCTGCTGGCGGCCATGACCAGCGGGATCGCGAGCATGACCTTCCTCGACGGGATGGGAGCACCGTTCACCGTGGCCGAGCATGACCGCGTGCAGCACCTGGCACGGGCTTATCGCCTTAAGCGCATGGTCCAGCGTACGCAGATGCAGGGCTTCAACGAACGGGACGTGCAACGCTTCGACGATCTGGACAGCGCGCTGGCGCAGCGCCGCGAGCGGCTCGACACCGACCTGTCTCAAGAAGCGGCGAGGTTACTGGCGCTGCGCGACCTGCTCCAGCTCAACGACGGTTATTGCTGGCGACACGACCCGCGGTTGGTGCTCCCAGAGCCCATGCCGCTCACCGAGCCTGAAGCTTGCGCGCTGCTCAGCCAGATTCGCTGCCCGCTGTACCTGATGTTCGGCCGGCAGGGCGCTTTCACTGGCGAGGCTTTCGACCGCCGTGAAGCGGCATTGCCGCCCCAGGCGAAAGTGTCCTGGCACCCAGGCGGCCACCATTTCCACCTCGATGCGCCGGACCGTGCCTTGGTTGATCAACTGCTGCGTATCCTCGCGCGCCATGAAGGCGCCGTGTTGCAGCGGCTGGTCAACGAGTAGCGCCCACACACGGTTGCGCCGTTCGTTCAAGCGCGGGATCGGCCGGGACGGGGACACTAGGGGCTCCTGTCTTTCTGGAGTTACCCATGCGCTACCTCTACGCCCCTGTGTTTTTCTTTGGGTTCATAGGCGCTGCCCTGGCAGTGGCGATGAACACCCATCTGTGCTGGTTGCTGCCCTTGCTGATGGGCGCCGTGGCGGTGTCGCGGCTGTGCGAGCGTGTCATGCCGTTCAAGTCACGGTGGAATCACTCGCAGGGCGATAGCCAGCGAGACGCCTGTCACGCGTTGATAAACGAAGCGCTGACATGGTTCAGCGTTTTCATGGTCGTACCGCTGACGGCGTTGCTGCCGGACACCGGGCTCTGGCCCGTGCATTGGCCTTTGGTCTTGCAGTTGCTGATGGCGATCATCCTGGCCGACCTGGGCATTACCCTGGTGCACTACGCCAGTCACCGCAGCGCGTGGCTATGGCGTCTGCACGCCGTGCACCACAGTGTGACTCGGCTTTATGGGTTCAATGGCTTGATGAAGCACCCCGTGCATCAGATGCTCGAAACCCTGGGCGGCACCTTGCCATTGCTGATGTTGGGCCTGCCAGTACCAGTCGCTGCACTCCTGGCATTTTCCGTGTCCGTGCAGCTGCTGTTGCAACATAGCAATGTGGACATGCGCATCGGCGCCTTGCGCCATGTGTTCGCGTGGGCACCGGTACACCGTCTGCATCACCTGAAGTACGGCACCCACGGCGACGTCAATTTCGCTCTATTCCTGCCGCTGTGGGATCGCCTGCTGGGCACCGCGCTGCACCTGCCCGACTACGCGCTGCGCGATGAGGACGTAGGCATTGGCGATCGCCCTGATTATCCCCGGACCTATCTGGCACAGCTGCGCGAGCCTTGGATGAGAAGTGAGGTGCACCCACCGGCAGTGCTGCCTGCTGCACTGCGTCAGGCACTAGCCAGGCGCGCCCAGTCGTAGGTCGCGCACGATTTCGCTGGGGGTGAGCCCGAAATGGCGGCGCATGCTGCGGGATAAGTGCGCGGAGTCGGCGAAACCGGCTGCGAGCGCCGCTTGGGTCAGGTTGGCACCGGCCAGTGCCTGCTGCACGGCCATCCGCAGGCGCTGCCACAGCACCAGGCGTCGTACCGAAACCCTTAGTTGGCTAGTGCACAGGCGCTCCAGTTGACTGATTGAAAGCGATGCAACGCTGGCCAGTTCATGAGCAGGCAGCGATTTCTCACCGATTGCGCGCACGCGACCAAGCGCTTTTGCCAGGCGTGGGTCCAACGCCGATCGTGGCCATGTCCGCATACGCATGGCAAGTTGCTCTACCGCGTTGGCTGATTCACCCAGGCATTGCAGGTCAGCCACACAGAACGCCAACGGCTCTGCAAACAGGGTGATGCACTGCACGCTCTCGCTCAGGATGGCATGAGCCTGTTGCGAAGGGATCAGTATTCGCGGGCCGCTGTAGGTACGCCCGTCCAGGCAGACCTCGACGTCGGCATCAAGCCCAATCAGCAGTTGATGGGCGTAGTGCTGGTGGCTGTCGGTGCGCCCCAGTCGTCCTGTCACCAGGCAATGGTCCTCGGCCAGCCAGATCTCGCCCTGCCAACCTGGCTGCGCTGCGCGGTTCATGGCCACAGTGAAGAGGTTTCAGTCAAAGTAGCCTCGCAGGCTGAAGCTGTACCCCGTGTCCGCGGTGGTGTTCGCCACACGCCCGCTACGCTTGCTCAGGACGAACTCGAAGGTGGGCTCGTACAGCCCATCGCGCACGCACGCACCGGCCAGGACTTCGACCTCATACCAACCGTTGTCCAGTTCGATCACCGGGCGGCCGGGCTCACGGTAGCGCGCCATCAAGTCGCCCAGTGTCTTGGGGGTGAAGTACTGGAGGATGCGCCAGGTGTACAGCATCACAGCGCCATGCTCGACGTTCAGCGAATAACCACCGCGCTGGTGCTTGAGCCGGCTGCCCGGCTCGCGCAATTTGGGCATTTGCCCATCGAGCGTGAACACCACGTGATAGGGGAGGTTGTCGACGCCGGCCACAGGCAGCACCACGCCGTCGCGCACGGCCATGTCGCCGCTGTCATGATGGGTGAATTCGTGGGCCAGGTCGTCAGGCAGGCCATGCTCCTGCTTGAAGCGCTCAAGCAGTTGAATGTCACCTAGCAGAAAGTAGTCGACCAGGTCGTTGAGCACTTCGTCGAACTCATGACGCATCGCATGTCCTTGGGCAACGATCGGTAGGGCCGCGCCAGTTGAACTGGCGCAGGCGGTTTGCAAGGGGCGGTCAGTGTAACTGGGTAATCTGGATGAGGTTGCCGCAGGTGTCGTCGAAGATTGCAGTCAGGACGTTATCGACCTCGGCGGGAGCCTGGTGGAACTTGACACCGGCAGCGGATAGCCGGGCATATTCGCCTTGAATGTCACGCACCGCGAAGATCGCGGTGGGGGTACCGTCTTCCTTGAGCGCAGCCTTGTACGCTTTCGCCGCGGGATGCACCTCTGGCTCCAGTTGCAATTGCACGCCGTTGGGGTCGTTGGGCGAGGTCAGGGTCAGCCAGCGGTGCTGGCCCATGGCGAGGTCTTGTTTGGGTTCGAAGCCCAATACGTAATGATAGAAGGCAAGCGCTTTGGCCTGGTCGTCGACAAGAATACGGGTGAGCATGATCTTCATGGGCGCACACCTATGCCGGGGTCGTTAAGTACCAGTAAAGACGGCCCATGGCGTTTGGCAATCCAGCTCAGCATCAAATCGCTATTTTGTTCATGCCATCGGCGTATCCGGGCCGCAAGCTGGCGCCTGGCCAATGCAGCACAAGCGTTCAGCCTTCGCAGGTGTGCGCAGCGGCTTGCAGGTCAGCGGCGAATACCTCGGTGACCTTCGTCCGATAGGCTTCAAAGGCTGCGATGGCGCCGGCGATCACGCCAGCTTCCTGTTGTTTATCGAGTTCAAGGCCGTCGATTGCGCTCACGAACGCCTTCCAATGCAGCGCCCGTCCTTGCGGGTGCGCTGCCAGGTGCCGCGCACCCAGGCCTTCGTCCAGGCCAAGGCGCTGGGTGTGCTTGAACAAGAAAGCGGCGCCCAGGTTCGATCCTTCGCTGCAATACAGCCAGCCCAGTGCATGGGCCGGGTCTACCTTCACGCTCGTCGGCAAGGCAGGTGGCAGTTGTCCCAAGTCGCGAATGTCCTGCTCGACCGCTGCAAACCGCGACAGCGACGAGAGGCCCGGCAGCCACGTATTGAGGTGGGGGTCTTTGTAAAGTCCCAAGAGGCTGCCGTGAAAATGATGCTGTACCAGCAGGAAGCGCGCATAGCGCGCCCTGTCCTGAAAAGGGTGGGCGGCCATGACCAACTGATCGACACCGTCATGTTCGCGGTGGGTGGCCGCTTTGAGGCGTTTGCAACGGCTCGTCTCCAGGGGTGGCACGGGTACTGCGATCATTCGGTAAGTCCGTCGCGGGCAGAAAGGCCTCCATGATGCGTGGCGGTGAGCATCGCAGCAAGCGTCAGGCACGGTTATCATGGTCGCCGTATCGTTCAGACCCAAAGGAAAAGCCGGTCATGCCTTCGCTTCAGTTCCGTACGCCGTCCCTGGAGGACGCCAGCCGCTGCCACGCCATCGAGATCGGTGCTTACGAGGGAGACGAAGCGGCCACGCTGGAAAAGATCCAGACGCGCATCAGTCAGTATCCACAAGGTTTTCTAGTGCTTGAAAGCGACGGGGCCATCGTGGGCTTCATCAACAGTGGTTGCGCCCATCAGGTCGTGATGTCGGACGAAGCGTTCAAGGAGCTGGTCGGGCATGACCCCGATGCCCCCAACGTGGTGATCATGTCGGTGGTGGTCGACCCGGCTTACCAGGGCCAAGGTCATGCAAAGCGGTTGATGGAAGCGTTCATTCTGCGGATGAAAGCCTGCGCTAAGCAGACCATCCACTTGATGTGCAAGGAACAGCACGTGCCACTGTACCGCAAGCTGGGCTACAAGTACGTCCAGCCGTCACCTTCCGACCACGGCGGCATGGCGTGGCACGAGATGGTGATGGTGCTGTAAGCCTGTTGCCGTGCGGTGCCTACAGGGTGAGCTTGCCGTCAGACGGGGGCTGGCTTGCCGGCAATGGGCTGCGATGCAGCCCCGCAGGCACTTGGCAGCCAGCACCTTAAGGCACCGCCTCTATCAGCCCGCGACCAACTGATAGGCCAGGCGGTTGTGGCGCTCGAGTACCCGTGGCAGGTCGACAGTCACCAACTGACCTTCCCTCACCACCACCTTGCCGTTGATGACGCTGGTATGCACCTGGGTCGGGGTGCAGAACACCAGCGCTGCAAGCGGGTCATGATGGCCGCCGGCGTAGGCTACATGGCCCAGGTCGAAGGCGACGAAATCGGCGACCATGCCCGGTGCCAATGCGCCGATGTCATCGCGGTTGAGCACCTTGGCACCGCCCAAGGTAGCGATTTCCAGTGCTTCACGGGCCGTCATCGCGTCCGGGCCAAACCCTACGCGTTGCAGCAGCAGGGCCTGGCGAACCTCGCCGATCATGCTGGCACCGTCGTTGGACGCCGAACCGTCCACCCCGAGCCCGACCGGAACGCCATGATCGCGCATGGCGCGTACCGGAGCGATACCGGAAGCCAGACGCATGTTCGAGCATGGGCAATGGGCGACCCCGGTACCGGTGCGGGCGAACAGTTCGATGCCATGCTGGTCCAGTTGCACGCAGTGAGCGTGCCACACGTCGGGCCCGACCCACCCCAGGTCCTCGGCGTACTCGGCAGGGGTCATGCCGAATTTTTCCCGGCTGTAGGCAATGTCATTGACGTTTTCGGCCAGGTGCGTGTGCAGCGATACACCATGTTGGCGAGCCAGAACAGCCGCTTCGCGCATCAGGTCGCGGCTGACCGAGAAGGGCGAGCAGGGCGCGACCACGATCCGGCGCATCGAGCCATGGCTGGCATCGTGGTAGTCCTCGATCAGGCGCTGGGACTCCTTGAGGATATCCGCTTCCTTTTCCACCACCGAGTCCGGCGGCAGCCCGCCCTGGCTCTGACCCACGCTCATGCTGCCGCGAGCAGCATGAAAACGCATGCCAATTTCGGCAGCCGCATGGATGCTGTCGTCGAGCTTGCATCCGTTGGGGTAGATGTACAGGTGATCGCTCGAGGTGGTGCAACCGGAAAGGATCAGCTCAGCCATGGCCGTCTGGGTCGAAACTGAAATCATCTCGGGCGTGAGCCGTGCCCAGATCGGGTACAGCTGGGTGAGCCAGTTGAACAGTTCGCCGTCCTGGGCGGCTGGCACTACCCGGGTCAGGCTCTGGTACATGTGGTGGTGCGTGTTGACCAGCCCAGGGATGACGACCTTGCCGGACATGTCCAGCACCTCGTCCGCCTGCTGGGGAAGGGTTTCGCTGGGGCCAACCTGCTTGATCAGGTTGTCTTCGATGTACAGCCCACCGCCGCGGATTTCGCGACGCTCGCCATCCATGGTGACGAGCAGTTGGGCATTTTTGATCAGTAGCGTTCTTGAAGTGTGTGCAGATGACATGGTTGATGCCTGTTGCAATACGCGCCGGCGATGGCCAGCGTCGTAGGCGACGCGGCTATGTAATCAGGAAACGGGGAAGTTGTATACATTGAGCTGATTGGTGAATTTGCGTCATCCCATATGTGAAAATCGGCCAAAAATAAGACCTGCGCGATCGAATAGACTGGCGGCCAACGTCTTGAGAGTTTTTCCATGCCTGCCGCATCTTCCACCGCTTCACCCGTCGACGAAGCTCCACGGGCAGCCATCAGTATTGCCATCCTTGCGTTTTCAGCTTTCCTGATCGTCACCACCGAGTTTCTCATTGTGGGCCTGTTGCCTGCCCTGAGTCGCGACCTGGGGGTGTCCATCTCCATGGCGGGACAACTGGTAACGCTGTTCGCCTTCACGGTCATGTTGGCAGGGCCGTTTCTCACGGCCATGCTGGCGCACCTGGACCGTAAACGGCTGTTCATCACCATCCTGCTGGTCTTTGCCGCGGCCAATGCCCTGGCGGCCGTGGCCGACAATTTCTGGGTACTGGCCGTTGCACGTGTCATACCGGCATTGGCATTACCGGTGTTCTGGGGGACCGCCAGCGAGACAGCAGGGCACCTCGCGGGGCCCGAGCATGCAGGGCGCGCGGTGTCGAAGGTTTACCTCGGCATCTCTGCCGCCATGCTGTTGGGCATCCCGCTGGGCACGTTGGCCGCTGACGCGTTGGGCTGGCGTGGCGCGTTCTGGGCGCTGGCGGGGCTTTCGCTGGTGATGGCCGTGGCGATGAGCGTCTGGATGCCCCACGTGGCCCGGACCGCCAAGGTGGATTTTGCCCGCCAGGCGCGGATCTTCACCGAACGCTTCTTCGTGGCGAACGTGCTGCTGTCGATTCTGGTGTTCACCGCGATGTTCACCGGCTACACCTACTTGGCCGACCTGCTCGAGCGTGTGGCGGGTGTGGCCCCGGCTCACACCGGTTGGTGGCTGATGGGCTTCGGTGCCGTTGGCCTGCTGGGTAACTGGATCGGGGGGCGTGCCGTCGACCACTCCGTTCTCAAGGCTACCGCGGGCTTTCTGGTGCTGCTGGCGATCGGCATGGCCGCGCTGGTGCCCTTGGCCCATGCAGGCCTGGTTTTCTGCCTGGCGCTGGCCTTGTGGGGTATCGCCAACACGGCGCTCTACCCGGTTTGCCAGGTGCGCGTCATGGCGTCGGTGAGCCACGCCAAGGCACTGGCTGGTACTGCCAACGTGTCGGCTGCCAACGCAGGCATCGGCCTGGGTGCGGTGCTCGGTGGCATGACCATCGACGGTCTGGGGATTGCCTACCTCGGTTATGTGGCCGCCGCAGTCGCGGTGCTGGCGCTGCTGGCAGTGCCCGTGGTAGCCAGGCTGGCACCTCAGACGGGTTCGGCGGCACGCGTGCCGTGAGGCGCGAGCCTGGGCAACAGGTAATCGAGCAAGGCACGCACCTTGGGTAGGTGCTCGCGACGCTTGAGCCAGACCAGGTTCATCGGCAGGCCATCGGTCGCCAGCTCCGGCAGCACCTCGATCATCCGTCCTTGATCGAGGTGCTGCTGGGTCAACCAGGTGGGTAGCTGCCCTATACCGTGGCCGGCCAGCACCGCCGCGACCTCGCCTTCGCCATCACCTACGGCGATGCGCGGCTGTACCGTGCGACGCTCCATCTCGCCAGGCTGGCGCCCTTTGAAGAACCACGGGCTGACCAAACCGTCGGTGTGCCCATAGCCCACGCAGTGGTGGTGCTCCAGGTCCTCCTCGCTTTGCGGCGTACCATAGGTGTCGAGGTAGTCGGGGGCTGCACAGAACATCAGGCGCTGGGCGCCAAAGTACTGATGGCCCAGGGCGGCGGGCCATGTATCGGGGCCGCCGATGCGTACCACGATGTCGATGCCTTCCTGCACCGGATCGACGAAACGGTCGGAAAACGATACGTGCGGCTGTAACAGCGGATGCTGCCGGGTGAACGCCAGGATCAGCGGCAGCACATGCAGGCGACCGTAGGAGGCGGGCAGGTCAATGCGTACCCGTCCGTGAGGTTCATTACCCGTCGTGGCGAGGGTGTGTTCGACTTCTTCCAGATCGGCCAGCACCGACGTGCAGGTGCGGTAGAAAACCACGCCGGCCTCGCTCAGCGACAACCGGCGTGTGGTGCGCTCGAACAGGCGAACGCCCATGCGCGCCTCAAGGCGCGCAATACTTTTGCTGACCGCCGAGCTGGTAAGGCTCAGTCGCCCGGCCGCTGCCGTGAAGCTGCCAAGGTCGGCGACCGCGACGAAGACGTCGATCCCTTTGAGTCGTTCTGAGGAGTGCATGGCCGGCCTTTACATGGGTTCGTGGTGCAGACCCCGGCAGCATAAGGGATCCTGAGATGGCGTTTCAGGGTTAAAGCATCGGGCAGGGCTGGATAGCGCGTTGCCAACGGAACACCAGCCCATCTTGCACACTCATAGGCTTTGCGCCAGCGCCTTGGGTAGATCATGCTGTACCCACCGGGCCCCGACGCACCAAAGGACTGCCCCCATGTTCCCTCTTGCCTGGATAGCCTGCGCATGACCCTGACGTTACTCACCTTTTTCGGCACCCTGGCCGCCATGGAAGGCGTGGCCTGGTTTGCTCACAAGTACATCATGCACGGCTTCGGCTGGGGCTGGCACCGCTCGCACCATGAGCCACGCACGGGGATCTTCGAGAAGAACGATCTCTACGCCGCGGTGTTCGCCGTGCTGGCGATCATTCTCATCGCCCTGGGCAATGCCGGCTGGTACCCGTTGCAATGGGTAGGCGCAGGCATGACGGCCTACGGTGTCCTGTATTTCGTTGCCCACGACGGCCTGGTCCACCGGCGCTGGCCTTTCAAAGTGGTCCCGCGCAAAGGTTACTTCAAGCGCCTGTACCAGGCACATCGGCTTCATCATGCCGTGCAGGGGCGCGAAGGCTGTGTGTCGTTCGGTTTTCTGTACGTACCCACTATCGAACGGCTGCGTCGGCAACTTCGGGCGCTGCATGGGGGGCCGCTGCGGGCGAAGGGCGCTGCCACAGGCGAGCTGGGCGCTGAGGGTGGCGATGCAGCCGACAGCTCAGCGCCTGCCAAAACCCCGTGACCAAGGCACCGACCTTTTCGAGTTTTGACGTAGACAGCCGGCCGTCCCAGGCGTCGACCCCGGCGCTGTCGACCTTCAGGCCGATGCGCCGGTAAACCTGGCCTGCCGTGGCCACTGCCCACGCCGAGCGAAGCGGCAAGGCCTGCAGCCCGGCCTGGGCGCTGGCGTAGTAGGGTTCGGCGTGGGCGACCAGGCGCCTGGCCAAGGTAGCGACGGCTGCGCGATGACGCACATCGGCCAGGTCGTCTGCACTGAGGTCGAATTCCGACAGCCAAGCCTGAGGCAAGTAGCAGCGCCCGACCTTGGCATCATCGACGATGTCCCGGGCGATGTTAGTCAGCTGCATGGCCAGGCCCAGGTCGCAGGCCCGGTCCAGCACGCGGGCATCTTGAACACCCATGACCCTGGCCATCATCAGGCCCACCACACCTGCTACGTGATAGCAGTAGACCATGACCTCATCCAGGGTCTGGTAGCGGCAGGCGGACACGTCCTGGGCGAAGCCTTCGAGCAAGTCGAAGGCTTCGGCGCGGGGAATGCCGTGGCGCCTGGCCACTTCGCGCAGTGCGGCGAAGGCCGGCTGGTTCACGGGCAAGTCCGCGCAGGCGGCCTCCGTCTGACGCTGCAGATCCAACAGGCGCACCTGCGCTTCTTCCTGGCTGATGACCACCGCCTCATGCCCGGCTTGCTGACCATCGATCACGTCATCGCAATGGCGGCACCAGGCATACAACAGCACAGCGCTGCGCCGGGTATGGGCATCGAACAGCCGGGCTGCTGCGGCAAAGCTTTTCGAACCCACGGCAATGCTGTGTTCGGCATGGGCAAGCAACTGGTCGTGGTTCGGTGCGGTCATGCGCCCAGGTCCTCGAGCATTAGGCCTGCGGTGGCCTTGGCCGAGGCGATCACGCCTGGCACACCGGCCCCTGGGTGCGTGCCTGCCCCCACCAGGTACAGATTGCTCACTTCGCTGTCACGGTTGTGCGGGCGGAACCAGGCGCTCTGGGTCAGGATGGGTTCCAGAGAGAACGCCGACCCCAGGTGGGCATTAAGTTCTTCGCGGAAGTCCAGCGGCGTGAAGGTGCGGCAGGTGACCAAGTCCTCGCGCAGGCCTGGAATGTAGTGACGTTCCAGGTAGTCGAGAATCTTGTCCCGGAACCGTGGCCCTTCCACCTCCCAGTCGATGGCCGCGTTGCCCATGTGCGGTACGGGCGCCAATACGTAGTGGCTCGAGCATCCTTCCGGGGCCAGGCTAGGGTCGGTGGCGCAGGGGGTATGCAGGTAGAGTGAAAAGTCTTCGGCAAGCTCGTGACCGTTGAAGATTTCGTCAATCAGCTCCCGGTAGCGCGGGCCAAAGCACACCGTGTGATGACGCAGTTGCGGCTGCGTGCGCTTGAGCCCGAAGTGCACCACGAACAGCGAGTTGCTAAAGCGCTTGCCCTTGAGCCGCTTGCCTTCCTGTTCACCGCGAGGGTGTTCGGCCAGCAGGTCGGAGTAGGTGTGCACCACATCGGCATTCGAGGCGACTGCGTCTGCCCGCCAGCGCCGCCCGTCCTGGGTGCGCACGCCGGTCACGCGGCTGCCTTGGGTTTCGAACGCGGCCACCTCGGCATTGAGCTCCAGGGTGCCGCCCAGGTCGGTGAACACCTTGGCCATGCCCTGCACCAGCGCGCCCGTGCCGCCTTTGGGGAACCAGACACCCCAGGTGCGCTCCAGCGCATGGATCAGCGTGTAGATCGAGGACGTGGCGAAGGGATTACCCCCGACCAGCAAGGCGTGGAACGAGAACGCCTGGCGCAGTTGGTCATCTTTGATGAACCGCGCCACCATGCTGTAGACGCTGCGCCAGGCTTGCAGGCGAGCCAACTGCGGGCCGGCATGCAGCATGTCGCGAAAAGACAGGAAGGGCACTGCGCCAAGCTTGATATAGCCTTCCTGCAACACGGCCTTGGAATAGGCCAGGAACTGTCGATAGCCTTCCACGTCCTTGGGCTCGAAGGCCTCGATCTGGCGCTCCAGGTCGGCTTGGTCATTGCCATAGTCGAATGCCCGGCCATCCTCCCAGCACAGGCGGTAGAAAGGCGTTACCGGCAGCAATTCCACGTACTCATGCATGGGCCGGCCGGCGAGGGTGAACAGGGCTTCGATGGCGCTCGGGTCGGTGATCACCGTGGGGCCTGCGTCGAAGGTAAAGCCTTGGTCGTGATAGACGTAAGCGCGGCCACCTGGTTTGTCGCGCGCCTCGAGCAAGGTCGTGGGGATACCCGCGGCCTGCAGGCGGATGGCTAGGGCCAGGCCGCCAAGGCCTGCGCCGATGACCAGGGCGGATCGTTCGTTGCTCATGGATAATCCTTGAAATGGGCAGGGGAGTGTCGCAAGGCAGCCTTCATGGCCTCGCCGACGGGCACAGGCGGTTTGCCGCACAGGATCCGCAGGCGATCACGCAGCGTACTCTGGCCTGCGTAGAAACGGGCGATCAGCCCCTCAGGCAATCGATAAAAGCGCTGCATCACCTGCCAGCGACGGTTCGGCCGGCCGGCCAGAAACAGCATTCGGTTGAGCAGGCGATAGAACCCTTGCTCACGCCAGCGTCGATGCAGGTAGGCGCCCAACGCGGGCTTGAGCGACGCCGTGTCCTCCAGCGCTTGCGTTGACAACCAGTCGGCCAGGCGCACGGCATCGGGCAGGGAATAACCCGTGGTGCAGTGAAACAATCCGGCCCGCAGGCCAACGGCGAGCGGCCCGTGCTGTTCGTTCCACCAGGCAGGAAAGTCGTCGACCAGGGTAATCGGCAATACGCCCTGTTCTTCACGCAGGCACTCGGCGACGTGCCAGCCGCGCTGCTGCAGGTAGCACTCGATGTGCTGGCGCAGCTGCTGCGCGGCGGGCGCCTGGCTGTCGACGTAATGGGTGTCCTCCACCAGCAAGGTGTCAGCCGTGAACGGCAGGACATAGACGAAGCGATAGCCCTCGCCTTGAGGTACGCGTGCGTCCATCAGAATCGGTGCGACCAAGCCATGGGGGGCCGTCAGACGTACGACCTGCCCGAGGAACGCCTGCTGGCCGAGGACCCGGTGAGGGCTGTGCTGCATGCCCCGGCCATCGATCACCACCGCGGCGTGCAAGGTTTCGCCACTGGCGAGCGTGACATGGCTGGCACCCACTTCGGCGACCGCGCAGTCGGTGCGCAAGCTCGGGCCGAGGGCTGGGGTGATCACCTGCGCGAAACGCTCGCTGGTAATGCTCGCATAGCCGCCTTCCATGCGCCTGGAAAAAGCCGGGAAGTGCACGTGGTACGCAGGCCAGCGCTGCTCCACCAGCGGGGCGAGCCAGCGCAGTTGCTCGGCAGTAAGGTCGGCGTCGTGGAAGGACCACGTATGGTTGCCGCCCAGGACCGGCCCTTGCTCCAGGCACAACACGCGCCATTGCGGGCGCAGCTGCTGCAGTCGCCAGGCGATCAGGCCGTTGGCCAACCCCCCACCTACCAGGATCAGGTCATAGGGCACGGTACATTCTCCGAAATGCTGGGCTGGCCACTGCGCAGAGCGGCTTCGATGAGGCTGGCAGCGCGCTGTACGCCACCGCAGGTGGCAAGCTCGGCTTCAAGCGCCGCATCACGTGGTGCAGCCTCATCAAGCAGCTGACGCAACGCTTGGCCAATGGCCGATGCGCTGGCACGTTTGGAGAGCACCCGGCCCAAGCGGTGATGGCGCACCCGTGCGGCCACGCCGGGCTGATCGAATGCAATGGGCATGACCAGCAGCGCTGTGCCGGCGCACACGGTATCGAGCACCGTGTTCAAGCCGCCATGGCTGATCACCACATTGGCTCGTCGCACAGCCCAGTGCTGGGGGGCGAAGTCGGTCACGACGGTGGCACCGATCTGGCGTAGCCGTGCCTGCTGATGCGCGTCCAACCCACCGCAGTGAGCTACCAGCAACTGGGCATCCAGGCCCCGGCAAGCCCTGGCAATCCGTGCAAACAGATCGAACCGGTGGCCCTGCAGCGTTCCCAGGCTTGCGAATACCAAAGGCTTGCCGGATTCGAAAGACCAGTTGGGGCTCGCCTGGGAGGGCGTGCTGCGTAAAGGGCCGACGGCGTGAAAGTGCTTGGGTAGATCCGCTCTTGGGAAATCCAGATGCAGAGGTGTCTGGCTCAACTGGGCCAGCGGCGAGAGAAACTCATGGGCACCGCTGCGCGGTGGCAGCCCGTGGCGATGACACGCCTGCACTAAGGTGTCGTGCAGCGGGCGCATGAGCCAGTCATGGACTTGAGCACTGCCTTCGTAGAGGCGCGCATCCAAGCCGAGCCCGAAGGGCATCACGGGCAATGGCAAGCCCGGTTCGCGATTGATCGGCAACGCGCAGGCCACCGAAAAGAACGGCAGGTTGCAAGCCTCGGCCACCAAGCCGCCTGCGGGTTCCATCTGGTCGCAGATCATCGCGTCGACCCGATGGTCCCTAAGGGCCTGCGGCAGGTTGCTGATCAGCATGCCGGTGGTGTGCGCCAACTGCTTGATCAAGCGACGCAGACGCAGCGGCCCGGCGGGGTCGGCCACGCGACGCATGGCGAGGTCAAGGCTGCCCGGCGGGCACTCGGCATGGCCAATGGCGACGAAGCCCAGCCGCGAGTCACTCAGCCAGCGTTCGGCTTCGGGCTGGTGAAAGAAACTGACCTGATGGCCGCGTTCGACCAACTCGCCGCCCAGCGCCTGCATGGCTGCAAAATGGCTGGGGTAGGGTGGGGCGACCAGGGCGAAGTGGCTCATTTGGGGTCGAGCTGGGCATTGACCAGTCGGGCCCGGCGCAAGTGCGCCAGCGTGGCGGAGCCGGTGCAGAAGCAGGCGATACGCAGTTGCCGGATGATCACGTCGAAATGTGAGACCACCGCTTCGGTAGACGTCATCGCAGAGGTCAGCACGCCGGCAGCCTGGCCCACCAAGTCTGCCCCCAGGCGGATGGCCTTGGCCGCGTCCACCCCATCGCGCACCCCACCCGAGGCGATCAGGCCAACCGTGGGCACGGCTCGGCGCACGGCAAGCAGGCTCTGGGCGGTCGGAATGCCCCAGCCGCTGAAGGCCATTGCCACCGCACGCTCAGCAGGGTCATTGGCGCGCTCCGCCTCGACAGCGGCCCAGCTCGTGCCGCCGGCGCCGGCCACATCGATCATGGACACGCCAGCGTCGTACAATTGCCGGGCCACGCCTGGGGAGATACCGGCGCCTACTTCCTTGACGATGATGGGCGCGTGAAGCTGCCCGGCGACGTGCTCGATGCAGGCGAGCACCCCGTTCCAGTTGCGGTCCCCCTCGGGCTGAACGGCTTCCTGCAAGGGGTTGAGATGAATGATCAGGGCGCTGGCATCGAGTGTATCGACCGCACGGCGGGCAAGGTCTACACCATCAGCCTCGCGTAACTGGGCGGCGCCCAGGTTTGCCAGGAGCGGGACGTCGGGTGCGAGCCTTCTCAGCTCCGTGGTCAGCCCCTGGTCCTGGCCGCTGCGCAAGCTAACTCGCTGCGAACCCACGCCCATGGCCAGGCCCAAAGCCTGCGCAGCTTCGGCCAGGTGCTGGTTGATGAACCGTGCGCGCTCAGCACCGCCGGTCATCGAACTGATCAGCAGTGGTGCGCGCAGTGCCATGCCGAACAGCTCGGTACCCAGGTTGACGTCTTCCAGGGCCATCTCAGGCAGTGCACAATGTTCGAAACGCAGCGCCGACCAGCCAGCATCGACCCCATGCGAGATGGTGCCGGCGGCCAGAACGATATCGAGGTGATCATCCTTGCGTTGACTCAACGGGCTTTTGTTCATGCCGGCTCCACTGCCAGGGAATCATCCTGAGGTACGTGCGGTCTGTGTGCTTAGGACAGACAAGTTGTACAACACTACCCGTTTTGTATAGCTAAGCTCATAAAAAGCAAAGCATCAGGCAACGGCGCCTATCAGTCGTTCCTTTTTCATCTACGGTCAATGGGCCGCCCACATCGAGAGGCAAGGATGACGACCATCGCCCCCCCGCACAGCGCTGGCGCTGATCACGATCAGCCACTGGCCGTCGCACATGCGGCCGTAGAAGCCCGGCTGGCGGCATTGCTGCCATCGGCAGGTCACGAGCGTGACCTAGTGGTTGCGGCCATGCGCGACTGCACCCTGGCGCCAGGCAAGCGCTTGCGGCCCTTGCTGTTACTCTTCACGGCACAAGGCCTGGGCGCGTGCCCACACGCCGCGCTCGACCTTGGCTGCGCCGTGGAGATGGTTCATGCAGCCTCCCTTGTACTGGACGACCTCCCCTGTATGGACAACGCCGCCTTGCGCCGCGGTCGCCCTACCTTGCACCTGGCGTTTGGGGAAGATGTGGCAGTGTTGACGGCCATTGCCTTGCTCTCCCGTGCATTCGGGGTTGTGGCGGGGTTGCAGACGGTCGGGCCGGATGTGCGCAGCGACCTGGTCGTGACCCTCACCTCGGCAATCGGTGCCGATGGGCTGGTCAAGGGGCAGTTGCAGGATCTGCGCGACGGTGCACGGCCGCGCACGGCGGCTGAAATTGCCGAGACCAATCAACTCAAGACCGGGGCCTTGTTCTCGGCCTTGCTGGGTATGGCCGGCCGGTTGGCGGGGGCTGGCGAAACCCAGCAGGGCACCTTGCAGCAGTTGGCGGGGGAATTGGGGCAAGCGTTTCAATTGCACGATGATTTGCATGACCGTGACCCTGAGAGCGGCAAGAGCATGGGGTTGGACCAAGGCAAGTCGACCCTGCTGGCCATGTGTGGCGAGATGCAGGTGCGCCAGCGGTTGGAAGCCCATTTGCAGAGCGTCGAACAGTGCCTGACCAGCCTGGGCCTTCAGGCCTCACCGATTGGCGGGGTCTTGCGAAAGGTGTTCGCTGCGAAGGGTGTGCCGGCTGGCGGCAGCACCGTATGGCGTCAAGGCCTGAGCGGGCTTGCGGTGGGTGGGGCAGTCGTGCATCACGTGTAAGACGCAGGACGACGTGCCACAGCGCGAATCCGAGGGTCTACGCGGTCTCGTGTAGGACCGGCCTAGCCGGGGCGCCGGACCGGCCCCAAGTTTTTCAGCTCGCCGGGGGCCCGGCGCGGTCGCTCCTCCACGGGGCCGCGGATCCTTCAGAGGCGAACCTAGGGCGCCCCAGCAATTCCAAACTCACTGATCCAATCGCCTGGCATGCCTGGCAAATACCTTTTCCAGCAGTTCCCACATGACCGGGTCAAGGCTGAACGCCACGTTGAAACGCATCCAGCCCGTTGCCCTGGCGTCCACCATGAACAGCTGACCAGGGCCGAGCATGATGCCTTTTTCGAGCGCGTCATCGAGCAACAGCGCGCTGTCGGGGATCGAGGGATGGCGGGTCCAGATGTACATCCCCTCGTCCGATTCCGTGAACAGCTCGAAGCCTAGTCGGTGCAGATGCGCACCCACCCGTTGATGCGCCTCGGCCAGGCGTTGACGCAGGCGCTTGAGGTGCTTGCGCCAGCGACCGTCGATGATGGCGGCGTAGACGACCCGCTCCATGACCTGCGAGGTGGTCAGGCCCGAGCGCATTTTCAGGTGTACCAGTTGTTGCGCCAGTTCCGGATTGGCCAGCAGGTAGCCCACCCGCACATTGGGTGAGATGCTTTTCGAGTAACTGCCCACGTAGACCACCTGCTGCAAGTGGTCAAGGCTGGCGAGGCAGGGTTGCGGTTCGGCGATCATGTCGGCGTACAGGTTGTTTTCGACCAGCCGCAAGCCATGCTGGCTGGCCAGTTGCAGCAGGCGGTGCAACTGCGGCAGCGGTGTGCGCGAGCACGTTGGGCTGTGCAGGTGAGGCTGGGTGAAGAAGGCCGTGGGCCGGTGTTGCGCCAGCAACTGCTCCAGCTGATTGAGGTCGTAGCCATTGGGCGTGCGCGCCACCCCCAGCAGCGTTGCGCCTTGGGTACGCAGGATGCTCATCAGGTTGGGGTAGCCAGGGTCGTCCACCAGCACCACGTCACCGGGGCGGACCAGCGTACGCACGGCCAGGTCCAGGGCCTGGCTGGCGCCGTGGGTCAACATCAGCTGAGCGGGATTGGCGACGATCGACAGATCCTGCTGCAGGTTCTGCGCCGTCAACGCGCGCAGCTCTGGCAACCCCATGGGATCGCCGTAACCGGACAGTTCCAGCGGGCTGCCAGCCACCTGCCGCAGCCCTCGGCGCAAGCCGTCTTCGTACATCCAGTCGTTGGGCAGCCAACCGCAGCCTGGCTTGAACGGCAACTGCCGGGTTTCGAAGATCTGCTGCAGGTACCACTCGGTGTTGAACGTTGGTCGGCTTGCGTCAGGGTCTGCCGTGTGCGTGTCCAACAGCTCAGCGGCAGCCCGATTGACGAAAAAGCCAGCGTTGCCGCGGCTCACCAGCAGCCCTTGGGCGACCAGGCGATCGTAGGCTTCCACCACGGTGAACGTGCTGACCGAGTAGGTGGCGGCGAAGGCGCGGATCGACGGCACCTTGGCGCCAGGCTTGAGCGTCTGGGTGTCGATCAGGGTGCGCAGGCCGTCGATGATCTGGTTGACCAACGGTGTGGAAGCGTCTGGATTCAATTGCAGCATGGGGGACCTTCAGGTGTGTAACGCCAGGTGCTGGCCCGGTGTATAGGGTTGGCGACCTGTACAGTGCAGTGCGAGTTTCATGCCACTGTGCATGGCTCTCTGCGATGGACATTTTTACATTAGGTGTCGGATATCGCCACACAAAGCATGTTCAGTTCGCTCCAGGCCTCAGCCCTGGGGCGCGTCAGCAGGCCGCCATGGATGGCCTGCGTGTGTTCGTTCACACCTCCTGCGCGCATTAGCACTGATGTACAGGTGAAACCGCCAGCCATCGGGGTTTCACGGTTTTCCTTGGATAAAAAGAAGCACGGGGTACACAACTGATGGACGCAACATCCACAACCACCACCGCGAACGGCGGGCACGAGAGCAAGCTCAGTGCCTCGCTGAAGTCGCGCCACCTGACGATGATGTCCATCGCCGGGGTCATCGGCGGCGCCTTGTTCGTAGGATCCGGCAGCGTGATCCACAGCGCCGGGCCGGCCGCGGTGCTGGCCTACCTGGCAGGCGGCATCCTCGTGGTGCTGATCATGCGCATGCTTGGCGAAATGGCAACGTCTTCACCCGACACGGGCTCGTTTTCCACCTATGCCGACCGCGCCATTGGGCGCTGGGCTGGCTTCACCATCGGCTGGCTGTACTGGTGGTACTGGGTCATTCTCATGGCCTGGGAAGCCTACGTAGCCGGCAAGATCCTGCACGGGTTCTTCCCGGACGTCAGTGTCAACGTGTTCGTGCTGGCCACGACGTTGCTGCTGATCACGGTCAACTTCTTCAACGTCAAGCATTACGGGGAGTTCGAGTTCTGGTTCGCGCTGATCAAGGTCATCGCGATCGTCTGCTTCCTGATCGTCTGTACCGCAGCGGTGCTCAACATCTGGCAATTCGGCGAGGTGCGGGGCATTACCCACCTCACCGTCGAAGGGTTCATGCCCAATGGCATCACCACGGTCATCGGAGCCTTGCTGGGGGTGATGTTCGCATTCCTTGGCGCCGAGATCGTGACCATTGCGGCCTCCGAGGCCAAGGACCCGGCTGCGCAGATCGTCAAGGCCACCAACTCGGTGGTATGGCGCGTGTGCCTGTTCTACGTAGGCTCGATCTTCCTGATCGTTTGCCTGGTGCCGTGGAATGACCCGCACCTGGGCGTCTCCGGCTACGGCGCCTATCGTCGTACCCTTGAGCTGCTGGGCGTGCCTTACGCCGAGTTGCTGATGAACTTCGTGGTGCTGACCTCGGTGAGCAGTTGCCTGATCTCCGGCCACTACACCGCCTCGCGCATGCTGTTCTCCCTGGCTCAGCGTGGCGACGCGCCGTCGTTCTTCAAGATCACCCGTGCCGGCACTGGCGTGCCGGTGTACGCGATAATGGGCTCGTGCGCGGTGGCGGTGGTGTGTGCGCTGATCAACTTCAGCGAGACCCTGCGCCCCAAGGACGTACTCGACACGCTGATGAACACCACGGGCATGATTGCCCTGCTGGTGTACCTGGTGATCGCGTTCTCCCAGCTGCGCATGCGCCGCAAGCTGATTGCCGAAGGCAAGGAAGTGCGCCTGAAGATGTGGCTGTTCCCGTGGCTGACCTACCTGGTGATCGCCTTCATCGTGGCAGCCCTGGTGACCATGGCGTTCATGCCTGACTACCAGATCCTGGTGATCTCCACCGGCATCGCGGCGGCGCTGGTGGTGGCGATGGGGGTTGTGCACCAGATGCGCAGCGCGCCTCGACACTAAAGCTCATTGGTTTTGCGAAGCGGCCGGCTCCCTCAAAGGGGCCGGCCGCTTCGCGTTTTGGGCGACAGATGGCATATGCTTCAGAGCATCGCTCATCGGAGAACGTCGCCATGTCCTGGTCTGCAACCCAGTATTCCTTGTTCGAAGACGAACGCACCCGGGCGGTGCGCGATCTGCTGGGGGCCGTGCCGCCGCGCCCGGTGCGACACGCGACCGACCTGGGCTGCGGGCCGGGCAATTCCACCGAGGTCCTGCTGCAACGTTGTCCCGACGCGCAGGTGACCGCGCTGGACAGCGACCCAGACATGATCGAGAAGGCCCGAGCGCGCAAGCGGCTGTGCATCCCGCGCGTGCACATGGTCACGGCGGACATCGCAGGCTGGTCCGCCCCTGAGCCCCAGGACCTGATCCTGGCCAACGCCTCGTTGCAGTGGGTGCCCGACCACGGGCAGCTCTACCCGCACCTGGTGCGTCAGCTCAGCGAAGGGGCGAGCCTTGCGGTGCAGACGCCCGATAACCTGGAGGAGCCCGCGCACACCGCGTTGCGCGAGATCGCCCGCCGGGGCCCGTGGGCGGCCAAGTTCGACGACTTCACGTTGCCGCCGCGCCATGGCGCGGCGTTCTACTACGACCTGTTGAGCCCGCTGTGCGCCCGCGTCGAGGTGTGGCGCACCACCTACCACCACCCGTTGGTCGACGGCGCTGAGGGCGTGGTGCAGTGGTTCAAGGGTTCGGCCTTGCGGCCTTACCTGGCGCGGCTGCAGCCGCAGGAGCAGGAAGACTTCCTGCAGATGTACCTGCAGGCCATGCAAAGCGCCTACCCGCCAGCGTCCGACGGCAAGGTGCTGCTGGCGTTTCCGCGCTTATTCGTGGTTGCCACCCGTTAAGTCGTCGGGTGAGGTGTCGGTGCAGCGCAGACGGTTGTCGATCCTTCCCCATAGGCGTATAAACTGCTCCCACTTTTTGTGCCGGTCGCTTCCTGAACCGGCCGTTGAAACAAGAGAGTCGACATGGGCGCACAGTGGAAAGCCAAACATAAAGAAGCCGCGGCCAATGCCAAGGGCAAGGTCATGGGCAAGCTGTCCAAGGAAATCCAGATTGCCGCCAAATCCGGCGCCGACCCGGACATGAACCCGCGCTTGCGCCTGGCCATCGAACAGGCCAAGAAGGCCTCGATGACTCGCGAAACCCTGGAGCGAGCCATTCGCAAGGGTGCCGGCCTGGATGGCGATGCCGTGCAGTATGCGGCTGTCAGCTACGAAGGCTTTGCCCCGCATCAGGTTCCGCTGATCGTTGAATGCCTGACTGACAACGTCAACCGCACAGTGGCGCAAATTCGCGTGTTGTTCCGCAAGGGTCAGCTAGGGGCCAGCGGCTCGGTCTCCTGGGACTTCAATCATGTCGGCCTGATCGAAGCCACCCCCAACGGTGACGCTGATCCTGAGATGGCTGCAATCGAAGCCGGGGCTCAGGACTTCGAAGAAGGAGAAGAGGAGGGGTCTACCCTGTTCATCACTGATACCACCGACCTGGACGCTGTGCAGAAGGCCCTGCCGGTGCACGGTTTCACCGTCACGTCGGCCAAGATCGGCTACACCCCGAAAAACCCGGTGAGCGCTTCGAGCCTGAGCGCCGAAGCCCTGGCCGAAGTCGAGGCGTTTCTTGAAGCCATCGACGAAAACGATGACGTCCAGAACGTCTACGTTGGCTTGACGCAGTAAGCTCGAGCCCCCTTTGCCGATGCTGCCCATTGCCAGGCGTGTTGTACAGGTGATGGCGGGGCAGCGCTGCACCGGGGCGTGCCCCGAGCTGGAGCTGCCGTGAATCCTGCCTTTGCCACGCTCAGCCTTGCGCACCTGCGTGCGCTCGACCACCTGCTGCAGGTGAAGAACCTCAGTCGGGCGGCTGAGCGCCTGGGCATGAGCCAGTCGGCCTTGAGCCGTCAACTGGCTCAACTTCGCGAGGCCTTCGACGATCCGCTGCTGGTCCGCCAAGGCCGGGGCTACGTACTGAGCGAGCATGCCCAGACGCTACGCGAGCCCTTGCGCCAGGTGTTGGACGAGGTGCAGGCACTTCGTCAGCCTGCCGTATTCGAGCCTGCCCGCTGCCAACGCCGCTTTTGCCTGGCTGCTTCCGATTATGTCGCCGAGCATATGCTGCCTTTGCTGGTGACGACGCTGGAGCAGGAAGCGCCAGGCATCAGCCTGGAGTACCGCACCTGGCAAGCCGGGCAGTATGACTTGCTCGCCAGTGGCGAGATCGACCTTGCCACCACCCTGTTCGACGAATCGCCGCCCAATGTGCACGGGCGTCTGCTCGGCGAGGATCGGGCGGTGTGCCTGATGGCGCAGGACCACCCCTTGACTGTCCATGGGTGGGTTTCGCAAAGCGATTACCTGGCGTGCAGGCATGTACGGATCTCCGGGGGCGGGGACAAGGACAGCTTCATTGACCAGCACCTGCGTGCACAGGGCCTGCAACGGCGCATCAGCCTGCAAGTGCCGTTTTTTTGCGCCACGGTAAAGGTGGTCGCCACCAGCCAGGCAGTGGCTACCGTACCCGAACACATCGCCCGCCAATTGTGCCGCCTGCATCCGCTGGCCTGGCGACCATTGGGGTTCGTCGAGCACAGTCAGCGTTATTGGGTGGTGTGGCACCAACGCCTGCAGGCATCGGCCGAGCATCGCTGGTTTCGAAACCGGGTGTTCGAGCTGTGGCGCCAATCGCAATTCGGTGTACAGGGCGGCCTTGCGCATTTGCCATAGCAGCTATGCGCAAGGCGCGGTTCTTCGCGCAGGCGACGCGCTCTACACTGCTCTCTGCCAGCCGCCGGCGCGCATTGACCGCCATCAGGCGGTGAGGCGCCCACCACAGGAGCACGTGCATGACCCCCGAAGAGTTTCGCCAGTATGGCCATCAACTGATCGACCTGATCGCCGATTACCGCCAGACCGTGCATCAGCGTCCGGTCATGGCCCAGGTCGAGCCCGGTTACCTGAAGGCGGCCCTGCCGCCGGCCGCGCCGCAACAGGGCGAGCCCTTCGACGCGATTATCAAGGACGTGGATGAGTTGATCATGCCGGGCCTGTCCCATTGGCAGCACCCGGATTTCTACGGTTATTTTCCCTCGAACGGGACGTTGTCCTCCGTGCTGGGGGACTTCCTGAGTACCGGGCTTGGCGTACTGGGGTTGTCGTGGCAATCGAGCCCAGCATTGAGCGAACTGGAAGAAACGACCCTGGACTGGCTGCGCCAGATGCTCGGCCTGTCGCCGCAGTGGAGCGGGGTGATTCAGGACACCGCCTCGACCAGCACCCTGGTCGCGCTCATCTGTGCCCGTGAGCGCTCGAGTGATTACGCTTTGGTCCGTCACGGGCTTCAGGGCCAGGACAAGCCCCTGATCGTGTACGTCAGCGCCCATGCCCACAGTTCGGTGGACAAGGCGGCGTTGCTGGCAGGCTTCGGTCGCGACAATATCCGCCTGATCGCGACCGATGAAGCCTATGCGCTGTGTCCGACTGCGCTGGAGCAGGCCATCGAACAGGACCTGGCGGCTGGCAATCGGCCGTGTGCGGTCGTCGCCACCTGTGGCACCACCGCCACGACGGCCCTCGATCCGCTGCGCGCCATCGGCGCCCTGGCCCAGCAACATGGCCTGTGGCTGCATGTGGACTCGGCCATGGCCGGCTCGGCGATGATAGTGCCCGAGTGCCGCTGGATGTGGGATGGGATAGAGCTCGCCGATTCGGTCGTCGTCAATGCGCACAAATGGCTAGGGGTCGCGTTCGACTGCTCGGTCTATTATGTGCGCGATCCCCAGCACCTTGTGCGCGTGATGAGCACCAACCCCAGTTACTTGCAGTCTTCGGTCGATGGGCAGGTCAAGAACCTGCGCGACTGGGGCATACCCTTGGGGCGCAGGTTCCGCGCGTTGAAACTATGGTTCATGTTGCGCGCAGAAGGTGTCGAGGCCTTGCAAGCCCGGCTGCGCAGGGACATGGACAATGCCAGGTGGCTGGCCGAGCAGGTGCGCGCGGCCAGCGACTGGCAGTTGCTCGCACCAGTGCCGTTGCAGACGCTGTGCCTTCGGCATTGCCCTGAAGGGATGGCCGGCCAGGCGCTGGACGCTCACACCCGAGCCTGGGCCGAGCGTCTGAATGCATCAGGTGACGCCTATGTAACCCCCGCCGTACTAGACGGGCGCTGGATGGTACGTGTGTCGATCGGCGCCCTGGACACTGAGAGGGAGGACGTGCAACGCCTCTGGGCCAGGCTGCAGCACGTGGTGCAGGGCTGACAACGATGGCGCAGGTAACCGTTGCCACGAGAAAAAAGAGACTGCGGTGATGATTGAACTTCCGCGCTCCCGGTATCTCTTCTAGAATCCTGCTGCCACGCCCAATCGGGGCGTGCGCGCGGCTTCATAATGGCGCAGCGCGGTTTTGCGTCCACTTCGAGAGAGCCATGAGTTCCAGTACCCCGCTGTCCGGCGTCAACCAACCGCTTCGTGGCATCGTGTTGGTGGTGTGCGCCACGTTCATGTTCGCCAGCCACGACGCTTTGTCCAAGTTCCTGGGGGGGCTGTACCCCATCGTGATGGTGGTGTGGGCGCGGTACGTGGTGCACACGCTGTTGATGGCTGGCATTTTCCTGCCTCGCTCTGGCCTCAACGTGTTGCGCACCCGGCGCCCGCTGCTGCAAACCTTGCGCGCTTTGAGCCTGCTCAGCACCAGCCTGCTGTTCACGTCTGGGTTGCAGTACCTGCCGCTGGCCGAAGCAACTGCGGTCAACTTCCTTGCACCTGTACTGGTCACTGCCTTGTCCGTGCCACTGCTCAAGGAACGGGTCACGGTAGCGCAGTGGGTGGCAGTGGTATTGGGCTTTCTCGGGGTGCTGATCGTCGTGCACCCAGGCGGGGCCCTGTTCACGCCCGCCATCCTGTACCCGTTCGGCTCGGCGCTGGGCTTTTCCTTCTACCAACTGCTGACCCGCATTCTGGCGGCGCACGACAGCCCGACCACCAGCAACTTCTATGCAGGGCTGTGCAACACCCTGGCCATGAGTGCGCTGGTGCCGTTTTTCTGGGAAACGCCGCGCTGGGACCATGCCTTGCTGATGCTGGCGCTGGGTGGTTTCGGCATGACCGCTCATTTGCTGCTGACCCAGGCCTTCCGTTTGGCAGCGCCTGCGCTGTTGGCGCCCTTCAGCTACTGCCAGATCATCTTTGCGGGCCTGCTGGGCCTGGTGTTCTATGGTCAGACCCCCGATACGCTCAGCCTGATCGGGATTTGCGTGATCTGCCTTAGCGGGCTGGGGGCAGCCTGGATGCAACGGCGGCGTTAGCCACTGGCCAGTGACACTGCAGATGTGAAAGGCAGTGCTGCTGCCAATTCGAAGTCGCTTGGGTACAAACGTGCTTGCCGGTTGCGTGCTGCAATGATTTCAGGCGGCCGGCCTGATTTGCGTGCTCACAACCCCAAGGAATCACGCTCATGCACATGCCCGATACCCTCAGAATTCGCAATGGCCAGAAGGCCGTGGCGACGTTCTCGGCTCAAGAATATGCCCGCCGGCATGCCGAGGTGCGCGCCCTGATGAGCGCTCAGCAGCTCGAAGCACTCGTCTTGACCTCCTATCACAACGTCAACTACTACAGTGACTACCTCTATTGCGCGTTCGGACGCGCCTATGCCGTGGTGATCACCCCTGATCAGGTCGTCTTGATCAGCGCCAACATCGACGGCGGTCAGCCGTGGCGCCGGTCGGTCGGCACCGACAACATCGTCTACACCGACTGGCGGCAGGGCAGTTTTTTCACCGCCCTGCGCCAGGCGCTACCGCGGGCAGGACGCATCGGCGTGGAGGGCGACCACCTGACGCTACACACCCATGCCGCGCTCGCGGGGTGCTACCCGCTTGCCGAGCTGGTCGATATCAGCACCGCCTGCATGCGCTTGCGCCTGATCAAGTCGGCTGAAGAGCAGGCCCTGATCCGCCAGGGGGCACAGGTCGCCAATGTTGGCGGCGCGGCGGTGATCGAGGCGCTGGCTGACCAGGCGCCGGAGTTCGAGGTAGCCATGCATGCCACCCAGGCCATGGTCCGGGACATTGCCAGGCGCTTTCCCGACAGCCAGTTGATGGACACCTGGACGCTGTTCCAATCCGGGCCCAACACCGATGGCGCCCACAACCCAGTGACCAGCCGTCGTGTGAGCAAGGGTGAAATCCTCAGCCTCAACTGCTTCCCCATGATCAGCGGCTACTACACCGCATTGGAACGCACACTTTTCCTCGATCATTGCTCGGACGAGTACCTGCGCCTGTGGCAGGTGAACGTCCAGGTGCACGAGGCAGGCCAAAGCCTCGTCCGTCCAGGCGTACGTTGTTGCGACATTGCCGCTGAGCTCAATGAAATCTACCGCCAGCACGACCTGCTTCAATACCGCACCTTCGGCTACGGCCATTCCTTCGGCGTGCTTTGCCACTACTACGGGCGTGAGGCCGGCTTGGAGTTGCGCGAGGACATCGACACCGTACTGGAGCCGGGCATGGTGGTGTCGATCGAGCCCATGATCATGCTGCCCCAGGGCCTGCCAGGGGCAGGCGGCTATCGCGAGCATGACATCCTGGTGGTGACCGAGCAGGGGGCAGACAACATTACCCAGTTCCCCTGTGGGCCGCAGCACAACGTCATCTGCCAATAAGCGACAAGCGCGCTGTCATCGCAAAGCTGCCAGGCGGCGCTGCGCAGAAGGCGAAACACCGAACAGTCGGCTGTACGCCTTGGAAAAGTGCGCCGCCGAGCCGAAGCCGCAGGCCAGCGCGACGTCGCCAACTGGCGCGTCGCCTTGCAGCAGCAACTGCCTGGCGTGGGACAACCGCAGTTCCTGGTAATAGCGTGTGGGCGTGCGTTGCAGCTGGTGCTTGAACAGGCGCTCGAGCTGGCGCACGGTGATGCCGTTCAGGTTGGCCAGCTCGCTGGGCGCCAAAGGCTCCTCAAGGTTGGCTTCCATGATTGCAACGACTTGGCTTAGCCGCGGTTGCGCAGTGCCCAGCAAGGTCCTTAGCGAAACGCGCTGACGTTCGCGCTCGCTACGCACACGGTCGCACAGCAACAGTTCGGCGGCCTTGGCGGCAATGCCCTGGCCGCTCGGCTCGCGAGCCACCAGTTGCAGCATCATGTCGATGGCGGCGACACCGCCTGAGCAGGTGTAACGGTCGCGGTCCAGTTCGAACAGCTGCTGCGAGCATATGATGTTCGGGAAGCGTGCTCGCAGCGTTGGCAGGTCCTCCCAATGAATGGTACAGCGGTAGCCGTCGAGCAACCCCGCCTTGGCGAGCAGGTAACTGCCGGTGCAGATGCCCCCAATCGGCAGGCGTTGGTTGGCCCGTTCGCGCAGCCAGCGCAGGTAAGCCCCGGTGGCAGGGCCGCGCTCGATGGGATTAGGGCCCACTACCAACAGTACGTCCAGCGCTGGCGCGTCATCGAGCGTGCAATCGGGCAGCACGCGCATGCCGTTGCTGGCGGTGACCGGCGCCCCTTGTGCCGCGATCAGTACGCTGCGAAAAACAGGCCGGCATGCCGCCAGGTTGGCCATGCGCAGGGTTTCGACCGCCGACGCCAGGCCGATGGTGGTGAAGTTGGGCATGATCAGAAAACCGAATGTCTTGACCGTGCCGGACTGCGGATTTACCGAAGCGGGGTGGACCATTGGGCGATTCCTGTGCAAGCTGGGGCATAGTTTGCCCAGAAGGTGGCTGCAAGTGAACCCAGAAAACCTGTTGGCCCAGTTGCCCGGCTACCCGTTGGCTGCCGATGCGATCGAAGTGCTTCCGGATGCCCAGGCCTACCGGGCCTGCTTGCTCGAGCGTATCGGCGCAGCCACCCGGCGTATCGTCATCGTGGCGCTTTACCTGCAACATGACGAGGCCGGCCAGGAGGTGCTGGACGCACTCTATCAGGCCAAGGCGGCGCGTCCAGCGCTTGAAATAACTGTCGTGGTGGACTGGTTCCGGGCCCGGCGTGGCCTGCTGGGGGCGGGCAGGCAGCCTGGCAATGCAGCCTGGTACCAGGCCGAACGCCAGAGCCGCCAATTGGACATTGCGATCCATGGCGTGCCTGTGCAGACCCGCGAGCTCTTCGGAGTGCTGCACCTCAAGGGCAGCATCATCGATGACTGCGTCATCTACACCGGCGCCAGCCTTAACAACGTCTACCTTCATCGGTTCGACCGTTACCGGCTTGATCGCTACCACCTGTTCCACAGCAAGGCCCTGGCCGACTGCATGGTCGACCTGGTGCAGCGGCTGCTCCACCCGCAGGCCACGCCGCGCCTGGACCTTCCAGCGCCTTCCACCGCCGATCTTCGCAGTGACATCCGCCGCCTGCGGGCACGGATGCGCCGGCTTACGTACGCACCGGGCCCTGCAACCGAGCCGGGGCACCTGCGGGTCATTCCGCTGATCGGCGTTGGCAGGCGCAATGCCTTGAACAAGACCGTGTGCGCGCTACTGGCCGTGGCCCGGGAACGTATCGTCATCAGCACACCGTATTTCAATCCGCCTCGCGTCGTGATGCGCGAGATTGACGATGCGTTGGCACGAGGCGTGGGGATAGAGTTCATCGTCGGCCATCGTACCGCCAATGACTTCTACGTCCCTCCGGGAGAGCCATTCCATGCCAGCGGGGCATTGCCTTATCTGTACGAGGACAACCTGCGGGCCTTTGCGCGGCGTCGCGAGCCTTTGCTGGCCAGCGGTCAGCTGAAGATCAGGCTGTGGAACGACCCAGGACACACCTTTCACGCCAAAGGCGTGTGGGTCGATGAGCGTTATTGCCTGCTGACCGGCAACAACCTGAACCCACGCGGCTTCAACCTGGACCTGGAAAACGGCCTGCTTATCGATGACCCCCTTGGGCAATGGCGGGGGCCGTGCGAGAAGGAACTCAGCGCATTGCGTGAGCACGCCCCGGCTATCGATTCTGCCCGCGCATTGGGCGTCAAGGCCGAACACCCCAAGCCCGTGCGCAAGCTGCTGCGCAGGCTACGCTATAGTCGGTTGGAGCCGTTGATCAAGCGGGTGTTGTAGGGCAGGGACGGGTAGTTGGCCTGCTCGATGGTCGATTGCGTTGATCGGCCAGGCACGCTGTTGGTCCACCCAGTGCATCCCAGACAATAGGCGCTCAAGGAATGGAAGCAGCTTTTGGCACTGATTCGCCGCGCAGCCGTGTGATGCGCCATCTTGTATTTGCCTTTTCGAGCCTGCTTTTGTTGGCGATGACGCTGGGGCTGGTGTCGCTGTACCGCATCGCCGTTTCGCTCGATGAGCGGGAGCTGGAACAAAGCCGATTTCATGCGGGCGCGGCCCTGGCACAGTTGCACAAGACCGAGCGCAGCTACCTGTGGACCCATGCTTCCTGGCAGGCTGCCTACGATCATCTGGCGCGTCCAGCAGACCGGCAATGGGCGTTCGATGAAGGTAACGTGGGTGCCACGCTCTACAGCGATGATGGCTATGCAGGCGTGTTCGTCCTTGACGATCAGGGTACGCTCTATGCGGTCGTGCAAGGGCGTTTGACCGACCTGGGTTTCGATCACTTCAGCCCCGAAGGCCATCGCGTCCTGCAACAGGCCCGCCAGGCCATGGCGCAACAACAACCGGCATCGGGCTACATCATGTTTGCTGGCCAGCCTGCGGTCTTCACCTCTGCCGTGATACGTCCTCCTGCGCTCGCCGACAGCCTGGCGGAGCATAACTCGGTGATGGTCTTCATTCGGATGATCGAAGCCGACTTGCTGAGTCAGATGGGTAAGACGGCCGGCCTCACGGACCTGGCTATCACCGCGAGCGACTATGCTGCGCAAGACATGGGGCATTTGCCACTTCAGGAGGTTCCCTATCGTTTGACCTGGCGCATGGACCAGCCCGGTAGCGATTTGCTGCAAGCGGTGTTCGCACCGCTGGCTGTGGCGCTGCTCATCATCCTGGCGCTGATGGTACTGCTCGCACGCTATGCCATGCGCACCAGCGCCGACATTGACCGCGGCTACCATCAGCTGGCTATTTCCAAGCGGGCACTGGAGGCCAGCGAAACGCGCTTCAAAGCCGTGGCCGAGGCGGCCTCCGACTGGATCTGGGAGACCGATGCGCAGCAGCAGCTGATCTATCTTTCACCACGCTTTGCCGAATTGACCGGGCACGACGCCCAGAACTGGCTGAATCAGCCGGTCTGCACCTTGTTCGATTGTGAAACCGGTCATGTCGAAACCTGGCTGCACGGCCTGGGCGCCAGCGAGTCTACCGGCACGCTGCGCTGCCAGTACCTGGACAAGGCCGGGCAGCGACGCGAATGCCGAATTGCGGCCAGAGCCATCATCGAGCACAACATCTGCAAGGGATTCCGCGGAACCTGTACCGACATCACCGATGAGGTGGCAGCCCATGCCCGAATTCAGCACTTGTCCCAACATGATGCCCTGACCGGGCTGCCCAACCGCAACAAGCTGTTCCGCTTCCTCGAGGACAGCGCCAAGGTGTCGCGGGCCGTGCTGATGCTCGACCTGGACAACTTCAAGCCGATCAATGACAGCCTCGGCCACCCGGCCGGTGATGCGGTGTTGATGGAGGTGGCGATGCGGCTCGGTCAAATGACCCGTTCCAGCGATCTGGTCGCGCGCCTGGGTGGCGATGAGTTCGTGATTGTCCTGATCGCACCGGGCGCGCGTGATGAACTCGACCGGTTCTGCGCCCGGCTCATCGACACCCTCAAGCAGCCAATGGCGGTGGAGCACCATAAGGTCCAGGTAGGCGCCAGCCTGGGTGTGGTCATGTCCGACGATTACCCGGGTGGCCCCAGCGACCTGATCCGTTATGCCGACGTGGCGCTGTACGGGGCCAAGCAATCGGGCAAGAACACATGGCGGTATTTCTCCACGCAGATGAGCGCTGCGCTGCTTGAGAAGCGTGTACTCGAACAGGAGCTGCGCGAGGGCATCCCCCGTGGGGAATTACGTTTGCATTTCCAACCGCGGTTCAAGGTGGATGGCGTAACGATCGCCTCCGCCGAAGCGCTGGTGCGCTGGGAGCACCCCCGCCTTGGGTTGTTGATGCCGGATGATTTTGTCGGCTTGGCCGAACAAAGCGATGTGATCGTGTTGCTGGGCAATTGGGTGCTGCAGCAAGCGTGCTGTGAGGCGGGCGCTTGGCCGCTCGAAGTGATCGTGTCCGTGAACATGTCGCCTGCCCAGTTCAGCCGTAGCGACGTGGTGCGCGATGTGGCCGAGGCTCTGCGCACCACCGGGCTACCTGCACACCGGCTGGAGTTGGAGATCACCGAGAACGTGATGCTCAACGATGTCGAAGGCGCGCTGCAGACGATGAACGCGTTGAAGGAACTTGGCGTGCGCTTGAACATGGACGACTTCGGGACAGGCTATTCATCACTGGGCTACCTGCGTACCTACCCGTTCGACAGCATCAAGATCGATCGTCGGTTCGTTCAGTCGCTGGGCAAGAGCAGCAGTGACCGCAGCGTGGTGCAGGCGATCATCAGCCTGGGGAACGCAATGGGCATGACGGTCACGGCCGAGGGGGTGGAAACAGCAGAGCAGCTCGCCTTGCTCAGTGATGACCAGTGCCATGAGGTCCAGGGATACTTTTTGAGCCGGCCGGTGAACAATCAGGCGCTGATCAAGTTGATGACCTCGGCGGCCACCCCGTCATATACCTCGGATTGAACAGGTCTGGAGGGGCCTTGCCGGGGCGCCGGACCGGCAAGATTCCGGTTTCATGCACACCCGGTCACAGCAGCAGGAAAGTCTGGCGCACGCGGTCGTCAACTGCTCTGAAAATCCTGCGCGAGCGCATACAATCGCCGCCTTTACGAACCCCTTCGATAGGCTACACCCGCCATGGCGCTAGACCCACCTACCATGCTCACCATTTCCATAGCCCTGGCGGCAGCGGCTGCCCTTTACCTGGCGATAGAGTGGCGCAGTGTCCGCGAGTCGTCGCTGCTTTACTGGAGCGCCGGTTTTGCGACCATCACCGTCGGTTGCACGCTGGCGCTGCTGCGAGGCGTTGGCCTCTTGTTCATCGGCATCTGGTTTGCGAATGGCCTGCTGGTCGTGGCCCATGGGCTTTTCCTGCTAGGCGTGTTGCGCTTCACCCAAGACCGAATTTCGCGCGCCTGGCTGGTGATCGTGCTGATCTGGTTTGCTCTGTTGTTGCTGCCTGCAGGCCCGGAGTGGTCGAAAGTCATGCTGATGGCCAACTCGCTGCTGGTTGCCGCCCTGACCCTCAAGGCCAGTAGCCTGCTCCAGCCCCATGGGCAATCGCTGAGCGTAGGTGCAGTCCAGTTGCGGTATGTGCTTCTGGTGCATGGGTTGTTCTACGTGATCAAGGCGATCATTGCGATTGCGCCGGGCACGTTGATTGACCTGGCCAGTTTCGGAGGGTTGATCATCCAGGTCTCCCTGGTGGAAGGCGCCATGGCGATCATGATGATCGCCTTGTCGATGACAGGCACGGTTCGTTACCGTCGCGAAGAACGTATCGCTCGGCTGGCAGCACGGGATCCGCTGACTGCGCTGTACAACCGGCGTGCCCTGGAAGTGCGTGCGGGGCCTTTCTTCAAGGAGGTCAGTAATGTACGGCCTGCGGCGTTGTTGATGATCGATATCGACAACTTCAAGCTGGTCAATGACCTGCATGGGCATGCGGCAGGAGACAGGTTGCTGGTGGCGTTGAGTGAAATGATTCGTACGGTGTTACCAGAGCGCTCTTTGGCCGCGCGGTTAGGCGGGGATGAGTTCGTGATTTTGCTCAGTGGGGCGAGCCGTGAAGGCGTCCTGGGGTTGGCCAAGGGTTTGCGGGAGCAGTTTCAGGCCTACGCCGGCGGGGCGGTACCGACACCTGCAGCGGTGACGTTGAGCATTGGGGTGAATGTGTTTGACCAGGCGCCAGCGAGTCTGGCGGCGTTGATCGAGCAAGGGGATGCGGCGCTGTACGCGTCCAAGCGCGCAGGGCGGAATAGCATTCGATTCGTAGAACGGCAGGTCGCCAGTGGTGGGTTTTCTTGAGTGACGTATTAGCGTTGCCGGCCTGAACTTATTGCGCCGTGGGCGTACCGGTACAGCCCTGTAGGTCTCGCTGCCCGCGTGATGGGCCGCAGAGCGGCCCCGGCAAGGCCGCTCAACGGAGGTCGCTAGGTGCCTCGCTGCGAACCGTGGGTCACGTCACCACCTGATAGCAAGGCACATAAGCCGCCCCGCCCGGCAACTTCATCCGATGCTGGTCAACGAAGGCTTGCAACAAACGCCCCAGCGGATCCAACACAGCACTGTCACCGCGAATCTGATAGGGCCCATGCTCTTCGATCAGGCGGATGCCCTTGTCCTTCACGTTACCCGCCACGATGCCGGAAAACGCCCTGCGCAAATTGGCTGCCAGCTCATGGGGTGGCAACTCGCGACGCAAATCCAGGTCAGCCATGGCCTGGTGGGTGGGGTCGAAGGGGCGCTGGAAGCTCTCTTCGATCCGCAGCAACCAGTTGAAATGAAACGCATCGTTGCGCTCGCGACGGAACTGCTTGACCTGTTTGAGCCCCTCGACCATGTGGCGCGCCACTTCAGCCGGGTCGTCAATGATGATCTCGTACAACCGATGCGCTGCCTCGCCGAGCGTCGCGCCGACGAATGCATGCAACTGCTGCAAGTAGGGCTCTGCACTGCGCGGGCCCGTCAGCACGACCGGGAAGGGCACATCCTGGTTATCCGGATGCATCAGGATCCCCAGCAGGTACAGAAACTCTTCTGCCGTGCCTGCACCACCCGGGAAGATGATGATGCCGTGGCCGACCCGCACGAACGCCTCCAGGCGCTTCTCGATGTCTGGGAGGATCACCAGTTCGTTGACGATCGGGTTGGGCGCCTCGGCAGCGATGATGCCTGGCTCCGTCAGGCCCAGGTAGCGGCTGCCTTGCATGCGCTGTTTGGCATGGGCAATGGTGGCACCTTTCATCGGGCCTTTCATGACGCCCGGGCCGCAACCGGTGCACACGTCCAGTTTACGCAGGCCCAGTTCATGGCCCACCTTCTTGGTGTACTGGTATTCCTCGGTGCTGATCGAGTGACCGCCCCAGCACACCACCATCTTCGGCTCGACGCCAGGGCGCAAGGTGCGGGCGTTGCGCAGCAAGTGGAACACGTAGTCGGTGATGCCTTGAGAGCTTTCCAGGTCGATGCGCTGGCTGGCCAGCTCGCTTTCGGTATACACGATATCGCGCAAGGCGCTGAACAGCATCTCCCGGGTGCTGGCGATCATTTCGCCATCGACGAAGGCGTCCGCTGGGGCATTGAGCAGTTCAAGGCGAACGCCTCGGTCCTGCTGATGGATGCGTACTTCGAAATCCTGATAGGCCTCGAGGATGGTCTTGGCATTGTCGACATGGGCGCCGGTGTTGAGGATAGCCAGGGCGCACTGGCGGAATAGGGTGTAGAGACTGCCGGAGCCGGCTTCGCTCAGTTGCTGTACTTCACGTTGGGACAGCGTTTCTAGGCTGCCCTTGGGGCTGACGGATGCATTGATGACATGGCGTTGGGGCATCTAAGTCTTTCCTGTGCGGGTAAAACATCCTTCTTTCACCACACCATACCGAGAAATGGAAGCGGCAACGAGAGGCCTGCAAAAAAAGCCCGGTACTTCACGGCCGCTCCAGTAGCGCGCATTGCCAAACAATCACCCCATCAGCCGTTGCACGGCGAGGGTAATGGCCAGGCCACCCCCAAATAACCACATGTTCAGAATCGCTCCAGTCGCCAGCACGCGAGGCCCGGCATGGCGTATCTGTTCGAACCGAGTTTCCATGCCCAGCGCTGTCATGGCCATGGTCAACGCGAAGGTGTCCAGGCCGTTGACGGCCTCGCGCAGGTTGGAAGGTAGAACCTGAAGCGAATTGATCGCCACCAGTGCCAGAAACCCAAATGCAAACCAAGGCACCGAGAGCCGACCTTTGCCGGGTACCACGCCAGCCCGTGGGGTACGGCTGATCCACCAGCCAACCAGCAACAGGACGGGCACCAGTAGCATCACCCGCGTCATTTTCACGATGGTTGCTACATGGCTGGCGTCAGGGCCAAGGGTACTGGCAGCGCCGACAACTTGAGCCACTTCATGAAGGGTGCCACCCAGCCAAAGCCCAGCGGTCTGGGTATCCAGATGCAGCCAGCCGGCCTGAATCAAAAAAGGATAGAAAAACATCGACGCCGTGCCGAACAGCACCACGCTGCCCACGGCCACCGCACTTTTATGCGGCGCGCTGCGCAGCGTCGATTCAAAAGCCAAAACGGCCGCAGCCCCGCAGATGGCGCTGCCCGCAGCCGTAAGCAGGGCCGTCTCCCGGTCAAGCCCGAGCAGTTTCATGCCGCACCACACGCCTATCGCCAATGTGCTGCTGATCACCAGCAGCGAGATCACCAGCCCAGGCCAGCCAACCTGTACGATTTCCTGCAGGCTGATCCGCAGGCCGAACAAGGCCACGGCCACACGCAGCAGGGCACGGGCGCAGAAGTGTATGCCCGGGCCATAACAGGCCGGCAGGCGATCTTTCAGCACATTGCCGCAGATCGCCCCGGCAATAATGCCAAGGATCAACGGGCTGAGGCCAAGTTGGACAAAAAGGAGCAGGGCAGCCACCTGGCTGACGCCAAGGGCGAGAACCGTAACGAAAATCACGCCCTTGAGCACTGCGCAGCGGTGCGCGACAGGTGCGTCAGGGGGCGTACTAGGGGCGGGTGTCATGAGATTCTCCAGCGAGCGGAATCAATGAGCACCACAATAATTTGGTTATAAGCTTATGAAAATCGTAATCTGGAATGCAGAGTATCCATTTAGCTGATAGTTTTGCGGAATGACCCCTGAACAGCTTATAACTTTCGCTGTCGTTGCCGAGCACGGCAACATCAGCCATGCCGCAGTGGCCTTGCATCTGTCGCAGCCGGCGGTGTCTGGTCAACTCAAGCTACTGCAGGAAGCGTTCGGTGAGCCTCTTTATCATCGGGCCGGGCGCGGGGTGCGCCTCACGGCAGCAGGCGAACAGCTCCTGGCGCATGCGACTCGGCTGCGCGATACATTCGATCAGGCCCGGTCACTTCGCGAAGCGATGCGCGGCCTTCAGCTTGGCACATTGCGGATCGGTGCCAGCACTACGCCTGCAAGCTACCTGCTCCCCCACCTGATCGCCCAATTCAAGACACTCTACCCGCAGGTAGCGATTACCACCGTACAGGGCAACACCGCCGAAATCGTCGGTGCTCTGGGTAGCGTGGATTTGGCGCTGATCGAAGGGCCACCGGGGCGAGACCTGCCCGTGGGCACTGGCGTGACCGAGTGGCTTGAGGACGAAATCGTCGCCATCGTTCCGGCTGCACACCCCTTGGCTGGCGCCGAACCTCGCTTCTTGAAGGACGTGGCTGGCTTTCCATTAGTGCTGCGTGAGCAGGGTTCGGGCGTGCGTCAAGTCGTCGAGCAAGCATTTGCCATCAATCAACTGCCGATGAAGATCGGCCTGGAGATTGCCGGCGTAGAAGGGGTGAAGGAAGCAGTGCGTGCGGGTATGGGCGTAGGTTTCGTGTCCGCCCTGTCGATCCGTCATGAAAATACGGTTTTGCGCAAGGTCCAGGTGGGGGCGTGTTCACTGGTTCGCCGATTCTCGATAGTGCTGCCCCACGCAGGCTCACCCTCTCGAGCGGCTGCCCGCTTTCATGATCTTTGTGTGGCTTTCCCTGGTGCTTCGGCCTAGCGACGCGGCGAGTTGCACGTGCAGTGGAGTGGCATTGCCGCCCACCGGAGCATGAATCGCGCAGAAGCAGACTGACTGGCAGCTCGACAAGTTACCAGTGGTAAGTTACCTTTCGTAAATTAGCGGGCGCTCTTGATCCGCCCTCACAATTGCACGCGAGGTTAAATTCATGCACGGCCTTATCGTGGTATCCCATCCCGACGCTCGGTCCCTGACTCACGCTGTGGCCAAGGCCATAGGCCAGGGCATCACCGATACCCATGCCCATCACAGTGTCGAGTTCGCAGACTTGGACGCCGAAGGCTTCGACCCGCGTTTCACGCTCGCTGACCAGCGGCATTTTCTCAAGCAAGCACCTGTCCCAGTAGACATCGCCGCTGAGCAGGCCCGTCTGGACCGCGCCCAGGCGCTGGTTCTGGTCTACCCGGTCTATTGGTGGTCATTCCCAGCCTTGCTCAAAGGCTGGATTGACCGCGTATTCGCCCAGGGCTGGGCTTACACGGACACGCCTGAGGGCAAGGTCGTCAAGCGACTGCAACACCTGCCCGTGCATCTGGTGGGGGTGGGTGGCGCAGATATCGGCACGTATGCTCGCCATGGCTATGCCTCGGCCATGAATACCCAGATCGACCATGGCATCTTCGACTACTGCGGCGCACCGGTAGGCAGTTCAACCTTGCTGCTGCCTTCGGACGGCGGCAACGGACACACGCACTTGCGCACCGCACACGAAATCGGCATGCGCATTTTCGCTTCCCACGCGGCAAAGGCGATGTGACAATCTGGCCCATGACCTCCAGTGACCAAACTTCAACGCGCCGCCGCCTGACCCGCGAAGCACGCGCACGCCAGTTGCTCGAAGCCGCAAGGTCGCTGATCGCCGAAGAGGGCACCGACGCGCTGACGCTAGGCCGTCTGGCCGAGGAGGCGGGTGTTACCAAGCCTGTGGTTTACGATCACTTCGGCAGCAGAAACGGTCTGCTTGCGGCGCTGTATCAAGATTACGATGTACGACAGACCGAGTTGTTCGACCTTGCCATTTCGCACGCTGCGCCGAATGCGCAGGCCAAGGCCCAGGCGTTTGCAGAGGCTTACGTGCGCTGCGTCATGAGCCAGGGACGCGAGATTCAAGGCGTGCTGGCTGCGCTGAGCGGGTCCCCTGAGCTCGCCGCTGTCAAGCGTGCGTACCAGAAAGTACTGATCGGCAAATGCGTAGACATTTTCTCGCCCTTTGCTGGGTCTGGCGTTGTGTCGAACGCTACGCTGTGGGCGATCCTTGGTGCGGCCGATGCCTTGGCCGAGGCGGCACTCGCCGGCGAGATCACGCAGGCACTGGCGGTTGAAGAACTGAGGCTGACCGTGCTCGCTGGGGTAGAGCGAAGCCAGGCAATACCTCGCCGGTGATCAGGGCCAGCGGCCCGGCGGCTACGTCGCACGTGTGCTGCCAGGGCCGCCAGTACTTCATCAGAAATCGTCTTTCGGGCTCTTCTTGAAGGTCCAGTCGGTGTGCTTGCGCGCTTGGAGGAAGCTGTTGCAGTTGGCGGTAAAGGTATTGCGATTGGCCTCTTTGGACAAATCCGCCAGAATTTTCTCCTGCATCTGCGGGGTACAGTTGTCAGCGGTAGGCTCGGGCACCGTTTCCTCGCTGCAGCCTGCGAGCAAGGCTGCCAAGCCCATTGCCGTGACCAGCTTTGCCAATTTGATGTCCATATCGCGATCGTTCTCCTGGTGCGCTGAAAGTGGAGTTGAGTGTTGAACCGGAAGGCATGATACGGACCCAGGCCTTGCATTGCCACCTGCAGAAAGTCACCCGCCTACGTTGAACACATGCTTCAAATAGGCCACGAAATTTTCATCCCGGCACTGTGTTTTCCCAGGGCTGTCCGAAATCTTGGCTACCGGCGCACCGTTGCAGGCTGTCATCTTGATCACCATGTTCATCGGCTCGACTCCTGGGATGTCGCAGGTCAGGCGCGTCCCGATGCCAAAGCTCACGTTGATGCGCTCATGCAATGCGCGGTAAAGCTCAAGCGCTTTCGGCATGTCCAGGCCGTCGGAGAAGATCAGGGTCTTGGTCTTCGGGTCGATGCCCAGCCGGTGGTAGTGCGCGATGGCTTTCTCCGCCCAGGCAAGCGGGTCGCCCGAGTCATGGCGCAGGCCATCGAAGAGCTTGGCGAAATAGAGGTCGAAGTCGCCAAGGAAGGCATCCATGGTGATGCAGTCGGTAAGGGCGATACCCAGCAGGCCGCGGTACTCGCGCACCCAGCACTCCAGGGCTGCCGCCTGACTGTCCACGAGGCGAGGGCCCAGCTGCTGGTGGGCCATGAACCACTCGTGCGCCATGGTACCAATCGGCCGCAGCTCGTACTCCCGCGCCAGGTGCACGTTGCTGGTGCCGACGAAGCGGCCTGGGAAGTCGCGCTTGAGGATGTGCACCACCTCTTCCTGCACCCGGTAGGAGAAGCGTCGGCGAGTGCCGAAATCCGCTAGCTGAAAGCCTGCCAATTCGTCACTGCTGGCCTCGGCCCTGAGCCAGTCGAGGTTGCGGTACAACTGTTCGCGTACCTGTTCGATCACCACTTCACGGTAGCGGTAGCGGTTGCGAACCTCGCTGATGATCGCCAGCAACGGGATTTCGTACAGAATGACGTGCAGCCAGGGGCCGCGCACGCGTATCGCCAACTGGCCGGCGTCGTCGAGGCCAACATGCACGTAGCGCAGGTTGAAGCGGAACAGGCTCAGGAAGCGGATGAAGTCAGGCTTGATGAAGGCGATCTTCTCAAGGTAAGCAAGCTGGTCCTGGGTGACCGTGACTTCGGCGAGTTGCTCGACCTGGTAGCGGATTTCTGCAAGATACGGGGCCAGGTTCTCACCGTTGCGGCAGCGAAACTCCCACTCCACCTCCGCATTGGGGTAGTTGTGCAGCACCGCCTGCATCATGGTGATCTTGTAGAAGTCGGTGTCCAGCAGGTTCTGAACGATCCGTGGGCCAAATACGCTGTCACTCATGCTGCTTGCTCCTTGATCAGGGCCAGTTGATGGTCGAGGGCCGACTCGTCGCCGCACAGCTTCACACCTTCGCCAGCCAGGGCGCCGCAGGCCTCTATCGCGCCGGCCTGGGTCAGGGCACGGCAAGCCGGTAGGTACAGCAGCACCTCGAACCCGGCCTGACGCAGTTGCCGGGCAGTGGTGCGCACGCAGTAGTCGAGCGCCAGGCCGCCTACGATCACGGCACCCACCTGATGCACCTTGAGGTATTCGATAACACCCGTGGAGCGGCGTTCGGCCAGGTCGTGATAGCAGGCGCCATAGGGATGCAGGTCGGGCTCCACGCCTTTCCACACGAAGTAGTCGTACTCGATGGGGGCAGGGAGGCCCGGCAGCAGCTCGAAACCGGGGGTACCAGGGATGCAGTGGCTGACCCAGGTGAGGTCCGCATTGGCAAGGGTCAGCGGCTGCAGCATCTGCGTGGCGTCGGCCACCACCCACGCGGCATTGGCGGGATGCGCGTCCTTGCTGCCCAGCCGCAGGTCGGCCCGCTGTGCCATGGCGTTGAGGTCTGGTGCGATTTCGTGACCGTCGGGGACTGGGAGTTCCTGAGGCGCATGGCACGTGAAGCCTAGTTGTGCGTCGACATCGAAGCTGGCGATTTTCATGTTGGCTCTCCTCGCTGGAATGGCTACATAATCCACCTGGTGAACTATATATGTCAAGTGTCCGTAAATAGGCTGCATGATGCAGATTTACTTATTCGCTCTAGTGAACTATAAAAGGCTTCAGTCAAGGAGTTACGAGTGAGTACAGCTGAAGTCCTGGCAAGCGTCGACATCGTCGCGCTGCGCCTGCCGCCTGGCAGTGAGCACCTGCAGGTGCTTCTGCATCGCCGTGAGCGAGAACCGCACCATGGTCAATGGGCACTGCCCGGTGTGATCATCAATGGGCGCACCCCTGATACCAGCCTTGAGAGCGCTGCCCACCGCGCCTTGAGCGAGAAAGCGCGCGTCCAGCCGCACTATCTGGAGCAAGTGGTTACCGAAGGCAATGCCTTTCGCGATCCACGGGGCTGGTCGTTGAGCACCTGTTACCTGGCGCTGTTGCCCGCCTGCCAGGAAGTCGAGAATGAGCAGCTGGCCTTTTTCGACCTCGCCGACGTGGTGGAACGCAGGGTGCTGCTGCCATTCGATCACAACCTGCTGGCGCGCCGAGCCCATGAGCGGCTCGCGGCCAAGTCCGTCTACAGCAGTTTGCCGTTGTACCTGCTCGACACCCGGTTCACCGTCCTCGATGCGCTGGGGGCCATGCAAGCCTGCCTGGGCCAGCCTGTGAACGCGACATCGCTGCGCAAGCGCCTGGAGCGCTTGCGCGTGCTGGGCTGGGTCAAGGACACAGGCGAAAAGAATCAACCACCCATGGGGCGCCCGCAGCAACTGTACCAGTACACCGCGCAAGGGCAGGGGCCGTTCATGTTCGACCGTAGCTTGCTGCCGGAGGGCAGTTGAGCATCGACCCGGCAGACTGGCCGCGCGAGGTAGGGCCAGTGCCGACATTGAACGACTGATCAATCTCAGTGGAACGAACCGCGAGTCAATGCCTCTTATCCAGAGATGGATGGCCTGTGCCGCGGATTCCCCTGACATGAGATCGCTCCAAACCTCTCTGATCGATGACACCTCCACACCGCTGAGCTTCCTGCTCAATGGCGGTGAGATCGGCCGTCTGCTTCAAACGATGAACTGGCAGGATTCTCCACTTGGGACGCCACATGGCTGGTCCCCGCACCTTCAGGCCGCGATGGCCACGCTCCTGCCAGCGCAGACCCAGGTCGTGCTGTTCTGGGGCCCGGACTATGTCGCGCTGTACAACGATGCCTATGCGCCCACCATCGGCAACAAGCACCCGCAAGCCCTCGGGCGCCCGGCGCGTGAGAATTGGGCCGAGCTGTGGGATGACCTCGAACCGTTGCTGCGCGGTGTGCGTGACACCGGGCAGACGTTTTCGGCCAAGGACCGCGCTTTTTACATCGAGCGCCGTGGGCACGGTGAGACGGTGTATTTCGATGTGTCGTATTCTGCCGTGCGCGAGGCTGATGCAAGCGTTGGCGGTGTCTTGTGCCTGGTCACAGAGACCACTGACCGCGTGCGCTTCCACCAGCGCCAGGCGTTTCTTCTGGAATTGAGCCGCACATTGCCTGGGCTGGGTGATGCTGCGCGCATCGAGTCCTATGCGGTTCAACGCCTAGCGCAGGAGTTGGGGGCGGCCAGGGTCTGCTTCGGTGAAGACAAAGGCGACGGTGTCGGCTTCAAGGTCAGTCACGATTGGACCGAGGGCGTGACGTCGTTGGTGGGCACGCATTCGTACCTGACGTTCGGTACCGACTTGTATGAGCAATTGAGCGACGGCAGAACCGTTCAACATAGCTACGAACAGCCCGGGCCTTGTCAGGCGGGCATAAGCACCACCTTGCATGCCCCTGTGCTGCGCGGGGGGCGACTCGAGGCCGTGTTGGCCGTTCATTTCAGTGATGCGCGAGGGTGCTTCGAGGAGGACTGCCAGCTTGTGGAAGAGACCGCCAAGCAAGTGTGGGCTGCAATCCTGCACGCCCGCGCCGAACAGGCGTTGCATCTGCTCAACCAGAGCCTTGAGGAGCGAGTTGCCACGGCGCTGGCCCAGCGCGAGTCGGTGATGATGCAACTGCACGAAGCCCACAAGATGGAAATGATCGGGCAATTGACCGGTGGTATTGCCCACGACCTCAACAACATGCTCACGCCGATCATTGGGTCGTTCGAGCTGTTGCGCCGCCATCCGCAGGCCGATCGCGCGCCCCGGCTGATCGACGGTGGCCTGCAGGCAGCTGAACGTGCGCGCAACCTGGTCGCTCGCCTGCTCAGCTTCGCACGCCGCCAGACACTCAAACCGCAACCTGTGTCCTTGGCAGCCCTGGTCGAGGACATGCACGAGTTGATGGCGCGCTCGCTCGGGCCCACCATTGCCGTGCACGTGAATATCGATCCGTCATTACCCTGCGTCGTGGTCGACCCGCACCAACTGGAGTTGGCCCTGTTGAATCTGGCGGTCAATGCCCGCGACGCCATCGGCGGCGCCGGCCAGCTGCAAATCATCGCCGGTGATGACACCCACTGCCTGGCGCCGCCCGAGGGCCTTGCGGGCAAACGTTTGGTATGGATTCAGGTCAGGGACAACGGCTGCGGCATGGACGATGAACAACTCAGGCGGTGCATCGAACCTTTCTTTTCTACCAAGGAGGTGGGCAAGGGGACTGGCTTGGGCTTACCAATGGTCCAAGGATTGGCGGTTCAATCCGGCGGTGGGTTCGAGATTCATTCCATACCAGGCCAAGGGACTCAGGCGACGCTGTGGTTGCCGGCCAGCGACGCATTGCCCACCCACCGTGACATCGAGCCCTGCGACGGGCCTGTGGCCGAGCGTCCGAGCCGGATACTGCTGGTGGACGACGAAGAAATCGTGCGTCACGCAACGGCCTTGCAATTGCGCGACCTGGGCTACGAGGTGACCGAGGCGCCAAGTGCAGTGGCCGCCCTGCGCCTGGTGGAAAAGGGGTGGCTGCCTGATGTATTGGTGACCGACCATGTCATGCCCGAGATGACTGGCGTACGCTTTGCCCAGCAAATGCGCCAGCATCACAGCGAGCTGCCGGTGCTGATCATTACGGGCTATGCGAACCTGACGCCGCGCCAGCTAAGCGGTTTCGAAGTACTGCGCAAGCCTTATCGACGCGCCGAACTCGCTCAGAGTGTGGCGCGCCTGCTGGCGGGGGCTTCCCTCAGTCGACGCTGACACGCCAGCATCAGCCTTTTTGCAGGCTGCACATCTGCTCTTGCTCCAGCAAGGCGGCGGGCGACTGTTGCGGCAGGTAGAGGGTGAAGGTAGTCCCCTGGCCCTGAACACTGCTGACCTTGATATCCCCGCCGGACTGTTTAGCGAAACCGAATACCTGGGACAAGCCCAGACCAGTGCCTTGCCCGGCAGGCTTGGTGGTGAAAAAGGGGTCGAATATACGCTCGAAGAGCTCCGTACTGATGCCAACGCCCGTGTCGGTTACAGAAATGGCAGCATACGCGCACGGATCGGGGACCTCATCGCGGCATACCGGTAAGTGCTGGTGGGCTTCGAGACGTATGCGCACGACGCCCACCGCAGCCATGGCATCGCGGGCGTTGAGCATCAGGTTGATGACCGCCGTTTCCAATTGGCTAACGTCGGCGCGCACATGGCACGGCGAAGCGGGCAAGTCCAGCTCGACGTCAATGCTGGCGCCTGCTGCGGTGTCGAACAGGTCGGCCATGGCTGCCAGCCGCGCCGCTGCGTCGAACACCTGCGGGTTCAAGGCCTGGCGCCGTGCAAATGCCAGCAGCTGGCCGGTCAGTTTGGAGCCGCGCTCGACCGTCTCGACCATGGTGCGTAGATAGCGCATGCGTCGGTCGTCGTCCAAGCCTGGACGCTGCAAGAAGTGCAGCGAGGCATGAATGATGGTCAATATGTTGTTGAAATCGTGCGCCACACCACCTGTAAGCTGGCCGATGGCCTCAAGCTTCTGGGCCTGGCGCAGCTCCGCTTCGGTGTGCAGCAGTTGCGTAGTGCGGGTCCGTACGTGTTGCTCCAGGCTCGTATTGAGCGCCTCGAGCGCCAGCAGGGCGGCCTGCGTTTCGCCCGTGGATTGGGCATGCTGGATATGTGCCCAACTGCGTTCGGTCACATCACCGAGCAACGCCCGCTCATATTCGGTCCACGCGTGCGCCGACGTGCTGTTGAGCGCCATCAAGGCGGTAAGCCGCCCGCCTTTTATCAGCGGCACACAGCACGTGGCGGCGATCCCGAGGGCTGCAAACACAGCCGCCTCAGAATCGGGAAGTTCCTGCCTGCAATCATCGAGCGTCAATGCCAGACCGCTGCGCAGTCGTTCATTCGCCTGCTTGCCGAAATCTCGCAGGCGATGCTCTCCGATCAATGAGGGGCTTGCGTCGGTCAGCGCTTCGCCACAGACCGTAAAGGTATCATCGTCGGATTGCATGACCGCGTAAGTACAACCTGATAGCCCCAGGTGATTGGCGAGCAGGCGTGTGGTCGTCGCCATGATCTCCTGAGGATCAACCGCTTGGGCCACTGCCCGACCGAGCTCGTCCAGAAACGCCAACCGTTGGTTGGCGAGCACGGTCGCCGTGGTTTCGGTAACGGTATCGAGCATTCCAAGCACATTGCCCTGCAAGTCACGGATAGGGCTGTAGCAGAACGTGAAGTAGGCACGCTCCGGTCCGCTATTACGGTCGATGACCAGGGGGAAGTCTTGGATGTAGACCGCTTCGCCCTTGAAGGCCCTGTCGGCCATGCAGCGAATATCGTCCCATGCCTCCTGCCAGACCTCTGCAAACGGCACTCCCAGCGCCACCGGCTTGCGCCCTAGAATCGGAAGAAAGGCATCGTTGTGAAAGGTCAGCAGATCGGGCCCCCACAGCACAGCCTGTGGAAAGTGCGAGCCCAGGCACAGCGCCAAGGTGGTCTTGAGGGTATCGGGCCAGTTTTCCAGCGGACCTAACGAGGTGCACGCCCAGTCATGCCCAAGAATACGGTCGGCCATCGCGCCGCCGCCTGCTAGCCACTTCGCCATCTGCTCTGCCGATCATTGAAACAGGGGGCTCTAGGGTGCACCCTTGAGGCAAGATTGGCGAGCGTTTTATGGCGCTTGGCCAGTCAGCGAATGAAATGCACCTTGCCGACGTCATCGTTGCCCGTGTAGATCCCGTAGACACCGGCTTGACGCTCGAGAATGTATCGCTCGAGAATCTGCCGGATAGCGGGGTAGTAGATGTCATCCCACGGGATCTGCTCTGGCTCGAAAAACCGATAGGCCAGGGTTTCCGGGCCAAACTGGCCCGTTTCCTCGGTGACGAAGGCGCGGAAGATGATGTAGACCTCGCTGATCTTCGGCACGCTGAAAATGGAGTAGGGGCAGACGATTTCTGCCCGTACGCCGCTTTCTTCCCACACCTCGCGCAGCGCCGCCTGCTCGGTGGTTTCGCCCGCTTCCATGAAGCCTGCCGGCAGCGTCCAGGTGCCGGGGCGAGGGGGGATGGCGCGCTGGCACAGCAGGTATTTACCGTCGCGCTCGATGATACAACCGGCAATGATCTTGGGGTTGATGTAATGGATGTAGCCGCAGCTGGCGCAGTGCAGCCGCTCATGGGTGTCTCCCGCAGGCGTGCCCTGGGCCAGCGTCGTGGTGCAATGAGGGCAGTAGCGGGGAGCACTGGGCATGATCAGCGGCCTATGCGAGGTTCCTTGAGGGCCAGGGGGGCGACGATATCGCGAACCTTGGCATTGTCGTCTTGTTTCTGGCGCAGGTAATCCAGGGCAACCTTGGCCGCGGCACGCACGTGATCCACCGAGGCCTGGTGGGCTACCAGCGGGTCGCCGCTCTTGATGGCCTCGACCATCTTTTCCATTTCCAGGTTGCTGGCTCCGCGGCGGTTGGCCTGGGATACCGATGTGGCACGCAGGTAGCTGATGCGCGCCTGCAACTGACGAAGCTGCTGCGCCGCAACCTGGTTGCCTGAACCTTCCAGCAGCACGTCATAGAATCCTTGCACCGACTCGAGCACCTGCTGCAGCTCACCTTCCTCCAACGCCTCACGGTTGACGGCCAGGGCTCGTTCCAGCGCGCGGATGTCCTTGGCCTTGGCATTGAGCGTGAACAGCTGCACGATCAGGCCCTCGAGTACGCACCGCAACTCATAGATGTCGCGCGCATCTTCAAGGGTGATGATCGCAACACGCGGGCCCTTGGCATCGGCGAACTCCACCAGGCCCTCGGATTCCAGGTGGCGCAGGGCTTCACGCACGGACGTGCGGCTGACGCCGAGGCGGTCGCACAGGTCGCGCTCGACCAGGCGATCGCCTGGGAGCAGGTGGAAGTTCATGATCGCGCCGCGCAGTTTGTCGAGCACGATTTCGCGCAGGGTAACGGGGTTGCGATTGACCTTGAAGCTGTCGTCCAGTGGCTGGCGTTTCATCGAGTGCGCTCTGAATAAGGCTGCCCGGCCACGACCGAAACGGGGCACCACGGCCCTGGGTGCTCCTTGCGTGGGTACGAACAGCCCGGTGTTAACGGGTGGACTCCGCGTCGGCCTCGGCGAACGCTTCCCGGGCCAGGCGGAAACTGTCCACCGCCGCCGGGACGCCGCAATAAATGCCGACCTGGAGCAGAATCTCGCGTATTTGCTCGCGGCTCAGGCCGTTGCGCAAGGCGCCGCGGATGTGCAGCTTGAGCTCGTGTGGCCGGTTGAGTGCCGAAATCATGGCCAAGTTTATCATGCTGCGCTCCTTGAGCGACAAGCCTTCGCGGCCCCAGACATGGCCCCAGCAGTACTCGGTCACCAGTTCCTGCAACGGCTGGGTGAATGCGTCGGCATTCTGGATTGACCGGTTCACATAGTCTTCGCCTAGGACCTGGGTGCGTATCTGCAGGCCTTTTTCGTACTTTTCATTGTTCATGCACGCTACTCCGAAATAGAACAGGGGGCGCAAACGAGGGTGAGACGCCAGCGCGGCCCCTGGAAGAGGCGGGCCTTAGCCCAATGGGGGCAGGGCGCCCAGCTTGCCTTTGTGGTACACCATGGGCGTCATCGGCTCGGCGGGCAGTACCAGGTTTTTCACGGCACCGACAATGATGGCATGGTCGCCGCCGTCGTACTCTCGCCACAGCTCGCACTCAATGATCGCCGTGGCATTGTCCAGCAGCGGGTTGCCCAAGGCGCTCAGGTGCCACTGTACGCCCTTGGCCTTGTCCTTGCCTTTACCGGCGAAGGCATAAGCTTCAGCCGTCTGGCCTGCCGACAGCAGGTGAATGGCGAACTGCTTGCTGTCGCGCAGGATCGGGTAGGTGTCGGAGGCGTAGTTAGGGCAGAACAGCACCAGCGCCGGGTCGATCGACAGTGCGCTGAAGGCACTGGCGGTGATGCCGACAATGCCACCCTCGGCGTCCAGGGTGGTGACGACCGTCACTCCGGAGGGGAAGGAGCCCATCACGTCTTTGTAGATGCCGGGTTCGATCATCGGTATTACCTCCTAGCGCATCACGAAGGGGTCGGGCATGGGGGCGGTGGACAGGTTGATCCACACGGTTTTCAGCTCGGTGTAGGCCAGCACGGAGTCGATGCCACTTTCGCGTCCGTAGCCGCTGTTCTTGAACCCACCGATGGGCGCCATGGCAGACACGGCGCGGTAGGTATTGACCCAGATGATCCCCGAGCGCACGTCGCGCGCCAGGCGGTGGGCACGTCCCAGGTCGCGGGTCCAGATACCAGCGGCCAGGCCGAACTGTGAATCGTTGGCAATCGCCAGCGCCTCTTGCTCGGTCTTGAAACGGATGACAGCCGCCACCGGGCCAAACACCTCTTCCTGCATGATGCTCATCGAATTGCTGTCGCATTCGAACAGCGTCGGCTCGTAGAACCAGCCATCGCCATCGACCTCGGCCCGTTTACCGCCCAGGTGCAGCTTGGCGCCTTCGGCCTTGGCCGCGGCGACCAGCTGCTCGACCACGGCCAATTGCTGAGCGGTGGCCATAGGGCCCATCTCGCTGGCATCGTCCTGGGGGTTGCCAATGCGAATGCGCTGGGCACGCTCGATCAGACGCTTGACGAATTCATCGAAGATTTCGTCCTGCACCAGCAGGCGCGAGCCGGCCACGCAGCTCTGTCCAGACGCGGCATAGATCCCCGCCACGGCACCATTGATGGCGCTGTCCAAGTCGGCGTCTGCAAAAATGATGTTCGGCGACTTGCCGCCCAGCTCCAGCGACAGCTTGGCGAAGTTCTCGGCGCTGCTGCGCACCACGTGGCGAGCGGTTGCCGCACCGCCTGTGAAGGCGATCTTGCGCACCAGCGGGTGACGGGTAAGCGCCGCGCCGGTGCTCGGGCCGTAGCCGGTGACCACGTTGACAACGCCAGCCGGAAACCCGGCTTCCAACGCCAGGCGCGCCAGCTCCAGAATCGTCGCCGAGGCATGCTCGGAGGGCTTGAGTACGATGGTATTGCCCGCGGCCAGTGCTGGCGCCAGTTTGATCGCCGTCAGGTACAGCGGGCTGTTCCACGGGATGATCCCGGCAACCACACCGATAGGCTCGTGCACGGTGTAGGCGAACAGGTCCGGCTTGTCCAACGGCAGCGTGCCGCCTTCGAGCTTGTCGGCCAGGCCTGCGGTGTAATGGAAGAACTCTGGCAAGTAACCTACCTGCCCACGGGTCTCGCGGATCAGCTTACCGTTGTCACGGCTTTCCAGCTGGGCCAGGTGTTCCTTGTTCTCGGCGATCAGGTCACCGAGACGGCGCAGTAGCTTGCCACGGGCCGTGGCAGTGATGGCCCGCCAGGCCTGGCTTTCAAATGCCCGCTGGGCGGCTTGTACCGCCAGCTCCACATCGGCTTCGCCTGCGTCCGGCAGCTGTGCCCAGGGCTGTGCGGTGGCCGGGTTCAGGCTGTCGAAAGTCTTGGCGCTTTGTGCATCGCACCACTGGCCGTCGATGCACATCTGAAAACGAACGAGGGTCATGCCACAATCCCCTTGGCTGATTCGGTCAGGCTGCGGGCTTTGGCGAGAAAGTCCAGCAGCATCTTGTTCACTTCGCGCGGCGCCTCCACCGGCATCATATGCCGCTGCTCGGTCAGCACCACACTGTGCGCACCCGGGATACGGGCGGCAAGCTGGCGGGCCATGGCCGGCGTAGAGCCGGTATCGAGCTCACCTGTGGCGATCAGCGTCGGCACCTGAATGCTGCCCAGATCACCTGCGCGGTACATGTCCTGGGTGGCAAACAGCGAATAGGTGGTGTGATAACCCTGTGGGTCGTTGCTGGCCAGCACCTGACGGATGGCAGCGACCTGGGCCGGGTTGGCCGCCTTGTACTCGCGGCTGAACCAGCGGTCCAGTGCCGCCTCGACATTGGCGTCCGGGCCCAGCTCTGCTGCCTGAGCGGCACGGGCGATGACCCCGGCGCTCTGTTCGGGGCTGCGGTTGAAGACGCTGTTGAGCACCACCAGGGCAGCGATGCGCTGGGGGTAGTGCAGGGCGAAGGCACGTGCGACCAGGCCGCCCATGGAGAAACCGATGACGATGGCTTGGCTCAGTTGCAGGTGATCGAGCACTTCGGCCAACTGGGCGGCATAACCTTCGAGGCCGACGTCGGCCGGGGGCAAGGCGCTCTGGCCGTGGCCGAGCATGTCATAGGCGATGACGCGGTAGTCGTTGGCCAGGCCAACGATCTGACCGCCCCACATTTCCTTGTTCAGGCCCACGCCGTGAATGAGTACCACGGGTTGACCCTGACCGACGGACAGGTAACTGGTGCCGGCGGGGGTATGTTCAGCGACGGGCTGAATCATGGAGGGCGCTCCTTTGAGGTCGGGCGTGGTGGAAGAATCGCCACGCCCAGGCCCGGCTTGATTGTTGTTATTGAGCGTTGGCCTTTTCGGCCGCCAGTTCTTCCAGGTCGATGTAGCGGTTGCCAATGCGCGGGTGCAGGCGGCCGCCATCGGCAGCGCCAAGAACTACCACGATTTCATCGGCGCGAGGTGCGTCCTCGATCTGCATTTCCAGGGTGATGTAGTGCGAGCGCAGGCCTTCGTCGTCTTTTTGCATCATCGGAATCTGGATCGACGTGCCAGGGCCACCACGCTTGTTGGTGAAGCTCAGGTAGCTTTTGGCCTGCACGGCTTCGCGATAGTGATTGCCGAAGCGCAGGGTATGGATGACGGCCGAAGCGTGTTCGATTTCACCGTCGGCGCCCACCACTGCAGCCTTGCCGTAGGCCTCGATCTTGTCGGCACCACCGATGGCGGCGGTCAGACGCTCGACCATCAGCGCGCCCAGTTCCGAGCAATGCGCGCGGATTTCGGGCTTAAGGTCGTCGACGAAGCCACGGCCAGCCCAAGGGTTTTTGATGACCACCGCCAGGCCCACCATGGTGACCGGCTTGTCAGTGGCCTTGCCACCTTCGATACGCGTCTCTTCGGAGTAGGTGACGATCTTGCGAATTTCAAAACTCATGGGGGGCTCCTGTACGGTGTGATCAGATCTTGTTGTCTGATGGTATACCATAATATTTGTTCTGCAAGCACTGCGTGGTGTTTTCTCACCCAGCCGGGACGAAAGGTGAGCTGATGTGCAGGTCTGCATCGCATCTGTATCAAGCAAGCGGCGCAGCACTTAACGTTGGGCTGAAAAAAACCCGCTCGCGCGGTGCCAATTGGCCCACGCGAGCGGGCATGTCCCGCAAGAAATCAGGTAATGGGATTCAGGTGAACGCCGGGATCACTTCCTTGATGAACAGCTCCAGCGATTTTTTCTTCTCAGCGTGGGGCAGGCTGTTGTCACACCAGAAGCTGAATTCGTCGACGCCCAGCTCCTGGTAGTACTTGATGCGCGCGATGATTTCTTCCGGGGTGCCGATCATGGTGTTCTTGCGGATGTTCTCAAGTTCGAAGGCAGGGACTTCGGCGAACTTCGCTTCCGGGCTGGGCTCCAGGAACCCATTGACCGGCGTGGTCTTGTTGCCGAACCAGGCGTCGAAGGTGCGGTAGAAACGAGAGATCGCGCTGGCCCCTACCTTCCAGCCGTCCGGCTCTGCCGGGCTGTGCACGTGGGTGTGGCGCAGCACCATCAATTGTGGGCGAGGCACGTCGGGGTTATTGTCCAGGGCGGCCTGGAACTTGTTGCGAAGGTCCAGCACTTCCTCGTCGCCCTTCATCAGCGGCGTGACCATCACGTTGCAGCCATTGGCCACGGCGAAGTTATGCGAGTCAGGGTCGCGGGCCGCGATCCACATGGGCGGCGTAGCATTGAACGGCTTGGGTACGCTGGTGGAGGTCGGGAACTTGTACACCTCGCCTTCATGGGCGTAGTCACCCTCCCACAGTTTGCGTACCACCGGGACCATCTCGCGCAGTGCCTTGCCGCCATCGGTGGCTGGCATGCCATTGGCCATGCGATCGAATTCGAATTGATAGGCACCCCGGGCCAGGCCCACTTCCATGCGCCCGTTGCTGATCACATCGAGCAAAGCGCATTCGCCGGCGACGCGGATCGGGTTCCAGAACGGGGCGATGATGGTGCCGGCGCCCAGGCGGATCTTCTCGGTACGCGCCGCCAGATAAGCCAGCAATGGCATGGGGCTTGGCGAAATGGTGTATTCCATGGCGTGGTGTTCGCCGATCCACACGGTGCTGAAACCGCCGTCTTCGGCCATCAAGGTCAGTTCGGTGAGGTCTTCGAACAACTGGCGGTGGCTGACCTGTTCATCCCAACGTTCCATGTGCACGAACAACGAAAATTTCATGGGGCATTCCTCGGACTGGTTGTGTCACCCGGCGTAAAGCCGGGTATCGCGGCGAGCAGAACATTGCTTCCCGCCAAGTGCGTTCAGCGGTGCAGAGATCAGGCGAGCGCGGGCAAGCTGGCCATTTTTCCGCGGCAGTACACCATCGGCAGCGGCGCTTGCTCCGGCACGATCAGGTTGTGGACCTTGCCGACCATGATCGCGTGGTCACCCCCTTCGTACTCGCGCCAAAGCTCGCATTCGATCACGGCGGTAGCGCCGGCGAGGATGGGGTTGCCCAGCGCGCTCAACGACCACTCGATACCGGCCGCCTTGTCCTTGCCCTTCTTGGCGAAAGCATAGGCTTCGGCCTGCTGGTTACCGGACAACAAATGAATGGCAAAGCGCTTGTGCTTGATCAGCACCGGGTAGGAGTCGGACGTGTAATTGGGGCAGAACAGCACCAGGGGAGGGTCCATCGACAGGGATGAGAAGGCGCTGGCGGTCAAGCCAACAACCGAGCCGTCGTCGTCCAGGGTGGTGATGACGGTAACGCCAGAAGGGAAGGAACCCATGACGTTCTTGTAGACGGTTGCGTCGATCATCTGATGTACCTCTTAAAGCTGCGGTGGGCCGCGGTTTTTATCGTTGATGTGTCTGATGGTATACCGTAATACCTTTTTTGCAAGCACATTTTTCGGCTTGGCTAACACTGCGATGAATGGTTCAAAGCCGCGCAGTTAAAGGGGTACACGCGTAAACGAACGAATTGCGGTACTCGCTAAATCGTATCAGCTGACAATTTGAAATACGGATCAGTATTGTCAAAACCTTGGAATACCATAATATGGTCTTCAGCTGAGAGGCCGCCTAGATGCGGTTTCCTTACAACGATAAAAACGACCTTTCGAGCTAAAAATCATGTCCCAACCGTCGTCGCAACATCAGTTTGTCGAGAATCACACGGTCGATTACGTTCCACCTGCCGAGCGCCATGGGAAGGCGCGCGACCTGTTTACCCTCTGGTTCAGCACCAACATTGCACCACTGCCCATCGTCACCGGCGCCATGGTGATCCAGGTGTTCAACCTGAACCTGCTATGGGGACTGATCGCTATCGTCCTGGGGCACTTGCTCGGAGGCGTGGTGATTGCCCTGGCCTCTGCACAAGGGCCGCAGTTGGGCATCCCGCAGATGGTGCAGAGCCGGGGGCAGTTCGGACGCTACGGCGCGCTGCTGATCGTTTTCTTCACCGCGCTGATCTACGTGGGCTTCTTCATCTCCAACATCGTACTGGCAGGCAAGACGATCCACGGCATCGCACCCATGGTCCCTATGCCCGGCGCGATCGTGATCGGCGCCTTGAGTGCCACCGCCATTGGCATCGTTGGCTATCGCTTCATCCACATCCTGAACCGTATCGGCACCTGGGTCATGGGCTCGGCGTTGCTGGCTGGTTTCATCATGATGTTCACGCAGGTACTGCCGGGCGACTTCTTCAGCCGTGGCGCCTTCAACCTGTCCGGGTTCATCGCCACCGTGTCACTGGGCACGATCTGGCAGATCAGCTTCTCGCCGTACACCTCCGACTATTCGCGCTATCTGCCGCGTGAAGTGGGCATCGCGCGTCCATTCTGGGCGACCTACTTCGGCGCCACCCTGGGCACCATCCTGTGCTTCAGCTTCGGTGCAGTCGCCGTGCTATGCGTGCCCGAAGGCACCGATGCAATGGATGCCGTCAAGCAGGCGACCGGCTGGCTCGGGCCGATCCTGATGGTGCTGTTTCTGCTCAACATCATCAGCCATAACGCCCTGAACCTGTACGGCGCCGTGCTTTCGATCGTGACGGCAATTCAGACGTTCTTCGCCCAGTGGACGCCGAGCATCAAGGTGCGTGTGGCCCTGGCCAGCGTCATCCTGGTGGCCTGCGCACTGGTCGCGCTCAATGCATCGGCCGACTTCATCGGCCAGTTCATCGGTCTGATCCTGGCGCTTCTGCTGGTGCTGGTGCCCTGGGCATCGATCAACCTGGTCGACTTCTACCTGATCAAGAAAGGCCAGTACGACATCGCCTCGATCTTCAGCGCCGACGGTGGCATCTATGGCCGCTTCAACCACCACGCGATCATTGCCTACGCCTGCGGCATTCTGGTGCAGTTGCCATTCGCCAACACTGCACTGTATGTCGGCCCCTACTCGAACATCGTCGAAGGGGCCGACCTGTCGTGGCTGTTCGGTTTGCTCGTGACGGTGCCGCTGTACTACTGCCTGGCGACCCGTGGCAAGGTAGCGCAGAACGTGGGGCGCGTGGTCAGCGTCAGCAAGTGAGCCTAGGGCTCCACGTGGAGGGGCCGCTGGACGGCCCCTTTCTGAGGATTACACCTTGAATTGCGCAACCATGGCATTGAGGTCTACCGCCAGGCGTGACAGATCCTGCGCTGCTGCGCTGGTCTGGTTGGCCCCGGCCGAAGTCTGCATGGACAGATCACGGATGTTGACCAGGTTGCGATCCACTTCTCTGGCTACCTGAGCCTGCTCCTCCGAGGCGCTTGCGATCACCAGGTTACGCTGGTTGATCGAGGCGATGGCTTGGGCGATGACCTCAAGCGCCCGCCCTGCACCTTGCGCTACCTCCAACGTACCGGCCGCTCGACCCTGACTGCTGGACATCGCCGTCACGGCGCGTTCGGTGCCGTTCTGGATGCCCGCGATCATGTGTTCGATTTCCGCAGTCGATTGTTGAGTACGGTGGGCGAGGGCGCGCACCTCGTCGGCCACTACAGCAAACCCTCGGCCTGCTTCACCTGCTCGCGCCGCCTCAATGGCGGCGTTGAGTGCCAATAGGTTGGTCTGCCCGGCGATAGCGCCAATCACGTCCAGCACCCGGGTGATTTCATTGGCGCTGCTGGCCAGCTGCTGCACCTGCGCCGACGTGCCGGTGACGTCGGCGACCAACTGCTCGATAGATTGCAATGCCTGGTTGACCTGGTCGCGGCCGTCGCGGGTCGTGCGGTCTGCGCCTTTGGACGCGTCGGCCGTGCTCACGGCATTGCTGGCGACCTCTTCCACGGCGACGGTCATCTGGTTGACAGCCGTGGCCGCCTGGTCGATTTCTGCGCTTTGCTGGTGCAGGCCGCGGCTGGTGTCTTCCGTCACGGTGTGCAGCTCTTCGGACGCCGACGCCAGTTGGTCCGAGGAGGCCGCGATGCGGGCAATGGTCTGGCGCAGGTTGGCTTGCATGCGGGCCAAGGCTTGCAGCAGCAAGGCGGGCTCATCGCGGCCCTCGGCTTTGATCGGTTGGGTCAGGTCACTGGCGGCCACACGCTCTGCGGCGGTGACGGCTTCGGCCAGCGGCACGATGATGCTGCGTGTGAGCAGGTAGGCGATCATCACCAGTGCCAGCAGAATCACCACCAATGCCGTGATAATGGCCACGAATGCCTCATCGGCCACGTCACTGCTCAGCTGGGAGGCAGCTTCTGCGCCTTTGGCGTTGAAGGCGATGAGCGTGGACATGGCTTGCATCATCGTTTCGGCACGCGCTGTCAGCGGGCCGTTGATCAGCTGGCGAGCAGTGTCCATGCGCCCGGCCGCAAGCTCGGCCAAGACCGTCTCCTGAAGCTCGTGGTAGTGCTGGTAGGCGCTGCGGGCCGTTTCGAAAAGCGCGCGGTCTTCACTGGACACGATGGTTGCCACGTAGGCCTCGAAGCCTTCATCCAATTCGCGTTCGATGTTCTGGATCGTATTCAGGTAGCGGGTGCGCTCGCTGGCGTCTTCTTCCAATGCACCGCGCAGGGTGAGGGCGCGCGTACGGCCCAGGTTGCTGTTGATTGCACTGAGCGACATGACGGTGGGCATCCAGGTCAGGCGAATCTCATCCGTGGACTCATCCATCTGCTGTGTTTCATACAGGGCGACCAGCCCCATAGTCAGGATCAGCATGCCCAACAAGGCAAACACGCAGGCTGCGCGAATGCCGATCTTCATGTTCCTGAAATGCATTGAAGGCTCCTAGGAAAGGCGTGCAGGGGCGAGGCGCGTTGGCGCAAACCGTTCGGGACGGCGCCAGGCTCTGGAGAGGCTATGGGGCGGGAGGGGGAGTGCGATGAACTGAACGCGCGGATGATGACATAAAGCCATTATTGTAGGACAGTCATGCAATGTAACGAGATGCTAGCGCCAATGCCCTGCACGCAGGCGCTGGAAGCGGCTTCACCTTCGCCCTTGCTGACGCCGATACGCCCCCGGCTGAACACCCACTGTCTTGGCGAAGGCACGCGTGAACGCCGCCACAGATTGATACCCCGCCTGGACGCCAACCTGCTCGACCGTATGGCCAGCGCGCAGCAGCTGGCTGGCATGGCGCATGCGCAGTGCCAAAAGCACTTGGCCAGGTGACTGCCCGGCCAGCTCGCTGAAACGCTTGAAGAACGCCGAGCGCGACAAGCCCGTGCACGCCGCCATGCGCTCCAGCGTCCAGATGGCCCCAGGGGCCTTGATCAACTGTTCGAGCAAGTCGGCAAACGCCGGCTGGCGGGCAAGGGCGATCAGCCCTCCCAGCGGCTGAGCGCCATGCACCTGTTGGCGCAAGGCATAAAGGAACAGCAGGTGCGTCAGCCGCTCCAGCAAGACTTGAGACGGCCCGTTGGCGCGCCGGCATTCTTCCAGGATCAGATCGAACAACGCCCGGGCAGCGCTGCCAGCGGGATCCTCGGCGCGCAGGATGATCAGGTCGGCCATTGCGTCGATGATCAGTGCCGAGAGGCCGCTGCTGAAATGGAAGAATCCACAGACCAGGCCCACCCCATCGCTGGCTTGGGTATCCAGGGGCTGCATGGTTTGGCGTGGTTGGGCGCAGGCCTGCGCTGCATCGGCTTCGCTGGCAAGCCGATAACTTACGTCACGCAGCAGGAACACGGCGTCGCCGCGCTCAAGGCGCACTGGCTGTTCGAGGGTATCGGCGTGCAGCCAGCAGCCGCCTTGCACGACCAGGTGAAAACTGGCGTGACCCATGCCGTGAGTGCTGGCGTGCCAACCCCCGCAGTAACGGCCGACATGAAACAGGCTGGCGTCTAGCTCGAGGCTTTCTAATAACCGCTCGACGAGATGGCTGGACGAAATCATCTAAGGCAAACACTCAGGAGCAAGTAAAAACGACTGATGAATATGGAGCGTACTTCTTATAACCAACAGACTGTACTGATACACGGCAAAGGAGATTACCCCATGTCCTCGCGCATTACCCTACACGACCTGCAGACCGCACCAGAGGCGGCCAAGCCGTTCCTTGAAAACGCCCAGAAGAACTCGGGCTTCATCCCCAACCTGCTGCGTGTCTTGGCCAATGCGCCAGCAGCGCTGGAGACCTATGTCACCGTTTCGGCGTTGAACGGTAAGTCGGAGCTGACCTTGGCCGAGCGCGAAGTGGTGCAGTTGATCGCCGCCACCCAGCACGGTTGCGACTTCTGCGTGGCGGGCCATACCGCAGTGGCCCTGAATAAAGCCAAGCTGCCCCATGAAGTGGTCGACGCCCTGCGCGCGCGCGGTGAGCTTCCCGACGCGCGTTATGAAACCCTGGCGGCGTTTGCCCGCGAAGTCATCGCTACCCGCGGCGACGTGAGCCCGGCAACCTACCAGGCTTTTCGTGACGCCGGCTTCACCGAGGGCAATGCGCTGGAAGTGATTCTGGGCGTCAGCCTCGCAACCCTGTGCAACTTTGCTAATGTGTTCGCCCAGACGCCGCTCAACGAGGAGTTGGGTAAGTACCGCTGGCAACAGCCGTCTGCATAAGGCGCAGGCAACCCGCCGCACGGCGGTCGGTGCAGGAGCGGCCATTGGCCGTGGACGGGTCGCCAGGCGGCCGCGGCGTTTCAAAAGGAGCAAGAACACATGCAAGAGTGCGCATTTGGACAGTGGCTGGATGCCAATGCCGAAGCCATCGACCGAGGCCAGTGCGAGCCGCAACGGGTGCTGTCGCAGATCGCCCAGTCGCAGCTGCTGCGCGTTGGCATTGACCCTGCCCTGGGTGGTTCAGGTGGTCAGATCACCGATGCCGTGGAGGCCATCGCAGCCATTGCCAGCCGTTCACTGGCGACGGCCTTCGTTTGCTGGGGGCAGCGGGCCTTCATCGAGTACCTGCTACAGAGCCCCAATGCCGGGCTGCGCCAACGGCTATTGCCTGCACTGCTGAGCGGTGAACTGGCCGGCGCTACGGGTTTGTCCAACGCCATGAAGTTTCTTTCGGGTATCGAGACACTGCAGGTGCGCGGTAGGCCTCTGGAGGATGGCTGGGACCTGGAAGGGCGGTTGCACTGGGTGACCAACCTGCGCAAGAGCGGCTTCGTTGTCGCCGCGGCTATCGAAGATGAAGGCGGTGGCGCCCCCTTCGTGCTGGCCATTCCGTCCGATGCTCAAGGTCTTGAGCGCTCAGATGACCTGCAACTGATGGGCTTGCAGTCGAGTAACACCGCTGCGCTGGCCTTTCACCAGGTGCAGCTGCCGCGTGACTGGTTGCTGCACGATAACGCACGTGAATTCCTACCCCGGGTGCGGCCGGCTTTCCTGGGGCTGCAGTGCGGCATGGCCATCGGCCTGGCGCGCAGGGCGCTGGAGGAAGTCCAGGGTCACCTGCACGGGCGCGCTTCGTTCCTGGATGAAGCCAGGCAGGTACTCGGTGCTCGCCTGGAGAACACCGTGAGCGAGCTCAAACAGGGGCTGCTCGATGAGCGCTTCAAGGAGCAACCGGCAGCGCTGTTCAAATTGCGCATCACCCTGGCCGAGTGCGCTGCCGATGCCGTGCAGCTTGAGCTTCAGGCAAGCGGCGGCAAAGCTTACCTGTGCGAGTACGGCGAAGGCTTCGCTCGGCGCTGGCGTGAGTCGGCCTTCGTGCCCATCGTCACCCCCAGCCTGGTGCAACTGCGCGCTGAACTTCACCGCCAGGCAGCATCGGCATGACCCGCGTGGTGCTACAAGCCCAGGGCATCAGCCTGGGTTACCCCCGTGCCGAGGGCTGGCAGCAGGTACTGGCGCAGTTCGATCTGCAACTGGCCCCAGGCGAGGTGGTGAGCATCCTGGGCCCCAGCGGGGTCGGCAAGTCCAGCCTGCTGCGCGTGCTGGCCGGCCTTCAGCAACCCCAGGGTGGGCATGTGATGTTGCACGGCCAGCCACTGCAGGGTCCGCATCCGCGCCTGGCAGTGGCCTTTCAGGATCCAAGCCTGCTGCCTTGGCTGAGCCTGGAAAAGAACGTTGCCTTCGGCCTGGACTTCGCTCGCCAGCCAGCGCTTGCCGCAGACGAGCGTCGGGCACGCGTCGACCATGCCATTGCCGCCGTGGGCCTGGAGCATGCGCGCAACCAGTACCCGGCCCAGCTCTCCGGCGGCATGGCCCAGCGCACGGCATTGGCCCGTTGCCTGGCGCGCCAACCTGAAGTGCTGCTGCTCGACGAGCCATTCGGTGCGCTGGACGAGGTGACCCGCGCCGACATGCAGCAACTGCTGCTGCAATTGATCGCCACGCACAACACCGCGGCGGTCCTGATCACGCACGACATCGACGAAGCCCTGCTGTTGTCCGACCGCGTATTGCTACTGGGCGACCACCCAGCGCACACGCTCGGGCAATGGCGCGTCGACCTGCTGCAACCGCGGACGCAGCAGGTCGAGGCATTGGGCGCCTTGCGCATCGAGATTCTCAAAACCCTTCGGCGGGCAAGCCGCTCAAACGAACCTCAACCCACCCCGTTGCCCTCGGAGGCTGTCCATGTGCATGGATGACTGCTGCGGCGCTTCTTCGCGTCGCGATTTTCTCAAGATGAGCGCACTGCTGACCGCAGCTGGCGCCTTGCCGCTGCTGTCCAGCCTGCAGGCGCGCGCCGCCGCAGAACCCGATGCGCCTGTGCGCATCGGTTATCTACCTATCACCGATGCCACCCCGTTGCTGGTGGCGCATAACAATGGCCTGTTCGAAGCCGAAGGCATCAAGGCCGAACGGCCCGTGTTGCTGCGCAGCTGGGCACAGGTGATCGAAGCGTTCATTTCTGGGCAGGTCAACGTCATTCACCTGTTGTCACCGATGACGGTTTGGGCGCGTTACGCAAGCAAGGTGCCGGCCAAAGTGGTGGCCTGGAACCACGTGGGCGGTTCGGGGCTGACGGTAGCGCCGGACATCACCGACATGAAACAGCTCGGTGGCAAGACCGTGGCCATTCCGTTCTGGTACTCGATCCATAACGTGGTGCTGCAACAGATGCTCGCCGACAGCGGCCTGACCGCCGTGTCCAAGCCTGCCACAGCAGCGCTCGCCGCCAACGAAGTCAACCTGCTGGTGCTGCCTCCCTCTGACATGCCCCCAGCGCTGGCCAGCAAGCGCATCGCCGGCTACATCGTCGCCGAGCCGTTCAACGCCTTGGCCGAAAACCTCAAGGTCGGTCGCGTGCAGCGCTTCACCGCAGACGTCTGGCGCAACCATGCCTGCTGCGTGGTGTTCATGCACGAGCACGACCTGAACAACCGGCCGGACTGGTCGCAGAAGGTGGTCAACGCCATCGTCAAGGCCCAGCAATGGACCCGCGAACACCGGGCAGAGGCGGCTGCCTTGCTGTCCAAGTCAGGCCCTAACAAGTACACCCCGCACGATCCCGCGGTGTTGACCAAGGTGTTGGCACCCGCTGCCAGCGACCGTGCCGACTACATTGCCACTGGCGCCATACAGCACCAGCAGTGGGATGAGAAACGCATCGATTTCCAGCCGTACCCGTACCCCAGCTACACCCAAGAGCTCGTTACGCGGCTCAAGCGCACCCTGATCGAAGGCAACAACGCGTTCCTCGCCGACCTGGACCCGGCCCACGTGGCCGGTGACCTGGTCGACGACCGTTTTGTGCGCAACGCCATCGCCAGCGTCGGTGGCCCTTCGGTCTTCGGTATTGGCGACAGCTTCGAGCGCAGCGAGGAGTTCGCGGTCTGATGCGCAAGCACGTGGTACATGCCAGCCTGGGGCTGGCCGGATTGCTGGGGTTGCTGCTGGTCTGGTGGGCGGGGGTGGCAGCCTTCGGCCAGCCCGATGGTCTGTCTGCACGCTTCTCGCCCTCAGCCACCTTTACCAGCCTGATCGAGCTGCTTGGGCAAGGCGAGGTGTACGGTCACATCTGGGTCAGCCTCAAACGAATCCTGATCGGGTTAGTGCTGGCACTGCTGATAGGCGTGCCCCTTGGGCTGTTGGTGGGCAGCTACCGGCACCTGGAGGCGGCGACTACACCTGCTTTTCAGTTTCTGCGCATGATCTCGCCGCTGTCGTGGATGCCGGTCGTGGTGATGCTGATGGGGGTGGGCGACCAGCCTATCTACTTCCTGCTGGCGTTCGCCGCGCTGTGGCCGATCCTGCTCAATACCGCTGCCGGTGTAAGGCAACTGGACCCGCGCTGGCTGCAGCTGAGCCGAAGCCTGAGCGCCACCCGCTGGGAAACCTTGTGCAAGGTGATCGTCCCTGGTGTGATCGGGCACGTGCTCACAGGCGTACGGCTGGCCATCGGCATTCTGTGGATCGTGCTGGTGCCCTGCGAGATGCTCGGGGTGAGCGCAGGCCTGGGATACTTCATTCTCGATACACGCGACCGTCTGGCCTATTCAGAGCTGATGGCCATGGTGCTGCTGATCGGGGTGTTGGGCTTTGCCCTGGATGCGCTGGCCCGTGGTCTGCATCGCCGTTGGGTGCATGCCTGAGTGTGGGCAACCTGCGCCGTGTCACAGGCGCAGGAGCAGGGATCAATGTACCGTCAGGCGCTGTTGCACGCAGGCTTGGGCCTGAAGGGCTAGCTCATCCAGACGCTCGTCCCGACGCTGTTCGGCCTCGATCATGGCGTCCTCGCCGTGCTGGTTCAGCAGATAGGTGTGGATTTGCATGACTTCGGTCGTCTGGTAGATGGGCGCGATGTCCAGGCGCCCGATCAGCGCATCACCGCCCTGACCGGTACTGCTCATCAGTACCTGTGGGCCGTTGGCCGAGACGGCTTGCATGCCCATGACTTCGAACCACGGCACCTGATGGGCAAAGGCATTCAACTCGATGTACCTGTACTGAGCCTGCAGGTCGGCCAGCAAGGCGCGCGCGACCCCCTTGCGGCGGTACGTGGGCGCTACAGCGAGAAAAGCCAGGGCGCAGGCCTGGTCGTCGTTGTCGGCGGGCAATGCCAGAGCGAAGCCCAGTAACTGATCCGGGGCATCGGCATCGAGCGCCAGCGTCAGGGCAACGCGCAGCCCGCGGGTGCCATCGAGTGCTTGCAGGTACTGGTGTACCTCCATGCCTACACCGTATTGGTACAACGGGTACAACGGGTTGTCAGGCGTGATGGCGACACTACTCAGCTCACCCACCTCGTGGATGACCAGTTCCCGGATCTGGTTCTGGAACGACTCGGGTGGCACGCTGGACAGGCGGCTCAGGATGTACATCGGCAAACAGGCTCCGGCGAATGGAATACAGCCCGCAGCATGAGTGCGCGGGCTGTACAGTCTACCCGTTTTTGCCGTTATCGCCGTCGGCGCGCAGGGCGTAGAGCATCAAGTCCAGGTTCTGCACGGCAGCCCCGGCAGCCCCTTTGCCCAGGTTGTCGAAGACGGCGGTCAACAGCACCTGGCCGTGCGAGGGGTTGGCGTACAGGGCCAGGCGCAGATCATCGGTCCCGTTGAGCGCCTGGGGGTCGAGCCGCTCGGCTGTGCCCTGGGTTTGCAGCGGCATCACCTTCACGTGGCGGGCGCCCTGGTAGTGCTGCTCCAGACACGCCTGCAACTGCTGCGCGCTGACCCGGCCGGGCAGCATGCGCAGGTGCAGGGCGATGCTGAGGACGATGCCCTGGCGATAGGCGCCATAGGCGGGCATGAACATGGGACGGGCCGATAGGCCGGCGTGGACCTGGATCTCGGGCACATGCTTGTGCGCCAGGTCCAGCCCGTACATGAGCACGGCCGAGGCGTCGCTATTGTCCTGCTGCTCATGCTGCTGCACCGCTGCGCGCCCGCCGCCGGAATAGCCCGAGATGGCATGGATGGCCAGCGGGTAGTCGGCAGGTACCAAGCCTGCCGCGATCAAGGGGCCGAGCAGTGCGATCGCGCCCGTCGGGTAGCAGCCAGGGTTGCTGACCCGGGTACTTTGGCCGATATGCGCAGCCTGGTCACGATTCAGTTCGGCGAAACCGTAGGTCCAACCTGGCGCGGTACGGTGGGCTGAGCTGGCATCGATCACCCGCACCCCGGGATTGTCGATCACGCTCACCGCTTCGCGTGCAGCGTCATCGGGCAAACAGAGGATGGCGATGTCGGCACGGTTGATGGCCTCGCTGCGGCACTTGAGGTCCTTGCGCTGGGCGTCGGCAAGTGTCAGCAGGCGCAGGTCCTTGCGATCGTGCAGGCGGGCATGGATTTGCAGCCCGGTGGTGCCTTGATCGCCATCGATGAAGACAAGAGGTAGATGCATGTTCACGTGTCCAAGCCAGTAGGTCGGACACCAGCGTCGCTCAAGCCAGACGTAAAGAAAATTTACATTTCATGACCGGGACGTTCAGCTATTCTGAACCTTTCGACGTTTAGCTCAAGGAAACCGTGGCACTGTGCGTGAAATAAGCCTTGACCGCCTGCGTACGCTGGTGGTGATCAGTCAGCTAGGGTCTTTTGCGGCGGCAGCCCGTCAGCTCAATCTGGCACCCCCCACCATCAGCCTGCACGTGGCCGAGCTGGAGTCGCGGGTGGGCGCTTCGCTGCTGACCCGCACACGCGGCCAGGTTCGGCCGACAGCCATTGGCGAAACCCTTCTGGTGCGCGCCAGGCGCCTGCTTGCCGATGCCGAACTGGCCCTGGATGAGGTGCGCAATCAAGTGCAAGGCCTGACAGGGCGTGTGCGGCTTGGCGCATCGACAGGGGCCATCGCGCACCTGCTGCCCGAGGCGCTTGAGCACCTGCGCATTGATCACCCGGGCATCGATGTGCAGGTGCAGGTCCTCACTTCCCAGGCGTCCCTGGTGCAGCTGCGTGAAGGGCTGCTGGACATCGGCCTGGTGGCCTTGCCACAAGTAGCGGGCAAGGGCCTGGCGGTCACTACTTGGCGCCGAGACCCCATCCTGGCTTACATGCCGGCTGACTGGCAGCCGCCGGCAGCTGTCACGCCTCAGTGGTTGGCCGAGCGCCCTTTGATCCTCAATGACAGCAGCACGCAGTTGTCGCGGGTCTGCTCCGAATGGTTCGCAGCGGCCGGGCTGCACCCACAGCCACGCATCGAACTGAACTACAACGACGCGATCAAGCGCCTGGTGAGTGCCGGGTACGGTGCCACGTTGCTGCCGCAGGAGGGTGAGGTAACGGAGGCAGACCCACGCCTGGTCTGTCGACCCTTGAGGCCTGGGTTGTGGCGGCAGTTGGGGATCGCCTGCCGGGACGCCAGGCAGGATAAGGCTACTCACTATGTGCTTCAGGCATTGGAGCGGCTGAGTCAGTAGCGTGGGCAGGCGCAGCAGCGGTCAATGCTGGGGATGACGGGTTGAGCAATGCCGAAAACGGGCAGGGCGCAAGTATCTGCGCCATGGGCTGAGCAGGCGGGGCCGCGATGGGCTGCGCCGCAGCCCCAGGCGTTCAGCCCGAATCGTCAATACAAGCCTTAGAACCAGCGATCGCTCTTTTTCCGCCCACGGGTCAAGGCCGGTAGAATGAGACCGACCAACAAGCCCGCCCCTGCGATGCTGCCGCCATACACCATGTAGCGCATCATCACCTGCTTGTTCTCGTCACCCAGGCGCGCCTGGGCATCGCGAAGGTTCGACTGGCTCTGGTCCAGTTGCTCGTTCAAGTCCTTGTTGCGCGCCTGGAGTTCGTCGACCAGTTGCTTGCGCGAATCCAGGGTTTCCTGCATGCCCTGCACCCGGTTCTTCCAGCTGTCATCGATGGTCTTCAATTGCCCTGTCAATTCGGCCACCTTGGCATCGAGCTCAGGCAAGCGCTCATTCTGGCCAGGCACTGACTGCAGATCACTGGAGAGGATCCACACCACATCACCGTTTTGTCCACGGACCTGGCTATAGTTGCCCTGGGTACCGATCAGCGTCAGCGGCTGCCCGGACTTCAGCGTACCGACGATACGGTGGCCGTCTGTCGGACCACTGCGTACGTAGGTGCTGAGGCTGTCACTGACCCAGCGGGCATCGCTGGCTGGCGTCTCGGCGTGCGCGGGCGTGACGAGCGCCAGGGCGCTGGCAAGCAGACCGCCGCGCAGGGCAGGGAGGGCAAAGGCAGTTAGGCGGGAGTCGGGCATTTTGGGGTCTTCGCTGAAGCTGGACAAATGTAGGCCGATGAATGGGCCGCGAACCGGTCGGGTAGTGAACCGTCAGCCAAAGACCGTTTTTTTGTAAGCTGGTTCACCGTTGGCGTCGCGAAAAGTCTTCAACATGTTGCGCAAATGGATGAGGTGCGGGGCAGGGTCAACCAGGCATTCTTTCTGTACACCGGTTCGATTGGTAAACCTGAGCGCGGCAATGGGGCCGGCCTGGGTCTAGCAGGCGTCGCCCCTGGAATGGAAAACTGATGCCGTTCGTTCCCTGGCTGCAGCCCAACCCTGGTCGGCATCGAACCAGGCGACTCTACCTTGCTGAAGGTCATTCATGAGCGCTGCGCTCATTCGGCTGGAAGGCGTTGACGATATTGCGTCGGTCGCTGGGGCTGCGAAACTGGCACTTTTACCAGTTTCGCGGGTAGGCATCAGAGCGCCCGATCTGGCGACCTCATGATTCGGTCAGCTCTTTGGTTGCAACAGCTTTCACCGAGGCTTTCTTTTCCTGAACGACGATGTAGAACTCTTCGCCATGCTTGACGGCGCCATACAACACAGCTTTTTCGATCAGCTCGGTACCGCGAAGGTGGCGCAGCATCATGGGGTCCTTGCGCAGGTCGCGATAAAGCGCCAGACACAGCAGCACCATGACCAGTACGAAGGGCAGGGCCACCACGATGGTCAGGTTTTGCAGCCCGGTCAGGGCTTTGTCCGGCGCGCTGGGATCACCGATGGCCAGCATGATGGCTGCGACCGTGCCGGTGAGCGCTCCCCAGAAAATCACCGTGCGTCGTGAAGGGGAGGTGGTGCCATGTTCGGACAGCGTCCCCATGACCAGTGATGCTGCGTCGGCACCGGAAACGAAGAAGATACCGACCAGGATCATCACCAGCACCGAAGTGGCGGAGGCCAAAGGGTAACTGGCGAGCAATTGGTACAGCGCATGGTTGCTGTTGACGGCACCGTTAGCCAGCACGAAGGCGCCTTCGCGCAAGGCGTCGATGGCCGCTCCGCCGAAGATGGTGAACCACACCAGGCTGACCAGGCTTGGCACCAGCAGTACCCCGGTGACGAATTGGCGAATGGTGCGGCCACGGCTGATACGGGCGATGAACATGCCGACGAAAGGCGTCCAGGAGATCCACCATGCCCAGTAGAACACCGTCCAGCCGGCCAGCCAGGCGTTCATCGGTTCGCCGCCGCTGGCATTGGTGCGCGCCATCATTTCCGGCAGCATCTTGATGTAGATACCGATCGATGTCGGCAGCAGGTTGAGCATCAGCAGGGTAGGCCCGACCAGAAACACGAACACGGCGAGCACAAGTGCAAGCACCATGTTGGTATTGGACAGCCACTGGATACCCTTGCCGATGCCCGACACGGCTGAGGTGACGAAGGCGATGGTCAGCACGGTGATCAGTGCGATGTAGAACAGCTTGCCGGGGTGCTCGATCCAGCCGTTGTATTCAAGGCCACCTGCAATTTGCAGCGCCCCAAGCCCCAGCGATGCGGCCGAGCCGAACAGCGTGGCAAAGATTGCCATCATGTCGATCAGCCGGCCGAGCGGGCCATTGGCGTGCTTGCCGATCAAGGGCCTGAAGGCTGCGGATATCAGTTGGGAGCGGCCGCGCCGAAAAGTGCCATAGGCGATGGCGAGCCCGACGATGGCATACATTGCCCAAGGGTGCAGCGTCCAGTGAAACAGGGTGGTGGCCATGGCCACCTGCATCGCTTCGCTCGACTGACCAGTGGTCGAGCCCGGCGGCGGGGAAACGTAGTGCGATAACGGCTCGGCCACGCCGAAGAACATCAGGCCGATGCCCATGCCGGCGCTGAACATCATCGCCACCCACGACACCGTTCGAAATTCGGGCAGTTCCCCGTCCCTGCCCAGCGGCACACGACCATAACGACTGGCAGCCAACCACAGTACGAACACGACGAACACAGTCGAGGTCAGCACGAAGAACCAGCCGAAGTTGAGAATGACCCACGACTGCGCACTGGACGCGCTGCTAGCCAAATTGACTTGGTTGAGGAAACCCCACAGCACGAACGCGATGGCCAGCAGGCTGGTGAAACCGAACACGACCCAGTCGAGCTTGCCCTCCAGGCGCCTGTCCTGTCGGGCTTCGTCCGTTTTGGAGGGATCGGTCACGCCAAGATCGGGTGTCTCTGCGAAGTGTTCCTTTGCCATGAAGTTGAAGCCCTGTGTGACGTGCCTGCTGAAACAGGCTTGTTGTTGTAGGGGCGAGCGCGTGGTGGCGTTCTCGGCAGGGTGGTTTGCCGGGCGATTATCCTGCGCACCAAATCCCGCTGCCTGTCCCGGTTGCGCCCTGGGGCTTCCATTGCGCGACCTGCTGGTCACTTTTAGTTCCTGGGCGGATGACCCTTTCTGTGTCGTGTTCTGTTAACCTGATCGACATTACCCGGGCCTGCTTGTCCGAGTAGCGTGGACACGCTGCTGCTCGTGGCCTGGGCCGCATCAGGAAACGGAGATTCGTCAACATGGCCACTGATCGTGTGAGCCTGATTCATTTCGATAAATTGAGCATGAGCCCCGCCGCTGCCGATCGCTTCCAGCAGGCACTCGACGCCCTGGAGACACTGAAACTGCAGGATCGCTATGTCTACCTCATCGCGCCTTATCTGGGTGATATCGCCGACGCCTCCGATGCGGACCAATTAGCCACTGCCGTCGAGCAAGGCCTGCGTGTGGTCGACGAACTGCTGAGCGGCAAGTCGGTTACCAAGGCCAAAGCCGACGAGGTGCGCGAGGTGTTCCAGCGGGCCGGTGAGCGCGCGCGGGTAGAGCTGACCGCCTGAAGCAGGTTTTACGTCCAGTGCCCAGCGCAGGGAACGAGGAATCACAGCGTCGTCTGCCGGAGTTCTTGCATGATCAAGGGTTTGGTTGGCCTGTTGTGCCTCGGGCTGTTGCCATCGTTGGCAATGGCTGCCGAGCCGTGTAAACGCCTGACCGCTACCGGAAATCCGGAATACCCACCTTACCTTTGGCATGACCCCCTCGACCCGCATCACCTGGTTGGGGCCAATGCCGATCTGGTCACCCACCTGGCCAACAGCCTTGGCCTGGAAATCGACGTCCTCTATGTAGGCCCTTGGTCCAGAGCCCAGGAAGAGGTTCGCACCGGCAGGATCGACTTGATGGCCGGCTACTTCATCACCGACGCTCGCCGGCAGCAGATGGACTACATTCTGCCCGCATTTCTCTACACGCCGAGCGTGATCTGGGCTCGTCAGGGGCATGGCTTCGCCTACGGGCAATGGTCGGATCTGCAGGGCCTCAAGGGCGGAACGCTGGTCAATAACAGTCACGGTCAACAGTTCGATGCCTATGCCAGGCAGCACCTGATGCTCGAAGCGGTGCCCAGCGCCAGGCAGGCTTTCGAAAAGCTGATGCACGGGCGCAGTGACTATGTGATCTATGAGCATTACCCGGGCATGGCCCTGGCGCGCACCTTGGGCATTGACCAGCAGGTGCTGATCCTGCAGCCGCCTGTCTCCAGCGAAGGCCTGTACCTGGCCCTGTCAAAGGCTTCGCCGTGCAACCAGCCGGCGCTGCGCGAAGCCTTGGGCCGGGCGATGCAGCAGCTCAACGCGCAGGATGTACCGCAGCAGTTGCTCAGACTCAACCTGGAACGCAGCCGCTAAGGCTTTCCCGTGCTCGACGGCGTGGCATGCCTCAGCGCATTTGCAGGATGATCGGGCTGGGGCTGGCAGGGTCGGTATCGTTGCGCAGCTTGGCCACCGCCGTCGCTTTCACGGCGTTGCCGTGGTTACCCCAGGCACTTCGGGTATAGCTCAACACCTCTGCTATTTCCTGATCGCTCAACTGTGCACGCATGGCGGGCATGCGGTAGGCATCGGGCCTGCCATCGGCCACGGCCCGCTGCGACCCGTTCAGGGTGATGTTGATGGCCGAGGCAGCCTCCTTGGCGAGCAAGGAAGTGGCACCAGCCAGGGGCGGCATCCACTCGCCCTGGCCCTTGCCATCCATGCCGTGGCAGGTGGCGCAGCGTGCCATGTAAGTGCGTACGCCTGGGCGCTCCAGCTGCGCGAGTGTGGGCTCGGGCTGATACTGCCAGGGTTTGCCATCACGGGATGGGTCGCCGGGCAGCGCCTTGAGGTAATGGGCGATGGCCTGTAGATCGCCATCGGTCATGAACTGCGTAGAGTTGTTGAATGCCTCGGTCATCGAGCCGAAGACCACAGCATGTCGATTGCGACCGGTCTTGAGAAACTGCACCACCTCAGTCTCGTTCCAGCGCCCGAGGCCGGTGTTGGGATCATTGCGTAAACTTGGCGCGTACCAGCCATCGAGCAAGGCGCCTGCGAGGTACGCCGTGCCCGAGTCATCAAAGGCTTTTTCATTGAAGGCCAGGCCGCGGGGGGTATGGCAACTGCCGCAGTGCCCCGGTCCCTGCACGATGTAGGCGCCGCGATTCCACAGTGTGTTCTTGTCGTTCTTCGCCAAGTACGGGCCGGCAGGGGCGAAGGCTCCGTTCCACAGGGCAATGGGCCAGCGCAGGTTCAATGGCCAGGGTATGTCGACAGGCTTGTTCGGCTGCCGTGCTGGCTGAACACTGCGCATGAAGAATGCGTACAGCGCTCGTACGTCATCGTCGCTGAGTTTGGCATAGGAGGGGTAGGGCATGGCGGGGTAAAGGCGGCGGCCACCAGGCGCCACACCGTGGCGCACGGCCCGGTCGAAATCGGCCAGCGAGTAGGCGCCGATGCCTGTTTCTTTGTCAGGGGTGATGTTGGTGGCGTGGATCGTGCCAAGCGGCGTTGCCATTTCGAGCCCACCTGCCATGGGCGGGTTATCAGGCACGCTGTGGCAGGCGACGCAATCGCCCAGCCGTGCGACGTATTCCCCGCGTCGGATCAATGCCAGGTCGTCGGTGGCGCGTGCCTGCTCATCAGCGAACGGCGAGGCAGGTTCTCGGGTGACGTACCAACCGGCCAAGCCAGCGACGGCCGCGCAGGGCAGCAACAGCCAGCCGAGGGTTCTAGCAGTACGAGGGTTCATGGCGGCGTCCTTGTCGGTCAGCTGAAGGTATGACGGCTCATGGGCAGGCTGCGAACCCGCTGTCCGGTCAGCTGGGCCACGGCATTGGCCACTGCCGGTGCTACCGCGGGCAAAGGTGGCTCGCCGATACCGCCCATCTTCGCGCCGCTTTCAACGATGCGTACATGCACCCGGGCCATGCGCGCAGGCGGCAGGATTGGGTACAGGTCATAGTTGCGCGCACGCGGCATGCCATCGACGTATACCGCTTCCTCGACCAGCGTCTGCGACAACCCCAAGGCAACCGCGCCATTGACCTGGTGCTCGATGATGGCCGGGTTGACGATGCTACCCGGATCGATCGCCTGCCAGATGTCGTGGACCTTCACGTGGCCATCTTCGATGGAGACCTCGGCGATCACCGCCGCTTCGGACCCGAAAGGGGACGCCATCGCCAAGCCCCGGGCCCGCCGCGTGCCATCCTGGGCAGTGAAAGGCCCGCGTTTCCAGCCACCTGAAAGCTCGACGACCGCTTGCAGTAACTGGGTCAGGCGTGGGTTGTCTCGCAGCAGGTGTTGACGCAGGGCCAGAGGGTCCTGGCCCCCTTTGTCCGCCAGCTCATCCAGGAAGGACTCATAGAAGAAATCGTTGAGCGAGTTACCCACCGACCGCCAATAGCCGAGCATGGCCGGGCCCTTGACGTACACCTGTGCAATGCGCTTGTTGGCAATGGCATAGGCTTTGCCCGATAGCCCCTCCAATGCCGTGGGGTCTACCTTTTCACCTTGTTTGCCGGCCAGGGCTTCAGTGGGGCCCTCCGTGGAGCTGACCGCTTCCAGGACCACCGGCAAGCCTTCGGCATCGAGCCCGGCCCGGAACTTGACCGCGGCGACCGGGCGTAGCACATCGCGCAGGAACTCTTCCTCGCGGCTCCAGATCAGCTTGACGGGTTGGCCTACCGCCTTGGCCAGCGCGATGGCCTGCGGGTAGGAGTTGGCCGACTCATACAGGAAGTGCCGACCGAAGAAGCCGCCCAGCAGTGGCGAATGCAGCGTGATCTGGTCGGGTGGCAGTCCGGTGCGCTTGGCAATGTCATCGCGGAACATGTCGGGCGCCTGGTTGGGCAGCCAGACCTCCAGTGTGCCGTCGGGATTGAAGCGGGCAAGGGCAGAAGGGGGTTCCAACTGGGCATGGTTCAGGTACTGGTTGTGGTAGCTGGCTTCTACAGTGGTCACGGCGTTGTCCAGCGCGCTTGCCACATCTCCGGCCGTTTCCTCATCACGGGCCGGACCTGTAGCATCGGCCAGGTGCTGGAGCCAGCCGTCGCTGGAGAAATCCGCCGGCATGGCCCGTACGGTGGAGTCTGCGGCCGGCTCCAGCCACTCCACTTGCAGGGCCTCGACAGCACGCTTGGCGTGCCACCACCGCGGCGCAATTACGGCAACAGCCCCGGGCAGGCGATGTACCGAATGCACGCCCTTCATGGCAGTCACCTGTGCCTCATTGCGCACCCGGCCCACCGTCATGCCCAGGCGAGGGGCATGCTGCACGGCTGCGTGAAGCATGCCTGGCACGCTGATATCGATGCAGTACAAGGCCTTGCCGGTGGACTTGTCGTACGCATCCAACCGCCGAACCGGTTTGCCGATCCAGCGAAACTGGGCAGGATCTCGTAGCTTGACGGTGGCAGGGTCGGGGACCGGCAAGTCCATGGCGCGGTTGGCGAGCTCGCCATAACCGAGTGTGCGCCCTGACGTGGTATGTACTACGGTACCCGGCGTCGTGGTGAGCTCGCTCATCTCGACCCCGAGTTGCTGCGCGGCGGCCTGCAGCAACATCGCCCGCGCCAGTGCGCCCAGACGGCGCATGGTGGGGTAGCTCATGCGTACGGACATGCTGCCGCCGGTGATGCGCATGCCGTTTTCCATCACGACATAGGCTTGGCCGGGTGGGGCGCTGTCCACGACGAAATGAGCGGGATCCACATCCAGCTCCTCGCCAACGATCTGCGCCATGGCGGTAAACGGTCCTTGGCCGCCTTCCATGAACGGACTGAGCAGACGAACCGTGCCATTCGGTCGGATTTCCAGGAACGCCGGTACCTGGGTGCCTCGCTGCGCATCGGCAGCGGCTTGCACACGCGCAACGCCCGTCGGCAGGCCGAAGCCCAGGACCAATGCGCCTGCGGCCGTGCCCACGAGGAAACGGCGGCGCGAAAGATTGACGGTTTCGCCAGCTTGCAACCTATGCAGTTCGGCAACGGGATCAGGAGCGCTCATCAGGCTTTGACTCCCTGCGCCAAGTCATGCATGGCTGCATGGATAGCGTTGTAGGTGCCGCAACGGCACAGGTTGATCATGGCCGCATCGATCTGCTCGGCGCTGGGTGCAGGGGTATGCTTGAGCAGTGCGGTCGCCGCCATCACCTGACCGGACTGGCAATACCCGCATTGCGCGACCTGGTGTTCCACCCAGGCCGCTACCACCCGCTTGCCCACAGGGTCCGCTTCGATCGCCTCGATGGTCGATACCTGTCTGCCAACCACGCCGGACACCGGGGTAACGCAGGCGCGCACCACAACGCCGTCGACCAGCACCGAGCAGGCCCCGCATTGGGCCAGGCCGCAGCCATACTTGGTGCCGGTCATGCCCAGATCGTCGCGGATCACCCACAGCAAGGGCGTATCGGCATCTGCATCGACCTGGTGGGTCGTGCCGTTGATGTGTAATTCCATGGTTCACCTGCTAGTGATCGGTCTGCGCTGTTCTTGTCGTGATGGTTGGGGGTGCGTTGCCCCGTGCAGAAACGCTAGCACACCGCTGAACCGGTGCCTGCTGCAGGCTGTGCAGATGCAGAGGATCAGGCAAGGATTTCCCCGGAATGCGCAAGCGCGCGCCTGTAGCTGCCGCGTACGACCTTCGGGGAGGATTTCCGCGGTGAAAAACCGGATAATGCCGACCATTGTGTTTTGCACGCTTAAAGTCACGGTAAACCCGCATGGAAATAAAGGTCAATTTTCTCGACAATCTCCGTCTCGAAGCCAAGTTCGACGACTTCACGGTGATCGCCGATCAACCGATCCGCTACAAGGGCGATGGTTCGGCCCCTGGGCCGTTCGACTATTTCCTGGCGTCTTCGGCGCTGTGCGCGGCTTACTTCGTCAAGCTCTACTGCCAGACACGCGGTATTGCGACCGAAAACATTCGCCTGTCGCAGAACAACATCGTCGACCCTGAGAACCGCTACAACCAGGTGTTCAAGATCCAGGTCGAATTGCCCGAAGACATCACTGACAAGGACCGCCAGGGCATCTTGCGTTCAATCGAGCGCTGCACGGTCAAGAAGGTGGTGCAGACCGGTCCGCAATTCGTGATCGAGGTGGTCGACAACCTCGACGCCGATGCCCAGGGTCTGCTGATGCCGGTGGCCGAAACCAGCACGCGCATCCCGGGCAAGGACCTGCCACTGGAACAGACGATTGCCAACATGTCCGGCATCCTGGCCGACCTTGGCATGAAGATCGAAATTGCCTCCTGGCGCAATATCGTGCCTAACGTCTGGTCGCTGCACGTGCGCGATGCGCAGTCGCCCATGTGCTTCACCAATGGCAAAGGCGCTACCAAGGAAGCTGCCCTGGCGTCAGCATTGGGCGAATTCATCGAGCGGCTGAACTGCAATTTCTTCTACAACGACCAGTTCTGGGGAGAGGAGCTGGCCAATGCGGCGTTCGTGCACTACCCGGACGAGCAGTGGTTCAAGCCCGGCCCCCGTGATGCCCTGCCCAGCGAAATCCTCGACGCGCATTGCCTGGCCATCTACAACCCCGATGGCGAACTGCGCGGCTCGCACCTGTACGACACCAACTCGGGCAACACGGCCCGGGGCATCTGCTCACTGCCGTTCGTGCGCCAGTCGGACCAGCAAGTGGTGTACTTCCCATCGAACCTGATCGAGAACCTGTTCCTGAGCAACGGCATGAGCGCGGGCAACACGCTGGCCGAAGCGCAGGTGCAGTGCCTGTCCGAAATCTTCGAGCGAGCGGTCAAGCGTGAAATCCTGGAAGGCGAGCTGTGCCTGCCAGATGTGCCGGACGAGGTGCTGGCGCGCTATCCGTCCATCGTCGCGGGTATCCAGGGGTTGGAAGAACAGGGCTTCCCGGTGCTGGTCAAGGATGCCTCGCTGGGTGGTGAATTCCCGGTGATGTGCGTGACCCTGATGAACCCGCGCACCGGTGGTGTGTTCGCCTCGTTCGGTGCGCACCCAAGCCTTGAGGTGGCTTTGGAACGCAGCCTGACGGAACTGCTGCAGGGCCGCAGCTTCGAAGGTTTGAACGACCTGCCGCAGCCCACGTTCGAAAGCCACGCCCTGACCGAGCCGAACAATTTCGTCGAGCACTTCATCGACTCCAGCGGCGTTGTGTCGTGGCGCTTCTTCAGCGCTAAGCCTGACTTCGAGTTCGTCGATTGGGATTTCACTGCCCAGGGCGAAGGTGCCAATGCGCAGGAGGCAGCCACCTTGTTCGGCATCCTCGAAGACCTTGGCAAAGAAGTCTACATGGCCGTGTACGACGACCTTGGGGCGATCGCCTGCCGAATTCTGGTGCCAGGCTATTCGGAAATCTACCCGGTCGAGGACCTGATCTGGGACAACACCAACCGGGCGCTGTCCTTCCGCGCCGACATCCTCAACCTGCACCGCCTGGACAACCGCTCGCTCAAGCTGCTGCTCAAGCGCCTGGATAACTGCGATGTCGACGACTACACCACCATCACCACGCTGATTGGCGTCGAATTCGACGACAACACGGTCTGGGGACAACTGACTATCCTCGAGCTCAAACTGCTCATTTGCCTGGCCGTGCAGCGCTTCGAGGAGGCCAAGGAACTGGTCGAGGCGTTTTTGCAGTTCAACGACAATACCGTGGAGCGGGGGTTGTTCTACCAGGCGCTTAACGTGGCATTGGAAGTGCAGTTGGACGATGAGCTGGACATGGCCGACTACGAAGTCAATTTCCGCCGCATGTTCGGCAACCCACGGATGGACGCGGTAGTGGGCTCGATCGAAGGTAGCGTGCGCTTCTACGGCCTGACCCCGACCAGCATGAAGCTCGAAGGGCTGGATCGCCATTTGCGCCTGATCGACAGCTACAAGAAGCTGCACGCCGCTCGGGCGCGGCTGGCTTGACGTCCTGCAGGCATGCGGGCCTGGATAGGCCGCGCATGCCACACAGGGAGGCGGCTCGGGATTTCTTGCAGGATATTTCAGTGGTGCGTGGCTGAACTATCGGCTCGCCAGGGTGCTCATTTGCTAGGCGCACCCTGCGTATCCCCGTGGGCCGTCTCTCGTCGGCCCTGGTCACTGAACGAAAAGGAGGCACCGTGACCGTATCCGACCCTACCCTGTACCGCTGCAGACCTGGCCCACTGCATGCGTTGTTGTTGGCGGGCACCGTGCCGCTGTTCCTGGGGGCAATGATCAGTGACATTGCCTACTACAACAGCTACCAGATTCAATGGAGCAACTTTGCCGCCTGGCTGATCGCAGGGGGCCTGGTGTTCTGCGGGCTGGCCCTGCTGTTCGCCCTGGCCAACTTGATCAGCGCTCGGCGCAAGGCCGGGCGGCCGACCCTTTATTTCTTGTTGCTGCTGGTGACGTGGGTGCTTGGGTTGGTCAACGCCTTCGAGCACGCCAAGGACGCCTGGGCTGTGATGCCGTCCGGGCTGGTACTGTCGGTAATCGTGACGGTGCTCGCGGTGGTAACGGCGTGGCTTGGCTTGAGCAACCTGCGTTCGGGAGGTGAAGCATGAGAGCGCTGCACGCTGTGAGCTTGTTGTCCCTTTCGCTGTTGCTGGCCGCTTGCGGCGGTGAGGGTGACCCTACCCAGGCCCGTGGGCCCGACCCGAAACTGCCCGAGCCCCAGCGCGGTCTGCTGCCCAGCATGAAGATCGCCGAGCCGGTGGCTTGGGGTCAGCAAAAGCCGACCGTACCCGACGGTTTCAGCGTCACCGCCATCGCCACCGATTTGAAAATCCCGCGTCAGAGCCTGGTGTTGCCCAACGGCGACATCCTGGTGGCAGAGGGGCGCGGCGGCAGCGCTGCCAAACTCAAGCCCAAGGATGTGATCGCCAGCCAGATCAAGGCCAAGGGCAATACCCAGGTCAAGGGCGGCAACCGCTTAACCCTGTTGCGCGATGCCGACGGTGACGGCAAGTATGAGTTGCAGACCGTCTTTGCCGAAAACCTGAATGCGCCCTATGGCCTGGCATTTGCCGATGGCAAGTTGTACGTGGCCAATCAGGATGCGCTGGTGCGCTTCGACTACCGCGACGGCCAGACCAAGGCCGACGGCCCACCGGTCAAACTCACCGACCTGCCAGCCGAGATCAACCATCACTGGACCAAGGCACTGACCATCAGCCCGGACGGCCGCTTCCTCTATGTGGGCATCGGTTCGAACAGCAACATCACCGAGCGGGGCCTTGAGGTCGAGATCGACCGTGCGATGGTGTGGGAAGTCGATGCCCAGACTGGCGCGCATCGCCCCTACGCCACTGGGCTGCGCAACCCCACTGCACTGGCCGTCCAGCCGGGTACCGGGCAGCTCTGGACAGTGGTCAACGAGCGCGATGAACTCGGCCCGGACTTGGTTCCCGATTACCTGACTTCAGTGCGCGAAGGCGGCTTCTACGGCTGGCCTTACAGTTACTGGGGGCAGAATGTCGATGACCGGGTGCGCCCGCAGAACCCTGACAAGGTGGCTGCCGCGATCAAGCCCGACTACAGCCTGGGGTCGCATGTCGCAGCGCTCGGTGTCGACTTCTCCACGGCCGCCATGGGGCAAGGCTTTGCTGAAGGGGTGTTCGTGGGTGAGCACGGAAGCTGGAACAGGCCGAACCCGGTCGGCTACAAGGTCATCTTCGTGCCATTCAGCAACGGCAAGCCGGCGGGAGAACCCATCGATTTCGCCACCGGTTTCAGAGGCGAAGATGGCAAGACGCGTGGGCGGCCGGTGGGTGTGACCGTCGACCCGCGTGGGGCACTGATCATTGCGGACGATCTGGCCAACACCATCTGGCGGGTGACGCGCAACTGATGAATCGGCTACGGGGGCAGGACACATTGCCCCTGTAGCCGACACTCAATGTGAGAGTCACGCGGTGCCTGGGCGAAGACGCGCCAGGTTGCTATTCGCCATACGAATAGTTTGCATCTCAGTTTTCGATTTCCATGCGAGGCATCAATAGCCTCATGCTGAACTCCGTCCTGGTAGCGAGAACGGTCATGTTCAGTAAATCCCTTATATTTGTGCTGTTACCCATTGTTTTAGCGTTGATTGCTGGCGCTGTCCTGCCGTTTCAAGCAGCTGGCAATGCCGCTGCGGGGAAGGCACTCGGTCACTGGCTGTGGGGCGCTTTTGCGTCACTTGCCGTCAGCGCGGTGGTCGTTATCACAGCGCTGCTGGTGATGCGGATCCCTGCGCCGGACATCGGCAAAGCCTTGCAAGGGCCTTGGTGGCTCTGGATCGGCGGTGTGTTGGGCGCCCTTTATGTGGCAGGGGCGGCGGCGCTGACGCCCAGGCTTGGGGCGGCAGGCTTTCTGGTGCTGGTGGTGGCAGGGCAGATCGTTACGGCGGTGGTTGCTGATCATTTTGCCATCATGAACCTGCCTGGCAGGCCCCTGGGACTGGCGCGAGTACTTGGGCTAGTTATGATTCTGGCGGGCGTGTGGCTGGTGCAGAGTCAATGGGCGACCAGTACATCCAGCAAAAGCGAGCCCGCAGTACAGTCTTCAAGCCACGATCAGACCTCCGGCTGACAGCACGTCAGCACCGTCTCGCGCAGCCAGCGATGCCCTGCGTCACCGTCTTTGCGGCTGTGCCAGGCTTGCCGGTAATCGATGCAGTCCAGAGGCACCGGCGGGATGAACTCGCGAACCCCTGCATGGGCAGGCAGCGGGGCAACGGCCCGTCGCGCCACGGTAAGAATCAGGTCGGTATCTTTCAACACTTGCACGGCTGCGCTCCAATGGGGCAGTGCAAGGGCAATGTGACGGCGATGACCTTGGGAGGCCAGGGCACGGTCAATCTCATCGAAGGCGTCGGGGCGCGTAGCCACCAGCACATGGGGGCGCGCCAACCACTGGCTCAGGCTCAGTTCGCCCGTGGCCGGCAGCGTCTGCTGGTCAGCCACGCTTACGAAGCGATCGTCAAACAATGACTGGGCGATGATGCCTTGAGGCAGCTCCGGAAAGACCCCCAGTGCCAGATCCAGTTCGCCGTCGAGCAATTGGGCCACCATCGCCTCGCGACTGGCCTGGCTGACCGCCAGGTCGATGCCCGGGGCAACGCGCCGCACATGGCGTAGCAGAGGTGGGAGGATGATCCGTGCGGCGTAGTCCGACAGCGAGAGCCGAAAGCATCGCCGGGCCTGCGTGGCATCGAATTGCGGCGTGCTCAGCAGCCCTTCCAGATCCGCCAATGCGTGTTCCAGCGGCTGTGCCAAGGCCTGAGCCCGCGGGGTGAGCATCATCTTGCCACCCTGACGTACCAGCAAAGGATCATCGAAATGCTCGCGCAGCTGTGCCAGCGCATGGCTGACCGCCGGCTGGCTGCGGTGCAGGCGAATGGCAGCGCGTGTCACATGCCGCTCGGTGAGCAGGGCGTGCAGGGCCAGAAGCAGGTTCAGGTCGATTCTGCGCAATTGATCCATGGTCCGGGCGTCTGATCCGTAAGGGGGCAGGGCCAAGCCTAACAAATGCGCGCCTGTGCCGCTGGCGGCACAACACGACCTTGCCGGCGGTTGCCGTTATACTGCGCACCTGTTCGATTTTTTCCGAGTATTTCGATGGGTCTTTCCGCTACCGCTTCACCTGAATCGCGCCGCCTGGGCGCACCCCTAGTCGCCTTGGGCCTACTGATGGCTGGCGCCTGGTTCCTGGATGTCAACGCAGGCTTCAAGCAGGTGCTGCTTCTGCTGCTGGGGGCTGCGCTGGGCCTGACGTTGTATCACGCCGCCTTCGGTTTCACTTCCGCGTGGCGCGTGTTCATCAATGAGCGGCGTGGCGCCGGCTTGCGCGCACAGATGGTCATGCTGGCACTGGCCGTACTGCTGTTCTTCCCGGCGCTTGCGGCCGGCAACCTGTTCGGCAACCCCGTGACAGGGCTTGTGGCACCGGCCGGGGTGTCCGTCGTGTTCGGGGCTTTCATCTTCGGCATCGGCATGCAGCTGGGGGGCGGCTGCGCGTCGGGCACCTTGTTCACCGTTGGTGGCGGCAATGCCCGAATGCTGGTGACCCTGCTGTTCTTCATCATCGGTTCCGTGACCGCCACGCACCACGCCGACTGGTGGTTTGCTTTGCCATCATTGCCTGCGACCTCGATCGTGCAGGCATGGGGCCTCGTGCCCGCCCTGCTGGTGAGCCTGGGCGTGTTCGGCCTGATCGCCTGGGTCACGGTGCACCTGGAAAAGCGCCGCCACGGTGGGCTTGAACAGCCTGAGCAGCATGGCCGGGCAGGTCTGCAACGCTTTGTACGGGGCCCCTGGCCGTTGGTCTGGGGTGCCGTCGCGTTGGCCGTGCTCAACTATGCCACCCTGGCGCTGGCTGGGCGGCCCTGGGGCATCACCTCGGCCTTCGCCTTGTGGGGCGCAAAGGTGCTGGACAGCCTTGGCGTTCAGGTAAGCAGCTGGGTGTTCTGGCAGGCGCCGGCCAATGCCAAGGCCTTGGCCTCGCCAGTCTGGCAGGATGTAACCACCGTTATGGACCTGGGCATCGTGCTGGGGGCGCTGCTGGCCGCAGGTCTTGCCGGGCGCTTTGCGCCGAGCCTGAAGATCCCGCTGCCGTCACTGATCGCTGCCGTCATTGGCGGCCTGTTACTGGGCTACGGTTCTCGCCTGGCCTACGGCTGCAATATTGGCGCTTATTTCAGCGGTATCGCATCGGGGAGCCTGCACGGCTGGCTATGGCTGATCGCCGCCTACATGGGCAACGTGGTCGGGGTACGGCTACGCCCTGCGTTCTTTGCAGGGGAGCGCCGCGCGACGACCTTGACCGGCTGTTAAGGCAAGGGGCTGGCCGGGTGGTTAACGACTCGGCCAATCAACGTTAGGTTGGGGCAGCTGGACTGATAGTTAACATCAAATATAGTTCGTAACTATCTGATTAAACTAACTATCTACGTGCCACAGCATGCTGTACACATTGTTCATGGTAGGTTTTGCCGATGGCAGCCGGTGAGAGCCGCGAGCGGCTGTTATAGGTTTGCTCGGTGATGCCGAAGGCTGTCATGCGCATCCACGGCTTGGCAAACTTGCGGGCCTGCAGCTTCTTGCGCGCGGTATAGAGCGTCACGCCAGACAACTTGGCTTGTTGGGCCTGGGCTGCAATCTGGGCACCCCACGTGCAGGCTTGGCGATCGTTCTGAGTCAACGATCGCGCGCTGGCGCTGAGACCTACCGTCGCCAGCAGGCAGCCCGTTGTAATTGCTAGAATGACTCGCATGTTCCTGTCCTAAGCGCTTGAAGGAGAAAGAAGTTTGCCTCCTCCTTCCGTAGCCAGGGGCCAGCAGTTTGCCTTCAGGCCAGCGCAGCCTTGGCGCCTGTGCTGGCCTGTTCACACAGGCTGTAACCGGCGATAGCCGCTACCCACGCCACCCCCACGCCATAATTGAGCCGCTGGTAAAGCCCGAACAGTTCCCCGCTCTGCATGGCTTGGCCCATGAACCCGACGGTGATGATTGCGCCAAGGGTACATACCAGCGAGGTGACCGCCAGGGCGCGAGAGTCCGCGACGCGAGCGCCGAGCCAGACCCACAGGCCACTGGCGAGGGTCAAGGACAAGAACATCAACAGCCCTGACAGGTTGTGCAACTGCTGCGACGTGGAAGGCTGGTCAGGCGCGCAGCCCTGGTCGCAGGCGAACCAACCCGTGCCCAAGCTGCCAACGGCGTGCAGTAGCAACAGTACCGCACTGACCATGGCCAGCCGGGAGCCGCGCCAGCGCCGCGCAATGCCCCAGGCGAACAAGGCGAACAAGAGCGCTAGTGGGAAATTGTTCACCAGCGGGGAGAGGCCATGGGTTGGGGCGCCGACGGCGCCAAGCTGGCTCATTGCCAATTGCAGATGATCGTAGCCGGGGTAGGCCATGGCCGTCAGCGAAACGCCCAGAGCCAGCCAAAATGGAATGAGCAAGCCACAGCTCAGCAGTGCTCGGTCGAGCAGTTTCATGCAGACATCCTTCCATGGAAAGCCCGGACCTTAACAAACGGTGTCGTGATAGCACCAGCACCAATAACGTGGCAGCCGTATGTGATCGTACAACTGCCTGCTATCATGACAGCTGTCTTTCAAGGTGAAGCACAGGGCATGTCAGATCTACAATCACCGGCTCGGGCCAGGCGCAAGCCGCGCAGCCTGGCCCAGGAACTGGTCACGGTGCTGACCGAACGCATTCGCAGTGGTCAACTCAAGCGCGGTGACAAGCTGCCGACCGAATCGCAGATCATGGCCGAGGAAGGGGTCAGCCGCACGGTCGTGCGAGAGGCGATCTCGCGCTTGCAAGCCGCCGGGCAGGTGGAAACCCGTCATGGTATCGGTACCTTCGTGCTGGACGCTCCACCGGTTGGGGGGCTGCGCATCGACCCGGCCACGGTGGTGACGCTGCGCGAAGTACTCGCGGTACTGGAGCTGCGCATCGCCCTTGAGATCGAGTCGGCCAGCCTTGCCGCGCAGCGACGCAGCGATGAAGAGCTGGCTGGGATGCGCGCGGCCCTCGATGAGCTCAATGAAGGGGCAGCTCATGCTACCGATGCAGTGTCCGCGGACTTTCAATTCCACCTGCGCATCGCCCAGGCCAGCGGTAATCACTATTTCGCCGACATCATCAACCACCTGGGCACCAGCATCATCCCTCGAACCCGCCTCAATTCTGCCCGCTTGGCCCACGACGACCAGCCCCATTACATGAGCAGGCTGATGCATGAGCACGAAGCGATCTATGAGGCCATTGCACGTCAGGACAGCGAAGGGGCGAAAATGGCCATGCGCATGCACCTGAGCAACAGCCGGGAACGGCTGCGCCAGGCGCATGAGCGGGCACAGGTGAGCGGGGCGTGACACCATCGCCCCAGCCTCCTGGTGTCCCTCATCACGGCTAATGACTCAAGATTGTCCTTCGATCGCTTTATCACTCCACTGGCCATTCACCAGCCGGCGCAACCCCAGCGGGTTGCTGTCGCGCAGCGGCTCTGGCAGCAGCGCCTGCGGGTAGTTCTGATAGCACACCGGCCGTAGGAATCGGTCGATGGCCAACGTGCCGACAGACGTGCCCCGAGCGTCCGAGGTGGCGGGGTACGGGCCGCCGTGGACCATGGCATCGCATACCTCCACCCCGGTGGGGTAGCCGTTCACCAGGATGCGGCCGACCTTTTCCTCCAGCAGCGGTACCAACCAGGCGAACGCAGCAAAGTCTTCAGGCTCGCCGATCAGCGTCGCGGTCAGTTGGCCTCTCAGGCCCTGCAGGGCGCTGCGCAGTTGTACCTCGTCGCGCGCTTGCACCGCTACCGTCGTCGGGCCGAAGACTTCTTCCTGCAAAAGCTGGTCAGACTCCACCAGCAGGCGGGCCTCGGCCTCGAACAGCTGTGCACGTGCCTGCGGGCCTGTCTGCGGCTGGCCGGCCAGGTGCACGATACCGTCATGGGCGTGAAGATGATCCAGCCCACTGGCGTAGCTTCGCAGGCCACCTGCATTGAGCATGGTCTGGCCAGCCTGTTGATCAAGATGGCTGCCCAAGTTCTTGAGCAGTTGGGTGTAAGCGGGCGATTGCAGCCCTATCACCAACCCCGGGTTGGTGCAGAACTGTCCAGCCCCCAGGCATACGGAGCCTGCCAGTTCACGCGCAATCGCTTCGCCGCGCTTGGCCAGCGCCCCAGGCAGGACGATCACCGGGTTGATGCTCGACATTTCGGCAAACACCGGGATCGGCTGGGGGCGCTCGGCGGCCATGCGGCACAGGGCATCGCCACCTTTGAGCGAGCCGGTGAAGCCCACCGCCTGGATGGCCGGATGCTTGACCAATGGCTCACCCACGCCTGCCCCGAACACCATGTTGAACACGCCTTTGGGCATGCCGGTACGGGCGGCCGCGCGTTCGATGGCACAACCGACCAGGTCGGCGGTAGCCATGTGGCCGCTGTGCGCTTTGAATACCACCGGGCAACCGGCAGCCAGTGCAGCGGCGGTGTCACCACCGGCGGTAGAGAAGGCCAGGGGGAAGTTGCTCGCGCCGAACACCGCTACAGGTCCAACGCCGATGCGCATCTGCCGCAGGTCCACGCGCGGCAGCGGCTGACGGTCTGGCTGCGCCATGTCGATACGCGCACCCAGATAGTCGCCTCGGCGCAGCACCTGTGCAAACAGGCGCATCTGACCGCTGGTCCTGCCGCGCTCACCCTGGATCCTGGCTGCTGGTAATGCGGTTTCACGGCAGACGATCGCCACGAAGTCATCGTCGAGCGCATCGAGCTCTGCGGCAATGGCCTCCAGAAATTCGGCGCGCCGTGCCGGTGCCAACTGACGAAACGCTGCGAAAGCGGCCTGTGCGGCTTCGGCCGCCTCGTCCACTTCGCCCTCGGTGGCTTGTACGAAGCCATAGGGCAGCGGCTCACCGGTAGTGGCATCCAAGCTTTGCAGGCGCTGTGTGCCGGCGGCGCTGCGCTGGCCGGCGATGAAGTTGTGGCCAAGAATCTCTGGCATCTGGAACTCCTCAGAAAAAAGGATCAGGTAATGGGTGCGGGATTGAACAGGGTGATGTCGTTGTGCAGGCGGTGTTGCTCAGCCCAGGTGAGCTTGCGCCCGCTGGCCACGTCCAGGTAATAATGGAACAGCTCCCAGCCCAGCGCTTCGATGGTGCTGCGGCCCGTGGCGATGCGCCCGGCGTCGATGTCGATCAGGTCCGGCCAGCGCTGCGCCAGCTCGGTGCGGGTGCATACCTTCACCACCGGCGCCATTGCCAGGCCGTATGGCGTACCTCGGCCGGTGGTGAACACATGCAGGTTCATCCCGGCGGCCAGTTGCAGGGTGCCGCAGACGAAGTCGCTGGCAGGTGTGGCACAGAAGATGAGCCCCTTGCCATTCACCCGTTCCCCCGGCCCGAGCACACCTTGAATGGCGCCGCTGCCGGACTTGACGATTGAGCCCAATGCTTTCTCGACAATGTTCGACAAACCGCCTTTCTTGTTGCCTGGGGTGGTGTTGGCGCTGCGGTCGGCAGCGCCCTGGTGCAGGTAGCGGTCGTACCAGTCCATTTCGCGTACCAGCGCATCGGCCACCTGCGGATCCTGTGCGCGGGAGGTGAGCATGTAGATGGCGTCGCGTACCTCGGTCACTTCCGAGAACAGCACTGTTGCACCGGCCCGCACGAGCAAGTCTGCCGCGTAGCCAAGCGCCGGGTTGGCGGTGATGCCGGAGAAGGCATCGCTGCCGCCGCACTGCATGCCCAGGATCAGCTCACTGGCCGGCACAGTCTCGCGCCTGCGCTTGTCGAGTTTTTTCAGGCGGGTTTCGGCCAGGGCCATGATCTGCTCGATCATTTCCGTGAAGCCCAGGCTTGCGTCCTGCAGACGGTACAGCCAGGGCTCGCTGAGGTCGACCGACAGGTCGTCTTCGTGCATCACTTGGCTGGCCTGCAGCTTTTCACAGCCCAGGCTGATGACCAGCGCTTCGCCACCCAGGTTAGGGTTGCGCGCCAGGTTGCGCACGGTACGGATGGGGATATAGGCATCGCGGGCATTGATGGCCACGCCGCAGCCGTAGCTGTGAGTGAGGGCCACCACATCGTCAACATTCGGATAGCGCGGCAGCAGCTCATTGCGAATGCGCTTGACGGCATGCTCCAGCACCCCGGTGACGCATTGCACGGTGGTAGTGATACCCAGGATGTTGCGGGTGCCGACCGTACCGTCGGCATTGCGGTAGCCTTCGAAGGTATGACCCAGCAGCGGCGGTTTCGGCTGGGGAACTGCATCGCAGCGTGGCAAATCGTCCAGCTCGGGTGGGGCGGGCATGGCCAGCTGACCCTCCTGCACCCAGCTGCCTTGGCGCAGGTCCTCCAGGGCATAGCCGATCACCTGTCCATAGCGCCGTACCGCTTGGCCCTTGGCGATGGGCACGGTGGCCACCTTGTGGCTCTGGGGCACGTCTTCTACCAAGGTAAGCCCATCGGCGAACCGGGCCCCTTCGCCCAGGCCGCCGTCGTTGACCACTACCACCACATTGTCATCATCGTGAAGACGGATATAGCGCGGCGATTCGGAATGTTCGATCAGCTGCATGTTCGGGCCCTATTGTTCAGGTTCTCAGGCTTTTTTTACGTGCGTGCGCACTGCCGGGCAGTGCGCACGTGCTCATTCAATGACGCGGGCTGGCAAGCTGGGCATCCGCCACAGGCGCTGGTTTGGGCTCAGGCGTCTCATCGCGCAGCTCGATGCGCTTGATGGGACCGACGATAACCAGATAGCTCAGTACTGCCACCAGCGCATTGGCGCCCACATAGACCAGCGCCCACTTGAACGAGCCGGTGGCGCTGATGATGTAGCCGATCACGATAGGGGTTGTGATCGAGGCGATGTTGCCGAAGGTATTGAACAACCCGCCGGACAGGCCTGCGATCTGCTTGGGCGAGGTGTCGGCCACCACTGCCCAGCCCAACGCACCAATGCCTTTGCCGAAGAACGCGAGGGTCATGAAGCCTACTACCATCCATTCGGCATCGACGTAGTTGCAGAACACCATGGTGGTGGACAACATCAGGCCGCACACGATTGGCAGTTTGCGCGAGAAGGTCAGCGAATTGCCGCGGCGCAGCAACCAGTCCGAGATCACGCCGCCCAGTACCCCACCGATGAAGCCACAGATAGCCGGCAGCGAAGCGATGAACCCTGCCTTGAGGATGGTCATGCCCCGTTCCTGCACCAGGTACACCGGGAACCAGGTCAGGAAGAAGTAGGTGATGGCGTTGATGCAGTACTGGCCAAGGTACACACCCAGGAGCATGCGGCTGGTCAGCAATTGCTTGATGTAGCCCCACTTGGGCCCGTCGTTGCCGCGCTTGTGGTCCATGTCCACCAAGCCGCCGTTTTGCTCGATGTGTTCAAGCTCGGCGGGGCTGATCCGCGGGTGCTGGCGGGGGTTGTAGATGGTCTTGAGCCATACCATCGAAAAGAGGATGCCCAGCACGCCCATGACCACGAACACATGCTCCCAACCGAAACTGAACACGATCCAGCCCATCAGGGGCGCGAACAGGGCGGTGGCGAAATACTGCGCCGAGTTGAAGATCGCCGAGGCCGTGCCTCGCTCCTGGGTCGGAAACCAGGCGGCGACGATCCGGGCGTTGCCGGGGAACGACGGCGCTTCGGCAAAGCCGACCAGAAAACGCAGGGTGAACAAAGTGACGACTGCCCAGGCCACCGGCAGGCCGCCGACGAAGCCTTGCAGCAAGGTGAACAGTGACCAGGTGAAGATGCTGAATGCATAGACGTTTTTTGAGCCGAAGCGATCCAGCAACCATCCGCCGGGAATCTGTCCGGCCACATAGGCCCAGCCGAAGGCCGAGAAGATGTAGCCCAGGGTGACGGCGTCGATCCCCAGGTCTTTTTGCAGGCTCGACCCTGCGATGGCGATGGTTGCGCGGTCGGCGTAGTTGATCGTGGTCACCACGAACAGCATGAACAGGATCAGGTAGCGCACATGCGTTTTCTTCGTCGCTTGCATGCTGGTAGTACTCCCACTAGTTATTGTTGTGCGGGGTCTTCGAATTGTGCCGGAGTAGGGCGGGCCCACTCCGGGGGCGGCGCTGGCAGGCGCCGCGAGGGTTTACTGCGGCCCCATCTTGTCCATCAGGGCGGCAAGCATTTCATACTCCTCGGGGTTCAGGTCGGTCAGCGGTGCACGAACCGGGCCTGCGTCATGGCCGGCAATGCGGGCACCCGCCTTGACGATGCTGACGGCGTAACCGGCCTTGCGGTTACGAATTTCCAGGTAAGGCAGGAAGAAGTCGTCGATCAACTTGGCTACGGTGGCGTGATCGTCCCGGGCAATGGCGTGGTAGAAGTCCATGGCCGTCTTGGGGATGAAGTTGAATACCGCCGATGAATACACCGGCACACCCAGCGCTTTGTACGCTGCAGCATAGACTTCGGCAGTCGGCAGCCCGCCCAGGTAACTGAAACGCTCACCCAGGCGGCGACGGATCGACACCATCAGTTCAATGTCACCCAGACCGTCCTTGTAGCCGATCAGGTTCGGGCAACGCTCGGCCAGTTGTTCGAGCAAGGTGGCATTGAGGCGACAGACGTTGCGGTTATAGACCACTACGCCGATGTTGACCGACTTGCACACGGCCTCTACATGGGCAGCGACGCCATCCTGGCTGGCTTCGGTGAGGTAGTGCGGCAGCAACAGAAGGCCCTTGGCCCCCAGGCGCTCGGCTTGCTGCGCATACTCGATGGCCTGGCGGGTTGCACCACCTACGCCCGCCAGGATAGGTACCGACGTGGCGCATGTGTCCACCGCTGTCTTGATGACCTGGCTGTATTCGCTGGCAGCCAGGGAGAAGAACTCGCCCGTACCCCCGGCGGCGAACAGCGCACTCGCGCCGTATGGGGCCAACCATTCCAGGCGTTTGATGTAGCCAGCCTGATTGAAATCGCCCTGCGCAGTGAAGTCGGTGACAGGAAATGACAGCAAGCCGTGGGAGAGGATGGATTTCAGTTCTTGTGGGTTCATTGTTATAGGCATCCAGACACTTGGGTGGGAGCGGTGCGGTTTGTATGAGGTAAGTTATCGTACAACCTAACTCAAGAACAGTCCCCTCTAGATTTTTTTTCGGTCTAGGTGATGAGGGATTGCATTAATGGCGCGCTATGGATGGATGGTGGAGCGCAGAAAGCGGCCTTAGACAGTTGTGTCTGCTGTCGGGTCATCGTATCTCTGGGATGGGCAGTCGCTTTACAAACGAATGAGGCGGCCTTGCGCCGCCCCATGCTTAATTACTCGCCTGTGTGCGGGTGATCAGGCCGCCTGTTGAGGCTTGCCCTGTGCCTTGCGAACCTGCGCTCGGCACGCATCGCCAAAGGCCTGGAAGAGCTTGATCGAGTCAGGATTCTTGGCAGCTTGCCACTCCGGGTGCCATTGAACGGCAAACAGGAAAGACGAAAGGCCCGGGGCATGGATGGCCTCGACCAACCCGTCTTCGGCGTGGGCAATGGCTTCGATGCCCTTGCCCAGGTTGCGCAAGCCTTGGCCATGCAGGGAGTTGACGCGAATTTCGTCCGTGCCAAGGGTGTCGCGCAGCCAGCTGCCGGGCTTGATCTTCACGCTGTGAGCCTGAGCGTACTGCACCTCGACAGGGTCTTCGGGGTTTTCACGGTGATCATTGAAACCAGGCTCGGCGTACACCTTCTGGTAGATGTCCCCGCCCAGCGCCACGTTGATTTCCTGCATGCCCCGACACACGCCGAAGATGGGCAGGCCGCGCTTGATCGCCGCCTTGACCAGCGGAATGTCGAACAGGTCACGGTTCCTGTCCTGGCCTTTGCCTGGGGTTTCGTTCTCCTGGCCGTACAGCGCTGGGTCGATGTTGCTGCCCGCGCCCGTCAGGTACACGCCGTCGGCCATGTCCAAGTAGGTCTCCAGTGCCTCGATGCCACAGCAGGTGGGCACCAGGACCGGGACGCAATCGGCGAAATCGACCAGCGGGGTGATGTATTTGTGGGTCATGACCTGGTAGTCATGGCCTTTGCGCTCTTGGGTGCCCATGGTCATCAGAACGATGGGTTTGCGCAGGGAAGGTTGCTTGTTGCCAATGTTGCTGTTGGACATATGTCACCTTGGGACAGGTTGAACCTGTCGTTGTTGTGCAGGTGCACGGCGCGCGGCGCTGGTGCAACCTGGGGCCCCGAGCACTGCCGACTCGTCGGCGTCGACGATGCCGGTCGGGACTTGGTGTTAGATTGCCAGAGCCGTTCGATATGTCAAACGACCGCAGCAGGCCCCTGGCCCCCAATCACGGGGCCTGGCGGGCTGCAAGGCAGTGGCGGCGCGGGTTTGGCTGGGGCGATGGTCAATAATACTTAACGACGCAGTCGACTCATTGCAGCGGTGCAATGTTCCAGCGGTTCCAGGGGTTACGTGTTGATGTTTGGCAGGTGACTTGACCGTATCACGTGGCCCTGCCAGCAGGCGTGGGTTAGTCTTGCGAGCGGTTGCGGTGCAGCACATCCCTCCATGATCAGAAGAAGGATATTTTGATGGCCATCACTAGCAGCGAGCCCGTCACCCATGTTCCCTTTGCCGAGCTCAAAGCCCTGCTTGAGTCGATCTTCGAACGTCATGGCTGTACGCCGGCAGTTGCTCGGGTACTGGCCGCCAACTGTGCCAGCGCCGAGCGTGATGGCGCGCATAGCCATGGCGTGTTCCGCATACCTGGCTACGTGTCGACCTTGGCCAGCGGTTGGGTGGATGGCAAGGCTACTCCCGAGGTCAGTGATCTGGCGGCCGGCTATATCAGTGTCGATGCACGGGGTGGTTTTGCGCAGCCCGCATTGGCGGCTGCCCGGGACGTGTTGGTGGCCAAGGCACGCGCTGCTGGGATCGCAGTGCTGGCCATCCACAATTCCCATCATTTCGCCGCCTTGTGGCCAGATGTGGAGCCGTTCGCCGAACAGGGCCTGGTTGCCCTGAGCGTGGTCAACAGCATGACATGCGTCGTACCGCACGGTGCGCGCAAGCCGGTGTTCGGGACCAACCCGATCGCCTTCGCTGCGCCTTGCGAAGGGCATCCACCCATCGTGTTCGACATGGCCACCAGTGCGATGGCCCATGGCGATGTGCAACTGGCTGCCCGTGCCGGGGAGCCCGTGGCCCTGGGGGTGGGCGTGGACGGTCAGGGCCAGGTGACTCAGGACCCGGCCAAGATCCTGGACGGCGGTGCTCTGCTTCCGTTCGGCGAGCACAAGGGCTCAGCCTTGTCGATGATGGTGGAATTGTTGGCGGCAGCACTCACGGGTGGGCATTTTTCGTGGGAGTTCGACTGGTCTGGCCATCCCGGGGCCAAGACGCCGTGGACCGGGCAGTTGCTGATCGTCATCGATCCACAGATCGCACAAGGGCAACGGTTCGCACAGCGCAGCCGCCTGCTACTCGAGCAGATGGAGGCGGCCGGCGTCAGTCGCATGCCAGGTGCCCGGCGGCACCTGGAGCGTGAACGGGCGCAGCGCGAAGGGGTGGCAATCGGCATCAGTACCCTGCAGGCGCTGCGCGATCTGCTCATCTGATCGCCGCAGGGCAGGGTAGGCGGCCCTTACCCGATCATGCAGGGTTGCATATACCCCTTGCACGATAGTTGGTGCCCATTCTCAGCCAGTACGGGTATGCTCTTGGCTGCCTTTTTGACTCGTCCTGATCCCAAGGAGCTGCACGCTGTGTTCAAACATGTCGAAGCCTACGCCGGCGACCCGATCCTCTCGTTGATGGAAACCTTCAAGGCCGATCCACGCGCCGACAAGGTCAACCTGAGCATCGGCCTTTACTACGACGAAGCCGGAGTAGTGCCGCAGCTCGCTGCAGTGGATGCAGTGGAAAAGCGCATCGCAGGCCAGGATCACGATGCTTCGCTGTACCTGCCCATGGAAGGCCTTGCCAGTTACCGTCAGGCCATTCAGGCCCTGCTGTTCGGGGCCGACCACCCGGCGGTTGCTGACGGTCGCGTAGCAACGGTGCAGACCGTCGGTGGTTCCGGAGCCCTGAAGGTCGGTGCCGACTTCCTGAAACGTTATTTCCCGCAGGCGCAAGTCTGGGTCAGCAACCCCACCTGGGACAACCATCGCGCCATCTTCGAGGGTGCGGGCTTCACGGTGAACACCTACCCGTACTTCGACCAGGCCACCCGTGGCGTGGACTTCGAAGGTATGCTTGCCACGTTGCACACCTTGCCTACCAACAGTGTGGTGCTGCTGCACCCCTGCTGCCACAACCCGACAGGTGCCGATCTGGACCAGCGCCAGTGGCAGCAGGTGGTGGAGGTGGTCAAGGCCCGCCAGTTGATCGCCTTCCTGGACATCGCCTACCAAGGGTTTGCCCAAGGGCTGGTCGAAGACGTGTTCGCCATCCGCGAAATGGCCAGCGCAGGCGTGCCGTGCCTGGTCAGCAACTCGTTCTCCAAGATCTTCTCCCTGTATGGGGAGCGTGTGGGCGGCCTGTCGGTGGTCTGCGACGATGCGGCCACGGCGCAGAGCGTGCTTGGCCAACTCAAGGCCACCGTGCGCCGTAACTATTCCAGCCCACCCAACTTCGGTGCCCAACTGGTCGCAGGCGTGCTCAACGATCCCGTCCTCAATGCCCAGTGGGCTGCGGAAGTGGAAGTCATGCGCACTCGCATTCTGGACATGCGCCAAGCGCTGGTCGATGCGCTGGGCGTGTTGCTGCCGGGGCGTGATTTCCAGTTCCTGCTGCGTCAGCGGGGCATGTTCAGTTACACAGGCTTCAGCGTGGAGCAGGTGCGCCGCTTGCGCGATGAGTTTGGCGTCTACCTGATCGACAGTGGGCGCGTGTGCATGTCAGGCCTGCGGCCGGCAAACCTGCAGCGTGTTGCCGAGGCATTCGCGGCTGTGCATCAGTAAGCGCCCACGCTTAACGTTATGCAACGACGATGGCCGAGGCCGCCCTGCGGCTTCGGCCATCGTCATTCTTTATCCGTGTCCTGCCCTCAAGGACGCCTGTGCCAGTCAAGACCTTCTGCACGCCGAGCGTGCTGAGCAGCCCGGCTGTACCTACCGCTTGTACAGACAAGTGCAACCGCCCCTCCGAAAAAGGCTTCGCAAGTGCAACCTTTCCGTGCACAATCGCGCCCCTCTTTTTCCGGTTGAGTAGGGCGCAGCCAACGCTTCGTCATTCTCAGCCTGTTGCAGTCTTGCGAGTGGAGCGTCACCCGGATGAATGAGCAGGCCTCAAGCGTAGAACAGCGTTACGAAGAAACGACCGCCGGTACCCTCGGCAAATGGTCCCGTCAGGACACCACCTGGATGCTCGGCCTGTTTGGCACCGCCATTGGCGCAGGTACGCTTTTCCTGCCGATCAATGCCGGGCTTGGTGGGTTCTGGCCATTGCTGGTGCTGGCGACGCTGGCTTTCCCGATGACGTACTACGCCCACCGCGGGTTGACCCGGTTCGTGCTCTCGGGGCGCGAAGGGGCAGACATCACCGACGTGGTCGAACAACACTTCGGCATCAAGGCAGGCGCCGTGATCACGGTCCTGTACTTCTTCGCCATCTTCCCCATCCTGCTCATTTACAGCGTGGCCCTGACTAATACGGTCAGCAGTTTCATGGAGCACCAGTTGCACATGGCGCCTCCACCCCGTGCACTGCTGTCGTTCGTGCTGATCCTGGGCCTGCTTGCAATCGTACGCTGCGGCGAACAGGCCACCGTCAAGGTCATGAGCCTGTTGGTCTATCCGTTCATCGTGGCCCTGGCGCTGCTGGGCCTGTACCTGGTCCCGCACTGGACCGGCGGCATTCTCGACAGCGTCCACACCGTGCCCAGCGGTTCGGCCTTCCTGCACACGGTATGGCTGGCCATCCCGGTGATGGTGTTCTCGTTCAACCATTCACCCATCATCTCGGCCTTCGCGGTCGACCAGAAACGCCGCTATGGCGATCATGCAGACGCCCGCAGCGGCCAGATTCTGGCGCGTGCGCACCTGCTGATGGTGGCCATGGTGCTGTTCTTCGTCTTCAGTTGCGTGCTGACCCTCGACAGCACGCAACTGGCCGAAGCCAAGGCGCAGAACCTGTCGATCCTGTCGTACCTGGCCAACCATTTCAGCAACCCGACCATCGCCTTCGCCGCGCCCTTGATCGCCTTCGTCGCCATCGCCAAGTCATTCCTGGGCCACTACATCGGCGCCAGCGAGGGTCTCAAGGGCATCATCGCCAAGACCGGCGCGCGCCCGGGTGCCAAGGCCCTGGACCGCGTGGTGGCGGCGCTGATGCTGGTGGTGTGCTGGATCGTTGCCACGCTCAACCCCAGCATCCTGGGCATGATCGAGTCTCTCGGCGGCCCGATCATCGCGGTATTGCTGTTCCTGATGCCCATGTATGCCATCCGCCGCGTGCCGGCAATGCGCAAGTACAGCGGGGCGCTGTCGAACGTGTTCGTCACCGTGATCGGCCTGGTCGCCCTGACTTCGGTCGTCTACGGCCTGTTGGCTTAAGCGCCCAGCTGCAGGCCCGCCCCGGTGCTCGGTACGTGCGCCGGGGCGGGCCAATGCTTCACCGCCAACAAATTCACGTTGCCCCATAGGCACATGCTGGCCTTCATGGTTAACTCTTGATCCTTTTCCCAACCCAAGATCAAGGATTTTGTCATGGCTCAAGTGACTCTCAAAGGCAACCCCGTCCAAGTCAATGGCTCGCTGCCACAGGTCGGTGCTCAGGCGCCGGCGTTCTCCCTGGTAGGCGAGGGGCTGGCCGACAAGTCGCTTAATGACTTCGCCGGCAAGCGCAAGGTGCTGAACATCTTCCCAAGTGTCGATACGCCTACCTGCGCCACGTCTGTGCGCAAGTTCAATGCCCAGGCCAACGAGCTGGCCAACACCGTCGTACTGTGCGTTTCCGCCGACCTGCCATTCGCCCAGGCTCGCTTCTGCGGTGCCGAAGGCCTGGAAAACGTCAAGAACCTCTCCACCTTGCGTGGCCGTGAGTTCCTTGAGCAGTACGGTGTTGCCATCGCCGACGGCCCATTGGCAGGCCTGGCTGCCCGCGCCGTTGTGGTACTGGACGAGCACGACAAGGTGCTGCACAGCGAGCTGGTCGCTGAAATCGCCGACGAGCCCAACTACGACGCCGCCCTTGCCGCGTTGAAGTGACGGCGCCGGGCAGGGATCGAACCTTCCTCCTGCCCATTGCTCCAAGCTATACCCTGTAACGGCCCGGAACGCTTTTCCGGGCCGTTTTCGTTTAAAGTTCAGGGTCTTGGCAACGTCAGGCAAAGGTAAACCTCTGGTAAAGGCGCTTTGCTTGGCTGTCGACAGTGCTTATCGTTCACCCTCCTGAATCGTCAATCCGAACAAGGTTCGTTCAACCCATGCAAGCGCCTACATCCCGTTCTCCCCGTCGCTGGCTCGTTATGCTGCTGATCGTGCTGCTGGTTGCAGTGCTGGCCTGGTGGCTATGGCCTGCCACGCCAGCCACCGACCAGGCTGCTGGGGGGCAGGGTGGCAAGAGCGGGCGGCCCGGTTTCGGAGGGTCTACCGACCCTGTCCCGGTCAGGGTGGAACCTGCACGGGTGGGCGACTTCCCGCTTTACTACAAGGCGCTTGGCACCGTGACCGCGACCAATACCGTGAATGTGCGCAGCCGTGTAGGGGGGGAGTTGGTCAAGGTGCACTTCAAGGAAGGCCAGCAAGTAAAGGCCGGTGACCTGCTTGCTGAAATCGACCCACGTGCCTACCGTATTGCCCTGCAGCAGGCCGAGGGCACCCTGGCCCAGAACCAGGCGCAACTGAAGAATGCCCAGGTCGACGTCGCTCGCTACAAAGGGCTGTACGCCGAGGACAGTATCGCCAAGCAAACCCTGGACACTGCGCAGGCGCAGGTGGCGCAATTCCAGGGGCTGGTCAAGACCAACCAGGCGCAGGTCAACGATGCGCGCCTGAACCTCGAATTCACCCAGATTCGCGCGCCCATCAGCGGCCGTGTCGGCCTGCGCCAGCTCGACCTGGGCAATTTGGTGGCCGCCAACGACACCACCGCCCTGGTGGTGATCACCCAGACAGAGCCGATCAACGTGGCGTTCACACTGCCAGAAACCGAACTGGGCACCGTTCTTGAGCGCTATCGCACCGGGGCCAGCCTGCCCGTGGAGGCGTGGGATCGAGGCGACAGCAAGCTGCAGGCCACTGGCGTGCTGGGCAGTATCGACAACCAGATCGACACTGCCACTGGCACCCTCAAGTTCAAGGGCCGCTTCGAGAACAAGGACCTGGCCCTGTTCCCCAACCAGTTCGTAAACGTGCGCCTGCTTGCCGATACGCTCAAGCAGGTGGTGCTGGCGCCAGCCGCCGCCATCCAGTTCGGGAACGACGGGACGTTCGCCTACGTGGTCAACGGCGAAAATACCGTCAACGTGCGCAAGCTGAAAGTCGGCCCCAGCGATGGTGAGAACAGCGTGATCCTCGAAGGCCTGGCGGCCGGTGATCGCCTGGTGCTCGAAGGCACCGACCGTCTGCGCGAAGGCACCAAGGTGGACGTGGTCGATGACAGCTCCCAGGTGCCCACCACGCCCGGCCAGCATTTGCAGGGCCAAGAAAGCAGTGCCCCGGGCCAGGCCGACAGCACCGCAGGCAAGGCGGGCGCATGAACCTCTCGCGCCTGTTCATCCTGCGGCCAGTCGCAACGACCTTGACCATGCTGGCCTTGGTACTGGCCGGTCTGATTGCCTACCGCATGCTGCCTGTCGCCGCGCTGCCGCAGGTGGATTACCCCACGATTCGGGTCATGACCCTGTATCCCGGTGCAAGCCCCCAGGTCATGACCAGTGCCGTTACCGCGCCACTCGAACGTCAGTTCGGCCAGATGCCCGGCCTTGAACAGATGGCCTCGACCAGTTCCGGTGGCGCGTCGGTGCTGACCCTGCGCTTCAACCTGGACATGAACATGGATGTGGCCGAGCAGCAGGTGCAGGCTGCAATCAACGCCGCCAGCAACCTGCTGCCCAGCGATCTTCCGGCGCCTCCTGTCTACAACAAGGTCAACCCGGCCGATACGCCAGTGCTGACGCTCGCCATCTCCAGCAAGACCATGCCGCTGCCCAAGCTCAACGACCTGGTCGACACCCGCGTGGCACAGAAGCTGGCGCAGACCAGCGGGGTGGGCATGGTCAGCATCGCCGGGGGCCAGCGCCAGGCCGTGCGCATCAAGGTCAACGTGGATGCGCTGGCAGCCAACGGGCTCAACCTGGAGGATGTCCGCACACTCATCGGGGCCTCCAACGTCAATCAGCCAAAAGGCAATTTCGATGGTCCTACCCGCGTCTCGATGCTCGACGCCAATGACCAGCTGCGCTCGCCCGAGGAATACGCCAACCTCATCCTGGCCTACAACAACGGCGCTCCGCTGCGTTTGAAGGATGTGGCGGAAATCGTCGACGGCGCGGAAAACGAGCGGCTGGCGGCCTGGGCCAACCAGAACCATGCCGTGCTCCTGAACATCCAGCGTCAGCCAGGTGCCAACGTCATCGAGGTGGTGGACCGCATCAAGGACATGCTGCCCTCGATCACCGACAACCTGCCCGCGGGCCTGGACGTGTCCGTGCTCACTGACCGTACCCAGACCATCCGTGCCGCCGTGCGCGACGTTCAGCATGAACTGCTGATCGCCATCGCCCTGGTGGTGATGGTCACCTTCCTGTTCCTGCGGCGGTTCAGCGCCACGATCATTCCTTCGATTGCCGTGCCGCTGTCATTGGTCGGTACCTTCGCCGTCATGTACCTGGCAGGGTTTTCCATCAACAACCTCACCCTGATGGCGCTGACCATCGCCACCGGTTTCGTGGTGGACGATGCGATCGTGATGCTGGAGAACATTTCCCGGCACATCGAGGAGGGCGAAACGCCTATGCAGGCGGCGCTCAAAGGCGCCAGGCAGATTGGCTTTACCTTGATCTCGCTGACCTTCTCGCTGATCGCCGTGCTGATCCCGCTGTTGTTCATGGCCGATGTGGTAGGGCGCCTGTTCCGGGAGTTCGCCATCACCCTGGCGGTGGCCATCCTGATTTCCCTGGTGGTCTCGCTGACCCTCACGCCGATGATGTGTGCCCGCCTGCTAAAGCGTGAACCCACCCCTGACGAGCAAGGCCGCTTCTACCGCGCCAGCGGCGCCTGGATCGACTGGCTGATCAAGCACTACGCCAGCGCCCTGCAATGGGTACTCAAGCGCCAGCCCCTGACCCTGCTGGTGGCGGTGGCTAGCCTGGCGTTGACGGTACTGCTGTACATGGTGGTGCCCAAGGGGTTCTTCCCGGTCCAGGACACGGGCGTCATTCAGGGTATCTCCGAAGCGCCCCAGTCCACCTCGTTTGCGGCCATGAGCGAGCGCCAGCAGGCCCTGAGCCGCGTTATTCTGCAAGACCCTGCCGTGCAGAGCCTCTCATCCTACATTGGCGTGGACGGCGACAACGCCACGCTCAACAGCGGCCGCATGCTCATCAACCTCAAGCCTCATGGCGAGCGCGATGTCACTGCAACCGATGTCATCAAGCGCCTGCAACCCCAGCTCGACAAGCTGGTGGGCATCCGCCTGTTCATGCAGCCGGTGCAGGATTTGAGCATCGAGGACCGGGTCAGCCGCACGCAGTACCAGTTCACGCTGTCATCGCCCGATGCCGAGCTGCTGGGGCAGTGGAGTGGCAAGCTGGTCCAGGCCCTGAACCTGCGCCCCGAGCTTGCCGATGTGGCCAGTGACCTGCAGGAGAATGGCTTGCAGGTGTACCTGGTGATCGACCGGGACATGGCCAGTCGGCTAGGCATCAGCGTATCGCAGATCACCAACGCGCTTTACGATGCCTTCGGCCAAAGGCAGATATCGACCATCTATACCCAGGCCAGCCAATACCGGGTGGTGCTGCAATCGCGAGACGCGGCCGTGATCGGGCCCCAGGCACTGGAGTCGATCCACGTCAAGGCCAGTGATGGCGGGCAAGTGCGACTGTCCGCGCTGGCGCGCATCGAGCAGCGCCAGGCGCAGCTGGCCATTTCCCACATCGGCCAGTTCCCGGCGGTCACCTTGTCATTCAACTTGGGGCAGGGCGCGTCGCTGGGCAAGGCCGTGCAAGTGATCGAGCAGGTTCAGCAGGACATCGGCATGCCGTTGGGTATCCAGACCCGTTTCCAGGGCGCGGCGCAGGCGTTCCAGGCATCGCTGTCCAGCACCTTGCTGCTGATTCTCGCGGCGGTGGTGACCATGTACATCGTGCTGGGTGTGCTCTATGAAAGCTATATCCATCCGGTAACCATCCTCTCGACGCTGCCTTCGGCTGCCGTGGGTGCGTTGCTGGCGCTACTGATCAGTGGCAATGACCTGGGCATGATCGCCATCATCGGCATCATCCTGTTGATCGGCATCGTCAAGAAAAACGCCATCATGATGATCGACTTCGCGCTCGAAGCCGAGCGTCACCAAGGCATGAGTCCGCGCGATGCCATCTACCAGGCCGCGCTGCTGCGATTCCGACCGATCCTCATGACCACGCTGGCGGCCCTGTTCGGTGCAGTGCCGTTGATGCTGGCCACCGGGTCCGGCGCCGAACTGCGCCAACCCCTGGGCCTGGTGATGGTGGGCGGGCTGCTGGTGAGCCAGGTGCTGACACTGTTCACCACGCCGGTCATATACCTGTATTTCGACCGGTTGGGCCGTCGCTTCGGCAAGCGCGACCTGGCGCAGGAGCCGGTATGAGTACGTGCAGCGCGTTCCTAAGGGCGGCCCGATGAACCTGTCGGCGCCATTCATCCGCAGGCCCGTGGCAACCATGCTGTTGAGCTTGGCGATCATGCTGCTGGGCGCGGTCAGCTTCGGTCTGTTGCCGGTCTCGCCGCTGCCGCAGATGGATTTCCCGGTGATCGTGGTGTCGGCCAACCTGCCGGGCGCAAGCCCCGAGGTCATGGCCTCGACCGTGGCAACGCCGCTCGAGCGCAAGCTGGGCAGCATCGCCGGCGTCACCACATTGACCAGCAGCTCCAACCAGGGCTCCACGCGGGTCATCATTGGTTTTGAGCTTGGCCGCGACATCGACGGCGCTGCGCGCGAGGTGCAGGCCGCAATCAATGCCACCCGCAACCTGCTGCCCAGCGGCATGCGCAGCATGCCGACCTACAAGAAGATCAACCCGTCGCAGGCACCGGTCATGGTCCTGTCGCTGACCTCAAGTGTGCTGCAGAAAGGGCAGCTGTACGATTTGGCCGACACCATCCTGTCCCAAAGCCTGGCCCAGGTGCCTGGCGTGGGTGAGGTGCAGATCGGGGGCAGTTCGCTGCCGGCCGTGCGCATTTCGGTCGAGCCGCAATTGTTGAACCAGTACGGCCTGGCGCTGGATGAGGTGCGTACCGCCGTGGCCAACGCCAACCAGCGCCGGCCCATGGGCTTTGTCGAGGATGCCGAGCGCAATTGGCAGGTGCGGGCCAACGATCAGTTGGAAAGCGCCAAGGACTACGGGCCGATCGTGATTCGCCAGGAGAATGGCACGATTCTTCGGTTATCGGATGTGGCAACCATCACCGATGGGGTCGAAAATCGCTACAACAGTGGTTTTTTCAATGACCAGAGCGCGGTGTTGCTGGTCGTGAACCGGCAGGCAGGTGCCAACATCATTGCCACGGTGGACCAGATCAAGGCGCAGTTGCCTGCACTGCAATCGCTGCTCCCGGCAAGCGTCGAGCTAAACGTGGCCATGGACCGTTCGCCGGTGATCAAGGCCACGCTAAAGGAGGCGGAGCATACCCTGCTGATCGCCGTGGTACTGGTGATCCTGGTGGTCTACCTGTTCCTCGGCAGCCTGCGTGCTTCACTGATTCCAAGCCTTGCGGTGCCGGTGTCGCTGGTCGGCACGTTCGCGGTCATGTATCTGTGCGGCTTCTCGCTCAACAACCTGTCGCTGATGGCGCTGATCCTGGCGACGGGACTGGTGGTGGACGATGCCATCGTTGTGCTGGAGAACATCTCCCGGCATATCGAGGACGGGCAGCCACCCATGAAAGCGGCGTTCCTGGGCGCCAAGGAAGTCGGCTTTACCCTCTTGTCGATGAACGTGTCACTGGTGGCCGTGTTCGTGTCGATCCTGTTCATGGGCGGCATCGTGCGCAGTTTGTTCCAGGAATTTTCCATCACCCTGGCGGCCGCCATCATGGTTTCGCTGCTGGTGTCGCTGACCCTCACCCCCATGCTGTGCGCCCGCTGGCTGACTGCGCACCAGGCCGAGCAGACTCGCCTGCAACGCTGGAGCGATGCCGTGCACCGGCGCATGGTTGCCGCGTATGACCGCAGCCTGGGCTGGGCGCTGCGGCATCGGCGCCTGACCCTGATCAGCCTGCTGGTGACCATTGCAGTCAACGTGGCGCTATACATCGTGGTGCCCAAAACGCTGATGCCCCAGCAGGATACCGGCCAGCTCATGGGTTTCATTCGCGGTGACGACGGCCTGTCGTTCAGCGTGATGCAGCCAAAGATGGAAATCTACCGGCGCGCCTTGCTCGCAGACCCTGCCGTGCAGAGTGTTGCAGGCTTCATCGGCGGCAACAGCGGCACCAACAACGCCATGGTTCTGGTCAGGCTCAAGCCCATCGGCGAACGCAAGCTCGATGCCCAGAAGGTCATCGAGCGCCTGCGCAAGGAAATGCCCAAGGTGCCAGGCGGGCGGCTGTTCCTGATGGCCGATCAGGACCTGCAGCTAGGCGGCGGCGGGCGCGATCAGTCGTCCTCGCAGTACCTGTATACTTTGCAGAGCGGCGACCTGGCAGCTTTGCGCCAATGGTTCCCCAAAGTCGTCGCGGCCATGCGCGCCTTGCCCGAGCTGACCGCCATCGACGCACGCGACGGGGCGGGCACCCAGCAGGTGACACTGGTGGTGGACCGTGATCAGGCCAAGCGTCTGGGCATCGACATGCAGATGGTCACCACCGTGCTGAACAACGCCTACAGCCAACGGCAGATCTCCACCATCTACGACAGCCTCAACCAATATCAGGTCGTGCTGGAGATCAACCCGAAATACGCCTGGGACCCCAGTACGCTGGAGCAGGTGCAGGTGATTACCGCCGAGGGCGCGCGGGTGCCGCTGTCGACCATCGCGCACTACGAGAATAGCCTGGCCAACGACCGGGTCAGCCACGAAGACCAGTTCGCCTCCGAGGACATCGCCTTCGACGTCGCCGAAGGCTACAGCACCGACCAGGCGCTGGCGGCGGTCGAGCGTGCCGTGGCCAAGCTCGGCCTACCGGAAGGGGTGATCGCCAAGCTGGGCGGCACCGCCGACGCCTTCACCAAGACCGCGCAGGGGCAGCCTTTCATGATTCTGGGCGCACTGGTGCTTGTGTACCTGGTGCTCGGGATCCTGTACGAGAGCTATATCCACCCCCTGACCATCTTGTCCACGCTGCCCTCGGCCGGCGTTGGTGCCTTGTTGGCGCTGTATGTGACCGGTGGCGAATTCAGCCTGATTTCCCTGCTGGGGCTGTTCCTGTTGATCGGGGTCGTGAAGAAAAACGCCATCTTGATGATCGACCTGGCCCTGCAACTTGAACGCCACCAGGGGCTCTCGCCCGAGGAATCCATTCGGCGCGCGTGCCTGCTGCGCTTGCGCCCGATCCTGATGACGACGCTGGCGGCCATTCTCGGCGCCTTGCCCCTGCTGCTGAGCCAGGCAGAAGGGGCGGAGATGCGTCAGCCGCTGGGGCTGACCATCATCGGCGGCCTGGTTTTCAGCCAGGTCCTGACCCTCTACACAACGCCTGTGGTCTACCTGTATCTGGACCGCTTGCGTCACCGCTACAACCGTTGGCGCGGCGTGCGCACCGACGCGGCCTTGGAAAACCCGCTATGACTTTTGCCCAGACTCCGCTTCATCGTGCCCTGCAAGTGCTCAGCCGTGTTCGCGGCTCGCGTTTGCTGGGGGCTGCCTTGGGGGCCGCCTTGCTCAGCGCCTGTACACTGGCCCCGGATTACCACCGCCCGGAAATGGCCGGCACGGCGCAATTCAAGCATGCCGAAGGCTGGACGCAGGCCACGCCTTCTGACGCCATCGCCCGCGGTGCCTGGTGGGAGATCTACGGCGACGCGCAACTCAACGCACTGGTCGAGGAGCTCAACCGCAACAACCAGAGTGTGGCGCAAGCCGAGGCTCAGTATCGTCAGGCCCAGGCGCTGGTGCGCAGTAGCCGCGCCGGGCTGTTTCCAAGCCTTGACCTGAGCGTGGCCAAGAACAGGTCAGCCCAGGGCACCGGCAGTTCCAGCTCAAGCCTGTCCAATAACAGCAGCGGCATTCGTGACACCTACAACGCCCAGTTGGGCGTGAGCTGGGAAATCGACTTGTGGGGCAAGTTGCGCGAGACGCTCAATGCCAACCAGGCCAGTGCCCAGGCCAGCCTGGCCGACCTTGCCGCCATGCGCTTGAGCCAGCAGTCGGAGCTGGTGCAGAACTACCTGCAACTGCGCGTCATCGATGAGCAGAAACGCTTGCTGCAAGCCACCGTGGCCGCGTACGAGCGATCGCTGCGGATGAACCAGAATCAATACCGCGCGGGCATCGCCGGCCCCGATGCCGTGGCCCAGGCGCGCACCCAGCTCAAAAGCACCGAGGCTGACCTGATCGACCTGATCTGGCAGCGCGCTCAATTCGAGAACGCCATTGCCGTGTTGCTGGGCAAGACGCCTGCGCAATTTGCCCTGGCCGACAGCCAGGCTATTCCTGCATTGCCACAAATCCCGGTGGCACTGCCGTCGCAACTGCTCGAGCGCCGACCCGACATCGCCGCTGCCGAGCGCAACGTGATGGCCGCCAACGCCAATATCGGCGTGTCACGTGCGGCTTACTTCCCAGATCTCAGCCTGAGCCTTAATGGCGGTTATTCGAGCAGCAGCTTCAACAACTGGATCGAGTTGCCCAACCGCTACTGGTCGGTTGGCCCACAGCTTGCGCTCACCCTGTTCGATGCCGGCAGGCGCAGCGCCGAGGTGGACCGTACCGTTGCCGTATACGACCAGACGGTCGCCCAGTACCGCCAGACCGTGCTCGATGGGTTCAAGGAAGTCGAGAACCTGCTGGTGCAACTGAAGGTGTACGGGGACGAAGCCGTGGTGCGCCAGGAAGCCCTGGAGGCAGCCCGCGAATCGCTGCGGCTTACGGAAAATCAGTACAAGGCCGGCTTGATCGGCTATCTGGATGTGGTCAATGTGCAAGCCACCGCCCTGAGCAACGAACGCAGTGTGCTCAACCTGTTGCAGGGACGCTTGGTCGCCAGTGTCCAATTGGTGGCAGCGCTGGGCGGTGGCTGGGATGCCCGTGGGGCTTTCGCCGACCAGGATTGATGCGCAGCCCATGGCACATGTCGACGCACCTACCTGCTGTCGACATGGCCATTTGACATGTCGAAACACCGTGCGTTTTACCAAAGCTTGAGTACAATGGTCGGCCTTTCGTGCCTACCTCTGCCAGCCCCTGGTACTTCGCAAAATGCTGACCGCTAGCTACTCCTCTTCGCTGGTGCTGATTTCCCTGTGCGTGGCCATCCTTGCGTCCTACACGGCGCTGGACCTTGCCGGGCGCATTGCCACCGCCAGAGGGTATGCCGCCTCGCTATGGATGATCGGCGGGGCGCTGGCCATGGGGACCGGCATATGGTCGATGCATTTTGTCGGCATGCTCGCCTTGCAGCTGCCTGTCGAGCTGGGCTATGACCTCACGTTGACGGCATGTTCGCTGTTGATCGCGGTGCTGTCCTCGGGCTTCGCCCTGTGGCTGGTCAGCCAGCCCAGCTTGCCCTTCCTGCAGCTTGCCCTCGGCGCGCTCATCATGGGTGCCGGAATCGCCAGCATGCATTACACCGGCATGGCAGCGCTGCGCATGACACCCGGGATCGACTATGACCCGAGCCTGTTCATGGCCTCGCTGCTGATCGCGGTGGGCGCCTCGGCTGCGGCGCTGTGGACCGCGTTCCGGCTGCGCCGGCAGACCCCCTACGTGCGTCAGATACGTGGGCTGGCAGCGGTGCTCATGGGGATCGCCATCGTTGGCATGCACTACACCGGTATGGCGGCCGCTGGTTTTCCCCAGGGCAGTTTCTGTGGCGCGCTGCCCGATGGCCTGGAAGGGGACGGCCTGGTATCGCTTGTCCTGATCACGACCTTTGCCGTGTTGCTCGTGGCCTTGCTGACCTCCGTACTGGACGCGCGCCTCGAAGCTCGCACGGCGGCGTTGGCCAGGTCTTTGACCCTGGCCAACCAGGAGCTGACTCAGCTGGCATTGCACGACACGCTTACAGGGCTGCCCAATCGCAGTCTGCTGGCTGACCGCATAGAACTGGCCATCGCGAAGGTCGCTGAGCAGGGGGGGTGCTTTGCGCTGATGTTCATTGATCTGGATGGGTTCAAGCCGGTCAACGACGCCTTTGGCCATCATGCTGGGGACCTGCTGCTCAAGGCTGTGGCGACGCGATTGCGGGGTCACCTGCACAGTCAGGACACGCTGGCGCGCATCGGCGGGGACGAGTTCGTGCTGTTGGTCGAGTTACAGGACCCGAGCGATGCCATGAACGTTGCCATCAAACAGGTGAATCTGGTCTCGCGGCCTTTCAGAGTGGCCGAGCATGATCTGCAGCTTTCAGCGAGCCTGGGTATCGTCCTGTATCCCGGCAACGGCCAGGATCAGCACGAGCTGCTGCGCAACGCCGACGCTGCCATGTATCACGCCAAGCGGGTCGGCAAGAATGGCTACAGCTTCTTCGACGCCTCGATGAACAGCAACGCCCGTCAGCAGCTGCAGTTGTTGCAGGACTTGCGCCTGGCAGTGGCAGCCGGTCAATTCCGTCTGCATTACCAACCCAAGTTCGACGCCAAGCGGTGTCAACCGATCGGCGCCGAGGCGTTGCTGCGTTGGGAGCATCCTCAGCACGGGCTTTTGGCCCCAGACCGTTTCATCGGCCTGGCGGAAAAGACCGGCCTGATCATCCCCATCGGTGACTGGGTATTGGACGAGGCGTGTCGCCAGATGCGCCTGTGGCTGGATGAGGGTATCGAGGGCTGGCGGATCGCGGTCAATCTGTCGGCCATCCAGTTTTGCCACGCGGGCCTGCTCGATAGCGTGGCGCGTGCCCTCGAACGTCACGCACTGCCCGCCAACTGCCTGACGTTAGAAATCACCGAAACCACGGCGATGTCCGACGTGGAGGTGAGCCTGACCGTACTCCAGCAGCTCTCGGACATGGGCGTGGACCTATCGATTGACGACTTTGGTACAGGTTATTCCAGCCTGATGTACCTCAAGCGCTTGCCAGCCAACGAGCTGAAGATCGACCGAGGGTTCGTGCGCGAGCTGGAAGATGAGGGCGAGGATGCGGCCATCGTGTCGGCCATCGTTGCCCTGGGCCGCGCACTGGGGTTGCGAATCGTCGCAGAAGGCGTCGAGACCTCCAGTCAGCAGGCCTTCCTGACGCGGTTAGGCTGCGATTCGCTTCAGGGCTACTTGCTCGGTCGACCCGTGCCGGCCGAGCAGTTGCGGGGGTCGAACTCGACCCTGGGTTAACTGGCGTTGCGCAGCAAAGGAGGGGGTTGGAAGGCATCGAGTTCGGTTTCGACCGCTTCGATGATGCGCTCTACATCGCTGGCAGCCATGATGGCTGTGCAGGGGATGCCTGCTATGGCCAGCAAGGTTTCGCCCGTGCTTCGATCGAACAGCCGCGCCACCATGCTGCGCGGTGCATCCATGTTGGCTTCGAAACCCAACGGATGGAAGTGCCAGCGCATGACTTGACAGGCGTTGGGGAAGGTCATCTTGTTCATCCGAGCCTCCTTGTACGTGACTGAAAGCTGGTGAAGGGCGGCCGCGCACCGTGGCTGCCGGGAATGTAACCATAGCATCTGGCTGACGTGATTCTCGCTTGCAAATGTGACAAATGTTGCAGGGCATGACCTGCATCACAGCGCTATGGGAATCTGAAGCCGGTTAAGGCGCATCCTCATGATTTTGCCCGTCCGGCGGGCACACGCCCACCGCATCGAGCCAATCCAAACGCTGAACCTCGGAAGCCGGGTTCAGGGTGGGGATACGAGATAAGCCTATAGAACGTATAAAGCCGAGCATGGCGTGAGTTCATGAAACCTGACCGACGGGTGATTCACCCAAGCAACCCAGCCGCGATATTGATGGTAAAGCCAAGAATGGCGGTGTTGAACACGAACCCCACCAGCGAGTGGGCCAATACCACGCGCCGCATCGCGCTACCGGCTACCCCCACGTCGGATGTCTGGACGGCCACGCTGATGGTGAACGAGACGTAGTGAAAGTCCCAGTAGTCTGGCTGGGTTTCGCCATCGGCGAAGCGTAAAGGCGGCGCCGTGGCCTTCACTGCATAGAACAGCCGTGCATAGTGAAGGCTGAAGATGCAGCCAATCAGCAGCCAGGAGCCTGCGACGGTGAACCCGGTGTACAGGTAGTGAGCCGTCAATGCACTGCCCTGCAGCCCGCGGCTGGACACCAGTTGCAGCGTCACGGCGACCAGGCTGGCGATCGCTGCGACGCAGACGGTCAGCAGCACCAGGCCCGCGTTTTCGTCTTCGCTGTGGGCCACCTTGCGAACCTTTGCAGGGCTTGCGGTGCAGCTGAGCCAGAGTACCAGCATCAGGTACAACCAGACGCCAATGTTCCAGCCTGCCAGCAGGCGTTGCACAGGGTCGCTGACAGGGACCAGCCAGGCGCTCAGCAACCCTGCGCCTGTGGCCAGGCTCAATCGAGGGTGAGTGCGCGTCAGACGATAGAAAGCCATGGTGCCTCACAGCAATGGTGTGCTCGACAAGGCTTCTGACCGCATGGCTTGAGCCAAGATCCACATAAGGCAGGGGCTCGATATCATCCCGTGGCAGGGACGGGGGGTCTGCATCAAATTATCATCGAGCGATACCCGGGGTTTCTTTCGTGCCCTGCATCGCGCGCACTTGCAACTCTCAGTACACTGCACGCTCTAACCCCCCACATTTCGCTGAACTCGAGGTTAATGCATGACGCTCAGTCCTTTGGCAGGCAAGCCGGCTCCAGCCAGCGTGCTGGTCGATATTCCCCGCCTGCTCACGGCCTACTATACCGGCCGGCCGGACGCTGGCGTGGCGAGCCAGCGGGTCGCCTTCGGCACATCGGGGCACCGGGGTACTTCGCTTGAGTTGAGCTTCAACGAATACCATGTACTGGCCATCACCCAGGCCATCTGCCTGTACCGCCAGGAAAAGGGCATCGATGGCCCCCTGTTCGTCGGTGCCGACACCCACGCGCTGTCAGCACCTGCAGCAGCGAGTGCGTTGGAAGTGCTGGCTGCCAACGGCGTGCAGGTGATGTTGTCCAAGGACGACGAGTACACCCCGACACCGGCAGTGTCTCATGCCATCCTCTGCTACAACCGTGGGCGCCAGGACGGCCTGGCCGACGGGGTTGTCATCACGCCCTCGCACAACCCGCCGCAAAGTGGCGGCTTCAAGTACAACCCGCCCAACGGCGGCCCGGCCGACAGCGACGTCACCAAGTGGATCGAAGCCAAGGCCAACGAGTTGCTGGCGGATGGGCTGGCGGGGGTCAAGCGTATCGACCACGCCCAGGCGCTGCAGGCCCCTACCACCCATCGTCACGACTACGTCAGCCACTACGTGGCAGACCTGGAAAACGTCATCGACTTCGAGGTCATCCGTGCGGCCAAGCTGCGCTTGGGTGTGGACCCGCTGGGTGGGGCAGGGGTGCGCTACTGGTCGGCCATTGCCCAGCATTATCAACTGGACCTGGAAGTGGTAAACACCGAGGTCGACCCGACGTTCCGTTTCATGAGCGTCGACTGGGATGGCCAGATTCGCATGGACCCTTCGTCACCCTACGCCATGCAGGGCTTGATCGGCCTGCGCGAGCGTTTCGACGTGGCCTTTGCCTGCGATCCGGACCATGATCGCCATGGCATCGTCACCCCCGACGGCTTGCTGCAACCTAACAACTATCTGGCCGTGGCCATCGACTACCTGTACCGCAACCGTCCCCAGTGGCGTAGCGACGCAGCCGTCGGCAAGACGGTCGTGTCCAGCGGCCTGATCGATCGCGTAACCCAACGGCTGGGCCGCGAGCTGTACGAAGTACCCGTAGGCTTCAAGTTCTTCGCCCAAGGCCTGTTCGATGGCACGCTGGGCTTTGGTGGCGAAGAAAGTGCGGGCGCCTCGTTCCTGCGCCGCGACGGCTCGGTATGGGCAACCGACAAAGATGGCCTCATCCCGGCCTTGCTGGCTGCGGAAATGACCGCCCGGACGGGACGTAACCCAAGCCAGGCGTATGCCGAGCTGACCCAGGCCCTGGGCAAGCCGTTCGCTACCCGCGTGGAAGCCAAGGCCGATGCCCGCCAGAAAGGGTTGTTGAGCAAGCTTGCGCCCGAGCAAGTGACCTCCACCGAGCTTGCTGGAGAGCCGATCCTGCAGATCCTGAGCCACGCGCCAGGGAATGGGCAGGCCATCGGTGGTCTGAAGGTCATCACCGCCAATGGCTGGTTCGCAGCCCGGCCATCCGGCACCGAGGACATCTACAAGATCTACGCGGAGAGTTTCGTCGACGAAGCCCACTTGCAACGTCTGGTACAGGAAGCCCAGGTACTGGTGGATGCGGCCATTGCGTAAGCAGTGATAAAGGGCTTGGCCCTGTGGTGAGATGTAAATTAGAATTAATCCTATTTACATCATCGCAGGGACTTGTCCATGTTCGAAGCCGCGCCGCCGCCCTCGCAAAGCTTCCCTGACCTCTACCGGGAGCACCGTGGCTGGCTCGAGGGCTGGCTACGACGGCGCATGGGCAATGCCTGGGATGCGGCCGACCTGAGTCAGGATACCTTCCTTCGCGTGATGGCCAGCGCCCAGCCGTTGACCGACATCCGCGAACCACGCGCCTACCTGTTGACAGTTGGCAAGCGACTGCTGAGCAACCTGCACCAACGCCGCAGCCTTGAAAAAGCCTACCTTGAAGCCCTGGCCCACCTGCCCGAACAGCACGCACCTTCGCCCGAGCAGCGCTGGTTGTTGCTCGAAACGCTGCAGGCACTCGATGAATTGCTGGGCGGTTTGAAGCCGGTCGTGCGCAAGGCTTTTCTGCTGAGCCAGCTCGAAGGACTGAGCTACGCCGACATCGCCAGCCGGCTTGGTGTTTGCGAGCGGTCGGTCAAGCGCTACATGGCGCACGCTTATGAGCACTGCCTGCTGGCCGAACTCCTGTGAGTGCGCCTGTGCACCTGCGGGAGGCGGTGCGCGAGGCCGCGCAGTGGTTGGCGCTCATCGATTCAGGCGATACCCGTGAAGCGGACCTGGCCGGGCTTGAGCAGTGGCGCAGCCAAAGCGCTGTGCATGAGACCGCCTGGCAGCAGGCGCTGCGCTTGCGCGAGCGCTTCACCGGTTTGCCTGCCAGTCTGGCCATGGCCACGCTGGACCGTCCGGATCAGAGCCGACGTACCGCGCTTGGGCAAATACTGGGTTTGGCAGCGCTGGTGCCTACGGCTTGGTGGGTGAGCCACGAACTGCCCCTTGAGGCCTGGACTGCCGACCTGCGCACGGATGTAGGTGAGCGTCGAGTGGTGACGCTCGATGACGGCACCACGGTGCAGTTGAACACCGACAGCGCTGTCGACCTGGACACCGTAAATCACAAGGTGTGGTTGCGACGCGGCGAAATTTCAGTCACCACGCCTGGCCTTCAACCCCTGACCATCCAGGTGCCTTCAGGCCAGGTGTCGCTGGGTGGTGCAACCCTTGGCCCTGGACAGGTGTGCGTCCGCCTGATCGAATCAGGGTGTCAGGTCGCGGTAGTCCAGGGCAGGGCAGACGTGCAGCCCTCAGGGGGTAATCGCCTGCGCCTCAACGCCGGTCAGCAGGCCGACCTTGTGGCGTCAGGTATTCGAAATCTCGGTTTCTTCGAGGCATGGCGACTGGGATGGCGTGATGGCGTGTTGCGCCTGGACGATCAGCGGCTAGGCGACTTGCTTGTGGAGGTGAGCCGCTATCGCCCAGGTGTGCTGCGCTGGGACCCGGCGTTGGACAGGCTGCGGGTGACCGGCACCTTCCGACTGGATGACACCGACCAGGTATTGACGCTGCTCGCGGCAAGCCTGCCGGTGCAGGTGGTAGCCCGTACCCGCTACTGGATCACGCTGGTGCCGCGAGCAACGACTGCCTGAAGCTCGAACCCGCCAAGTTCACCCCCGAACGCTGCGTTGCGACGCATTGCACGTGATATCAACGAGAAGCTGTCCCCTTTTCCGGACTCGCCTGTCATTACCCCTAGAACACCATAAAGGGGAGCTTTATAGATGCCTGCAGTAAAGTCCATCCACCTGCGCCCATGGGTGCGGGCAGCACGCCCATTGTTCGCCATCAGCCTGCTGCTCGGCACGCCCGCTTGGGCCGATGAGCCAGCCCGGCGCACCTACCAAGTGCCAGCGGCGAGCCTGGGGGCGGCATTGACCCGCTTCGCCGATCAAGCAGGGGTCAGCTTGTCGCTGGACCCAGCGCTGGTCAAGGGCCTGCGCAGCGAAGGGCTGACCGGGCAATACAGCGTCGATGAAGGCTTCACGCAGTTACTGCGCGGCAGCGGTCTGCAATGGGTAGCCGTGGGCCAAGATGCTTTCACTCTCGTGCCGTCGCCCCAGCAAAGTGGCCCGCTGGAAATAGCCCCTACCAGCATCGTCGGTGGCCTACCGGCGACCGACGAAGCACCCCCTTATGCAGGCGGGCAGGTCGCCCGCCAAGGCGCGCAGGGCTTGCTGGGTGCGCGCGATTTCATGGAAACGCCGTTCAGCATCACCAGTTACACCAGCGACCTCGTGAAGAACCAACAGGCCCGCACCCTGAGCGAACTGGTCGCCAGCGACCCTTCGGTTCGTGCCACCAACCCGGCCGGTGGGCGTTTCGAGCAGTTCACCATTCGCGGTTTCAGCTTGTATAACAGTGATGTGTCCTACAACGGCCTCTATGGCTTGCTACCTACCTATTCGATCGATATGGAGATGGCCGAACGGGTCGACATCATCAAGGGCCCCAGCCAGTTGATCAACGGCATTGCGCCACGGGGTAGCGTCGGCGGCGGCATCAACGTCCAACCCAAACGCGCTGGCGACACGCCGATCACCGAGTTCACCGGCAGCTACGCCTCGGCGGGCCAGGTAGGCGGGGCCGTTGACGTAGGGCGAAGGTTCGGTGAACAGCAGCAGTTCGGCATGCGTCTGAACGCGGTGAAACAGTCTGGCGATACCGAATGGGACCACCAGCAAGTGGACCGCGAAATGGCCGTACTGGGGCTGGATTTTCGCGGCGAGCGCCTGCGGCTTTCGACCGACCTTGGGCATACCGAGCGTGACACCGATGCCCCTCAGGAGCGTGTGCTGGTAGGGGCAAGCGCCCAGGTACCGCGTGCTGGCGATGTGCACCGCAACTACGCCCAGGCGTGGAGCAAGGCGCGCACCAACGATACCTTCGGGGCAGTGCATGCCGAATATGACCTCAGCGATTCTGTGCTGGCCTATGGCGCAGTGGGCGCCCGGGAGAGCCGACACGATTTCCTGCGCCATAACGTCTCTGTGATCAACAATGCTGGCGACTTCACCATCCAGCCCCGCGATTTCAGCAGGGATGAATCGGTACGCACTGCCTTGGCGGGCTTGAGGACCTGGTTGCACACCGGGCCCGTCAGCCACGAGATCAACCTGGCTGCCACGTACTACTACATGGACTTCACCAATGGGGGTGCCCGTTACGCCGCCTCAGCCGGCAACCTCTATCATCCGACGGCGACGCCCACGCCAGGTACCCCGACGCGGCTCGATTCGAAGGATTACACCGAGAACCGTTTCTCTGGGCTGGCGTTGTCCGACACCCTCGGCTTCTTTGATGACCGATTGCTGTTGACCCTGGGGCTGCGCTGGCAGCGGGTGCAGGTGGACGATTGGAGTGATGGGGTCAAAGGCGACACGGCGTATGACGAGAAGAAGGTGTCGCCCTCCGGTGGTGTGCTGTACAAGGTGACGGATGAGCTGTCGGTGTATGCCAACTACATGGAAGGCTTGAGCCAAGGCAAGATCGCACCGTCCACCTCGATCAACGAGGACCAGATTTTCCCGCCTTTCACCAGCCGCCAGGTGGAAGTGGGTGCCAAGTATGACCTGGGCAACGTGGCGTTCACGGCCAGCGCCTTCAGAATCCGTCAGCCTGCCTATGAAACCAACCCCGGCTCCCGGGTCTTCGGCGCCAATGGCAAGCGCAACAACCGGGGTGTGGAGCTGACCGTGTTCGGTGAACCCACGAAAGGGGTGCGTGTGCTGGGCGGGGTGATGTACATCGACAGTGAGCTGACCGATACCGTGGGGGGTGCCTACGATGGCAACCGTGCGCCCGCAACGCCCGCGTACAACGTCAACCTGGGGGCCGAATGGGATGTGCCGGCGGTCCAGGGGCTGACCCTGACGGCGCGCGGGACGCACTCGAGCTCCCAGTACCTGGACCAGAACAACAGCAAGAAGATCGACGGCTGGGAACGCTATGACCTGGGGGCACGGTACGCCTTCAAGCTGGACGACACGCAGGTGACCCTGCGCGCCAGCGTCGAAAACGTGCTCGGCGACCGTTACTGGAGCTCAGCAGGCGCGCCGGATGACGCCGAACCGGGGCTTACCTTGTCGACGCCACGCACTTACCTGCTGTCTGCCACGCTGGGTTTCTGATCCGGCCAGCCTGAAGCCCGGGGCCAACACTGCGGGTGTCGGGTGTCGCCGGTTCAACCAGGCGCTATTGCGGCGAGCCGAACAGGGCCGTCCAATAGATGCCGGCATCGCTCTTCGGGTCTACGGCATAGGCTGCGCCGAGGTCCCGGAAGTCGGCGCTCATCAGGACTGCGCAGTGGCCTGGGCTGTCTAGCCAGCCTTGAACCACCTTGTGCGGCGTGTCGCGCCCGGCGGCGATGTTCTCGCCAATCTGCTGGTACAGATAACCGGCAAGCTCGGCCCGATCACCTGGGGTGCGGCCTTCTTTGTCGATGTGATCGAAGAAGTTCTGGTTGGCCATGGCCCGCGTGTGGCCGGCTGCCACTCCGGCCAGCACGGTGTTCCAGCCAAGTGCAGGTGCGGCGGCGTAGGGTTGGCCGCCGCACTGGCGGGGTTGCCGACGCGCGGCGTTGATTTCCTGGAGCATCTTTTGTCCTTCCGCCTGCCAGTCGCCCAGGCGACCAGAGAGCAGGGGGCGCGCCAGCACAATGCGCCAATCCCGACCTTCCTGGCTGACGCCGATGTCGACGAACTGAGGATCGAGCACCACCTGGCAGAAGCTTTCTTCAATGGCGTGCATGGCAGCGGGTGCATCTCGGGGGCCAGACAGGCTGATCGCCTGCACGTTGACCATGGGGTAACCGGCGCGGGTCATGGCCTGCTGAAGGTCACGGGTGCCTTCGGGAGACAGCGCCAGGCGGGTGTCGCTGTTGAGCGGCGGCAGTTCGAGCGAGCCTTGCTCGCCACAGGGCTGCGCCTGGCTGCGGTAGACGTTGATGGCCGCTATCAACTGTGCTTCTTCGCCCGTGACAGCCAGTGCCTGGGAGGAAACGATCAGCCCAAGCGTGAAGGCAGCGACAGATGACAGGACGCGCATATGGTTCTCCCTGAGGCTGGCAGCGGCGAGTAGGCGCTGCCTATCCTACACAAGCCCGATGGTTTTGACCCGAGCTGTGCAACGCATTGAAAACGCCTGCAGTCATTGTCGGTCGTAAGGGAGAGTAGACCGCAGGCTGGGCAAAAAGTGCGGCGGCGTGCAGGCCAGGTGTAAGGGGGCAATGCTGAGTGTGCGTGGACCGGACTTGCACTCGGCATGATATCGGCCATGCATGATGTTGTGCAGCTGTCAGCCCAACAACAGTGAAAGGACCAGAGGAAGCGTGGCCGCCGCCGCCACCGTCTGTACCGCAATGATGGTCGCCATCAGAGGCGCGTTGCCGCCCATTTGCCTGGCCATGACGTAGGACGACGATGCCGTTGGCAGCGCCTGGAAAATCACCGCCACTACAGCGGCCTGGCCACTGAGGCCGAGCAGGCGGCAGAGCCCCCATGTCGTCACCGGCATCACCAGGAACTTGAAGACACAGGCCGCTATCAATGGCTGGGCCTGATCACCGAGACGTGCACCACCCAGGGCCGCACCGACGCACAGCAACCCCAGCGGCAACGCGGCATGCCCTAGCGCGCCAAGGGTAGGCTCGATGCCAGCCGGCAGGCCCAGCCCCGTCACCCGTAACAGCATGCCCCCCGCACACCCTAGAATCAGTGGGTTGGCAAGGATCGCCCGCAGCACCGTCAGCGGCGAGCTGTGCCGGGCGCTGAAGCGCGCGAACACCAGCACGCAGAGCAGATTGACCAGTGGCACGATGGCTGCGTTGGCCACTGCTGCCAATGCGATGCCCGCGCTGCCGTAGATGCCCGCGGCCAAGGTCGCGCCGATGTAGTTGTTGAACCGGATGCCACCCTGAAACAGCGACGTGAAGTCGGTGCCGTCGTGCTGGCGCACGCCCTGGTAAAGCACCAGCAGCAACGCCCCGGACAGGGTCGAAAGCATCAGCACCGCGACCATGGCCAGCACCGGCACCCCGTCCAGGTTGGCAGTGGCCAGGCCATGGAGGAACAACGAGGGCAGCAGTACGTAGTAGCTCAGGCGCTCGGCTCCCGGCCAGAAGCTGTCCGAGACGAAGCCACGCACCCGCAGCAGTGTGCCCAGGGCGATCAACAGGATGATGGGGAGCAGGGTGGTCAACAGCACATGCAGCATGGAGGCAGATCCGTGGCCGGGTACGTTGCACAGACTACCGGCCGGACACTTGCTTTGCCATGCCCGTCCTACCGCCCTGGCTATGGCCTTTCAACGCCGTCCACGCCCATACGCCTGGCTGATACGGTCGATGACCATGGCCAGTGCCACGATGGCCAGCCCGGCCTCGACGCCTTGACCAACGTTCAGCGTCTGGATGCCTGCCAGCACATCTTCGCCAAGCCCTCGCGCCCCAATCATCGAGGCGACCACGACCATCGACAGGGCCATCATGACCGACTGGTTGAGCCCGGCCATGATGCTGGGCAGCGCCAGGGGCAGTGCGATGCGCCTGAGCCGCTGGGCACGGGTCGCGCCAAGGCCTTGGGCGGCTTTGAGCAACGACGGGTCTATCTGACTCAACCCAAGTTCAGTGAGTCGCACCAACGGTGGCAGGGCATAGATCAAGGTCGCGAAAACCGCAGGCACCTTGCCCAGACCGAAGAGCATCAACACGGGAATCAGGTACACGAAAGCGGGTAGGGTCTGCATCACGTCGAGCACTGGCATCACCAGCCGCCTTGCCAACGGCCGAGCGGCCAGCACGACGCCCAACGGTATGCCAACCAGCACGCACAACCCGGTACTGACCAGCACCAGCGCCAGGGTCTGCAGCAGTTTGTCCCATAACCCCAGCATACCGATGACCGCCAGCAGCCCTACCAGGACACAGCTGCGCAGCAGGCTTCGGCAAGCATGCCAGGCCAGCGCACCGACCACCGCCAGCAGTAGCCACCACGGCATGAGCCGCAGCAGATTTTCAAGGCCAACGAGCACTTGCAGCAACTGGTCGGAGACGCTGCGCAGGTGGTCCCCATAATGGAGTACCAACCAGTCGACCATGCGGTTGACCTGATCGGCGAAGGAAAACTGCAAAGCCTGGGGGAAACCATTGCTCACAGACCGCCCTCGACCTTGGTGGCCACCTGCTCGGGAAGCCAAGCCTTCCACACGTGCGGGTGCTGGCGCATGAACGCCAAGGCGGCGTCACGGGGTGGGGTACGTTTTTCGCTCATCTGCGCCAATGCCTGGTTGAGCGTGTCGATAGGCAAATCCACCCGTTCGAATACCTGGACCACGTCCGGGTATTGCTCACGAAAGGCTTTGGACACGCCAACCGAGAGTTTCGCCGGCAGCGAACTGCTGCCTTTTGGGGCTGGGTTGGCAGGGTCGGTCAAGGTCGCCCAGGCCTGGGCATCGAATGCAGGTTCCTGTAGCCGCACGAGCTTGTAGCGGCCCATGAGCGGGGTAGGGTTCCAGTAGTAGAAAAGCACCGGTTGGCCCCGGCGAATGGCCGACCCGATCTCCGCATCCATCGCGGCCCCGGAACCTGTGCGGAAGTTGGTGTACAGTTGGTCCAGCCCATAGGCCTTGAGCTTTTGGCTGTTCACGGTCTCGGACGTCCAGCCACTGGGGCTGTTCAGGAAACGGCCTTTGTCGGGTGATTCGGGGTCGCGAAACACCGCAGCGTAGCGCTTGAGATCCTCGACGCTGCGCAGCTCAGGCGCCAAGGCCTTGAGGTTGCGCGACGCATCGCCTGCGATGACATACGCCGGCACCCACCAGCCTTCCTCGGCATGCTTGACCGTGTCGCCCAGTGCAAACACCTGACCTGCCTGCTCGGCCTTGACCCAGGCAGGGCTGCGACCGGCCCATTCTTCGGCGATCACTTGCAGGTCGTTGCGGGCCAGGGCGACTTCCAGGCTGACCGTGCTACCAGGCAATGTCTCGGTGGCGTAGCCGTACCCACGCTCGACGATCACGCGCAGGAGTTCGGTGGTGAAGGCACCGCTTTCCCAGGTAAGGGCGCCAAAGCGGATGGGTGGCTTCTGATCGGCAGCGCTAGCGCTGTCGGCAGCGGCCAGGCCCAGGGCGAACAGCGCCCCGAGCAGCAGCGATGAACCTCTTTTCATGCCTGACCTCGTCGTCTACGGCCCTTCGGGAATGGGGCAAGTGTAGACGACGCAGCACAGGGGGCAGGCTCAGACGCGGAACTGGTCCATCAATGCCTGCTGCTGGTTGGCCAAGGCATTGAGCGACTGGCTGACCCGCGCCGATTCGTTGGCCTGGCCTGACAGCGACTCGGTGACATCGCGAATGGTCGCCACGTTACTGTTGATCTCCTCGGCCACCGCGCTTTGTTCCTCGGCTGCCGAGGCGATCTGCAGGTTCATGTCGGTGATGACCGTCACCGCCTGGCCAATGCGCTGCAAGGCGGTCACGGCCTGGCCGACCTGCTGCACGCCGCTTTGGGCCTGACGATGGCTGTTGTCCATTGCGCCCACCACTTCACGGGTACCGTCCTGCAAGGCCTCGATGACCTGGCGGGTTTCTTCGACCGACTCCTGGGTGCGCTGGGCCAGGTTGCGAACCTCATCGGCGACCACCGCAAAGCCGCGCCCGGCCTCACCGGCTCGGGCTGCCTCGATGGCGGCGTTGAGCGCCAGCAAGTTAGTCTGCTCGGCAATCGAGCGGATGACTTCCAGTACGGAGCCGATTTTTTCGCTGTTCTGCGACAGGCCCTGCACCTCGGCCATGGCCGTGCTCATGTCGGCGGCCAGCGAATCGATGCTGTGGGTAGTGCGATCGATCACCGCCAACCCTTCGCGCGTTGCCTGGTCGGCGTCGCGGGCCGCCTGCGCGGCTTGCGCTGCGCTGCGGGCGACATCCTGGGCGGTCGCGCTCATCTCGTGCGAGGCGGTGGCTACCTGGTCCACCTGGCGGTATTGCTGCTCCATGCCGGCGCTGGTCTGGGTGGCGATGGCCGAGGACTGATCGGCCGTCGAGCGGGCGGCCTGTACCGACTGTTTCACCTCGGCGATGGTGGGCTGGAGTTTGTCCAGGAAGCGGTTGAACCAGCCCGCGAGTTCACCCAGTTCATCTTGCTTGTCGTAGGTCAAGCGGCGGGTCAGGTCACCTTCGCCACTGGCGATGTCCTTGAGCATGGCCGCCACGCCCAGTATCGGGCGAGTAACGCCCCGGGCCATCAGCCACACCATCAGCAGGCCAAAAATGGCTGCTGCCAGGCCTAGGCCCAGTTCGAGCAGGGTACCGCTGGTGTTGAGGGCGTCCAGTTCCTGCTTCAGGGCCTCGGCGGGCCCGGTCAGGGCGTTTTCGGGGACGTCCAGCAACACGCCCCATGGCTTGGCGTCCGGGATCGGGCGGAAGGCCGCGAGCACTTTCAGGCGTTGGCGGTCATTGATGATGGTCATCTTGCCGTCGGCCATCTTGGCCACCAGCTCCGCACCTTTGGTCGTGTCGATCTGATCGAAACGCTGGGAGAGCTTGCTGGCATCGGCACTGTAGCCTGCCAGCAAGCCCACCGGGCTGAGGATGCCGACGGTGGTGCGGCCTTCGTAGAGACTGCGGCTGGCCTGTTCGCTCAGGGCCTGCAGGCTGTTGAGGTTGATGTCCACCGACAGGGTGGCGATCGCCTTGCCGTCCACCACCAGCGGGAAGACGATGCTGGTCATCAGCACCTGCTGACCATCGATGGCATAGAAGTAGGGTTCGACCACGCAGACCTTGCCCGATGTACGCGGGCATACCCACCAGGTGTTGGCAGGTTGGCCGCTGGGCCCAATGGACGTGTCGGCCATGTCGCGCTCGGGCAGGGCCATCGAGGTGAGCTGGCCCACGTGCGGTTGCGACCAGTACAGGGCGAAGCGCCCGGTTTCGTTGCTGCCGAGCTCAGCCTGGCCGGCGAACAGGCTGTCCTTGCTGTCCAGCGCATTGGGCTCGAACACCAGTGACAGGCCCAGCAGATCGGGGTTGGCCTGGAGCGCGGCGCGCACCTGCCGGGTCATATCCTCGCGCAGGTCGAACGCATCGAGAAAGCGCTTTTCGGCCTGTTCACGCAGGAACAGTACCTGCCTGGAAAAGCCCGCACCGTACTGGTAAGCATCCATGAATTGGCGGCGGATGTTCAGGGCCTGCACCTCGCCCTGGGATTCGATGCGCGACTGGGCCGATTCGGTCAGCATCTGCATGCTGCTGGCCTTGACCAGGTCCGAGCTGTGGTCCATCCGGTACAGGGACAAACCGATGAGCAGGGTGACGATGCCGGCCAGGCACAGGCCGGCCAGCAATGTGATTTTCCATTGGATGGAAAGTTGTCGCAGAGGCATGGGGCAGATCCCTTTTTATGACAAGTAAGGGTTAGGGCACGGGCGAGGCGGTTTCCAGCCCCAGGTGGGTATCGGCTCCTACAGACTTTTCTTTATTCAAACATTCAATTTGATCCGCCGGTTGCGGGCAATCCGCCGTTGCCTGGCAGTTTTGACATCTGCCGTGCACTGCGTCAGAGTGCGCGCTTTTTTGTTCCCAGTGAGGTAAGCCCCCCATGAATGCAGTGATTGCCGCGGTCGGCATCATGCTGATACTGAGCCTGTCCCGCGTGCACGTGGTCATCGCCCTGATCGTCGGTGCCCTGGCAGGTGGGCTGGTCGGCGGCCTGGGTGTGCAAGGCACACTTGAAGCTTTCAATGGTGGGCTCGGCGGGGGGGCTACCGTGGCACTGTCCTATGCGTTGCTGGGTGCCTTTGCCGTGGCCATCGCCAAATCCGGCCTGGCGCATGCGTTGGCCGACCGGGCATTGGCCATGATCGACCGGCAAGGCCACGACCAAGGTGGCAGGGTCAAATGGTTGATGATCGGTTTGATGCTGGTGGTGGCCGTCTCGTCGCAAAACATTCTGCCCATCCATATCGCCTTCATTCCATTATTGGTGCCGCCGCTGCTCTATGTGCTGACCCGCCTGCGTATCGACCGGCGCCTGATCGCCTGCGTCATTACATTCGGCCTGATCACGCCCTACATTTTCCTGCCTGTGGGTTTCGGCAATATTTTCCTCAATCAGATTCTGCTGGCCAACGTGGCGCGTGCAGGGGTCGACATCACGGGTGTCAACGTTACCCACGCCATGGCCATTCCCGCCGCTGGTATGTTGGTGGGCTTGATAGTGGCGATGTTCGTCAGCTACCGAAAAAAACGCGACTACGACCTGGCGCGTATCGAGCAGGTCGAACAGGTGAGCGTGCGTTACAACCCGATGACGCTACTGGTGGCCGGCATTGCAATCGTTGCCGCGTTCGTCGTTCAGCTGCTGGTGGATTCGATGATCATCGGCGCGATGGTCGGCTTCTTGATTTTCTCGCTGTCAGGCATCGTCAAGTGGCGCGACACCGATGATCTGTTCACCGAAGGTATGAAGATGATGGCCATGATTGGTTTCATCATGATCACCGCCTCTGGCTTTGCAGACGTCATGAAAGCCACGGGTGATGTGCAAAGCCTGGTCGAAACCTCGGCGCATTGGATCAACCACAGCAAAGGGATAGGTGCCTTGCTGATGCTGCTGGTGGGCCTGCTGGTCACCATGGGCATTGGCTCGTCGTTTTCCACCGTACCGATTCTGGCTGCGATTTTCGTACCGCTGTGCGTCCAGCTCGGCTTCGACCCTTTGGCGACCGTGTGTATCGTCGGTACGGCAGGCGCGTTGGGTGACGCAGGCTCGCCAGCATCGGATTCCACCCTGGGTCCGACTTCCGGGCTCAATGTGGACGGGCAGCACCATCACATCTGGGACACGGTGGTGCCGACGTTCATCCACTACAACCTGCCGCTGTTGGCCTTTGGGTGGCTGGCGGCGATGACGCTCTAACAGCAGGGCACTCAGCGCTTGGCGGGCGGCGGCGAAATACGGTTGAGCACCGTGCTGCCGTCGTTGCTGCGGGTCAGATAGACCGGCAGCACCTTGGGCAGGTTGTTCACCAACTGGCCTACTTCCCGGGTGTTGTAGATGCCGCTGATACGAATCTGACCGGTACCGACATCGGCAAGCCTCAGTGGCTTGTCGAGGTAGCGGTTTATGGCCGGCAGTGCCTGTTCGAGGGTCAAGTTGTCGAGCACCAGTTTGCCGCTGCGCCAGGCCAGGGCGTCGGCGAAGTTGCTGTTTTCCAGCAACTGGGGCTCATAGTCGCCCTTGCGGTAGGTGGCCTGCATACCGGGGCCAAGCCGATAGCCCGCATTGCCTTCGCTGGATACCAGCACCGATCCTTCGACCAGGGTCACTTTGACCCTGTCCTGGTATTTCCAGACATTGAAGCGGGTACCTGTCACGCGGGTCTGGCCATTGCCTGCGCGGACCACGAAGGGGTGCGAGCTGTCGTGGTGGACCGTGAAGAAGGCTTCGCCACGCTTGAGCGTGACACGGCGCTGGTGCTTGAAGTTGAGGTAGGTCAGGTCGGTGTTCAGGTTGAGCTGCACCGTACTGCCGTCACTCAACTGCACGGTCTGCATGTGGTCCGTCGTCTCGACGTGCTGGTAGCGGTTGGGAACCCAGCCTTGCTCCCAGCCGATCCACCCCACCAGCGGCAGAGCCGCCAACGCGATGACGGCAGCGTAAGCCTGAGCGCGCCACCTGCGACCGCTGCGCCGCACCGGGGCAGGGTGCCCATTCGCTTGAACGGGACGCGGCAGCAAGTCGGCCGTGTACCAGATATCCAGCATGGCCTGGTATTCCTCGGCATGACGCGGATCGGCTGCCAGCCACTGGGCAAAAGCCTCACGCTCGGCAGTCGTGCAATCGCCTTCATGCAGGCGCATGCACCAGTGCGCAGCGGCGTCGGCCATGCTGTCATCGGTGTGGATAGTCGGGCGGTCTTGGTTCATCGCGGCTCCAGGTTTTGCGCATTCTAACGTTCCACCACCGCGTCGAGAAACACGGAAAGCCGCCAAACCCTTTCATTTCCCGGCCTTTTCCGGCAAAAGCCTTCAGATTTTTCGCTTTTGAGAACGCTTCGCGCCATGAATAAAGGCGCTCGTGTCACGTACATAGCAAGCTAATTAAGTCTTTGACATTCACTGCCTAGGCAGTAATATTTACACACACTTGTTCGAGCAATCATTCATGCCCCATTTCTCGCCAGACAATTTCGAGACGTGCGCCATCGGCATGCTGTTGGGCCGCGCGGCGCTTCTGAAGGATCGGATCCTCGACTGGCACCTGGAGTCCGAGGGCGTTACTGCCGCGCAGTTCAAGGTGTTGATCATCGTGACGCAGTACCAGGTCGATACCCCGGCGGAGGTCTGCCGCTACCTGGGCCTGGACAGCGGATCGATGACGCGCATGCTCGATCGCCTTGAGCAAAAGGACCTGCTGGTGCGTACCCGTTGCCCGACGGACCGCCGCGTGGTGCGCCTGGCGTTGACGGCCGATGGCCAGCGGCTGGCCGACCGTTTGCCCGAGATCGGAGCTGCCGCCATGAACGAGCTGTGTGGCGCCCTGGCGGCCGATGAGCTCAAAGACTTGGAGCGTCTGTTGGCCAAGGTACTGCTTGGCGCTGGCGATCCGCTGACGATCCGTCGCTTCGGTGATCGTTGAACCCCGTTTCCTTTATTCCAAGGTATTGTCATGGCTACTTCCTCAGACACCCCTGCACCTACCGAGGCACCCACCTCCTCGCGCAAGCGCAAGCTCTGGCTGATTGGCCTGTTGGTGCTGCTGATCCTCGGTGGGCTAGGCACTTGGGCCTGGTACAGCCTGGTTGGGCGTTGGTACGAGAGCACTGATGACGCCTACGTCAACGGCAACGTGGTCGAAATCACGCCGTTGGTGACCGGGACGGTGACCAGCATTGGCGCCGACGATGGCGACCTGGTGCATGCCGGCCAGGTCTTGCTGCAGTTCGACCCGGCCGACAGCCAAGTGGCCCTGCAATCGGCTCAGGCCAACCTTGCGCGTACGGTAAGGCAGGTGCGCGGTCTGTACAGCAATGTCGATTCGCTCAAGGCTCAGTTGCAGACGCGTCAGGCTGAATTGCGCAAGGCCCAGCAGGACTTCAACCGGCGCAAGGTGCTGGCCGAAAGCGGCGCTATCGCCGGCGAAGAGCTTTCCCATGCGCGCGATGACCTGAGTGTTGCCCAGGCGGCGGTTAACAGTGCCCGCCAGCAACTGAGTACCAGTGCTGCTTTGGTCGATGACACCGTGGTGGCTTCGCACCCAGAGGTCATGGCCGCGGCGGCCGATCTGCGTCAGGCCTACCTGGCTCATGCGCGCACCACGCTGGTAGCGCCAGTGACCGGCTACGTTGCCAAGCGCAGCGTGCAGCTCGGGCAGCGCCTGCAACCCGGTACTGCCACCATGGCAGTGATTCCGCTTGACCAGGTGTGGATCGACGCCAACTTCAAGGAAACCCAGCTGCGCCAGATGCGCATCGGCCAACCGGTTGAGATCACTGCCGACCTGTATGGCAGCGATGTCTCCTACAGTGGCACGGTGGACAGCCTGGGTGCAGGCACCGGCAGCGCGTTTGCCTTGCTGCCTGCGCAGAACGCGACCGGCAACTGGATCAAGATCGTGCAGCGGGTGCCTGTGCGCATTCACTTGAACCCCGACCAGTTGAAGGACCATCCCTTGCGTATCGGCCTGTCCACGGTTGTGGATGTGGACCTGCACGACCAGAGTGGCCCGGCCCTGGCTCAGCAACCTGCGCAACAGGCGAGCTACACCACCGACGTCTACGATCGCCAGTTGGTGGAGGCGGACAAGCTGATCGAGCAACTGATCCGTGACAACAGCGCGCCTGGCAAGACGGCACAGCGATGAGCAATAACGCCGCCGCCCAGTTCACGCCGCCTAGCCTGCTGCTGACCACCATCGGCCTGTCGCTTGCCACGTTCATGCAGGTGCTGGACACCACCATTGCCAACGTGGCCTTGCCGACCATCTCGGGCAACCTGGGGGTCAGTTACGAGCAAGGGACTTGGGTGATCACCTCGTTCGCCGTGAGCAATGCCATCGCCTTGCCGCTAACAGGCTGGTTGAGCCGACGCTTTGGCGAGGTGAAGTTGTTCCTGTGGGCGACCTTGTTGTTCGTGCTGGCATCGTTCTTGTGCGGCATCGCCCAGTCGATGCCGGAGCTTGTGGGCTTTCGGGTATTGCAGGGGGTGGTAGCCGGTCCGTTGTATCCCATGACCCAGACCTTGCTGATTGCGGTCTATCCCCCTGCCAAGCGGGGGATGGCGCTCGCACTCCTGGCCATGGTGACGGTCGTGGCCCCTATCGCCGGGCCCATCCTGGGTGGGTGGATCACGGACAGTTACAGCTGGCCGTGGATTTTCTTCATCAACGTGCCCATCGGCCTGTTCGCCGCTGCGGTGGTGCGCCAGCAAATGCGCGATCGTCCGGTGGTCACCAGCCGACAGCCGATGGACTACATAGGGCTGCTGACGTTGATCGTTGGGGTAGGGGCCTTGCAGGTCGTGCTGGACAAAGGCAACGACCTTGATTGGTTCGAGTCCTCGTTCATCATCACCGGTACGCTGATATCCGTCGTGTTCCTGGCTGTATTCGTCATCTGGGAGCTGACCGACCGGCACCCGGTGGTGAACCTGCGGTTGTTCGCCCACCGCAATTTCCGCGTGGGAACCATCGTCCTGGTGGGTGGCTACGCAGGCTTCTTCGGCATCAACCTGATCCTGCCCCAGTGGCTGCAGACGCAGATGGGCTATACCGCCACCTGGGCAGGCTTGGCCGTGGCGCCTATCGGGATATTGCCGGTAATCATGTCGCCATTCGTGGGCAAGTACGCGCATCGCTTTGACTTGCGGATTCTGGCGGGGCTGGCGTTTCTGGCGATCGGTAGCAGTTGCTACATGCGTGCAGGGTTCACCAGCCAGGTGGATTTCCAGCATGTGGCATTGGTGCAGTTGTTCATGGGCATCGGGGTTGCGCTGTTCTTCATGCCCACATTGAGCATCTTGTTGTCCGACCTGCCGCCCCAGCAAATCGCCGATGGATCAGGCTTGGCGACGTTCCTGCGCACATTGGGGGGTAGCTTTGCGGCTTCGCTGACGACGTGGATCTGGATCCGCCGGGCTGACCAGCACCATGCTTACTTGAGTGAGCACATCAGCCAGTACGAGCCGGCGACACGGCATACGCTTGAGCAGATGGGCGGGGCGAACCTGCACAACTACGCGCAGTTGGAGCAGGTGCTCAACGGGCAGGCTTACATGATGTCGACGGTGGACTACTTCATGATGATGACGTGGGTGTTCGCAGGGCTGATTTTGTTGGTCTGGTTCGCGAAGCCGCCGTTTACGGCCAAGGCGGGGCCCGGGGGCGGGCATTGAGTTTGATTTGGGTTGCGTGACCGGTGTTTTGCTAAATACCGGAGCCCAGTAGGAGCGGTCTTGCCGGAGCGCCGGACCGACCTCGATGGGCCGCACAGCAGCCCTAAAGAGAATTTCATGGGGAGCCGATGTTTTTTGAGTCCGCGCTTCTGCTCTTCACTGCATCGTCATGGCTGATCATCACGGGGGGCTGCACGGGGCCTACTCATTTGGGCAGTCGAAGTTTCTACTTCGGTCTTTAGCCGCCGAGTCGAGGTGCGTTTCTTCCTCTCCGGGCGTTTACCTGGGCGAACGGCCCAGAGGTAAGCGTTTTCGCGTAACCGCTCTTGAATGGCCGGTGGATAGTCATTGACGGTGGTCAATGGCGGAACGGGTTTCCCGGGCAAACCGGCTTCACGAATGATCTTGGGCCAGCGCGGTTTCCAGCACAGCATCAGGCTTAGCCAATGGCCGGTGCCGATGATCAGGAAGGCGGGCGAGATCAAGACCAGGCCGAGTTTGATGATTCGAGAGGATTTTCGAAAGTAGTGGGTCAGGCCTTCGAATTGAGGGGTAAAGGCTTGCCAGGGCCAGGGGAAGTGCGAGGTCATAGGTGGGCGGGGCAGGTCCTCCGGGCCCTCGTCCATGAAGCGGCGGATGAACTCCCACTCGGATTGCAGCTCCGTGAAGTTGTTGGCGGCCTTGCCTACGAAGATGTGCTCCGGGTGAAGTGTTCCGGTAAAGGAGAGCGGCCACACGAGATCCAACGGAAGGCCCAAGCTACCGGCAGCCGCGTATCTTTTATCTGAGCCACTGGAGGTGATACCGTGCCAAGGGAGTGTGACGATGCCACCACAGTACGTTGGGCGATGCAGGTAAACCTGCTGGGTGATTCTATTGAAGCGTATTAGCATGTGCCGAGACGTGAACATCTCGAGTCGTGTGAAACGGAGTCCAAATTTCAAGTAGAGGCCTGACGCACATAAGCCTAAAGTAGCGAAGAGGGATGCCATGAGCAGGTGTTCACCATAAGGCTCACCGTTGTAGTTGAGTGATAGGCTAATGAGGGTTTTTATATCTTCCAAAGCAATCGCCGTCATCGCCAGTGAGTAGCCTATGACTGCAAGGGACACTAGGCTTATCAGTCCTCGCTTGTGTTCCCACATGCCGCAACGCATTTCCAATATATGGCGGCTGTAAACATAAATTGGCCCTCGACTTTTAGGGCTAGAGCTAGCCGATTTCTTGGCGGCTTCAAGCATCTCCTGGTCGTCGCTTTCATAAATAACCTTTATTTTTTCCTTCTTGTTTTGCTTTTCAAAAGCATCGCGCTGCTCTTTGTGTTCAATATAGGTCAGCCATGCTAGCCACTCCACGAAATACATTACATAACCCCACTTACGGAGTTCTGCAGAGCCTCAATTTCTTCTGCATCATTGGCGAAGCCTTTCTCAGATAGGTGAAGGCGGAAACAGCATTTACGGCACCATTTTTCTAAAGCATCTTCATCGAAGAGCAATAAAGCACTACTGCTAGCGAGCACAACGATGCCCCCAACCCAGCCCAGCCGACTAAGCCAGATCATGGCAGCTCTATTCGCCGCCAAGTGTGAAGATGATTTTGAAAGCTTTGCGCTGAAATTACTAATATTAAAACTAGGTGCCTTGATTGATATCCACTTGAAAAGCTCGCTAGCCTGTGAAAATGCAACCCCTCCTTGCCCTGCGATTAATGCAAAAGTTGCGACTGTTCTAACAGCATAAGCTGCAGCTATTATTAATTTTGATTTTTGCCTTGCCTCCGCAGCATCTGAAATGTCCCACATGATACTGACGAGCCCTCCCACCGCTGCCAACCCAGCCCCCCACAGCCGATAGCGTCCCAGGCTAACTTGCGCGCCCCGCGCAGTAGCGCTGTTCGCACCAACGCCTCTAAGCGTCACTTCAGTGCCCACTGCAAGCAGCTCCATCCCCGCAGCCGCACTGGTAAATGCAGCCGCAGTCACATCGCTCCAGAAGCGTCGATCCTTGTCCTCCCGTCTTCCTTGTAACAACAGGAGCCCGGCCTCCAACAGCAGTAATCCGCTGGCGATCCGCAAGCGATAGAACTGATTCCCGTGCACCCCGCGCAACGTCTCGGCATAAGCTCGATCAAGCCGGCGCACGATGGGGGCCGCGACGCGACCGGGCGAGGGCGTTTTACCGTCCAGCGCCTGCTCACTCAAGCGCAGTTCCACCGCTTGCTGACCCAGTGAGGCAATGAGGTAGGTGCTTAGGCGTCGGTACAGCAACCGATCAGTGCTGCCGGGTGCACCCACTGACAAGCTCTGTCGCCCAAGCTGCCCAAGCCAAGCCAACGCGCCAGCAGTGTTGATAGGGCTGTGTTGCGTGAGCTGGTCCAGATGGCTGTCCAGCCGGCTGAAGTGCGCGCCGAGCTCCTTGGCCTGTTTTAGGGCCATCTCCAGTTGAAGAATAGGGTCGCTACCCTGTGCCAGTGCGTCCAGCGCTGTGCGTGTCCGCGCAAGCACCTCTGCAATCTCACGCTGGTTGAGGACAAATGAGCGCAGCGCAAGGTTGTCAGGGGTTATATCGTCGGCGCGCCACCATTGGGCGAGCAATGCTGCGCCTGCTGGCACGCCTTCGAGGCCTATCACGCATAGGCCCGTTTGATGTGCAAAGCACAAGCCATTGGTGAGGTCGCTCTCATCATAGTGGACAAGTGCGTCTACCAGTGCGGACGACTTCAACCACGTGAGGTGATCTGCCGCTCTGGACTCGGCGAGACGTTGTGCTTCGGCGCTCTGCGCCTCGAACGTCTCCAGGTGTCGATGCATACCTTGCAGGTTGACGAGTGGCAGGTAGCGGTCTTCGAAATGTTTGGCAAACTCGCCGTTCTCGGCAAGGATTTCGAGCTTCTGCCTCTCTTTTTCTACGTGTATTTCGAAGATGGCCTCTTTTTTCTGTTCCCAAAGTTCGGCCAGCCGCGACTGCGAACCCTGCATGACGTAGGCGAGACTGGCGCGTAGCGCCTTGTCATAATGACCGACCAACGCGGCAACCTTTCGCTCCGTGAATTGCTCATGCAGCTCGCTAAAGGCTTGAGCAACCAACACCTTCCGCTCGTTACTGGGGCCACCGTTCTCGGTACTGGCTTCCAGCCAATTCCTGAGGTGTTCCATGCCAGCGTTGCGCCAGGCATTGAGTTCCTGGGTAATGCCGATGGCGTCCTCCACCACCACGGCAACGCCCCGTGCTTCAGGTTTACTGCCCAAGGGACTCAGGGCTTGCCGTGCCGCCGCCAGCGAGCTGATGCTTGGTGTACTGAAGACCTGAGCGTCCAACAGCGTGCGCAACACGTCGTTGGATTCCGCGGCAAAGTCGGCGACAAGGTTCAACTGGTCATGACGTATCGTGTAGGGCCTGGGCATTGGGCAGCTGGGGCTGGCGAAGGGCGCTATGTCTACGGCAGGCAGCAGGTCGCGTCGACGCAGCAATTGCCGCTGCGCCGCGATGGTCAACGGATCGGGGCTGTAGAACAGGCGAAGCTCGAGCAAGTCGTCGAGATCATGAACCGTGAATGCCCAGGTCATAGCGCGCACGACATCCTGGAATGTGGAGATGCCAGGCGGTTTTGGCTCTGGATGTTCAGGGTCGAAGAGCGACAGGGCGCCGTTCGCGGCGATTCGATAGGGAGGGTGAAGGCTGTATTGCCCACTGAGCCTGCGCTTTTCCATGACATACAGGAAACCTTCACGCAGCGGGCGAATGGCATAGTCCGCCTGATGCAGCGCGGCGGTGCGATGCGGGTGGCGCAGGTGTTCAGGCAGAGTAGGGAGCTGCTGACGCTGGTGGGGATTACCGCCCACGGCGGCATAGCGTAATGGCAGAACGGTGAAGGTGCGGGTGCATGAGACGGCGGGCCCTATGGATAAAGGGTCTTGCAAGGCTTCGCAGTTCTGCCGATTGATTTCCATCAGCATCTTCAGATCGAACATGAGGGCCCCTGGCGAATTAGACGGTGCAGGTGTGTTTGAAGGCGTTGATCAAGGGGCAAGCTTTGCTCGAGCGACTCCTTGACGGCGGTCTGCCAGATGGGCTCGAGTGTCAATCTGTCGCCAAGCAGGGCGAAATGGGTGACGTAGGTGATCAGGTCTTGCTGCTCGATGAACCCCGCTTCTCGCGCAGCCTTGAGGTATTTACGCACTCTCCCCAGGCGGACGCTGTGGCACTGTTTGGCTTGCCCACTGACGGTCAGCGAGGTTTTCAATTGATCGGCAAGGCGATGTTCGAGGGGGTCTACTGCCAGCGCTTCCCAGCACGCAGCGTCCAACGTGAGGTCTTTGAGCGCTCGGGCGGCCGGCCTGTCGCCGCCCATCAGGCAGCCCCAAATTTCTTCATTGGCGTCCGGATAAGGCACCCACCAACTGTGGATCGGAGCGAACCATTCGACGAGTTCAGGCAGATCCTTACGGCCATGCAGCACGCGTAGGCAGTGTTCGGTGTGATAACGCAGTAAATAACGTTGCCCGTCAGGTCCCAGCACGGTATTGGCTTGCGCCAGGTGCGAGGCCAAGGCAGCAGTGGGCAATGCGCTGACGATCCAGCCGCATATGGCATCGGCTGCTAACTCGTTCAATTGCCAGAAAAGGTTGGATTGGCTTTGTACTGTAGCCTTGCCTTTGACGGCATACAAACCGATGCCGCACTGACGCACGTTGCTAAATTCGGCTTGTTGCATCAGGGGGTGCAGTATTCTGTGCTCACGTGGGACAAGGCGTTTTAACTGTTCAGGGCCTAATGTGGAAAGTTCGAGAACGGCGCTAAGTTGGTAGCGTTCTGCTTGTCGCAGAGGAAGAAAAAGTTTTTTGGACAAGGTGTTTGTCATGACGGGTTCCCCTCCAGGCGAACGACATTCCGACCTTCTGTGATTGCTTTCAATAAACAGCTGATGCAGATGGCTTCACCAGGTGTTGGCGTGGCACGGATGGCCAGGTCATGTGAACGCCCTGTTGGGGTTTGTGCGACCGGGCCTTTGATGTTGATTGCAATGGCGTCAATGGTAAGGCCGCTGCCGTCGAGCCTTAATGTTGCGCCGGGTGCCCTGATGGTCAGGCTTCCTGATGCCTGGAGCTCCAAGACTTGCGTCCCTTGGCGAATCGCTTGCCCTGCCCGTAGCTCGACATGACCGGCGACGTGTTGCTCCAGGTGGCCGCCAATTTCTATCGAATGATTGGCTGTGGTCTTGTCATAGCGATTGTTACCGACTTGCTCCGTACGATCTTGTGCCACGTTGAGCACGCGATGACGTCCGATCTCAAGTACATCATCCTGGCCGATCTGGCAGTGATGATCTTTCCCAACGTTCAAACGTTGATCGTTGCCCACGTCCTCGTGTCGGTCATGACCGATATCGATGTGCTCATCCCGCGCTACACGTTCACACCTGTCGTTCCCAATCTGCGTCGTCTCATCGTGCTTGACCACATTGTTCTGATCCCTTTCGGCATGGATGAACACCTCCTGGCGTCCCAATTCATCCTCGAAGCGCAGCTCATTGAAGCCGTCACCCTTGTGGGTCTGGCTCTTGATGGTCATGCGGGTCTTGTGTTCAGGCAGGTCGTAGGGCGGCAGCTGATTGCCACAGTACGTGCGCCCGGTGATCATCGGCTGGTCAGGATCACCGTTGACGTACTGGATGATCACGTCCTGGCCGATTCGCGGAATGGCCATCGAGCCCCAGCTGCCACCGGCCCAGCCTTGTGACACCCGCACCCAGCAGGAGCTGAATTCGTTGTTCTCGCTCTCGCGATCCCAGGGAAAGCTGACCTTGACCCGCCCCCACTCATCGCAATAGATCTCTTCGCCCTTCGGCCCGACCACGGTAGCCATGTGCGGGCCGTCAATGCGCGGTTTTGCCAGAGGCGAGGGTCGCCATTCGATCCTGCCGGGGACCAGGACGGCGCTCAGCGCGTACTGCGTGCTCTGCTCGGCATTGGTCGCCTCTTCCTGCAGGCTGGTGAGCTGGCTGCCTTGGTGAGTGACCGTGTTCACCCGCCAGTGCGCATTGAGGTCGCGTCTGGGGTGACCGGTCAGCGTGAAGCTCAGGCCCGGTTGCAGGCGCACATCATCACCTTGCACGTGCGCCAGCCGCACATCGTGACGCAACGCCATGACCCGGTTTTCCGTGAACGGTTTACCTACGGCATCGCGCTTGTAGCGCCCTGGATAGTCGAAATACTCGTAGTCCCTGGATTGGTGCTCCAGGAACGGGCCCGTGGCCCTGTGTTCCTGGCGGTAGGCCGGGTTGGTGAAGGTGTAGTCACGCTGAACCTGGCTTGCCGTGCGAACCTGTTCGCTGTAGTTCAAGCGGCGCAAGCAAAAAACCGGTTGGTCCCCACCGCTGTTGGCGTGGTACAGGACGGTATGGGCGCCCAAGGGCTGATCGTCCCCGTGAAAGCCATCGTCTTCATCGTCGGCAGTGACGGCGCCATGGCTGATCAACCCCAGTGACAGCAGCCGATCGGTGATGATCAGCGTGTGCTGTTTTTCACTGTGGGCGAAGCGATAGACGAAGCCTTCTTCGGCTAAAAGGCGTGCGATGAACGCCAGGTCCGTCTCGCCGGCCTGAACGCAGAACTCGCGGACCTGATGGTCCAGGCTGGCGTGGATTTCGTACGGGTCGATGCCTTGGCGCTTAAGCATCAGCGCCAGTATTTGCGGCACGTTCTTGTGTTGGAAGATACGCCAGTTCGAGCGCAGGCCGGCGCGGGCCAGGCGTGGCTCGACCAGCGCATGATAGTAGGTGCGGTGGAAGCCGCTTTCAGCCTGGGTGAAACGGCTGACCAACCCGTGCACGTAGCGCACGGGACGCGCGCCGTTCCAGAGGGTGAACAGCACCGGCTTGTCGAGCAAATGGCCGAAGTCGATGTCCTGTTCGTGGCTGATCAGCTGCAGTTCGAGGGTGAATGGCTGACTGATGCCTTCATTGAGTGTGAACGACACCACTTCGAATTCCGCATCGCCAACCAGGGGTTGGAAGCTGTAACGCAGGTCAGATTGGCGAGGCATAAGCGATCCTTGTCTGCCGGTCGAGATTCAAACTATCCAGGTAACCCTGGCTGCCAGGGGCACGCCAGTGGGGTCAGGCGATCCGGTTGCGCCAGTTGTTGGCGTCTTTCTGCAACTCACTGCTGCAAGATGCCGTTCAGCGAACCCAGCACCTCAGTGGTAATCAGGTGCAGCCGGTAGCTGTAGATGCTGTAGGCCACGGCCATGGCCCCGGCAGATACCAGCAATGGGCTCCACGACGGCCATTGCCGGCGCATGCGTAAGTTACGGGGAGTCACATGGGGGTAGGGATCGCACACGTGTTCTGGCGTGGGTCCGCGCAGTTCACGGATGGTCCCGTGGAGTTGGTGGATAAGGGCGTTCAACGACGCCTCACCGTTCGGCGCAATGGCGTACCTGCCCTTGAGGCCCAGGCACAACGCGAAGTACATGAACTCCAATGCATCCAGATAACGCTTGGGTTCTTGCATCAGGCGCGAGAGCACGGTGAAGCACTTTTCCCCACCCCAGGTTTCGTCGTGGAAGATGCTGAGCAGGGGTTCCTGGCTCCAGCAACTGGCTTTGCCCCAAGGCCGTTCAATGACTGCACCATCGAGGTACAGACACAGGCCGTAGGAGTACGCGAGCAACTGAGCGTGCTCGTAGCCGTGCTGGCGCATTTCTTCCCTGATGGTGTGGATCTGGTTGCGTACCTGTTGATGCACGGCCTTGATGTTCGGCAGTGAGTTCAGTGTGCGCAGGCGAATCACCAGGCCGAACAGGGGAGCGGCGGCATCCAGCATGGGGTTGGCATAGCCGCCGCGTAGTTTGAAGTCGGGGTCGGCGCGGTAACCCTGCGAAGGCATTTGTGCCTGTGCGCGCGTGTTGGGGGCAGTAACGGATCTTCCTTCCGCCGTTCCTGGCTTAGCCATCGCATCGAAAAGGCCCGTGTTGTCATCCTGACGATCGTTACTCGCATTCCTCATCTCACCAACTCCTCTTTGCCTGGAACGATCGTTGCTGCCGACCGTTGCCACGGAGCTGATGGAAAGTTGCCGGCCTCTGGCAGTCGAAGCAGCGTTGGGCATCGTGCGACCCCCCGTTGCTGAAGTCGTGACGCTGCGTACGGGTTTGTTCCATGGCAATGGCTCTGTGTGGACGGTCATGCACACCGCGGCGATTGGGTGATCAGGACAGTGTTCCAGTTGCCATCTTTTATATTATTAATTGCTGTTTTCGTCGCGCAGGGATGTTCTTAACTTATCGTAGGAAGTTTCGTTGTGAGACGCACTTCCTATAAGCGTTCTTGGACTTCAATTTAGGTGTTGCCGACAACGCACGCTTATCCTGCGTAAGGTTCAGTCGATCACTTCAAGCACTAATGCCCAACTGAAAATTCGCCTGCTCATTCCCATCACCGCCCGCTTAACTGGCAACCTACTTAAATGTCCTCTATCGTCAAACCACAGCCTCAATCTATTCGACACCTTATGAACCCTGTCATCCTGATTACCGGCGCCAGCCGCGGTATAGGTGCTGCCACTGCACTGTTAGCTGCCCGGCATGGCTACCACTTGTGCATCAACTACCTCAGCAACGATGAAGCTGCCCAAGCCATCCTCAGCCAAGTCCGTACCCTGGGTGCCAAGGCTATTGCCGTGCGCGCCGATGTCAGCAGCGAAGCCGAGATTATCGCGATGTTTCAGCGTATAGATAAAGATCTGGGGCCTATCGCGGCCCTGGTAAACAATGCCGCCACCATCGCTCCCCAAACCCGTCTCGAGCACATGACCGAGTCGCGATTGCTCAGCATGATGAAGACCAACATCGTCGGCCCCATGCTCTGCACCAAGCACGCCGTACTGCGTATGGCCGCACGACACGGCGGAAATGGCGGGGCCATCGTCAACGTCTCATCCCTGGCCGCCCGACTCGGGTCGCCGAACGAGTACATCGACTACGCCGCCTCGAAAGGAGGGCTCGACACGTTCACACTGGGCCTTGCCAAAGAGCTAGCTGCGGAAGGTGTAAGGGTCAACGGGGTCAGGCCCGGTTACATTCATACAGGCTTTCATGCGCTTTCGGGTGACCCAGATCGGGTCTGCAAACTCGAATCCGGGTTGCCCATGGGCCGAGGCGGGCGGCCCGAGGAGGTGGCCGAGGCGATCATCTGGCTGCTGTCTGACAAAGCTTCCTATTCGACAGGTACATTCATCGACCTAAGTGGCGGAAGATAACCGGCCGCCCGCATCATCAAACGCGCCTGTTCGAGCCAGCGTCATGGCCGGCCAGCAGCAGGGCCACCTGTTCGACCAGCGCGGTCAGTGCAAAGGGCTTGCACATCACTGCACCCTTACGCGACATGGCGACGCCCTGTTCATCGGCATAGCCAGTGATGTAGAGCAGGGCTGCCGAGTCGGGCAGGGCGGTTTCCAGCTGCTTGCCACTGACTCTGCCTGGCAAGCCGATGTCGGTGATCAACAGCGACGGCTGCAGGCCGGCCCTCAAAGCTTCCAAGGCCTGCGAGCCTTCTGCAAAGGCGCGCACCTCCATCCCTTGATCAATCAGCAGTTCCTCTATCACCAGACGCAACGTGTCTTCGTCCTCCACCAGCATGACCAGATGTTTATCCTGCCGGGATGGCCAGGATGGCGTTGGTACGTTGGCAATGCTCAGCGCGATCTGGCCTGTGTCCTTGGGTAGATAAAGGTCCACACACGTGCCTTGCCCCGGCGTGCTGGTGATCTTCACCTGACCGCCGGATTGACGAATGAAGCCATAGACCATGGGTAGCCCCAGTCCCGATCCCTGGCCAAGTGGCTTGGTGGTGAAAAACGGCTCCATGGCACGTTCTGCCACATCGCTGCTCATTCCCACGCCGGTGTCACTGATAGAAATCCTGACGTACTCGCCTACAGGCAAGTGAAGACGGTCGGCCAGCGAAGGCTGCACCCGCACGTCATTGTTGCGAATGTCCAGCATCCCGCCTAAAGGCATGGCGTCGCGTGCATTGATGCACAGGTTGAGCAACGCGTTTTCCAGCTGGGAAGGGTCGACCTGGATAAGCCAGTGTCCAGGCGTGGTGTGGTCCTGGAACTCGATGCTGGCGTGCAACGAGCTCTTGATGAGATCGTGCATGCTGGTCACCAACGCATGGACGTCGACCGTCTGTGGGGTCAGTTTTTGTTGCCGGGCGAAGGTCAGCAGGCGTTGCACCAGGGTAGCCGCCCGCTTCGTATCCTGCCTGGCCAACCCGATGAGCCTGGCAACATCCGGATAGCGACCTTCGGTCTGCCGCTGAGCGGCAACCTCCAGCGCACCCATTATGCTGCCGAGCAAGTTGTTGAAGTCATGGGAGATCCCGCCAGTCAGCTGGCCGATGGCCTCCATTTTCTGGGACTGGCGCAGGGTTTCTTCCACTTGCTCAAGGCGCTGCTGCTCAGCGACGCGCTCGGTGATGTCATAGGCGAACATGAAACCACCCTGCACGACCTGGTCGGCATCGAGCAGCGGGTTGTAGCGCACCTCGTAGTGACGGACATCCGATTGCAGGCCAATGGCAACGGTGTCCACGAAAGACTTACCCGCCATGATCCTTGGCCACAGCCCGCTCAATTGTTTGACGATATCCGGCTGGTCGGCGATGAAGTCGGGGATGTACTCACCAACCCTGGGCACCAGGCCGCGCCACCGCTTGAAGGTTTCCTGCGCGGTACGGTTGATCGCCAGCAGCCTGAAGCTGCAATCGGCCGCGAATACGTTGGCAACGCTGTGATCGACCAAGTTGCCCAGCAGCTTGCGACTGGCAAGCTCTCTGTCTACTTGCTGTGCCAGTTCCTGGTTGAGCGCCTGCAACTGATTGACGTCAGCGTTTTCGTCGGGCCTGCCGGTGAACAGAACCAGCAATGTTCGCTCGCAGGCGGGCTCGAGGCGGCTGACTTTCAAGGTCAGCCAGCGATTCGAGACCGCCAGCCGCTGTTCGAAGTGCATGGGCACACCCGTGCGAGCCACCTCGGCGAAATGTGGGAGCCATTGGTCCACTTCGTCAGGAATGGTTTGCCTTGCGGTCAAACCCACCTCTTTGACATGAAGAGTGTGGCGGGCGCAGGCCTCGTTGTACATCAGGTAGCGATAGTCATTGAGTTGGCCGTGCTCATCCTCAAGCACTTGCAAGATGCACAGGCCTTCATCGATTTGCTCGACGACGGCGTCATACGCAGCAGCCTTCAGGCGCAGCTGCTCGTGCTCGGCCTCGAGCTCAAGCAGCCTGGCCTGTAAGGCTGCGCGGTCGTCCAACGTCGTTTGTGATGTCATGCGGGCAATTGGGCTTGGAAATTTCGACAACTATAGCCGTGTGTGCATGAGAGGTTAAAGGCACAACTCAGAAAGAACGAATGATCCGCCCCAGGGTGGCCATTGCCTGTTCGGCACCTTCGTTCCAGGGACTGCCATAGTTGAGCCGGATGCAGTTGCCGAAGCGCCGGGTGGGCGAGAAGATCGGCCCCGGGGCAATGCTGATGCCTTGCGCCAGCGCCATGTGGAACAGCTTGAGCGCGTCCATCTGTTGCGGTAACTCCAGCCAGAGGAAATACCCCCCTGACGGTTGACTGACACGTGTCTGTGCCGGAAAGTGACGCCCGATCGCTGCCAGCATATTGGCTTGCTGGCCTTCGAGGGCATAACGCAACTTGCGCAGGTGCCGATCGTAGCCACCGTGCTGCAGGTAGTCGGCGATGGCAGCCTGGGCCGGCATCGAGGCGCAGAGCGAGGTCATGAGCTTCAACCGCTCGACCTTCTGTGCGAACCGCCCAGCGGCGACCCAGCCGATGCGATAGCCCGGGGCGAGGCTCTTTGCGAAGGAGCCGCAATGCATGACCAGGCCCTGGGTATCGAATGCTTTCGCAGGCTTGGGGGCCTGCTGGGCATAATAGAGCTCGGCGTAGACATCGTCTTCGATCAGGGGCACTTGATGGCGAGTCACCAGCTCGACCAACGCCTGCTTCTTGGCCTCCGGCATGCTCGCGCCGACCGGGTTCTGGAACGTGGTCATGCACCACACCGCCTTGACCGGGTGTTTTTGCAGCGTTTGGGCGAGCACCTCCAGGTCCATGCCCTCGCGGGGATGTACGGGGATTTCGACGGCTTTGAGTTTGAGCCGTTCCAATACCTGCAGGCAGGCATAAAATGCGGGCGCTTCGATTGCAACCAGGTCACCTGGCTGGGTGACAGCTTGAAGACAGAGGTTCAAGGCCTCCAGTGCCCCGTTGGTGATCAGCAGTTCTTCCATCGGCAGCATCAGTCCGCCGACCATGTAGCGCAGGGCAATCTGCCGTCGCAGTTGCGGGTTGCCGGGCGACAGATCCGTGACCGCCACCCGAGGGTCCATGGCACGGCTGGCGCTGGCCAGTGACCGGGACAGGCGCTGGAGAGGGAATAGCGATGGGCTCGGGAAGGCTGAGCCAAAGGGTACCGTGTTGGGGTCTTTGATCGAGTCGAGGATGGAAAAGACCAGGGCACTTACGTCCACATCGGTGGACTCGCTGATCGGGTGCAGCGCTTGAGGCTCGCTGAATTGGCGAGTCGCATGGGCATTGACGAAGTAGCCCGAGCGCGGCCTGGCGCGGATCAGCCCACGCCGCTCCAGCAGGTAATACGCCTGGAATACCGTGGAGGGGCTGACCCCGTGCGTTTGGCTAGCGTACCGCACGGAGGGCACGCGCTCACCAGGGCCCAGTACGCCGGAGCGAATGAGTTCGGCGATGTCGTCGGCGAAGCGTTCGTAACGTTTCATTGTGGCCTTCTGTCGAAGCCTGGCAGGCAAGAAAAGTGGAGTGTAGGCGTCATCGGTTCATGGGCGCCACGAAGCGGCTGTGCGCAACGCTGCGCACCGAATCGTCGTCGCGTTCGCTGATTTCGAATGTAAGCGGCACCGCACTGCTTTCGGGTCGGTCGGCCAGCATCGCCACGGACACCGGCATTTCGCTCATGTCGCCGGCGGGTACAGTAAGCGCTGTCTGCCCCTGCAGGGTAAAGCCCTCGGCATCGAGCAACCGAAGCGCGTAGTGTTGAGTGTGCTCGGTCTTGTTGATCACCTTGAGCAGGTAGATGTTCTCGATCTGACCCATCGCATTTTCGCGGAACAGACCGCGGTCTTTGATCACATCCAGCGATACCATCGGCCGCAGGTACAATGCCACGCACAAGGCACCGATCATCACCAGCAGTGCTGCGGCGTAACCGAGCAGGCGTGGCCGTAGCCAGTGCGTAGTACCCCCTTGCAGGCTGTGCTCGGACTTGTACCCGATCAGCCCGCGTCGGTAGCCCATCTTGTCCATCACGCCGTCGCAGGCATCGATACAGGCCGCGCAGCCGATGCAGGCCATTTGCAAACCGTCGCGAATGTCGATGCCAGTAGGGCAAACCTGCACGCACAAGGTGCAGTCGATACAGTCACCCAGGCCCTGGGCGCGGGGGTCGCTGCCTTTCTTGCGCGCGCCACGTGCTTCGCCACGGCGCGGATCGTAAGCGACGGCCAGGGTATCCTTATCGAACATCACGCTCTGGAAACGGGCGTAGGGGCACATGTGCAGGCAGACCGCTTCGCGCAGCAAGCCGGCATTGAAGTACGTGGCCGTTGTGAAGAACAACACCCAGAACAGCGCTACGCCGCCCAGTTGGAGTGTCAACAATTCGGCCGCCAGCGGACGAATTGGTGTGAAGTAGCCCACGAAGGTCATGCCGGTGACCAGCCCTATGGCCAGCCAGAGCGAGTGCTTGGCGATGCGCCGGGCGGCTTTGTCCACGCTCCAGGGGGCTGCGGCCAGCTTGATGCGTTGGTTGCGGTCGCCTTCAGTGACTTTTTCGCACCACATGAACAACCAGGTCCAAGTACTTTGCGGGCAGCTGTAACCGCACCAGACGCGCCCGGCGTAGACGGTGATGGCGAACAGGCCGAACGCACAAATGATCAGCAGCGCCGAGAGCAGGATGAAGTCCTGCGGCCAGAAGGTAGCGCCAAAGATGTGGAATTTGCTGTTCTCCAGGTCCCACAGCACGGCCTGGCGGCCGTTCCAGTTCAGCCAGGCAGTGCCGAAGAACAGGGCGAACAGGGCGCCGGCGAAACCAATGCGCAGGGTGCGAAACAGCCCGTTGAAACTGCGCGTGTGGATGGCGGCTTCGCGAGTGCGCCGGGAAGGATTGGCAGGAACAGCGGCGATCACTGAGTAAGGCGTTCTATCGGTCATGGCTCCGTGCTCTTCTAGCCTGAATCAGGCCTGTGCACTATGGCCTTCACTCTGCTAGCAGCACAGGCTCAGCCTTGGCGATAAAAACCATATCAGTTGCGCCGCATGCCGTGCATCCCCCTATATGATCGAGCCTGGCGCGGTGCTCTTCAGATGCCTGCGGCTATCGACCGCACCGGCCACCGTCAGGGCATCTGCCTCTAATTCGGTGATAGGCGTGCGCATCTCGGCCAGTACCGCCACTGACATGCGCATTTGCTCGTCAGTCAAGATCTCGACGTCGCAGGCGGCGCCTTCAAGACGTTGCTGATCATTGATGAGCGTGCAGCGTTGGGTTTGGGCATCGATTTCCACTGGCATGACAAGTCTCCTGATGTGATTCGAACGGTTGACCGCAGGGTATTGGACATCGTTGCACCCTTTGGCTCAACGGCACTTTGCAGAGGCACTCAGGGTCCATGAATGTGAAGAGGGGATGCTGGGCCCGGTGTTGGGTGCAGCTGTGCAGCCCATTGCCGGCAAGCACGATCGTATGGGGGCCGTGGTTGGTGTATTAGCACTTGGGGCAAGCATGGCCCTGCCACCTAGGCACCTGACGTTCGCCAAGCAGCCAGCCTTAGAAGAGAACGTACAGGATGGAAACTATCTGGCACGCGATCCAGATCGAATTTGCAGACGTGACCGATGCGCACGAGGTGACACGCATTCTTGTGCGTTTGTTGATGGCAGCGTTGCTCGGCGCGGTATTGGGGTTCGAGCGGGAACATCGGGGCAAGTCTGCCGGGGTGCGCACGCACATGCTGGTGTCGCTCGGTGCTGCGCTGTTCGTGCTGGCGCCCAGCATGGCAGGCGCCGACGAACAGGCCCTCAGCCGCGTGATCCAGGGCATCGTCGCCGGCATCGGTTTTCTCGGGGCGGGCACCATCCTGAAAGGCAACGGACGGGACACCAGCCACGTGAAAGGGTTGACGACCGCCGCTGGCCTCTGGATGACCGCCGCCATAGGCACTGCCGCTGGGATGGGCCGGGAGGCCACCGCATTGATAAGCACGGTGCTCGCGTTGTTGGTGTTGGGCACGATGCCAATGCTGGTCGAGAAGGCCGAGGGCAAGCACGAAGAGAAGCAGAAGGAGGAGGGATAAGCACTAAGGGGAGCCGAAGCTCCCCCCAAAGCGTTGCTGCTTGCTCTTTTTATTATTAGGGCTGGCCTGTTGTTGTTTTTGTCAGCCTGCCCGGGTGGTGCAAGGCCCCCATTCGGGGCCAAGAGCAAACGTATTTTTTTGAGCGCTGACCGACCTTCATCACGTACGATCCGAGTTGGCTGCTGCTACCTGGAGGTAGTTTTGTTGTTCTGTGCCAATTCGCGGGGCTTGCCCCAGGAACGCGGGTCGACTCCAAAAAAATCTGCTTGCTACGCCTCTGCCGTGTTGTTCTTGTTCTGTCAGAGCCGTTCTCTATTATTTTTATTGAGTGATGCTTTGTTGTTCTTGTTATACAAGAGATATAGCAGTTCGCGTGCCAGGTTTTAAAAATCCTTTTGAATCAATGGGATGAAGAAATTCGCAAAAGCGCGACGTCGGTAAAACCACACCAGATGTTTCCGTGATACCCGTATCTGGCCTCGTCTTCGCTAAGCGGTAACACTTCACCCACACGGACGTGACACCTTGATGACCTAGCGCGTCTGCCACGCACGTGCAACGCGCGATCCGTTGGCCCTTCCCAACACCGTGCTGATGCGCTGCCCGGCCTCGATCAGGCGTTGCAGGTCGATACCGGTCTCGATGCCCAACCCATCAAGCAGGTAAACGACATCTTCGGTTGCGACGTTACCCGTCGCGCCCTTGGCATAGGGGCAGCCACCCAAACCCGCCACTGAGCTGTCGAATATGCTGATGCCTTCAAGGAGGCTCGCATACACGTTGGCCAGGGCTTGGCCGTAAGTGTCGTGGAAGTGCCCCGCCAATTGCGCGCGGGGTATATGGCCCGCCACCACCTCGAACAAGCGTCGGACGTCACCAGCAGTACCGGTGCCGATGGTATCGCCCAGCGACACCTCGTAGCAGCCCATCTGGTGCAGGGCGCGCGCCACCGGCAGCACCTGCTCCGCACGGACCGAGCCTTCGTATGGGCAGCCGAGTACGCAAGATACATACCCACGCACCCGCACACCCTGGGCTCGCGCGGCCTCGATGATGGGTTCGAAACGTTCCAGGCTCTGCGAGATGGAACAGTTGATATTGCGCTGCGAGAACGCTTCTGACGCGGCGGCGAATACCGCCACCTCCTTGACGCCCGCCGCCACGGCATCTTCGAAGCCTCGCAGGTTGGGCGCCAGGGCTGCGTAGGTGACGCCCGCACGCTGCTCGATACTCGCGAACACCTCGGCCGAACCGGCCATTTGCGGCACCCACTTGGGTGAAACGAAACTGCCCACTTCGATGTAGGCGACGCCAGACGTTGTCAGGTCGTCCACCAGCCGTACTTTGTCGGCAACAGGGATGGGCTGGGCTTCGTTCTGTAGCCCATCGCGAGGGCCAACTTCTACCAGACGAACTTTTTCAGGCAAGGACATGATGAGGTTCCTGTAACGGTCAACCGTGGTCTTTATTGGCAAGCGTGCAAGCCAGCGCCTGTTCACAGCGCTCCTGGGCAGTGTCCAGTTCGAGTTGCATCTGGTGGATGTCGAGCATTTGCTGTTCCAGTTGGGCGCGCCGCTCGGCGATCTTGGCGAGCATGCTGTTGAGTTGCTTGAGGTTGCCGCCCGATGGGTCGTACAGCTCGATCAACTCACGGCATTCTGCCAGCGAAAAGCCGATACGCTTGCCCCGCAAGATAAGTTTGAGGCTGACCTTGTCCCGCGCCGAATAGATGCGTTCAAGGCCGCGTCGCTCGGGACGAAGCAGCCCTTGCTCTTCATAGAAACGAATGGCACGCGTGGTGATGTCCAGCTCGCGGGACAGGTCGGAAATGCTGTAGGTCTGGGTACTCATACCAGGGCTCTGGACAGGATATGCCGCCATCCTGAAGCGTGCTTTACGTATACGTCAAGGTGAGCGACAGGAATCGAACCGCGCAACAACCGCGTGAGCGTCGATGGTCCCGGGCGTTGCAGTCGCGTTATCCTCGCCCAGCCAGAATGCTTACCTAAAAGCGTCAGCGCCCCTTTTCGATTCGACAGCCTGGCATCGATGCCAGGCCCAACGCAGGAAGCGGCTGTATGAACCCTCTCTTTGTATCCGTCAGCGCGCTGTGCCTGAGCCTGTCCTGTAACCTAGCCCAGGCCAGGCAAGTGCTGCCCGTAGCACCCGAACTTGGCTCCGGTTATCGCGCCGGCTTGCAGCCGGTGGCAGCCAAGCGTCATATGGTAGCAGCCGCCAACCCGCTGGCTAGCCAGGCTGGACAACGCATCCTTCGCGCCGGGGGCAGCGCGGTGGATGCGGCGATTGCGATGCAAATGGTACTGACACTTGTCGAACCCCAATCGAGTGGGATCGGCGGCGGTGCATTTATCCTCCACTGGGACGGGAAAAAGACGCAGGCATTCGATGGCCGGGAAACGGCGCCGTCACAGGTGACCGAACGGCTGTTTCTCGACGACAAAGGGGCACCCATACCCTTCAGGTCAGCCCAGATAGGCGGGCGAGCGGTGGGGGTGCCAGGCGTACTGCGGGCCTTGGAGCTGGCCCACAAGCAGCACGGCGTCCTGCCCTGGCAAGCGTTGTTCCAACCCGCCATCGAATTGGCCCGTACCGGCTTCCCAGTCTCGGCACGGCTACACGCGCTGCTGGAGGCTGACCCCTTCGTGGCTAGGTCGCCCAGCATGGCTGGCTATTTTCTGGACGCGACGGGGCGCCCGCTTGCGGTAGGCACACGACTGCGTAACCCCGCACTTGCCGACACATTCGAGCAGATCGCGCAGCACGGCGCGCAGGCGTTTTACAACGGCGAGGTCGCGCAGGCCATGGTGGCCGCTGTTCATAACCACGCTAACCCAGGGTATCTGTCCATCGATGACCTGAAGCACTACCGCGCCAGCGAGCGTGAACCTGTCTGCGGGCCCTACAAAGCTTGGCAGGTATGCGGCATGCCACCCCCATCCTCCGGGGGCGTGGCGGTATTGCAGACCTTGGGCATACTGGAGGCATTGCAACGCAGATCGGCCAGGGACGATCTAGCCCACCTCACACCCGTCCCCTCGACCACTGCTGCCACCTTGGAGGCGCCAGCACGCGCCGTGCACTTGGTTGCCGAAGCCGAACGACTGGTGTATGCCGATCGCGCCCAGTATCTGGCCGACAGTGACTATGTACCCGTTCCGCTCAAGGGCCTGCTCGACCCGGGCTACCTGGCACAGCGTGCCAGTCAGGTGGGTGAGCGCAGCATGAACAAGGCCAGCCCCGGCTATCCGAAGGGTGCGCTGTTGACGCTCGCGCCTGACCGATCGCCACCGCGCATAGCCACCTCCCACGTAAGCGCCATTGATGACCAAGGCAATGCCGTGGCCATGACCACCTCGGTAGAAGGCGCATTCGGCTCGCACCTGATGGTCAAAGGGTTCTTGCTCAACAACCAACTGACCGATTTTTCGTTCGTGCCCCGGGAACAGGGCAGGCCAGTGGCCAATCGCGTTCAGCCGGGTAAGCGACCCCTGTCAGCCATGGCGCCAACGTTGGTGTTCTCCCGAGGCAATGGGGCGTTGGTGGCCAGCCTTGGCTCGCCCGGCGGCTCGCAGATCATCGGTTACGTCAACAAGGCACTCATCGGGTTGCTGGACTGGCGGCTGAACCCCCAGCAAGCCGCCGGTTTGCCCAATTTCGGCAGCCGCAACGGCGCAACCGAGGTGGAATCAGGGTTGACCAGCGCTGCGTTGATCCGCCAGCTCGAGGCGTGGGGCCACACGGTAACGCCAATGGACATGACCAGCGGCCTGCAAGTCATTTGGCGAGCTGGGTCAGACTGGTCGGGGGGTGCCGACCCGCGCCGGGAGGGCGTGGCACTGGGGGACTAAGGCCAGCGTTGCGAGCTGTACAGGCGCGTGCTAGAAAACGCTCCTCCCATTCATTTGTCGAATACTCGCATGTCTCATAACGTTAAACCGAATAGGGCCTTATTCGACCTGGACCTCTTACGGGCGATCGTCGTGGTGGCCGACTGCGGCAGTTTCACCACGGCTGCCGCTCGCTTGCATTCGACCCAGTCCACCATCAGCCAGAAAGTCCGGCGCCTGGAAGACATGGTGGGGCATCGTTTACTGGTCCGTGGCAACCGCGACGTGCTCCCGACCGACGCCGGGCAGACGTTGCTCGGGTACGCCCGGCACATGCTGGCCCTGAATGACCAGATGCTCGAAGCCTTGGCCGGTGCCATGGTCGGCTTCACGGTGCGCCTGGGTGTGCCCGAAGACTTCGTGGGCGGATCGACCACCCACGCCCTATCGGCCTTCAGTCGGCTCAATCCGCAGGTGAAGCTGGAGGTCACCAGTGGGCTGTGCCGGGATCTGAGCCAGGCCTACGACAATGGCGAGCTGGACCTGGTACTGCTCAAACAACGACGCAACAGTCGCGAAGGCGTCGCTTGTTGGCCAGAGCGCCTGCAATGGATCGACAGCGCGCGCCTGCCTGCCTTTGAACTGGACCCGGTGCCGTTGGTGACATTCCCGCCGCGGGGCTTGTACCGCGAGGACATGATTACCGCCATCGAGCGCAGTGGCAGGCGCTGGCGTATCAGCTTCACCAGTTCGAGCCTGAGTGGCATCCAGGCCGCGGTCGCCGATGGCATGGGCATCAGCCTGCTACCGCCGCGCGCCGCCACCACGGAGCATCGCGTGCTGGGCGTCGAGCAGGGGCTGGACGAAGTCGACAGCTATGAGATCGTCATCGTGCACCGCCCGACCGCCGATCCAACGGTCAAGGACTTGGCGCAGGTGCTCAAGCAGCTGTTGGCCGGTGGTAGCCTTTAAGTGTTTCAGGCTGTGGCACAAGGGAATGACTGCGCGATGATGCAGTCCCATGCACAACGCGGGTATGACGTCCGCCTTCACCACGCCATGGAGAACCCTATGAAAGCAGTTGTAATCGCTGCCCTGCTGGCCACTACCGGCCTGGCCCAAGCCGCCCAGACCGTCGAGCTCAAGCTGGCAGGCGCCGATGGCCCAGGCAAGTCGATCGGCACCATCAGTATCGAACAGAACAAGTACGGAACGCTGCTGACTCCGGACCTCAAAGACCTGCCACCGGGTGTGCACGGTTTCCACCTGCACCAGAATCCGTCCTGCGCACCTGCGCAGGACGCAGGCAAAACCGTGCCAGCAGGGGGAGCAGGGGGCCACTGGGACCCTCAATCGACCAACGCGCACAAAGGCCCTTATGATGACAGCGGTCACCGCGGTGACCTGCCGGCGTTGTATGTAGGTGCCGATGGCAAGGCAACCTATCCAGTACTGGCACCGCGCTTGAAGGCTGAGGACTTCAAAGGCCATGCTTTGATGGTGCACGCAGGTGGCGATAACCACAGCGACCACCCCGAGAAGTTGGGTGGCGGTGGTGCGCGCGTGGCGTGTGGGGTGGTTGAGTAACGGCGGGTTGGCGCACCCTGGTGGGTGCGCCTCGTCGACCGGCAGGCGGTCTTTTGACTTCAGCGCTTGGGGTTGAGCGTCAAGTGCACGTGACGGTTCACGTCCTTGTACAGCAGGTAGCTGAAGTTGCCAGGGCCGCCGGCATAGCAGGCCTGCGGGCAGAAGGCGCGCAGCCACATGAAGTCGCCGGCTTCTACCTCGACCCAGTCCTGATTCAGGCGGTAGACCGCCTTGCCTTCGAGAACGTAAAGCCCGTGCTCCATGACGTGGGTTTCAGCGAACGGAATGACGCCACCTGGTTGGAACGTGACGATATTGACGTGCATATCATGGCGCATGTCGGCCATGTCGACGAAGCGGGTGGTTTTCCAGCGGCCTTCGGTACCTGGCATCTCGATCACGGTAGCGTTGTCGCGATGGGTCACGAATGAGGACGGCACGTCCAGCCCCTCGACCTTCTGGTAGTGCTTGCGCAGCCAGTGGAAGGTGACATTGGCCTTGCTGTTGTTGCGCAAGCTCCATTCGGCGCCAGGCGCCAGAAACGCATAGCCCCCTGGCACCAGTGTGTGGTGCTGGCCCTCGACGGTGATGTCCAGCTCGCCCTCGACGATGAACAACACCGCTTCGGCGTTGGGGTCCAATTCAGGCCGTTCGCTCCCGCCTTCAGGCGCCACCTCGACGATGTACTGGGAGAACGTCTCGGCGAACCCTGTCAGCGGCCGGGCGATGACCCACATGCGCATCTTGTCCCAGAAGGGCAAGTGACTGGTGACGATGTCACGCATCACGCCCTTGGGAATGACCGCGTAGGCTTCGGTGAACATGGCACGGTCGGTCAGCAGCTCGGTTTGAGCCGGGTGGCCGCCGTGGGGCGCGAAATAGGCGTGGTTCGACATGAATGCTCTCGACTTGTTGTTCTATCCCCATGCCGTGGACCGCACCGGCCGGTGCGGTGCAGGGGACGTGGACACAGGATAGGGTGGCGCGCCGAGCATCTACAAATTAAATGTTGGAATACCCGGTATTTGTTAGCTGAATGCTCACCTGGCTACCCACATGGTGTGCCGCCAGGCGGTCTCCCTCGCCGAACAACTTGTGGCGCAATGTGCCATCGACGTAGCCCTTGGGATAACGGCCACGGCGCTGCAGCTCAGGAATGAGCAACTCCACGACGTGGGTCAGGTCATCAGGTTGGACAGCATAGGTGAGGTTGAAACCGTCGATACCGGTTTGATCGACCCATGTCTCCAACTGATCGGCAACATCACTTGGCGTACCGATCAGGACGGGCCCGCGTCCTCCTAGCCCGATGAATTGCGCCGCTTCGCGCACTGTCCATTGGCGGCTAGGGTCAGCCGCCGTGAAGGCTGCCAGGGCCGCACGGCCTGCATCGTTTTCCACGTACTGGATCGGCGCATCAGGGTCCAGGCCATCCAGGTCGATACCGGTCCACCCTGACAGCAGTGTCAGGGCTGCTTCGATGTCGACGAAACTGCGGTATTGGGCAAAGCGTGCCTGCGCCTGCTCGTGGGTGGGCGCGACGATCAGTAACGCCTGGGCATAGATCAGCACATCGTCACGCGTGCGTCCTGCCGCTTCGCTGGCCTGACGAACACCATCGGCGTAGCGCCGCAGCACCGTGGGTGTAGGCCCGCTGATGAACACGCACTCGGCATGCCTTGCAGCGAACTGCTGACCACGCGCAGATGCGCCTGCTTGAAACAAGACGGGGGTCCGTTGCGGGGAGGGCTGGCACAGGTGAATACCAGGTACCTGGAAATGCTCGCCGAGGTGACCGATGGCGTGTACACGGGTTGGCTCGACGTAACGGCCAGTCTGACGGTCCAGCACCAGGGCATCCTCGTCCCAGCTTTTTTCCCAGAGCTTGTAGAGCACCTGCAGATACTCTTCGGCCAGGTCATAGCGCTGGTCATGCCCCAGTTGTCGATCCAGCCCAAGATTACGCGCGGCACTGTTCAGGTAGCCGGTGACGATATTCCAGCCCACGCGCCCGTCGCTGAGGTGATCGAGTGTGGACATGCGCCGGGCAAAGGGGTAGGGATGCTCGTAGGTCAGCGAGAAGGTGACCCCAAAACCCAGGTGCTTGGTCACAGCGGCCATGGCCGGGACCAGCAGCATCGGGTCGTTCACCGGCACCTGAACGCCGCCGCGCAAGGCCGGGCCTGGGCTGCCTTGATAGACGTCATAGATGCCCATTACATCGGCAATGAACAATGCGTCGAACACACCGCGTTCGAGCAGCCTCGCCAGGTCGGTCCAGTAGGCCAGGCGGTTGAAATCGGTGCTGGTGTTGCGTGGGTGGCGCCACAATCCAGGCGATTGGTGGCTGGCAGCATTCATGCTGAAGGCGTTGAAGCGTATAGGGCGGGGCATAGGCTGACCTCGCCTCAGGGCAGCACGGAAGCGGGATAAACCGCTTCGGCTACGTTCAGTTTGCGGGGGATCAGGCCAAGCCCTTGGAAGGTGTCTGCCAACTTCTGTTGTTCGGCAACGATCTCTGGCGTCACCGGCACGGCGTTGTAGTTGCGTCGCTGACTCGCCACCTCCAGTACATCGGCGTTGATGCCAAGCTGCGGTGCCAGCAATGCGGCGACGTCGGCAGGTTTGTCATTGGCCCACTGGCTGGCTTTGGCCAGTTCGCTGAAGAATGTTCTGAGCAACGCCTTGTTGCTGTCCGCGAAGTGGGCGGTGGACAAATAGAAAGTGCGATTATTGGTCAAGCCGGTCCCGTCACGCAGGTTTTTCAGCCCTGGCTGACGCTCTGCTGCAGCCAGGAACGGGTCCCATAGCGTAGCGGCCTGAACGCTGCCTGACTGCAGCGCGGCTATCGCGTCGGCTGCGTTGTTGACGTACGCCGGGGTGATGTCCTGGTAACTCAGCCCTGCCTGTTGCAAAGCCACGGCCAGCAAATACTGGGCATTCCACCCCCGGCCAGTGGCCACGCGCTTGCCCTTCAGATCCTGCACGTGCGTGAGAGTGTCCTGCTGGCGCACCACCAGCCCGATCCCACGTGGATAGGGCTGTTCAGCAGCCAGGTAGACCACGGATTTGCCGGCCGCCTGGGCAAACACCGAAGGCGCATCGGCAGCGTGCCCCACGTCGATGGCACCCGTGCTCAACGCCTCGAGCAACTGAGGGCCCGCAGCAAACTCATGCCAGCTGACGCTCACCCCTTGAGGGGCAAGGGCCTTTTCCAGCGAACCGCTGCCTTTGAGGATGTTGAGGCTGTTGAATTTTTGGTATCCGATGCGCAGGGTGCTGTTTTCCCCCGCCTGGGCCGGTCCGGCTAACAGCAGGGCGCCGGTAAGCGAGGCCATTAGCCCTCCCAGTACTCGCCGACGTAGTGATGAAAAGAGGGGGTGGGGCATGGCGCGATCCTTGATGTTCAGTTCAACAGGAGCACCAGAAAATAAGCACATGAGCGCGCTTCTTCAATTTTTTTATTACCAATTATTAGACTGTTTAGTTATTTTTATATCCTTTTGTTTTGTAATCAGTTGTGCGCTGTCGACGTTTTTTTCACATCCCGTTGGTAGCATTCCTAGCAGAATCAAGGAGTTCTCCATGTCTACCTTCCTGCGCACACGCAGCACTCGCATCGTGCTAACCGCTACCACTGGCCTTGTAGTCGCAACCCTCGGGTTTTTCGCCTGGCAAAGCTTCTACCCCGTGCAAGCCGCCTCGGGCTGGCAGGTCGAGGTCGTGCACCGCAATGTGGACAAGGCTGCGTCACTGCTTCCCCAGGCCGACGGCAGCCTGTTGGTCAGCCAAGAGCTGGACGATGGTCGCGGCAGCATTCTCAAGATTGCTGCGGACGGTGAGCGCGAAGTGCTCGTGGATAAGCTGTCTAAGCCGGACGGCATGGTGGCGGCAAGAGGGGGCTGGGTCTTCAGCCAGGAAGGTGGCCTGGCGCCGGTGAGTCTGGCGGTCGATGGCCACGTCACACCACTTTTCGAGGGTATTGCGGTACAGGGCCTTTGGAACGAGGGCAACCACCTTTTCGCCATCGAAGACCGCAAGGGTGATGGCCGCTTGCTGCGCTATGACTGGCGCAGCGGCCAGGTGGAGGTGTTGCGTGCGGGCCTGACCGAAGCCGAAGGTTTGACCCGATGCGGGGGTGGCCGGCTACTGTATACCGAGAAAGCCGAAGGGCAGGTCCGGGCGCTGTCCAAGGATGGCAAGGACCCTGTGGTGATCGATGGCCTCAACAACCCTACATTCCTGTTTTGCGACCAGCGTGGCCTCTGGATCAGTGAAGACAACACTCACCGGGCGCGGCTGCTGCGCATAAAGCCCGATGGGACTCGCCAGGCCGTGCTCTCGTTTCTCAAGGCGCCGCAGTCGATCGTGGCCGATGGCAGCGGTGGTTACTGGCTTGCAGAAGGCGGACGTGATCGCGTGCTGCACCTGACCCCTCCAGCGCAGCCGGCCGCTGCGTCAAACTGAAGTTTGAAAAAAGAGTCGATGACAGCAGCCATCAATCCCCCAGCCGCTGCTCACGCGACGGGGGATAGCCGAAGTAGGCGGCGTAGCATTTGCTGAAGTGCGACACCGAGACGAAGCCGCACGCTACCGCCACCTCCATCACCGAGAGATCGGAGTACTGCAACAGGCGGCGACTCTTGGTAATGCGAAGTTCCATGTAGTAACGCCGGGGGGAGGTGCCCAACTGCGCCTGGAACAGCCGGTCTATCTGGCGTCGGGACCGGCCGCTGTAAGCCGCCAACTGGTCCAGGCTGAGGGTTTCTTCGAGGTTGTTTTCCATCAGCTCGACGATGGTGCGCAGGTGCAGACTCATCGACTTCTTGGCCCCGGGACCCACTTGGCGATAGCGCGCACCAGAGAAGGACAGAATCTCCTCGACGCCCTCTGCCAGGCCATCACCGTACAGCCGTCGTACCAGTCCCAGCATCAGTTCCATCGCCCCGTTTGGGCTGGCGGCACTCAGCCGGTCCCGGTCGAGGGTAAAGCTTGCAGGCGTGATACGCGTCTGCGGGCTACGTTCGGCAAGGCTGGCACGTTGTTCGGGGTGAACGCTGCAGCCGTAGTCATCCAGCGCTCCGGCGCGCCCGAGAAACCATGCGCCATTCCACAAGCCGCCCAGGGCCATCCCGTGGGAAGCGCAGTCCTGGAGCAAGCGGTCGAGTTCAGGGTATTTGAGCGGCGTGCGTAAGCCGCCGCAGACCACCAGCAAGTCCAAGTGCTTGAGGGCGGTCGCCGAAAGCTCGGTGGTGATCAACTCGAGCCCCAGGTCACTCAGTACGCGGTCACCGGCAAGCGACAAGGGCGTGAATTGGAAGCTGTCGGCGCGCAAAAGGTTAGCCGTGACCAGTACGTCCATGGCCACGGTGAAGCTGGCCATGGAAAAGTGTTCGAGCAAAACGAAGTCGACCCGATAGGGCGCTTCAACGCTGGCGCTGCTGGTCTTTAACCGCAGCATGTTGCTGGTGCTGCTCTTTTTGCTGAACTGACGGGGTGTGGACACGCTGGACTCCGCTTCCTGGCTTCGCACCAAAGTGTGGCCGGTGCCCCTTGGAAAGACAATCGGCAAGGTGGCTGGCGCCAATGTGCAGGTCGTGTTCAGGCATGCGCTGGGCGTCGGCCTGGGGCAGGGAGGTTGCATGCGTGCTGGCGCCGTTCAAATCCAACGGAACCCTAGGCGTTATTGGGGAATCAATAGGGTAAGTGCCAATGGGAGGAAGCTCATGGAAATCGGAACGATTTGGTTCGTGGTGGCAATCATCTTGATTTTGCTGGAGATCTGGGCGATCTGGCACATCATGGGCAGCGATCGGCGCGCCGAGCGCAAGATGCTGTGGATTGTGTTCGTGGTGTGGGCACCGTTCCCTGGCCTGCCGATCTGGGCCTGGCGCGGGCCTCGCGCGGTTAAGGGCAAGGCTGTATTGGAAGAGAAGTGAATCGCGGGCCAGGCGCGGGGGCGTCTGGCGGCATCGCTGCTGTAATTCTAATGTCACGCTCAGGGCCGCTTTCGGCCCTTGACCTCAGGTCTGCTTGAGGTTGGATACTCGGCGTTCATTCCACAGACCGAGAGCCAATGCCATGCAGACCTCCGCCTTTGACCTGAGTAACCCTCAATCGCTGTATGACCCCAGTGGCAACGGTTACTCCCATGTGGCTGACGTGATTTCCGGGAGCAGGCTGCTGTTCATCGCGGGTCAAGGTGGGGAGCAGGCCAGTGGAACGCTGTCCCCTGATTTCGCCGGCCAGGCTCGACAGGCCATTGCCAATCTGGCGCTGGCCTTGTCCAGCAAAGGCGCGGGTCTTGAGCACGTGTGCAAGCTCACACTGCTTATCGTCGATCATAGCCAGGCACGCCTCAAGCAATGGGTGGACGCCGTAGACCGCGCCTGGGGCCAGGCTACCAAACCTACCTGCACGCTCATACCGGTTGCGCGACTGGCCCTGGACGGGATGCTAATCGAGGTGGATGCCGTAGCGGCGCTGCCCGCCTCCTCCCAAGGTAGGTAGCGCCAACGACTCGCTGTGTAGTAAATCTCTAATCAGGTTTGCGCCTTCCTGCGCGATGAGCACAGCAGTTCTCAGAGGTGACCACACCATGAGCACGACCTCTTCCCCGATCGACCGGCCGTTACTGAGCGCCTGGTTCTGGCCGGCCATGTTCAGCTTGATGGCCTTCGCCGCCAATTCGGTACTTTGCCGGCTGGCGCTCAAGGATGGCGCCGTCGACGCCATCACCTTCACCGCACTGCGCCTGGGCAGCGGCGCCTTGTGCCTGTGGTGGCTGGTACGGCTGCGCAACCCCTGTTCAGGGGCTGCCGGCAGTTGGAGAGGCGGTCTGGCGTTGTTTTGCTACGCCTTTCTGTTCTCCATTGCCTACCTTGATTTGAGCGCGGGCGTAGGGGCATTGCTCTTGTTTGGTGCCGTTCAGCTGACCATGTTCGGCGTGGCGGCGGTGCGTGGAGAACGGATCAGCCTGCGCGCGTTGTCAGGCATGCTGATGGCTTTTTCAGGCCTGGTCGTTTTGCTGCTGCCTGGCAGCCACGCACCTACACTGACGAGCGCCTTGCTGATGGTAGCCGCGGGCATGGCATGGGGTCTCTATACCTTGCTGGGCCAGGGGTCACCTCGGCCGCTGGCGGACACGGCAGGCAACTTCGTTCGCAGCGTGCCCTTCCTGGCGTTGTGCACGCCGCTGATCGCTCTGGGTGCCGAACTACGGTTCTCGACGGCCGGCGTGTTCTTCGCGGTGTGCTCTGGGATGCTGGCATCGGCGGCAGGTTATGCCGTCTGGTACAGCGTGGTGCGGCGCATCAGCGCTCAACAGGCCGCCACGTTGCAACTGAGCGTCCCGGTGATCGCCGCGCTGGGTGGGGTGTGGGTGATCGGTGAGGCGCTGTCGCTACGTGCCATGGGTGCCTGCGCGATAGTGCTGGGTGGGGTGGCTATCGCTGTAACGGCTCCCCGTCTACAGGCACCGACACAGGCTTGAGGTGGCCCAATGGTCGGCAAAGCCTGAGCATGAGCAGGCTTGCCTAGAAGAAACTGCGCTGGGCCTTGAGTGTCACCACGCTCTCGCAATAGGTGTTGATCCCCGAATAAGCATCGCAGCCGCCACCGGTCAGGTTCGAGTCGCTGTAGATGAGGTTCAGGTCCAGGCCCAACCAGGGGCGCGACAGCTGCATGGACCAGTCGGAGAAACCGTTGACCTGGCTGCCGTCGCCAATCGTGAACGGGGTGCCGAGCCGATGATGTGCAAGCTTGACCGTCAGGTCGGCATTGAGCAGGGGAACCTGCCCGAAATCGGCATACAAGGTGCCGATCCGGTTGCTTGGGTTGTCACGCAATGCCCCGCCGAAGCGGCTGCCCATGATCGAAATACCCCCATACAGCGCATGGCTCTCTGCGCCTGCGATGTTGGGTTGGCTGTAGTGAATGACGCCGATCTCGTAACCCAAGGTACTGTCGAAGTGATGCTTGTAGCCCACGTAGTTGTCGACCCGCAGGGTGGACCCTGGCGCCACGCCCATGCTGGGTGTGTACTGCCCTACGTACCACCCGCTGGTGTGACTGAAGTCCAGGCCGCCATGAAAGGCGCCGGTAGCGGCTGGGGAAATAAGCCCCTGGGCCATGCTGCGGGTAGGGGTCGTACTGAGGGTAAAGTCGAAGTCGCCCACTTCACGTTTGATCTGCTGGGCCAGGAGCGTGGGGCTGAACAGCAGGGCCGCGCTCAGCACTAGAAGGGGCCTGGTCATGGTCGGCTTCCTGAAGGGCTTGCAGTAGAGCCTTGAAGGATACCGGGCCTGGCCCGCGGAGGAAACCTCATGGCCTGCTCAAGTACGCAATTGCCTGTCGCGACGCGCAAAAAAAAGCGCGCCCCCTGAGGAGCGCGCCTTTGACATCAAGCAGCTTCGGTGATCAGGCCACTTTCACGATCCAGCCTGCCGGCGCTTCAATGTCGCCGCTCTGAATGCCGGTCAGCTCGTTGTAGAGCTTCTGGGTAACGGGGCCGACCTTCTCAAGGTCATGGAACACATGCAGCTTGCCGTTGTACTCGATGCCGCCGATGGGGGTGATCACCGCCGCGGTACCGCAGGCACCTGCCTCGATGAAGCGATCCAGTTGGCTGATTTCCACATCCCCTTCGATGACAGTCAGGCCCAGGCGAGACTGCGCCAGCTCCATCAGGGACAAGCGGGTGATGCCGGGCAGTACCGAAGCCGACTTGGGCGTCACGAATTCGTTATTGGCCGTGATGCCGAAGAAGTTGGCCGAGCCCACTTCCTCGATCTTGGTATGGGTCAACGGGTCGAGGTAGATGGCATCGGCGAAGTTGGCCTTTTTCGCCTCATAGCCTGGCTGCAGGCTGGCCGCATAGTTGCCACCGACCTTGGCAGCGCCGGTACCTTGCGGGGCAGCCCGGTCGAAGCTGGAGATCTGGAAGTTGTGTGGCTTCATGCCGCCTTTGAAGTACGAGCCTACCGGGATGGCGAAGATGGAAAAGATGAACTCCGGCGCGGTGCGCACGCCAATGTTGTCACCCGTGCCGATGACGAATGGGCGCAGGTACAGGGCGCCTTTGCCGTGGGGTGGCACGAAGCGCTCATTGGCCTTGACGACCTGCTTGCAGGCTTCGATGAACACGTCTGTAGGCACGTGGGGCATCAGCAGGCGCGCGCAGCTGCGCTGCATGCGAGCAGCATTCTGGTCGGGGCGGAACAGGTTGATCGAGCCATCCTTGCAACGGTAGGCCTTCATGCCTTCGAAGCACTGCTGGCCGTAATGCAGGGCCGTGGAGCCTTCGCTGATATGCAGCACGTTGTCTTCGGTCAGGGTGCCTTCATCCCACGCGCCATCGCGCCATACAGACAGATAGCGTTTATCGGTCTTGATGTAGTCGAAGCCGAGCTTGTCCCAGTTAATGCTTTCGTTGCTCATGACACCCTCGTTGTCTTGCAAGTGCCCACGTTGGGGCTGCTGTTATATGCGCACACGCCACCTTAATACATCTTCGCCGGATCGGAAATGTCCTATCACGACTTGGCAGGCGGCTGCGCAAGGTGCAGATAGCGGTCGAGCTCGAGCGCATCGAGCAACACCTGGTCGTGGGAAGCGATGATCAGCGCGCCGGTGAACTTCTCCAGCATCCTTTCCAGGGCCTGGAGCGATGGCAGGTCAAGGTGGTTGCCAGGTTCGTCCAGTAGTAGCAGTTCTACCGGGCGCCTGCGGTACAGAATCGCTGCCAGGGCCGCCTTCATGCGCTCGCCTCCACTGAGCAGCCTGCTGGGCAGCACGACACGCGCAGCGTCCAGGCCCAACTGAGCCAGCAGCATGCGGGCACGGCTCGGATCCAGTGCCAGGTTGGCCTGTTGCACGTGTTCCAGCGCGCTCACGTCGGCAGACAACACGCTGCAGTGCTGGTCGAGCAGCGCTGTTTCGCCTGCGACCAGGAGGTTGCCTGCAGGCGCTGGCAACTGGCCGGCGATCATCTTCAGCAGGGTGCTCTTGCCACTGCCATTGACGCCGGTGAGGGCGCAGCGTTGGCCCTGACGCAGGCTGAATTCGATGGGTACCGATGTGCCATGCGGCAGGCGCAAGGTTTGCAGCACTAACACTTGCCGCTGGACGCTGGGCTCAAGCGTTGGCGCGTGCACGGTAATTTCGCAGGCGCTTTCGACCGCTTGCGCAGCTTCGCGCACCCTGTCGGTCAGCCGTTGCTCGGCCTCCCGATGGCGTCGGCGCTGCTTGCCAAGTGTCGCCTGACTGCCTTGCTGTCGGTGATCGACCAGGATCTTGGCTTGGTTGACGTGCTTGGCCTTGCGCCCCGCCCGGGCCTGCGCTTTGTCCAGTGCCTGGCGTTGCTGCAGCAGAGCTCTGGCTTGCTGCTGTTGGGAGCGCTTGAGGTACTCCAACTGCTGTGTAGCTTGCGTGGTTTCGCAGCGCTTTTGCGCGTGATAGTGGCTGAAGTTGCCGCCATAGGCTTTCAGACCCAGGCTTGACAGTTCGAGAATACCGTCCATGTGATCGAGTAGAGACCGGTCATGGCTTATCACGAGCAGGCCGCGGTTCCAGGTTTGCATCATCGCCAGCCATTGCGAGCGGCCGTGGTCGTCAAGATGGTTGGTAGGTTCATCGAGTATCAGGAAGTCGGCCTCGCTCAACCAGGCACCCATCAGCGCCACACGCATGGCTTGCCCGCCGCTCAGGGTATGAACAGGGCGTTGCAGCTCCAAGTGACCCAGGCCATGGCGATGCAGGTGGGCGCGCAGGCGCTCGGGCGCATCCCAGCGCTCGCCAACGGTGTCGAAGTCAGCCGCCTCTAGGCTGCCCATCTGGATTCGTTCGAGCGCTGCGATCAATGGGCCCATCTGGGCCAGATCGGCTACGGTCTTGCTGGTGTCGATCACCTGTTGATCGACAAGATGGACACGGCCAAAGCGCCGGCACGTGCCGCTGCTTGGCAACCGCCGGCCAGCGAGGAGTTGGCCAAGCAGGCTCTTGCCAACGCCGTTGCGACCCACCAATCCGGTTCGGGTACTGTCGAAGGTCTGTGTTAGATCGGTGAACAGTGGCCTGCCATCTGGCAAGACCAGGGTGACGCTGTCCAGCGTAAGGATAGACGTAGTCGTCATGTGCAACTCCACGAATGCCGCGACATTTCCGGTGGCGACCGGAAAGTGAAGACTGGCCGTCTAACAGACGGCGGCATCAATGGCGCATTGGACGAATACCTCGTGATGGGGACGTGGAAAGAGTAGAGGAGGCTGGGCGGCGCGTAAAGTGGGGCAGACGCTGAGGGGAGTGGTGAGTGCCTTGCACTTATTCTTTTGGTTGAAGCGGCCGCTCCTGCACACGTACTGCGCTACGCTCAGCGCTGTGCCCCTGTGTGAACCAGAGGATGCTCGCCGCCTGCCAGCAGTGCGGCGCCCCCACAGCCTCGACAACGGTTGACCACCCGACGGCCACTGCGTAGCCTTGGCCGTTCGAGGTTCTTCGGCCAGGCCGGAGCTAAGACGGGAACGCGGTTCAAGCCGCGGCTGCCCCCGCAACTGTAGGCACCATCGATGAGTCGACACTGCCACTGCGCCAGGCGCGGGAAGGCGTCTTCTCCCAAGCCCGGTCCTGATGACCGTGCCTGGCGCAGGTGCAAGCCAGGAGACCTGCCTCGCAACGTTTTCGACTTTAAACCGGGCGGGGTGATCCGGTGGCGAACATGCCCGGCCAGTCTGGTCGACGGCACTCGTCCTGCATGCCCGCGCCATTCTGCCAAGGGCACTGCAACATGAAAACACTGGCCAAGCTCCCCGTTACCATCGTCACCGGCTTCCTGGGCTCGGGCAAAACCACCCTGTTGCGCCACATGCTCGACAATGCCCAAGGGCGACGCATCGCCGTGATCGTCAACGAATTCGGCGAGCTGGGCATTGATGGCGACATCCTCAAGCAGTGCAGCATCGGTTGCACCGAAGAAGAGGCCAATGGCCGCGTGTACGAACTGGCCAACGGTTGCCTGTGCTGCACCGTCCAGGAAGAGTTCTTCCCGGTGATGCGCGAACTGGTGGCGCGCCGCGGCGACCTGGACCATATTCTGATCGAAACCAGCGGCCTGGCTCTGCCTAAGCCACTGGTCCAAGCCTTCCAGTGGCCTGAGATCCGCACTGCCTGCACTGTCGATGCGGTGATCACCGTGGTCGACAGCCCTGCCGTTGCCGCAGGCACTTTCGCCGCCTACCCGGACCAAGTCGACGCCCAGCGCAAGCTGGACCCGAACCTGGACCACGAGTCCCCCCTGCACGAGCTGTTCGCTGACCAACTGGCCAGCGCCGACCTGGTCGTGTTGAACAAAGCCGATCTGATTGACGCCGACGGCCTGGCCAAGGTACGTGCCGAGGTCGCTGAAGAGCTGCCAGCGGCCGTCAAAGTTATCGAAGCCAGCAGTGGCAAATTGCCGCTGGAGGTGTTGCTGGGCCTGGGCGCCGAGTCCGAGCAGCACATCGATGCCCGCCCGACCCACCACGATGCCCATCACGACGGCGATGACCATGACGATCATGACCATGATGCCTTCGATTCCATCTCCATCGACCTGCCCGAATCCGATGAGCGAGTGCTGATCGAGGCGCTCAACCAACTGGTGGTCGAGTACGGCATCCTGCGCGTCAAAGGTTTCGCCGCCATTGCCGGCAAGCCGATGCGCTTGCTCATCCAGGGGGTAGGCACGCGCTTTGACAAGCACTTCGACCGCGCCTGGCGTGCCGAAGAACCGCGCATCACACGCCTGGTGCTGATCGGTCAGGACCTTGACCCTGCCCAGCTCGAAGCGCGTCTGCGCCAGGCCTTGGGCGCCTGACCCATGCACCTGCTGCGGACCCAGCCCGGCGGCTTCGTGCCGGACGACAGCATCGCCGACCTCGGCCAGACCCCTGCCGAACTGGTCATCCTCTGCAGCGGTGATTCGCACCTGGCCCTGCTCGCCGACAGCGCCGAGCAACTGCCCGGCGACTTCCCAAGCCTGCGCCTGGCCAACCCCATGCAGGTGCAGAACCACGCCTCGGTCGACCTTTATGTCGATCAGGTCTTGCAGCATGCCAAGGTCATCCTGGTGTCGCTGCACGGCGGCGTGGGGTACTGGCGCTACGGCGTGGAACAGTTGGTCACGCTCGCCGCGCGCGGCGTGCACGTGATCCTGGTGCCGGGCGACGACCGTCCCGACCCGGAACTGACCGGGCTCGGGTCCGTGCAGGGGGCGCAAGCCGAGCAGTTGTGGCACTACCTGCGCCAAGGTGGCAAGGCCAACGCACTCAACCTGTTCCATTACCTTGCCAGTCAGTGGCTGGACCGTGACTATTGCTGGTCCGAGCCGCGGGCGTTGCCCCGCACCTCGGTCTACCACCCTCTGGTGGGCAGTGGGGCGCTGGAGGACTGGTTCCCACACTGGGATACCGATTATCCGGTGGCGCCAATACTGTTTTATCGTTCGCACCTGCAGGCGGCGAACACGGCCTTCATCGATGTGTTCTGCCAGCGCCTGCAGGCAGCAGGTTTGAATCCGTTGCCCATTGCGGTGGCCAGCCTGAAGGAAAGCGCCTGCCTGGAACAGGTTGAGGCATGGCTCGACATTGTCGGCGCCGAGGTGGTGCTCAATACCACCGGTTTTGCCCTGTCCAGCCCTGAGCGTCCTAACCTGCGCCCGCTAAGACGAGACATCCCTGTGTTGCAGGCCATTTGTGCGCAGGACAACCAGCCGGGTTGGGAGGCCAGCGAGCAGGGCTTGGGCGCACGTGACCTGGCCATGCACATTGTGCTGCCCGAACTGGACGGGCGCATCATCACACGGCCGGTCAGCTTCAAGGACATGGCCTGGCACAGCGAGCGCAGCCAATCGGATGTGGTGTGCTACCGCGCGCACCCCGAGCGCATGGATTTTGTGGCCGAGCTGGCACGGCGCTGGGTGACCCTGGCGCGCCAGCCCAATGCGCACAAACGCGTGGCGTTGATTCTGGCCAACTATCCCACGCGCGATGGGCGCATCGGCAATGGCGTTGGCCTGGACACGCCGGCTGCGGCGCTCAATATCTTGCGTGCGCTGCGCACTGAAGGGTACCCGGTCAGCGAGCTGCCCGAGAGTGGCACCCAGCTGATCCATCACTTGCTGGGCGGTGTGACCAACGACCTGGACCACATCGATCAACGGCCGTGCGCCCAGAGCATGAGCCTGGTCGATTACCAGGCAGCATTCGACCGCCTGCCGGCCGCCAACCGCCAAGCGGTACTGGAACGCTGGGGGCCACCCGAGCAGGATCCAATGTTCCGCGAGGGCCGCCTGATGGTGGCAGGGGTGCGCATGGGGATGACCTTCGTCGGCATCCAGCCAGCACGTGGTTATCAGCTAGACCCCAGCGCCGTTTATCACGACCCGGACCTAGTGCCACCCCATGGGTACCTGGCGTTCTATTTCTGGCTACGGCATGGGTATGCCGCCGACGCCGTCATCCATGTCGGCAAGCACGGCAACCTGGAATGGCTGCCGGGCAAGGGGGTAGGGCTGTCTGATACATGCTGGCCGGATGCGCTGCTCGGCCCGCTGCCTAACATCTATCCGTTCATCGTCAACGATCCGGGTGAGGGCGCGCAGGCCAAGCGGCGCACGCAAGCGGTGATCATCGATCACCTGATGCCGCCGCTGACCCGCGCCGAGACCTATGGCCCGCTGCGCCACCTGGAGCAATTGGCCGATGAATTCTACGAAGCACAACTGCTCGACCCGCGTCGCGCCCGGGAGCTGCAACGCGACATCCTCGAACTGGTCAGGACCCATCACATCGACCGGGAATTGCAGCTCGAAGGGCAGCTTGACGATGCAACCGTCTGGTTGCCACGCCTGGACACCTACCTGTGCGACCTCAAGGAATCGCAGATCCGCGATGGTTTGCATGTATTCGGCCAGTCGCCCGAGGGCCGATTGCGCCTGGATACGCTGCTGGCACTGCTGCGTGTCGAGCGTGGCGATGGCCGTGGCGGCAATGCGAGTGTGTTGCGCGCCCTGGCCAAGACACTGGTCCCCGGCTTCGATCCGCTCGACTGCGACCTTGGGCAACCCTGGGAAGGCCCACGGCCTCTGCTACTGATGAACATCAGCGACCAGGCCTGGCGCACGGCCGGCGATACGCGCGAGCGCCTCGAACTGCTGGCATTGCAGGTTATCGAAGGTGCGCTCGACGGCTCGCTGCCAGCGTTGGAGGTGGAACTTGGAGCGCCCGTCCAGGCCGTTGTCGATCATCTGCTCGCTACAGTGGCGCCGAGCCTGGACGCCTGCGGCGCCGCCGAGATGAATGGGTTGCTTGCAGCGCTAGCTGGGCGCTTCGTGCCGGCCGGTCCTAGCGGCGCACCCAGCCGCGGGCGGCTTGACGTGCTGCCCACAGGCCGCAATTTCTACACCGTCGACGTGCGTAACTTGCCGACCACGACAGCGTGGCGGCTAGGCTTTACGTCGGCCAACCTGATACTCGAACGTCATTTGCAAGATCATGGTGACCACTTGCGTCAGCTCGGGCTGTCGGTGTGGGGAACCGCGACCATGCGTACCGGTGGGGACGACATTGCCCAGGCCATGGCGCTGATGGGCGTGCGCCCAGTGTGGGCCACCGGCAGCCAGCGGGTCGACGATTTCGAGATACTGCCACTCAGCCTGCTGGACCGTCCGCGGGTGGACGTGACGCTGCGGGTGTCGGGTTTCTTCCGGGACGCCTTTGGCAGCCTGATCCGCCTGTTCGATGCTGCCGTCCAGGCCGTGGCCGGACTTGATGAGCCCGATGATCTTAATCCGTTGGCTGCGCGCGTGCGCGGTGAGCGTCTGGCCTTGCAGCAGCAGGGCCTAGACGCTGAGCAGGCGGCTCGACAGGCCGGTTGGCGCGTCTTCGGCGCCAAGCCCGGTGCCTATGGGGCTGGCATCCAGAATGCGATTGATGGGCGGCTGTGGCAGACCCGTGAAGACCTGGCCGAGGTCTACCTGAACCATGGCAGCTATGCCTATGGCGCCCAGGACGAGGGGACGCCGGCCAGGGCGCAGTTCGTCGAGCGCCTGAGCAAGGTGCAGGCAGTGCTGCAAAATCAGGACAACCACGAACATGACGTGCTGGATTCCAACGATTACTACCAGTTCCAGGGCGGCATGCTGGCGGCCACCGAAACGCTGGCCGGCGCGTCCGTGGCCAGTTACCACGGCGACCACAGCCAGGTGGACCGACCGCGCATCCGTACATTGAAGGAAGAACTCAACCGCGTGATCCGCGCGCGCGCGCTGAACCCCAAGTGGATCGATGGCGTCAAACGCCACGGCTACAAAGGGGCGTTCGAGATGGCGGCGACGGTCGACAACCTGTTCGCCTTCGACGCCACGACGCACCTGATCGACGATCACCATTACCAGTCGCTGGCCGATGCCTACGTGCTGGACCCGGCGACCCGCGACTTCATGCGCGAGCACAACCCGCAGGCGCTGCGCGACCTCACCGAGCGGCTGATCGAGGCGCAGCAACGCGGCCTCTGGCAGTCCCCCGGCGAGTACCGCGATGCCCTGGAAGAACAGCTGCTCGATGGCGAGGAACAGGCTTGAAATGAACGACGCTGCACAATTTCCCCTGGCCGCCGTAGTGGGCGCCGACGATTTGAAGTTGGCCCTGTGCCTGACGGCCATCGATCCCAGGATCGGCGGGGTGCTCATCGAAGGCCCGCGTGGCATGGCCAAGAGCACCCTGGCCCGCGGCCTGGCTGACCTGCTGGGCGATGGGCCTTTCGTGACCTTGCCGCTGGGCGCCAGTGAAGAGCGCGTGGTGGGCACACTCGATTTGGATGCCGCACTCGGGCAGGGCAAGGCGCAGTTCTCCCCCGGCGTGCTGGCCCAGGCCAATGGTGGCGTGCTCTATGTCGATGAAGTCAACCTGCTGCCGGACACCTTGGTCGACCTGTTGCTCGATGTCGCCGCCAGTGGTACCAACCGCATCGAACGCGACGGCATTTCCCATCGTCACGATGCCCGCTTCGTCTTGATCGGGACCATGAACCCCGAGGAAGGCGAGTTGCGCCCTCAGCTACTCGATCGCTTCGGTCTGAATGTGGCGCTCGACGGTCTACCCGCGCCTGATGCACGGCAACAGATCATCCGGCGCCGGCTGGCCTTCGACCATGACCCCCTGGCGTTTTGTGCCCAGTGGGCACCGGCCCAGGAGGCCTTGCGTAAGCGCTGTCAGGCAGCGCGCCAGGCGCTGGACGACATTGCACTGGATGACCGGACCTTGGCCAGCATCACCGAACGCTGCTTCGCCGCTGGAGTCGATGGGCTGCGGGCCGATCTGGTGTGGCTGCGCGCGGCCCGCGCCCACTGCGCATGGCGCGGGGCGGCGGCCATCGAGGCGGCAGATATCGATGCGGTGGAAGATTTTGCCTTGCGCCATCGCAGGCAATCGCCCGCCCAGGCTACTGCGCCCGCAGCGCCCGAGCAGCCGCAGTCACAGACCGGCAACAGCTCGGCCGAGAAGGGCGGGCAGGGGGACTGGGGGTCTTTGGCCCCGCAGCCTGTGGCAAGCGGGCCAAGGCGTGAGGTGCCGAACTGGGCAAAAAAGCCCTGAGCATCCGTCAGCCGGCCAAGACGACGGGTGCGCAAGCAGGCAAGGGCGCGCGCTCAGGTGCAAGCCGCGGTCGAGCCCAGGCAGCCAGTGCTGGCCGGGTCGCCTGGTTACAAAGCCTATTGAAGGGCCGGCCCAGGCACCGCGACGATTTATGCTGGCACACCCGCAGGGGCGCACCGGCCCAGCTATGGCTGATCATCGTCGATGCCTCCGCTTCGACACGTCGTCATCAGGCGCTCGCGCACACCAAAGGACTATTGGCCACGTTATTCGACCATGCCTACCGCCAGCGGGCACGGCTGGCTTTATTGACGGCAAGTGGCAGTGCCCCACAATGGCAGCGCCATGGGCTCAAAGCTTCGGCGGCGCTGCAACCCTGGCTGCAGGCGCTGGGCGCGGGAGGCGGCACGCCGTTGCTGCCGGCGCTGGAGCAAGCAAGGCAGTGGCTGGGCGCTCGGCGCAAGGCCCATCCTAAAGAGGAAGTACGCTGCCTGGTGTTCACCGACGGCCGCCTGCAGCAATGGGGTACCGTCGAGCCCTTGCCGTGCTGCACATTGCTGGTGGACATGGAACTGACACCGGTCCGCCTGGGCCGTGCTCGCCTTCTGGCACAGCAATTGGCAGCGGACTATCAACACCTGCTAAGTTTCGAAGCGGTGAAGTAACAGCGGTGTGGTGCGGCAACAAGTCGCACGCAAGAAGGGTAAACAGGGACGGCTGGAAGTGCATGTGCGTGGCAGAGCACGCACATGTCGAAGCTGTTCATTTACTTGGGCATCGACCAAGGCTGCAGGTGGTAGCCTTTTTCACAAAGTTCAGCGCGTACTTCTTCGATCAGGTTAAGCCACTGGGCTTTGTCAGAATAAGTTTGCGAGGTTACCTGCTTGCTGCCGATGCGGGCGCTGGTACGGTCGATGACCGCCAGGCTCAGGTCGCCAGTGCCGTTGGGGGCGTCCCAGGCCACGCAGTGGAAGGGTTCGAAGGCGTGGTCGGCGATCAGCAGTGCTTCGTTGACACGGAGCGGGGCATTCATGGTTCGGTCTCTCTGTGGTCCCAAACATTCAAGTGACGTCCGCGTTGCTTCAAGGTCGCCTCATGTATCGCGAAATGCAGCGCGGGGTTATGTGTACTGATGCTCGACAACCGGCATCGAGTCACATGGGTACAGCAAAATAATCAACGATTATTCATTTTTCGTTCTAACGCGCCCCATGTGAGGACGTTACCCATCGAAAATTCCCCCGCCAAGTTACGAAAAGCCGTATTGGCAGACAAACGGTCATAGGCACCGTCAACTTCATTGCTACTGTTATTCGGGCGCCACAACTTACTGTTTTACTTCAAGAAACCAATACTTGGCGCCAAGGATCGGTCATGCAACAAACCGCAGTGCAACGCCGCCTGCTCATCGTCGATCCTTGTGACGATTGCCAGCGCCTGACGCCTGGCTTGCTAGAGGCTGGGTGGGATGTCGACAGCTGCACCTTGGCGCAGGCATTGGAACATCGCTGCGATGTAGGCGTATTGCGCCTGGATGAGGCGCATCTCAAACACCCGGACGTGGTCAAGGACATGATCAAGCGCAGCAACACCGAGTGGATCGCGGTGCTGAGCGCCGAACAACTGCGCTCCCCGGCCTTCGGGGATTTCGTCTGTGAATGGTTTTTTGATTTCCATACCTTGCCCTTCGATGAGTCGCGGGTACAGGTCACCCTGGGCCGGGCCTTTGGCATGGCGCGGCTGCGTGGCAAGGGCACGGTCAAGGCGCTCGACACCCAAGACGAGTTGCTGGGCGAGAGCCGGCCGATTCGAGAGTTGCGCAAACTGCTGGGTAAGCTGGCACCGACCGAGTCGCCTGTGCTGATCCGCGGCGAAAGCGGCACGGGGAAGGAGCTGGTGGCGCGTACGCTACACCGCCAATCGCAGCGTAGTGGCCAGCCGTTCGTGGCGATCAACTGTGGGGCCATCCCCGAGCACTTGATTCAGTCCGAACTGTTCGGGCACGAAAAGGGCGCATTTACAGGTGCCCATCAACGCAAGATCGGTCGCATCGAAGCGGCTAACGGCGGCACGCTGTTTCTCGATGAAATAGGCGACCTGCCGCTGGAGTTGCAGGCCAACCTGCTGCGCTTTCTCCAGGAAAAGCACATTGAGCGGGTGGGGGGCAGTCAGCCAGTACCGGTGGATGTGCGGGTGTTAGCCGCCACCCACGTGGATTTGGAGAGGGCCATCGAGCAGGGCCGCTTCCGGGAAGACCTGTACTACCGCCTGAACGTGCTGCAGGTGGTGACCGCTCCGTTACGCGACCGCCATGGCGATTTGCCGATGCTGGCCAACCATTTTGCCCATTTCTACAGCCTGGAAACCGGCAGGCGGCCTCGCTCCTTCAGTGAGCATGCGCTAACGGCAATGGGGCAGCACGATTGGCCCGGTAACGTGCGTGAATTGGCCAACCGGGTGCGCCGCGGGCTGGTGCTTGCCGAAGGGCGTCAGATCGAGGCCAAGGACCTGGGTTTGCAGCCATTTGCGCAACAGCCGCCGCTGGGCACCCTGGAAGAGTACAAGCACAAGGCCGAGCGCCAGGCGTTGTGCGATGTGCTGGACCGTCACAGCGACAACCTCAGCGTTGCAGCCAAGGTGCTGGGCATCTCACGGCCGACCTTCTACCGTTTGTTGCACAAGCACCAGATTCGCTGAAGACGCAGGCGGCGTACGACGCGCCTCAGTGAGGCGCGCGGACGATGGTCTTGAGCAGATCTTCCGGGCTGATGTGGCCGACGACCTGGGCCACGGCGCTGCCAGGGGTCGGCAAGTCGATGATGTGGTTCTTCATCTTGCCGATCACATGCATCTCGCAGGGTTTACAGTCGAACTTCAGGGTCAGTACTTCATCCCCTTGAACCAGCTGCATCGGCGCCACCTTGGTGCGCACTCCGGTCACCCCTTTGGCCTGTTTGGGGCACAGGTTGAAGGAGAAGCGTAGGCAGTGCTTGGTGATCATCACCGGCACCTCACCATGCTCCTCATGAGCTTCATACGCCGCGTCGATCAACTGCACCCCATGGCGGTGATAGAAATCCCGGGCTTTCTGGTTGTAGACGTTGGCCAGGAACGATAGGTGCGACTCGGGATACACCGGCGGCGGCGAGGTTTCCGGCTTGCGCCGGCCATGGGGGTGCGCCTGGATGCGTTGCTCGGTCAGCGTCTCGATGGCCTGCCGGCGCAGGGCCTTGAGCTGCGAGTTGGGAATGAAGAACGCCTGGGGGGCATCCAACTCGATGCTGTCGGCGTGGTAGAGCGTGGTGCCGAGTTGGCCAAGCAGGTCATGCAGCTGGTCCAGTGCTTGCTCTGGCTTGTTCGCCGGGCCGAATGGGCCATCCAGGGCGACTTGCACATGCACGCCTTCCTCGCTGGTCACGTTCAGGGTCAAGCGCTCCTCGCGTAATACCGCCTGCCAACGTACGCCGATGCGGCGCTCGGCCGAGGTCCGTTGCAGGGCCTGCTGCCAGTTGTGGTCCAGATTGCGCGAAAGCGGATGGTTTGGCCTTAGCTTGTGCAGCCCGGCAGGCATCTCGTTCGGTTCCACTCGGTAGCGCCAGCGTTTTTGACCGTCTTCTTCGAACTCGCCGCGTGCCTCGGCGATGTTGGCCCTGAACCCCATCACTTCGCGCTTGACCAGCACATTGAGGCCATCGCCGTTGGTCAAGGGTACGTCGGTGACGACCTGCAGGTCGCGCTTGCCCACTTTCTCCACCACACCCACCGGCAGGCCGGTGAAAGTAGGGGAGTCGAAGGCGCCGATATCGACCTTGCGGTCAGTCACGAAGTAGTCGGTGCTGCCGCGGTGGAAGGTTTTGTCCGGGTCCGGTACGAAGAAGTGCGCGGTACGACCGCTGGAAGCGCGGGCCAGGGCAGGGCGGTCTTCCAGGATGGCGTCGAGCTCCTTGCGGTAATGGGCCGTGATGTTCTTCACATAGCCCATGTCCTTGTAGCGCCCCTCGATCTTGAACGAGCGCACGCCGGCATCGACCAGGTCGCGCAGGTTGGCGGTCTGGTTGTTGTCCTTCATCGACAGCAGGTGCTTTTCGAACGCCACTACCCGACCTTGGTCGTCCTTGAGCGTGTAGGGCAGTCGGCACGCCTGGGAGCAGTCGCCCCGGTTGGCGCTGCGACCGGTCTGGGCGTGGGAAATGTTGCATTGCCCGGAGAATGCCACGCACAGCGCACCATGGATGAAGAACTCGATGGCGGCGTCGGTTTCGGCGGCGATCGCACGGATTTGCTGCAGGTTCAGCTCGCGTGCAAGTACCAGCTGAGAAAAGCCGGCCTGGTCGAGAAACTTGGCCCGCTCCAGGGTACGAATGTCGGTCTGGGTACTGGCATGCAGCTCGATGGGTGGAATGTCGAGCTCCATGACCCCCAGGTCCTGCACGATCAGCGCATCGACGCCGGCGTCGTACAGCTGGTGAATCAGCGCGCGCGCCGGCTCCAGCTCGTTGTCATGCAAGATGGTATTGATGGTGGTGAACACGCGCGCATGGTAGCGATGGGCGAATTCGACCAACTCGGCGATATCGCCCACCTCGTTGCAGGCGTTATGACGGGCGCCAAAGCTAGGGCCGCCGATATAGATGGCATCGGCGCCATGCAGGATGGCCTCGCGGGCGATGGCCACGTCGCGGGCAGGGCTGAGCAGTTCCAGGTGATGCTTGGGAAGGGACATGTCGTTATGGTTTCGGCTGTCACGGTATAGCCGGGCATTGTACCGACGATTCGGCCGGGCGACACCATCGGGCTGCGCTGGTCGGATGAATGCCTCTTGTCAGGCTGCGCCTGTGTTTCAACGACCTGGTATTTATGGCAGTTGCCTACAGTAGGCTCTCTGGACAGAGTAGGGCTGACAAGTCCATTGATGCAGGGAGGTGTATAACATGCTCAGGCCGGCATCCGCTTCAGGGCGTTGTCGCTTAACCCTTGTCACGCCTACGGCCTATACCCCGTATGGCTATAGCGCCATCGCACGCCTTTCCCAAACGGGTTACGTTGGGGCGGTACAGGAGGGGCTGCGGGGCTGTTATGGGTTTGGCCAGGGCTATAGATACCTCAACAGTGTCATGATGAGATTTGAAACACCCGATTCGTTGAGTCCGTTCGACCAAGGCGGCCTCAACGCCTATGCGTATTGCGCAGGCGATCCAGTCAATCACGTCGACCCAACTGGACACCTATTGGAAAGATTGAAGTTTTGGAAGCGGCCCAGATCTGCTCCCATGACGCCGTTAAAGCCGGAGATCGATTTTGGATTGGCGCAGGCCAGAGCACAACTCAAGCACACGCTCGGTATTTTACTGCGCCCAGAGAAAAGCAATGATTTGCGCAGTAATTTCATGGCTACATTGCGCGATAAACGCTTTAGAGAGCCCGCAGCGCAAGCGCTTGGTACCGACTGGCTCAATCGTCTTGAATCCAATCAGAAGGTTTGGGAATTTTTTGCTTCCGGAGAGTACCTGGACAGGCACTTCACCCGAATTCTGAAGCCTGATGCTGCCATCATCACCCGCTACATTGCAACAGAAGCTACCCTTGCGGCCTCTGGAATCGGACCAGAATCTTTTGCCAAACAGCTGAAATCTTTTCGAGTCGCTTCAATGGCACAGCTCGACCGTTCCGTTTTGCTTGAACTCAAAAAAATCAGACAGCAGCTTTAGCTCATGGTCCTGCACTGATTCTATCGGCCCAGACAAGGGCCGGCGGCGGCGTGGCATGGCTACCCTAGGGCGAGGGTTGAGCACGACCACTGCGAGCCGCCGCCAACGTGCGGCATTGAGACACCTGCCAGCAGGCGGCTAAGCGTCACTTCTTGGCCGCCATTGCCGTTACTTCCACGCGCATGCCCTCGAACGCGAGCGCCGCCACGCCTACGGCAGCGCGCACCGGCCAGGGTTTAGTGAAGAAACGTTGATAGACCCGGTTGAAGGCGGCGCGGTCGGCCATATCGGTCAGGTAGATGGTCAGGTGCAGCACCCGGTCCATGCCGCTGCCGGCTTTCTCCAGGGCATCCTTCAAAGCCTGCAACGTGCATTCGCTCTGCTCGACGATATCTCCCAACGCCAGGCTACCGTCAGGGTGTACCGGGACTTGAGTGGTCACCAGCATCCCGTTGTATTCGGCGACATCGGAGGAAATGGATTCTGGGTCGCTGTCCGGGGTGTAGACGATATCTGCATGTGCCATGAGGTCTGCCTTGCGGGGTAGAAAAGCCTCAAGCCTACGCGAGCGGCCTGCGCCGGTCGAGAGGCCGGTTTTTTGCAAAGCGCGGCATTCGCGGTCAGAATCGCCGCCATTGCAGAGAGGCTTACCGTGAACGAACACACCTTGTCCATGCGCCTGGAGCGCGTGGCCACCCATGTGCCTGAAGGCGCTCGTCTGGCTGATATTGGCTCTGATCATGGCTACCTGCCCGTGGCGTTGATGCTTCGCGAGCGCATTGAGTACGCAGTGGCCGGGGAGGTCGCCAACACCCCCTTCGCGGCCGCTCAACGCAATGTGCGCAAGCAGGGGCTGGAGCGGCGCATTGCCGTGCGCTTAGCCGATGGGCTGACAGTCATCGCGCCTGATGACCGCATCACGGTCGTCAGCCTGTGCGGCATGGGCGGCGAAACCATCTGCGAGATTCTCGAAGCGGGCAGGGCACACCTGGCGGGTGTCGAGCGCCTGGTACTGCAACCCAATGGCGCCGAGCCGCAGGTGCGTCAGTGGCTGATGAGCAATGGCTACCGTATCGTCGCCGAAGATGTTCTGCGCGAGCATCGCTTCGACTACGAAATCATCGTGGCCGAACCCGGTTATGTGGCCTACAACCCTCAGCAGTTGTATTTCGGCCCCCTGTTGATGCAGGACCATGGCCAGGCATTTCACGTAAAGTGGCAACGCATGCTTGGGCAAAAGAAGCAGACCCTTGCCAACTTCGCCCAGGCCCGCGTTGCCGTACCGCCGGCCAAGGTCGCAGACTTCGAACAACAGGTGGACTGGATCACCCGGCTGCTGGCCGAACGCCCCCACACCGAGGACTAGCCTTCATGGACATGTTGCAGGCCATGCGTACCTTCGTGCGGGTGGTGGAGTGCGGTAGCTTTGCCGCGGCGGCCAACGCGCTGGACATCTCCGCTGCTCAAGTCTCGCGCATCGTGGCGGAGCTGGAGAATCAGCTGCAAACCCGATTGCTGCACCGCACCACCCGACGCTTGCGCATGAGCGAGGCCGGGGAGCGGTTTCTTGAGCGCGCACGGCAGATACTGCTATTGACCGACGAGGCAGTGGGAGAGGCGCGGGGTGCTCACCTCACGCCCCGTGGCCGGCTACGCGTGCATTGTCCGCATGGGCTTGGAATGCTGTTGATGCCGCTGGTGGCGGGCTACAACGCGCTTTGTCCCGACGTGGTCATCGAGCTTACGCTTTCCCAGCGCAACCCTGACCCGCTCGCTGAAGGGCACGATGTGGTCATCACCGTGGACCAGGCATTGCCGGACTCACAGTTGATTGCCGTCCCCTTGGGCACGATTTTCAGTATTGCCTGTGCCGCTCCCGGCTACTTGGATGAAAAAGGCGTACCTGCCCGCCCGGACGATCTACACCAGCATCGCTGCCTGCGCATGGCCTACCCGCTGTACGAGGGTGACTGGGTGTTTCCGCAGGCAGGTGGGGATTGCGTCATTGCACCGCAGGACAGCTTCATGACCAACGTGGCGGACGCCATGCTGGTCGCCAGCGAGCTGGGCATGGGTATTGGTCTGCTGCCGTTCTACACTGCCAGCCAAGCCATGGAGCAAGGGCGCCTGTACCGGGTGCTGGCCGACTACCGGCTGCGGGAAAACGCCTTGTATGCGATTTATCCCTCGCGGCATTACCTGGACGCCAAGGTCCGAACCTGGATCGACTACCTCAAGGAGCGACTGCCGCCCATTTTCGCCGCCCACGCCCGCCTGGTCGAAGAGCCCCGTTATTGCCGCTGACGGCAGCGGGGCACAAGCTCACGCCGCCGCAGGCCAGGTAGGCCGGGCCTTACAGCGCGTAGTGTTTCAGCTCACGTGCGATCAACATCCGCTGAATTTCGCTCGACCCTTCATAGATCTGGGTGATTCGCGCATCACGGTAGTGCCGCTCGACCGGATAATCCTCAAGGTAGCCGTAGCCACCGTGGACCTGGATGGCCATCGAACACACCCGCTCAGCCATTTCCGAGGCAAACAGCTTGGCCTGTGACGCCTCGGACAGGCAGGGCCTGCCGGCGCTGCGCAGGCGCGCGGCATGCAGGATCAGCAAGCGAGCCGCATTGATCTGCACCTGCATGTCAGCCAGCAAGTTCGCAATGCTCTGGTGTTCGTGGATCGGCTTGCCGAACTGGACACGTTCCCGGGCATAGCCCAGCGCCGCTTCGAAGGCAGCCCGGGCGATGCCCAGAGCCTGGGCGGCGATGCCGATTCGGCCGCCTTCGAGATTGGACAAAGCGATCGCCAGGCCTTTACCGCGCTCGCCCAGCAAGTTGCCAGCCGGGATACGGCATTGGTCGAGTGTGACGGCGCAGGTATCGGACGCGCGAATCCCCATTTTGTGTTCGGTACGATCGACCTTGAAGCCGGGGTTGTCTGTCGGTACCAGAAACGCCGACAGCCCTTTCTTGCCAAGGTCAGGATCGGTCACGGCGAACACGACGGCCAGCCCGGCGCGACGGGCATTGCTGACGAACTGCTTGCTGCCGTTGATCACCCACTGCCCGTCGATCAACTCGGCGCGGGTGCGCAGGTTATGGGCCTCGGATCCTGCCTGGGGCTCGGTCAGGCAGAAGCAGCCAATCACCTCGCCACTGGCCAGCCGCGGCAGCCAGTATTGCTGCTGTTCGGAGCTTCCATAGGCCAGCAACGGGCCACACCCTACCGAGTTGTGGATGCTCATCAAGGCCCCGGTGGCGCCACACCCGACTGAAATCTCTTCCACCGCCAGCGCATAGGCCACGTAGTCGGTATAGCTGCCGCCGAAGGCCTCGGGGACCACCATGCCCAGCAAGCCAAGCTCACCCATGCTGCGCACGACGGCGTCATCGATCCAGCCGGCCTTTTCCCACGCCTGGGCATGGGGGGCGATCTCGCCGCGGGCGAAGTCGCGGGCCATGTCACGGATCATGATCTGCTCTTCGCTCAGTTCCACGTCTTGCATCTGCTTGCTCCCGGGCTCACAGGCCTTCGAAGAATTGATCGACCCGCTGGCGGTCCAGCCCCTGCAATGTAGGGGGGTTCCAGCGCGGCTGCTTGTCCTTGTCGATGATCAGGGCGCGCACCCCCTCGATGATGTCGCCGTGCTGGAACCACTGGCGATCCAGGTGCAACTCCATGGCGAAGCAGTCTTCCAGGCTCAACTGTCGGCCGCGTCGTAACATCTGCAACGTCACGGCCATGGCCAGTGGGGATCGGGTTTCCAACAGCTCTGCAGTGGCAACGGCCCAGGCATGGCTGTCGCCGATGCTGACGGCACGCAACTGCTCGACGATAGCTGCCATATCGGGCAGGGCGAAGAAGTGATCGATCGCTGGGCGCAGCGCAGCCAGTGGTGGCGCTTCCAGCGCCTGTGTGCCCAGGCGCGCCAACAGGTTCTGCAAATCCTTGAGCGGATTGTCATTGAGGGATAACTGGTCCAGCTCGCGATCAAGGGTTTCGATCTTGTCGCTCGTCACATACCAGTTGGCCAGGCCGCAATACAGGGCATCGGCCGCCTGGACCTGTGTGCCGGTGACGCCGAGGTAGGTCCCCAGCTCGCCCGGCAGGCGGGACAGGAAGTAGCTGCCCCCCACGTCGGGGAAATAGCCGATGCCCACCTCTGGCATGCCCAAGCGGCTGCGCTCGGTGACCACCCGCAGCTCGCAGCCCTGCGCCAAGCCCATGCCCCCGCCGAGGGTAAAGCCGTCCATGAGCACCAGGATAGGCTTGCGGTAGCGGTGTATCAGCAAGTCCAGGGCATACTCTTCGGCGAAGAAAACCGCGTGCAGGTCGTCACCGGCTTTGTAGCTGTCATGCAGCGAGCGGATGTCACCACCGGCGCAGAAGCCCTTCGGCCCTTCGCCGCGCAGTACGACGGCGCGGATGTTCGGATCACCGGCCCACGCGTCCAGGTGCTTGCGCAAGCTGCGCACCATGTCCAAGGTCAGGGCGTTCAACCCAGCGGGGCGGTTGAGACGCAGGTGGCCGATCTGGTTGCGAACCTCGCTCAGAATGTGTTCGGTAACCGGCGTCTGAATAAGCGCTGTCATTGCGGTCTCCCTGCTTGTTATTGATTTTCCATGTGAAATCTGGAGTTCGCTGGAGGATCGCTGGATCCTGGCATGCGAATTTGCCTAGTACAATCGACAATTGTGCAGGGGCATCGTGCATTTTTGCGCCGATGCCCGTTGCGTTGCCAGTCAGCGTGAATGGGAACTGCACGCTGATGGGTCACAGGCGTTCACTGTAGCGCGAACCAGGCGCCAGTAGGCGTTATCGGCGCCCTGCTAAGACACTTACAAGTGTTTCAAGCGGGGCTTTTGGCTTGAAAGCACCGTGGGAGAGGGTTAGTCTTCGCGGGCTGCTGTCAATCCAGCAGTCGGGTTTGGTCACCCGCAATCATCAAGGCGCATCAGCGCCGCTCAGCGAATCAGTCGGCGTTTTTTTGTGCCCGGCTGTCTCGTGTCATGGCGGCTGTGCGTGGGGCGCCTCCGTGCGCGCCGGTTTCCTTGATTCCCGGTTGACCAACCCGCGACAGTCGCCACCCATTCGTTTGGTCACGTTGCGTGGCGGCTCCTGATGAATCAAGGAGAACACGAAGACGGCGGGGTGCGTCCAAGCCGTCGCGCTGGCAATTGCACGGCTGCGCCGCTGAGCGTCAGCGAGTTCCCAGGGTTACCGCTTAAAGAGCGCCCTTGCCGGGGCGCCCAGCAGCCTCACCCGCTACCGTAGCCGCGAACCAGGCGCCAGGGGGCTTAATCGGCACCCTGCTAAGCCTCTTACAAGTGTTTCAAGCGGGGCTTTTGGCTTGAAAGCACCGTGGGAGAGGGTTAGTCTTCGCGGGCTGCTGTCAATCCAGCAGTCGGGTTTGGTAGCCCGAATTGATCAAGGCGCACAAAGCGCCCGCTTTCGCTATGGTTGGCGCATTTTTTGTGCTCGGTTGTAGCGTTTTATGGCGGCTGTGCGTAGGGCGCCTCTGTGCGCGCCGGTTTCCTTGATTCCCGGTCTACCAACCTGCGCATAGCCGTCACCATTTCGTTTGGTAGCGATTGATGGCGGCTCCTGATGAATCAAGGAGCACACCATGACAAAAGGGTTACCTGATCCTCCTGCCAGTCTCACAACCGCGCCCACATCCTTCTCTACCTGCGAAAGCAGCCATCCGCCTTTGTTTTCGGTACGTCCGGGCGTCGATCTCGAAGACGCGCTGGTGCACTTGTCCACGCTGTTGCGTGGCGCCTATGCCGCTAATCTGAAGGCCATGGAGTTGGCCAATGGGACCTGTTTCGACCTGTTGCTGGGCAATGACCATGGACTGGAATCGGCGACCGCAGTGGTGGAGGCTTTGTTGAATGGGTTGGAGGCTCGGCGGCTGGTAGCTGACCGCTAGTCGGAGACGGCGGGGTGCGCCTAGGCAGTGGCGGAGTCAACTGCCTGGCTCCGCCCTGGGTGGTTAGCGAACTCCCAGGCTCAACGCGGTATCGCCGGGTCTGCGCTGCGAAGCTAGATTCCTAAGGCCCTGGCGCGCCTTTAGTATCGAAAAAAATCGACAGCCCCCTTGTCAGCCCTCAAGCCACTGCGGGCTGTTGAAATTATTCAGCCGGCAATCCTCTTCAGCGCAATCAACTGCTGCCACGGGCGCGCCGAGCAAGGCTCTCTGCAAACTGCGCTCCCCAGCATTCCAGGCCTGTTCAAGCAGCGGCAGGATGGCGCGGGGCAGCACGCTGAACATCGGTTGCCAATACCCACCCTGGCGGACCATCGCGGCACTGTTCGCCGCCAAGGCGGCGCGCCGCAGGTCGTTGACCAGCACCTGATCGACCCGCGGCGCATCACAGGCGAGCACCACCACCCAATCGTGCCGCGCTATCGCCAACCCGGCAAGCACGCCAGCCAGTGGGCCAGGGAAGCCGGTCTCGGCATCACACACGCAGTGCTCGGCGTACCGCTGGTATATCTGCTGATTGCGATTGCACGAAACGATCAGGTCATCACTGAGGCCCCGAACCACCGCATGCACGTGGGCAATCAGAGGGCGGCCTTGCCAGTCGATCAGCCCTTTATCGCGCCCGCCCATGCGTTGGCCACGGCCGCCGGCGAGCATGAGGACAGAGCAAAGGGGCAGGGTAGCAGGCATGAAAAAGGGTTCCTGGCAGTCAGTGCCAGAAACCCTCCCATTTCACGTTCCGCTTGTCCAGTCAGTGACTGCGCGGGGCTGGCTCGTCGCCAGGTTCCTGTGGCCGCCGGCGCCGGGACAAACGCATCACCACGACGAAGAATACCGGCACGAACACCACCGCCAGCGTGGCGCTCAACATGCCGCCAATGACCCCTGTACCGATGGCCTGCTGGCTTGCCGAACTGGCACCGGTGGCGATGGCCAGTGGCACCACCCCAAGGATGAACGCCAGGGACGTCATCACGATGGGCCGCAGGCGCAAGCGGGCAGCCTCGATGGCAGCCTGGGTGGCATCCATGCCCTGGTCCATCAGGCTTTTGGCAAACTCGATGATCAGAATGGCATTCTTTGCCGACAGCCCGATCAAGGTGATCAGCCCAACCTTGAAGAACACGTCGTTGGGCATGCCACGCAGCGTGACTGCCAGGACCGCGCCCAGAATCCCCAGGGGTACCACCAGCAGCACCGCCGTGGGGATCGACCAGCTTTCATACAACGCCGCCAGGCAGAGGAACACCACCAGCAGCGACAGGGCCATCAGCACCGGCGCTTGACTGCCCGAGAGCCTTTCCTGCAGCGACAACCCAGTCCATTCCAGCCCAACACCAGCCGGCAGCTGCGCCACGATTCGCTCGATCTCGGCCATGGCTTGCCCCGAGCTTTGCCCGGCCGTCGGCTCACCAGAAATGGACACCGCCGGGTAACCGTTGTAGCGCGTCAACTGGACCGGGCCGCTAACCCATCTGGGCTGGACGAAGGCGCCAAGCGGCACCATCTTGCCGGCGCTGTTGCGCACATGAATCTTCAGCAAGTCCTCCACCTGGCTGCGCTGATCGCCCTCGGCCTGCACCACCACCCGCTGCATGCGGCCCTGGTTGGGAAAGTCATTGACGTAGCTCGAACCCACCGCCACGTCCAGCACTGAGCCGATATCGGCGAACGAGACGCCCAACGCATTGGCCTGACGGCGATCGATCTCCAGCTCCACTTGTGGGCTTTCGGCCAACGATGCCTCGCGCACGTTTGTCAGTACCGCGCTCTTGCTCGCCTTGGCCAGCAGTTCATCACGGGCAGCCATGAGTTGGGCGTGACCAAGCCCGCCCCGGTCCTGCAGGCGGAATTCGAAGCCAGTGGACTCGCCAAGCCCGTCAATCGGTGGTGGCAGTACGGCGAAGGCGATGGCGTCCTTGAGTTGCGTGAATGCCATGTTCGCGCGATCGGCAATGGACTGGGCACTGTCCTCAGCGTCACGCTCGGACCAGTCCTTGAGGGTCGTGAAGGCTAGCGCCGCATTCTGGCCACTGCCGGAGAAGCTGAAACCCAGAATCACCGTGGTATTGCCCACGCCAGGCTCATCGCCGTTGTGCGCCTCGATGTGAGCCGCCACCTGCTCGGTGCGCATGCGGCTGGCGCCAGGCGGCAGCTGGATATCGGTGATGGTGTAACCCTGGTCCTCGGTCGGCAGGAAGGCCGTGGGCAGCTGACTGAAGCCGTAGCCCAGCACGCCCAGCAGCACGGCGTACACCAACAGGTAGAGCCCGCTGCGACGCAGTGCCTGCGACACCCAGCCCTCATAGCCCTTGCTCATGCCCTCGAAGCGCCGATTGAACCAACCGAAGAAACCGCCGCGCTGATGGTGCGCACCTGGGTTCACAGGCTTGAGCAAGGTGGCGCACAACGCCGGCGTCAGGCTCAGGGCAAGGAAGGCCGAGAACAGGATGGAAACGGCCATGGACACCGAGAACTGCTGGTAGATCACGCCGACCGAGCCCTTCATGAAGGCCATGGGCAGGAAGACGGCCACCAGCACCAGCGTGATACCGATGATCGCCCCGCTGATCTGGCCCATGGCCTTGCGTGTGGCCTCACGCGGCGCCAGACCCTCTTCGGCCATGATTCGCTCGACGTTCTCGACCACCACGATGGCATCGTCCACCAAAATACCAATGGCCAGGACCATGCCGAACAGGGTCAGCACATTGACCGAGAAGCCCAGCATCAGCATCACGCCGAAGGTGCCCATCAGCGCCACGGGCACCACGAGTGTGGGAATCAACGTGTAACGCAGGTTCTGCAGGAACAGAAACATCACCGCGAACACCAGCACCATTGCCTCGAACAGCGTGCTGATGACCTGCTGTATGGAGACTTTGACGAACGGCGAGGTGTCGTAGGGAATGTCGTACTTCACGCCTTCCGGGAAATAGCGCGCCAAGTCCTTCATCTTGGCGCGCACCAGCGTGGCCGTTTCCATGGCGTTGGCACCCGGGGCCAGCTGCACACTGAATGCGGTGGCCGGCTTGCCGTTCAAGCGCGTGCCGTACTGGTACTCCTGCGCACCGATTTCTACCCGGGCCACATCACCGATGGTCACCACCGAACCGTCGGTATTGGCTCGCAGCACGATCGCCGCAAACGCTTCTGGTGTGGTCAGCTGGCCCTTGACCACCACATTGGCGGTGATCTCCTGGGTAGCGGGGCTAGGCTGGTCGCCGATGCTGCCGGGCGCCACCTGCGCGTTCTGTGCGGTGATGGCTTCGGCCACGTCGTTGGGGGTGAGATTGAGGCCGACCAGCTTGGCCGGGTCGATCCAGATGCGCATGGCGCGCTCGGAGCCATACAGCTGGGCTTTGCCGACCCCTTTGATGCGCCGGATCTCGTTCATCACGTTGCGCGCCAGAATGTCGGACAACGCGGTCTCGTCGAACTTGCCATCCTCGGAGGTGAGCGTGCCCAGCAGCAGGAAACCAGTGGACACCTTTTCAACCTGCAAGCCTTGTTGGGTGACCGGGCGTGGCAGGCGCGACTCGACCACTTTCAAGCGGTTCTGCACGTCAACCTGTGCCAGGTCTGGCACGGTGCCCGGCTCGAAGGTGGCGGTGATGGTGGCGCTGCCCAGGCTGCTTTGCGACTCGAAGTACAGCAAGTTGTCGGCGCCGTTGAGTTCCTGCTCGATGAGGCTGACCACACTTTCATCCATGGTAGCCGCCGAGGCGCCAGGGTATACGGCGTAAATTTCCACCTGCGGCGGCGCCACGTTGGGGTACTGCGCCACGGGCAGTTGAGGAATGGCCAAGGCGCCAGCCAGCAGGATGAACAGCGCCACTACCCAAGCGAAAATGGGGCGGTCAATGAAAAATTGCGGCATCGATCAGGCCCTCACTGGCCGGTGTGCTGGGTGGCGGAGGTGGCCTCGGGGGCGGGGTCGATCTGCACGCGTTCGCCTGCCTTGGCATGTTGCAGGCCTTCGACCACCACCTGGTCACCGGCAGCGAGGCCTTCGCGTACTACCCAGCGGTCGCCCTGTACGCTGCCCAGAACCACTTGCCGTTCGCTGACCTGCGATTGGCCATCCACGATCAGTACCTTCGGCACGCCTGCGCTGTCACGCAGGATCGCCCGTTGCGGCACACTCAGCCCTTGCGGTTGCACGGCCTGGGCCAGGCGCACGCGCACATAGCTGCCCGGCAGCAAGTCGAGGTTCGGGTTGGGGAACTCGCTGCGCAGGGTGATCTGGTTGGTAGAGGGGTCGACCTGGATGTCGGAGAACAACAGCTTGCCGGGCAGCGGGTAGGCACTGCCGTCGTCCTCGATCAAGGTGACACTGGCCTGGTCTGCGTCGACCCGTTGCAGCTGGCCAGCACGCAAAGCCTTGCGCAGCGCCGTGATCTCACGGGTCGACTGGGTGACGTCGACATGAATGGGGTCCAGTTGCTCGATGGTCGCCAGTGGCGTGGCTTCGTTCTGCCCGACCAATGCGCCTTCTGTCACCTGGGCACGGCCAATGCGCCCGGCGATGGGAGCGGTCACAGTGGCGTATCCCAGGTTCAGACGGGACCGTTGCACAGCCGCCTTGGCCTCGGCCACTGCTGCGTTGGCTTGCAGCAGGCTGGCCTTGGCATTGTCGTATTCCTGGCCGCTGACGGCTTTGTCATTGACCAGCTCGCGGTAGCGCTGCTCCTGCAGGCGAGCTTGATAACGGGTAGCGTCGGCTCTGGCCAGTGCCGCCTGGGCGCTGTCCAGGTCGGCCTTGAAGGGTGCGGGGTCGATCTGAAACAACACATCGCCCTGCTTGACGTCGCTACCCTCGCGGTACACCCGTTTGAGCACTACGCCGGCCACCCGAGCCCGCACCTGGGCGGTACGCGGCGCCAGAATGCGGCCGTTGAGCTCGCTGGTGATGGCCAGCGGTTGCAGTTGCAGCGTTTCGATCCGCACTTGCGGGGCCGGGGCTTGCTGCTCGGGTTCGTCGCTAGCGCTGCAGCCGCCCAGGCCAAAGCCTACAAGCGCCAGAAGCGCCATGCGGCGCAGGGTAACAGTGAGTGTGTCGGACATTGGGATCTTCCGCTGATGATCTGCGCTATGCTACGGCACCCGGGTCATGGTTGGCTGTTAACAGCTGTACGGGGAGTGTGAAAAAGTGTGAAGCGATGGGTTGTGCACCACGATGTTTCTATAAGCTTGCGTCACTAGAACGCAGCGCTTACGAGGCCACACCGAGCCGGTGCGCTGCAAGTCCCTCCACCTGCCTGCCAAGCCACCCATGCCCACTATACTTCTGGTCGAAGACGACAGCGCCCTGGCCGAGCTGATCGCCAGTTACCTGCAACGCAACGAATTCGTCGTCCGGGTCATCGCCCGGGGTGACCATGTGCTGGACGAGTATTGCCGCGACAAACCCGACTTGGTGATTCTTGACCTGATGCTCCCAGGGCTGGACGGCCTGCAGGTGTGTCGCCAATTGCGTCAGCAGTCCCAATGCCTGCCGATCCTGATGCTCACCGCCCGCGATGACAGCCATGACCAGGTGCTGGGGCTGGAAATGGGGGCCGACGACTACGTCACCAAACCGTGCGAGCCACGGGTGTTGCTGGCCCGGGTGCGCACCTTGCTGCGCCGCAGCGCTAACGAACCCAGGCTGGACCATGACCTGATCGTGGTAGGTGGGTTATGCATCGACCTGGCCGAACGCACCGTCACCTGGCGCGGCGAGCCTGTCGAACTGTCGGGCGGGGAATTCAACCTGTTGGTCGTGCTGGCGCGCAATGCCGGGGTCGTGCTCAATCGCGATCGCATTCTTCAACAGTTGCGCGGTATCGAGTTCAACGGCACCGACCGCTCGGTGGACGTGGCCATTTCCAAGCTGCGCCGCAAGTTCGACGACAACGCAGGCGAAGCACGCAAGATCAAGACGGTCTGGGGCAAAGGTTATCTGTTCAGCCGTGTCGAGTGGGAGTGAGCTGCGATGTTCAAGATCCTGGTGCGGCTGTATCTGCTGATCATCGTGGCGTATGCCGGTGCCTTGCTGTTCATCCCCGACACCATCGTGGGGCTGTTTCAGGAACGCTTCATGGCCTACAACCTCAGCCAGACCAAAGGCGTGCAGTCGCTGATCGTACGTCAGTTCCATCAGGCGCCTCAGGCCCAGTGGCCTGCCGTGGCGAAAGCGCTGGCCGACGACTTTGCACCCTTGCAGGTCCAGCTGCTGCCCATCGACCAGGCCCACTTGAATGAAACGGAGCGCGCGCGGCTGGCGCAAGGGGAGTCGGCAGTGCGCCTGGCCCAATGGGGCTACTACGAAACCCTGCTGGCGCCGTTGGACAGCCACTGGCTGGTACGCTTGGATTCGCCGCCTGATCCCTTGGACATCAACGTCCTGTCATGGGGCGTGACGGTGTTGATCGGGGCCGCGATGCTGGGTTGCCTGTTGCTTTGGGTATGGCCGCACTGGCGTGACCTGGAGCGCCTGAAGGAAACCGCTCGGCGTCTGGGGCAGGGGCAGATGTCCGAGCGCACGCATATCTCGGTGCATTCGAACATCGGCGAACTGGCCAGGGTATTCGACACCATGGCTAGCGACCTTGAGCGCCATGTCAATCAGCAGCGCGAGCTGCTCAATGCCGTATCTCACGAGCTGCGCACGCCCCTGACGCGCCTGGATTTCGGCTTGGTGCTGCTCTTCGACGAAGTGCCTGCGGCCAGCCGCAAGCGCTTGCTGGAGCTGGTCGGGCATGTGCGAGAGCTGGATGAATTGGTGTTGGAGTTGTTGTCCTACAGCCGGTTGTACAATGCCGACCAGGCGCGCGAACGAGTGGAGGTGTCGTTGCTCGAGCTGGTGGACAGCGTGCTAGGCGGCTTTGCCGAGGAGTTGGACGGGCGGGGCATCCAGTGGGAGGTGCATGCCGACGCCGAGTTGCCGCGCTTCGTGCTCGATCCGCGCCTGACGGCCCGAGCGGTGCAGAACCTGGTGCGCAACGCCATGCGCTACTGTGAGCAGCGCCTGGTACTGCGCTTGCGCCTGGAGCCCGACGGGGCTTGCTCGCTGACGGTGGAGGATGATGGCATTGGTATCCCTGTCGAGGAGCGTGAGCGAATCTTCCAGCCGTTCTATCGCCTGGATCGCAGCCGGGACCGCAGCACGGGTGGATTCGGCTTGGGGCTGGCGATCAGCCGGCGGGCCATTGAGGGGCAGGGCGGGACCCTGACGGTCGCCCAGTCCCCATTGGGCGGTGCGCAATTTCGTATCCGCTTGCCCGCCGGGCAGGTGACCTCAAGGCTGATGCCTGGTAGTAAGCCTCTTCTTTTAACCGGCGGGATCTTGTAGCGTGTCGGGTCGTCATTCAGGGAGCTGAACATGCAAGGCAAGGCCCGCAAGATCGTCCAGGCCATTCTCTACGAGGCCATCGCCGTGGCGTGTGTTGCCCCCGCCCTGGAACTTGCGTTCGGGGCGGGGATGGCGCAGTCCACGGTGCTGTCGGTATTGATGTCAGGCGTCGCGATGAGCTGGAACATGCTCTACAACTGGGTGTTCGAGCGCTGGGAGGCGCGCCAGCCTCAGCGCAAGCGCACGCTGTTGCGCCGCTTGCTGCATGCGCTTGGCTTCGAGGGTGGCCTGGTGGTGATCCTGCTGCCGCTGGTGGCCTATTGGTTGCAAGTCAGCCTGCTGGCAGCGCTCTTGACCAATCTGGCCCTGTTCGCTTTTTTCTTCGTCTACGCCTTCGTGTTCCAGTGGGGCTTCGACAAGGTATTCGACGTGCCGTTGTCGGCGCAGCAGGCCAAGTGTTGACGCGCGGCCAAGCCTCGGGCTAACGTTCGGCACATGAACCGCTATCAGCCTGCCTTCGCCAGCATTATTACCGCCATCATCAGATTGGCGGGCTAGCGCGAGCATGCACCGAACCCGCCCTGGAGGCGGGTTTTTCCATCTGACTCCTGGGCACCGTTAACCGGCCAAGGAGTCGATGATGTCCAACCTGTGTTGCGCCCCGCGAGCAATCACCCCTGAGCAACTGCTGTCCGAGCAGGTTCGGCGAATTTTGGCAGCGCCCGTGTATGACCTGGCCATCGAAACGCCGTTACAAGAGGCCGGTGGGTTGTCCGATAGGCTGGGTAATCGGGTACTGCTTAAACGCGAAGACCTGCAACCCACATTCTCGTTCAAGATCCGTGGGGCGTACACGCGACTGTCGAGGTTGACCACCCGTCAGCGTCAGGCCGGTGTAGTGACCGCTTCGGCGGGCAACCATGCCCAGGGCGTGGCCATGGCCGCCGCGCATCTGGGCATGACGGCCACGATCGTCATGCCGTCCACGACGCCTTCGCTCAAGGTCCAGGGCGTGCGCGCCCGCGGTGGCCAGGTGGTGCTGCACGGTGACAGCTTCCCTCATGCCCTGGCACATGCCTTGAAGCTGGCCGAGCTGGAAGGAGCCACCTTCGTGCCACCCTTCGATGACCCGGATGTGATTGCCGGTCAAGGTACGGTCGGCATGGAGATCCTCAGGCAGTGTCCTGGGCCGCTACAGGCTGTCTTCGTTCCGGTAGGCGGAGGTGGCTTGATTGCCGGAATCGCGGCCTACATCAAGTACCTGCGCCCCGAGGTCAGGGTGATCGGTGTGGAGCCTGAGGATGCCAACTGCCTGCAGGCCGCCCTGCAGGCTGGCGAGCGGGTGGTGCTCCCGCATGTCGGCACCTTCGCCGACGGGGTGGCCGTGGCCCAGGTGGGCGCCCACTGCTTCGAGCTATGCCGGCATTTTGTGGACGAGGTGCTGACTGTAAGCAGCGACGCGTTGTGTGCCGCGATCAAGGACATCTACGATGACACCCGCTCGATCACCGAGCCCTCGGGGGCCCTGGCGGTCGCGGGCATGAAGCAGTATGTGGACCGCGAGGGCGTTCGCGGGAAGACGCTGGTGGCCATCGATTCTGGGGCCAATATCAACTTCGATCGGCTGCGCCATGTGGCAGAGCGCGCCGAACTGGGTGAACAGCGCGAAGCGGTGATCGCGGTGACCATCCCCGACCAGCCTGGGAGCTTCCGGGCGTTCTGCCAAGCGTTGGGCAAGCGCCAGGTCACGGAATTCAACTACCGCTGCCAGCCGGGCAAACCTGCAAGGCTGTTCGTGGGTGTGCAAACGCACCCATTGCAGGATCCACGCGATCAGCTGTTGAACGGTTTGCAGGCTCAAGGCTATGAGGTTGTGGACCTGACCGACAATGAGCTGGCCAAGCTGCATGTGCGCCATACCGTGGGTGGGCCTTTGACGCCTGGAAGTAACGAGCAGGTGCTGCGTTTCGAGTTTCCAGAGCGCCCCGGGGCACTGCCGGCGTTTCTGGAGCGCCTGGGCCAGCGCTGGAACATCAGCCTGTTCCATTACCGCAACCACGGTGCAGCCCATGCGCGGGTGTTCGCTGGGCTGCAGGTGCCTGCCGATGAGCGTGCCGGGTTATCTTCGGCGCTTGACCAGATGGGTTATCGCTACTGGGACGAAACGGATAACCCGGCTTATCGCCTGTTCCTCGGCTGAGGCGGCGGATCACCGCTCGCGCATGAAGAAACCGGCCACGAACTTGCGGAAGGTTTCAGGGCTCTTGAAGTCGGCATACCGTTTGAAGTTCTCGGTATCCGGCTCGGGCCCGATGGGTTGTTCGAGCAGCGAAATGGACAGTACACGGTCTTGGTCGGACGTCATCACCAGTTCATCCATGAGCTGCCCGCCGACCACCGGGCGGCGCATCTGCACCTTGACGCCCTTGCTGGCCATCCAGTCCACCAGCGATACCAATGCCTTGAGCGGTTCGCGCTCTTCATCGCGATAGACCGGAAACAGATGGCCGCGCGACAGCACCGGTACGCTGGCCACGTGGATCAGTTCATAGAAGTGACTGCCGGGAGTCGTAGGCGAATAGAGTGCCAGCGTCAGCAACGGGCCGCAGGTGCGCTGACCACCCCAGTACAGATGATGGCCCTGGAAATCGAAACCCTCTTCACTGCGGTAGTGAAAGACCTTGCGGCCCTTGATCTGGTCGATGCAGTCGAGCAGTAGTCCATTACGACGATGGTTGCCAAAGATCGTTGCTTCACGCAGACGGGCCTTGAGCATCATCATGTGCTTCATGTCCAGGCGCGTTTCCAGGTAGTTGCTGGCCGGCACCCGTTCCACCAGCGGATAGCGACTGGCCACGGCGCGCAGTTGAGCGAATTGCCCGGTCAGGTCTTGCTTCAAATGCGTGGCGTAGAGGTTGAGGCCGCTGGTCTCGATCCACGTCAACAACAAGGCCAGCAAACGCTGTTGTTCGCGGCGCTCGCCTGGCTCGTTGGTGCTTGCGCTTGCCCCCGTGCGGAAGTCGCCGATCAGCCGCAGCGGTGTGTCGGGAGGCAGCCAGGCCACCGGCTGAACAGGTGCCTGAGCACGCTCGGCCGCTTCCTGATCATCCTTGGTGAAGGGGCAGCCCGGCGCATGTTCGGCCGTGCCTGGGTTGTTCTTGAGAAACAACGTACCGGTGTTGCCATTGAGGGTGACATTGAGCACAGGCAGGGCGTCGGTGCGGCAGTCGCAGGCCAGCCATTGATTGGCGTTGCGCACCTTCATCAGCATCTGGTTGGCCTGCAGCAGGCGGGGCCCGGTCAAGCCGCCGGTGGCAAATTCCACCAGCAGCGCGTCTTCGGCGGGCGTCAGGCTGCGCACCTGGGCGGCGGTCTTGTCGATGATACGCATTGAGCGGCTCCGTGCTATGAGCTTCAAGCTTCCAGCAAAGCGGTGCCGCTTTCAACCGTCAGAAGATGTAGTCGGTAGTCAGGAAACTCGACCGTCGATTACGGATGATGTCACTGAACAAGGCCTTGTTGTCGTCCTGGAAGCGCGTGGCCACCAGGGTGCGTATGGAAAAGACCCGCAGGGCATCGTGCACCGACAGGGTGCCCTCGGCGCTGTTTTTGCGGCCATTGAACGGATAGGTGTCCGGGCCTCGCTGGCATTGGGTGTTGATGTTGATGCGACCGACCTGGTTGGCGAAGATGTCGATCAGGCTGCCGACGGTGGCAGGGTCGCTGCCGAACAGGCTCAACTGCTGGCCATAGTCCGAGTCCAGGACGTAGTCGATGACCGTCTGCAGATCGCGGTAGGGGACGATCGGCACGACTGGCCCGAACTGTTCTTCCTGGTACACGCGCATCTGCGCCGACACCGGATACAACAGGGCGGGGTAGAAGAACGAACCCCGGCTGCGGCCCCCGTGCTCGTTGATCACCCGTGCTCCCTTGGCGGTCGCATCGTGCACCAGGCCGTCGAGGTAATCGATCTTCCCGGGTTCGGGCAGCGGTGTCAGGGCGACGCCTGGCTCCCAGGGCATGCCCGGCTTGAGGGTGGCGAGCTTGCGCGTGAACTTGTCCAGAAATGCATCGGCCACATCTTCATGGACGAACAGAATCTTGAGCGCCGTGCAACGCTGGCCGTTGAACGACAGGGCGCCCGTCAGAGCCTGGTCGACGGCGTTGTCCAAGTCGACCTGAGGCAACACAATGCCGGGGTTCTTCGCGTCCAGGCCCAGTGCCGCGCGCAGCCGATGTGGTCGTGGGTGCAGCTTTTTGAGGTCGCTGGCAGCCTTGTGGGTGCCGATGAAGGCGAAGACGTCGATCTTGCCGCTGGCCATCACTGCGCTGACGGTCTCACGCCCCTTGCCGTAGATGACATTGATGACACCGGGCGGGAAGCTGTCGCGGAAGGCTTCGAGCAGCGGGCGGATCAGCAAAACGCCGAACTTGGCGGGCTTGAACACCACGGTGTTGCCCATGATCAAGGCCGGTATCAGGGTGGTGAAGGTTTCGTTGAGAGGGTAGTTGTACGGGCCCATGCACAGCGCCACGCCCAACGGCGCGCGGCGTATCTGGCCCAGGGTGCCCTGTTCGAGTTCGAAGCGGCTGGAGCGTCTGTCCAGGTCCTTGAGGGCATTGATGGTTTCAGTGATGTAGTCGCAGGTGCGGTCGAATTCCTTTTCCGAATCCGCGAGGTTCTTGCCGATTTCCCACATCAGGAGCTTGACCACGGCCTGGCGCTGCTCGCGCATGCGCGCCAGGAAGGCCTCCACATGGCCGATGCGCTCTGCCACGCGCATGTTCGGCCATGCACCGCGCCCCTTGTCATAAGCTTGAACCGCAGCATCCAGTGCGGTCATGGCCGTGTCGGCGTCCAGCAGCGGTGCGTGGCCCAGCACCACCTGTTGCTCCTGGCCGTTGTCCTTTAGCCAAATGGGGCTACGGACTGTGGCCAACGGCCCGTCCCAATGGCGCAGTTCACCGCCCACGAGGTAGTCACGTTGTTCAAGGGGAGCCCCCAGTTGCCACGCTGGAGGTACGTCGGCGGCGTTGGGGTAAAGGTTGTCGAGCAAGGATTCCATGAAACTGCACCTCACAGTGGCCGGGAAGGGTTTAGCACAGTGAAACGGTTCAGCGACGAGCATGCGCCTGAGGCGACCAGAATACCAGCGCACAGCAAGCGCTTGAGCAGTGCGCCGGTCGCCCGGCGCCTGATCAGGGTGTCACAGGTCGAGCTCGAACAATCTCTCTGCTGGTTGTTCCAACAGGGCCTGCCGGTCTGGCCCTGCGTTATCGATCACAGACAGCCGACGCCAGAACTCCCGGCGCGCTCGTTCGGGGTAGGTGAGGAAAGGATCGTCGTCCAGCAGCGCCCTGAGGTCGCGCCGATATTGCAATGGCAAGCGGCGCCACAGGCTGTATTCATGCGGGCCTGCAAGTTCGAAGAATTCAGTGTAGTCGCCCTCGTTCACTAACAGATCCACGTCATGAATCTCATTGTACGTTTCGATCTGACTCAGTATCGGCTCTGCCAGCCAACTGCTTTCCATGGACAGGGTGTCAGCTACGGGAATGGGCAAAGTGAAGTCCTCGGGTAACTGCACGAACTGGTTGTTCGTCAGGTCAACGGCGAGCGGCTCCGTTAATTGCGCCAACCCCTGTGGCAACTCGGTCAGCGAGCATCCCGACAGGAACAGCGATCTGATGTCGGGATGCAGGCGCAGATCGGGCGCGACCAGCAGCGGGTTTTCACTCAGATCAAGTACGGCCAGGCCGGGGTATCGTTGCAGGGTAATTTGATCCGTAGGGTCCCAGGTAATCCGGTTGCGGTCCACATCCAGCCAGCGCAGGCGCTGACCGAAGGCCAGGCGAGGCAGGTGGTCGAAGCGGCAATCGCTGAGCAGTAACCGCGTGAGGTTCGGGAGTCGCTGGTGGAAGACCGCAGGCAGTTGGCTGAGTGCGGGGTTGCCGCACAACGTCAGGTGCTCGATGTGATGGAAGTCATCCCTCAGTGGCAAGCTGGCCAAGTCATCATGAGTCAGGCCCAGCCCGGAGAGATCGAGGCTGTACAGACAACCGCCGCCATCGAGTACCGTGCACGAAACCCGTCGCCAGGCATTGATGATCGGCTGCACGGCAAGGTGGCGTTGATGTGGGCGCTGGGGGTTGGGGGCGGCCCACTGGGCCAGATCACGACGCAAGTTCTCTAGGCGCGCTTGTAGGTCGCGCAAGCGTTGGGTGGGTGAGCGCATGTCATGCAGGTTGTCCTCGTCTTCCCCTTCATTGAGCCAGTCGGCAAATTCTGCGTCGGTCGCAGTGGGGTAGAGACGCCGATAGGCCGCGCTCAACGAGGTGGTCTGGCGTGGCGCTGCCGGCAGTGGTTCGAGCGGCTTTCCACCCCGCAACCAACCCCGTGTTACCAGGCGTTGGCTGCGTTGCCCATAGAGCCTGGGGGCGAGCGTGGCGCGGTTTGCCCTGACCCAGGTCATCACCCGACGGCGAAGGTGGACGCCGTCAGGGTGCTCGATACCCAGCAGGTCGCGACGGGCGCGGGGCAGTGCCTGTTCGATGGCGCGGCAAAGATCGATACTCACCACGCCGGGCGCAGGACGCTCTCCCAAGAAAGCTTCATAGCCTTGGCTTGATTTGATCACACGAATGAGCTGACCTGTGCCGGTATGAGCGAGGGTGGGACCGTCAGGGTTGCCGGCACGCAGTTCCAGACGTATGTCGGCTTGCCAGTCCGACATGGCCTCCAGTGCGCTGAATAGCAGGCGCTCGGTCTCAGTGTTGGCGAGCGCCGGCTGCACCAGGCCCTCCAGCGCCCGAACCAGAGGTAATTCGCTATGCACCTGTTCTACCGATTGTCGAATCCTGGCAGGCAGTGTTCCTTCTTGCTCCCAGGTCAACGCTTGGGCGGCCTCCAGCCGGCCCAGCAGTTGCTTGGCCAAAGGCGGCGTGAGACGCGGGTAGGTGGTAAGCAAGCGGTCCACGCCGGGATCGTGCGGCATGCTTGGGCTGTAGCGCTGCTCGAACCACTGCGACGCGCCTTGTACATCCATCGAAGGGCGTTCGGCGATTATGCGCAGACGCTGTAGAACGTCCAACAGCAGCGGCGGCGCCGGTTGCCCGCGAAGGTGCAGGTCTCGCAGGTTGTCGGCGTCGATGCCAGTCACATCGCACGCTTGCTGGATTTGCTCAGCTGTAAAGGCCTCGAACGGCTCACCCAGGCGCTCTACCAGCGTTACCAGCGGCCACTCGCCTAGCGGCTCGTGCTGGGCGCGCCAAGCGCCTTGACCGTTGTGCTCAAGGGGGGGCTGCCAGGCATCTGGCCGCTCGGGGTGAACAATTTGCCAGCGCGACAGTGAAGGGTCCAGCCGTTGCTCATAGAGGTGTCCGTCCATCTTGATGAAGTATCGGCCATCATGCAGATACTGGCCCTGCGCATTGGGCCGCAACTGCGTTGGCAGCACTTCCTTGGAACGGTAAGGGGCCAAGTCCTGGTTCCAGAGCCTGAATGTGCCGTCGCTGACGCGTACCTCTTGCAGCGTCGTACCGGACAGTTTGCCGAACAATCGTGGCAACGCGTGTCCGGCTGCGGCGAAACCGCCCAGCAAAGCAAGGTTTATCCCAACCGATTCGATGTGCTCGAGCGCCAGGTGACGATCCCCGGCTTCCCAGGCTTCATACCCTTCGAAAGCTTCGCCCAGGAGCTGGCAGGCAGTGACGGCCAACATGAAAGTGCCCACCCCAGGTACGAAAAAGCTGGCGATATTGAGCAGGTCCCAGCCGCGACTTTCCCACGTCGCCAGACGTTGGGCTCTGGCGCTGGCGTCGAACTGTGCAGTAGGAACGGCGAGCAAACTGGCTTCGTGCTGCAAACGTGCCCAGTGCCGGACGTAGCAGTCGCTGAACGGGTCTCCCTCGATGGGCTGACGAGCCGGGCGCAGGTCTGCGTCCAAGGCGCGCTCCCAGGGTTTGTCGGCCGGAGTGTTGCCAGCCGCGTCGAGGTTTTGCTGCAACAGATCGAAGAAATGTTCGCGTTGGTCTTGGGCTACATACCCTGTGAACGCTTCACGTGCTGCAGGCTCGAGCAACAGGATGGCCAGCGCTTCATGCACGGCTGCCAGGTCCTTGCAGCTGCGCAATGCAGGCTCGTGGTTGGGCAGGTACACGCCTAGGCCGTTCTGCCCCAGGTCGATCAGCATGACTTCGTAAAGATCGGTCCCGAACAAGCTCAGCCGCCAGCACGTCAAAGGCTCTCCCTGCAGCAGGCGGTCAAGGTCATCGCGAGCGCTGCCGCTGATCAAGTGCCTGAGCACAGCTAAGTCTGCCGCCATCTGCAGACGCGCTTTGAACACCTGCAACATGTGCGCTTTTACGGCCGGGCTGTCGAAATAGCCTTGAAGATGACCATGGTAGGCACTTCCCAAATCAAGCGCTCGCGTCAGGGTGGCGAAAGCGGCCGGCGTGAGGGGCAAGGGTGTTACTTGGTAACGCTCCGAGTCGATGGGAAATTGTGCAGCCGGCTCTTGCATGCCAATCGGCGCCGTGCCCGTCACCGTGATGGGCGTTATGTGAATATCCTTGCTCAGGGCGATTGCACTCTGGGAAGAGAACACTTCATCCTCCGCAAAGTTCTGCAATGCAGCCCTTACGATGTTTTCCCGTTGGTGGCTAAACACATAGCGCAGGCCGACCCATCGCCAAGTTTGCTCGACGCGCAGCAACTCGCAGGCGTTGACGTCCACATCTAACCCCTGACGCTGCAAGCACTGCTGTAGTGCACGTTCGGCGAGTTCTGCCACTTGCTCAAGGCCGCGCATCGCCCGACCTAGCGCTGCCTGCGCGCTGATCAATCTTCGATGACTGGCGGCAACGGTTTCCCTCAGATCCGGAGGGGCATTGCAGAACCAGTCTTGCGTTTGCCAAGTGGGGTGTTGAGTGTGCTTGAGGGCCTGCCATTGGTGCGCGGTGGCCCGTGCAGCCCAATGAGGCAAAGTCACAGGTGAAACTGAGTTGCTTTCAGACATGTGGTGCGAGCTCCTTGTATTGAGGCGCTATCACACGTCATGGGTGACTGATGCGGTGGTGCTGGGTTATTACCCAGGCGCTATGACTCATAGCCTGGCCCAATCGAGGCCAGGCGGCGCCGTGGATTATTGGCGCCATAAAACATATGGCCTTTATATCGGCTCGCTACTTGCCAAACACTTTGGCAGCACCTTAAATTGTTACTGAATATGAATCTTAAAGTAATGCAATGCTCAATTAATCAATAGGTTAGTCGTGCCTGGCATTTTATATGTCTGCAAGAACGCAAAACTTTCAGTGGACGTTGAACCTGATGAAACAGACGCTCTCGGCAGTGGCTCGTCGCTCACTGTCACCTTCTCAGCGCTATCGGTTAAGGCATTTGGCAAGCCAGGCGCGTGAGCTTGCCGCCCGTGCTTGTGTATGGCGTTGGGAAATCAGTCGGTTTCGCCTGCAACACGAAAGTGCCCATGACATCCTTTACGTGGGCCGCAAACAGCAACGCGACATGGCGAAGTTGCTGATGACCGGACTGGCCAGCCCCCCCTCTGCAATGATCAGCCCTGCTGAACCCACCACGCGACGACCTGTGGTGATGGTCAGCGAAGTGCCCACAGCAGGCGCGCTGACGGTGCCTCACTATGTGAGTGCCGTCGTGCCATTGGGGCGCCCCCTTGAGGACATCACCGCGCGCTATGACAGCGAGTTGCGCCGCAGCATTCGCAAACACCGGCCCCTTTATCACATGCGCCAGGCGCTGTCTGACGAAGACATCGAGTCCGCGGACCGGGAGTTTCTGCGCCCTTATGCCACAGCCCGCAAGGGTCTTCTTGCGTCGCAGATACCGACCGATGAAGTCTTCAGAATCGCCAGGCAGGTCGGCAGGCTCGACCTCATCGTCCAGGATGATCAAGTGATCGGTTGTCACCTGGGTTGTGAAGTGGTTCGCGCCGGCAAGCGCTACTGGAGCACGGTGCGTTTCGGCTATTGCGAAGCCGTGTTCTCCGATGCCAAGCGCCTGCGTGAAGTCAACTCGATTACAACTTACATGGCGATGGAGTGGGCGCTTGGGCAGGGCTTCGATTACTACGACATCGGCCTGTGTCTGGCGCGGCCTGACGACGGGCTGTTGAAATGGAAGCGCCGCAGAGGCGGCGACATCGACTCGCTGGGCAACCACGCCCACCTCTTCGTACGCCTGCCTAAATCCGGTATCGCTCATTTTCTCTGGGAGACACCCCTGTTCGCCGTCGAAGGTGACAAGCTGACGCTGCACCTCGGCGTGCCTGACGGTGCGAGCGAACAGGCGCTGGCCAGTCGTTATCACGAAATGGTCTTCGGCGGGCTCAGCAAGATCTACTTGTACGGGGCCACGGGAGCGGGCGATCAGCTGATCGCGGCGCTCAGGCAGCGTTATGCAGGCCTGCCATCAGCGCCGGCGATGGAGATCATCACCTGTACCTGAGTGCGGTCCAGGCAACGCATGGGCCAGGCGGCCACCTTAATCGACAGTTTTGCGGGGAGACGTTCAATGGCAGGTGATAGCTTGCAGCCCAGCACTTTGCCCGCGGCCCTGTCGTCGCGCTCATGGACCCTGGCCGCTTATCAGTACATGGTGCGCAAGCGCCTGCTCAGGCAGCCCTCGCCAGACATCAGGAGCATTGCCGAGCGTTCGTGGGACATTGCGCCGGGCGAGATGTCCATAACCCCGCCCGCGATATTCTTGCCAGGCCAGCTCGAACGCGTCACAGGCTGGGAAGGCAAGCGGTTCTATCCCTTCGTGCACCCGCGCTCGACCATGGAGGGCGGCATCCGCACCGCGCATGGGTCGACCCGCGGCTACCTGTGCAGGGACGTGTGGTTGATCGACGGCGCGTTGTACAAGGGCAGGGCAGCGCAGTGGCTGTCGCACAGGCACAGCGCGTTCCCCCCCCTGAGCGTTGAGCATGAAATCGACCGCGGGGCCATCTACTGCACCCATAACGGCAATGCATGGTTTGGCACCTGGTTGATGGAGGACTGCCCGACCTATGCACTGGCCTGCAACGAGGGCATGCCCGTCACTACCGCGCCCTCTGCAAAGTACCCAATCTTCACCCAGGCCCCTGCCTATGAAGCATGGCTTGGCATGCAGCCGCATCGCCTGCGCACGGCGTTCTTTCGCGAACTGGTGCTGTTCGACGACCAGAGCAACAACCGCGACCGCCACGCCCGCTATCGGGCCATGGGGGACAAGCTTCGGGCGCATGTGGCCCATTGTTCGCACCCGGGTGTATTTCTGCTGCGCGGAGGCGACGGTGATCTGCGCTTGCTGCGCAACGAACTGGCACTGGCTGAGCACTTGCGCGTCACCCGTGGGTTCCGCGTGGTCGATCCGTTGAAAAGCGACGTGCCTTCGATCGTCGCAGCCTGCGCCGGGGCGCATGTAGTCATAGGGGTGGAAGGTAGCCAACTGGTTCACGGTGTGAACGTGCTGGAGGCGGGCGGGTGTCTGCTGACCCTCCAGCCCCCGAACCGCTTCGTCAGCTACTACAAATACCTCACCGACCGCGACCATCAGCATTTCGGGTTCGTGGTTGGCGTGCCCGACGGGGACGGCTTTCGTATCGACATCCAGGAGGTAGAGCGAACGCTGGACCTGTTTCCCTCTCCGGCGGTGTAGTATCGGCCGATTGCATGGGAAGGGGATAAGGCGGCGATGCTTGAGGTATCTCGGTTCTGGCGTGATTCGGCACTGCCTTTCGTCGAGGCGCGAGTGGTCGGAGACGGGCGTCAGGTATGCCATGCCGCTCATTCCCACGAGAGTTTTTCACTCGGGGTAATCACCGGCGGGCGCAGTACTTACGTCAGCGGTCATGACCAGTTCGAGGTGGCGGCCGGCAGCACGGTGTTGATCAACCCGGGTGTGATTCACGCGTGCAATCCTGTCTCGGGTCTGCCGTGGTCGTACATTATGCTGTTCATCGACACGCCATGGTTGGCATCGGTGGGCTTAACCTTGCCGAGGCAACGTTACAGCGCAGCCCCGGGCCTGTACCAGCAAGTGCTATCGGTGTGCGCTGCGCTGTTTGACCCTGATGCGGCTGATCGCGAGCAACGACTTAGAGCGATGCTGTGCGACCTGCCCAGGTTCCTTGGTCAAGAACCGGCGTCAGAGGATGGAATCAACCCACGCCTTGAAGCGGCCGCAGCGTTTATCCGCGCCCATCGAAGCGACCCGCTGACGCTTGGGGACATCGCCACGGCCTGCGGCTTGTCGCGTGCCTACCTGATCCGCGCCTTTGGCAAGCGCTTCGGCTTGACGCCCCACGGTTACCTGCTTGATCAGCGTGTGCAATTGGCCCGCGCGCACTTGCGCCACGGGCAATCGATCGCCGAGGCTGCCCAGTCCGCAGGCTTTGCCGACCAGTCGCACTTGCAGCGGGCATTCAAGCGTCATCTGGCGGCCACCCCCGGGCATTATCGGCAAACCACAGCGTTTAGATGACCAGCCCCAACGCGCTGGCGACCAACAAAGCGGCAAGCGTACGATTCAACAGGCGCAGCGGCCGCGGGCTCTGCAGGTGCTGGCCCGCAACGCTGCCTGCCCAAGCCCAGCAGGCCACGGACACGAAGCATATTGGTGCGTATATCCAGGTAAAGATCCACAGCGCCTGTTGCTCGCCAGCCGTGTAGGCGCCCACCCCGGCCACGGCGGCAAGCCACGCCTTGGGGTTCAACCACTGCATGGTTGCGCCGCACCAGGCTGAAGGGGGTGCGCAGGCATGACCGGCCCCCAGTGCGCCGTCGTCACTGGCGAGTCGCAAGGCCATGTAAAGCAGAAACAGCACCCCACCTGCCTGGAGTACACCCTGTAGCGGCCCCCAATGTCCCAGCAACTGGTGCAGGCCGTTGCCCACCAGGAGCAGGAGCACACAAAAACCGAATGTCGCGCCTGCTGCGTGGCCAAGGCTTGCGCGCAGGCCGTGTCGAACGCCGCTGGCCAGGGCCACCACATTGACTGGCCCAGGCGAAATGGAGGCCGCCAGTGCGAAGGCAGCCATGGACAATGCTAGATTCATGGGAACGTACTCGTGGGTCATTTACCGCACATCATCCAGGCGCAACGTCAGTCAGGTATTGAACAAAAGTGCCTACCTGGTGCTGGGGGAGCGCACCGGCCGTGCACGGGCATAGCTGCTAACGGTTTGTAATAGTTTTGCGCTTACCGAAAAACCTGCTGTGCTTGTAGGATCATCTTCCCTAATTGTTATTCAGGTCACTATGAGCACCTTCGCGGAGCCTCCCAGTCCCCGGCCTTGCTGGCCACATCGTTCAACCCCTTCAATTTTGACGAGTACTCGCTGATGGAATGGCTGGCTGATCCGACGGCCTGGCTAGGCCTGCTCACGCTTATCGTCCTGGAATTGGTGCTGGGTATCGACAACCTGGTATTCATCGCCATCCTGGCAGACAAGCTTCCCCCCCATCAGCGCGACCGCGCGCGCATCATTGGCCTGAGCCTGGCGCTGATCATGCGCCTGGGCCTACTGGCGAGCATCTCCTGGATGGTCACCCTTACGGCGCCGCTGTTCGAGGTGTTCGACAAGAGTTTCTCCGGGCGCGACTTGATCATGCTGTTTGGTGGTGTGTTCCTGCTCTTCAAGGCGACCATGGAATTGCATGAGCGGCTCGAGGGCCATGTTGCCCAGGCCAGCGGGCCCGTTCGTCACGCCGCCTTCTGGCCAATCGTGGCGCAGATTGTGGTACTCGATGCGGTCTTCTCCCTGGATGCGGTGATCACCGCAGTCGGCATGGTCGAACACCTGTCCATCATGATGATCGCGGTGATTTTCTCCATCGGTATCATGATTGTGGCCAGCAAGCCGCTGACCCGGTTCGTCAATGCCCACCCGACGGTCATCATGCTGTGCCTGGGCTTTTTGATGATGATCGGTTTCAGCCTGACCGCAGAAGGCCTGGGCTTCCACATCCCCAAAGGCTATCTGTACGCAGCGATCGGTTTCTCGATTCTGATCGAGCTGTTCAACCAGCTGGCCAGGGCGCGGCGCAAGCGCAGCCTGCAGCAGCATCGACCTTTGCGTGAGCGTACGGCGCATGCGGTGTTGCGCCTGCTGGGCGGTCGTCGCGTCGAAGCTGACGAAGTTGGGGAAGAAATCGCCGACATGCTAGAGGGCAATGGCGAACAGGTGCTGTTCGATCGTCGTGAGCGGATCATGATCAGCGGCGTGCTGAACCTGGCCGAACGCCCGATCCGGACAGTCATGACCGTGCGCTCGGAAGTCGACGTGATCGATCTGGCCCAACCGGCCGACGCCATCACGCGAGCCTTGATCAATTCGCCTTACTCGCGGCTGCCGCTGATCCGTGAGGGTCGGGTGGACGAGCCACTGGGCTTCGTGCACAAGAAGGAGCTGTTCAAGGAGCTGCTGTCGGGCAATCAGCCTGACCTGGAAGGCATGGCCCGGGCACCGTTGAACCTGCTGGACAGTTTCAGCATCCTCAATGCACTCGAACAGATGCGCAGCCAATCCACCCACATTGCTTTCGTGGTCAACGAGTTCGGTGATTTCACGGGTGTGCTGACCATGACCGACATTCTTGAATCCATCGCCGGTGAGCTACCTGACGCCAGTGAAGTGGAGGGGCCTGGGATCATCCAGGATGGGGAGGGCTTCGTCGTCAGCGGCGCAGTGAACCTGGCTCAGGTGCAGGCTCGAACGGGCTTTGCTGCCCGTGCGACCGAGGACTACCAGACCTTGGCGGGCCTGGTGATGAGCTTGCTCGATCGCCTTCCGGTAGTAGGCGATCGTCTTGCCTGGAATGACTGGACGCTGATCGTCGAGGCGGTAGAAGAGCGTCGGGTGCGTCAGGTGCGCCTCAAACAGAACGCCGACGGTGACGCAGCATGTGCTTGAATCCTTCGATGACCAGCACCACCACGGCCCCCCAGATGGGCAGGTAGGTCAGCCATTGGTCTGCACCGATGGTTTCGCCCAACAGCAAGGCTACGCCGACCAGCAAGACAGGCTCGACGTAGCTGAGCAACCCGAACAGGCTGAACGGCAATAGCCTGCTGGCCATGACGTAGGCGATCAACGCAGACGCGCTGATCGCTCCCAGCACGGGAATGAGTACGTAAAGGCCGGGATGGGCCTGCATGTCGGCGCTGGAAAGCGGCCCTTGCACCACGAAGTAGAGGGCCCAAGGCAACAGCAGGCACATGTCGCACCACAGCCCGCCCAGATGATCCGTGCCGCAGCGGCGCCGGAGCACGAAATAAATGGGGTAGCCGACCACCACTACCAAGGTTTCCCAGGCGAAACTGCCATGCTGATACAGTTCATGGCCCACACCAAGCGCCGCACAGCCCACTGCAATTTTCTGCAAGTGCGACAATTGCTCGCCGTAGACCAACCGGCCCGTGAGCACCATGGCCAGGGGCAACATGAAGTACCCCATCGACACTTCCAGACTGCGTCCGTGCAGCGGCGCCCACAGGAACAGCCACAGTTGCACGCCCATCAGCCAGGACGTACCCACCATACCCAGCAGCAGCTGTGGTGTACGCCGGACCCTGCGCAGCAGTTCGCCCACCCTTGCCCAGTCCTTGGACACCAGCATGAACAGGGTCAGGCATGGCAGCGTGAGCAGGGTGCGCCAGCCGAAGATTTCCTCGCCGTCCAGTGGCTTGAGCAGCGATGTATAGAAGTACATCACGGCGAACAGGCAGGACGCCGTGACCGATGTAACAATCCCTTTTGACACAAGTGCCTCGTATGCAGGAGATGAGCGTTGAGATCAGCCGCGCATGATCTCAGGGGGCGTGCTCTGCGGCAACCGCGAAGCGGCGGGCTGCGCCGCCAGCGCCTGCAGAAACTGAGCGGCAGGCATGGGTTTGGCGTATAGATAACCCTGCTGGAAGTGAACCCCATGTTGTTCGAGGTAATCACGCTGAACCGCCGTTTCGACGCCTTCGGCTACGATGCCAAGACCCAACTTGACCGACAGCTCGATGATGGTTTCGAGAATGGCAACGGACAACGCGTCCCCGCCGATCAAGGCGACGAAGCTCTGGTCGATCTTCAGGTAATCCACCTTGAACTGCCTGAGGTAGTTGAGGCTCGACTGGCCCGTGCCGAAATCGTCGAGGGCGATCATTACGCCGATCTCATGCAACTGCTCGAACAGCTCCAGCGTCGTGGGCGAGGGTTCGAGCAACTTGCGTTCGGTCAACTCCAGGGTGAGGATGACCCGACCGGGTGGGAAGTGGGCCAGGAAAGCGCGGCAGTCATCCAGAAGCTCAAGGCTGCGGCAGTGGTCGGCCGTGATGTTGATGCCGATGTGGAACCCGTCCTCCATCAGGGCGACATAGGGCGCCAGGCTGCTCGCCGTATGCTTCATCAGCGAACGGGTCATCGCCACGATCTGACCGCTGTGCTCGGCATAGGGAATGAACAGGTCGGGCCTAACCAGACCTTCACTCGGGTGATTCCAGCGCATAAGCACTTCTGCACCGGCCCAGCGGTAATCCCCTCGACGAACCACAGGCTGGAAGTAGGGCATGAACTCGTCGGCCTCCAATGCCCTGCGCAGCTCGGCACGCGGCGAGGTGGCCCGCCTGATCTGCCAGCGACAGGCAACGCCGGCAACAACGCCCAGCACCGCCAGTAAGCCCAGAAGCGCCAGATAGTGGCTGCGCCAAAGCCGGCTCGACTGGTGCGCCATATAGCCGCCTTCAACGCTGAACGGATAATGTGCAGACGCCATGAACACGGGGGCGCTAACCGCAACCGGTGCCGGCCCCCGGTGAACGATGCCGTCTCGGCCCATCCAGGCGTTTCCCACGCGCAGGTACAGTGCGTGGCCTGCACCCAGCAGACGCAGCGCCATCAGCAGATGATCGCCATCGACCGTGGTGATTGCCGCGCGGTCTTTGTCACTGGCGCGATAGACCAGCAGCGGGTGCCCAGGTGTGACGGAATTGCCGTCCATCAACCACAAGTGCCCATCGACATAGTCGCTGGCTGTTACCGGTTCATCGAACGCCCCGAACAACGAACTGCAGTACAACCGATCCTGCTTGACCAGGTTGGTCGAGCGAATGAAGGCGTTGCGGGTCACTTCGCCACGTAACAGCAGCTGCGCCTCGGTACACGGCGTACCCGCCGAGGGTAGCAACGCGATCGCCGTACGCGAGGCGCCGTCGAGGATGCGCTCGACATGCTCGATGACTTGCTCGGCAGTCGCTCGGCTGCCGGCTTGCAGATCACGCTCAATCTGCCAGTTCATAACGGTCAGGCCGCATGCGATAGGGAATGCGCCGACCATCCAGGGCAGCAGGGTTCGCCAGCCGAAGCCTGAGCGCGATTTTCTAGAAAGGGGCATAGTGGCAACTGATCGAAGGAGACGTTACAAAGCATAGCCGTGTGCCCAGGGGTGAGGAACTAATGCGGGACAAAACAAATTACGCTGTGTAGAATCGGTTTACGAAAAAAACAATAAGGCGCCTTTGTTCCGAAGGCGTCACACCTGCTGAGTACGGGTCCTATGACATACCCTGGCTTCAGATTGATCATTGGTGACTTCCTCGCGCGCAGTGTGCGGGGCATTCCGTGCTCCCCGCCGGCGCTGTTCGACATCCCAGGCAAACATTGAATTCGCTGCAGATGAGGACACGCACATGGCTGATATTTTCGACAATCCTATGGGTTTGATGGGCTTTGAGTTCATCGAGCTGGCTTCGCCTACTCCCGGGGTTCTGGAGCCTGTATTCCAGATGCTGGGCTTCACCAAGGTGGCCACCCACCGCTCCAAGGATGTGCACCTGTATCGACAGGGCGACATCAACCTGATCTTGAACAATGAACCCAGAAGCGTAGCTTCGTATTTCGCCGCTGAGCATGGCCCGTCCATTTGCGGCATGGCGTTTCGTGTGCGCAACGCTCACGATGCTTACGCCCGCGCCCTGGAGCTGGGCGCACAGCCCGTCGAGATCGAGACGGGCCCGATGGAACTGCGTCTTCCGGCGATCAAGGGCATCGGCGGTGCCCCGCTTTACCTTATCGACCGTTTTGAAGAAGGTAGCTCGATCTATGACATCGACTTCAACTTCATCGACGGCGTGGATCGCCACCCGACCGGTGCAGGCCTGAAGGTCATCGACCACCTGACCCATAACGTCTATCGCGGGCGCATGGCCTATTGGGCTGGGTTCTACGAGAAGTTGTTCAACTTCCGCGAAATACGCTACTTCGATATCAAGGGGGAATACACAGGTCTGACCTCCAAGGCGATGACTGCGCCCGATGGCATGATCCGGATTCCGCTCAACGAAGAATCGTCCAAGGGTGCGGGGCAGATCGAAGAGTTCCTGATGCAGTTCAATGGCGAAGGCATTCAGCATGTCGCGTTCTCGACCGACGACCTGGTCAAGACCTGGGATGCGCTCAAAGGTCTGGGCATGCGCTTCATGACCCCGCCGCCGCAGACTTACTACGAGATGCTTCCCGAACGCCTGCCTGACCATGGTGAGCCGGTGGATCAGCTTCAGGCACGTGGCATTTTGCTGGACGGTGCAGCACAAGCCGGGGACAAACGACTGTTGTTGCAGATATTCTCCGAAACGCTGCTGGGGCCGGTATTCTTCGAGTTCATCCAGCGCAAGGGTGACGACGGATTCGGAGAAGGCAACTTCAAGGCGCTGTTCGAATCCATCGAGCGTGACCAGGTTCGCCGCGGCGTGCTCAGCGTCGAGTAAATACCGGCGGTGCCGTCATGGTCCTGGGCGATCGACGGCACTGTTTCGCTGCCTGCCGCGCATTTTGCTCAACACCATGTAGATCACCGAGCCCGTCATGAGCCCCACCAGCATCAATGAAGGGAGCATCTTGAACACGGCAGTGCGCAGTTCCTGGGCGGCGTAACCCGCGGGATAGCCAGCGACCACCCGGTAAGGGTACTGGGTGGACCCCAGTTCATGGGTGAATTCCGCGACGGAAGGCCTTGTACCGTTCAGGCTATCGCCATCCTTCCAGACAGAGTGCTTGTCAAACTCCAACACCAGCGCGAGTCCGTCCTTGAAAGCGTCAAGTTCAGTGCGCAATTGCACTGGAAAGCTTGTTGCGATCACGCCTTTTTTCTCACCTTGCACGTACATGTTCATCAGCAAGTAACCCTTCGCATCCAGCATCAGGTGGTTGAACGTCAACAGTTGCCCGGTCGAGGCAATTTCAGTCAGCAGCTCATGCGAGTCCGAGGCGGAGCTGCAATAGGCCTTGCCGTCATCAATCACAGCCAGCGACCTGAGCATCGAACGGCTGGTCACCTGGTCGACAAGGGCGCGTCTGATGCTACTGCAAGGCTGACCAGCCAGTGGCAGCGTGCTCATGGCCACCTCTTGTACGCGGTCCAAGGCTTGATCGACGCTGAAAACCGCCTCCCGAACCGACACTTCAGCGTTGTCCGCAAGCTTGGCCTCCTGCTGATAGTTGATGACCAGTAGTCCTGAAAAGACAGGTACCAGACCTACAGCCATCAGCAGTACCAACTCAAGCAGGCTCCGCCCCGCATGCATGAACTTGTCCATCGATCATCGTTCCTCAAGCCTCGCGCTGCCCAGGGTGGGCAGCTGGCTCAAGCCTAGGGCGTTGTCGAAAGCACCACTGTAGGGGGATAGCCGAGAAGGTGTGGGATTTGGTTAGGCTGAACGTAGCTGCCATCCGTTTTCATAAGCGGTGCAGCAACAGATGAATGGGCTTGCGCCGGCACATCCGGGGCAGGAGGGTCTGCGTGTCGCGCTGGCCTATGCTAACGTGGCACGGCGCATGGAGCTTGCGTGCAGGCCCATCACTAAGGCCACCGGCTTTCGCTTAACGACGGAGAACCACATTGGTCGGCAAAGAAGGACCTGGAGTCTCAACGAGATCGGTCGCAACTAGACTCTCCAAACGGACACGCCCAAGCGATTTCAAGGAACAAGTAATCCGCTTCGATTGGTCGCATACGCCTCTGGGGGCCTTGCCCCACTGGCCTGCCTGCTTGCGCATCGCGGTCGACACCATGTCTCGCTCGCCGTTTGCGTGTGCTGTGGTGTGGGGCAGTCAACTGACGGTCATACCCAACGACGCCTATGTGGCGCTCAAGGGATCGCCAATCACGTTAGGTGCGCGTTTCGATACGCTGTGGCACGACGACTGGGAAAGTCTGGGCCCGTCTGTGTTCGACGCGCTAGCGGGCCGTTCCAGTTTCATCGAACATCCGCCAGTCCACATCGCTCGCTGCGATCACGCTGACGGCATCTGGTGCGCCTTGGGTTATACCCCCCTGAACGATGAGTTAGGGGAGGTCGCAGGGTTTGTCCATACGATCATCGAAACCACGGCGACCAAGGGGGGCCGTGAGCATTGGCGAAGCCAGGCCATGTCGTTGGAGAGGCAGATTGCATCTCATGCCAGCGAGCTGGAAAGAATCTGGCAGCTGTCAAACGACGCCATGATGACGGTCACCTCCGACCTCAAGCTGCACAATGCCAATCCCACCTGGCTAAGCATTCTCGGATGGGAGCTGGAGCAGGTGCGGCACTTGCCCATCTTGTCCCTGGTCCACCCTGCAGACCTTGCACAGGTCCAGCTAGCGATTGAATCGCTGCTGCGTCGCAACGATACCCATCAGATCGAGACGCGCCTGCGGCACCGTGAAGGCCACTACCACTGGTTTAGATGGCGTGCGCGAGTGGGTGCGAGATTGGTGACCATCGTAGGGCGAGACATCACCGGAACACGCGAAGAGGCCATGCGCCAATCCCGCATGTTGATGCGTAACACCGAGCGCATGGAGGCGGTGGGACAATTGGCCGGCGGCATGGGCAACGAGATGAACAACCTGCTGTCGGGTATTGGGGGTGGGCTTGAGCTACTGCAGCTGCGACTCCAGGAAGGGCGCCTGGAACGTATCGAGGAGTATGTGAAGCTTTCTCGTGATTCGGTACTACGCGCCATGGAACTGACCCATCGCCTGCTCGCCTTTTCTCGTGATCGGCCTTCGGCGCCGAGACCGTTTCACCTCAATCGCCAACTGCGCCTGAGCGAGCCGCTGCTGCTGAGCGCTCTGGGCCCCGAGATGCACATCGACTGGCAACTGGACGTCGCATCCTGGGTCGTAGCCTTGGACATTGCGGCGTTCGAAAACGCATTGCTGTGCCTGTGCGCCAATGCGCGCGAGGCAAGCCTAGGCAAGGGCACCGTGAGGGTTCGCAGCGTCAACGAACGGCTGAGCGTGCCCTTTCCGGATGAAACAGGGTTGCCTGCCGGCGACTATGTGGCCCTGCATATAGCCGATGAAGGTCATGGCATGCCGGCCAGCGACGTGGCCAGGGCTTTCGAACCCTTCTTCACCAGCAAGCCTCCAGGTCGGGGGGCTGGGCTGGGGCTATCAATGGTCTACGGTTTCGTTCGTCAATCGGGTGGCTATGCGTGGATCGAGTCTACGGTGGGCGAGGGGACCAAGGTAAGCATGCTGTTCCCACGCTGCTTTGAGGCCGTTCACGAAACGCTCGCCGGTCGCAAGAGCTCAAGCCGGGTAGGGAGCGGCGAGCGCGTACTGCTGGTCGATGATGAATCGAACCTGCGTACGGTGATGCGCGAATACTTGATTGAATCTGGCTTCGATGTAACCGATGTCGCGGATGCCAACAGTGCTCTGCAGCGCTTTCGCCAGGATGAACCTTTCGAGCTGGTGATTACTGACATCGGGTTGCCCGGCAGCTTCAGTGGCAGGCAAGTGGCCAAGGCCATGCGCATGCTCAAGCCAGACCAGAAGATCCTGTTCATCACGGGCTATGCCTTGCAGGAAATCGACTCCGACGCCACTGAGCAACCCGGAACGGCGCTTCTGCGCAAGCCATTCCAGCTGGCGCAGTTGGCGGAGCAGGCATTGGAGATGATCGACAGCTGACGCAGGGTGGCCGCGAGTCTAAAGGTCTTTCTGCAGGAATGGATCATCAGGGTTCTGGCGCTCGAGTTCGGCGAGCAGCACCTGGACATTCTGCAACTGTCCGGACGCTTTCCAGTACTCGATCAACAGGACTCTGGCTTGCCGATTGGCTGGCGCTCTGCTCAAGATGGCTTCCAGCTGTCTCTGAGCCGCATCCAGCTGTTCAAGGTCATGCAAGGTCGTGGCAAGGGTCAGACGATACTCGGCATTGTCCGGCTCCAGTTCGACCGCCCGCGACAGCGCCAATAGCGCGTATTCCTGCTGGTCGTGACGAATCAGCCAACGGCCGAGCTCATGCTGCAAGAACGCCGAATCGGGTGTCACTGCCAACGCATCGGCCAGCACCTGACGTGCAGCATCGTGCGCCCCTTGGCGCTCGAGCACGGTCACCTTCAACGCCACGGCATCGAGGTTGCTGTTATCGCCCGCCAATGCCCGCTCGATGGCAGCGGCCGCCTTGGCATACTCGTCCTCGTGTAGGTACAGGCGAGCCAGCTGGACCTGTGCATCGACGTCCTGGGGCTGGGCGAGCAGAACCTGCTCCTGCGCCCCAATGGCTTCGTGCAAGGCACGCAGATACAGGCCCATGCTGTCAGCGTCCACGTCCAACAGCGCCCCTACGGCCGCAAAACGAACGCTCTGATCGCTGTCTTCAAGCAGGGGGCCAAGTATCAGGCTCCGCTGAGGCCCAGGCAGCAGGCGGCTGATCGCGGACACGGCGGCGCGACGAACGATGGCATCGGCATGGTCCAGATCTGCCTGGGCCAGCTTGAAGGCTAGCGCAGACGGGTAATTGGGCAGCTCGGCATACAGGGCCGCTCGGCGGATGGCCGGTAGGTCATGGCGCTGAAGCTGTTGGTACAAGACCCGTGCAGCGCCGGGGTGACCGTCATGGGCCTGGCGCAGTGCCTTCACGTAGCTATGCGGGGGCAGTGCTGGCTGATCAGGCTCCACGTCGCGCCACAGATAACCGAACAGCGCTGACAGCATCATCAACGCCAGCAGTACAATCAGGTAGCGGGTACGTCTTGGCATCGGACGGTCCGTGTGTCAGGAGAGGCAAAGCTTGGGCCAGCCTTCGGTTAAATGCAACCGGGCTGGGTACGCCTGTGGCAGGCTTTGCCTGAAACCCGCAGGCCCGAGCAAAAAAAGCCCCGCAGAACTCGATCTGCGGGGCAAACGGCCGGTCCGGGACCAACCAAAGGAGCTTGTTGAGCTGCGGTTCAGTGCGAGCTGGCTACCGTGTCAGGTTGCCAGCCGCCACCGAGTGCCTTGTAAATTGAAACGATTCCCCGATAGAGGTCGACCTCGCCAAGGGCCTGTGCATCCTCCGCACTCAGGCGCTCGCGCTCGGCATCGAGCAGCACCAGGTAATCGACTGACCCCTCGCGGTAGCGGATCGACGCCAGGTCGGCCGCTTTGCGGCTGGCCTCGCTCTGGCGCATCAGCGACAGCAGCCGCTGCTGGATCTTGTCGTAGTCGCTGAACGCATTGGCCGACTCTTCCAACGCCAACAATACCTGCTGCTCATAATTGGCCAGCGCGCCTTGCGCGTCGGCTTTGGCGCCGCGCAGGCGTGCCCTCACGCTGCCCAAGTCAAAGGCCGCCCAAGTAATGCTGGGCCCCAACCCCCAGGCGCCCGCTGCCGAGGAGCCGAGCTGGGAGCCGCGCGCTGCGGTGAAGCCCAGGAAACCACTCAGGCTCACCCGGGGAAACAGATCTGCCGTCGCCACCCCGACGTTTGCGGTGGCCGCAGCGAGCTGGCGTTCGGCGCTGCGTATGTCGGGGCGTCGGCGCAGCAGTTCACCAGGGTCACCGACAGGCAAGGCCTTGGCGATGGCTGGCAGTGCTTTGGGGGACAGGTCAACGCCGATTGCCTCAGGTCGACGGCCCAGCAAGGTGGCGATGCGATGCCGTGATCTGGCCTGTTGGGCCTGCAACTGCGGCACACTGGCTTCGACCCCTGCCAAGCGCGCGTCGGCCCGTACCACGTCCAGTTCATTACCCACCCCGGCATCGCGCAGCGTTTCAGTGATGGTGCGCGATTGTTGCTGGGTCTTGAGGTTCGCCAAGGCTATGTGTTCACGCAGTTGCGCGCCGCGCAGCTGACCGTAGGCGTCGACCAGCTCGGCGATTAGGCTGACCTGAAGTTGCTGAAGGTCAGCCGCCGCTGCTGCTTCCTGAGCCTGGCTGGCTTCGATCTGGCGCGTAATCCGCCCGAACAGGTCGACTTCCCACGCCATGTCCAGGCCCAGGTCGTAGCGCTCGGCATTGACCCGATGGTCAGTCTGGCCAGGCACCTGGCCTTTGCCCACTTCACTGCTGGCACGGCTGGTCACGACCGGGAACAGATCGTTTTCGGCATCGTCCCGAATCGCCCTGGCCGACTTGAGTCGTGCGAAAGCGACCCGTAGATCTCGGTTACCTTCCAACGAGGCCTGCACCAGTTGGTTCAGGGTCGGGTCGTCGAACTGTTTCCACCAAAGGCTCTCGAAACGGGTGGGGTCATAGGCCTTGGCCTGGGCATCGACGTCCAGCTGAGCTGGGGCAGTAGCCGGCGCGTGGTAATCAGGCCCTACCGCGCAGGCCGCCAGGGCCAGGCTGAGCAGGCTCGGTGTCAGGTGTTTGAACAGGTTCATGCAGGGTTCTCCAGCGGATGGATGCGCTCGGCCTTGCGGGCCTGACGTCGCTCGACAAAACGGCGGATCAGGAAGAAGAACACCGGGGTCAGGAACAGGCCGAACACCGTGACGCCGATCATCCCGGAGAACACCGCCACGCCCATGGCATGACGCATCTCCGAGCCTGCTCCCGAGCTGAACACCAGCGGTACGACACCCATGATGAACGCGATGGACGTCATCAGGATGGGGCGCAAACGCAGACGGCAGGCTTCCAGCACCGCAGCCAGAGGATCGAGGCCTTTGGCCTGCTCGTCCTTGGCGAACTCCACGATCAGGATGGCGTTCTTGCAGGCAAGCCCGACCAGAACGATGAGCCCGATCTGGGTGAAGATGTTGTTGTCACCACCGGAGACAATGACGCCAGTAATGGCCGAGAGCAGCGTCATCGGCACGATCAGGATCACCGCCAAGGGCAGGCTCCAGCTCTCGTACTGGGCGGCCAGTACCAGGAACGCCAACAACACGCACAACGGGAACACGAACAGCGCAGTGTTGCCCGAGAGGATCTGCTGGTAGGTCAGGTCCGTCCACTCGAAGGTCATGCCGTTGGGCAATTCCTGCTTCAGGAGTTTCTCGATGGCTGCTTCTGCCTGGCCTGAGCTGTACCCAGGCGCCGCTGCGCCATTGATTTCTGCAGTGATGAAGCCGTTGTAGTGCATCACGCGATCGGGCCCGGAGGTGTCGGTGACCTTGAGGAACGTGGCCAATGGGATCATCTCGCCCCGGTTGTTGCGCACCTTCAATTGGCCAATCTGCTCGGCGTCGAGTCGGAACTGCTGCTCGGCCTGCACGTTGACCTGGTAGGTACGTCCGAATCGGTTGAAGTCATTGGTATACAGCGACCCCAGGTACACTTGCAGAGTGTCGAAGATATCGTTGATGGCCACGCCGTGGGTCTTGGCTTTCTCACGATCGATGGCCGCATCGACCTGCGGCACGTTGACCTGGTAGCTGGTGAACAGTCCCGCAAGCTCAGGCACCTCATGGCTCTTGGCAATGATGTTCTGGGTTTCCTTGTACAGCGCTTCGTAACCCAGGTTGCCACGGTCCTCGATCTGCAGGCGGAAGCCACCGATGGTGCCGAGCCCTTGCACGGGCGGCGGTGGGAAGATCGCGATGTAGGCGTCCTGAATGTCGGCGAACTGGGCGTTCAAGGCTGCGGCGATGGCAGCGGCCGACTGGCTGGGGTCCTTGCGCTCGTCGAAGGGCTTGAGAGGCGTGAACACGATGCCGCTGTTGGGGCTGTTGGTGAAGCCATTGATGGACAGGCCCGGGAACGCGACAGAGTCCGCCACGCCCGGTTGCTTGAGGGCAATCTCGCTCATGCGCTTGATCACCGCTTCGGTGCGATCAAGGCTGGCGGCATCCGGCAATTGGGCAAACGCCACCAAGTACTGCTTGTCCTGGGCAGGCACGAAACCGGTCGGCGTGGAGGAGAAACCCAGATAGGTCAGGCCCATCAAACCGGCATAGACGAACAGGGCAATGCCACTGGAACGGATCACTCGGCGGACACCGCCCACGTAGCGATGGCTGGCGCGGTCGAAGAAGCGGTTGAAGGGCGCAAAAAGCCAGCTACCCAGCAACCTGTCCAACAGCCGCGAGAATTTGTCCCTGGGCGCATGGTGGTCCTTGAGCAGTACCGCCGCCAAGGCAGGGGACAGGGTCAGCGAGTTGAACGCCGAGATCACCGTGGAGATCGCAATGGTCAGGGCAAACTGCTTGTAGAACTGTCCAGTCAGCCCCGAGATGAACGCTGCGGGTACGAACACCGCGCACAGCACCAAGGCGGTGGCGATGATCGGGCCTGTCACCTCGCTCATGGCTTTTTGCGTGGCTTCGAGCGGTTTGAGACCCAGCCCGATGTTGCGCTCGACGTTCTCCACTACCACGATGGCGTCATCGACCACGATGCCGATTGCCAGCACCAACCCGAACAAGGAAAGGGCATTGAGCGAGAAGCCGAACAGGTGCATCACGGCGAAGGTGCCGATCAGCGATACCGGTACGGCAAGTAGCGGAATGATCGATGCACGCCAGGTCTGCAGGAACAGGATGACCACCAGCACCACCAGTACCAATGCTTCGAACAGCGTGTGCACCACCGCCTCGATCGAGCCGCGCACGAACACGGTAGGGTCGTAGACGATGCTGTAGTCCATGCCCTCGGGGAAGTCTTTCTTCAATTCCGCCATCTTGGCGCGTACTTCATCGGAGATGTCGATGGCGTTCGAGCCCGGGCGCTGGAAGATCGGGATGGCCACGGCAGGCTGGTTGTTGAGCAGCGAGCGCAGCGCGTACTGGCTAGAGCCCAGTTCGACACGAGCGATGTCCTTCAGGCGCGTGATCTCACCGTCCGCACCGGCACGGATGATGATGTTCTCGAATTCTTCCTCATTGACCAGGCGGCCCTGGGTGTTGATCGAGAGCTGGAAGCTGGTGGAGCCCGGCGCCGGCGGAGCACCCAGCTGACCCGCGGCCACCTGGCGGTTCTGCTCGCGAATTGCAGTGACCACATCGGTGGCCGTCAGGTTGCGCGAGGCGGTCTTGTTCGGGTCCAGCCAGACGCGCAGGGAGTAGTCGCCCATGCCAAACAGCTGCACATCACCCACACCACCCAACCGTGCCAGCTCGTCCTTGATGTTCAGGATGGCGTAGTTGGACAGGTAGAGCATGTCATAGCGGTTGTCCGGTGAAGTCAGGTGCACGACCATGGTCAGGTCGGGCGACGCCTTGTCCACCGTGATACCGATACGTGTCACTTCCTCGGGCAGCTTGGGCTGCGTGCGGGTCACACGGTTCTGCACCTGCACCTGGGCATTGTCCAGGTCGGTCCCCAGGGCGAAGGTGATGGTCAAGGTCAGCTTGCCATCGGCGGTGGATTGCGAGGACATGTAGAGCATGTTCTCGACCCCGGTAATGGCTTGCTCCAGGGGCGCGGCAACGGTTTCGCCGATGACCTTGGGGTTGGCACCCGGGAAGTTGGCGCGTACCACAACCGTAGGCGGTACGACCTCGGGGTATTCACTGATGGGCAACTGGAACAGCGAAATGGAGCCTGCGATCAGCAGCACCAGTGACAGCACCGCCGCGAAGATGGGCCGTGTGATGAAGAATTTGGAGAAGTTCATCGGTGGGGTTCCTCAACCGCGCGGCGCAGGCGCGCTGGCGCCCTGATTGGTGTTGCCGGCCACTTTGGCCGTGCGGGTGCTCGCCTCCAGAGCCTGACGTTGCTCGGCGAGCGCGGCCAGTGTCTGCTCGCTGGCCATTGGCGCTTCTTCAGGGGTGACCTGGGAGCCTGGACGCACTCGCTGCAGGCCCCTGACCACAATGCGGTCGTCCTTGCCCAGCCCGCTGCGCACGATGCGCAAACCCTCAAGCTTTGGCCCCAACTCGACAGCGCGATAGGCCGCCTTGTTGTCTTTGTCCATGACCAGCACGAACTTCTTGCCAAGGTCGGTGCCCACCGCTTCGTCGTTGATCAGCACCGCATCGTATTGAGCGCTGCCGACCAGCTTCAGGCGTGCATACAGGCCAGGGGTGAATTCACCGCGTTTGTTGTCGAACACGGCCCGGCCACGAATGGTGCCGGTGCGCGGGTTGACCTGGTTGTCGACGAAGTTCATCTGCCCCAGGTGCGGGTTGCCAGTCTCGTTGGTCAGGCCCAGGTAGACCGGGGTGCTTTGCCCGCGCTGGCCTTGGCGGGCCAGCTGTGTGTACTTGAGGTAGACGCGTTCGTCAGCATCGAAATAGGCGTACACCTTGTCAGTGGAGACCACGCTGGTCAGGGGCGTGACATCGGCAGTGACGATGTTGCCGGCGGTGAACTGCGCGCGGCTCACGCGGCCGTTGATAGGGGAGGTGACACGGGTGAAGCTCAGGTTCAAACGTGCCAGGTCAAGTTGGGCCTGGATGGCATCTACGCCGGCGCGTGCTTCGGCCGCAGCACTGTTGCGTGACTCAGCCAGTTCGGCGGAGATGGCGTTACTGTCTCGTAGACGCTCGCCCCGGCGAGCTTCATTGGCGCTTCGGATGGCGCTGGCCTTGGCTTGCTGCAGCTGGGCCTCAAGGCGGCGGACTTCAGCCTGGAAGGGCCGAGGGTCGATCTGGAACAACAGGTCACCCTTGCGTACCTGGGCGCCTTCGGTGAACGCCACTTGGTCGATCTGGCCCGACACACGGGGGCGCACCTCGACGGTTTCCGGCGCTTCCAGGCGCCCGGTGAACTCGTCCCATTCGTTGATCGGCTGTTCGATCACCTTGGCCACGGTGACCTTCGGAGCTGCCGGGGCCTGCGCGGCATCGGGGGTTTTGCTGCAAGCGCCGAGCGCTACCACTGCGAGGGCTGCAAGTGGAACACCGAAAGGTTTGAGTGACTGCTCCATGGAGAACTCCGCCAATATATTAGGAATGGGCGGAGTGTGAGTGTGTTGCGTGCGGGGAACGAATCGAATGGGCTGAAGGTTATTATCATGGTGAATGATATGAACCCATCGGCTATCGCCACCTGGTGATGAAGGAGCCGCTCAGCGGTGGGGCGCCCCCGGCGCCCCCAATGAGTCAGGGCTGGCTTGCACCCTTGCTTGATGCGCCTTCCGAGCCAGTGCCGTCCATGCCCGGTAAATCCTGGTTGTCGTTCTGCTGCGCCGGCGGGCTGTCTGGATCATTGCCCTGTAGCCTTGGATCGGTATCACGGGGCATGGGCTTCTCGATCGGGTTGAGCGTGCTGTCTGCACCCGGCTTGGGTGCCTGGTTGTGCGGGTCATCCGGGTAGGTAGGCCCGGTGCCGGCCGCCAGGGCCAGGGGCGAGGCAAGCAGGGCAAGCAACAGGAAGCTGGGACGATTCATGGCAATCTCCTTTGCAACGGGCAGGGCAGGTTCGTAACCTTTGGCCTTGCCCGGCCGTTCAAAGTGCCAGCACTCCGATCAACGGTCACACCACCAGCGACAGCGCCATGATGAATACAATGCCGACCACCGACAGCAGGGTCTCCATCATGCTCCAAGTCTTGAAGGTCTCGGCCACAGTCATGTTGAAGTACTGCTTGACCAGCCAGAAACCGGCATCGTTGACATGGGACAGGATCAGCGACCCGGCACCGGTCGCCAGCACCAGCAGTTCACGGTTGACCCCAGGCACCAGGTCGATCACAGGTGCCACGATTCCCGCACCGGTAATGGTCGCCACGGTGGCAGAGCCCGTGGCAATTCGAATCACTGCGGCGACCAGCCAGGCCAGCAGAATCGGTGATATCTCGGCCTGTACAGCCATTTGCCCGATCACGTTACCGACACCGGTATCGACCAGCATTTGCTTGAAACCGCCGCCGGCGCCAACGATCAGGACGATGGCAGCCGTGGGCGCGAGGCTGTGATCGAGCATCTTCATGATCTGTTGGCGGTTGAAGCCGCGCGCCGAGCCAAAGGTGTAGAACGCCAGCAGCAAGGCGGCGAGCAGCGCAGTGATGGGGTGCCCGATCAGGTCCATCCATTGGCGCACGATGTGCTCAGCAGGCAATACCACATCGGCGAAGGTCTTGAGCAGCATCAGCACCACCGGCAGCAAGACGGTGATCAAGGTGACGCTGAAGCTCGGCAGGTTGGCCTGGTCCGATTCCTTGGCGATCTGGTCCATCAGCTCCTGTGAAGGGTGCCCAGGGATATAGCGCGAGATGAAGTTGCCGAACAGTGGGCCGGCGATAATGGCCGTGGGCAGGGCCACGATCAGGCCGTAGAAGATGGTCTTGCCGATGTCGGCATGGAAGATGCCGATGGCCAGCAACGGCCCCGGGTGCGGCGGTACCAGGCCGTGCACGACGGACAGACCTGCCAGCAAGGGGATGCCGATCTTGATCAGCGACACTCCGGAGCGCCGCGCGACGATGAAGACCAGTGGGATGAGCAGGACGAAGCCAATCTCGAAGAACAGCGGGATGCCCACCAGAAAGGCAGCAAACATCATGGCCCAGTGCACGTTCTTCTTGCCAAAGGCCCGAATGAGGGTCTGAGCGATCTGATCGGCCCCGCCGGAATCGGCCATCAGCTTGCCCAGCATCGTACCCAGTGCGAGCACGATGCCGACGAACCCGAGCACGCCTCCGAAACCGTCCTGGAACGACTTCATGACCTTGGCTACCGGCATACCAGAGGTCAGGCCGAGGAAGCCGGCAGCCAGGGTGAGGGCAACGAAGGGGTGCACCTTGAAATGAGTGATAAGCAGGATCAGCCCGACGATGGTAACCAGCGCGTCGAGGAGCAGGAAAGTATCAGTAGCCAGTCCGAACATGGTGTATAGGCCTCGGTCTTATCGTTGTTTTTGGCGTAGCTTGTTGGGTAAGTCATTGCATGAATGGGCTAAGACAGCGCTGTCTTGACGGTCCGAAATGCGAGCAGACTCAGGCAGTCTGCGCAACACTGTGCTCGGCGCAGCGCTTGAGCCAGCCGTCGACCGCCTCGGCAAGCGCAACGATTGGCTGAGTGGCGTCCAGCGTCAGGGTGAGCGGTTCATCGTAGGGCGGCTCAAGGGCGGCGAACTGGCTCTGGATGAGGCTGGCCGGCATGAAATGCCCTGGTCGCGCCAGAACCCGTTGCTCAGCTTGGGCAGGGGTGAGCTCAAGAAAGACGAACATCAGCCCAGGCATCGCGCAGCGCAATGTGTCGCGGTAGCTGCGCTTGAGTGCGGAACAGGTAAGAATCGGCCGCATGCCGGCCTCACTCGTCGCTTGCATCTCCTGGCCCAGGCGTACCAGCCAACCGGCACGGTCATCGTCATCCAAGGGAATACCGGCGCTCATCTTGTCGATATTGGCCTGCGGGTGGAACGCGTCACCTTCGATCAGGTGTCCGCCGCTGTAGGCGGCGATGGCAGACGCAATGCAGCTCTTGCCGCACCCGGCCACACCCATGACCACGATGGCGGGCAGTGGAGAATTCATCTGTACCTCCTGCTGGGTGGGACAGCGCTGTCTTAGGCTCGGGCAGCGCGGTCTCCCCAATGTTTATTGATCTTGTGCTTACGCAGTATGGACGCCGTGCGGCAATCACCTGAGAGCAACCGGCAAACAGCCGTTGCCTACGTCCTGAGACAGCGCTACCTTAGAGGCCGTTCCCAGTCCTTGCAAGTAGTAAAATTACAACATTATGGCCCGCATTGGTTCGCGCACAACTGGTCGTCCCACCCTGGCTGAAGTCGCCAGACTGTCCGGGGTTTCCCCCATCACTGCATCCCGGGCCTTGCGCGGCGTCAGTACCGTGGCCCCTGAACTCGCGGCCAAGGTTGTGGCTGCGGCCACCGCCCTTGGCTATGTGGCCAATCCCGCCGCCCGCGCGTTGGCATCTGCCCGCAGCCACTCGGTCGTGGTGCTCATACCGTCGCTGTCCAATCAGTTGTTCATCGACACACTGGAAGCCATCCATGATGTGATGCGCCCACGAGGGCTGGAGGTGCTGATCGGCAACTACCACTACGATACCGCCGAGGAAGAAAACCTCATTCGCAATTACCTGGCCTATCAGCCTTGTGGCATGCTGCTGACCGGTTTCGAACGCACCGACGCTTCGCGTCAGATGCTCGCGGCCAGTGGCGTACCCTGCGTGCACATGATGGAACTGGACGGGGAGGCCGACGCGTTGGCGGTAGGCTTTTCCCAACACCAGGCTGGCCGGGCCGCAGCCCAACACCTGATCGAACGCGGTTGCACCCGGCCTGGATTTATTGCAGCACAGCTGGATCCCCGGGTCATGCAGCGGGCTGAGGGCTTTCGGCTAGCGCTGGCCGAAGCTGGATTGCACGCGCCCGAGCGGGAGGTCCTGACCCCGGCCCCGTCCTCGATCGCACTGGGAGGGGAGTTGTTCAGCCGCCTGATCAGGCAAGCCCCCGAGGTGGATGGCATCTTCTTTTGCAACGATGACCTTGCCCAAGGCGCGGTGCTTCAAGCGCTGCGCCAGGGCATCCGTGTCCCGCAGCAGGTGGCCATGGTCGGCTTCAACGATCTGCCGGCTTCGGCGCACATGGTGCCCAGGCTTACTTCCATTCGCACGCCAAGGGCTGCGGTGGGACGTGTCGCCGCCCAGGCGTTGTTGACGCTGCTCGATGGCAAAGCCGTGACGCCAGCCCGGCAGGACCTGGGGTTTGAGCTGATGGTGCGAGAAAGCTCCTGAGGTTTCACGCGCACCTGGTGCGAGTGACTCAATTCGGCTCTGATGGTCTGGGCATGGCTTCCAAGGTAGCGATCAGGTCTTTGTGCAGTGTTTGCAGGGTGTCCTGGAGTACCCGACACAAGTTGTCTACAGGATCACCTGCTACAAGCGCCTGCTCGAGTGCTTCGCAGTCGGCGACCAAGTGACGTACCTTAAGCATCTTGGCCCCACCCTTGATGCGGTGAACCAATGCCTTGAGCGTCCCGTCCGGAGGCTGCCCATCCAGGGTGCGCAGCGTTGAAAGGTCTTCGGCCACGCTTTGCGACAATTGCTCGATCAGATGCCTGATCAAATCGTCGTCGTCGCGGGTCAAGTGACGCAGCTCGGCCAGGTTCAAGCCGCCGGGCCGGGCAGGTGCAGGGGCTGCTGGTGGCTTGCGAGCCGCCTGCGGCAGGTGTGCCTTGAGGCCATGCAGGCCGATAGGCTTGAACAGGCAGTCATCCATCCCGCTCGCCAGGCATCGCTCCCGCTCTTCGGCCTGGGCATTGGCGGTTACCCCCAGAATCGTCGCGGGCGACAGTCCTTGCTGGCGCTCTTGAGCACGGATACAGCAGGCCAGCTCATGACCGTCCATCACAGGCATGCTGCAGTCGGTGATCACCACGTCAAAGCGCGTTTCTCGCCACAGCTGCAACGCGATTTCGCCGTTCTGCGCCTGGGTCACCTGATGGCCCAAGGCGCGCAACTGACGTTCAAGCAACAGCAGATTGGCCGGGTAGTCGTCCACGACCAGGATGTGCAACGGGCAAGCATCAAGGCCCGTGGTTGGGTCCTGCCCGTCAGAAATGATCTGGGGCGTACACTGGGGCAGGGCCATGAGGATCTGGACCCTGGTACCCACTCCCTCCACACTCTGCAGTGTCAGCGTACCGCCCATGAGCTCGGCCAGGGCACGGCTGATGACCAGGCCCAGCCCAGTGCCCTGGCGCGCACGGGGCCCGTCGACCTGTACGAATGCATTGAACAGGCGTGCCTGGTCCGCAGGGCTTATGCCGATACCCGAATCGCGCACACAGAGCTCGACGCGCTGGAGTTCGCCCTGTACCGAGGTGCGCATCGCGGTGTGGACTTCACCACGGTCGGTGAACTTGATCGCATTGCTGATCAGGTTCGACAGCACCTGCTTCAGGCGCGCAGCATCTACCTGGACCCAGACCGGTTCGGTGGGTAGGTCACAGGCGAGCTCAAGGCCCTTGAACCTCGCATTGCCTTCGAACACGCGAAGGGTAGCGCGCACCAGGTCCACCAGGTCGGTGGGGATCGGCTGCAAACTGATGTGGCCTGACTCGATCCTGGAAATATCGAGAATATCGCCTATCAACCCTAGCAGCCCCAGTGCCGACTCATGGGCTGTCTCGAGCATGTGGGTATCGCATCGACCGGCGCGACTGTCCTCGAGCGCCAGTTCCAACAAGCCGAGCACGGCGTTCATGGGGGTGCGTATCTCATGGCTCATGGTGGCCAGGAACGTGCTTTTCATGAGGCTGGCCTGCTCGGCTTCATCCTTGGCATGGCGAAGTTGCTCCAGCAAGCCTCGGCTCAGCGCCAGTTGTGTCTGCAGGGCGCGCTCGGCTTCGACCCGCTTCTGGATCAGTTTGCGCAGGTAGCTGTTCCAGAAGACGACACCTGCGATCAGCAACGCGGCAATCACCAGCACCTGGAGCGCCAGTTCTCGGTAGTTGCGCCATGGGCTGTCGCTGACCACGGTGCTCGTCCTCCAGCGATTGATCAGTTGCTCAAGTTCTTCGGGCGCTATACTCAGCAATGCTTTGTCCAGGATCGATTGCAGTTGGGGTTGATCGGCCGCGACGGCAAACGCCGCAACGGCTGGGTCTTCGTCAAGGATGCTCGCGATCTGAAGGCGGTTCTTGAAGACGTGACTGATGTAATAGGCCGCGTTGATATGGCTACTCAACGCGGCATCAGCGCTGCGATTGACAACCGCCTCCATCAGGTCCAGCGGGTTGTCGACTTCGACAAGCCGCGCCCGGGGGTAGCGCTGCTGGAGCATGGCGCGTTGCGGAGAATTGCGAATAAATGCGATTCGTTGCGGTTCAAAGCGCTTGATGCCGGCTTGCGAAGGGTTATCGACGCGGGTAACGAGCACGCGCGGGCTGATCAGGTAGGGCCGTGTGTAGCGCACTTGTTTGGACCGTTCAGCGCCGTAACCCAATGCGCCGATCATCAGTGCGTCGCGCTGGCCCAGACGGTCGATCATGGACTGGGCAGACTCGGCTTGCCTGGTATGAAAATGCAGCCCGGTCCTTAGGGTAATTTGTTTAAGCAGGTCCAGGGTTATGCCACTGGGTCGCTGCTGATCATCGTAGAACGTCAAGGGTGCCAAGGCCGGATTGATCAACACGTCTACCACCGGGTGAGCCTTGATCCAGGCTTGCTCCTCATCTGTCAGTACACTCAGGTGGCGCTGCAACAAAAGACTGGTATTGCTGTTGCTCCAGCGCTTGAGGATGGCCAGGCGCTCGCTTTCCCCAATCCGGCGCAGTGCCTTGTCGAGCAGTTGACGCAGCGCATCGTTATCGCGTGCCACTGCAAAGGCAAACGCTTCTGGGACGATGGGTGAGAAGTGATCGATCCGCAGGGCACCTCTGAAGGTCTTGCCGATCAGATAGTCTGTGCTGATTGCATCGCCCAGGTAGGCATCGGCTTCGCCCATAGCCACAGCGGCAAGGCCAGCCTGGGTGGAGCGATACAAAACCAGCTGCGCTGCCGGGTAAAGGGCGCGGGCACGATTGGCGGGTAGATAATGGTCAACCATGGCCAGACGCAGCCCTGCAAGATCGTGGGCCGGTGCAAGACGCTGGCCTTCGCGCGTGACGATCACTGGCAGGTCATCGGCATACGATGTACTCAGGCTCAACCCAGCGTCTGCAGCCTCAAAGCTGTTGGAGCTGCCCAGTACGTCCACACGTCCTTCATGCAGCGCCTCAATGGCCTGATAACGGCTATCGAAACGCTTTACTTCGACGGCTATACCCAACAACTCAGCGATGATGCCGACGTAATCCGCTGTTAGACCTTCGTAGTCACTGGGACTTACGTTGATATCAAATGGTGGATAGTCCGGCCGTGAGGTGCCCAGCACCAGGCGCTTGCGAGCGTCCAGCCACTGGCGCTCGGCCGTTTGCAGATTCAAGGGCTGCGTGGCGCTCACCGAACGGGCCAGCAAACTGCGCGTCTCGCTCGCCAGCGACTGCGCGACAGGCCCTGCCAGTACCATCAGCAGGAGGGTACTGGCCAGCAAACGTTTAATCGTCATGCACCGCTCATCAGTAGACGTGGTTGCGCTTGGCCAGGTCCACCATTTCCACCAGCGACTCGGTCTTGAGCTTATCCATGATCCGGCCACGGTAGGTGCTGATGGTCTTGGCGCTGAGGTTCATGCTACTGCCGATGTTCTTGTTGCTTTCTCCACGGGCCAGACGCCTGAGAACCTCCATTTCGCGGTTGGAAAGGCTCGCCAGGCGCATGGGCTCGCTTTCGAGCGAATTGCTGTTGACCGACATCTGCGGGAACGTCGAATAGCCTTTTACCAGGGCCTTGAGCGCGAACAGCAAGGCGTCGTGATCTTCATCCTTGGTCACGAATGCGCCGATGCCTGCGTCCAGACAGCGGCGTACATACAAGTCGGTCGCCTGGCCAGTGAGCACCATGATCTTGGGCACCTGATCGAGTGATTGTAGGCGCTTGATAACTTCCATTCCGTCCAGCCCAGGCAAACCGATGTCGAGAATCACCACGTCCGGTTTGAGCTCGCGTGCCATTTGCGCGACTTCACTGCCATTGCCCACTTCTGCAACGACATTGAAACGTTCATGTTCGAGCAGCATGCGCAGGGACATACGGACGACGGGGTGGTCATCCACGATCAGCACATTGGTCATTGGGAAAACTCCTGTTCAGATATGGTCCGCTTCCTGGGACACTCAGGAATACTTCTGTAAGCGGGTTAGTCAGAAGCGCAGCAAGATACGACCATTACCGAACTTTGATAATGCCGAGTATAGAAGTGTTGAATAACCTTGAAGGAGCCGATGAAAAATCCTACAAAAAGGCGGGCGGTTCAGCAGCTTGTGGCCTCGCGTTGGCTGCCGAACCGTATCATCAGGTACAGGCAGTGTGTACTTTGTTTACGCGCAGTGAAGATGCAGGGTGTTCAGCCAACGATTTGCCCACGCGCGCGGGACGAATCGAAAGAACGCCCTGGCAGTTGGGGCATCGACCATTCAAGCGTCCCTGCGCACACCCTCGGCAAAACGTGCATTCGAAGGAGCAGATGAAGGCATCGAGGCTGTCACCGGGCAGGTCGGCATCGCAACACTCGCAGTTGGGGCGTAATTCCAGCATAGGCGTGGTTCCTGTCGGGAGGGTCTGGAGGCAGTGTGCTCCGGGCTGGAACTGGCTCGCAAGCTAGGCGCGGTACAGGTGCGCATGTCCGGCACGGTAAAGGGCCGATTCGGCGAACGGCGTGTCACCCAGCACTCGGCCCACCACAATCAACGCGGTGCGGCGATAACCTTTGAGGGCGGCGCGCTCGACGATGTCGTCCAGTGTGCCTCGCACCCAGTCCTGGTCCGGCCAGGTGGCGCGGTAAACCACGGCAATGGGGCAGTCGCCACCGTAGTGAGGCCGCAGCTGCTCAACGATGCGTGCCAGGTGCTTGACCCCCAGGTGAATGGCTAGCGTCGTGGCATGACGCGCAAGCGCCTCCAGCTGCTCGCCGGCTGGCATGGGCGAGCTGTCTGCGAAGCGGGTAAGGATCACGCTCTGAGCGACGTCGGGCAAGGTCAGTTCGCACCCCAGCAACGCGGCGCTCGCAGCCACGGCGGTGACGCCCGGCACAATCTGATAATCGATGCCAAGACGCTGTAGGTGGCGGATCTGCTCACCGATAGCGCCATAAAGACTCGGATCACCGCTGTGCACGCGTGCGACATCCTTGCCCTGGGCATGGGCGCACGCAATGGCGTCGATGATCTGCTCAAGATGCAGTTCTGCGCTGTTGATCAGGGTGTCGGCGCAGTGACCTTCCAGAACGGCAAGAGGGACCAGGGAACCGGCATAAATGATGACAGGGCAGGTGCGAATCAGGCGCTGCCCCTTGACCGTGATCAGCTCGGGGTCGCCGGGGCCGGCGCCGATGAAATAAACCGTCATGGTATTCCTGAATGATTGACAAGGGTGAGCGGGATCAATGAGCGATGGCGAGGGTCGCAGGGCCCAGGGTTTGACGCGTGATCAGAAGCTTCGTTTCGCCATTGTACTGGTCGGCCATTGCCAGTGCTGCACTCTCTGCCACGCCCCAGCACCCGCTGTGCGCAAAAGCGACGGCTGAGCGGTGGCTCAGATGCGCTTCGAAGCGATTCAAGTGCGGTGCAGGGTAGAACAACAGAGGCAGCGCCAGATGGCTTGCCAATGCATGCAGCCCCGGCTCGTGCGCCTTGAGATCGATGCTGGCGATACCGTGGAGGTACGCAGCGTCCAGGCCCCGCTGAGCGAGGCCTTGTTCGAGCAAGGTCAACAACCTGTCCATCGGGCAACCACCACGGCAGCCAAACCCTGCATAGAACGGCTTCACACCGAGCGGCTGAAGCGACGATACAGGCCTGCGCTGATCAGGCCAAGGGCGAGCCAGAATGCTGCATTGGTAAGCCAGGACGCCACCTGGAACTGGGTCTCCAGGGCTGCTGGAGCCAAACTCTGGTGCACTTCAGGCTGAGGGGCGCCTATGACGTGCGGCAACACCAGGACAATGACGCCCAACACCTTCAATGCCCAATGGCGGGCGAACACCAGCAGTGCGAGGCCTACGGCCGTGGCACCCGCAGCGCCAGCCCACCAAACCTGTCGCTGCGCCAGGTCCGCCGCCGCGGTTCCCGGGAGCTCCGGCGGCAATCCGAGCGTGGGCGCCAGACAGAACACGGCGAAACCAGCAAGGCCCCAGGCAGCACCGCTGGCCGTGGTGCGCGGTTGGCGCAGGCTGTACAAGCCAGCCAGTATCAAGGCGAACCCCACTGCCACCACCAGGTTGCCGCCGGTGGTCGAGAGCGTGCGCTGCCAGCCCTCTTCAGGCGACCAGGCCTCGTCACTGTGCTCATGGGCGGCCTCGGTACCTTGGGCATGCGAATGTGCCGTCGCCGACGCCTCGTATGTCTCCGCTTGCAGGATCAACGGGCTGACCCACAAACTTTGCAGTACGGTCAGCAACAGTGCCGCCAGCAGTCCGCTAAAGCCCGCCGTACGGGCGATGTGCGTGATCATGGGCGGCAACTCAGTGACAGGGGAAGGCGGCGCTGTGACGGGTGTCATGCGCAGCATTATGAACGGCTTCGATGTGCGAGAAGCCGGCAAAGTAAACCAGGCACAGGCCCAGCAGGCCGGCGCTTGCAGCCAAGACAATGCGTTGACTGAGGGATACGGATGCAACGATGCTGCTAACGTGCGGGCGGGTAGTGACGGGCATTGGCGCCTTCCTCTGCGTGTAGGCGACGGGCAGGCGCGGCAGCTGCGGGCGATACCCGCAGGAATGCGACAGCGCCCGCCCACCGCGGGGTGTTGATGAACGTCAGGCCGGTCTCCGGGCTTGCGAGGAGGAGGGTATCTCCTGGGCAGCGTCACCTTCCCATGCCGTATCTGCTGGCACAGTGGTAAAGACGCCTCACTCGCTTACCGTTGCGGGGGCAGCACCGGAATAGTCCAGGCCTATAAGGCAAGCCTGCGACGCACCGATTTCCCGTTTCACCCTCTAGGGGCACCTGACGCAATGCGATAGAAAAGCACGCGGCCCGCGTTGCGTCAAATGCACAGGCTACGCTCGATCATTGCTGGGCGAAGGCAATCAGCCGCTCGCCATCGAGCCGATAACGCAGCCACTCCGTTTGCGGTTGCGCCCCCAGTGCGTCATAGAACCCGATGGCCGGCTCGTTCCAATCCAGCACACTCCATTCAAGGCGACCGCAGCCTTTGGCAACCGCCTGCTTGGCAATGTACCTGAGCAACTGGCGCCCGGCGCCATCGCCACGGTCGTTGGGCGAGATGTAAAGGTCTTCCAGGTAGATGCCATTGCGCCCGAGCCAGGTCGAGTAATTGTAGAAGTAGATGGCAAAACCAATCGCACGGCCTTCACGTTCGGCCATCAGGCAATGAACGGTGCTGTCGGCGTCGAACAGGCTGCGCTCGATGTCCTGGGTAGTGGCCAGTACCTCTTCTCGGGCGCGTTCGTACTCGGCCAATTCGGTAATGAAGTCCAGAATTTGTTGGGCATCGGTGCGTAGGGCAGGGCGAATTACAAGACTCATCGAGCGCTTATCCTTTGTCGGCTGCGAGTGATACAGCTATGTGTATCTGCAAAATTCTCTATATCTGTACTGCTAGGGGGCAAAGGGCTATGGGCTAGTGTGAACCCTTTCCTGAACCCAGTGGAATACCCGTCATGTTCGCCTCGCTCGACCTCTTGATCGCCTTCGTGCTGTTCGCTTTCGTTTCTTCCATCACCCCCGGGCCCAACAACACCATGCTGTTGGCTTCGGGCGTGAATTTCGGTGTGCGCCGCTCGGTGCCACACGCGCTGGGCGTCAGCGTCGGGTTCATGGTCATGGTCCTTGCCGTCGGCTTGGGTCTGGGAGAGGTCTTCAAGGCCTGGCCTGCGCTCTATACCGTGTTGCGCTATGCCGGAGCGGCCTATCTGCTGTACCTGGCCTGGAAAATTGCCACCTCAGGGCCGGTTGGCACCGCCTCTACGGCAGAGCCAAAGCCGATTGGCTTTTGGGCCGCGGCTGCCTTCCAATGGGTCAACCCAAAGGCTTGGGTGATGGCCATAGGTGCGATAACGACCTACACCCCAGCGCAAGGCTACGTTGCCAACGTGGTGGTCATCGCCGCCGTGTTTGCCTTGGTGAACTTGCCCAGCGTCGGTGTGTGGGTCATGTTCGGCAGTGCCCTTCGTGGCCTGCTGCAAAACCCACGCTGGCTGATGCTGTTCAATGTCCTGATGGCTGCACTGCTGGTCGTTTCGCTCTACCCGCTGCTGTTTGTAGAATCTACGTTCCACCCTTGAGGCAGAAGGCAGCGCCCACCATGCAACTGACACCGTGGTCCCACGATTGTAGCGAAGGGTTCACCCTGCGCGGCTGGCGCAGCGAGCCTACAGGGCGGCCCCTGCTGCACTTTCTGCACGGCAACGGGTTTTGCTCGCTCGCCTACCAACCGCTGCTGATGCAACTGGGGCAACACTTCGATCTCTGGCTCAGCGACGTTCAGGGGCACGGAGACAGTGACCACGCAGGCCCGTTCCGTGGCTGGAACCGCACGGCAGCGCTGGCGGCTGAAGCTTTCAGCGCGCATGTGGCTGAGTACGCAGACGTACCCCGCCTTGCCATCGGCCACAGCTTCGGCGGGGTGCTCACCGGGTTGTTGCTGGCCAGTGAGCCGCAGTTGTTCGAGCGCGCTGTGCTGCTCGACCCGGTGATTTTCAGTAGGCGCATGCTGTTTTCGATGAAGCTGGCCGCCTGCTTCGGGCTGAACCGGCACCATGCGCTGGCGCGCAAAACGGCCGGCAGGCGCAGCACCTGGCCCGACCGCCACTCAGCCATGATTTCCCTGCAAGGGCGGGGCATCTTCAAAGGCTGGAGCGACGCGGCATTGCAGGCCTATGTGTCGCATGCGATCGCCGAAGGCGAGGGCGGCGTGCTGCTCAAGTGTCGCCCAAGCCGCGAAGTGGACATCTTCAGTACCTATCCGTCCCACCTGTGGTCAAGCCTGTCGCGTATCGGCGTGTCGACGCGTGTGCTGTACGGCAGCCAGACTTACCCTTATGTGCGGGCCTCGGCGTTACGGCTGGCAGCGCTCAACCCTCATGTCAATGTTCAGGAGGTGGGCGGCGGACACTGTTTCATGCAGGAATACCCTGAGGCTGCGGCGCAGGAGGTGCTGGCTTTCCTTCGACCCAGCGTCCTACCGGTAGAACAGGCTGGACCGTTTCAGGTAGCTAGCCCGTGAGTCGATGCAACGTTAAGGTGGCACCCGGACGTTGAGGAGCGCACGATGAAGACGATTTTGCATACCCATTCCAATCCTGCCGGGCACTGGGTAGGCGATGGCTTTCCGGTGCGAAGCCTGTTCACCTATGACGACGACGTCAGTCGCACCAGCCCGTTTCTGCTTCTCGATTACGCCGGGCCCCACACCTTCGCCCCCACCTCGACGCGTCGCGGCGTAGGGGCTCATCCGCACCGGGGTTTCGAGACAGTCACGATCGTTTACCAAGGCGAACTGGAGCATCGCGACTCAACGGGCGCCGGCGGAGTAATAGGACCGGGTGACGTTCAGTGGATGACCGCTGCAGACGGCATCGTTCATGAAGAGTTTCACTCACCTGGATTCGCCCGCAGCGCAGGCGTTTTGGAGTCAGTGCAACTGTGGGTGAACCTTCCGGCCCGATTCAAGCGCGCTCCGGCCGGCTATCAGACCCTGGGCAGCGCCGATATCCCCACGGTGAATCTGGGTGCGGGCGCGGGCAGCCTGCGTGTGATCGCAGGTGAGTACCAGGGGGTGAGCGGGCCGGCGCGCACGTTTACGCCGATGGACGTGTGGGACCTGGACCTTGAGGCCGGCGCTAAACTGGTGCTCCCTATCCCGGCAGGCCGCACGGCTGCGGTGGTGACCCTGCAAGGCGGTTTGCGGTTGAACCAGGTCAGCGAGGCCGGCCCGTGCTCAGTGACGGTATTGGCCCGTGACGGTGCCGATGTGCTGCTTGAAGCCCTGCAGCCCGCCCGTGTGCTGGTGCTGAGCGGTGAGCCTATCGACGAGCCTGTGGTGGCATACGGTCCCTTCGTGATGAACACGCGGGAAGAAATCATCGAGTCCATCGAAGGCTTTCAGTTGGGGAAGTTCGGCCGTATGCCCTGAACGCGCACCGTCCTGGAGCGCGAAGAACCACCCGTCGCACCGATTCGACACGGCTCGAACTACCCAGCACCGCTCGGGTTCTTCAGCTAAGGTGCAGATGGAACCCCGCACGATCGATAACGCATATCCACATGCGCACCGACAGGTTCCTCTTCCTGTGGCCCTGTGCCTGGCCCCAGGCCTGTCCCACCGCAAGTTAATCCAGAGAGGGCTCTCTGCCATGTCACTGTTAGGCGTATCGACACTGGAACTGCGACAGATGATCGAACAGGCATGCTTGCCAGATCGTTGTGAAATCAACTGTGCCGATGGCTCACACCTGACCATCCGGCTCGGCAATGGTCAGGATCTGACAGAGGCCGTCACGCTTTGCGATGTTCCGCTGAGCAGTCTGAACAGCAGCAGGGACTTGGTTAACCTGGTCGGCCAATTACACGCAATGCGTGACAGTGCTCCCATGCACTCGAAGAAATTAGCCTGACCGCGCGGCGCAAAGCTCGCTTCTAACCTGCCGTCACTGCAACTCAAGCAGAAGATTGAGCCCACCGTCGCCGCACTTGCCCTGGTCTCTGACAACGCCATGGTAACTGCGCCCGTCCCAGATGAACGCGACACTGTGCGCACGGTGCACCTTATTAGGCAGAGGCGGGCAGATGTGCAGACGCAGTGCAGGCCGACCTTGCAGGTTGAGCGGCGCAAGCTGGCACTGGCACTCGACGCTTTGCGCCACGGGACCGAACAGGGTGTCGCGGACGTAGTCGAGTTGCACCGATGCATTTGGAGCGCGGCCTGGCATTCTCATGATCGCTGCTCTCTGATCGAAGTACGTGCTAGGGCATGCAGATTTGTCATGACGATCTCCTGTAGGAAAGGCATTCGAGGAGGTTGCAGGCTGCATGGGAGCCCGGTCCCGCTCCATGCGTTCAATTCGATTGCTTCGTCGTTCAGGCCCCTGCCTTGCGAAACGTCAGGTTGATGCGCCGCGGGCCCATGCGTGGGTGCACGCCAGGCTTGATGGGCAGGACGCCATGAAAGCGTAGACGGTCTTCACCACCCCACACCAGCACATCGCCATGATTCAAGGCAATACGCTGGGTCTTGTCCGCGCGTTGCAAGCCACCCAACAGGAACACGGCAGGCAAACCCAGGGAAAGGGACACGATGGGTTGGCTGAAATCCTGCTCATCACGATCCTGATGCAGGCTCAGACGAATGCCCGGCAGGTAATGATTGATCAGGCACGCATCCGGTACGAAGCCATCGAACCCTGCACGCGCAGCGCACTGCGTGGCCAAGGCCAGAAGCACGGGCGGCATCATCGGCCAGGGTCTGCCGGACAGCGGGTCCACGGGGCTGTATCGGTAACCGCGTTCGTCACTGATCCAACCGAGTGCGCCGCAGTTGGTCAGGCCCACAGCCATGTTCAAACCGCCAGGCGTACGCATGTGCCGCCATGGCGCTGATCGCAGGATCGGGCGAAGCGCATCCAGTACGTGCTCGACGTCATCTAGCGCGACGCCAGGCAACAGTATCGTGCGGGGTGCCAGCTGCTGCGGTTGGGCCCCGAACAGGTCCAGATCGGATTGGATCATCAGTCTGACTATTCCAGTAAGCCTGTTATCCAGCAGAAGAAAGCTGGCGTCTTTGAGCGTTCACTATCAGTCAGTCGCCAAATAATTCAAAACGTTTCTGAACGCCATTCGTCCGTTGATGGTCTTCATCGTGCCGTGGCCGCGGTAGCCGATTGACGATGAGGATTACATATGTCTGAGCATGTACCGGACAACCCCCGCAGGGACTTCCTGCGCAAGACCTTGACCTTGATACCGGTGGTAACGGTGGCCAGTACCGGTATTGGGCTGGGCGCAGCCACCGCCCTGGCCGAGCCGGTACGCCCGCCTGAGCAGCCTGAAGCCAAACCCGCTGACACTGCCTACCATCCTGCGTTCTTCACCCCAGAGGAGTTCGCCTTCGTCCAGGCAGCGGTCAGCCGGCTCATTCCAGCCGACGCGCTAGGGCCTGGTGCCCTCGAGGCCGGCGCTGCGCAGTATATCGACCGTCAGATGGGCACGGCCTACGCCAGCGGCGGGCTCTGGTACATGCAAGGCCCGTTCGAGGCCGATGCGGCACCCGAGCTTGGCTATCAATTGCAACTGACCCCGCAGCAGATCTACCGCTTGGGAATTGCAGGTGTGCACCAATGGTGCCTGGCCAACGGCAACAAGGCGTTTCACGCGCGCAGCCCCGAGCAGCAGGACGAGGTGCTGGCGCAGTTGGAGTCTGGTGAGCTGGCGTTGAAGGAGGTGCCGGCCAAAGCATTTTTCAGCCTGCTGCTGCAGAACACGCGCGAAGGCTTTTTCTGCGACCCGGTGCATGGGGGCAACCAGGGCATGGTCGGCTGGAAACTGATCGGTTTTCCCGGCGCGCGCGCCGACTTCATGGATTGGGCAGAGCGTAACGAGCGCTACCCGTTCCCTCCTGTGTCCATCCGCGGCGAGAGGGCTTGAGCCATGGCCAATGCATTGAAGAAGGTCGACGCAGTGATCGTCGGCTTTGGCTGGACGGGGGCAATCATGGCCAAGGAACTGACCGAGGCCGGCCTGCACGTGGTGGCGCTGGAGCGCGGGCCCATGCAGGACACTTACCCCGATGGCAGCTACCCGCAAGTGATCGACGAACTGACTTACAGCGTGCGCAAGAAGCTGTTCGTGGACCTTTCCAAGGAAACGGTGACCATACGCCATACCGTCAACGATGTAGCGTTGCCGTACCGCCAGCTGGGCGCGTTCCTGCCCGGCAAGGGCGTAGGCGGTGCCGGTTTGCACTGGTCGGGCGTACACTTTCGTGTCGACCCGATGGAGCTGCGCATGCGCAGCCACTACGAAGAACGCTACGGCAAGTCCTTCATCCCCCAGGACATGACCATTCAGGATTTCGGCGTCAGTTACGAAGAGTTGGAACCCTACTTCGACTTCGCCGAGAAGGTGTTCGGCACCTCGGGGCAGGCCTGGACGGTCAAGGGTGAACTGGTCGGGCAGGGCAAGGGCGGCAATCCGTTTGCCCCGGACCGTTCCAATCCGTTCCCGCTGCCCTCGCAGAAGAACGTGGTGTCGGCTCAGGTTTTCCAGAAGGCCACCTCGTCGTTGGGCTATCACCCTTACAACCTGCCCTCGGCCAACACATCCGGCCCTTACACCAACCCGTATGGCGCTCAGATGGGACCGTGCAATTTCTGCGGATTTTGCAGCGGCTACGTGTGCTACATGTACTCCAAGGCATCGCCGAACGTAAACATCCTGCCCGCGCTGCGCCAGGTGGAGCACTTCGAGCTAAGGCCCAATGCCCATGTACTGAAGGTGAACCTGGACGACAGCAAGCAGCGTGCGACCGGGGTCACCTACATCGACGCCCAGGGCCGTGAGGTGGAACAGCCGGCCGACCTGGTGATCCTGTCGGCTTTTCAGTTCAACAATGTGCGCCTGATGCTGCTTTCTGGCATCGGCAAGCCCTACGACCCGGTCAAGAACGAAGGGGTGGTCGGGCGCAATTTCGCCTATCAGAACATGGGCACGGTCAAGGCCTTCTTCGACAAGGACTTGCACACCAACAACTTCATCGGCGCCGGTGGTAATGGCGTGGCGATCGACGACTTCAACGCCGACAATTTCGACCATGGCCCTCACGGCTTCGTGGGTGGCTCCCCGATGTGGGTCAACCAGGCGGGGACCCGGCCCATCGCAGGTGTAGGCAACCCGCCGGGCACGCCTGCATGGGGCAGCGCCTGGAAAAAGGCCACCGCCGACTACTACACCCACCAGATATCCATGGATGCCCACGGCGCGCACCAGTCCTACCGCGGCAATTACCTGGACCTGGATCCTACCTACCGTGATGCTTATGGCCTGCCGCTGTTGCGCATGACCTTCGATTGGCAGGAAAACGACATCCGAATGAACCAGTTCATGGTCGGCAAGCTCAGCGCCATCGCCAAGGCCATGAACCCCAAGGCCATTGCGGTGCTGGGGAAGCAGGTAAAGGAGCATTTCAATACTGCTACCTACCAGACGACTCACCTCAACGGTGGGGCGATCATGGGGACCGACCCAAAAACCAGCGCTTTGAACCGCTATTTACAGTGTTGGGATGTACACAACGTGTTCGTACCTGGGGCCTCGGCGTTCCCGCAGGGGCTTGGCTACAACCCGACCGGTCTGGTCGCTGCGCTGACCTACTGGTCGGCACGGGCCATTCGTGAACGGTACCTGAAGAATCCCGGCCCCCTGGTGGCGGTGTAAGGAGCGATGAGCATGAACAGAATGTTGATCGCCACTGTGCTGGTGGGTATGGGCATGACGGCGCAGACAACGCAGGCAGCGCAGGCCGAACAGACGCTGGTTAGCCAGGGTGAGTACCTGGCGCGTGCAGGGGACTGTGTGGCTTGCCACACGGCCAAGGACGGCAAGCCCTTTGCGGGTGGGTTGCCGATGGAAACGCCCATTGGCACGATCTACTCGACCAACATCACCCCCTCATCCGAGGGCATCGGTCAGTACAGTTTCGAAGACTTCGACCGAGCCCTTCGCCGTGGGATCCGCAAGGATGGCAGTACACTGTACCCGGCCATGCCGTACCCGTCCTATGCGCGGTTGACCGAACCCGACATGCAGGCGTTGTACGCCTACTTCATGAAGGGCGTAACCCCCGTGCAGGAGCCGAACAAGGACACGGACATTCCTTGGCCCCTGAGCATGCGCTGGCCGTTGTCGATCTGGCGCGGTGTATTCGCCCCGAAGCCTGAACATTGGCAGCCGTTGCCCGAGCGAGATCCGGTGATCGATCGCGGCGCTTACCTGGTCGAAGGCCTGGGCCACTGCGGTGCCTGCCATACCCCAAGGGCCCTGACCATGCAGGAAAAAGCGTTGAGTGCAAAGGAGGGCGATGCTTTCCTGGCCGGCAGCGCGCCGCTCGAAGGCTGGGTGGCGAAGAATCTGCGAGGCGATCACAAGGATGGTCTGGGCAGTTGGAGCGAGGCACAGCTGGTGCAGTTTCTCAAGACTGGCCGCAGCGACACCAGTGCCGTGTTCGGTGGCATGAGCGATGTGGTGGAGCACAGCATGCAGTACATGAGCGACGCCGACCTGACAGCCATAGCGCGCTACTTGAAGACCTTGCCGCCCAGCAATCCGAATGACACGCCCCACGTCTACGATCGGCAAGTGGCGGATGCGCTGTGGAAAGGCGACGACAGCAAGCCAGGGGCTGGGGTATATATCGACAATTGCGCCGCCTGCCACCGCACCGATGGCAAGGGGTACACGCGCGTCTTCCCAGCGCTTGCCGGTAACCCGGTGGTGCAGACCCAGGATGCTACCTCGTTGATTCATTTGGTACTCAAGGGTGGGACCCTGCCCGCGACCCGCACGGCGCCCTCGAACTTCACCATGCCGGCCTATGGCTGGCGCCTGAGCGATCAGGAGGTGACTGACGTGGTCAACTTTATCCGCACCAGCTGGGGTAACCAGGGTGAGCCTATCGAGGTCAAGGCGGTGAAAAAGCTTCGCACAAGCGACATGAAGCAGACATCGGGTGATGATCTCGGACAGGTGACCGAGCACTAGCGCTGCAGGGCTAGGCCGCTGCCAGGGGCCCTGTGTTTGCACTGCCCCTGCAGCCTGGAATCCCGAGAGTCAAAGCCCTTCCGGCCGCGATAGACCGCGCAGCGGCCCCCAGATTTTAGCTTCGTATCTTACATCGCTGGGGCTTCTGGGCGGCCCATCACGGCTGGTCCGGCGCCCCGGCTAGGCCGCTTCCACAGGGCCCTCCTACTGTTTGAACCGGCAGTAAACAGCATTCCCGATCAACGGTGGATTGACGCGTATAGGCATTTTTTGTTCTAGTGAAACCGGTTTCATCATGATCACAACAACCATAAGGTCCCATCATGAGCCCAGCACCCGCGCCAGCGCGCGACCGTGTCACCATCAGCGAGGTGGCCCGTGTCGCAGGTGTCTCCAAGGCCACCGTTTCCCGGTACATCGGAGGCGATCGCCAGTTGCTGGCCGATGCCACGGCCCAACGCCTGGGCGAGGTGATCGAGCAGCTTGGCTATCGGCCGAACCAGATGGCGCGCGGGCTCAAGCGCGGGCAGACACGACTGATCGGCATGCTGGTCGCCGATATTCTCAATCCCTATTCGGTCGCAGTCATGCACGGCGTGGAGACGGCTTGTCGCCAGCATGGCTACAGCCTTGTAGTGTGCAACACCAACCGCGATGACGAGCAAGAGCGCCACCATCTGCGCGCGTTGCAGTCCTACAACGTGGAAGGGCTGATCGTGAACACCCTGGGCCACCACCCAGGTGAGTTGCTTACCGTCATGCGTGACCTGCCCATCGTGCTGGTCGACCGGCAGTTACCTGAGATTAACGCCGACCTGGTCGGCCTGGACAACGCTCAAGCGATGCAGCAGGGTGTCGAGCATCTGCACGCTCGGGGTTACCGGGACATTCTCGCCGTCACCGAGCCGCTGGACGGTACCAGCTCGCGAGCCGAGCGGGTCCAGGCATTGACAGCCTGTGTCCAAAGCCGCGCCGACATGCAGTGCGAGGTCGTGCAGACCGGCCCGGGATTGTCACAAGCGCTCATCCGTTTCCTGGGCAGCAACGGCACCCGTCCCAAGGCACTTTTCACCCTCAACGGCGTTGCAACGCTGGCGGTCACCACAGCATTGCGCGAGGCCGGGCATGCGCTGTTCGGTAATGTTGGGGTGATCGCCTTGGACGACCTTGACTGGTACCCCTTGGTAGGCAACGGCATCACGGCCCTGGCGCAGCCCACCGAACGCATCGGCATGGCAGCGTTCGAGCACTTGCTCAGTCGCCTGCACGGTGAACAAGGCGCCGCCCGGCGCATCGATTTCAAAGCGTCGCTGATCATACGAGGTTCCACCCCCCTACGTTGAACATAACGGCGGCTAGCGGCCTATCCGCAATGCCTGACGTTCAAAAATGAAACCGGTTTCATAGGACAATAACAATGCATGCAAATCCTGTTTCCATCAGCCTGTCCAGCTACGGCGCAGACTTCGTCCGACAACGCGGTCAGGAGCAGTTCATCGATCTGCTGGCAAGCGCTGGGGCAAGCCGCGTTGAGTTACGTGAGGAATTGTTCTCATGCCAGCCCGACCCGACTGCCTTGGGTGCATTCATCGCCGGTGCAGGGCTGCAGTGCCTCTATTCCACACCGCTGGAGCTTTGGTGCGCAGAGGGTACGCCCGCGCCCGAACTGGGTGCCAAGCTGCGCATCGCCAAGGCACTTGGGGCTGTAGCGGTGAAGGTGTCTTTGGGGCATTACCGAGCTGGCGTCGACATGCAGGTATTGCGGGCGGTGCTACCCGAGGACGGCCCCGTGTTGCTGGTCGAGAACGACCAGACTGAGCACGGTGGGCGGATCGCGCCGCTCGTGGGCTTTTTCGAACAGGCACACGCGTGCGGCGTGCGGGTCGGCATGACGTTCGACATCGGCAACTGGCAGTGGCTGGACGAGCCGGTGCTGGAAGCCGCCAGCCGGCTTGGGCGGTGGGTTGAGTATGTGCACTGCAAAGCAGTGACTCGCCATGGTGGTGGGCGACTGGCTGCCGCTGCACCTCAGGCGCCCGATCTTGAGCACTGGCAGCAGATCCTGGCCCATTTCACACCTGGGGTCATGCGTGCTGTGGAATACCCGCTGCTTGGCGAAGACTTGCTGACCGTGACGCGCAGCCACGTACATCAACTGTCCGCACTGGGTGCGCGCCACTGCGCACGGGAGCTGAGCCATGCCTGATCATGACGTGCTGTGCTTCGGCGAGACCATGGCCATGTTCGTGGCCGATGATGGGGGGGATCTTGCACAGGTCGGGCGTTTCGGCAAACGCATTGCCGGCGCCGACAGCAATGTCGCCATCGGCTTGTCGCGGCTTGGCTTTGGCGTGCGCTGGATCAGCCGGGTCGGCAACGACTCGCTGGGGCGCTTCGTACTCGACAGTTTGCGCGCAGAGGGGATCGACTGCGCGGATGTGCAGGTTGACCCAACGCATCCGACGGGTTTTCAACTGAAGGCGCGCTGCGATGACGGCAGTGACCCTGTCGTCGAGTATTTCCGGCGTGGCTCTGCAGCCAGCCACATGAGCGCTTCGATGCTAGATCCGGCCTGGTTGCGCGCGGACCACCTGCACGTAACCGGCATTCCGCTGACGCTGTCGGACGGCTGTCGGGGGCTTGCCCATGCGTTGGTCAGCCAGATGCGCAAAGCCGGTCGCACCCTTTCATTCGACCCCAATCTGCGCCCGACGCTATGGCCCGACAAACAGCGCATGATCACCGAGATCAACGCCATTGCTGCCCAGGCCAATTGGGTGCTGCCGGGGCTGGAGGAGGGCCGCCTGCTCACGGGCAGGCAGACACCTGCCGAGATCGCCGGCTTTTACCTGGACCTTGGTGTGGACCTGGTGGTGATCAAGCTGGGCGAGGCGGGCGCCTACTACCGCAGTGCCAACGAGGAGGGCCAAGTCGCGGCCGTACCTGCGCCCTGCGTGGTCGATACCGTGGGCGCTGGCGATGCCTTCGCCGTCGGTGTGCTCAGCGCCTTGCTTGAAGGCCAGCCCGTCGAGCACGCCGTTGCCCGCGGCAATTGGTGCGGCAGCCGCGCGGTGCAGTCGCGCGGTGATATGGAGGGCTTGCCGCACCGGCAGGACCTGACGGCATACGAATCCCCACAAAACCCTGAAATACGCACGGCCTGAATCACCTGTCGCACAAAAACAACAAGCTCAGGAGAAACTCACCATGAAACGTACAAGCCTGGCGCCACGCCGCTGGTGGTACATCATCCCCATCGTGTTCGTCACCTACAGCCTTGCCTATCTGGACCGTGCCAACTACGGCTTCGCAGCCGCATCGGGCATGGCCGAAGACCTGCACATCACCCCTGTGCTGTCCTCGCTACTGGGTGCGCTGTTCTTTCTGGGCTACTTCTTCTTCCAGGTACCGGGGGCTATCTACGCCCAAAAGCGCAGCGTCAAGAAGCTCATTTTCGTCTGCCTGATCCTGTGGGGTGGGCTGGCCACGCTGACCGGCATGGTCAGCAACGTGTACATGCTGATTGGCATCCGTTTTCTGCTGGGTGTGGTAGAGGCGGCGGTGATGCCGGCCATGCTGGTCTACCTGTGCCACTGGTTCACCCGGGCGGAACGTTCGCGCGCCAATACCTTCCTGATGCTGGGCAATCCAGTGACCATACTGTGGATGTCGGTGGTGTCCGGCTACCTGATCAAGCATTTCGACTGGCGCTGGATGTTCATCATCGAGGGTTTGCCGGCGGTCATCTGGGCGTTTTGCTGGTGGCGCCTGGTCGATGACCGGCCTGCGCAGGTTTCATGGCTGAGCGAGCAGGAGAAGAATGATCTGCAACAGGCGCTGGCGGCGGAGCAGCAGGGCATCAAGCCGGTCAAGAACTACCGAGAGGCGTTCCGCTCGCCGCAGGTGATCATTCTGTCACTGCAGTATTTCTGCTGGAGCATTGGCGTGTACGGCTTTGTGCTGTGGCTGCCCTCGATCCTCAAGCAGGCAGCCAACGTCGACATCGTCGAGGCCGGGTGGCTGGCCTCGGTACCCTACCTGGCAGCAGTGATCGCGATGGTGGGCGTCTCCTGGGCCTCCGATCGGATGCAACGGCGCAAGCGCTTCGTGTGGCCACCGCTGCTGGTGGCAGCGCTCGCGTTCTATGGCTCCTACGCTTTGGGGACCGAGCACTTCTGGCTGTCGTATGCACTGCTGGTGGTCGCCGGGGCCTGCATGTATGCCCCCTACGGCCCGTTTTTCGCGATCGTGCCCGAGATTCTGCCGGCCAACGTGGCCGGTGGCGCCATGGCCTTGATCAACAGCATGGGCGCGCTGGGCTCGTTCGGTGGTTCGTGGCTGGTGGGTTACCTCAATGGTGCCACGGGTAGCCCTGCGGCCTCGTACCTGTTCATGTGCGGCGCGCTGCTGTGCGCCGTCGCCCTGACCGCGGCGCTGAACAACTCAACGACCTCCGGGCGTGCCAAGACACCTTGCCTGCGCCCGGCCATCCCTTCCAGGAACCCGACATGAAAAAACGCATCGTGCTGTACAAGGCGTTGTCCCCCGACTTGCTCGCTCGCCTTCAGGCCGCGGCAGAGGTCACCACCGTCGACCTGGCCCGTCCCGATGGCATGGCGCGCTTGCGTGATGCGCTGCCTGGCGCCCACGGGTTGCTGGGCGCCAGTGTGCGCCTGGATGCCAGCCTGCTTGACCTAGCGCCCGAGCTCGAGGTCATTTCCAGTGTCTCGGTGGGCGTGGACAACTATGACATCGCCGACCTTGATCGACGCGGTATCGTGCTTACCAACACCCCCGATGTGTTGACCGAAACCACGGCCGACACCGGCTTCGCACTGATCCTGGCCACCGCCAGGCGGGTGGTGGAACTGGCCAACTGGGTACGCGACGGTCACTGGCGATCGGGCCTTGGTCCTGCGCAGTTCGGCAGCGACGTGCACGGCAAGACGCTGGGCATCGTCGGCATGGGACGGATCGGTGAGGCGCTGGCGCGGCGAGCGGCCGCTGGTTTCGGCATGCAGGTGATCTACCACAGCCAGCGACCCAAGCCTGACGTCGAGGCCCGCTACGGGGCCAGACGCTTTGCTCTGGACGAGCTATTGGCGCAGGCAGATTTCGTCTGCCTCACCGTCCCGTTGAGCGCAGCTACCGAAGGGCTGATCGGGCGCGGGGAGCTGGCGCTGATGAAGCCTGAGGCCATCCTGATCAATATCTCCCGAGGGCGGGTCGTGGACGAACAGGCACTGATCGATGCCCTTGAAACACGGCGCATCCGCGGCGCGGGCCTGGATGTATTCGTCCAGGAGCCATTGGCGGCCGACTCGCCTTTGCTTCGGCTGGACAACGTAGTGGCCACCCCGCACATAGGTTCGGCCACAGAAGAAACTCGGCAAGCGATGGCGCGTTGCGCCGTGGACAACCTGCTCGCCGCGCTGGCGGGTAGGCGCCCGGCCAACGCGGTCAATGGCTGATAAGCCGCCGCTGAGGGTGGTGGATCAACGGCAGTTGCCGGCTTTTCGGTAGCCCGCCGCCTGGGCTTCTACCTCGGTCGCGAACGCGATCTGGTTCTTGGGCGCGACCTGGTGATAGCCCGGGCACCCGGCAGCCAAGTGATACACGTGGCTGTTGCGGTTGCCCAGCACGGCGCCCACCGGGGCTTGGCTAGCGGCGGAGGTACGGACTGGCGCCGCCAATGACGGCTGCACGCCATCGCCCGTGGGTGTGTAGTTCAGCGTCCATTGGCGTTCGCCCGTGACGAACGGATTGGCGTGGCCCATGATGGCGGAGATGCGTCGGTCGCGCTCTTTTTCCCAGGCTGAGACGGGGTGCTGGCGGTCCCATGCCATCAGCAGTTGTTGCTGTTGGCGCGACATGTTCAGGCGGTAACGATCGAACATGTAGAACGTGGTACGGGCGACCAGGCCTTTGACCTCATCCCTTGGCTCGGCCGCGCGTTGGGCGAAATCCACCTTGGTCGTGCACTGGCCATACTCGCCTTGATTACCACTGACCATGCCATAGTTGAAATTGCTGCGGTCCCCGTTCACCTCACCCACGGCTGGGTAGAGGTTGAAGAGGTCGGCCTCCATGGCGCGGAATACCGGGTCGCTGTCCACGCAATGCTCCCGACCGCCGTTTTTCCAACACTGGCGTTGGTTACCGAAGGTATGGGCTGGCACGATGTGCTCCCACTCGGTGCGCTCGGCGCGGTTTTGCTGTTTTCGGGTCTGGTACCCACACGAAGCCGCGTCGATCCGTCCGCCTGACTTGCCTACCCATGTCCATCGGCAGCCGCAGTACAGCTCGCCCATGGCGCTCTTGCCTTGGTCCATGTAGACCTGCTGCTTTGCCACGACCTTGGCTTCAGCAAAGGTGGAGGGCGGATTAGCCCAGGTATAGCCACTTAGAATCAGCAGTAGATGAAGGGCGTAACGCAATGATTTCATGGGTAAACAGCACACAGATTACAGGGGCGTGCATTGTAGTACTTCTACCCAGAGCAGACAGCACACATTGACCACCACGTGTAGGAAAAGGGGTGGCCAATGGGTTTTATCGCACGCTGAGGCTACTTGAAACCGGTGACTGCATGGGGCACGTAGGGTGCTTCGAGCCGAGCGGTTTCCTCAGCCGTCAGGTGCAGGTCAATAGCGGCCAACGCGTCGTCCAGGTGCGCAGGCTTGGACGCACCTACGATGGGCGAGCTGACCCCTTGCTTACCCAGTACCCAGGCAAGCGCCACCTGCGCCATCGGCACGCCGCGTTCCTGGGCAATCTGTTCGACCACGTCGATGACCCGTCCGTCTTGTTCCTCGCTGTTTTCGAAGAATGACTGCCCGGACAGATCAGTGCGAGTCCGCTCGGTCTGCTGGCCATTGGGGCGTGTCAGGCGACCCCGTGCCATAGGGCTCCAGGGCATCAGCCCGACGCCCTGATCCAGGCACAGCGGAATCATTTCGCGCTCTTCCTCGCGGTACAGCAGGTTCAGGAAGTTCTGCATCGACACGAAACGGCTCCAGCCGTTGCTGGCGGCTACCTGTTGCGCCTTGGCAAATTGCCAGGCGTACATCGACGAAGCGCCGATATAGCGCGCTTTGCCCGCCCTGACCACGTCGTTGAGCGCTTCCATGGTCTCTTCGATGGGCGTGGTGTAGTCCCAGCGATGGATCTGGTAAAGGTCGACGTAGTCGGTGCCCAAACGCGAGAGGCTGGCGTCGATACTGGTCATGATCGCCTTGCGCGACAGCCCTTGCTCGTTGGGACGGCTGGCGCCTTGCCACATGTTGGCTGGGTAGAACACCTTGGTGGCGATCACCGTCTCGTCACGCCGGGTGAACTCCTTGAGCAGTTTGCCGAGGATCACCTCGGAAGTGCCCGCTGAATAGCTGTTGGCCGTGTCGAAAAAGTTGATGCCTTGCTCAACGGCGTGGCGAATGATAGGTCTGCTCGCTTCTTCGCCCAGTGTCCAGGGGTGCGTGCCGGCATCCGGCTCGCCGAAGGTCATGCAGCCCAGGCACAACCTGGAAATGTCCAACCCGGTGGTACCCAGTTTCACGTATTGCATCAGTGTGTCCTCGACAGCCTTTGAATAGGTGCAGCGTACCCTTGTTGGCCATGCAGGCACATTCCCTGTTGCTGCAAGTGGGACATGCAGGAATTCACAAGCGCAACAGGGGCTTGACCTGCTGGTGCAGGAAATCGGTCACTGCCTTTATGCGCGGCGTGGCGCGCACGTCTTCGTGCACCGCCAGCCAGATCTCGATGCTCATGGTCTGCTCAGGCAGCCCCACCACGATCAACCCTTGCTCATGGGCCATGAAGGCGGGCAGGCAAGCGATGCCGATCCCCCCGGCACAGGCCTGGGCCTGAATGCGCAGGTCGTTGCTCAGCAGGGCGAAGGGTTGCGCGCCCGCCTGGCGGTTGAGCCACTGCTGCTGCGGCGAATGGGCCTGGGAGGCGTCATAACCGATGTATCGCCGTGCCGAACCGCTGGCTTGGTAATCGGCACTGGCATACAAACGGTAGTCCAGGTGACCGAGCAGACTGACCACCAGGGTGGGCTCGGTGGGCCGTGACAAGACGACGCTGATGTCGGCCTCGCGCCTGGCCAAGGATGCCCGGGACTTGCTGCCGACCAACCGCAGCCGCAGTTGGGGGTATTGCTGGTAGAGGTCCCCGAGGCGCCTGGCGATGATGCTGCCCAGCAGGGCGGGCGGCGCCGAAAGGATCACTTCACCTTCTACCGTCTGTTGACCGGCGCTGGCGAAGTGTTCGAGGGCGAAGGACGACGCGGCCATCTGGCCGGCCAACTCACCTACGCGTTCGCCTTCGTCGGTGAGTACATAGGCCCGTGCGCGGCGGTCGACCAGCTTCAGATTCAGCGAAGCTTCGAGGGAGGCGATCCGCCGAGCGACGGTGGCGTGGTCGACTGACAGAACCCTGGCGGCGGCAGACAGCGACCCGGTGGCGCAGAAAGTCGAGAAATGGCGTAGGTCTTCCCAATCGAACATGAGCAGGCTCGGCAGTGGTGGGTTTGAGAGGGGTAGGTGGGGTTTAGGGTACTAGCCCGTGCCGGCCGTTTGGCAAGGCCCGCTTCTGGCAACGGGCTGTACTGGTGCGCCGGCCACGCCACCGCCAGGCACACCATCAGCGCGGTGCTGTCCTCTGTCTCAAGCGCCGCCTTTCATGCGCCGCGCCACCGCATAGAGTCCCAGGCCCAGCAGCGCCATGGCGGCGCCGATGTAGCCTGTACTGGTCCAGCCCAACCCCGCCGTGATAGCCATGCCACCCAGCCATGGGCCCAGGGCGTTGGCCAGGTTGAAGGCGGCATGGTTCGAGGCCGCTGCAAGGCTTGGGGCTTCGTGCGCGATGTCCATCAGGCGGATTTGCAAAGGCGCTGCCAGGGCGATCATGGTGCCCACCAAGCCAATGCCCAACAGCAGGCTCCACAGGTTCGCCGCGGCAAAGGTGAAGAACAGCAGGACCAACACTGACCACGCCAGCACCAGCCCCACGGCGCGGAACTGCAAGCGGTCGAATAATTTGCCGCCCACGATGTTGCCGACGATGCCGCCCAGGCCGAAGGCTGCCAGGCCGAACGGGATCCACTGGGGCGCCACGCGGGTCACCTCAAGCATGGTCGGGGCCAGGTAGCTGAACACGCAGAACATGCCGGCAAAGCCGATGGACGCAATGCCCAGCGCCATCCATACCTGGGGCAGGGTGAAGGCCTTGAGTTCCTTGCGCGGGTCACTGCGCACCTCATCATGACGCTGGGGCACAAAGCGCCACACCATCGCGATGGTGCAAACGGCGATCAGGCCGACCAACACGAACGCCGAACGCCAGCCGAAGTACTGGCCCAGAAATGTGGCGATCGGGTTGCCCAGCAACATGGCCAGGGTAAGCCCCATCATGACCCGGGCCACGGCGCCCGCGCGCTGGTTGTTGGGCACCATGCTGGAGGCTACGACTGCGGCGATGCCGAAGTACGCGCCGTGGGGCAGGCCGCTGATGAAGCGAAACGCGATCAGACCGCCAAACGACGGTGCGAAGGCAGTGGCCAGGTTGCCCAGGGCGTACAGGGCCATCAGCATCAGCAGCATGTGCTTGCGCAGAACCTTGGCGCCCAGAATGGCCAAGGTAGGTGCGCCTACCATCACCCCCAGCGCATAAGCGCTGATAGCGTGACCGACCTGGGGTTCGCTCAGGTTCAGGTTGCTGGCGATATCCGGCATCAGACCCATGATGGCGAACTCGCCGGTACCAATGGCGAAGCTGCCCAATGCCATGGCGGCTTCCATCTTTACGACGGTACTTTTACCGGGCAGTGGGGAGGGTTCTAGAACAGACATCTGGCTCCTTGAAATATGCTGAAACGTTCAAGTGATGATAATGGAGACGCGAACGGTGCGTCGAGGCGCGCTGACTCACTAGCCGATCCAATTAGCGAAGCTATGTGGGCGCGTACAGCGTCGAGCGAGCTGGAGTACAGATGTACTCCAGGCCGCTAGCGATCCAGATATTGACTCTGTCCGGCAAAATCGATGAAGCGCTGGCTGGCCAGCGACAAGTACTCACCCGAGCGCCAGCACAGCCGAAAACTCATCTGCTGGGCAGGCTCGAACGGCACGCCAACGATCCCTGGTGTTCTCAATTGCACAGAGCGCAGCAATGTGGCCACGCCCATGTTGTCCAGGGCGGCCTGGACCACCAACGAGACGAAATTGCTCTGCAATGCCACTTGGTAAGTGATGCCGTGTTCGGCAAAGAAGGCGTCAAGCAGCTGACGCTGTACGAATGTGCGGTCGAACACCACCATGTCAGTGTTGCGCAGATCTTCGGCGGTCAGGCTTGCCTTGTTGGCGTAGGGGTGATCCGGGTGCATGCAGGCCAGCATCTCATCGCTACCCAACAGGATCGACTCCTTGTCCGAGGGCACTCGGCGAGACTCGAGCAGCGCCAGGTCGATTTCCCGTTGCTCAAGGCGTTGGCCAATGTCTTCGGCGCTGCCCTCGAAAACCGTCATGGCGATGCCGGGATAAAGCCGGCGAAAGGCGTTCATCAGCCCGGGCACATAGTGCAGGCCGAACATTGGCGGGATCCCCAGCCTCACTTCGCCGCGCTTGAGGTCGGCCATGTCGCGCAACGCCTGGCGGGCCACGTCCATCTCCCGCAACGCTGATGCGATGCGGGGCAGAAACTGCTCGCCTTCCACCGTCAGCACCACCTTGCGTGTGGTGCGGTTGAACAGACTGACGCCCAGTTCTTCTTCAAGACGCGTCACAGCCATGCTCAGCGCCGGCTGGGCGATGTGCAGGTGCTGAGCGGCCTTGGTGAAGCTGCCCTGGCGGACGATTTCAACGCAACAACGCAGCGCCTTGAGATTCATTTGAGGTATTCCGGAATTGATAACGTTTTGTGATGCTCAGCATCATAACAATATATTTACTATTATTAACGCCAAGGCCTACGATGCGCGGCACTGAGACATCCTGCAACATCTCAGTCACGCAGCCAGCCGGCTGCATCCTCCCTGGATCTTGAGGTAGTACATTAAATGGCCAAGGCCGCCGATGTCGTTGTGCAATGCCTGGAAAACGAAGGTGTCGAGTATGTGTTCGGCATTCCCGGTGAAGAAAACCTCGACCTGCTCGAATCCCTGCGCAAGTCGAAGATCAAGCTGGTACTGACCCGCCATGAACAGTCTGCAGGCTTCATGGCCGCCACCTACGGTCGGCTGACCGGCAAGACCGGCGTCAGCCTGTCCACCCTGGGCCCCGGCGCCACCAACCTGGTCACCGCCAGCGCCTATGCTTATCTCGGCGGCATGCCGATGATGATGATCACCGGGCAGAAGCCGATCAAGAAGTCCAAGCAGGGCCGTTTCCAGATCATCGACGTGTGCGGCATGATGGACCCCATCACCAAGTACACCCACCAGTTCGCCTCGGCCGACAACATCCCGGCCCGCATGCGCGAAGCCTTCCGCCTGGCCGAGGAAGAAAAGCCGGGTGCTGTGCACCTGGAACTGCCTGAAGACATCGCCGCCGAGCAGACCGATGCCCTGCCTATCCCGCGCAGCCTGCACCGTCGCCCGCTGGCCGAGCACGTGGCCATCGACGCAGCCGTGGAAAAATTGCATAAAGCGCGCAGCCCGATTCTGGTGATCGGTGCCGGCGCCAACCGCAAGATGACCGCCAAGGTGCTCAAGCAGCTGATCGACAAGACCGGCATCCCGTTCATCACCACCCAGATGGGTAAGGGCGTGGTCGATGAGCGTCACCCACGCTTCCTGGGCAACGCGGCGTTGTCGTCCGGCGATTTCGTGCACCGTGCGATCGAGGCGGCCGACCTGATCATCAACATCGGTCACGACGTGATCGAGAAGCCACCGTTCTTCATGGTCCGTGGCGGCACCGAAGTCATCCACATCAGCTTCCGCTCCGCCGAAGTCGATGCCGTGTACTTCCCTCAGGTCGAAGTGATCGGTGACATCGCCAACGCCGTGTGGCAGATCAGCGAGCAACTGACCGACACCGCGCACTGGGACTTCACCCGCCTGATGGCGATTCGTGAAGCCAACGAGGCGCAGATCGCCGAAGGCGGCGACGACGACCGCTTCCCGGTCTACCCACAACGCCTGGTGGCCGACATCCGCCGCGTACTGCCTTCCGAGGGCATCGTGGCCCTGGACAATGGCATCTACAAGATCTGGTTCGCTCGTAACTACAAGGCTCACAAGCCCAACACGGTGCTGCTGGACAACGCCCTGGCGACCATGGGTGCCGGCTTGCCATCGGCCATGGCCTCGCATCTGGTCTACCCGGACCGCCCGGTGATCTCGGTATGCGGCGACGGCGGCTTCATGATGAACAGCCAGGAACTGGAAACCGCAGTGCGCTTAGGGATGCACATCACCGTGGTCATTCTGCGTGACGACGGCTACGGCATGATCCGCTGGAAGCAGGCCAACATGGGCTTCACCGACTTCGGCCTGGACTATGGCAACCCGGACTTCGTCAAGTACGCCGAAGCCTACGGCGCCACCGGCCACCGTGTCGAAAGCGCCGAGGGCCTGCTGCCCTTGCTGGAGCACTGCATCACCACCCCAGGCGTTCATGTGATCGACTGCCCGGTCGACTACAGCGAGAACGACCGCATTCTTAACAGCGAGCTGCGCGAGCGGGCGCTGGCGATCTGAAGCGTGCCCATACGCTGCGTCTGATCGCCGAGTCGATCATCCTGCTGCATTGACCAGCTGCAGCAGGATGCGTGGATGTGATCTCAGGCTGTGTACGGCGGCCGCAATGGCCGCCGTCTTGAGCGTCTTCAGTCCTGCGGTTCGAGCAGGCCACGAAGGCTCATCACGATGGTACTCATGTCATAAGGTTTGCGTGTGACCGGAATGTGCTTCAGGTGCGCGGGAATACTGATGCCATCGCCATAACCGGTTGCGAACAGGAAAGGGATGCGCCGACGCATCAATGCCTCGGCCACCGCAATGGACGTACCGCGCCCCAGGTTCACATCGAGAATGGCGGCGTCGGGTGAGTGCCGCTCCAAAACCTGCAAAGCTTCCTGCTCGGAACTGGCCGTGATGACATGCTCGATGTGGGCGTCGTTGAGAATTTGCTCGAGGCCGATGGCAATGACCAACTGATCCTCCAGGATCATCACGCTCAGGCCAGGTCGTGCGGCGAATGGGTCAGAGGAATCGATCATGGGCGCGGCAGCAGCAGGCGCAGGCTCGGACTCGGCAACCGCCAGGTGCCTGGCTGGCAGCGTGAACAAGCCCTGCACCCCATCAGGGTAGTACTCCACGCTACTGGTACCGCCCAGATCGAACGGGATGCTGCGCTCGATGAGTACCGAGCCGAAGCCGCGGCGCCGGGGTACCTGCACCTGCGGGCCGCCGCTTTCCTGCCAGATGATGGCGCAGGCGCCTGCAGCATCGATCGCCCAGCTCACAGACAGCCGCCCCCCTGGACTCGACAGCGCACCGTACTTGGCCGCGTTGGTCGCCAGCTCGTGCAGCACCAGCGCCATCACCGAATAGGCCCTGGCATCGAGAATCACGTTGGGTCCTTGCATGACGATGTCGGCAATAGCCGTGCGGTAAGGCGACAATTCGGCATCGAGCAACATCGCCAGGCGCCCACCGCCATCACCCCGCACGACCTGGTCGTGGGCCAGCGACAGGGCCTGGATGCGGCCCTGCAAGGTGTTCACGTAACCCTTGAGCGTCTGGCCCTCGGCCGTGGGATGGGCAACCAGTGCGCCAATCAGCGACAGGATATTCTTGACCCTGTGGTTGAGCTCTTCGTTGAGCACCCGCTGGCGCACCTCGGCCTTGGAGCGTTCGCTGGCCAGCAGTTCGCTGTTGTGCAGCAACACCTCGACGATGGCCGTACGAATGGCGTCCCCGAACTGTCGATCCTGCTCCGTCCATGGCGCAGACTGCTGGTGCACAGTCTGTTTCCAGATGGAAAAACTCGTGCGCGGCGTCAGCCGGTCGCCCATCGCGCCACTGGTATAGGTCTTGTTGGGGTCGCCCGCCCAGTCGAGGGTCTGCACCACCTCCTTGCGAAAGAACATGATGTAGTCTTGCGGGCGCTGCGAAATGGGGATGAGCAGCACGCCCGACACGTCGCTGAAGTAGGCCTGGGCCGCCGGATGGGCCAGTGAAAGGCTGTTCGATGCCCACGTCCTGGCTTCGGCCACGCTTTCGGCGAAGCGCAGCAGTTCAGGCACGCAAGCTCTAGGCGGAACGGTACCGGCACTCGACCAACGCCCTTGCAGGGAGATGCCGATGCCATCACACGGGATCAGCGACATCAGCCTTGGCAGCCGGTCTTCGAAGAAGCTGTGCATGTCGGCGGCATGGTTGGCATCGCGCAGCATCAGGTCGAGCGTGTCGTGCACCTGCACGGCCGCTTCGAGTTGTTGCCGGCTGCGCACTGTTTCGATGTGCAGGGCGAAGAACTCGCCAAACATCTCGGCCGCCACGCGTCGCCCCATGGTCAGGTTGCGTGATGAGTAGTGATGGCAGGCGATCAACCCCCACAGCGCGCCATTGACGATGATCGAGATGGACATGGTGGCGCCCACGCCCATGTTCTGCAGGTATTCGCAGTGGATGGGAGACACGCTGCGCAGGTGGGCATAGGACAGGTCCAACGGCTCGCCCGAAGGGTCCAGCACAGGCTCCAGGGCCACCGCCTCGAACTGCACGTCAGGGATGACCCTGATCGGATTGCGCAGGTACAAGGCGCGAGCCTGCTGCGGGATGTCCGATGCGGGAAAATACTGCCCCAGGAAGCTCTCGAGCGTGCTGCGCTTGGCCTCGGCAATCACTTTGCCGGCGCCATCGCTTCCCAGTTGGTAGATCATTACCCGATCGTAGCCCAGTACTGCACGCACAAAACGCGCGGCATCGCGGAACAGGCGGTCGGTCTGGTCGATTTCGCGCAGCTGCGCGATCAAAGTGCGCGCAAGCTCGATGGGTTCTGCAACGTTTTGGCCCGCAGGCTCGAACTCCAGGAGAGTGCTGCCCTTGAAGCGGTGCGCCGACACATCTACACGCCGGCCATCGGGCAGGGCGACTGCAAAGCTCAACGCCGGGCGCGATCCTTCGCGGATACGGGCCAGCGCATTGCGCAAGGTATGGGCGAGTTCCCCGCCAATCACGTCATCGAGTTTACTGCCATTGAGCGGCAGCGTGACCCCCAGTAATTTCGGCGCATTGACCGAGTGACGCAGGACCACGGTTGCGGTGGCGTCGCAGGCCAGCAAGCAGCCATGGGGCTGGATGCTGCCGGGAATCTGAATGGGTTCGCGGTCGCAATTACTCAGGTTTACCTGTGGGTCGAGGGTCATTAGCCATGCCTGTAGATGATGTAAAGGCTGCCTGCGCGGCTGCCGCCGTCAGCCTATCAGCACACCCGCGTACGGCATAGCCAGTGAGTGCCCCGGATAGCAGTTTTGTGGGTGTCAGTCGTCTGCACGCGGTGCCAGCGCTTGTGTGTGACTGGCCTCGGTGGTTTCATGCGGCCCTTGATTTTGGAGGTACACGCACATGAGTCGCCCGCTTTTCATCGCCATGGACGGGCCGAAGGGTACTGGCAAGACCACGCTGCTCGAAGCACTCACCCAGGCGTTACGGGCCCGAGGCAACAAAGTGGTCAGGCTGTGCGAGCGCAACAATGATCCACAGCGCGCGCAGACCATGGCGTTGGTCAATCAGCTGGCCAGGCAGCCTTCGCCAACGCTTGAGTGGCAGGTCTGCGAGCGATTGGCCGAAAGCCGCGCCTGGATCACCCGCCACGTACTGCCGCGCCAACCTGGCGACAGCATTGTCCTGATTGACCGTTGGTACCCCTCGGACGCGGCGTTTCGCCGAAACGTGCCATTCGACCAGGTGTTGCGTTTGAACATCGAACGCGGCGTGCAGGTGCCTGACCTGCACATCGCGGTGCTCACCACGGCGCAAACGTCCTGGACGAGGGCTGCGTCCCGCCGTCGGGGCCTGGGCAGCACGGTCATCCATACCTTGGAGGAGCAGATCGCGAGTACCCAGGCGTTCAACCACGCTGCACACGAGCACGGCTGGCTGCTTTGTCAAAATGAAGGCACCGTGGCGGACGCCGTCGATCAGTTGGTGGAGGCCGTCACGCCGCTGCTGCACGCCTGAACCCGTCGTTCAGGCCACTGGGTTCAGAAGCCTTCCAGCACGATCTTGCCCCTGGCCTTGCCGCTCTCGATGACCGCGTGCGCCCGTTTCAGGTTGCTCGCATTGATCGTCCCGAAATGTTCGCCCACCGTCGTCTTGAGCACACCGGTGTCGACCATTTCGCTGATGCGGTTGAGCAGTTGGTGCTGCTTGATCATGTCGTGCGTCTGATAGAGCGAACGGGTAAACATCAGCTCCCAGTGCAGCGACAAGGATTTGCGCTTGAGTGGGACCACATCCAGCTGCGCAGGGTCATCGATCAAGGCAAGCTGCCCTTGCGGGCGCAGTACCTCGATCAGTTGCTCAAGGTAAGTGTCGGTATGGGTCAGGCTGATCACGTGATCGACCGCTGCAACACCGTGTGCGCTGAGCTGGGCGGCCAGTGGGGCCGAGTGGTCGATCACCAGGTGCGCGCCCAGGTCCTTCACCCAGGCTTGCGTCTGGGCCCTGGAAGCCGTAGCGATCACGGTCAGCCCAGTCAACTGGCGGGCCAATTGCACCAGGATCGAACCCACTCCACCGGCCGCGCCGATGATGAGCAGGTGCTGACCCTGACCGCCGTTTTCTTCGAGGCGCAGGCGGTCGAACATCAGCTCCCACGCAGTGATGGACGTCAATGGCAGCGCAGCGGCGCTGGCAGCATCCAGGCTAGATGGCTTGCGCCCAACGAGGCGCTCGTCCACCCGATGGAATTCGCTGTAGCAGCCGGGGCGGTCGATGGCGCCGGCGTAGAACACCTCATCCCCTGGTTGGAACAGGGTCACCTGCTCACCCACTTCACGGACGATGCCGACCGCGTCCCAACCCAGCACTTGCGGCTGGTCACCGCCACGGCTGGCGCGAATCTTGGTGTCGACCGGGTTGACTGCGATGGCCTTGACTTCGACCAGCAGGTCTCGCGCACCGGGGGACGGTACGGGCAGGTCTGCATCATAGAGAGATTGAGGGTCTTGCAGGGGCAAGCCAGGCTGCGAGTAAACGACAGATTTCATGGGGGAGGGCCTTGGTTGAAAAGGTACCTGCCTAGGCTATTACTATCGATTGCGCAGAAAAACAGGCTTGAAGAATTAATACTTTCTTTTCAGGAATGAAAACGCGTTGGTGCTCGATCCGTGAGCATTCAAACCAGAGGCCTGCAACAATTTGAAGTCGTGAAGCGCCCGGCTCAACGGCGATGGGCTGCGGGGCAGCCCTGAACGGTGCATGACGCAACGCTCGCCGTCGGGGAACCCCCAGGTTGTGCGACTTTGGCGCGATCAGAAATCGACCGAGGCACTCAGAGAAAGCGTACGTGGTGCACCGAGTACCAGGTAGTTCGAGCCTGGATACCCGCCAGCGGAGGCCCAATAGTCACGACCGGCCACGTTGTCCAGACGCGCACGCAGGGTGACGTCCTTCTCGTCTACCTTGAAGCCGTAGCGGGCCCCCAGGTCCAATCGCGTCCACGAAGGAATCTCGAGGTTGTTGGCGTTGTTGATGTACTGACGGCCGGTGTAGACCACGCGGCTGGTCAGGGTCAGGCCGTTCACACCCGGCACGTCCCATTCGCCGCCGATGTTGGCCTGGGTTTTAGGCACGCCGATGGCCTGGTTGCCGTCGTCCCGACCGTTCTGGGTCTTGCTGAGTTCGGCATCGAGCAGGGTGACGCCACCGAGCAGACGCACGCCGGGCGTCGGCTCACCGAACACCGACAACTCGATCCCGCGGTTGCGTTGTTCACCGCCATCTTTGAACACCTGATCCTCGACGATGCCGACCGGCTTGCGCGTCTCGAACACCGCCAGGCTGCCACCCAGGCCACCGCCGTCGTACTTCACGCCCACTTCGGTCTGTTTGGCCACGTAGGGCGCCAGTGAGGCGCCGGCATTGAGCACCGGGGCTCTGGAACCATCAGGCAGGGTCGTGGTGGCGCCGGCCGTATCGCCTTTGGTCAAGCCTTCGATGTAGTTGGCGTAAACCGAGAACTGCTCGTTGATCTGGTACACCGCGCCAGCAACGGGCGTGGTTTCATAGCGGTTGTACTTGGATGTCTTGTCGCCGGAATTGTAATCGTAACCTGTCACGTCGAGCCCTTGTCGACGGGCCCCCAGGGTGATCTGCAACTGGTCGTTGAAGAACCCCAGGGTGTCGGCGATGGCCAGGCTCTGGGTACGGGTCCTGGCGGTCACATGCGGGTCGGACATGTCGCCACTGAAACTGGTGTTGTCGGGTTTGGGAACGTAGACAGGGTCATAGAGATCGTTGGCGAAACCACTGAAATTGCCCGCCCAGGCATTACGGTCCTTGTTGTCGAACATCGAACCGGACAGCACCCACTGATGCGACACCGGACCTGTCTGCAGGGTGTAGCGCATGCCCACCTCACCGGTAGCCACTGTCTCTTCCCGGTAATTATCGAAGCGCGTCGATCGGGTCACGCCGTTGGCGTCGGAGGAGGGGTTGGCCAGCACGTTCTTCTCTTCACCTTTGCGCATGCCGATGGCAGCCCAGGTGGTGAGCGCATCGGAGAGGTCATACTCGGCTCGGAAGGTGCCGAATGTTTGCTTTTCCTTGGAGTACGTCCAGGGCTGGCCGTAGTTCTTGTCGGCATCCGGCGGGCTAGGTACGCGGCCCGTAGGGGTGACGCTGGGCAGCGGGTTATCGATGAAATGGTACTGGTGGCCAATGTCGGCCGAAAGCCGCAGGCGTTCGCCCTGGTAGTCCAGGCCCAGGGCGAACATGTCCAGGGAGCGGTCCTGGTCCTGTACCGACGTTTCCCCGTCGCGCTTGGCCACGTTCATGCGAACGCCAAAACGATCCTGCTCCCCGAAGCGGCGCGCCACGTCAGCCGAAACGGTACCGAAGCCGCGATTTTCAACCCCAGCGGTCAAGCGGGTAAGGGGTTCGTTCGGGGCGCGCTTGGGCAGGATGTTGATGGCGCCGCCAATGCCGGTACCGCCGGGGGCGGCGCCATTAAGGAAGGCGTTGGCCCCGCGGAATACCTCGACCCGTTCGATGAACTCCGCTGCCACGTATTGACGCGGAAGCAGGCCATACAGGCCGTTATAGGCGATGTCGTCGGAATACAGCGGGAAGCCCCGCATGACATACAGTTCCTGGAAGTTGCCGAAACCACGGGCGACCCGCACGGAGGGGTCGTTCTGCAGAATGTCCGCCACGCTGTGCGCCTGCTGGTCCTGGATCAGCTGGTTGGTATAGGACGTGGATGTGAAGGGCGTTTCCATGTAGTCCTTGTTGCCCAGGATACCCACGCGCCCGCCCCGGGCCACTTGCCCCCCTTCATACTCAGGAACCAAGCCATCCTTGGAGGCGTCTGCGCTGGCCGAAACTGCGGTTTCTTCAAGCTCCAGGACCGCGCCATTGGTACCAGACGTATTCACAGGTTGTGCAACCGGCACCGGGATTTCCAGCGCGTTCTGAGCAAGTGCGAGCGGTGAGGCCACGCTTGCGACCAACCCCAGGGGCAACCAGACAACGGTGTGCAGCGCAGGCTTGCGGGCAAAATTCGGGAAGGGCATGTGAGAACCTGATCAAGGAATTGGGACGACAGGGAATTGGCGTGCTACAAAGCGCAGAATTATAGCGAGTGGGAATCGTTATCGCTAAGCTTTTGTTTGCAGCTCCAGCCCAAGTTGTAACCTGGCGCTTGCTCAACAACCTTGAGGGTCCGGACGGTTAACGGTTGCGCGTTGTCTGCAGGGCAGGTGACCAACTGCGATGACCGCAGCGCATGCAGGCAATCACGTCATGCAGCTGATGCGGCACTGGCAGGCCACAGCTAACGCAGCAATACAGGCCTGGAGACGGTGGAGAGTCGTATTCTGGACGGTGCTCGGGCGGCAGCACGGACAGGCCCGGTCGAGTGTCTTTGGCCTCGTAAAAATAAAGGCTCAGTTCGCCGTCCGTCTCCAGCAAACCCAATCGCACCTGGCCAAGGTGCTCAACCCCTTGTTGACGCAGTTCCATGAACAACTCGTTGGAGGAGATGTTCAGGTTGCGCAACGAGTGAATTTCATATTGGCCGTCCTTGACGACGGTGATCGGGACCCCGTCAATCCAGGCTTCGCACATCTTGCTGCGACGCATCAGATAGATCGTGCCGCGATACAGGAGCAGTAGCGTGACGAACACCAGGGCCACTGGTAACAATGGCACATCTTCGTAGAAGGTCACATCGCCTGCAGCAGAACCCAGGGTCAGGATGACGACGAGTTCGAAGCGCGAGAGCTGCTTGATGCCACGCCTGCCGCTGAACTTCAGAAACAGAAACACGGCGAGAAAGGCCGCAACCACGCGCATCATCACTTCTATCAGGAACGTGACGGGCAAGTCACCCAGCAGCATCCTTTGCAGATCGAATGACTCCATCGAGCGCCCTCCATCGCCACCTTGTGATCAATTGACCTGAGTTCATTAACTACGGTTCAGCCTGGCCTTCGCCATGGGCCAGGCAAGGAAGGGGGGATTTCAGGAAGGGGGCTTGTCGAGCGGGCAAAAGAAAGCCCGCTGCTAGTCGGGCTTAAGTCTTTCTCATGGGGATGAGTTGATAATCCACTCGGCAACGTGAAAATTCGGTGAAATAAAAGTCCCCATTGTGTGGAGTGCTCATTTATGCGGCACAGGCGATGAACGGTCAGATCCTCAGGTAATTTCAGGACAGCCGTGCCCGGGGCCATTCCAAACTTCGGACCAGCGCCCGCAAGCGCTGCTTGTCCTCCTCCAACGGTAATGCCTGTTCGGCCCGCTTGAGCAACAGGTCCACATGCGTGATGCAAGCTTGGCCAAACCGATCGGGCGCGATCTGCGCCAGGCTCGCCAAAGCCTTCACCAGGCGGATGTCCACTTCCAGCAAGCCAGCACCGTCCCGTGCAATCAGGGTGAAGAAGTCATCGAACATGTCGTCGACTGTCAACCCGCGCACATGCACGTTCTGCCACTGGCCGTCGGTCGTGGTGTCGGGCGCTTGCCGTGCCCAGGTGGAAAAGCAGCGTACCCCACGGCCTATGACGTCAATGACCGTGCCAGAGTCGTTGGTCGCGGGAGACAATGCGCGTGAGGCGATCTCTGCCAGCACCGAGAGCCCGAAGCGCGGGTCCTGGCCATAGGTGCGCCGTGCACCGAGCGTCACTGCAGCCAGCACCTCATCTTCAAGGTCTGTGGTTTCGGCGGCCTGGCCTGCGCGGACGGCGCGCGCCAGCACCGTACCGTGGTGCACGAAGCTGCCCGGCAGCACCTCCAGGTAGATCACGGCATTGTGCTTGTCAGCTGCGTGGGCGAGGGCACTGACATCGACGTGTTGTACATAGCCGATGTCCTCGCAAAGGACTGGGATTGCCGACGGGGCAACCTGCGTTGCATCGGTGTAGGGCTGCGCACCCAGGTAAGGCCACTGCGCACGGCGCTTGAGCGCTGCAATGGCCGCGTCTTCCACCCGATCGATAGTTTCCCCAACGCGGCCAAGCTTGGACAAGTGGTCGATCCAGCGCAGCAGGGTGTACACGATCAGTACGATCATCACCAGGGTCACTGCAAACAGCACCACACGGCCCTGAGCGCCGTAAATGCCCGTACTCAGGGCAATGATGCCCACCAGGCTGAACAGGAAAGAGCCGATGAACGTCGCCAGGGCATTCTGAGTCGTGGCGTCCTCCATCACCAGGCTGGTCGCACGAGGCGTGACGCCGCTGCTGGCGGCGCTGTAGGCCGACACCATGGTGCTGAGCGAAAACGTGGTTACGGCCAGCATGCTGGAGGCGATGATGCCCAGGATTTTGTCGACCGAGTCGGCCCCGACTTTCGCCGGCAACGACGCTGGCACCATGTCGCGCAAGGCGATTGCCAGCAGCGCGGTGAGTACGCCGATCAGGGAAAACAGGCTGGCGCGAAACCACAGCCTTTTCGTCGTTTGCGCAAGTGCCCAACGCCAGCGAGCGATCATGGTGGTTATTCTTCCTCAACAGATAGGCCGATGCAGGCTGGAGCGCTGCGGCATCGCCACGATTGAGTCCAAGTCCGTGCAGATAGTTTCGCGACCCTGGGTTGAGTTTTGCAATCGATACGGAACGACCACGGCGCGTCGGCATCCTTATACAAGGCGCTGGATTTGTATAAGTGCACGCGCTCGACATTTTCCATCAAGCCCGATGCAGGCCGCGCCTGCCGGATGGAGTACCTGCCATGAACCTAGAGCAACTGAAGCAACTGGCCACTGCCGGCACTGTCAATGAACTCGAATTGCTGTCGCTCGAAGGCGGCTTTTACGTCCTGCGTGCGTTGACGGCCGACGGGCCGCAGACGTTCAGCGATGCCCAAGGGCAGGCAGTGCGACTGCGGTCAATGACGGAGGTGCGCGAGCTGCTGGCCGATGTACCGCCTGTGCCGTGCATGCTGGTGCAGCATGTGGTGCATGACGAGATGTGCGGTCAGCGCGATGGCCCGCTGGCGCCGCTGCGCGTGCCCGTGACGCTAGCAGAGCAGTGGTAGTACCACCCGATGCAAAGGGTAGACGAGAGCCGCCTGCACGCTTGGCAAGCCCTGTCGCAGTTCTTCCTGGACACCGAACTGACCGAGGCGAGCCTGGCGTGGGTGGCAAGTGTCATGACCCAGAGCCCCTATACACTCGATCAACTGCACAGCATCTTGTGGCATGAACTGTATCCGGCCTTGCAGTGGAATCTCAGGTCCATGGCCGGCGAGTGGGCAGGCTGGACGGACGAGTTCTTGATCGAACACGTCAGGGTGCGGTCGTTCGAGCCGGCAGTTCCGCGCAGCGGGGCGGTGGGTGATGAGATCGCCCGGTGCTGGGAACGGGCGCTGGCGAGACTCCGCGTTCAGGGGCTAGGCCGCCCCAAGTAACCGCAGCAGTTGCGCATGCTCCCAAGTGCTCATCAACGCCACCGGGTTGGTGCCGTAAGGGTGGTGAGTATCGAACTGGTAAGCACGGCCATCGGGGCTGGAGCAGCGGATGCAGTGATCCAGCGCACCCTCCTCATTGCACAAGGTAAGCATCCACCCGTCCGCCTGCACAGTCATGGACCCACACGCGATGTCTGCCCAGCGTGGCTCGCTCTCACGCTGTAAATCCCGAATCCCGAGGGCGATATCACGCAGTATCTGGTAGACCTCTCGAGGTGCAAGCGAAGGTGTCGCCACGCTGATTGTCCATTATCGATTAAGTTGAAAGTCAGTCGGCACAGGGTACCTGATCCAGACGGTAGGCTTGGAGACTATGACACCTGCTATGTGCAGGACGCCTTTTTTGATAGCCTCCTATCTTTTTGGAGGAATTGTATGACAGCCGATAGCCGAGCAAAACTGGTCGCTCGCTATGGTACCGAAGAGGTATCGCCGCTCAGCCAATGCAATGCCGTGATCGAGCAGTTGCTCGACCATCGCAGCGTCCGTGCATTTGCGGACCGACCGCTGCCTGAGGGGACATTGGACGCCTTGATCGCCGCTGCTCAATCTGCGTCTACGTCCTCCAACCTTCAGGTCTGGAGCGTGGTGGCCGTTCAGGATCCCGGCCGCAAGCAGCGGTTGTCGGCTCTGGCGGGCAATCAGGCTTACATCCACCAAGCGCCGCTGTTTCTCGTCTGGCTTGCCGACTTGTCACGGGTGTCGCGCATTGGCGAGCAGCATGACGTGGCGCTCGAAGCACTGCCTTACCTGGAAAGCTTGTTGCTAGGCACCATCGATGCAGCCCTCGCAGCGCAGAATGCGGTCGTCGCCTTGGAGTCTCTGGGACTTGGGAGCGTTTACATCGGCGGTATTCGTAACGACATCGAAGGGGTGGCCGCGGAGTTGGACTTGCCCGCGCATGTCTATCCCGTGTTTGGATTGTGTGTCGGCTATCCCTCTGCCGACCGGCCCGCCAAGGTCAAGCCGCGGCTACCGCAGGAGGCCGTCCTGCATCATGAGACGTACTCGACCGCTCAGGAGCAAAGCTTGCTGGCCCGTTACGACGAGCGCCTGGGGGCGTTCTACCACCGTGAAGGCATGAAGGCGTCGGGGTGGTCGGAGCAGGTCGTCAGCCGGCTGCGAAGCGTTGCCAGCTTGCATGGGCGGGAAGCGTTGCTCGATGAGCTGAAGCGGATGGGGTTTGGGTTGCGGTGAGGCGGCATTTATCTGCCGATCACTACGCATCTTTGGTTAGGAAACCCTTATGAATAGCTATCTTCAAGAAGTCGTAGAATTGCACCAACTGATCGAAGCACGGTTTGCGCGAGGCGAGGGTTCGGTTGACACGATGATGCAGCGGTTCGAACCCGATTTCTCGATGGTTTCACCCGCAGGGCTGCAAATCGGGCTGCGGGATGTGGAGCAGCTATTTGAGCGCAACGCGGGCAGTCTGCCGGGGCTGAACATTGAGCTAAAGGACTTGGAAACCCTGCATCAATGGGCCGACGGGGCGCTGGTCAGGTATCGGGAGATACATAGCGCCGAGGGTAAGGACGATACGGTACGGGTATCGACGGCACTGTTGGTGCTGGAGGCGGGGCGGGTGAAATGGCGTCATTTGCATGAGACCTGGGCGGTATGAGTGCTCGCGGTGGCTAGCCATATTTGCTTTTTTGAAGGGGGCTAGGCGGCAGTAAGATGGTTGCTGCCGCTTGGTCTAACCCGCTGCGGTCTGTCAACCGGATGGGTTGGGTTTATCCAGATAACGGCTAACGCGCTTGGCAAGCAGGTATTCAGCCAGATCTTTCGCAGGAAAATAAGCGAGTAGCAGCAAGCCTCCACCGATCCCAATGCTAATCAGCCCGGCCCAAAATTCGCCTATAAGTAAAGGCGACAAGAAACAAAGCATAGCTGTGATCCACAAGCTGACGGCCACGATCGCTCCAACCCAGGCGATGACACCCTCAAAATGACCAACTGCGACTTTGTAATTGTCATCTGCAGGGTCCCATACTACAAACTTCGATAGGCTACGCAGCTGCGCGTGACTCCAGCGTCCAGTGCTGTCCAGTCTGAGCATGTACTGCATCAGCGAGCGGCTGGCGCTAATCCCAGAGGCCAATCGGAACATTTCAATATCGAGCGCTTCATCCAGATATCGAGTGAGCTCGTCATCACAGGCCGCAGACCTCGCGGTCTTGAGCCGAGCCATGCGCTTGCGAACAAAATGCTTGTCATGCCAATCCCAAACTTTGGTGAGCCGATTAACCCACTTGGCGCCTTGATAAAGTATCGGCGCAACTGCAATCAACCAAGAGGCGCCGCTGCTAAAAAAGGCGCGCAACTCTGGCTTTCTTTTGTTCACGAATCGTCCTGTCGCCGGGATCCAGCGCGGCGCCGCCTTGTAAAGCGCTTAGCCGTACACGGAGGTAAGCGTGGCTCGGGGTCTAGAGTTACTGGAGAATGCGCTAGGGGCGTGTGTGATCTCAGGTGCTCCTCGGTTTGTCCCTAACAATGATGGCGCTCAAAGAGCGTGAGCGCTGGGGGCAGGCCGCGTGTCCCTGGAGACAGTTTCCGACTGACCTTTCCCAAGGGCCAAGCATCGGATATTCAAGTAGCGTTATTTCGGTGCGTGGCCGTCGCTGTGATAATGCGCTCAATCATAAGGGCCTCCTCATGCTGACCATTTCCAATTCCGTACAACTGCCGGACGCTGAAATCGAACTGACCTACGTACGCGCCCAGGGCGCGGGTGGGCAGAACGTCAACAAGGTGTCGAGCGCTGTGCACTTGCGATTCGACATTCCCGCATCTTCATTGCCTGAGTTCTACAAAGGCCGACTGCTGGCATTACGAGACAGCCGGATCACCAGCGACGGCGTCTTGATCATCAAGGCTCAGCAGTACCGCACTCAGGAGCAGAACCGAAATGACGCGTTGACGCGTCTCGCCGAATTGATCGCGAGTGCAGGCAAGGTCGAGAAAAAGCGTCGGCCTACCAAGCCGACGCTCGGCTCCAAAACGCGCCGCCTGGAGGGGAAGGCCAGGCGTAGCGGTATCAAAGCAGGCAGGGGGAAGGTGAAGGTTTAGCTTGGCTAACTCTCATAGCCGGTTGCGAGTGCAGGGTTGAAGCGGAGTTGGCGCATGGCCAAGCGCCTGGGTGGTTGGATTTTCTGAAGGACGGATGATGGGCATGAGCAATGCTATCCCGTGTCCTAACTGCACCCGCTTCGAGCACTTTCAGATGGCCAAGCACTCGCTGATCAGGCCGCAAGCCAAGGCGCACATGCAAAAAGCGTTGCAAGTGGAGAGTGCCCGCTTATCCAAACTTTTCATGCCTCGGCCGCTCATGGAGGCAAGACCGCTGGGAATCCAAACCTTGCTCGATGCCGATGAAAATCTCATCGAGCATATCTGAATAGCGCTCTGACGAAGCTTTTTTCTTCCACATATCGTGCGCGGTGATATGCCCCACCCCGGCATAGGGCGTTCACAGCTGGACGCCTCTGTGATACTGCCATCTTGGTGAAGATGAGCATGGCGTCCGCTGTGCTGGCAACCGCCCAGCCTTACTCGCCGTTTGGGATCTATAAGGGTATTTCCAGCTGCGTTTGACCTCGGCACAGATTGCGCCGCGGTTCCCTCAGGGGCAGCTTTTCGCAGGCACTGGACCGAGCGCAATCACACCATGCTAACCCTGCTGGCGATCGATCGTAATACCCATCGTAGACGAGCAAGTTGAGCAGCACATGAGAGCTCTGGCAAGATCATGATGCTTTACATACATTGCGTATGATAATAGGGTGATAATCATACGCAATGTATGTAAGCGTGCGCTGGCGCATGACTGCGCGAGGGCCTTTTCGATAAGGAGAGTCGAATATGTTCAGTTCCTACCGCGAGTTGTTCCAGGCCAAAGGGGCCATGGGCTTTGCCCTGGCTGGCCTGTTGGCTCGGTTACCATTGCCCATGACCGGTATCGGAATTATCACCATGCTGTCTCAGATTTCCGGCAGTTACGGCTTGGCCGGTGCAGTGGCAGCCACTTTCGTGCTGACCTATGCACTGATGTCGCCACAGATCTCGCGCTTGGTCGACCGCCACGGCCAGCGTCGGGTGTTGCCAGCTGCCGCTGCGTTCAGCGTACTGGGCATCCTCTGGCTGCTGGCTTGCAGCTACTGGCGACTGGCGGAGTGGACGCTGTTCGTCGGCGCCGCGCTTGCCGGCTTCATGCCGAGCATGTCCGCGATGGTGCGCGCGCGCTGGACCACAATCTACCGAGGCAAATCGCAATTGCAGACTGCCTATTCTCTTGAAACGGTTCTCGACGAGGTCACGTTCATCGCCGGACCACCGATTTCGGTAGGTCTGAGCGTGGCGGTACTGCCGCAGGCCGGGCCATTGGCTGCCGCTGTGCTCTTGGCCATCGGCGTATTCGCCTTGGCGATACAAGTCAGCACCGAACCGCCTGTCGAAGCACACGATGTAGCCGGGCAGGGCAGCGAATCGGTGTTCAGACTGGCTGACGTGCGTCTGCTGGCTTTGTTGATGGTCGCCATGGGCGTAATCGTGGGTACCGTCGACATCGTTAGCGTGGCCTTCGCCGAGCAGATGGGCATGCCTGCCGCAGCCAGTGTGGTGCTGTCGTGCTATGCCATCGGTTCTTGCGCCGCCGGGCTGATGTTCGGGGCACTGAAACTCGAGACACCGCTACACAAACTGCTGCTGCTAGGCGGCCTGGCTACCGCAGCCACAACTTTGCCGCTGCTGCTGGCGGGAAACATCATCGAGCTGGCTGGCGCCGTATTGGTCGCGGGCCTGTTTTTTGCCCCAACCATGATCGTGGCAATGTCGCTGGTCGAACGCATCGTGCCCGAACGTAAGCTCACCGAAGGGATGACCTGGCTGCTCGCCGGCTTGAACGTTGGTGTGGCCGGGGGCGCCGCGGCATCGGGTCAGGTGGTCGATGCGTTGGGCGCCAAGGCCGGATTCAACGTCGCCTTGGCCGCAGGGGCCGCTGTCCTTCTGGTCGCGCTATGGAGCTTCCAGCGCATGCGCGTCCGGGCTCAGCAGGCCTCATTTTCGGTTTGAGTGTCTTCAGGCTAGCAGTTTGAGGCCTGCCATCGGTCAAGTCGGCGCGCGGCTAGGCTAAAGGCTTGAATGAGCCCAGTCTGTCCAGGACAATTCGTGCTATCAGCCTGCATACGTTTACACCCGATCATGCCATTGGCGAGAAGGAATAGTTGAATGGTCCGTCGCACCCGCGCCGCGATGCAAGAAACCCGCGCACTGTTATTGGCAACCGCCCGCCAGATGTTCACCGAAGTAGGGTATGCACACACCTCTATGGATGACTTGACCGCACGGGCAGGCTTGACCAGAGGGGCGTTGTATCATCACTTCGGTGATAAGAAGGGTTTGCTTGCAGCGGTGGTAGAGCAACTCGATGCGGAGATGGACGTGCGGCTGCGTGCGATTACCGACACTGCTGAGGATGACTGGGAAGGTTTTCGCCAGCGTTGTCGAGCCTATCTGGAAATGGCGCTGGAACCTGAGATTCAGCGTATCGTACTGCGCGACGCCAGAGCAGTATTTGGGGGTGGCTCGCCAGAGGCGCAACGACATTGCATGGAGTCTTTACGCCAGTTGATCGAACGGCTGGTGCTGCAAGGCGTATTCATCGACATCCACGCCCAGGCGCTAGCCGCTTTGATATATGGCAGTTTGGCGGAGGCGACGGTGTGGATCGCAGAGACAGAGGAGGGCGAACAGCGACTGGCGCAGGCGACTCAAGCGTTCGAGTCGCTGTTGCGCGGGGTCTTGAAATAACGCTTAGACCCATGGCCACTCCAAAACGCGTCGCCTGGAGGGAACGTCCAGGCGTCGCAGTATCAAGGCCGGTGGCGTTCAAGCTTATGTTCGGTGCCAGCGGCAAGGCATGTTCAATACTGGTCGGAGCGCACCCATTTACCTATACCCACGTTTCTCCAGGTGGGCGCTACAGCACTGGAGAGTGCGCCTGAGCGCGTTCGGGATGTATCAACGTTGTCAATGTCTGCGAAAGACACCGTTACGCGCTGGTCTTTGTAATTCAAACTCCTGAGCACGAATGTGCCGTTTTTCTCATCGATGCTCTCCAATATGCCTTGAGCCGCTAGTGGATTTCCGCCTCCCGTGGTTGTCTTGCGCCAGACCAAGAGATAGCGATTAAGCGACTGCTTGAGCTCAGCTGTGACCTGGGCACGCATGACATGATCGTTGACATAGGCTTCACATGCTTGTTGCACAGGGCGGGTAATGTTCCTGATTTGCCGCTCACGGTCGTAGAAATCCTGATAAGGATCTGCTTTGGACGATGCTGAATCGTAGATCACATTTCGGCGACGCAGGTGCTCAGAGATATCATTTGAAGCCAGCTCGGCCGCTGCAGCGTCAGCAATGGCGTCAGTGCCATGTTCACCTGATGTTGCTGTGCTTGCATCATGGGTCACTGATTCAAGGGCTTTGTCCAAGGTACTCGCGGCCGCGTCTTGCATCTTGTAACAGGCTCCACAGGCAGCTTCGTAGACGATGAAGGCAGCTTCATGAGCATTTTCATCATCGTTCACCAACGCTGCATCCAGTGCTTTACGGGCTTTGTCTCGGGCAACGATAGGCGCGCCCAGTTCAAGAGCGGCAACAAAAACGCCCCAGACAAGCGCGTATACCTGGGCATCCCGCAGCGCTCGCACGACATCCGGAGTCGTGGCGACATGCTTGTTTTCAGTGATGACAGCGAGCCGTTGTTGCACCGAGTCATAGGTTTGGCAATCACGAATACTTGAGAACAGCGCATCCAGTTCTGTAGCCATAGTCCGAATCCTTGTGACCGTGGGGTGGGCGTGTGCCGAAACTTCCGTTTGCTGGCGCGCCTATGTTCAGGCTGGGGCTCGAAAGGCTGCTACTGGCATTTGTGAGAGTTGACTGCTTGCAAGCTAGGTGTTCGGGCAGGTTGCGGATGTACTCGGAGCTGCACCAATCCCGATATGAGTGGGAAGCCCAGGCAGTTTCAGACTACGTGTTGCGTGTCTGTCAGCCTACCTTAAAAAGAATAAATCTTAAGCCATTGCTTTACATGGCTTTTTTGAAAAACACAAAACACCAAGCTGGGATATAGGTCAGATTTTCTTCTTTTTATGCGAGAAATGCACGAAATTACTTTTTATGTCCTCAAGGATAAGGCCTGTCGAAGCCCCCCAAATCTGCCTGTCGTCAGAATTAGTCATGGAGGGTTTTGAGTCGACCAGTGAGTATGCGAAATGGCATGATGTGCCTACTTTTATTGGATCGTTTTCAATCATATCGAACCGGGCTATATGGCGTACAAAGACTAGAGCAGCCGCGGTTTTTTGCAGCAGGTATGGGGGATTTGACCGAAGTGATGATGGGATTATCCAGGAATCGCTTTAGCTAAAACTCAGCCCATTCAGATCCCTGATCTCCCGATTGGTCGTACTTTAACGTCGAAGAAATACTTTTATGCCCGAGTGCAATTTGAGCGGCGCTTAAGCCATATTTGTGTGAAAAATCCATAGCGAATGTTCGCCTTGCGTCGTGAGGCCCCAAGGGACAGATGCCCGCTTCTAAGCACCTTGACCTTAGTGCGCTATACAAACCATCCGCCGTAAGATTTCCCAGTATTCTCCCGCTCTTGCTGACACGTTGGAGAATACAATCGCCACAGTCGATATGGTTGCCTGACTCCTCCAGCCAGTTGATCAATGGTTCGTGTGCCCAGTTGAGTAGACGACGGGAGGTTAGTTTTCCTTTGTTGAATATTTGCAGCGATGTATTTTTCAAATCCACATCATGACGCCTAACTGCGCTAGCCTCTGCTCGACGTAAACCCGCTCCGAAAAGCAAAGCAACCATGGCGCAATCCCTAAGTGCGAGGAGGTAACGTTCATCGTTCAGGCAGCTGCGCATTAAATTTACAATGGTGTCGGAGTTGACATAGACGCCACGATAATCTCTCAATTGTTCAAACTCAAATCGAAGCGCATCTACTTCTCGGTATTGTCTGTCAGTGATGAGGCCTTGAGCCATACAGCACCGAAGTATTTTTCGTACTGCAATCAGCCTCAGCTCTATTGTGGCTGTAGAGTATTTTTGTTTCCACTCACTGACTAATGAAATAATGCTGGGGGCGTCCAGCCTTTGCCAAGGTACGCTTTCAAGTCGTGAGTCGTCGTAGCCAATGTCGCGTGCAAGGTACTTAAGACAGTTAAACATCGTCGTGCGACTGTCGCCGATAAAGTGTAAAAAATATTGCTTTAAAGCCTGCTGAGCGAAGAAGATGTTTTCAGGAAGAATTGAGTGGTCCAAGTCATTGGGGTCGATTGGGTTTGCCATGCGAGGATTCTCCAAACGCGGCGGTTAGCAGTCGCAAAGCTTTAGGAACGTTATCGAATAAAACAAAAGGGCGCGGGATGGAGTCGGTGTGTCCCTACGCTACTAAGCCAACCCTCCACGAGATCAATGCAAGGGTTTTTATAAGCACATAATTTTTTGATTATCTCATCAGTTATTTGTGCTTCTATATCAGGAAAAAAGCTTATAAGGGGTGGTGGACTATATCGATAATTCCTGCTAAGTATGCGCCACATTGATACGCAAGAAGGGATGCCTAGGAATGCCCCAAGAGTAGCGAGTAATCTTGAGGTATGCAAAGGGTCAAACCGCGCAATATCGTTAGGTGCTAATCTAGCAGCGTTGTGACGATCGGCATCACTGCCGGCGTCGTGTGGCGTAAAAGATACGAGGGCAAGGTCCGTGTCGCAAAAACCCTTGACCAGAGTTATTGCGGTGGCATCAATTATCTGTAAGAGGTGGTTTGCTTTTATTGACCTTCCGGTAGGCAGATGCACTGTCGAATGTTTAAGGGCGTTTGCTAGCCAAAGCTGGAAGCGTAGCGCAGTCAGAAAGCAGCCAAGTTCAGGGCGCCGTAAAGAGGCAGCCAGGATGGCTTGATAGCTAAATTTATACCAAGGCGAGTCGCCTGATAGAGCAACAAAAACAGCATGACTTATAGTTTCATTAGTGTCCTCAGTAAAGTGATGGATCATCGACAACGGATGTAAGTGCACAGGGCAGCCAACGGACCATCGATGGAGCCAAGATCTTCTGTAAGCTGGATGGCGCCCTTGAGCCAGATCTTCAGCTATGCAGGAAATACAGTATTTTCGTCTCTGAGTGACGGGCGGAAGCCACAAAGCGGGGGTTGGCAGTAGGCTCTGGATCGCGCTAGGTGTGCAGCCCAGGATCTGAGAGGACAAGATGCACACTTGGGCATGCTTGATGCTGTCTGGATCAGTAATCCCTAAATGTGCCAATATTGCCGCCGTCTCAAAAAACTTTGGAACGCCTCGTTTTATACCGCGATTAAGCCACGAACTGAAGACCTCATCAGAGTAAGGCCGGTGCATGCCTACAAATAAGTGGTTACTACTCATACACCGAGCTCAGGTCAGGGAGGAAATCAGATCTTTTAAGCACATCAATACTAATGCGCTCGGAACCTTCAAGAATGGCCGTCATCGCAGCCCATTTGAGTCGATTGACGATATTGCGTGTTGTTGGTTCTAGTTGATTAACAAAATAATCAACTATCTCTTTGGACGCCAAATTAGATGGATGCATGAGGGGGATGCATTTTTCGTAGCTGGCCAGAAATGATCGAAATTCCTCGTCTGGCCTCCACTGCTCCAGTTCAAAAACCTGAAAGCGACTGGAGAGCTGTATGTCCATTCTTATTGCGTGCATAGCATCATGCGTGCCAAACACCACCAGTATGAGTGACATTGGAGGGCCAGAGATAAGCTTGAAGAAATTTAAATTCTTTCTCGCTTCGATTCGATTTACAGCCAGCAGGTGATTGAATTCATCCACGAGCAACATTCTGATTTTTCGGGCCTTAAACAATAGTTCCAACGGCCTAGGCAGTGCATCTTTCGTTACGCTGTGGGTAGACAGCCCGCACTGGTTACACAGCGCGGATATATTATTTCTCAACGTCGGATCTGACGGCAGCTTCAATTGCAGGTATGGTGCAGGTACGCCTTGTCGATGAGCCCATGATTCACAATCTTTCACGACGCGATCAAGCAGACTAGATTTTCCAACTCCTCCGGCACCTACGATCATCATGCACATTGCTTGTTCGTTATTGGGCAGGAAAAGTGAGGATTTGATTCTATTCCGGATATTCACTCCTGCGCTGTGATTCACCCACTTATCTTTATGAATGAAACCTATCCTCTCCTTGGTGGGCAGCGCCATTACGGACTGGCACAGTGTGTTGAGGTGCGAATAGTCGCTAGCCATCACATTCACTCCACGTCGTAAGTCTTTGGTTGACGGCTATAGTCCAGGCGAGGTGAGAGCTCTGGCACTATCCTCTTTAAATCTGCGGTGAACAAATTTTTTTGTTTTTCTTGCTCGCGTCTCATTTTTGCAGTCTTTTGTGTCGCTGCTGCAACCCTCTCGCGGTTTCTTTCAACTGCCGCGAATATCATTGAAACAGGCACTCTAGATTTGTTCTCGGCGCTCAGCTCCTTGCGTGCAGCCTTTAGTTCAGCGAGCGAGCAATCTGGTAATCTGATGTCCGAGTAGTCACACTGAATATAACTGCCTTCACCGTTTGGTTTTACCCAGATCTTACAGATTGACTGTGGGTTGAACTTGATAATGCAAGGTGTTTTAATGCTGAAGCGCTTGAGCGCCGGCGCATAATACTGCACTCCGTGGATAGTGACACCGCTTCTCTGGATTGAGCCTCGCTTAAATGGAAGAAAGTCTATGGCTAATTTCCTAAAATCTCCTACTATCGCTGGTGGAATTATTTTCCCATCTTTATTTTTGTGAGCGCTCTCCCATTTAAGCAGGGGAGAGCACCCCAGTTCGGAGTGCTCTTTCATGTGATAAATACCGACCTGCTCAATGATCCAGTCGCGCACTTCACTCAATGTCATTCCTGGCGCCTTTAGATTGGAGTATCTTGCCTTGTCTGCGACACTCGCGAGGATAGCGCCCGGCAAGCCACGCATAGATTTCATAAGGGTTCCGATGTATCGCTCGATGTGACCGCCATAATGTGGCGAACCAGGAGGGCGCCACGTTAATTTAATGTCATATTCTTTACATCCTGAAATGAACGCGGCAGAGCGAAAATCTTTGCCGTTATCGACATAAATGTGCTGGGGGAGCCCATACATAGGGTATTGAATTTCATGCAAATTGAGCTCTGATAACCAGCCGTGTTTAGGTGTGACCGAGTGCACTAAGCATGCAGCATTGGATACCGCGGAAGGATGGTGAAGGCTTAGATAAAAACCGATGACAGATCTGGTGTGGACGTCGATTGCAATCGTTAACCATGGGCGCCCAATCGGTTTTCGGCTGGTCGAATCGACGACGATAACGTCAATGATGCAGTGGTCTATTTGAACTAGCTCAAGCGCACGCTTAGTTAGATGTTTTCCTCCGCGCACCAGATGGTCCTGTCGAGATTTCTTTCCACCATGCAACCGTTTCGTATTGTCACTGGGGGAGCGCTGGCGTACTCTCAAGGCAATGGTCTTAGTGCTCGGCGCTGGGTAGCCAGCGTTCTCGCACATTGTTTTGACTGCTTCTGATATGGCGTTGATAGAGCTTCCAGGACCTTTGCTCGCGGTGATGGTACTGTCGATGATGTTCTCTACTTCGCTCGCAAGGCGTCGGGTACCAACTTTCCGTCCACGCTTCTCCTTTATCAGCGAGCTAAAACTCCCGCGCACATAGCGACGGATCAATGTGTAGGCATATGAACTACTACAGGCCAGGTCCTGAGCCACCGCTTCGGCAACTGGGCGACTGGCTGGTTCTTCAAGGTGCTTGGTGATGACATCATATTTTCTCTGGGCATCGCTCAGTTGTTCTGCATCGAAAGCCGAAATATCAAGGCTATCGTTTTTCAATGATGTCTGGAGAGTGGCATGATCAATTACGCACTGAATCTCGCAAATGTTGATTATTTTGATTTTGTGATAACTGTCAATTATCTGCAGCTTGTCAGCTTCTACCCAAGCTACTACTTCAGCTAAAGCGCCGTTATGAATTATTTTCGTACCTTCCGTCAATATGTGCCTGTGCATCGATTAACTACCTCGCGCAGCTCACGTAAAAAGTGGCATCGCGGTCGATGACTGGCAAGCGCAGATTGTCGGAAAAGGTCAGGCACTAGGTATAACATCATTATACCTTGTAAAAGTTGTTGTTCTTAAATATCAGCCAACCATTTGGCATCCATGCGGTACTTGCAGACCCTTTATGGGAGAGCTCTAGCACGCGCCTTGTGGGCTGGTAGGTAGAGTTTAGCAGCTCCGCTGATTACGTTCGTCGGGAGGCGCACGTTCCTGAGGGTTGGGCCGTACATTATTACGAAGAAGGTGCCGGAGAGCGGCCGCTCGACGGTCGGGTTAGCCTATTCAGGCTGTAAGCGTTTGTGACGCCAACCCGACTAATCAGCTTGGCGCCAGACCTAAACGCGAAAACCCTTGGAGCCGCGGGAGTGGGACGGGGTGCGAAGCGCAAGCTCACTCGGTTACTGGCATTTGTTTATCGTCGTCCTCTGGAGTTGGTGCTGGATACAGTTGGCTAGCACGGCTGCCCAGCAGAGAGCCTACCTGGAAGTTTCCCATCACCGTGCTGATGCTACGGTGTTCAGTTATCGCCATGACTTCATCAAGCGGCACGCCCTGTTTTCTAGCCTCAGTGAAGAATCCTGAACCTAGGCTGTGCGCTACCCAGTCGCAGTCAACGCCGGCCAGTGCTGCGCGACGTTTAACGATGCGCGCGACCTGGTCACCGGACAGACCAGCAGCCGCGAACCCGCCATCTTTGTACAAGCGGTGAAATAGCGGACCCTCGCAGGCCGGTACTTCAGGAAGCCATACATTCAGCGCCGGAGCCGCCAGTCCCTCAAGCGGCTTTTCCCGCCGTACGCCGCTACTATCGGTTTTGGTTGCCCCGAGTGTATAAAGCCAGGTTTCGACGTCTAGGCGGCGCAGGTCTCCGATCTCTAAACCCACGATTTCCGAGCGGCGCTGGCCACCGCCGCTCTAGGCCCGCAACAGCAGGGCGCGTGCCACGCACGCCGTTATTGCAGGTGGCGAGCATCGCCTGCAGCGGCTCCGATACCACTGCGGTTTTCTTTCGCACGGATAAACCTTGGCGTGCCTGAGCCTTGCGTGTCTCACGCAGTAGAGCCTTCACCGCTGGAGCCTCACTTGGGTTATCCCATTTAGCCCAAACTGCCAAGCGGTGCTGAACGACAGTGGCCCCAGCTTTCCCGTGACTGTGGCCGCCATCAACGCGGCGTCGACGGCCGGCGGCAGCAGGTGTGTTTAACCGCCGATAGTATCGGGCCTGGTTAGGTGGTTGACGATGAACTGCACCGCAATCTCGGGCGGCAGCGCGCCATCGCCAAGCGACCGGCAATAGCGCAAACGCAGCCACGCCGCCGAGTATGCTAGGGCGCCCTGATAGCTGTGCACGGTATTGGCTGCGATGCCGGCGTGATGATGCTTCAGCAGCGGCCCGGTTGTTGCCAGCCAGCTCTGCCAGCACCAGCGGCAGGGACGAAGGCATCTGTATCGGCTCTGTCAATTTCATATTGCTCAACGCGGCAATAGGTTCGGATAACCTGTGCTTATCAGACCTAATATAGCGAAGAGGTAGGCATGACGATATCCATGATCGTGAAGAGCAGCAATCGCCCCTTTGCGACCGCTGAGCGCTAACGGCTTTACCAAGTGCGACGCGCACTCTGTGGGGAGCGGGTTTTCCCGCTAAGCAGACGACGCGGTGGATGTCACCGGCTTTGCCGGTGTTGGCGGGTTAACTCGCTCCCACAAAGTCCGCTATCAGAGGCAAGGGCCGGCAAAGGCTCGCGCCCCACAGCGCGCCTCGGTCATTGATGATCGCGGTCGTAGCGGGTGCTTCAGGGCGATACAACGCGTTAACCCGGTCGCCTATCGCGTAGCCGAAGATCAACCCATTTTCGGAGTTCCTGATCATTCTGCCCGTGACGTCCCTAAATTCGATTTGTGGATGATCGCCGCGCGTTCACAGCGCCGACATTGCCTTGGGAGCGTTGGGCGTGAGAGGCGCCGATGCAACGGACGCAGCGGACGCCGACGAAGACATTCAGGACGACGGTCAAGTCATTTACGCATGAGGAGAAAGGCAATGGACAACTACCACCTGAGCCTAACCGCTGATGGCTGGGAGCTGAAGAAAACCGGTGCGGAACGAGCCGCCAAGCGCGCCGCTACGAAGCAGGGGTTGGTTGGTTCGCTGGCTGACTTCTTTGATGGCAAAACAGCTTCGGTGAAAATTCATAAAGCTGACGGCACCATCGAAGAAGAGCGTACCTACCCACGTTCGGCTGACCCGAGGCGTTCGAAGGGGTGATACCAGTTACCGCTGCAGGCCTGGGTATCAATGTCAGCGATTCGACCGGGCATGGGCTGTACAAGTGGCTGCTCGCGAGCTTCCTGATCGGGAAGAGGATTCGTTCCTCCTTCGCCGTGGAGGAGTACCGGAACTTGGTTGATCGGCATGGCCTGGATACGCCGGAGAAGTTGGCCCGCTGTTCCCATCGGGATCTCGTAGGACTCCTAGGCCAGGCAGGTTACGCGCGATACGACGAGTCCACGGCGAAGCGGCTTCATGCTTTGAGTGTTCGGGCCGCTAGCGAACTCGATGTTCAGTTGATCTCGCTGAAAAAGAACGAGTTGGACACCTCTGCCTTCCAGGCCTGGCTTTTGAGCTTCGAAGGGGTTGGCCCTAAAACTCTCGAGATTTTTATGCGTGAAGCAGCAGCCCTCCTTGAGCACCGCTCTACAGCGGGATCGTCACGCTGAAGCAGGTGCCGCTCTCTTTAGAGGATGACACGTCGATTTTCCCTCCATGACTGGCGACGATTTCAGCAGCGATGAAAAGGCCTAACCCCAGGCCTTGAGAAGCTTTGCTACCCGTCTCGGTATAACCAGAGTATCGACGATCAGGATCAAACAAGGATGGCATAGCGGCTGGAGAGATGGGCTCTCCGGCGTTTCTGACTCCGAAGGTCATTGTGTTGTGGCTGCCTTTGAGGGCGACCTGGATTGGCTGCTGCAGGTCACCATGCCTGACTGCATTACCAATCAGGTTGGTAAATACCTGAGCCATTCGCTCTGGATCAAAACCACCCACGACCGGATCGGTATCATTGAATATAACCGTCGCGTTTGGCTCCCCAGAACTCAGTTCCTTGATTGTCGTCCGGCAGATCAAATTCAGCTCGGTGGGACTTTTGACAACCGGACCCGCAAAGACCTGCTGATGGACATCGCCACTGAAGAGCTGAGCCACCTGGAGATTGTAGGCTCGATAGTCGTGATGCTTAACAAGGGCGCCAAGGGCCGACTTGCTGAGGGGGTCGAAGAGGAGGGAGAGCTGTACCGAGCAATCAATGGCGCCGGTAACGATTCCCACATTACCAGCATCCTCTACGGCGCCGGCGCTCCGCTTACCAACTCGGCAGGGGTGCCCTGGAGTGCGGCCTATGTGGACACCATCGGTGAACCGACAGCTGATTTTCGCTCCAACATCGCTGCCGAAGCGCGGGCGAAGATCGTGTACGAGCGCCTGATGAACGTGACGGACGACCCAGGCGTGAAAGAGGCGCTGGGTTTCTTGATGACGCGAGAAATCGCACACCAGCTTTCTTTCGAAAAAGCACTGCACGCCATCCAGCCTAACTTCCCTCAGGGCAAGCTCCCTGGCATGCCGGAGTTCACCAACAAATATTTCAACATGTCGGGTGAGCCGAATGTGCGCGGCCCTTGGAATGAAGGCGAGGAGTGGGAGTACGTCGAGAATCCATCGGCTGCCGTTGATGGCGGAGATGGCACCGCTTCGGTAGAACTGGCCGCTCCTGATCTGGCGGTATTGGAAGCCATGAAGCTGGGGACGAGGTCCGATCCAGCCAGCAACCCGGTCACCGGCGCGGATCTTGGTTCAGGCTTGGTCAACGGTAAAGATGACTGAATTTCGGGAGGCCGCAATGAGCACTTTGAAAAGGAGGGATAAGGCTCAGGTCGGCATCGGCTTTGAGCATTTGATGAGCGCGGCGGTAGCAGAGTTCGAGGCCGACTCGCGCCTGGCTTGCCGAGCGATGCGAGTAAAGATGGCCATAAGCATGTTCGGCGTTGGCTCCCTGCTGCCCAACGATCTGCCCCCAAAGCTTCCCATTGAGTCCTCACACGAGAGCTTGGTCAGCCACACCCTGCAGTGAAATCGATTTTCAAACCCAAGGAGAATGACGATGGTTGCTCGCAAAACAGTTGAAGACCTGTTCATCCATGAGCTTTCGGATGTGTACAGCGCTGAGAAGCAGATCACCAAAGCATTGCCGCGTCTGGCTAGGGCATCTACCAATCCGCTGCTGGCGGATGCGTTCACTTCACACCTAGCGGAAACCCAGGGGCAGATAGAGCGCATTGACCAGTTGGTAGAGTCCGCTGGATTGAAACTCAAGCGGATGAAGTGCGTAGCCATGGAGGGTTTGGTTGAGGAGAGCAAAGAGCTGATAGATGAAATCGAGAAGGGGGCGGTGCTCGATGCGGCGCTCATCGGGGCATGCCAGAAGGTTGAGCATTATGAGATCGCCAGCTACGGCACCCTAATTGCGATGGCCAAGCACCTCGGTATGGAAGAGGCGGCCTCGCTGTTGGCCGACACGCTTGCAGAAGAAAAAGCTGCAGACGAGAAACTGTCAGCGATTGCCGAAGAAGGCGGCAACCAGGCCGCCACCCTCGAGAAGTAACGGGTCGGGCCCAGCCAAGGACGTGCTGGGCCTTCTAGGAATTTGTCATTTCCGCGATTTCTTTCTCGCAACGCGCGTCTTCTTATACAAAAAAAAATTCTTGTGGAGCATTTTGACCCGCCGGTCCGGTATCTCATCGGCGCGGTGGAAATCGGTCGCTATTCGGAGGTGATGCGCCCATGGTGGATAAATCCTTCAGCATAGACCTAGCGTCGTAAGAGAACGACATGCGCATTCGCGGTAAGGCTTTTTTGGGCATGGGCTGACCCCACGCTCCACCACCAGATCCATGATGAATCCCTCGCCGATGGTACAACCATTGACGTGCAAAGCAGGCTCTCTCGAGCTGGAGGAACTCAACTGTTCATCGGCGTGTACGCGCCAAGCGGCCTGGTTCTTGATGAACAATGTTTCGATTCACGACCGGGCCAGTCGATGACAACGGCTCTTTCCTGGGGCGTAGATATGGCCCTCCAGAGGGCGCGCGAGGCTTCATCTTCACTTTCTCAAACGGCTGACGTGTCGGATCGGTCTAAGGAGAGAGTGGAAGACTATGTCCGTATCCAGTGAGTCAGAAATTCAAGTTCAGCAAGCGCTGCTGCCAGTGTTTTCCGCAGCCGAGCAACTGAGGCTAGACCCTGAGGTCCTACGGCTCATGGCGATTGGTGGATTGACGCAGGACTCCCCTCCGGAATGGGTAACTCCGATTCTTCAACCAGAGGTCATTGAGTGGTTCCGCCGGCAAGCGAGATTTGCTGATCGGGACTGGCTCGAAGCTGCGCCTCGATGCCCTTGAGTTTTTGCATTTGCTGTTTCAGCTTTTCGACTTTAGTGCTGAGTAGCCACGACGCGGCATTACGACAGGCACTCATCGCGCCTGTTCCTCGATGGAGGACCGCCTGTTACTGCATACTGGTTTTCAGGATGCCGGAGTTGCTCCATGCAGAAGCAGTGTAAGACCGATAAAGAGCGGCGACTCAAGCGCTGCGAGCATGAAGCAGTAGGCGAGAGGGGCAAATCCGATTGGAGCAAGATCCGGAGATGATGAAGGTTCGCCTGGTGGAGCACACCTTTGGAACGAACAGATTCTGGAAGGGAAGCAACCAGTTCGTGACCAAAACCCTGCCGAGGTTAAGCACCGAAATGAGCCTTCACGTGCTCGCCTCCACAAACGCATGGTGAGCATTTTCGGCATCGCAGAGCTACTTGAGGCGATCAGGGCGTAACCCCGCCGTTTGCTGGCCCGTAAACAGCTACATGGGCCGCTGACGCGGCCCGTGTAGCACTAAAAATGTCTATTTTTCTGGGTGAGTGTATTTACGCTCTCGCCTGATGATTCCGCAGGTAATCTGCTCGGTTCTCAGTTATCGATGCGATTCCTGCGTTTTTCCACAGCCTGGATCGATAGCGGTCAGTCGTTAAGGGCTGCCAGCAGCCAGAAATGATCACACTGAGTCCTCTACCGAGCTTCCCGTACTCAGTTAACCCTCGTAATCGCTCTTCTGTCAGTTCTCCTGCGGCAACCGCTTCGGCTTCAAGCTGCACTCCATCGGTATCAGTGGCTTTCAAGCGAGAGGGGTTAACCACGGGAGTCAGCTGGATACAAGCCCTGACCACCGGTCACCAAACAGGGCGATTGCCAAGCCTCCGAGCATCACGATTACCCCGGCCAACTTGAAACCAGATACCGGCCTCTCGACTGCCCCGAGCAGTCCCAAGTGATCGATAACTAGGGACGAAATGATCTGCCCGGCGATGGCGAGGCCAAGCAGCGCTGAAAGGCCTATTTTTGGCGCGAGTACGACGTAGCTGAGCAACGCGCCGGCACCTAGCAGACCACCTAGAAGGCTCCACAAAGGCTGGGCAGGGATAGCCGCGATTGAAGCCACTATCCCGCCACGCATCAACGAAAAGATGCCCAGGCATAGCGCACCGGCAGTAAAAGAAAACAGTGCCGCCGCTACGGAATCTCCACCCACACCTTTAGCGAGTTGGCCATTCAGCGTGGTCTGCAGGGTGATACCAAGCCCCGCGCAGATAGCCAGTAGGTAGTAGGCTGCATTCATTTAACGCCTCCTTACTTGGCTGACTCAAGCGGCAAGAATGCCTCGGCAAACATATCCGGCTGATAGCCAGCAGCAGCAAACAGATGTTCACGGGACTCGTCGATCGCCGCGCGCAGCTTTTCGCTATTCACACCCAGAACCTTGCCGCCCTGCTTGACGATACGCCCGCCGATCATGACAGTGTCGACATTGCTGCGCTCTGCCGCATGTACCACGGTGCCGAAGGCATTACCTGACGGATAAAGGTTGATGTCCTGCGCATTGATAAGGATCATGTCAGCCTGTTTGCCGGGAACCAGGCTGCCGATTTTGTCATGCAAGCCAGCGCAGGTGGCGCCGTCGACAGTCGCGGCTTTGAGCAGAACATGGGCGGGCAGGGTCACCACCGGATGATGGTCTTCGCTGCAGCAGCGCTGCTGATGCATGCCCAGGACGCGCTGCAGATAAAACGCTACCCGCATCTCCATGAACATGTCGCCGCTGTAGGACGTTTCGTTATCAACGCTCAGCCCAGGGCTGATGCCATGACGCTGAGCCGCCTGCATGGCGAACATTCCATCTTCAATGCCGTAGTGGGCATCTGAACGCGGGCATACGTTGACCCGCACGCCAGCCTCGCGAAGGATCTTCCACCCGGCGTCCGGCAGCGCGGTGCAGTGGTTGAAGATGTTGTCAGAGCGCAGCAGCCCCTCGCGATGCAAGCCTTCCAATTCAGCTGCCATGTCCCCACCAAAAAACTCGGTGATGATCGGTAATCCCAGGCGCCTGGCCTCAGCCCACAGCTCAGGTTCCAGCTGCGCCATCACTGCCAGTGAGAGCAGCGGGTTGTCACCGTTCTTGATGTATTTGTCCTGCAGACGCTCGAGGTTGCCCGGCCAGTGGGCTTTGTCCCACTCACCCGCCACCGGCGCTCCCGAAGCATGTACGGCGCGTATGCCTGCATCGAGCAGCGCCTCTACTGCGGCATCGGAGTGCGCACCGGTGCGGCTGTTATGCGAGTTGTCGACAAGGGTCGTGATACCAGCATCGATACAGCCCAATGCACTCAGCAGATTGCCGATATACATGTCCGCCGGACGGTAATATTTGGCGAACGAAAAGTGGGTGGCGTTGCAGTAATCCTCCAGGGTTGCGGCGTTCGGATTAATTCGCCGTAGTTGCCCCTCCCAGGAGTGACGGTGGGTATCGACCATGCCCGGCATGGCGATCATGCCGGATGCCTCAATCACAACAGCGTCGCCGGCTTCGAGATTTTCATCGATGGCCGAGATGGTGCTGCCTTCTATGAGGATATCGCCACGCGCCAGATTGCCGATGTCGCCGTCCATGCTCAGCACAGTTGCGCCGCGGATAAGTGTGCGTCCGGCCGGAGCGGCTGGAGCCTGCACTATGCTGCGGTTGTATTCACCCATTTCAGTACCCCTCTTCGAATTTCGTTGGAAGCAATGTACGCAATGCGATACTGCGGGAAAAAGATGGTAGAACTGTTTTTATTATTCAATTTATGCGAATAATAATGCCTCCTTTCATTGCTCCAAGGCTGTTACCCGTCATGGACCGTATTCAAGCAATGCAGGTTTTCGTCCGTGTGGCTGAGGCAGGAAGCTTTAGCCAGGCGGCGCAGACGCTCTCTCTACCGGCCTCAACGGTGACCAGCAGCGTTAAAAACCTTGAGAAGTACCTGCAGGTGCGCCTGCTGAACAGAACAACGCGGCGGGTTAGCCTGACGCCTGAAGGCGCCCAATATCTGGGGCAATGCAGGGAAATATTGGGACTGATCGAACGCACGGAGACCAGCCTGACGGATTCCGTGAAACGGCCGCAGGGACGTTTGCGCGTCGATATGCCGGGCGGCATTGCCCACTTCATCGTCATTCCAAACCTGCAAGACTTTTACCGGCGCTACCCGGATATTTACCTGATGATAGGCGTCAACGATCGGCAGGTTGACCTGCTTCAGGAGGGAGTCGACTGCGTCATTCGTACAGGCGAGCTTGATGACTCAACGCTCGTTGCGCGACCACTAGGCCGTTTTCGCTGGGTGACCTGTGCATCTGCTGCCTATCTCGAAGAGAACGGTACTCCGCAGACTCCGCGAGATTTGTCTCGTCACCGGGCCATCCATTACTTCTCGGGCCGTGCAAGGCAAGCAGGTGAGATGCGCTTCGCCCGGGGCGACGAGAAAATCTCAGTACCGGTCAAGGGCACAGCAGCCGTCAACGAGACTGGGCTCTACATCAAAATGTGCCTTGAAGGCTTTGGGCTCGTTCAACTCGCCGAGAATGTTGTTTCCGAACATCTACGATGGGGGCGGCTGGTCGAAGTGCTTGCTGACTGGCAGCCTGACCGGGTTCCTGTACACTTGTTATATCCACATCAGCGCTTTCTATCACCAGCTGTGCAGGCGTTCGCTGACTGGATCGCTGGGCTAGTTCACGACGGCGGTTCGCCTGCTGGCTGATCAGGAGATGAAAGCTTCTCCGGACTAAAATGCCAATCACTATTGGCGTTTATGGGATGGTTGAATGGTGCGCCTGGCTTGGCCCAGCAGTAGTGGACCATGGCTGCAATTAAAAAAACGACGCATTCCGCTGCTCCTGAAAATGAGCCGTGTCGTCAGCTTCATTTGCACGCAAACCGATGAACGTCAGGCCGAGCATTATGCTGGCGCCCGAGCCGAAGCGCAGGGAGGAGGCCCTCAACATGGCGTAGCCTGGCGCGTAAATGATCCTAATGAGGAGTTAGGTAATTTTGCCCGTCCATTTCGGCTCGGAAGCGGCTCAGTCTATGACCGGGCCATGCGGGCGCGTATACCCTTGCCGTGCTGCGCACACTGCGCGTAGCGCAGCCCGGCCAGCAATACCCGCCGACGTATGCTGCTAGCCCCTTTATGACTTGGCCTCCGTGACTACCCCTGATCTGCAATAGCCTTATCTGCGCAAGGTTTCAAATAGAAATGCCCTGAACCATTGATTGCCGGCATCAGCGTCGTAGGCACCATGCCAATGAACGGTAGACTCGACCCCCGGCATCTCCACTGGCAGCGGGTAAATCACGAAATCATTCGAATGATTCAGCGCATGTGCGACGCCTTCAGGTAGGGTGACCATCCACCCTGTATGCCTGAGTATCTGCGGCACAACTGTAAAGTGGGGTACCCTCAAAGCGATGTGTCGATTCAGGCCACGTGAGGCCAGAGTGTCCTCGATGGCTAAGTGGCTGCTGTCAGTGGAGGTGACACTGACATGGGAGAGGGCAAGAAAATCCTCCACGCTGATTTTCCCGGCCGGAAGTCCGTCACGCTTGCGAGTCATGCAGGCGTATTGCTCTCGGAACAGGGATTGGTACCGGGTGGTTGTTTTCAGTGTGGGCAGGTTACCAATTGCGAAGTCCAGTTGCCCCATACGCATCCGCTCGACCACCATGGCGACGGGTACCAGCTCTGATGAGAGCCTAATGGCCGGCGCAAGCGTTTGAAGCCGTTCACAAAGCGACGGCAGGAACACCTGTTCGCCGATGTCTGACATACACAAACGGAACTCCCGGTCGCTAGTACCAGGATCGAAGGGTTCGGTTTCATTCAGAGCATCGCGTATTGCCGTGAGTGCCCGTCCGATCGGTAGGGCGATCCGCTCGGCGGTCTGGGTCGGCATCATGCCTTCCGGCGTGCGTACGAATAGCGCATCATCAAAAAGCTTGCGAAGTCGACCCAAGGCGTAACTTACAGCAGGTTGTGTAATCGCCAGGCGTCCAGCCGCGAGTGTCAAGCTGCGTTCCTCCATTATGGCCTGAAAAACCCTAAGCAGATTTAGATCGACATCATTCAAGTTGCGCATTCGTATAAATACCGTTCATCAATTGTATAATTGCCATGAATTTGACTTATAGGGTACAGGTTCATAGACTTCGGAACAACAGCGAGGCGATACAACAATCTGAGGCTTTGAGTGATGGACACAGGTTTTTGCAAACAACAAGCAGTTGGCGGGGCATTAACACTTCCGGTGCTGCTGTTGAAACGTATTGAACGCAGCCCTGAAACGGCGCTTTTTTCCGACCGAAGCTGCACTTGGACTGCTGCGCAACTTGTCGACGTGATAGGACGGCGTGCCACAACACTCGCGGAATATGGGATAAAGCGTGGAGATCGGGTTGGATTGATGTGCGCCAACCGCGCCGAGTTCCTTGAAGTGCTGTTGGCATGTGGTTGGCTGGGCGCGGTTGCGGTGCCTATTAATACCGCCTGTCGGGGCATGCAGTTGAATCATGTGCTGGCTAATAGTGGGGCGCGCTTATTGGTCAGTGAAGAGGTCAATCTGGATGTGCTCGCGGCACTTGATTACTCTGCGCTTGCTGTCGAAGCCCTGTGGGTCCTTTCGCCGCAAGGCGATGTCAACGCGGTTTGGCAGGAGCGGTTGAGGGTGCGGTCGATGCCCCCTCGCAGTGCGTCCATGGCCCCACCTGCAGTGCTCGAGGATGGCGACCCGCTGGTTATCCTTTACACCTCCGGGACTTCCGGGTTGTCCAAGGGGGTGATCTGCCCGCACGCCCAATTCTTTTGGTGGGGGCTGAATACCGGTGGCGACCTACAGGTGCGCCCCGGGGATGTGCTGTATACATGCCTGCCGTTGTTCCATACCAATGCATTGAACGCCTTTTTCCAGGCCTTGCTGCACGACGCACAGCTGGTGGTAGACAAACGTTTTTCCGCTAGCGGCTTCTACCAGGCGCTTGCGGAAACCGGGGCCACAGTGACGTATCTGCTGGGAGCCATGGTGCCTATCCTTCTCAGCCGTCCGCACAATGAGCTCGAGCGCGCGCATAACGTGCGTGTCGCGCTAGCCCCAGGCGTCCCTGAACAGTTCCACGCCCCGTTTATTCAACGCACAGGCATAGGCCTCATCGATGGTTATGGGGCTACCGAAACCAATGCCGTGATTGGAGGGACTCTGGAGAATCAGCGGCCTGGTTTTATGGGCCGATTGGCCAAAGGCTTCAGTGCCCGGGTGGTAGACAGCCAGGATCAGCCGGTAGCGGATGGCGAACCAGGAGAGCTTGTATTGCGCGCTGAGCAGCCCTTCGCTTTCGCCTGCGGCTACTTTGGTATGCCGGAAAAGACTGTCGAAGCCTGGCGCAACCTGTGGTATCACACCGGCGACCGGGTTGTGCGCGATAGCGACGGCTATTTCCGCTTTGTTGACCGCTTGAAGGACACAATCCGTCGCCGTGGAGAGAACATCTCGTCTTTTGAGGTGGAGCAGGTTCTGTCGAGCCACCCCGCGGTGGAGCTCGTGGCGGTATATGCGGTGAAATCCGAACTGGCGGAAGATGAAGTCATGGCATCTATCGTCATCAAGGAGGGGACTACGCTCGATCCATTGGAGCTGACGCAATATTGTGAGTCACGGTTGGCGTATTTCGCCGTGCCGCGTTACTTAGATTTTGTTATCGAGTTGCCGAAAACCGAAAACGGCAAAGTTCAGAAATATAAATTGAGAGAACTCGGCGTTACCGCCAGTACATGGGACCTAGAGTGCTCCGGCTACAGGCTTAAACGCGCCTAATCATTTAGCTTTGACTGCCGTGCAATAACAAAAGATGCAACAACAATAAAAATAGCGTTCATAAATATTCAGTCATTGACGGAGACGGCCATGACGGGCACGCATTCGCTTGAACTATCAGATAACCAGTCGGAGCACAGTCATGTTTCCGCTGCAGTTGATAACCGAGTACCGATCGACAGTAAGACCTTTCGCAAGATCGTCTTGGCTTCTGTCACTGGCACGGCGTTGGAGTGGTACGACTTCTTTCTCTACAGCACAGCGGCGGCGCTCATATTCGGGGAATTGTTTTTCCCCAAGGGCACCGATCCACTGGTGGGTACGATCGCGGCACTGGCCGGGTTTGCATTGGGTTTTCTCGCGCGGCCTTTCGGTGGGGTGATATTCGGCCATATCGGGGACAAGTACGGTCGCAAAAAAGCCTTGGTATGGACGCTCTCTATCATGGGCGGGGCAACTTTCTTGATCGGATTGTTGCCCACCTACGCTCAAGCGGGCATGTGGGCGCCCGCGTTGCTACTGCTGTTACGTATCTTGCAGGGCATCGCAGCAGGAGGCGAGTGGGGCGGTGGCGTGCTGATGATCAGCGAGTCGGCGCCACCTGAGCGCCGCGGCTTCTACGCTTCGATTAGTCAGATCGGAGTGGGCGGTGGGTTTGTCTTGTCCGCAGCGGTGTTCTATCTAGTCCAGTTGTTGCCGGAGCGGGATTTCCATAGCTGGGGTTGGCGCATTCCGTTCCTTATCTCGATCGTCATATTCGTCCTGGGCGTCTACATTCGCCGGACATTGCCAGAGAGTCAGGATTTCCAGCGAGCTGAGGCAACGGGCAAGACGGCGCATATGCCCGTGCTGGATGTGTTGCGCAGATATCCGCGGGAAGTGCTGATGGCCATGGGGTTGCGAGTGGCTGAAAACGGCGGCTCCTACATCATGCTGGCGTTCGCTCTTGTCTACGGCAAGTTTCTTGGCGTGCCCAATAGTGTGATGCTGGCGGGAGTGACGTTCTCCACGTGCGTGGAGTTGGTGGCCATGCTGTTCTGGGGGCGTCTGTCGGACCGCATAGGTCGCAAGCCGGTATATATGGTGGGTGCCTTAGGGATGGTGCTAATGGCATTCCCATTCTTCTGGTTACTCGAGACCCGAGAGCCTGCCTGGATCTGGCTCGCCTTCCTCATTGGCAATGCCATCTGCCACGGGGCCATGATCGGTACGCAGCCTAGTCTTATGGGCGAACTGTTCAGCACTGAGGTCCGCTATTCCGGAATGGCTCTCGGGCACGAAGTCGCCTCGGTATTCTCCGGTGGCCTGACGCCGATGATCGCTACCGCCTTGCTGGCGCATTACCAGGCTAGTTGGCCAGTTTCTCTGATGATGATGGCGCTGGGGCTGATCACAGTCATCTCTCTTTGTTTCACCAAGGAGACCCGCGTGCGGGCCAAAGGAGGGCGGTCATGAACCGGTCAGCAAGCAATGACGCCGTGGCGCTGATCGCCGGGGCCCTGGAAGTACCTTACAACCGGCGCGGCACGGGTGAGTCGACGTCGCAACTGCTCGGCAGGGCGGTGCAGCAATTGCTGCGCCAGGCAGGCGTGGCAGCGCATGAGGTCGACGGCCTGGGCGTGGCATCCTTCACCCACCGGCCGGACAACGCCATCGATCTGGCGTGGCGCCTCGGGCTGACCCTGACCTGGTGCATGGATGACCGCAATGGCGGGGCTAGCGCGATCAATATGCTGCAGCATGCCGTGCGTGCCATCCAGCACGGTGATGCCAACGTGATCGTACTGGTGGCCGGTGATACGTTCACCCCGGAGGATTTCAAGACTCTGGTCGACCATTACAACCGGACCACCGAGGAGTACCTCAAGCCGCTTCAGCACGGCGGGCCCAATGGGGTGTTCGCGATGCTCACCCAGCGTCATGCGCAACGCACCGGCCTTGGCCGCGAAGACTATGCAGAGCTGTGCATTGCCCAGCGAGCCTGGGCGCAGCGCAACCCGCTGGCGGTCTACCGCGAGCCGCTGACCATCGAGCAGTACCTTGAGGCGCCCATGGTGGCCGACCCGCTGTGCCGGTTTGACTGCGTACCGGTAGTCAATGGCGCCAACGCCATCCTGCTGACCCGCGCCGACCTCGCCCGCAACACGGTCAACGTGGCGGTGCGTGCAGTAAAGGCGCTGCACAACGATGACCACCAGGCTGGCGATGGCCTGCAGACGCCGCTGGCAAAGATTGCCGACACGCTGTGGGACCGCGCCAATACCGGGCCTGATGCCATGGACCTGGCGTGCGTGTATGACGACTATCCGGTCATGGCCCTGATCCAGCTCGCCGACCTGGGCTTCGTCCCCGACGACGATTACCGGCGAGCGCTGCGGCGGATAGGCCGTTTCGAACTGCCGGTGAATACCTCGGGCGGGCAGCTCTCGGCCGGCCAGGCGGGCGCGGCGGGGGGTATGCATGGGTTGGTCGAAGCTATTACCCAGCTGCTTGGCGACGCCGGTCAACGCCAGGTCAGCAATGCGCGCCTGGCGGTGGTGACCGGCTATGGCATGGTCCAGTATCGCTACGGCATGTGCGCCAACGCGGTGGTGCTCGAACGGTGGCAAGGGGGTGTGGCATGGCGTTCATGATCCAGCAATGTGTCGGTTGCGGCCAGGCCAGTTTCCCGCCGCGTTACAGCTGCCCGCGCTGCGGTGAGGCGCAGTGGCAGGAAGTCTCTGCCGGGGCCGCCCGGATTGCTCAGGCTACCGTGGTGCGCGCGCGGATCGGGATCGCTACCGCAGAGCTCCTGCACCTGGCTAGTGTCGAGCTGAGCGATGGGCCAGTGGTAATTGCCCAGACTGCAGAGCCTTTGCCTCCAGGCACCTTGGTAGAGCTCGCCATAGATGAATATCGGCGAATCGTAGCCCACCCGGCCGACCGCGACTTGTAATCAACAACTGTTCGAGCCGACCTCGATCGCCGAAGCGTGCGTCGTCGGCCGACCCCCAGCTAGTCATTCCCTGACCATGCATGGCCTCAAGGCCTTGCGCGTGGTGCACGTGAGTACCCAGGAGTGTGGTTATGCCTGCAGTGATCGATTACCGACTAGTGTCTGGCTTAGGGCTGGCGCTGGCTTGCCAACAGGCCTTGGCAGATGAACTATGGGCCGATGCTTCAACATATTTTCAGCAGGGAAGCTTGTCCGGTTTAACCCGGAACTTTTATCTCAACCGCGACTTCCGCAACGGTGGTGCCAACCGCCGATCAGGCACCGTTAACGGTTATCGCGCGGAGTGGGCCCAAGGCTTAACTCTGGACTACATCTCCCCGTTCACGACTGGTGTTGTCGGCTTGGGATTCGACGCGCATCTGTATGCGGGATTGAAGCTTGACAGTGGTCGTGGCAAGACCGGCACCAACCTGCTTCACGTCAACAACGACGGTGATGTGGCGAATGAGTACAGCGTGGGCGGCGGTGCGCTCAAGCTCAAGTACCGTGAAATGGTGCTCAAATACGGCTCCATGGAATTGCGCACCTCTCCGGTGTTACTCACCGATGGTGGCTCCGGGCGCCTGTTGCCGCAAACTGTGACAGCATGGCAGCTCATCAGTCGCGATCTGCAGCCGCTAACCTTCGATGCCGCCCACATCACCGCCGGCAAGGCGCCTTCGGAGAACCGCAACGACAGCACGCTACGTTCCCTGTATGGCGCTACGGAGACGGATACGGTCGATTATCTCAGCCTGAATTATGAGCAGGGCGCAGTCAAAGGCTACCTCAGCACTCAACGTGCCGAAGATCTTTGGCGCCAGGATTACCTGGGGTTTCGCTACTTGCCTGCCCTCGTCGAGGGGCTGACCCCAACCTTGAATTTCAGCATGTACCGAACGGTCGACATCGGTGCCGCCCATGGCGGGCCCATCGACAACTTAACCTGGTCCTTTGCTCCGGGCGTCAAGTTCGGTGCCCATTCCCTCATGCTTGCATACCAGAAGGTGCAGGGCGACACGCCCTTCGATTATATGGCGTTCCGAGACGGGCAAACCACCGTGGCACAGCTGGCTAACAATGTGCAGCTCAGTGACTTCAACGCGCCCAACGATCGGTCCTGGCAGGTTCGTTACGACTATGACTTCAGTGCGCGTGGCGTGCCTGGCCTGAGGTTCATGATTCGCTACATGCAGGGACAGGGTGGCAAAGGCTCCGATATCGAACCGTACAGTTCCTACTATCCCCTCGGCTTTCGAGATGGGGGGCGCCACTGGGAACGCAATATCGAGATGCAATATGTCGTGCAAGACGGGCCGGCGAAAAACCTCAGCTTGAGAGCGCGGTACGGCGTGCACCGCGGTAATTCGGCTGAGCCACGCGGTGACATGGATGAGATTCGCCTGATCACCGAATTCCCTTTCAAGCTGCTGTAGATGGCGCCGTTGGCAATGCTTCATCAAAGCTGCTTCGCCAAGAATTCATGTAGAGCAATGTCTGTCCGCTTACCGTAGAAGGAGTAATGAGATGAGCAAATACATCGATATTCAGGCACGAGACCAGGCTGGAAGTTTCAAGGGATATCTGGCGCTGCCGCCTGAAGGCAAGGGGCCAGGCATCGTGTTGGGCCAAGAAATATTTGGCGTGAACGCCAACATGCGCGAGGTGGCGCAGATGTATGCCGAGGAAGGTTATGTGGTTCTGGTGCCCGACTTGTTCTGGCGTCTACAGCCGGGTATCGACCTGGGCTATACCCCCGCAGATTTCGATAAGGCTTTGAGCCTCTACACCGCACTGGACCTGGACAAGGCCGTAGACGACATCGCCGCCGCCTTCGACACGCTGCGGGATCTGGCCGAGGTCACCGAGCCCGCCCTGGGCTTCGTGGGCTATTGCCTGGGAGGCAAACTGGCCTACCTCACCGCCACCCGTACTGATGTCGCGGTTGCGGTGGGCTACTACGGCATGGGTATTGAGCAATACCTGGATGAAGCCGATGGCCTGAGCGGTGGGCTGGTGCTGCATCACGGCGAACTGGACGGGCTGTGTGACGCCACGACCCGTGCGCGTATCGCCGAGGTGCTGCGTGGCCGCCCAGGCGTAGAGCTGTATACCTACGAGGGTGCTGACCATGCCTTTGCCCGCCTGGGCAGCGATCACTTTCACAAACCCTCGGCCCTCATGGCTCATGGGCGCACCATTGGCGCATTGAAGAAGTACATCGGGCCGGCCTACAACCTTTCAGACCTGTGGGACGAGCACATCCACCATGAGTTCGTTACCCGAGACGTGCCGGCCACCCTGAAGACCATGGTCGCCGAGCCTTACGTGAACCATATTCCGACGCTGACCGGCGGGGTGGGCAGCAAGCAACTCGGACGCTTCTATCAGCATCACTTTGTCCACGCCAACCCCGAGGACACCAAGATGATTCCGGTTTCTCGCACGGTCGGCGCCTACCAGGTCGTCGATGAATTCATCATGTCTTTCACCCACACCTGCGAAATGGACTACATGCTGCCTGGGATAGCACCTACCGGCAAATACGTGGAAGTACCCATGGTGGCGGTGGTCAACTTCCGCGGCAACAAGCTATACCACGAGCATATCTACTGGGACCAGGCCTCTGTGCTGGTACAGATCGGCCTGCTCGATCCAGAAGGGCTACCGGTGGCGGGCATCGAAACGGCCAAGAAATTGCTCGATGAATCGCTGCCTTCGAACACGCTGATGGCCCGCTGGGCCAAAAGTGAGCACCTGTGAGCGCCATCACGACTGTGGGCAAGGAGGTCCTGATCACCGGCGCCAACGGAGGGTTGGGCCTTGCCTTGATCGAAGCGTTTTTGGCTGCGGGGGCAAGTCGTGTCTACGCCGCTTGCCGTAACCCTGAGCGTCTGCTGTTCGATCATCCGCTGGTGGAGGCGGTGGATCTGGACGTCACCGACCAGCAGCAAGTCGCGCAGGTGGCGAGCAGGGTACGGGTCGATATCCTGGTGAACAATGCTGGCCTCAATAGGCAGCAGCGGTTGCTGGGCACCGAGGACTCCGAAGCCGCTGCCCAGGAAATGGCCGTCAACTACTTCGCCACGCTCGCGATGATGCGTGCCTTTGCGCCGACGCTTGTCGAGCGCACTGGCGCTATCGTCAACGTGCTGTCGATTCTGGCGCGGGTGGCGTTGCCAGCCATGGGGTCGTTGTGTGCGTCCAAGGCGGCCGCGTTGCGCCTGACCGAGGCCGCTCGGGCCGAGCTGGCCGGCCAGGTGCAGGTGATGGCGGTGCTCCCCGGTGCGATCGATACCGCGATGAGCCGTGACGTTGCGGGTGCCAAGGCCAGTCCTCGGGACGTGGCCGATGCGATCGTAGCGGGGTTGGCCAGCGGTGCCACGGAGGTCTATCCCGACCCCATGGCACTGGACGTTGCGCACAAGCTCGCCGCCAACCGGGCAAGTACGCAGGCCTACTTCGCCCGGCACCTTTAAAAGGGCCGCATCGGGAGTGCTGCTCAAGTGTGCAGCACCACCGCAAGCGATGCTGCACGCTCGGGCTGACTGCAACGCGCTGGCCTACTGGCTGAGATGAAAAGTCGCGGCGGCTTGAGCATTACCTGCAGGCTTACAAGCAAAACCCGAAGTTGTTTGGGTGGCGCAATTAAGTTGCGGGCATCGTTAACATGAAAGTTGCAGTGAATTACTAAAGCGCACTCACATCCATAGCTTTGCCTGAAATTCATGTATTCCGAGTTCTGATACCCGAAGACGATATTTCTATTATTAATTTATATATGACGTCCCTAAACTCATTGAAAACATCCTGCTCAGGAGGGCGCTGTGTCCAAACATTTGCTACGTCACTATATCGCTGGGACTTTCGTCGAGAGCAGCCGCAGGTTCGACAACATCTCTCCTGTCAATGGGAGCCTATTGGGCCAGGTATGTGAGGCTGGTGAAGATGAAGTGAATGCTGCCGTCGAAGCGGCGGCAGGCGCTCAATTGGGGCCGTGGGCTGGATTCAGTACTGCCCAGCGGGCTGATCTGCTAGAGCGGATCGCCGATGGCATCGAGCGTCGATTTGAAGACTTCGTGGATGCCGAAGTCGCTGATACTGGTCGGCCCGTGCATCAGGCGCGCAGCCTGGATGTTGCACGGGGCGTGCAGAACTTCCGTACCTTCGCTGATTTAGTGCGACACGGCGGTAGCGAGCTTTTTGAAATGCGCACCGGCGATGGTACGGATGTGTTCAGTTATACCGTGCGTAAGCCGCATGGCGTGGTGGCCATCATCTCGCCGTGGAACCTACCGCTGTTGCTGCTTACCTGGAAAGTCGCGCCAGCGTTGGCCTGTGGTAATTCTGTGGTTGTCAAACCGTCGGAAGATACGCCTTCCAGTGCCACCCTGTTGGCCGAGGTCATGCACGAGGCCGGTGTGCCCGCCGGTGTATTCAATCTTGTGCATGGCTTTGGCCCTGATTCTGCCGGTGAGTTTCTCACTCGCCACCCTGGCGTCAATGCCATCACCTTTACCGGTGAGTCGCGCACCGGCTCGACCATCATGCGCGCTGCTGCCGAGGGCGTACGTGAGGTGTCTTTCGAACTGGGTGGCAAGAATGCCGCAGTCGTTTTTGCCGATTGCGATTTTGATGCGGCAGTTGCCGGTGTGCTGCGTTCCAGTTTCACCAATTCTGGCCAGGTCTGCCTATGCACGGAGCGGGTCTACGTCGAGCGGTCGATCTACGAGCGCTTTGTCGCGGCGCTCAAAGCAGGCGCCGAGAAGCTGAAGATCGGCTATCCCGACGAAGACGGCGTGAACATGGGGTCGCTGATTTCCCATAAACACCGCGACAAGGTGTTGGGCTACTTCCAGTTGGCTGTGACAGAGGGCGCGACAGTGGTCAGTGGCGGCGGTGTGCCGACATTTGGCGACGAGCGCGACCAGGGCGCTTTTATCCAGCCGACTATCTGGACCGGCCTTACCGATGACGCTCGCTGCATTCGCGAAGAAGTGTTCGGTCCGGTCTGTCATATCGCGCCCTTCGATAGCGACGAGGAAGTGCTGCAACGCGTTAATGATTCGGCCTACGGCCTGGCTGCTTCTTTGTGGACTCGCGATCTGAAGCGGGCCCACCGTCTCTCTCGACGTATCCATGTCGGCATGGTGTGGGTCAATACCTGGTTCCTGCGCGATCTGCGTACGCCTTTTGGTGGCGCACGCTTGTCTGGGCTTGGCCGCGAAGGAGGGCGCCACTCGCTGGATTTCTATTCCGAGCTCACCACCATTTGTGTCAATCCGTAAGGACAGGAGAACTCCATGCATCCAGCAATCGCTGAAGCAGCAGCGTGTTTGCGCCAGGCTCGTGAACAGGGCAGGCCCTGTGCGCCAGTACGCGAACTCATCGAGCGTGCGGCTGTCGAGCAAGATGAATCCGCGCTAAAGCAGGCTTACGCCGTGCAACAGTACAACAACGCCGCCGACATTGCCGCAGGCTGGAACCCGGTAGGTCACAAGATCGGTTTGACCTCAAGTGTTGTCCAGCGCCAGTTGGGGGTTGACCAACCGGACTTTGGTCGGCTGTTTGCCCAGATGGCCCGAGGTGACGGCCAGTCTATCAGTTGGAGTGAATGCCAGCAGCCCAAGGTAGAAGCAGAGATCGCCCTGGTTCTGGAGCGCGATCTGTGCAATGAGCGCCAGACCCTGGCCGACATTATCCGTGCCACTGCTTTCGCCCTGCCGGCCATCGAAATCGTCGGCAGTCGAATCGCCAACTGGGACATCAGTTTGCTCGACACAGTCGCAGACAATGCTTCGTCCGGGCTGTTTGTCCTGGGCAGTCAGCCGGTATCCCTGGGGCAATTGGACCTGGTCAATTGTGGCATGCGCCTGAGTCTACGCGGCGAACCGGTATCGGTCGGAGCCGGCGCAGCCTGCCTGGAAAACCCACTGAATGCGGCGGTGTGGCTGGCCAATACCATGGTCCGTCTCGGCGAGCCATTGCGTGCCGGTGACGTGGTGTTGACCGGTGCCTTGGGACCTATGGTGCCGGTGAGCCCGGGAGATGTGTTTACCGCTGAGATCCAGGGCTTGGGCCGCGTCACTGCGTCCTTTGCTCAAGCCGAGTAAGGGGGCCCTAAATGAGCCAGAAACGCAAAGTAGCCATCATCGGTTCCGGCAACATCGGCACCGACCTGATGATCAAGATCCTGCGCAACGCCAAGCACCTAGAGATGGCAGCGATGGTCGGCATCGACCCGGCCTCCGACGGCCTGGCCCGCGCCGCCCGCCTGGGCGTGACCACCACCCACGAAGGCGTGCAGGGCCTGACCCGCCTGCCGGTGTTCAGGGACATCGATTTCGTCTTCGACGCCACCAGCGCTGGTGCCCATGTGAAGAACGACGCCTTCCTGCGCCAGCACAAGGCCGACCTGCGCATCATCGACCTGACCCCGGCGGCCATCGGCCCGTACTGCGTGCCGGTGGTAAACCTCGAGCAGCACCTGCAGGCGACCAACGTCAACATGGTCACCTGCGGTGGCCAGGCGACCATCCCAATGGTCGCGGCGGTATCGCGGGTGGCCAAGGTGCACTACGCCGAGATCGTTGCCTCGATTGCCAGCAAGTCCGCCGGCCCCGGCACCCGCGCCAATATCGACGAATTCACCGAGACCACCAGCAAGGCCATCGAAGTGATAGGCGGCGCGACCAAGGGCAAGGCGATCATCATCATGAACCCCGCGGAACCGCCGCTGATGATGCGCGACACGGTGTACGTGCTGAGCGAGACCGCCGACCAACAGTACATCGCGGGGAGCATCGAGGAAATGGCTCGCGCAGTGCAGGTCTACGTGCCGGGCTACCGCCTCAAACAGCAGGTGCAGTTCGAACCCGTGTGCGGCCTGAGGTTGCCTGGGCAGGGCACCTTCACCGGTCTCAAGACGTCGGTGTTCCTTGAAGTGGAAGGCGCCGCCCATTACCTGCCGGCTTACGCCGGTAATCTCGACATTATGACCTCCGCCGCGCTGGCCACCGCCGAGCGCATGGCACAAGCAATGGGGGCGTCGGCATGAACGGCAAGAAGCTCTATATCAGTGACGTAACCCTGCGCGACGGCATGCACGCCATCCGTCACCAGTATTCGCTGGATGACGTGCGTGCCATCGCCACGGCGCTGGATCGCGCCAAGGTCGACTCCATCGAAGTCGCCCATGGCGATGGCCTACAGGGTTCCAGCTTCAACTACGGTTTCGGTGCCCACACCGACCTCGAATGGATCGAAGCAGCGGCCGACGCGGTCAACCACGCCAAGATCGCCACGCTGCTGCTGCCAGGGATTGGCACCCTCCATGACCTGAAGAGCGCCTATGACGCCGGTGCTCGCATTGTTCGCGTGGCCACCCACTGCACCGAGGCAGATGTTTCGCGCCAGCACATCGAATATGCCCGTGAACTGGGCATGGACACCGTTGGCTTCCTGATGATGAGCCATATGCACACGCCTGAAGGGCTCGCGCAGCAGGCCAAATTAATGGAGGGCTACGGCGCCACTTGCATCTATGTGGTGGATTCGGGCGGGGCGATGAACATGGACGACATCCGTGCGCGCTTCCGTGCGGTCAAGGCTGTGCTCGACCCAGCGACGTCGACCGGTATCCATGCCCACCACAACCTCAGTCTGGGCGTGGCCAACTCCATCGCCGCCGTGGAGGAGGGCTGCGACCGCATCGACGCCAGCCTCGCCGGCATGGGCGCCGGCGCCGGCAACGCCCCGCTGGAAGTGTTCATCGCCGCTGCCGACAAGCTTGGCTGGCAGCACGGTACCGACGTGTACGCGCTGATGGATGCCGCCGACGACCTGGTGCGCCCGCTACAGGACCGCCCGGTACGGGTGGACCGTGAAACGCTGGCCCTGGGTTACGCCGGGGTCTATTCGAGCTTCCTGCGCCACGCCGAAGTGGCCGCTGCACGGTATGGCATCAAGGCCGTGGACATCCTCGTCGAGCTGGGCAAGCGGCGGATGGTCGGTGGCCAGGAAGACATGATCGTTGACGTCGCACTCGACCTATTGAAGCCATCGCTGGAGAAGCGTGCATGAATACCGATATTGCTCGTATCGCCGAAGCCCTTGACCGAGCGGCGCGAAGCGCCGAACCACTGGCACAGTTCAGTGGCAGCACCGCCTTTTCCCTGGATGACGCCTACCGGATCCAGCGCGCCTCCATGCAGCGTCGTTATGCCGATGGTGAGCACAGCATCGGCATCAAGCTGGGCTTCACCAGCCGCGCGAAGATGGTGCAAATGGGGGTGGATAGCCTGATCTGGGGGTGGCTCAGCAACACCATGGTGGAAGAGGACGGCGGCCTGATCGACTTGGCGCGCTACATTCATCCGCGAGTCGAGCCGGAGGTTTGCTTTCTAACGCGCCGTGCGATTGATCGCCCGCTGACCCTGCTGGAAGTAGGCAATTATGTCGAGGCCGTGGCGCCGGCGCTGGAGATCATCGATTCACGCTACCAGGCGTTCAAGTTCAGCCTGGAGGATGTGGTGGCGGACAACTGCTCCTCGGCCGGCCTCACCATTGGAGCTTGGTCGCGCAACTTCTCTGGGCTGGACAACGCCGGCGTAGTGATGCGCCTGGATGGGCGTGTGGCTCAGGCCGGCTCCACGGCTGCAATCCTCGGCAATCCGCTGCGCAGTCTAGTGCAGGCCTCACGCCTGCTGCACGGCGCCGAACTCGAATTGCCCGCGGGTAGCCTCGTGATGGCAGGCGCCGCCTGCGCTGCGGTGGCGTTGTACCCAGGCGTGCATGTCAGTGTCGATGTCCATGGCGTTGGGCAGAGCAGCTTCAGCGTCCGCGGTGACCACGGAGGCGTCAGCTATGAGTGACCTCAACGCCACTGTCGTTGCTGGCAAGGCCACACCGCGTGGGCGCTTTCCGCATATCAAGCGTGCGGGTGACTTCCTGTTCGTCTCCGGTACCAGCTCACGGCGCCCGGACAACAGTTTTGTCGGCGTCGAGGTGGATGCCATGGGCACCACCCAGCTAGATATTCGGGCGCAGACTCGCGCAGTGATTGAGAACATGCGCGACATCCTCGCCTCTGCAGGTGCAAGCCTTGCAGACGTGGTGGAGATCAGCAGCTTCCTCGTCGATATGAACGACTTCGGCGGATACAACGACGTATACGCCGAATACTTTGACGAAAGCGGCCCGACCCGCACCACCGTAGCCGTACACCAATTGCCGCACCCCCATCTACGTATCGAGATCAAGGCCATAGCGTACGCGCCGCGTCGTCGCTGAACCGTTGGGAGAAAACAACCATGGACAAGCATCACTTCAGCGCCCCTTTCAACTTCAACCGCTGGATAGACGAGCACGCGCACCTGCTCAAGCCGCCGGTTAACAATCAGCAGATATGGCAGGACAGCGATTACATGGTTACCGTGGTGGGTGGGCCTAATCAGCGCACCGACTTCCATGACGATCCGGTGGAGGAGTTTTTCTACCAGTTCAAGGGCAATGCCTACTTGAACGTCTGGGACCGAGGTCGCTACGAGCGCGTCGACCTCAAGGAAGGCGACATCTACCTGATGGCCCCCCACGTTATCCATTCGCCGCAGCGTCCTGAGCCCGGCAGTCTGTGTCTGGTGGTGGAGCATCGCCGCCCGGAAGGGCAGTCCGACGCCTTGCAGTGGTCCTGTGCGCACTGCGGCACCGTGGTCCGGCGCTATGAGTTGAGGCTCAAGAGCATCGTTGCCGATCTTCCACCGGTATACGACCAATTCTATACCACCACCGATGAAGAGCGTCGTTGCCCTGGTTGCGGCGAAATCCACCCAGGCCGCGATTGGCAGACCTGGCACAACACACTGCGTGAGGTCCACGACTTATGAAAATCGATATCCATTCGCACTTTCTTCCCCGCATTACTCAAGCCGAGGCCGCCCGCCTGAGTCCTCAGCGTGGCCCTTGGCTGCATACCGAGGGGCGTCAGGGGCAGATCATGCTGGGAGATAAGCCGTTCCGTCCGGTACATGATGTGCTGTGGGATCCGCAGCGCCGCATCGAACACCTGGATGAGCAGGGCTTGGACGTGCAAGTGATGTGCGCAACGCCGGTGATGTTCGCCTACGACCAACCTATCGCGCAGGCGCTGCCGTGGGCACAGATGATGAATGATCGAGCCCTGGAGATGACGGCCCAGGTACCCGATCGCCTCAAGGTGCTGGCCCAGGTACCCCTGCAAGATATCGAGGCGGCCTGCCTTGAGGCCAGCCGGGCCAAGGCCTGTGGCCATGTCGGGGTGCAAATCGGCAATCACGTGGGCAACCACGATCTGGACGAAGCGGGCCTGATCACCTTCCTGCACCACTGTGCGGTGGAAAATATCCCGTTGCTGGTGCACCCGTGGGACATGATGGGCGGCGAGCGCATGAAGAAATGGATGTTGCCTTGGCTTGTCGCGATGCCGGCGGAAACACAGCTGGGTATCCTGTCGCTGATCCTGTCTGGCGCTTTCGAACACTTGCCGGCGTCCCTGCGCATCTGTTTCGCCCATGGCGGCGGCGGCTTCGCCTTCCTCCTGGGACGGGTAGATAACGCCTGGCGCCATAGAGATATTGTCCGAGAGGATTGCCCGGAACTGCCGTCAAGCTATGTCAAACGTTTCTTCGTCGACTCGGCGGTCTTCGACCCTCGTGCACTGCGTTTGCTGGTGGACGTGATGGGGGCAGACCGCGTCATGCTCGGCTCCGACTCTCCCTTCCCGCTAGGCGAACAGGCCATTGGTGCTGGTGTACTGGAGCATCCGCAGTTGAGCGAGCAGGACAAGTCGCGTATCTGCGCCGAGAACGCCCGGGGATTCTTCGGCATTTGATTGGCCATCGCGAACGAGCGGCAACCTGATCGGAAAAAAGTCGTGGTTGCCGAGGAGCGTCATGAAATCAAGCGTACTTACGGTTTCGCGCAAGCTGAAGTTCTACCAACTGGTGGTATTCGACCAGGTCGTGCAGAGCGGCTCACTAGTGCGTGCAGCTCAGATATTGAACATGACTCAACCTGCCGTCACCAAGGTTATCCATGAGATAGAGTCGTACTTCTCCGCGCCGTTGCTGGTACGTAGCAATCGCGGCGTGCGCCTGACGGAGCTGGGCGAGGTAGTGCTGCGCAGAGCCCGTGCAATGCTGGCAGAGCTTAGGGCGCTAACTGATGAAGTGCAGGCTCATCACGAGGGGGGGGCAGGCCATGTGGTTGTAGGCACGCTAATTTCAGCTTCGGCATCGTTGTTGCCGCTCGCGCTACGGCTGCTCAAGGAGCGCGCCCCGCAGGTGCTGGTGTCGGTGCGGATCGGGCAATTCGATCAACTCTTCCCCGCCTTGATAGTGGGTGAGGTGGACCTGGTGATCGGGAGGATCCCTGACGACTGGCGGGGGCGGGAGGAGAGCCGGACGTTGGGCGTTGACTCGCTTTACGTGGAGTCTTTGTCGATCGTTGCCGGAAGCCGACACCCGCTACACGATCAGGCCGTGTCGAGCTTGGCCGATTTGCAGGCCTATCCGTGGATTTTGCCGCCACCCGGCTCGTCACTACGTCGTACCGTCAATGGGCTTTTTGCCGAGGCTGATTTACCGCTGCCAGCCAATGTAATCGAGTCGCTGTCGGTGCTTACCAACGTAGCGTTGATGCAGGACCAGAAGACTGTGGGTTTGCTGCCGATGGAGACGGCTAGGCAATTGTCTGGTCAGGGCGGGATTCGAAGCTTCACCTTCGGCACGCCCTTACGTTTCGGCGGGATCGGCTGTTTTTATCCCCATAACCGTGACCCCGGGCCTGCCGCCAAGCTTTTTAGGGAATGCACCCGACTTGCCTGCGAGCGGCATGTCATCAGCGACTGACAGTCGCCCCCCGGTAGAACCAGTGATGGTTATTCCGCCAAAAGGCGAGAGCGGCCAGTCAGGGCTGACCGCTATCGGTTCAACGCCAGCGCGGGATATTCAAACGCATCAAGACGTGGGCCGCGAGCCGGATCCAGCTTTAGCTCGTTCGTCGCTGGCGCCTCGGGCCATGCTGGAGAAAACACCGTCTCTTAGTACCCAGGCATGCATCAATGCGGCGCCCAGATGTCCCAGGATGATCGCGAACAGCAGCCACGCCAGAGCGCCATGTGCCAGCCGAAGCCATGCGTAGAGCACCGGGTTTTCCGGAACCAGCGCAGGCAAGCTCCAGTCGCCCAGAAGGATGACGGGCCAGTTGCCTGCCGAACGCACCGCCCAGCCGAGCACTGGCAACCCCACCATCAATAGGTAGAGCAAGCCGTGCAACAGGTGGGCGGCTACGGCTTGCCAGCGGGGAATACTTGCGGGCAGTGCCGGCACAGGCCGGCAGAAGCGATTGGCCAGGCGCACCAGTGCGAGGCAAAGGATGGCGATGCCCAACGGCTGATGCACGTCGATCAACACGGGACGGAGGGCTAATGAGCTCATCATGGCTACCCCGATGAACAGCATGGCCATGATGGCGATCGCCATTGCCCAGTGCAGTAGCCTGGCGGTTAGGTTGAAGTGCCGGGGACTGCGCGTACGGGTAGTTGGTACGTCTTGCATCACTTGTGCTCCTGCTGGCCAATGGCGTCGGTTGCCCTGCCGAACGCGATTTCGCGCAGACGTGCATTGTAAGAGTGCGAGTAAATACCCGCGCGCGCTGCTAGCACAGGATCGTTCGAAAGCGCGATACCGGATGGCACCAAGGTGGGGTCGAAGTTGATATCGCGACAGCCCCCTTCGCGCTGATCGCGAACGCTGGTCACTTCCAGCGTGCCGGCGACCACTTGCTGTCGCTCGGCGGGCCAGGGTTGTGACGGATCATCGACCGGATCTCCCGCCTGCGCCAATTGCAGTACCAGATCCCAGCGAACGGGCGCTTGTGCCACCCGCTTCTTGATATCGTCGAACAGGAAATCACGGCTGGATCGCGCCCGCTCTTCCGGGGAGAGGCCATGGAAGGGAGCGTGGGGCCGCATGAACCAGCGCACGGGCTGGCGTGTGCCATCTGCCGCAAGCAGGATAAATGCGTTGATGACGTTGTACTGGGCCTGCGCAAAGCTGCTCGGCCAAGGCGCAGTCGCCTTGTACTCCACCGCCTTGCGAGCCTCTGGGTACTTTTCGAAGAACGCCCCGACTCGCGCGGGGTCAGGCTGTCCGGTGGTCGGGTCAGGCTCGAATGCGTGCCTTTGTGCCAGGAACCCCTCGGCATCACGCGTAGGGAAGTAGGGGGCATTGTTCAGCTTCATCCGCCATTGAGATCTGTCGTCTGCACTCAACAACAAGGCCATGCTCACCGTGGCGGTAGAGGCGTCCGGCGCATGGGGGTCGGCGGATCCGATCGAGAAACGTCCGATTGCCGGGACTTCATCCTGGGCGAACACTCGAGCGGTCGAGAGCGACGCCGCTGCATTGCTGCTGCGAAAAACTCCTGCGAAACAGATGCCCTTACCATGCGCTCGACGATAGCCCGGTTCGAAGTGCTGCAGCGAGTCACCGAGAAACGTTCGAGTGGTGGTTCGGCCCCCGACCAGCCCGGCGGCCCAGGCGAATGACAGTGCCAGTGCGCCGACGATGGCTGCGATGACCAGCACGGGCATCCAGCGTTTATTGAATGTGGGACGTTGCAAAGCGCTCACCCTGACCTTGACCGATGATTGGCACGCACTATAAGTTTGCTACCCCACCCTAAGGAAGTACGCACCTTTTGGTTAGTACAATGACTGACTCTCGCTTGGACACCGTCAACCCCCAAGACTCATCCGCGCTTGACGAGCACACGCTGACCGCCAAGCTCAGGCGCGGCGACCTATTCACGGGCAAATGCAAGGCTAGGGAAGTGCTGTCTCACGTCACGAGTCTGTGGGGAATGCTATGCCTGATTGCGCTAATTGACGGCACGCTGCGTTACAGTGAGCTGCGTCGCAAAGTGAACGGCGTCAGCGAAAAGATGTTGTCGCAGACCCTTCAGCGGCTGGAAGGCGATGGTTTCGTGCGCCGGACCTCATATCCCATTGTCCCTCCGTGGGTCGAATATGATCTGACCCCTTTTGGTCAGGAAGCCGCCGCGCATGTTGCGGCACTTGGCGACTGGTTGGAGATGAATCTCCATAAAGTCCCTAAAGCCTAGCGGGGTCATGACGACTCATAGCTTCCATTGCCGGATTTATACAACGGCCACTGTGTAAAAACTAGTTTTTGATAGCTTCGGCCCCTCGGATTCGCGAGCGGAGTGTTAGCGCAAAGAAGAGAAGTACTGGGTAGGTGACTTACCTACGGCTTTCTTGAACATCGTAATGAAGGCATTAACGGAGTCATATCCAAGAATGCCCGCCACACGTTGCACGGATACCCCCTCTGCCAAATGGCTGAGTGCGATCATCAAATGCAGCTGCTGGCGCCACCGCCCGAAGCTGAGCCCGGTCTTGCTTTCAACTAGCCTGGCCAGCGTTCGTTCACTAGTCGCAAGCCGAGTGGCCCATTCGCGCAGGGTGGTGCGGTCGCCGGGAGTAGCAAAGAGCGTATCCGCGATGTGTTTGATCTTCGGATGGTCTGATATTGGCAAGTGCAGCTCTTTCACCGACGCATCGGAAAGCTGCTCGAGTAGCACTGCAACCAACCGCGCGGCCTTGCCCTCTGAAAGACAAGAGCGGTCCTGCTCAACAAGGTGCAGGATCAACTCCCGGACAAGCGGCGTAATAGCAAGTGTACAGCACCCATCAGGCATGACAGCTGCGCTGGGCTCGACGAACAGAAAGCAGGTACTGGCATTCGCGGTTACACGACAACAGTGTGGCTTGCCGCCGGGGATCCATACCGCGTGCTGGGGTGGCACCAGCCAGATTGCGTTCTGCACCTCACAGCTCACCGCCCCCCGCAAAGACAAGATCAGTTGGCCTTTACGATGATCATGTGTGCCGGTGCCGGAATGATTAGGTTCCGGCACAACCTTGAGTGCAATCGCCGCCTGGAAAAAAAGGTCTGAATCGAAATCTTCTGGTGAGGAAACGACATTTTTTGAGAATGGCATGATTTAGGTATCATATGGCTTGATATCTATATTCTATAACTCTCAAGCTCTCTACAGTTGCCTTTTTTTTAGAGGACAGCTAGAGAATATGTCAGATACAAAAAACAAGTGGCAGGCCACCATGCTCGTCGCGGGCATCCTGCTTATTGCCATTAATCTGCGCGCTCCCTTCACGGGCATCGCGCCCATTCTGCCGCTAATCCAGAAGGATTTTGGCTTGAGTGCATCAGCACTGGGCCTGCTCACTTCACTGCCACTCCTTGTTTTTGCGGGGTTCTCCCCGCTCAGCGCTGCGGTCGCACGAAGGTCCGGTACTGAGCGCACCCTTTTCGGTGCTCTGTTGGTGATTTCAGTGGGCATCCTACTCCGCTCCGCAGGTAGCGCGTGGGCGTTATACGCTGGTTCGATACTGATAGGCACCGGAATCGCCCTTGGCAATGTGTTGCTTCCCAGCCTGATTAAACGCGACTTCTCATCGAAAATGGCGTCTATGATCGGCGCTTACTCCATCACGATGGGCGCAGCAGGTGCTGTTGCGTCAGCCGCTATCGTTCCTCTGACCCAATCATGGGGATGGTCGATAGCCCTGAGTTTGGTGGTGGCAGCCCCGCTGTTGGCGATGTTGGTGTGGCTACCGCAGTTGAAAGTTAAAGAACACCTGAGCCTGCCCAGCCCGAACCAAGCGGCATCTGAGGCGGTATGGCGTTCGCCGCTTGCCTGGCAAGTCACCCTGTTCATGGGGCTCAACGCGATGCCTTTTTATGTCACAGTGAGCTGGCTTCCTACTATTCTGATGAACCATGGGATATCCCCCGAACAAGCAGGAACAATACACGGCACGCTTCAACTGACTACAGCGATTCCCGGCTTGATCCTGGCGGCCACGCTTCGCCGTCTCACAGACCAAAGACTGGCGGCCGCTACCGTCAGTCTGCTAACAGCCTTATCACTTATCGGACTTATTTATGCGCCAGGCCACGCTATGTGGTGGGCCGCATTCCTAGGCTTTGGTTCTGGCGCCAGCATGATGCTCGGCCTGACGTTCATCGGTTTGCGCACAAAGAACTCCGTTGACGCGGCTGCACTTTCAGGAATGGCGCAATGTGTAGGCTATTTGATGGCAGCAGCAGGCCCGATATTGCTGGGGCAACTGCACGACTCAACCGGTGGTTGGACGGCACCGCTGCTGACCACCGCCGCCATCTCTATCGCAGGTGCATTCACCGGCATTTTGGCAGGACGCAACGTCCAAATCGAACCCTCTTCTCGCTGCGCAGAATTTACTGGTTCTGAGTAAGGGGAGGCAGTGCTTGCCAGATCGGCTTGCGGCTGAGTTAACGTCCCGAAGCCCGCTGCCATCCGATCGACAGCATTGGTAGCTTAAGGCACGGTAATACATGCGCACATCCCAGGCTCTAGGATCAGGGCCTACATTAGTCACTGCTTGGGAGAATATGGCATGCGTCTGCTGGTGAGTTTCGCCACCCAGCCTGCGACTCAAGACCAACCTTGATCAATCAATCGAAGGCCCGAGCGTCGAAGAACTGAATGGTAGTGTTTAAGGCTTCTAGATTGGTTTTATGAGTGATCGTACTATCTTGCTCGCAGATGAAGCTGTGACCAACATCGGGATACACAGTAAGTTGGTGCGGAACGTTAGCTGCAGCTAACGCATGCGCTAATTGAATACTTTGTAAGTAAGGGACTTTTTCATCTTTTCTCCCTACCAAAATCAAGGTGGGCGCTGTTTCGTTGCTAACTTCTAACGCCGGACTGGCCCCTTTAGGAACATCCGAGGAGTCGGGTAAGTAACGCAGTAATTGCGACTCTGGAGCGAGCTCGTGCTGCGGAAGAGACAACCCGAGGAGTTGGGCTTGATAAGGTAGGGTTTGGAAGCAGAACACGCCGTACCATACCGCTACGGCTTGAATTGTGACAGCACGGCCTCCAGGTTCGGCCGCGGGAGAGTTACCATCGGTCCACGGGTTGCCCAAACTTGCAGCGATCTGCGCGCCAGCGGATACTCCCCAGACGTAGGTATTGGTAGTGTCAATTTGAAGATCTTCAGCGATTCCTGCCAGATAATTCAGGGCGGCTTTGGCATCCTCGAGCTGTCCAGGCCACCTCACTTCCGCGCTCAGTCGGTAGTTGATCGACGCCACGGCATATCCGCGGGCGGCTATCTCTGCCAGCAGCCGCGGGAAATCGCTGAACACTCCTGACCGATGACTGTCGCCTCGTCGCCATCCGCCGCCATGTATATAAATCAGCAACGGGGAAGGAGAGGACCGACGCGGGCTGGGCGGTAGGTAAAGGTCCAGTGTCAGAGGACGATATCCCTCGATCCGTGCGTAGGGCATTGCTCCATTAAGGGTTACGCCATTGTCAAACTCAACAATCCAGGGCGGCATTGCGTCTTTGTACACCATCGAAGCGCTGGTCTTTGCGTCTATCCAACTGTCCATTCTATTGGGATGCTCTATTGCTGATTCGCGAACGATCTGAAGAACCGAACTTGCCAAAAAATTGATTGATGGCACTAACGATTACCCTGTAACTGTTTGTTTTCACAGATCGGGACCAGTGAAGCCCATCAGATTATATGAGGCCTCGTCTCCAGTATCGACCTCAACGGGGTGCGCTGACGTCGGTTTGCCCGCTGGCAAGTAATGCACCCCGGATGAAGCCCTCGGCCAATCGTCGTTCGACGAAGTCTCTAACATAGGCTGCTCCAGCATCACGGCCTCGTGGCACTGCGACTGCTTGGCGGATAGCGGTGAAGGCTCCCTGCATCACCCGATAATTCTGATTCTTGGCTGCGATTTGTTCCAGCGGTTGTCTGACCCCGGCGGCAGCATCCAGGTCTTGGTCAATGAATAGGTCTACTGCACCTGCAGACGTTTCAGCTCGGTGTAGCTCTGCATGCTGCAACGTACGTGACAGGTACAGGTCGTAAGCAGCGCCGTTGCCTACCGCAAGCCGAAGTCCAGGTTGATCCAGGTCCTCGGTTTTGGAATAGGGCGACTCGGCCTTTACCAGATAGGTCCCTTCGATAAGTACGTAGGGTTCACTGAAGCTGATCTGGGCGGCGCGGACAGGCTCGATAGCCAGGAAGGCCAACGTCCACGCGTTGTCTTCAAGTGCAGCGAATACCTTCCCGGCCGCGTCGTATGTGCGCAATTCGAGACCTACGCCCAGCTCTTCGGCCAGCGATTTAGCAAGTGCAACAGAAACACCATGCGGTTCTCCGTCAGCGCCTGGCTGAGCCAGCACTGGGTTACCGAAGTTGATCGCCGCACGCAGAATGCCGTTGGGCGCCAGGTCCTTGAGAACCTGCTGGGCAATAGGGCTCATACCTTCTCCTGGGTTAGAAAATTGGGAATGTGTAGGACACGATCAGGCGGTTTTCATCCGCGCCACGTGCAAAGCTCGATCGATAGCTCGCGTTACGCCACCGGACCGATACGTTCTTCAGGGCACCGGATTGCACCACATACTGCAGTTCAGTGTTGCGCTCCCATTCATGGCCCTCACCGGTGATGGTCGCTGCGTCGGCCTGGTCGCCTCGCAGGTAGCGGGTCATGAAGGTCAAGCCAGGAATGCCGAGAGCCGCGAAGTTGTAGTCGTAGCGCAATTGCCAAGACCGTTCACCGGGCTCGGCGAAGTCGTTGAGCTGGACGAAGTTGACCAGGTAAGGATCAGTTCCATCGAGATAGGGCATGGAGGTAGAACCGTTCATCTTTTGCAGTCCCAGACCAAGCGCATGTCCGCCCAAGCTGTAGGTGAACATGCCGGAAATTGCTCTGCTATCGATACGTCCGCCCAAAGCTCGACCGTCATCGTCGCTATCCATGTAGCGAAGATCAGCTTTGATCTTCCCGGGGCCCACTGGAATCGAATAGTTCGCCCCCACGAAGTGTTGGTGGTAGACCTGTTCCAGCTCTGCATATTGATAGGTCAGTAGCAGGTCTTTTGTGAGCTGGTAATCCAAGCCGCCCAGCCAGAAGGCGTCACCTTCGGTATTGCCTGTGAAACGACGGTTTTTGTTGTTTAGTGTGATCGGTACGCGGTCTGTCGAGTCGCGATCGGTTTGGCGCTCGAAGCGGGCACCGATGAAGGACAGCGAATCGAATTCTTTGCTGGTGAGCAGGCCGCCCTCAAAGGTCTGGGGAAGGAGGCGGCCAGTGTTGGCCTGAACAGTGGGCAGCTTGGGGATCAGAGTGCCGTATTTAAGCTCTGTCTCGGATAGGCGCATCTTGCCAGTCAGGCCCAGGCGGCTGAACTCGTCAGCAGCGCGACCATCATCATGAGTCGGTAACAGGCCAGTACCGGTTCGATCGGGACTTGAGTCCAGCTTCAGGCCGAGCATGCCCAGAGCATCGACCCCAAAACCGACTGGCCCTGGTGTGTATCCGGACTTCGCATCGAGAATGAAACCATGGGCCCATTCTTCGCGCTTTGACTGGCCAGCACCGTCACGGAAATCGCGGTTGATGTAGAAGTTCGTCGTTTGCAAGGTGACCTTGCTGTCGTCGATAAAGCCATCCCCATAGGCCATAGCTGCGGCCAGGCAAGGAGTAACGGCGAGAAGCTTGCAACCAATCTTGTTTTTGTTATGCATGTGCTGCTCCATCGATTGGAACGTGGGGTATAGGCGTGCCTCCCGGCACGCCAGGATCAGGAAAAAAAGAGGTTCAAGCGGTGCGGAAAATCATGCAGACCGGGCTGCCGGTCTGGATCTGATGCTCCAGCAAAGCCAGTTCGCCTTTCGGGCTAATGGAGAATGTCTTGATGTTGTCGCTGTCTTCGTTAGCGACGAACAAGAAGCGACCGTTAGGGGACGCGGTCATGAACCGAGGCTTCTTGCCGTGGCTAGGTACGTTGCCGATCGGGTTGATCTTCCCGGTAGGCTGATCCACCGAATAAATGGTCACGCTGTCATGCCCGCGATTTGAAGAGAACAAATGTACTCCATCCGGTGCAATGACCAGCGCTGCTGCACGGCTGTCCCCTACAAAGTCCTGAGGGAGGGCTGGAACCATCTGGAATGGAACCAGGGAGCCGTCATTCTGGTTGTAGCGGTAGCTGGTGATCGTGCTGTCCAGTTCGTTCACGACGTAAGCAAATGACCCGGTCGGAGAGAACACCACATGTCGAGGTCCGGCCCCCTCGCGTGCCTTGATTTCATGCGCTAGTTCAGGCTTCAGTGCGGTCCCGTTCTGCTTCAAATCGAACACAAAGACTTTATCCAGTCCTTTGTCCGGGACCACCAGGAAGCGGCCCGATGGATCGCGTGGGATCATGTGCGGGTGGGAGCTCGCCTGCTCGATCTTGTGCGGGCCAGGGTTGCCCGGAAGGTCGTATTTGCTGATGACGGGTTGCAGGTGGCCGGTCTTATCGAACGGCAGAATGACAATGCTGCCGGTGGCATAGTTGGCCACAGCGAGGAATTTGTTGCTCTTGTCCACGGTAAGATGGACGGGGTTGTTCCCTTCGCAACTAACCGAGCTCACCTTCGTGAGCGTTCCGCTGGCTGGCTCAATTTGGAATGAGCTGACAATGGACTGGTCGCCATGCACGCAGAACAGCAGGTTCTGGGTTTGGTCGAGGCACAGGAAGGATGGGTTCGTCAGATCGCCGACGGTTTGAACCAGTTCGGAGCGACCTGTCTGCGGGTCATGTCGATAAACCGTGATGCCTGCACCGCGGGCGTTACGCTCGCGAGTGGTTCTGGAGCCCACATAGACAATTTGGGTTTTGTTCGAGTTGGCAGGCTGCATAGCGTTCTTCTCAGGTCCTGATTTGGCATCTGCCGCTCCCGCGCCGAGGCCCAGAATGGTTGCCGCAGCGACGATGGAAGTAGAAGAGAGCAGCGTGCGTCGAGAAATGGCGGGTGAGAACGGTGATGGGCACATAGCAAAATCTCATCGTTGTTTTTGTTGTGATGAGTACCGCCGACCTTCGAAGGTCGGCGGTAGCTGAGCAATCAGTACTTCGACGGTACGAGCACCCAGCCTTCCATCAGGCGACGGGCGCTTCGGCTCATGACGGCCTTGTCCACAATCCAGTTGCCATCGACTTGGGTGGTCTGCGCGCCTACGGCAACGGTGCCGGCGGTGTGGCCCATGTTGACTTGGCGTTCACCGATATCGCCGACGATACGGTTGACCAGCGTGCCTTCCAGAGCGGCCGCCACGGCAACGGCTACAGCGCCAGTGCCGGTGATTGCGTGGTGCAGTTTGCCCATGGAAAGGATGCGGGCGATCACATCGATCTCGCCGGCTTCGACTGTCTTGCCACCGGCAGCGCCGTAGGTTTGCGGCGGAGCTACCAGGCAGAGCTTCGGCGTGTGAGGGCGAAGGCGCGTTGCTTCTTCAGCGGTAGCCGCCAGACCCATGGCCACGGTGCAGTGTGCGCGGATGGTTTCCAGCGATTGCAGCAGTTCGGCGTTGCCGTTGACCTGGTCTTGGGTCTCGGTCCCGGTCAGGCCAACGCGCTGGGCGTCGACGAAGATCGTCGGGTTGCCTGCGTTGAGCAATGTTGCCGGCAAGCCTGGGAAGCCAGGGATATCCAGTTCATCCACGACATTGCCGGTTGGCAGAATGCTGCCGCCCGAACCGCCAGGCTGAAGGAATTCCACGACGATTTCGGCAGCAGGGAAGGCGACGCCATCCAGCACGAAATCACCTTCTTCAACGACCTCGCCATCCTTCATCGGGACATGGGCGATGATGCGTTTCTGAATATTGGCCTGCCAGATGCGGATGGTGGCGATGCCGTCACGAGGCGCATCGACGAGCCCTTGGCGAATCGCGAAAGGACCGACGGCTGCGCTCAGGTTGCCGCAGTTACCGGACCAGTCGACAACCGGGTTTTCGATTGCCGGGGCGCCGAACAGGTAGTCAACATCGCAATCGGTACGACCCGATTTACCGATGATGACGACCTTGCTGGAGCTGGAGGTGGCAGCACCCATGCCGTCGATCTGCTTGCCATAAGGATCCGGACTGCCAATGACGCGAAGCATCAGTGCATCGCGCTCTGGGCCTGCAGCCGGAACATCTTGCTCAAGGAAAAAGACGCCCTTACTGGTGCCGCCGCGCATGAATACGGCAGGGATTCGAACTTGAGTCATTACACTGCTCCTTCCAATTGCTTCGCTTTAGCAGCCTTGTCCATGCTCTCCACCAGCAGCTGCGGCAGCAGGCCGCCGCGGCGGAAGTAGCGCACGTCTTCATGTGTATCCAGGCGGCTGGTGACGGTTACGTTTTCAGTGGAGCCATCTGCACGCTCAATGACGAGTAGCAGCTTGTCGCCAGGCGCGAAGGTGTCGTTGATGCCTTCCACCGAGAACTTCTCGTGACCGGTCAGGCCCAGCGTCTTGCGAGTTACACCTTCTGGGAACTGCAGCGGGAGGATGCCCAGGCCAGCCAGGTTGGTGCGGTGGATGCGCTCGAAGCTCTCGGCCACGACAACGCGCACGCCCAGCAGGCGAGGGCCTTTGGCTGCCCAGTCACGCGACGAACCACTGCCGTACTCCTTGCCTGCCACTACTATCAGAGGCTGCTTGCGATCAGCATAAGCTTGGGCGGCTTCGAACACGGTGCTCACGCGGTTTTCCGGCAGCAGCAGCGTCCAAGGGCCTTCGCGGCCGTCAGTCATCAGCTCGTTCTTCAGGCGAGGGCTTGCGAAGGTGGCGCGCTGTGCGGCTTCGTGGTTGCCGCGACGAGTGCCATAGGAGTTGAAGTCATCAACACCAATGCCGTGGCCTTTCAAATACGAACCTGCGTCGCTGTCCGGCAGGATGGCGCCCGACGGCGAGATGTGGTCGGTCGTAATGTTGTCCGCCAGCATCACCAGAACGCGCATGTCTTTCAGGTCGCGTTGAGGGTCGGTAGCAGTCAGCTCATCGCTCCAGTACGGCGGCTTGCGGATGTAGGTGCTGCTCTGGTCCCAGGCGTACTGATCGGTAACGCCGGCGCGCAGGTCAGAGGCGATGACGCCCGCTTCGCGAGGTACCGAGCTGTAAGCCTTGTCGAACAGGTCGGCCGACAGTGCTTTCTTCTCGATCTCGTCCAGCTCTTGATCCGAAGGCCACAGCTCGCTGAGGTAAACCGGCTTGCCTTCGGCGTCGGTGCCGAGCGCATCCACTTGCGGGTCGATGCGGTAGGTGCCAGCAATCGCGTACGCCACGATCAGGGGAGGGGACATGATGAACACTTCACGAGCCAGCGGGTGTACGCGACCTTCGAAGTTGCGGTTACCGGAGGTCGCTGCAACGGTTTCCAGCTTGCGAGTGCGAATTTCGTCCTCGATCTCTTTGCTGAGCAGAGGGCCGGACATGCCGTTGCAGGTCGTGCAGCCGTAACCAACAACGTTGAAGCCCATGTTGTCGAGGTCCACGTTCAGACCTGCACGGTCCAGGTAGTCGGCGACCACCTTGGAGCCGGGTGCGAAGGAAGCCTTGACCCATGGAGCACGACGCAGACCGCGCTTGAGTGCATTGCGGGCGACCAGGGCCGCAGCGATCACGCCACGGGGGTTGGAGGTGTTGGTGCAGCTGGTGATGGCGGCAATCACGACCGAGCCGTTATCCAGGTCGGTAGGGACGTCTTTTGCTGCTTCGCCTTTACCCAGCAGGATGCGCTGGTGAGGTTGTTTCGGGCCGGCAATCGCACGACCAACGGTGCTCAGGTCGAGGGTGACGACACGGTCGTATTCGACCGATTCCAGGCTGTCATGCCACAGACCTTGATGTTTGGCATAAGCCTCGGTCAGCTCGGCAATCTCACCGCCGCGACCGCTGAGTCGCAGGTAGTGCAGGGTGCGATCGTCGATCGCGAACATTGCTGCGGTAGCGCCGAACTCAGGAGCCATGTTGGACAGGGTGCCACGGTCCGCCAAGGACAGGGCGGCAACGCCTGGGCCATGGAATTCCAACACGCTGCCGATTACGCCGGCTTTGCGCAGGCTTTCGGTCAAGGCAAGCGCGATGTCGGTAGCAACGTAGCCCGATGGCGGGACGCCTTCCAGTCGGACGCCGACGATTTCTGGAACCCGCATCATCAGGGCTTTGCCCAGCATTGCGGCTTCTGCCTCGATACCACCAACACCCCAGCCCAGCACGCCGATGCCATTGATCATGGTGGTGTGGCTGTCAGTGCCGACTAGCGTATCTGGGAAGGCCCACAGATCACCTTCGGATTCGCGCGTACCGATGACGGTGGTCAGGCGCTCCAGGTTGATCTGGTGAAGGATGCCGTTACCGGAAGGCACGATCGACAGGTTGTTGAAGGCCTTGTTGCACCAGTCCAGGAAGGCAAAGCGCTCGGCATTGCGCTCGCGCTCGATAGCTTCGTTATCGGCCAATGCGCTGGCATCCCCCCAACGCTCTACGTTCAGCGAGTGGTCCACGACGAGGTGAGTAGGGGTGACCGGGTTTACCTGACGTGGATCACCGCCTGCTTTTGCTACTGCGTCACGCAGGCCGGCCAGGTCGACCAAGGCAGGGGTGCCGAGCAGGTCCTGAAGTACTACGCGAGCGGGGCGGAAGGGAATGTCGCTGTTTTTAGAGCGAGTGCAAATTACTTTCAGCGCCTCGTTCGGCTCTGCCTCGGTACGCAGGACGTTCTCAACGAGGATCCGGAGGCTCATTGGCAGGCGGGCGAAGTCGCCGCCTATCGCTTTTACAGCTTCAGATACGTTGCAGACGCGGTAGTTGCGACCGTTCACGGCCAGGGTTTGGCCAATGTGCTTGCTCATGCCGGGGACCTCACAGGCGTGTTTTTTGTGAGGCGATATTGCACTTTGTCTAAACTTGAGTCAATTTACCTCCAGCAGAAAAACTTCGGTCGAGCGCCGAATGGTCACCTTGAAGCCTGAAGACCGGCCATTGATCTGCCTGCCAGCCTTTCCCGCACAAAGACAAAAACGAGGAAATTCAAGATGAAATGCAATCAGACCTACCGTAAATCCGTCCGGCCTCAGTCCGCTCCTTCCGCTTCGTACCGCTAAAAGCCTGGCTTCGCGGCACTAATAAAATAAGGAGAGAGCCATGCTGCTGACCGTGCTCGGTTTTTCGATGGTCACCTGTTTCATGTACCTGATCATGACCAAGCGGCTGACTGCCCTGGTCGCCCTGATTGTGGTACCGATCGTGTTTGCCCTGATTGGCGGTTTCTATGCCGGCCTGGGCACGATGATGCTCGACGGCATCAAGACTCTGGCGCCGACTGGCGTCATGCTGACCTTCTCGATTCTTTACTTCGGCATCATGATCGACGCGGGACTGTTCGATTCATTGGTGCGCTGCATCCTGAAGATCGTGAAGGGTGACCCGCTGAAGGTCTTGGTCGGAACCACGATCTTGACCATGCTTGTATCCCTGGATGGCGACAGTTCCACTACTTACATGATCGTGGTCGCCGCATTCCTGCCGCTTTATCAGCGCCTGGGAATGAGCGTTCTGGGCCTGACCTGCGTGGTCAACATCGCAAACGGCATCATGAACATTTCCCCGTGGGGTGGTCCTACTGCCCGTGCTGCGGCTGCGCTGCATGTCGATGCAATGGACATCTTCCTGCCGATGGTGCCGTCGATGCTGCTGGGCTGCGCCTGCTTGCTCTTCATCGCAATTCTGCTGGGTCGACGTGAGCGTGCTCGCCTGGGCGTGATTGCCGTGGATGATTTCCACAACGGCTCTATCGCGTTGGGTAATGGTTCGCATGAGGAGTGCGATCGCAATCGCCGTCCGCACATGTTCTGGCCCAACCTGTTACTCACTGCAACGATGATTGGCGTGTTGATGGCAGGTATCGTACCGATTCAAGTGCTGTTCATGGTCTGCTTCGCCATCGCGGTGATGATCAACTACCCACATCTGGAGCAGCAGAAAGAGCGTATCTCCGCTCACGCGGGCAACGTTCTCGCGGTGACTTCGGTCATTTTCGCCGCAGGCATCTTCACCGGCATCCTTTCGGGTACCGGCATGGTCGATGCGATGGCGAAGGGGCTGTTGGCAGTCATTCCTGATGCGTTTGGCCCATACCTGGCGGTGTTCACTGCCTTGGTCAGCATTCCGTTCACCTTCTTCATGTCGAACGATGCCTTCTACTTCGGCATCTTGCCAGTGATCGCCCAGACCGCCGCTACCTACGGAATCTCGCATCTGGAGATCGCCCGGGCATCGGTGGTTGGTCAGCCTGTTCACTTGCTCAGCCCATTGGTGCCTTCGCTATATCTGCTGGTGGCGTTGGCAAAAGTCGACCTGGGTGACCACCAGCGCTTTGCGTTGAAATGGGCGCTCCTGGTGAGCATGGCCATGTTGGTAGGTGGCGTGATGTTCGGAGCATTCCCGGTCTATCACTCAGCTTCGTAAGTTGATGGCTGGCCGTCGGCTCTGCTGGCGGTTGGCTGTTGGCTGGGTATCTGTTCTTCGGCAAGCCTGAAGACATGCGGTGGCTGTGCAGCCAAGAGAGCAAAACTATCCTGGATTCGCGTTCCGGTGGCGGCAAAAAGGGGGTGCTGCAGCTTCTGCGCAAGGCTGCAACGTCTACACCCAGTATCCCCTCCTGACCTGGCTGCCGAGCTACCTTCAGCAAGAGCGGCATCTATTGCTGGAGAAATCGGTCTAGTGACTGCCATCCTGTATGCTGCTGCAATCGCGCTATACATGGGGCTGGGCAACCTCATCGGCTGGTATCTGACTCGCGGTGGCGGGTTTAACTCAGGCAAGCGCCGTAACGTGATTGCGATCTCGATGCTGATTGATAACTGCATTTTTTCTTGTGCCGTTTGCTGAATCTACTGCATCGCTGGTTTTGATTACGTCGCTCACTTTGGCTGGCATCGCGTCGACTACTTCGCTGAACTTCTCTTTGCTCAAGGACCTGCTGCCAAGTACCGGTGACGTTGTCGGGCAGTTGCGTTCATTGTCGTTGGCGGAAACCTTTTCGGTGTGGCCGCTCCGAGCGCCACTGGGACGCTGTTCAAGCCACGAGTTCGTACAACTGGTCCTCATGATCGCAGGCATCCTCCTGGTGGCTGGTGCGTTTATTGCACTGCTATGACCCGTAAGCCAATGGTCTCGACATCTGTTAACGCCGAACTCCATTTGGAAATGAACCCGCAAAAGGCATAATGTGGGAGCTGTGGGGTTCGTCTGATGGGAGGAGCCCCACAATCCAACGCCCCAACTCGGAAAAGATATGAATTTGACGCCTCTTCAAGCCCGCGTGGCTCGCGATATCGTTGCCTATGTTCGCCAAGAGCAACTGGCTGCGGGGCATCATGTCTCGGAGCTAGGACTGGCTAAGGCTTTGAAGACGTCACGAACTCCTATCAAGATTGCTCTCAACTACCTTGCCGAGCGAGGATTGCTGAGTCAGGACCGCAATCGCGGTTTTTTCCTGGCCAAGCCCTATGATGATCTGGCTGAAATTGCCCAAGATTTGTCGGTCTCCATCGACGACCCGGTCTATCAGCAGATCGCGGTGATGCGACTGAACGGCCAGATTCCTGAGCAGTTTGCTGAAACGGACCTGATGCGTTTATTCAACATTTCACGCTATATGCTGCGAGGGGTTTTGAGCCGCATTCAACAAGAAGGCTGGATTGAGCAGCGTGCCGGCCAAGGCTGGCAATTCCTGCCGATGATCGACTCGGTCGAAGCCTACGAAGAAAGCTATTCCTTCCGAGCGATCATCGAGCCGGCGGGACTGCTTGCCCCAACGTTTATGATCGATACCGAAGCTTTGGCTCGCTGTAAAAAGCAGCAGCAATTCATTGCTGATGGCGGCTACCTGACCATGACTCCGCAGGAACTGTTCGAATCAAATGCTCAGTTTCACGAGACGCTTGCCAGCTTTTCCGGCAACAGATTTCACGTCCAGACGGTTCGTCGTCTCGACCAGCTTCGCCGTCTTGTGGAATACCGTCAGGCTAGCAAGCGCGCTCCTCGGCGAGAGCAGGCGGTTGAGCATCTCGCTATCCTTGCTTGTCTTGAAAAAGGTGATCGGCTTGCAGCAGCTGATCACATGCGTAAGCACCTGGAACAAGCTCGCCGGCATAAAGTTGCAGCTGAGTTATTCGAGGCAGGTGAGCTGCCAATCAAAGTTGCTTTTGAGTCGGATTGAGCTGGCAGTCTGGACCGCTTGTTCTATTCAGTTGTCTTTCCGGTTTAAATTGCGCAGTGCTGGTTTTCATGTTCCAGCGTACGTTCATCCGGTCCATGTTGGTGATGTCTGGTAGAGGTGGTTATAGCGGAGTCGTTTGTTGGCGCCCGCTCAGCGATAATTTCTGGATGTTGCATCAGATAGGCCTCGAACGCACGAGCGATCTTGTAGCTATTGTAAGGGGCCCCTATCCATAAGCCAGCTAAAACAAACAATTGGAGGCCCGTATGCTAGCGATAGATTTACTAGGCCCTTGCTCATCAGCAGGTCCGAGTTGCTGGAGTAGTCAGTTCCGTTGTTTCTGTGCGAATGGATCAGGTTCGCGGTCTAGCGGCATTCGTTTTGGGTAACCATCAATTGGCGGCTAACTGGCTCATCGAACCGGCCCTTGGCTTGGGGGGGGGCGCCCCCTGCAGTCTTCTTATGGATAACGAAGGGTATCGCCAAGTCTGCGAGTGCCTTGTGAGAATGGATTATGGTGTTTATTGATGCGCTGAGGACGTGAATGTGAGTTCCGGCGTTTGGATAGTAGGGTCCCGCTGCGGTGGCGGAGTGCTATGTAGGTTTGAACGGATGGATGAGGTGCACGAGAAGTGGAAAAAACATGCGATACAGACTCGATTGTTTTGATCGTGGAGCAACATGATTTTCGTCATCCAGTTTTGACTCGTGCGGCCTGACGGCCTTCGCTGAGCGGATTGGGTCGTCCCCATTCGCAGCAGATCTGTGACAGACAGAATCTGATGAGTAACAGTTTAGGGTGGCTGAAGAATTTCCGCTTCCTTTGTCCGGTCTGACCAGAAATATGCACAACGAAGCACATCATAGATGCGCAGGTTCATAGTATTTACTAATAAAAATCTTATCTTCATTAATCATTACTATTAATGGCAGCAATGGTAGTAGCTCACTACCTCTCGTCGCAGGATCGACCATTCTCAATCGAAAGGTCGTTTTATGAACTGGTCAGACCGCTGCGCTTAACGATTTGTATTTCACTTCTGGGGGCAAATAAAGTCAATTCAGCTGCAAATTCAAGCTCACAACGCTATTTACTCGAGGAGTGTGACCTGACCGGTCTAACCTGTTACGCCTGCTCGTGTGGTTGAGGAGCGTGCGAAGCTAGGCCGGGCTGTCGTCCTATCAGTCTGGGTATAGGAAGTTAACCGTCGGTTGAATGTGATGCGCGTGACGATTGAGCGTGTCGAAAAGGCACGTGAATTCTGCAAGCAGAGTAGCCTGCGGTCAGTACAACATCATGAATGTGTCAAGATTTATGCACTCTAGAGAAAACAATCCATGGTAAGTTAAAGTCAACGATGATTTAGAATCAGCGTCAAACTAAAAGACATCGTTAACGAAATGCTTTAGGATGTCCGACTATTTTCATTAAATTTGAGGATCTCATATGTCCCGCCTGGCAGAATTCCGTCAGCTTGAGCAAAAATTGGCCGCCCAGCTGGCCGAGCTGGAAGAAATGAAAAGCTCTTCTGAGCTGCAGAAAGAAATCGAATTTGAGACCAAGCTGCGCGATTTGCTGAGCAAATACGGTTACAGCCTTCGCGACATTATCAACATTCTGGATCCGCAGGCGAACCGTCGTTCAGTCGCTCCTTCAGCTGCAGAAAAGTCCCCGCGCCGCGCCCGTCAGGTGAAGCAGTACAAGAACCCGCACAATGGCGAGATCATCGAAACCAAGGGCGGCAATCACAAGCTGCTTAAGGAATGGAAAGCCGAGTACGGATCCGAGGAAGTGGAAAGCTGGCTGGCTCGCTAGAATCATCTTCCGAACGCAGACAAACCGCCTTCAAGGGCGGTTTTTTTATACATCCCAACCGCTGGCATTGAATCAAATTTCTACGTTTTCAATGGCTACACCCGATTGGACCGGGACGTCATGAGATGTAAGTGAGCTGAGATGGCCATCTGTCTCGATCATGCCTATCCAGAAACTCCAGCCAGCAGCGGTCAACGCAATCCTACCTCTGTTGGCAATCAGAGCGCGCCAGAAATCACCCCTCAAGCTTCCGCACGAGTCCGCCGAATTGCTGGGCGGGCTCCACATAGCGCAGCGCCGACTTCATGTCACTCCATCCTACGTATTCCATCAAGGTCTTGATGTCCCAGCCTGAACTCGCCGCCCATGTGGCAAAGCCCCGCCGGATGGAGTGAGCGGTAAACGTTTGAGAGGGTAGGCCGCAGCGCTCTAGGGTGCCCCGAAGAAGGGGGATGAGACTGTGGGCAGCGAGAGGTTGATCGCTGATGTTGCCCCAACGATCAATGCCCCGGAATACGCCGCCGCGGGTGAGGCCAGAAGCTTCCAGCCAATTGAGGTATGCCTCCACAGGACATAGCTTGGTCAATGAAGGGGTTTTGTACTCCCTCCCGATATTTTGTCGATCCCCCTTGCTAGTTCCCAAGTAAAACCTTATCCCAACGTAGCGCTCGGCATGTGTGTTCTCGATGGTGAGCCTGGCGAGTTCGTCTCCGCGAAACCCTCTCCAAAAGCCGATCGTCAGCAGGGCGATATCGCGAGTCGCTTTGAGTAGGCTAGACATGTTGCCGGCGGCTCTTGCCTGAACAACCTCCTCCTGGAGATGCGCCACTGCCTTTTCGAGATGCAGCAATGCTAGGGGTGCCGCTTGCTTTTGCTGCACAGGGTGTAATGCCCGAATGCCTTTTAACAATTGCCTGACCTTGGGTGCTTTAGTGGGGTCAGGGAATCCGTTGCTTTGATGCCAGTTGGCTAGGGCAGCCAAGCGCTGCTTGAGGGTACTGAGCGCCAGTTGGTCAGCGTACTCAGCGATATACCGTACCACTGACTCACTGGTAGTGGGCAGATAGCCGCCCCAGGTCACCTCGTAGTGGGCGAGGGCAGCCGCATAGCTCTTCGAGGTGTTCTCTCGAACGCTCGCCTCTAGGTACCTCTCTGCCTTGCTGACCACTTCAACCACGCAATTTTCCCCGCTTCGAGCCATCGGTTGCTCGCTTTTACCATTTGTACGGCATTTCTAACCATTTTACTGCCGCTCAACGGCATGACAAGCCATAAACCTCGATTATGTCTTGCCAAAAATTAAGGAATAATTGCTATATAAAAGTGTTAAAGTGGCACGTAATTACATGAAACGTAAAACAGTACGAAATCGTAGGGGCAGACGTGGCTAGAGGCGGCATTAACCTGGTACTGGTGCGCAAGGCTCGCGAGGCGCTGCTGTCGAGAGGGCAGAACCCTAGCATCGACGCGATACGCATCGAACTTGGAAATACCGGCTCAAAGACAACGATTCAGCGGTTTTTGAAGGAGATTGAATCACTCGACCCTCGACCCTCGGCTTCGCCTTCGCGCCTAAGTGATGAACTTACGGAGCTGGTGGGTAAGATGCTTGAACGCCTGCTTGAGGAGGGAAACGAAGCCTTGGCGCATGAGCGGGCCGCATTTGAGCTTGAACGCAAAGCGATGGCAGCTGAGAGCGGTACACTTCAAAGCAAGCTTGAGCAATCGCAATTGGAGATCGCCAAGCTGCAGTCAGCCCTGCAGGCTCAGGACGAAGAACTCAAGATCGTTCAATCCAGCCTACAAACCGAGATCACTCGAAACGCCCGGATCAGCCAGAGCTGCAGCGACCTTGAGATTCGCGTGCAAGAGAAGGACGCCCAGATCGAATCTCTGGAGGAGAAGCATACGCATGCCAGAGAAGCACTCGAGCACTACCGAGTAGCGGTAAAGGAGCAGCGCGACCAGGATCTAAACCGTCACGAAACTCAGATCTACCAGATGCAGCAAGAGGTGACACTCCTCCAGCAGACGCTCATGGTTAAGCAGGAAGAAGCCACTCGACTGATTCGCGATAACGAGCGATTGATAGCCGAAAACCGTCAGCACGCCAAGGAGGCCAGCCAGCATCGTGACGCTATCGAGCATCTGAGAGGCGACCTGGGCATCGCCAATGCTGCAACTGCTCGCGCGGAAGGGGCCAAAGAGCTACTGGCTCACCAGCTCGAAACCAAGAGTAAAGATGCTACCGATGCCCATCTGGCTGGAACAGCAGCGCAGCAAAGGGCAGAAGAGTTGAAGGCACTACTCGAGCAGTCTGAAAACGAGCTAGAAGCACTTCGCGCTGCGATTGAAACCAAGGATCGGTCTGAAAGTCGGTAAGCCTCGAGCCGAGACTTAGCAAGGAGTACTAATGTACTCCTCCCAACCTTTAAGCATACGAGTTTCTTTGCGCCTTTACCCAGGGCTGATCAATAGCGATTTACTTGGCTAGATGCGTTGGGCCGGGTAACCGGATTCAACAGCCCCATAGGGGAGCATGGCGAAATAGCAGGCCGACACATTCCGCAGCAGAATTACTCCCAAGTACGCCTTACCGCTAGCCAAATCGCATGAGATGAGGAGCCTAAGGTAGCCCACCAGTTCTGGCGGGGCAAAATACAGTAGCAATACTGCAAAATGGCGTATTGACATCAGTCGACGGGCTTTGGCCTACTCCGGTCACCAAATTGTGCCCGTTATGTGATGTGAGACCGGTCGCTTCCTAGCGCTGAGTTCACTGTCATGGGTTGCACCCCAAATGCTAGGAAGGGAGTTCTCTGCATGTTCCTGAACGACCAGGAAACGGCTACTGACCTGCTGTATTACGCCCCCATTGCCAAAACGGTACAGCGCCTGCTTCACGAATCGCGGGGCACCCCGGTCACTATTGGCGTTCATGGTGATTGGGGAGCAGGTAAATCCAGTGTCCTGAAGATGACTCAGCAACTGCTCAACGCGGATAAGCGCGTCTGCTGCATATGGTTTAACGGGTGGACATTCGAAGGTTTCGAGGATGCGAAAACTGTCGTTATCCAGACCATTGTTGATGAGCTGAGACGTGCTCGCCCAGGCTCCACGAAAGTTGCCGAGGCCGCAAAGAAAGTCTTGCGGCGTGTGGATTGGTTCAAGCTGGCCAAGCATGCCGGAGGGCTAGGCTTCACCGCGCTAACCGGCATCCCTAGCATTGACCAGCTCAAAGGGGCGGTGGAATCGATTTCCTCCTTCGTGCAGAACCCAGGTGACCATCTAAGCGTTGAGAGTCTAACCGGCCTTGCAGAGAAGGCCGGGGGCTTCATCAAGGATGCCGAAACAGAGTCTGAGCAGCTTCCCGAGCACATGCATCAGTTCCGAGTCGAGTTCGAAGAGCTTCTGACCGCCGCCGACATTGACCAATTGGTGGTCATCGTTGATGACCTGGATCGATGCCTACCCAAAACAGCCATCGCCACGCTCGAAGCCATCCGACTCTTCCTCTTCGTAAATCGAACTGCCTTCGTGGTCGGTGCCGATGAGGCAATGATTGAGTACGCGGTACGCGAGCACTTCCCAGACCTGCCGCAAGGTGCGGGGCCCGTGACCTACGCACGTAACTACCTGGAGAAACTCATCCAGGTACCGTTCCGCATCCCGGCCCTCGGATTGGCGGAGACTCGTAGTTACATCACGCTGCTGCAGCTCGAGAGCTGTGTGAAAACGGACGACAAACAATTCAAAAGCCTTTTGGAAACCGCCCAGCAGGACATGCTCCGCCCCTGGAAGAGCACAGGCCTCGACCGCAAGGCTGTAGCTGGCGCCTTCGGCAACCCGCTTCCGGAGTTTGCCCAAGAAGCACTGGACACTAGTGCCTTGTTAGCCCGGATCTTGAGTGAGGGTACCCGCGGTAACCCACGGCAGATCAAACGCTTCTTGAACTCCATGATGCTTCGCTACGCCATCGCCGATGCTCGAGGGTTTGCTGAGGACATCCGGCGCCCAATACTTGCAAAAATCATGTTGGCTGAGCGCTTCCACCCCGATTTTTACGAGCAACTGGCACGGATCGCGAGTCTGGATGCGAATGGCGTGGTACCTGCCATCGCCGAGTTGGAGAAGCGGGCTAGGAAATCCAGGGAGAGGATTTCAGAGCCAGAGGAGGGGAAAAGCTCCGGGAAGCTCAAGGCGGTGGCCACCTCTGGAGAGGTGAACGACTGGGAGAAGAGTGATTGGATTAGCAATTGGGCGGCGATTGACCCCGCGCTATCGGGCATTGATTTGCGGCCGTACATCTTCGTGACTCGCGACAAGCGCAGCTCGTTGATGGGGCAGGTCGCAGTGAGTCATCTCGAGGCGCTCGTCGACAAGCTGATGGGCCCACCATTGCAGTTCAGACAAGGGGCCACGAAGAAAGAAATTTTGGGATTGGCTGAGGTTGATGCCGAGAATGTTTTTGATGCTCTCCGCGATCAGATAATCCAGGCGGACGATTTTTTGGATCAACCTAAAGGAGTTGCGGGGTTGATCGAGCTTGTCAAACAACGCCCCGCACTACAGAAACGCTTGGTCGAATTTGTCCGATCATTGCCCACACAAAAACTCGGCATGTGGGCTCCAGCCCCATGGCATGAGTGCCTGAAGGATACGAACGCTATCCAAGCGCTTGAGGGAATTCTCAGGGGCTGGAGCCAGCAGGTCGAAAACGAGAATCTCCAGAAGGCGGCCAATCGCGTACTGGCCTTCAGCGGCAAATCATAAGGATTGATATGGGTACCTCCAAAGGATATGGAGGCCCGAGCTCCGGCTTGGTGCCTTCCTGGATTGATGATGTTGCGCAGCCAAGCGCACCGGCTGCTCAAGCCAACGGGCCAGGCCCGTCAAATCCATCGCAACCTGGTGCTATGCCATCTCAGCCGGGCTCCGCGCCATCAGCGCCAGTGAACAATGACGGCACTGGCTCCCTTCGCGGGGCGCGCAGTAGCTTCACCCGATTTGCCCGCACTGGCAGCCCTAGCGACCTTGGCAATGCGTTGTCTTCCTATGTGCGCAAAGGCGTTGGAGGATCTTCCAGAGGCGCGCGTCGCATGGGAACGTCCCGTGCTACTGCCGCCAAGCTGCTCAGCATCTTCGGAGATGTTCAGCGGAACGGGGCAGCTGAAACGCTGCGACGCTTGCAGCTCACCGTTGCCCCAGGGCAACCGGCCTCCCAGGTGCTGCTCACGCTACTTGAGTTCATTTGCCCGCCTGGAGGGGCGATCGACGAAGGTGTTGCGCGCCAGGCAGCGCTAAAGACAATCGCCGAACTGGACGAGGCAAGCAACGGTAGCTTCGATGACATGACCCAAGCTGATCGACAGAGTTTCTTCCTCGACTTCGTAGCGAATTCGATTGAGAGCATGATCATGGCGGATTTGGGCGGCAGGGGGATCACCATGCCAGATGATGTGGACGCAGTTGAGCGCATTCAATCTCAACTGAGCTCCTTTATCATGGGTTGTACACGAGGCCAGCTCGCTAACCGACTGGAGCAATGGCCGGCCCCCACAGACCAAGAGGTCAATCAGGTGACCAGTGCGATCTATGAGGCGGCATTCGATCTGATCGCCACTGCAGCGGAGGGATTAGAATGAGGCACCACAGCATTATTTGCCGGCTTGGCCAAACTGACGACCAAGAGCTGGAGTTGCTGGCGCCAGGCAGTGTCATCACCAATATTCAGTTCTTGGATGGAATTGGGAGACTGCAGTTTGGAATCGGGCAAGCCGTTGAGCAGTTGGCTGGTCTTGGTCTAAGCCCAGGAGAAACTGCCGTCGATCTTGCACTCCTGGCAGCGACCCTCACCGCAGCAGATACGAGGATCTCACGGGACACCGAATCGGAGAATGCCTGGACGAGAGAGATTGATCTCTACATCCCCGTCGCGGATCCCGTTCTTTGGGCAGCAACGTCCGACTTGCTGGCCTCGACATTGAAATTCCTCACTGGTGATCGTTGGCGCTTGGCCTTCCGCGAGCGTCCCACAGATATCGAGGAGCTTTCCCCCATCCCTGATAGCTTGAGAACAGATGAGTCTGACAGCGTATGCCTGTTCTCCGGGGGGATGGACAGCTTTATCGGCGCGATCAACCTGCTAAGTAATGGCGGCAAGCCGTTACTTGTTAGTCATTACTGGGACACTAACAGCACCAGCACCTATCAAAACGACTGTCGGGCAGTGCTGCAGGAGAGGTTTTCCGAGACCGCGATTAATCACGTACAGGCCCGTGTAGGCTTCCCGCATGACCTCGTGGAAGGTGGTGGTAGCGAGGACACGCTGCGAGCGCGCTCATTCCTGTTTTTCGCTCTGGCGGCCATGGCCGCGGAAGCGATCGGCGACTCGATCACCATCCATGTTCCTGAAAATGGCTTGATCTCTCTGAACGTCCCGCTGGATCCGCGGCGCCTAGGTGCATGTAGCACTCGTACGACCCACCCATACTACATGGCGCGGGTAAATGAGCTGTTTGGGCGCCTGGGGCTGAGCACAAGGTTGTTTAACATGTTCAGCTATCTTACCAAGGGGCAAATGGCAGAACAGTGCACAGACCCTGCATTCCTGGCGGATCATGTGCATCTCACAATGTCGTGCTCATCACCCGGAAAGGCGAGGTACCATCCCGACCCCGCGAATCGATCACCCAAGCATTGTGGGTTCTGCGTCCCCTGCATCATCCGGCGGGCTGCAATTCACCGCGGTTGTGGGCCGGATCAGACGCGGTATGTCATTCCGGATCTGCATGCTCAATCTCTGGACACGAACAAGTCTGATGGCGAACATGTGCGATCTTTCCAGTTGGCCATAGCGCGCCTCAAACGTGCGCCCCAGCGCGCAAAGTTCGCCATTCACGAGCCCGGGCCGTTGATCGACCACCCTGATAGCCTGGATAACTTTGAACAGGTCTATCGAGAGGGCTTGCTAGAAGTGGACGATTACCTTGAGGGTGTGACCGCCGTACCACTATGAAGTCGCAGAATAGATCAACTCCGAGGTGGGTGGACTTCCACTGCCATCTTGACCTCTATCCCGATCATGAGCGTCTCATCGTGGAATGCGATCGGGCTGAGGTGGCCACCTTGGCCGTGACCACAACACCGAAAGCATGGCAGCGCAATCGAGAGCTTGCGGCCTCGGCTCGGCATGTCCGGGTGGCCTTGGGCTTACATCCTCAACTAGTGGCAGAGCGCGAATCTGAGCTACCACTACTGGAACGCCTGCTTGAGGAAACTCGATACGTCGGAGAGGTGGGGCTTGATGCCGGACCCCAGTTCTATCGAAGCTTCGAGGCCCAGGAGAGGGTGTTTAAGAGAGTGCTCGAGGCTTGCTCGGAGCAGGGCGGGAAAATCCTCTCTGTCCACAGCGTGCGCAGCGTGGGTAAGGTGCTGTCCTATATTGAACGCTTACTTCCAGCCGACCGGGGAACAGTGGTGCTCCACTGGTTCACTGGCTCTCCGAGCGAAGCCAGCATGGCCGTGGAGCTTGGATGCTATTTTTCGATCAACATTCAGATGTTGAACTCCGCCAAGCATCGTAAGCTTGTCGCCTCACTCCCGTCAGACCGGCTTCTCACCGAGACCGATGGCCCGTTCGTGCAAAACGAGGGACGACCAGCCAGGCCTGCTATTGATATCCCAAAAACGGTAGAGGTGCTGGCGCTGCTTCGACATCAATCTTCAGAGCAAACTGCCGCCCAAATCATCAATAATCTTCGTGATTTGGTAAGAAAGTAGTGTGAGATTGAATGTCTTGCTACGCAGCGTACTGGGCTACGACTCTGGTTTACATTCTGTGTTCACTCTTCACTCTTCACTCTTCACCGAACTGGGTGGCGTCCTTAAGCGCAGCGGCTAAAGCCTCGTGGACATCAGCGAGACGTGCGCCCTAGCGCGCCCGCTGGCGCCATCGACAAACCGCGGTACACTCTTCCTATTCGCCCGCCCACTGGACGGGATTCCTTTAGCAAGGAAAGACGATGATCACGAAGATCAAGGTGAAAGGGTACAGAATCCATCGGGACTTTGAGCTGGAGCCTAACAGAAGGATCAACCTGCTTGTTGGTGGAAACGAGGCGGGTAAATCCTCGTTGATGGAGGCTATCGCCTTGGCGATGACGGGGCGTATGGGGGGAAGACCTGCAGCAGAAGAGCTCAATCCCTACTGGTTCAACACAGCGATAGTCTCGGAGTTTTTGGACAATCTACTTATTGGAGATGCGGCTTGGCCCACAATCGAAATTGAGCTGTTCTTGGAAAACCGACCTGACCTCCAAGCGTTGTGTGGAGTGCATAACAGCGCAATTCCTGCACAGGCTTGCCCTGGCGTGGTGTTCCGGGTCGCACCCAATCCTGAGTACTATGCAGAACTTCAAGCGTGGACGGAAAATCCGTCCATGCTGCTCCCTGTGGAGTATTACAAGATCGAGTGGCGCCATTTCGGCGATTCGGAGCTCACCCGGCGCCCTAGAGATCTCTCCATTGCGATCATCGACTCGCGTACGATCAGGACGTTTGGTGGCGTCGACTACCACCTTCGACAGATATTGAATGACCACTTGGAACCCTCTGAAAAGGCCTTGATCTCCCTGGATTACAGGCGGGCCAAAGCAGCTATGTCAGATGGGGCCTTGGCGGCGCTTAATCAGCGACTGGGGCAATTGGAGGCGTCGCTCGACCAACAACCCCTCAAGGTGGCCATGGATCAGACAACCAGGACATCGTGGGAGTCGGCTGTCGCACCGCACATAGACAATGTGCCGTTCTCGATGGCTGGGCAAGGCCAGCAGGCCACCATCAAAATCTCTCTGGCAATGGGCCGACATGCCGATCGCACCAGGGTGGTGATGATCGAGGAGCCGGAAAACCACCTTTCCCACACCAGCATGGTCAAGCTTTTGAACCGCATTGAGCGGCTCGCAGGGGAAGAACAGCAGTTGTTCATCAGCACTCACAGCACCTACGTGCTCAATAGGCTGGGGCTAGATTCTCTGATGCTGATCAATCGGGATGCAGTCACAACGATCACGGGGCTAACTCCGGAAACCGTGGGGTATTACAAGAAGCTTCCGGGCTACGATACGCTTCGGATGGCGCTCGCGGACAAACTGGTTCTCGTCGAGGGGCCGTCCGACGAGATCATTTTTGAGCGGATCTTCCATGATCGCTATCAGATGACACCGATGGCATGTGGCATTGATGTCCTCAGCATGCGCAGCCTCTCACTGGCCCGATGCCTCGAGCTCTGCTCCCGACTCGGCAAGAGGGTTGCAGTTTTGAGGGACAACGACGGCCAGGATCCCGCAGCACTTCGAGAAGACGTTGAGGAGTGGCTTGATGGAGAGCACAGAGAGCTCTTCATCGGCGATGTGGATCACGGGTACACACTGGAACCTCAACTTATTCATCACAATGGAGAGGCTGCACTCCGGGATATTCTGGGTATTCGGACTGACGCTCGCGTCGAAGTGTGGATGACCAGAGAGAAAACAGAGGCCGCCATTCGAATCGCTGAAAGTAGGCAGCGTATTGTCGCACCGACGTACATGGCAGCAGCGGCAGCCTTTATCCATGGCTAACCATCTAACCCTCGCCGTTGCGGGATCTCGCAAAACTCAGGGCCTGGTTGAGCATTGCGCCGCATTGGCGCCTACTCGTCGAGTATTGGTTGTGACGTACACCCAGCGAAATCAACACGAGCTTTCAGAACGCCTGGCGAAAGCAATTGGTCTACAGACCAATGTGGAAGTGATGGGGTGGTTCACACTACTCATTCGGCATTTTGCTCGGCCTTTCCTGCCCTTTGTCTTCGCAGGTCGACGCGTACAAGGCTTCGACTATGAAGGGCTCCCCAACCGCTTCGCAACGGGCGAAGAACGTTTTTTTAACCCCTCTGGTGCGTTGTATGCGGCTGAGCTCGGCAAACTAGCCAACCTTCTTGTGGAGCAAAGCAACGGTGCTCTGTTCTACAGATTGGAGAGCCTATACGACGAAATCCTAGTGGATGAGGTTCAAGATCTCAGCGGCTGGGACTGGGAGCTTTTAGAGAAACTGTTCACGTCCCGTATCGACATCCGGATGGTTGGCGATATTCGGCAATCAGTGCTATCGACAAGCCCTCGAAGCCGGAAGAACAAGCAATATGCCTACGCCAAGGCCCTAGCGTGGTTCCTCAGCAAGCAGAGACGAGGAGAGCTCGAGATTCAATTTCGAAACACGACGTGGCGCTGTACACCTGGTATTGCGAGCTTCTCAGACACCATCTTCAATCCCGTGTGGGGCTTCCCTAGAACGGAGTCACTCAACGAGGTTACGACTGATCATGACGGTGTATTTCTGCTCGCCAAGCGTAACGTTCATGCATATGTGGAGAGATTTAACCCTCAGTGTCTACGCGTGAACGTAAGGTCGGGCACTGCGTTCGACCTGAATTACATCAACTTCAAGGTCGCCAAGGGTGCAACCTACGAGCGCGTGCTGATCATCGCAACAGGCCCAATCGCAACTTTTCTGCAGCGAGGTAAGTCGCTTGCCCCTGGCCCAGCGGCGACGTTTTACGTGGCGGTAACCCGGGCACAGCAGAGCGTTGCTATTGTGCTTGATAAGCCAGGACAATCCATTATTCCTTACTGGGAACCGTGACTAACGCTCATTACATCGTGCATGCCAAGACCAGTGGAGAGGCATTGCGCATTTACGATGCCATCCGATTTAGAATGCCAGCTGTTCACAACCAGGAAAAAGGAGACGGGGGAACGATTCCTTGAGATTAGATAAAGAATTGATTCGTCAGATTCTGCTTGCAGTGGAAGAGAGCGACCAGACACCTGATTCGTGGATTGATCTTGAGTTCGATGATCAGACCCATAGCGTAGTTTCCTATCACGTCATGTTACTGCATGAGGCTGGCTTATTGGCTGCAAAGGATCTGTCCGCGATGGATGACTTCGACTGGCGCCCCCAGCGCCTGACCATCAGAGGGCACGAATACTTAGACACGATTCGGGACACCGAGGTGTGGCGCCTCACCAAAGCTGGCGCTGAGAAAGCCGGAGGGGTGAGTTTGGCAGTGATGCTGGAAATCGGAAAAGCGTACGGGAAGCAAGTGCTGAGGGAGCGGCTTGGCCTGGACATCGCATGAGCGCGCTAGCCTGGACTGTTGAATTGAGCCACTCAATAATGGGATTCCAGAAACACCAGTACGTACCCCATCGTGAGGGTTTGTGAAGTCTTGGAGTTTCCATTAGGGTTGCAGATGGAATCAGGCTCTCATCGAGACACCACTATGTACCTTGCTACTAAAGCGCTCCCTGAACTGCCGGAGCTGCTCACATGCACTGCCGGTAATTCTGCGTTTTACGCCGGCCTTACTCGGGTCGACGGGATCAGCGATATCGGTGAAACCGCGGGCTACAGTGCTCAGCCTGGCTACCGTTTGATACGCGTCGACCATCGGCCGCATGAAGGCAGTGCCAACGATTTCGAGATCGCTTTGGTAGACGATGCCGAGGCTTCCGTGGCTTTTTACACCAAAGTCACACTGCTCAGCGCTCCTGAAGTCAGTAGCCGATACCTTGCGAGACATCGGGTCTGGCGATCGGCAAGTACGCGTCATTCTCTAGCGCTTTCCGAAATTTCGCGAACTGTGCTTTTCGGCTACATCCTCCCGCGCTATGACCTGCTATTAGGCGAGGACGCGATCACAGGCGATGGGAAATTCTACTGGCATCGGCAGATGTCTCGTGCACTGCACCTGGGCTTTCACGTTTACGTATATGATCAGACGACGCAGGCGCTTCGGTCCATTCCAGCGGACTGCGAGCTAAGTTCTCTGCAGGACCAGATTTGGTCAAGCTCCCGCCGGGAACCTTTGCAGGGTTTCATTTCAACCGGTCCACTTAATCAGTTGGAGTGCTAGCAAAATACTCATCTTGAGCACAAGCATAGCCGTAGCCGTAGCCGTAACCGGTGCTCGGTTGCGACGACCTGAGGCAAGCAGTTCGAGTTTGATTAATGACCGATCGGCTATTTTCGAATTTTAAGCCCTTTCATAGACGAAGCTCGCTGCTCATCCAGGCTATTGTAATAAATATTCTGGGTAGTACTTAGGCTGTTGTGCCTAAGGTCTGCCTGCAAGTCCTTCATATCTCGCAAAGGCGCATCGAAAGTAGCGGATGTATGACGAAGCCAGTGTAGTGATGCCGAGCGAAGTTGATCAATTTCATCGTCGCTCCAGCCTTCCTCCTGCATTCGTTTTAGTGCACGGACAAACACTACTTGAAGCAAAGATCGGATGTAGCGATCAGACAGGCCGCCGCGACCATTTAGCGTTCCAATTAGGGGGCAAACGTCTTGAGGTGAGGGCAGGGGAGAAAGTCCTAAATAGCGGCGATATCGAGTTAAGTAACAATCAACATAGTCATCGCGCACGCTAATTCGGGCTGCTTTATTTCCCTTTCCGACAACATGAAACCACCAGTTGCCAACAGTATCTCAGCGCAGGTCACCCATTGAGGGGCGCCAGTTTTCTCTGCCGAATAAATCAGAAATCCTGAGATACATCGAAAAGATAGTTGCCACAATAAATAAAGTGCGTTCGTGTCTCGGATCCTCCGCAGCCATCTGCTCTGCACAGTCGATAACGAAACTCCACTGAAGCTCTGTAAGCGATTGTGCGGAAACGTCCAATACCGCACGTTGTTTATGATGGACTTTTGTTTTATTGCGCGGAAAGGATTCGACTCGGTCAAGCCTTCGTCCATCGCATGCTGAAAAAAACTACCACCTGCGCAATCGATCCTTGCGCCATCTGGTAGGGGCGAATTGGAAGGTCTTTCGACGACTCTACAGCGATTTTACGATCTCGTTTGCTAGCCGTACTACTGAACGGCCTCCAGTCTTTGTTCACAACACAATCATCTGACTCAAGTCGTTTTCGCCCCCCAGACGAACAATCTCGATTTCACTACTGGTCCTACCCATTCTGCTGGAGGCTGTAGGCAAAACTCCATGAACATTTCAGCATCTACACGACGAATATCAAGAATGGATTTTTTCGCTATGATCTGGGACCAGAGCAAGAGACGCTCGACATGTGTGCGAAACGAGTTGAATGTCGTCTGGTTGCCGGCATATGAGCGTAAAAAACTTCGCACCACAAGGTAGCTCTCTAAGGCCTTACAATCAGGAGCGAATCGTTTCAGATAATCAAGAACCAATGGTAGTTCCTGATGCACCCCGAGAAAACTGAGTTGGTTAAATTTCCCAAAGGTATCAAAAAGATGTTGTGGATCTACGCGCATGGGCTACTCAGACGAGGTTGCAGATCTATCAAGGATGCTTTCGAATGAGGTGCTATGCAATATCCGGGTCTGACAGTTATCGGATATTGCGTGCGTAGAGGCCTTTGCTTTGCCATCGGTTCACTGCCGATGTAGGTCTTGACGGATTCGGGAGAACAGCATTTCGATGTCGGGCTCATTGTCGATCAGCAAAAAGGCCTCTGCAAGTAGGGATAGCGGGTGCACGTCCATACGTGTCGCCAGCTCGACCAGCTTATCGAGGGTGGGGCTCTTGAGGCCGCGCTCAAGAGAGCTTACATAGGTACGGCTGCTGACATCGCCAAAATCCTCCTGGGTCAGGCCTCGGCTAGTCCTAGTTTTGCGTAGCGCTTGAGCGAGGGCTGTTTTGAGCTCCATTTGCGTATTTGATCCACAAAAGGAATGATGAAGCCTCTTTGAATCCTATAGTGCTACAATCTATAGTGTTCATTTTCGTTGGGAGAGAGCTATGACGACCTTGCGAGTAAACCCTGAAAGCTTCTCAGAAGTAGCATCCCTAGGGGCAGGATCCACATTTCTAATCGTTTGCGTGCTGGACCTTTTGGAAGAAAAAGAGATTATTGACATCAGGATTTTTGAAACGGGCCAGAGCACATTGGACTTCTTGAACGAGCTCGACAGGCCCAATGCCACTAGAGGCGTGGTAGGTCTTCAACTCGCATTGCCGCCGCGGTTGAGTCCTAACCAAAAGTGGACGGTAGAGCCTGTTGTCGACTTCGCAAGGGTTATATTGGCGCAGCCCGAGAGAACCTTAGATTCGTATGCTTACCGTATTGCGAGTGGGCGCTATTATGTTGATGGTAATGAAATACCTCTCAAGGTTGTGAGGAGCGAGAGAAGCATTTACCAAGCATCAAATGCTAATTCGAGCGATCCAGTACTGAGTGCATACCAAGCCTGGATTGCGAGGATATTAGGCGAACTGATCAATGAGCAGTTCAACATGCAGCAGAGGACGGAGGCAAGTCGTGGCTGATACAACCGGGAGTGAGTCGTTTCAGGCTTGTTTGTCAGCGCTGTCACTATTGATGTCTTGGGGCGCTGAAGAGCAAGTCGCACATAGTATAATCGGCATGCCCGATTGTGCCGCTCAAGAGATCAAGCTCCGCCTAAGCGTTATTTTTGAGATGAATAGCTACTTGAACAAGATTTTTGAGAATCCTAAGAATATCGCAGGTTTTATGTCCATGAAAAATGACAACGATTATTTTGAGGGAAGCACTCCGCTGGAGAAAATAAGCGATGGAACCTATGCATCCCTACGAGAATGCGCAAAGCGCCTTCAGGCGCTGAGTATGGGCTAGCTCCCCAGAGGCCCTGAACCAAAAGTACTTGAGTTCCACGGTGGAACTTTTTCGTATCAAGGTCAGCGCCTAGCTTTTCATGCAGAACTAGGCCTGAAGGAGGGTTGAGCCTAGTAGTGCCAGGTTCGCTGAAGACTAGCCACATCTGCTCCGCGCTGTGCCTCTAAAACAGGTTATCTTTTTTCAAAATATTTATCTTCTTTGAGGGCTCCGCAGAGCGGACCTAGGGGCTGTGAATCCATCCTTTTAAAAATACTGGCGGTAGTGTGTCGCTATCGAGAGCGGCGACGGAGCATTTCAAGCAACTGATGTGCGGTAATTATTCTTTTTTAGGGGTATTTATCCTTTTTGCGGATCCCTAACAGCCACGTAGTTACCCCCAGACAATCGGTCGGGAGCGTGATCAGATCAACCCTTAAAAAAATTATTCTTTTAAGGTTTTACTTTTTTAAGGATAGGCAATATGGCGTTTATAGCGCTGGAGTGGCACGCGTCCTATTTTTTTTACGGACCGATTGCGATTCGTAGAGTTTGCCTAGGGGAGAAGATTCAGGATAACTCATTGATTATTCTGGTTTATTGTTTTTAAGGGCCGATTACTTTTTTTAGGGCATCCTGACATTCAGACTACGTGTTGCGTGTCACTGGCGGGCTAGTAGGGCCGCTTCATTGAAAGGCCTTCGTTGTGATGTGCAATGATGGATACGAACCAGCGGCGACGCTGAGCTTGTCATGCCAGTCAGCACTGATCGTGATCCAGCCCCGGCAGCCTTATACATGATTTAACATAATACACATTATGCGCACCCAGGCATTTCCTGCTCAATACCAACCCGGGGTACATTTGAAGCCACGAATCGCTTACAGCGTCCTCTCGTAAGATCGTTTAAGGAAACCGTCCTCCCATGTCCCACCATCCATCAGCAGACCACATCATCGACCTTTACGACCGCCATGCATTTACTTGGCACCAAAAGCGCGCCAATCACTTCACTGATCGCAAATGGATTGCGCATTTCGGGAACATGCTAAAGCCGTCAGCACGTGTTCTGGATCTGGGCTGCGGCTCTGGCCAACCTGTGGCGCGACACCTGGTCGAAATCGGCGCCTGCGTTGTGAGTGTTGATTCGTCCAAACAGATGCTGATCCTGTGCAGTGCACAGTTTCCTGAGCAGCAATGGATTCACGCAGACATGCGCACACTTACATTGGGCTGTCAGTTCGACGCAATCATTGCTTGGAACAGCTTCTTCCACCTAAAGCCCACCGATCAGCGCCTGATGTTCCCGATTTTTCGTCGCCATGCGGCCCCAGGGGCGTTGCTCATGTTTACAAGTGGGCCCTCCCAGGGCGAAGCCTTGGGTACATTCGAGGGCGAGACGTTGTATCACGCCAGCTTGAGTACCAATGAATACGTCGATCAATTACACGCCAACGGGTTCGAGGTGCTTGATCACGTTGTTGAAGATCCGGATTCCGGGGGACTGACAGTATGGCTAGGGCGTCTCCTACCCTAACTCAATATTCTTTTCAGTAATAACTACACTAAATATTCATTTAGTTTAGTTATATAATTGACCTAGGTTGTCGTCGCCTATCCATCCCTTCCGTACCAGGTTTTCATTGGGCGATGCGTGCCGACCGAGCCCGCCATTCCATCCCTCCCCGAATTCCCAGCCCTCATCCAGATAACTTAAATCCGCCTCTGGAACCTATCCTCGCCGTGCACAGTCTTTGCCAAAGATACCCCAGCATCACCACTCGCCCGCCGCCCATACCCTGGCCCATGCCAGCGATGGCTACGTGGCCCTCTCGAGAGCACGTCCTTGGAAAATCCTAGGCAATCCGCCCCGCATCGCTCGCTTGACTGGTTGAACTTCTTCCTTGCCGATGTACGTGACGGACTTGGACCGTACCTTGCCATCTATCTGCTCGCCGTTCATCAATGGCAGCCCGCGAGCATAGGGCTGGTCATGACGATTGCCGGTGTTACTGCCCTGCTCGCTCAGACGCCCGCTGGCGCCCTGATTGACCGTACGCCCGCCAAACGTGCCGTTGTGGTCATAGCGGCAGTCCTGGTAACCGGGAGCTGTCTGTTGCTGCCTTTCATCACATCATTCACTTGGGTTGCCGTAACGCAAACCATCAGCGCCTTGGCCGGCTCCGTGTTCGCGCCGGCGATCGCAGCCATCTCTCTGGGGCTGACCGGACCGAAGGCGTTCACGCGACGCGTGGGGCGCAACGAGACCTTCAACCATGCTGGAAATGCTTTCTCTGCACTACTGGCCGGTGGCCTCGCCTACCTGTATGGGCCGGTGGTGGTGTTCTATCTGATGGCTGCATTGACCGTGGCCAGCATCATCGCGGTAGCCTGCGTCCCGGGCGCTGAGATTGACCATCACGTGGCTCGAGGCCTGACCCATAGCCCGAACGATCAGGACAATCCGGCGGGCTTGGCGCTGCTGTTGCATAACCGCACATTGCTGCTCTTCGCGATCTGCTGTGCCTTGTTCCATCTGGCCAATGCGGCCATGCTGCCGTTGGTAAGCCAGAAACTCTCTCAAGTCGACCTGCGCCTGGCCACGCCATTGACCTCGGCTTGCATCGTGGCAGCCCAGTTGGTCATGGTGCCCATGGCGCTGCTGGTCGGGGCGCGTGCCGAACAATGGGGGCGCAAGCCGTTCATGCTCGTGGGGTTCCTGATACTTCCACTGCGCGGCGCGCTCTACACCTTGTCTGACAACCCCTTCTGGCTCGTAGGCGTGCAGCTACTCGATGGCATTGGCGCGGGCATTTTCGGGGCGCTGTTCCCGATCATCGTCAAGGACCTCACCGAGGGTACCGGGCGGTTCAACGTAAGCCTTGGCGCGCTCACCGCCGTGTTCGGCCTTGGTGCTGCGCTGAGCCCTGGTCTGGCGGGGTTCGTCGTCCAAGCAGCGGGCTACAATGCCGCGTTCCTGACGCTGGCCGGGATCGCAGCCTGCGCATTTGTTCTTGTGCTGGTCGCCCTCCCCGAAACGCACCCACGCCAGGGCGATGCGCCCTCCTCTTCTATGCCGTCAACCGCCGGAAACTGAACCCTTGATGCACCTGAGCCAAACATCGTTGATCATCTGGATCGTCTCGGCCCTGGCCACTGCTGGCGTCATACTCAGACCCTTCAAGGTGCCCGAATTCATCTGGGCCCTAGGCGGTGCAACCGTACTCGTGCTGTTTGGGCTGATTGCTCCGATGAACGCTTTGGCGGCGGTGGTCAAGGGGAGCGACGTCTACCTGTTTTTGATCGGCATGATGGTTCTGGCCGAAGTGGCCCGCCAGGAGGGGCTTTTCGATTGGGTGGCTCGTTATGCCGTAGGCCATGCCCAAGGGTCTGGTCAACGGCTGTTCAATCTGGTTTTCCTGGTCGGCACCGTGGTGACCGTTTTTCTCTCGAACGATGCCACTGCCGTGGTTCTGACGCCAGCAGTGTATGCCGCCTGCAAGGCCGCCAAGGCTGAGCCTCTGCCCTACCTGTTCATCTGTGCATTCATCGCCAATGCCGCAAGCTTCGTTCTGCCCATTTCCAATCCCGCCAACCTGGTGGTATTCGGCAGCCAGATGCCTCCTCTGCTGGACTGGTTAAAGCAGTTCACGTTGCCTTCGTTGGCAGCCATCGCGGCGACGTATGTCATTTTGCGTATCACCCAACGCCGTCAGATCTGCCAGCCGCTTGCGTTGACCGTGCAAATACAGCCTCTTCCAGTCGGTGCGCGCTTGTGTGCATGGGGCATTGCGCTGACTGCCTGCGTGCTGCTGGGTGCATCGGCGCTGGACGTACCACTAGGCCTACCTACTTTTAGCGCTGGTATTGCTACCGCCGCGCTGATCCATTTGCGCCAACGGCGCAGTCCGATGCCAGTCCTGCGACACGTCGCCTGGAGTGTGCTGCCATTGGTTGCGGGCTTGTTCGTGTTGGTCGAAGCTGTGGCTCAGACAGGCGCGATCGAACAGCTGGCGCATGCGCTCATGACCCTGGAGCAGACGTCTCAGACCGCTGCGAGCTGGACCGCGGGGGTGGGTGTAGCCGTGGCTAGCAACTTGATGAACAACCTGCCGAGTGGGCTGATTGCCGGCTCCATGGTCGATATCGCCCACCTCCCTCGGCAAACTACCGCCGCGTTGCTGATTGGGGTCGACCTAGGTCCGAACTTGTCCATTACCGGATCCCTTGCAACCTTGCTCTGGCTGGTGGCGATTCGACGTGAAGGCGAGTCTGTCAGCGCCTGGCAATTTCTGCGCCTGGGGCTGCTGGTCATGCCGCCAGCTCTAGCCGCAGCGCTGTTGGCCCTTATGGTCTGAGGCTCAACTGGGCATCCGATCACTGCTCGCCGCTGCGCACGCGCTGTCTAGGTCGACACCCGCGAGGAAGGTAGCAAAGTGATCGCGAAGCGCAGGTGCCCAGTTTGCCCTTCAGGGTTAGGCGGCCGAGGGTGACCACTTGGCCGCTCTCGGGATGTTCCAGGACGGTATCCTTGATGCCGAGCCGCCATAGTACCAGCATGAAGGAGCGCAGCAGGTGCGGCGATACACCAATAGCGGCCTTGTTATCTGCCTGTCGGATACTGAGTAGCTAAATGCCATTTAGCACATCTGCCCTAATCGATCCTGCATCCCGCCCACGCTATATTTCGGTTCTTTCATCGCTAAGGAACCATCCCCATGACCCCCTTCAAGCTGATCGCCATTACCGGGGCTCTATTGGCCATGGCCGGCTGCCAAACGGTCAAGCCGTCTGATGACACCCTGAAGAAGCGTACCGAGTTCGTGCTCAACACCAAAGTGTCGAAAGTGGAAGATGTGCGCAGCGACAGCACCATCACCTACTACACCGCCACGACTGGCAAAGGGCGGTTCGAATGCCAGATGCCCAGTGGTGCACTTGTCGCTGCGGCGGGCATGGGCATTTATCAACCCACCCCCAGCTGCGTGAAAGAAGGCCAGACCGGCCGCCTGTGACCAGGGCTGCGGCCGCTTTCAACAGGGAGGCAATGTGGGCTCACCACAGAGCGTGCGCAGCATGGCTCGCAATTCGGCCGGGCGCACAGGCTTGGACAGCACTGCGATATCGCGACCCTGTACCGCGTCCTGTATTCGGTCCGGATCATGCCCCGTCATGATCAAGGCTGGTACAGCCCAGCCCCGCTCGCTGCGCAGCCGCTCGATGCAATCGACTCCGGTGGCGTCCTGGCCAAGGTCATAGTCGGCAACGATGACGTCACAGTCCTCATTCGAAGCGGCAGCAGAACTGTGCCCATCCACTTCGCACCCCCAGCGCTGCAACAGGGCCGACGTTGCCCTGAGCACGTTATGGTCGTCTTCTATCAGGCAGACTCGCAGGCCGCTGAGCAAACCTGCAGCGGCAAGCTCGTGCTCAGGCGCTGGCAGTGTAGGTTGAGGCGTTATCTGCGCGAACCCCTTCAGGCTCACGGTAGTGCCGTGGCCGGGTCGAGATTGCAGGTGCACCTGCACGTCCATCAGCCGTGCAAGCCGACGAACGATCGACAGGCCCAATCCGACGCCCTCGACGTCCTTGTCGCGCACTTGTCTGACCCGGTAGAACTCCTCGAACACCAGCGTCTGGTGTGCAGGTTCGATGCCTCGCCCCTGATCACAGACCATGATGGCAAGACCTCCCTGGCAGCGTCGGACACCCATCAACAGTGGCCGTCCCGGTGCGTACTTGAGGCTGTTGGAAAGGACGTTCTGGACCATAGTCGTCAATATGCCGCGGTCTGCACGCGTCCAGTAGGCACAAGGCCGCACCCGTATCTCCACCCCCGCCCAGCGAGCAGCCTCGGCGTGCTCACGCGCAAGGGTCTCGAGAAAATCGCCCAGGGCAAAGGGCTCATGGCGCGGCTGCACACGCCCGTTGTCCAAGGTGTACAGGTCCAGAATCGAACGAAACAGCTGGGACACATTCAGCAGCGATCGATCAATGCTGTCCACCAGCCTGCGTTCCTCCTCGCCCAGCCGCGCCTCGCGCAGGCAAGCGGTGAACAGACTGATGGAGTGAATGGGTTGGCGCAGGTCGTGACTCGCCTGGGCCAGAAAGCGGGACTTCTCGAGATTGGCTGAAACGGCCTGCTCCGAAGCTCGGCGCGTGCGTTCGAGCAGCAAGTGCGCATAGACGGGGATCACGGTGCTGGTGGTCAGCAACATCAGCACCAGAAAAGGGTTGGCCTGCCAGTAAGGCGTCAGTTGGTACACCGCAACCAAGGCGATCAGCGCCAGCCCGGTCGCGATGGCCAGGTACCGGGAGCCGAAACGCATGCCGTTGCCCAGGTTGACCCACACCATCACGGCATACAGGGGCAGCGCCGCCTCACCGCCGACTACCAGGCCGAAGCAGGTGCCTGTGTAGTCGTGCACCATGCCCAGCACCCGGCGCCACGGATAGTGCCCCGGCCAGCGTGCGATGGCCTGGCGCAGAAGCACCGATACCAGGAGAAAGACGACAATGTAGACGACCACCGGCACGTAGAGCGCAGCAGAGCGGTCCAGCAGAAAGACCAGCATCGCCACATAGGCGAAGGCGCAACTGCCAACGACCAGACGCAAGTTCGCTTGATCGAGCTCGTTGTTTTTATCCAGGGCCATGGCCAGAATCCTTTTCATCAGGCGGCTTTGCTCCCGTGACGGGGCGGCACGCACTTGCCAGGGCTGCTACGTTAACATGGCCCGATCGACCTGCGGCCAAAGGGAGTTGCCAAGCGTGACCAGTCGAATAATCGTGGCGGACGACCATCCGCTTTTCAGGGAAGCCATGGTGCGTACCGTCTACCGTGTGCTGCCAAGCGCCCATGTAGCTGAGGCCGGCAGCCTGGATGAGGTACTGCAGCTTGCCAGCGTCGGCGAGGCCCTCGACACCTTGATCCTTGACCTGCGTTTTCCGGGCCTGGATTCCGTCAGCCGCCTCGCCCAGCTCAAACGCCAACTGCCGCGCACGACCTTGATCGTCGTCTCGATGGTGGATGATCCGGTCATCATCGACCAAGTCATGGCTTGCGGCGTTGATGGTTTCATCGGCAAAAGCCTGAGCGCCGAGCAAATGGGCGCTGCGATCCTTGCCGTTCGAGCCGGAGAAGTGTTGGTGCGCTTCGCGCCCTCAGGGCTGCTGCCGGTCGCCAATGCCGACTCGGGTACCGAGCACCTGACTCAACGCCAACAAGACGTGCTGCGCTTGATCGCTCAGGGCAAGACCAACAAGGAGATAGCCAAGGCCTTGGATATCTCGCCCTTCACGGTGCGCATCCACGTTTCGTCACTGCTCAAGGCACTTAATGTCAGCTCGCGTACCGCTGCTGCCGTCAAGTACTCGGCCGGGTAGCACCGTTGGTCAGACCTGCGCCTGCCTAGACGGACTTCTACGCGTGCGGTGGTGCTCTGAACAAGTGAGAGGCCTGGCAATGGCTGTGCCCCTCACTCCTGTGTTGGCCCGCCGTCAGGGCGGGCCTTTTTTAACCAGCGGAGGCGCGCGCAATGATGCAGAAACTGATGATGGGGGGCGGCAATGTCCAGGACGACTGGCCCGAGCTTGAGCAAGAGCAGCGCAATGATAAAGTCGATGACCCGGACACTGATCCCGGTCTGACCGATGAAGACCAGGATCGGCCAGGCGTGCCTGCCAGCGATCCCGAGGCGGGTGCGTGATCGGTTGATGATGCAGGCTGCGCAATCAGGCGGTGGTGGCAGGGTCTTCCAGGGACTGCCCAGGCTTGCTGCCTGATAGGCGCCAGGTCACGTCCGTGACGCCGTAGCGTTCGGCCATGGGCCGGCTGACCTTGCGGATTTTCTCGCGCCCGAATTTCGGAATGATGCCAATGCCTGCATCGCAGCTCGCCCAGTGCCAGGCTTCGGCGTTATCCAGGCGTTCAAGACGAATGATGAAGGTGCGGGGCTCGCCATGGAGCCGATAATCGATGATGTACAACTGGGGACTAGGCATCGCTGCACCCTCCTCTTTTGCGTGGATGACCCTGCGATGGAGTGCAGCTCGGCGATAAAGATTCAATCGAATATGCGTCATTGCTCCCAAGGGGTGCCTGGCACAGCCTTTGGCAGGCACCCAGGATGAGTTCAGCCACGCGCTTCGTTCGTTGCACTACGCCCGCCGCCGTGGCTGTTCTGACCACCCTTACGGCCAGCCTGCGAAGCGCGCTCACGGTCATTGGCGAAGTTTCCACCTGAAACCTGACCCCCTTTCTGCCCAGCACGGGAGGCCTTTTCGCGGTCATTGGCGAAATTGCCCGGGTTGGTTTCCTTGGTGCCGCCACGTTGACCGGTCGATTTTTGATCACGAGCCATATCGTTTCTCCTTGCGGTTCTGGAAGTGCGCATGGCACGAAGCCGCGCCCTTCATCAGAACCCGTGCGATGACAGGCTACTCAGTCCCAAGGCATGGATTGCAGATCGGTGGCGCGAATTGATTCTCTGGCCGAACACTTGCGGGCCAGCCATTAGCGCCTCGTAAAGGCGCTCGCGAATATCCTCGCGCGTTGCCTATAATGTCCCTCCTCCTGCCCCGCGACATGTCGATGGGCTGTCCGTCAGGTCTGTACAGGGCACCGCCATGAAGTCGACCGTTAACCAGCCCGCCGCGCCCCATCCTTCGAACCTGAGTCCTAGTCATCTCAATTTCCCGGTGGTGGGTATTGGTGCTTCTGCAGGGGGGATCGAAGCCATCTGTACCCTGTTCAGGCAGATGCCTGCCGACTCTGGCATGGCATTCGTCATCGTGCTGCACTTGTCTCCAGACCATCAGAGTGTCGCTGATCGAATCATTCAGGAGACCACCGGCATGCCGGTGAGCCAGGTAACGGCGCCGGTACCGATTGAACGCAACCATGTATACGTGATCTCCCCTGCCAATCGGCTGTCGACCAATGACGGCTATCTGCGTGTGGCACCCGCCAACAGGCGACGCGGTGACCATGTGGCGATCGACCTGTTTTTCCGTGACTTGGCCGACGTACACAAGGACCATGCCTTTTGCGTGGTACTGTCCGGCACCGGCGCAGACGGCGCCGTAGGGTTGGCGCGCGTCAAGGAGCAAGGCGGCGTCACTTTGGTGCAAAGCCCGGATGATGCCCAGTATGACAGCATGCCCAGGGCGGCCATCGAAACCGGGCTGGTCGACGTTGTGCTCCCGGCGGCAGAGCTTGCCCAAAAGCTGATGGAGCTGTGGCATAACGCACGGCAGGTCAACCTCCCACGCATCGAGGATGACAGCCTGCCGCCTGCGCTGGGTACCCGGGCGGGCGACCCGGAGTCATGCGAACCTTTGCTGGAAGAGATCCTGCTGCAACTGCGTAGTGCTACCGGGCATGACTTCCAGCACTACAAGCGCGCCACCGTGCTACGACGGATTGAGCGGCGCCTGCATGTCACGGGGCAGGCCGACCTGCGGGCTTACCTGCACTACCTCGAAAACCACAAGGAGGAATCCGCCGACTTACTAGCGGACATGCTCATAGGCGTCACCAATTTTTTCCGCGACCGTGAAGCGTTCGAAGCCTTGGAACGAATTGTCATGCCCCAACTGGTGGGCGAGCCGGACTCGGCTGACAACCCGGCAGAGATTCGCATCTGGTCCGCCGGCTGCTCGACAGGAGAGGAGTCCTACAGCCTGGCCATGCTGACATGCGAGCAGTTGGCCGTGGACCAACGTGCCAATAACGTACAGGTGTTCGCCACCGATCTTGACGAGCGCGCCATTGGCCATGCCCGCACGGGTTTGTATCCAGAGTCCATCATCACCGACGTGCCGCCATCGCGGCTGCGCCAGTTCTTCGTCAAGGAAGACCAGCATTATCGAGTACGCAAGGAAATACGCGAGAAAGTGCTTTTTGCGCGGCATAACCTGCTGTCCGATCCGCCCTTCTCGCAATTGGGCTTGATCGTCTGTCGCAATCTGCTGATTTACCTGGACCGCGAAATCCAGCGTGACATCCTGCGCATGTTCCATTTCGCCCTGCGCCCGGGTGGGTACCTGTTCCTGGGCTCGTCCGAATCAGCAGAGCTGGCTGGCGAGCTGTTTGCAGTGGTGGACAAGCGTAATCGCATCTACCGGGCGCGCGAGGTCGCCGGTGCCGGCACGCGTCCGGGGCGTCAGCTGCAAGGGGGTGATCTAGGCGCTCTGAAGCAGCCGGCCACCGCCAAAAGCAGAGCCCAGCGCAAGCCCTCCTATGCAGAGGTGCACCACCGCGCACTGGCGCGCCGAACCCCGCCGAGCCTGATCATCGACGGTGAGGGTACCATCCTTCATCTGAGTGAAGGGGTCGGGCGCTTCATGCAACTGGGCAGCGGTGAATTGAGCCGTAACTTGCTCAACCTGGTACTGCCCAGCCTGCGACTGGCGCTTCGCAGCACCCTGTTCCAGGCGCGCCAGGGCACCCATGCGGTCACCTCTCGCCCTGTGGACCTGGGCGAGGATGACCAGCGCTGCCAGGTAGAGATTACGGTGCAACCGCATAAGGATGAGCAGACAGCCGGCGAATACCTGCTGGTAGTGTTCGAAGAGCGCGCGCCCGATCCGTCATTGCCCTTGGTCGGTGCCATTCGCCAGACCGACAGCATGGTGCTGAACAACCTGGAGCGAGAGTTGCAGCGCACGCGCTTGCAATTGCAGGAGACCATCGAGCAGTCGGAGATCTCCAGTGAAGAGCTCACCGCCTCCAATGAAGAGATGCAGACCATCAACGAAGAGCTTCGCTCGGCCAGCGAAGAACTTGAAACCAGCAAGGAAGAGCTGCAGTCGATCAACGAAGAACTGTTGACCGTCAACTACGAGCTCAAGAACAAGGTCGAGGAGACCGACAAGGTCAATGACTACCTGCGCAACTTGATTGCCAGCACTGACATCGCCGCCGTGTTCGTCGACCGCAACCTGCACATTCGCTGGTTCACCCCGCGTGCGACCGACCTGTTCAACATGCTGCCGGTGGACACAGGCCGCTCTCTGCTCGACATCACTCATCGCTTGGATTACCCCGCTCTGGCAGATGATGCGCGTGCCGTGGTCAATGGCGAGCACATCATCGAGCGCGAAATCGGAGGCCAGGCCTACCACTGGTACCTGGCCAGGTTGCTGCCCTATCGCTCAAGCGAACAGAAGATCGACGGGGCCGTGCTTACCTTTATCGACATCAGCAAGAGCCGCGCGGCCGAGGAGCGTCTGCGACTTGGCGAGGAACGCATGCGAGTAGTCGCTGAAAGTACCCACGAATTCGCCATCATCCTGTTGGATGAGCAGGGCTTGATCACTGATTGGAACACAGGCGCCACATTGATCTTCGGCCATGAAAAGGCCGATGTAGTGGGCCGGCATTACCAGCTCATCTTCACCGAGGAAGATCGCCAGCACGGCATTCCCGAGCAGGAGTTGCAAAGGGCGCGCACCAACGGCCGTAGCCAGGATGAGCGCTGGCACGTGCGCAATGACGATAGCCGCTTCTATGCCAGCGGTGAGATCTCGCGCTTGAAAGGCAATTCATTGCGTGGTTTCGTGAAGATCGCTCGTGACTTGACCGGGCACAAGCGCCTGCACGATGAACAGAGCAAGCAATTGGCCGAGTCGCAAAGCAGCAGCCACATGAAGGATGAGTTTTTTGCCATCATGTCCCACGAGCTCAAACACCCGCTCAACCTGATCCAGCTCAACGCCGAGATCCTGCGTCGTCTGCCTTCGATCGCCCACATCGCCGCTGCGAGCAAGGCGGTAGCCACCATTCGCGAGGCTGTCGCCAGCCAGGCGCGCATCATCGACGATCTCCTGGACGTGGCCCGTATCCGTACCGGCAAGCTCAAGCTCAAGACCGAAGCAGTAGACGTGGCTGCCATCGTCGAGGGTATCCATGGGGTTGTCGTCAGCGAGCAGCCTGACTCGGCAGTGGTGCTGGAGCTGCCTGCTGACCGTCTACCGCTGTTCATCGACGGGGATAGCACACGCTTGGAGCAAGTGATCTGGAACCTGCTCAACAACGCCCTGAAGTTCAGCCCGCCCGGTAGCGCCATTCGGTTGTCGCTCAGCCACGATGACACGCAGGTGTCGCTCAGCGTGATAGACCAGGGCATCGGCCTGACGGCAGACAGCCTGGAGCACATTTTCGATCTGTTCAGCCAGGCAGCGTCGCCGCTCGGGCACGCGGCTCGAGAGGGTCTGGGAATAGGGTTGTCGCTGGTCCGTCAGTTAGTGGAGGCCCATGGCGGAAGCGTAAGCGCGTACTCCGCAGGCCTCGGTCAAGGCTGTACGTTCACCGTCACTCTGCCCTTGTCCCAGAGTGGTAGAGGTGAGCAGCTTGCCTGCCAGCAACCTGAACGCATGGGTCGCCTTGATGGCTTGCACGTGCTGCTGGTGGACGACTCGCCCGAAGTGCTCGACGTCATGCAACAGCTCCTGGAAATGGAATGTGCGCAGGTAAGCGCGTTCGCTGACCCGCGCCAGGCGCTCGAGGTCGCCAGGGACACGAAGTACGACGTCATTCTGTCGGACATCGGCATGCCAGTCATGGACGGCCATGCACTGATAAAGGCCCTGCGAGACATGAAGCACCTGCAGCACACGCCGGCCATCGCCCTGACTGGCTATGGGGCGAGCGCCGATCAGCACCGGTCGAAGCAATCAGGCTTTGATCGCCACCTGAACAAGCCCGTCGGCTATGACGAATTGGTAGAGGCCATCGAAAGCCTGCACGATTCGGTTCTCTACTGACCGTTCGTCGGTGAATTGTTACAGTTTTATGACTTTTTTACGGTTCTCGGCGACTAATTCCTCATAGGAATGTGATTCGCCGGAGTACCCATGAAATCTGCCAAGCCCCGCGCAACCATTATCTGTCGGCATGGCAAACACGCTCATAAATGGCTATGGGTTCGCAAGCAAAACGCCCCTTGGACGCTGCCAGGTGGCAAAGTTGAGCCTGGTGAGACGCCGCTTGAGGCGGCCCAGCGTGAATTGCTAGAGGAGACAGGTCTGCAGGCCCACAATTTCACGCTGCTGATGCGCCACGAGACGCCCCAGCGCATGCACTATGTCTTCGAGGCCGAGTTTGATGAAGCGCCCCAGCCTTGCGCCTTGCATGAGATCGCTGACTTTCAGTTCGCGCATTTCGAAAACGTCAGCACGCTCAAGCAAGACATCAGGAAGTTGATTCGCTCGTTGCTCGAGTGTGACGCGGCTACTGCGGCGTCTGTTCGCTGACGCCCTCCTCGACTGGCTGCTATCTGGAGTACAGGCGTGCCGCTTTAGGCGTGCACGCTCCATTGACAGTCGCCCGCCTCAATCGGCAAATCGTCGATCGCATGAATCATCCCGCTGTCCAGAGCTTCTTGTGGGCCAAGGATCCGTGGGGCCGCCATCAGGTAGCGGGGCACGTCAAGCGCCTGCGCCGCGCCTTCCGTGCGCTGAGCCACAATCTGGGCGTACAGGCGCAAGTCATAATCCAAGCTCATTGCATATTCGGCCATCCGAGAGTGGTCGATGGAACCGTGCAGCGTCCAGTGGAAGGGATGGAACAGGAACTTGCTGTAGGTGCACGCGGTGCGGCGCTCGCCGGCCAGAAACAGGATGTTGCCCATCGACTCGACAGTGCCAAGGTTATGCGTGTGCACAGTGACAGGCAAAGTCCGCAGGTAGTTGTACAAGGTAAACCCGTAGCTGCACTCGCCGCCCATGGTGGCGACATTCAGCTGCACCACCTCGGCCCCCTGGTTCACAGCCTTGGTACAGGTGTTGATCAGGTTGCCGCAGGTAGAAGAATTGATAGGGCCGGTGAAATGGATGATGTGTCTGGCCATGCGCACCTCCAAGAAGTGTCGATACAGAGCGTCGGTCACCACCCTGCCTGTCTAAAAATGGAATCGAGCTCATCTGCAAAGTTCAATTCCACCCCCGGCCACCGCCATTGATCAACTGCGCCTGAACCCTCCTGCCACTGCGCTGGTCGCAATGGTGAATGGAATGGAGATGCGATAGGAGGCAGCGTGAGCGAGGTACGCATTGGCATTTCAGGATGGCGATACGGCCCTTGGCGCAGGGATTTCTATCCCAAGGGCCTGCGCCAGGATGACGAACTGGCCTTCGCATCGAGGGCGGTCACGACCATCGAGATCAATGGCTCGTTCTACAGCCTGCAAACGCCCGAACGCTATCAAGCCTGGCATGACGCCACACCCGATGACTTCGTCTTCGCCGTCAAGGCACCGCGATACATCACCCACATCCGCAGACTCAAGGACATCGATACGCCATTGGCCAATTTCTTCGCTTCCGGGCCGCTTCTTCTGGGCAACAAGCTCGGCCCTTTCTTATGGCAGTTCCCTGCCAACATGCGCTTCGACGCTGAGCGATTCGGTGCATTTCTGCAGCTGCTACCGCGTGACCGAGCCGCTGCCAAACGTAGCGCCAATGGCTGCGAGCAACGCCTGCAAGGTAACGGCGGTACGCAGATAAGCGGGAATGCACCCGTACGCCATGCGGTGGAAATACGCCACGAAAGCTTCCTGTGCGATCGCTTCGTGGAACTGCTGCGCCAGCACAACGTTGCCTTGGTGGTGGCCGACAGCGCGGGTAAGTGGCCTTACGTCGAAGACGTCACCGCAGACTTCATGTATATGCGCCTGCATGGCGATGTCGAACTCTATAGCAGCGGGTATACCGTCAGCGCGCTTCGCCGCTGGAAGAAACGTATCGAACAGTGGACTGAGGGAAGCCAGCCCGACGACGCACATCTGATCGTACAAGGGCCGCCACCCCGGTGCCCAACGCGTGACGTGTACTGCTATTTTGATAACGATCAGAAAGTCCATGCCCCTTACGACGCGCGCCGACTGCTGGAAAAGATGCACTTGGACCACGAATTGATGACCGAGCCGGGCGCCGAGCCGGAGGTTAAGCTGTGAACCCTACACTCCCCGCGCCAAACTGCATCATCGACAAAATCACCGCCGTGCACCGCCTGAACGTGCTGACGCTCAACGTGCACAAAGGCTTCACCTTCTTCAACCGCCGCTTCATCCTGCCAGAGCTGCGCGATGCGGTACGTGCCACAGACGCCGACCTGGTGTTTCTCCAGGAAGTGCATGGCAGCCATCAGCAGCATGCGATCAGCCATCCCGCCTGGCCGGAGGCGCCCCAGTACGAGTTTCTGGCAGACAGCATGTGGCCGCAATTCGCCTATGGGCGCAACGCCGTCTACCCCCATGGCGATCACGGCAACGCCTTGCTCTCCAAATTCCCAATCGTACGTTCAGAGAACCTCGACGTATCGGTCGAGGGAAACGAACAGCGAGGTCTGCTGCACTGTCAACTGGAGGTGCCGGGCCATGACGAGGTACATGCAATCTGTGTACACCTGGGGCTACGGGAGGCACACCGCCAGAAACAGGTGAGTTTGCTGTTCGAGTTGCTCGACCGCCTGCCTGCCAAGGCGCCCGTGATCATCGCCGGGGATTTCAATGACTGGCGCTTGAAGGCCGATGCCGTGTTGTCAGAGCGCCTGATTGAGGCATTTGGCGAGCGTTTCGGCTCGCCGGCCCGCAGTTTTCCCGCGCGCCTGCCGCTGCTTCGGCTCGACCGGATCTACGTGCGCAATGCCATGCCCCATGCTGCAAAGGTTTTATCCAACTATCCGTGGTCGCACCTGTCCGACCACGCCCCCTTGGCTGCGGAGATCAACGTGTGAAAAGACCTTGGGTCGATGGCAACAGCGTCGAGCTGTTGATCAATGGTGAGGCGTTCTACCCGCGAGTCTTCGAGGCCATGGGCCAGGCGCGCGATGAAATTCTCCTTGAGACATTCATCATCTACGAGGACAAGGTTGGCCATCAGTTGCAGCGTGCCCTGATCGAGGCAGCGCAACGCGGGGTTCGTGTCGAAGTGGTTGCCGATGGGTATGGCACCGCTGACCTGTCAGCTGAATTCATCGGAGCGATGACCGAAGCGGGGGTGAGGTTTCACTTGTTCGATCCCCAGCCTCGTCTGGCTGGCCTGCGCACCAACCTGTTCCGCCGCCTGCATCGCAAAATCGTCGTGATCGACGGGGAGCGTGCGTTCATTGGCGGCATCAACTATAGCGCCGATCATCTCGGCGACTATGGGCCGATGGCCAAGCAGGACTACGCCGTGGAGGTCACCGGTCCAGTGGTCGCCCAGGTGCATGCCGTGAGCCGTCGACTGATGTCGCCGGTGCTGGAGCCCCCAAGCGAGGTGCGCCCGGTTACCGACCCCACTGGCGACATCACCGCCGTGATGGTAGAGCGGGACAACGGCCAACGCAGCACAGCGATCGAAGCGTATTACCTCGAAGCCCTGCGTGGCGCTCGTAAGCGCATAGTGGTAGCCAATGCCTATTTTTTCCCAGGCTATCGCCTATTGCGCGAACTGCGTAACGCCGCGCGTCGAGGGGTTGAAGTGACCCTCATCATGCAAGGTGAGCCGGACATGTGGTGGGTGCGTACGCTGGCTCGCCTGCTCTATAACTACCTGCTTCGCGATGGGGTGCGGATCCATGAGTATTGCCGACGTCCCCTGCACGGCAAAGTCGCGCTGGTGGACGACGAATGGTCCACGGTCGGCTCGAGCAACCTCGACCCGCTGAGCCTGTCGTTCAACCTTGAAGCCAACCTGTTCATCCGCAGCCGCGCCTTCAACCAACAGCTCCACGACCATTTGCAGTCGCTGGCCAGCGAACAGTGCAAGACGGTCACCCTTGAGCGAATGATCCGCGGCTACTGGTGGCGGGCGCCGCTGATCTTCTTGAGCTTCCATGTCATACGTCATTTCCCGCGCATTGCCGGCTGGCTACCTGCGCATCGCAAGCGCCTAAAGACGCCCGGGCAAGCGGTGGAGACCCAAGGCAACCTGCACGAGGGCAACACCTGATGGAACGAAAACGTTGGCAAGTGTGGGCCAAGCGTCTGTTCACGGTCCTGTTCCTGATCCTGATCCCGGCGTTGTTGTTCACGCTGGCGCGCAACCTGGACTGGAACGAGGTACGTGAATCGCTGTTGGCCTACAAGCCCGGCACATTGGCTGTCGGGTTGGTCATGGCACTGATGAGCTTCCTGATCTTCGCTAGCTATGACCTGTTGGCTCGTGCCTATACCGGTCACAAGCTGCCGGTGCGGCAAGTGCTGCCGATCGCTTTCGTGTGCTACGCCTTCAACCTCAATTTCACCACTTGGGTAGGCGGGGTCGCGTTGCGCTATCGGTTATATGGCAGGCTCGGGCTCGATACCCCCACCATCACACGCATCCTGACCTTGGGGCTATTGACCAATTGGATGGGCTACATGCTGCTGGCAGGCGGCGTGTTTGCAATGCGCCTGGTTAAGTTGCCGGCAAACTGGGCCGTCGGCACCACCGGGCTGCAGCTGATTGGCTTTGCGTTGCTGGCCATCTCGATCGGCTACCTGCTAGCCTGCGGTTTTGCCAAAAAACGCACTTGGCGCTGGCGCGAACATGAACTGACGTTACCCTCGCTGCGCCTTGCGCTATGCCAGGTGGCCTTGGGTGCCAGCAACTGGGCAATGATGGCGCTGCTGATCTTCTGGCTGCTGCCAGATCAGGCATTCTATCCCTCCATTCTGGGGGTGCTGTTGATCAGCTGCGTGGCCGGTGTAGTGGCCCACATACCGGCAGGGCTCGGGGTGCTGGAGACGGTATTCCTAGGCTTGCTCCAAGGACAGATTCCACAAGGCAGCCTGGTTGCAGCCCTATTAGCCTATCGAACCTTGTACTACCTGATACCGCTGGTGTTGGCGGTCATCACCTACCTCGTGCTGGAGAAGCGCGCCAAGGCCATGCGCCGGCAAGACTCGGCAGCACCAACATGATTGACAGGTAAGTAGAGCAGGGATAGCGCAGATCCCGACTTAGCTCAGCTCCTTGGAGCGGTCTTGCCGGGGCGCCGGCGAGGCCGCGCCCACACACGGAAATTCGCTAGCTATCACAAACAATGCAAAGCAGGTTGAACAGGCCGGGTCTGCCCGAGCAGACCCGGCTCAATATCCCTCACGGCGAAATAGGATCGCTCGCAGGGAAAGTCTCATCCAGTGCATTGTCCACACTGGTTTCCTTCTTTTGCTCGACCTTGCCACAGGTACAGTCTGGCATGCGGCATGGCTCGCCGTTGCGGTGTCCGGTTGCACACGCCTCGCAACAGTAGGCCTTGCCATTCTGCGGCAAGGTGCTCACCGTGCAGGAACACTCGGTACAAGCGCAGCGTAATTCGCTCATGATCAGCTCCTTTCGTCTTCTTCAATTGCATCATCAGTCCACGGTTTCCCGTCAAGCGGGTTGGTGCGGGCCAGTTCTGCTTCGTCAAGGCCACGGCCGCCGCCGATTTCCATCGCGTCTACTTCGGTCAGGGCCTGATCGGCAGGGCCGCCATATCCAGGCTCATGAGGATCTCGGGCGCCGGTCTCATCCAGCAGCGTGTCCGGGCTCAGGTCGTCATCGGTGACGCCGTCCTCATGCAGGCTGTCGGTCAGTGCCTCGCCGCCGGTCAAGCCGCTCTGGCGCACCCGTTCCTCCGGAAACTCCTGCTCCACTTCACTTTCTGGCCGCTCATCACCTACCCGTCCCTGACGGTCATCAAGGCGATCACTGAAGTTCAGCTCATGCACGCTGCCCATTCGATCCTCGATGTCATCGATCTCGGTCGGGGTATAGGCTTTGGGTTCATCGTGTCTGGACATTACGCCTCTCCATCAGTTGGCTTACCCAAAGTCGACTGCTCTGCACCCAGGAAGATTCAGAGTTTTACGCGGCTACCGGCGGTTTTTTGAACTCCAGCGCTGTTCGCCACCTCCCAAGATCAAGACAGCGCAGGTTCCGGAGTTCCCATGGCCAAGCCCCTCGAGGAATACGCGCGCAAGCGCGATTTCAACGCCACGCCTGAGCCGAGCGGCAAATCCGGCCGCACCAAAGCGGCCCACGCATTACAGTTCTGCATTCAGAAGCATGACGCCAGCCATCTTCACTATGATTTCCGGCTGGAACTCGACGGCACGCTTAAAAGTTGGGCGATTCCAAAAGGCCCTTCCTTGGATCCGAAAGTCAAACGCCTGGCCGTGCATGTCGAAGACCATCCGCTCGATTACGCCACGTTCGAAGGCCATATTCCGGAAGGTCACTACGGTGGCGGCGATGTCATCGTCTGGGACCGTGGCGTCTGGGAACCGGACGGTGATCCGCGTGAGGGGTACGAGAAAGGAAAGCTGCGCTTTCGTCTGCAAGGCGAGAAGCTCGCTGGCATGTGGAACCTGTTCCGAACACGGCTGGCAGGCAAGAAAGAGCAGTGGATGCTGGTCAAGTCAAACGACAGCCAGGCCCGCAGTGAGGCGCAGTACAGTATCGTCGAGGAACAGCCCGACAGCGTGCTGAGCGACCGGACATTGACCCCCAAGCCTTCTGCGAAGACGGCCAAACAGGCTAAAAGTAAGCCTGCCCCGGCCAAACAGGCCGCCAAGTCCAAGTCCAAGTCCAAGCCCGGTAAACTACCAGACCACCTACAGCCGCAGTTAGCCACGTTGGTCGATTCACCGCCTTCCGGGGAGTGGCGGTATGAGGTGAAGTACGACGGATATCGCATCCTTGCGCGCATTGAGGGCGATGATGTACGGCTCTACACCCGCAATGGTCATGACTGGAGCGCCAAAATGCCCGGCCAGGTCGCTGCGCTACGCGCATTAGGTGTGGACTCTGCGTGGCTCGATGGCGAGATGGTCGTCAATGACGATCAAGGGGTTGCAGATTTTCAGGCCCTGCAGAATGCATTCGATACCGCTCATGATGAACAAATTACCTATTACGTCTTCGACCTGCTGTTCCTGGGCGGCCAGGATCTACGCGCCCTTCCCTTGCAGCAGCGACGCGACGCGTTGAAGCGTTTGCTCGAGCACAACACTGCGGACAACCTCAACTACTCCGCAGACTTCGAAGCGCCGGTCGAAGCGTTGCTTGAAAGCGCCTGTACGCTGGGCCTTGAAGGCCTGATAGGTAAGCGCGCCGACAGCAGCTACACAGGCAAGCGCAGCGCCGACTGGATCAAACTCAAGTGCAAGCGGCGGCAAGAGTTCGTGGTAGTGGGCTATACCGACCCCAAGGGGAGCCGCAATGGGTTCGGCGCCTTGCTGTTGGCTCTGCACGAGGGCGACGGGGGCACGCTGCGTTACGCCGGCAAGGTCGGCACCGGCTTCAGTACCACCACTCTGGATACGCTGCACGCACGACTCGAACCCCTGCAGACCGCTAGCCCCCCTGTGGCCAACCCCCCCACTGGAGCCGAGGCCCGCGGTGTACATTGGCTCAAGCCCACCTTGCTGGCCGAGATCGCTTTTGCCCAGATGACGCGTGACGGTGTAGTACGCCACGCGGTATTTCATGGCTTGCGCGACGACAAGCCGGCCACTGCTATCGACCTGGAGCGCGCCATGCCGAGCAAAACCGTTCATAAGCGCAAGGCGGCCAAGGACACCGAGACGCTGGGCGACCTGCGCCTGACCCACCCTGATCGCGTGATCGATCCCACCTCAGGCATGACCAAGCGCGACGTCGTCGAATACTACGCCCAGGTCAGCCAATGGATCTTGCCGCACCTCAAGCACCGGCCGGTTGCGCTCGTACGCGCGCCAGACGGCCTCGCCGGGGAACTGTTTTTCCAGAAGAACGCTGGTCAGCTGCACATTCCAAACGTGCGTACATACGACAAAGAGCAGGCCGGCCAAGCCGCCATGGTGATCAACCGCCCCGACACCTTGCTGGGCGCTGTGCAGATGAACATGCTCGAACTGCACACCTGGAACGCCACGGACACACACTTCGACCGGCCAGATCGTTTCGTGCTCGACCTGGATCCTGACCCGGCCCTGCCCTGGAAAGCGATGCTGGAGGCCACGCAGCTGACCTTGACCCTGCTGGACGAACTGGGTCTGAAGGTGTTCATCAAGACCAGCGGGGGCAAAGGTATACACCTCGTTGTCCCGCTGACGAGAAAAGCGAGCTGGGACGACGTCAAGGATTTCAGTCACGCCATCGTCACCTACCTGGCAAAACTGTTCCCTGATCGGCTCACCGCGGTGTCCGGCCCCAAGAACCGTGTGGGCCGTATCTTCATCGACTACCTGCGCAATGGCAAAGGCGCCACCACGGTGTGTGCCTATTCGCTGCGTGCTCGCGAGGGCTTGCCGGTTTCAGTCCCCGTCTGGCGTGAAGAGCTGGCGCAGCTCAAGGGGGCCAACCAGTGGACCATCGCCACCGTTGGCGAGCGACTGGCCGATGCCCAGGACCCTTGGGCCGACATGAGCAAGACCCGTCAATCCATCACGGCGCGGATGCGCAAACAACTTGGCCTCACGTGATGGCCGACGTCTACCGCTACAGGGAGTTTCGCGCATGAGCATGCCTCAGGACCACGACCTCACCCCGTTGGACCGCTTGTTGCGCACGTACGAGGAGCGGCTGCAGCCCCTCAATGTCGATACCCAGTCACTCGAATTGATGAAAACCTTGCGGTCCCAGTGCTTGGACGTCCTACCGCGCCCGGGTCACGGCAGGACGCTGGAGCGCTGGCAGACGTTGTCGCGCGTGGCCGGCTGTGACCTGGCTTTGGCCAAGCTCTATGAGGGCCACACTGACGCTTTGGCGATTCTGGCCGAATGTGGCGCTGGCCATCTTGTAGGCGATGAGATCTGGGGCGTGTGGGCCGCAGAGCCGCCGGATGCTCGCGCCGTCGTTGCATCCAGAGACGGAGATTGCGTTCGCCTTGCCGGGAAGAAGGCGTGGTGTTCGGGCGCCTTGCAAATCGACCAGGCCTTGATCACCGCCTGGGACGAGTCGGGTCAACCGCAGCTGGTTGCCATCCGCTTGGCCGACCCAACCCTGGGTCTGAATATCGAGCACTGGCAGGCCGTAGGCATGGCAAGCACCGCCAGCGTCGAGGTCGAATTCAACGACACGCCGGGTGTGCTGGTCGGTACGGCGGGCGAGTATTTATCAAGGCCTGGCTTCTGGCACGGCGGCGCGGGCATTGCCGCCTGTTGGTATGGGGCGGCCGAAGCGCTGGCCGACTACCTGCGCGAGCATTGCCGCAAGCCCAAACCGGACCCCCACGCCGATGCGCACCTGGGCGCCGTGGATGCCGCCCTGTGCGGCGCTCGGGCGGCATTACGTGAATGTGCCGCCTGGATCGATCGCAATCCACGCGCCGATGCCAGTCTCATCGTGCAGCGCGTGCGCGCCCACGTCGACCACGCCGTGGAGCACGTCATGCGACATGTAGGCCGGGCGTTGGGCGCAACACCGTTTTGCCGTAATGCACACTTTGCGCGGTTGAGCGCTGACCTGCCAGTGTTCATTCGTCAGAGTCACGCCGAACGAGACCTTGCAGCACTCGGCGCGCAGATCGCACAGCTTTCTTCCGGAGCATGGCAGCTATGAGTGAAGACCTGATCCAGTCCAATGACGGCACGCCCTGGTCAGCGTGGCAGCATTCGGCCCACCTGGCCCGGGCCACCTGGGTCTCTGCCCAGCAGCTCTGCCCACCGGGTCGACGCCTGGTACTGATCGCCCCACATCCAGATGACGAGATTCTCATGGCCGGTGGTCTGCTGGCCGATTTTGCAGGGCGCGAAGAGGACCTGGTGCTGATCTCGGCGACCGACGGCGAAGGCAGCCATCCTGGCTCGACTCGCTGGACAGAGCATCGCCTGCGTCGCGACCGGCCGCAAGAAAGCCGCAAGGCCATCGAGCAGCTCGGGCTGGACCCCAAGCGCATCGATTGGCGCCGCCTGCACCTGAAGGACAGTCAACTGGCCAGGGAGGAAGCCTTTCTGGTTAGCCACCTGACTCAGCTGCTGCGCCCGGAAGATGTGCTGATGACAACCTGGCGCGGTGACGGCCACTGCGATCACGAGGCGGTAGGCCGGGCCGGCGCGCAGGCAGCGTTGGCGCGTAAGGCCCAGTTGGTGGAAGTCCCAGTATGGGCATGGCACTGGGGCCAACCCGAGGATCCACGTCTGCCCTGGGAACGTGCGCACCGCTTGCAACTCAATGAGGATCAGGTGGGGCGCAAGCGCAAAGCCATCGCTGCACACGTCAGCCAGTTCGAACCTGACGGTTGTACACCGCCGGTGCTACGCCCCAACTTGCTGGACTGCGTGCTACAGCCCTTCGAACTGGTCTTCTTGTAAAAGGATCTGCCATGAGTATCGATGCCCAATATTTTGCCGACCTGTATGCCGCCAATGAAGACCCTTGGGCTTTTCGTACCCGCTGGTATGAAAAACGCAAGCGCGACCTGGTCATGGCCAGCCTCCCCCGGCAGTGCTACGAGCGTGTGTTCGAGCCGGCCTGCGCCAATGGCGAACTCAGTGTGCTGCTCGCCGAGCGCTGTGCCGAGCTGGTGTGCCAGGACCTCGACCCGAAAGCCGTGGGCCTGGCCACTGATCGCCTGGCCGATATCCGCCACGCACGGGTAGAACGCGCTCGCCTGCCTGCCGACTGGCCGGGCGGGCGTTTCGATCTGATCGTGCTCAGCGAAGTGGGGTATTACCTTGATCCCACCGACTGGTTGCAGGTGATCGAGCAGTCTGTTGCCAGCCTGTCCTATGATGGAGGCCTGTTGGCGTGCCACTGGAAGCATCCCATCGCCGGGTGTCCGCAGGACGGGCGCGAGGTGCATCGGATGCTGTCCAAACACCTGCCGCTATACCCGGTGTTCTGCCACGACGAGGCCGACTTCATCATGGCCTACTGGTCCAACCAACCCAGCGTGGTAGACCTTGACGAGACGTGCGTATGATCGGCGTCGTCATTCCGGCACACAACGAGGCCCGGCGTCTGGGGCGATGCCTGAAGGCCGCCTCGGCTGCTGCCCAATACGCTGCGGCGGCAGGTCATCACGTCGCCATTCTGGTGGTTCTGGATCGCTGTACCGACGGCACCGCCGCCGTCGCACAGCGCCACGGAGCACACACCTTCGCGATCGAAGCTGGCAACGTCGGTATGGCCCGGCGCGCGGGTGCCGAATGGATGCTCGCGCGCGGTGCGACTTGGCTTGCCTGCACGGACGCAGACAGCCAGGTCCCTGCCCACTGGCTGACGGCACAGCTCGAATGCGGCGCTGAAGTCGTGTGCGGTACGGTCCACGTGAGCCACTGGCAGCCTTGGCAAACCGCTGCGTTGCGCAAACTCTATCTGAGCCGCTACGAGGCACGTGATGGTCATCGTCATATCCATGGTGCCAATCTCGGCGTGAGCGCACAGGCCTATCAGAGCGTCGACGGGTTCCAGCCTCTGGCGGCCCACGAGGATGTGCGTCTGGTCCGGGACCTGGAAGCGCTGGGGGTACCGATCAGTTGGTCAGCCGGGCACAGTGTGGCTACCAGCAGCCGACGCGAGTGTCGCGCACGCGAAGGGTTTGGCGATTACCTGGCCGGCCTGCAGGAGCACCTGCAGGCCAAGCACTTGTGACTGCCGTCAGGAAGCCTTGCGCGTGCGTTTGGCGGGCTTCTTCGCGGCAGCAGGTTTCTTTTTGGAAGGCGCAGGGCCTTTGCCGCCGAGGCTGCGCTTGAGCAGCTCGGTGAGGTCGATGATATCTGCGCCCTTCTCGCCGCTGGTGTCCTCGCCTTTTTCCACCGTCTCGATCTTGCCCTTGCTGGCCTTTTCGGCAACCAGCTCCATGATCGTGTCTCGAAACGCGTCATGATACTCGTCCGGTGACCAAGTGCCGGCCATGTCTTCAACCAGACGTTTGGCCATATCCAGCTCTCGTTTGTCCACTTTGGCCTTGGTCACTGTAGTGTCCAGTTCGAGCGTGTCGAGCCCACGCACCTCATCTGGCCAGCGCAACGTGATCATCACCAGGGCCTCGTCCAAGGGCCGGATGAGTGCAAGGTGCTGGCGGGTGTGGAGTACGACTGTCGCCAAGGCCACTTTGCCGGTGGTAGCCAGCGTTTCGCGCAAGAGCGCGTAGACCTTGCCCCCACGCCGGTCAGGGCTCAGATAGTAAGGGGTATCGAAGTGCTGAAGGGGAATGTCCCCCGCATCCACGAACGAAAAGATGTCGATCGTCTGGGTGGCTTCCGGGCGCGCCTTGCGGATCTCCTGTTCACTGATCACCACATAGCGGCCCTTCTCGTACTCCACGCCCTTGACGATGTTTTCCTTGTCAATGTCCTTCCCAGTGACCTTGTTGATGCGCTTGTAGCCCACCGGGTCCATGCTGCGCTTGTCCAGCCAGTCAAAATCAACGCGTTCACTGCTGACGGCGGAATTGAGCGCCACGGGTATGTGTACCAAACCGAAACTGATGGCGCCTTTCCAGATTGCCCTGGCCATTGACATGCTCCCTGAGTGATCTGCTGATACCTCAAGTGACTGCGCTACTTGGGCAAAGGTTTAACCGCAGCGCTCGGTGGCTAACACAGCCATTGGACAGAAACTCAGCCAGGATTGAAGAGCACCCGCTTGAAGGCTTCGGCCGCCAAGTGCACCTGCACGGACCAGTCGCTGGCCGCATCACTCCCGGCATTGTCCGAGATGTATTTCAGACACACGAACGGGATGTTCTCGGAGCGTGCGATGAGCGCCAGCGCGTAGGCCTCCATGTCGACCACGTCATAAGGTGCATCACCGTGGCTGATCTCGAAGTTGTCCCCGGTGCCACAGGTTTCTACGGGTAAACCTGAAATGGCCAGCCCATGCTCGAGCACGACAGGGATGTCGGACAGCGGTGTTTCGTAGCGCGCAAACCCGAGGGGCGTGACGTCCATGTCACGCTGGACGAACCGTGTGCAGCACACCAGGCTGCCCTTACCATGCAGCCGACTGCCTGCCGAACCGAGATTGACGATGAGCCTGGGCCTGCGCGTGGTAACGGCGCGGGTGAGTGCAATCGCCGCGTTGACCTTGCCAATGCCGGTGAAGACCGTATTCATATGCCCGAACAAACCACCCGCCTCTGCCTCCAAGGCGAAGACGAACAGCGTGTCTTCAAGGGCTACACGTGGGAACAGCGGGGTCAGCATCATGGTTACGGTCCTTGGCACAACGGTGATGGATCCCGCTATTCTCATTGAACCGGTGGTGAAATCAAACACCTACGTACGAAGGCCGGACTGCCAAAGAGGCACCCGGCCAGAGCGCCCGTGCAAGCAGCGGTAAAGATGAAATGTGTGATGTGATACCGAACCCCGGAGACCGCTGTGCGCCCCATGGGGCACATCTGGATATCGCTCAATCCTGTACCATCACCGATTGCGCGTAACCGTCAGTGCCACAGCCGCAATACGTTCGACTCGCTCATAGCCTGGCTCCAATAATTGCTCGCCGAACACGTCAGGGTCGATCTCTCGATAGACCCAGGAAAATTCAGGGCCGGCCAGTTGCTCGCGAACGCCTTCGAGCAAAGCGTCCTGCCCCTCAACGATGGCAACGCCGGTATAAAGCAACAGTGATCCCCCCACGGTCAGTCGCTTAAGGCTCTGCTCGATGATGCGACGCGACAGGTCAGCCCCAAGCGATCCTCCGCCATGACGATACGTGCGTTCCCCGTCATCAAGCATGTAGGGAGGATTGGCCACGATCAGGTCGAACTGACCCGTCACGTCCTGGAGAATATTGCTGTGTTGAACAGAGACATTACTGACGTCGGCGAGGGCTGTATTGACCGCAGTAAAACGCAATGCATTGGGATTGATGTCCACAGCGGTTACCTGTGCATGCTGCGCAGCCCGGGCGATCACCAATGCGCCCACCCCTGTGCCACAGCCGATGTCCACCGCACGCTCAATGCGCTTGAGGGTCGATTGCAGGTGATCCTGGATCACATGGGCGAAACGATAGCTGTCAGGGCCAAAGAACACCGCATCGCTGGCCTGCGTAGGGTAAGCCGAGTGCACCAGCATCACCCCGTCCAGGGTCGACCAACGGACGGTGCTGGCCAGCAGGTCTCGATGAGTGTTCACTACGCCGGCGGTTTTCATCAGGTCGAGCTCATCGTCCGACAGCATCGAGGCGGCAAACGGCCGACTCCAACCAAACACATCGCGGACGGTGCAGGCCTTCTCGGCGCCTGGCCGGGCGTTGACCAAAGCATGGGTTTCGGGTGTCACGCAGGTAAAATGATAACCATCGGCGCGAAGGCGCTTACCCAACTGGAGTAAGGCCTGGTCTGCGGCTGTCTGAGATGAATCGAGGGGCATCAGTGAGATCCTTCCTGGAGCAGGCCAGTGGCCTGTATGTAAGCCCGGGTCGCGACCAATCCTTCGGGCGTCGCATGTTTGTTGCCGGACATGGCACCGATCAGCGTATCCATGTCGTAGTCCGCAGTGCACGGCCGTCGATTACTCGACGTCTGGTCCTGCAATTGCAGGGATGCCTCCCAGGTACCCGGTAGCACCCGGCGAATGCGCGATTGCGACCCTGCGGCGATCCAGTCGTGCCACAACTGCTTCTCGTAGGCGGTAAATACACCATACATGGGCGCGGTCGGCCCCTCGATCAGTTTCCACCAGCGGCTTTGCTCGGGAGCCTCGCCTCGGCGAATCCAGCCTTGGGCCTGCATGGCTTCAAGAAAGGCCGGCATGGCGCCCGGCTCGGCCAGCCACTGATTAATGGTGCGCTTTTGCAGACGGCAGTGGTCCGAATGCATGAACTGACCGAAATTGCGCTTGTGTTCCAGGGCCTGGAGCAGCTCTGCTTCCAAGTCGAAACGTGCGATGAGCGCAGGGGTGCTGATCCCCAGATCATTGAGCCGGTAGCCCCGACGGACGCGCTCATAAAAACCCGCCACGTCATCGGCCGGGCACAATTGGCGCAGCGCCTGGAGCGACAGATGGGCATGCCCGCTGGCGGCATTGTCGATGGTGACATGCAGCTGGAAGTAAAATCCGTCGATACCCAGCTCTGCCAATTCGTACGTTGTAATCAGCAGATGCAAAGGCGGCTGTTCATAGCCAAGGTTGTAGCCAATCACTTCGGGTAGATAGTCCTGGCCATACTCGCCGAGCGCCAATTGCAAGGATGCCTGCAAGTAGCGACCATCCTCCAGGTCCGGACGCTCCAGGCAGCCGAGCCGGCTCATCAGGCGCTGGTAGATTAATACATGGTTGCAGCGAGGATCACCGCTGCCCAGTTCTTCGAGGTACGTACGGATAAGACCGTGATAGCGTGGATCTTGCCATTCCCGCAAAGCACTGAACAGCCAGGCACCGTCTACAACCTTAGTGGGCTCAACTTGCTGCAGGAACCACAAGGCCTGGGCCCGGTTAGCAAAAAAGCGCCGCGGGCCCCCCTGCTTGCGCTGATCCAGATAGGCCTTGTAGCCCTCGGCCACACCGGCAGCGTGTTGCAAACTCCAGGCGTCGAGTTGCGCCGGATCATCTGGCAAGTCGTCAGGCATGTCCTGAGCTTGCTCCAATTGGGCATCAAGCCAGGCCCGGCTGCTGGTGTCATGGCCCTCGAGCAAGGCGTGGTAACGGTCCTTCAGGCTGGGGGCGACAGATGGGGCTTGGACCATCGCGGCGGTCTGGCGGGTCATGACCGTCATGGCATATTCCTCGTGCGCGTATTATTGATTGGCTTTCTGCCCTGTCATCGGCTCAGGGGCTGGCGCAGAACGGGGTGCAGCGTTTTCATCGGGTCTTTGCATCTGCAAGGACGGCTTGCTGGCATCGGAATCCTTGCCGGGGTGATTATTGTCGCGGTCAAAACAACCGCCGACGATGGTCAAGGCGCCCATCAGTGTGATCAGTGGGAATGTGCGCATGGCAGGCTCCTTGCTCGAGTAAACGCAGTGCCAGGCGGGCCTGGCACTGCAAGGCTTCACTTATGACTTGCCGCCTTTGCGGCCCGACTCGCTGGAGTGGCCAGCGTTTGCTTGGCCCCCCTTCTTGCCGGCTTCGGAAGCCTTCTCGCGGTCATTGGCGAAGTTGCCCGAATTTTTGCTACCGCCTTGGCTGCCCTGCTGGTTACCGCTACGGCTATTGTCTTTAGTGGCCATGATCTGAAACCTCTTATGACTTCGGAATGCACGGCGCCAATGCCGTACATGAATTGGGAGTCCGGACGTCCGCCAGGATTCGCATTATCGAGAAGGCTTCGGACAAACGGCGTTAAACAACGGTATGCCCAATAGTTCGCGTCCCCGTCACCGGCCTGGCGTTTTGTCCCGTCGGCCCTGCTGGCCACCTAGCCAATGACCGGTTGCGGCCCAGCTAACGGCGAGTGTCGCCCCGATCAACATGGCCACTTGTGGATGGTCCCCGATAAGGTCCAGGCCCCGCTTTATCCAACCGCTGACCGCGTCACCGCCTCGATACACCACGGTGTCGATGAAGTTCTTGGCCTTGTATTTGTCTTCGGCGCTGACCACCGTGAACAGCATCTCGCGTCCTGGCCGTACCAGGGCGTACTCGCCGGCACGCCGTACGACCATCACGATGACGAACAAAACGAAGACAGGTGACAAGGCCAAACATACGAACCCAGCGGCCATGGCCAGGGGCACTGTCACCAGCAATACCCTCACACCCAGGCGTCGGGCGAGTCGACCGGTGAGAAACAGCTGCGTCAGAATAGCCAGTGCCTGAACGATTGCATCTATGGCGCCGAACACCTGCGTCTGGCGAGTGCGGTCGGTAAAGGTTTCACTGACGATGCGGGCCTGTTCGAAATAGAGGAATGTACTGACACTGGCCAGCAGCACGACGAACACGGCGATCCCGAGCAAATACGGCGTACGCATCACCGCCGCTGCGCCTGAAAACGGATTGCCACCCAGCGCGCGGCCTTCATGGGGGGCTTCGCGGGTCGGTAGAGGGTGAGTCGTACGCCAATGCTGCAACACCCAGGCGGCCAGTACGCTGCCCAGCAGCAGTATCGCCGCGAGCGTCAACAAACCGGGGTGTCCAAGAGGCGCCACCAGCAGTGTGCCGAGCAGCGGCCCGCTCAGCCCGCCCAGGCTTGCTCCTGCTGCCATTACACCGAACAGGCGCTTGCCTTGCTCGGTGCTGAACAGGTCGGCAAGCACACTCCAGGCCAGTGAGATACTCAGTAGATTGAATACCGACAACCAGATATAAAACGCTCGTGCCACCCAAGGCCCGTCGGGGTGGCGTGCCAGCAACGCGGCAAAGGCGAGCAAGTTGCAGATGAAGAAGCCATAGGTCCAAGGCAGTATGTACCGGCGTCGTACACGGGAGGCCAGCCAGCCAAACACAGGCAGGCATACCACAGTGGCGATGAAGGTACCGGTGAACAGCCATTGCAGGTTTTCGACACCACCGGCAACGCCCATGGTTTCACGTACGGGCCGCAGCATGAAATAACCCGTGAACAGCATGAAGAACAGCAGGCTGCCTGCCAGAACGGCTGGCGCCTCCCCGGGCCGTATGTCCAGCATCCGCTGCAGGCGCTGCCGCCACGTCACCATGATGTCAGGAGAACTGCTCGATGAGCGCTTGCTGCTGCGCTTGGGTCAGCAACGGGCCCTGCCCTGCCTTGAGCTGGTCCAGTTGACGGTCCAGTCGGCCAGTAGCCGGTATGACGGCGGTGACCGCCGGGTGGCTGAGGGCGAACTTCAGGAACAGCTGTGCCCAGCTACCGATGCCCTGCTCCTGTGCCCATTCTGGAAGCGCGCGGTCCTTGACCGTGGCGAACAGACGACCGTCATCGAAGGCGCGGTTGATCAGCACCGCCACACCCTTGTCACGGCACAGGGGAAGAAGCTCACGCGCAGCGCCGGGGGCATTGACCGCGTAGTTGATCTGGATGAAGTCCAGGGCCTGGCTGCGCACGATTGCGGCCACTTCATCGTGCCCAGCGTTCAGATAGTGGGTAATGCCCACATACCGCGTCTTGCCCTGTTGCTTGAGTTCACGTGCATAAGGTAACTGCTGCTGCCAGTCACGCAAGTTGTGCACCTGTAACAGGTCCACGCTGTCCGTGCGCAGGCTGCGCAGCGTGCCGGCCCATTGGGCCTGGGCATCTGCGCGGCTGTTGGCGGCGATCTTGGTGGCAATGAAGCACTGGCGGTGCCACCCGCCTTCGTCGAGCAACTGCCCCAAGATACTGTCTGCTCCGCCATAATTGGGAGAGGTGTCGATGACCCGCCCGCCACCTGCGAAGAAGGCTTCAAGCACTTGATACAGCTGCCGATAGTCCGCTGAGCCTGCCGCGACTTCGAAGCTGCCTGACGTGCCAGCGCCGATCACCGGCAGTCGCTCATCCGTTGACGGGATGGGGCGCGACAGCATGCTCGCCGGTGCAGCTGCGCTCAGCCAGGGACTGGCGGCCAGCAGACCGATCGCAGCGCCTGCACGTAGGACTTCCCGACGTCCATACATAGGAACTCTCCCGTAACACAGCGGAAATATCCAATGCTAGTTCTTCATAGACGCCTTGCGATCATCTTGTGTATCTGGATGTTTAACGCTCAGCCTGCAACAGCAGGCGCAGATCCACAACATCGTGCGTCATCGGCGGGCACCAGTAATAGCCTCCGGTTAGCGGGCGGGTGAACTGATACAGAGCATCGATCACACCGTCTTCCATCCCACTCATGCGGCGCAACTGGACCTCGAACGAGGTGAAAGACGTACCCAAGGCCACAAATGCCAGTCCCGCACCGCGGGTGTCAGCCCAGGAAACCGAGCGACGCACCATGAAAGCTTCGGGCGCGTAGCTTTCCTGGGCAGTACGCTTCACATGCGCTGACTCGGGCGCATCATCCAGCTCTTCGTTGTCGCTCAGGCGACGGCCGATGATGTTGTCCTGCACCTGCTGAGGCAGCGATTTGAAATACTGCATGTCGTGCTTCCACAGCTGAAATGCGGCGAAGCTCGACCCCTGCAACCCTGGCGCACCTTCACCCAGGATGGCGGCCTCGATGGCGTCATCGCCACTGGGGTTTTCCGTGCCGTCTTCGTAGCCGGTCAGATCCCGGCCGCCTTGGTGAAGGAAACCATCAACGTGATCAACCAGCGCGAACGCCGGGCTTAGAAGGCGCTCCAGCGCCTGAGCCTGCAGATACAGGTCCCCGCGTTCGTCACCCCGCAACCATAGCCACAGCGCGTGCTGGGTACTGGGGTTCTCGACCGCGGCGTCCAGCAGCGGGAACGGGGTCAGGCCTTCGACGTGAGCGTTCAGCGCTTTTGCCAACGGCGCGCCCACACCCAGTGTCACGCGCAGGCCGTCGACATGGCCCAGCAAGGCGTCTAACGCCGCAGGCACGGCCTCGGTTGACTCGATGGAAAAGAACAGGTGACGCGCGTGCACCGGCACGGGCGTGGCAAGCAGACCTTGCTGATACGACATGAAGAGCGAGTCCTGGGCTGAAAAGCGCGCATGCTACTGCGCAGACCCAGACAGTGCAATGTATGCCCGAACCGGTAGGATCGCGGGGGAACTCGCTCAGCTAAAGCGCCTGTGCGCGTGAGATCTCAGTGACCGGCGTCCCTGTTGCGCCGCAGCTCGCGCACCAGGCGCTTTAGCGGAGGTGCGTAGAAAAAACCGAACGACACACCACCCTCGCGCCCTTTGACGGCATGGTGCAACCGATGGGCGCGGTGTAAGCGCGTCAGGTAGCGCCCCACCGGGCGCATCTTGCGTGGCCAATGACGGTGAAAAAAGCCATCATGCGCAATCACGTACAGCGCGCCGTAAGTCGCCACCCCGCCTCCGACCCATTGCAATGGCGCGTGCCCGGCCTTGCCAACCGCCACCAGTGCCAGCGAAATGACCGCCAGTGCCAGCAGGTAAACGTCGTTGGTTTCAAGCACGCCCAGGTGGGGTTCGTGGTGCGAGCGATGTAGCCACCAGCCCCAGCCATGCATGATGTACTTGTGCGCCAAGGTGCCGACACCCTCCATGGCCACCAGTGTGCCCAGCAGGACGAGGATATTGAACAGCATGAATCAGCCCGCGACGGTCCGTAAAAAGCAAAAGGTTAACCATTGAACGTGGATTTTTCCATCGTACCCGCCGGCTTGTCAGGCTTTTCCGGATGAAGCCATTGTCATGTTTTTACCCTTGACCTGATCAAGGGTCGGGCTTATCGTCCGCGCCGCACTTTTGCATTCATCAACAGGAGCCCTGCATTGGACACTAGCCCCAGTCGCTTGCGACAGGCCCACGCAGCGCGCTAGCCAGTCAGTCTCCCATGCTGCCTGGCCGAGTTGCCAAGGTAGCCGATGTACAGCATCGCCCCCTCCTTTCCCGTGGTCCTTTCGCATCTCTGGTTGTTACCACCGCGCCCTCCTGAGTGATGGCGTTGAAGCGGGCCTGTGCCCGCGGAAGAGGTTTGTTATGGATTGGAACGTATTCTTGCTGCGTGTCAGCACCGCTCTGCTGCTAGGGGCCTTGATCGGCGCCGAGCGTCAACTGCGTCAGCGCTTGACTGGCCTGCGCACCAATGGCCTGGTCAGCACGGGTGCCTGCCTGTTCGTGCTGATGACCCAGGCGGTTCCGGGCATGGCACCTACCGATGCCTCCCGGGTGGCGGCCTATGTGGTGTCGGGCATCGGTTTTCTGGGCGGCGGCGTCATCATGCGTGACGGCTTCAACGTGCGTGGGCTGAACACCGCCGCAACGCTATGGTGCACCGCGGCCATTGGCGTGTTGTGCAGCTTGGGGCTGCTGCTCGAAGCAACCTTGGGTGCAGTGGTCGTGCTGTGCGCCAACATCTTGCTGCGCGATATTGCCCAGCGCCTCGACCGCCAGGAGGTGGTGCCTGCCACGGAGGTGGAGCAGCAGTTCGAGGTGCGTATCGTCTGTCGAGCCCAGGATGAAATTCAGGTCCGCAGCTTGATGCTGCACAGCTTCGGCGAGACTCAACTGCGCCTGCAGTCCTTGCATAGCGAGGACTTGGCAGACCCGGCCCGGCTGGAGGTGCGCGCCCAGCTACTGGGTACCTCACAGGCGCCAGCCCAGTTGGAGCGGCTGGTCAGCCGGGTCAGCTTGGAGAAAGGCGTCAGTTCGGTACGTTGGCAACTTCAGGCGTGAGGCCAGTGCCTGCCGGGGCTAGGCCGGGCTGCCCGCATCCCCATGCCGTACTTCAGGATCAGCAACCGCGTAGCGGTCCCGGCCCTGGCGCTTGGCTTCATACAGGGCCGCATCTGCCGCTTCCAATAGCTGCTGCGCACTCTGTTCACTGCGCGCGGGTTCCGCCACCGCAATACCCGCACTGAATGAAACAATCCCAAGTGGGCTGCCCGCATGCACCATCATCTCCTTGCGCAGGGCTTGCTGCAGCGACTCGACAAACACCTTCGCTCCCCGTACATCCGTGTCGGGCAACAGCAAGGTAAATTCCTCGCCCCCGTAGCGTACCGCCAGGTCTGCCGGACGCTGGGCAGCCTGGCGCAGCAGTTCGCCAACGCGCTGCAGGCACTGATCGCCTGCCCCATGTCCGTAACGGTCGTTGTAGGCCTTGAAGTGATCCAGGTCGAGCATCACCACGCACACTGGGTACGCCTGTCGTCGGGCACGGCGCAGCTCGGCCTCGAACACCGCGTCCAACCTGCGACGATTGCCCAACCCTGTCAGGCTGTCGGTCAAGGCGAGGGTCTTGAGCGTCTGGTGTGCCTGGTGCAGGGCGCGCTCGATCACGATGCGTTCGCGCACCTGGCGCAGGACCACCCAACCGAACAACGCAAGAACCATGACCAGCACCAGTAACACGAGCAGCGATTTGATCGCGTCCTGGCGCCAGGGGGCGATGATCGACTCGCGAGAAAGGCCCGCTTCGACCACCAGTGGGTAGCTGGCCAAGGCTCGGTAGGCATACAGGCGCGGCGTGCCGTCGACAACGGCTACCGCTTCGACCAATCCCTGGGGAGCGTAAGGCAGGTGGTGTTTGAAAATGTCGCTGTTGGCCAGGTTGCGTTCGAGCAGCGGCTCGACGAATGGACGCCGCACCAAAATCGTACCGTCGCGCTTGGCCAACACCAGCGCACCACGCTCGTCGATCTTGAATTCTCCGTAGTAACGCACGAACCAGTCGACCTTGATGGTGCCCAGCAGTACCCCCGCAAAACGTCCATCCGGGTAATTCAGACGCCTTGAAATAGGTACGATCAGGTCACCCGTCGAGCGGCTGCGCACCACTGCACCGATACGAATGGCGCTGTCAGGATGGTCGCGGTGATAGATGAAGTAATCACGGTCGCCCTTGTTAGCAGCTGGTGGCGTTGCCGACCGGTCCGTGACGAGCCAGCGACCGTGGCTGTCGTAGATGAACAGGCCGTGAAGTTGCGGAATGATGCGTACTTGCTGGCTGAGCAGCCCATGCAGGCGCTTGCGATCCAAGTGCTCGAACCCATCGCCCTCCACCCGCTCCACCAGCGCCGCGCTGATTGAATCGACCTGGCGAATGGCGTCCTCGGCATGCTGTGCGGTGGCCTGGGCCAGATTGGTCACCATGTTCGCGGCATTGTGGAACGCGTCCCGGTAATCACGCCAGATTCGCCAGCCCTCTACGGCTGCGAACGTCGTCATGACCACCAACATGAACGCCAGCACCAGGCGAAACAGTGCCACCGCTCGCCCCTGGCCCGCCAGCGCAAGGGCTGTTTCTTCGTCGGTCTGCCTGGCGCTTCGCATGCACATCCCCTGCACGTTCTTCGTCAACGCAGTTGACCACTGCCACACCCTGATGATGCAAAAAAGATGAAACCTTTGGCCTGCGCGCGCCCTCAACAGTACGCGACACTGATGTCGCGCCATCGTTTAAGGAGTGAAACATGAGCAATCTCTTCATCAAGCGCGTCGGCCTTTCCATGGTGCTGGGCATGGCTTCGGTTCACGCCTTTGCTGCTAGCTCGGACGACTTCGTAGACGCGGCTACCGAAGCCGGCATCGCAGAGATCGTGACCGGTAAGCTTGCCCTGGAAAAGAGCCAGAACGCTGAGATCAAGACCTTTGCCCAGCATATGGTGACCGACCATACCCAGGCCAACCAGGAGCTGGCAGACATCGCGAAAAAGCTGGACATCTCGGTACCCGATGACGCGGCCATTACCGACAAAGTGAAGAAAGTGATTCTGGAATGGCGTGACGAGTCCTTCGACAAGTCCTACGTGAACAATCAAGTCGATGCTCACGAGAAAACCGTCGAACTGTTCAAGAAGGAAGCCGCTTCTTCGGACAAGGCTGAGCTCAAGGCATTCGCTGCCAAGACCTTGCCTACCCTTGAAAAGCACCTGGAAGAAGCCAAGGCACTGCAAACCCATCACGGCAAGTGAGGCAAGCATGAGTAACGACGCACTGAAAAGCGAAATTCTGACTCGACTCAACCATGCTCACCCTCATGGCCTGGGCAAGGAGCTGCTGGACAACTACCGCGGTGAAAAAGCCGTGGCCGGCATGCTGAAATCGCTGCAGGACGATGGCCTGATCCACGATGGTAGCGTAAGTGTCGATGCTGATCATGAGGTGACGCTCAACTACCCGATCAAGCTCTCGGCCAAGGGTGTCGAGGCGGCCAAGCAGGCTGAAATGGACAAACAGGCGCAAGCCTGACGTTCACTGGTCACCACCGGCAAAGCCCGCCCTGATATGGACGCATCATGTAAAAGGCCCTGATCTTAGCGACCAGGGCCTTTTGTTTGGTACGTGTCTTTCAGGTGTTCTTCTCTACATCCCGTGGCGGTTTAGCGGGGCCTTGCGGGTCCACCTGAGGATCATCGAGGTCAGGAGAGTCAGGGTCAAAGCCAAGATCATCCGGTTTCTCGGCATCGTCAGTCGAGTGAGGCCCGTGCTGCGTGCCGTGGGTTGTGCCTTGTTCGCTCATGCGGTCTTCTCCAAATGGCTGTCTAGGGAAGAAAGCCGGTGCGCCAGAAAGTTTTATTTATCTTCGCCATCCCGTAGCTGGTCTTGACACAGGCGCAGCGACGCTTGGTTCTCGGCCAACGCCCGCTCCAGCGCTTCAAGCTTGAGCGCCTGGTCCCGACACGACGCCCTACTGTCCTCCAGCACTCTGGCCTGCACATCCAGTTGGCGGCGCAGCTCGTCGCTACCCCCCTGGGCCTGCGCCAGCATCGTGCGCAAGCCTTGGATCTGGGCGTCGCGCTGCTCAAGCAGCTGCTCCTGAGCCCGCCGTTCGTTGCTCGCCTGGCGGTTCTCGCCCAGCAGGCGCTCGTTATCACGGTGCAAGCGAGTGAGCTCGTCTTGCTTGACGATCATGGCCTGCTGTAACTGCCGTACCTCGACCTGCATCTGCTGCAGTTGAGCCTCGTGACGACGCTGCTCGTGCTCGCGCTGCTCGCGGCTTGCCGTGCGGTAGTGCTCAAGCGCATCGCGGGCGTGCCGGTGCTTGTCTTCCAGGGATTTGACCTGCTCATCCTTATCTGCAAGGCGCACCTGCAGTTCCCCCAAGGACTGGTTGAGGCTGGCGCTGCGCAGCTGCTCAGCCTGCAACGTACTGAGGGTGCTGCTGAGTTTCTCCGATTCCTCGCGCAAGGCGGCTGCATCGATTTCGTGCTGTTGTTCCCCCGCTGCAAGCGCTTGCTGGGCTGTCGCCAAGGCCACTTCGAGCGCTTCACGCTGCTCGGTGAACACGCTTTCAGCGCGCTCGATCACCACGTCCGCTTCATCTTGCAGCTGCGTCGCCAACTGCCCTACCAGGCGGCTTAGCACCTCGCTGATTGGCGCGCCGCCCTCGGAGGACATTGGTTGCTGACCGTTGAGCTCCTTGAGGTAGCGGTGAATGGTGGTTTTCGAGCCCGTGTTGCCTAGCTCGATGCGGATGGCATCGATACTGGGGTTCTCCCCCCTTGCGATCAGTGCCTGCCTGGCCTGTTGCACAACCACCTTGTTGATCCCGCCACGTGCCATGCGCGCTCCTACGATTTCGTAATGTTGTATGTACTATGTAATTACATACTGATTTTGTTAGTTATTAGCCGGAAACACAAGACCTAGCTAACATGGAATAATCACGGCTTATCGAATGTGATACCGATTTTCAGCCCATCTTGAGCGTAATCAGCGCAGGTTGGCGTACACCCTGTGCTCGCGTGCCATACGGCGCCTTGTGCGAGCGAGCTCCCAGGGCCACCATAAGCGCTTCCTGAAAATGCACAGTGGTCCCGCATGTCGCTCGAGAACTACCAGGCCATCGCCGAAAGCATCGCCCTGCTGCTATATCCACACGCTGAAGTCGTCGTCCATGACCTGCAGACCCAGACGGTGGTGCATATCGCCAACAACATCTCCAAGCGAAGCTTGGGTGATGACTCGGCGATCGCCGAGGATCTGGGCGACCTGCTCGGCGGTGCCAAGCTGGGCCCTTATGAAAAGTTGAACTGGAACGGTCAGAAGGTCCGCTCCATCAGTACGGTCTTGCGTGATGAGCAAGGTGACGCGCGGCACTTGCTGTGCATCAACCTAGACCTGTCGGTGCTTGAAAACGCCCGCCAAGCGTTGGAAGCGTTCTTTCAGATGGGGCGCTTGGTCGAGCAGCCCCAGGCGCTGTTTCGTGATGACTGGCAGGAGCGCATCAATACCTTCATGCATGCCTGGCTCAAGGCGCGCACGTTGTCTCTGCAGACACTGCAGATGAAGGACAAGCGCAGTCTTGTTCAGGCTTTGCACGCCGAAGGCGCATTCGAAGGCCGAACTGGCGTGGACTATGTGGCCAATGTGCTGAACATGGGACGTGCGACGGTTTACAAATACCTGAAGGCGCTCAAGGCATGACGAATTTGATGCCGAGGCCTGCTCCGCGCTAAAAGAAGTGTTTGCAAGACTATAGACAACAGGTCTACCGTAGACGGAAATTCCATGCGGAGCCTGAAACTCATGTCCAACCCTGCAACGCCAACCGTTTGCGAAACTGACCTCGATGCTCTGTTCGAGGCAATCAAGCATGCTCATGCCGCATTGCGGCCAGCCGTGAGCACAACCCCGCTGACGCGCAGCCAGGCTCTATCGGCAACGACTGGCGTGGACGTATGGCTCAAGTGCGAACACCTGCAACCCACAGGTTCCTTCAAGTTTCGCGGGGCCAGCAATAAAGTCAGGCTTTTGCCAGAAAGTGCACGTGAACACGGCGTCATCGCCGCCTCGTCCGGCAACCACGGCCAGGCGCTGGCCCTGGCCGGCAAGACCGCCGGGGTTCCGGTGACCCTCTACACCACCACGACGGCGTCCACCTATAAAGTCGAAGCCATGCGCAACCTCGGCGCTGAAGTGATCTGCCTGCCGACCGACCCCTTGAGCGCGGAACTGGAAGCGGCCAGGCAAGCCCAGGCCAAGGGTGTGCCTTTCGTATCGCCCTATAACGATCTGCAGGTGATCGCCGGCCAGGGCACCATCGGTATGGAGCTGTTCGAGCAGGCGCCGGACCTGGACGCCGTGTTCGTCGCGGTGGGGGGTGGCGGCATGATCGCCGGCATCGGCGCTGCCCTGCGGACCCTGGCACCGGGTGTCGATATCATCGGCTGCTGGCCCGAGAATGATCCAGCCCTCGAACAGTCGCTCAAGGCCGGCAAGATCGTCGAGGTCCCTGCCAGCGCCACGCTGTCCGACGGCACGGCGGGCGGTGTCGAGCCCGGCGCCATCACCCTGCCCCTGTGCAAGGCCTTGCTCACCGACACCGTATTGGTCAGCGAAGCGCAAATACGCGCCGCCATGCGCGACATCGCCAGTAGCGAGCGCTGGATCATCGAAGGCGCGGCAGCTGTCGCCGTGGGCGCCATGAAAAAATGCGCGCACCGATACCAGGGCAAGCGTGTGGCCGTGGTGCTGTGTGGGCGTAACATCGCCTTGGATACCTTCCTCGAGGCCGTGAAATGAAGCTGATCGCCAAGCCCCAGATCCTGGCGAGCCTGGACACCGAGCGAGCACTGAGGGCCATCGAAGAGGGTTTTATCGCCTATTCCGCTGGCAACGTCCAGGTACCGCCCGTGCAAGCATTCACCTTCGCCGAAACCAACGGGGATTGCTGCATCAAGTCAGCCTACAAAGCCGGCAGCCCCACGTTCACTGTCAAAGTGTCCACCGGCTTTTACGACAACCCGTCCAACGGCTTGCCGAGCAACGACGGGCTGATGATGGTCTTTTCGGCCCACACCGGCCAGCCGCTGGCCCTGCTCCAGGACCAAGGCTGGCTCACGGCGATGCGCACAGCACTGGCGGGGCGGATCGCGGCACGGCTGCTCGCGCCGTCTCAGGTCAAGGCCATCGGCATACTGGGCACAGGCATGCAGGCCAGGATGCAATTGGCGCAGTTGCGCAGCGTCACCGACTGCCGCCAGGTGATCGTCTGGGGGCGTCACGCCGAGGCACTAGGCGCTTACATCGCGATGGCGCGAGGACTTGGCTTTACCGTGCGCAGTACACTGGATGCCGCAGAACTGGCCGGCCTTGCCAATCTCATCGTTTGTACCACCCCTTCGCGCCAGCCGCTGTTGCAGGCGCACTGGATACAACCAGGCACTCACATTACCGCTGTGGGTGCGGACGGGCCTGGCAAGCAAGAGCTGGACCCTGCGCTGGTCGCCAGGGCCGACCGCGTGGTCGTCGACTCCGTCACTCAGTGCACCCAGTACGGCGAAGTGTCCCATGCGATCGCAAAAGGCCTGATCACAGCTAGCCAACTGGTCGAACTTGGAACGCTGCTGGCAAGCCGAGCCCATGGCCGGGAGTCTGATGACCAGATCACGTTGGCCGACCTGACCGGCGTGGCCATCCAGGATGCGCAGATCGCCGATTGTGTGCTGGCGGCCATCGGCGCCTGAAAGCGCCGGGTTCAAAATTCGCGCTGTACCTGCGCAGGCCGGCGCCGCATCAGTACCTTTCCATTGCGCACCGACACCAGCGCGTGGCCCTGGCTGCGCACCATCTCGTAGTCGTCCGGAGCCGAGAGCAGCAGCAGGTTCGCAGGGCGACCGGTCTCGATGCCATAGCCCTCACCCAGGTTCAAGGCGCGCGCACTGTTGTCGGTGATCAGGTCCAGGCAGCGCTGCAGGTCCTGATAGCCCAGCATGTGACAAATGTGCAGGCCCGCCTCCAGTACCCGCAGGATATTGCCGTTACCCAAGGGGTACCACGGATCGACGATCGAGTCCTGGCCGAAGCACACGTTCATGCCCGCGCGGTCGAGTTCGGCTACGCGGGTGACCCCGCGACGCTTCGGATAGGTGTCAAAGCGCCCCTGCAGATGAATACTCTCCGTGGGGCATGACACGAAGTTGATGCCTGACAGCTTCAGCAGCCGAAACAGCTTCGAGCAGTAGGCATTGTCGTACGAACCCATGGCCACGGTGTGGCTGGCAGTCACCCTTACCCCCATCTGCCGGACCCGAGCATGTTCGGCCAGTACCTCCAGGAATCGCGACTGCGGGTCGTCGGTCTCGTCGCAGTGCACGTCCACCAGGCAGCCGGTGCGTTCTGCCAAATCCATCAGGAACTGGATCGACGACACACCCTGCTCACGGGTGTTCTCGAAATGGGGAATGCCGCCAACCACATCGGCGCCGATGGCCACCGCCTCGGTCATCAATGCGCGGCCATCAGGGTAGGATTCAATACCCTCCTGAGGAAAGGCAACGATCTGAAGGTCCACGTGATCACGCACTTCATCGCGGACCTCGACCATGGCCTTGAGTGCCACCAGGCCGGGCTCGGTAACGTCCACATGCGTGCGCACATGCTGGATTCCATGATCGACCAGCATGTTTAGGGTGGTCTTGGCCCGGGTCTTGATGTCTTCATGGGTGGTGCTCTGCTTGCGCTGGGCCCAGCGCTCGATCCCCTCGAACAACGTGCCACTCATGTTCCACTCAGGCTGCCCGGCCGTCAGGGTCGCGTCGAGGTGGATGTGGGGCTCGACGAAGGGTGGTACCACCAGGTTCTGGCCGGCATCCAGGTCAGCGCCGGCCACGGGCAGCACGCCCGCGTCCTGCGCGGTGATCGCGCCAATACGCTGGCCCGCCAGCTCGATGCGAAACAGGCCAGGCTTGCCACGCAGCCGTGCATTGATGATGTTCATGCTGTCCTTCCTCGTCCTGGATCGTATTCGAGCGCTGCGGGCCAGTCGCGGCGTTCATCCGCACCCAGCCCTTGTGCACCACAGCTTGCCAGCCAATGGCGCACGGAGCCAGTGGCGATCCAGGCATGGGGCTGCCCCGTCACGCCATGTCCAGACCCATCTGCCAGAAGTCGGCCTCGAGCCGCGAAGCTTGGGCAAAGATCGCGGCCAGTTCGGCAAACCGCTGATCCGTCATGCTGCGGGCCGCCAATGAATCCAGATGGGTGCGTGCAGCTGCTGCGACGGCCTGGTAGCCGGCACCGGCGTATTCGCCGATCCACTCGCGATAGGGGTGCTCGGCCAGGTTGCCGATACGTGCGGCCAGGGACTGCCCGATCTCGGCGTAGCCGATTACACAGGGCGCCAGCGCCACGTGCAGCTCCAGCAAGTCGCCAGCAGCACCGCAGTCCAGTACATACCGCGTGTAGGCCACGGTGGCCGGATGCTCGGGGGCGGCCTCGATGTCAGCCTGGCTCAGGCCCCAGCGTGCGCACAAACGCACGTGCAGGTCGGTTTCGTCGAGAATCGCTGCGAGCCCCGCCTGAGCGGCACGGATATCGGCGGGCCGCCTGCTTTTGTAAGCCGCCAGCGCCCAGGCGCGGGCAAACTGAATGAGGAAGAGATAGTCCTGCACCAGATAGGCCCGAAATGCGGCTTCACTCAACGTACCATCGCCCATCTGCTGCACGAATGCATGGTCCACGTAACTGTGCCACTGCGGTGCAGCGGCCTGCTTGAGCCGATCGAAAATGTCCATGTTCATTGAGCCTCCGGGTAGATGGCGTCGAAGAAGGCCAGCTCCAACGCCAAGGTGCGCTGGTGAAAGTCTTGCGCCACGGCGGCCTGCAGAGGGCCGACGCGATCCAGTTCGGCGTGCAGGAACGCCACGAAAGCCTGGAAATCCGCATTGTCGTGCAGGGTAATCCATTCGGCGTGGATGAAGCGCGGCGGCAGGGGCTTGGGCGCGCGCAGCGCCCAGTCCAGGTAAAGGCCTTCGGCGACGTTCAGCACTGCCAGCGCTGCGGCATACGAGCGGGTGGCGGCCGCTTCGCGCATGATGGCCTTGAAGGCCGCCGTGGGCACCGTGTCCATCGGCGCTTCACGCTGCGCCGGGCTGACACCCAGCGCCTGGAACGCCCGCAGAAAGTAGGTGTTCTCCTCGCTGCTGATCATGCCCGCGAATCGCCCCAGGCGCAGGCGCGCCTCGAAGGTGTCGGCACTGGCAATGGCGGCGCCCAGCAGCATCAGGAAGCTGTCCAGAAAGCGATGATCCTGGACCAGGTAGTCGATCATGATCGGGTCAGGCAGGCTGCCGTCACACAGTTGAGTCACGAAACGATGGCCCGTGGCGGCGGCCCATGTCGCCTCGCTCTGGCGGCGCAGGGTCTGGGTGAAACCTTCGGTCATGGCGCTGTCCTTGGTGGAGGTGGCAGCGAGACCTGGACAATCGTCATGAATGGGGTCTCGCCTTGAGACCGGCAGAAAGGCAGGTGGAATTGCACCCCATCCCTTCGCCGGCATTATCCGGATCAGGTTCGAAGGGTCACCGCGCTGCACCAGGCTCAGCGGTTTCTCAGCCCGTTATCGGGCTCCCCTTGGTAGCGGCAAGGTATACCCGACTAGACCCGCGGCTGTCATCCTTCGTGCAGGCATCGCTACAGGCTATTTGCCATTAGTCATGGTCCTGTCATGTTGCTGTCGTAGTGTCCGGGCCTCATCCAAGGCCGGGAAACACTGCAATTGACACGACGTTCACTCTCGTCGGCGAGCCTGCTCAGGCTGCTGATCCTGCTGCTGTGCGCTGCCTCGTTGGCCTTTCTGTGGGGGGTGCATGTTGCGCAGAAATCCACTGCTCGGCAGGACGCCCTGATCAACCGTGGCAGCGAACATCAGCGGCTGGCCAACCTGCTTGCCGAGAGCGTCAGCCAATTGCTCGACCGTGCCCAAGCAGCTACCGACGGCGCAGCGTGTGCGACCGCCTCCCCGTTCCTCATGCCCTCACCTGAGCAGTCCAAAGCATGCAGCACGTTGGTTGCAGTGCACCTCGCCGCCCAGCCCTTGACGCAATTGCTGCAAGAGGTGGAGTTGGGCGACTCGACCCGCGTGAGTGTGTGGCAGGCCGACGGCACGGAAAGCCTGCGCATCGGCAATCGCGGCTTGGTGCCGATCACTGCTGCCTTACAGCCGCCACTGCCAATCGATGGCCCCCCTGCGGGCGCGCTGACCCAGTATTTGGAGGGTGACGCTTACCAGAGCGTCTTCAGGCGCCGGCCCGAGCATGGCTTTACCCTCATCATCGGCCAGCGCGAGAACGAGATCACCGGGGCCGTCGACGCGGCCTATGCCCGGCAGTTCTGGCTGACCCTTGGCATGACGCTGATGATCCTGGCCAGCCTGGCTTGGACCCTGCGCCTGCTGCGCAAGCGTCAGGACGCCTTCACGGCGCTGGAGCAAGCCCAGCACATCAACCAGCAGCTGATCGGGCGCCTGGAGGATGCACACCGGCGCAGCAGCCATGCCGCCGCCACCGATCATCTCAGCGGCCTGCACAACCGTCGTCAATTCGTCGAAGTGGCAGGTGCTGCGCTGATCCATCAGCGTGGCAGGCGGCAACTGATGGCCATCCTTTTCATCGACATGGACCGCTTCAAGTCCATCAACGATTCGCTAGGCCACAAGGTCGGTGACCTGCTGTTGCAGGCCGTGGCCGGCCGCATCCAGCGCTTGCTCGAACCCGGCGATGAAGCCTCGCGCTTTGGTGGCGATGAGTTTGTCGTGCTGCTCGCAGGCGAGCGCAGCGAGGAGCAGATCGATGCCTGGGTACGCGAACTCGTGCGCAGGCTGTCGGCCACCTATGCCCTGGATGGCCAGGAGGTCAATACCAGTCCCAGTATCGGGGTCAGTATCTGCCCGCGCGATGGCCAGGACATCGACAGCCTGGTGCGCAGCGCCGACGCGGCCATGTATTCGGCCAAACAGGCAGGCCGCGCGCAGTACCGCTACTTCGACCCCTCCCTGAACGTGGCCGACATCCAGGCATTTACCCTGGAGCAAGCTTTTGGCACGGCACTGGCAGGCAGGCAATTCGTCCTGCATTACCAAGCGCAGATCGATCTCGATGACCACCAGGTCGCAGGCTATGAAGCGCTTGTGCGTTGGCAGCATCCGGAGTTCGGCCTGCTCTACCCCGACCGTTTCATCGCCCTGGCCGAACGCAGCGGCTTTATCGTCGAGCTGGGCTGGGAAGTGCTGCGCCTTGCCTGCGAGGCCTTGTCGGCCTGGCAGATGGAAGGTCGACTGGTCCGTCTGGCCGTCAACGTATCTGCCCTGCAGCTGCTTCAGCCTGACTTCGCCGCGCGTCTGCTCAGTCACCTGAGCGACCACGGCATTGCGCCCGAGCACCTGGAACTGGAGATCACCGAAACCACCATCCTCGACCCAGAGGGCCCGGCAATCGAGCATTTGCATCGCCTGCGCCAGGCAGGCATCGGGATCAGCCTGGACGACTTCGGCCGGGGCTATGCAGGCTTTGCCCATCTGCATGCACTGCCCCTGAGCAAGCTGAAGATTGATCGATCCCTGATCGCCTCGCTCTCCAACAGTCCGGACGACAGCCCCATCGTGGCCTCCACCATCATCCTGGCCAAGCGCCTGGGGCTGGTGGTGGTGGCCGAGGGCGTGGAGACCCGCGAGCAGGTCGTGTGCTTGCGCCTGGCGGGGTGCGATGTTGCCCAAGGCTATCATTTCAGTCGGCCCCTGTCCGCCGCGCAACTGCGTGACTACGCGCCCTTCAGAGGTGAGGCGCAGCCCCTCGCCGCGTTGCACTGAAGCCAGGCACTGAATGCAAGCCCCTGGCTAACCCTTGGTGCCAACAGGCCTCAGGGGTTAAGGTGGTACCACTGCACCCACCCGCCGACGCCCGCACCATGACCGATATCGAGCGCTACCTGCGCGCCGCCACGCGTGACAACACCCGCCGCAGCTACCAGGCGGCAGTGGATCATTTCGAAACCCAATGGGGCGGTTTTCTACCGGCCACCGCCGAAAGCATCGCCCGATACCTGGCCGACCACGCCCAGCAGCATGCGGTCAGCACCCTGCGCCAGCGCCTGGCGGCCCTCAGCCAGTGGCACATCAGCCAAGGTTTCCCCGACCCCACCAAAGCGCCGGTGGTGCGCCAGGTACTGCGGGGCATCCGCACGCTTCATCCCACCCCGCCCAGGCAGGCAGCACCCTTGTTGCTGCAACATTTGCAAACGGCCGTGACCTGCTTCGAGCAAGAGGCCCGCCAAGCACAGGCAAGCCACGATGTGGCCGGCCTGCGCCGCGCCCGGCGCGACACGGCATTGCTGCTGATAGGGTTCTGGCGTGGCTTTCGCGGCGATGAACTGGCACGCTTGCGGGTCGAACACATCCAGGCCGAAGCGGGCGTGGGTATCACGCTGTTCGTGCCGCGCAGTAAAGGCGACCGCGAGGCACTGGGCGTACAGCATCGCACCCCTGCCCTCAAGGCACTGTGCCCGGTAACGGCCTACCTGCAATGGGTGCAGGTAGCCGGCATCGCCCACGGCCCCGTGTTCCGCAAGCTCGACCGCTGGGGCAACCTCGGTGACCAACCGCTCAACAGCAACAGCCTGGTGGGCCTGCTGCGGCGCATGTTGACCCGCGCCCAAGTGCCAGCAGCGCTGTATACCGGTCATTCACTGCGTCGCGGCTTTGCCACCTGGGCCAGCGCCAATGGCTGGGAGCTCAAGTCGCTCATGAGCTACGTGGGCTGGAAGGATGCCAAGTCCGCGCTGCGTTACATCGATTCGACGCAACGCTTCGGTGACCTGGCCCTGTTGCCCAGCACACCCCTGCCGGTGCTGGCACCCTGAGCTGCGCCCTTTATTGGCTCAGACGCGCTTGAGGCAGGCCCACAGCCGACCGATGTCGCAGGCGCGGGCTTGAAGCAAGCGGGCGGTGTCGCGGCACGCCTGGTCCAAGGTCATGGGCCCATCCACTAGCGCAAAGGCGGCATCTACGCCATGAGCATACAGCTGCTGGTAGCCCTCGCCGAGCATGCCCGCCAGCACGATCACCGGCACGCCATGACGCTTGGCGACCCGGGCCACCCCCATCGGCGTCTTGCCGCGCAGGGTCTGGGCATCGAAGCGGCCTTCCCCGGTCACCACCAGGTCCGCGTCCCTGACATGAGCTTGCAGGCCCGCCAGTTCGGCCACCACTTCCACACCGGCTCGGAACTGGGCACCCATGAAGGCCTTGGCCGCAAAGCCCATGCCTCCGGCGGCGCCGCAACCTGGGTAATCGCGCACATCCTGGCCCAGCAAGCGGGCGCAGTGGTCGGCGAAGTGACCGAGCGCCTGGTCCAAGGCCTGAACCTGCTGCGCGCTGGCACCCTTCTGCGGCCCGAATATGGCCGATGCGCCTTGTGGGCCGCACAACGGGTTGTCGACATCGGCCGCCACTTCGAACTGCACGTGCGCCAGACGCGGGTCCAGCTGGCTGGCATCGAGCCGCGCCAGGTCACCCAGGGCCAGGCCACCCTCGGCCAGTGGTTGATCGTCTGCATCCAGCAAACGCAGGCCCAAGGCGCGCAGCATGCCACTGCCAGCATCGTTGGTGGCACTGCCGCCGATCGCCAGCACCACGCGCTGCGCGCCAGCGTCGAGCGCCGCGGCAACCAGCTCGCCGGTGCCCCAGGTGCAACTGCGGCAAGCGTCGCGCTGCCCGGTGGGCACCTGTTGCAGGCCACTGGCCTGGGCCATTTCGATGATTGCGGTGCGGCTCTGGGGCAGCCAGCCCCAGCCTGCCTCAACAGCCGTGCCCAACGGGCCGCGCACGGTAAGCCGGCGCAGCTCGCCGTCGCTGGCGGCGAGAATGGCCTGCATCGTGCCTTCGCCACCGTCGGCCATGGGGCACTCGATCAACTGGGCGTCGGGCAACGCTTTGGCCAGGCCAGCGGCGATGGCGCGCGCCACGTCGGCCGCCTCGAGGCTGTCCTTGAACGAGTCAGGCGCGATGACGATCTTCATGATGATTCTCCTGTCCGGGTAGCGGCATGCTGACAGCTGACCAGCAAGGCGGCGTCGGTCAAATGCACAAACCGCCCGACAGATTGTTTGGGCAGATGCCAGCGCCCGGCGGCCCTGCCCAGCCAGTGCGCGCTATCGGGTAGGCAGCAATTGCAGCCCCAGGTACAAACTAAGCAGGCCTTCCAGGCGCATCGGGTCCACCTCGCCCAGCTCGGCGATACGTTCAAGCCTGTAACGCAGGCTGTTGCGGTGAATACCCAGCGCCTCGGCACAGGCCTGGCTCTGACCATCGTGGGCGCACCAGGCGCGCAGCGTGGCCAGCAATTGCCCGCTGCTGTCGCGGGCCTGGATGCGCAGCAACGGCTCGAGCAGTTCGTCAAGCGCCTCATCGTTGCGATGGCGCCAGAGCAAGGCTGGCAGGCGGTAGCGCTGCAAGCTCAGCAGCCGTTCCTGGGGCACCACCTCACGCCCATAGGCCAGCAGGTCGCGCACACGCCGGTAGCCGCGGCGCAGCTGCTCAAGGCCCTGCGCGGCAGTACCCATGGCCAAGCGCTCAACTGCCCAACCGTGCCGCTCTATGCGCTCGACCAGCCGTGCAGGCTCCAGCGCCACGCCTGCCGGGCGACACCACAGCAGCGAGTGGCGCGCTGGGCTGACGCACCAACTGTCCGGGTAACGGCTCATCAGCCAGCTTGCCAGCGCCTCGGCGTCGGGCCCACTGGCCAGCTCGAACAGACAGGGAATGCGCGGTAGTTGCGGCTTGAGCCCCAACTGGCGCGCTTCGTCCAGCAGCCGCGAGGCGTCGCCGGTTCCGCCCAGCAGCAGGGCCAGCAAATCGTCGCAGCGCTGTTTGCGCCACTGCTGGTCAGCCTGCAGGTGACGCTGGGCCAGCAGCATTTCGGCGGTCATGCGCACCAGCTCGGCATACACCCGAACCTGCTGCGGATCACCCGTCAAGCCCAGCACGCCCATCAGCCGGTCGTCGAGCATCAGGGGCAGGTTCACCCCCGGCTGCACGCCCTTGAGGCAGCGTGCCGCTTCCTGGTCAAGCTCCACGATGCGGCCATTGGCAAGCACCAACTGGGCGCCTTCGTGCCGCGTGTTGACGCGCTCTGGTTCGCCGCTGCCCAGGATCAGGCCGTGGCTGTCCATGACGTTGACGTTGCAGGGCAGAATCGCCATGGCACGGTCTACGATATCCTGTGCCAGGTCGTGGTCGAGTTCGAACATTCAACGGTCCTTGAGGGCGTGCGGTTGGGCTCGGGCACAGCAGCAAGGCCCATGGCTTGTGCAAAAGCACAAAGACAGCCACGCCGCCGTCCCCGAGACTCGTTCAAGCGAGCGCCGGAACAGGCGACGCGGTGACAACCATAACAACAGAGAACCCGATCATGGCACACAGCCCCGCCCCTGACCAAGGCACGGACACCACCCGCAATGCGCTGTACCGGCGCATCACCCTGCGGCTGATTCCGTTCATTTTCATCTGCTACCTGTTCAACTACCTCGACCGCGTCAATGTCGGCTTCGCCAAGCTGCAGATGCTCGACGCGCTCAAATTCAGCGAAACCGTCTACGGCCTCGGCGCCGGCATCTTCTTCATCGGCTATGTCCTGTGCGGCCTTCCCAGCAACCTGGCGCTCAACCGCTTCGGCCCACGGCGCTGGATCGCCTTGATGATGATTGCCTGGGGCAGCTTGTCCACCTGCTTGCTGTTCGTGACGACCCCCACCGAGTTCTATGCCCTGCGCCTGCTCACAGGCGCCGCCGAGGCAGGCTTCTTCCCGGGTGTGGTGCTGTACCTTTCGCGCTGGTTCCCCGGTGCGCGACGTGGCCGCATCATGGCGTTGTTCATGTCCGCGATCCCGGTCTCGGGTCTGTTGGGCAGCCCGTTTTCCGGCTGGATCCTCGAACACTTCGCCGCCGGGCAACATGGCCTTGCCGGCTGGCAATGGATGTTCCTGATTCAAGGGCTGCCAACCGTTGCGCTCGGCGTGCTGGCGGTGTTCCTGCTCAGCGATGGCTATCAGAAGGCGACCTGGCTGAGCGATGAGCAGCGCCGGCTGATTGCCGCCGACCTGCAGGCCGATGCCGACAGCAAGCCGCCTACCACCGGCGACAGCGTCCTGGCCGTGCTGGCCAACCCACTGATCTGGACCTTCGGCTTCATCTACTTCTGCATCCAGAGCGGTGTGTACGCCATCAACTTCTGGCTGCCCTCGATCATCAAGAACATGGGCTTCGACAACCCCTTGCTCATTGGCTGGCTGAGCGCCATTCCCTACTTGCTGGCCGGAGTCTTCATGATCCTGTGCGGGCGCTCGGCGGACCTTCGCAACGAGCGCCGCTGGCACTTGGTAGTGCCAATGCTGATGGGCGCCGTGGGCCTGCTGATGGCCGTGAATTTCGCGGCCACCCCGGCGATCGCCATCCTTGGCCTGTCCATCGCCACCATGGGCGCCCTCACTGGCCTACCCATGTTCTGGCCGATGCCCACGGCGTTGCTTAGCGCAGGTGCGGCCGTGGCAGGCCTGGCCCTGATCAACTCGGTGGGCCAGATGGCGGGCTTTCTCAGCCCTTACCTGGTCGGGTTCATCAAGGACCAGACCGGCTCGACCGACGCTGCCCTCTACGCCCTGGCGGCGTTGATCGTGCTGGGTAGCCTGGTGGCCCTGCGCGCCACCCGTACTCGTCTGCCGGCGCCTGCCATAGCCGACTGACGGTCGCGTCAACAGCGCTTCCTTGCATTGGGTCATCCAGACCCGTGCAAGGAAGGCTGATCATCTTGTTCCCTGTACAGCACTCCAGTCGTCAGCTCGACGCAGCCCGTTCGGGTAAATCGGCGTCGAACCGTTCCAGAGGCCCCCTTTGGAGAATTCACCATGACCGAATACGCCGTGGCCCGGCTGGCCGACCTCGATGAACACACCCCTTTGCGCGTGGAAGCCGGTAACGAAGAGCTGATCATCGTGCGTCAGGGTGATCAGGTTCGTGCTTTTCAGGGTAACTGTCCTCATGCAGGAGCGCCGCTGGACGAGGGCCGCGTCTGCGGCGGCTTGCTGATCTGCCCCTGGCACAAGGCCGCGTTCGCCGTGGACGAGGGCGCCGTGTGCGAGCCCCCTGCCCTGACCGACCTGCGCCGCTACAAGGCCTGGGTCAAGGGTGACCAGGTGTGGGTGGACGACCGCCCTTTGCCCAGGGCGCGCCCGCCCCGGCACAGCGATGCGCGGTGTTTCGTGGTGCTGGGAGCCGGTGCGGCAGGCAGCGCCGCTGTGGTCACCTTGCTCCGCCATGGCTTCAATGGCCGCCTGGTGTGGATCGACCAGGAGCGCCAGCCGGCCTACGACCGCACGGCCCTGAGCAAATTCGTGCTCGCAGGCCAAATGGCCCCGGATGAGGTGCCGATGCTGCTGGAGCCTGATGATCTGCGCATCGGTCAACTGGAGCGTCGGCACGCCAAGGTCCGTTCACTCAATGCCCAGAAACGCCAGCTCCTGCTGGCCGACGGCCAACGCATCGACTATGACGCCTGTTTGCTCGCTACGGGCGCCAAGGCGCAGCGCCCGGATATCCCGGGGCGCGACCTGCCTGGGGTCTTCACCTTGCGTTCGCGCGCGGACGCTGCGCAACTGCTCGATGCCGTGGAACCGGGCAAACCGGTTGTGATCGTGGGCGACAGCTTCATCGGCCTGGAAGCAGCCTCGGCGTTAAGCGAATACGGTGCCAAGGTCCACGTGATTGGACGGCATGAAGTTCCGCTGGCCAAGCAACTGGGCGAGCGTATCGGGCGGGCGATCCGTGCCTTGCACGCGCGCAAGGGCGTCACGTTCCATGCCCCGACCCAGGTGACGGCGATCGAAGGCGATGGTCAGGTCGAAGCGGTCATGCTCGGCAGCGGCGAGCGAGTGCACTGCCAAGTGGTGCTACTAGGAACGGGGGTAGCTCCGGCCACGGCTTTTCTCAATGGCGTAGCGCTGGCCGATGACCTTTCCGTGCCGGTCAACGGTGAAATGCAGGTGACCGAAGGCTTGTGGGCTGTGGGTGACATGGCCACCTTCCCCCTCGCCGGCCAACCGGTGCGCATTGAGCACTGGCGGTTGGCGCAGCAGCACGGCGTCATCGCGGCAGCAAACATGCTGGGCGAGCAACGCCGCTACGCCGACGTGCCGTTTTTCTGGACCTATCACCATGGGCAGCGGTTCGAAGTGCTGGGCCACGCCCGACAATGGGACGCCATCACCTTCGTTGGCACGCCGGAGAGCGGTGATTTCATTGCACTGCAATGCCTGGAGGATCAGGTGCAGGCCGTGGTCGCCAAGGGTTACGCCTCAGCCATGATGCAGTTGTCGCAACGCATGAAGCGCCCGCTCACCACCGCCGAGGCACTCGAACTGATCCACTGACAAGGCTTGCCCTGCGCCCGGGCTGGTAGCGCGCCATCAGCTATGGTTATCTTCACCTTCGATAACAATAACTGTGGAGCGCCCATGCCCGCTCATAATCCTGCCTCGGAACTGGCGGCCTTCGTCGACAGTCACTTCGGCCACCGCGGCTTGGTCCCGGAAACGGTGATCGCCGAATCCTGGTACCGCAGCGTCACCCAGCACCGCCTGGACCCGAGCTTGCACCCAACGGACAACATCCTCAGCGCCGCAGAAATCCGCCAGCTGCAAGCCCAGCACCAAACCTACCTGACCCTCGCCAGCCAAGGCGTGAGTGGTTTGGCCCGGCGGGTAGCAGATGCAGGTTTCGCCGTCTTGCTCAGCGATGCGGCAGGGGTCACGCTTGATGCTCGCCTACCTGCCGACACCGGGCGCTTCACAGGTTCCGGGCTGGTGGTGGGGGCGCGCTGGGACGAGTCCATCGCCGGCACGAACGGGATAGGCACCGCGCTGGCCTCGCAACAGGCACTGACCATTCACCGTCAGGAACATTTCCTGGCCAGCAATACCCGGCTCAGTTGCTCGGTCTCACCGATCTTCGACAGCCACAACCACCTGCTCGGTTGCCTGAACGCGACCTGCTTGTATGACGATGGTCCCAAGCAGGCCCAGCACCTGACCCTGCAATTGGTGACGCTGTACGCCCGCCTGATCGAAAACGCACACTTTCGCCAGCGTTACCGCGACTGCCTGACCCTCGCGGTCAAGCCCTGCGACGGCGATGCGGACCTGGTAGCCGAGCAACTGCTGGCACTCGACGAGGGTGGCCGTATCGTCGGTGCCAACCGGGCCGCATTCAGCAACAACCCCCATGCCCTGCTCGGGCTGCGCATCGAGCATGTGTTAAGCGCCGATATCGACCAGCTGCTGGCCCTGACCCAGGGCGGTGCTCGGGGCGCGCAATTGTACGATGCCAGCCAAGTCAAGGGCCTTGAGGTGGGCCTGCGAGTGCCGCGCGCTTATCGCGCTTGTGCCCCGGCCGCACCGGCGGCATCTGCCAACGCGCATCCGACACTCGACCAACTGGCAGGCGGCGACCCCCAGCTGCAGCACGCCGTGACGCGCCTGCGCAAGGTGCTGGACAAGGACATCGCGCTGCTGCTCAGCGGTGAAACCGGCACGGGCAAGGAAGCGTTCGCTCGCGCCCTGCACCAGGCAAGCGCCCGAAGCGCCCGGCCTTTCGTGGCGCTCAATTGCGCCGCCATTCCAGAAGCGCTGATCGAAAGCGAGCTATTCGGCTACCGGGCCGGCAGCTTCACCGGGGCAGACCGCAAGGGCATGAAAGGCAAGCTGGAACAGGCCAATGGCGGCACGCTGTTTCTCGATGAAATAGGCGACATGCCTGCCGATCTGCAAACCCGCCTGCTACGGGTACTGGCGGAACGGGAGCTGGTTGCGCTGGGGGCGACCACGCCGGTAAGGCTGGATATTCAGGTGATATCGGCGACGCATCAGGACCTGGTTGCCAGGATCGCCACCCACCAGTTCCGAGAGGACCTCTACTACCGACTCTGCGGCATGCGTATCACCCTGCCGGCGCTGCGCGAACGCAGTGATCGGGCGCAGGTGATCGAGGGTGTTCTAGCACGCTTGGCGCCGGGGCTGCACCTCTCGGCCCAAGCACGCGCCGCGCTGCTGGCCTATCCTTGGCCGGGCAATATTCGCCAACTGCTCAATGCCCTGCGCCAGGGCGCTGCCCTGGCCGAAGACGGGTGCATCGAGCTGGCCGACCTGCCCGCCGAGTTGCAGCAAGCGCAGGTCGAACCAGGCAGGACGATCTGCGCAGCGCCGCGCCTTGGGCAGCAGGTGGAAGAGGCCGAGGCCGACCACCTGCTGGCGCTGTTGCGGCGCAACCAGTGGAACATGAGTGCCGCCGCCCAGGCCGCTGGCATCTCGCGGTCCACGCTGTACCGCAAGATCAAGCGCCATGGCATCGTGCAACCGAATCGCCAGGGCAACTGAGCCCAGTGCCCCGCCACGCCGGGGCACTGGCCACGGCTGGGCTTCAACCCTGGATGTAGACCACCTGCGTGCGCGTGTACTCGTAGAGCCCGTGCTTACCGTCCGCCCCACCAATGCCCGACTTGCGGGCCCCGGCGTGGAAGCCTTGCATGGCCTCGAAGTTTTCGCGGTTGATGTAGGTCTCGCCGAAGTCGATTTCCCGGCACGCCTTGAGCGCGGCGTTCAGATCGCGGGTGTAGAGTGACGAGGTCAGCCCGTACTCGCTGTCGTTGGCCAAGGCAATGGCTTCGTCCAGGTCCTCCACCACCTGAATTGGCAACACCGGCCCGAAGATTTCCTTGCGCATGATCTCCATGTCGGCCGTGCAGCCTGCCAGCACGGTGGGCTGATAGTGAAAACCGCTGCCAAGGTCAGCCACCTGCCCGCCCGTGACCACCTGCGCGCCTTGGGTCTGGGCAGTGCGCACCATCTGCGCCACCTTGTCCAGGCCGGCCCGGTTGATCAACGGTCCCATGTGCAGGTCCTGCTGCGTCGATGGGTCGCCATAGCGTGTGGCGGCCATCGCCTGGGCCACCTGATCGATGAACCGATCGGCCACCTGGCGCGCCACATAAACACGCTCTGCGCAGTTGCACACCTGTCCGGTGTTGATCACCCGCGAGGCGACGATCGCGTTGACTGCCAGGTCCAGGTCGGCATCGGCCAACACGATGGCAGGCGCCTTGCCGCCCAGCTCCAGGTTCAGCTTGGTGATGTTCGGCGCCGCCGCTGCCATGATCCGCGCACCGGTCGCCACGCTGCCGGTGAAACTGACCATGTCCACGCCCGGGTGACTGGACAGGCCGTGGCCCACGGCGGCGCCTGTGCCGCCGACCACGTTGAACACCCCGGGTGGCAGGCCGGTCTCGGCCACCAGGCGGGCGAACGCGTAGCAGTTGATCGGGGTTTCCTCACTCGGCTTGACCACAATGGTGTTGCCGGTAATGAGCGCCGGCGCCATCTTGCGGGCGATCAGGAAAAAGGGGAAGTTCCACGGCAGGATGCCTGCCACCACGCCCACGGGCTTGCGCATGAGAAACACGTGCTCGGCCTGACGGTCGCTGGTCAACACCTCGCCTTCCAGGCGTCGCGCCCATTCAGCCATGTAGTCCAGGTAATCGGCCGTGAAGCCGACTTCCACCTGGGCCAGGGCCGGCACCTTGCCGCCTTCCAGGGTGATGGTCCGGGCCAGCTGATCGGCATTGGCCCGTATCCGGTTGGCGATGGCGCGCAGGTAGCCCGCGCGTTCCTGCGCAGGCCGGGCTGCCCAGGCGCGCTGAGCCCGGCGTGCCGCGCTCACGGCCTGGTCGACCTGGGCCTGCGAAGACTCCGGCACGCGACCGAGCAACTGGCCATTGGCCGGGTTATGAACCTCGAGCAGGGCTTCACCGGGTTCGAACCGGTTGTCGATGAAGTTCTGGTAGACCGAATCGTTCATGGGCATTTCACTCCTGTGGGGCATTGTCAGCCAGCGATGAAGGGGTTGCCGGACGGGCGCTGAACCGCTTCCAGACCTCGCCTTCCTCCTGCAAATCGTGAGCACGCTTGATCAGGTATTGATGGACCTGCTCGACTTGCTCAGGGTTGAGGTTGTCGGCAAACGAGGGCATGCCATCGGGCACCCTGCCGCCGTAGAGAATCCCGAGGAACATCTGGTGCTTGTCGGCGCCCAGCTTGCGCAGGTCGGGCAAGACCCCGCCGCTGACGGCATGGATGCCATGGCACTGGGAGCAGTTGCCGTCGTACAGCGCAGCGCCTGCAGCGACCGTCTCGGCATTGGCCGTCAAAGGTGGCGGCTTGGGCGCATCGGCAGGCGGGGCCGGCTCGCGCAGCTTGGCCGAGCCGCCCAGCTTGTAGGTCAGCACCTGTGCATAGGGCTGCACGCCTGCACGCAAAGAGAGTGCGCCAGCGAACGTGGAAAATGCGCCGCCCCAGCCAGCCATGAACGTGACGTATTGCTCGCCGTCGACGGCATAGGTGATCGGTGCGGCCATCACGCCGCTGGCCGCAGGCGCTTCCCACAGCTTCTTGCCGGTTTCGGCGGCATAAGCAATGACCCGGCCGTCGGCGCTGCCTTCGAACACCAGGTTGCCGGCCGTGCTCAAGGTGCCACCATTGAAGATCGTGATGTACGGCACTTCCCAGGCAGGCGCCTGCTTGACCGGGTCCCAGGCAATCAGTTTGCCTGACCAGGTCTTGGCCATGTCCAGCAGCCCTTCGGCGCCTTCGGGCATCATGCCGGTACGCAGCCCCAACTGGTAGACGCTCTTGAACGGGTTGCGCTTGGGCGCTTCTGGCACGTGTTCATAGTAGGCCGACATGATGTGGGCCGGGATGTACACCAGCCCCGTCTGCGGGTTGTACGACATCGGGTGCCAGTCGTGTGCCCCCCAGAACGCCGGGGTCACCAGCTTGCGCTTGCCGTCCTTCCAGTAGGCCGCTGCCTCGTCGTCGACGATGGGCCGGCCGGTCTTCATGTCGATGCCTTTGGCCCAGTTCACCGGCACGATGTTCTTGGCCGACAGCAACTCGCCGGTTTCCCGGTCCAGCACGTAGAAGAAGCCATTCTTGGGCGCTTGCATCAGCACCTTGCGCGGCTTGCCGTCGATGGGCAGCTCGGCCAGGATCATGTGCTGGGTGGCCGTGAAGTCCCAGGCGTCGCCGGGCGTGGTCTGGTAGTGCCAGGCGTACTCGCCGGTATCGGCGTTCACCGCCACGATCGAGGACAGGAACAAGTTGTCGCCCTTGGCCTGGCTGCGCCATTTGGGGTCCCACATCGCGCCGTTGCCCACGCCGATGTACAGCAGGTTCAGCTGCGGATCGTAGGCAAAGGAATCCCAGGCGGTGCCGCCGCCGCCCCACTCGACATAGGCATCCCCGTGCCAGGTCTTGCTGGCGATCTGCATGGCTTTATCCTCAGGCGGCAGCTTCGGATCGCCCGGTACGGTGTAGAACCGCCATGCCTGGCGCCCGGTCTCGGCATCGTAGGCGGTGACGTAGCCACGTACGCCGAATTCGGCGCCGCCATTGCCAATCACCACCTTGCCGTTGACCACCCGCGGCGCACCGGTGATGGTGTAGCTGCGCTTGGTATCGGCGCGGGTATCGACCGACCAGACCCGCTTGCCGGTCTTGGCATCGATGGCCTCCAGGCGACCGTCCAGCACACCCACATAGACCTTGCCCTGCCACACCGCCACGCCCCTGTTGACCGCATCGCAGCAGGCTTCGCCGGCACGGTTGCGGTCGGACTGCGGATCGTACTTCCACAGCAGCTGGCCGTTGCGCGCATCCAGCGCGTACACCACCGAGAACGGCCCCGTGGTGTACATCACCCCATCGACCACGATGGGGGTCGCCTCCACGCCGCGGTCCAGGTCGAGCTTGTAGCTCCACGCCAGCCCCAGCTGGCCCACGTTGCTCTGGTCGATAGTCTTGAGGGGGCTGAAGCGTTGCTCGTCGTACGTGCGGCCATGGCTCATCCAGTTGCCGGGCTCTTTGTCCGCATCAATGATGCGTTGCCCATCGACACCGGCGGCGAAGGCCAGGGGTGTCCAGCTGAGAGCCAGGGCCAAGCAGCCGCGTGCAAGGCGTTGGGGGCCTGATCGATTCATGCACTGTTCTCCGTTCTTGTTATGGCGACGCTGCGACGAGCGTCAGTCCAAACAAGAGCAACGGCTGTGCCAAACGGCCGGCTGACGGCCGCAGATACCGCAGTAGAGCCTTCGAGCCGTCAGTGGGGAGGGGCTGGATACGGGCAAATGCTCGACACAGTTGCGTCAACCCTGGGTCAACCGTGGCACAGGTGTGTCACAGCCCAAGCGTGCTCAAGGCTTTGATCAGCAAAAGGTGTAGCGGGTAAAAACCATAGGCCCAGCGACCCACAGCTGGCACGCGATGCCATCGGCAGTGCAACAGGCCGTTGCCGACCGCAATGGCCACGGCGGCAACCGCCAGGGTGACCCAGGTGAAGTGGGCGCCCAGGTGCGTCATCAACCAGCTGTTGGTCAAGTTGCCGGCCACCGCCAGCACGCACGGCACAAGCCACATTGCGCCCCCACAGCGGTAGGCAAGTACGCAGGCGGCGGGCAGCAGTACCCCTGGCAGGCCGTACATCAGGCACGGGCTGCCAGCCCAAGCCGCGCCCAGCGCGACCAACCCCAGCAGCCGCGCGGCTGCCTGGGTATGCTGCACGCTCCAGGCCACCAGCAGGCCCAACAACAGCGTCGGCATTACGCTGAACGTGGTCGAACCGCTGTCCAGCCAGCGGTAGGCAGGCTCGGACAGCACGGTGAACAGCAGCATCAGCCCCAGATACCGCCCATGGTGGCGATCGAGCGGCGTGTCAGGCTCGCGCCGCACCACGTTCATGGCCATGGCCAGGCAAAAGAGCGGAAACGCCAGTCGGCCAACCACGAACAGGCCGTGGGCCTGCGGCCAGACGAAGCGTAGGTGGTCGGCGAGCATCGCCAGCATTGCCAGCCATTTGACCAGGTCCAGCCCGGCTGAGCGCACTGGGCGCTACTCCCCCTGCCCTTGCCCAGGCGCTGCAATGCGCGCGGTCCAGGCGGCCAAGGGTAGCGGGGGCTGCTGGAAGACGATGCGGCGCCAGATCAACCCCAGCGCCTGCCCGTCGAACAGGTCGCGCGGGCCGCTGGCTGTGTGCACGGCCGGTTGCTGCACCTGCCAGCGGCCCTGCTCGCCCTGCCGGGCCATGTCGAAGCGGAACGTGTAGTTGCCCGGCGTACCCATGCGCAGGTCGGTCACCACCAGCCGGTCGCCGACCTGGTCGTAGCGCAGCCAGTCGTCGGTGAACCAGCGCAGCCGCTGGTGCAGCGGATCGTTTGCCAGCACCTGGGCCAGAGGCAGGTTGCGGTTCAGGCGCAGCATCTCCGGCGACTCGCGGTCCAACAGGCTACTGACCCCTTCGTAATAGACGCCGTCCGGCGCCTTGGCCAATACCCGCCAGACCAGACTGTTGAACGCCATGGGCACTGCCCGTACCTCGTTCACGGTCACGCCCTTGGCATCGAGCGCGGCCTGGAAACGGTGTTCGGCCAGGGTACGGCTGGCCAGGCCTAAGCCCAGGTAAGCGGTGCTCAAGCCCAGCGCAACGGCCATGAACCGTACCGCCCGGGCGTGGGTGCCGCGCACGGCGGCGTACGCCACCGCCACCAGCAGCGGCACGGTATACACCGGATCGATGATGAACACGGCCGCCCAGCTTTGCGGGGTCACGTGCAAGGGCCACAGCAACTGGGTGCCGTACACGGTGAACGCGTCGAGCACGGGGTGGGTCACCAACACCAGCCAGAATGTCAGGAACAACCGGGGCAGCGTGTAGCCTTTGTCCGTCCAGGTCCTGTTCACCAGCCACGCCAGAAGCGCTGCCAGCGCGGTCAGCACGAACACTGAATGGGAAAAGCCGCGGTGGTAGGTCATCTGCGAGACCGGGTCGGCATAACGGATGATCACGTCCAAGTCCGGCAGTGTGGCCAACGCAGCGCCGTAGACCAGGGCCCTACGGCCCTGAATGCGCCCCAACAGTGTGCCTTGCAACGCAGCGCCAAGAACAGCTTGGGTTATCGAGTCCAAATCAAAGCCTTCGTCAGGAGGGTGTTGGGCCACGCTACCTGCTTGCGGGGCGCTTGCGCAATCGGCGGACGGTGCGCAGGCCCGCGCTGGAAACAGCTTGCAAAAAAGCTGGTCCGCCGGCTGGTAATATTTCTTACATCTGAGCTGCAGCATTTGATAGAACTACGCCACGTTGCTTGTACTTTCCCGCGCCTTGACCCTTTCCGAGATCCCCAACATCCGTATGTCTACCCGGTTGCTCTGCGCCCTACGCCGTCGCTGGTTCACCTGGCTGTGCGCCGCCGCCTTGGTGCTCGCCCTGCCGGCCGGCTGCTCGGTCTTGCAGCACAAGGAACGCGAGCTGGTATTTCGCATCGAGCCAGGCCAGGCCAGTTGGTTTCATGGCCTGCCCGGCGGTGTCCAGGAGCTGGACCTGCGCCCGCGCACTTTCGCCGATAACCAGAGCCTGCATGCCTGGTGGTGGCCGGCAAGACGCGCCGATGCCCCGGCCATCCTTTACCTGCACGGTGTGCGCTGGAACCTTACCGGCCAGCTGTTTCGCATCGAACAGCTGCACGCCATGGGCTATGCGGTGCTGGCGGTGGACTACCGCGGCTTTGGCCGCAGCCGAGGGGACTTGCCTTCCGAAGCCACCGTGTACGAGGACGCTCGCGTGGCTTGGGAGCGTTTCGCCCAACTGCAACCTGATGCGAGCAAACGTCTGATCTACGGGCACTCCCTGGGGGGCGCCGTAGCGGTCGACCTGGCGCGCACGCTCACCCGTGAAGTCCGAGACACGCGCACCCCTGCCCCGGCGCGAGGGCTGATCCTGGAGTCCACGTTCACCTCGTTGGGCGATGTGGCAGGCGTGGTCGCCAATACATCGCTGCCGGTGCGCTGGCTGCTGTCGCAGAAGTTCGATTCACTGGGCAAAATTGGCGATATCGACCTGCCGGTGCTGCTGGTCCATGGCCTGGACGACCGCTACGTGCCCTCGCGTTTCAGCCAGCAGCTGTTCGAGGCCGCGCGCGAACCCAAGACGCTGTTGCTGGTGCCAGGTGCGACACACAACAACAGCATGAGCCTGGCCGGGCAGCGTTATCGCAAGGCGATACAGGCCCTGTTCCAGGCGCGGCAGGTCACTGTACCGGCAGGAAATTCATCAACAGCAGGCTTTGCGCATAATTGAGGCCGATACGGCGGTAGCGCTCGTCGAGCAGCTCGGCCAGCAAGTCCAGGCGGGCCACCACCTTGCCAAATTCCACGGCAAAACTCAGGTTGCTGCCCTCCTCCGAAATCTCGTTGGAGAACAGCAACAGCACACCGTTGGCGTCCTGCCGCTGGCTCAGCATCCAGGTGGCTTTCTCGATGTTGCGCGCGGCGTTGTTGATGAACAACGGGTCGAGGGTGTCGGTCATGTAGAACGCGGTGCGTCCGCCGTGGGCGGTGATCAGCATACTGCCGATGGCGTAGATGAACGCACCCACACGATCACCGCGAAATTCCGGGCTCAAGGCATAGCTCAAGGCAGCCAGGTCGCGGCGATTGCCCAGTTGCGCCAGGGGTTGGCGCTGTTCGATGGCCAGGCGGATCTGGCGCTCGGCCGTGGCCGCGTCCAGGTAGCCCGAGCGTTGCAACTGGTTGGGATTGCGCAGGTACAGCTTGTTCATCAGCAGGTAGAGGCTTTGCAGGTTGTCGCGCATCGACAAGGTCGCCAGGCGATCCACACTGGTCTGGAACAGCTCGCTGGGCTTGCCTTCGCCCAGCTGGTTGACGATGTCGCGCCCCTGCTGCTGAGTGCAGGCGCACAGGCTGGCCAAGATGCCTGCCAACAGCAGGCGAACTATCGTGGAGCAACTGCACACTACCATCGGCACCGGTTCGTTTTCGGCGGCCGCCGCGGGGATCGCGGCAGCCTGGGCCTAGCATAGAGCCCCGAAAGCCAAAAAAGTGCGGCATGCGCCAGCAGGTGTAGCTACCTGAACTACATCGCGCCGCGCAGCAGCTCAACGACCTGGGCATGCAGGTCCGGATCACCGCAGGCCACCACGCAGCCGCCTTGCTGAGCGCTGCTGCCGTCCCAGGCCGTGATCACACCGCCCGCGCCCTCGATGATGGGCATGAGTGCCTGCACGTCATAGGGCTGCAAGCTGGCTTCGACGATGACATCCACAAAGCCCGAGGCCAGCATGCAATAGGCGTAGCAATCCCCACCGTAGCGCATCAGCCGTGCCTGGCTGGCCACGTGCTCGAACGCAGCCTTGCGCGCAGGCGTATCGAACATGTCAGGGGTGGTGCACATCAATGTGGCCCCTGCCAGCGCTTTGCAGGCGCGGGTCTTTAGCGCTCGCGTGCCCGACCAGGCACCTTCGGGCGTGCCGATGAACCGTTCGCCGGTAAAAGGTTGGTTCATCACCCCCACCACCGGCCGGGCACCGTCGTTGAGCGCGATCAACGTGCCCCACAACGGCAGGCCGGTGATGAAGGCGCGGGTGCCGTCGATCGGGTCGAGCACCCAAGTCAACGGGCTGCTGCCCACGGCCACGCCCGCCTCTTCACCAAGGATGCCATGGTCTGGGTAGCGCGCCTGGATCCGCTCGCGCATCGCGTCCTCGGCCGCCTTGTCGGCCACGGTCACCGGGTCGTACAACCGGCCGCCTTTGTCCTCGACCTCCAGGCTTGCACGAAAGTAAGGCGTGATGGCAGCGCTCGCAGCATCGGCCAACTGCTCGGCAAATCCACGGAACTCGGCAATCTGTTCAGCGCTCAGGGGCATGAAAATGGGCCTTGTGCTAGTCAGGGAGGCGGCATGATAGCAAACCCGCTGATCGGCATGGCGTCCGTAGGAGATATCAATATGGCATCATCCAGGCTGGATTTAGCCAAGGCTCGCTCGTTGTACTAGCATACCCCTCACGCACCGATGCAGGCCCAGGATGAGGGCTTGCACTACAGCCGGGCTTGTGCCCTGGCCTCAAGGACGATTCGATGAGCATCAATTCCATCTATCCGCAGATCGGCAAGATCATTGCCAGCACCGGCAGCCGCCAGTTTTCCCGCCTGCTGCATGACCTGATTCAGGCTCACCTGTGCATCGACGCCACGCAGATCCGCCAGCTGCCACGCTCACCTAGCGAAACCACCGTGCTCGACGAAACCGTGTTCTCGTGCGATCAACCCACGGCCACCGCCTCGGATGACCCTTCGCGCCTGCACCGTATCCGCGCCAGTGACGCGCGGGTCGAGATTCGCGTACTGCGCGCCGACACCACCTATGGCTTCTCCCCCCTGGAGCGCAATAGGCTCGAAGCCATCACGCCCCTGGTGCTGCCGATGCTGGAGAAACACCTGCGTGCCCTGCAACCCACCGTGCCGCGCAACAGCCACGACAGCCTGGAGCAGCGGTTCGTCGAACGCCTGGCCCAAACAGGCCTCAAGCTTTCCGAACGCGAGCGCCAGGTCTGCCTAGGGTTGCTGGCCGGTCAAACGGCCCCCGAGCAGGCCGACCGGCTTGGCCTGCGCGTGAACACCGTCGAAAGTTACCTGCGCCGGGCCGTGATCAAGCTGGGCATCGGCGGGCGGCATTCGCTGATGCGCTGGATGCACGCCTAGGCATCGGTCGACCGGCATCGCAGGTGGTTCAGTCCCGTGCCAGTGCTTCGATGGGGTCCAGGCGAGCCGCATTGCGCGCCGGCACGAAGCCGAACACCACACCGATCAAGGTCGAGCAGGCGAACGCCATCACGATCGAGGCTGGGGAGAACACCATTTCCCATTGCTTGACGAACAGCTCGAACAGGTAGCCCACCGCGTAGGACAACCCCACGCCCACGACCCCGCCCAACAGGCAGACCATGACCGCTTCCACCAGAAACTGCTGGCGGATGTCGGCCTGACGGGCACCAACGGCCATGCGTATGCCGATTTCACGGGTACGTTCGGTCACCGACACCAGCATGATGTTCATCACCCCTATGCCGCCCACCACCAGCGAGATCACCGCGATCAGCGATAGCAGCAAGGTCAGGGATCGACTGGTCTTCTGTACGGTCTGCATGATGCTGTCCAGGTTGTTGGTGAAGAAGTCCTTGCTGCCGTGGCGCTGCAGCAGTACACGGCTGACCTCCTCCTCGACCCGCTTGCTGGGCACCCCGTCCTTGATCCGCACGCTGATGCTGTCCAGGTGACGCTGTCCCAGCACCCGTCCGGCAGCCGTCTCGTACGGCACCCAGATGTTCAGCTGGTTGCTGGCCACGAACAGGTTCTTGTTGCGCGCCGTCACACCGATCACGGTACAGGGCAGATTACCGACCAGGATCACCTGCCCAAGGGGGTCGGTGGTCGGGCCGAACAGGCGCTCGCGGGTGTTATGGTCGATGACCACGACCTGGGCCTGGCGCCGCGCATCATCGGCGCTGAACACGATGCCCGCTGCCAGTGGGATGTTGCGCACCTGAAAGTAGTGCTCGCTGACGCCATTGAGCTGCACATCCACGTCCAGGTTGCGATAGCGCACCAGCGTGCCCTGGCCGATCACAGGGGTTGCGCTGTCGACGTAGTACAAGGCGTTGAGCGCCGCCACATCCGCCGGCACCAACGTTTCAATGTTCCTGGCCCGGCTGTCGCCGAAGTTGCTCCCCGAATACACATCGATGGTGTTGCTGCCGATGGCCTGGATGTCCTTGAGTACGTACCCCTTGGCCCCTTCGCCGATGGCTGAAATCGACACCACCGAAGTGATACCGATGATGATCCCGAGCATGGTCAGCAAGGTGCGCATGCGGTGTGACACCAAGGCCAGCCAGGCCATCTTGAACGCCTCGCGGAACATGCCCAGGCTTGCCAACAGGCGATGTCCCCGCTTGCGTGCCGGCGTCGGCGCCACGGCCCGTGCAGGCACCGTGTCAGTAACCTTGCGCCGATCGCTGACGATCTGGCCGTCGCTGACTTCGATGATGCGCTCGGCGTGCGCGGCCACGTGCGGGTCATGGGTGACGAGGATCACGGTGTGACCCGAGGCGTGCAGCTCCAGCAGAATCTTCATGACCTCCTTGCCGCTGGCGCTGTCCAGCGCGCCTGTGGGTTCGTCCGCCAGGATCACCTGCCCTCCATTGATCAATGCCCGGCATATGCTCACCCGTTGCTGCTGGCCTCCCGACAGCTGGCTGGGACGGTGGTGCAAGTGCTCGCCAAGCCCAAGCCGGCTCAGCAGCGTCTGGGCGCGTTCATGGCGCCATTGCAGGTCCATGCCGGCGTACACGGCAGGGATCTCGACGTTGTGCAGGGCGTCCAGGTGCGGCAGCAGGTGGTAGCGCTGGAAAATGAACCCGAAGTGATCGCGACGCAGGGCGGCCAGGGCATCGACGTCAAGGTCCCGGGTTTGCTGGCCATCGACCTTGTAACTGCCAGTGCTGGCATTGTCCAGGCACCCCAGGATGTTCATCAGCGTGGACTTGCCAGAGCCCGATGCGCCGATGATAGCGACCAGTTCACCACGGTGAATCTGCAGGTCGATGCCCTTGAGCGCGAGAAAGGCCCGCTCGCCGGCCTGGAAGCTGCGGGTAATGCCCTCCAGGCAAAGCAAGGGTTCGCCCTGCCCCGTTGCCTGGCACAGGGGGGCGGTGGGTTGCACGTTCATGTTCATGCTCAGGCTCCCGAATCGCCGGTAATCGGCTCGCCAATCACCACCCGGTCACCTTCGTCGAGGCCCTGCTCGATCTGTACCCGAACGTTATTGTTGATCCCCACCATCACCTTGCGCTGCTCGGCGAAGCCCTTGTCGTCGAGCACCCGCACGGCGAAGCGGCCGTCCGCCTCGCGCCCACCCAGTGCCGCCACCGGCACGGTCAGAACCTTTTGCGCGGTATCGAGCACGATGTGCACTTGCGCAGTCATGGCGATGCGCAGGCGGTGGTCCGGGTTGGGCACCTCGAACAGGGCGTTGTAGAACACCGCGCCAGTTGGCTTGCCGGCCCCGCCCTCTGCCTTGTCGCTGCTCTGGGCGTAGTGCTGTGGGGCAGGCTCGGTGCCGCGCAGCTTGGCGTAGTAGCGTTTGTCTTCCCCCAGGATGGTGAAATACACCGCCTGGCCCGGCGTGATGTGAATCACATCCGCTTCCGAGACCTGCGCCTTGACGGTCATGGTGTCCAGGTTGGCCAGCTTGAGCAGCACCGGGGCCAGCTGGTTGGCGATCACCGTCTGCCCTTCCTGGGTAACGATGCCCACCACGTGGCCTGTGATCGGCGCGTTGATGCGGGTATAGCCCAGGTTGACCCGGGCCGTGTCAATTTCCACCTGAGCGCTGCGGATCTGCGCATCGAGCGAGCCCACGGCAGCCTGCTGGACCTGATAGTCGGCCTCGGCCTTTTCATATTCCTGACGCGAGACCGAGGCATCGATTTGCAGTTCTCGATAGCGTTCATAGACCCCTTTGGCCTGCTTGAGCTGGGCCAGGGTCGAGCGCCGTTGGGCCTGCAGTTTCTGCTCGTCCACCTCCGCTTGGCGCAGGGTGTTGCGCAGCACCAGCGGGTCTATCTCGGCCAGCCACTGGCCTTCGGTGACCTTGTCGCCCAGCTTCACCTTGAGCGATTTCAGCTGACCGGAAACCTGGGCGCCCACATCCACCTGTTTGATCCCTTCGAGCACGCCGGTGGCCAGTACCGCATTCTCGATGTCGGCACGCTCGACCTGGGCGGTGATGTACTGCGGTGCCTTGGCCGGGGCCTGGACCGCATACAGGCCAATGCCCGCTACCACGGCAATGCCCAGCCCGATGCCCCATTTGCGCAGTTTGGTTTTGTCCATGGACACGCGTAATTCCTTTGTTTGACAAGACTGCACCGACACCTGGCAGCGGCGGGCTCGCCCACCGGCCGCCAGGTAACCGGCTATTGAACGACCTGGGCCTGCGCAAGCGCCTGACCGTCATGCCACCACGCTGCCAGGCTGAACACATGGGGCACCTTGAGGATGCTGAAATGATCGCCGGGCGCCTTCCATACCTTCAGCCCAGGCAGCAACTGTTGCCAGCGCTGCTGCATGAGACGGTGCTCGGCAGCGTTGCCTTCGGCGTCCAGCCCCGGGTCGTCCACCAGCACCAGCCCTGCCGGGCCGGTGTACGGCAGCTCTGGATGGTAAGGCGTGCGCAGCGCAGCACCGAAAGTGCGCACCGTGCCGTCGAGCGCACGCGCACTGGACCTGGCGGGCATCAGCCCTGCCCGCACCATGGCCGTGTGCAGTTGCTGCTGTTGCTGGTCGTCGCTGGCTTGTGCAAACGCTACCCGGTCCAGACCAAGGGGTTTGCCGGAGGACATTTCCAGCGCTTCGATCAGGCGCAGCAGCGTCTGGCTGAAGGTATGGGGCTGGCCGCAGGTGCTCCCTGGGCCTGGGCCCTCGCTGTCGATCAACGTCAAGGAGCGCACTTGACGCCCTTTGGCCTGCAAGCGCGCGGCCATGGCATGGGCCACCCAGCCTCCGAACGAATGCCCCACCAGGTTCAGCGGGCCCTCGGGATAGACCGCTTCGATAGCCTGCACATGCCAGGCCGCCGCAGCCTCGACGCAGGTGTGCGGCAGCGACAGGCCATCCAGGCCTCGGGCCTGCAAGCCTTGCACGGGCCACTGCGGGCCCAACGCCTCGGCCAGGCCGATGAAGCTGGTCACACTGTCGCCGGCACCGGCTACGCAGAACACGGGCGTGTGCCCGGCAGCGCCGGTCTGAATAGCCACGGGGGCCAAGGGAGGTGGTACAGCCGGGGCAGCAGCACACGCCAGCGCCTGCGTCAGCACCTGGCCAACGGTCGTCACATGGGGCGCTTGCATCAAGCTGCGGTGATCCCCCGGAACGGTGTGCGTCACCAGCACCTGGGTCGGCAACGCCGTGCGCCAGCCAAGGCCCTCAGGCGCCTCGTCAGCCTGCGCGGCGCAGAGCAGGTGCACCGGCACATCCACCGGCGCTGGGCGGTAATGAGCCAGGGCATGGCCATGGGCAAGCTCTCGGCAGAAATAATGCCGCAGGTCGGCGTCCGTCATGCTGGCCCACAGGCCGTAGAGCACCTCGTGCTCACGGCAGCTTGCCAGCAAGGTCGCAAAGTCGGCCTGGTCCTGCTCCAGGCGCGCGAGCAGCGCCCGCTTGGCGCGGCCTGCCTCGCCCTTGGTTTGCCAGTACGCCGTGCAGTTGAGCAGCAACTGCCGCTCCAAGGCATACGGGCCCTCCCAGCGTGCCTTGCCTTGGTCGGCCAAGCGCGGTGCGTAGGTGTCGATCAAACCGATGAATGCCACCTGCTCGTCAACGCCGCGCAGTTGATTGGCCATTTCCATGGCCAGCACACCGCCGAATGACCACCCGGCCAGACGGTAGGGCCCGTCGGGTTGCACGGTGCGCATCTGCGTGATCTGGTAGCGCGCCAGACATTCCAGCGTGCGTGGCTGTGGGGCATCGCTGGGTAATCCCGGCAGGCCGTAGATGGCAAAGTCGCCTCCCACTTGGTGGGCAAGCACAGGGAAGTAGAAGTCCAGCCCGGAAAATTCATGCACAAGGAACAGCGGCGCCTGGGCAGAACCCGGCCGGACAGTGATCACGGTCGCTACCGCTGGCGCTTGCCTATCCACCTGCTTGGCCAGCAACGCCACGCTCGGACGCTGGAAGACGTCAGTGAGCGCAACGGGTACCCCGGCCTTGCGCAGGCGGTCCACCAGGCGAATGGCCGCCAGCGAGTGACCGCCCAACTCGAAGAAGTTGTCATGGCGGCCCACCTCATCGACGTCGAGCAACTCGCACCAAAGGCTCGCGACAAGCTGCTCGACGTCCCCGCAAGGGGCTTCGAACGGGCGCTGCTGCACCTCGGGCGCTGGCAACGCCTTGCGGTCAAGCTTGCCGTTAGGGCCGAGCGGAAGCGCGGCCAGGTGGATGAAGTGCGACGGAACCATGAACGCTGGCAAGCGCGCCATCAAGACGGCCCGCAGCGCCTCGGGGATGAGACGCTGGCCCGTGTAGTACGCTACCAGGTGCTGGTCGCAGGCGAGCACGACCGCTTCCTTGACGGTGTCCACGGCCGTCATCGCCGCCTGAATTTCACCCAGCTCGATACGCAGGCCATGAAGCTTGACCTGATCGTCGTTACGCCCCAGGTATTCAAGGTTGCCGTCCGGCAGGTGCCGCGCCAGGTCGCCCGTGCGGTACAGCCGCCCGCCTGGGCGCTGACCGAACGGGTCATCGAGGAAGCGCTCGGCGGTCAGTTCGGGCCGGTTCAGGTAACCGCGGGCGACCTGCACGCCACCGATGTACAGCTCGCCGGCCACGCCCTGCGGTACCGGCTGGCCTTGATCGTCCAGCACGTACAGGGTGGTGTTGGCGATGGGCTTGCCGATTGGGGTGTTGTCGGGTGCGCTCACGCAGTGCCAGGCACTCACATCCACGGCGGCTTCGGTCGGGCCGTAGAGGTTGTGCAACTCAACGCCCGGCAGCTGCTGGTGGAAGCGGCGCACGAGGCTGCCCGGCAGTGCTTCGCCGCTGCACACCACACGCTTGAGCGAAGGCGCGGACCAGCCTGATTCCAAGGCCGAGAGGAACACGTCCAGCATCGATGGCACAAAGTGCAGCGTGCTGACGCCTTCAGCCTCAATAGCGTGTTGCAGGTACTGCGGGTCGCGGTGCCCGCCGGGCCGGGCCATGACCAGTTTCGCACCGGTCTGCAATGGCCACAGCAGCTCCCAGACCGAAACGTCGAAGCTGAACGGGGTCTTCTGCAGTACAACGTCGTCAGCACCCAGCGCATAGGCGTCCTGCATCCACAGCAGACGATTGACCACGCCGGCATGCTCGTTCATCACGCCCTTGGGCAAGCCGGTCGAGCCTGAGGTATAGATGACGTACGCCAGGTGCTGCGGGGTGAGCCCCGGCACCTCCGGGTTGGTGGCAGGCAGTTCCAGGCTCAACGGCGCGTCCAGATCGATCACGACGCCGTGCTCGGGCACATGCCGGGTCGCCGCGTGCACCAGCACCGCCACCGGGTCGCTGTCGGTGAGCATGTGGCGAATACGCTCTGCCGGGTAGTCCGGATCGACCGGCACATACGCGCCGCCCGCCTTCAGGATTCCGAGCAGCCCCACCATCATCGACAAACTGCGTTCAACGCAGATCGCCACGCGATCATCGGGCGTCACGCCCAGCGCGATGAGGTGATGAGCCAGGCGGTTGGCCTGGGCGTTGAGCTGCTCGAAGGTCAGTTCGCCCTCCTCGGCGCTGACGGCGACGGCCTGCGGGGTGCGCTGCGCCTGGGCCTCGACCAGCGCGTGCAGGGTACAGATAAGGTCATGGTCGGTGCCGGTCGCATTGAAGGCGTGCAGCACCCGCTCGCGTTCTTCGCCAGCCAGCAGGTCGATGTCCGCGACGATGGCCTGGTCGCTGGTCGCAAAGGCTTGCAGGACGCGCTGCAGGTAACCGGCGAAGCGTTCGATTGTGGCGCGGTCGAACAGCGCGGTGGCATACACGATGCCACCGGCAAAGCAGCCGGCCCGCTCACCCATGCTCAAGCTCAAATCGAACTTGGCCACTTCGGCCTCGGCAGCCATGGCGCTGACATGCAAGTCTGCAAACGCAGGGGCCCGATGCCCGGCGTTGGCGTCCCAGTCCAGCGTTGCCTGATACAGCGGCGTATGCCCAAGGCTTCGCCGCGGGCGCAATAGCTCCACCACCTGTTCGAACGGAACATCCTGATGGGCCTGGGCCTCCAGCACCACGGCCTTGGCCTGCGCCAGCAACGCAGATACCGGCGGGCGGCCCGACAGGTCCAGGCGCAAGGCCAGGGCATTGACGAACATGCCCACCATCCCCTGGACCTGGCTCTGCCGTCGATTGGCGACCGGCGAGCCGATGACCACATCCTGCTGCCCGGACAGGCGAGCGAGCAGCGCTGCCCACGCTGCCGTGAACAGCATGAAAGGCGTGACGCCATGGCGCGTGCACACGGCTTTGAGGGCTTCACTGGACGGCAGGTCGAGCTGGACCTGGACGCTGTCGCCCGCGTATTGCTGGCGCTCCGGACGAGGCCGGTCCCATGGCAGGCTGAGCAGCGCGGGCGAGCCGTGGAGCTGCTTGCGCCAGTAGTCGGCTTGGGCATCCAGCGCCGAACCGTTGAGCCAGCGCTGCTGCCACTGGGCATAATCGAGGTACTGCACCCTGAGCGCGGGCAGCGGGTTGGGGGCGTGCGTAGCGAAAGCCTGGTAGAGCGCCGCGAGCTCGCCGATCAGAATGCCCAGGGACCAGCCATCCGCCACCAGGTGGTGAACGACCAGTAGCAGCGCGTGGCGGTCATCACCGAGGTCCAGCACGTGAGCGCGTATCGGCAGGTCCTGGTCCAGAGCAAAGGGCCGCGCGGCCTCGGCACGGGCCCATGCTTGCAGACCAGGCGAATCCAGCCCGCAGGCCCGGTGCCACTGCACGGTGAACGCCTCTGTATCGGTTGCCAGCGCCACATACGGTTCACCGTCATGCTCATGGAATCGGCTGCGCAGGCTTTCATGACGGGCCACCAGCGCACGCAGGCTGCGCTCTAGCGCCTGACGGTGCAGGCGCCCTTCCAGGTGCAGCGCCACCGGAATGTGATAGGCAGCACTGGCTTCAGCCATCTGGGTCAGGAACCACAGGCGCTGCTGGGCCAGGGAAAGCGGCAGGCGCCCTTCACGCGGCATCGGTTCCAGGGCCGGCAAGGCCTGCACGCTGGCTTGCAAGGTGGCCGCCACTGCAGCCAGGCAGTCGTCGGCGAACAGGTCGGCCAACGCCAGTTCGCAGCCCATCTGTTCGCGTACCTGGGCCAGCATGCGCATGGCCAGCAAGGAGTGCCCGCCCTGCTCGAAGAAACGGTCCTGCCGGCCGATGGTGTTGAGCCCAAGCAGATCGGCCCAGATACGCGCCAGGTCAGCCTCAAGCCCAGCCCGAGGGGCCTCGAACACCACTGTCGACAGATCCTGCAGCCCCGGGGCCGGCAGCGCCATACGATCGATCTTGCCGTTGTTGTTCAGCGGCATCCGCACCAGGGGCACAAACGCCGAAGGCACCATGTAATCGGGTAGTCGGGCGCGCAGGTAATCGCGAAGACCCGTGCCATCAAGGTCCTCGCTACGGCGTGTGTACCAGGCGACCAATCGGTGAGGCCCGTGGGCCTGCTCCATGGCCATCACCAGCACCTCGCCGATGCCGGGTGCCTGAGCCAGCACTTGCTCGATTTCGCCAGGCTCGATACGGAAACCGCGGATTTTCACCTGATCATCGTTACGCCCCAGGCATTCGAGCTGGCCGTCGGCATTCCAGCGCACCAGGTCGCCCGTGCGATAAAGACGCGCCCCCGCCTGCTGGCCGAACAGGTCTTGGACAAAGCGCTGTTCGGTCAGGTCGGGCCGATTCAGATAACCCAGGGCCACACCGTCACCGCCGACATACAATTCACCGACCACGCCCTGTGGCACCGGGCGCTGCCACGCATCCAGCACATACACCTGGGTATTGCCGATGGGGCGGCCAATGGGGACCTGGTTTGCATCCGGCGCCAGGGCCTGAACTTCGCAGGTCACGGCAAAGGTGGTGGTCTCGGTAGGGCCATAGCCATTGATCAGGCGCAGGCCAGGTGCTTGGGCCAGGAGCGCGCGGAACGCAGCCGGCTCGGCCCGCTCCCCGCCGCTGATCAGCACCCGCAGCCCGGCCAGGGCCTGGGGCACCAGCTGTACGTACTGGTTGAACAGCGCGGTGGTCAGGAACAGCACCGTGATGGCCTGGTCCTGCAGCGCGCAGGCGAAACGCTCAGGGTCGACCAGCGTGGCGTGGTCGATCACATGCACCTGGCCGCCGTTGAGCAACGCGCCCCAGACCTCGAAGGTGCTGGCATCGAACGCCGGGTTGGAGGCGAGGCCCAGGCGGTCATTGGAGCCCAGTTCGACATAGCCGTTGTCCACCACCAGGCGCACGATGCCACGGTGCGGGACGCACACGCCCTTTGGCTGACCGGTCGTGCCGGAGGTGTACATCACGTAGGCAGTGCTGTCGGCGGCCGGTGCCAGGCCCAGGTCATCACCAGACCCGTGTGCAAGCTGCAAGGTATCCAGGTCGATGCGACGTGGGCCCAGGGGTGCATTGACCGTGGCCACTGTCAGCACGAGGCTGGCCTGGCAGTCCTGCACCATGAACGCCTGGCGCTCGGCAGGTGCATGCAGGTCAAGCGGCACATAGCTGGCCGCACACTTGAGCACGGCCAACTGGGCCACCAGCAAGGAGAAGGAGCGCGGCAACAGCAGCGCCACCTGCGCAGCGGGCTTGACGCCTTGGGCAATCAGGTAGCGTGCCAGGCGGTTGGCCTGCCGGTTGAGCTCGCCATAACCCAGGACGTGCTCGCCATGCACCGCGGCGATGGCGGCGGGATGCTCGGCCGCGCGTCGCTCGAACAGATGCGTCACGCTGCACGCGCGGGGACAGGCAGTGTGTGTCTGGTTAAGCGCATACAGCAGATGATCACGCTCGGACGCGTCCAACAGGTCTACCTGGGCCAACGGTTGCTGGTCATTGGCCGTCATCGCCCGGAGCAGCCGCTCGAAGTAACCCAGGTGGCGGCGCACCGTCGCCTCATCGAACAGCGCAGTGGCGTAGTCCAGGCTGCCAATCAGGCAGTCGCCCTGTTCCCCAAGGTTCAAGGTCAGGTCGAACTTGGCCACAGCGCTGGCTTGGTTGACGGCCTCCAGTTGCAAACCTGCCAGCGTCAGCGCGGCACCCTCGGTCGCCTGCCAGTTCAAGCTGACCTGGAACACGGGCGTATGGCTCAGGCTGCGCGCAGGGCGCAGCACTTCCACCACGTGTTCGAACGGCACGTCCTGGTGGGCCTGGGCCTGCAGAACCCGGTCGCGTACCTGGCCTATCAAGGCGTGCGCGGTCGGTGCTGCGCTTGGGTCGATGCGCAGGGCCAGCGTATTGACGAACAGCCCGACCAAGGGTTCGAGTTCGGCACGCCCTCGTCCTGCGACCGGGCAGCCGACCACCACTTCGGACTGGCCGGACAGGCGCGCCAGCAGTGCTGACCATGCGGCCAGCACCGTCATGTACACCGTCGCACCGTGCTGATGGGCCAAGGTGCGCAGTGCCGCCGAGAGACGCGGCGACAGGTGCACCGGCACGCTGGCACCGGCCAGGTCCTGCCGCTTCGGGCGTTGCCGGTCGGTGGGCAGGTTGATCAGCGTCGGCGCGCCCTCCAGCGTCTGGTGCCAGTAATCGAGCTGCTGTTGCAGGCGTTCACCCGTCAGCCATCGACGCTGCCACACGGCGTAATCGGTGTACTGCAGGGCCAGTGCGGGCAGCGGGTCCTCCCGGCCCTCACGCAATGCGGCATAGAGCAGGTTCAACTCGTGGGTCATCACGCCCAGGGACCAGCCATCGGCCACGATATGGTGCACGGTCATGGCCAGTACGTGATGCTGCTCGTCCAAGCGCAGCACATGCGCCTGCACCAGGGGCCCGCAGGCCAAGTCGAAGGGGATTCGGGCAAGCGCCTGAAGCCGGGCGGGCAACGCGGCGGGCGTCACTGCTTCGCGTTGCAACCAGCCTGTCTGCGGCACTGGGCAAATGACCACTTCGGCGCTGTCAGCCACGGCCTTGAACTGGCTGCGCAGCACCGGGTGGCGTTCCAGCAGGCGCAGCAGGGCTGCTTCCAGCGCATCGACATCCAACTCACCGCGCAGGCCAAGGGCCAGGGGGACGTTGTAGGCCTGGCTGCCACCCTCCAGCTGGGCCAGGAACCACAGGCGCTGCTGGGCGAAGGACATGGGCAAGGCCTGCCCTGGCGCTGCGGCCACGATAGGCGGCACCTCGCTGCGCCCAGCCTGCTCCAGGTGCCTTGCCACGCTGGTCAATTGTGCCGCGGCAAACAATGCTGCCAGGCTCAGTTCAGCCCCCAGGCGTACGCGCACTTGGGACACCATGCGCATGGCCAACAATGAATGCCCACCCAGGCGGAAGAAATCATCATGCCGCCCGACCCGCTCCACGTGCAGCAACTCGGCCCACAGTTGGGCCAGGGCCTGTTCGAGTTCACCCACCGGCGCTTCGAAACCCACCTCGAAGAGCGCTGTGCGCTCCGGTGCCGGCAGTGCGCGGCGGTCGAGCTTACCGTTGGCGGTCAGGGGCAGCGCTGGCAAGGCGACGAAGGCTACCGGCACCATGTACTCGGGCAGGTGGGCCTGCAATTGGGCGCGCAGGCCTTCAGGTTCGAGCGGGGCCACGTCGGGCCTGACCGTGTAATAAGCCACCAAGCGCGGGTGCCCCGGCTGATCTTCGCGAGCGATGACCACTGCTTCGTCGATACCTGCCAAGGCCGCCAGGCGGCTCTCGATCTCACCGGGTTCGATGCGCAAGCCGCGGATCTTGACCTGGTCATCGTTGCGACCCAGGTACTCCAGCGAGCCGTCGGCAAGCCAGCGCACCAGATCGCCCGAGCGGTACATGCGGGCACTGGCCGAGGTCGCGAACGGGTCTTGCACGAAGCGCTCTGCCGTCAGTTGCGGGCGGTTCAGGTAACCACGGGCAACCCCGGCACCCCCGATGTATAGCTCGCCAGGTACGCCCAGCGGCACCGGTTGCAGGCGCGCATCGAGCACGTACAACCGGGCGTTGTCCACCGGTTTGCCGATGTGCAAGGCGCAGCCGGCGTGCACGGCGCCGGAGCTTGCCACGACCGTGGTTTCGGTGGGGCCATAGTTGTTCACCACGGTAAAGCGTTGAGTTCGGTTGAACTGGCGCAAGCGGTCACCGCCAATCAGCAGGGTGCGCAGCGTGGGATGTTCCAGGTGATGATTGAAGGCATATTCGGCCACAGGCGTGGGCAAAAAGCTCACATCCAGCGGCTGCGCCTGCCACCAGGCGAGCATGGCGTCCAGGTCATCACTGGCGCCGCTCGTCGGGGCCAGGTGCACGGTTGCGCCGGCGCACAGTGCCGGCCAGATCTCCCAGGCCATTGCATCGAAGCCGAACCCGGCAAGGCTTGAGGTATGCCGGCCCGGGGCCAGGCCGAAAGCGCGGCAATGCCAGTCGACCAGGTTGTTCACCGTCAGGTGCTCGACCATTACCCCTTTGGGCTCACCGGTCGAGCCCGAGGTGTAGATCACATAGGCCAGGTGCCGAGGGGTGAGGGTTTTGACGACAGGATCGTCGTCCCGGGCCGGCCAGTCGGGCTGGTCCAGCAGCAGCACCGGCCGTGCGCTATGACCGACCCGTGGCAGCAGCGCCCGTTGGGTCAGCAGCGCCACCGGGGCGCTGTCTTCGAGCAGGTAGCGCACCCGCTCGTCCGGGTGGGCAGCATCGACAGGCACATAGCCTGCGCCTGCCTTGAGCACTGCCAGCAAGCCCACCAGCGTTTCCAGGCCGCGCCGGGCAAGCACCGCCACGCGGTCATCCGGTTGCACCCCCAGGGCGATCAGGTGATGCGCCAGGGCATTGGCCTGGCGGTTGAGTTGGCCGTAGCTCAACTGCCGTTCGCCAAAGGTCGCCGCCACCTCATCAGGGCTATGCTGGGCGCGCTGCTCGATACGCTGGTGCAGCGTATGCTGCTCGTCATAATCGGCGTGGGAGGCATTGAAGGTGTCCAGCAGCCATTGACGCTCGGCGACAGGCAACATGGGCAGGTCGAGTACCGCCGCCTGCGGCGCGTGCAACAGGCTCTCCAGGGTCTGCCGTAGATAGGCGCAGACACGTTGCGCCGGTACCTGGGCGTCGGCAAGCAAGGTCAGGCGCAACCCCTCACCCAGGTCGTCGATACTCAAGGTCAGCGGGTAGTTGGTGGCTTCTACCGAGTCGATGATGTCGATGCCGGCCAACGCTACCCGGCGCGGCTCAGCCGGGCCGACAGCGCTGTGCCGGTAATTGAGCAGGCTGTTGAACAGCGGCGCAGGTGCGGCCACGCCACTGCACCGTTGGGCCAGGGCCAGTGGCGCGTGTTCATGGCGCATCAAGGCGGTCAGGCGCTTGTGGGTCACATGGATAGCGCCTTCAAGGTTCGCCGCCGCCAGGTCCACCCGCAATGGCAAGGTGTTGATGAAGATGCCCAGGGCCCGGTCGGTGCCTTGCGCGCCGAGCAGGCGCCCCATCAGCACCGTGCCGAACACGACCTGATCGCGCCCGGTCAGCCCGCCCAGCACGCGCCCCCAGGCCAGGTGGAACAGGCTGGCAACGCTTACCCCCAGGGTGCGTGCATGGCTGCGCAAACCCTGACACAGCGCCAGCGGCAAGTCGAGTTGATGCTCCTCATGCACCGAGTCGCCACCCTGTACCTGGGCAAGCCCGTAGGCCAGGGTCGGCTCGTCGATGTCGCCCAGCATGTCGCGGAAGAAGGCTTCGTGCTCGGCCTCGCTGACCCCAAGCACGGCTTGAGCCACGTAGTCACGAAACGGTACCGCGGCCCCGAGCTGCGCGCCGTTGCCGGTCAGAAAGGCGATCAGCTCCTGCCGGACCACGTCCAGTGCACTGTGGTCCAGGGCGATGTGATGGAACTGCAAGGTGGCGTGTAACGTGCCATCTGCCTGAGCGGGCTCGCGCAGCAGGCGAATCAGGGGTGCCTGGGTCAAGTCGATCCAGTCCCGGTCGGTCGCCGGGTCCGCCAGCGTCAGCACCGCGAGCTCAGCGTGCCGCCAGACCACCTGCAGAGGTTGGGCCAAGCCTTCCCAGTGTACCGACGTGCGCAGGATGTCATGGCGGGCGATGACGCCGCGCAGCGCCTGCGCGAAGGCGTCGAAACGTGCTTGGCTGGCAAAGGCGAAGCGCGCTTGCATCACATACGGGTCGTGGCCTTCGGCGCGGGCATGGTGGAACAGCATGCCCTGCTGCAGGGGCGCCAACGGGTAGATGTCCTGCACGTTGGGCGCCCCGCCCGGGATGGCAGCGACCACCTGGTCCACGGCGGCCTGGTCCAGGGTCACCAGGTTGAGCATCGCTGCACTGATGTGCGTGCTCCCAGGTGCGATGAGGTTGGGTGGCACCGCCACCGGGCCGTGCTTGCGAGCCACGTATTCGCCGCGTTCGATCAGGCTCACCAGCGCCGGTTTGTGGGCCCGCAACTGGGCCACCAGGGCGCCGTCGGTCAGTGCCTGCCGGTTGCCCTGCACCACCAGTTGGCCATCCTTGAGCGCCAGCTGCACGTCGTGGTCGGCCAGTGTGGCCAGTAATTGGTTGATGCTCACAGGACGATCTCCATTCTGTCTGTGATGGCTGCGTAGCCTGCCAGTGTCGGTTGGTCGAACAGGGCCCGCACGTCGGCTTCAAGGCCCGCTTCGCGCAACCTTGAAGTCAGGGTGACGGCCAGCAGCGAGTGCCCGCCCAGCTCGAAGAAGTTGTCGTGCCGCCCTACCCGCTCCACCTCAAGCAGCTCGCACCACAGTGCAGCCATCAGGGTCTCGGTCGGCCCTTCGGGGGCTTCGAACGGGCGCTCCGGCAGTACGTCGGGTTCGGGCAATGCTTTGCGGTCGAGCTTGCCGTTGGGGCTCAGCGGCAAGGCCTGAAGGTGCATGAACAGCGCCGGTACCATGAAGTCCGGCAATACGTGCAGCAAGGCCGTGCGAAGCGCGTCCACCGGTTGTTGAGCGCCGGTGTAGTAGGCAATCAAGCGCTGGTCGCGGGCGATGACCACGGCCTCCTTGATGCCCTCGACAGCCGTCATGGCCGCTTGGATTTCACCCAGTTCGATACGCAGCCCGCGCAACTTCACCTGGTCGTCGTTACGGCCCAGGTATTCGAGGTTGCCGTCCGGCAGGTGCCGCGCCAGGTCCCCGGTGCGGTACAGCCGCCCGCCTGGGCGCTGACCGAACGGGTCATCCAGGAAGCGCTCGGCGGTCAGTTCGGGCCGGTTCAGGTAACCGCGGGCGACCTGCACGCCACCGATGTACAGCTCGCCGGCCACGCCCTGCGGTACCGGCTGGCCTTGCTCGTCCAGCACGTACAGGGTGGTGTTGGCGATGGGCTTGCCGATTGGGGTGTTGTCGGGTGCGCTCACGCAGTGCCAGGCACTCACATCCACGGCGGCTTCGGTCGGGCCGTAGAGGTTGTGCAACTCAACATCCGGCAGTTGCTGGTGGAAGCGGCGCACGAGGCTGCCTGGCAGTGCTTCGCCGCTGCACACCACACGCTTGAGCGAAGGCGCGGACCAGCCTGATTCGATGGCCGAGAGGAACACGTCCAGCATCGATGGCACAAAGTGCAGCGTGCTGACGCCTTCAGCCTCAATAGCGTGCTGCAGGTACTGCGGGTCGCGGTGCCCGCCGGGCCTGGCCATGACCAGTTTCGCACCGGTCTGCAATGGCCACAGCAGCTCCCAGACCGAGACGTCGAAGCTGAACGGGGTCTTCTGCAGCACAACGTCGTCGGCACCCAGCGCGTAGGCGTCCTGCATCCACAGCAGGCGGTTGATCACCCCAGCGTGCTCGTTCATCACGCCCTTGGGCAAGCCGGTCGAGCCTGAGGTGTAGATCACATAGGCCAGATGCCGAGGTGTCAGTCCGGTCACCGACGGAGCGACAGCCGGGCAATGTTGCCAGACGGGGACATCCAGATCGATCAGGACCGGGTGTTCCGGTACATGCCGGGTCGCGCCATGCACCAGCACGGCCACGGGTTCGCTGTCGGTGAGCATGTGGCGCACACGCGCTGCTGGGTAGTCCGGATCGACCGGCACATACGCGCCGCCCGCCTTCAGGATCCCGAGCAGCCCCACCACCATCGACAAACCGCGCTCGACGCAAATCGCCACCCGGTCATCAGGCTTCACACCCAGCCCGATCAGGTGATGCGCCAGGCGGTTGGACTGGGCGTCGAGCTGTTCGAAGGTGAGCGCGCCTTCCTCGGCGCTGACCGCCACCGCCGTCGGTGTACGTCGCACCTGGGCTTCGATCAGCCCGTGCAGCGTGTGGTGCAGGTCGTAGTCCCTGGCCGTGGCGTTGAACGCTGCCAGTACCCGCTCGCGCTCTGCGGCCTGCAGCACTGGCAAGTGCTGCACGCAGCGTTCAGGGGCTTGCTCAAGCGCCGTCACCAGCGCCTGCAGCACGTGCTGCATCTGCCCGCAGATGCGCGCTGCACCCACCGCCGGCGTGGTCGTGGCCACCAGGCGGAAGGCCTGGCCTACATCGTCCACGTTCAACCCCAGGGGGTAGTTGCTGCGTTCCTGGCTTTGGCCGATGGTGATGCCTGCGCTCGCCGCTTTCTGGTCGGCGCTGGCTTGGGTGCTGTGCCGGTAGTTGAGCATGGCGCTGAACAGCGGCTGCGGCGCGGCCACGCCACTGCAGCGTTGGGCCAGGGCCAACGAGGCATGCTCGTGGGCCAGCAGTTCGCTGAGCTGGCGATGGGCCGCCCGCGCAGCGGCCTCGACGGGCATGCCCGCCAGGTCGATGCGCAGCGGCAAGGTGTTGATGAACATGCCCAAGGCCCGCTCGGCACCCTCGCCGCCCTGCAGACGGCCCAGCAGCACGGTGCCGAACACCACCGTGCCCTGCCCTGTGGCTGCACTCAACAGACGCGCCCAGCCCAGGTGGAACAGGCTGGCGGCGCTGATGCCCAGGCGGCGTGCCTGGCTGCGCAAACGAGCGGCCAGGGTCTCGTCAAGCCACAGCGTGGCGTCCTCCAGCGCCTGGCCATTGCCCTGCACATCACTCAGGCCGAAGGGCAAGGTAGGTTCCTCGACCGCGCCCAGCTGCGCCCGGAAGAACGCTTCGTGCTCGGCCTGGCTCATGCCCAGGCGCGCCTGGGCCACATAATTGCGGTAAGGCACCGGCGCCTGGTCGGGCGCGTCATCGCCCTGCAAGTAGGCGATCAGCTCCTGTGCCACCACCTCCATGGCCGTGTGGTCCATCACGATGTGGTGGAACTGCAAGGTGGCCTGCACTTGCTGGTCATGGCCTGTCGAACCGACGACCAGGCGCATCAGCGGTGCCTGGCCAAGGTCGAATGCCGGTGGAGGCCCGCCTGCGGCGTCTTGTGCCGGTAGCACGGCCAGCGAAGCGTGGCGCAGCACCACCTGCACAGGTTGGGGCAGGCCTTGCCAGAAAATGGCTGTGCGCAGCACATCGTGCCGGGCAATGACCTTGTTCAAGGCCGCCACGAAGTTGTCCAGGTGCCCACGGGTCTCGAAAACGAAGCGTGACTGCAGCACATAGGGGTCGTGGCCGTCGGCACTGACATGGTGGTAGAGGATGCCTTCCTGCAACGGCGCCAGCGGGTAGATATCCTGGACGTTGCCGGTGCCCCCTGGCACCTGGGCAACGATGCGCGCGATGGCGCCGTCATCGAGCGCGATCAACGGCAGCATCGCCGGGGTGATCTGTTCGCAGCCAGGGGCGATCAGGTTGGCCGGCACCGTGACCCCGCGCGCTTGGCCCAGGGTACTGGCCAGCGCCGCGATGGTCGGCTTGCCGAACAAGGTACGGACATCGACCTGCAGGCCTTCGCGGCGCAGCCGCGCGGTGAGGTTGACCGCCAGCAACGAGTGCCCGCCCAGTTCGAAGAAGTTGTCGTGACGCCCCACCTGCTCGACCCCGAGCAAGTCAGCCCAGGCCTGGGCCAGCGCGGTTTCTACAGGACCTTGTGGTGGCTCATGGCCTTCGCCGGCCCGGTGCAGCACGGCAGGCTCGGGCAGCGCCCTGCGGTCGAGCTTGCCGTGGCTGGTCAAGGGCAGCACATCCAGGCGTGTAAAGGCCTGGGGCACCAGGTGCATGGGCAGGCTGGCCAACATGGCCTGGCGCAGCGCCTCCACGTTGACCGGCGCGGTTTCGGTGAACCAGGCCAGCAGCCTGTCATCACGTACCAGCACCACGGCATCGCCAACCCCTGGCTGGGCAGCCAGCGTGCATTCGATTTCGCCCAGTTCCACACGCACGCCGCGCACCTTGACCTGGTCGTCGTTGCGGCCCAGGTACTCCAGGGTGCCGTCCGCTCGCCAGCGCACCAGGTCACCACTGCGGTACATGCGAGCATTGCCTTGAGGGCTGTATGGGTCGGGCAGGAAGCGCTCGTGGGTCAAGGTCTCGCGCTCGAAGTAGCCGCGTGCCACCCCTGCGCCCCCAATGTACAACTCGCCCACCGCACCCAGCGGCACCAGTTGGCGATGGGCATCGAGCACGTAGACCCGGGTATTGGCGATCGGCGTGCCGATGTGCAGCGGCGCGCCAGCGGTCAGGGCCCCGGCGGTGGCAACCACCGTGGCTTCGGTCGGCCCGTAGTTATTGACCACCTTGAAGCCCGGATCACGCTCGAACTGACGCAGACGGTCACCGCCGATCAGCAAGGTCTGCAAAGTCGGGTGCTGATGCTCGCGGCGCAGCGCCTGCTCGGCCACCGGGGTAGGCAGGAAGCTCACCGCCAGCGGTTGTTGCAGCCACCAGTCGATCAGCTCATCCACGTGTTCGGCGCCGATGTGCGCAGACGGCACGTGCAAAACGGCCCCGGCGCACAGGGCCGGCCAGACCTCCCAGGCCATGGCGTCGAAGCCAAAGCCTGCAACGGTGCTGGTGTGGGTGCCGGGGCCTACGCCAAAGGCGTCGCAGTGCCAATGCACCAGGTTGGCCAGGGTGGCATGTTCGACCATCACCCCCTTCGGTCGCCCGGTGGAGCCGGAGGTGTAGACCACATAGGCCAGCTGGTGCGCATCGAGCCCGTTCACGCAGGGGTTGAAATGCGCTTCGCCCTGCCAGTCGTCCTGGTCCACGACCGTGCAATGCACAGCGCCCATCCGGCCCTGGGTGACATGGTCCACCAGCACCGTTTTCGGGGTGCTGTCATCGAGCAGGTAGGCGATACGCTCATCGGGATAGGCTGGATCGATCGGCACGTAGGCCGCCCCGCACTTGAGCACGGCCAGCAGGCCAATGAGCCGCTGCGGGTTGCGCGCCAAGCACAAAGCGACGCGATCACCCAGGCCTACGCCCTGCTCAATCAGGTAATGCGCCAGGCGGTTGGCGCTGCGGTTGAGTTCGCCATAGCTCAGCACGCATCCGTCCTGCACCAGCGCAGCGGTTTGCGGCGCGCGGGCCGCCTGGGCTTCGACCAGCCCATGCACGGTTTGCCCTTGAGGGAAGGCTTTGTGAGTGGCGTTGAAGCCCTGCAACAGCTGCGCCTGCGCTTGAGCGTCAAGCACCGGCAGCATGGCCACTGGCAAGCCCGCCCCGGTGTCTGCGCCTGGCTGACGCACCTGCTCAAGCGTGACCACCAGAGCGGACAGTACCTGATTCATGGCACTGGCAACTTGCCCAGCGTCGATCCCCGCCTGGGCCAGAACACTCAGGCTAAAGCCCTCGCCCAGGTCATCGACGCTCAAGGTCAGCGGATAGTTGCTGCGCTCTTCGCCCCCGAGCAGACGCACGCCCTGCATGGCCGCGCTATGGCTGCCGTCGGCGGCGCTGCTGTGGCGGTAGTTGAACAAGGCACTGAACAGCGGCAGCGAGCCGGCCACCCCACTGCAGCGCTGGGCCAGCGCCAGGGACGCGTGCTCGTGCATCAGCAGCGCGCTCAGGTGCTGGTGAGCAGTGCGCACGGCCTCGACCAGCGACACGGATAGGTCGATGCGCAGCGGCAAGGTATTGATGAACACACCCAGCGCCCGGTCGGCCCCTTCGCCGCCATGCAGGCGGCCCATCAACACGGTGCCAAAGACCACGTCACTGCGGTTGGCCAGTGCGCCCAGCACCCGCGCCCAGGCCAAGTGCGCCAGGCTGGCGACGCTCACGCCCAGGTGACGGGCCTGCTCACGCAACCCCCGGGCCACGCGGGCATCGACGCCCAGACGCGCCTCCTCGATGGCGTGCCCTTCGCCTTGCACGTCGGCAAGGCCCAGCGGCAAGGTGGGTTCGTCCACATCGCCCAGCATCTGGCGGAAGAACGCCTCGTGCCCCGCCTCGTCGGCCCCGAGCAGGGCTTGGGCCACGTAGTTTCGATACGGTGCCGGCGCCGTCAGCGTGTCACCCTGCCCGGTCATCAGTGCCTGCATCTCGCTGGCGATGACCTCCATGGCGGTGTGGTCCAGGGCCAGGTGGTGGAACTGCAAAATGGCCACCACGCGCAGGTTGCGCGGATCGGGCGCGTACACCAGGCGCATCATCGGCGCCTGCGCCAGGTCCAGGCGCTGCTGGCGGGCATCGAAACGCGCCTGCAAGGCTTGCAGCACGTCAGTCTCGTCCAGCCCGTCGACGGCGCTGACCGTCATCTGCGCTTTGCGCCATACCACCTGCACTGGTTGCGCCAGGCCTTCACTGAGCACGGCTGTACGCAGAATGTCGTGGCGGTCGATCACCTGTTGCAGCGCCGCTGCCCAGCGTTGCAGATGCGCCAGGCTGTCGAAGGCCAGGCGCGATTGCAGCAGGTACGGGTCACCCTGCTCGGCACTCAGGTGATGGAACAGAATGCCTTGCTGCAGCGGGGCCAGGGGGTAGATTTCCTGCACGTTGGCGGCCCCGGCAGGCACGCTGGCCACGATGTGGTCGATGCTGTCCTGATCGAGCGTGATCAGGCTGAGCATCTGCGGCGTGATGCGCTCGGCGTGCGCTGGCACGCGGTTATCAGGCACCTGCAGGTCGCGGTCCTGGCCCACGGCGGCGGCCAGGGCTGCCAGGGTAGGCTGGGCGAACAACACACGCACGTCGGCGCCCAGGCCGGCTTTGCGCATGCGTTCAACCAAGGTCACGGCCATCAGCGAGTGCCCGCCCAGTTCGAAGAAGTGATCATGCCGACCCACGCGCTCGACCTTGAGCACCTCGGCCCAGAGACTTGCCAAGGCCACCTCGATCTCCCCCTGCGGGGCCTCGAAGCCACGGGTCACGACCGCGTCGAGGCCAGGCGCTGGCAAGCCACGCCGATCAAGCTTGCCATTGGCGGTGAGCGGCAATGCCTCAAGCTGGACGTAAGCGGCCGGCAGCATGTAGTCGGGCAACTGCGTCTGCAAACTGGCGTGCAGGTCGGCGATCAGCGGCGCGGTAGCGTGGACCGTAAAGTAGGCCACCAACCGTTTGTCGCCCGGCTGGTCCTCGCGCAGCAGCACAACAGCTTCCCGCACGCCTTCGCACGTGGCCAGGCGCGCCTCGATTTCACCCAACTCGATGCGGAAACCACGCAGCTTGACCTGCTGGTCAGCACGCCCCAGGTAGCGCAGGGTGCCGTCTGCTTGCCAGGCCACCAGATCGCCGCTGCGGTACAGCCGATCCTGCGGCCGACCGCTGAACGGATCGGCGATGAAGCGCTCGGCCGTCAGCGCGGGCTGGCCCAGGTAACCCAAGGCTACACCGTCCCCGCCGATGTACAGCTCGCCGACGGCCCCCACGGGCAAAAGCTGCTGGTGAGTGTCCAGCACGTAGCAACGGGTGTTGCCGATCGGCCGGCCTATGGGCAGGCTGCCCGCCTCCACACGGGTCATCTCAAAGGTGGTGGTAAAGGTGGTGGCTTCGGTCGGCCCGTAGCCGTTGAGCATGTGCGCCGGTGCACCGTCTCGCAGCACCCGGGCCACGACGTGCGGGTCCAGCACGTCACCCCCGACCATCAGGTAGCGCAGGCGTGCGAAGGCCGGCAGCAAGGCTTCGGCGAACTGATGGAACAGGCCGGCGGTGAGCCACAACACACTCACCTGCTGGGTCAGCAATGCATCGCGCAACCTGTCGTGCGCCAGCACCTGGTCCTGATCGATGACCACCACCGCACCGCCATTGAGCAGCGGCGCCCACACTTCCAGGGTGCTGGCGTCGAACGCCGGGTTCGAGGCGAAGGCGACACGGTCCTGGGCGGTGAACGTCGCAAAACCGTTGTTGATGACCAAACGGGCAATGGCCCGATGGGGCACCTGCACACCCTTTGCCGCCCCGGTGGAGCCGGAGGTATACATCACGTAGGCCGCGCTCTGGGCTGAAACCTCGAGGCGCGGCGCCTGCGCCGGCTGACCGGCGAGATCACAGCGGTCCAGGTCGATACGTACGGCACACGGCAGCGCGGGCTCGTGGCTCAACGTCAGCAGCACGGCGGCCCCACTGTCTTGCATCATGTAGGCCTGGCGCTCCACGGGCGCATAGCTGTCCAGCGGCACGTAGACGGCGCCGCAGGCGCTGACGGCCAGCTGCGCCGCCAACAGGTCAAAGCTGCGTGGCAACAGCAGTGCCACGCTGCCCCCCGGCGTCACGCCCAGGTCCAGCAGGTGGTGGGCTAGACGGTTGGCATGCCCCTCCAGCTGGGCATACGTCCATTGCTGCTCGCCATGCATCACGGCGCAGGCACCAGGCGCACGCTGGGCCTGTGCGCTGAACAAGGCGTGCAGCGGTTGATCGCGTGGATAGTCGCGCACGGTCGCGTTGAAGCTGTCGAGCACCCGTTCGCGTTCACCCGCCGGTAACTGCGAAACCTGCCACAACGGCGTACCGGGCGCCTGCTTAAGGGCCTGCGCCAGTTGGCTCAGCGCATGGCCCAGCAGCCTGCAGACCTGCTGGCCATCGACCTGGGCCACGGCCTGCACGGTAAGTGCCATGGCATCGCCCACATCGTCTACGTTGACCACCAACGGGTAGTTGCTGCGCTCCACCGCCGCCACCTGCTCGATGCCGTTCCAGGCCTGGCTCAAGCCCTGCTGGGCCGGTGCGCTGTGGCGGAAGTTAAGCAGGCTGGTGAACAGTGCTTGTGAAGCCGGCACGGCGCTGCAACGCTGGGCCAAGGCCAAGGATGCCTGTTCGTGGGCCAGCAGGCTGGCCAGCCGCTGGTGGGTCAGGCGCACGCCATCGGCGACATTCGCCGCGCCCGCGCTGACGCGCAGCGGCAAGGTATTGATGAACATGCCCAAGGCGCGTTCGGCGCCTGCGCCGCCCTGCAGGCGGCCCAGCAGGACAGTGCCGAACACCACCTCCTCGCGGCCGCTGAGCTGCGCCAGTACCTGCGCCCACCCTTGGTGCACCAGGCTGGCCACGCTCACGCCCAGTCGACGCGCTTGTTCGCGCAGCTGCAAGACCACCCCGCCTTCGATCCACTGGCGGGTCTCGAACACCTCGCCGGTACCGGTATCGGCGTCATGCAAGCCGAACACGACAGTCGGCTCGTCGATATCGCCCAACAACTCACGGAACAGCGTCTCGTCAGCCTGAGGATCGGCGCCAAGGCGTGCCTGGGCCACATAGTTGCGGTACGGCGTGCTGGCGTGCAGCACCGGCTGGCCTTGCAGCACAGTGGTGATTTCCGCCACCAGCTGCTCGACCGCCGCATGGTCGAGGATGATGTGGTGGATGAGCAGCGTTGCCTGCACCGCTTGCCCAGAGGGCGCTTGCACCAGGCGCACCAGCGGCGCCTGGGTGAGCGTGAGCCCCTCGCCAGGCGTGGCAAGTTGGCTGGCGAGCGCAGGCGTGTTTCGCCACACCACCTGCACAGGTTCTTCGAGCGCGTGCCAATGGATGCTGGTGCGCAGGATGTCATGGCGAGCAATGACCACGTCCAAGGCAGCGGCGAACGCGTCCAGCTGCGCCTGGTGGGGGAAGCTGAAGCGCGCCTGCAGCACGTAGGGGTCGCGGTCTTCGCAGGCCAAGTGGTGATAGAGGATGCCCTGCTGCAAGGGCGCCAGGCCGTAGATGTCCTGAATGTTCTCCACGCCGCCGGGAATCTGCGTCACCAACGTGTCGATGGCCGCTTGCGAAAGATCCGCCAGTGGCAACAGGTCAGGCGTGATACGGGTGCAGTCAGGCGTGATCACGTTGGCCGGCACGACGACGCTGCGCTGACGACCCAGCGCGGCAGCCAGCGCTTGCAGCGTCGGCTGGCCGAACAACACCCGGATGTCTGCTTGCAGCCCCCGCTCACGCAGGCGCGCCGTCAGGGTGACCGCCAGCAGCGAATGGCCGCCCAGCTCGAAGAAGTTGTCCTGTCGGCCCACACGGTCCACACCCAGCAGTTCGGCCCAGAGCGCCGCCAGCAAGGTTTCGGTCTCGCCCAGTGGGGCTTCGAAGACGCGCTCCTGGGTCACGTCAGGGGCAGGCAAGGCCTTGCGGTCGAGCTTGCCGTTGGGGCTTAGCGGCAAAGCCTGAAGGTGCATGAACAGCGCCGGTACCATGAAGTCCGGCAATTGGTGCAGCAAGGCCGTGCGAAGCGCGTCCACCTTTTGTTCGGCTCCGGTGTAGTAGGCAATCAGGCGCTGGTCGCGGGCGATGACCACGGCCTCCTTGATGCCCGCGACAGCCGTCATGGCCGCTTGGATTTCACCCAGTTCGATACGCAGCCCACGCAACTTCACCTGATCGTCGTTACGGCCCAGGTATTCGAGGTTGCCGTCCGGCAGGTGCCGCGCCAGGTCGCCTGTGCGGTACAGCCGCCCGCCTGGGCGCTGACCGAACGGGTCATCCAGGAAGCGCTCGGCGGTCAGTTCGGGCCGGTTCAGGTAACCGCGGGCGACCTGCACGCCACCGATGTACAGCTCGCCGGCCACGCCCTGCGGTACCGGCTGGCCTTGCTCGTCCAGCACGTACAGGGTGGTGTTGGCGATGGGCTTGCCGATTGGGGTGTTGTCGGGTGCGCTCACGCAGTGCCAGGCACTCACATCCACGGCGGCTTCGGTCGGGCCGTAGAGGTTGTGCAACTCAACATCCGGCAGTTGCTGGTGGAAGCGGCGCACGAGGCTGCCTGGCAGTGCTTCGCCGCTGCACACCACACGCTTGAGCGAAGGCGCGGACCAGCCTGACTCGATGGCCGAGAGGAACACGTCCAGCATCGATGGCACGAAGTGCAGCGTGCTGACACCTTCAGTATCGATGACCTGTTGCAGGTACTGCGGGTCGCGGTGCCCGCCGGGCCTGGCCATGACCAGTTTCGCACCGGTCTGCAATGGCCACAGCAGCTCCCAGACCGAAACGTCGAAGCTGAACGGGGTCTTCTGCAGCACAACGTCGTCAGCACCCAGCGCATAGGCGTCCTGCATCCACAGCAGACGATTGACCACGCCGGCATGCTCGTTCATCACGCCCTTGGGCAAGCCGGTCGAGCCTGAGGTATAGATGACGTACGCCAGATGCTGCGGGGTGAGCCCCGGCACTTCCGGGTTGGTGGCAGGCAGTTCAAGGCTCAACGGCGCGTCCAGATCGATCACGACGCCGTGCTCGGGCACATGCCGGGTCGCCGCGTGCACCAGCACCGCCACCGGGTCGCTGTCGGTGAGCATGTGGCGAATACGCTCTGCCGGGTAGTCCGGATCGACCGGCACATACGCGCCGCCCGCCTTCAGGATTCCGAGCAGCCCCACCATCATCGACAAACTGCGTTCAACGCAGATCGCCACGCGATCATCGGGCGTCACGCCCAGCGCGATGAGGTGATGAGCCAGGCGGTTGGCCTGGGCGTTGAGCTGCTCGAAGGTCAGTTCGCCCTCCTCGGCGCTGACGGCGACGGCCTGCGGGGTGCGCTGCACCTGATCTTCGATCAGTCGATGCAGCGTGTGATCGAGCCCGTGCGCCTTTTCGGTAGCGTTGAAACCTGCCACCACGCGTTCACGCTCATGGCTTTCGAGCACGGGCAATTGCTGCACGGGCAGCATGGGGGTGCGTTCAAGCCCGCTCAGCAGCGCTTGCAGCACCTGTTGCACCTGCCCGCAGATGCGCTGCGCGCCGATCTGCGCAGGTACGGTGGCCACCAGTCGGAAAGCCTCGCCCAGATCATCCACGTTCAGGCTCAGCGGGTAGTTGGTGCGCTCCTGCCCGTCCACCACCTCGATACCCGCCCAGCCTTCGCCGCGATCGGCACCCGGCTGGGTGCCATGGCGATAGTTGAGCATTGCGCTGAAGAGCGGCTGCGGCGCCGCGACGCCACTGCAGCGCTGTGCCAGCGCCAGCGAGGCATGCTCATGGGCCAGCAGGTCGCTGAGCCCCTGATGCACGGCCCTGGCCGCATCGACCACGCCGATGGCCTCCAGGTCCACACGCAGTGGCAAGGTGTTGATGAACATCCCCAGTGCCCGCTCGGACCCTTCTCCGCCCTGCAGGCGCCCCAGCAGCACGGTGCCGAACACCACGCGCGTTCTGCCACTGGCAGCCCCGAGCAGGCGGGCCCAGGCCAGGTGGAACAACGAAGCAACACTGATGCCCAAGCGCCGAGCTTGTTGGCGCAAGCCGGTGGACAGCGCCTCGGGCAAGACCTGCCTGGCCTCGTCCAGGTCGCGGCCGTCGCCTTGTACGTCATCCAGGCCATAAGGCAAGGTCGGCTCGTCGATCTCACCCAGTTGCGCGGTGAAGAACGCCTCATGGGCGCGCTGATCGACCCCCAGCCTGGCCTGGGCCACGTAATTGCGGTAAGGCACCGCAGCATGAGCCGGTGCGGGGGCACCACTGAGCAAGGCTGTCAGTTCTTCGCCCACCACCTCCAGCGCCGTGTGGTCCAACACGATGTGGTGGAACTGCAAGCTGGCGTCGACGCCGTTCTGTCCCTGGCTGTACACCAGTCGCAGCAGCGGCGCCCGCGCCAGGTCGAGGGTGGCAGTGGCCGACAGGTCAGGCACGGCGTCCACGCTCAGGCGCGCCTGGCGCACCACCACCTGCACCGCTTGGGGCAGCCCTTCCCAGAAGATCGCCGTGCGCAATACATCGTGGCGGGCGATGACCTGGTCCAGTGCAGCGGCAAAGGCCTGCAGCCGTTGCTTGTCGCTAAAACGCAGGCGCGTGTGCAGCACGTAGGGATCATGCTCGGCCGACAGGTGATGGTAGAGGATGCCCTCCTGCAACGGCGCCAGGGGGTAGATGTCCTGCACGTTGGCTGCACCGCCCGGGACCTGCGAGACGATCCGCGCAATGCAAGCCTGATCCAGCTCGATCAGGCTGAGCATGTCGGGGGTGATGTGCGAGCAGCCGGCCGGGATGCGGTTCTCGGGCACCTGGACCTGACGGCTGGCAGTGAGCGTGGCAGCCAGGGCAGCCACGGTGGGCTGGCCGAACAAGGTGCGCACATCGACCTGCAAGCCTTCAAGGCGCAGCCGAGCAGTCAGGGTGACGGCCAGCAGCGAGTGGCCACCCAATTCGAAGAAATTATCGTGTCGGCCTACCTGCGCCACCGTCAGCAATTCGCCCCACAGGCGGGCCAGCAGCACTTCGGTATCACCCACCGGCGCCTCGAAGGCCCGTCCCTGCACCACGCTGTCCGGGGTGGGCAAGGCTTTGCGGTCGAGCTTGCCGTTCGGCGTCAGCGGCCAGCGATCCACGTGAATGAACACCGCAGGCACCATGTGCTCGGGCAAGTGCTCGAGCACGCCCTGGCGCAGTGCCTCTGGTGCCTGCGGGTCACCGGTGTACCAGGCAGCCAGGCGCGTACCGTCCACCGCCAGCACTACGGCGGCGTGCACGCCAGGCAGGCGCTGCAGGCAGGTTTCGATTTCGCCTGGTTCGATTCGCAGGCCACGCAGCTTGATCTGCTGGTCGAGTCGACCAAGGAAGACCAGCTCGCCCTGAGCATTCAGGCGCACCAGGTCGCCACTGCGGTAAAGCCGCTCGCCCTCGACGAAGGGATTGTCGAGGAAACGCTCCGCCTGCTGCTCGGGCAAGCCCAGATACCCGCGCGCCACGCCAGCACCGCCTATGTGCAGGTGCCCGGCAACGCCTGGCGGCACCGGTTGGTCGTGTGCATCGAGTACATACAGGCGGGTATTGTCCACCGGGCTTCCGATCGGCAGGCCAGCGACGGGGATGGCGGCAGTGGGCTGCAGCGTCCAGGCGCTGCAATCGACCGTGGTCTCGGTGGGGCCGTAGACGTTGTGCAGACGCACCTGGGGCAACTGCTCGCGCACTTGCGTGGCCAGCGCATGGGTCAGCTCACCGCCGCCGCACACGATGTCTGTCAAGCCTGAACACAGGCGGCTGCCTGGATGATCGAGGAACTGTTGCAGCAGCGCAGGCACGAACTGCACCACGGCCACGCCCTGCGCCTGGATCAGCCGAGCCAGGTAGTCCGGGTCGCGCTCGCCCAACGGGCGGGCCAGCACCAGGCGCAAGCCGTTGCACAGTGGCCAGAACAGCTCCCACACCGAGGCGTCGAAGCTGATCGGCGTCTTGTGCAGTACAGCCTGGGTCCCCGCGAGCGGCCACTGCCCTTGGCTCCAGTGCACCAGGTTCACCACGTTACAGTGCTCGACCATGACGCCCTTGGGCAGCCCGGTAGAGCCGGAGGTGTAGATCACGTAGGCCAGGTTGCGTGCTGTGAGCCCAGGCACCTGGGGAGCCAAATGCGCTTGCTGCGCCCACCGGGCGGTGTCCATGTCCACCTTGGGCGCCTGGGTAGGCAGCGCCAGGTCGCCAGTGGCGCGATGCACCAGCACCGCGCGTGGGTCGCTGTCGCGCAGCATGTGGCCAATCCGCTCGGCGGGGTAGCCAGGGTCGATCGGCACATAGGCCGCGCCGGCCTTGAGGATGCCCAGCAGGCCAACCACCAGCGCGACACCGCGCTCAAGGCAGAGCGCAACGCGGTCGTCGGGCTGTACGCCCAGCGACAGCAAATGGTGAGCCAGACCATTGGCCTGTTGATCGAGCTCGGCGTAGCTCAGCTCGCCGTCCTCAGCGACCAGCGCGATGGCCTGCGGGCTGCGCAGGGCCTGCGCTTCGAAAAGACCGTGCAGGGTCTGGGTCAGGTCATGTGGACAGGCGCGATGGTTACCCAGTACTGCTGCGCGCGCCGCAGGGTCAAGCAGTGACAGGCTGTGCACCGGTAGCGCCGGGCGCCGTTCAAGCGCATCCAGCAGCTCGACCAGTACATGCGCCAATTGCTCGCACAGTGGGCGGGCGCCGATGGGCCTGCACACCTGGGCGGTGATGCGCAGCCCTGTGCCCAGGTCATCGACGTTGACGCTGATCGGGTAGTTGCCATGCCCGCCGGCCGGCAGCACCTCGATACCCTCAAGGGCCTGGTCGCGCGCCTGCTGCTCTTGCTCGGTCGCGCCGTGGCGGTAGTTGAGCATCGCGCTGAACAGCGGCGTGGGTGCGGCCACGCCGCTGCAGCGCTGGGCCAGCGCCAGCGAGGCGTGCTCGTGGACCAACAACGCAGCCAGGCGCTGGTGGGTCAGCTGTACCGCTGCCCGTACGTCGAGCCCTGCCAAGTCCAGGCGCAGCGGCAGGGTGTTGATGAACATACCCAAGGCCCTGTCGGCGCCCTCGCCGCCTTGCAGGCGCCCAAGCAGCACAGTGCCGAAGACCACGTCGTCCTTGCCACTGGTGGCCGCGACCAACCGCGCCCAGGCCAGGTGCACCAGGCTTGCGGCGCTCACCCCGCACTGGCGGGCCAGCGCCCGCAGCCGTTGATACTGCTCAGTGGCCAAATCGGTACTGGCCAGCTCGAAATCACCGCCTTCATGCTGCAGATCGGCAAGCCCGTAGGGCAGCGTCGGCTCTTCGACATCGCCCAGTTCGGTCCTGAAGAACGCTTCGTGCTCGGCCTCGCTGATACCCAGCCGGGCCTGGGCCACGTAGTTGCGGTAAGGCACCGGCGCCCCTGCCGGCGTCTGGCCGTGCAAGTGATCGCGAATCTCTGCCAACACCACCTTCATGGCGGTGTGGTCGAGCACGATGTGGTGGAACTGCAGCACGGCCTGCACGCCTGCCGCGTCATGGATAGGCAACAGCCGAATCAGCGGCGCCGAGGCAAGCTCGATACGTTGACCGGCAAGCATCGCGTCGTTTGAGGTCACCTCGATCAACGCCAGGCTCGCCGAACGCTGCACCACCTGCACCGGCTGGGGCAGGCCATCCCAGAGCACCGCCGTGCGCAGCACGTCGTGGCGAGCCACCACCTGGTCGAGGGCCTGGGCAAAGGCATGCAGCCTTTGCCGCGAATCGAAGGCGACCCGCCATTGCAGCAGGTACGGGTCGGCATCGTCTGCACTGAGGTGGTGATAGAGAATGCCCTCCTGCAGCGGCGCCAGTGGGTAGATGTCCTGGACGTTGGCCGCACCGCCGGGGATCGCAGCAACGATGCGGTCCAGCGCAGCCTGCTCCAGCGTCAGCAAGGGCAGCATGGTCGGGATGATGCGGGTGCAGTGGGCCGGGATACCGTTGGCAGGGATTTGGACCTCGCGGGCTGAGCCCAGCGCCCCGGCCAATGCCGCCACCGTCGGTTGCCCGAACAACACGCGCACATCCAGGGCCAAGCCTTGTTCGCGCAGCCGCTCGATCAGGCTCACGGCCAACAGCGAATGCCCGCCCAGTTCGAAGAAGTTGTCGTGCCGGCCGACCTGCTCCAGGCCCAGCACGTCGGCCCACACCTGGGCGATGATCGCCTCGGTTTCACCCAGCGGGGCCTCATACCCCTGCTGGACCAGGTCCTGGGGCTGTGGCTCGGGCAGCGCGCGACGGTCGAGCTTGCCATGGCTGGTCAGGGGCAGCGCCTGGATGCGGATGAAGGCCTGGGGCAACAGCTGACCAGGCAGGCTTGCCTGCAAGCCCTGGCGCACGTCACTCACCTCGACAGCAGAGGTCTCGGTGAACCAGGCCAGCAAGCGTTCGCCGCGCACTAGCACCACGGCATCGCCGACGCCGGGCTGCGCCCGGAGCGCGGCCTCGATTTCACCCAGCTCCACCCTGACGCCACGCACCTTGACCTGGTCGTCGTTGCGGCCCAGGTAATCAAGCGTGCCGTCGCTGTTCCAGCGCACCAGGTCGCCGCTGCGGTATAGGCGGGCGTTGGGCAGGCGGCTGAACGGGTCACGCAGGAAGCGCTCTGCGGTCAGGTCCGGCCGGTTGAAATAGCCTCGCGCCACTTGCGCGCCACCAATGTAGAGCTCGCCGGTGACCCCGACCGGCACAGGCTGGCCCAGGTCATCGAGCACGTAGACACGGGTATTGGCGATGGGTGTGCCAATGTGCAGGGCTGCGCCGGGTGTCAACGCACCCGAGGTGGCAACCACGGTGCACTCGGTGGGGCCATAGTTGTTGACCACGGTGAACCCTGGGTCCTGCTCGAACTGACGCAGGCGATCGCCGCCCACCAGCAGGGTGCGCAACGTGGCGTGCTGGTGTGGGCGGCGCAGCGCCTGTTCAGCCACAGGGGTCGGCAGGAAACTGACCGTCAGGGGTTGTTCGAGCCACCAGTCCAGCAACGCCTCGACCTGCTCGTTGCCCAGGTAGGCCGGCGGCAGGTGCAGCGTGGCCCCCGCGCACAGGGCGGGCCAGACTTCCCAAGCCATGGCGTCGAAACCGAAACCGGCAACGCTGGAGGTGCGTGTGCCCGCCTGCACGGCAAACGCCTGGCAGTGCCAGTGGACGAGGTTGGTCACGGTGTGGTGCTCGACCATGACGCCCTTGGGCTGGCCGGTGGACCCTGAGGTGTACACCAGGTACGCCAGGTCATTGGCAGTCAGCCCCGCCACGTGCGGGTTGTCGGTAAGGCTCAGGTAAGCATCCGGCTGGTCGAGGTCGATGCGGCGCACGTGCGGCGGCAGGCCGCCAATGTCGGCCTGGGCCAGCAACAGGGCCGGCGCGCTGTCTTCGAGCAGGTAGGCGATACGGCTGGCCGGATAGGCCGGGTCCACGGGCACGTAGGCGGCCCCGGCCTTGAGCACGGCCAGCAAGGCGACGATACGGTCCAGTGTGCGATCAAGGCACAAGGCAACGCGGTCAGCCCTGCCTACACCCTCTGCGATCAGCCGATGGGCCAACTGATTGGCGCGTCGGTTAAGCTGGGCGAAGGTCAGGGTCAGGGAGCCCTGGCACACCGCTGTGGCATCGGGCACCGCGGCAGCCTGGGCCTCGATCAGCGCATGTACGGTCTGGCCCTGTGGGTACGCTTGCGCGGTCAAGTTGAAGCCGCCCAGCACCTGCTCGCGCGCCGCATCGTCCAGTATGGACAGGCGCTGAACGCTGGTTTGCGGGTTGTGCTCCAACGCCCGAACCATCTGCGCCACGGCCATTGCCATCCACTCGGCGACCCGCGCCGCGCCGATGTCGATCAACGCCAGCACGTTGAAGGTAAAACCATCACCCAGGTCGTTGACGCTGAGGGTGAGCGGGTAGTTGCTGCGCTCCTCTGCCCCCAGCAGCTGTACGCCCTCCCAGAGGCCGTCACCTGCCTGGGCGGCCGGGTCGGCGCTGTGGCGGTAGTTGAGCAGCGCGCTGAACAACGGCGTCCCGGCGGCCACGCCGCTGCAACGCTGGGCCAGTGCCAACGACGCATGCTCGTGGGCCAGCAGGGCCGACAAGTGGCGGTGCGTGGCCAACACGCCTTGTTCTACCCCGGCGGCGGTATCGACACGCAGAGGCAGGGTGTTGATGAACATGCCCAGTGCGCGGTCGGCGCCCTCGCCGGCTTGCGAGCGCCCCATCAGCACTGTGCCGAACACCACATCGCTGCGGTTGGCCAACACCCCAAGTACACGGGCCCAGGCCACGTGCATCAGGCTCGCAGCACTGACACCCAGGCGCCTAGCCTGGGCACGTAGGCCCTGGGCCAGGCCGTGGTCGAGCGCCAGCAAGGCGTGCTCGATGCCAGCACCGTCGCCTTGCACGTCGGCATGACCGAGCGGCAGGGTGGGCTCATCGACATCGGCCAGCAGGGTCTTGAAGAAGGCCTCGTGGGCGGCTTCGTTGCCCAGGCAAGCCTGGGCAACGTAATTACGGTATGGCACGGCCGGCGGCAGGGTATGCCCTTGCCCGAACAGCAAGGCGCGCATCTCGTACAGCACCACGTCCAGGGCCGTGTGGTCCAGTGCCAGGTGATGGAACAGCAACACGGCCACCACCCGGTGATTGTCAGGGTCCAGGCTATAGTGCAACTGCGCCAGGGGTGCCTGGCTCAGGTCCATGCGGTGATGGCGGGCATCGAAGCGCGCCTGCAACTGGTCGATGCGCGAGGTGCCCGAATCCTCGTGCAGGTCGGTCACCTCGAAGACGCCCAGCTCGGCCTTGCGCCACACCACCTGCAGCGGCTGCGCCAAGCCGTGACTCAGGACAGCGGTGCGCAGAATGTCATGTCGGTCGATGACCTGTTGCAGGGCGCCGGCCCAGGCCAGCAGGCGCTCGATGCTGTCGAATGCCAGGCGTGTCTGCAAGAGGTAGGGGTCGCCCTGCTCTGCGCTCAGGTGATGGTAGAGCACGCCCTGCTGCAGGGGTGCCAGCGGATAGATTTCCTGCACGTTGGCCGCGCCGCCTGGTACCTGAGCAGTGATGCGGTCGATCAGGTGCTGCTCCAGCGTGATCAGGCTGAGCATGTCGGGCGTAATGCGCTGCGCGCCCGTCGGCACGCCATTGGCCGGCACCTGCAAGGCCGGGCTATCGCCAACCACAGCGGCCAGGGCGGCGACGGTGGGCTGGGCGAACAGCATGCGCACGTCCACCACCAGCGACGCCCGGCGCAGACGCTCGACCAGCGTGACCGCCAACAACGAGTGCCCACCCAGCTCGAAGAAGTTGTCGTGGCGCCCTACCCGGTCGACCTGCAGCACTTCGGCCCAGATCGCGGCCATGGCCGTTTCGGTCGGGGTGTTCGGGGCTTCGAAGGCGCTGGCAGCAAGGCTTGAGGTGTCCGGGGTTGGCAACGCCCGGCGGTCAAGCTTGCCATGGCGGGTCAGCGGCAATGCATCGAGGCAGGTCAGTGCCGCGGGCACTAGTTGCGCAGGCAGACAGGCCTGCAACGCCTCGCGCAGCGCCAGCGCTTCAAGAGGCCGAGTTTGGGTATACCAACCCAGCAGTCGGCCGTCGCGCACCAGCACCACGGCGTCTTCGACACCAGGCTGGCACTTGAGCGCCGCCTCGATTTCACCCAGCTCAACGCGCACGCCGCGAATCTTCACCTGGTCGTCGTTGCGCCCGAGGTAATCCAGCGTGCCGTCGGTGTTCCAGCGTACGAGGTCACCGCTGCGGTACAGGCGTGCCTGAGGGTCATCGCTGAACGGATCATTGATGAAATGCGAGTGCGTCAGTTCGGGGCGGTTGAAGTAGCCCCGCGCCACCTGAGCGCCCCCGATGTACAGCTCGCCTACAACGCCCACGGGCACCGGTTGCAGGCCTGCGTCCAGCACGTAGACCTGGGTATTGGCGATCGGCGTACCGATATGGAGGGCACCGCCTGGGCGCAGTCGTCCAGAAGTGGCGACCACGGTGGTTTCGGTCGGGCCGTAGTTGTTGACCAACGCAAAGCCTGGGTCGCGCTCGAAGTGGCGCAGGCGATCGCCGCCTACCAGCAGGGTGCGCAAGGTCGGGTGCTGGCGCTCGCGGCGCAGCGCGTGCTCGGCCACGGGCGTTGGCAGGAAACTCACCGTCAGCGGCTGCTCCAGCCACCAGTCGAGCAGCGCCTCGACATGTTCATTGCCAACACCCGCCGGCGGCAGGTGCAGCGTAGCCCCGGCGCACAGGCAGGGCCATACCTCCCAGGCCAGGGCATCGAAACCGAACCCGGCCACGCTCGAGGCGTGGCCGTGCTCGTCCAGCTCGAAGGCCTGGCAGTGCCAGTCCACCAGGTTGACCAGGGCACGGTGTTCGACCATTACGCCCTTGGGCTGGCCGGTCGAGCCTGAGGTGTAGACGAGGTAGGCCAGTTGCCGATCATCCAGCCCCGTGACCACAGGGTCGTGTGTCGGGGCGTCGGCAGGGGGATGGTCCAGATCCAGACGCGGCACGCCAGTGGGCAGGCCTTCGATGCCGGACTCGGCCAGCACCCAGGCGGGTGCGCTGTCGGTCAGCAAGTAGGCGATGCGGTCTGCGGGGTAAGCGGGATCGACGGGCACGTAGGCCGCACCGGCCTTGAGCACCGCGAGCATGCCGACCAGCCTGTTGGCATTTCGCGGCAGGCACAGGGCGATGCGTTGGCCTGGCTTCACACCTTCTCCCAGCAGCCGGTGGGCCAGTTGATTGGCCTGCTGGTTGAGCGCCGCGTAGCTCAGCACCTGGCCGTCCTGACGCAGTGCGATGGCCTCTGGCGCCACGCGCGCACGGGCTTGGATCCGTGCGTGCACAGTGTCGCCCTGCCGATAGGTGCAGGCGGTGTCGTTGAAGCGACGCACCACCTGATCGAATTCCTGCGGCGGCAGTACGGCCACGTGCTGCAAAGGCGTGTCGGGCTCGTGTTCCAGGGCGTGCACGAGATTGGCGAGCACCTGCTCGAACTGCTGGCTCAGGCGTGCGGCATCCCATTCAGGCAGGCTTTGCACGGTCAGGCGCAGGTCGTCGCCCAAATCGTCCACGCTAACCGTCAATGGGTAATCGGTACGCTCCTCGGCGCCGACAATGTCGATACCCGGCGCGACAGGAATGATCTCGGCGGCGTCGCCGGCGTCGCTGTGACGGTAATTGAGCATGCTGTTGAACAAGGCCGTGGGCGCAGCCACCCCGCTGCAGCGCTGAGCCAGGGCCAGGGACGCTTGTTCGTGGGCCAGCAAGCCGGTCAGACGACGGTGGGTGTGCAACAGGCCGTCCTTGACCCCCACCTCTGTCACGTCGATACGCAGCGGCAGCGTGTTGATGAACATGCCCAATGCCTGTTCGCCGCCCTCCCCGGCGGTCATGCGGCCCAGCAATACGCTGCCGAACACCACCGTCTGACGCCCGGCCAGCTGCCCTACCCACCGGGCGAAGCCCAGGTGCAGGACGCTGGCTGGGCTGACCCCGAGCTGCCGGGCCTGTTGACGCAGGCGACGGGCCAGAGGGGTCGGCAAGGTCAGGCGGGCTTGCTGCAGAAGCTGCTCGGGCTTTGCCTGGGCACCGAAGGCCAGGGTCGGCTCGTCGATATCGGCCAGCATGTGCTCGAAGAACTGGGTGTGGGCTTGTTCGTCCAGGGCCTGGCGGGCCGCCGCCAGGAAGTTGCGAAACGGCGTCGGCGCGGGCAACTGCGCGGCCGTACCGGCCAAATGCGCCTGGATTTCCCGGCGCACGATATCGAGCGCCGTGTGATCCATGATCATGTGATGGAAGGTCAGCACTGCCACCCACGCCTGCCCCTCACCCTGGGCTTGGGCCAGTTGCATCAGGGGTGCCTGGCGCAGGTCCAGTCGATAATGGCGTGGGGCCAGGTGGTCGCACAGCTCGGTCAGTGCACCGTGGCCTTTGAACGGCAACGCTTCACGCACCAGGGCGGCTTCGCGCCATACCACCTGCACGGGCTCGTCCAGGCATTCCCAATGTACGGCAGTGCGCAGGATGTCGTGGCGCTGGATGACCGCTTGCAGGGCGTCGGCGAAGGCATCGAGGTGCGTCTTGCTGGCGAAACGCAGTTGCACCTGCGACAGGTAGGGGTCGCCGTCCTGCGCCGAAAGGTGGTGGTACAGCATGCCCCGCTGCAGGGGTGCCAGCGGGTAGATGTCCTGTACGTTGGCCGCCCCGCCCGGCACGCTGTCGACGATACGGTCAATGGCCGCCTGGTCGAGGCTGACCAACGGCAGCATGTCGGGGGTGACGCGAAATGCCGGGCTGAGCCAATCGTCATCCTGACTTGCAAGCATCTCCAGCAAGGCCGGCTTGTGCCGGGACAACGCCTCCCACAGGGGGTCGTCCAGCGTCTGGTCATCACCCAGGACGATCAGGTCCTGGTCTTCACGCTGCAGACGGATCGGACGGGTGGAAAGTGCGTTGATCAGTTCGCTGAAGTGCATCGGTAAGCATCCTGCTTTGCCTGGAAGGGTTGATGGCCGACACGCTAAAGCAACGCGACCGGCCGGTCTGACATGGGAAGTGGGGACAACCGCGCAAACGATTGCCGGGGCCGGCGGGCCCCGGGCTTGGCCTCAAAGGCGCCTGCGTTTGCCCAGGCTTGGGATGGTGGTAGGCGGGATGACGGCCTGTTCAGGCTGGGCCTGGGTGCTGGCGGCGAGCCCCGAGAGGGTGGGCTGGGTGAACAGCGCCCTGGCATCGACGTGCAGCCCGGCCTGGCGCAGGCGCGCCACCAGGCTCACGGCCAGCAATGAATGCCCGCCCAGCTCGAAGAAGTTGTCGTCACGGCCCACCTGCTCGATCTTGAGCAACTCGGCCCAGATGGTCGCCATGGCCGCTTCCAGCTCGCCTTCGGGTGCACGGTAGGCGCGGCTGATGACCGCATCGGCGCCGGGCGCGGGCAAGGCGCGCCGATCCAGCTTGCCGTTGGCGCTCAAGGGCAACTGTGCCAGGCGCACGAAGGCCTGGGGCACCATGTACTCCGGCATGCAGGCCAGCAGGTGACCGCGCAGGGCTTCGAGGGCCGGCGCAGGCTGGCCGTCGCACAGGGTGAAGTAGGCCACAAGGCGCTCTTCGCGCATCAGCACCACCGCCTGCGCAACGGCCGGGTGGGCGGTGAGCGAGGCCTCGATCTCTCCAAGTTCCACGCGCAGGCCGCGCAGCTTGACCTGGAAGTCGTTGCGGCCCATGAATTCGAGGTTGCCGTCTTCTCGATAGCGCACCAGATCGCCTGTGCGGTAGAGCCGGTCGCCGTCGACGAAGGGGCTGGCGATGAAGCGTTCGGCCTGAAGCTCAGGCAAGCCCAGATAGCCGCGCGCCACGCCTACTCCACCGATGTGCAACTGGCCTACGCCGCCCAGCGGTACCGGGCGGTCGTGTTCATCGAGTACATACACGCGGGTGTTGGGGATCGGACGGCCGATCGGCGGTGTCTGCACCGGCAGTGGCGTATGGGCCGGCAACGACCAGGCGGTACTGTCGACAGTGGCCTCGGTGGGGCCATACACGTTATGCACGCACACCCAGGGCAAGCGCTCGCGAAGGCTTTGCAGCAACGCGGGGGTAAGATCGCCGCCTCCGCAGAAAATGTCGGTGAGCCGGGTGCACCCCTGCACCCCTGGCTGATCGAGGAACTGCTGCAACAGCGCCGGGACGAACTTGACGATGCTGACCTGCTGCGCCTTGATCAGCTCCACCAGGTAGCCAGGGTCGCGGTGCCCACCGGGGCGAGCCAGGACCAGGCGCACCCCCGCCGTCAACGGCCAGAACAACTCCCAGACCGAACCGTCGAAGGTGCACGGGGCGCGTTGCAGCAAGGCGTCACCGGCACGTGGTGCCCGGATCAGCGAGCCCCAGTGCATCAGGTTGCACAGGCCGCGATGCTCGATCATCACGCCCTTGGGCGTGCCGGTCGAACCTGAGGTGTACATCACGTAAGCCAGGTGCTGCGGGCCAAGGCCAGGCACCTGAGGGTCGGTGCAGGGACGCTCGTTCAGATCACAGCGGTCCAGGTTCAGGGTGGGCTGTTGCAACGGCGCGAAGAGCCCTGCCGTGGCCCCGTGCACCAGCACCGTGACCGGGTTGCAGTCCTGCAACATGAAGCGCAGCCGCTCTTGCGGGTATTCATGGTCCAGCGGCACGTAGGCACCACCTGCCTTGAGCACCCCGAGCAAGGCGATCATCAGGCTGACACCTCGCTCGATGCACACCGCCACTCGGCTGTCAGGTGTCACGCCCAGGCCGATCAGGTAGTGCGCCAGGCGGTTGGCCTGTTCGTTGAGCGTCTGGTAGTCCAGGCTCTGGCCGTCGGCCTGCAGGGCGATGGCGCAGGGGGTACGTTGCACCTGGGCCTCGAACAGCGTCGGCAGTGTCTGCTGAACAGGGCTGGTGGGGTCTTCGGTGGCGTTGAAGCCTTCGAGCATCAACGCAAGCTCCCGTGCAGGCACCGGGCATAGCTGCTGGAGCATGCCGGATGTCGGGTCCGATAGTGCCTGGCCGATCTGTTCGAGCGCCGTGCCCAGGTAGTCCAGCATGCGCTGCGCCCCCAGCGCACGCGGGGCACGCACAGACAGTTGCAGGCGATCTCCCGGGTCATCCACCGTCAATACCAGGCCATGGCTCGTCACTTCACTGGCTTCGACCAGCGCGACACCCGGCATGACCTCGCCCAACGGCAGCGCACCCTGACGGTAGTTCACCAGGCTGTCGAACAGTGCGCTGCCGGCCGGCAGACCGCTGCATTGCTGGGCCAGGATCAGCGGCGCATCTTCATGGGCCAGTAGCGCCGCCAGGCGAGCATGGGTATCCACCAACGCCTGCGCTGGGGTGCAGTCATTGAGGTTGATGCGCAGCGGCAAGCTGTTGATGAACATCCCCAGCGCCCGGTCGGCGCCAGGGCCGGCCATGCTGCGCCCCAGCAATACCGTGCCCACCACGACTTGGTCGCGCCCACTCAGGCTACCCAGTGCGTGGGCCCATGCCAGGTGCAGCAGGCTCGCAAGGCTGGCGCCATGCGCCCTTGCCAGGGCGCGCAGGCTGGCGACCGTGGCGGCGGGCAGGTCACGGCTGGCGTTCTCGAGGTCGGCCGGATCGAGCGCCACTGCGCCCCAGCCCGACAGCGGCTGCTGCGGCGCCAACCCCGCCAGTTGCTCGGTGAAAAATGCCCGGTGGGCGGCCTGGCGCTCGGCGCGGTTAGTGAGCGCCACGTAATCCCGATACGGCACTGGCGCTGGCAATTGCGCGCCCCGCCCCGCCATACAGGCCTCCAGCTCGCCCAGTAGCACCTGCAAGGACACCGCGTCGTTGACCAGATGGTGAAAACGCAGCAAGGCCAGCCAACGGCCCTGTTCAGGTGCATCCATGCACACCAGTGCCAGCATCGGCGCCTTGTCCAGGCTGAGCGGGCGCCGGCCGGGATGGTAGTGGTCACGCCATTGACCTTCAGGCCCCTGCCAGCGTTCGACTGGCAGGCGGGCATGGCGCCAGACCACCTGGTGCGGCGTCTCCAGCCCTTCCCAGGCCAGGCTGGTGCGCAGGATGTCGTGGCGCTGCATCACATGCTGCAACGCTACGGCGAAGTCGCGCACCTGTTGCTCGGTGGCGAACGAGAACAAGGCCTGTTGCTGGTACGGGTCGACCGTGTCCGTCAGGTGGTGGTACAGCAGCCCCTGCTGCAAGGGCGCCAAGGGGTAGATTTCCTGCATGTTGGCCGCGCCACCCGGCACCCCCGCTACGATGCGGTCGAGCGCTGCCTGACTGAGCGTGGCCAGGGGCAGCATGCCCGGCTCGATGCGCTGGCACTGCAACGGGATGCACGGCGGTGGGTTGTGCACGCACTCGGTGGCCCTGGCGCTGGCGGCGACCGCTGCCAGGGTCGATTGCCCGAACAGCACCTGCACATCGACCTGCAGGCCTTGTTGGCGCATGGCCTCGATCAGTTGGACAGCCAGCAGCGAATGCCCGCCCAGCTCGAAGAAATGGTCGTGCCGGCCGATGCGCTCGATGTGCAGCAACTGGGCCCAGAGCGCGGCAAGGCGTTGCTCCATCTCCCCTTCTGGCGGCTCATGCTCGTGCCGCACCATGGCCGTGTCATCCGCTGGGGGCAGCGCGCGTCGGTCGAGCTTGCCATTGGCGGTCAAGGGCCAGTGGGCGACCTGCATGTAGGCGACCGGTAACAGGGCGACTGGCAGGCTATCGCGCAGGTGATCGTGCAGGGCCCGGGGCGTGACCGGATCGGTCGCCGTGAACCAGGCATGCAACTGACCCTCGCGGAGCATGACCACGCCTTCGTTCACCGCCGGGTGACGGCTCAAGGCGGCTTCGATCTCCGCAAGCTCGACCCGCATACCGCGGATCTTCACTTGGTCGTCGTTGCGGCCCAGGTACTCAAGCGTGCCGTCGGACAGCCAGCGCACCCAGTCACCGGTCCGGTAAAGCCGGGCGCCAGGCGCGCTACTGAACGGGTCTTGAACGAAGCGCTCGGCGCTCAGTTGCGGCTGGTTGAAGTAGCCCCTGGCCACCCCTTGGCCACCGATATACAGCTCACCGGCCGCGCCGGGCGGCAGCAACTGGCCCTGCCCGTCCAGCACATACACCTGGGTGTTGGCGACCGGAACGCCGATGTGCAATGGCCCACCCGGCTGCACCTGCCCCGACGTGGCCACTACCGTGGCTTCGGTCGGGCCATAGTTGTTGATCACCTTGCACGTCAGCTCCCGGCCCAGTCGTCGCAGGCGGTCACCGCCCACCAGCAGGGTTTCCAACGTTGGATGGGGTATCCCCTGGGCGAAGGCGAGTTCCGCAATCGGCGTGGGCAAGAAGCTGACGTGAAGCGTTTGGGCCCGCCACCAGGCGAGCAACGCGTGTATATCCTCGGCCCCTTCGCGTACCGGTGCCAGGTGCAAGGTGGCGCCACTGCACAGCGCCGGCCAGATCTCCCAGGCCATGGCATCGAAACCAAAGCCCGCCACGCTGGACTGATGGCGGCCTGGGCCAAGCGCGAATTGGGTGCAGTGCCAGTCCACCAGGTTGGCCAGCATGCGTTGCTCGACCATCACCCCCTTGGGTTGGCCGGTGGAGCCAGAGGTATAGATGATGTAGACCAAATCCGTACGCGTTTGCGGTGCGAACGAGAAGGTGGCTGCGGGCTCGGTCGGCCACGACGGGTCGTCCAGTTCGATCTGTGGCCTGCCGTGCTTGGGCAGGCGCGGTGCGAAGCGCGAAAGGGTCAGGACCACGTGCGGAGCGCTGTCCTGCAGCAGGTAGGCGATGCGCTCTGCCGGATGGGCCGGATCGACCGGCACGTAAGCACCGCCTGCCTTGAGTACCGCCAGCAGGCCAACCAGGGTGTCCAGCCCTCGCTGGGCGACCACTGCCACGCGCCGTTCAGGGCCTACCCCGAGACTTGCGAGGTGCTGGGCCAAGGCGCTTGCGCGGTGATCGAGCTCGCCGTAACTCAAGGTTTGGTCGCCGAAACAGGCTGCCAGGGCTCCCGGCTGCGTGCGGGCTTGCAGCTCGATGCGTTGCTGAATCAGGCAGGGCGCCGTGTGCGCCGCTGACATGGCCGTCATGTTCCATGCCCTGAGGCGTTGGTGCTCGGGTGCGGTCAGCATGTCGAAGGCCGATACCAGGGCCTGGGGTTGGGCCAGGCCCTGCTCCAGCACATGCAGCAGTCGTGCGCCGAGGGCTTTGGCCTGTTCGTCGCTGAACCAGGCGCGGCTGTGCACCAAGTGCAGGCGCGCGGTGCCTGCGTGGGTGTTGCAGCGCAAATGGATGCTCAAGGGTGAGGGTTCATGGCCATTGCAGATCATGACCGTCGCACCGGCCACGTCGCCGATTTGCAGCGCGTTGCTGTCTTCTTCGAAGGACACCAGCAGCTCGAACAACTGCGTGCGCCCCTCCTGCTGCGCGGCGACGTCGCGTTTGAGCGCGCTCAACGGGTAGCGCTGATGACGAAAATCCTGCTTGAGCGTAGCGACGATGGCTTGAATCAGGTCCGCGAAGGACAGGTTCCTGCCAAAGTCCATGCGCAGTGGGCTGACCTGGGTGAACAATCCCAGGGTTGCCTTGAACTGTGCGTTGGCGCGGTTGCGTACCGGCAAGCCGACCATCCATTGATCGCGCTGCCAAGTGCGGCAGACACAGACGTGCAGTGCCCCCAGCAACACCGGCAACGGCGACACGCCTAGGGTGTCGGCCAGCGCCCGCAACTTGCGCATCAAGCCAGGCGTAACCGCCAGATCAAGCGCATGGCTCGGTGAATCCTCCGGCGACAAGGCCGGTTGGGTAGGCCGCAGCAGGGGGTCGGGCAGTTGGGCAAGCCTGGTCAGCCAGTACTCACGGTCACGCTGATAACGCGCCGAGGCCCGGTAGCGCGCATCCTCTTCGATAAAGGCGCAGTACGAGGGCGCGCTGCCGGGCAGCGCCTGTTGGTGTTCGAGCGTGAGGTAAAGGTCGGCCAGTTGCTTGAACCACTGGTCAACGCCCCACCCATCGAGCACCAGATGGTGGGCGCGCAAGGCCAGCAAGTGCTCGCGGGGGCCCATCCTGATCAGCCTGGCCTCCCAGAGCGGCCCTTGCTCCAGTGCAATGGGCATGCGCATCCAGGCATCGAGACGGTTCAGGGCTGCATCGGTCGGGTGGGCGTCAGCTTGAAGGTCGTCCCACATCAAGGTCACGGGCAGCTGGGGGGCGAAACGCTGCCGCGCCGAGCCACCCTCCTGTACCCACACGGTACGCAAGGCATCGTGGAGGCTGGCCAGGTGATGCAGTGCCAGCGTCAGCCTGGTCCTGTCCACCTGCCCCTCCAGCGCGACATAGGCGCCAATGTTGTACAGCGGGGATGTGCCTTGGCTGAGTTGCTCCAGCCAGATATCCCGCTGGGCAACGGTGAGGTCGAAAAGGTCGGCGGCAGGCATGATCGGTCAGGTCCTTCTGAGGGGTCAGCGTGCGATTCAAACACCGGGCGCCTGCCCTGTATGGCCCATTAAACCCGGACACCCTCGCAAGCAACGTGGGCTGCTGAAATCCTTGTAGGAGATTACCTACACGGGGCTGGCGACGATGGCTCACGGCATATTGTATTGGCTTCGCTTATCCCTGCGGAGCCACCCTTCTGACGCCAATTTGCTGGCATTTGGCCCTTTTTCCAGCGTTCCCCACGCATCCGATGATCTGCGCCTACCACCTTTTGCTGGCATGTTCTGTCCCTGAATCCCGCTACAGACGTCTTCCAGTCAGCGGGCTTGAATACGCCCATACACCCTGCCCGATTGCAATGTGATTGCGCGGGCAGACGCAGTTACAGCAGGCCCTCAGGAACCCATCGACATGATGTTGAACGCTCGCTCCGACTACCGACCGGACCCTCATCTCTATCTGCAGCTGGGTGAATTGATCGCGCAGACCGGCGGCGCCTGTTTCGCCGAGCAGATGCTTCGCCTGGTACAGGATCAAGTCAGCATCGACGGGTTGGAAATCAGTGAATGGACCCTCGATGCACCGCAGTTGACGGACAGCCGGGTCGAAGTGCTCGGCCGCGCCGGTGTGCATGCAAGGCAGGTGGGCTCACGCTTGCCTCATCCCCTGCTGCAATCGATCGAGCAGATGCACGACCCATTGCTCATCGAGTTCAAGGCGCCCGAAGGCAGCAATCCGCGTAATCTGCGCCCGGCCCATCAATGCCACCTGGTGTCCTGCAGCGGTACCAAACGGTGGGTGATCAGTGCCTACCGCTTGCCCTGCGAGCGACGCTTTTCGCTGGCAGAGCTGTCGCAGCTCAAGAGCCTCTCCAGTACGCTGCTGCCGCTCGTCGAACATCACGGTCAATTGCTCGATCATGACGGCGCCGAAGTGATTGGCCAGGCGCTGGATGACGCAGAGGTCGGCAGACTGCAACAGACGTTCGGCAGACGTCTGATGCAGGCTTCAGTCAAGCTCTCGGTGCGCGAACAAGAGGTGTGCGTGGGCCTGCTGAGCGGCTGCACGGTCCCTGAGCTCGCCCGGCGGTTGAATGTGAAGAACAGCTCGGTGGAAACCTATCTCAAACGCGCTGCTGCCAAGTTAGGCGTAAGCGGCCGTAATGGCCTGACCAAATGGATGACAGGCGGGTAGCGACCTGCGCCTACCCCTCTGCGCAAACAGAGCACAGGTGTAAACCGAAATAGATGCATTTGATAATGATTCGTAGTATTTTCCCGGCGCGGTTACACCTCCAACTCCAGCGCCCTACTCAGGATCGTACTGTCGATGCGTCGCACGTTCGTCTCGCTTTGTGTACTTCATGCCGTTTCCCCCCTGGCGTTTGCCGATCCGGCCTCCCCGCCCGACGCCGCGCAAATCGAACTTCAAGCCTTGAGCATTACCGGCAGTGCCGATGCCGAACGGGCCGACGGCCCGGTCCAGGGGTACAAGGCCAGCCGCTCGGCCAGTGCCACGCGCACTGACACGGCACTGCACGAGACGCCTCAGTCCGTCAGCGTGGTACCCAAGGATGTCCTCCAGGATACCGGCGCCACCCGTCTGCAGGACGGGCTCGATTATGCCGGCGGCGTCGGCCGCGCCAACAACTTCGGCGGCCAAGGCCTTACCACTTTCACGGTGCGCGGCTTCACCACCGGCGAGTTCTACCGCAACGGGTTCCCGATCAACCGGGGGTACCCCAATGCGCCAGACGCCAATACGGTCGAGCGCCTGGAAGTCATCCGTGGCCCGGCCAGCAGCCTGTATGGCCGTGGCGATCCGGGTGGCACCTTCAACGTGGTCAGCAAGCAACCCCTGTCGGACCCGAGCGTGACACTGGGCAGTCAGTTCGACGACCAAGGCATGCACCGCGCCACCCTCGATGCCACCGGGCCGCTAAACGAGGACGGCTCTGTGGCCTACCGGCTCAATGTGCTGGGCGAAGGCGGCGACAGTTTCCGTGACGATGTGCAGGGCGAGCGCTACGACGTGGCCCCAGTACTGAGCTGGCAGGTCAACGACAGCACCAAGGTGGTGTTCGAAGGCGACTTCATGCGCAACAACCACCCCCTTGATCGCGGCCTGACCCGCTACGCTACCCAACCGCGCAGCGCCTCGCGGGACACCTACATCTGGGAAAAGGGCAGTGACAACCTGCTGCACAACGACAACAACATGGCCCAGATACGCTTCGAGCACCTGCTCAACGAAGACTGGACGCTGGCCGGCGGGTTCCAGTTCCTCGATGGCAGCCTGCAGGGCAATGCCGTGGAAGCCAACAAGGCCCCGGTGGATGGTCGCACCCTGGAGCGCAACTTCAACTGGCGCAAGCTGCAGTGGACCGACCGGGACTGGCAGCTGAACCTGACAGGGCACTTCGATACAGGCGCGTTCAGCCATACCTTGCTGACCGGCGTCGAATACGAGAATTACGATTACAACTCCATCATCCAGCGCTCCTCGGCGCGCGATGGCACCTACCCCATCGATATCTATCACCCGGTACTGGGCCAGCCTCGCCCTGCCCTGACCCGCACGACCACCTGGGACAAGGAAAACCTGCAAACCTGGGCGTTCTTCATTCAGGACCAAGTGGCCCTGACCGAGCGCCTCAAGGCGCTGGCCGGGGTACGCCTGGAGCGCTTCGAGCATGACTACGACGACAAGATGCCGACCAACCGCGACTTCAGCAAAGGCGAAAATGGCGTAACGCCGCGCTTTGGCCTGATCTACGACCTGACCGATACCCTGGCGGTGTACGCCAACACCGCGCGCTCGTTCAAGCCCAACACCGGCACGCCCGCCAGCGGTGGCGGCTTCGATCCGGAAAAGGGCAAGTCTTATGAGCTGGGGTTGAAGTGGGCGTCGCTCGATGGCCAGCTGAGCGCGGATGCTGCGGTCTATCACATCGTCAAGGAAAACGTCCTGGCCAACGACCCCAGCGACCCTACCAACACCTTCAAGGTGGCCGCAGGTGAGGTGCGCAGCCGCGGGCTGGATATCAACGTGGCAGGCAACCTGACCCCAGAATGGCGCGTCATCGGTGGCTATTCCTATGTTGATGCCCAAGTCACCAAGGACACCAGCCTGCCCAGCGGTACGCGCCTTGCCAATATCCCGCGCAACACCTTCAGCCTGCTGAACACCTACGAGTTCCAGGACGGTTTGGCCAAGGGGCTCGGGTTGGGCGTTGGGGTGAAGTACGTGGATGACCGTGCCGGCCAGACCGCAACCAGCACCTACACCATGGAGCGCTACAGCGTGGTGGACCTGCTGAGCTTCTACAAGGTCAACGAGCACGTACGCCTGAACCTGGACGTGAAGAACCTGTTCAATAAGGGCTATGACGAAGGCTCGTTCAACACCTACGCCTATCCGGGCGCGCCTCGTACGGTGCAGGCCGGGGTGGCCTACACCTTCTGACAGGCACTCGACCGGCTCGGCGGCCAGGCAGCCGCCGAGCCGGGCTGGTCATCAGAAGCCTTTGCTGTAGAACAGCGAGTACGACTCGATGCCATCGTTAGGCTGGCGGATGCCCGCGTTGGAGTAATGGATGGCGCGGATGCCGACCTTCTGCTCCGACGGCAACTTCAGGCCCAGGCCGATGCGGTCTTCGAAGTTGAAGGACGAGCCCATGCGCTGGTCGCCGACCCGGGTCTTGGAAAATGCTGCGATACCGATGCCTGCTTCGATGTAGGGGGTGTAGGTGAAGCCGCTGAATTCATAGGTGAACACCGGGCTGAAGGACAGCGAGTGGGCACCGCTGGCGTCACCGCCCTCCCAATAGGTGTAGCCCGCGTCCCAGTAGCCGGTCAGGTGGCCGACACTGGTCTCGAACCACTGCTTGTCCCAGTCGAAGGACAAGCCTGCACGGTAGGTCATGTCGCCTTGGCTGGTGACACCTACGGCGCCGGTAACCTGGGCAGCCTGGGCCAGGTTCGCCCCGGCGAAGGCCAGCACGGCGGCAGCCAACGAAGCAGCGATACGGGATTTCATCTATGACATCTCCTGATGGTAAGTGCGACAACTGGAGGCATGGACCCTGTGTCAGTTGGTTGCGTCAGCTTGCTGAACGCTGACCGAACGGCGCAGGGTTTAACCTCTCGAAATTTTTGGTAACCGAATCTCGTGTTTCGGTCACACGATGTAATAATTGCCGGATTATGGTCAGTTGTATAGGAACTTGGAAGTAGATTGCTATCACTTCCCGTGATCCTTTTAGCCGTTTACTGCTTGGGTTAGGCAGATAAGCGTGCTAGACCGCTTGATATATCCAAGGCTCTAGCGTGACAGTCTGATGCATCGAGCCCGGCGACCGATGCCTAGACCGAACGCCCTCAGCATCGTTCAAATCTTTTCAAATCAGGATGATGAGATGCTTTCTTCAAGTAGATTCACGAACGTCGAAAGGCTGCGCGAGACCGTCCCACGGCGCCAGACCAGCCAGGTCTTCAGGTAACGGAAGTCTTCAGACATCGGCCAGGCACTGACCGTGCTGCACCCTGGCATGTTCTCCAGCATGGTGCGCGGCATCATGGCCAAGCCCGCACCGGCACTGACGCACGCCAGCATGCCGTGGTAGGACTCCATTTCGTGAATCTTGCGTGGGACGGCCTGATCGTTGACGAACCAGTTTTCAAAATGGTGCCGGTAGGAGCAGTTGGCGCGAAACGCGTAGATATTCTCGCCGTTGACGTCTTGCGCCCGGTTCACAGGCGCATGGTTGAGGGGCGCGATGATGACCATCTCTTCTTCGAAAACCGGCATGCCCTCCAAGGTAGGGTGCAAGACCGGCCCGTCGATGAACGCGGCCACCAGCCGACCCGACAGAACGCCCTCGAGCATGGTCCCGGAGGGGCCCGTGGACAGGTCCAGGTCCACTTTGGGATAGCGCTGGTTGTAGGCTGCCAATACAGCCGGGATGCGCACCGCCGCAGTGCTCTCCAGGGAGCCCAGAGCGAACGTGCCCTGTGGGTCCTCCCCTGCCACGGTGCTACGCGCTTCCTGAACCAGGTCGAGGATGCGCCGGGTGTACTCCAGGAAGTTCCAGCCGGCCGGGGACAAGCGCAGGCGGCTTTTCTCACGTATGAACAGGTCCACGCCCAGGTCCTCTTCCAGTTGCTTGATGCGCGTGGTCAGGTTGGAGGGCACCCGGTGGATATGCTGCGCGGCTGCACTGATGCTGCCTTGCTCGGCGACTGCCTTGAACATCTCAAGTTGTATCAGGTCCACGGCTTTCTCCAAACGTGAATGAGTGACTCATTATTATTCAGTTTTCATTAAAGCCCTAGCCCATTAGTCTGAGCCCACTGCATAACTACAGCGAGAGTGCTCCGCCATGAATGCGATCAGCAGCCAGACCCACGCCATCTCACTCGACCCGTTCACCGGCGAACAGATCGGCGCTTACCCGTTCGACACCGATGCCGCGCTCGAGGCAGCGCTAACGCGGGCCAAGAGCGGCTATGGCCAGTGGAGCCGGCTGTCGGCCGATCATCGCAGCGAGCACCTCCTGGCCCTGGCCACTGTCCTGGAGGCGCAGGCAGAGACCTTTGCTCAGATGATCAGCCGCGAAATCGGCAAGCCGATTACGCAGGCACGGGGTGAAGTCAGCAAGTGCGTAGGCCTATGCCGCTGGTACGCCGAGCACGGCCCCGCGATGCTCGCGCCTGAAGCGACCCAGGTTGAAAAAGCCCGTATCGAGTACCGCCCGTTGGGCCCGATCCTGGCTGTGATGCCCTGGAACTTCCCCATCTGGCAGGTGCTGCGCGGCGCGGTACCTGCGATTCTGGCGGGCAATACGTACGTGCTCAAGCATGCCCCCAACGTGATGGGCAGCGCTTACCTGCTGGATAAGCTGTTCAAGGATGCGGGCGTACCAGAGGGTGTGTTTGAGGTGCTCAACGTAACACCGGAGGGTGTGACACGCGCCATCAACGACCCGCGCATTGCGGCGGTGACCTTGACCGGCAGCGTGCGCGCCGGCATGGCGATCGGTGCCCAGGCCGGTGCTGCGCTGAAGAAGTGCGTCCTGGAGCTGGGCGGTTCGGACCCTTTCATTGTGCTGGCCGATGCCGATCTGGATGCGGCGGTGCAGGCGGCAGTGATCGGGCGTTATCAGAATACCGGGCAGGTGTGCGCGGCCGCCAAGCGCTTTATCGTCGAACAGAGTATCGCCGAAGCCTTCACACGCAAATTCGTGGAAGCCACGCAGGCCTTGAAAGTGGGCAACCCGCTTGAAGATGCGACCTACATTGGCCCCATGGCCCGCTACGATTTGCGTGACGAGCTCGATGGCCAGGTGCAGGCCAGCCTTGCCGAAGGGGCTACTTTGTTGCTCGGTGGCCACAAAGTCGAAGGTATGGCCAACATCTATGCACCCACCGTGCTGGGTGATGTGACGCCTCAGATGACAGCCTTCAGGCAGGAATTGTTCGGCCCGGTTGCGGCGATCACCACCGCGCGGGATGCCGACCATGCCGTGGCGTTGGCCAACGACAGCGAGTTTGGCCTGGCTTCGACCATCTACACGGCCGACTATGCTTTGGCCGAACGGATGACGTCGGCGCTGGAGACCGGTGCGGTGTTCATCAATGGCTACTGCGCCTCCGACCCCCGTGTCGCCTTCGGCGGTGTGAAGAAAAGCGGGTTCGGGCGTGAACTGTCGCACTTTGGCGTGCGGGAGTTCACCAATGTGCAGACCGTGTGGTTGGATCGCAACTAAGGCGCTGTCTGGCATGAGAGCCGGGTTGTGGTCATGGCGTTTTAGCTTCGCGTGTTACATCGCGCGAAGCCGCTGCGCGGCCCCCCGATCTAGAGTCAAAGCTGAATGCGGGGGTCTGGCGCTGCAGCACCTTTCAGGCAGGGGGGCCCCTGCCTGAAAGAACGAGCAGCGTTCAGCCGAGGTGCAATTGTTACCCACCCGGCTGACCCTCACTCTCCATCACCCCCGCCCCTGATCTTTCACCCAATCGAGCATCCCACCCGGCACGATCAGCTCATGTCGAGCCCTGGAACACGCCGTGTACAACCCTGCCAGCAACCGAGCGCGCTCGTTGCGATTGCCTGTCACCTGTTGCGGCACCATCAGCTCTGGCGACACCATCACCCGCGCGAACTCCATGTTTCTCACATCCCGAACCCGCCCCAGGAACAGCTTGGGCGCCTTGTCCCAGCGATAGCGGCTCTTGGCCTTGGCAAAGTGCTGCGCGGTATACCCCTTGCCCAGCATCGAAGCCACCGCGATGAACGCCTTGTCGTCCCCTTTGTGCTCGGCCAGCGCCTGCCAGCTGGCGTACCGGAACAGCATCGGGTGCCGGGGCCGGGTGCCGTGGCGGTACAGCTCGATGCAGTCTTCGACGAACAGCTCGAAGTCCTTGCGTGCCCCGTGCAGCATCACGAACGCAACCCCAAGGTGCGTCAAGCGCTGGAACCAACCGAACAGGCCCCACTCGTCCTCGACGATCAAGGCCGTTGGCTGCTCGGGCACGGTCACGCCGTCGAAGAAACTGACGCGCGTGTAATGCTCGGCACTGCCGCTGAACGCGGCCTGGATGGCCGCCGGGTGCGCCAGAATCAACGGGTTGAGCACATTGTCCATGGCCGGCCCGACCCGCAACGAATGGTCGATGTAGCGTTGACGAATGAACCCGCCGTGGTGGGCGCTCAGGCCATTGAGGTTCTGCAACTCGTCACCCAGCGCAATCACCGACTGCGGGCTGCGGTCGAGCACCTCGAGCATGGGCGCTGACAATTCGTGGGCTTCGTCCACGATGACGTGGGTATAACGCGCATCGATCAGATAGCCGGTCAGGGCGAGCAATTTCACCCGGTGGTAATCACGCAGCGGCAACTGAATTTCCCTGGCCGGGGGGCGGATCAGCGCCTGCCAGTAAAGGCGCGCCGTTTCGAGCAGCACTTGCTGGTCCAGCGGCGTGCTACCGGGCACGGACGGCGGCAAGTGGTGCAAGCCAATCTGGGCGTCACCAGTGTGGCAAAAGGCGCGCACCGCGCGTACGCACACACCCACGACGTCGACTGCCGACAGCGGTCCGACGTCGGGCAAGCCGAGCCAGCGCACGATCTGCGACTCCTGCGGGCGCCAGGACTGCCGGGTGCGATACGGGTCACGCAGTCGCCAGCCGGTACGGGTCAGGTCGCGGTTCAAGAGCTCATCGGCCAGTTGCCCGAACGTCATGGCCGTGTAGGCCGCGGCATCCTTTACCCGCGCCTGCAGCGCGCGCAGTTGCCCTTCGGTCAGGGCCAGCAGCAAGGTGCGCTGCGGATCGAGCAACCTGGCGAACTGATGAATCAGAAAGGTCTTGCCGGTGCCCGCAAAGCCCTGCACCGCCACTGACTCGTCCACCCCGCTGAGAAACTCACGCAACAGGCGGTTCTGCTGGTCACTGAGCTTGAGGTCACTGGCAAGCGACGGCAGGTGCACGGCATGCAGGGGCGTGACGCGCTGGCGATACAGGTCGGCGAACTGGTAGTTCCACTGCCCCTGATCGTCCAGCAATTCATCCGGCGAATGGGCGACCTCAGGCGATAGCAACGCGACGCCATTCTCGCCCAGCATGCCCAGGCCCATGGCGAACGCTTCGCGGTCGAACTGCTGCTGTACCTGCGCCTGAAAGCGCCCGGGCGCTGCCTGCTCGACCTGCTGGGCAATGCGCAGCACCTCGGCGAAGCGCCGCTCCTGGGCGTCGGCTGTGAGCGGTCTGGGTTGACGGGCCAGGTGCTGGACGAACAGCACGGCAGCCGCTTGCAGCACATCGGCAGCGGCCAGTGGATCGGCGCACGTGCCGCCGGCGAGGCTGTCGGCCTGGTCACTGGGCAAAGGCAGGTAGAACATCGGCACCTCAGGCGTTTATCAGGGCGGCACGATAGCAACTTTATCGCCCTGATGCAGGCACCAAACACCTGGGGGTTGTCATGCCGCAACTTGAGGGCTGCTCAACCCTTGGCACGCCGTAACGTGTCACTGGGAAGTTCCTTGAACAAATGCCTGTAACTGTTTGAAAACCTTCCTAAATGCCAGAACGACCATTGCATCGCCACCTCGGCCACCGTGGCGCCGGCCCCATTCAACAAATCGCGCCGGGCGCCGTTCAGGCGTCTTAACCGCAACCACTGCGCAGGGGGCATCCCTGTGAAGGCCTTGAACGCCTGCTGCAACTGGCGTAGCGAAACGCCCGCAACGCTCGCCAGTTCGACCAGGTTAAGCGTCTGTTCGGGACAATCGGCGGCCCATTCACTGACACGGCGCATGATGGCCCGCGCCTCAACCTGTTGCCCCAGTGCCACGCCTTGCAAGCGCTGGCAGGCAGTGTCCAGAATGAACAGGCAATCGTGCAGCAGCTGCTCGGCCAGGGCTTGCCCCTGCACACGGCCCTGGGATTGTCCCAAGTGGGTCAGGGTGGCGCTCAGCCAACTGCCGAACAACGCCGTTTGCCCGCTGCCCAGCGGCACCATGAACAAGCCCTGAAGGCGTTCCAGGTCCAGCCCATGGCTGAGCAGGAAGGCCTGCTCGAACACCACGGCCACTTCCTGATAGTGCTCGGGGGTGATCCAGATGTTGCGGGTATGCTCATTGAGCAGGTACAGGTTGTTCTCGCTTCGGTCGAAGCAGAAGGTCAACGAGCCCTGCGGAGGCCGAAAGAATTGTTCCACGCGCGTGTTGAGACGTTCTTCGTACACCTGCAGCCCGTCCAGGCCCAGGCAGCGGAGCTCGCCGCTGAAATGACCCGGCGACATCTGCCTATAGTGCTGCTGCCACCCAGGTGTGACGCGGACCTGCTCGGTCACATCGTGAGTGTGGTAAGCCTGGACTTGCAAGGCATCTGCGGTATTCACGCGACATCCTTTGTGCACTCTAATGGTGCATTCGACAGCGTAGAAAGTGGATAGATCGTAGCCGGGACTGCGACCAAGATAGTCGCCAGCGCGTCGACTGGGAAGCCAATGGCTGTTCACCTGTAATGCCGCGCACTCACCGATAACCTCAAGAGGTCCGTATGAACGCCCCCTTCGATCAGTTGTCCGCCTGGCTGAAAGAGCACCGCATCACCGAGGTCGAATGCGTCATCAGCGACTTGACCGGCATCGCCCGCGGCAAGATCGCCCCTACTGCCAAGTTCCTGCACGAACGCGGCATGCGCCTGCCCGAGAGCGTGCTGTTACAGACCGTCACCGGCGACTACGTCGACGACGATATCTACTACAGCCTGCTCGATGCGGCCGACATCGACATGATCTGCCGGCCTGACCCCAGCGCGGTGTATCAAATCCCCTGGGCTATCGAGCCGACCGCCATCGTGATCCATGACACCTTCGACAAACAGGGCAACCCGATCGAGCTGTCACCTAGAAACGTTCTCAAGAAAGTGCTGCAACTGTATGCCGATAAAGGCTGGCAACCCATCGTGGCCCCGGAGATGGAGTTCTACTTGACCCAGCGCTGCGAAGACCCCGATCTGCCATTGCAGGTGCCGCTGGGACGCTCCGGGCGTGCCGAGAGTGGGCGCCAATCGTTCTCCATCGACGCTGCCAACGAGTTCGACCCGTTGTTCGAGGATGTCTATGACTGGTGCGAGCTGCAGGGGCTGGACCTAGACACCCTGATCCACGAAGACGGCCCGGCGCAGATGGAAATCAATTTCCGTCACGGTGACGCGCTTGACCTGGCCGACCAGATCACCGTATTCAAGCGCACCATGCGCGAAGCGGCCCTCAAGCACAACGTGGCGGCCACGTTCATGGCCAAGCCCATCACCGATGAACCGGGTAGCGCCATGCACCTGCACCAAAGCGTGCTCGACGTGGCCACGGGCAAGCCGGTGTTCGCCAACGATGACGGGAGCATGAGCCAGTTGTTCCTGCACCACATCGGCGGCCTGCAACGGTACATACCCAAGTTGCTGCCGATGTTCGCCCCCAACGTCAACTCGTTCCGCCGGTTCCTGCCGGACACCTCCGCCCCGGTCAACGTCGAGTGGGGCGAGGAAAACCGCACCGCAGGCCTGCGCGTACCCACCTCCACACCCGAGTCGATGCGCGTGGAAAACCGCTTGCCGGGCGCAGACGCCAACCCTTACCTGGCCATCGCCGCCAGCCTGCTGTGCGGCTACCTGGGCATGGTCGAGCAGATCGACCCCAGCGCCCCGGTCCAGGGCCGGGCCTACGAACGGCGCAACCTGCGCCTGCCGATCACCATCGAGGATGCGCTGCAACACATGGAAGATTGCCAGACCGTGCAACGGTACCTGGGCAAGTCCTTCGTGCAAGGCTACGTGGCGGTCAAGCGCGCCGAGCATGAGAACTACAAGCGCGTCATCAGCTCATGGGAGCGTGAGTTCCTGATGCTGAGCGTCTGACCCTGCAGGGGCCGCAGCGCGGCCCTTCCATACCGCACACCCACAACAATGCCAACGAGGTGTCGTCATGCATTACCTGAAAGCCCTGATCCCTTCTGCATTCACCCTGTTGTTCGCGGCCACCAGCCAGGCGGCGCCGACGGTGAGCGTGTACAACTGGACCGACTATATCGGTGACACGACGCTGGCGGACTTCCAGGCCAGCACCGGTATCAAGGTGGTGTACGACGTGTTCGACTCCAACGAGACCCTCGAAGGCAAGCTGCTGGCCGGTCGCACCGGCTATGACGTGGTGGTCCCGTCCAACCACTTCCTGGCCCGTCAGGCCCAGGCGGGCGCTTTCCTGCCGCTTGATCGCAGCAAGCTGACCAACTGGCAGCACCTGGACCCCAAATTGCTCAAATTGCTGGAGCAGAACGATCCCGGTAACCGCTATGCAGTGCCCTACCTGTGGGGGACCAACGGCATCGGCTACAACGTGGACAAGGTCAAGGCAGCATTGGGTATCGATCGAGTGGACTCCTGGGCGGTGCTGTTCGAGCCCGAAAACCTCAAGAAACTCAAGCAGTGCGGCGTGGCCTTCATGGATTCTCCCGACGAAGTGTTCCCAGCCATGCTCAACTACCTGGGCATGGACCCGCGCAGCGAAAACGCAGCGGACTATCCCAAAGCCGAGGCGCGCCTGCTGGCCCTGCGGCCCTATATCACGTACTTCCACTCCTCCAAATACGTATCGGACCTGGCCAACGGCAACATCTGCATCGCGTTTGGCTATTCGGGCGATGTGTTCCAGGCGGCCAACCGCGCGGCGGACGCCAAAAATGGCGTGAAGATCGCCTACAGCATCCCCAAGGAGGGCAGCAACCTGTGGTTCGACCTGCTGGCCATCCCCAAGGATGCCAACAACCCCGAGCAGGCCCTGGCCTTCATCAACTACCTGCTCGACCCACAGGTCATCGCCAAGGTCAGCGCAACGGTCGGTTATGCCAATGCCAACCCCGACGCCAAGGCATTCATGGACCCGGCGCTGGTGAACAACCCCGAGGTCTACCCACCTCAGGAGGTGCTGGACAAGCTGTACATTTCCACGACACAGAGTCCGAAGATCATGCGCCTGATGACGCGCTCCTGGACCAAGATCAAGTCCAATCGCTGAGTGAGCACGCCCCATGACTTTACCTGCCGAACATGCCGCGTCCTACTATGCGGCCACTGCCCGTGATACCAACCGCTACCCGCACCTGGAGGGCGACATCGATGCCGATGTGTGCGTCGTCGGCGGTGGCCTGACAGGGGTCAACACTGCGCTGGAACTCGCCGAGCGCGGCCTGTCGGTGGTGCTGCTCGAAGGCCGGCGCGTGGGCTGGGGCGCCAGCGGGCGCAACGGCGGCCAGCTGATCCGTGGTATCGGCCACGACGTCAACGGCTTCGCCCGGTACGTGGGCGAGGACGGCGTGCGGTATCTGAAGCAGGCAGGCATCGACTCGGTCACCCTGGTGGCTGAGCGGATCGCCCGCCATGGCATAGAATGCGACCTGCGCTGGGGCTTCTGCGAGCTGGCCAATACCCCCGCCCAGTTCGCTGCCTTTGGCGCCGAACAGCAGGAGCTGGCGGCGCTGGGATACCAGCCGCACACCTACCGGGTGCCGGCAGAGCGGCTGCGCGAGGTGGTCGGCAGCGACCGCTACGCAGGCGGCATGGTGGACATGGGCTCAGGGCACCTACATCCCCTGGATCTGGTGCAGGGCGAAGCTCGAGCGGCGCAGTCCCTGGGGGTGCAGATCTTTGAACAGAGCCCCGTGCTTCGCATCGACCACGGCTCCACGGTAACGGTGCACACCGCACACGGCAAAGTGCGCGCTGCCAGCCTGGTACTCGGTTGCAATGCCCACCTTGAGGGCCTGGAACCCAGACTCAGCGGCAAGGTGCTGCCGGCGGGCAGCTACGTAGTCGCAACCGAACCACTGGAGGAAGCGGTCGCGAAGTCGCTCATCCCCCAGAACATGGCCTTGTGTGATCAAAAAGTGGGCCTGGACTACTATCGGCTGACCGCCGACAGGCGCTTGCTGTTCGGCGGTGCCTGCCACTACTCCGGGCGCGATCCTCGCGACATCGCCGCGTACATGCGGCCCAAGGTACAGCGGGTGTTCCCGCAGTTGGGCGAAGTGCGCATCGACTACCAATGGGGCGGCATGATCGGCATCACTGCCAACCGCTTCCCGCAGGTCGGACGCCTACGTGATCACCCCAACGTCTACTATGCCCAAGGTTATTCGGGCCATGGGCTGAACGTCACACACTGGACGGCCAGGCTGCTCGCCCAAAGCATCGCGCTGGGGCAAAGCAAGGGGCTGGATGTGTTCAGCGCCGTGCCGCACCTCACGTTCCCCGGCGGCAGAGCGTTGCGCTCACCTCTGCTGGCCCTTGGCATGTTGTGGTACCGGCTGCGCGAGGCCTTGGGGTGAAGACGTTCAGGTATAGGCCAAGGGCCATGTGGTAGTCTGCGCCCCTTGAAATGCACGGTCACGCCGACCCTGCCAAAAGGAAGCGGGCCACCAGGCCCAGGCCAGATCAGGACCCCTCCCATGCTGTTCCACAAGAACATCAACGCCTTGCGTGCGTTGGCTGTCGTATCGGTCGTGCTGTACCACTTCAAGATCCCGGGGTTCTCGGCCGGGTTTCTCGGCGTGGATGTGTTCTTCGTGATTTCGGGCTACCTGATGACGCGGATCATCGTGAGCGGCCTGCACAAACAGCAGTTCTCGCTGATCGGCTTCTACGCGGCCAGGGCCAGACGAATCATTCCGGCCCTGCTGGGGTTGTGCATCGCCCTGGCAGTGTTCGGGTATTTTTTCCTGGCAACGGACGACTACCGGGAATTGCTGCGCACCAGCAAGCAAAGCCTGCTGTTCACGTCCAACCATTATTTCGCCCGTGACGGCAGTTATTTCGACGCACCGCTTCAGGAAAACTGGCTGCTGCACACCTGGTCGCTGTCGGTGGAGTGGCAGTTCTACCTGATTTACCCAGTGATCATGATGGGCCTGCACAAGGTGTTTGCACTGCCAACCTTCAAGCGCCTTGTGTTGGCGCTTGGTGTCGGTTCCCTGGTGTTCTCGGCGCTCTACACCCCAGGCCATCCGGTCGCATCGTTCTTCCTGCTGCCCACCCGGGCCTGGGAAATGCTCGCTGGGGGGCTGGTGTTTTTGTATCCGCTCGCGCTTTCGCCCAGGGCTGCGGCACTGTGCGAAGGCCTGGGCCTTGCGCTGATTGCAGGCGCCCTGGCACTGCTGCCCCACGATGCTACTTGGCCGGGTTACCTGGCGCTGGTGCCGGTGATCGGCACCGTGCTGGTGATCCACGCCAATGCCAACAGCCTGTTCGCACGCAACCGGGCGCTGGCATTTCTGGGCAAGACGTCGTATTCGATCTACCTGTGGCACTGGCCTTTGGTGGTGTTGCTCTATACCTGCGGGCTACTACACGACTGGCGCGCGGTGACCTGTGCGGTGCTGTTGTCGGTTGCGCTGGGCGCGGCATCCTATGGGTTGATCGAAAGCAGGACACGCGCCCTGAAGCGCCCGGTACTGGGCCTTGTCCGCTACGCGGGCATGGGCCTGGTGTGGGTGGCAACGGCCGGGGCCGTGGCCTCGGCGATCAAGCACAACCCGCAACTGCGCTGGACCCAGGATGACGGCAAGCCAGAATACGAAAGCAAGCTGTACGCACAGCACTGCGACACCAACGCGTACGGGGCCTCGCAGTGCGTGTTGGGCACCGGCGACATCTCGGCCCTTTTGCTGGGCGACAGTCATGCCCAGTCAACCGCTGCGGCCTTGATGCTGGAAAACCGCGGCGCGGCCATGGGCTGGGCCCGGGCCGGCTGCCCTACCCTGATCGACTTCGAAATGGGCGACAAGGACGTCGAGCAGCACTGCAAAGCTTTCAACGCCGACAAGTTCGCCAAACTGGCTACGGACTACCCCGGCGTCCCCCTGTTCCTGTTCAGCCGGGCAGCGCTGTATACCGACCAGCGTCGGCACAGTGGCTACAGCGTCTATTTCAACGGCGACAAGCACCAAAGCGGCCCGGCATTCGAACGGCAGTTCATCCAGACCTACACCCAAACGGTCTGCATGCTGGCACGCAATCGCCCGGTGTATATCGTCAAGCCAGTGCCGGAAATGCCGTTCAGTGTGTACAAGGGCCTGACCCTGCAGCATCGGCTACTGGGCATGAACAGCGACATCGTTACGCCTGTAAGCGAGTACCAGGCCCGCAACCGCCTGGCCCTGGAAGCCATCGAGACGGCGGCCGAACGCTGCCACGCAGGTATCGTCGACCCGGTGCCCTACCTGTGTCCGGACGGCAGGTGCATGGGTTCCAAGGACGGGAGGCCGCTGTATTTCGATGACAACCACTTGATCGACGCGGGCAACGAACAACTCAAGGGCCTATTCAAGCAGGCCCTGCACAGCAACACGGGTTCGACTGCCGTGCGCTGAAGCGCAGGGTGCTCAACACTCGACGAACGCAACGGCCAAGCCGCCGCGAGAGGTTTCCTTGTAGTTGGCGTGCATGTCCGCCCCGGTGTCGCGCATGGTGCGGATGACGCGGTCCAGGGAAATGAAGTGCTCTCCATCACCGCGCAGCGCCATCTGCACGGCATTGATCGCCTTGACCGCGGCGATGGCATTGCGCTCGATGCAAGGTACCTGTACCAGGCCGCCGACCGGGTCACAGGTCAGGCCCAGGTTGTGCTCCAGGGCGATTTCAGCGGCGTTTTCCAGTTGCGCCGGTGTCGCGCCCAGCAGCTGCGCCAGGCCTGCGGCTGCCATCGAGCACGCCGAGCCCACCTCGCCCTGGCAGCCCACCTCGGCGCCGGAAATCGACGCGTTCTTCTTGCACAGGATGCCCACCGCCGCAGCCGCCAGGAGGAAATCCACCACGTCGTCATCGCAGGCGCCGGGGTTGAATTTCATGAAGTAGTGCAGCACGGCCGGGATGATGCCGGCTGCGCCATTGGTGGGTGCGGTGACCATGCGACCACCGGCGGCATTCTCTTCATTGACAGCCAGGGCGAACAGGTTGACCCACTCCATGGCGCTCAAGGTAGAACCGATGACATTGGGCTTGCCCAGCTCTTGCAAGCTGCGGTGCAACTTGGCCGCCCGGCGCTTGACCTGCAAGCCGCCTGGCAATACGCCCTCGTTGCGCAGCCCATTGTCGACGCACTCGCGCATGGCAGCCCAGATGCGCAGCAGCCCGTCCCGCACCTGCGCTTCGGGTCGCCAGGCGCATTCGTTGGCCATCATCAACTGGGCCACGCTCAGGCCATGCTGGCCGCACAGCGCCAGCAGCTCGGCTGCGCTGTCGAACTCGTAGGGCAGCGTGACGGTTGGCGCCAGCCCCACGGGCGCGGTCAGCTCGGCCTCCTCGACAATGAAGCCGCCGCCCACCGAATAGTAGGTCTGGTGCAGCAGGCTGGTCTGCGCGTCGAACGCCTCCAGGCGCATGGCGTTGGGGTGATAAGGCAGGTTTTCATCGAGCAACAGCAGGTCGCGGGCGTAGTCGAACGCCACGGGATGGCTGCCGTCGACCATCAGGCAGTGCTCCTGCAGTACCTGGCCGATGCGCGAGTCGATGCTGGCAGGATCGATGCGGTCCGGCCACTGTCCCATCAGGCCCAGAAGGCAGGCCCGGTCGGTCGCATGGCCCACGCCAGTGGCCGAGAGCGAGCCGTACAGGCGTACTTCGACACGCTGGGTGCTTCGGAGCAGGCCCTGCTCGCGCAGCGCTTGGGCAAATGTGGCGGCGGCGCGCATCGGTCCAACCGTGTGCGAACTGGAGGGGCCGATACCTATCTTGAAAAGGTCGAAAACACTGATAGCCATGCTAATACCTGACGGGCGGTTGCTGCTGCCAAAACACCCAACGCTTGGAAACCTAGGGCGCACAGGCCCGTTTCGCGAGATAATGCGCGCCTGTGCTACAAATGACCAACGAAACTTCCTAAGCCAGCCTTTAGCAGGACTAAACCATGAGACGTCAACTGACAGGGCAATCCTTCGTCTGGCTGCACGTGTTCGCCTGTGCTGCCCGCCACCTGTCGTTCACCCGCTGCGCCGAAGAGCTGCATATCACCCCGGGGGCCGTGAGCCAGCAGATGCGCCAGCTGGAGGAACGGCTGGGTTATCGGCTGTTCCTGCGCCGCGCCCGTGGCGTGGAACTGAGTGCCGAAGGCCAGCGCCTGGCACAGACGGTGGCCGATGCCTATGGCAGCATCGAGGCCGAACTGCTGCGCCTGGATGCAGGTGAAATTCGCGGCACCGTACGGGTGCGCTCGATCCCATCGTTTCTGGCCAAATGGCTGACGCCGCGGCTGTCACGTTTCCAGCAGCGCTATCCCGACATCGAGCTGCGGCTGGTGGCCGAGGACAGCGCACAGGCACTGACGCCTGGGGATTTCGACCTTGCGATCGACCTGAATGACGGCAGCTACCCGGGCATGCTGTCGACGCCGCTGCTGGCCGAGCAGATCTTCCCGGTCTGCTCCCCGGCCCTGCTGCGTGGGCGCCCCCCGCTGCACGGGCCAGCGGACCTGGTGCACTACCCGTTGCTGCACGACATCACGGCGTGGCGAGGCAGCTCGGAATATGCCGAATGGGAGTTCTACCTGGAGGGCATCGGCGCGTCGGCGCAACCCGTTCGGCGTGGCCACACCTTCAACCGCAACCACTTGACCATCGAGGCGGCCATTGCGGGCCTTGGCGTGGCCATTGCCCGGCGTACTCTGCTCAACGACGAACTGGAGCGCGGCGCGCTGATCGTGCCATTCGGGGTCGCCATCCCCAACCACAAGCGCTACGTGGTGCACTACCCACCCGGCGGGTTGAACCAGCCCGGCGCGCGTGCGGTACACGACTGGCTGGTGGCAGAAGCGCAAGCATTTCGTGAATTGCATCCTCTGTCTGGCGCACCGCAAGACCTCTAGCGCAGAGCACCGGGGATGCTTGGAAGCGGTTAGGGTCGCTAATACGCCTGCTTGCCGGTAAAAGCGTTGAGGGTGCGCACCAGGATCACGAAATCCAGCCACAGGGACCAGTTGTTGATGTACTCGATGTCCGAATCGACGCGCTGGATCATCTGCTCGATGTCCTTGGTTTCACCCCTGAAGCCTCGCACCTGGGCAAGGCCGGTCATGCCCGGCTTGATGTTGTGGCGCGCAAAATAGTCGACGATGTCCTGGGAGTACAACGTGTCATGCTGCAACGCATGGGGCCTGGGGCCAACCAGTGACATCTCGCCCGTCAGCACGTTGAACAACTGTGGCAGCTCATCGAGGCTGGTGCGCCTGATGAACGCGCCGACCCGGGTCAAGCGCGGGTCGTTCTTCTGCGCCTGCTTGATCTGCCCGGCTTCGGGCTGGTGAACATGCATGCTGCGAAACTTCCAGATCCGAAACGACTCCCCGGTCCAGCCCGTGCGTTCCTGCCGGAAGAACACCGGGCCTGGGCTGTCGAGCTTGATTGCCAGGGCCACGGCCAGTAACACGGGCGATGCACACAGCAGAATCAGTGCCGCCAGGATGCGATCCTCGAGGTTCTTCAGGAACAGGCTCATGCCAGTCAAAGGGGTTTCGGACAAGGTCAGAACGGGAATGCCGGCGATTTCGCGCACGCTGTGATTGATCAGGCGCAGGGAGAAAATGTCGGGCACCCAGTTGACCGCGATGCACTTGTCGAGCAATTTGAAATAGACGTCGCTGATGACTTGCGAGCCTCCAAGGGGCGTTACCAGGTAGACCGTGCGAATGCCATGCTGGGCGACGATGCCGTCCAGATCACCGATATGCCCGAGCACCGGCAGGCGCTGCTTGCCTTGCTCAACGTCGTCGCCATGCGGCGCGGCCTCTGCGGTCAACACGCAGCCCACCACCCGTTCCCCGAACCAGGGGTTGCTGCTGATTTTCTGATAGAGAAAATTGGCCAGGTCCCCGTCGCCGATGATCAGGGCGTTCTCCAGGCGAGCGTGGGCGGTAAAGCGTTTTTGCAGTTCACGCACGGCAAAATGCAGGAACAGCTGGGCGATGTAGCCGATGACGAACAATTCCACCACCAGCAACCGTGAGTAGGTTTCGCTCTGCTTGGTCAGAAAGGCCATGACCACCAAGAAGCAGAACGTCGCTGACCACGCCTTGAACAGCCGGAACGCCTTGATCGACAGCCCGACATTGGTGCGATAGATGGCGTAGTGATCGTAAATGACCGCCAGCGCCCCGATCAGCAGCAACAGCATGATGACGTAGTCGGATGTGATGTAGCCGAACTGGTCGTAGATCAGGTACCAGGCGATGCCGGTCACCGCTACGCCATCCAGACCGGCTTGCACGGCGTTGCTGACACTGCTTCTGCGCTGAAGCAAAGACCGGCTGCTTCGGGGTTCGAACACCATTTCAGACCTCATCGATGGGTGCATGGCCAGGGCCTGTGATCGCCCCTTGATACTGAAGAACAGCGTTGGCGAAGCCGGTAAAGCAGCAGGCGCGCTCGGGTGTGTGTAGCCGTGATATCACTGTAGCAGCCCGTCCTTGGGTGCGCGGTGCCTTTGGGCGACCGCGCCATGTCGTCAGCCGCCAGGGTGCGGCGCTCGCTCTGCCTGGGCGAACCGCCGCGCGCGTGACAGAAATAGCGGATTGCCAACCACGTAGCGCATGAACAGCCGCCGTGGCTCGCACAACAGGCGGTACAACCATTCCGCACCCAGGCGCCTGATCCAGGCCGGTGCGCGATGGACCTTGCCGCCCATGAAATCCAGCACGGCGCCGCCGCAAACGATCGTGCACGCCAGGCCGGTGCGTTTGAGCGCAGCCGCCACCGCCTCCTGCTTGGGCATGCCCATGCCCAGCACGATGAGATCCGGCCGGTGCTTGGTCGCCAGGCGCAGATAGGTCGGCACGTCGGCGAAGCCGTCATGCACCGAAACCGGCGTGACGCCATAGGTGGCAACGCAGCACTGAACAGCCTGCTCCAGGAAGGGCTGGCGGGTGCCCCAGAAGGCCACGCGGCGCCCACCATAGGCGTGCACCAACCGAGGAATGAAATCGGTCCCATTCATGTTCAACCCTGGCGCCAACCCAAGCTGCCGGTACAGCATCGCCATGCCCGAGCCATCGCGCAGCAGCACATCGGCCCCCAGCAGCGCCTCACCATAGGCGTCATCGCTAACGATCAGGTTCATGGCATGGGCATTGACGAAGCCCAGCACGGTCGGGGCTACAGGGGCAGCCAAGCCTTGCAGCAGGCGCTCGGCAGCCTCGTCGTCCTGGATCACCTGCAACTGGTCGATGACCGCGTGCCATCGTGCTCGCCACTGCTCACCGGCCATCAATCCTCCTCCCGGCGGGAGCGCACCCACTCCACCTGGCGTTTGATCAGAAAACCCACGTACACCGGGACCTTGCGCAAGGCGTAGAACGGCGCGTAAAGCAGCACCGAGAACGGAATCACGTCGCGGCAGAACCGCGCCCAGGCCAGCAGCACCGCAAGCGCCAGTAACAGCAACGCACTTAGCGCCATCCAGGCAGGTATCGCAATGCCTGCCACGGCGTAGGCCAACCAGGTAAGGGCGTTGAGCCCCAACAGCATCAGGACCAGCAAGGCCAGCGGAGGCACCAGCACGTCCAGCGTCAAACCGGCCAAGGCCAGGTTGCGCTGGCGCACGGCAGCCCAGGCGCGACGGGGCGCATCGGCCAGCATCAGCCCCAGGTGCCCGTGCTCCCAACGCGTGCGTTGGCTGTTCAGGCCCTGCTCGCTGGTCGGGAACTGACTGGTGACCAGCGCCTGCGGGCAGAACACTGGCGGCGTGCCACGCTGGCAGAGGTCCAGGCCCAACTTCACATCTTCGACCAGATGCCCATTGGCCAAGTCCATGGCGGCCAAATCCTGCCAAGGGAACGCCATGCCTGAGCCCATCAACTGGCACGGCAGGCCCACCCGTGCCCAGCCCCGGGGCCGAACCAGGTTCTTGACCCGCCAGGCGAACTCGGCCACCTGCACCTTGAGACCGGCACCAGCCGGCGCCTTCATGAGGTACAGCGCCTGCACGGGTCGGCCGCTCTGTGCGCAGCGACGGGCCAACTGCTCGAGCGCACCTTCCTCTGCACGGCAATCGGCATCGACGATGATCACCACCTGGCGTGGGTCGGCGGCCAGGTGACGCATGCCGAAGTCCAGCGCATAGCCTTTGCCCCGGCGCAAGGCATCCTGACGCACGACCACCTCGGCGCCGCCCTCCTCGGCCCGCCGCGCCGTGTCGTCGCTGCAGTTGTCGGCCACAACCAGCAGGCGGTCACCGGCTTGCAGTTGCGGCACGAGGCTCGCGAGCGTTGCGCCGATGATGCTCGCCTCGTCATGGGCCGGCACCAGCACGGCCACCTGCGGGCGCGCCCGGGCAGCGGCAGGTTGTGCACGAGCGGGCAGGTACGCCAGCAACACCTGCCCCAGCAGTACCAGCACCGGAACCGATACCAGGAACGCCAGTGCCCCCAGCAAGAACGTCAATACAGTGATCATGCCGTTGCCTTGAAATACTCGGCCAACCGGGCCGCCTCAGTGTCGACATCATGCCGTTCCAATACCCGAGCATGGCCGGCTGCGCCCATGCGCTGCAGCGCCTCGACGGGCTGCTGGAGGCACTCGGCGATGGCTTCGGTCAATTGTTCGACGTCGCCCGCCGGCACCAGCCAGCCGTTCTCGCCGGGGCGCACCAGCTCGGGGATACCTGCCACGTAGGTGCTCAGCACTGGACGGCGCAGCGCCATGGCTTCCATCAAGACCACGGGTAGCCCTTCGGCGAAACTGGGCAGCACCAGGGCACGCGCCGCCAGGATGTGCTCGCGCACTTGCGCACTGCCAATCCAGCCAGTGATGCGCACCTGGTGCTGCAAGCCATGATGGGCGATCAACCGTTCTATCTCCCCACGCAGCTCGCCATCACCGGCCAGCACCAGTTCGAAGGCGATGGCACGCGCCGCCAACCGGGAGGCTGCTTCGAGCAACAGCAACTGGCCTTTCTGCTCGCACAGGCGACCCACGCAAACCAGTCTCGGCGCCTGGGGTATCGCCACGCTAGGCACTTCATGAAACGCACGCTCCAGACCGCAATGCACTACCTTGACCTTTGGCCAGTGGGCATGCGCCACCCAGCGATACAGTTGACTGCGTCCGTAGGCACTGACCGCTGCCACGAAAGCGGCTCGGTCGACCTTTTCGCCCAGGTGCAGGAACTGCGGTTTGTCGAACTCCTCCGGTCCGTGAACAGTGAAGCTGAAAGGCGGCCCACCCAGTGCATGGACGAGCATGACGACCTCAGCGGAGTTGGTGCCAAAGTGGGCATGGACGTGGGAGGCCCCGCTTTGCTGCAGCCAGAGCAGTACCTGACAGGCTTCGGCCAGGTACACCAAATGATACGGCCAGGCGCGGTCCGCCCTGTATCCCATGCGCAAGGCCAGGTTCAGGGTGTGCAGGAACCGCCGTGGCTGTGCCCGCAGCACGTGCCAGAGGGGTTTGAGCAAACCCGACAGCCCTTGCTGCAGCACATAAACCGTTTTGGCTTTCTCGCAGGCATCCTCGGGATCCTGCACCTCGGCGTCCCATCCGCGCAGGGCAATGCGCTGTACCGTAATGCCCAGGCGTTCAAGCGCCAGGATTTCGCGCCGTATGAAACTGTGACTCACTTTCGGGTACTGATTGACGAAGTAAGCAATACGCATACAAATCCAGATCCAAACCCGCTTGATGACCCCCCGCGCCCGACAAGCCTTATGAACGGCCTTCTGTCAGGGGCGGAGCGTCCACTGCCGATGCATGCCCAGCGCATGCATCCCCTTGTAGTTCTTGTAGTTCATGGTTCCCGGCAGCGCCTGCCAAAGCCTCGTGCATGCGCGTGAAAACATCGTCGAGCAACGCCTGCCGGCGGCGGTACATGGCCCGTTTCTTGGCGGGAATATCCGAATCGGCGCGCTGTGCAGCCACCAGGGGCAGCTCGAAGAAACCGTTGCAGGGCGTCGGTTGGCCGCCGTGCTCCTGCCAGATAGCATCGTAGTCGGCCGCCAGTTCCCGGGCGGTGTCGGCGCCAAAATAAGGATGACGGTGGTGCCTGCAACGGTCGCTGACGGCCAGTATGCGATCGACCGAAAGCGAGCGCGCCAGGCATTTGAGCGCTTCGAGCACCAGGCTGCGCGGGCGCAGGCCTTCGAAATGCTTGGTCAGGTCGCGATAGATGGACAGGGATGTTTCGCTGTCGATGCCTTTGTGGATGCCTTGCACCGCGCCAATGAACAGCGTCAACGTGTTTGCGTCCCTGCACAGGGTGAAGGCGAGTGACGCGACCCGCAGGTCGCCCTGAAACAGGTTCAGGACCAACTCGCCTTCGCGTTTGAACCAGATCGGCCGGTCCAGTACCAGGCTGCAAGCGGGTGAATGATCCCCCAGGTCGCACAACACACGGCGTTCATCGCGGCCTGTGACCAGAAGCCCCGGCGCTTGTGCAGTCACCACTTCGAAATGCGAGGCCACGGCATCTAACCGTTGGGCCACGCTCCAGGCACTACTGATGTAGGGCCATTGCACCATGCCCAGCGCGTCGTCGCCCATGCGCTGGCGCCATTGTGGGCCCAGTGCAGTCGTCATGCGTCCCATGAAGCGCACAAGCGCGTGGCGATGGCTCATCATCAGCAGGGCAAGCGCGCACTTGCTCTTCACGGCGCGCGGGGTGAAACCGGGTTGCAACGTCGATACGCGGGTCACGAGGCGGACAAGCATCATGGGGTCATCTCACTTGTACTCGATCAGCGCTGATTTGCCGGGCAACAGCCGCTGGCGCCAGAATTTGAGTTGGCCCACTGCCTCTGGGAACTTGCCCAGCACCAGAAACAAGGCCTGCAACCTGCGTTGCCGGGGCGCCAGCGCGCCACGCCTGGCCAGCCGCAGGATTTGCAGTGGGTACAGCAGCAAGAGCGCCAGCCCCTCAGCCCCGAACACCAGACAAGCCAACAGTGTCAGCAGCGGAATCCCCAGCCCCCAGACCCAGGCACGGCGGGACTCACGCACCCAGTGCCGCTCGGGTGCAGCACCGTGCAACCAAGCGCCTTCGGCATAGGCGTAGCCGGCGCGCATGCTGCGTCGCCACCATTGGCTGAAGCGCGTCATGGCCGCATCGTGCAGGGTCATTTCGGCGTCCAGGCGCCAGACTTTCCAGCCCGCGGCTCGCAAACGCACGCACAGCTCCGGCTCTTCGCCGGCAATCAGCCCCGCCCGGAAGCCCCCTACGCTGACGAACGCCTGGGCGCGCATCAACGCGTCACCGCCACAGGCCTTGGCTTGTCCAACCGGGGTGTCCCACTCTAGGTCGCACAACTGGTTGTACACGCTTTGCTGGGCAAACCGCTCGCGCCGCCGCCCACAGACCACCGCCACCTGCGCGTGCCGTTGCAGGAAGGCGTGGGCAGTGGGCAACCACTGGGGGTCGATCTCGCAGTCGCCATCAACGAACTGCACCATGTTCAGGCCAGGCTGCAGCTGGTGCAGCCGGGCGAAACCTTCGTTGCGCGCGCGGGCGGCGGTGAATGGAATGCTCAAGTCCAAGGCCAGGACGTGCACACCCAACTGATGCGCGAGCTGAACCGAACCATCGGTCGAACCGGAATCCACGTACACCACCGTATCGACACGGGCCACCAGCGCACGCAGGCAGCGCTCCAGGCGCTGGCCCTCGTTGCGACCGATCACCACGACGCCGACCGCCTCCAGTTGTGTGCTCACGGCATCACCTGCGTCGCGGGGCTGTGCCTGGGCTTGATCACGGCCGGCACGCCGACCGCAATGCAGTTGTCCGGCACATCCACCAGCACGACCGCATTGGCGCCGATCACCACATTGTTACCAATGCGTATATCGCCCAGGATCTTGGCGCCGGTGCCAATGTCGACATTGTTGCCGAACACGGGCGCCACAGGCCGATCGACCTGCTTGAGCCCCACCACCACACCGTTGCGAATGCGGCAGTCGTCACCGAACCGGGCATAGCCGCTGACGATGATGCCGCCGAAATGATCGATGACGAAATGCCGGCCCACTACCGCCTCGCAGGGCAGTTCGACCCCGGTCAGGATCTGTACCAGCTTGAACAACACCTTGTAGACCAGCGAACAGAGCTTGCGCAGCGGCGCGGGCCTCACGCCATAGCGCCAGCGGCCAAATCGGTAGACCAGCATCACCCAGAACCCCTGGGCTCCCCAATCGCCCCCATGGGCCCGCAAATCGGCACGAATATTCTCGAACATGGTGCGCACTACCTTGTCGGCTGGGTGGCATAGCGGGTTTTGAACAGCAATGCCCACGTGGTGCGGCTGTGCAGCCAGCAGGCCCGCAAGGCCGCCCGCCCGCGCCGCTTGATCAAGGCCTTGAGCGCCAGTATCAGGTCACCCAGGCTCACCAGCAGCATATGCAGGGCAAGGCCGGCCCGACCGTGGTGCTTGCGAAAGTACAGAAGCTCGCTTTCTATCTGGTAAGCGGATATCTGCCGGCTCGCGGCTTCGAGCTGGGCCACCGACTTGGAGCTCTCGCCGCCGATGTGCACCACCGTGGTGTGCGGGTAGAACACCACCTTCCAGCCCGCTGCCTTGACGCGCTTGCAGTGGTCGACTTCTTCGTAATACAGAAAGAAACGGGGGTCGAACAGCCCGACCTGGTCGAGGACCTCACGGCGCACCAGGTAGAAACACCCAGGCAGCCAATCGCATTCGCGCACCGACCCATGGTCCCAGCTCATGTCATCGACGCGCTGTACGCCGGGGACGAAGCGTTCCAGGCCAGTGCGGGCAAGAAACACGTTGAGCGGTGTCGGAAAATACCGGCAGCTCGGTTGCAGGCTGCCATCGCGACCTTCGAGCCGAACACCCAGCACGCCACACTCCGGGTGCGCCTGCATGTAGTCCAGGGTCTTGTGCAACGCGTCCTGGGCCACGAAAGCGTCGGTGTTGAGCAGCAGGGCGTATTGACCTTGCAGGTGGGTCAGCAACTGATTGTTGGCACGGCCAAACCCTACGTTCTGCCGATTGCTCAGCACCAGCGCCTGAGGGCAGACCTGGGTCAAGCGGGCAAGTGAGTCGTCGGCCGAAGCGTTGTCCACCACCAGGTAGCGCGCCAGGTGCTCGCTGTCGGCGCTGCGCAAGGCATCGAACATGGGCTGCAGCAAACCGGCCGTATTGAAATTGACCACCATCACGTCCACCGGCTTAGCCATTGTCGCTGTCCCCGAAGAAGTACTGGCGCCGCTGGGCCATCAGCATGGGCTCCACCTGGGGGTCAAAAGCGCCCTTGCGCTGCTTGACGATGTCGATCCAGGGATAGGCTTCGCAGCGGGCTTCCACCCGTTTGATCAGCGCATCGGTGGTGCAGATGAAGGCCGCCGGGTTACCGCCATAGACGGTGCCGGGCGGCACGTCCTTGGTCACCACGGCCCCGGCGGCCACGACGGAGTCCGGCCCGATGGTCACGCGCGGCATGACGATTGCGCCGTGACCGATGAAGCAGTTGTCCTTGATGTCGATGAAGCCGACCGAGTCCAGGTGCTTGCCGAAGCGGTGCTCGATCAGCAGCACGACGCCGTCATGGCCGATGAGGGTGCAATCGGACAGGCCCACGCTGTTGCCAATGCGCACCAGCGATGGGTCGGTCACGTTGCAACCCTGGTTGATGTAGACGTTGGTGCCCACCGAGTGAAAACCGCCCCAACGGGCCAGGTAGGTGCCCCATTCCAGCCCCGCTGGGTTGCACATTTTCTTGTACAAACCGCGTGCCCGTCCCGTGCGGTGGGCATACTGCATTACGGCTCTGCGTATCCATCCCATCATGCTGCCTGGCCTCGCAATCGATGCAACCTGAGTTATCCCTGGGCGGCGCCGGTCTCATTCTTGTGTGTGCTGACCGCCGCACCCCTTGTCCTAAAGCCGGTGAATCACGCCGCGGCGCTCCTCTGGGCGCTCATGCGGGCATCGAGGTGTTCAGCCAGGCGCACGGCGAATTGCAACAGTGGCATGGTCGGGTTGGAGGCACCGCCGGTGGCGAAGATGCTGCTGCCGGCTGCATACAGGTTGTCGGTGCCGAACACTTTGCAGTCGCGGTCCACCACCCCATGACGGGCGTCGGCGGCCATGCGCGTGGTGCCCATGTGGTGGGCGTGCGGCGACAGCCTGAGCGGTATCGAGGTGTCGTAGACGAAGTCGTTGAGTTTGACGAACCCAAGGTTCTCCTTGGCCCACTGGGTCGCAAGTTCGGTGCCGATGCACTTGATCGTATGCCGGTCCTGCTCGTCGAGTACCCAGTTGACGTTGACCTTGGCCACGCCCAGCGCATCCTTCTCGTCGAGCAACGAGATCCGGCTGTGCAGGCTTGGGAATTGTTCGATCATGGTGCTGATGATGCCATCGCCCGGGCAACTGAAGCTGGCGACGAAGGCCACCTTGCTGGCCACGCCCATGTCACAGGCCAGGGTTTCCAGGAAGTACTTGACCTCGGCGGTACGGCCGTAGGTTTGCACGTCGGCCAGCAGGGCCGCGCGCACATTGCCCTTGCCGATCTTGAAGTGCTCGATGAAGGCATCGGTGGTGTAGTACTCGCGCGGGTCGGGATCCAGCCCTGACTTGAGGATGAACGTGCCCATATCGATGTTCAGGTGCTCCATGAAACAACGGCCCACCAGGCCGTCCTGGCTGATCACACCGGCCGCTGCCAGGGAGCTGCTGTTGAGCAGTTGCCGGGCGTTCTCGATGGCGCCTGCGGCGAGGATGAAATGCCGTGCGACCTGACGCTGGCGGTTGCCAGCGTAGTCCGACAACAGCACTGCTGCCAGCCGGCCAGAGGCAGGGTCGAATTCGAGGTCCACGCAGTTGCAGTTGATGAATACGTCCAGCCCTGGGGTTTGTTCCAGGGCGGTGGCGTACTTCTGGGCAAATCGGGTTGGGGTGCTGAGCAGGAAGCGGTCTGGTTCGAACTCGTCGCCGTCCAGCCCCGTGTTGATGGCATGAAAGTCGGCACCGACGGGCAAGTCGACGATGTCCATGGCGGCGGGCAGGTAGCGCGCGATTTCGGCGTACTCAATGGGCCAGCCCGGCAGTTCACCTGGCGGTGCGATGGAAAAGTCGGACGGGCTGAAGGGTCGGCACCGACCTGCCCAATGGTTTGAAGTGCCGCCCAAATAACGCAGCCGAGTCTGCTCGGCATACAGCTGCAGCCCGCTGGAAGTGCAGGCATACAGCTCCTGAGAGCGAGGTGCGTAGTCATGGCCGCCCCCCTCGGCCAGCAGCACGCTCCAGCCTGCGGCCGCCAGGCGCAGCCCCAGCGTGATGCCGGCCGGGCCGGCGCCGATGATGCACACGTCGTAACTGTCGCGCAGCGTCTTGTGTTCCTGAAAATCGGTGATCATGCCGACGGGCTCTTGAAATACTGGGACGGCAATACCCAGCCATTGATGACCACGAACGCCTCATTGGCCTCGGCGGTGGGTCGGGGCAGCGTTTGGCCGGCGACCGCTGTCACTGGGCCCAGCACAGCGCCTGCCGCCCCCACCACCGCGCACCCCTTCAGAAAGCCCCTACGCCCTACCTGTGACGCACACACGCTCTGCTTGCCCATGATTACCTGGCCATCCTCACGAAATTCCTACAGGTCGCGCTCAGATCCACTCGAATAAAGCGGTCAATCCAGCCCCGCACAGCGCCCCGGCCAACAGGGCCGGCAGCACTACAAGCTCGCGCTTGAGGCTGAACATTCCCAATTTGCTATTCACGTAAACGATCAACACCAGTGTGGGCAGCGTGTGCAGGGCAACGCCCCAGATCGCCCAGTCCACCCCACCGAAATACAGCAGTACCGGCAGTAACCCCCACAACGAGACCAGGCGAATGATGTTGTCCATGGCCTGGTACTTGGTCAGCCCCAAGGCGATCCAGACCTGATGGGCCAATGTATAGCGCAATGTAAGGAATGACAGCGAGAGAATTGCGAGCATCGGCCCTGCTTCACGGTACCGCTCGTCGTACATCCAGCCAATGAGCAGCGGGCTGGCGGTCAGAAACCCTCCGCAGATGAACAGCACCAGCAGGTCCACCAATAGCCGAAAACGGTGATACAGGGCTACCAGACGCTCGCGATCGTCAGCACGAGCCGCTTCGCTGAACGCCGGCAGCGCAACGGCGCCGACCACCTTCATGATGGCCATCTGCACTGCCCCCAGAATCAGCACGGCGATGGAGTACACGCCCAGCTGCGCCGCCGTCATGCTGGCACCGAACCAGATGCGGTCGCCATACATGGCCAGGACCCCGACCATCGAAGACAGCAGGATCCAGCGCCCGAACACGATCAGCTCGTTCAGGGCGGCGCGGTCCCAGTGCAGACGATTGCCAGGGCCCTCCAGCGCAGTGTGGCCCAGTACCGTCCAGGCCAGGGCAGACACCAGGCCAGCGCTGACCAGCGCCCAGATGGAATGGGTCAGGTAGCCCACCACGAGCATCACCAGCAGGCCCGCGACTTGCGACGCCAGGTCGACCAGCACCACGCGCTTTTGTTGGAAGGTTCGCACTGCCACGTCTATCTTGGTGGACTGAAAACCCCAGATCACGGCAGATAGGCCGGTGATGGCCAGTACCGCCGGCAAAACCGGGGCCGCGTAGGTCGCGTCCGCAGGCCACAGCTCAGCCACCTGCGCCAGCCACGCGCCCAGGGCCAGCAGCAAGGTCAAGGCGAACAGGATGAAGCCGCGAATGATCTGGACAGTCCAGGCCGTGTTAAGGAAAACGGGGTCGTCACCTCGATGGCTCTGGATGATGTTCTGGCGCAAGCCAACATCGGAGAGCAAGTGAAGCAGTACCGAAACCGTGGTGGCGATGACCATGACCCCGAACATCTCGGGGACCAGGATACGCGCCATGATCAGGTTGCCGCCCAGGCGCATCAGTTGGGAAGCCACTTGCGAGACCAGGTTCCATGACCCCGCCCGCAAGGCCCGCGAGCGCAAGCTTGCGGTGGCTGACACCTCAATCGACGGCATGGGTTCTATCTCTGACTAGATGGCTAAAAGTCACTATAGTTTCAATCAGCCATGATGCTAGCCGTGGCCCACCGAAAGGAAGGTGTAAATAGCTGATGCCTGAACATTTTCGCGCGTTGATCGTCATCCTGTTCCTGGCCAGCGTGGTATTCGTGCTGGCTCGGCGTCCTGCCACCGACCTGATCCCGCTGCGCGATTTCAAGCGCCGGCGCAACCTCTGGTTCCTGCTGACGGTGCTGGCATTCGTCTCCCACAGTTTCTGGCTGTACCTGGCGGCAGGCGGGCTCATCCTGTACCTGGCCGGGCGTCGTGAACACAACCCCATGGCGCTGTTCTACCTGCTGTTGTTTCTGATCCCACCGGCGGCGGCGCAGGTGCCGGGGTTCGGTGTGGTCAACTACCTGGTCGACCTCAACCACATCCGCCTGTTGACACTGTGCGTGCTGCTACCAGCCGCCCTGGCCTTGCGTCGGCAGCCGGACACGCTGCGCTTTGGCCGCACCTGGCCAGATCGCCTGCTGGCGGCAAGCCTGGTGCTGATGAGTGTGCTCTATCTGCGCGAAACCACGCCCACCGATACCCTGCGCCAGGCCCTGTACCTGTATGTCGATGTATTTCTGCCCTACTACGTGGCCAGCCGTGGGTTGCGCCAGGTCAGCGACTTCAAGGACGCCATGCTGGCCTTCGTCCTGGTCGGCTTCCTGCTGGCGTTGATCGGGGTCGCCGAGTATGTACGCCACTGGTTGCTGTACAGCGCCCTGATCGACGCCATGGGTGTGCCGTGGAGCTTGTCGGGCTACCTGAGCCGGGGCGGCGCCCTGCGGGCCAGCGTCACCACGGGCCAGGCCATCGTGCTGGGTTATGTCATGAGTGTCGCCATCGGCCTGTTCCTGTTCGTGCAAGGCTATCTGCGCGGGCCGTTGCATCGCTGGATGGGCGCGCTTTTGCTGGCTGCCGGTCTGTTCGCGCCGCTCTCACGCGGGCCCTGGATTGGCGCTGCGGTGATCGTGGTGGTGTTCGTGGCGCTGGGCAGGGGGGCCGTGCGGCGCCTGGCCCTGCTGGCAACGGCGGGGGTGCTCGCCCTGCCGCTGCTCGGTGTGATACCGGGTGGCGATAAGGTGCTGGACCTGCTGCCGTTCATTGGCAACCTTGAAAAAGAGAACATCACTTACCGCGAGCGGCTCATGGACAATGCGTGGATCGTCATCCAGCGCAATCCGCTGTTCGGCTCGTTCGATTTTCGCAACACGCCCGAAATGCAGTCGATGATCCAGGGCGAAGGCATCATCGATATCGTCAACTCCTACATCAACCTGGCCCTGCACGTCGGCTTGGTCGGGCTCGGGCTGTTCGTGGCCTTCTTCGCCATGGTACTGCGCGGCATCTACAAGGCCATGCGCAGCTTCGACGACAAGGACGACGAACGTCGTCAGCTTGGCCGGGTGCTGCTGGCGACATTGATCGGCATCCTGGTGATCATCTTCACCGTCAGCAGCATCACGTTCATCCCGGTGGTGTACTGGTCCATCGCAGGGTTAGGGGTGGCCTATACCCACATGGTCCGCCGGCAGCACTCGCTCGCTACGCCCTCTTACGACATCCCCTCTGCGCAACCCAGGAGCCTTTCATGACCCTGTCTGCCTTGCGTGCCGTGCTGTGCCTGACCGCCCTTTGCTCCCTGGGCTTACCCACGAGCGTTCGGTCCGAGGCGTGGCAGGTCAGCATCGATGAGCAAAACGGCCTGCCGGTGGTGACGCAGGGCGGCGGGCCAGTGATGAGCGCCAAGTTCGACTTCTGGGCGCAGGACTGGAGCTGGACGGGTTTCCAGACCGCCCTGAGCGTCGATGGCCCCGGGCGCTACACCTTGCAGGGGCTGAACAAGGCCCTGGATTTCGAGCTGAAGGCGGCGATCACCCAGGTGCAACCGCAAACCCTGGCGTGGGACTTCGACCTTGACGCCCATAGCCGCCAGCGCGATGTGATTGGCGGCGGCATGGTGTTCCAGTTCGATCCTGCGCAGATCGCGGGGGCCATGGGTGCCCCGCAACTGTTGGCCGACAACCGCGGGTGGTCCTGGGGCGGTACCGAGCAGGGCAGGCGTGTAGAAATGCGTTTCGACCCACCCTTGGCCAAGGTCTACTTCGAGCGCGGCAATCCTTCGGAGCTGCGCGCCTTCTTCTACAAGGACGCCATCGCTGCCGGCAAGCAACAGGTCAAGGCGGTGCTGAACGTAACCGGGGACATCGCCCTCGCGCCCACCCCTACCGAGCGCTTCGGTCTGGTGGACACTACTGCCTGGCCAGAGGACCAGTTGGACTGGCGCACATCCCCCGTTGACCTTTCGTTTCTCAATGCGCGGCAAAAGCCCGCCGGCAAGCACGGCTTTGTGCAGGCGCGCGGGGAACAACTGGTGTTCGAGGACAATACCCCCGTGCGTTTCTGGGGCACCAACCTGTCGGCTTACGCCCTGTTCAAGAGCCCTGACGAGGAGATTGCCCAGCAGGCAAAACGCCTGTCGGCGCTGGGCTTCAACCTTGTACGGCTGCACCATCACGACTCCCCCTGGGTGAGCCCCAATGTGTTTGGTGACGGCACGCAGGTTCGCGACACCCAGCAGTTGGACGCCGAGTCCATGCGCAAGCTTGACCTCTGGATCAAGGCGCTCAAGGACGAGGGCATCTACATCTGGCTGGACTTGCATGTGCAGCGCGCTCTAACCGCCCAGGACGGTATCGATGACTTTGGCGAACTGGCCAAGGGCCAAGCGCGGGTCGACCTCAAGGGCTACGCCTACGTCAACGCCAGCATCCAGCAGGCGATGAAAAACTTCGCCGCTCAGTACCTGGGCCATGTAAATCCTCTGACAGGCCTGGCCTACAAAGATGACCCCGCCATCGCGGCCATCCTGCTCACCAACGAGAACGACATCACCCAGCACTACGGCAACGCCCTGCTGCCGGACAAGGACGTCCCCCGTCACAGTCAGCGTTACATGGCCGCTGCCAAGGCGTTCGCCAGCCAGCACGACCTGCCAGCGGACCTGACCTGGCGGGCCTGGCAACCTGGGCCCTCCAAGCTGTTTCTCAACGACCTGGAGCAGCGCTTCAATGCCGACATGATCGCGCACCTGCGCGCCCTGGGGGTACGGGTGCCGATCGCCACCACCAGCACCTGGGGCGGCAACGGCCTGAGTGCCCTGCCCGCCCTCACGGTGGGTGATGTCATCGATGCCCACAGCTACGGCGCCAGTGGCCAGCTGGAGAAGAACCCGTTGACCAGCGACGGCTTGATCGACTGGCTGGCCGCCGCTCAGGTCGTGGGCAAACCGTTGACGGTCAGCGAATGGAACGCCGAGCCTTTCCCGTTGCCTGACCGGCATTCCCTGCCGTTGTACATCGCCGGAACCGCCAGCCACCAAGGTTGGGACGCCATGCTGCAGTACGCCTACAGTCAACAGGCGTTCAACCCCGGCTGGCGCACGGCAGACAACTGGCATGCCTACAATGATCCGGCATTGCTTGCCACGATGCCGGCTGCCGCACTGATGTACAGGCGTGGGGACGTTCAACCCGCCAGTACCCGCTACGTGTTCGCGCCGAGCCCCGAAACCCTGTACAACCAGGACATCACCCCACGTACCTCGGCGCTGCTGCGCACGGCGGTAGGCCTGGGCCAACTGCAGATCGCCTTGCCTGTCACGCCCCAGCTGCCATGGCTCAAACCTGCTGCCACCGCTGACGGAGCTACCGTGCTGCACGACCCTGCCCAGGCGTTGCTGCCGGCAGACGCGACCGAGTCGGTGAGCGATACCGGCGAGCTCAAGCGCAACTGGCAGTCAGGCCTCTACACCATCGACACGCCCCTCACCCAAGCGGCAACGGGCTGGCTGGGCGGGCGTACGATTACCCTGGGTGATGTCCAGGTTCAGGCGAGCACGCCCTACGCCAGTATCGCCGTGCAGAGTCTCGACGGTGTGGTGCTGGGCCAATCGCGCAGCCTGCTGGTCTCCCTGGGCACGCGAGCGGTGCCCCAGCCTGAGGAAAACACGCGCTTTCACGTCGAACCGCTCAAGGCTCAGCTGAGCATCAAGGCGCCTGCCGGGTTGAAGCTGTTCGCCCGCGATGCCCAGGCGCAGCTCAAGCCCCTGCCCGCCAGCTACCGTGATGGGCGTTATCACATCACCCTGGATGGCACCTACATGTCCAATTGGCTGTTCTTGAAATAGGGCAGATGGCCATCTACGCTCATGGCACCTGTTAGCCGAGCATCCCGCCTGCATGTCCCAGGGACGGTTCACGGTGTCTGTCGACAGCGGCTTCGTGGAGGTGTGGATGAGGTACCTGGTGGTGGGGGGCTCGGGCTATATTGGCTCGCACATGGTCGGCTATCTGTTGGCTGCCGGGCATGAAGTGGTGGTAGCGGACCTGGTATCTCCAGGGCCGGGCATTCAGTGGGCCAGGTTGGACATCGCCGATGAAGCCGCGCTCAACGTGCTGTTCGGCATGTGCACGTTCGACGCGGTCTTTCATTTTGCCTCGTTCATCCAGGTGGGCGAATCGGTCAGCGCTCCGGGCAAGTATTACCAGAACAACGTCGCCGCTACCCTGTCGCTGCTCCAGGCGATGGTCAGCGCAAGAATCAAGTGCCTGATTTTCTCCTCCACGGCGGCTGTGTATGGGGATCCGCAGTACGTGCCTATCGACGAGGCCCATCCCAAGGCGCCGATCAACCCGTATGGGTTGAGCAAGTGGATGGTGGAACAGATCCTTGAGGATTTCGATCGGGCTTACGGGCTCAAGTCGGTATGCCTGCGCTATTTCAATGCCGCAGGCGCCGACCCGGCGGGGTTGCTCGGCGAGCGTCATGAGCCGGAGACACATCTGATTCCCCTTATTCTCCAGGCCGCCTCTGGCCGGCGCGAGGCAGTGACGGTATTCGGCCGGGACTACCCCACCCCCGACGGCACGTGCATCCGCGATTACGTACATGTGACCGATCTGGCCTGCGCCCATGCGCTGGCCGTGGACTACCTGCTCGACGGCGGCGAGCGTGCAGTGTTCAACCTGGGCAATGGCCTGGGCTTCTCGGTGCAGGAGGTCATCGATGCGGCCAGGTCCGTGACGGGCCAACCCATCACTGTGCTGGACGCACCGCGCCGCGCAGGCGACCCGCCCCGATTGGTGGCCGATGCCAGCAAGGCCATGCAGGTGCTGGGCTGGCGGCCTGTGCACGCAGACCTGGAAGTGATCGTGGCGCACGCCTGGCAATGGGAGCGGCAGTACCCATGGCCGGCAATGACATGGCGTTGAGCGTCCATCGGGGCTGCCCGACTGCGCCCCTTGAAAACGCTCAATAATAGGGCTGCGGTTTTTCGTCGGCCTTATTCAGTACGGTGCCAATCAGGTTCGCCGTGCCCAGGTGGTGCAGGCAGTCCTCGATCTCTTTCTTGGTGTTCATGCCGTTGGCCACCACCAACAGCACGCAGTCAAACGTGGGTAGCACGGTGATCGCATCGTCGGAGCTGAGCAGCGGTGGCAGGTCGAAGATGCAGATGCGCGAGGCATAGCGATTACGCAGGTCGCTGACCAGGTGAGTGACCTTGGGTGAGCACAACACTTCGGTCGACATGGGTACCGGCACCCGCGTCGGCAGTACGACGAAACGAGGCAATGTGGGGTTCACCAGGCATTCCTGCAGCGGCGCCTGATCATCGAGAAACTCGTTCAGCGAGCAGTCCATGGGCAGCCCCAGGCTCCTGCCGACGCGAGGACGGCGCAGGTCGAAATCCACCAGCAAGGCGGTGCGGGTGGTGTAGTGGGCAATGCTCATGGCCAGGTTGATGGCCAGTACCGTCTTGCCCGCTTCGGGCGTGGGGGAGGTAATGGCCAGGGTACGCCAGCCGTTTTCCTCCATGGTCCTGAGCACCTGGGTGCGCAACAGGTCAATGGGCCCGTTCATGCTGGAGTTTTTGTTATAGGCGACAATGCGGTGACGTTCCAGGTGATCAGCCTTGAGCGCCACCACCTTGGTATTGACGTAGTCGAACTGCCCCGGGACCTCCGCAAGCGCGGTACCCGGTGCCGGGTTCACGGCCTGGGGCGTACCTGGAGTGACCGGGTGAAGGGTATTGCCATGAGCCGGTGTATTCCTGTCCATCACTGCTTTCCTATGCAAACCTGGAGGTGAGCTTGAGCAACAGCACATCCAGCGGCATGTAGAAGAGGTGTACCAGCCCTACCAGGATAGCCACCAGGCACAACGCTGCCAGGATCAGCCCGTTGCGCCAGCGCTTGCGCCTGGCCACGTCGGCGCGGGTGTCGATATAAGGCAGCGCCACCAGCACGCGCCTGCCAAGCAGGTTCTCCAGGGCGCCAACGCCACGCACGCGCTGGTTGAGCATCTCCAGCAACATGACCAGCGCCCCACCACCTGCCGGCGCCAGCACCAGGCCCAGTGCCGCGATTTTCTTGCGGTTGGGCTTGATCGGCTTCTCAGGCATCAAGGGCGGTTCGAGCAGCACGAAACGCTCGGCCTTGTTTTCCTGCTCAAGGCTCTCGGTAATCTTGGCGCCCATTTCCTTGGCCCGGATTTCCTCGTACTTCTTGCGCGCGTTGTCATGGTCGCGCATCAGCGTAACCAGGCCGCGCTCGACCTGCGGCGCTTCGAGAATCTCGGCTTCGTAACCTTCCATCTTGCGGGTCAGCTCGCGCTTCTGCTCGGCCAGCGAGGCAATGCGTACCTGTGCCGCGCTCATCTTGGCCCGTACGCGTGCCGCATCCAGGCTCACCGTCGAGGCCACGCTACCGGTCTGGCCACTGGCCTCCAGCGCTTGAATCTTGCGTTTGACCGCCGCCACGTCGGGGTGCGCTTCTTTGTAGCGGGTCAGCAAGCGGGCATATTCGGCCTTCAGGCTCGCCAGGTCCTGGGGCTGGTCGGCGCCCGCTGGGCGCGCGCCCTCGCCGGTTTTGGTACCTAGGCCGGCATTGGCGGCGGACAGTTCAAGCTCCAGGTAGCGCAGCTCCTCCTGGGCCGCCTTGTAATCGCGGTCGACCTCCCGGAACTCGAGCTCTGCCCGCGAAAGCATGTTCATGCGCAGCGTCTGATGCTCAGGCAACGCATTGGCATGGGCCTGCTTGAAGTCGGCCAACTGGTTCTCCAGGCTGGCCAGTTCTGCCCCCAGCTTGTTCGCCTCCTGGGTCAGAAACTCGGTGGTCTCGTTGGCCCGTTCGGTGCGCTGCTTGAGGTTTTCGTTGAGAAACAGCGTGACCAGTTCATCGGCGACTTCTTTGGCCACCTCTGCCTGACGATGCTCGAAAGACACGTTGAAGGCGATCGTCGCCTCGCCGCGCCCACGCACGAAGGTGGTCAGCGTCTGGACCGCGATGGCGTTGCGCATTTGGTCGATCTTGTCGCTTTCGCTCAAGCGCTTGTCGGCAAACAGTCCGTACTTGTCGATGATGCGCAGCAGGTTCTCGCGCGTCATCACCCGCTGGCGAATGACCTCGATGCGCTCGTCGGCAAAGCTGGTGGTGTTGGTCGACACCAGCTCGGGAGATATCTGCTGCGACTCCACCAGGATCGTGCCGGTGGACTGATAGATCGGTGGCACCGTCAGCGCCACGGCGACGGTGGCAGCCAGGATAACGGCTGCGCTGACCCCCAACACCACGGCCCGGTCCTTGATAATGGCGATGTAATCTCTGAGAGAGAGCTCGTAATCGGACTTCATGGGGCCACCTGCAAGCGGTTCAGATGTCGGGATAGCGGTATGTCAGGGTCAAGCCAACGATCGTGGCGGTCGCATCGCCGTCGAGGTCCTGCTTGCGCTCCTTGTACGTCAGCGCCAGGCGCAGGTCCCAGTAGGGGGACAATTGGCGGCTGGCCCAGAGGCTGTAGATCTGCAAGGTATTGGGTATCTGGCCCTTGCTGTCCTGCCAGGCGGCGTCGGCGCCGACCCGGGTCAAGGGGTCGAGCGCATAACTCCAGACCCCACGCACCTGATCGAGCTGGGCGAACCCGCCTTGGGCACTGGCTACCGTACTGCGCTCGACCGTCAGGCTGGCATCGCTGCGTGCGCCGGTGTACAGCAGCGCCACGCCGCCCTCCCCGCGCCGCCCTCCCTGGCTGCCCGATACCTTGTTGACGCCCAAGTGCGCATCGGCGCTGAATGACTCGGAGAACTGGTACTTGATTCCCACCGCCGGGCTGTAGCTGTTGGAGGCCGTGGCGGTCAGGTCGTCCTCGGGTTCATAACGCCGGGCACCGAAGCGGGTATAGGCATCGGCGCGCTCGCTCAAGGCGTAGGTCCAGGTCAGGGTATTGGCCAGCTCGTCGTAGCCAGTCAGGCTGTTGATATCGTAACGGGCGCGGTTGTAGGTGGTTTCGTTGCTCAGGGTGCTGCGTTCGGTGATCGCCTGGCGCCAGTTACCCGTCAAGGTGTACAGCTTCTGCGTCCCATCGGTAGTAACAACGCCGGTATCGAGCACGGTACCCGACAGCGTAGAGGTTTCGTTGTAGCGTGCCAGCAGCCCGAACTGCCCGCGTTCGGTGGTACGTTGCCAGCCCAGGCTGATGTCTGGGTCTTCGCGGTCATCGACGACGTTGGTGTCGGAGGAGCGCAGAATATCCAGGCCCAGACCTAACCGCAGTTCATCTCGGCCGAAACTGCCGATCAGGGTGTAGTCAGGTGCAATCAGGGTACGTGTCACGCCTTTTTCGCCCGACGATAGCAACAGCGGGTTGCTGTCGTGTTCGACCGACGTCGGTACCACCACCGTCGACTGCCAGGTAGCGGCCTGGGTTGAGTGCGCAAGCGGCAAGGCCACAATTGCCGCGGCAATGCGTGTTGTTCTTGGAAGAGGCATCAAGTCTACTTATTAAAAGGCATGATCAAGGAACGACCAGCGTGTCACCGGCCTGAAGTTGAATATTGGTCGACATGTCGCGGCCCGTCACCAAGTCCTTGTATCGCACGGGCAGGATTCTCTGGGACGTGCCGGTGCCACGCACGACCATTATTTCGCTTTCATCGGCAAACTTGTCCAGGCCACCCGACATGCTCAACGCCTGCAGCACGGCCGTAGGGCCTGACATTTGTACGGGGCCGGGCTTTATGACCTTGCCTTGGACATACACCAAGTTGCCCGCGTTACTCTTGACTACCACGCTGACGTTCGGGTCAGGCAGAAACTTTTCCAGTTTGCTGGCCACTTGTTTTTCAACCGAGGCAACATCCAGCCCTGCCACGTCTATGCGGCCGGCCAGAGGGAACGTGATGCTGCCATCGGGGAGCACGGTGGCCTCCTGCTTGAGGCTGTCTTCCTGCCACACCGAGACCATCACCACATCGCCGGGGTTGAGGCGGTAGGCCGGTTCCGAGGGCGCGGCAGCGCAATGACCCGACCACATTGCAACCAGGCCAACGACGGCGAACAATGAACGCACCATGAGGGTCCCTCCGGCCAAATGGCCCGACTAGAGCACTGAAGAGAACAACACACCAACTCTCGCTCCACTTCGCTGTCACCACCGCGAGCGCCATGCTCTGCCGGCCGCCTGAGCGGCACGTCGAACCCTGCTGACCAGGCTTCGAGAGGGTAATGGCAATATAGCAACGGTTGACGAATTCACAAGCCAACTCAAGCGGTCTAGCCTGAGTGACTGTAACTGCGGTATTTCAAATCTTTCTGCGATTGGCCACGGCGACAAAACCCACGACCGCAAATGCGAAGAACCAACCCGCGGTTGCAACGGGAATGATACTGGTCTGATTGATATACGAGTCAGCCGCACGGGCAGCACCGCTCAACAGCACCAACAAAAAGATCGATTTCACAATCAGAGTCGAGCGCATACGCCGTCCTTTCAACCAAGATAATCAATGAGTAAGTGGCGCGATGATGCGGGGTGTGTTGCGGTATTGACTTGAGCTTATGGGCACTCTGACACTACGTCAATGAACCGACACCATAATAAATCTCAATGGGCTTAGCCGTAATAAGTCAAAATACCGTCGCATAAATTATGCGAAAGGGAAATTTACGTGGCTGGGCGAGTCTGGATGTCAGGAGCAAGTTGCCTTCTTCACCCTGAGGTTGGCGGAGAAAGCACACTGACTCACAGACCTGCACCTCACTCCAAGGCAAGGCACAGTTCTGTAGCCAGGAGCAGCCGCTACGGCATGACCGGTGGCGTGTATTGCAACGTGGTGCCCAAGGCCCACAACAGGAACAGCACCAGAGGAACGTGCACGAGCAACTGCACGAAGGAAAACCCGATCAGGTCCCGCGCCTTCAGGCCCAGCACGCCCAGCAGCGGCAACATGTAGAACGGGTTGATCAGGTTGGGCAACGCTTCGGCTGCGTTGTAGATCTGCACAGCCCAGCCGAGGTGGTATTGCAGGTCATTGGCCACCAGCATCACATAGGGCGCCTCGATGATCCACTTGCCGCCACCTGACGGAATGAAGAAGCCCAGTACCGCCGAATACACACCCATCAACAGGGCATAGGAATCGTGGGTGGCAATTTGGGTGAAGAACAGCGAGATGTGATGGGCAAGCGTCTGTTCGTCGACCCCTTTGACCTGGGTGAGGATTGCGGCGATGGAGCCGTACAACGGGAACTGGATCAGCACGCCAGTGGTAGTGGGCACGGCCCGGGCCACAGCGTCGAGGAAGCTGCGCGGCCGCCAGTGCAGCAACGCGCCGAGCATGATGAACAGCAGGTTGTAGGTGTTCAGGCCAGAGATGGCCGTGATGGCGGGTTTACTCGCGAACTCCTGATACAGCCAGCCTGCGGCCAGCGCAACGAGCAGCAGGATCAGCACAGGGCTGTGCTCGAGCCACTCCCCCGGGCGTGTACGCGCAGGTGCCGGCGGAGCGCTGAAGCTTGGGTCCACGCCACACGCTTGAGCGCTGCGCGCACTGTTGGCGCCGGGGGCTGTAGCATAGGCGATGACCAGCGATACCACGACCAAGGCTGCCAACATCACGCCTGACTGCCAGAGAAAGATGGTTTCGGTGAAAGGAATCACGCCAGTGATCGACAGAATCGAGGGTGGAAGGCTGGCCGGATTGGCCTGCAACTGAGCCGCCGATGAGGACAGCCCCAGCGCCCACACTGCGCCCAGGCCCAGGTAGGCCGCCGCACCGGCAGCCCTGTAGTCCATCTTGAGGTCGGTACGACGCGCCAATGCACGCACCAGCAGGCCACCAAAGACCAGGGACAAGCCCCAGTTGAGCAATGACGCCAGCATCGAGATCAGGGCTACCCATGCAACGGCCGAGCGACCGTTGCGGGGAATGCGGGCCAGGCGATCGATCAGCCGCGCGGCAGGCGGCGAACTGGCGACCACATAGCCGCCGATGACCACGAACGCCATCTGCATGGTGAAGGGGATCAAGCTCCAGAATCCATCCCCGAAGGCCTTTGCGGTGTCCAGGGGCTTGGCGCCCATGGCCAACGCGCCCAAGCACACCAGCAGCACCGCCAAGGCGGCGAATACCCAGGAATCGGGGAACCAGCGCTCTGCCCAGTTGGAGCAGCGCAGGGCAAAGCGTGCAGAGCGGCTGTCTTGTAGTTCAGCGGCCACGGAAGCGTCCTTTTATTGGTTTTATAGGTAGATGAAAGGCTGCGCAGAAATGCGCGAACCCTGCGCCAACGAACCCGCCAGCCCAGATGCCGTGGTGAAAACGGCTACCTGAACGGGCGGGTTCGCCGCAGCAGGGCGAAAGTGCATGTGGGTTAGAAGGTCATTTCCTTCACATCGTCGGCAACGATGAGCTTGCCGGCTGTCTTGGCGATGATTTCTTCGACGCTCACACCGGGGGCGGTTTCGCGCAGGATGAACGCGCCATCCTCGATCTCAAGATAAGCCAGGTCGGTTAGTACCTTGCGGATGCAGCCCGCGCCGGTCAAAGGAAGGCTGCACTGGGGCAGCAGCTTGGACTCCCCGTCCTTGGAGGCGTGGGTCATGGTGACGATGATGTTTTCCGCACCGGCCACCAGGTCCATGGCGCCCCCCATGCCCTTGACCAGCTTGCCAGGGATCATCCAGGAGGCGATGTTGCCCTGCACGTCCACTTCGAAGGCACCGAGCACGGTCAGGTCGACGTGACCGCCACGGATCATGGCGAACGACTGTGCCGAGTCGAAGATCGATGCGCCGATGCGGGCGGTAACGGTCTGTTTGCCTGCGTTGATCATGTCAGCGTCAAGGGTCGCTTCGGTGGGGAATTCCCCCATGCCCAACAGGCCGTTTTCCGACTGGAGCATCACGTCCATGTCGGCCGGCACATAGTTGGCCACCAGGGTGGGAATACCGATACCCAAGTTGACGTAGTAGCCGTCCTTGAGTTCACGTGCAACGCGTTGGGCCATCTGTTCGCGGGTCAGTGCCATGGTGAGAGTCTCTTTGTTGTTCTGTGGGGGCGCTCAGGCCTTGACGGTGCGTTTTTCGATGCGCTTTTCGAAGGTGCCGACGATGACGCGGTCCACGAAGATGCCAGGGGTATGGATTTCGCTGGGCAGCAGCACGCCAGGTTCGACGATTTCCTCGACTTCGACCACGGTGATCTTGCCGGCGGTGGCGGCCAGCGGATTGAAGTTCTGGGCAGTGTTGCGGTAGATCACATTGCCGTAATGATCAGCCTTCCAGCCCTTGACGATGGCAAAGTCGCCGGTAATGGCCTCTTCGAGGATGTACTTGCGACCCTTGAATTCACGCACTTCCTTGCCCTCGGCCACCGGGGTGCCATAGCCGGTGGCAGTGAAGAAGGCGGGAATGCCCGCTCCGCCAGCGCGCATCTTTTCGGCCAGGGTACCCTGGGGCGTGAGTTCGACCTCAAGCTCACCGCTGAGCAGCTGGCGTTCGAATTCAGCGTTTTCCCCCACGTAGGACGCGACCATCTTGCGAATCTGATGGTCCTCGAGCAGTACGCCAAGGCCGAAGCCATCGACGCCGCAGTTATTGGAGACCACGGTCAGGCCCTTGACGCCGCGACGCTTGATCTCGGCGATCAGGTTTTCAGGTATGCCGCACAGGCCGAACCCTCCGGCCAGTACGGTCATGCCGTCGGTCAGCCCTTCCAGGGCCTGTTCGTACGTAGCTACGCGTTTGTCCAATCCGGCCATGCTGGTTCGCCTTTTGTAGTTGTTGAGCCGACGGGGCGTCGGTGAGCGTGTGGGGGTATCTTCTCGCTTGCTCACTGATTTGTTAATTTTGTTTTTATGATCGATTGATAAGCACTCCAAATCAAAGCATAGGCGGGTCCCATGAATGTGAAGCAACTGCGCGCCTTCGTCGCCGTGGCCAAGTTCCAGAGCTTTGCCCAGGCCGGTGAGCACCTGCACATCTCGCAGCCCGCCCTGAGCCTGACCATCAAGGCGCTGGAGGAGAACTTGGGCGGCGCACTGCTCAGCCGTACCACGCGTAGCGTCAGCCTGACTGCCGAAGGTGAGGTACTGCTGCCCTTGGCACGTCGCCTGTTGGCTGACTGGGACGACACCGAAGAAGTGCTGCGCCAGCGCTTCACCCTGCAACTGGGCCGGGTGGCCATTGCGGCAATGCCCTCTTTTGCTGGCAACCTGTTGCCAGGTGCCCTCAAGCTTTTTCGCCAGTGCTACCCCAAGGTCAACGTGACCGTGCACGACGTCATCAATGAACAGGTGCAGGAACTGGTCAGGCACAGGCGCGTCGAACTGGGCATCGGCTTTGAGCCAGACAATGTCGAGGGCTTGCACTTTCACCCGCTGTACCTTGACCGGTTCGTTGCGGTCGTGCCGGTTGACTCGCCCTTGGCCCGGCTCGCGCAAATCAGTTGGGCGCAGCTTCTGGCCGAGGATTTCGTGGCACTGCAGCGTCCTTCTGCCGTGCGCCTGTTGCTCGAGCAGAACGTGGCGGTGCAGCACGGCAAGCTGGCGGTGGCTTTCGAAAGCCATCAGCTTGCAACCGTAGGCCGCATGGTCGCCAGTGGTCTGGGCGTCAGCGCGGTGCCGGCGCTGTGTATCACACAAATGCAGGAGCTGGGGGCCCGCTGCATCCCCCTGGTCGAACCTGCCGTCGAGCGGCGCATTGGCGTAATGGCCCTGCGCGAGCATACGTTGTCAACGGCAGCCCAGGCGCTGCTGGATGTTCTACTGAATAATACCCATCCACCGGAGGTGACATGCGTGACGTGAAATTGGCAGGCGCCAACGTGCCGATCATCGGCCAGGGCACATGGTACATGGGCGAAGACCCGAGCCGTCGGGCGGCCGAAGTCGCTGCCTTGCAACAAGGCATCGACCTGGGCATGCGCCTGATCGACACCGCCGAGATGTATGCCGAGGGCGGTGCGGAACAGGTGGTGGGCCAGGCCATCGCCGGGCGTCGGGACGAGGTATTTTTGGTGAGCAAGGTCTACCCGCACAACGCCAGCCAGCGCGGCACGCAGGCCGCCTGCGAGCGCAGCCTCAAGCGCCTGGGTACCGACTGCATTGATCTGTACCTGCTGCACTGGCGCGGTCAGTACCCATTGCAGGAAACCGTGGACGCTTTCGAGCGCCTGCGCGAGGCAGGCAAGATCAAGCGTTGGGGCGTGTCCAACTTCGACGTGGATGACCTTCAAGAACTGGACAACCCCGATTGTGCAACCAACCAGGTGCTCTACAACCCTGCGCAACGAGGTATCGAATTCGACCTGCTGCCCTGGTCGATACAGCAGGGACTGCCCATCATGGCCTACTGCCCCCTTGCTCAGGCAGGGCGTTTGCTGCAACACCCAGTGCTCAAGCAGATCGCCCACGACCATGGTGCTACCCCGGCCCAGGTCTGCCTGGCTTGGGTCACGCGGCACAATGGCATGATCGCGATTCCAAAAGCCGTGACACCCGAGCATGTCAGGCTCAATGCCGAGGCAGCGCGTTTGAACTTGACCGCCGATGACCTGAACGCCATCGACCAGGCATTCGAAGCACCCACCCGCAAGCAGCGCCTAGCGATGGTGTAAGCAAAGCCGTGCTGCAGGGGTTCAGTGGAAATCCCGGCTGCGTACGTCCAGCCCCTGCAGCAGCACGCTGACATCCTCCAGCCGCCTGGCCACCAAATGGCGTACGCCATTTTCCTGTTCCAGGCGGCCACTGACCTTCATCAGCCGAGCGCCGACCAACGCGCGCCGCTGCCGTTCGGCGAGGTCCCGCCATACGACCACGTTGACCATGCCGAACTCGTCCTCGAGCGTTACGAAGGTCACGCCACTGGCGGTCTGTGGCCGCTGCCTGCCCACCACCAGCCCTGCCATGGCAATGGCGTCGCCATGTTCGACGCCGTGCAGTTCACCGGAACTGCGACAGCCCAGGGCACGCAGACGGGATCGGAGCAAGGTCAATGGGTGGGGCCCCAAGGTCGTGCCCATGGCATGATAGTCGGCCACCAAGTCTTCGCCGACGGTGGGTGCCGGCAGGTCGACGCGTTCCTCCGGGGGCGCCTGCACGTCGGCGAACAAAGGCAATTGCGCCTGCACCGCCGCCACCTCCCAGCGCGCCTGGTGCCGGTGCCTGGCCAGCGCGACCAGGGCCCCTGCGTCCGCCAGACGAGCCCGGGCGCGCTCATCCAGGGCCGAGCGCAGGCACAGGTCCTCGACGTCCCGCCACGGCTGCACCGCCCTTGCCTGTTCGAGCCGGCGCACATCGGCTTCGGCCAGGCCGCGGACCAAGCGCAAGCCCATGCGAATGGCCAGTTCTCCCCCGGGCCCAGGCTCGAGCGTGCAGTCCCACTGGCTGTGACACACGTCCACCGGCCTTACCTCGATACCCTGGCGGCGGGCCTCCTGGAGCAGTTGGTCGGGGCTGTAGAACCCCATCGGCCAGCTATTGACAAGCGCGCAGGTGAAGATGGCCGGCTCGTGGCATTTCAACCAACTGCTGGCATAACACAGCAGTGCGAAACTGGCGGCGTGGGATTCGGGAAATCCGTAGCTGCCAAAGCCCTTGATCTGTTCGAAGATGCGTTCGGCGAACGCCAGTTCGTAGCCATTGCGCTGCATCCCTTCGAGCAAGCGCTTGCGGTGCGGCTCCAGCCCGCCGTGGCGTTTCCAGGCGGCCATGCTGCGACGCAGCTGGTCGGCCTCACCGGGGCTGTAGTCAGCCGCCACCATGGCCAACTCCATCACCTGCTCCTGGAACAGCGGAACGCCAAGGGTACGCTCGAACACCGCTTTTAGCTTGGGCGATGGGTAGGTCACCGGTTCCTGCTTGAGCCGCCTGCGCAAGTAGGGATGGACCATGTCGCCCTGGATGGGGCCAGGGCGCACGATGGCGACCTCGATGACCAGGTCGTAGAAGGTTCTGGGCTGCAGGCGCGGCAACATGGCCATTTGCGCCCTGGACTCAATCTGGAACACGCCCATGGTCTCGGCGCGGCTGATCATGGCATAGGTGGCCGGGTCTTCGGCAGGGACGGTGGCCAGCGTCAAATGTCGCCCACGGTGCTGCTGCACCAGCGCGAAGCAGCGACGCAGTGCACTAAGCATGCCCAGCGCCAGCACATCGACCTTGAGCAGGCCGACCATGTCCAGGTCATCCTTGTCCCATTGGATCACGGTGCGTTCGGCCATGGCCGCGTTTTCCACGGGCACCAGCTGGTCGAGGGGTTGTTGCGAGATGACGAAGCCACCTGGGTGTTGTGACAGGTGCCGGGGAAAACCGATCAGCTCACCGGCCAGCACCAGGATACGCCGCAACATCAGGTTGCCTGCATCAAACCCCGCCTCGGCCAAACGCTGTGCATCGGGGATGCGGTCGCTCCAACGGCCGCAGCATTTGGCCAGGGCGTCCACCTGGTCGGCCGGCAGGCCCAATGCGCGAGCGACATCGCGTACCGCCCCGCTGGCGTGATAGGTGTTGACGACCGCCGTCAACGCCGCGCGGTGTCGACCATAGCGCCTGAACACGTACTGGATGACTTCCTCGCGCCGGTCGTGCTCGAAGTCCACATCGATGTCCGGCGGCTCGTTGCGCTCGCGTGACAGAAAGCGCTCGAACAGCAACCGATGTTTCATGGGGTCCAGCTCGGTGATCCCCAGCACGAAGCACACCACCGAGTTGGCGGCAGAGCCGCGCCCCTGGCACAGGATGTGCTGCTCGCGGGCAAAGGCCACGATGTCGTGAACGGTGAGGAAGTAACTCTCGTAGCTCAGCTCGCTGATCAGCGCCAGCTCCCGATCAAGGGCTTGGCGAACTTGATCGCTCGGGCCTTGGGGCCAGCGCAGCGGCAACCCTTGTTCGCACAGCTCACGCAACCAACTGGCAGCGGTATGCCCAGCGGGTACCAGTTCTTCAGGGTAACGATAGCGCAGCTCACCAAGGTCGAAACGGCATTGCTCGGCAATCACCAAGGTCTGGGCCAGCAGGTCGGCGGGATACAACTCGGCCAATTGGGCAGGGGTACGCAAATGACGCTCGCCGTTGGCGTACAGAAAGCGCCCTGCCTCAGCCACTTGGCAGCGCCGGCCAATTGCCGTCATGCAGTCTTGCAGGGCGCGCCGACCGCGCACGTGCATGTGAACATCCCCGCACGCCACCGCATTCACACCCAAGGTTGCCGCCAATGCGCGCAGACGCGCCAGACGCTGGTCGTCATCGACACCGCGGTGCAAATGCACGGCCAGCCAGAGGCGGGCCGCGAAGACCTCCCTCAACCAGTCGCCCACAGCTTGATCGGCAACATCATCAGGCACCCATAATGCCAACAGGCCCTTGCTGTGCGCAGGCAGGTCCTCGCGCAACAGCTGGTAGTCCCCTTTGGGCGCCCGACGCCGCGCACGGGTGATCAGGGCGCAAAGGTTCTGGTAGCCCTGCAGGTCTTGCACCAGCAGCACTAGCTTGGGCCCATCCTGCAGTTGCACTTCGCTGCCGACGATCAGCCGTACACCCTGCTCTTTCGCCGCTTGCCAGGCGCGCACAATGCCAGCCAAGGTGCATTCGTCGGTAATGGCCAGGGCTTGGTAGCCTTGCTCGCGAGCCCGGCGGAACAACTCATCCGCGCTTGACGCTCCGCGCTGGAAGCTGAAATTGCTCAGGCAATGCAACTCCGCGTAGCCAAAGCCGCTCATGAAAACCAGCCCTGCAACCATAGCGGCCCGCCTTGGCCGAGGTCACGGTAGGCCCACCCACGCAGGCCCTCACGGGTTTCGATGCGGTAGTAATCACGGCGTACGTCCGCGCCGTCCCACCAACCGGACTCGATGCGCTCGGCCTGCCCGTGAACCTGATAGGCCTGTTCGTTGAGCACCGTGGGGGTGGCCAGCAGCCAGCCAGGACGGCTGCCCGGTGTGACGCACAGGCTGGACCACTGGCCGACTTCATTGGCCTGCCATGCCTGTTCAGGACGGTGATCGGCCACGGCGCTGAGCCCCGTCACGGCCTGGTCACCCAGACGTGCACGCAAGCGTTCGCGCAGTTGTTCCCACGGTTGGGCCTGCTGGGCGCGTGGATCGAACAACGCCTTGTGCTGAGGCACGAATGGCGGCAAGTCCTCGGCCACCAGGCGCAGGTTGCGCACCGGCGCCTTCAGACGCACCAATTCCAGCCTGCCACGGGCCAGTTCAAGCAACATGGCCGGGTCGCGTTCTGCGGCCAGCAATCCAACGTCAAGCTGGGTGTCATGGCCCTGCGCGTGCTCCATGTACACCTTGAATCGCTGGACGCCACAGTCGCGCCCAGCCAGGAAAGCGGCCAGGTCTGTCAGCATGCGACGTAATGGGAACAATAGCGCCTGGTGCGACTCCACATCGAAGTTCAGCTCCAACCGCGCCTCGAAACGGTCCGGCGGTTCGAAGAATGCAAGGCCCAGGTTGCGCATGCCCAGTAACTGGTCCAGGTGCAACTGCACCTGGGCAGCAAAGCGCCTTGCCAATGCGTCGCGCGGTAGCGCCAGTACCTGTTTCAGCTGGCGCAACCCCATGCGGCCGAAGGCCTGGGCATCTTCCGGGCGCAGGCCGATCCGGTCGATGGGCATTTCGGCCAGTGCCGCACGGGTCGAAGCGGCATCCTCCAACGCCAACCCGTCGTGAGTATTGGCCAGCATGCGCGCAGCCACCGGATTGCTGGCCAGGACGATGCGTTGACGCAAGCCCAGCGCAGACAATTCCTGGCGCAAGCGCGCCTCCAGTACCGGCCATGGCCCGAACAGCTGCAGGCTCGACCCTACTTCCAGCAACAAGGTTCGCGGGTAGTGCAAGCTGACCTGGGCACTGAAGCGATATGCCCAGGCGGCCAGCAACTGCTGCAAAGCATCGATGCGCTTGGGATCGACTTCGAGGCAGGAGAAGCCATCGGCCAGCGCACGGGCGGCCGTCAGGGTTTGGCCGGCGCGAAGCCCCAGAGCGGCTGCCGCAGGGTTGACCGATTGCAGGACCCGGCGCTGACTGGGACCACCCAGCAGCACCAGCGGTGCGTCACGGTCGTCGCGCTCGCGCAGCAGGCTGTCCAGCGCCAACTGCGGAAATAGAATGCAGGCCCACAACATGTTCCATCATCCCTGCCTTGAACACGCGATCGGTAAGGCCGGCGGCATGCCGCCACGGCATTTGAGTACCCGCCACTGGGGTGGGCGTGCGTCGATGGCGATGCGCAATGCCGCAGGCGACGGATTATGCATGGCCGCTTGCCCACGGCAGGCGAACGCCAGGGCCTGCCCGGTTTCCGCCGCGACCTGCAAGCGGCGCAAGGCGCGGTCGTCGGCGCGTTCTGGCCAACACACCACCGCGGCACAACTGCCCGAACGCAGGCACTGTTCGGCGGCCCACAGGGTGTCGGTAGTGCCCGCGTCGACCTGGAACAGCCAGCGCAGGTCGATACCCGCCGCCTGCCAGGCTGGCGCAAAAGGAATGAAGGGAGGTGATACCAACACAACGCGTCCGCCCTCGCCGCTCAGGCGCGCCAGCGTGGGCCAAAGCAATTGCAGTTCGCCGCTACCAGGGCGCACGAGCAACAATTCGCTGAGCGCCGCCGCCGGCCAGCCGCCTTCGGGCAGGCGTTCGTCCAGGCTGGCATGCCCGGTCGGTTGCAGACCCTGTGGCCGGGCCTGGGCTTGACGGCCACGCCATACCCGACGCTGGTCGAGCAGCCTGTCCAGATCGATGACCGCGCCCATCAGTCGCGCCGCACCAGGCCACAGAAGATGCCTTCGATGAACAGCTCCTGATCCGGCCCTACGTCAATTGGTGCGTACGCCGGATTGCGCGGCACCAGCCGATAGCCCTCGCCGTGGCGCTGGAGGCGCTTGATGGTCACCTCGCCGTCCAGCCGAGCGACCACGATCTGCCCTTCCCGTACATCGCCCTGCTGGCGGATGCCGACCAGGTCACCGTCGAGGATGCCGTCACCTATCATCGAGTCCCCGCGCACCTTGAGCAGGTAATCGGGGGTACGGCGAAACAGGCTGGGGTCGAGCATCAATTGCTCGTGGATGTCGAGGTCCGGCCCGATCGGCGCACCCGCGGCCACCTGTCCGAGCACCGGCAGTTCGAGCATTTCAGGCCGGCGTAGCGGCCTTGCCAGGCGAATACTGCGGGCCTGATTGGGGGTGACGTCGATGTAGCCTGCCTGGCACAGCGCGGTGATGTGCTTGCGGGCCACGCTGCGTGAGGCAAAGCCAAAGCGCGTGGCGATATCGGCCAGGCTGGGGGGCTGGCCTTGTTCGGTGATGCGCTCGCGAATGAAATCGAAAATGGCGCGGCGCTTGGGGGTTAGATTATCCATGGAGCACATTTGTACTCTTTCCGGAGCACGCTGACCAGCCCCCTTCGTCGTCGTCATTGGTTATGATCCTATGGCCACCCTGTACCTGCTTTGGAAATCCCCATGCTCAATGCATTGCTGTTCGACCTAGATGGCACCCTCACCGACACCGATACCCTCCATTTACAGGCGTTTCGCCAGCTCTTGCGTGAATACGACGGCCGAGCATTGAGCCAGGGCCAGTTCGATGCTCAGATCAGCGGCCGGGCCAATGGCGAACTGTTCGCCGAGTTGTTCGAGGGTGCCACTGCCTTGCAGTGCCAGGCACTTGCCGAACGCAAGGAAGCGCTTTTTCGTGAAATGTCACCAAAGCTCGAGCCCCTGCCTGGGCTGATCCGTTTGCTCGATCACGCCAGCACCCACGGCTTTGGCATGTGCGTAGTGACCAACGCCCCGCGGCTCAATCCCGAACACATGCTCGCAGGCCTGAAGTTGAGCGACAGGTTCGACCACGTGGTGATTGCCGATGAATTGGCCAAGCCCAAGCCCGACCCGCTTCCCTACCTGACCGGCCTGCAGCGACTGGATGCCCATGCTGACCAGGCGTTGGCTTTCGAAGACTCGCTACCGGGCGTTCGGGCAGCCAGCGCTGCCGGGATCTTCACGGTCGGCCTTGCCACTACCCAGACGCCACAACGTTTGATCGAGGCAGGTGCGCGCCTGGTCATCGACAACTTCGAAGATGCGCGCCTGTGGGCGCTATTGGGCATGGACAGGGCACCGGCGGGAAGCGATGACACAGCACGCTGAGCTTCACCTGCGCAGCCCCTTGCTGTTTCGCTTCGTAGCGTTGGGTATTGGGCTGGGCATGGTCGCCGTGTGCAGCCTGGCGTTGTATGCCATCTGGGTGGATGTGCTACCAGTCTTCGGGCGCCTGTACCGCGGTGCTCCGGTGGTCGAGACTTCGTTCGGAGCCTTTTTCGTGATAGGGGTGATTCCTTTGACGCCCATTGTGGTCGCCGCCGCCATGATCGGCCTTATTACCGGCCGCAAGTTCGACCCGCCGCGGGCATCCTGGCTTGCTCGATTCCAGCTTCGCTCTTTCCAGGTCACACTCGTGGCGATATGCATCGTGGCCCCGGTGATGATTGCAGTGAGCACGGCCACGCTCCTGATCAAGGACTATCGGCCCTGCACCAAACTGCGCATTTCCGGATCGAGCGGGCACATGTTCTGGGTCAATGATGACCGGGTGTGTTTTACCCCGGATGCTTACATCAATGATCATTGGCCCTGCAAAACGGTGGGTGACCGGACGGTGTGCGTCCAGGTGGATGGCCACGCTCCACTCGGCTCGCAGGCTGCCCGGTAGAACCTCCTGGCCGCTTGGAGCGTCCTACAGCTATTCCTATTCGACCGCAGGCCATACGTGATCGCTGGCCTGCTATGTCTCCTCGACCCGACTGCCAAGCAAGGACAGCAACATGCCAAGCGACAAACCCGCCTTCAGCGGTTTCATTCGTGTACGGGGTGCGCGCGAGCACAACCTCAAGAATGTCGATGTAGAGGTACCGCGCGACGCATTGGTGGTGTTTACCGGAGTGTCGGGTTCCGGCAAGTCTTCCTTGGCTTTTTCGACACTGTACGCCGAGGCCCAGCGCCGCTACTTCGAATCGGTTGCGCCCTACGCTCGGCGGCTGATCGACCAAGTGGGTGTACCGGACGTGGACGCCATCGAAGGCTTGCCTCCCGCGGTGGCGCTGCAGCAGCAGCGTGGCAGCCCCAGTGCGCGGTCTTCGGTAGGCAGCGTCACCACGCTATCGAGCTCCATCCGCATGCTGTACTCGCGTGCAGGCCATTACCCCGCGGACCAGCCAATGCTGTATGCCGAGGATTTCTCGGCCAACACGCCGCAAGGCGCCTGCCCCGCGTGCCATGGGCTCGGCCGGGTCTACGAGGTCACCGAGGCGACCATGGTCCCCGACCCCTCGTTGAGCATCCGGGAGCGCGCAGTGGCTGCCTGGCCCATGGCGTGGCAAGGGCAAAACCTGCGGGACATTCTGGTCACCCTGGGCTACGACGTGGATGTGCCTTGGCGCGATCTGCCCCAGAAGCAGCGTGACTGGATTCTCTACACCGAAGAAACACCCACCGTGCCAGTCTACGCGGGCCTTACGCCGGCCCAGGCACGTGCCGCCCTCAAACGCAAGGCAGAACCCAGCTACCAAGGCACGTTCACCGGCGCTCGGCGCTATGTGCTGCATACGTTCATGCACTCGCAAAGTGCACAGATGCGCAAGCGCGTTTCCCGTTACATGCGCCCGAGCCCCTGCCCCACGTGCCAAGGCAAACGTCTCAAGCGCGAGGCATTGAGTGTCACCTTCGCAGGCCTGGATATCGCAGCGCTTTCGCAACTGCCCCTGCAGGCCTTGGCTGAGGTATTGCGCAAGGTGGCGGCAGCCGAGTACCTGATTCAGGACGATGACCTGACAGTTGAAAAACGCCTGGCCGCGCAACGCATTGCCAGTGAGCTGCTGGTGCGCATCGACACGCTGCTTGAGCTCGGCCTGGGTTACCTGGCACTCGAACGCAGCACCCCTACCCTGTCTTCGGGCGAGCTGCAGCGCCTGCGCCTGGCTACGCAGCTCAATTCGCAGCTGTTTGGCGTGGTCTATGTGCTGGACGAACCCTCCGCCGGCCTGCACCCGGCCGACAGCGAAGCCTTGTTCGATGCCCTGCAGCGCCTCAAGCAGGCGGGCAATTCGGTATACGTGGTCGAACACGACCTGGACACCATGCGCCGTGCGGACTGGCTGGTGGACGTGGGGCCGGCCGCCGGAGAGCACGGGGGCAAGGTTCTCTACAGTGGCCCTCCGGCCGGCCTGGCCCAGGTCGAGCAATCGTGTACGGCCCGCTATCTATTCCAGGCACAGGACAAGACACACCGCCAACATCGCGAGCCCCAGGCCTGGCTACGCCTGGAGGGCATAACCCGCAACAACCTCGACAACCTCAGTGCAGCGTTCCCGCTGGGCTGCTTCACGGCGGTGACCGGCATTTCGGGCTCCGGCAAGTCGAGCCTGGTCAGCCAGGCCCTGCTGGACTTGGTAGGCACACACCTGGGTCACGCCGAGGCTTCACAGGATGCCCAGGTGCCTGACCTGGAAGACGAGCCAGAGCAGGTGAGCACGGGCCGCGTCAGCGCAGGCCTTGAGCACATCAAGCGGCTGGTGCAGGTAGACCAGAAACCGATCGGCCGAACGCCTCGGTCCAACCTGGCCACCTACACCGGCTTGTTCGATCATGTGCGCAAATTATTCGCCAGTACCGAACAGGCCAAGGCCCAGGGCTTCGATGCCGGGCGTTTCTCATTCAACGTCGCGAAAGGTCGATGCCCTACGTGCGAAGGCGAAGGATTCGTCAGTGTCGAGTTGCTGTTCATGCCAAGCGTGTTCGCTCCTTGCCCGACCTGTCACGGGGCCCGCTACAATCCAGAGACCCTTTCGGTGAGCTGGCAAGGCATGAATATCGCCCAGGTGCTGCAACTGACCGTGGAGCAAGCGCTGAGCGTGTTTGAGGATCAGCCCTCGGCGCGGCGTTCGCTTCAGGTGCTGCAAGACATAGGCTTGGGCTATCTGCGTCTGGGCCAGCCGGCAACGGAGCTGTCAGGGGGCGAAGCACAACGGATCAAGTTGGCCACCGAACTGCAACGCCAGGCCCGCGGCGCCACCTTGTATGTGCTCGATGAGCCCACCAACGGCCTGCACCCACAAGATGTCGACCGGTTGCTGGTGCAGCTCAACCGCCTGGTGGATAACGGCCACAGCGTGGTGGTGGTCGAACATGACATGCGCGTAGTCGCCCAGTGCGATTGGGTGATCGACATCGGCCCTGGGGCTGGCGATGCCGGCGGCAAGGTGGTCGCCAGCGGCAACCCCGGTCAGGTGGCCAAGGCCAAGCACAGCCGCACAGCCGCCTTCCTGGCACGGGCCTTGTAGCAGCGCTGGATAACATCGACGCAGGCGCAAGCGGCCACACAACGGCTGCATCCAACACCTTAGACAGGCTGTTTCATGGACAAGTACGCACCCCGCCAGTGGTTACCTCACGAGAAACCGACCCTGCCAGGTTCGCCGTCCACGCCCCTGCACAGCCCAGCCAAGCGCCTGGCCTATGGTCTGGTTGGTTTGCTGGTCGCCATCACCGGCGGGCTGGGCAACGCGCTGGTGACCGCAAACCTTGTGTTCCTGCAAGGTGCACTGGGCGCGACCACTGCGGAAATGGCCTGGTTGCCGGCTGCCTACGTGATGACCAACGTGTCCATGAACCTGTTGCTGGTCAAGTTTCGCCAGCAATTCGGCCTGCGTGCCTTTACCGAAGTGTTTCTGGTGCTCTATGCCCTGGTGACCTTCGCCCACCTGCTGGTCAACGACCTGAATTCGGCCATTGCCGTGCGGGCCGCCCACGGCATGGTGGGCGCCGCGTTGACCTCGCTTGGCCTGTACTACATGATCCAGGCCTTCCCGGCACAGTGGCGGCTCAAGGCAATGGTCCTGGGCCTTGGCGCTTCCCAGCTGGCCTTGCCGCTGGCACGGATATTTTCTGAAGACCTGCTGTTGATCGCCGAGTGGCGGGGGCTTTACCTGTTCGAACTGGGGCTGGCGCTGACAGCCCTGGGCTGTGTACTTCTGCTCAAACTACCACCCGGTGACCGCTTCAAGACCTTCGAGCCTCTGGATTTTCTCACCTTCGCCCTGATGGCCAGCGGCACGGCGCTGCTCTGCGCGGCCTTGTCGCTTGGGCGCATCGACTGGTGGCTGGATGCGCCGTGGATCGGCATGGCGCTGGCAGGCTCGATCGTCCTGATCCTGAGCGGGCTGGCGATCGAGCACAACCGGGAGAACCCCCTGCTGATGACGCGGTGGCTGGGCAGCGGCGCCATCATCCGCCTGGGGCTGTGCGTGATCCTCATCCGTATGGTCACCTCCGAGCAATCCACCGGCGCAGTCGGCTTTCTGCAGATGCTCAACATGTCCAGTGAACAGATGCGTTCGCTGTACTGGATCATGCTGCTCGGTGCGGTCGCCGGGTTGGCGACCAGCGCCTTGACCATCAACCCTAACCACTTGATCCTACCGCTGCTGATCTCCCTGCTGGCCATGGCAGTAGGCGCCTTCATGGACAGCACGTCGAGCAACCTGACCCGGCCTGCGCAAATGTACCTGAGCCAGTTTTTGTTGGCCTTCGGCAGTACGTTCTTCCTGGGCCCCTCCATGGCCCTGGGCATTGGCCATGTGCGGGCCAACCCGCAGAACCTGGTGAGCTTCTCGGTGCTGTTCGGCATCTGCAACAACCTCGGTGGTCTGATCGGTGCAGCGCTGCTGGGCACGTTCCAGATCTGGCGGGAAAAATTTCACTCAAGTCACCTGATGGACCACCTGAGCAGCGTGGAACCGCTGGTCACCGCCCGGGTTCAAAGTGGGGGTGCAAGCGTCGGGCGCCTGATCGCCGACCCTGCCCTGCGTACTGAAGTGGGCATGCGCCAACTGGCTAGCGCGGCCACCCGAGAAGCCAATGTGCTGGCCTACAACGATGTGTTCATGCTCATTGGCGCTATCGCTATTCTCACCATGATCTGGATCTGCATACGCGGCACCTGGCTCTGGTACAGCAAACGTCAGGCTCGCCTGACCGACTCATCCCTTGGCGCACCGACACGATGACCGAACAATCCCGCACCACCACCACGACTGCCATCGCCGAAGCGCCGGAGGGCACTACGCCACCAAGTGAGCCAACTTCACCCGGACGCACTCGCAAGGTGCGCATACTGTCAGCCATCACCTTCGGCTGTGTCGCCCTGGTCGGCGTACTGGTGGTGCTTTATGCGTGGCGCCTGCCCCCTTTCAGCAGCGCCATCGAAAGTACCGAAAACGCCATGGTGCGCGGGCAGGTCACGATCATCGGACCGCAGTTGAGCGGCTATATCGTCGAGGTGCCAGTGCAGGACTTCCAGTACGTCAAGGCGGGCCAGTTGCTGGTCAAGCTCGATGACCGGATCTACACCCAGCGCCTTGCTCAGGCCATCGCTCAGCAGCAGCAACAAGAGGCGGCGCTGGCCAACAATGCGCAGCAGCGCAAGAGCGCTGAGGCGACCATCGCCCAGCGCCAGGCTGCCATCAATGACGCTGCCGCGCAGTTGACCAAGGCGAAGGCCGATCTGTCGCGCAACCAGGCGCTGGTCACCGATGGATCGGTGTCACGACGTGAACTGGATGTCACCCGCGCCAGCGAGGTGGCGGCGGCGGCGAGCCTTGCGCAGGCAAAGGCTGCGCTGGAGATTGCCCGGCAGGATCGCGAGTCGGTGATCGTCAACCGCGCGGCGCTGCTGGCTGCGGTCGAGAATGCCAAGGCCGCCGTGGCCCTGGCCCGCATCGATCTGGACAACACCCGCGTGACCGCGCCAAGGGACGGGCAGTTGGGGCAGATCGGGACGCGCCTGGGCGCCTATGTCAACTCCGGTGCCCAGCTGATGGCGCTGGTACCCGATACCCTGTGGATCATCGCCAATATGAAGGAAACGCAGATGGCCGACGTGCGCATCGGCCAGCCGGCCAGTTTCACGGTGGATGCCTTGAACCATCTCAAACTGTACGGGCACATCGAACAGATTTCCCCTGCCACTGGCTCGGAGTTCGCGTTACTTCAGGCGGACAATGCGACCGGCAACTTCGTCAAGATCGCCCAGCGCATTCCGGTGCGTATCACAGTGGATGCCGGCCAGCCAGAGGCTGCGCGGCTGCGGCCGGGTATGTCGGTGGTGGTCAGTATCGATACGGGGGAGCAGCCGTCCTGTGGCAGAGCGGGTTGCTAGCGGATTGATGGGGGGTGTGCCCTTGGATGGGTCACGTGTTGGCGAGAGTGGACAATGGGTATTACTCTACACCCCATAGATCAGTCTCTTTAATCAGGGTGTGGCTGCATTCGAACACCTTTGCGAGCCACCACTTCTTGTAGGAGCGAGGTGCCACGATGGCCGTGCAGCGGCCCCAGTTTATTTGCTGTGATTCAAACACTAGGGCCGCTTCAGGGCCGCTTCGCGGCCATCGCGGCACAAAGTCGCTCCTACACGGGATATATGTCGCGGCAAGTTTAGACGTTATCATCCCCACCACAGACGCTGTTGATCTTGATCTTGATCTTGATCTTGATCTTGATCTTGATCTTGATCTTGATCTTGATCTTGATCTTGATCTTGATCTTGATCTTGATCTTGATCTTGATCTTGACCTTGACCTTGACCTTGATCTTGACCTTGATCTTGATCTTGATCTTGATCTTGACCTTGATCTTGATCTTGATCTTGACCTTGACCTTGACCTTGATCTTGATCTTGATCTTGCTTTTGATCTTCGCGACTTCAGAAGGCCGAACGCAGGTCTTGCGGAGGGAGGTGACAGGCATGGATGCCTGTCAAGCGCTGGGCCCCAGGATGGGGCCTACAGCGCGGTCCTCCCGGGAGCAAGACCGGAGTGAGGGAACCCCGAAGCGCAGCGTAGGGGCCGTATGAATGGAGCGCAGCCTTTTTTGGTTACTTTTTGTGGCGTTTGACAAAAAGTAACTCGCCGTAAGGGCGAAAAGGTGATTCAGCGTCGCCATCGCAAATGGACTATGCTCTCTATCGATACCCACACCAACCCAATCAAACTTCAAACTTCAAACTTCAAAGCGTGGGCGCATATATCGAGTTGGTATTCATTGGCGCGGGTGGCGCACAGTCACCCTTCCGCCCTTACGGCGGCTCACTTTTTGTCTTGTCAAAAAGTAAGCAAAAACCGCCTGCTCCTATCATCCGGCCCCTACGCTACGCTCCGGGGTCCCCTCGCTCCGGGCTTGCTCCCGGGAGGACCGCGCTGCAGGCCCCATCCTGGGGCCCAGCGCTTGACAGGCATCCATGCCTGTCACCTCCCTCCGCAAGCCCTACGCTCGGCCTCCTGAAGTCGCGATCTGCGCCGCCTGGGCTACCGCGCGCTTAGAAGCAAAAGCCACAGCAACAGCAAAAGCCACAGCAGTCGCAGCCGCGACTGCGACTGCGAGCGATTTGCCTGGGAAAGACATTGGCATGTCTTTTCGAGACTGCGGCATTGCGCCGCAGGCAGTCAACCCTTGGCAAAACCCTGCAAGCCCGTAGAATCGCGCTTCCTTTTCGCCCGTCGCCTTGAACGGTGGCAACCGGCAACCAAGACCGAGTCCGCGCCTGACCCCATGAACGCTCATGTGAAATAGGCTCAACCCTCCCCGCCCGGCCGTCTTCCTGCATGGCCAAGCGGTTGAGTCTTGCCCAGGTCGCATCCGTGCAGCCTCTACCCTACCCGGGTCGACCAGCGTGCGCGCTCGAAAAGGCCAACCTTCGCCTATCCAACTTGAGGTACCTATGTCTGCGCGTTTGCTGGCCATGGCGCTGGCGCCGCTGCTCGGGCTGTTCATCATTGCCCTGGGCAACGGCTTCATGTCTTCTCTGACCACCCTGCGACTCGGCGAGGCTGGCGAGTCTGCCACCACCATCGGCATCGTCTCGTCCACCTACTTCATCGGTCTGACCCTGGGGGCCATCTTCAATGATCGGCTCATCCTGCGCATCGGCCATATCCGCGCCTACACCAGCTTTGCCTCGCTGATCGGCGTCACCATCCTGCTGCAAGGCCTGTTCTATGACGTGACCTGGTGGTCGGTGCTGCGCCTGATCAATGGCTGGGCGGCCGTGGGGGTGTTCCTGGTCATCGAGAGCTGGTTGTTGCTTGCCGGAGACGCCAAGATCCGCGGTCGCCTGCTGGCCTTGTACATGATCGCCTTCTATGGCGCCGGGGTGCTGGCTCAGGCAGGGCTTGGCGAGATCACCCGCCTGGGCGAGACCGCGCCTTTCATGCTGGCAGGTGTGCTGACCGCCCTGTCGGTGTTGCCGATCGTGATCCTGCCACGGGTTTCGCCACTGCTGGACCAGGTAGAGCCGCTCAAGCCGCGGCAACTGCTGGGCGTGGCACCCTCGGGGCTGGTGGGATGCTTTGGTTCGGGCGTGGCCATTGCCGGGATCTATACGTTGCTGCCGCTGTATCTCCAACGTATCGGGCTGGACGTCGGCGAAGTAGGCAACATGATGGCCTGGGTCATCCTCGGGGCCATGCTGTTGCAATACCCGGTGGGGCGGTGGTCGGACCGCAAGGACCGTCAGGACGTGCTGATTGCCCTGGCGGCAGTGTGCGCTGCGCTGGCATTGGTCACCGTGTTCCTGCCTTCGGATGCATTCCTGCTGCCGGCGATGCTGTTTCTGCTGGGCGGCGGGGTGTTCACCTTGTATCCGGTGGCGGTCAGCCATGCAGCCGACCGTGCCCCATCCGATGCCTTGGTGCCCATGATCCAAGGGCTGCTGCTAATCAACTCGCTGGGCTCGGCGATGGCGCCGATGGCGATATCACCCGTGATGACCGAGTTTGGCGAAGCCGGGCTTTTCTGGGCGTTTGCCGTGGTCAACCTGTTGATGGTGGGCTTTTTCCTGTGGCGGCGCGGCAAGCGCCCGGCCGCGGAACACCCTGCCCCGTTCACGGCCTCCACCACCTTCTCGCCTACTGGCGCCGAACTGCGGGTCACCGAGGACCTGATGCATGCCGCGCAGGAGCATCCTCCGATGGAAACGGCCGAACCCAAGCCTTCGCACCACGGCGAGGCCTGTTGAGGCAAGCGTGCCCTAACCGACCATCCGTCGCCCTCTGGGCACCTCCTGTGCAGGACTATGCCAAAGCAATGACAGAATCCATGCACAGGAGCTTCGCCATGATTCGCATCCGTAGCCTTTCGCTGTCCGTTGCTTTCGCCTTGGCCACCCTGGCCGGTACCAGTCAGGCCGCCACTGACACCACCAACACCGACATGCACCCGAAAACCGACCAGATGGGCGGCAAGACTGCAGGTGAAGGCAGCAGCGTGAATACCCCAGGCAGCAGCCGTGACAATGACAGCAGCAACGCCGGGGCCGCAGGTGCCCATGACGGTGCTGCGGGCGGCTCCAACAGCACCGGCGAAGCCACTGGCTCAGGCGCAGGCGCCACTGGTGGTCAAGCTGAAGATCAAGACAGTCACTAAGACCACGGTCCAGTGACCACCCGGCGTAATCATCCGATCGATTACGCTCATAGCAATTTTCCATTGAATGGCCCGCGCAATGTGCAGTAAGCTCGGGCTCATTCACTGGAGAGCAGCATGCAAGCAACCATCCACACACTCGCTACTACCACTGGCCGCGCCCCGCGCCCGGCAGCGGTCGTGACCGTGTGCGTGAACGCACCTGCCTCCTATTACTTCGGGTATTGGTTTAGCCACTAGGCGCCGATACCCACACGGCGTCCACCTTCGAGGGGCCGCCGAACATGAGAATACTCAAACCCCCGGTCGGCCTCCCGACCGGGGGTTTTGTTTTTTCAGGCCTACACCCAAACGATCCAGAGGACAGATTCATGAAATACGACACCTATTACGTAACCAGCACCTCCACCTGGCGATTTAGCCACGTCCGCTCGGGCCAGCCTGCCGCCTCCGACCGGTTCTGCACAGGTGGCACTGATTCAGCCAATAGCCAAACACCGATCTGTCGAACACCTCGATAGGGCCGACTGCGCAGCCATAGTGCCTGCCGTCCGCCCAAGGAAAACCCTCATGCAAGCCTCCAGCCTCGCCCTGCCCCTGACCCAAGCCCAAGCTGCCAATACCGCTGTCAGCCGCCGCCTTCCCAGCCCGCACCTGCTCAAACAACAGATGCCGTTGTCTGCCTCGCTCGCACACCAAGTCCAGGCGCACCGCCAAGCCATTTGCGACATTCTCGAAGGGCGCGACCCTCGCCTGCTGGTCATCGTAGGGCCATGCTCGCTGCATGATCCGCGCGCGGCGCTGGAATATGCCGATCGCCTGGCCGCGTTGAGCCGACAGGTCGGCGAACGCATGCTGCTGGTGATGCGTGCCTACGTGGAAAAACCGCGCACGACGGTGGGCTGGAAGGGCCTGGCTTACGACCCTCACCTCGATGGCAGCGACGACATGCATGCAGGTCTGGCACTGTCGCGGGGGCTGATGCTGGGCATGATCGAACGGGGCCTGCCGGTTGCGACCGAATTGCTGCAGCCCATGGCCGCTGGCTACTTCGACGATGTACTGGCCTGGGCCGCCATCGGCGCCCGCACCACCGAATCACAGATTCATCGAGAAATGGTTAGCGGGCTGGCGCTGCCGGTAGGCTTCAAGAACGGCACCGATGGCGGCGTTGCCATCGCGACGGACGCCATGCGCAGTGCTGCCCATGCCCACCGGCATTTCGGCATGGATGCACAGGGCTACCCTGCGATCGTCGAAACCCTGGGTAACGCGCATACTCACCTGGTGCTGCGAGGTGGCCATCAAGGTCCGAACTACGACGCCCACAGCCTTGCCCTGGCCCGTCAGGGGCTCGCCAAAGCAGGCCTGCCTGCGCGCATCATGGTCGATTGCAGCCATGCCAACAGTGGCAAGGACCCCGCCCGGCAACCGGCTGTTTTCAACGAGGTGTTGCAACAGCGATTGAGCGGCGACACCTCGATCGTCGGCATGATGATCGAGGGGCACTTGTTCGAGGGTTGTCAGGCCCTGAGCAACGGGGCGCTGAAATACGGCGTGTCCATCACCGATGGCTGCCTTGGCTGGAGCACCACTGAGACCTTGTTGCAGGGTGCGGCACGCCTTTTGGGTGAGCGGCAGGCCGAACCCTGCGAGACACGACCGGTTGAAGTGCGTTAGGCTTTGCCTCTTTACCCTCCCAAGGAGCAGTACCCCATGGCACGTGCAACCGCCCGTCACATCCTGGTCAACAGCGAAGACAAGTGCAACGAACTCAAGGCCCAGATCGAAGCGGGTGCCGACTTCGCTGAAATCGCCAAGGCCAACTCCACCTGCCCGTCCAGCCGTCAGGGTGGTGACCTGGGCTCGTTCGGTCCTGGCCAGATGGTCAAGGAATTCGATACCGTGGTCTTCAGCGCCCCGGTCAACACCGTGCAGGGTCCGGTCAAGACTCAGTTCGGCTACCACCTGCTGGAAGTGACCAGCCGCCAGGACTAAGTCCTGCGAAGCAAGCCCGGTAGGAGGGAGTGGCGCAAAGCCGCTGCTTTGGCCTCACGCGAAGGCCCCTGCGGAACCTTTGATCAGCCGCTCCGCTCCTACGCTCAGCCCATCCCGGGCGATGCCCAACGGCTTTCTTCGTTCCAGTCGGCGCCGGCGCGCTGTTAGGGAGCTTTGCATGACCCTCAAAGGCAAGACAGCAGTGATCACAGGTTCCACCAGCGGCATTGGCCTGGGCATTGCCCATGTGCTGGCGCGAGCGGGGGCCAACATCGTGCTCAACGGTTTTGGTGACCCTTCACCTGCCATCGCCAGCCTTGAGCAATTAGGGGTGCAGGTGCGCCATCACCCCGGTGATCTTGCCGATGCCGCGCAGATCGAGGCCATGCTGGACTTTGCCGAACAGGCATTCGGTGCCGTGGATATCCTGGTCAACAATGCCGGGATCCAGCATGTGGCACCTGTCGAGCACTTCCCGGTGGACAGCTGGGACAAGATCATTGCCTTGAACCTGTCTGCGGTCTTCCACGGCACTCGCCTGGTGCTGCCAGGTATGCGCGCCCGCAACTGGGGCCGCATCATCAACATCGCCTCGGTCCATGGGCTCGTCGGCTCCACCGGCAAGGCCGCATATGTCGCCGCCAAGCATGGGGTGATTGGCCTGACCAAGGTCGTAGGGCTGGAAACCGCCATGAGCGGCGTGACCTGCAATGCCCTGTGCCCAGGCTGGGTGTTGACGCCGCTGGTGCAGCAGCAGATCGACGCACGTGCTGCAACCGGCGTCGATCCGCAGCAGGCAGAACGGGAATTGCTCGCGGAAAAACAGCCTTCACAAGCGTTCGTAGCGCCCGAGCACCTGGGCGAGCTTGTGCTGTTTCTATGCAGCGAGGCTGGCAGCCAGGTGCGCGGTGCGGCCTGGAACATGGACGGTGGATGGCTGGCGCAATAAGCCATGCCGATTCGCGGTGGTAGCGGTGCGTCGGGCATAATGGCTGCTTTCTCTCGCTGCATGCACAGGTAGATCATGAAAGCCCAAGCCCGCCACATCCTGGTCAAGACTGCTGACGAAGCCGAAAAGCTCAAGCAGCGCATCGCCAAGGGTGAGGCGTTCGATGTGCTCGCCAGGAAGTTCTCCCTCTGCCCCTCGGGCAAGCGTGGCGGTGATCTTGGAGAGATTCGCCCTGGGCAGATGGTCGGTGCGATCGACCAGGTCATCTTCAAGAAGCCCCTGCGCGTTGTGCATGGGCCCGTGAAGAGCAAATTCGGCTATCACCTGGTGCAGACGTTCTACCGCGACTGAGTCTCAACACTGCCGTCCAAATACCCAGCAACTAGCAGTTCTGCCAGTTGTCGCTCCCAAGCCTTCCTCTGTAAAAAGTGCCTGACCCCGCGCAATTGACGTTGCGCGCTGGCTTTGAATGGAGGCTTTGCTATGCGTGTACGACTGATTGTGGGCTCACTGAGTTTGCTGGGCGCGGCCCTGCCATCCGCTCAGGCAGCTTGTACATTTTCCCCTGGGGCCGGTAACGACACGTATGTCTGCGACAGCGGGTCAGCGCCTTCGCTGGTGGATACCGAGGGTGACAACCGTCTGGTGTTTCCGGCAGGTGGCACCGGCGCCATCGAGGGCGATGTCACCTTTGGCCCAGGCCGGGACAGTATCGACATGGCCTCCGGCACGATCGCCGGCAACGTCAATCAGGGTGGCGGCATCGATGACTTCGTCATGAGCGGCGGCGTGATCGAGGGTAACGTCAACCAGGGTGACGGGCTGGACACCTTCTACATGTCCGGCGGCTGGATCAAGGGCACCTTCGACAGCGGCGACTACGCCGAAATGGACGGCGGCAGGATCGGAAACGTCAACCTGCGCCTGGACAAGAATACCTTCATCATGCGCGGTGGCAGCGTTGACAGGAATGTCATTGCCGCGTTCGACACCGATTACATCGAGGTCTTCGATGGCACTATTGGCGGCAATATCAGCGTCAGCGGCGGCGACGACAGCGTCCTGATCCATGGCGGCAGCGTCGCAGGGGACGTGCTGCTCAGCACGGGCAACGATCGCTTCGTCTGGGACGGCGGGACGATCGGCGGGAAAGTCGATGCCGGGCCGGGCGACGACACTGCGCTGCTCTCCGGGCTTAATCCGGAAACGCTGATCATCACAATCGATGGCGGCGAAGGCAACGATATCCTCACGTTCGACAATAGCCGCGCGGTGGGCGGTGCTCGCTACCTCAACTGGGAGACGGTGGCGTTGACCAATCTTAGTCAGCTGGCGCTCAACGACACCCTGGTCCTTGGAGACGCCGGCACCGGAACCGGCAGGCTCACCCTCGACAGCAACAGCGTCCTTGCCTCAAGCGAGGGCGTGATCACAGCGTTTGGCCCAGGGCAACGCGCATCGGTGAGTAACGCCGGAACGCTCAACCTTACCGAGGGTGGCGATGCCCTGGGCCGTCTTACCATCCAAGGCGACTATGTCGGCGAAAACGGCCTGTTGCGCGTGAACAGTGTGCTGGCCGGTGACAATGCGCCCTCCGATCGCCTGGTGGTCAGCGCCGGGTCCATAACGGGGACGACCGGCCTGATCGTCAACAATCTGGGGGGAGCCGGCGCGTCGACACCCCAGAACGGCATTCAGGTCGTGGAGGCACGCGACGGTGCCACCAGTACGGCTACCGCCTTCGTGCAAACGCAAACCCTTTCGGCGGGTGCCTACGACTATCGATTGTTCAAAGGTGGTGTTACCGCTGGCAGCGAGAACAACTGGTACCTGCGCTCGACGCTGGTGGCGCCACCTGTGGTGACGCCGCCGGCTGAGCCCGAACCCGAGGTCCCTGCCGAGCCGGCGCCCGAACAGCCGGCGGTTACCCCGCCGGTTGCCGCTCCAGCCCCAGGGCAACTGGACTTGCCCGCCCCGATCGCCGGCAACCAGAGCCTGCCGCTGTATCGTCCCGAGGTCGCGGTCTACGCCGCCGCCCCCAGGGGGGCAGCCATCGTGGTGCGTCAGGGGCTGGGCACCTTCCATCAGCGTCAGGGCGACCAGCAGTTGCTGGAGGGCCAGGGCGCACTGCCCGCTGCCTGGGGTCAGGCCTACGGCGGCGCACTCCGTCAACAGTGGAGTGGTACGGTCAGCCCCAGCCTCGATGGCGACCTGTATGGCTTCAAGGTTGGTCAGGACGTGTACGCTCATGTGAGTGATAGCGGTGCCCGTCAACACGCTGGGGTATACCTCAGCCAGTCTCGCCTGACGGCCGGTGTCAAGGGCTTCGCGTTGGCCCAGGAGAACCGTAGCGTCGGTGACTTGCGCCTGGATGGAAAAAGCGCAGGTGCGTACTGGAGCTGGGTGGGTGCGCAAGGTGGCTATCTGGATGGCGTGTTGCAATACACCCGTTTGGATGGGCGGGCGCGCTCGGACCGAGGCGACAAGTTGGACTTGGACGGGGACGCCTGGGCCGCTTCGCTGGAAGCCGGCGTGCCCGTAACCTTGTCATCGCACTGGGCAATCGAGCCGCAGGCACAGGTCATCGCCCAGAAGACCAAGTTCGATACCGCAAATGATCGCGTCTCGCGTATCGACCATGACGCGCAGGTTGAACTCACTGGCCGCATCGGGCTGCGCCTGGAGGGACGATTCCAGCCCAACGGTGCCCGGCTGCTGCAGCCCTACGCGCAAGTGAACCTGTGGCATGGGGACGGCGGCAGGGATGCGCTGGTCTTCGACAAGACGGACAAGGTCAAGACTGATTACCGCTACACCGCCCTGCAAGCCGAAGCAGGCGTTGCAGCGCAACTCAATACTTCGTTGAGCGTGCACGGCGGGATTCAGTACACGACGCATCTGGATAGCCGTGAACAAGAGGCCAGCGGCGTCAACCTGGGCGTACGCTGGCAGTTCTGACAAGTAAGCAGGGCGCGCGACCATCGCGCGCCCTGCCCTTGACTAACGCCGAACGACCAACAGCCCTGCCCCTGCGCTTGCCAGCAGCGCGGCACTGGTGCGATTGAACAACCTACGAGGCCGCGGCCGCGAGAACCATCGCTGCAAATAAGCGCCCACTGCAGCGTAGAGCGCGATGGCTGCCCATTCCAGCAGTAGAAACAAAACCCCTAGTAACAGGAACTGTTGGCCTACCGGCACGGGGCTGGCGACCGATACGAACTGTGGCAGAAAGGCTGTAAATATCAGGATGGCTTTCGGGTTGCCTGCTGCAACCATGAACTCCTGACGCGCCAGGCGCCACCCACTGCGCGCCGGGTACCCAGCCTCGACGGCCGCGGCCACTGGCGCACGCCACAGTTGCCACGCCAGATAGAACAGATACACCGCCCCTACCACTTTTATCGCCAGAAACAGGGTTTCGCTGGTATGCAGGACCACGGCCAGGCCCATGGCCGCAAGGCCTATCATGCCGCTGAAAGCAAACAGGCGCCCTACCCCTGCAAGGCAAGCGGCGCGCAACCCATAGCGACTGGCATTGTGCAGCGACAACAGGTTGTTGGGACCTGGTGCCATGTTCAGGGCAAAGCAGGCCGGTATGAAAAGCATCAGGCTGGCAAGGTCCATCCCTCTATCCTCTGAATTTAGGGCTGTATCGCAGGTACCAGGCCGCAGCGTCAAGGTACAGTCACGCGCGACAACTGTACGGGCCAGCAGCGTCTGTTTAAGCTGTCAGCCATCACGAGGACCTTCCGATGCCGCGTTCCAATACCCGCCTGTGGCGAGATCCGCGCTTGCCGCAGGTCGAGAGCCGCCGGGCCTGCAACAGCCGGGCTTGCTACAAAGCCCATAGCCATCCGACCTTCTCCATCGGTGCCGTGGACGCGGGTTCCAGCCTGTTCACAGGTGCAGGTTGCGGGACCGAGCGGCTCACCCCCGGTACGCTGGTGGCGGTCCCCGCGCACCGGGTCCATGCCTGCAACCCCGAGGCAGACCAGTCCTGGAGCTACCAGATGCTGCATGTGGATGCGCGCTGGCTGGCTGAGCTGCGCACTGAGTCCGGCCTGCCCTGCGGCGCGCCTGAACAACCGGCGCGTGTCAGCCGGGATGCCGAAGCGTACCACCGATTCTGCCAACTCAACGACGTGCTGTTTTCCGAGGCGGCCCCGATGCAAAAGGAGGCCGAGCTGATCGCTTTTCTGTGCGACATGGATTTCGACACCTTCTCGCCCTTGGCCGCAGCACCCGTCCTTCAAGCCCCAGCGCTGCAGGATTTGCTGACGACCCTGCACGACCAGGATCCGGCTCGCCTGACCGTGAAGTCATTGGCCCGGGAAGCAGGCCTTGGTCGTTATCAACTGATTCGCGCGTTTCGGGCTGCCACAGGCCTGACGCCGCACGCCTACTTGCTCAACGCCAGGATCAACCGGGGCCGTCAACTGCTCCGGCAGGGTCACCGACTGGTTGAGGTCGCCCACGACCTGGGGTTCGCCGATCAAAGCCATTTTCAGCGGGTATTCAAGGCGCATGTCGGGATCACACCGGGGCATTACCTCAAGGCTCAGACCATGAAGTAAGGCTGCGCGGTCACCACCTGCAATATTGTTCAATACGCAGCGTGCCTGCACTCGCACACTCAGGCAACTGATCTCAAGCGCCGAGCCACCTGCGACCATGCAAGCATTTATCCTGATTGCCCTTGCCCACTTCCTGGCGCTGTTGTCGCCCGGGCCGGATTTCTTCCTGATTGCCCGAACCGCAATTGCCAGTGGCTGGCGCGTGGCCAGCGGCGCATGTGTGGGCATTGCCCTGGGCAACGGGGTATTCATCGTGCTGGCCTTCACCGGGGTGTCCATACTGCACGAGGGCAGCGCGCTGTTCGAGCTGTTGCAACTGGCCGGTGCGGTTTACCTGGTCTATCTGGGTATTGCGTTTCTGCGTCATGCCGGCAGTACCAGCATGTCCCCGACTTCGGCCAGCAGCGCACCCACCTGGTGGCGCAACCTGCAGATGGGCCTGCTGTCCGGCCTGCTCAATCCAAAAAATGGGTTGTTTTACGCAAGCCTGGCCAGCCTGGTAGCGGGCAGCTCTACTATGTGGCTGTTGTCGTACGGCATCTGGATGTTCTGCGCGGTGCTTGCCTGGGACCTGCTGGTCGCTGTCAGCATAGGCCACCCGCGGGTACTGCGGCGATTCAGCAGTGCCCTGCCCTTACTCGAACGGCTGTCAGGCCTCGTGTTGCTACTGCTCGGCATCGGTTTGCTGATCACGCTGGCCTGGCGTTGACCAGCATCAGTGTACGCAGGTCCATCAGGCTGAAATGCCCACTGGTCCATCCCCCGGTATCCAAGTGCCACACATTGCCCAGCTGCCTGACAGACTGGACAGTGGTATGACCGACCAGCAGGGCGCGCAACCCTTTTACGGGCGTGGTATCGGCCTGCTTCAAACGTCGCCTTGACCACAGGCAGGTTTCAAGCACGTCTGGGTCATCGTCCAGTTCGAGCCAGGTACGCAGGGTGGACCAGTCGTCGAACGGGCTGTCGGCATGCAACAGGCCAATGGGGCCGCTTGCCGACTCGACCTGCAAGGCGATCGGCATCTGTTCGAAACGCTCGACGAAGCGCAGCTGCTCAGCGGCCGTCGAATCGATGAACCACCCACCCCCTGCTGCACGGTACATCGCCAGGTCCAGCCGGCCGCCACGGACCAGGTTGATCGCCAGCGACTCGTGGTTGCCCTGGACCGCATAAAACCATGGCTGCTCCAGCCAATGCAGGGCTGCCCGGCTAAAAGGCCCGCGATCGACCAGGTCGCCGACGCTGAATAGCCGATCCTTTTCCTTGTTGAAACCGACGGCGTCCAGGCTTTGCTGCAGCCGGTCGAAATGGCCGTGTATGTCTCCAACGGCCAGATCCCGACCTTGAACATTGGCACCGACAAGCTGGAAACGCTGCATGACCTTATTCCTTTGCAAGTAGACAAAGACTTTCTAGGCCTTTGCCTGGGCAGCATGGCACAAGCGGCTGGTCGGGAGTATGCTCGGCGATCACGTGCCAGGGAAGGAAGTGTCATGAATCTGTGCGCTGCACAACTGGGTTCATTCAAGGGCGATGTGGCGGCCAACGTCAGGCGTCATCTGGCCTGCATCGAACAAGCTGCGAGGCTGGGCGCTGCCGTGATCGTCTTTCCCGAGTTGTCGTTGACCGGTTACGAACCCACCATTGCCCGTCAGGCTGCGCTGCCCCTGGGCTCCCCACGCCTGGACCCGCTGCAAGCGGCAAGTGACCGCCTATGCATCCTCGTTGCGGCGGGATTACCGTTGCCAACCCCGAACGGCATCCAGATCGGCATGCCGATCTTCACCCCGGGCGCCCCACGCCAAGCCTATGCAAAACAGCGTCTGCACGAAGATGAACTGCCCTACTTCAACGCAGGGGTGAGCACCTCGCTGATTCAGACGGCGCATCACCAAATTGCGCCCGCCATCTGCTATGAATCGATGTTCATGGCACATGCTGCATCGGCACGAGAACGAGGGGCAGACATCTATCTGGTGAGTGTGGCCAAGACGGCAAAAGGCGTAAGCGAAGGACACATGCATTATCCGCAGGTGGCGCGCGAACTGGGCCTGACCGTGCTGATGGCCAACTGCGTTGGACCCGCCGGCGAGTTCCTGGCGGCCGGTGGTTCTGCGGCGTGGGACAGTGAGGGTCGCCTGCTGGCTTGCCTGGACTCCCACAGCGAAGGCCTGCTGCTGCTGGACACCGAGGCTGGCACTGCCAGCGTGATGCCGCTGGATGCGCCCGCGTGATTTACCTGGTACTGGCACTGGCGAGCTACGGGCTAAGCTACTACGTGATCGGGTTGCTAATCGATGGCCAGGTGGCCGACATTGCCGAGGGCATGCGCCATCGCCGTGATGCGCCTGCCCCAGGTCAATACCTGCGGGCTGTTCAGGCACGATTGCGCCGTGTGCGCTGGGAGTATTCACTCATGGTAGGTACATTTCTGACTGCACTGTCGTGCGTTGGCGCCTACTGGCTGGGCTGAAGCCGCAAGTCCAGTGGCAACGTCTGCCGGCCTTCGAGGGCCAATAGCAGTTGTTTGGCGGCCAGGCCACCGGCAAAGCCGGTGAGCCCACCGCCAGTCCCTATCACACGATGACAGGGCGCAATGATCGAAATCGGATTGCGGCCATTGGCAGCGCCTACCGCCCGCACGGCACTGGGGTTGCCGATCTGCTGGGCGATCTGACCATACGTGCGGGTTTCACCAAAGGGTATGCAGAGCAATGCGTCCCACACTCGACGCTGAAACGCCGTCCCAGAGAATTCCAGGGCCAGATCGAAACACTGACGTGAGCCGGCGAAGTATTCGGTCAGTTGACGTGCGGTTTCGATCAGAACGGGGCAGTGATCGTCACGCTGCAACGGACCAAGACGCACTCTGTTTTCCCGCTCCTGCTCCCACAGCACGGCGATCAGCCTTTGATCCCGAGAGACAAGGGTCAGCGTGCCAACCATCGATGGCATGAGGGTGTACAGGCTAGGCATACCGCTACTCGGAAATGAAAAGGCAGCGTGCGGGGGGTGCTTATGACAAAGCGACTAACCGTAATGGAACTGAATTACTGCGAATCGGCACCGGTCAACACTTGTGAACGCTGCAAGAAACTGACGAGGTGAATCATGACTATCGAAGCTGAGACGCTCGCACAACTCGCACAAGCCCTGAAGGCACAAGGGGCCAGGTTGATCGCTGACCTGACGTTCATCCGCGCGCCTTACCGGTGTGGCAAGCGCTGGGTATGCAATGTAGTACGCCGCAAAACCGCACGCAAGCCTGCACTGCTTCAATGAACGGCGCGCCGCAACTACCACGCTCTTGAATAGGCGAAGGACCGCCCTTTTTCCTGCGATCACGCCCGCCTGCAAACCCGCCTGACGCACCTGTCACTCAAGGCATTCGCGTGCCGCCACCCTTAGCTTGTCGCCCGACAGAAAGCTGCCTTTATAGAATGTCGCGCGGCTACCCTCCCCCGACTCGATCACCTCCAGCACATCATCGGTCGTCACCGCACTAGGCGCCGTCATGCGTACGCCATGGGGGATGGATTTCTGCGTTGAATTGGGTGCCAAGGCCTGCCATTGCGGCATAACGCAGGCGGCATATTGCTGGGGCGTTTTGGATGTGAGCTTGCTTGCAGTGGGCTTGCCGGGTGAAGCGCAGCCCACGAGTGCTACACACAGCGCCGCCACGACATACAGGAAGTTAGGCATTTCTTTGGCCTCGATCAGTCGCGGGCATTCTAGCAAGTGAAAGGGCCAAGGAGGAATGGACCATCGTCGAATTCCGGAAACATCACGGTTGCCCTTTTTTACCGGCGTGCGGAACGAATGCAGCCTGTCTTGTTTCTGATGAGCAATCATGCACAGCCACACAAATGTGGGCACTGCTTGACTGATTTAATTGGGCGATTCGCTGGAGTCCTACATGGTGTGGTGGCTAGAAGTGCTTGCACAATTTGCAACATCGACCGGTCTGGCCGTGGTGTGCATCCTGGTGTTCTGGACCTACGGGCTGGCGTTCGGCAGGTTGTACATGAAGCTGCTCGCTTGCCTGCTGGCCAGCGTGCTGCTGATGGTCGCTGCATTCCCGCATGGGGTGAATTTTGCTACAGGCCTGGGCGCAACAGTAGGCAACAGTCACTCATTGTCGTTGTTCCTGGCTGACGCCAGCGGGGTTATCGCCGCAGTTCTGATCGCCTCTTTTTTCTTCAACCCGGAACGCTTGATAGAGTAGACGGCGCTGTGCAGGTTGTCGCCTGACAGTTCTGCCAGTAGCAAGGGCAGGTATAGGGTGGCAATGTCATCAGGCCAATCCCGGCACGCGAACCCTTCAGCCAAGGATGCCGAGCCCATGAACGAGTCGTCTAAACAAACGCGGTTGTTTTACCAGAACGGTAAGCTGATAACCCTCGTGAGCCCCGAGCAGCGTCAGCAGATCTTTCGCTCCCCTGATACAGCGCTTGCCGAAACGCGTGTTGATAGTGGCCCGGCCTTGCTGGGTACTGACGCTCAGGGATCGGTTCTAATGGTGCAATCCGAAGATCAAGCACCCTCCTGATTGGGGTCGTGGCCAGGTGGAGAAAGAGCGTGGGCACAGGCGTTCCCTTCCGTTGCTGGAAGCCGGGCCAAGCGCAGCGGCTGACAAACATGCTAACGTTGAACGCATCGCCCATCGAGTCAACATGTTCATGGAATCACTTGACTGCATCAAATCGGACTTGGTCAAAACCGCAGATCATCTAGAAGAACTTGGCAAAGCCATGAACGGCCATGCGCGCTTCATACAGGCGCGGGGTGCTCATCCGGATCAGATCGACGTGAACGCACACATTGAAGCCCTTGCACAGGTAACCGAAGCCCTGCGGGAGGTGGCAACCAAGATGCAGAGCTCACTTAGCCCTGCCGTGCGTAACAAGTGACGCATTGAGTACAATCCCATCCCCCGAAGATCGTCTCAATGAAACCTGAGCTTGACCACCTTGCTCAGCGCCCAGCCGCCGAATACGTAGAACAGGTCCAGGTAGAAGCGGCCGGCATAGTTGGGCATAGGGTGGTTGTCGATGAGTTGCTCAGGACCGGGGGCAGGCGGCATGAGCGCGTAAAGTGCGTTCGGGATCAAGGCCAGGGCGATCAGCAGCAAGTAGGCTGCCCCTTTTATCCAGTGCGCGCGTGGTGTAGGCCTGGCTGACCATTTGACGCCGTAATACGCGATCAGGCCTGCCACGGGCAATACCCAGAAATGTGTTGGGATGCCAATGAACATTTCAGCTACAGCACTTCTTGTTTCCACGCACTTTCCTCCGATTGAATACGCGAAGTATTGCGGTTGGGTGCGTCAAAAGCAAAGTGCTCATGACGCCTCTACGCGCTTGGCTGCTACTTCAGTATTCAGTTAGCTGTCGTGGGGAAAAGCAACGGGCACTCCCAGTGCCGGTCATGTCGCTGGGTTTGCATCCAGCGTGGATGCAAACCCAGTACACGTCTCGTACCAAGCGTAGTAGCGTTCGCCTTTCGACGAACTGCCAAGGTCCGTTGCTTATGTCCATGGACCGGGCCACTCACGAACTGGGAAGTCAAATGGAACACGTTCATTCCATCAGCCAAGACGTCATCGATTCAGCACTCATTGCGTTTTCACGTTTCAAGATTGGTGAGATCAAGGTTTACGATCTGGAAAATGCAATGAGTTATGAAGCCGGACAAGCGCTTGCCCGCAGCGGGCTGGTGCGATTCTCGATTCACAAGCTGCCATCGGGACGGTACCGCATCAGTGACGAGGGCGAGAACGCGATTACCGAAGCAGGCCGCGAACGGCTGGAGATGATCAGGGGTTGAGCTGATAGTTGGCTGAAATAAATCCCCAGAGATGCAGCTGCAGACGGCACAGGATTGACCCGTGCCGTCTCGCACCCTCAAGTACCCTGACTCCAATGAGCAGCGATCGCCAGCACGACGAAAGCCACCACCGCCTCCACAACAAGGTAGATACCGTAGAAGTCCTCTGAAAACATACGCAACTTTCCGCTTGAGAAACGACTGTCCTGAGCCGAATGACCCGGCGCCTGAATCAGATAAGCGGTGGCATTCAGAAGTTCATGCCCGGTAAAAACTGTCAGGCGACTCCAGGCGGAATGCCATCCTTGTTCTTGTCCTTGAGTCGCGCTTTTTCCTCCTCGGTGGCGTGAGCCGGTACCTGATCTTTTTTGGGTTCAGGTTGCTGTTCAGTCATGTTCAAACTCCTCAACGTGTGAAACGTTGGGCATTTGTTGCGCTCAGCAGTTCAGACGTATCGGCAGCCATCATGGTCCATGACCGCTCTTGGGGATGCTCTGGGAATTGAAAGAAGCCACTTCGCGGGCTCTCATGACGCCCCAGGCCAATGCCCGGGACATGGACTCCTTTGGGCGGTCGTCGAACGCCTCCTCATAGACAGGCACGCCGCCAGGAGCATAGACACCTATGAACAGCTGAACGAGGCCTTTTCGGGACAGACGAACCTGTACATTAATCGACGTCTTGTCGCTTAATGTCTCTTCGTGCGCGCGATGGTGCAACGTAGGGTCAGCCCAGGACCAGAACACACTGCCGCGTATCCGCATCGCGCCTCCTAATACTTTAGTCTAATGGCCGCTAAGAGGGACATTAGCCGCCTGCCGCTTGGGCTACTAGCGAAATATGGCATCGAACCTCATCGATCAGACGAGCGGGAACGTCGGTGCCATAATGCTGGGCTGTCGCGGTAGAGCGCCATTAGCGATGCCTGGACGCACTGCACATCTACCGCGAGCATCAATCATGAATTCGTTACTGACCTTCTTCGCAGCTGCGGTGTTGCCACTGTTGGCGATCGCCCTGACGGTCATGGCGCACCGGCACGTCATGCAGAAATGGCGAGCGAAAATCGATACCGAAGTTGCACAGGCCTTGAGCACCTTGGTGTCACGACTTACACACTGCTCGTGGACAAATTGACTTCGCCCAGCACCGACAGAACTGCCCAGGTCTATCGCATTCTCCTTGGCGAGCGCGGAGACTACTATCTGTTCATGAAAATCGGAGAGCAGCCAGGCCTGCTCAAGCCGTTGAGCAAGGAACGGGCTTTGCTGGCGGTGCGGGTCAATGGCTAATATGCTTTGGCGGTGGCCGATCAGGCATCTCACTAGGTGTCAGAATTCGAGAGCATGCGCTTGGTCGGCTTCTTGTAGAAAGCGTGTTTATCAGCGGCATGATGAACGTTGAACGATAGGAGATGACGCGCGCTGGCTGAGTAAAGGGTCGAAACTTACCGCTGAGTCAACGGACCTATCCGATTCGACTTTAATCTGCCCTGCCAGTTGCCAGTACCGTACTACGTGGGACATTTGAGGGCTGAATGTGCAATGAATAAAGGTCTACTGATCGGGCTGGTGGTGACCCTGCTTACGGGGTGCAATCATTATTTCAACAGCCCCTATGGAAGTCGCTGGGATCAACGAAATATCCCCTGTAACGCCACGCCACCTAATCAACCTGGGTGCTACGACAATGTGCACCAAGAGGGGCTGCTCAACAGGCTTTTAAGAAAGGACTAGTCATGCCTGCTTTCTTGGCCCGCTTGTTCAAGCGCACAGAGAAGCCAGGGCACGCTGAACTCAACCGTTCAACCGACTCCAGCCAGATCAGCCCTCCCTCCTCCGTGCCCTTCATGGACAACGACGAGACCACGCGCCTGACCACAACCTGCTCGATACGAAGCTACGACGTAAGCGCACCAGCCATTACACGTTGCAATTGAAGTTGCGTAATGGCTGACATCCCATCCAAGCGATTCCTAGATGGAGCGTTGATTTATCCTGGCCGATAGAGCTTCAGCGCTTTCTTTTCGCTCCGAATATCGATCTACCAAATAGCCCTCACGGCCACGAACCAGCAGCGTGAACTTCACCAGTTCCTCCATCACATCGACCACGCGGTCATAGTACGGCGAAGGTTTCATTCGGCCAGCATCGTCGAACTCCAGATACGCCTTCGGCACGGACGACTGATTCGGGATGGTCAGCATGCGCATCCATCGACCTAACACACGCATCTGGTTCACAGCGTTGAATGACTGAGACCCACCGCACACCTGCATCACCGCGAGTGTTTTGCCTTGGGTGGGCCGCACGGCACCCAGGGTCAAAGGAATCCAATCGATCTGCGCTTTGAATACCCCGGACATAGCGCCATGACGCTCGGGGGAACACCATACCTGTCCGTCTGACCACAGCACCAGATTACGCAGCTCTTGTACCTTCGGGTGTTCGACTGGCGCGTCATCCGGCAAGGGCAAACCTGACGGATCGAAAATCACCGTCTCGGCGCCCATGTACTGGAGCAGTCTAGCGGCCTCTTGCGTCAAGAGACGACTGAACGAACGCTCTCTGGTCGATCCATAGAGCAGAAGGATGCGTGGTTTGACATTCGACGCATCAGCCAGGTTAAGCTTATCGGCAGTGGGCAGATCCATCAGCAACAGATCGAGGGCAGGAAAGGCCTCGGCAGAGTCGATATCGAACTCGCTCATCACAATGCTCCAATCCGATCCAAAGCCTGCTTCAGGTCGTCGCCTTGAAGTGTCTTCAGATCCAACGCGAATAACGCTGCGAACCGCCTTTTGATGTGTTCAACCGTTGCGTCGAATGCGACCTGAATAGCCTCGTCGCTGCCATCCACTTCCGATGGGTCAGGCAGCCCCCAGTGGCTCTTGATGGCCGGGCCAAAATACACCGGACAGGCTTCGCTACTTGCCTTGTCGCACACAGTGATCACGATATCGGGTGGCGAGTCCGCGAACGCTTCTGATCCCTTGCTATAAAGGGCGGACGTGTCGACACCCAGTCCTTGCAGCGTGCTCACCGCACGGGGATTGAGTTTGCCGCTGGGGAGGCTGCCCGAACTGATGGCCGTGAAGCCGTCCGGCGCAACATGGTTGAACAGTCCTTCGGACAGGACGCTGCGACAGCTATTGGCCGTACACATGAACAGCATCTTCATAAGTTACTCCTACGTGCTGATGCTCAAGCGCACGGCAAGCGCTGCCAGTGTCAGCAGCAGAATGGGGAAAGTGATTACGCAGCCAACCTTGAAGTAGTAACCCCACGTGATGCGGATGTTTTTCTGAGCCAGGACATGCAGCCACAGCAGCGTCGCCAGACTACCGATGGGGGTTATCTTGGGGCCAAGGTCGCAGCCGATGATGTTGGCGTACACCATGGCTTCGTGGGCGAGCCCCGTCGCGCCACTGTCCTGAATCGACAAGGCAGCAATCAGCACGCTGGGCATGTTGTTCATGAAAGATGACAGCAGCGCAGCCGTGAAACCGGTGCCGAGTGTCGCAACCCACAGACCATGATCGGCGAAGGTGCCGAACAATGAGCCGAGTCCTTCTGTCAGCCCTGCATTCTTCAGGCCGTAGATCACCAGATACATGCCAAGTGAAAACAATACGACCTGCCAGGGTGCGTTGAGCATGACTTTGCGGGTCGAGATCACATGCCCTTTCGCGGCAATTATCAGCAACACCAGTGCGCATACAGCGGCGACAGCACTGATCGGTATGCCTAGGGGCTCAAGGGCGAACAAACCGACTAGCAGATGCAGCAACACCCACCAGCCAGCAATGAACGTATGGCGATCCTTGATGGCCTCTTCTGGTCGCGGTAGTTCTTCGGGTGAGTACGCCAGCGGTACCTCTTTTCGATAAAACAACCAAAGCATGCCTAGCGTCGCCCCGACACTGGCCAGATTCACCGGCCACATAATCGAGGCGTACTGACCAAATCCGATGTCGAAAAAATCGGCAGAGACGATGTTCACAAGGTTCGAGACAACCAGCGGCAAGCTGGCAGTGTCGGCAATGAAGCCGGCAGCCATCACGAAAGCCAAGGTTGCTGCCGGGCTAAAGCGCAGCGCCGTAAGCATTGCGATGACAATGGGGGTCAGAATCAATGCTGCGCCATCATTAGCAAACAGGGCCGAGACAGCTGCACCCAAGAGTACCATTAGTGCAAACAGGCGTGCCCCGCTGCCTCTCCCCCAACGAGCCACATGAAGCGCTACCCACTCGAAAAAGCCTGCCTCATCCAGCAGGAGGCTGATGATGATCACCGCAATGAACGTCGCCGTTGCGTTCCACACAATGTGCCAGACCACCGGGATATCACTGAGCGCAACAACGCCAGTTAGCAACGCGACCACCGCTCCGGCAGACGCACTCCAACCCACGCCAAGCCCTCGGGGTTGCCAGATCACCAGTACCAGCGTTACCAGAAAAATAGACACTGCCAACAACATCTCGGGTCTCCAATAACACTTAGCAACAGGAAACCTGGCGTACCGGGCGACCTTCCATGGAAGCAAGGCGACCTTGGTCATCACCGAGCCAAGTGCGGTTAGCCTCGAGCGTCGCCTGAAGTACATCCAGTGCCCATAGGGGCATTTCCGGATGAAGACGGTAGTAAACCCATTGGCCCTGCCGACGATCCTCCAGCAGCCCGCAGGTACGAAGCTGAGCCAGGTGGCGTGAGATCTTCGGCTGGCTGTCGTCGAGTGCCCAAATCAGTTCACAGACGCACAGCTCACCCTCAGCTGCGAGCATGAGCATGATCCGGGCGCGGGTTTCGTCACCAAGGCATTTAAAGAAAATAGGCGGCTGAATGAGCATGACCAACCTTTATATTCGATTCTACGCATATGCGAATTTACAGATATGTAGCCGCAATTGGAAGCGGCTCATCTCGCTTCAGGCGCCCACGTATGCGCAAGCAGATCAGGAAACTCGCTTACCCTTTGGGTTGGCAGACGACTAGGGACGTCTTTCAGGTAGGCGTATGGATCATGTCCATTCAGCCGTGCTGACTGGATCAGGCTCATGATCGCCGCTGCCCGTTTACCGCTGCGTAACGACCTGGCAAGGAGCCAGTTCGAACGACCGAGGGCCCATGGGCGAATCTGATTTCCCCCCTGATTGTTATGGATGGGCACATTCGAAGCGAACAGGTCAAAGAATTTGCGACGGGCATGGGCCATACAGCCAATGTCGAACAAGCCCTGTACGAAGCTGGCGTTGTAACCTGCAAAGTCATCGCAGACCAACTAGCGATTGCACGAGCCCAGAAAACGAGGCTGCATAGGAAATCCGCTTGATGGACCAGAAATGGTGTCCACTCAAACTTCGGGGGCTCCATGGCCTTCAGCAGTCGTGCGGGGAAGATGTGGTTGCCGGACGGTTACACTACGACTGCCATCACGCCAGCAATAGCGCCCTATCGGGGACAGCCACGCTAGCGACAGCGGATCGAGCACCAGCAGTTGCGACTAACGATCTGTCATCTTCTGGGTAACCAGGCCGCGAGTAGCCATATCACGCCTGTCGCCAACACCCAAGGCCACCTGCTCGCGGGATTCATCGCCATACCCACCAACGCGATAACGATCAATGCCCCCCCCGCCCATCGTTTGCGCGCTGGTGTAAACCATCTCTGAAACCGCCTAAGCATGGCCTGCACGTTTATCACCACCTGTGCTGCACTCTAACGATCGCAGTCTCTGTCGTCGTTCTGATTCACCGCGCCTTGTATCCGCATGAATTGACGTGTGCCGGAAAATTGCGGCCATCAGCTACTATGTCCCGGTTATCAGTAGGTCAGGGAAGAACACCCCGCGCCCGCTTCATTGCCTGCAAGGTCATGCGCTTGTGCTGCAGCGCTGACTGATCTTCGATCCTGCGCACCGCCAGCGCTCTCATTACCTCATAAGCAAGCGCATGACAGACAGGCTCAGTCACGCCATGCCCACGCTGCAGGTCGATAGCGGCTTGCCGACGCTCAATTTCCATCCTTGCTGGGTCATACTCGAACGCCGCAGCTCGCGCCTCGAGCATCACACTATTGGCGGCGGCCAGGTCGACATCCAGCATCCCAATGAGCGCGCACTGCTCACCTGTAATGGATGACAGCGCAAAACCCTTGTACTGAGCCTCACCCATAACCGACCGTACAGGTTGCGCAGTGCAGCTCGAAAGCACGACAGTGGCCATGAGCAGATATCGATAATTTTTCATCAGGTCACGTCAGGTCAAATACAGTGGATGAGCCATACGTTACAATTGGCCTCGTCAAAACCACGCTCCAGGCGCTGCTCGTTCGGCCACCCTACCGATGTGCCACGCTTAGACTCACTATCTTCCCTGCCACCCCTCTTTTTCCGCTATCACCCGTTAAGGATGATGCCATGATCATTCGCCAGGCTACTAATACCGACCATCCGCAGTTGCTCGACCTTTGGCTGCGCGCCGTTCGTGCCACTCACCATTTCCTACAGGAAGCCGATATCGAGGCGTTGTTTGCTCAACTGCGCGATAGCTACCTGCCGGCTGTCGAATTATGGATGGCAGAGGATGCCGTAAACGGCCCGCTTGGGTTCATCGGGCTTAACGTAAGCCACGTAGAAATGCTGTTTATCGAACCCAATCGGCGAGGTGAAGGCATCGGCCGCGCGCTACTGGATCACGCCCGGAGTTCACGCGGCCAAATTAGCGTTGATGTGAATGAGCAGAATCCGAAAGCGGTCGGGTTCTACCTGCATTATGGTTTTATCCAAACAGGCCGCTCCCCTCTCGATGGTGAGGGCCGCCCGTTCCCCTTGCTGCACCTGAGCTTGCCCGACTAGCACTGCAGCCGTGGGGTGCTGCTGGTCCGCTCATTGACCATTACGAAACCTTCATCGAAAACCAACTGCTCACCTAGGGAGGCAGTGAAATGATCAACCATCTGGATCACCTCGTTTTGACAACCATCGATGTCGAGGCATGCAAGGATTTCTATACCCGCGTCATGGGCATGAACCTGGAAATTTTCGGTGCCGGGCGCTTGGCTTTGCGCTTCGGTGAGCAAAAGATCAACGTACACGTGCGTGGCCACGAATTCGAACCCAAGGCTCACTTGCCAGTCTCAGGCGCGTTGGACCTCTGCTTCATCGCCTCGATCAGCCTTGAGAAAGTCGTGGCCCATCTAGAAGCACAGCAGTGGCCAATTATCGAGGGCCCCGTTCAACGCACCGGCGCCACGGGACCTATCCGATCCGTTTATGTGCGCGACCCGGATCTCAACTTGATAGAGATATCGGAGCGACTCTAGCAGGGTTTACAGGAGCAGAATGAAGCGCGATCCAGACAGGCCTGGGTGCTCTCGAGAAAACCAAGCAGGCTATCGGGTTGGGGCTTGCCGGTAACGGCCCCGACCGATCAGGAAAAGAGCTTGAACGCTACCCAGCTCGTCGCCAAAGCGAAGACTGCGCCCGCAGCAGCCGACAGAAAGATGCTGCGCGCTTGGTGCTGCGTGCCCTCGCGGACCTCACTGCCCAGCTGTGCCAGGTTCTCTTTCATCTGCTTGATAACTTGATCATGGCTCATGGTCGCCCTCGCTTGTGATGCCAGGTCACGCCTGTTGCTAGACCCTATGGCGATAGTGTCGGCCGAATTGGCGTAAAGCTCAAGACCACTCGGCAAGCCTGTTTCTCAGGACGGCAGGCTAGAGCTTTTGAATGAAGGCCGCAGCGGTAACGATGACGGTGACTAGCCCTCCCACCGCGACAAAGGGGTAAAACAGCGTCTCGCGCTTCATTTTGTTGGCCTCGGCGATCAATTTTCGCGCCTCGGCGGTGAGCTTGTGAATTTCAGCTTGGAGCTTCTCAAGCTCCAGCTCCTCCTTCTCGGTCATTGGCCGTCCTTTCGTGCCTTGAGCCGCACCCCGTCGTGCGTCCTCTGTGCTGCATTATGTGTTCTTAGGTTAGGGAATGCAGCACGCCACAGCATTCATTGATGCTGTACTCCTCAGTGGCGGGCACCATGGCCTTGAGCGTGGCCACCACGCGCTCGGTAGCAGTCAGCGACCATTGAAAAGCTATCCACCCCGGATAGGTCAACCGGCGCATGACCTGACCGCATCTGTCACGCGCTCCAACGGTGACTGCCAGGTGCGATAGAAGTGATAACGGACAGTCGAACCACTTGGTGCTGATGCCACATCGACCAAATGGATAGGCGTCTGCGCGTCAGGCGCCAAGACAGCGTAGCGGTCGCCAGATGTCTGCAAGATACCGCCGACACTTACCCCCAGCACCGTGGTGTTCTGCCAGGCATCTCGGATGCACTCGGCAACCTGCTGGGGTGGCCTTGACGACTTCAAGTCCAGCAGTGGCGGATTGCTTCGGGTGTCGCCAACGCTCGCACACCCCGCCAGCAATGCCAAGCCCGACCCGACTATGATGTTTCGCATATTTTCTATCTCCTGAAAGTCGAGACCGTATCAGCCCGGCATCTGCGCGCTCGACGGAACCGCTACAGACAGCCTTGCAATGCTGACAGGCGCTTTTTTGCGATCCAGTTCCCCAGCACCACGTAGTACTTTCCTTCAGACCCACTCGGTGCTGGCTGGATGTCTACGAAATACTCTGATACTTGCGTGAAGACGGTATAGCCGACATCGCGGCCTGCTTGAAGAGTGACGCCAGGTGTTCCACCAAAAATCGGCTGATTTTGCCATTCGTATTGGACACACTTCGCCAGCGCGGCGTCAGTTTTGGTCGATCTCAGAACTTTATAGGGACCAGCCTGACGAGCTTCATTCATGGTTGGAGCCATGCATCCCGCTAGCAAAGCCAAACCCATTGCCCCGATCAAGATTCGAATTTGATCCCTCCTTGATGATGCCGGGAATCTACCACAAGGCGGCGTGGCCCAGCCCAGATGCGAAAAGCCCAGAACAGAGCTGGGCTGATACAAGGAAATCTGCTTACTACTCGAACACTGGGCGCAAGAAGCTTCGCTCGTAATTCAGAATGAATTTCCTGTCGCTGGCCTCCTTGACCAATTCCATACATGCCGAATCGCCTGCCGCCTGCTGTCGATACTGCTCATAGGCAGCAAGGCTCTCGAAGCTGAACAGACAATAGGCGACATTGCTCGCCCCCTCAGAAGGCAGGAAATAGCCATGGTGCTGGCCTCCCATGCGCTCGACCAGAGCGATCCAGTGACGGGAATACGCCTCAAAAGCGGGAAGCTGGTAGGGATCAATCACATAACGAACATGGCAGGTGACCATGGAGTCATTCCTTTGCAGGCTTGAGTAAAGCGCAAACTCTAAGGCAATCCTGCACAGACTTCCAAGGATGACCACCTATCCCCCTGGACGCATCACCCGTAACCGTACGGCCTCATGCCGTCGTAGCGTTGTCTCCCAACGACCTGCCCCGGTCCGTTGCTGGAAATGGATGCTCAAGGAGGATCAACTTGAGCGAGCAACGCGCAATGACCTCCCACGAGGTCGGCGTGTGCGCTGCACTTCAGTCAGATGGCGCATTCTTTGCGACTCTCGCCCTCTCGCAGCGCAGTAAGAATAAAGACGTAGCTAATGTACCGATAGACGTCATGCCAGCCGATGGGATGTGATCAATCTGCAGAAGAGGATGCAGCAAGTCATAAGGAGAGTCGCCCTAAGCAAGATAGAGGAAGGAACGAAGACAGAAAGGGACTTGTGTGCTGCTGAACGACCAGGCTTTGCGTGCTATCCAGTTCGCCAGGCCATACGCCGACTGCCTCTGTTCTAAGTCCCGCATTTATAGCCCAACAGCTGGGTCACAGCGTTTACATGCTGATATCGACCTATGCCGTTGGCTCAACCCAAGCTCCGACTGGAGCAAGCTGGAAAAACTCGAAGGATTGGACGTATCAAAACCTGGCCGAGTGTTTCAACGACGACGCCACTGCCATCCTGAGCTTCGTAGTTCGCGCTGCCGCCTAACCCTGCGGCGCTGCCCGCCAGCACCCAAACAAAAAACGCCGCCTAGAGATAGGCGGCGTTAGAAATTCCCCATCAGGGCTTGAAACCCTTATCTGGTGTCTTCGGAGGTGGGATGTCCCATAGCCTGTCGCTGGATTCCTGCTGCGCCTTTGCTTTTTGCTCTTCTGTTGAGCCAAAGCAGCCGCTCAGCAACAGCGCAGTAACGGCGACGAGAATTGCGCCAATCATGGTGTGCTTCATAAGGTTCCTTCCTGTGAAATGGTCGGGCATTACATCAAAAATCGCCAATCGCCGCAAAGCATGGCGCTGAGCCAGTAGCCACCACCTGCCGTACTCAAAACATGAACGCTTCCATGGCGAACCGAATTCTTTGAAGGAGGTGAAAACGCCTCCATGTGGGTTTAATTATAACTAGCCTCCATATACTCTCTACTTCGCTGCAGGCACATTCCTTTTACGTAAGCTTCTGCGTACTCAAAGTGCCTCACCCATCGGAGTCTTCGACCAAATTCGACCCAAGATCTCTGACCTAATTGTAACACCGTAAATATAAACGCAACTGGGGAAACTATCAGTATCATTTTTCCAGGCAGATCACCGATAGACCTCACCATCACTAAAGATCATCGACTGCAACGGTGGTCTTTTCAGCTCAGCCAAGTACGCAACACTTTGTGATCTAGTCATGCTAGGAAACACCTCACCTTTAGGTATAGGTAACCTTGAGCAGGCTGGGCTGCCGATTGTTGGGCTGGACCTATGTCGATAGCGCCGACATCAATCAGCTGCTGGAAATCGCAGAGCTGCAGCTGGCATTGACGATCCACGATGACGCTGACATCCAGGATAGATGTATTCGGGCCGAGAATTTGGAACTGCACACCAAGCTAGCTGACTGGAACACCACAATCATTCCAGCGCTCAGCAGCGACCTTCGCGAAATCCTCGGACGCCCGAACCTTACTTGCCACCACATCGCCAAGGCTCAACGTATCATGGGGCTCACGATCGCACCCAATGCCGAAGTCAAGCAGGCCGTCGTGATTCACTGGCCTCTCGGGCACACCCTAAGGCACGGCGCGGATTGGCGTCAGCGTGTAACAGCCGAGCTGGCGAAGGCAGGTAATACGCTGAAAGCCTAATAGGAGTACAAATGTACTACACTCCGCTATACCCCCTTTCTCTCTACTCACTGCTGCGCTATGTCGATAAAGCCTGACCCGCCCCACATAAAACCATACTAGCGGCTCGGTTCCCCCTCGTGCCCAGCGAACAGCCAGCTTAGAGAAGCCTCTGCTTCAATTGGTTTGCATGCAAATTTGAGGCTGAGGCACAGGCTCCGGCATCAGGTTGGCATGTAACAGATCACCGTAACCCCAGACCAGCGTTCCCAAGACTGCCGCGATGGCGCAAACAGCGCGCCACAACGTGTAGTAACTGCCATGCGATCTTCGCATCTGCCTGTTGAGTCTGCTCACACCCTCGCCCAAAAGCGACTCGCCAAGAAGGGCAAATACAGTTATAACAGATCCCGACCGTGAAAATTGCGCAGCGTCTCCCTCAAACCACCACGTGATACTCCAAGCGAATGAAATAAACACCGCGATTGCAGCTGCATATAGGCGTCGCCTAACCTCAAACAATGATGCCGCTGCCTTGCCAGTTACCTCAGGCACGTACCTTCCATCATCAATTGAATCGCAAGATCCCCCGTAATTTTCCTCTTTCCTCTTTAGGGCGCCTTGAATCAGAAGTGTGGCAGCAACGCCTACGATCAGGGTTAGGTATGTTTTGCGCACGTGGCTATCTCTCTTGAAATTTGAATTATCTTAATTACTTGTCCGGCTAGTATATATGCCTGACGCATTTTTAATGGTGTATTTACGCATCAGTGCCGAGATATGGCGGCCAAGAAATCCGTAGGCCCAGCGCACAAACGGCGGCACGGTGGTGCCCGTTGATGAGGTGAGCGAATGACCCGCCTCGCCTTCTGCCTCCTGCTGTTGGCCACAGGCGCAAGCGCCGGGCAAACCTTTCATGTCGAGGCATTCGGGAACATCGACAGGGGCGGCAATTGTGTGCACGACGAGGAGCGCGGCATTACCTGCTACGTATTCTACGGCGGACACTTCGGCGGCATCAGCTGCATTTCCGACAGCCAGCCGCAGGCCAGCAATCAGCGCCAGCTCTCCCAGCACGAAACCCAACCCGAACCTCCACCTGCTCTGGCGCCTGGGCGCTGGATTGATGAGAGGTATGAGTTGTGAGGAAAATTCGAGATTTCTTGAAGGCTTTCATAGGGTGGGCTAGTTGGAAGATGGCCGACTCTCTGCATAAGACGTTCGGCGCCTGGCATCCGCATGATGCTATTGACGAAGACCTTGGCTACTGGGGCTAGACATGACCGACCGGATCGAAGCAGAAGGCTGGCTGCTGAGGCAGATCGTCAAGGACGTGGGCCAGTGGCAGAACCCCGCCAAATACCACGAGGCAGCGCGTTGGATGGCGTGGCGTACGCCTCACTGGAGGCTGAGGCCCTGGCCGCTGGAGTCAAGCCATGAGATCTTTGGGAGAAATCATCGAAGCTTCGAAATCGAGCGACTGCCCCGACTACGACGACCTGCGCCTATCAAACACCATCAAAATCACCATTCGTCCAAGTCGTGGAGACGTTGTATCTGGTGCTTGTACTCGCACACTATCTGATAGGTAGAACTCGCGGTCCCAGTGACGAGAGCACCTACCACGTCGCAATCTGCCTCTACGAACTTCTCCCACGCTGCCTGCGCCTGGGGCATCATGGCCGGTACATTTTTCGGGAGCGAGCCTTCATCGACATACCCCTTTGCGGTGGCCAGGGCCTTCTGGTACTTCTCTTCCACCGCGTCCTTGGCCGCCTCCCGCATTTCATATGCGCAATGAGCTGAATCCTGGGTGGTTTTGGTCTCCGGCTTTCTCAAGCACTGCTGCCAATCGGCCTCAAGCTTCGCCGCGTACTGACGCACCGCTGCATCCCGTGCTGCAATCTCTGCTTCTTCCCCGTGCAGCTCGGCGTGGGCTGCGCCCACTACTGCCAGCACCGCGCCAGCGATACCGGCCTTGATAACGGTCTTCATTGGTCTCATTTCCCTGAGTCATAGCCCGGCCGGCGTGATGCCGTTCCAGGCGGGTTTGGCTCGGCCAGAAGCCGGGCGAGGTGATCCTGACGCATTATATGCGTTGCCATTACCCTCGAGTTGGAGCACCGCAACATTTCAACCGCAATCAAGGCCTGATCAAAGCGCGCGATTAGCTTCGACAAGATCGTGACGCCCTGCGGTATGCCGGAGGACACCTTCTATGACCCTAGCCCTGATGTACATGGCCTACCTGATTTGCAGGGGGCCGCGATGAGCGCAGCGGTTGAAGTGCTCGACACATGCAGTGCCCGCCGCATGATGTGGTTCGACAAGGAAGACCAGCGCGCCCTGTTCGGCGACATCCGCGACGACGAACACCAGCGATGCGACAGCCGGATACTGAAGGTTGAGCCAGATGTGCTGATGGACTTTCGGAGTCTGCCTTTGGGGACGCCGCTTTGCGCTTGGTCGTGTTCGATCCGCTGCATCTGACCCGGGCCGACGTGGCTCGCTGGATGCGGGCAATGTACAGAGTGCTCACCAGTGAATGGCGGGAGGATATCCCCCAAGGCTTTGCCGAGCGTTTCCGTGTACTGGAACCTGAGGGAATCCTGATCTTCAAGTGAAACGAAGCCCAAGTGCTGGTTAGCACCAACCAGTCCCTTCGTGTTCCAACCTAGCAAAGGTGGGCTGTGGATCAACGAGCCAAGTGTTACAATCCGCCACTTCAAATCGGCGCTGAAGGCGCTGAACATCCGTGAACGCCGTCAGTACGACACCCGCCACACCTACGCAACCATGTGCCTGATGTCTGGGATGAACCCCGCGTTCATCGCGAGCCAGCTCGGCTACAGCGTCGAGATGTAGCTCTCTACCTACGCGAAATGGATCAGCTCCTCCTTGGACTGGAGGGAGCTGGAGAAGCTGCCGCCCCGAGTCGAATTGGCCCAAAATTGGCCCAGAACTGACGAGAGGGCCTAAATACACCTCTGGAACCCCCGCAGGACAAGCACTTGATCTCCACAGCAAACATCACCATGCAATTCGGCTCCAAGCCGCTGTTCGAAAACGTTTCGGTCAAATTCAACAATGGCAACCGCTATGGCCTGATCGGCGCCAATGGCTGCGGCAAGTCGACCTTCATGAAGATCCTGGGCGGCGACCTGGAGCCTTCTGGCGGCCAAGTGATGCTCGAGCCCAATACGCGCCTGGGCAAGCTGCGCCAGGACCAGTTCGCCTACGAAGAATTCACCGTGATCGATACCGTGATCATGGGCCACGGCCATCTCTGGAAGGTCAAGGCCGAGCGTGATCGTATCTATTCGCTGCCTGAAATGTCCGAAGAAGACGGCATGGCTGTCGCCGAGCTGGAAACCGAGTTCGCCGAAATGGACGGCTACACCGCCGAGTCGCGCGCAGGCGAATTGCTGCTGGGCCTGGGCATTCCGCTGGAGCAGCATTTCGGCCCAATGAGCGAAGTAGCGCCGGGCTGGAAGCTGCGTGTGCTGCTGGCCCAGGCACTGTTCTCGGACCCGGACGTACTGCTGCTCGACGAGCCGACCAACCACCTGGACATCAACACCATCCGCTGGCTGGAAACCGTGCTCACCGCGCGTAACAGCACCATGGTGATCATTTCCCACGACCGCCACTTCCTCAACAGCGTGTGCACCCACATGGCTGACCTGGACTACGGTGAGCTGCGCCTGTTCCCCGGCAACTACGATGAGTACATGACCGCCGCCACCCAGGCCCGCGAGCAGCTGCTGTCGGACAACGCCAAGAAGAAAGCCCAGATTGCTGAACTGCAGACCTTCGTCAGCCGCTTCTCGGCCAACGCCTCCAAGGCCAAGCAAGCCACCTCGCGGGCCAAGCAGATCGACAAGATCCAGCTGGCCGAGGTCAAGCCGTCGAGCCGGGTCAGCCCGTTCATCCGCTTCGAGCAGACCAAGAAACTGCACCGCCAGGCTGTGACGGTCGAGAAAATGGCCAAGGCCTTCGACGACAAGGTGCTGTTCAAGGACCTCGGTTTCACCGTCGAAGCCGGAGAGCGCGTCGCGATCATCGGGCCCAACGGCATCGGCAAGACCACCTTGCTGCGTACGCTCGTAGGCGAGATGACCCCGGACAAGGGCGAAGTCAAATGGACCGACAGCGCGGAAGTGGGCTACTACGCTCAGGACCACGCCCATGATTTCGAAGACGACATGACCCTGTTCGACTGGATGGGCCAGTGGACATCGGGTGAGCAGGTGATCCGCGGCACGCTGGGGCGCATGCTGTTCTCCAACGATGAGATCCTCAAGTCGGTCAAGGTCATCTCCGGTGGCGAACAGGGCCGCATGCTGTTCGGCAAGCTGATTCTGCAAAAGCCCAACGTGCTGGTGATGGATGAGCCGACCAACCACCTGGACATGGAATCGATCGAGGCGTTGAACCTGGCGCTGGAAAACTACCCAGGCACCCTGCTCTTCGTCAGCCACGACCGCGAATTCGTCTCCTCGCTTGCGACCCGCATCATCGAGCTGTCAGCCGACGGCGTGGTGGACTTCAGCGGCACCTACGACGAATACCTGCGCAGTCAGGGCGTGGTGGCTTGATTCAGCGTATTCACTGAGCGCTTTTCAGGCTGCGGGGCCTCGAGCGTCTGCTCGAAGAACGCAGCCGTCTCGCGTTGCAGCGAACGATGGATGTGCCGGCGGTCCACCCCCTCGGCATCCTTGCACAGCGCCGGCATGCGCAAGGCCTGCTCGGCGTCACAGCGCGCCATGAACACGAAATGACCGGCGCCTGCCAGCAGGCGGTAGTCAGGTGTGACGGGCAACTTGCGGGCCAGGGCTTGGGCGTTGCGATCGACGGCGACGAGCTGGTCCTTGTCGCCACTGTAGATGAGCACCGGTAGGTGCACATCGACCAAGGCGTGGCGTCCGAACAGCAGGCTCAGCGGCGCCATCAGCATCACCGCCCCGACGCGGGAATCTGCCTGGGGTGACAGTTCGCTGCGGTCGGCAATCAACACACCGTGGGTTTTGCAGGCGTCGTGATCATCGGGTCGCTCGAGGCAATATGCACGCAGGCGGTCAAGGTCAGGGCGCGCGCCGGCCAGGATCAAGGCGGTTTCGCCGCCGGCCGAATAACCGATCAATCCGACTTTCCCACCGTTCAGCCGAGGCCCAAGCAGCGCATCGCTGCGCGCAGCGGTGATGGCGGCGCTGACTTGCAGTGGCCGACCGTACAGATTGCTCAGGGTGCCCAACCGGCTGGGGTCGCGGGCATTGTCGCCTGGGTGGACCACAGCGACCACCACATACCCTTGCCTGGCCAGTGACGTTGCCAGGTAGTGCAAGGCCAGGGGGCTACCGGTGTTGCCATGCGAAAGCACGAGCAACGGAAAACGCCCCTGGGCCACAGGCACCTCTTCAGCCACCTCCAGCGCGTAACCGTCGATGTGGCTGGCCCGAGCATGCCCCTTGGCAGGATAGAACGCCAAGGCTTGCATGGGTCGGCTGTCTACCGGGTCGGTCAGCATCATATGATGCAAGCCGGCTACCCAGGGCGAAGCATTGGCTGCGCCCATCGAGCCAACGACCATGGCCAGTGCCAGCAAGCAACGAGGAAGGATCATGGGGGCTCTGCGCATGGCCGCTGGATAGGTTGAGCTTAATCGCTGCCCTTGCGTCAAAAATGAAAAACCGATGAAACATCGGCCGCGCCAGGGCTGATCCGTTTTGTGTTTGTGCCCGCCATCGAACCCGTGGCATATAGGCAGGTCAATCAGACGTCGTCGATCATTCGCAATCGTGGAGAGCCGAGCATGAGCACACCCGCTTACCAACCCCCGAAGGTATGGCGCAACGAAGCGGCCTCTGGTGGCCACTTCGCCAGTATCAACCGGCCGGTCGCCGGGCCTACCCATGACAAGGACCTGCCAGTGGGCGAGCAACCGCTGCAGCTTTATTCCTTGGCTACACCCAATGGCGTCAAGGTCACTATCGCCCTGGAAGAGCTGCTGGAACTCGGCCATGCCGGCGCTGAATACGATGCCTGGCTGATCCGTATCGGCGAAGGTGACCAGTTCTCCAGCGGCTTCGTGCAGGTCAATCCAAACTCCAAGATCCCCGCATTGGTTGACCGCAGCGTCGAGCCGCCGGTGCGGGTATTCGAATCGGGGTCCATCCTGCTGTACCTGGCCGAGAAGTTCGATGCCCTGCTCCCGCAAACTGCAGCCGAACGCACCGAAGCCCTGAACTGGCTGTTCTGGCAAATGGGCGCGGCGCCGTACTTGGGTGGTGGGTTTGGGCATTTCTACGTGTATGCGCCGGAAAAAATCGAGTACGCGATCAATCGCTTCACTATGGAAGCCAAGCGGCAGCTGGACGTGCTCGACCGCCGTTTGGGCGAAACCACCTACCTTGCCGGCGGTCATTACAGCATCGCCGATATAGCGGTGTGGTCATGGTACGGCCAGCTTGTGCTGGGCAACCTCTACAACGCTGCAGAGTTTCTCGCAGTTCACGAATACCCCAACGTTCAGCGCTGGGCCCAGGCGATCGCTGCACGTCCCGCCGTGCAACGCGGCACGCGCGTGAACCGGACCTGGGGTGATGAAGCCAGCCAGGTACCGGAGCGGCATTCGGCAGCGGATCTGGACTGAACGGCCTGCTGATCCTCGGGCGGCCCTGCTGGCGGGGCCGCCCAGGTGTCAATGAGGTGCCCCCATTCAATGCCCCCTTGCACGCACCCGTTTGCTCCTGCGCACACCTGCGTACGCTTTAACCTTCTTGTACACTCCCCGCATTAGCCTAATGCTGTTCACTTAGGGCCGCTGCGCGGCCCATCGCGGTCCCAACGATCTCAGATGAACAGCATTACCGCATTAGCTCAACCTGCATTTTCTGGTGAACGCATGATCGAGGTAACCGAGGTTTCCATCGCCGAGTTGCGCAGCGCGCTCGAGGCGGGCCGCACGACGGCGGTCGAACTGGTCAAGGCCTACCTGGCCCGCATGGACGCCTACGATGGCGCCGGCACCGACACCGCCCTCAACGCCGTGGTAGTGCGCAATCCCGATGCACTTGCCGAAGCCGAGGCCTCGGACGCCCGCCGGGCCCGTGGCGAGGTGCTTGGGCCCTTGGACGGCATACCCTACACCGCCAAGGACAGCTATTTGGTAAAAGGCCTGACCGCAGCGTCCGGTAGCCCAGCCTTCAAGCACCTGATAGCCCAGCGCGACGCCTTCACCATCGAACGGCTGCGCGGAGCCGGGGCCATCTGCCTGGGCAAGACCAACATGCCGCCCATGGCCAACGGTGGCATGCAGCGCGGCGTCTATGGTCGCGCCGAGAGCCCCTACAATGCGGCGTACCTGACCGCGCCCTTCGCTTCGGGCTCCTCTAACGGTGCCGGTACCGCGACAGCTGCGAGCTTCAGCGCCTTCGGCCTGGCCGAGGAAACCTGGTCCAGCGGCCGAGGCCCTGCGTCGAACAACGGGCTGTGCGCCTACACCCCCTCACGCGGGATCATTTCGGTCAGGGGTAACTGGCCCCTCACGCCGACGATGGATGTGGTCGTGCCGTTCGCCCGCACCATGCATGACCTGCTGGAAATTCTCGACGTGGTCGTGGCCGATGATCCCGATACCCGGGGTGACCTATGGCGGCTGCAGCCCTGGGTCTCGATCCCGAAACCCTCGCAGGTCCGCCCGACCAGCTACCTGGACCTGGCAGCAGGCACCGCCGCCCTGCAAGGCAAGCGATTCGGCGTACCGCGCATGTACATCAACGCCGACGAGCACGCGGGCACGTCGGAAAAACCGGGCATTGGCGGCCCTACCGGCCAGCGCATCCAGACGCGGGCAAGCGTCATGACGCTGTGGCAGCAAGCTCGCCAAGCCCTGGAAAAGGCCGGTGCCCAGGTTGTGGAAGTCGACTTCCCGCTGGTCTCCAACTGTGAAGGCGACCGGCCGGGCGCGCCGACCGTCTACAACCGGGGCATCGTCAGCAAGGCATTCCTGCACGATGAGCTGTGGGAGCTCTCCGGCTGGGCGTTCGACGACTTCCTGCGCGCCAATGACGACCCGAATCTCAACCGGCTGGCGGATGTGGACGGTCCACGAATTTTCCCACACGACCCTGGCACCCTGCCCAACCGTGAGGATGATCTGGCCGCCGGCATGGATGAGTACGTCAACATGGCCAAGCGCGGCCTGAAGACCTGGGATCAGATCGAGACCCTGCCTGACGGTCTGCGTGGCCTTGAACAGACTCGCAAGATCGACTTGGAAGACTGGATGCAAGCGCTTGGGCTCGATGCCGTGTTGTTCCCCACCGTGGCCGACGTCGGGCCGGCCGACGCCGATGTGAACCCGGCATCGGCCGACATTGCCTGGAGCAATGGCGTGTGGGTGGCCAACGGGAACCTGGCCATACGCCACCTGGGCGTGCCCACGGTCACCGTGCCCATGGGCGTGATGAGCGACATCGGTATGCCGGTAGGCCTGACCTTCGCGGGGCGGGCCTACAGTGACACTGCACTGTTGAGCTTTGCCGCAGCGTTCGAAGCCACCGGTTCACGGCGGATGATTCCACCCCGCACCCCGCCCTTGGGCTGACGGCACAACAGAGCGCCAGGCATCTCGCGAAAATCAACGTTATGTGTAAATATGCACAAACTGTTGATTCTAAGAGTTCGCATGGCCCTCTTACCCGAAGATGAACGCCGCTTGACCTTGAGCGTGCTCAAAGCCTCCATTGAGGCCTTGGGCAGCGTTGTCACACAAAACACCGAAATCCTGCTTCACGACCTGGACCATCCCGAACGGTCCGTCGTTGCCATCGTCAATGGCCACCTCTCCGGCCGGCAGGTGGGAAGCCCTATCCTGGCTGTACCGGAGCAGGATCAAGGCCTGAAAGCGTTGCTCAAGGCCGCGGCTGATCAGCAAGGCTGCGGGCCTGTCGTACTGCCCGACTACCCGACCGCCATCAAGGGCCGCACGCTGCGCAGCGCTACCGCGATCTTTCGCGACAGCGCTGGCCACCCCTTCGCCAGCCTGTGCATCAACACCGATGTCACGGGCTTGGAGGCTGCCATGGGCTTTTTACAAAGCTTCGCGCCCATGGGCAGCGCGCCCGCGCCGGCGGAGCCCGCCGACATGGAGGCGCTGATGACCGAGATCATCCAGGCGGCCCTGCATGGCACCGGCCAAGGCCGCATGACCAGGCAAGCCAAGATCGAAGCGGTGCGCGTGATGCAGGAACGCGGGCTGTTCATCGTCAAGGGCGGCGTCGAGAAAGCGGCCAACGCCCTCGGCGTGACCCGGTACACCGTCTACAACTACCTCGAACATTTGCGCGGAGCCTCCCAGTGACCTTGCACATCCCTACCCCCCTTATCGAATCACGCCCACTGTCGCTGGCTGCCGATTGCACAGTCTGGCTCAAGCTCGAGGCATTGCAGCCCTGCGGCTCCTTCAAGCTGCGCGGCGTCGCCCACGCCTGTGAGTTCCACCACGGCCGCGGCGCTAAACGGTTCGTGTCGTCGTCAGGCGGCAATGCCGGGCTCGCCGTCGCCTATGTCGGGCGCAAGCTCGGCCTTCCCGTGACCGTTGTCGTGCCCGAGACCACCACCGCGCGCGCCCAGCAATTGCTGCGCCTTGAAGACGCGGAGGTCATTGTCCACGGGCAGTCCTGGCAGGAGGCCAATGCGTTGGCGCTGAGCCTGATGGGCGACGATGCCGCGTTCATTCACCCGTTCGACGATCCGCTGCTGTGGGAAGGCCATGCCAGCCTGGTCGACGAGGTGGCAGAAGCCGGCATCAAGCCCGATGCCGTCGTGCTTTCCGTGGGCGGCGGCGGTTTGCTGAGCGGCGTCGTGCAGGGGCTACAGCGCAATGGTTGGGCCGATGTGCCGGTCCTGGCCGTGGAAACCCAGGGCGCAGCCTCCTTGCATGCCGCCATCGAAGCCGGCGAATTGGTGACGTTGGAGCGGCTGGATACGATTGCCACCACGCTGGGCGCGAAACAGGTAGCCGAACACGCGTTTCTCTGCACCCAGGAACATCCCGTGCAAAGCCTGCTGGTCAGTGACCGGCAGGCCCTGGAGGCGTGCGAGCGCTTTTTGCTGGATCACCGTCTGCTGGTCGAGCCGGCCTGCGGCGCCGCTTTGGCGGTGGGGTATGACGCCGGCGCACTGGCAAGCTACCGCAATGTACTGGTGGTCGTGTGCGGGGGCGCCACGGCAACCTTGGCGCAGATCCAGGCGTGGCGGGCAGCGCTCGAGGCATGAAACCAGCCTGCGGGTGCGGGGAGCGGCCCTGAACCCGCTCCTTGCGTCACAGGCTGCAAAGTGCACCTGACGAAACGGCTCATAAAAAAGCCCGTGATACACACGGGCAACTGAGCACCAACGCAATAACCTGTGTTCTCAGCCCTTCTTCAATGCCTGCTCTTTGTGCATGGCCATGTGCCCGGTCTTGTCGCTCTTGACCTCGTACTGTGGCTCCTCCTTTGAGCAATGGCGCTGACGCCCCATGAATTCGACATCCTGGGTATGCACTTTCTCGACGGTGCCATGTATGACGCCGGCCTCTGAGTTCCAGTGCACCTTGTCACCTTTCTTGAAGGCATTGCTCATCGATTTCTCCTTGCACCCTGCGTGGGAAGATTGAGAGTGTCATCTGTCGTTGTTCTACTGAGCACGCCGAACGCAAAAAGATTCAGTCACGGCGACGCTGCCCGGACGAAATGCAATTGCACCCTTTCGATCTGCGGCGAGTGAAGGCACAATGCGTGTCCTTTTTTTGGCCGGCCTTGCCGAGGGCCTCTAAATGATCAATACGCCGTACTACCTCATCGACAAGACCAAGCTGCTGAGCAACATGCAGAAGATCGCCTATGTGCGCGAACACTCGGGTGCCAAAGCGCTGCTGGCGCTCAAGTGCTTCGCCACTTGGTCGGTGTTCGACCTGATGCAGCAGTACATGGACGGCACCACGTCGTCTTCGCTGTACGAGCTCAAGCTCGGCCGCCAGAAGTTCGCCGGTGAAACCCACGCCTATAGCGTGGCGTGGGCCGACGACGAGGTCCAGGAGATGCTCGAGAACTGCGACAAGATCATCTTCAACTCCATCGGCCAGCTGCAACGCTTCGCCGAGCAGTCCGAAGGCAAGGTCCGGGGTCTGCGCGTCAACCCCCAGGTCAGCAGCTCGGACTATCAGCTGGCCGACCCGGCGCGCCCGTTCAGCCGCCTGGGGGAATGGGACCCGGCCAAGATCGAGACCGTGATCGATCAGGTATCAGGCTTCATGTTCCACAACAACTGCGAGAACGGCGACTTCGCCTTGTTCGATCAGATGCTGTCCCGTATCGAGGAACGTTTCGGCCACCTGCTGCACAAAGTGAAATGGGTAAGCCTGGGCGGCGGCATCCACTTCACCGGCGAAGGCTATGCACTGGACGATTTCTGCGCGCGCCTGAAGGCGTTCTCGCAGACCTATGGCGTGCAGGTCTACCTGGAGCCAGGTGAAGCCGCGATCACCCAGAGCGCTTCGCTGGAAGTGACTGTGCTGGACACGCTGTACAACGGTAAGCACCTGGCCGTGGTCGACAGCTCGATCGAAGCGCACATGCTCGACCTGCTGATCTACCGCCTCAACGCCAAGATGGCGCCCAACGACGGCGAGCACACCTACATGGTATGCGGCAAGTCTTGCCTGGCCGGCGATATTTTCGGTGAATACCAGTTCGAACGCCCGCTGGCGATCGGCGACCGCCTGTCCTTCGTGGATGCTGCGGGTTACACCATGGTCAAGAAAAACTGGTTCAACGGTTTGAAGATGCCATCCATCGTGGTCAAGCAACTCGACGGCAGCGTCGAGGTGGTACGCGAGTTCGGTTTCGAAGACTACGTTTCCAGCCTGTCGTAAGACAGGCCTCGTCTGTAAGGAGCAACAGGTAAATTGAAGAAGAACGTTCTTATCATTGGTGCAGGAGGTGTCGCCAAGGTGGTGGCCCACAAGTGCGCGCAGCATAACGACGAACTGGGTCGTATTGCCATCGCGTCACGGAACATCTCCAAATGCCAGGCCATCATCGACAGCGTCAAGGCCAAGGGTAGCCTCAAGGTACCCGCCGACATTCAGGCCTTTTCGCTCAATGCCCTCGACGTCGAGGCAACCAAAGCATTGATCCGCGAGACCGAATCGCAAATCGTGATCAATGTCGGCTCCGCGTTCCTGAACATGTCGGTGCTGCGTGCGTGCATCGATACCGGCGTCGCCTACCTGGATACCGCTATCCACGAGGAGCCGGGCAAGATCTGTGAAACCCCGCCATGGTACGGAAACTACGAGTGGAAACACCTCGAAGAGTGCCAGGCCAAGAACATCACGGCCATTCTCGGCGTCGGTTTCGACCCGGGTGTGGTCAACAGCTACGCCAAACTGGCGCAGCAGCAGTATTTCGACCGCATTGATTCGATCGACATTCTCGACGTCAATGCAGGCTCGCATGGCAAGTACTTTGCCACCAACTTCGACCCGGAAATCAATTTCCGCGAGTTCACCGGGCAGGTGTGGAGCTGGCAGAACAGCCAGTGGACCAGCAACACCATGTTCGAAGTCAAGCGTACCGATGACCTGCCCGTGGTGGGTTCGCAAAACCTGTACCTCACCGGTCACGATGAAGTGCACTCCATCTCCAAGAACCTGAACGTACCCAACGTCCGATTCTGGATGAGTTTCGGCGAGCATTACATCAATGTATTCACGGTCCTGAAAAACCTGGGCCTGCTCAGCGAGCAGCCAGTCAAGACCGCAGAAGGCCTGGAAGTGGTACCGCTTAAAGTGGTCAAGGCCGTGCTGCCTGATCCTGCGTCCCTGGCGCCCGGCTACACCGGCAAGACCTGCATCGGTGACCTGGTCAAAGGCACCAAGGACGGGCAGCCCCGTGAAGTGTTCATCTACAACGTGGCCGACCACGAAGAGGCGTACGCTGAAACGGACAGCCAGGGCATTTCCTACACTGCGGGCGTGCCACCGGTCGCCGCTGCCTTGCTGGTCGCCCGCGGCGAGTGGGATGCCAAGCGCATGGTCAACGTCGAGGAGCTGCCCGCCGAGCCGTTCCTCAAGGCGCTGGACATGATGGGCTTGCCAACCCGGGTGAAGGATGAAAAAGGTGACCGTCCGTGGGACGCTGAAGCCTGATTCACCCCAGAGGGCGCCGTTGAGGCGCCCTCTTCCGTTATCGATCAGCCCACACTGAATCTTTGTTAACCACTTAAATCCCTCAGCCGTCCGCTGTCCAACCATTCATCGGATAACCCACGAATTTGCTCGGATACCCCGCCGCGCGGCGTTCAACCCTTGCAATTGACCCTGGCCCTCAATACTGTATGAATACTCAGTACGACAGGTAAGAGTCATGCAACTGATCGCCAAACTGGGCATTCTTGCCGATGCCGCCAAATACGATGCATCGTGCGCCAGTAGTGGTGCGCCAAAACGCAGCTCGCGTGGTGACACTGGTTTGGGCGCTACCAACGGCATGGGCATTTGCCACAGCTATACACCCGATGGTCGCTGCGTGTCTCTGCTGAAAATTCTGCTTACCAACTTTTGCCTGTACGACTGCCAGTATTGCGTCAACCGACGTTCGAGCAATGTGCCTCGCGCACGGTTCAGCCCCGAAGAAGTGGTACGCCTGACCTTGGACTTCTACCGGCGCAACTGCATCAGTGGCCTGTTCCTGAGCTCGGGCATCATTCGCTCGGCCGACTACACCATGGAGCAGCTGATCAGAGTGGCGCGATTGCTGCGCGAAGAACATAACTTCCGTGGCTATATCCACCTCAAGACCATTCCGGACGCCGATCCGCTGTTGATCGAAGAAGCAGGCCGCCTGGCCGATCGCTTGAGCGTCAACATCGAGCTGCCCACCGACGACAGCCTCAAGCGCCTGGCACCGGAAAAACAAGCGTCGACCATTCGTCAAGCCATGGGCGTGATTCATCAGGGGCAGCAAGCGGTGGCCAACGAGCCTCGCGCTCCGCGCTTTACCCCTGCCGGCCAAAGCACCCAGGTTATTGTCGGGGCCGACAGTACCGACGACAGCACATTGCTGCGCAATGCCGAATCGCTGTACCAGGGGTACGGCCTCAAACGCGTCTACTACTCAGCCTTCAGCCCTATCCCCGACAGCCCGGGCAGCGTGCCACTGGCCGCCCCGCCTCTGCTGCGTGAACACCGCTTGTACCAGGCCGATTTCCTCTTGCGTGGATACGGTTATAAAGCCGGCGAGCTGTTGGGCCAGACCGGCAACCTGGCGTTGGATATCGATCCCAAGCTGGCATGGGCACTGGCTAATCGCGAAGTGTTCCCGCTGGATGTGAACCGCGCAGAGCCCGCGCTCCTCGCTCGCATTCCAGGGATAGGCCTGCGCAGTGTGCAGCGCCTGGTCGCCTTGCGTCGCGAGCGGCGTATCCGCTATGACGACCTGATTCAGCTGCGCTGCGTGCTCGACAAGGCGCGGCCCTTTATCGTGACCAGCGATTACCGCCCAGCCCAGGCCGACCTACGCAGCAGCCTGCTGCGTGCCCGCCTGCGCGAGCCACAGGCACCGGTTCAAATGGGGCTGTGGGGGTGATTGCGCTCGATTGCGATGACCTGTTCGGGATCTGGCGTGAGCAAGCCAGGTCCCTGCTGAGCCATGGCATCGATCCATCGCAAGTCACCTGGTCGCAGGGGCCCATGACCGACATGCTGGCGGACACCACCACGCTGCCGGCGGGTACGGGCCCGTTTCGGGCAAAGGTGCCAGCGGCCTTGCTCGGTCAACTGGAAGAAGCGGCACGCTATCACGGCGAGCAGCGGTGGAACCTGTTGTACGACGTGCTGTGGCGGGTCGCCCACGGCGACCGCACGGCGATGCTGGCCGGTGATCGGCTGGGCAGCGAACTGCATCGACGCATCAAGCAAGTCAGCCGCGAAGCCCATCATCTGCATGCGTTCTTGCGGTTCGTGCCGCTACCTGAAGCGCTGGTCGAGCACTTGCAATTGGACCTGGTCGCTTTTCACGAACCTGCTCACGACATTCTGCAAAGCGCCAGCCCCCATTTTGCCGACAGGCTGGGACGGCTGCGGTGGCTGATCGCAACGCCGCGCGATGGCATCCGCTATGACGGCCGCCACTTCGACTATCAACGCCGCTGCCCGGAGCTCTGGCAGCAATGGGCGCAGCACGCAGAAGACCCTGGCGCCGAGTTGTGGCGTACCTACTACCGCCATACCTTCAACCCCGCCCGCCTGAATCCGAATGCCTTGCGCTTGCATATGCCTGGCCGGTTCTGGCGCCATTTGCCAGAAGGGATGCTCATCCCTCAACTGGAGGGCCTGGCGCGCCAAGGCAAGCAGCGTGACGGCCAGGCCGTGGAAGTAGCGGCCCAAGCTGGCAAGCAGATCAACAAGTCCTCCCGGGAAGGTTGACTGCTAGCAGGCAACCAAAGCGTCTGCGACAAACCCTGTCTCGAGCCGAACGTTCCGCGTGCCCTGCCGTCTTAACCTGAGCCGGTGCCGACACGCAAAGAGGACGCGAGATGACCCAACCCGACCCGTCATACGTCAAATGGCTTGAAGAACGCTCCATGCTAAAGGCATCCCAGGAGCGGGCCAGCCTGTACTCCGGGCAAGCGCGCCTGTGGCAACAGCCCTACGCCCAGGCACAGCCGCGCCGTGCGACAGAAATCGCCTCCGTCTGGCTCACGGTCTACCCCGATGCGATCATCGCGCCGGATGGATGCTCAGTGCTGGGTGCCTTGGCCCATGAAGCGCTATGGAAGCGTCTGTCAGACATTGGTATTCAAGGGGTGCACACCGGGCCGATCAAGCGTTCCGGCGGCATCAGCGGACGCGAGGTTACGCCGAGTGTAGACGGCAACTTCGACCGTATCAGCTTCGACATCGACCCGCTTTACGGTACCGAGCAGGAACTGGTGCAGATGAGCCGCATGGCCGCTGCCCACAATGCCGTGACCATCGATGACCTGATCCCTTCGCACACTGGCAAAGGCGCCGACTTCCGTCTGGCCGAGCTGGCGCTGGCGCCCTACCCTGGCCTCTACCACATGGTCGAAATCCGTGAAGAGGACTGGGGGCTGCTACCTGACGTGCCCGAGGGCCGCGATTCGGTCAACCTGCTCCCAGCTCAGTGCGACGAGCTCAAGGCCCGCCACTATATCGTCGGCCAGCTGCAACGGGTGATCTTCTTCGAGCCAGGCGTCAAAGAGACTGACTGGAGTGCCACGGCGCCGATCACGGGCGTGGATGGCAAAACCCGCCGCTGGGTTTACCTGCATTATTTCAAGGACGGTCAACCCTCCCTGAACTGGCTAGACCCGACGTTCACGGCGCAGCAGATGATCATCGGCGATGCCCTGCACGCCCTGGACTGCCTGGGCGCACGTGGCTTGCGTCTGGATGCCAACGGTTTCCTTGGCGTCGAAACCCGGGCCAGCGGCACCGCCTGGTCGGAAAGCCATCCCTTGTCGCTGGTTGGTAACCAGTTGATCGGTGGCATGATCCGCAAGGCAGGAGGGTTCAGCTTCCAGGAGTTGAACCTCACCCTCGATGACATCGCCCAGATGTCCAGCGGCGGTGCCGACCTGTCCTACGACTTCATTACCCGACCGGCCTATCAGCACGCGCTGCTGACCGGCGACACCGAATTCCTGCGCTTGATGTTCAAGGAAATGCACGCCTTCGGCATCGACCCGGCCTCGCTGATCCATGCCTTGCAAAACCATGACGAGTTGACGGTCGAGCTGGTGCATTTCTGGACACTGCATGCGCATGACATGTACCTGTACAAGGGCCAGACCTTGCCAGGCAGCATCCTGCGCGAGCATATCCGCGAGGAGATCTACGAGCGCCTGTCCGGCGAACACGCACCTTACAACCTGCGGTTCGTCACCAATGGCATCTCCTGCACCACGGCCAGCTTGATCACCGCCGCCCTGGGAATCCGTGAGCTTGATGACATCACCCCCGAGCAGGTCGAATCGATACAGAAGCTGCATTTGCTGCTGGTGATGTACAACGCCATGCAGCCTGGGGTGGTGGCCATATCCGGCTGGGACCTGGTAGGCGCCCTTCCCTTGCCGGGCGAAGCGGTGGCTGAGCGAATGACCGACGGCGACACTCGCTGGATTCATCGCGGCGGTTATGACCTGGCAGGTCTTGACCCAGAGGCGCAGACCTCAGTGCGGGGCATGCCGCGTGCGCGCGCGTTGTATGGCAGCCTTGATGAACAACTGGAGCGCAGTGACTCGTTCGCCAGTAAGGTCAAGAAGCTGCTCGCGGTTCGCCAGGCGTATGGCATCGCCACCAGCCGGCAACTGCTGGTGCCGGATGTGACTTCGCCTGGCCTGCTGGTGATGGTTCACGAACTGCCTGCAGGGCGCGGTACCCAGATAACCGCCCTGAACTTCAGCCAGGACGAGATCAGTGAAGAACTGCAACTGACCGGCTTCACGCCAGGCCCTGTGGTGGACATGATCAACGAAACGGTCGAAGGCGATTTGACCGAGGACGGGCGGTTGATGGTCAACCTGGACCCTTACGAAGCGCTATGCCTGCGCATCGTCAACAGCAGTGGCCACGTCTGAGGTGCTGTGACTTGCATTTGCAAGCGCCTGGGCATAGTTTGCGCAAGTCAACTTACCTGTGCCCAGGAGCAACGCAATGTACACCGGCATCGTCCAGGCCGTCCGCCCTCTGCTTGATATCGCCCGTCACCCTGGCCACAACCAGTTCACCATCGACCTCACCCCGGCACTGCTCGACGATCTGAAGATCGGTGCCAGTGTCAGCGTTGAAAGCACTTGCCTGTCGGTCACCGAAATCGAAGGCACGCAGGTGCGCTTCGACGCCATGACGGCAACGCTGGAACGCACCAACCTGCGAAACCTGCAGCCCGGCCAAGGGGTAAACATCGAGCGCTCGGCAAAAATGAATGCGGAGGTGGGCGGCCACCTCATGGCTGGCCACATCGCCACCACTGCAGACATCGTCGACATCTCCATCGCCAACGCCGGTGCATACATCAAGTTCCGCATGCCGCCCGAATGGGCCAAGTACGTCTTTGCCCGTGGCTTTATTGGCGTCAATGGCTGCAGCCTTACCGTCGCCGACATCGACGACAACGTGGTCACCATCAACCTCATTCCAGAAACCCTGCGCCAGACCACGTTCACCCGTTATCAGAAAGGCGACCTGCTCAATATCGAAGTCGATCACCACACCATGGTGCTGGTCGATGTCGTGGAGCGCACCATTCGTAACACCCTGGCCCGCGAGCAACGGTAGACCCGAGGACTGCACATGCTGCCAGCCACCACGGCCACACCTACCTCCAAGCGCCATCGTGTCCACAGGTTACGAGGCCGCGTAGGGTTGGGGCTGGTGGCCGGCCTGTCGGTACTGGCAGGGATGACCGATGCCATCGGTCTGTTGGCCTTGGGCGATTTCGTATCGTTCATGAGCGGCAACACCACCCGCCTTGCCGTCGCCATCAATGACGTCGATGGCCCGATGATACTGCGCCTGGCAGGTGCGCTGTTGGGCTTCGTGGCCGGCAATACCCTGGGTGTGGTGCTGGCACACTCATGCCGGCGCCGTGCTTGGCCAGTGTTGCTGGTGGTAGCCGTTCTGCTCGGGTTTGCGGGGATGATGCCCGCGCCGAATACCTCAGTGCCTTTGTTGGCCGCCACATTGGCGATGGGGATGATCAATGCAGTGGTTGAACAGGTCAACGGTCTGCCGATTGGCCTGACCTACGTTACTGGTGCCCTTTCGCGCTTTGGTCGTGGCCTGGGCCACTGGATGCTGGGCGCTCGCCGTCATGGCTGGCGGGTGCAACTGGTGCCGTGGCTGGGCATGTTACTGGGGGCCGCCTGTGGCGCTTGGTTGCAGAAACACCTGGGTCTTCAGGCTATGGTCGGCAGTTGCCTCTTGACCTGCCTGCTGACCCTGGTGTCGCTGCTCATTCCTCGTGCCTGGCAGCGAGGCTACATGCCTCGCTGATCAGTCGATACGGGGATGCTGCTGCACCAGCAGCTTGCGCTTGGCCTCCAGTTCAGCAATCTGGGTATCGATGTCTTCGATTTTCTGCTCGATATTGTCGTGGTGCTCCTGAAGCAGCTCGCGCGCCTCATCGATGTCGGAGGCCGCTGGCGCCGCGCCACGCAACGGCTTGTTGGCCGTTTCCTTCATGGTCACGCCGGTGATGAAACCGATCACGGCAATCACCATCAGGTAGTAAGCCGGCATGTACAGGTTGCCGGAGCTTTCCACCAGCCAGGCGGCCAGGGTCGGGGTAAGGCCTGCAATCAGCACCGAAATGTTGAAAGCACTGGCCAGGGCGCTGTAGCGGATATGTGTCGGGAACATCGCTGGCAGGGTCGAAGCCATCACACCGATGAAGAAGTTGAGTAGCACGGCCATCAGCAGCAGGCCTGCGAAGATCAAGCCCAGCACGCCGCTGTTGATCAGCATGAAGGCAGGAATCGCCGCCGCAAACAGGCCGACGCTGCCCAGAATGATGAAGGGCCGACGGCCAAACTTGTCACTCAGAAGGCCGATTATCGGCTGCACGAACAGCATGCCCACCATGATCGCGATGATGATCAGTACACCGTGATCTTCGCTGTAATGCAGGTTGTGGGACAGGTAGCTGGGCATGTACGTCAGCAGCATGTAGTACGTGACGTTCGTCGCGATCACCACGCCGATGCAGGTGATCAGGCTACGCCAGTGCTTGGTCGCCACTTCCTTGAACGACACCTTGGGCCCGGAAGCCAGGCCTTCACGGTCACCTTGCTCCAGTTTGTCGACATGCTGCTGGAAGGCTGGGGTTTCCTCCAGCGCATGACGCAGGTACAAGCCGATCATACCCAGTGGCAAGGCCAGGAAGAACGGCAGGCGCCAGCCCCACTCGAGGAATTTCTCCTCACCCAATACGGTGGAGATCATCACCACCACGCCGGCGCCCAGTACGAAGCCGGCGATGGAGCCGAAGTCCAACCAGCTGCCCAGGAAACCACGCTTGCGGTCAGGCGCATACTCGGCCACGAAAATCGAAGCGCCGGTGTACTCCCCCCCTACCGAGAAGCCCTGGGCCATCTTGGCCAGCAACAGCAGAATCGGCGCCCATATGCCGATACTGGCATAGGACGGTATCAGGCCAATGGCGAATGTGCTCAAGGACATGATGACGATGGTGGCGGCGAGAATCTTCTGTCGCCCGAAGCGGTCGCCGAGCGCGCCGAAGAACAAACCACCCAGTGGTCGGATCAGGAACGGCACGGAGAAAGTGGCCAGCGCGGCAATCATTTGAACGCTGGGGTCGGCATTGGGGAAGAACACTTTGCCCAGGGCATAGGCGACGAAGCCATAGACGCCGAAGTCGAACCACTCCATCGCATTGCCCAGCGCAGCGGCGGTAATGGCCTTGCGCATCTTGGCGTCATCGACGATGGTGATGTCCTTCAGGCCAATCGGCTGAACCCTTTTCTTGCGAGATTTCATTTATTTATCCCTGACGGTGACTGCTCTAAGGGATCAGATACAAAGGGACACTAAATAATTCAGCGCTTAGCGTTTTTTTGTGAAACGCAGGCTTAAAGAGGGATGCGAGCTTTTGCGGCGCTGGGTCATTGGGGCTGCTGCGCAGCCCCAATGACCACGTTTTCAAATACCTTCCAGCGCCAGGTCCATGGCAAAGTAGGTCAGGATCAAGTCGGCGCCCGCACGCTTGATCGCCCCAATGCTCTCGCGCATGACGCGGCCCTCATCGATGGCACCAGCCAGTCCACCGAACTTGATCATGGCGTACTCGCCACTGACTTGGTAGGCCGCCAATGGCAGGCGCGAGGCGTTACGAATGTCGGCAATCACATCCAGGTAGGCACCCGCCGGCTTGACCATGAGTACGTCGGCGCCCTCCTGCTCGTCGAGCAGTGATTCGCGCACCGCTTCGCGGCGATTCATGGGGTTCATCTGGTAGCTCTTGCGGTCGCCCTTGAGCGCCGTACCGCCCGCTTCGCGGAAAGGCCCATACAAGGAAGAGGCAAACTTGGTGGAGTAGGCCATGATCGCCGTGTCATGGAAGCCTGCGCCGTCCAGCGCACTGCGAATTGCCTGGACCTGCCCGTCCATGGCCGCCGAGGGCGCGATGAAATCAGCACCTGCCGCGGCGGCAATCACGGCCTGCTTGCCGAGGTTGGCCAAGGTGGCGTCGTTGTCCACGCCGTGGTCATGCAGCACGCCACAGTGGCCGTGGCTGGTATATTCGCAGAAGCAGGTATCGGACATCACGACCATTTCCGGCACCGCATCCTTGCAGATCCGCGACATGCGCGCGACCAGGCCGTTTTCATTCCAGGTGTCGCTGCCCACGGCGTCCAGATGGTGGGAGACCCCGAAGGTCATCACCGAACGAATGCCAGCACGGGCGTAACGCTCGATCTCCTGCGCCAACAGCTTCTCGGGGATGCGATTGACCCCAGGCATGCTCTTGATCGGCACGAAGTCATCGATACCCTCCTCCACGAAGATCGGCAAGATCAGATCATCGAGGCGGAACTCGGTCTCCTGAAAAACGCTGCGCAGCGCTTGACTCTTGCGCAGACGGCGGGGACGGACGGACGGGAAAAGAGTGGACATGACAGCTCCAGAAAGATGAACGGCTTATACCTTAAGCCCGAGCCGCGACACTGGAAAGGCCAAATGACGAGATATTGTCTTGCGTCAAAGGCAATGACCGTCGCGCGGGCCAAAACCTGGCCAGCGCAGCCTGATGTATGGCGTTCGCCCGCACCGGCAGGTTGGATGTGTCAGCGCAGCCAGGGCGGCGGTGGCTCTTGAGCCTGGGGTTGCGCCTGCTCGGCCTCGGCTCGCGCTTCACGGCGGCGGGCATCGTCCAGCCGGGCGGCATCGATCTCGCGCATGACCCCCGCCACGTCCGCTGCCTGCTCATCTTCAGCGAACAACCCCGTGAGCGGGCTGTCGGGACGCAATTCGCCGGCTTCGTACAGGGCCCACATTTCCTGCGCATAACGGGTGGCTTTCAGCTCAGGCGCAAAGCGTCCGAAATAGTGCGCCATGTTCGACACATCGCGCTGCAGCATGCTGAACGCATGGTTGTTGGCCGCAGCGTCCACTGCCTGAGGCAAGTCGATGATCACCGGCCCGTCTGGGCCCAGCAGTACGTTGAACTCCGAGAGGTCGCCATGGACGAGCCCCGAGCAGAGCATCAGTACGATCTGACTGATCACGAACCGGTGATAGTCCCGCGCCTGGTCCGCCTCGAGGTGAACATCGTTCAGCCGGGGCGCAGCATTGCCATCGGCATCGGTCACCAGCTCCATGAGCAGCACGCCATCCTGGAAGTCGTAGGGCTTGGGTACCCTGACGCCTGCCCCGGCCAGCCGGAAGAGCGCGGCCACCTCGGCGTTCTGCCAGGCATCCTCGGCCTCCTTGCGCCCGTACTTGCTGCCCTTGGCCATGGCCCGGGCCTGACGGCTGTTTCGCACCTTGCGCCCTTCCTGATACTCGGCCGCCTGGCGGAAGCTGCGCTTGTTGGCTTCCTTGTACACTTTGGCGCAGCGTACCTGGTTGCCACAGCGCACCACGTACACGGCGGCCTCCTTGCCACTCATCAACGGCCTCAGTACCTCGTCGACCAGGCCGTCCTCAATCAGGGGTTCGATTCTCTTGGGTGTCTTCATCAGGCTGTGTTCGGGTCCTGGCTGTGATGCGGCCTATCCTCTCACAGCCGAGTCGTACTTGCTTGCCCATGTGCCACGCAAGCCGATAAACAAGCAAAGCAATGCAACAGGCGCCAGATGAATTATTCTTAAATCGCCTGCTGGCCGTTCTTTGGCACAATCAGGCTTTCATCTGGATGCCCGGGAACCCGCATGCCTCGCGTACTCACCATCGAAGACGACGCCGTCACCGGTCAGGAAATCGTCGCTGAACTCAACAGCCATGGCTTGGACGTTGACTGGGCCGACAATGGCCGCGAGGGCCTGGCCAAGGCCATCGCCGGCGGTTATGACCTGATCACCCTTGATCGCATGTTGCCGGAGGTGGACGGGCTGACCATCGTCACCACCCTACGCAATCTCAAGATCGCCACGCCCATTCTGATGATCAGCGCGCTGTCGGACGTGGATGAACGGGTGCGGGGCCTGCGTGCAGGCGGCGACGACTACTTGACCAAGCCGTTCGCCTCGGACGAGATGGCAGCGCGCGTCGAAGTCTTGCTGCGCCGCAACAGTGTGCCCATGACTCAGACTAAGCTGCAGGTGGCCGACCTGGAGCTGGACCTCATCACCCATGAAGCCCGGCGCGGCGAGCACACGCTCAATTTGCTCCCCACCGAGTACAAACTGCTCGAATACCTGATGCGTCACAGCGGTCAGGTCATCACGCGGATGATGATCTTCGAGGAAGTCTGGGGGTATCACTTCGATCCAGGCACCAACCTCATTGACGTGCACATCGGCCGCCTGCGCAAGAAGATCGACCTGCCTGGCCAGTCGCCGTTGATCCGTACCGTACGGGGCTCCGGTTATGCCATTGCTGAACCCGTCTAAAGGCTGGAGTTCGTCCACGAGCCGGCTGCTGGCGCTTTACAGTTTTCTGTTCGTGGCCTGGAGCAGCATCCTCATGGGGGTGCTGTACTTCGAGGTTTCCAGCTACCTGAACAAACTCACCCGGCATTCGATGCTGCAGCGCCAACACCTGTTCGCGCACATGAGCGGCAAGCAACTGGACGACGCCCTGATCGCCAGCCAGGCGTTCGAAGAACGCAGTTTCGATGCCTATGGCCTGTTCGACGCGCAACTCAACCCGTTGGGCGGCAGTGTGCGTGCCCTACCCCCTGAGCTGGCACTGGACGGCAAGATTCACGAGCTCAAGCGCTGCCTGAATGCCGACGATCCGAACATGCCGCGCCATAGCTGCGATGCGGTGGCGATCAAGGTGCAGGATGGCCGTTGGTTGGTGTTGTTCCGGGACAACGGCTCGTTGTTCGTCGTCACACGTATCATCCTCGACGCCTTGCTGTGGGGCATCTCGTTGACGCTGATCCCGGGTTTTGCAGGTTGGTACCTGCTCAGGCGCAGGCCGCTCAAGCGCATCCGTGCGGTACAGGCCCAGGCCGAACTGATCGTGGCGGGCGACCTGACCCATCGCTTGCCGCTGTCGGCACGGCGCGATGAGTTGGACATGCTGGCTGCCATCGTCAACGCCATGCTCGACCGCATCGAGCGCCTGATGCACGAGGTCAAGGGTGTGTGCGATAACATCGCCCACGACCTGCGTACGCCGCTGACGCGGCTGCGCGCGCAGCTGTACCGCATACGCCAGCAAAGCGATGCCGATACCGCCCAGGCGGAGGCGCTGGACCAAGCCATTGGTGAAACCGATACGCTAATGGCCCGTTTTCGCGGGCTGTTGCGGATCAGCGAGTTGGAAGATCGCCAGCGTCGTGCAGGGTTCACGCAGCTGGACCCACATGACCTGTTGGTGGAACTTCACGATTTCTACCTGCCATTGGCGGAGGACGGTGGCATCCAATTGACCTTGCATCAACCAGGGCAGCTGGCAGCGCTGCATGGCGACCGCGAGCTGTTGTTCGAGGCGCTGGCCAACCTGGTGGGCAACGCTATCAAGTTTACGCCTGAAGGAGGACAGGTACAGATCGCAGCCTCCCAAGATGACACGGGCGTGCACTTAGCTGTGGAAGACACGGGACCTGGCATTGCGGAACAGGAGCGTACTGCGGTGCTCAAGCGGTTCTATCGCAGCGACGAGGGGCATCGGCATGCGGGCTTCGGCTTGGGTCTGTCCATCGTGGCGGCGATCGTGGACTTGCATGGGTTTGGTTTGGAGATCGGTGAAAGTCGGCTGGGAGGGGCGAAGCTGGTGTTGCATTGTCCTCTTGCGGGCTTGGTTAAGTAAGCCGGTGCAGGGCTGGCAATCGTTGCGGTGGTGCGGGCATGGAGCGGACTTGTAGGGGGCGCTGGACCGGCGCGGGGACCCGCGCAGTAAATCCAAAAGTTCCTATTTCGTGTTTGAGTCTTTTAGGGCCGCTTTGCGGCCCATCGCGGCACTAGGCCGCTCCTACAAGTTGCTAGATACCCAGCAGATATCGTGACCACTGTTCCGAATATAACCATTACGCGTACCCAGATGGCTCCACTAAGGAGAGTTTAACGGTTTACTGTTGATCTTGATCTTGCTCTTGCTCTTGCTCTTGCTCTTGCTCTGGCTCTTGCTCTTGCTCTTGCTCTTGCTCTTGCTTTTGATCTTCGCGACTTCAGAAGGCCGAACGCAGGTCTTGCGGAGGGAGATGACAGGCATGGATGCCTGTCAAGCGCTGGGCCCCAGGATGGGGCCTACAGCGCGGTCCTCCCGGGAGCAAGACCGGAGTGAGGGAACCCCGAAGCGCAGCGTAGGGGCCGTATGAATGGAGCGCAGCCTTTTTTGGTTACTTTTTGTGGCGTTTGACAAAAAGTAACTCGCCGTAAGGGCGAAAAGGTGATTAAGCGTCGCCATCGCAAATGGACTATGCGCTCTATCAATACCCACACGAACCCAATCAAACTTCAAACTTCAAACTTCAAACTTCAAAGCGTGGGCGCATACAGCAAGTTGGTATTCATTGGCGCGGGTGGCGCACAGTCACCCTTCCGCCCTTACGGCGGCTCACTTTTTGTCTTGTCAAAAAGTAAGCAAAAACCGCCTGCTCCTATCATCCGGCCCCTACGCTGCGCTCCGGGGTTCCCTCGCTCCGGGCTTGCTCCCGGGAGGACCGCGCTGCAGGCCCCATCCTGGGGCCCAGCGCTTGACAGGCATCCATGCCTGTCACCTCCCTCCGCAAGCCCTGCGCTCGGCCTCCTGAAGTCGCGATCTGCGGCGCCTGGACTACCGCGCGCTTAGAAGCAGAAGCAGAAACAGAAGCACGTAGCGGTAAGGGCAAGGGCAAGGGCAAGGGCAAGGGCAAGGGCGACTAGCTTGGCAATCTTGGAGTCGAGGCGCGCTAGACATGGGTTGCGAGCAACCCAATCAGCTCGCCCCCCAGATCAGTCCGCCAACCGCCAGGTCGTCCCGCCTTTGCTGTCTTCAAGCACCACACCCATGGCCGTCAACTGGTCACGGATGCGATCAGACTCGGCCCAGTTCTTGTCGGCCCGCGCCTGCAACCGCGCCTGGATCAAACCCTCGACCTGCGCTGCGTCCACCTTGCCTTCAGCGCCCGCACGCAGGAAGTCATCGGCCTCCAGCTGCAACACACCCAGCACGTCACCCAGCTCACGCAAACGCCCCGCCAAGCCTGCCGCTGCAGACACATCGCTCTCGCGCAGGCGGTTGATCTCGCGGACCAGATCGAACAACACGGCGCAGGCTTCCGGCGTACCGAAATCGTCGTTCATCGCAGCAGTGAAACGCTCGACGAAAGCATCCCCACCGCTGGCCGGGACACGGGGCAGGCCACGCAAGGCGTGGTAGAACCGCTCCAGTGCACCCTTGGCATCACGCAGGCTGTCCTCCGAATAGTTGATCGCGCTGCGGTAGTGGCTCGCCACCAGCAGATAGCGCACCACTTCAGGGTGATACTTTTCCAGCACGTCACGAATGGTGAAGAAGTTGTTCAGCGACTTGGACATCTTCTCGCCGTTGATGCGAATCATGCCGCAGTGCATCCAGGCGTTGGCGTACGGCTTGCCGGTTGCAGCTTCGCTCTGGGCAATTTCGTTCTCGTGGTGCGGGAACTCAAGGTCGCTGCCGCCGCCATGGATGTCGAAACTCTCACCCAGGCAGCACGTGGACATCACCGAGCACTCGATGTGCCAACCAGGCCGGCCAGGCCCCCAGGGTGATTCCCAGCTGGGTTCGCCTGGCTTGACGCCCTTCCACAGTACGAAGTCCAACGGGTCCTGCTTGGCCTCGCCGACCTCGATTCGCGCACCGATGCGCAGGTCTTCGATCTTCTTGCGCGAGAGCTTGCCGTAACCCACGAACTTGCCGACGCGGTAGTACACGTCGCCGTTGCCAGGCGCATACGCATACCCTTTGTCGATCAAGGTCTGGATCATGGCATGCATGCCGGCAATGTGATCGGTGGCGCGTGGTTCCTGGTCCGGAGGTAGGATGTTGAGGCGGCGTTCGTCCTCATGCATCGCGTCGATCATACGGGCGGTGAGTGCGTCGAAGGTTTCTCCGTTCTCGTTGGCCCGGTTGATGATCTTGTCATCGATGTCGGTGATGTTGCGCACGTACGTCAGGTTGTAGCCGCTCTTGCGCAACCACCGGGTGGCCAGGTCGAAGGCCACCATGCTGCGACCATGGCCCAGATGGCAGTAGTCGTAGACGGTCATGCCGCAGACGTACATGCGCACGTTGTTGCCGTCCAACGGTTTGAACGGCTCCTTGGTCTTGGTCAGTGTGTTGTAGATCGTGAGCACGATGGTTCCTCAGCTGCCCCAGGAGTCACGCAATGTGACGGTGCGGTTGAATACCGGGCGGCCCGGCTGGCTGTCCTTGAGGTCAGCACAGAAATAGCCTTCGCGTTCGAACTGGAAGCGATCTTCTGGCTGCGCCTGGGCCAGCGAGGGCTCGGCACGGCAGCCGCTGAGCACTTGCAGCGAATCGGGGTTGATGTTGTCGAGGAAAGTGCCACCCTCCTCGGTCTTCTCAGGGTTCGCCGAACGGAACAACCGATCGTACAAGCGGACTTCGCACTCCACGCTGCCTTCGACCGGCACCCAGTGGATCACGCCCTTGACCTTGCGGCCTTCGGGGTTCTTGCCCAGGGTGTCGGGATCGTACGAGCAGCGCAGTTCGACGATGTTGCCATCGGCGTCCTTGATCGCCTCGTCGGCGCGGATGACGTAGCTACCGCGCAGGCGCACTTCGCCGTTGGGCTCAAGACGTTTGTAGCCCTTGGGCGGCTCTTCCATGAAGTCGTCACGGTCGATGTACAACTCGCGTGCGAACGGCAGCACGCGCACCCCCATGTCTTCCTTAGGGTGGCGCGGCAGCTCGAGCTGCTCGGTCTGGCCTTCGGGATAGTTGGTGATCACCACCTTCAAAGGGCGCAACACGCACATGGCGCGGGGTGCAGTGCGGTCCAGATCGTCGCGGATGCAGAACTCCAGCATGGACATGTCGACCACGCCGTCCGAGCGGTTGGTACCGATCATTTCGCAGAAGTTGCGGATCGATGCTGGTGTGTAGCCACGGCGGCGGAAGCCCGACAGCGTGGACATGCGCGGGTCGTCCCAGCCCTCGACGTGTTGCTCGTCCACCAGTTGCTTGAGCTTGCGCTTGGAGGTGATGGTGTAGTTGAGGTTAAGACGGCTGAACTCGTACTGGCGCGGATGCGCCGGCACTGGCAGGTTGTCCAGGAACCACTCATACAGCGGCCGGTGACCTTCGAACTCCAGGGTGCAAATGGAGTGGGTGATGCCTTCGATGGCATCCGACTGGCCGTGCGTGAAGTCGTAGTTGGGGTAGATGCACCAGGTATCACCTGTTTGGTGATGGTGCGCATGGCGGATCCGGTAGAGGATCGGGTCCCGCAGGTTCATGTTGGGCGACGCCATGTCGATCTTGGCGCGCAGCACGCGCTCGCCGTCCTTGAACTCGCCGGCCTTCATGCGCGCGAACAGGTCGAGGTTTTCCTCCACGCTGCGCTCGCGGAACGGGCTGTTCTTGCCTGGCTCCTTGAGGTTGCCGCGGTATTCCTTGGCCTGCTCCGGGGTGAGGTCGCACACGTAGGCTTTGCCCTGCTTGATCAGCTCGACGGCCCAGGCGTGCAGTTGGTCGAAGTAGCTGGAGGCATAGCGAACGTCACCGGCCCAGTCAAAGCCCAGCCACTTTACATCGCGTTGGATGGCATCGATGTATTCCTGGTCTTCCTTGGCAGGGTTGGTGTCGTCAAAACGCAGGTGACAGACACCCCCGAACTCCTTGGCCAGGCCGAAATTGACGCAAATCGACTTGGCATGTCCGATGTGCAGGTAGCCGTTTGGCTCTGGCGGGAAGCGGGTGACGATGCTGGCGTGCTTGCCCGAGTCCAGGTCGGCCTGGATGATCGGCCGCAGGAAGTTCGCAGGGACAGCGGGGGCGCCTTTGGCAGCGGCGTTGGGCGCGTTGTCGGCAGTGGGCTTGCTCATAGGATCCTTGAATGCACGTAGCCGGCCTGGGTAGGCCGAATGAATCAAAGGGCCTATCATAGCCGAAGCAGTCAAGCTGCCGACAGTCGGGCTCCGCCAAACTGGCGTGTTTTATCACGCCTTTTTGCCGCAGCCTTGGCAAAATGGCGCAAGCGCGCCATGTGTCCCCAACACCTGATGCCGCGTCTGGTTAGTAATCAGCGCCCAGCGCATCCCAATTTCCGATTGCCTTGAAAAAGCGAGTTTCAGCATGTCCAAAGTCAAACTGAGCACCAACCACGGCGACATCGTCCTGCAACTGGACGCCGAGAAAGCGCCGCAGACGACCGCGAACTTCGTGCAGTACGTCAAGGAAGGCCACTACGACGGCACCGTTTTCCACCGTGTCATCAAAGGCTTCATGATTCAGGGCGGCGGCTTCGAAGCCGGCATGTCCCAGAAGAAAACCCGCGCCAGCATCCAGAACGAAGCCGACAACGGCCTGAAGAACAAGAAGTACAGCATCGCCATGGCGCGCACCATGGACCCGCACTCCGCCTCGGCGCAGTTCTTCATCAACGCCTCGGACAACGATTTCCTCAACCACAGTGGCAAGAACACTCAGGGCTGGGGCTACGCCGTGTTCGGCGAAGTGATCGAAGGCCGTGAAGTCGTCGACGCCATCGAGAAGGTTGCCACGGGCTCGAGTGCTGGCCACCAGGACGTACCCAAAGACGACGTGATCATCGAGATAGCCGAGATCATTGAGTGATACTGCTGATCTCTGATCTGCACTTGCAAGAAGAACGCCCGGACATTACCCGGGCGTTTCTTGATCTGCTCGAAGGTCGTGCTCGCCAGGCCCAGGCACTGTACATATTGGGCGACTTTTTCGAAGCGTGGATCGGCGACGATGCCATGACCGCTTTCCAGCAGTCGATCTGCCAGGCCATGCGCCGACTCAGTGACAGCGGCACAACGCTGTACCTGATGCACGGCAACCGCGACTTTCTGATTGGCCAGGCCTTTTGCGAGGCCGCAGGTTGCACCCTGCTGAGCGACCCCTGCGTGGTGGAGTTGGGAGCAGAACGGGTGCTGCTGATGCACGGCGATACCTTGTGCACCCGCGACCTGGGCTACATGAAAATGCGCCGGTTACTGCGCAACCCTGTAAGCCTCTGGTTGCTTCGGCACCTGCCGCTGTCGGTTCGGATGAAATTGGCACGCAAGCTGCGCAGCGAAAGCCGCGCACAGACGCGAATGAAGTCCACGGAGATCGTTGACGTCACGCCCGAGGAAGTGCCCAAGGTCATGGCAGCGCACCACGTGCGAACGCTGGTGCACGGCCACACCCATCGTCCGGCGATTCACAAGCTGATGGTGGACGGGGAGCCGGCCCGGCGCATCGTGCTGGGCGACTGGGACAAGCGGGCCTGGGCCTTGCAAGTGGACGCGCAAGGGTTTCAGCTGGCGCCGTTCGAGTTTCCCTGAGCGCTTGGGCGCTACCTGCTCGACAACGGGATAGCCCGCCTGAGCGCAGCATCAGGCGTCGGCCTGATGCTCATACGCAACGCGCGACGCTCACAGTCAAGGCATGCGGGAGACCAGCAAGGCTCGTCTCCCGTACCGACAATCACTGAACGCCTGGCCGCTCATCTCGCTCACGGATAATCATCGCCCGGTACGCCGGATCGGCCTTAATCTGCTTCTCTGTAAACGGCATATCATGCAGCTGACCAGCGGCGAACGCCTTGGTCTGATCACTGGCATGCGGCGAGACCGCCTCGCTCGATTGGGAGAACGCCAGCAGACCACGTGCCTTGGGGCCATCGTCAGTAAAGCTGACCAGCTGTAGGTAGCTGGTGCCGCTGACAACCAGACGCTTGCCCTGCCCCATCGGCACACTGTACATGGCGTTGTACACGCCAAGTGCCTGGGGGCCGCCCGGCACTGGCGTGCCATCATGGGCCTGTTGCACCTGCCCCCACCGCGCCATCGGGTCGATCCCCTCCTCGGCCACTTGACGGAGCGAGGCAAGGGCCGCCTGATGAACCACCTTGCTCACCGATGCCTGCTCCACCGCTAAACCACGCGGGGTATGCACGGGATCGTTGCGATCGAACGCTACTCGCCATACCTGCGGTTGTTGCTCAAGTGCATCGTAGATGTTTTGAAAGTGCACCAGCCCCATGTTGCTCTGCTGGTTGGCCTTGCCGTTCCAGCTGGCCAGGCTACGGCACACTGGCTCGACATCTGTGGGGGCACGCTTGCACCAGTTCAACAGATCCGGCAGCAGCAAACGCGCAAGGTAGACTTCATCATCGGTCACCATGCGCTGTAGGTCGTCCACACCAAGTAGCGCTTTGCCTTGCAAACGTTCCAATGCGAAACGCCCGCGCATGCCCAGAGGCTGATCACTGCGGCTGACCAACGGGGAGTAGCCTGTCAGCGGCTGCGCAGGGTTGGTCATCCAGGCTGGATCATTGGAATTCTGGACGAAGTCATCGCGTTCCAGGCGCGGCATGAGTTCAGCCGGAACCGTACCGGGTTGGGCGGCGCGGCCGTCAACCTTCCAGTTACACAGGCTGCGGGAACCGTCGAGCACGACCAACGGGCCTGCGTGTTCGCCCCCGCAGGCATCGAGCAATGCCTGGTCGACATAGGGCACCACCGACTGGTTCAGGTAGGTCGTCTTGCCACCTTCATCCACAGCGACGGTGTTGACCCATGGAATGCCATGCAGCTGCTCGACGGAACGCGTCAGCGCCGCCACGCTGTCAGCGCGATTGATCTGGTACCACTGCTGCAAGACGCGGGTGTTGTCGCTGTTGGCATCGCGCAGGCTGTAAGCCGTATGTCTGTCCCAATCCAACCGCCCTGGCCACTGGACGATCGGGCCAAATGACGAGCTGTACAGAACACGCTCAACTTTCTGCAATCGGCCATCGGCGGCCTTGACCATGATGCTGATGCTTTGACGGGTCAGCGGCAGCGACTTGCCGTCGAGCATGTATCGGGTTGGGTCCTTTGGATCGAGTTGCAGGCGAAACAGGGTGAAATGCCTGGACGTGTCGACGGTGTGGGTCCACGCAAGGTGGCGATTGAAGCCAATATTGACCATCGGCAGGCCTGGCAGCGCTGCGCCCATCACATCGAGCTCACCGGGGATGGTCAATTGCATCTGGTAGAACCGCATGCCTCCCACCCAAGGGAAATGCGGGTTGGCCAACAGCAAACCTCGGCCATTGAGCGAACGCTGGGCACCCACTGCAATGGCGTTGCTGCCGCGCTGGGTGGCAAAGCGTTGCTGCTGCTCCAACGCTTGCCCATAAGCGACGGCGGGTCGCTGGGCATCGTTCTGGGGCGGGTGCGCCCCGGCCAGGGCCTCGACGAACTGCCCGACCCCACCTTCTGCAAGTAACCGCCGGGTAAGCTTGACCAGGTCTTGGCTGGTGATGGCGCGCACCCACGCGCCATCTCCACATTCCGCAGGCAAGCCCTGCTGACGCCGCTCGGCCAGTGCTCGATTGAAACCACTGGCATAACCCGCCAGGAGGGCCTGGATGGCAGCGGGCTGTGCCTCCAGAAAGGCCTGCACCTGAGCCGGCGCGTTGAGCCACGTGAAGAACACATCGCTGGCCAGGTTCTCGCGCTGGTCGACGGTCCGGCCTTGGCTACCAAAATAGCGCGAGCGCTCACCACTGACCGTCAGCACCTGGTCAGCCAGCAAACAAAGGTTGTCCTGGGCATAGGCATAGCCAATGCCATAACCGAGCCCTCTTTCGTCTTTGGCCACGATATGCGGCACGCCATAGGTAGTGCGACGGATCTGGGCGCTGGCGTCTTGCGCTACGGTTTCGGCCTGTGCGGTCAAGGCCGCAACCATGAGCGCTGCGGCTAAACCGGCACAACGACTTGAGCGGATAAGTGGGGACACGGGCACTCCTCGAATACGGTTCATGCCGGTGAAACGAACGAACGTGGGTAGAGTTTAGGCGGCCTCCGCGCTCAGGCCTGGCACCAGCGCGCAGAGCCCAAGACATGACTGGAGAAGAGGCCGCTTGATCTGGAAACCCAACGAATGATCAAGTTTTTTCTGCTTTTGCATTGCAGATTACATGCGCTCATTCGTCTTATTCAAAGAGGCACCCATCGTTCGGATTCGTCCAAGAAAAGGAGCATTCACATGTACAACCCGCCAACTCCGATACATGCCACGACGGGGCAGGACGCGCAGATCGACGAACGAACCGGCAACGAGCAGATACGCGAGTTGCTGCGCAGCTTCGGCCTGCGTACCAGCCTGATACGGCTGAAAGTGATAGACACCCTGCACGCGGCGCAGCGAAATGGACGAAGCATTGGGGTGCGAGGTGTGCATGCGCAACTGGAGCAATTGGACATACCGCTGTCATTTCTCAGCGTACGAGAAGTGCTCAAGCGGTTATGCGCCGAAGGCGTGATTCAGCTAGGGGCCGACAAATGCTACAGCCTTGATCCGCAGGCCCGCGCCCTGTTGGAGCGGACTATTTCGCCCTGAGCAGCTGGGCCGGCCCACTGGCCCGGCAAGCATCAGCGCCTGACTTTGCGTCGTAGTATGCCGTTGATCACGACCACGACCACGGCAATGGCGATAGCCAGCATCTGGAAGGTCTGCTCGCTGATCGTACCGGCTTTTTGCAAGTGGGAAAGACCGATCATCAGCCCGAGGACTACCAGAATGATCAGGAGAGAATATTTCAGGCGCTGCACGTGTGTCATCAGGGTTCCTTGCTACATCCGGGACAGATGGCTTTGCTCAAGCCGCGCAGATGATACAACGTTCGCCCGCCCCGGCGCTGCATTTCCTGCTGCCTGATAGCATCGCCAGCTGAAAAAATACGGCTTCATCACACCTGTGGGGAGCCCCATGAACAAGCGCCTGTCAACACTCTTGCTGTGCCTGGCTGCCACGCCACTGCACGCTTTCACTACAACTGAAGTCCCTTGCGCAACACTGCTCGATCTTGGGCACACGCTGAGCCAGCAAGCAGGGAGCAGCCAGTGGCAACAGTTGTGGCAACGGGTCCGAAAGGCTGGCTACCTGAGTCCTGACAACACCTCGTTGCGCTTCGAGGTGCCCTCCGCTGTATTGCCAGCACTTGCGCAGCAGACCCTGGCCGGGGCCGACCATGTACGGCCTGTGTCCCAGACCCAGGCGATCTACCGCCGGACCTTCGATGACCGGATTATCGGATCCCGTAAAGGGCAGCCCCTTCACGCGCTCTGCGTGCAAGTGGACTGGAGGTCCGTGCCATCGGAGCTGCGAAACGTTGAAAAGGCGCGCGTGAGCAGCGCCAGTTTACTCAGTGCCTATCCCTGCGACTGAGGTGCGAGGGCCCAAAATGCCATACGTTGTGCTCACCCCCCTGACAACAGTCGATCCTCAAGCGCTTACATGCTTTTTTCCTACACGGTGAGACTGCGCTGCCTGCATAAGCTAGTAACCGAAGCTACAACCCTCACCCCTAATGGCGCCTAGCGGGTCCCGCCGGCAATCACTGAAAATCCAGCCACACCTCGACGTTATGCCGCTGGTGATCCCTACCATTTTCGAAGGAGCGTCATATGGAAACGCCAGACTTGAGCCACATCGACGTCAGCCAATTGCCGCAATCGCTACAGGCATTGATTGAGTGCATAGGCATAGAAAACGCGTACCAGCTGACCTGCGCGTTTGGCGGTAGGCCTAAGTACATTCCAAAGCACCGCGATCGTACCAAGCTTGCTGATGTGTTACCGGCTGAGGCACTCGACGCCCTGATCAAGCGCTTTGCAGGTGTCGCGCTCGAGATTCCCAAGGCTGATCATTTCGTCCGCCAACTGCGCAACCAACAGATTCAGAAAGAAAGCGCCAGCGGATTCTCGCGCAGCTTGTTGGCCAATAAGTACGGGCTGAGCCTGCGCCAGATCGGCAACATCCGCCGTCAGGATTTGCCATTGCGATAAGCGACGCTTTATCAACTCATACCCCCCCTCAACCTGAAACCTAAGAAGAGAACCCAGTATGTCTATAGATAACAGCTTAATCGGGTCTGTCATCAACGCCCTGCCCATGGACCGCATGATCGCAGGCCCATTGCAGGCCATGGTCCAAGCCCAGGTCACCGCCAGCAAATCCTACGCAGACTTCCTCATGCAAGTCTGCGTACAGGACGGCAAGGCGGTCGCCATTCAGTTCGATTACGACGAGACCATCGTCGACGAGCAGGGCCAATCAAAGGGCGTGGTCAAGAAGACGCTGCAAGTGCCGCTGATGGCGGCGATCACCCACCCCAACATCGCCATCGAAAACGGTACTGTCGAATTCGAGCTGGTCATCAACCAGATGTCCGAAGACACGTCGGCCAGGGATGTGAACGCAGAAGCCGCCGCCTCCTTGGGTTGGGGGCCTTTCAAGCTCAACGTCAAGGGCAGCGTAAGCCACAAGTCCTCGCAAACTCGCAAGACCGACACCCGGGCGCGCTACGCATTCAACACGACCCTCAAGCGACAGGATCCACCGGAGGCAATGATGAGGGTGATCGACTTCCTCACGGAGGCCGCCACCAAGCCCGTTCTTGCAAAGGATGCCACGCAGCAAGAGCGCCCTTCGAATCCGCCATCTGAGGCTCAGGAAGAGCGCAATCGCCCAACGGCATGACCACCGTCGACGCACTCACGGCGTGACGCGACCTGTCCCCCTGAAGGTTCTTCAGGGGACCCACTTGGCCCAATGAGTCGACCCCATGGACAAGAGCCCCGCCCCCATGACCTCCATTGACCTGCGCGAAATCACTCGCGGCCTGCAGGAAGCTGCGAGCGCCGCCAACAGCATGATCGCGCAACAGTACATTGAACTGTTCGATCGTTTTTTCGACTGCAATCACCAAGAGCTGGGCGCACCGATGACCGCGAAGATGGTCGAGGTGGCCATGGATGGGCAACACTTGATGCGCGTGCCCCTTTTTGCGCTGGTTTCCCCCAAAGGGTTGGCGCTCGAACGGATGCAGGTCGACCTGTCGGTTCGCGTGCAGAATACCGAAGCACGCCGAGCTCTCACCCCAGCCGATGGAAACCGCTCGGCGAGTTTCAAGGTCACCATTGGCGGCCATGGCCGCCAAGGGGATAACCGCGATCCCGACGAAGTGCAGATCCGCATGCAGTTCCAGGCAAGCGAACCGCCCGAGGCTTTGAACCGGCTGATCGAGGAGTACACGAACTTGATCACCCCAGTTCGCGCCCCGGCTTCAGCGACACCCCCCTCGCCCACCAACGAGTTCATCGAGGCGGCGACGATCCGTTGATTCCGACACCATCTGCTCAGCCCGACCCTCGGCCAGGTCAGGCCGTCAACCTTGGGTGGCGACTAGAAGTCCCGTTTGTAGAAGACGTCCAGCGAGCTTGCCACTCCACTGGCAGCCTCGACATACACCTTCTTACTGAGCTTGTAGCGCAGGGCGATGGTGTTCGCCGGCTCGAATACCCCTACCCCATAGCGCAGGCTGAGTTTCTCGGTCAGGTTGCCGCTGGCCACCACACTGGTAGTGTTGCCTGAGCCCTCGGTATCGAGCTGGAAGTCGTCGATGCCCAGACGCGATGCCACATTCCCCGTGATCCCTGCGCTGCCAGCCAGTCCCAGGCCCAATGCGGCCTCGGCCAGCATGTTGTTGTCTTCACCCGATGCTCCCAACGGACGGCCAAGCACCAGGTAGGACAACGCTTGCTCCTGGCTCATGGCAGGCTCGGAGAACACCGTACTGGTCGGTTGCTCGGCGTTGCCGCTCAAGCGGATGCCGGCAATCACGTCATCAACCTGGCGGATCGCTTCGATGTCCAGGTAGGGCTGGTCGATCGGACCGGCAAACAGCAGCCTGGCGCGGCGGATGGTCAGCCGCTGGCCGTAGGCGCGGTAGCGACCATCGGCCAGGCTCAACTCGCCGCGCGTATCGAGATTGTCACCGATATGCACGTGCCCCAGCAGGTTGGCAGTCAGGCCGAAACCACTGAACGACAGCTTGCCTCGTCCTACCTCTACATCGATATCCATGGCCATGGCCATGGGCGGCTTGCCCTCCTCGGTCTGGTTGCCCACGATGACCGTGTCGTCGGAAACCTTGACCGTCGAGGGGGGCAGCTCGCGCACCGTGATCTTGCCGTTGGGCACCTGCACCTTGCCTGTGACTGCCAACTTGTCGTCGATCAGTTGCAAGGTAAGGTCCGGCGCCACCTCCAGGGTGGCATAGGGTTCGACCGTGACGGGCAACTGCTGCCCTTGCACGCGGATGTTCATCCCCAGCGCCTGGCCCCAGGTCAGGCTACCATCGACCTGGCCGCGCCCGGTGCTGCCGCTGCGCCAGGTGCCGGCAAGCTGCACCTGTTCACCCGCGATCCGGGCCTGGAGGCTGAGGTCCTGGAACTGGGTCGGCAGTTCGGCGCCGGTGATCTGGCCACCGCTCAAATTCACACTACCGTTGACTTGCGGCGCCAACAATGTGCCGGACAGCTGCCCGCTACCCTTGAGCTCCCCAGCCAGGTGCTCCACCATCGGCACGAAGGGACGGGCGACCGAAAGGTCGAGACCAGCCAGGTTGAAATCACCGGACAACGGCTTGTCCTTGCCCAGTGGGTCAATGCGCGTTGTGAGATTCAGCTGCCCCAGGCGCTCCCCACGGAATGCAAGACGCGTATCGATACGCCGCGGTGCCAAGGTGCTATCCAGTCGCAGGGTCTGGTAGGGGAAATCGACCCAGCGATTACCGTCATTGACGCGCAATGTGCCGCCACTGGCGTCCACTACCACCGTACCCTTCGGGCCGCTGGCGGGCAGGTCCAGGTTGATGTCGGCATTGAGCAGACCCTGCCATGCGAAATCCTTGGGCATCCACTGCGCGAGGCTGTCCAGCGGGAAGCGCTTGAGGTGGTACCGCAGGCGTGGCTCAGGCGCCAACCGTTGATCGTCACCACACAGACTGGCCTGCCCGGATCGCCAGCAATGGGCACCGAAATCCAGCTGACCGCTGGCCAGGCGCTGCAATTTGGCAGGCGCCTGCAATTGCCAGTCTTGTCCGCCAGCCTGTACCCGCCCAGTGGCCAGGCGGCCGCGCCAGTCACCATCGTCCAGTTGCCCGTCCAGCCCCACGTCCAACTTCAGCTGCGGGCCGTTCAACGCCAGCGTCAATGCTTGTCGTCGCATGTCGCCATTGCCGACCGCTTGCAGCGTACCGAGGTCGGTATCACCCGCCTGAATGCCCGTGACCTTCAAGTCGATATTGGCCCGTTGCCTGTCGTCCAGACGGGCCGACAGGTTCAGTTGCTGCAAGCGATTCTCGGCCTGGGCCAACCCGGTACCGCGCAGAGCCAGTGTGCCTTGCGGCGCCTGCAGGGTGCCGGCCACGTCCAGCTGCCCCTTGACCTGGCCCTGCAGCTCGGGCCACAGCTGCACAAGGCGTGGCAGGTCGATGTCCACCTTGCCGGCCAGGCGCTGTTGCAGGCTGCCACTGCCGTTTATGCGGTTGTCGCCCAGTTGTACGCGCAAGGCTGCCAGGGTCCAGCGCTGCCCGGCCCCGTCCGCCTGAACGTTGAGTACAGCGGGTTGACCACGCAGGCGGCCCTTGAGGTCAAGCTGTGCGTCGAGCGACAGGTCATCGCCCTGCACCTGGCCTTTGCTGCGCAACGGCCCGGCCAATGTTCCAGGGAGTTCCGCCACCCAATAGGCCGGGTTCAACGCCGACAGTTGCAGGTCGACGTCCCAGGCGAGTGCTTGGGCGAAGCGTACGGCCACACGGCCAGTTGCCTTGCCTTGCCCCGCAGTGAGCGCCAGCGTTGGCAAGGTGACCTGCTCAAGGTCACCTTCGAAGGGGCTTGCCACCTTGAAAGCGCCGGCAGGCCCGTCCAGATCGCCATCGAAGCTGCCTTCATAGCGACCGTCGCGGTAGCGGACCTCTGCATTCAGGCGCTTGAGCGTCACCTCGGGTGGTGTATCCAATGGGTACAGGCGCAGCCAGGGGAAGTCCTGCCAAACCAATTGCGCGTCCGCTGCCAGGCCCTCCTGCCAGTCGACCTTGGCTTGCAGCTTCACCTGCTGGCTATCGCTTGCGTTGAGATCAAGGCCCTTGACCACGGCGCCCTTGCTGTCGACCACGCCGGACAAGGCCAGAGCGATGGGCGACTGCTCGGCTGGCAAGTTGGCAGAACCGGTCAATGCATAACCCGTCTCCAGGTTCCCATCGGCCAGCAGCACCAGGTCATCGAGCTGCAGGGTGTCGGGCAGTGCTTCCGACGGTTTGAACGCTTTGGACTGAATGCTCAAGCTGGCGGGCAGGTGTTCGGCCAACGCCTGGACCTTGCCTGCAAGAGTGGCATCCAGGTACCCACTGCTAGTGCCGGTCAGGTCAAGCGAGCGTTGCAATTGACCCGTGGCCTGCAATGCCAGTTGCCATGGCTGGTCACCCATGGCAGGGAGCTGCACCTGGGCCTGTAGCTGCACAGGCCAATCGCCTTGGGGCTTCACGTCACCTTGCAGGTCCAGCTTCAAATCGTCGCGGGTCAGATGCAGGCTGTCGATGCGCATGCCCTCACCGGTCCAGTGCGCAGCCAGTTGCAGATCACCAAGCAGGTCGCTGCCATCCAGACGCAATTGCCCGATCTGCACCTCGCCCAGTTCGATGGCAAGCGGCAAGTCCACTGTGGGCAATTGCAGCGGGCCGTCGTCACTGACGTCGGTCGAAGGGGCAAACGCCATGTCGATACGTTCTGCGTGCAGCTGATCGATGCACAAAGCCCCACGCAGCAGGCACGCCGGGGACCAGTTCAGCAAGGGCGCCTGCACCAGAACCTGGGTTTGCCCATCGACGTAGGAAAGACGAGTCGCTTGCCAAGTGCCCGCCAGCCGTCCTGCGAAGCCCTCTACGCTCAGCCCGGGAACCTTGCCCAGCGCCCACCGGCTGCCGCCCTCTGTGCCGATCAGCAACGCGATGGTCAGGGTCAGGATGCTCACGAGCCCCAACAGGCCCAGCAGCATGTATTTGATTACAGGTTTCAAAGCTCAGGCCCCATGGAAAAGTGCAGGCGGATGCCGCCGTCGTCGTCCAGGGCCTTGGCCAGGTCCAGGCGTAGCGGCCCTACCGGTGACACCCAGCGCACGCCGAAGCCGACGCCCGTCTTCAGGTTGGGCAATTCGAAGTCATTAAACGCATTGCCCTGGTCGACGAAGGTTGCCAGGCGCCATTTGTCCGTCAGGGAATACTGGTACTCGACGCTGCCCGCCACCAGGTAGCGACCACCGATGCGATCCCCATCGCTGTTTTTTGGCGACAGCGTCTGGTAGTCATAGCCGCGCACGCTCTGGTCGCCACCGGCGAAAAACCGCAGCGAAGGCGGAACGCTGTTCTGGAAACCGTTGGTGGCACTACCGCCAAACTGCACGCGGCCCAGCAGACGGTGATTCTGGCCTACCGTCGTAAGCCCTTTGAGCAACACGTTGCCGCGCAGCAGGTTCGTATCGGAGCCGACACCTTCCTTGGCCACTTGCGCTTCGAACTGCACGCGATAGCCATTGTGGGGGTCTATGCGGTTGTCGCTGCGCAGAAACGAATAGCTGATACCGGGCATCAGCAGGTTGCTCAGGCCCGCATCGTCCCCCAGCCGGTACTCTTCGCGTTGGTACTTGAGCGATATGACTCGCTGCCAGCCATTGGGCAGCTTGCTGTGCCATTCAGGGCCTACCGTCAACAGCTTGCTGAGGGTGTCGGTACCCGCCAGTTCCTCGTTCTGGTACCCCCCGGCAAAACGCAGTTTGTCCGTCAATGGTGGGTCCAACGGGATGTCGTACCACAACCCCACGTTTTGCCGCGGCGCCGACAGCTCCGCTTCCCAGCCATAGCTGTGCCCCTGAGGGTTGACCCAATGGCGAGTCCAGTTGGCCTTGCCGCGCGGACCGACGTCGGTGGAGTAGCCAAGGCCCAGGCCTAATGTACGGGGTTTGCGGGTTTCCAGGCGCACATCGACCGGAATGTTCTGGGCGACAGCGGCCGTGGGCGCGGCGTCTACGCGCACGCCCTCGAAGTAGCCGCTTGATTGCAAATCGTTGTTGAGTTCGGCAATCAGCTCCGAATCATAGGGTGTACCGGGCTTGAACGAGACCATGCGCTGCAGCAGATCGTCGTCCAACGGCGTATCGCCACTGAAGGTGACCGCGCCCAAGCGGTACCGCGGCCCACTTTGGTAGACCAGATCGATATCGGCCACGCCAGCACGTGGATCGACGGCCAGGCGCTGCTGGCTGAAGCGGCCTGCGAAGAAGCCATAACGTGAGGCCTGGTTCTGAATGACACGCTTGGCATCTTCATAGACGCCGTGGTTCAGTGGCTGGCCAGCGCGAAGGGCGCCGCCGGAAGGCACCCTGAAGGCGGTCATGTCACTGGCCGGCCCCTCGACGCGCACGGTTACGTTGCGCAGGCGAATCGGCTCGCCAGGCACGATGTTCACCACCAATCGCGGTGAACCGTCATCACCGCTAGGCGGCTTGACGTCGGTGCTTATCTGGGCCTGGTAGTAGCCCAGCGCCTGGGCCGCTTTGCGCGCCTGCTCCTCGGCCCCGCGACTGAAACGCAGCAGCGCTTGCTCGTCGCGGTCACCCAAGCTACCGATATAGCCCTCGACATTGGCCTTGAGCGCCTTGTTGGCCGGTTTGACCGTCACCACCAATTCGCTCTGGCCCCATGCAGCAAAGCTAACGGCCCAGATCACCAGGCCCCAGCGAACTCTTCCTGAATATGTCATCCCGCGCATGCTACCAGACCAACAGTGTAAAAGAAGCCAACCCAAACGCCATTCACGCCAATGGCTCACCGGCCTGAGCGTTGTCATACATCAAGACGCGTTGGCGTACTGTCCCAATGGCGACCTCACCGGTCTCGACAAAGCCTTGGGTGTGATAAAACGCCACGTGTTCATCATTGCCCGTGTCGACGACGATGCCTTGGGCATCTCCATCATTTCTGCACCAGTGTTGTACCGCATGTAACAACTGGGTCGGATACACCTGGCCTTGTAGCACTGGCAACACACCCAGCAGCGGTAACACGTGCACCTGATCGGTAGGCCGGCACGTCGAGACGGCCGCCTGGTAAGCCATGAAGCGCCGGGTGGCACGCACCCCTGCGCCAACCATCATGCGCAAACGCCAGGCCCAACTGTCTGCCACACCCAGTCGCCGCAGGGGCGGGACGATCAGCGCGACGCCGATCAGACGATCGTCGAGTAGCAGGCCGACGGCGGGCAGCTGCAGGTAAAAATGCTGGCGGACCCACTCGCGCAGCAGTGTGCGCAGGCGCCGCTCATAACCGGGGCGATGCGCTTCGAGCAGATAAGCGAAGGTTGGGTCGTCCCGGTAGACGGTGTACAGCAGTGCCCGGGTTTCGCGGCGGTAACCGGAATCGAGCAGGCAAACGCGGGCCTCGGCGGCAGGGGCTTGAGACATGGAGGGGAACCTTCTGGGCTGGCTGATAGGCCTTGGAGGCACAATGCCGCCCATCGTTCACCTTGGCGCTGCACCAGTAGCGCCTACGCGCCACCATGCTGGTGATCAACGCCGATGTCGGCTAGCATCGCGCCTTTTTACCGGGATCGTCTCTGCATGAAGATCGTCTGTTTCAACATCAACGGCCTGCGGGCGCGCCCACACCAGTTGGCCGCCCTGGTCGAAAAGCACCAGCCGGACATCATCGGCCTGCAGGAAACCAAGGTCAGCGACGATCAGTTTCCGCTAGCCGAGGTCCAGGCCCTGGGCTATCACGTGCATTACCACGGGCAAAAGGGCCACTACGGTGTCGCCCTGCTGTCGCGCCAGGCACCCTTGAGCCTTCACAAGGGGTTCGCAACGGACGAAGAAGACGCTCAGCGCCGTTTCATCTGGGGCACCTTCGCCGACCATCAAGGCAACCCCATCACCGTCATGAACGGCTATTTCCCGCAGGGCGAAAGCCGTGACCACCCCACCAAGTTTCCGGCCAAGCAGCGTTTCTACGCCGACCTGCAAGCACTGCTCGAAGGCCAGTTTCGCAATGACCAACCCGTGCTGGTGATGGGCGACATGAACATATCGCCAGAAGACTGCGACATCGGTATCGGCCCAGACAATGCCAAGCGCTGGCTCAGGACCGGCAAATGCAGCTTCCTGCCAGAGGAGCGTGAGTGGATGGAGCGCTTGAAAGGCTGGGGCCTGGTAGACAGCTTCCGGCATCTGCACCCGGGTGTCGACGACCGCTTCAGCTGGTTCGACTACCGCAGCCGTGGCTTCGAAGACGCGCCCAAGCGCGGCCTGCGCATCGACCTGATCATGGCCTCGGCAAGCCTGGTCCCGAGGATCAAGGCTGCGGGAGTGGATTACGAACTGCGCGCGATGGAGAAACCGTCGGACCATGCGCCCATCTGGCTAGAGCTCAGCTAAGCCAGCCTGGGCGCGCACGGGGTCTCGTCCGGCTCACAACGTCGTGCGCAAGGCCTCCCCGATGCCGACACCCCGGCCATCATCGGCGGCGCTGACCAGGGCGAAATTGTACGCACCGTGGGACCAGTACCGGGCCTGAAGCTGACCATCGATTCGCTGCCCTTGCGGCATGCGCCGGAAGTGCTTGCCGGGTGAGCGCAGGAACAGGCTGATCCTGCGCCCCACCCCATCTTCGAACACCACCAGCGCCGCCGGCCCTTGCTCGTTACTGAGCAGTCGGGCGCCCACGGGGGTGAACCCGTAGCCTGCCAGGTCAGGCAGTTGCCCCACCTGATCAAAGTGCGCTTGCAGCCAAGTGCGCAATTGATCGGAATCACGCGCCTGGATGTCCAGCGCCTGGCTGTCGGCGAACAAGCGGTGAGCCTGCACGGCATCAGCCATGGGTTTTACGTCAGCAAGGCTGGCATCGCGCGCCTGCCACCCACCGAGCCCGCCTACGCCCAAGGCCACTACGATCGCGGCAGCACTTGCCCAGCGACGCTGCAGGCGGTGTCGCGCCTGTCGCCGCAGCTGATCCCGATCAACCAGCGTGCTCGCCCGCGGCTGCGCAAGGCCCGCCAGGCCCGTACGCAATTGGCGCGCATCGGCGAGCCAGCCTTCAACGCGTTGCGCAGCCTGGGGATGGCTGGCCAGCCAGGCCTGGACTTCGGCGCGGCGCACCGGGTCCAGGCGGTCATCGACGTAGGCATGAAGCTCTTCTTCACTAGGAATAAGACGTGTCATTTCAATCTCCGCAAGGCCGGTGGTCGAGGGCTGTCCTCGGTCAATGCGCGCAGGGCATCGCGCGCGCGCGACAGGCGTGACATGACAGTACCGATGGGAATGCCCAACGTCTGGGCAGCCTCCTTGTAACTCAGACCTTCAACGCTCACCAGCAACAGCAAGGCACGTTGCTCGGTCTTGAGTCGGCCGAATGCCTGCAAATCCGCCTGGGCCAGCACGATGTCCTCAAGATTGTCGCCAGCCACTTCTTCGGCCGCGCTGCTGCTGGCGAACCAGGAGAGCCAGCGGGCGTGCAGGCGTTCTCGCCGTTTGCCATCCAGAAACAGGCGATAAAGGATGGTGAACAGCCAGGCGCGCAGGGCATCGGGATCCTGATGCTGCTGACGCCGGCTCAAGGCACGCTCGACCGTGGCCTGCACAAGGTCATCGGCACTCCCCGCCTCGCGAGTCAGCCAGATGGCGAAGCGGCGCAGTCGGGCCAGCAGCGCTCGCCATTGTTGGTCGTCCAAGTCCTGCATGGAAAGTATCCGGGCAATGATGGGGCAGTGTAGGGAACAGACGCGCTGGAGAAAAAGTTATTCCCACCCGAGGAATAACTTTTTCAGTGCAGCGTCGTACTGGCACCTTTCGTGAAATCAACGGGACTGACCATGAACCAACCTTTGCAGGGCCAGGCCAAGGCCTGGCGTCTTGCGGCAATCGGCGCGTTAATGCTGGCTGCCGGTGCGGGCTTTGCCTACAGCGCCGGCTGGCTTGGCCCCTCCGCGCTCACACCACAGCGCATCATCGATACGTTCGAGGCCCAGGCTGGGCATTACCCGGGTTATCGCAAGAACCACTCCAAAGGCCTGTGCGTGAGCGGCTATTTCCAGGCCAGCGGGCACGCGGCAAGCTTGTCGACGGCACGGGCGTTCACCCAGGCGCGCGTGCCGGTGATAGGCCGCCTGGCCATTGGCGGTGCCAACCCGTTCGCGCCTGACACCGGCATCCCCGTGCGCAGCCTGGCAATCGAGCTCTCCACCGATGACGGGCAAGTCTGGAGGACCGGCATGAACAATCCGCCCGTACTGGCAGTGAGTACGGCCGAGGCGTTCTACGAGCAGGTGCTTGCCAACACCCCGGACCCGGCGACGCGCAAGCCGGACCCTGCCAAGGTACAGGCCTTCTTTGCAACCCACCCCGAAAGCGCCGCGTTTCGGCAATGGGCCGCCAGCTACAAGCCCAGCGACAGTTTCGCCAACACCCAGTACCACAGCATCAATGCATTCAAGTTGATCGATGCCGACGGCAATGCCCACCCGGTGCGCTGGCAGCTTGAACCGCTCACGCCCTACACCGCGTTGCCGGCGCAGGTAGACGACCCCCTGTTCCTGCAACATGACCTGCAGCGACGGCTGGCGCAGGGGCCCTTGCGCTGGACCCTGCGTTTGGTACTTGCCGAGCCGGATGACGCCATCGACGACCCCGCCAAACCCTGGCCTGCGAACCGGCGCAGCGTCAACGCAGGCACGTTGGTGCTTGAACAGGTCGACGCACCGGAACAGGGTGCCTGCCGCGACCTCAACTTCGATCCCTTGATCCTGCCCCGCGGCATCGAACCTACCGCCGACCCTATACTCGCGGCCCGCTCAGCGGCCTATTCCGAATCGTTCAACCGTCGTAGCCGCGAGTCCTTGAGCACTGGAGCCCGACCATGAAACCCACCGTCTTTCATCCCGTCGCCCGCGTGCTGCACTGGTCGATGGCGATTCTGATCCTGGCCATGCTCTTCATCGGGGTAAGCATGGTCACGGACCTGTCGGTCCGTCATCCAGTGCTGGTCAGTTTGCACAAGGGCACAGGGCTGGCGCTGCTGGTACTGGTGATAGCGCGCATCATCGTGCGCCTGAGTATTCCCCATCCGCCCCTGCCCCAGGACCTGCCAGCTGTCCAGCGCCTGGCTGCGGGCGCTTCGCATCTGCTTCTGTACGGCCTCATGCTTGCCATGCCCTTGCTGGGGTGGGCCATGCTCTCGGCCGGCGGGTACCCTCGCCCGCTCGACCTGCCGGCGATCGCGCCTCATGACGTGCAGCTGTATGCCGTGCTGCGCCAGGCGCATGGCTGGGCGGGTTACCTGTTGTTTGCCACGGTACTGGTACACGTGGGCGCTGCGCTGATGCACGCCTGGGTTCGCCGTGACGGGGTGCTGCGCAGCATGTGGCCAGGCCCGAGAGCGGAATAAGGGCGCCGTATCTCGCCTGGCGATGACCCATCCGGCATCGCCAACGGCCTGCACTGGCAAACCGCAGCGCGCAAGGCTTGAGAGTATGTTTTAATGCGCCTCGCTCATTATTCTTGACACCTCTTATCACAAGGCGGCTATGGACACGGGGACGCGACTCAAACTAGTGCGTGAACGCAACAACCTCTCGCAGCGAGAGCTGGCGCGCCGCAGCGGGCTCACCAACTCGACCATTTCGCAGATCGAGCAGAATCGCGTCAGTCCTTCAGTCAGCTCCTTGAAAAAGCTGCTGGAGGGCATTCCGATGAGCCTGGCAGAGTTTTTCAGCTTCGATGAACCCGTGCGTGAGGAGCGATTTGTGTTCCGGGCAGGCGAGCAGCCCGACTTGGGTCGCAACGGGTTGCGCATGCTGCTGGTGGGTGCCAGCGTCGAGGGCCGGCAAATGCGTATGCTGCGCGAGCTTTATGCCCCAGGAGCCGACTCGGGCGAGCCCATCGTGCACGCCGAGGGTGAAGAGTGCGGGCTCGTCACCCGAGGCACCGTCGAGCTGTGGGTCGATGGCCAAGTCAGCGTGCTCAATGCCGGTGACGGCTACTACATCCCAACCACGCTGCCCCACAGTTTCAAGAATATTGGCCAGGACGAAGCGGAGATCATCAGCGCCAATACCCCCGCGAACTTCTGATTCAGGCGCCGTGATGGTTGCAGCCCAGGTCGGCTGCAACCATCACCGGTTCATCGGACCGTTGGCACCTCGATATCATCCTGCTCGCGGCTCGCGTAATGTTGCGCCAGCACGGCGCAGACCATCAGCTGGATCTGGTGGAACAGCATCAGTGGCAGGATCATTGCGCCAATGCCGCTCCCGACGAACAGCACCTGCGCCATCGGCACCCCGGTTGCCAGGCTCTTCTTCGAGCCTGCGAACAGGATGGTGATTCGGTCTTCCAGGTTGAAGCCAAACACTTTGCCCAGCAAGCTCGTCCCCACCAACACCACGGTCAGCAGGATGCCGCAGACGGCGAACAGGCCTGCCAGGTGCTGCGGCGAAACGGTGTGCCATAAGCCTGTGACCACCGCTTCGCTGAAGGCGGTGTAGACCACCAGCAGAATCGAGCCCTGGTCGACGATCTTCAGCCAGCGCGCATTGCGCTTGACCCAGGCACCAATCCAGCGGCGGGCGAGCTGCCCGGCCACGAACGGCACCAGCAACTGCAAGGTGATCTTGAGCACTGCGTCCAGACCTGAGCCGGTGTCCCCGCTGGCGCCCAGCAACAACATCACCAGCACTGGGGTCAGGAATATGCCCAGCAGGCTGGAGGCGGCTGCGCTGCAGATGGCCGCCGGCACGTTACCCCGCGCCAGCGAGGTGAACGCAATGGCCGACTGGACGGTGGCAGGCAACGCGCAGAGGTACAGCACCCCCAAGTAAAGCTCATCTCCCACCAGTGGCAGGAACAGCGGCTTGAACGCCATGCCCAGCAGTGGAAACAGCACAAACGTGCAGGAAAACACCAGCAGATGGAGGCGCCAATGCCCCGCCCCAGCGATGATTGCCTCCCGCGAGAGCTTGGCCCCGTGCAGGAAGAACAACAAACCGATCGCCAGGTTGGTGAGCCAGCCGAAATACACAGCCCCCTGACCTGAGCAAGGCAGCACGGTGGCAATCGCCACCACGGCCAGCAACGCCAGGGTGAAGTTGTCGAACAGCATGCGCAGATACTTCATCACAGTTCCGTTCCGTCTTGTCTTTGGGCAAGCACGGAGGATAAGGTTTTGCGCCCCCAGGCGCTAACGCCGGAACCCCTGCCGGTATCGCGCAACGGACACTCAGCCAAGGAACTTCAATGATCTGCTCCCGCTCCGTCTATATTGCGGTCGCCCTCATGCTCGGCGCACCCTGGTCATCCGCCTACGCCAATGATCCGCTGCGAAGTAAAGTCGACACCGTCATCGGCCCCCTGATGCAGGCCGAGGGCATCAGCGGCATGGCCGTCGCGCTGTATGCCCATGGCCACGCTCATTACTTCAGCTACGGCGTCGCCAGCCGCGACGGCGGCGTGCCCGTTAGCCGCGACACCCTGTTCGAAATCGGCTCGCTGAGCAAGACATTCACCGCCACGTTGGTAGCCGTGGCCAATGCCGAAGGCCAGCTCGCCCTCGACGCCCCTGCCAAACGCTATCACCCGGCCCTGGGGGGTACTCCCATGGGGGACGCCACCGTGCAGGACCTGGGCACCTACAGCGCTGACTGCTTGCCCTTGCAGTTCCCCGACACCGTGAACTCCCCCCAGCAAATCGTGACGTTCTTGCGGCAATGGCAGCCCAAAGGCACGCCAGGTGCCCAACGGTGTTACTCCAACCCGAGCCTGGGCCTGTTCGGCGACCTGGCCGCCCGTGCCCAGCATCAACCGTTTGCCACCTTGCTTGAGCAAAACGTGCTCAAGCCCATGGGCCTGCACAGTACTTACCTGAATGTGCCCAGTGATGCACGTAGCCTGTATGCCCAAGGCTACGATGCCAGCGACAAGCCTGTGCGCGTGAACCCTGGCCCTTACGCGCAACAAGCCTACGGCATCAAGACCAGTGCCAGCGACCTGCTGCGCTACGTGCGCTTGAACATGCAGCCCGACGATCTGCCCGCGCCCTTGGCCCGCGCCGTCCTCATCACCCGCAATGGCTACGCCCAGATCGGTGAGATGACACAAGGCCTGGGCTGGGAGCGTTATGCGTACCCCGTCACATTGCGCACCCTCCTCACCGGCAATGGTCCGCAGATGATACGAGGCCCCCAGCCGGCACAACGGCTGCAGCCGCCAGCCGCTCCGTTGGCGGCAGCGTGGTACAACAAGACCGGCTCCACCAACGGTTTCGGTTCATATGCAGCGTTCGTCCCATCAGAAGGGTTGGCCATCGTGCTTCTGGCCAACCGCAACTACCCCAACGAAGCCCGGGTCCGCGCGGCATTCGAGATTCTTTCAGGGCTCTGAAACCAAGGATTGTCGGACAACTCTACGAAAATGTAGTGAGCAAAAATAATCACTACAAAACGGTTGACGCCGTTCATCGCGCTTGTGCATGATGAGGCCGTCTCCCTGATCGGGAGTCGTGGCAAGGGTGTTCCAGGCCGCCTGCGCGGTAACGCAGGCGGCCCGTGGAGAGGGAACTGTCCAAAAGGCAGCGTGAGAAAGCCCCTGTTGCAAAGCTGCAGTAGCAGCCTTGGAAACGCGCTACATCGCGATAGCGCCAACTGTGAATATCACCTGAAACTGGGTAATGGGGGCTTTATGATGAACTTGAACGACAATCCGACCATCGATCAATTGGCCAAGCTGTTCGCCACGCGCAAGGACAGCCTTGATGACCATCTGCTGTGGGTGAGCCAAAGCGGCGAAGTGCGCCTGGACCGCTTGCCACCCAACACGATTGAAGATGAATTCCAGGAGCACCTGCCAAGCATGCGTGCGCGCTTCAAGGCCTACCGCCGAGGCCAGGGCTATGTAGGCAAGAAGGCGGCTGCCGATACCGAGTTCGTCGGCCGTGTCTTGCAAACCCTGCAACAGCAATGGCCAGAGGCGCGTACGCAACATGCCGTGAAGGTGATCGAAGCGCAGTACTGACCCTCACGCGGTCTCAAGCCCGGCCACCGCGCCGGGCTTTTTCATGCGCGCCTTTTTGCCTTATGGGGTAACGGCGTGGCGCCCGTGGCCAATGCCCGAGCGCGCTCCACACCCCACACCAGCGCGCGGGTCATGGTTTCGCCGCAGCGGGCGGGATAATACTCCTCCACCAGAGCCTGCCCGTCGCGAGCGTAAAGGCCAAGAAACAGTTGAGTTGCGCCTTGCCTGGACAGGCGCACCTGCACATCGAGGGTCGTGCCGTCGCTGAGCGCCTCGTCGTGGCAGCGGCTGTGCAGTTGTGCATCGGCCCACTGCCAATAGATTTCGTCCCTGACTCGCATCGTTTGCGGTCCTCCCTACCAAAACGTAGCCAGGGAAGCATATCCGTGCCTGCTGGGCGACTGTAACCGACCAACAACATGAGCCTGGTCAATCAAAACTCGAAAAAAACGGGTAGCGCCCGCAGTTACTCAGGCCCTCGCGGCCCTGAGCCGCTGGCCGAGTCGGGCACCAAACACGTTCACCAGCAAACCACACATGACCAGCAAGGCACCCCAACCCTGGGTTTCGGTCAGGCGCTCACCCAGCAGCAGTGCCGACGAACTCAGGCCTATCACAGGCACCAATAGCGAAAAAGGCGCGACCTTGCCAGCCGGATGGCGCGACAACAGCGTGCTCCAGAGGCTGTAGCCCAGGATGGTGGCGACAAATGCCAGGTATGCCAGCGCGGCAATCGAGTGCCAGCCGATGTGCGTGAGCGCCTGGCTGATGCGTTCAGGCCCCTCCAGCCAGCCAGAGAGCAGCAGAAAGGGCAGCGGAGGGATCAAGCCGCCCCAGATGACCAATGCCACCAGGTCAATCGATCCGAAGCGGCGGGTAATGATGTTGCCCAAGCCCCACATCGCCCCGCCACACAAGGTCAATATCAGCGCGAGCGTGGGAACATGGCTGCCGTCTTCACTGCCGATCAGCGCCAGTCCACCAGCGGCCACCAGCAGCCCGAGCACACTGGCCACGCGCAAGCGCTCGCCCAGAAACAGCGCGGCGAAGCCCAGGGTGAAGAAGGCCTGGGACTGCAGGACCAATGAAGCCAGCCCCGGTGGCATGCCGCTGGCCATGGCCTGGAACAGAAATGCGAACTGCCCCAGGGAGATGGTCGCACCGTACGCGATCAGCCAACGCCAGGGCAGGTTTGGCCGCTTGATGAAGAACACCGCGGGGAATGCCACAAGGAGAAAACGCAGCGCCCCCAGCAACATGGGCGGCAACCCATCGAGCCCGACCTTGATCACGACGAAGTTGACGCCCCAGGCGATGATTACCACCAGAGCGATGAGCAGGTCCTTGAGCGGCATTGCGGCTTCCTTCTTCAGCGCTTATACATATTTCGTTACAGCATAAGGCTATTCCTCGATGACCCACCATTACAGTTGAGCCCTAGCGTTGCGCAACAGTAGGCTATGTCGCCGTTAGCGGAATGCGGTGGCCGCGCATGAAAAAGGGCCGCCTAGGCGACCCTCAACTTGCGCTAAGGCGAACCCCCGCCGTCACGCAACGGCGAACAGATCGTTCTCGATGTGCGCCTGTGCAGCGGTAATCGCTTGGATACGCTGCTCCGGACCGTAAGCCAGGCCGTGAGCCCGAACCACCTGCAGGTCGGTAATGCCGATGAAGCCCAGGAACACCTTGAGGAAGTCTTCATGGCCTACCCCGGTAGGTTGATCGGCGTGCACACCACCTGCCGTGGAAACCAGCACCACTTTCTTGTCACCGCACAAGCCTTCCGGGCCAGCTTCGGTGTAACGGAAGGTCTTGCCGGCGACGGCGATGCGGTCGATCCACGCCTTGAGTTGGGTCGGCACGCTGAAGTTGTACATCGGTGCGCCAATGACCACCGCATCGGCGGCCAGGAACTCTTCGAGGGTCTCGGCACTGAGCTTGGCCTCGAAGGCCTGGGCTGCATCGCGCAGCTCTTCACCCGTGCCGGCAGCCATCAGGGTAGCGGCCGAGAAATGAGCGATGGCATCGGCTGCCAGGTCGCGATAGACCACTTCGACGTTTGGCTCAGCGGCCTGCCAAGCGGCTACGACCTCACGGCTCAGTTGGCGCGAGGCCGAGTTGTCACCCAGGATGCTCGAATCGATGTGCAGCAGTTTCATGAGGTGCTCCTGCGAAAGGGGTTGAAGCGGAGAATGTTTGATGGGAACGATGTTACCTAAGCGAGTAATGGATGATAAGTGCCCCCAATCGCGTTAGTTTGTCCTATCCCTGGAACAATGAGCATTGCCCATGCAGGATTTGAACGATCTGTTCTACTTTGCTCGCGTCGTCGAAGCAGGCGGCTTCGCCGCCGCCGGACGCCAACTGGGCATCCCGAAATCAAGGTTGTCCCGTCGAATCGCCGAACTGGAAGAACGCTTAGGGATGCGCCTGCTACAGCGCACTACACGCCAGGTGAAACTGACCGCCGTGGGCGAGCGCTACCTGCATCACTGCCAGGCCATGCTTCTCGAAGCCGAGGCTGCCGAGGAAGCGGTAGCCAGCATGAGCAGTGAACCGCGTGGCAGGCTACGCGTATCCTGCCCGGTGGCCTTGGGTCATGCGTTCTTGCCGGACGTGGTGACCCAGTTTTTGCGGCAATATCCGCTCGTACAACTGGACCTGGTCTTGCTCAACCGTCGGGTGGACCTGATCTCCGAAGGTATAGATGTAGCGCTGCGTGTGCGTGACCTGGGCGATGAGGACCCTACGCTGGTGACCCGGCGACTTTGTCAGGCACAGATGCAACTGGTTGCCGCGCCGGGTTTTGCCCCACAGGTACGCAAGCCTGAGCAGCTAGCCGACCTGCCGGTGCTCGGCGCACCCGAAGCCGACCGCCTGGTACACCTGAGGCTGCAAGGGCCTGGGGGCCAGCTGCGCGCCTTGGCGCTCGAACCCAGGCTGTCAGTGGACGATTTCGTGGTACGTAATGCAGCTGTACGCGCGGGCCTGGGCTTCACCGCCCTGCCCAGCCTGTTTTGTGAAGAGCAGCTGCAGCGTGGAGAACTTGTCAGGCTGCTCCCGGACTGGTCCTTGCCAGGCGGCTACCTGCAAGCGGTATACCCTCACAGACGCGGTGTCACGCCTGCGGTGCGCGTATGGATCGACCATTTGGCCGCCTCATTCGAAACGTGCGGGGAACGCTATGTCTGACAGGTCACTGAGCAAATAGAGGAGTGGCCGGGAAATGTATTAAGCGCGCTCGCTCCCGTGTGTGATAAAGCGGTTTCACGCCAATGCCGCAGCTCGCCCCTGGAAGAACAGCCAATACGCCCAGGCGGCCTGGTGCACGACCACGATTGCCCAGAAGGTAACCTGGTAAGGCACCTTGCGTGTCTTGTGCCTGAACAACTGCTGCGCCAGCAGAGCGCCAGGCCAGCCACCGAACAGTTCTGTACCGTGCAACAGCTTCTCCGGGATGCGCCGCGCCTGGGTGCGGGCCTGGGCCTTGTCGTGCCAGTAGAGCAACACGCTGACCAGGCTCATCCCTGGGTACACCACCAGCGGCCACCACGCCTGCGCGTCGTAGGCCAGGCACGCTACACCCAGCACCGGCAGCACACACAGCAGCCCCAGCAGCACCCCCTTGAACCGGGCGTTGCGTATCTGCGCGGGGCGCTGGCGATCTGGCTGCTCAACCATGGGCAACGGTCCAGTCGACCCAGCCGAACAGCCAGCTGGCCAGAATCAGCATGCCGAAGACGATCCGATACCAGGCAAAGGCTGCATAACTGTGGTTGGCGATGAACTTCAACAGGCCGCGTACGGCGATCATCGCGAAGATGAACGAGGTCACGAAGCCCAGCGTAAAGATCGGTAGATCATCGGGCTGGAACAGATGACGGTACTTGTAGCCCGAGTACACGGCAGCCCCCACCATCGTCGGCATCGCCAGAAAGAAGGAAAACTCCGTCGCAGCAGTACGCGACAGGCCAAACAGCAGGCCACCGATGATGGTCGAGCCGGAGCGCGAAGTACCAGGAATCATGGCCAGGCACTGCACAAAACCGATTTTCAGCGCATGGCTCCAGCGCATCTCATCGACATGCGTCACCTCAACCGTATGTTGCCGTCGCTCGGCCCAGAGCATGACCACCCCACCCAGCACCAGCGCAGCCGCCACGGTGACCGCGTTGAACAGGTACTCATGAATCAGGTCGGCGAACAATACACCCAATACCAGCGCTGGCAGAAAGGCCAATAGCAGGTTACCGGTGAAGCGCTGGGCCCTGGGCTGGATGGGCAACCCGCGGACCACGTCGACTATCTTGCCGCGAAACTCCCACATCACCGCCAGGATGGCGGCCAGCTGAATGATGATGTTGAAGGCCATCGCCCGCTCACCTGTGAACCCGATGAGGTCGGCGACGATGATCTGGTGGCCGGTACTGGAAATCGGCAGGAACTCCGTCAGCCCTTCCACCACGCCCAGTATGATTGCCTGAAAGGCCGTCCAAAAATCCATCATCCCCCCGATGGAGCCTGCTCGTGGCAAGCTCCTTGTTCTTGATTTGCCTGAATATTGCCGCACGCGGCCCGGCTGTTTTACAGCGTCTGTTGGTCGCAAAGCCAGTGGAAAAGTTCACGGTTACTAAAGGTTTCATGTTGCGCCGCCGAAATGCTGGCAGAACCCCTTTGCACTGTCATGACGTTGCAGGCAACAGACTCCACGGCACATGGCACTTAGCCATTGGTCGAGTGGGTCCATGGCCACAGGCGTGCTTGGATGCAGGTGAAAACAAGAACAAATGGAGCATGCGCAATGAAGACGCTTAGATCGATGTCGATCAGCAGCCGCTTGTGGCTGATCCTGGTAGTGGCGATAGCCATGCTGTTGGCGCTTGGTCTGCTGATGCTGCGCCAGATCCACGGCGACTTGTACCAGGCCAAGGCTGAGAAAACCCGGCATGTGGTGGAAACGGCCACAGGTGTATTGGTGCATTTCCAACAGCTGGAGGCCGCCGGCACGTTGAGCCGCGACGCGGCCCAGCAACAAGCCCTGCAGGTGGTGAGGGCGCTGCGCTATGACCATGACGACTACTTCTGGATCAACGACCTGACCCCGCGCATGATCATGCATCCGGCCAATCCCAAGCTCGATGGCCAGGACCTGTCGGGCATCCGCGATCCGGATGGTTTTGCGGTATTCAACGAAATGGCTGCGCTGGCGCGCCAGCAGGGGGCGGGGCCTGTGAATTACCGCTGGCCCAAGCCCGGGGCTAGCGAACCTGTTGCCAAGACGTCCTTCATCCAGCTGTTCAAGCCCTGGGGCTGGATCATCGGCTCTGGCGTCTACGTGGACGACGTACAGGCCGAGTTCGCTCGACAGCTGCGTGACGCTTCGCTGCTGGGCGTGGTGATCGCGCTGCTGATGGGCCTGATGGTCTGGGTCATCGCACGCAGCATTGCCCGCCCGCTGCAGGAAGCCGTGCAGGCCATGGGCAATATCGCCAGCGGCGAAAGCGACCTGACCCGGCGGCTGGATACCCACGGGCGTGATGAACTCAGCCAGCTGGGCGAGCACTTCAACCGCTTCAACGGCAAGCTGCAAGGGGTGATCGGACAACTGCAAGGGGCGGCGCATGCGCTGGCCAGATCGGCCGACCATGTAGGCGACAACGCCGGTGCGGCGCAACAGCAAAGCGCGCAGCAATCACTGCAGATGGACCAGGTGGCAACGGCCGTGAACGAGGTGACCTACGCCGTGCAGGATGTTGCCAAGACCGCCGAGCAGGCCGCCGGGGAGATGCACACCGCTCAGCAACAGGTCGCGCAGGGGCAGCAGGCGATCCATGGCAGCCTGGCTCAGATCGACCGGTTGTCCATGACCATCGAACAGGCAGTGCAGGTGATCCGCGATCTGGCCGGGCACAGTACCCGCATTGGCGGCGTACTGGACGTGATCCGCTCGATTGCAGAACAGACCAACCTGCTGGCCCTCAATGCGGCGATCGAAGCGGCTCGCGCAGGCGAGCAAGGCCGGGGTTTTGCCGTGGTAGCCGATGAAGTGCGCCTGCTGGCGCAGCGCACGGCCCAGTCCACCGCCGAGATCCACACCATGATCGAACACTTGCAGAGCCAGTCCGATGCCGCCGTCAAGGCGATCGACACCAGCAGCGAGGCCTCACGGCAAACTGTCACGCAAGCCCGTGAAGCAGGCGCCAGCCTCAATGCGATCAACCAGGCCCTGCACACCCTGACAGCGTTGAATGCTTCCATTGCCAGCGCCACCCTGCAGCAATCCCACGTAGTGGAAGACATCAACCGCAACGTGCTGGACACGGCAGGCCTTTCCCAGCAGGCGGCCGATGCGGCGCGTCAGTCCAGTGAAGCCGGCGTGGCGCTGGGCCGGCTCAGCCAGGACCTGGAACAACTGCTGCGCCAGTTCAAGGTCTGAAGCCGACACCGGCTCAGGGCTGCAAGACGGCCCTGATGCCGGCAACGCCCTACACCTTCCTTGAGCTAACCGCTACAATCGCGCCCCCCGCTCAATTCTCCAAGGATCGCCGATGTCCGGCCTTGAACTCATCGCCGCCGTCCTCGGCGTCATCGCTGTGTGGCTCACGGTCAAGCAGAACGCCTGGTGCTGGCCCAATGGCCTGATCATGGTGCTGATCTATGCCTGGCTCTTTTACGAGGTCAAGCTCTATTCGGGCATGCTGCTTCAAGTTGCCTATGCGCTGTTGCAAGTGTATGGCTGGTGGCAGTGGAAGCGCCCTGAACGCCAAGATGCGGCACGCCAGGTATCGAGCTTGCGACCCGGCGCGCTGCTCACCCACCTGTGCCTGGGCGTGCTGCTCAGCGCAGCATTAGGTGCTGCCATGGCCACCTGGACCGATGCCGCCCTGCCCTGGCTGGACGCCAGCCTGACCGGCTTCAGCCTGGTGGCGCAGTGGTGGATGGCGCAAAAGCGCTTGCAATGCTGGCCCCTGTGGGCCGTGGTGGACATCATCTATGTCGGGCAGTACCTGCACCAGCACTTGTACTTCACCGCAGCGCTGTTTGCGGTGCTTACCCTCATCGCCCTGCGCGGATGGCTGGAGTGGTACCGGGACCCAGCGTTGGTGAAGGCATGAGCGCTGTGACGAGCACTCAGGTGGTGGTGCTGTGCGGCCCCGAATCCAGTGGCAAGAGCTGGTTGAGCGGCCAGATCCAGGCGCGTTTCGGTGGGCTGGTAGTGGGTGAGTACGTGCGTCACTTCATCGACCAGCACTGCCGCGACACGTGCTACGCCGACATCCCCAGCATCGCCCGTGGGCAATTGGCCTGGGAAGACGCTGCACGCGCAAGCTCGCCGTCGCTGCTGATTCTGGACACTCATCTGCTCAGCAATATGCTCTGGAGCCAGACCTTGTTCGGCGATTGCCCACCTTGGCTGGAGCAGGCTCTTCTCGATCGTCACTACGACCTGCACTTGCTGCTTAGCCCTGAGGGCGTGCCCTGGGTTGCCGATGGTCAGCGCACCCAGCCGGATGTGCGAGAGCGCCAGCAGTTTTTCGGGGCGAGCCTGCACTGGTTGCAAGACCACGATCAGCCTTACCGCATCATCGAAGGCGACTGGGCAACACGGCAGGCCCTGGCGCTGGAGCTGGTCGCTTCAATGCTGCGTCGCTCGGCCCCGGTGTAAAGCCCCTGACACACCCCCGCCGCAGCCAACCCTGCAAGCATGCGGCTTACGCCGTGAAGTGCGGTAAGTGTCACGCCACCGAAACACTGCCTGCCACTGTGATCAAACCCTCTCCCAGAGGTGACCGCTCGGTCACCGGTATCTGCTCGTTGTATCAGCCCTGACACAACGCAGGCCTGCACGACGGCCTTTATTACGCTAACCCCCTGAAATACCGCGACTTCTCAAAAGCGGCACGGCTCCTGCTCTTGCTAGCGCAACGCTGAACAAGGCCAGCGGCTGAAGAAGGAACCGCCGTCGTGAGGAACATCGACAAACGCCTGGGTTACCTGTTGCTGCTGGGGTGCGTGGTCAGCTCGCTCAGCGCAACCACCCAAGCCGACAATGGCACCATCGTCATCACCCGCGACGTGCAGACACGCAATGCCGTGATTCCCCCACTGCGCCCGGACCCCACACCTACCACCGTCAATGCCAACCCGGTCAATCATGTGCTGCGCCAGACCAACGAGTTGAGTGACGGCGACTTCGCCAGCATCAGCAGCGGCTCAGGCATCAACGCCATGATCACCCAGCAGACCGACCACCTGGGCGGCAACCTCGGCCACCAGACCCAATTGCCCAACCTGGCAGGCGGACGTGGATCAGGCTCGGGCAACGGGATCTCCAACATGGTCAATTCGAGCGTGCAGAAAGGCCTCGCGCCCCTGCAGATCCTGACGGGGGGCAAATGACATGAAGCCTGCCATGCTCGTAATCACCCTGCTGTGCAGCGCGTCCGCCATCGCCCAGCCACCGGCTGCCGTCAGCAACAACGCCACCATCGACGACGCCGGCCGTGCCTATCAGGGCAACATGACGGTCAACCAGGCTGCCGGAGACCTGCAGCAGCAGGCCAACGCCCGGGCGTTCGCCCTGGGCCACGGCGCCAGTGCCACGACACAGATCCGGCAGCGGCTCAATACACCTCCGGACGCTGCCATGGATACCCAGGCCAATATTGGCGGCGCCTCGTTCAGCCACGGCAATGGCGCGCTTGGTGTCAACCAGAGCGCCGGTGCAGGCACCCAGCAGGCCAACGCCCTGCGCATCAGCGTGGGTACACAACCGCAAAGCATCGACGACAGCGTCCTCCTGCAACAGAACGTGACGCTGCTCAACACCTTTGACTCAGCTGCTACCTCGACGGGTCATCGCCAGGTCACCACCAGTGACCAAGCGTTCACCGGTGGCCGTGGCGTGGTTCAGCTGAATCAGAGTGCCGGGGTGGGAAACCGCATGGCCAACACCTTGAGCATACGGGTCGCCGACTGACCGTTTGAGTCATGAACGACACTTAACCTTTAGAGTACGGAGAATCACCATGAAACCTTCGATGGCACTCAAGCCTCTGGTTTTCGCAATTGCTGCGGTCATGGCCGTTGCTGTACAAGCCGATCAGAACCGTCGCAGCTACAACGGCAACAGCACCACCTGGCTGCCCATCTCGGCCAAGGCCGATGCGCTGGACACCCAGCGTAGCACCGGCAACACCATCACCAACCAGGGCACCGTCAACGAAGCTGAAATGAGCAGCTCGGCAACCGGTGCCAGTGGCAACGTGGGTGTCAACGTGGCGTCTGGTAACGGCAACCAGCAGGGCAACGCGTCGGCCATCGCCAATGCCGCTGCCGACTCTACCCTGGATAACAGTTTCGTCTTCGGCACCGCCGAAGCCAACGCTGACGTCAGCCAGTACAGCAACAACAACCGTGTCGACAACTGGTCGACCCAGTCTTCGGCAGTGATGAGCGGCTCTGGCGAAGGCAGCTCGGGTAACGTGGGCATCAACATTGCCGGCGGCGACCTGAACCAGCAGAAAAACAGCATGGCCATCGCCAATACCAACGCCGGTATCGGCAATGCCACGGCTACGGCCAAGGCCGATCAGAACGGCCCAGGGCTTGTGGTCAACAACGGGGCCGACCGCACGTACCGCGTCGATACCCTGACCTTCACCACCTCGGCCACCGGTTCCAGCTCGCGTGAAGGTACGCTGAACTCCACCGATGACCGCAGTGCCTCGTCCAGCTTCAACCTGGCGGGTTCGCAAAGTGCCAGCTCCAGCGGCTCCAGCGGTTGGAATTCAAGTGGTTCGAGTGCCAATAACGCCAGCGGATCCAACAGTGCCAGTGCCAGTGGTTCCAACAGCTGGGGCATGAACGGTTCGGCAAGCGGCAGCGCCAGCGCCTCGAGCAGCGCCAGCCTCAGTGCCAGCCTGGCAGCGGCTGCGGCTGCCGATGCCACGCGTACCCTGACCCTGACCAACGGCGATCGCGAGCGCACCCGCACCAGCAGCGTAGACGGTTCGCTCAATGCATCCCTGGATGCTTCGGTGAATACCTCGCAGCAAAGTGCATACGACTCTTCGTTCGAAAAAGCCTTCGACTCCAACTACGACAAGTCGCGCGAGTCGTCCTATAACCATTCGCGGGACTCGTCGTACACCAAGTCGCATGACTCTTCCTACGAGAACGCTTCGGCTTCGGCGTATGAAAAGTCTGGCGAAACCTCCAGTCAATCCTCCAACGACGTCGCCAAGAGCTACAGCGAAAGCAGCGCTTACGACTTGAGCAATACCGTGTCCTTCCAAGTGCTGACCCCGACCGGCTGGGCCAACCCTGTGACCAACACTGCAACCCTTAGCGGTTCGGTCAATGGCGGCAGCGGCAACCTGGGCGTGAACGTGGCGGCCGGTGTGGGCAACCAGCAGAGCAACTCGCTGGCCATCTCCAACACCTCGTTCTGATGCCAGACCCCAAGGCCCCCTTTTTGGGGGCCTATCTTCAACGCACCCAAAGGCGTCGATCATGCGCGTATTCGCCCTGGCGTTCCTGCTGTGCCTGGCCAGCATGGGTCAAGCAGCCCAGATGCCGCTGTCCGTCCTGCCTGGCGGAGCGGTGGTGTTCAAGCCCATCCAGAGCATGCGCGAACGCAAGTTCGCCGACTTGGTGCAACAGAAGACCGATTTCAGCTGCGGCGCCGCCGCGCTGGCAACCATCCTGCGTCAGGCCTACTGGCTGGACGTGGACGAACACCAGATCATCGAGGGCATGCTCACCCATGCCGACCAGAACCTGGTCCGCACCCAGGGGTTTTCGATGCTCGACATGAAGCGCTATGTGGAAAGCCTGGGCATGCGCGCCCGGGGTTACCGAGTGGCGCCCGAGACACTGAACAGCGTTCGAATCCCAGTGGTGGTGCTGATGGACATCCGCGGCTACAAGCACTTTGTGGTCATGCAGAAGGTCGACCGGGGCTGGGTCTACATCGGCGATCCGGTGCTGGGGCACAAGCGTTACAGAACCGAGGACTTCCTAAAGGGCTGGAACGGCATCATCTTCGCGGTGATCGGCCAGGGCTACGACAAGCAAAACGCCCTGCTCGACCCTCCGCTGCCGCTGACGGCCAAAGGCCGCCTGGACGGCTTCACGCCGGTCAAGGATGCCGATCTGCTGGACTACGGCTTCATTCGAAGCGATTTCTTCTAACGCCTTTTCCAAGAACAAGGTGCACGATGCGCCGGGGAGCATTGCATGAAGACCCCTATCTGGTTGGTTCTGGCCTGCATGACGGCCAGCCTGCCTATCCACGCCGAAGTGCTGCACCCTATCGAGCTCAAGGACCAGGAACTGGCGAGCTTGCGCGGACGCTACGTGATGCCGGGTCGAATCGTGAGTTTCGGCATCGTCATGAGCAGCACCTGGCAGAACGCGCGCGGTGAAGTGATAGGCGCCAGCAGCACCTTGCAGGTGCAGCTGGCCACGATCAAGCCGCAATTCTACGTCTCGTTGATCGATGAGCGCGGCGCGCCGACGGCCCAGGGAAGTGCCCAGCCGGTTGCCCAGGGCAGCGGTACGGTGAGCGGCGGTGCCGGGCTTGGTACTACGCAGGGGGTGACCCAAGTGGTCCGCGCGGCCGGCGACGACAACAGTGCCTACAACAATGTGAACGTCAATGTGACCAAAGCCGACCAGGCTCCCACGGTGCAGCCCCATGGGCAGGTATTGGCCGCCGGACAGACGCTGATGGCCGAGAACGGCGCCGGCGCGCTGAGCGTGTCGTCCACAGGCGTAGGCGTGCAAATGAACATAGATGCCCACGGCAATCAGGGCAACAGCGTGCAGCGTCTGGCCCAAGGCGGGTTGATGCAGAACACCACCGTGCTCGGCAATGGCAACCTGGTGAACAACGTCACCTCTCTGAACGTGGTCATGCGCCAGAACCTGCCAACCGCCGCTTCGCTAAATGGCAGCCTGGACCAGCTCAAAGGGCTTCGCTCTGTCGGATACTGATCTACGCTCAGTCTCATCACAGCAGTCGGAAGGGACGGCATCTTCATGCAACGATCGTTAGCACTCAAAGCGGTTGTGTGTTTGACAACCTTGGCACCCGCCACATCGCTATACGCCGCTGTAGATCCGCAAGTCGAAGCACTCAAACAGGAACTGACCGAACTCAAGCGCCGCTACGAAGCCCAGCAGCAGGCGCTGATGGTGCTGGAGCAGCGGGTTCGCCAGGTCGAAGAAACCCCGGCAGCCCCCCCGCCCAAACGCCTGGTGCGATCGCCCAGCGAACGGGTCAAGGGGGGCCAGACCGTCGCTGCCGGGGCGCCTGGGACCACCGGCGCCTCGTATGGGCAGGCGCTGGCCGCAGACTCCGAGCCTGCGCAGAGCGTCTCCAACTTGTACGACGAGGCCAGCGGGTTCTTCGGGGGTGGCAAGTTCAGCCTCGAAACCGGCTTGACCTATACCCACTACGACACCCGCGCCCTGACCCTCAACGGCTTCCTGGCGCTGGATTCGATCTTCCTGGGCAATATCAACCTGGACCGTATCAAGGCCGACAACTGGACCCTGGACCTGACGGCACGCTACAACCTGGACCAGCGTTGGCAGTTTGACATCAACGTCCCGGTCATCTACCGCGAGTCCACCTATTCGTCTGGCGGCGCTGGAGGGGCCGGGCCGAGCACCTCGGACGCCACGGTCACGCGCGACCCGGAAATCGGCGATATCAACGTAGGTGTCGCCTACAAGTTCCTGGACGAATCCGAGACCTGGCCAGATGCCGTAGCCACCTTGCGGGTCAAGGCGCCGACCGGCAAGGACCCCTACGGGATCAAGCTGCGCGAAGTGGCGGGCAACGACAACCTTTCGGTGCCTGAGAGCCTGCCGACCGGCAACGGGGTCTGGTCCATCACGCCGGGTATCTCCCTGGTCAAGACGTTCGACCCGGCCGTGCTGTTCGGCAGCTTGTCCTACACGTACAACCTGGAAGACTCCTTCAGCGACATCAGCCCGCAGGTGAACAGCAAGGTACCCGGTGACGTGAAGCTGGGCGACTCGTGGCAAATCGGTGCGGGCATTGCCTTCGCGCTGAACGAGAAGATGAGCATGTCGTTCTCGGTCTCCGACCAGTTCGGACGCAAGAGCAAGATCAAGCCCGACGGTGGTGACTGGCAATCGGTCTCCAACAGCGACTACAACGCGGCCAACTTCAACGTCGGCATGACGTTTGCGGCGACCAACAACCTTACGATCGTGCCCAATCTGTCCATCGGGCTGACCGATGATGCGCCCGACTTCTCGTTCAGTCTGAAATTCCCCTACTACTTCTGATGATCGACGCACCGGGCCCGCTTACGCGGGCCTGGCTTTTGTGTGCCAGCGCTTTGCACGCCCGCTTTGCCCGCCCTTGGCCTGTTATCATCAGCCACAGATTGATGACGATTTAATGGCAAAGGAACGTTTTTGTGAAAAGCCTCTCAGACCCCTCACACAAGCGGCTCGCCGCCTTGGCCGTGTTGGTGCTGGTGCTACCCTTGGGCGCACGTGCCGCGTTGGGCTGGTCCAACCCGCTTGGCTATCTCTCCGACCTGGCCCTGGGCGGCGCGCTGTTGCTGCTTTTGCATCGTCGGCCCTGGTGGCTGGCGCTGCCGGTGCTGCTGGCGTGGGCCCTGCTTTGGGTCGCCTCGGCCGAACTGGTGAGCGCGGTGGGACGGTTGCCCACCAGCGCAGACCTCGCCTACCTGGTCGACCCGCAGTTCATGGAAAACTCCACCGGGGGCGGCCTGGCCCACGCCTGGCTGGCTTGGTCCATGGGTGCCGGGCTGCTGGCCTGGTTGGCCTGGGCATGGAAGACCCGTCGCCAGCCTGGCCGGCCGTTACCACGCAAGGCGTGGGTAGCGGTACTGGCCTTGTTCGGCGTGCATTGGGCCAGTCAACACCTGGCACCCTCCGATGCCGAGCAATGGCGCCAATACAACCTGGGCCATCAGCTCGCCTCTGCGGCGGTGGGCGATGTGCAGCGCCAAGTGCAACGCTGGAGCGGCCAGGTGACGCCGTTCACCCCCCTGCCCAGCGCCGGCCTTACCCAATCAGACCTCAACGGCCAACGCTTGCTCGATGGCCCAGGCAGTGCGCGCAACCTGCTGGTCATCACGGTCGAGGGCATCCCCGGTGCCTACCTGCGCCCCAATCGCGAGGCGCTGCACAGCCGCTTCGACGAAGACTTGATGCCGCGCTTGAGCCAGTGGGCTACGCGGGGCATGAATACCCCGGACTATGTCCTACACAGCCACCAGACCATACGCGGGCTGTATGCAATGCTCTGCGGCGACTACGACAAACTGGCCAACGGCACGCCCAAAGGCGTGGAGTTGTTGACCCAGGCCGAGCGCAACCAGGCCTGCCTGCCGGCGCAGTTGCGCCAAGCTGGTTTTACCACCCATTACCTGCAAGGCGCTGGACTGCGTTTCATGGCCAAGGACCGCATCATGCCCCACGTAGGTTTTGATTCGGTACATGGCGTGGAGTGGTTCGGCAACCGCAATTACCTGGACTTCCCATGGGGCAAGGATGACCGAGCCTTTTTCGAAGGCGCGCTGGATTACGTCGGGCAATTGCGCAAGCAAGACCAACCGTGGATGCTCACCCTGCTCACCGTCGGCACCCATCAGCCCTACTCCGCCCCTGCCGATTACCTGGCGCGCTTCGACACCCCCAAGCAGGCCGCCGTGGCCTATCTGGACGACGCCTTGGGCGCTTTCTTGGACAACCTGGAGCGCCAGGGCGTGCTCAAGGATACCTTGGTGGTGGTCACCTCGGATGAATCCCACGGCATCGATGGGGTGCGCTTGGCTTCTTCCTGGGGCTTCAACCTGACCCTCGCACCCGATCAGGCCCAGTTGCCTCACCTCAAGGGCGGTACCTACGGGCACGTCGACCTGGCCACTTCGCTGCTCGACTATTTCGCGCTGCCCATCCCGCTGGCCCTTGGCGGGCGGTCGATGTATCGAGACTACGACACCGGCCGCGAAATGATCTCGTTCACCAATGGCATGCTCCGCTACCACGACGGCAAGGGCGTGTTTACCGAGTGCGATTTCCAGCAGCGCTGTCGCCGTTACGCCAGTGAAGGGTTCATTGCCGATCGGGCCCGCTACCTGGACCAAGGCGACAATGCGCTGGGGCAGCAATTAGGTGCATTGGCCGGCGTACTGGACCAATCGCTGATGCAAAGCCCCCTCAATCTGCGCTATCAATTTGGCGGGCCCTCACCCATCCAGCTCAGCAAGCGCATCCATGACGACTGGGCCGATAACCTGATCGGCGCGCAGTACCTGGAGATGCCCGAAGGCTCGCGCACGCGTGTCAGGGTCAAGGTGCGTGCGCTGGACGCCCGGCACGCCGCTTACATCCAGCTCAAGGCCAAGCAACTGGAGCAGGATGTGCCGCTAGGCTTGCCGGAGGAAGTCAGGGTCACCGCCGACGAACCGTTGGAGATAGAGTTCGGGTTCGACAACCCAGTGGAACGCAAGGCCTTCTCGTTCCACCTTCTGGGTTATGGGGGTGGGCAGGTCGAGGTGAGTGACTTCAGCGTCATCACTGCATTGCCTGGCGAGGCGGATTTTCAGGATGAACTGACGCCGGAGCACGTTGCGCACTCAGGCTGATGCGCTGCCTGGTCTTGTCTACCCAGCCTGGCGTACGGCCCAGGCTGGGGGTTGCACATCAAGCGGAGTCAGGTCCGCACGCCCAGCATGCCTCGCTCGATGATGAAGTCGATCACCGCCTGCAACCCCTCCCCTTTTTTCAGGTTGCTGAACGTCCAGGGCCGCTCGGGCCGCATCCGTTGGGTGTCACGCTCCATTACTTCGAGTGAAGCCCCAACGTACGGTGCCAGGTCGGTCTTGTTGATGACCAGGAAGTCCGACTTGGTGATGCCGGGTCCGCCCTTGCGCGGAATCTTCTCCCCTTCGGCGACGTCGATCACGTAGATGGTCAGGTCCGCGAGCTCGGGGCTGAACGTGGCGCTCAGGTTATCGCCGCCACTTTCGACAAAGATGACTTCAAGGTTGCCAAACTTGCGCGCCAGCTCCTCGACGGCTGCGAGGTTCATCGACGCATCTTCACGAATGGCCGTGTGCGGGCAGCCGCCGGTTTCCACGCCCACGATGCGCTCAGGCTCAAGTGCGCCGGCTTCGGTCAGAATACGCTGGTCTTCCTTGGTATAGATGTCGTTGGTCACCACCGCGATCTGGTAATGATCGCGCATGGCCTTGCACAGCGCCTCGAGCAATGCGGTCTTGCCGGAGCCCACAGGGCCACCCACACCGACACGCAGGGGTTGTTGATAGCTTTGCATTCAGGCAGTCCTCAAGAGCGGAACAAACGGGTGTATTGGGTTTCGTGACGCGACGATGCGATGGCCAGCAGCGGCAAGCCGCCGCCAAGCTGGTCGTCGCCAAGGGTCAGTGCATGATCGAATGCGTCGGGCAGGTCGTTGCTGAGCGCATGCAGCAGGGTCTGGGCAGCCTGTTGGCCGAACGGCACCAGCTTGACGCCGGCCATCACCGCCCCTTCGAGCCAGGCGAAGCCGTAGCCCATGGCCAGTTGGCGCAAGGGAATCGCCCAATGGACAGCCAGCCAGGCCATGGCACCGAGCTGGGTGAGCCCTAGGCTGTCACGCCAGGCCGGGACTTGTGCCAGTTGCCAACCGTCGAGCAGGCGCGCCAGCGCGGCCCCGCGCTGTCCCTCTTCCAGGCGCAGCTCTGCGGTTTCGCGATTGGCCAGCAAGAACCGGCACCAGCGGGCGTAAGCCTGGGCATCGCTGGCCAGGCAGGCGTCGTATAGGCGGACAAGCACGGGCCAGTCCAGGCACGCGAGGGTGTCCTGGACCTGTTCGCGTTGCCAGGCTGCAAAGCCAGCCGTGTCCTTGACCCACCCTGCTTCAACTGCCCATTCCAGGCCTTGCGAGTAAGTGAAGCCCCCGACTGGCAAGCCGGGGCTTGCCAGCTGCAACAATCGCAGCAACGCCAGATCGGTGCTCATCAACCGGCCAGCACCAGGGCTGCACCGGCCAACAGCCCACCGCCGAACGCTTTCTGCAGCCGCGCATGACGACGCAGCAGCAGGCCTGCGGCGTAGCCACAGGCCAGTAACAGGCCGCTCACTGCAACGAAACCTGCGCTGAACTGCCAGAACGCGCTAGGCGTCGCCTCCACCCCATGTGCCCAGCCATGGAACAGCGCGAACACCGGCATGGCCAGGGCCAGCAGCAGTTGCCTTGCTGGCAGCAGCATTGCTGCACCAGCCACCACCAGCGAGCCAGCAATCAGGGTTTCCATGCCCAGCACATTGCCGAACACGTGCCCTCCTACAGCACCGGCGAACATCGCCGCCAATGTGGCCAGGGGGAGCAGCAACGTGCGGCCGGTGAGCGCCGCTAACACGCCTGTACCCAGCAGCATCAACAGGTGATCCAGCCCGGTCAGTGGGTGCAACAGCCCGTCCTGTAGCGGGTGGGTATCGTGACCCGGGTGGGCGAAAGCCGGCAATGCCAGCATCAGCAGCAACAACGCGAACATCTTTTTCATAGGTAGCTCCAACAGGGTCAGGAATGAGCAGGCAGGCGCACGAAGGGATGCCCATGGCCATGGGCATGTGGCGCACTCTGGTAGGCGCCGGCCTCCGGTTCGAAAGGCGCCTGTTCGGCCTCCACTGTCAGGCCCAGGCCACGCAGCATGTCATCGAGCACATGGTCATGCTGAAAGCGCAGCAGGCCAGGCTCGATTTGCAAGGGTACGTGTCGATTCCCCAGGTGATAGGCGGCGCGTGCAAGCAGGTGCGGGTCCGCACAGCGCACGGTCGAGACTGCTTCGGGCGCGGCTTGTACTCGGATCAACTGGCTACCGGTGGCATCTGCCAGCAGTTCTCCGCCGCGCAGCAGGTGACCCCGTTCCAGCATCAAGCCCGCTTCGCGGCCATCGTCCAGGGTTACCCGCAAACGGCTTTTGATGCGGCTGTCCACATCCAGGGTGACAGTGCCGGTTTGGGCATGAGTACCGGGGTCGGTGATACGACGGGTAAGGACTAGCATGGGAACTCCTTCAGAACAGGAAATAGCGCTGCGCCAGCGGCAGCTCGGTGGCCGGTTCGCATACCAGCAGTTCACCGTCGGCCCTGACCTGATAGGTCTGGGCGTCGACTTCGATCACCGGTTGCAGGGTGTTGTGGATCATGTCGGCCTTGCGCACCCGTCGGCAGCCGTGGGCCACCCCGATCAGGCTGCGCAGGTTCAATGCCTGGTGCAGGCCGTCGTCCATTGCGGCTTGTGGCAGGAAGGTCATGCGTGTGGCATGGCGGGCCGCGCCCAGGGCGCCGAACATCGGCCGGTAGTGCACCGGTTGCGGCGTTGGAATCGAGCCGTTGACGTCGCCCATGGGCGCAGTGACGATCATGCCGCCCTTGATCACCAACGCGGGCTTGACCGCGAAAAACGCCGGTGACCACAACACCAGGTCTGCCAGTTTGCCCGCCTCGACCGAGCCGACCTCATGGGCGATTCCGTGGGTGACTGCAGGGTTGATGGTGTACTTGGCGATATAGCGCTTGACCCGGAAGTTATCGCTGTAGGCCGTATCGGGCGCCAGGGGTCCGCGACGCTTTTTCATCTGGTGTGCCACCTGCCAGGTGCGTAGCACGACTTCCCCGACCCGGCCCATGGCCTGGGAATCGGAAGACGTCATGGCGAAGGCGCCCATGTCATGCAGGATATCCTCGGCCGCAATGGTCTCGCGCCGGATACGCGACTCGGCGAAGGCGACGTCTTCGGCAATGCTCGGGTCCAAGTGGTGGCAGACCATCAGCATGTCCAGGTGCTCATCCACGGTATTGACCGTGTAGGGCAAGGTCGGGTTGGTCGAGGACGGCAGTACATTGGGCTGCCCCGCTGCCCGGATGATGTCGGGCGCATGCCCCCCGCCAGCCCCTTCGGTATGAAAGGTGTGGATGGTGCGCTCGCCAATGGCGGCCAGGGTGTCTTCGATGCAGCCGGACTCGTTGAGGGTGTCGGTATGGATAGCCACCTGGATGTCCATCTCCTCGGCCACCCCCAGGCAACAGTCGATGGCCGCGGGGGTCGACCCCCAATCCTCGTGCAGCTTGAGCCCCACAGCCCCGGCGGCGATCTGCTCGCGCAGCGCCTCTGGCCGCGAAGCATTGCCTTTGCCCAGCAACCCGATGTTGATGGGCAGGCTGTCAGCTGCCTGGAGCATACGCGCCAGGTACCAGGGGCCTGGTGTGCAGGTGGTGGCATTGGTGCCGGTGGCAGGTCCGGTACCGCCGCCAATGAAGGTCGTGACGCCGCTGTTCAGGGCTTCATCCACCTGCTGTGGGCAGATGAAATGGATGTGCGAATCGATGCCGCCGGCGGTGACGATCTTGCCTTCGGCCGCAATCACCTCGGTGCCGGGACCGATTGGCAAGGTGACGCCTGGCTGCACGTCAGGGTTGCCGGCCTTGCCAATGCCTGCAATGCGGCCCTGCTTGATGCCAATGTCAGCTTTGACGATGCCCCAGTGGTCGATGATCAGCGCATTGGTAAGGACCAGATCCATGGCCTCGGCGGCGAGCATCTGCCCTTGGCCCATGCCGTCGCGGATGACCTTGCCGCCGCCGAACTTCACTTCTTCACCGTACAGGGTGTAATCCTTTTCGACGGCCACCCACAGCTCGGTGTCAGCCAGGCGTACCCGGTCCCCCACCGTGGGCCCGAACATGTCGGCATAAGCCTGGCGAGACAGTCGGCTCATGTTTCACGCTCCAGAGGCCCCATGACCTTGCCCTGGAACCCGTACACCTCACGCTTGCCGGCGTAGGCGACCAATTGCACGGTACGAGCCTGGCCGGGTTCGAAACGCACGGCGGTACCTGCCGGAATGTCCAAGCGAAACCCGCGGGTAGGGCCACGCTCGAAAACCAGGGCCGCGTTGACCTCGTAGAAATGGTAATGCGACCCGACCTGCACGGGGCGGTCGCCGTGGTTGGCAACGCTAACGCTGACGGTGGCACGGCCGCTGTTGAGCTCGATGTCGCCGAGGGCGACCTGGATTTCACCTGGAATCATCAGGGGCTCCGGTGGGGTTTCAGACAATGGGGTCATGCACCGTCACAAGCTTGGTGCCATCGGGAAACGTTGCTTCTACCTGCACGTCGTGCAGCATCTCGGCGATGCCGGGCATGACCTGCTCGCGGGTCAGCACCTCACGGCCGAGGCTCATCAGCTCGGCGACCGTTCGCCCGTCGCGTGCCCCTTCGAGCACCGCCGCGCTGATCAGCGCCACCGCCTCCGGGTAATTGAGCTTAAGGCCACGGGCCAGGCGCCGTTCGGCCAGCAATGCGGCGGTGAACAGCAGCAGTTTGTCTTTCTCTCTAGGGGTCAGCTCCATCGGTACTCTCTTCAGGTGGCCCAGATGCGTGGCGGGCAGGCGGACAGCCCCAGGACGGCCGGACGCAGCACTTGCCACAGGCGTTGCAGGGTGTGTTGCAGGCGTTGGTTATCGTGATCGAGCAGGCGAATCACCAGCAGCGAGCCGAGCAACGTCGCGCCTGCCGGGATACCTAGCCCATCCAGATGCGGGCGTACGGCGTCGAGGGTGTCTTGATTGGCGGGCGCAGCGCAGAAGGTTGCCAGCAACGGATGACCGCCAAGCTTCTCCAGGCGTCCACCGCGCACCCGCAAGCGTTCGTGCAAGCCGATTTCGTCTGCCTGCTCAATGCTCAGCAGGCTGTCGAGCGCGCCTTGCTCGAAGCGCTCCTGCATGACCGGCCTGCCCAGGCACAGGGTTTCCCAGGCCAGCAGTCGAGCACCTGCTTCGAGGGTGAAGCGGCTCTCGAGCGTTGCCTTGGCACCATTGAAAAAAATGCTGTCCTGCGGCAGCCACTCCAGTGTGCTGTCCGCTGCCAGGCGAAAGCGCTGGGTCAGGCGCGCCGTCGGCCCCACGCTGCGGTAGAACTTGCTCGCCCCCGGCATGGTGAGCAGTGCATGGCTACCGGGTTCCAGGCTGATGTCCAACTCCAACCGGTCACCGGCAACGATGCCGCCTGGCGGATGCAGGACATAGACATGGCATGGCGCACCTTCTGGATAGAATGGCCGTTGCACCAAAAGAGGTCCGAAATGCCGGCGCGCACCAAGGCGGGTCACACCCTCACGTAGGACGAAACGCAATTGCAGATGAGCGCTCCACCCGCTCGGGTCATCCAATGTATTCAGCGGCTCTGCGAGCATCATCCTGCAGCCCTTGTAATGCGTGGCCTGGTAGCCGTTGGGAGGGCATTGGGCGGGAACGGCTGCCCGCCCCTGCCTGACCACTCGATCAAAATTCTCGAAGTGGACTTAGCAGGGAATGGGCCAATTCAGTGGATCAGTCACAGACGCTGATATCAGACAGCTGCGCCCGCATCGGGCAGCTTGATGTCGCGTGCACTAGGCAGGGGCAACCACGAGCGCTATTGAGGTGCTCGTGGCCATGGGCGTAGGGTCTTCCATCCTCAGGACAAAGGATGGGCGTGTTCAGTAGTCGAAGCGGTCCACAGCACGCCGACGTTCATTGTCATCGCGCCGGTCATAGATGGCAGTGGTCTGGATGTTGGCGTGGTGCGCCAGCTTCTGAGCGATGGACAGGTCGTGCTCTTCGATGACCCGCGTGATGAAGGCCCGACGAAAATCGTGCGGCATGATCTTCACGCCTACCTGCGTGCCGCGTTGGCGGGCAATGTAGTAGATCGCATGCTTGGTGATCCGGGCCCGGGTGATGTGGTTGCCCCGCCGGATACGGTTGAACAGAAACGGATCGTCCTCGGCGCCGGCAGGCAAGTCAGCGCGCCGCAGGTCAAGCCAGGCCTGCAGTTTCTCGAAGGCCCAGGGTGGGGCGTACTTGATCAGCTGGTGATTGCCCTTGCCCACCACCTGCAAACTGCGGGCCTCGAAATCCACCTGGTTCAGATCGATGTCCACCGATTCCGACTTGCGCATGCCAGTGCCGTACAACAAGGCAATGATGGCGGCGTCACGAACCCCCTGCGGGCGCGGGTCAGCGGCGCACACATCCATCAGTTCACGAATCAGGCTGCGCCGCAGGTTGCGACCAGGCGGTAGTCGCGAGCCAGTGGCAGGTTTGACTTCGCGCATGCGCAGCAGGTGCTCGTGGTCGATCAGGCCCTGTCGCCAGGCCTCGTTCATGACGCCGCGAATGGCATTGACATACAGTGACGAGCTGTTGGGCGCAAAACCATCACTGCGCAGCGCGGCGACCAGGCCTATCACATGGCCAGGCTCAAGCTGGTGCCACGGCACATCGACCAGGTTGCAGTCCACGAACCCTAGCCGGTCGGCAGCGTCCTGGAGGATATAGCGCATGGTCTGCTGACTGGAGGGCGCCAGCCGGTCCATGTACTGCGAGAGCGGGTTTTTCGGAAGTTCGGACAAAACATAAATCCTGTAGCAGTGTTGCAGCGCAGGCGGGCGATGAGTGCAGGCTACCCATTCTCAGGCTTTTGAGACAGCGCACGGGCCAGGCCACTGCGAACCTGACACGCTCAACCGCCCTCCAATACAACGGATTGCGGATCGGTGTGGTCGCTGATCTTACCGCAAAGGCTCGACCAGAACGAACGCAGGGCCTCAAAGCCGCCTTTTCATCAGTTGAGGAATCGGGCCCAAGCAGTAGGGTCAGGCAATCGCTGGCGGCCACCAGCCTGGGAACATCTGCTGGACGCGGGGTTCGGCAAAGCGCTCGTCGATGAGCACCAGCACTCCGCGGTCCTGGTCGCCCCGGATGACCCTGCCTGCGGCCTGGATGACCTTGCGCACACCTGGATACAGGTAGGCATAGTCAAACCCGGCGCCGAACTGGCGCCCAAGTCGCTGCTTGAATTGCTCGTTGATCGGGTTGACCTGGGGCAGGCCCAAGGTGGCCACGAATGCGCCGATCAAGCGCGTTCCCGGCAGATCGACACCTTCACCGAATGCCCCGCCCAACACCGCAAACCCTATGCCGCGGCCGCCTTCGACGAACCGGTCCAGGAACGCCTGACGCTCACCCTCGTCCATGCCTGGCGCTTGCGACCACAGGGGGATCTGCCCGTGCTGGCGCGCCAGCAGCTCGGCCACCTGCTGCAGGTATTCGAAGCTGCTGAAGAAGGCAAGGTAGTTCCCTGGAAGGCGCTGGTACTGCTGCGCAATCAGCTCGACGATCGGCGCTAACGAGGCGCTGCGCTGCTGATAACGCGTGGAAACCTGGCTTGCGATGCGCACTTGCAGCTGCTCGGCGCGAAACGGTGCGGCCACCTCGAGCCAGGCGGTGTCCGCCGGCATGCCCAGCAGGTCGTGGTAGAAGCGTCGGGGGCTCAGGGTGGCTGAAAACAGGGTCACGCTGCGGGCCGCCTGCATGCGGGGCGAGAGCAGCCGCGCCGGGTTGACGTTACGCAGGCACAGTGTGGAATAGCGCTTGTTGCGTGGGCCGTTGCGCACACTGATGTCGAACATGAAATGCTCGTCGAACAGTTCAGCCACCCGGTTGAACTGCAACGTACTGAAGAAAAACTGCAGCAGTTGCGGATCGGTGTGCGCCGGGGACTGATTCATCTGCTCCTGAATCAGGCTTATGCATTGCTGGAGTGCGCGCAGCAGCGCTTGGGGCAACACGTCACTGGCCTGGTACGGTGCGCGCTGCTCTTTGTGCAGCGCATTCCACTGCCGGTTCAAACGGTCCAGCGCCGTGGTCAGCCCGGCCGGCTTGCGCTGGCGTAAAGCCTGCAGCTGGCCCTGATCGAGGCTGGCGCTGTACATGCTGCGGCCTCGATCGACCAGGTTATGAGCCTCGTCCACCAATACGGCGGTACGCCACTGGTTGGCCTGGGCCAGGCCGAAGAGCAAGGCGTGGGCATCGAAATAGTAGTTGTAGTCGGCAATGAGCACATCGACCCAGCGCGCCATTTCCTGCCCCAGGTAATACGGGCATACCTGGTGGGCCAATGCCACTGCGCGCAGGCTGCTGCGGTCGAGCAAGGGCTGGGCAGCGGCGGCTTCGCGTGCAGCGGGGAGCCTGTCGTAGAAGCCCGCCGCCAACGGGCATGACTCCCCATGGCAGGCTTTGTCCGGGTGTTCGCAGGCCTTGTCGCGGGCGATCAACTCCAGCGTGCGCAGGCCGGGCTGGGCCTGGGTGTCGGTCAGTTGACGAAGTGCATCAAGGGCCAGCGCGCGTCCCGGTGTCTTGGCTGTCAGAAAGAACAGCTTGTCCAGTTGCTGCGGCACCATGGCCTTGAGCAGGGGAAACAGCGTCCCCAGGGTCTTGCCGATGCCAGTGCTGGCCTGGGCCATGAGGCAGCGGCCAGTGCTCACGGCCTTGTACAGGGTCTCAGACAGCTGTCGCTGCCCTTGACGAAACTGCGGATAGGGAAAACGCAGCGCCAGTAGCCCTTGGTCGCGCTGCGCAAGGCGCCGTTGCTGACCGTGAGCCCAGGCCAGAAACCGCTGGCACTGGTCGTCGAAGAAGGCCTGCAGATCCGTCGCTGTGCAGTGCTGGGTGATCAGCGTCTGCCGATCACTGTCGACGTCCAGGTATACAAGGGCGACATCAAGGGCTGCCAGGCCACGCGCCTGGCACAGCAACCAGCCATAGACCTTGGCTTGAGCCCAATGCAATTGGCGATGATTGTCAGGCTGACGAGCCAGGTCACCACGGTGGGTCTTGATTTCTTCGAGGCGGTTGCAGGCCGGGTCATAGCCGTCGGCGCGTCCGCGCACGCGCAAGGTTTCGAACTGACCTTCCAAGGGGATTTCCGATTCATAGCCCGCGCCCCGCCGTGCGACCACGCGCCGATGGCCTTCGATGCCTTCCTGGGCTGTGGGCGACGGCGTGAAGCGCAGGTCCAGGTCACCCACCTTGGCGCTGAACTCACACAACGCCCGTACGGCCACACTGTAGCTCACGCCGCCTCGCTCCAGCGCACATGGCACACCGCAACCGGCAGGCCGTGCAGGCGGCAGAATTCCAGCCAACGCAGCTGGTTATCCTGCAGGCGATCACCCGGCCCCTTGACCTCCACCATGCGGTAGCTGCCCTGCTCCGGCCAGAACTGAATCAAGTCCGGCATGCCGGTGCGGTTATTGCGGATGTCCTGCAGCAGCCTCAAAAAGCATTGTTTCAAATGAGCGCCCGGCAAACAGCCCAAGGCTTGGTCCAGCAGGGTTTCACTAAGCATGCCCCAGAACACGAACGGCGATTGCAGACCGCGCTTGGTGGCATAGCAGTCCCGAATGATTTGCCGATGCGTACCGTCGTCCAGCCGGCTCAGGCAACGCTCGAACACGTCGCTGCGCCGATGCTGGAAGTCGCTGTCGTGCAGGTCTTGGGGCGCCGACTGGAACGGGTTGAAGAAGGCCCCTGGAACCGGGGCGAACACAGCCTCCCAGCACAACAGGCCGAACAAGCTGTTGAACAAGGTGTTTTCCACATAGTGCACTTCGCCACCCGACGCAGCCAGGTGCTGTCGCACCGCTTCCTCAACGCCAAGCTCGGCGTGGGCCCTGGGCAGTTCCAGCTCGATCAACTCGACTGGCTTGAGGCGCTGGCGACGCTGAGGTGGCCCGCCAAGCTTGCGCGCCAAGCGCGGCAACATGCGCTCCAGCGCCTGTACCTCGAGCGCATTGGCCGGCGCTGCTGCCAGTTGCAAGGCCAGGGCATGGGCCTGCTCCCAGGACTGGGTGCGTTCCAGTACGCGCACTTGACGAATGCGCGCCTGGGGGTGGGCGCACTGGGCGTACACTGCCATGGCCTGATCCCATTCGCCCCTGCGTTCACACTGCTGGCCCAGCGCGAACAGTAACCGCGCCCGGCGCCTGGCCAGCCATGCATTGCCACTGTGCAAGCCTTGCAGTGTCGCCAGGACCGAAGCGGTATCGGCCCCCTCCTCAAGACGCTCGGCGCACTGGTGCAGCGCTAGCGCCAGGTCAACCTCCGAGCGCTGGTGCAAGGCCCGCGAGTCAGCACTGAACGCTACCTGCTCGAAGCGCAATACACCCAGGTCGGCCAGCACGAAGTCCGACCAGTCTTGATAGAGATTGCCGAAAAACAGCAGCCGGATCCGGTCACAGACCGGCTGTCGGCACCACTGCACGATACGCAGTTCGCTGTGGGCGAACCATTGGCGCAACGAACGGGGCGCCAGCTCCAATGCTTGCAGCTCGGCCAGCAACTCATGCTTGGCCGCACGCGGCCGGCTGAGCTGCGTTGCGAAACACTGCGCCAGTTCATCCTTGCGCAAGAGCGTGAACAACTGCTCCAGGGTCAAGTGCTCGGGCTCGCACACCCAGCCAAGCCCCATCAAAGGTGCCAGCGCCTGCCCGATATCACCAACCTCGGCATACTGCAGGCGATCATCGCGAAACAGCTCACCCTTGCGCATGACCATGCGCACCATGATCGCCTGTGCAGGTGCGTCGAGCTCGGCGAACGTAGCGATGAACGCCTGCTCGCTCAGATCGAGCAGGTCTGCGTAGCGCTGACCCACCCAGCACAGGACCTGGCGGAAGTTATGCAGGTAATACAACGGATCTTCGACAGAATGGGCAATCACGGAAATCGGTCGGACGGCAGCTTTACGGGGTACTGGTTATACATACAGACTAGCGCGTGTGACAAGTGCCGCGGGTCGGGCCGTGCATCTTCGCGCCCTGGCAGCATGGCCGGTGCAGGCCTGGGGCGGTCATCAAGGGTGCCCGACGACCTGAGCCAGTCGATCGACGGCAATCTGTAGCTCTACCGGGTCATCACCCGTCCAGCCCAAGGCCAGATGATGCTGAAAGCGGCCGTGCAAGCTGAAGTGCTTGCCAGGCATGGCATGCAGCGGCGTACCGGCCAGGGCCTTACTGATGGAATCCCAATGGACAGGCTGGCGCAACCTTGCCCAGAGCAAGCCGCCACCGTCGGGCAAGCGCAGTTGCAGCTGTGGCCCAAAGCGTAACGCGAGCACGCGTGCCAATGTTCGGGTACGGCGTTGCAGGGCCTGGCGAAGCCGGGCCCATTGTGCATCCACCTCCCCCTTGTCCAACATGCAGGCCAACGCTTGCATGCGTAAGGGTGGCAAGCGGAAAGCCCGTTCGCAGAAGCCTCTGGTCAGGGCACCGGTCGGTCCTAACACGTAGGCATACGGGGCCTCGGGCCCAAGCACTGCCTCGAACCCACCCACCACCAGCAGTTGCCTGACATCCACCCAGTCTCGCTGGCGGATGACAGGCGGGCCTGCGTGACAGAGCTCGCTGTCCAGGTCGCTTTCCAGCACCCATACCCGATACCGCGAGAGCAGATGGCCCAACTGCTGCTGGCCCGCCGAGGTCACCAGCCGGCCTTGTGGCGTGCTCAGACAGGAGGGCAGCACCACAAGCCCCACTGGCTCGCTTTCCAACAGACAGGTCAGCGCATACAGATTGAGATCACCCCGAGTATCCACTGGCACCTCAAGCACGGGCACCCCGGTGCGAGCGAGCGCCTGCAATAGCTGCCAGCAGCAAGGTGAATGAACCACCACTGCCGCATGCTTGAGCTCAAGCGCTGCCCACACGGTATCGAGCAACGCAGTGAGGTCCGGCGCCACGTGCACATCCTTGGCGCACCAGTAGCGGCTGCTGGAATGGGTGTAGCGCTCGGCAAGCGTCTGACGCAATCTCACGCTGCCCGGGTCCTGACCCCAGCCCATGGCTCGCAGCCGCTGACGCGCCAGCCGGCGTTCATGATTGTGCAAGTTCAGCTCGAACAGCGATGGCTCGAATACCGGCGCTTGCCGGGGCGTGAGGGCCACCTCGCTGCTTGATGCACTGTGCACGAAGTAGCCCGACCTGGGCAGACGCTCAACACGACCGGCCTCCTCCAGCAGGTTATAGGCATGCTGGACAGTGCCCAGCGACACCCGTAGCCTCGAAGCAAGGCCTCGCAGCGAGGGCAAACGCTGCCGTTGCCCGGGCGGCGATTGATCAATGAGTGCTTCGATGTACCGGTAGACCTTGCGATAGGCAAACTCGCGATGCGGGGCCTGCGGCATCACGGCCGCTCCACGTCGCAGCCTTGCGCCGGCAAGGGCGCCTGGCACAGCAGACGCAAGTTGATGTCACGCCGGGCCAGGTGCCTCAACACGCGCATGGCCGAGGCAGGCAAGTTGGTTTCATACAGGGCCCGCAGCTGTGCAACAGGCAAGCCACTGACATTGACGAGCCAAGCCTTCACGGCTTGTGGACATGGCTCGCCGCGCAAGGCGTGATGCAGGTAGGGCAATGCCACCAGCATGTCGGTATGCCGGCACTTGAGGAAGCGCTCCAAATGCTTACCCCTGCGAGCAAAGGGTGTGAACAGCAAGCACATCAGCTGATCGTGGCTCAACCCCAACACGCCGCCCACCTGCCCAGTGCGGCCCCGGCCCGGTTTGTCCACCTGATGCTTGAGCGACAATGCGGGCCTGCACCCCTGGGCTTGCTGAGCGCGGGCCTGCAGTTGGTGCACCTGCGCCAACGCCTCAGGATCCACGAAAGCCCCCAATGGATAGGCATCCTGCGGCACTGCGCACGGATTGCCGAGCATCGATTCAAGTTTCTGTCCTTCAAGCAAGTCTGCCAGAAGCTCATCGATCGCCATGACCCGCAGTGGCGTGCGTACCTGCTCCTGCCGGCCTGCCGGCCTGACTTCCTGTCCACCAACACCCTCCAGCCGCTGGCCCAGTTGAGCGAGCCCGTCAGCCAACGCAGCCAGGCAATGCTGCGCCTCGGGCAAGCCGCTTTCGCCGGCAAGATGAAAGATGCGCCGGAACCAGGCCAGAAAACGATGCCGCTCTTGAGCCGGTATTGCCGTGATCATCACGTCGACAGGTGTTTGGAACTGCACGGCCTCGCTGAATGTGTTTGCCAGGTCCAGATAAAGCCAAGCGCCCAACAATCCCTCGGGCCTGGTCCCTGCCAGATGCCCCAACAGCAGCATGGCAGTGCTGGCCAGAGGGACGTCGTCCCTGCTGGGCACCCAGTCTCGCGAAAAGGGTCTGACCGCCCGACCCTGGACCATGAGCAGCTCAACGCGTGGATCATCCTGGAGGAACAAGGCATTGAACGCACGCTCGTGACATACCAGGGTGTGAGAACCAGGAGCGGGTTGACTGATCACCAACACACGCAACTGGAAGGTGACCGGCCCGCGTGTGGCGATGCTCAATTGCGCAGCCCGCAGCATGGCCAGCAATCTGGCACTACGGCGGTCGTTGCCATGCAGAACCAATACACGAAACGTCCCGATATATTCAGCGCCTCCGGCAGCTATCAGCAATCGCTGAATCAACAACTGCAAGGAAGCACGTTGTGATTGGGACATATGATTCAACAAGCGCTCCAGCACTTGCCGATAAATATGATGCATTGCCTGATCGTGAATAGCCGTCACGATATTACCTCGTCCAGTTCATGCGGCCAGTCGATGCACAAGCACTCGGCATCAACCCTGGCCGGGATATTCCGAATGGTCGTTACAGTCCACGCACAACGAAGTTCATCTTCACTGTCGACACACGCCGGAAGCCCTCACCGCATACCCATGGCACACCGGCTTTTCACGCCATTGCCCAGCCAGCTCAGCCCTGCTCATATCACGCTCCTTGCGTAAACTGTCATTGCGCCATTATCGATATGCAACAGAAGAATTGAAGATACAGATCAGGGGAAAAAAAGTAGTCAGAGCTGTTGAAACGACAGCTTGACCTTGAAACTTGAAGACTTCAATCAAAGATAAGAGGCGAGATATTTCCCAAACTCCATAACACTGAAACTTTATGTAGTATCAGTCTTGGTGCGTTGTAGGAATTATCCTTTTATAAAATTCATGCACAGGATCGCCGGCCACTTGCCAAACCGAGTGAATGGCCAGGAACAGTCAGTCGCCGCCGGCCAGGACGCCGACGACAGCTGAACGTTGGGATAGATATCGGCGGGTCAAGCCCGATGCGGTCGGCGACGACCTGTGGACGCCCGCCTAATGAAGCGCGCCATCATTGCGCGCACAGCCTGTCAGGCAGGCATCAGGTCCAGCACCACGCGCCCACCGCAAGGGCACTGATCCATGTAGCGATGGGCGTCGACCACTTGCTCGAACGGGTACACCTTGATGATCTGCGGGGTGAGCAGCTTGTCGGCCGTGAACTGGTTGATATCGCGCAACGCCCTGTGCAAAGCCACTTGGTCCTGGCTGATGCCCAGTTCAGGCTTGCCCGTAAAATTGCCAATGCAGTGTACATAGAACTGAATGTTCTTCTGAAACGCAGCACAGGCCGGAAATGGGGTCTGGTTGCCGCCTTGCAGGCCATACAGCACAAGGCTGCCACGCGGGGCCAACACATCACCGAGCAACGACATCTGCGGCCCACCCAGGCCATCGAGCACCATGTCCACACCGCGACCCTCGGTGTACTTGCCTACCTGCATCACCAGGTCTTGCTCCTCGGTGACGATCACCTTGTCAGCGCCCAGGCCGAGCAGATAATCACGTTGCTCGCCATCCTTGGTCGCAGCAAACACCGTCAGGCCAAGCGCCTTGCCCAACTGCACGAACGCCGGTCCCGCGCAATGACTGGCATCGGTAACCAATGCCGTCTGCCCACTTTTTGCACGGGCCAGATCGACGTACGCGAAATAGGCGATCAGCAATGGCGTGTAATGCACGCTCGCTTCAATCGGTGTCAGCACCTCCGGATAGCGGGTGATGGCTGAACGGGGCAAGACGATAACGTCACCGTACACGGGGTGATCGTTGGCACTGGTGGCTGGGAAGCTCGCGACCCTGTCTCCGACCACGATGTCGTCGACCGCATCGCCCACCGCCGTCACCACGCCGGCCATTTCATGACCTATACCGGCTGGCAGCCGGGCACGGGAGGACGCCAGGTTCTGGCGCCAGAGCACGTCGTACCAGCTGACACCGATCGCCTCGACGCGGATCTGTACCTCACCGGCGGCAGGCATCGGCTCGGCCTGCTCCTCGCAACGGAGCACATCCGCAGCGCCGAACTTGTGGAACCGAATCATGCGGGACATCGCCTACCTCGCCTAGTGAAACATCAATTACCACTGACTCTATCCGGGCTTTACGCATCAGACCAGCCGCGGTCATTAATAGTCGACATGCCTGTCATCGATTGGGCCCCGCATTTTCCCTGCTATTGGCCCCCTGGATGGGTGCAGATTACCAGCCTTTGGCCTTAATATTCACCCCTGCTCCTTTTCTGGCGAAGCGCCCCGATGAATCGAAACGACCTGCGTCGCGTAGACCTCAACCTGCTGATCGTGTTCGAAACACTCATGCATGAGCGAAGCGTGACCCGTGCAGCGGAGAAACTGTTCCTCGGCCAGCCCGCCATCAGCGCCGCCCTCTCGCGCCTGCGCAACCTGTTCGATGATCCGCTTTTCGTGCGCACTGGGCGCAGCATGGAGCCGTCCGCCCGCGCCAACGAAATCTTCGCCCTGCTTTCGCCCGCGCTGGATTCGATTTCCACGGCCGTCAGCCGAGCGGCCGAGTTCGACCCGGCCACCAGCAACGCCGTGTTTCGCATCGGCTTGTCGGACGATGCCGAATTCGGCCTGCTGCCGCAGTTGCTCAAGCGCGTACGCGCCGAGGCGCCAGGCATCGTGCTGGTGATACGACGCGTCAATTACCTGTTGATGCCCACCCTGCTGGCCTCCGGCGAAATCTCGGTTGGCGTCAGCTACACCAGCGAACTCCCGGCCAATGCCAAGCGCAAAGTGCTGCGCCGCAGCCGGCCAAAGCTGCTGCGTGCCGACAGCGTACCGGGCAGCATCAGCCTCGATGATTTCTGCGCACGGCCCCATGCCCTGGTGTCTTTCGCCGGGGACCTGTCGGGTTTTATCGACGAAGCCTTGCAGGCGCTTGGGCGCAAGCGCCACGTGGTCCTCGCCGTGCCGCAGTTCAATGGCCTGGGCAGCCTGCTGGCCGGCACCGACATTGTCGCCACCGTGCCTGACTACACGGCCGATGCCCTGACGGCGGCCGGTGGGTTGCGGGCTGAAGAGCTGCCACTGGACGTGCGCAGCTTTGAATTGCACATGGCCTGGCGTGGGGCGCAGGACAATGACCCGGCGGAGCGGTGGTTAAGGTCTAGGATTCAGATGTTTTTTGGGGATCCTGAGAGTCTCTAGTCGCCGCCGGATAGGCTGTTCGGCTGATCATTCCTGCCTTTCCACAAACCATGGAGCTCTATGTACTTCCAGTGGATTGCTACATTGGTGGGCATATATGACGGCATGCTATGGATGGTTTGAAAAGGATGCCCCTAGCCTGAGGCCAAGCAGGTTATAGATGGCAATGGGTGGACTGAGGGAGATATGAACCCGCGACCCTACCCCGTCTCAATGACCGAGCCGTAGTGAGCTCACCACCCGCCACGCTGGACAAATGCGTGCAAATGTAAAAAATTATGATGGCATAATGCCTCGTCAACCGGCAAAATCCACACGCTCCCAACGGATTTGAAGGACCGGTTCCGATGACATGGCCAGTCACGCTCAAACTCGACAGTGCAGCCTACCCGCTCAGCGTGGTGCAACGCGCCGCTTATTCCCTGGCCGACACTGTCACGATCCAGGTCGGTATTGAAGCCAATCAGATAAGCCTCACGGCCCACCCCGCTGAAGCAAGGCTAACGCTTTCCCCGGAGCAAGCTCACTCGCTGATCCTTCAGCATCTGAACGACTTCGCCCTACGCGACCATATCAACCGCGAAACAGTAGGGTTGCGCGAAGTCCTGGCCCGAGCCGCGCTCGCTGGATGTGGGATTTCACAGTGACACTGATTGCGACAGACGCCAAGCACTACCGCTTGCTGCCTTTTCGATTCATGCGCATGAACACGGGAAATGACCGTGACATCCTGCTCACCTCCGATACCGGTGAGTACATGCACGTGAACGACGCGCAATTACGAGCCCTCAGTTACTTCGACCTTCAAGCAAGTACGCCTTTTTACAAGGACCTGCTGGCCCGCCACTTCATCTACGAACCAGGCCGCCACGATCCGTTCCCGGAAATGGCCGCGCAATATCGGAGCCGAAAGGACTTCCTCTTCCAGGGCCCTGCACTGCACTTGTTCGTGGTTACATTGCGCTGCAACCACACCTGCCAGTACTGCCAGGTATCGAGGGCCCCTCTGGGAGGATCCGGCCACGATCTATCGGAAGCAGATGCACAGGCGGCGGTCGATCGCCTGTTCGAATCGAACGCTCCCGCCTTGACTGTGGAGTTTCAGGGTGGCGAGCCGCTACTGGCCTTCGAGCGCGTCCGCCAGATTGTCGAATGGGTCGTTGAACGGAACGTGGTCGAACAAAGGGATATCCAGTTCGTCATCACCACCACGCTGCACCACCTGACGGAGGAAATACTCGACTTCGCAGAACAAAATCGCATCCAGTTTTCGACTTCGCTCGATGGGCCGGCGCCCTTACACAATGCCAACCGCCCTACCCCGTCACGAGACTCCTACGAACGCACTGTAAAAGGTATCCAGTGGGTCCGTGAGCGCCTTGGCCATGATGCAGTTTCCGCGCTGACCACGCTGACTTCAAGAAGCCTCGAACAACCTGAAGCGATCATCGATGAGTATGTAAGCCAGGGCTTCTCCAGCATTTCGCTTCGGCCTCTGAGCCCTTATGGGTTTGCCACCAAGAGTGCCCATCGACTTGATTACCCTATTGAACGATACCTGGCCTTCTACAAGAAGGCACTGGCCTATTTGCTGCATATCAACCAACAGGGCGTATATATCTCAGAGAGTTATACAAGCCTGCTGCTGAAAAATATCCTGACACCCTTCTCCTCCGGCTACGTAGACCTGCGGTCCCCTGCTGGCGCTGGCACTGCGGCGCTGGTTTATAACTATGACGGTTACGTCTATCCCTCGGACGAAGCCCGAATGCTGCTGGAAATGGGTGAAGACGGCTTGAGGCTCGGCACCGTGCAGCAACCCTTGTCAGCATTGCTCGCATCGCCAGTTATGAATGCGTTGCTCGCCAGTGGAATAGCAGAGGCGCTGCCGGGCTGCTCCGACTGCGCGCTTGTCCCGTACTGTGGTGCTGACCCCATCGAACACTATGCTCGCCACGCTGACCCGATCGGACATCGAGCGTTCAGCAGCTTCTGCAAGAAGAACATGGGTCTTCTGAAGCATCTTTTCGGCCTGCTTCGCGATGGCGACGACAACGTGCAGAGGGTGCTGCTGTCCTGGTTGAACAGGCGCTCTTACAGCGATGTCCGGATCCCGGGTTACAGGGGCTGATTGCGATGCTGCGCAAAGATACCCACTTCGAAATCCATCACCTGAATGAGCCGAAACTGCTCAAGGTCATCACGCTGGATGAGTTCATCGAACACGGCCTGGCTGCTTGCGCCGGAACTGCCGCGTTCGATGACCTGCTGCTTTGGCTGCCAAACGAAGAACGGCTACGCAGCCCGCATCTGCTCTCGCTGCCAGTAGGTGGGTTCCTGATCCCGGAGCCATTGATCGGCGACTTCGACAGCGCGCGGCCATACCTGCACACTCCCAAGGATGCGGATGTCGTGCAGCCCGGCGATGTCATTGCCATCACTCCAGGCAACACGTTGGTGCGAGTGCTCTATCGACGAGGCTCGGACAGCAACCTGCTGTTCATGACCGATCGTTGCAACAGCCTCTGTCTGATGTGCTCGCAGCCGCCCAAGGATATCGATGACCGTTGGCACATTGAAGAAAACCTACGGCTGATCGACCTGATGGATCCGGGCGAGGAAAATCTAGGTATCAGCGGCGGAGAACCAACACTTTATCGCGATGGCCTGCTGGAAATCCTGGCCAAGTGCAAAGCTGTTTTGCCGCAGAAATCCATTCATGTGCTCAGCAACGGGCGCCTGTTCCGAGACCCAAGCTGGATCGCAGCGCTCTCTGCAATCGGTCACCCTCAGTTGAGCTGGGGCATCCCCCTGTACGCCGACAATGCCGAAGACCATGACCATGTGGTGCAGGCCCCAGGCGCGTTCAGCGAAACCCTGCAAGGTCTTTATAACCTGTCGCGGGCCAACCAGATCATCGAAATTCGCGTAGTGCTCAATCGCCTGACCACACCACGCTTGCCAGAGCTCGCCCACTATGTATTCAGAAACCTGCCCTTCGTGCGGCATGTTGCGCTGATGGGCATCGAAAGTACCGGCCTGGCGAGGAAGAACTATGAAGAACTGTGGATTGACCCGCTGGACTATCAAGGGTCGTTGACCCAGGCCGTGTATTTCCTGTCCAACCGTGGCGTGCCGGTTTCGATCTACAACTTGCCCCTGTGCCTGATCCCGTCCCACCTCTCGCGCTTCGCCCGCCAGAGCATCTCGGACTGGAAAAACCTGTTCATCGAAACCTGCCAGCATTGCGCTGCCGTCAAACATTGCTCTGGCTTTTTCAAATCCCATACCGACCGTTGGCAGAGCCGCGGCGTACAACCACTATCGACCGAGGCCTTCAGTGCCTTTGCAAGGAGTGCACAGTGAAATTGCTCGAACGCTGGAAAGTCCTGATCAGTGGGATCAGCCTGCTGCCAATGGCAGGTACTACCCTGGCACAGCCGGGACATCTGTCACTGGCCGATGCGAACTGGCAACCCAATGACAAGCTCCAGCCCCCAGTATTTACCGATACGCTCAATGCGCCAGATGCCGTCAACATCTATGCAGCACATCGCTCACACAGTTCACACCGGTCCCACAGTTCGCACAGTTCTCACTACAGCGGCTCGGGTGGCTATAGCGCACCTCGCTACTACAGCCCACCTGCTACCAGTACCCGAAGCTACAGCGCGCCGAGTGCTTCGAGCAGCACCTCAAGCAGCAACAGCCTTTATCAGTCGTCTGGCACTACCAGCGGGACAAGTTCGAGCACTTCAAAGAGCCGCGCGACCAATGAGCAAAAAAGCAACCTGGTCACCCGTGTGCAGACCGCGCTGATGGTGCGCCAGTATTACCAAGGCACCATTGATGGGGTGATGGGCAAGGCGACACGAGGTGCGTTGATGGCCTTTCAGATGGACAGTGGGCTGACCGTGAATGGCCGGATGGATACGCCATCGCTGAATGCGTTGGGTATCAAGATTCCATAAATCGCTTCAGGTTAAAGCTAGCGTCCGTTCAGTAACGAAAGAAATTATCCCATGCAGCACATCATTCAAATCGACAACACTCTCTGGGCATTGATCAGCCGCCTGCAAGGCAAGGAACTGCAAACACCGTCGCGTAGCGCCCGTTTCCGAATCACGACCGTTGATGCAAATCGCGTTGTGATTGAAACCGGGTCGGAAGACTCGCAGTTGGCGCTGACTCGAGCAGCTTTCCAGCAAACGTTGGACTACCTAGCCGGTAACAATCATTTCGGCCAAGCACAAGCTGTGGAAATCAGCTCTAACCATACCTACGAAAAAGCAGGCCCACTTTGCCAGGCGGCTCGTTACAGAGCAGAAGGCAAGCCGGGGCGTACCAACATCACCTACATTCTGCCGATTCTGGAGCAGTGCCAGGCAGTCGGCATCCGGTCCACCACCCCAAACAGTACTTGGCTGCTGCCCTGAACAGCTCCTGATATCTTTACAAGGACGCCAACATGTACGCCAAAATGGACACCTTTCGCCCCGGCAGTGCCGCGTGTTTGATCAACCCTGCAAGGTGACGATCGACATCGAGTTTATCACCGTCTCCTATGACGACGCGGGGCAGCCCTGGCAATACCGAGGCCAGGCAAAAGGCCTGGGGCATTACGAACTGCAATCAGAAGGTTTCGACGGCAGAGCAACGCTGTACCGCTTCGAAGGCTCGAATGTACTGGAAGGCACTTGGGTCGAAGACGGCGTACGCGGGATGTGGCGGATTGTCTGCCAGCCGATTGATTCGTCATTCGTGCCCACATAAATAAGCTGAACTCGTGGGAGTTTGATGGGCCGCCACGAGGTCATCCACCTCAAATGGCAGAACAAAACGTACATCAAGGCGGCCAAGCATTGCTATCCGCATGGATTTGGAAGCACTGAAAAGAAGTTCAAGGATGAAAAATGATAGCTCTGAAAGCAAAACTGCTCGCCAAATTCCAACAATATTCCGTATCCCAACGGTTCTATCTCGCCTCGGTAGTTACGTACCTCATCACGATCGCAGCTTCTCAAAATACGGGCATATCCGCGCTTACCATCGGGACGACGGTCGCGGCTGCATTGATAATTTGCGGATTCATTGCCTGGTGCATCCCTTTCGCCCGCTGGCTCCATACAGCATGGGAGAAGCCATTCGCCAAAACGCCCATCATCATTATGCATCTGCTTGCACTGCTGATATCCACAGCATGCGCGCGTTTCGCGGTTGCCGAGGCGTTAGGGCTGCCTCCTCAAAGTTTTGATCTGACAGTCGGCTTTCTCGCGTTGCTATTTTACATTCCATCGTGGCTGCTTGTGGTGGCAATACTCCTTGGTCTGACAGCAATACTGATCATGGTCATCGCGATGATCAGCCTGCCATTCGAAGCAGCCTGGCAACACATGACCCGCTTGGCCGCGCTCCTCAGCTTTCAGGCTAAGCTCAAGCAATCGCGCAGTATGATCATGTTCCATGGTGCAGGGGCTCTTATCATTAGCGTGCTATTTGCCATGAGCTACGACTATCTTACCGACAACTTCAGCCCGGCCTTCAAGGCCGTGACCAAAGTCATTGCACTACGAAGTGATTTCCACAAAGCCCCAAACTATCCCGACGTGCGGAATGGAGAATATGTGCATCCGTTGGAGAATGGCTTTATTGCTTACGCCCGCGAATAAGAAGACAAAAGTGTCATCATTGGCGTTCGTTTACAGCCTACTGAGAATTACGATGTCGTGGTGTCGACTATTCCCCCTCTCAAGGTTGCAATGACAACCATGGCAGAACACGTCAAGCAATCCCCTGCCCTGATTTGGCTGCTCAGCAGCGCTGCTTCAGAGACTGAGTCTGACTCGATACTGCGTTAAACCTGGTTGGCCACGATCAAAATACAGGCGAGCACCTTGAGAAACGTACTACTGGCGGGTACTTTGAGCATGGCTAACAAAATCACCAGCAATACAAAGGCGACCAGAGCGAGTGGATTACTCACATAGGGCGCCAATGCGTTTACATCTATCATGTCCAATAAGATCCTCTTTTGAGAAAGAACAGTGTTGCCGATCTCGAGTGACCGGTTTGTTAGTAAGCCATGCGAGTCGTTCGAGAATTTGCAGAGAACTCCTTTTCTAGAATTTGGCAGCAAACCTCGAGGTGCCAAGCGCCGAAAAGCGACCACGCTCACACTACAGAATTGACGCCGCGAGTAGGCCAAGCCTACGCACCGAAGTCAATACGCCATCCTGGCATGTCGCCGCCGAGGTGGAAAGGCAGACGTAGCCCTTCTTCTGATCAGTGTCAGCATCTCGCTCCTTGGCCAGAAACCAAGATTGACCACGTAAGGATTATTCCTTACCATTCGCTTAGTATATCTGGGAGAACACTCATGCCTGCCATCCACGAAATCGCCACGTTGACCTCGAAGGGGCAGGTCACACTGCCCAAATCCGTTCGCCAGTTACTGGGCATTGACACAGGTGGCAAGATTGCATTCGACGTACGCGGCGGTGAAATCGTGGTCAGCCGCGTAGAAACCACCCACGAAGACCCTGCAATCGGTGCGTTCCTGGGATTGCTGGAGGCTGATATCCGAAACGGACGCAACCTCACTACCCTGTCGGAAGACTTGGCGCAAACCATGCTCGCCAATGCAAAACACCCTGTAAACCTGGACGAAGATATCGATGGTGAGGTCGCGATCTGATGGTGCGACATGGCTGGACACTGTTGTTCCATGAAGGTGTGACTTTACAGCTACGCAAATTGCAAGAAGCCGCCGCCCGGGCCGAGCAAAACGACCCGCAAGGTTTTGAGAGCAATGCCAACGTCAAGCTGTTTCGGGCATTGAGCCATCTGATCATGGAGGCTGTGCCTGCCGACCCGGGCCGTGATGAGTTCCGCCAAGGCAACACGCTGGGCACCGCCTACCGACATTGGCGGCGGGCAAAGATCGGTAGGCGCTTTCGGCTGTTCTTTCGCTACGACTCAAGATCCAAGGTCATCGTCTATGCATGGGTCAACGACGAAAATACCCTCCGGTCTGCAGGCAGCAAATCCGATCCCTACGCTGTATTCGAGAAGATGCTTAGCCGCGGCAACCCTCCTGATGACTGGGATGCGCTGACTGCTGCGACGCGTAGCGACTGGGACGAGCCCAAAGCGTAGGCGGCACGCTTTGGCGAGTGATAGCACGTTCAACACCGCGCCTCAGTGCGTCCACTATCGTCCACTCGGAACCACTGCAAAAAGGGGTACTTCTGGGGGTACAAATTGAATTTCTCACTCGTAACTTGGTGATTAGCATGATTGCCCAAATGTTTTTTGGGGATCCTGAGAGTCTTGAGGCATCTTCTGGCAGGCTGGTGCGTCGCAGAGCATGTGGATTCTGGTTGTCAGGCCGCCACGACTGCGGCCTAGAGCGTGATCGGCAGGTTCGTCAGCCCCCTTTTTCCCGGCGCCAGATGAGGCTCGGGTTGCGCGTACTGCGGTTGAGTCGATCCTCCAGGCTTGCAGATCGATCAAGCCCAGCTCATTCAATCCCAGGTGCAGACGTTTGAGCATCTGCTCGAAAGTCCCTTGGTTTCGCCAGTCCCGAAACCGTTGATACACCATTGACCATGGACCGAAGCGCTCAGGCATAGCTCGCCATGCAGCCCCTGAGCAGAGTACCCAGAGGACGCCATCGAGCATCAGTGGGTCGCTCAATCGCGGCCGGCCCCGGCCATGGGTTTCGATGAAGAGATCGGAGACCACATCCCAGGCCTCGTCCGCGAGTTCGTAGCGCCTTGCCATCACAGGGTTCCCTTCCGTTGATGGCGTGTGACTCTACAAAATCTCAGCGCTGAAGGGGCAACGATTAGGTTTCTCGTGATTTCGCAGAGAGCCTAGGCTCCGTGTGAACAGTCTTGAGACGAAGCTCAGGCAAGGCGAAACAGCCGAGGAACGATTGGAATCGGGCTCGACTTAACGGGTTGTAAATGAGCAATCCGACCGGGCTGGCGCACTAGGCTGTTTTCGACGCAGCATCACCGAGTATCAAGGCTTTTCACCCAGGGCCTAAGGTCTGGGCACCAACCGGCATTGAGTACCACCAATAGACCGGAGACTTCCCTGATGCATTAGGTTATGCAGCACAGACGTCGCGCCCCTCATAACAGCGGCTTCTTCTTACTGCCCTGCTGACTCCGGTCGACCTAGCTCAGGAGGTCGCGGTTGTACCGTGTTGCAAGATGAAGACCTGTCAAAACTGCCAGTTGTGGGCACAAGGGATCCGAATAGCATGACTTTCATCGCACTATCGCGACGTTTACATAACGAGGAATACTCAATGGATACCCGTCAAGCACAGTCCATGACCGCAATATTGCGAGATGAACACGCTGACCTGCCTGAGCCTGCCAACGACGTACCAGCGTGGGGACCTTACATCACCGCCCACTTCAACCCGCGCAAAGGGGTTGAACTGTTCTATGCCGAGATACATGTGCCGCAGGCCGGGGCCCAGCGCTACATCTACTGGAGCCTGATGAATCCAAACTATGGAAAGAACCCCAGTTATGCTGGAATACAGATGGGCCTAGTGCCGGGTAACGATGTTTACGGAAACAACATCTGCTCCATCTGGGATTCTGATGATTTGCCCGAGGACACCTTGCCCGAGGCAACACTTATCAGCGGTAGACCTGGTATATACTGGGATCACTTCGGCAATGAAGGAACTGGTTTGCACACCAGTAATCAGAATGCATGGAAACCCGGTGAGCGCTATGCCATGGTCATACGCCGCTGGACACGCAAAGGTGATGACAAGTACACCTACACGTCGATGTTCATGTATTCGTTCACGGCCAAGACATGGACGCATTGGATGTCTGCACGGATTGCAGGGCGCGCGCTGATGCTTGAGGGTAATCCCGCTGGCTTCGTAGAGCGCTATGGAGGCAATGCACAGCACTACTACGGGCATTTTGGCAACTACTTCATCATGGTCGAGGGTGGCGAGTGGCAGTCACCCCACAAATACACCGTCGGGGCCGGCAAAGCACCATGGCGAGCCTCCTTGGTCAATGGTCACTCCGGACAAGACGTCAAAGTCCAAGTTGGGCAAACGCCCGAACGAGATCAAGAAATCACATTGAGGCCAGCGCAGCAAAACCGGCCCACCACCATCACGCCGCCGATCATTGAGTCATTCACCGTGACCTACCATGTGCGTGCGCAAACAATTGAATGGGCGTGGACCATCAAAGACAGTTCGCCTCCTCCCATCAGGACCTTGCTCTCCATTTCACGTGATGAAGTATACGGACAGGACGTCTATCTCCATGAAATCAACGGACCCAGTGGCCGCAAGGCTATCACCAATGACCTGCTGCTCAGGGAGAACGATTACAAAGGAACGTACAGGTACTTCGCACGTATCGAGTACTTCGACATCTTTGAGCAGAAATCCAATAATGGGTACGTTCAGGTAGTATTTGATTACGCCTAACCTGAATGGCGACGCACATAGGCGGCCCATCTGCTCAACCCGACACCGGCGGTGGCTCTGATTGTGGACACTAGGCTTTGTATCAAGCGCCTTGATACTCGGTGAGGCTACGTTGAAAACAGTCTGAAGCGGCCGCACGGTCGGAAGGCTCATTTGCAACCCGTAAAGTCGAGCGCGACTTCGGCCGTCCTTCGGCTGTTTTCGCTTTGCCTGACCTTTGTCTCAAGACTTTTCACACAAAGCCTAGGATGGCAACGCCAGCATGCTGGGAGACAATCAGGTTGCCCTTTTCAGTCAAAGCCAAGGCGCCAATGCGCGCAGGCGATTCATACAGTCGCGTCAGTTGCCCATGCAGGTCCAGCGCATTGATCTGGCCGCCACTGATGTCGACGAAGCGCAGGCACTGATGAGCTTCATCCCAGACCGGGCTTTCCTCCAGATCGGCCTGGCACGGTAAGAAGCGTTTGAGGTTTTCCTGAGGAGGCCTATTCATCGCTCCTTAATGTGGTCCCACCGCTGGGCAACTTGTTCGGCGCTAGTGGCCTTCACGCGGGCCAGATCGACCGGGTAATCGACATTTGGATTTTCCACAAACCGCGTGGCCGTAAATTGGCCATTGCTGGCACGCAGGACATAACCTGTGTCCTGGCACTGCGGCGACGCCAGGAACACCACGCCGGGCGTCACCCATTCAGGCTTGAGATTCTCCGGTTCACCCGTCACGCCCCACATACGGGTCTTGGCCACTGGAGATACAGCATTGACGAGAATGCCGGCTTCGGTGCCTTCCATGCTTAGCGCATTCATGATGCCCAGTTGTGCCATCTTGCCGGCGGCATACGCCACCAGCCCCGGTTGGGCATATTGCTGGTACATCGCGCGGTCGGATGAGGTCAGCACGACCCGTGCGGCAGCAGACTGTTTGAGGTGTTTCCATGCATGTTTGCATCACCACACGGGGGTATAGATATTGATATCCACGGCGCGGCCAATGAATGTCGCATCAGCGTCTTCAATCGCTTGATAACCGACCCAACCGGCGTTATGAATCACGATATCGAGTTGACCAAATGCCTCGATGGCCATTGCCACCAGTTGCTCGCAACCCTGCTCACCGGACAAGTCCCCATGATGCCCCAACACGTTGAAACCTTTGCCCCGGAGCGCTTTCGCAGCCTCCATGGCAATGGAGCCATCGCCCCCGGCGCCCAGCTTATCTGCGCCGATATCACTAATTACCACATTGGCGCCCAGTGTCGCCAAAGCGTGCGCATAACTGAAACCGAGTCCTCGGCCAGCACCCGTTACAAGGGCGGTCTTTCCTGTAAAGTTCATGGTCTGTTTCCGCTTGAGTACCGCCCTACCTTAACAATGAATGTTCACGTTGTTTAATACTAACGGCAGCGCAGGTTGATACCTGGTGCCTATCAAGTTGCTGGTAAATCCGAATAATTTCTTGATGATTACTCTTCTGAGGCCCATTCGTAAGCCACGCCACCGAACTCGGACCTGGTCGAGACCGCTTGCGGGTATTGGATCCAATGATTAACTTAGCTCTACTGTTTGTTTAGTATTTAGTCGGGGGCCTGTTAACCGGTAACCTTGCCGCACCCCCGTCCTCAGATCAATTCAGATGAAGGAACAGAAGAAATGATCGAAACCCGCCTGCTGCGCCAATTCATCGCCGTGGCTGAAGAGCTGCACTTTCACAAGGCCGCTATTCGCCTGCACATGGCCCAGCCCCCGTTGAGCCAAGCCATCCATCGGCTGGAAGACAAACTGGGGTTCAGTCTGTTCACGCGCAATAAGCGCGGGGTCAAACTGACCCCCGCCGGCAGTGCATTCCTGAGTGCGGCCTACAGCACGTTGAAGGCGCTTGAGCTGGGCATCGAACACGCACGCCAGGTGTCCGAGGGCATTGCTGGCAAACTCACAGTAACGGCATTGCCGATCTCGACGGAAAACGTCGAGTCGCGCCTGTTACTGGACGAAGAGATCGTGATGGCCCTGCCCGCCCATCACCCGAAGGCAAAGGAAGGTCAGATCGACTTGAGGGACTTCGCCGGGGAAGACTTCGTCTTCACCCCCAAAGCGCTGGGCACCGGCTATCACAGTCAGCTGACCGCCTTGTGTGAAGCCGCCGGTTTTTACCCCAAGGTGGTGCAGGAGGCCGCGCAGATCCATACCTTGATAGGCTTGGTGGCCTGCGGTTTCGGCGTTGCTTTGGTGCCTGAGTCGATTGCCAACTCGATCATGCGCGACAGGGTCGTGTTCCGCCGTATCCACCCCGTGACCGCCTCCCCCAACCCGGCCATCGGCCTGTACATGAGCTGGAGCACCCACAACGAATCACCGTTGATGGACAGCTTCATTTCCATGTTCGACCTCGATGTCGCTGCCCAGGTCGAGGGGATGCTGGCCGCTCGTGTCAGTTAGAACGCCAGCTGGACATCCTGGAGCCATGCGGCAAGGACCAAGGTGATTGATGCCCATGCACAGGCCGCACGCCGATAAATTGCGCCTACCAACCGTTCCGGGCTGTCAACAAACCCTGCACACCACTCACCCCTTGCCCTTCTTTTTGATCTTCTTCAAGCGCGCAGCCGCTTTCTCGACCGTCGCCTTCTTCTCGGAACGCTTCATGTTTCGCCAGCCGCGTATCTCCTCCTTGCTGCGCCCGCAGCCGGTGCACACTTCATGCTTGAGCTTGCAGCTCGACACGCAAGGGTTTTCAATCTCTTTGGCCATTGAACGGTTCCTGATGAGTAGCAGCGCAAGTCTGCGCAGGGGCGCGGTTGGCTAGCGAAGTATGGGACATTCAAAGCTCGCACATGATCGCTTGCCCCCGTCACTGTCCCGCATCACCCTCGCTAATGGTCCGACCAATGCCCTTGCCCGCCAGCCAGTGCAACACCGCCCCCAAGCCCAGCAATGCCCCTGCCCTCAGCCAGTTCTCGAAAGGTTGCTGACTCAGCACCAGCAGGCACGACAGGATACCCAACACAGGGACCACCGGATGAACCGAGAAATGCTCGGCATCGACCTTTTCCTTCTTGAGCACCAACACCGCTACGTTCGTGCTCAAAAATACGAACAACAGCAACAGCACGACGGTTTCGGCCAGCACTTCCAGCGAGCCAGTAAAGGTCAGCAGGATGGCCAGCAGCGTGGTCGCGGCTATCGCATAACCGGGTGTGCCGCGGTTGGGTAGCACTTGGCCCAGAACGCGCGGCAGCATGCCATCGCGGGCCATGCCCCAGGCAAGGCGGCTGGCCATGATCATGGTCAACATGGCGCCGTTGGCCACCGCCACCAAAGCGATGATGGCGAATACACCGTGGGGCAGCCCCAGGTCAGCGTTGTGCACGATGTCCATCAAGGGCGTCTTGGCGTCGATCAGTGCCTGCACTGGCATGACCAACGCGGCGCCGGCGCCGACTGCCAGGTAAACCAGGCCGGCCACCAGCAAGGCCCCGAACAGCGCGCGTGGGTACGTCCGGCGTACGTCCTTGATTTCCTCGGCCAGGTTGGCGGACGTCTCGAACCCCACGTACGAATAAAATGCCAGCAAAGCGCCGCCCAGTACCGCACTAGCCGGGCCCTGTTCGCCGAAATCCAGCAAACGGGTAGGCTCGGCCTGCCCTTGGCCGCTCAACACCGCCACAGCGACGATCACCAGCACCAAGCCGCTGAGTTCGATCAGGGTCATGACCAGGTTGGCACTGAGCGACTCCTTGATACCCCGGGCGTTGAGCATTGCCATCAATACTAGAAACAGGGGCGCCAGCACCGCCGAAGGCCAGTCGATAAACACGCGCAGATATTCCCCAGCAAACGCCAGCGCCAACCCTGCGGCACTGGTGATGCCTGCCGCCAACATGGCGAACCCCACCAAAAAAGCCAGCAACGGCGAGCCGAACGCCCGCCGTGCGAACACCGCCGCACCGCCAGCCCGGGGGTATTTGCTGACAAGCTCGGCGTAGGACGCCGCAGTCAACAGGGCGAAGAACAGTGCCAGGGCCAGAGGCGCCCAGATGGCGCCACCGGCCCGGTCGGCGATGGCGCCTGCCAGTGCGTATACCCCGGCGCCCAATACGTCCCCGAGGATGAAGAACACCAACAACGGCAGGGTGATCACGCGTTTGAGTGAGGCGGTTGCGTCGCTGGCCATCATGGCGCTCCAATCGTCTGGTCAATGGCGCTGTGACTGCCCCCCTGCGCGCAAGGTTCAGTGCCCTGCCCAGGTGGCGCGCCAACTGCCAGCCACCCATGGGCATAAGTTCCCTGACCTGGGCTGCCATTCGTCGACCAATCGCGCATTGCAAACAACCTTGGGAGCATTGGGTTCATCTCAGATGTGATAGCCGAAACATCTGACAACACATACGGGATGCTCACATGGCCAGGGAACCGAAAACGGCAAGGCGACTGCTCTGGATGATGGCGCTGGGCACCGTAGCACTCCAGCTCTCGGGCTGCGACATGGTGTTATTCAACCCCAAGGGGCAGGTGGGGCTCGAGCAGCGCAACCTGATCATCCTCGCCACCTTGCTCATGCTGATCGTAGTGGTACCGGTGATGATCATGGCGCTGGTGTTTTCGGTGCGCTATCGGGCCTCGAACGAAAAGGCCCGCTATACCCCCGACTGGAGCCACTCGCGGCTGATCGAAGCGGTGGTATGGGGCGTGCCGCTGGCCATCATCATCGTGCTGGGGGTTGTCACCTGGCGTTCGACCCATGCGCTGGACCCGTACCGGCCGCTGGCATCCGACACCCCTGCGCTCAAGGTCCAGGTCATCGCCATGGACTGGAAGTGGCTGTTCGTCTATCCCGAACTCGGCATTGCTTCGGTCAACGAAATGGCGATGCCTGTAGACACGCCCGTTGACTTTAGGGTGACTTCCGACGGCGCCATCACTTCGTTCTTCATTCCGGCCCTGGGCGGCCAGATCTACGCCATGGCCGGGATGCAGACACGGCTGCACCTGATCGCCAACCACGCAGGCGACTACACCGGGATCGCCGCCAACTACAACGGCCCGGGGTTCTCCGACATGCACTTCAAGGCGCTGGCCCTCGACCCGCCGGGCTTCGATGACTGGGTCGAACGCACCCGCGCCGCCGGGCGCCAGCTCGATGGGGCTGCCTACACGCAGCTGGCCAAGCCCAGTATTGCCCACCCGGTAGAACATTACGGCAAGGTCGACCCGCACCTGTTCCAGTCGTTGATCGACAAGTACCAGGGCGTCAACCGCTCCCGGGAGGTCGAACGCCGCCTCAGCGATTCCCAGGGCCAGAGCCCCCAAGGCAGCAAGGAGTAAGCGCATGTTCGGAAAACTGACCTGGGACGCCATCCCCCTCCACGAGCCGATCATCATGTACACGCTGGCCGTCGTCGGGCTGCTGGGCCTGGCGGTCGTAGGGGCCATCACCTACATGGGCAAATGGAAATACCTGTGGCAGGAGTGGTTCACTAGCGTGGACCACAAGCGCATCGGCGTGATGTACATCGTCGTCGCCCTGGTGATGCTGCTGCGCGGGTTCGCCGACGCGTTGATGATGCGCACCCAGCAGGCCATGGCCTCGGACGGCTCGCCTGGCTACCTGCCGCCTGAGCACTACGACCAGATCTTCACCGCCCATGGGGTGATCATGATCTTCTTCATGGCCATGCCGTTCGTGGTCGGGCTGATGAACGTGGTGGTACCTTTGCAGATCGGCGCCCGCGACGTGGCCTATCCATTTTTGAATGCCGTCAGCTTCTGGCTGTTCGTTTCCGGCGCCGTGCTGGTGAACCTTTCCCTGGGCATTGGCGAGTTCGCACGCACCGGCTGGGTGGCCTACCCCCCGTTGTCCGGTATCGGATACAGCCCCGGGGTGGGAGTGGACTACTACATCTGGGCGTTGCAGATTTCCGGGGTAGGCACCCTGCTCACCGGGCTGAACTTCTTCGTCACCATTCTGAAGATGCGTACCACCGGCATGACGCTGTTTCGCATGCCGGTGTTCACCTGGACAGTGTTGTGCACCTCGATCCTGATCCTGGCTGCCTTTCCCATCCTCACCGCCACCTTGTTCATGCTCACGCTGGACCGCTATTTGGGCATGCACTTCTTCACCAATGAACTGGGCGGCAACCCCATGATGTACGTGAACCTCATCTGGGCTTGGGGCCACCCCGAGGTGTACATCCTCATACTCCCAGCGTTCGGTATCTTCTCGGAGGTGGCCTCGACGTTCTCGCGCAAGAAGCTGTTCGGCTACTACTCCCTGGTGTGGGCGACCATCGTCATTACGGTGCTGTCCTTCATCGTCTGGGTGCACCATTTCTTCACCATGGGCGCAGGACCCAACGTGAACGCGTTCTTCGGCATCATGACCATGATCATCGCCGTCCCCACCGGGGTGAAGATCTTCACCTGGCTGTTCACCATGTACCGGGGTCGGGTGCGTTTCGAGACGCCGATGCTGTGGACGGTTGGCTTCATCGTCACCTTCAGCATCGGGGGCATGACCGGGGTCCTGCTGGCGGTGCCCGGTGCGGACTTCCTGTTGCATAACAGCCTGTTCCTGATTGCCCATTTCCACAACGTGATCATCGGCGGCGCGGTCTTCGGCTACCTCTGCGGCCTGACGTACTGGTTCCCCAAGGCCTTCGGCTTCAAACTCCATGACCCACTGGGGCGTGCTGCCTTCTGGTGCTGGTTGGCTGGATTTTACTTTGCCTTCATGCCGTCCTATTTCCTGGGGTTCATGGGCATGACCCGGCGCCTGAATCACTTCGACGTACCCGAGTGGCGGCCCTTCCTGCTGCTGGAAATGGTCGGTGTATTGATCATCCTGTGTGGCGTGGCCTGTCAGGTCATGCAACTGGTGGTGAGTATCCGCAAACGTCATGAGAACCGCGACACGACGGGCGACCCCTGGGACGGGCGCACGCTGGAATGGGCGACCGCTTCGCCGCCCCCGTTCTACAACTTCGCCGAGCAACCTGTCGTGGGCGGCATCGACGCGTACTGGGGCATGAAGGAGAAAGGCGTGAAAACCCTGGCCGAGATGGATTTCCGCAAGATCCACATGCCTCACAACACCAGCCTGGGCCTGGTGCTAGGCGTTCTGTCCACGGTGCTGGGCTTTGCGTTGATCTGGCACATCTGGTGGTTGGTCATCGCCAGTTCACTGGCAGTCATCGCCACCCTGATCGTGCGCAGTTACGACCCCAATACCGACTACTGCATCCCGGCCGAAGCGGTCGAACGGATGGAAACCGAGCGTCGCCAACGGTTGGCGGAGGCCTGAATCATGTCCCATGTCGTGCACAACGAAACGGCCCGCGAGCAAGAGCATGGCCACGAAGACGCAGGCTCCCTGAGCCTGTTCGGCTTCTGGGTCTACCTGATGACCGACTGCATTCTGTTCGCCACCCTGTTTGCTACCTATGCGGTGCTGGGACAGTCTGTGGCAGGTGGGCCCAGCGCGGCGGACATCTTCGAACTGCCTTATGTGCTGGTGGAGACGTTCCTGTTGCTCTTGAGCAGCATCACCTACGGCTATGCGATGCTCGCCAACCACCGCCAGGACAAGCGCTGGGTGCTGCGCTGGCTGGGCGTCACGTTCCTGCTCGGCCTGGGCTTCATCGCCATGGAGATCAATGAATTCCATCATCTGATCAGCGAGGGCGCAGGCCCCCAACGCAGTGCGTTTCTGACGGCGTTCTTCACGTTGGTGGGCACTCACGGCCTGCACGTGCTGGTGGGGCTGATCTGGATGGCCCTGTTGATGATGCAGGTTCACCAGCGCGGCCTGACCTGTGTCAATGCTACGCGCTTGAGCTGCCTGAGCCTGTTCTGGCATTTCCTGGACATCGTGTGGGTCTGTGTGTTTACCGTCGTTTATCTGTTCGGGGTGATCTGATGAGTCGTCAAAGCCATGTACCTAGCAGTGCCGGCGCTAGCCAGAGCAGCCACCGTTCGTATAACACAGGGTTCGTGCTGGCAGCCCTGCTCACCCTGCTGCCCTTCGGGCTGGCCATGTACCCCAGCCTGCCGCGTCACCTGACCTTCATGACCGTGCTGGTGTGCGCCCTGGTCCAGATCGTGGTGCACATGGTGTTTTTCCTGCACCTGACCACAGCGCGAGAGCAGCGTTGGAACTTGATGGCGCTGGTGTTCACGGTGGTGATCATCACGCTGTTGGTGGGGTTGTCGCTGTGGATCATGTACTACGTGCACTACAACATGCTCGGGTTATGACTGTCTTCCCATCCGGGCTGGCCTGCCACCAGCAGGCCGGACCGGCGCGCTCATGCAGCCCGACGGTTGCGCCATGCAAAAGTCCCCGCGACACCCAACAGCAACACTGCCCCGGCTGCACCCAAGGTGGCCGGGGCGCCCACACGAGCAGCCAGCAGCCCGGCGGCCATGCCACCCAACGCCTCGAAACCGAAGCGCATGGCGATGTAGAACGCAATGACACGTCCGCGCAGATGGCCCGGCGCTTGGCTCTGCAACTGCATGTTGGTGCTCACGTTGCTCAGCGTGATGCCGAACCCCAGCACCAGAAGCGCCAGCAATGCCAGCTGCCACTGCCCTGCCCAGCACACACCCAGCAGTGCCAGGGCGCAAAGCCCTGCGCCCACTTCGATGAACTGCCGAAGGCGAGGCAAGGCTCCGCCCACCGCCAGCACTAACGTGGCCACGAACGCGCCAGCGCCTGCCGCGCCCCAGAGCCAGCCCAGCACCCGTGCGTCACCGGCGTACACGCGCTTGGCCAGGATCGGCAGAAGCGCTGCATAGCAGGACGCCAGGAGGTTGACCATGATGACATTGAACAGCAGTTGCCTGACGCCCTGTTCCCGCCATAGATAAGCGAGGCCCTCACGAAAGACCTGGGCAGTGGAACCTGTCGCCCGAGGGCTGGCTGTGGCTTGCACCTTCAGCAACCCTGCCAGCAGCGCGGTGAAGGCGACGGCGGTCAAGGCGAAGCAAGCCGCCTCCCCCGCCACGGCTATCAGCCCACCGGCCAGTGGCGGGCCCACGAAGCGGGCGGCGTTGATAAGCATCGCGTTGAGGACCAGCGCGTTGGGCAGGTCAGCTGGATCTTCCACGAAAGAGCCGATCAGGGCCTGACGCAGGGGTGTTTCGACGGCATTGAGCAAGCCCAGCAGCAGTGCCATTGCGGCAATGAAGGGGCCATCTACCCAACCAGCCCAGGTCACTAGCGCAAGCGCGGCCGATTGCGCCACCAGCATCGACTGGACCACGATCAGCAGTCGACGCTTGTCGTGGCGATCGATCCAGGCGCCTGCGAACGGACCGACGATCAACTGCGGGGCGAGAGAAAGAAAGGTGATCAGGCCCAGCAATACAGCTGACCCGGTCAGGTGATAGGCCAACCAGGACAGCGCGACTTGCTGAACCCACTTGCCCAAGGTCGAAACGCCTTGGCCGGCAAAGTAAACCTGGAAATGATGGTGGCCCAATGCGCGTACAGCAGAAGGCCAACGGGTACGAGGGGGCGGCGTCAGGTCAGACAAGTGAGCGAGTCCTCAGGTGAGAAGCAGCCGCCATTGAAGGATCTTGCTCGGACCACGTGCGGGTCGATCCTCAGCCTGGCAGCAGGCAGCCTTTCTTTTTCAAGGACTCCAGGACCCAGGTGCGGTCATTGGTACCTTGAGCGATATGTTGCATTTGCGCCGTTTCGGCAGCGTGCTTGGCCGTGGCGCGTTGGTAGACCTCTGCGACATGGGCATAGGGTACGCACAGCAAGCCGTCATCGTCACCGATGATCAGGTCCCCGGGTTCGATCACCATGCCATCGATGGCGATGGGCACGTTGATCTCGCCCGGCCCGTCCTTGTAAGGGCCGCGATGGGAAACACCGGCAGCGAACAGGGGGAAGTCACCGGCCTTGATGCTGCCAGCATCGCGGATCGCACCATGGATGACGATGCCCGCTACACCGCGCTTCACGGCGTACGCCACCATCATCTCGCCGATCAGAGCATTGGTCAGGTCGCCGCCGGCATCGACCACGATCACATCACCTGGCTCGGCGCTGTCGATGGCGTAGTGCAGCATCAGGTTGTCACCAGGACGGGCCTTGACCGTCAGAGCCGCGCCGCACAGCACACCTTCCCGGTGCATGGGGCGCAAACGCGCACCACCCGCCGTCATGCGATTCATCGAGTCGCTGACGTTGGCGACCGGCACCTCGCGGTAGCGCGATACCCACTCATCACCGATTTTTCGCGTGCGCTCAAGCACCTGGAAACCAATGCTCATGTGACCTACCTCTTCTTGGATTTATTGGGCGCGCTCAACGTCGAAGTAGAACGCCATTTCAGAATGGCATTTCATTAAACAGATTTCAAGGGTTTGAAATCTCAGTTATTCGGCAATGTGACTGACTTAAAATCTATTGTTGCAACGCCATTTCATTATGCTAGGTTATTGGTGAAAGCACTCAGTGCAGTCCTACCGTCTTCAACAAAAACAAGGTATCGACGATGTCCCGTACCCTTCTGCTGACAGGTCCGGCGCTGGCCGACGACGCGATGCGCCTGGCCGATCAACACGCCATCCGCGTCATCCCCACCACGCCCTATCTGCCCGAGCATGAGCTCGAAGCGATCATCCGCGCAGAGCAACCCGATGCCATCATCGTGCGACAAGGCAGCCTGACCCGCGCCATGATCGACGCATCCAACGCGTTGAAGGTGGTCGCCAAGCATGGGGTCGGCTACAACACCATCGACATCCAGGCCGCCGCCGACCGGGGTATTCCTGTCTCCATCGCCGTTGGGGCCAACGCCCAGTCAGTGGCCGAGCACGCCTTTGCGTTGATGTTCAGCGTTGCGCGCCAAACCGCCTTGCTTGATGCACGCATGCGCGAAGGCCACTGGGACAAGGCCACTGCCAACGGCATGGAGTTGGCGGGCAAGACACTGGGCCTGGTCGGCCTTGGCTCGATCGGCGCGATCCTGATGGACCTGGTGGCGCCGCTGCGCATGAAGGTCAAGGTTTACGACCCTTACTTGCAGCAGTTACCCGTGCGTGATCACCTCGAGCGCGAAGAGGATTTCGATCGCTTGCTGGCCGATAGCGATATCATCAGCCTGCATTGCCCCCTCACAGACACCAATCGCAATCTCATCGGCGCCCAGCAGCTTGAGCGCATGCGTTCAGGTGCCATCTTGATCAACACCGCACGTGGCGAGCTGATCGATACCGATGCCTTGGTGCTTGCGTTGAGCGAGCGGCGCATCGGGGGTGCCGGCCTGGACACTTTCCACCCCGAACCGCCTCCGGCCGACAGCCCGCTGTGGGGCCTGCCAACCCTGGTCGCCACACCTCACATCGGGGCCAACACCAGCGAAGCCCGGGACCGCGTAGGCCTGGTTGCCCTGCAGCAAATCCTCGATGCCTGGGACGGCAAGGCGCTGGACCCGCGCTGTGTGGTGAACCGTCACCTGATCGATAACTGATTGCCCTTGCGCCGGCTTGTCCGGCCGCACAGACCCCTGCGTAACTCCAGAAAAAAAACAATTGGAGAGCACCATGAAAGCAGCCTCAACCCCGCCTAGCGAGCTCGAACGCGCCACCATGCGCCGTGTTGCCTGGCGTCTACTGCCCTTTCTTATCATCTGCTACCTGATCGCGATCATCGATCGCGGCAACATCGGCATGGCATCGTTGCAGATGAACCAGGACCTGGAGTTGTCAGCCAAGGTCTTCGGTTTCGCCAGCAGCTTGTTCTTCTTCGCCTACTTCCTGGTGGAAGTCCCCAGCAACCTGGCCATGCAGCGTTACGGTGCGCGCATCTGGATCGCGCGCATCATGATCACCTGGGGGCTGATCTCCGCCGGTACCGCCTTCGTGCAAGGGGCCAACTCACTGTATGTGATGCGCTTTCTGCTGGGCGCTGCCGAGGCCGGGTTCTTCCCAGGGGTGTTGCTGTACCTCACCTACTGGCTGCCGTCGGCGTATCGCGCGCGCATGGTGGCGCTATTCATGGTCGCCATTCCCGCCGCCAACTTCATCGGCTCGCCGATTTCAGGGCTGCTGTTGAGCCTGGACGGCTGGTTGGGCATGCGTGGGTGGCATTGGCTGTTCATCCTCGAAGGCATCCCGGCGGTGCTGCTGGGGATCGCCTGTCTGTTCGTACTAACCGATCGGCCTGAGCAGGCCAAATGGCTGAATGACGATCAACGCGGCTGGCTCACCGGGCGGTTGGCCGAGGAACGAGCACAGAAAACCACCATCGGTCATATCTCGCTGTGGAAACTGCTGCGCCACAAGGACATCTGGGTGCTCGCGCTGATTTACTCGGGCGCCTCGGCGGCTGGCAGCACCATGAGCGTCTGGGCGCCACAACTGCTCAAGACCTTCGGCCTGAGCTCCATGGAGATCGGGCTGGTGAACGCGATTCCTTATGGCGTTGCCTCGATCCTGATGGTCATCTGGGGCCGCAGTTCCGACCGCACCGGTGAACGTCGCTGGCACACCGCAATGACCATGTTGCTGATTGCGGCCGGCCTGCTGATGACCCTGTTCACCTCGTCACTGCCGGCCACGGTGGTGATGCTGACCATGGTGCTGGTGGGGGCCTACTCCATGAAAGGCCCGTTCTGGGCATTGGTGTCGGGCTGGTTGTCCTCCTCCACTGCAGCAGCTGGGCTGGCTGCGGTTGGCGCCATGGCCAACCTGATCGGGGGTGGCTTGATGGTCAACGTGTACGGCGCCATCCATGACGCCACCGGCAGCTACGCACTGGCACTGATGCCACTGGCGGCGTTGTGCACGCTGGCTGGGGTCATGGTGCTGGTCATTGGCCGCAAGCGCCAGCTTGAACAGGCGCAGGCCGCAGGAACGCTGGCTGCCAAGTAGAATCCGCTTGGCGCTCGGTTGGCGTCCATGGCTCACAAGCGTGCCATGGAGCCGGCGAAGCCGGCGCCAAGTCAAACCACAACACTAAAAATCAGGCGGTGATGGCTTTACCACGTCGAAGGTTTATTCAAACGACCGGTAGCCTCAGACTTCGTACTTGGCGCCGCCGCTGCTCGGGCGACGGCGCCAGCGAACCTAGAGCGATTCGCCGTCGTCCTCGATGTCCATCTCAGCCTCCGCCGCCTCCGTGGCATCCGCGTCATTGAGCGCAGGGGAAGTCGGTTTTAACGGATCGTTGATATAAGGCACATCGCTTGGGCCTTTCTCTTCAGTGCCCGCGGTTTCTGGTTGCATGGCGTACTCTCCTCGACTTACAGGCTCGGCCCTTTAGGACCGGGCTCATGGATTGGGCACCCATTGTGCTGCCCACGAAAATTGGCCGACATTTCATAGGCCGGCTTGCGCACCCGCATCACGCCACCCAAGGGCCTGTGCGCCGCCAGACCGTGCCAGGGGCTGAACGCCATGCCGTCGTCGATACGGCGCACATTCTCTTCACTCCATGCCGCTTGAGGCTTGACCTCCAACGTGGCCACGGTCACATAGGGGCTGAGCGTCTCGGGCCACTGACTGGATGCATCTTCGATCGGCATTTGATCAAGGTCGGTGGCCAACTGGACCTGAAGCTCCCAGACGCCGCCCTCGCTTGCAAAAAACGCTTCCATGGCGTGACGTAGCCCGTCTGGATCGTCTTTGAGGTCAACAACCTGATCGGTCAGCGCAGTCAAGGCCGCCGACACGGGCACTACCGCAAGCTTTGCGTAGTAAGGGCCATAGAGTACAGGTACGACGGTGCTGAAGCTTTCGCCAAGAATGTGGGTTTGAGGGTGCCCACCAAGGCTTTTGAGCGTGCCGCTCTCACCGCCAAACGCTTCGACCACTTTTTCTGCACCGCGCAGCACGGCCGACACTACCTTTTTCGTACCCGGCGCTTTGTCAGTGGTTTTGGCAAGCAACTTCAACGTCTTGAGAAACGCCTTGGGGTCTGGCGCGGTGAAGGCTTTGGCATTTTGCATGACAAAGTCCTGCGTGACTTGCCCTTCACTGCCTGGCAACCGCGGGCCTTGTACGCCAACGATCTTGAGCGCCAGCCCCCGTGGGGTGGAAACCTTGTCATCGAGGATGTCACCCGGGTTGGTGGAAAACCGCAGGTAAGCATCGAACTCACCCGGTGTGGCGAACGCCCCCTGAGCGAGCTGCGCCGGCAACCCTGGCGCCACTTTCAGTGTGCCGCGCAACAATCCATGTGCTTTTGCATGAACGCTGCGGTTGGCATGGCCATTGTCCTTGAAGGTGGTCTCCATGATTTCGCGCAGCGTATCCTGCAACGCCTGGCTGGTCTGTGCTTCATCTTCGGGAATCTGTTCAAACCCATGCTCAAAAGGTAATGGCACTACCAAGGCGGGGGCATCGGGCAGCTTATTCATTACTACGCTCCTGTCGTCTCGAGACGAACAATGGGATGGTTACCAGCACACAGCCTTCACGATTCTGCATGGTCCAGCACCCCTCACGCTCAATTGATCTGATCGTGCGCAGGCACTGCCTTGCTGAGGTCGCTTGCACGGGGCTCGACCTTCTGCAGCGTCACCGGCACGCACTTGGCGGCAGGCACCTTGCTGCGTTCAGCGTGGTGCCACAGCGGGATCAGCGGATTGCACTCAGGGTAATAGGCGCCCGCACAGCCTTCGGGAATGTCATAGGCGATGATCTGCAAAGGACCGACTTCTCGCACGACCTGGGGCTCGACAGCAGTGCGTAGCAGCACCCAGTCCCCTGCAGCCAAACCCAACCGAACCACATCGCTGCGATTGAGGAACACGACGCTGCGGGTGCCTTTTACCCCACGAAAACGGTCGTCGTAGCCATAGACAGTAGTGTTGAACTGGTCATTGCTGCGCAGCGTCATCAATTGCAGCACATCATGCGCCAAGACAGCGGGCTGCAAGTCGTCGTCCTCATCAAGCCGCTGGGGCGCCACGAACTGGGCTTTGCCAGACGGGGTCTGCCACTCCCGTTTAGCCGCCGGCAGGGGCCTATGGAAACCGCCGTGCTCCCACATGCGTGTTTCCATGTTGTGAAATATCTCGGGGTAGACCTGGCTGATCGCTTCGCGGATCAATGCATAGTCGTGGCGCCAAGCATCCCAGTCGACAGTCGTTCGCTGATCCAGGGTCGCTTCGGCCAACCCGGCAATAATCGCCACTTCGGAGCGGAGGTGTTCACTGGCTGGCTCATTGCGGCCCTGCCAGGCGCGGATGCAGCCGGTACTGTCCTCGGTGGTATAGACCTGCTCTACACCCTCCTGACGATCAGCTTCTATGTGCCCAAGACAGGGCAACAACCAGCCATGTCGCCCCGGGAACAGATGCGTGCGATTAAGCTTGGTCGCCACCTGGACGTTCAGCGTAAGCGTCTGCCAGGCCGCCTCCATGCACTGGGTGTCGGGAATCGCCCGCAGGAAGTTGCCACCCAGGCCGATGAAAGCCTTGACCTTGCCCTCGACGAGCGCTTGGCAGCAGTCCACCGTGGCCATGCCCTTGTTCGGTGGAACCTGCACGCCAAACAGTGCTTGCAGTTTTTCACCCGGAACCTTTGCCGGGTCCTCCGTGATACCGACCGTGCGCTGGCCTTGCACATTGGAGTGCCCGCGCACGGGACAGATGCCTGCGCCGGGCTTGCCGATGTTGCCGCGCAATAGCAGCAGGTTGACCAGCATCTGCACGTTGTCGACACCGCGTCGGTGCTGGGTCATGCCCATCCCGTAGATGATCATGACCTTGCTGCTACGGGCATAGACGGTAGCTGCAGCTTCCATCGCAGCACGCTCGAGGCCGGACTGACGCTCCAGGGTCGCCCACTCATGGCGCTGAACTTCTTCTCGCAGCGCGTTCAACCCATCGGTATGTGCCTGGATGAACGCATGGTCGAGCACAGCCGGCTTGCCCTCGTCACTTGCCTGTTGTTCCATCGCAAGCAGGGCCTTGATGATCCCCATCACTGCTGCCAGGTCGCCCCCTACCTTGACCTGATGATACTGGGTACTGATCACAGTCGATTCAGGCCCCAGCATTTCACTGGGGGATTGAGGGTTGACGAAGCGCTCAAGCCCTCGCTCGCGCAGTGGATTGAAGGTGATGATGGGCACATTGCGCTTGCGCGCTTCCTGCAGCGGGTGAAGCATTCGCGGGCTGTTGCTGCCTACGTTCTGGCCGAAGAAGAAAATGCAGTCGGTGTGTTCAAAATCTTCCAGCGTGACGGTGCCGACGGGTACACCAATACTCTCCTGCAGTCCGACCGACGTGCTCTCATGACACATGTTCGAGCTGTCGGGGAGGTTGTTCGTGCCGTAGGCGCGGGCGAACAGCTGGTACATGAACGAGGCTTCCAGCGATGCCCTGCCCGAGGCATAGAACACCGTTTCGTCCGGGCTCAGGGCTTGCAACTGTTGGCCGATCTGCTGGTACGCCTCTGCCCAGGTGGTAACTTGGTAACGGTCGCTAGCCGGGTCGTAGCGCATGGGGTGGGTCAGCCGGCCTTGCTGCTCCAAGGCGTAATCGGTCCATGTGCGCAGCGCTGAGAGGGTATGGGTGGCAAAAAAATCCGGGCCGGTGCGGTGGCGGGTAAGTTCCCAGGCGGTGGCCTTGGCGCCGTTCTCGCAGAACTCTAGCGCGTGTGGGTTGCCTGGCTTGGCCCAGGCACAGCTGACGCAGGCGAAGCCTTTGGGTTTGTTTTGCCTGACCAGCGCCATGGGTGCTGTTGTAATGGCCTGTTCCCGCCAGAGTATGGTCATGACAGAGCGCGCCGACCCCCAACCGCCTGCTGCATCTTCATAGGGCTTGTATCGCGCTTGAGGGTAGATGAGCGACATGGCCGCCTCGCTGTAGTTATGTCTGAATATTTCGAGGTGGGATGGGAGAGGGAAGTTCAAGCGAGCATGGTGTTTGCTGGCTGAGTGGGCGTGGGGTGGGAGCGTCTTCTCAAAGGGGTCGCTGCAAATTGGTCTTTTCTGAGATCGATCCGATAACGCCAGGGGCCGCTGTGCGGCCCATCGCGGCACGCTCCCACATGGGGGATAAGGGTACCTAGGGGCGATATTCAATTCTTAGTTATTCGATATGGACACGCTTACAAACTACTTCCAACATAGTTGTCATCGTCGTCACCGCTGTCGCTGTGGATCTTGATCTTGATCTTGATCTTGATCTTGATCTTGATCTTGATCTTGATCTTGATCTTGATCTTGATCTTGATCTTGATCTTGATCTTGATCTTGATCTTGATCTTGATCTTGATCTTCGCGACTTCAGAAGGCCGAACGCAGGTCTTGCGGAGGGAGGTGACAGGCATGGATGCCTGTCAAGCGCTGGGCCCCAGGATGGGGCCTACAGCGCGGTCCTCCCGGGAGCAAGACCGGAGTGAGGGAACCCCGAAGCGCAGCGTAGGGGCCGTATGAACGGAGCGCAGCCTTTTTTGGTTACTTTTTGTGGCGTTTGACAAAAAGTAACTCGCCGTAAGGGCGAAAAGGTGATTAAGCGTCGCCATCGCAAATGGACTATGCGCTCTATCAATACCCACACCAACCCAATCAAACTTCAAACTTCAAACTTCAAAGCGTTGGCGCATATATCGAGTTGGTATTCATTGGCGCGAGTGGCGCACAGTCACCCTTCCGCCCTTACGGCGGCTCACTTTTTGTCTTGGCAAAAAGTAAGCAAAAACCGCCTGCTCCTATCATCCGGCCCCTACGCTACGCTCCGGGGTCCCCTCGCTCCGGGCTTGCTCCCGGGAGGACCGCGCTGCAGGCCCCATCCTGGGGCCCAGCGCTTGACAGGCATCCATGCCTGTCACCTCCCTCCGCAAGCCCTGCGCTCGGCCTCCTGAAGTCGCGATCTGCGGCGCCTGGGCTACCGCGCGCTTAGAAGCAAGAGCAAAAGCAAGAGCAACTGCAACTGCAACTGCAACTGCAACTGCAACTGCAACTGCAACTGCAAGCCGCGCGCCCTGCAAGATGTATTGCAACTGAAATTAGTCTTGTAGGGCCATAGAATATCACCCTAGCCAAGGCTCATCCCCAACAACCCTGGTGAATCATCGTGCTCGTTCGTTCATATAAAAAAGCGGCGGAATAACCCGCGATCACGCCTAGGACGAACGGACACGCCATGACACTTCGCACCCAATCACTTTCACGTACCCAGATATTGCGCCTAACCTTGCTAGCCGTTGCCCTCTCACCGCTTGACCACCTACCCGCCCTGGCAGCTGATCAGGTGAAGACCATCAGCCACGATATCGCCCCCGGCCCCCTCGACAGCGTACTGAACGCATACGCCCAGCGCGCCGCCCTTTCGGTGTCGTTCGATCGTAACGCCCTCGCCGACCTGCGCTCGAGCGGCCTGCAAGGACGCTACGGCGAATGGGAAGGGCTTAATCACCTGTTGCAAGGCACTGGCCTGCGCCTTAGTCGCGACACCAATGGTGGCTACCTAGTGCTCCCCCCCGCCCCGAGCAACAGCGGGGCGATGGAACTGACCGCCCTGAGCATTTCCGGCAAGGCCCCCGGCGCACTCACCGAAGGTTCAGGCGCCTACACGACCGAATCGTCCAGCAGCTCCACGCGCCTGAACCTGTCACTCAAGCAAACCCCACAATCGATCACGGTCCTGACGCGCCAGCGCCTGGACGACCAGAAGCTCGATACCCTCACCGACGCACTGGACGCAACCACCGGCATCACCGTCATTCGCGAAAGTCTGGGCGCCGACAGTACGGCGTACCTGTCACGGGGCTTTGCCATCCGCAACTTCGAGATCGACGGCGTCCCCACGTCGGCGAACATGGACAACTACACCCAGAACACGGCCATGTACGACCGCGTGGAAATCGTGCGCGGCGCCACGGGCCTGATCAGCGGCATGGGCAACCCATCGGCCACCATCAACCTGATTCGCAAACGCCCCACCGTTGATCCTCACGTGCAACTGAGCGCCGAGGCTGGTAGCTGGGATCGCTATGGCCTGGGTGTTGACGTGAGCGGCGCGCTCGATGAAAGCGGCAGGCTGCGCGGCCGCCTGGTGGCCGATCACAAGGACCAGCACGCCTGGATCGACCGCTTTAGCCAAGCAATCTCGACCCTATATGGCATTACCGAACTGGACCTGAGCGACACGACCCTGCTGACGTTGGGCCTCAGCCATCAGGTCACCCACAGTACCGCCCCCATTCGCACCGGCTTCCCGCTGTTCACCACGGACGGGGCACGCACACATTTCTCCCGCTCGTTCAATACCGCGCCAAACTGGAGCTACTATGATCGGCAGCAAAGTACTCTCTTCACCTCGCTTGAACATCAGTTCGCCAACGGGTGGAGCGGCAAGGTGGAGTACACCCACGCGCGCAACGACTACGACACCGTGATCGCCTACGTCGATGGCGAAATCGACCCAGCAACCGGTGCCGGTGCAACGATCAACCCGACACGCTGGAAGGCAGCGCCCATCCAGGACAGCCTGGACGCCTATCTCACCGGCACCTTCGACGCCCTGGGGCGCGAGCACGAATTGATCGGCGGCGTGACCCTGTCGCGGACCGAGGAAAGAGGCACCTCCAACTTCGGCGGCTGGCAGAGCGCTCGAACAGGCTACGACGACACCATCGACAACATCTTCAACTGGAACGGGTCGTCCCCCAAGCCAGTGTTCACCCAAATCGGTACCACCGACATGACCGAAACCCAGTACGCCGGCTACTTGACCTCGCGGCTGCACCTGAGCGACGCCGCCAGGCTGATCCTCGGGGCGCGCGTGGTCGACTGGAACAGAGTGAACAAGAGCGCGCTCTATAGTGGCTCGCGTCAACGCACCGAGCGCACCGAAAATGGTGTGGTCATCCCCTATGCTGGGCTGGTCTATGACCTGAACGATACTTGGGCTGCCTACGCCAGCTATACCCAAATCTTCAACCCGCAAGGTAACCAGATCCGCGACGTCAAGGGCTCGCCCCTCGACCCACAGGAAGGCACAGGCTACGAAGTAGGATTGAAAGCCGACCTGCTCGACGAACGCCTGACCGCGAGCCTGGCCCTGTTCCGAGTAGAGCAGGACAACCTGGCAATCGCCGATGGGCGCCTGCTCCAGCCCAACGGGTTTCAGGCGTATCGCGCCGAGAGCGGCACCACGAGCGAAGGTGTGGAGCTTGAGGTCAACGGTGAGCTGGCTGAAGGCTGGCAGGTCACGGCGGGCTATTCCTACAACGTCAGCTTCGATACCAACGACGAGCGCATCGTCACCGAGATTCCGCGCAACAGCGTGAAGCTGTTCACCACTTACCGCCTGCCGGGTGGGCTGGATAAATGGACTGTCGGCGGCGGGTTCAACTGGCAAAGTGAAACGGGCTACGCCTTGAGCTACGCCACCACCCAGAGCAGTTATGCGCTGGTCAACCTGATGACTCGCTACCAGGTCACTCCACAGCTTTCAGCCAGTGTGAACGTCAGTAACCTGTTCGACAGGCACTACCTGACGACCACGGCGGGTGGCATCTACGGCGCCCCACGCAACGTCATGACAACGCTGCGCTACAACTTCTGAGGCCCACACCCGCCAGCGGATAAGCGGGCCCATCAATGACGGGCCCGGTAGTCACGCCAGTTCTCCCTCCCAGGGATGCTCCAGCAGCAGCCGCAAGGTCAATGACAGGGTCAGCTGGCGCTCGGCCGCGCTGCGCTCATCGGCAAGTTTACCCACGGCCTCGATGATCTGCTGCTCGGTCATACCTTCCTGGCCCTGCAAAAGTGCCTCGAGCTGGACGTGGTAGGGCTGGTTCAATGTCTCGTATTCGTTTGCATACGAAGTGCGCACAAAATCCATCCAAAACGTGCGCTGCAGTAGCGAATCGGCAATCCGCGCGTTGCTTTCAGCCAGCAGAATACTGCGTGCGGCTTCACGCAGACGCACATCGTCGACGTCGGAAAATACCCGGTGATACATGTAGCGTGATTGAGCCGGCAGTCCCAACGGCCGGACCAACCCTGCCCGATATGCCAGGTGTATCTCCACTTCATCGATCAGGCCGTAGGGGTTGCTGGCCCGCTCGCTGGCAATGTGCTGGGCTGCGACACGATCCACCTCGTCCAGGCGATACAGCTCGCGGCCAATGCGCACGAGAGCAGGCGCCGTGTCTGCGGCGGCAAGCCCTGCGGTGCGGGTCGCGACCAAGGCACGCACCTCGAACAGGCTAAGCATCAGCAGCATCTGATCAGCACAGGTGCGCGGGCCCGCTGCCTGCTGGAAGACAGCTTCACGGACCTGCGAATGCTCGACACACACCTCGATCAACGCCCAGATGCGCCTGCGCAGATCGATGCCTTGAAAGTCATAGTCGTTCGAGCGCCCAAGGTCGTTGAAGAACCGCATCAGGTCATCGCTGCCAGGCTCGTCGGTCAGCGCCGCCCAATGCTCGGAGCGAATCCCACGCTCCTCAGGGCTGGAGTCCGCCAACCAGCGCTCAAGGGATTCTTGCCCGCCAGGGCCATGACGGCGCACAGGCAAGGCCGTTGCCCCGACTTCGCCCAGCGTGCTGCGTAGCGCGGTCTGGGTGGGTTCGGGCACAGGGTTATCGTGCAGGCTTAGCCCAGCCAGACGCCGGTGGGAGTGAGCAAGGGTCGGGCTCATGCCCGCGATATGGTTGTCGCGAAGGTCGATGTCTTCCAACGCGGGGTGCATGTATACCTCTATCGGCAACTCGTTCAAGCCCGTGCCACGCAAGTGCAGCCGTTGTAGATCCAGCAACCGTCCCAGCGGTGGCAGCCGATCGATAGGGTTATGCGACAGGTCAAGGATGCGCAACCTGGTCAATGCACTGAGCCTGGCCAGGCCTGCGTCGTCGATCACGATCTGGTTGCGCGTCAGGCGCAGCTCGGTGAGCTGGGTCAGTGCCTGCAAGCCTTCTGGAACACTGCTTAGCAAGTTGTGGCTCAAGTCCAGGGTGCGTACATTGGGGAATCGCTGGAGAAACCCCTCGGTGATGCCCGACAAGTAGGCGCGGCGAATTGTCAGGTGGGTGACGTGATCGAACGACGCTTGCTCAGGCAACAGCGGAAGACTTTCGATGCGCTCGCTGTCGATGACCAGGCGGTACTCGCCATCGGCATCGGGTCGCTTACGCCGCCAGCATTGGCGGATGCGACGAGCAATCTGTCGACGGCGCTCAGGCAAAGGCGCAGTGGTTGCTTCTCGGCGCCAGGCTGCCAGGTTTTCACCCAGATCGACAAGGCACTGCTGCAATTGGCGCAGGTGATCCCACGGTTGCTCGCCCTGCAACCGCACCCGCTCAAGATACACTTCGATTTCCATCTCGTTCAGCGTCGGGAAGATCTGCTGGTAGCCGCGAAGCATGGCTTGCCGCGACCCTTCCGGACGGCCACTCAGCCTATAGCCGATACGTCCATCGCCAAGGCGCATCGCGGGCCTTGGCTTGCCCACCGGCACCATGCCCAAGAGCCGCGCAGCCTGTGTCCGGTCAGCAAAAGCACGGTCTGCCAGCGCGCTGGCAAGATCGGCCGGGGCCCCCGAGGCCGCCCCCATGGCAACGCGCTGCTTGGGGTCAAGGGTGCGCAGCAATGCCTGGAAAAAATCATCACTGGCCACAGCACCGTGCAGGGGACGTCCTGCATGATCGGTTATCAGGTACCCCTGTGCCTTATGAATCAGGCAGCGGGTCTCGGGTGCCGTGTCAGCGCCTACGCTGGCTCGCATATCGCCCCCGAATTGCGCCTCGTGCACTTCTATCTTGACTGCCGCAGCCCAAGGCCAGTCGCGGTGCAGCAATGCCAAAGCCAACCGCTCGGTATCCCTGTTAACGGCGTTGGCCTGCTCGAAACCGGCACACGCACGATCCAGGCGTGCGTCATGCAACGCCCATCGTGCCCGCTCGGCCAGCGCAAGCGGCACTTTGCGTTGCTCCAGCAACTGCCTGAGCTCGGTATCGCCCGCGGCCGTGAGCAACTCCCGGCCAGCGCGCGTGGAAAGTGCTGGAAAATCGCGATGCAGCGGCTCGGCCGCCAGCGCGGGCACTTCCTGTGCCTCATGCCAATGCGCTTCGAAGGCTTGTCCACGCAGGCGGGGGAACGCTCGATGCAGCTCGTATCTGTGCACGGCATCACACAACCGCGCAGGTGCAGGTGCGTTTTCAAGATGCAAGCGACGCAACGCGGCTTCGTCCAGCCCTACACTGCGCAGCACCGCGCGCACCGCTGCTGGGCTAACCGAACTCAGGTTCGAGCCCAGACGCGCCACCAGCATGCCGACGTCGGACCACTCCTGAGGGCGCTCCAGTGCATGGCGCATCCCGCCCGCCTCATTGTCTTCCAGGCTAACTGCAGGGGCTTGGACACGCTGCGGATGCTCAATCGTCGCGCGATACTCACTAGGCCCCAACCTGTAGGCACTGCCCTCTACGGCCACGTGTAAACGCCCATTGAGCAAACCCCGCTGCCCGGCCATCAGGTGCGAGTCGGGAACCGCATAACCTGGCAGGTCGACCCGGGCCAGGCGCTGCTCGCCCGCAGGCGTCAGCACAGGTGCCAGTTCATCGATGACGCCCTCTCGCGCCAGCATCCGGCCCGTGGCTGCACCAACAGCGGCGCCTACCCCAATCATGACGACGTTTTGCGCCACCGACATCAGATGACCGAGCGCTGCCTCTCGATCGCCAAGCGCCCACTCGTGGTAGCCATCGATCACGTCATCGGTAACCTGGCGCGCCGCCAGTGCGAGCAAGGGCAACCCGAGCTCGGGTACGAAGAAACTGGCCAAGCCCAGCAGGTCCAGCCCAAGACCCTTGAGTAAGTGGTTACGCCGGTCGCGCGCTTGACTGTCCACCGCCGTGCTGGGCACAGCCAGGGACTGCGCGTCCTCGAGCAGGGTATCGACCTGGACGCTGCGCAGGTGCGCGATCAGTGCACCGTGGATGACTTGGTGGCGACCGTCCAGTTCGATGGGGTCCTCAGCCGCTGCGCTGCCCAGCGCATGCTGGAAGCGCTGGCTGAAATGCAGGCGATCATGCTCCTTGATGAAGCGCTGGAAGAACTGCCGGTACGCAGGGTCGCGCAAACGCGTGCCAAGGCTGCGAAACAACTGCGACCACGAAGGGTAAGCGCCAATGGCGCCATGGGGATCGTCAGGTATCCACACGATCAGGTTCTGTGGCGCGGATGAGCCGTGCTCAGACGCAGGTTCGAACACCGTAACACCGGTCACCACTCGGCCAAACAGCCGAATTTCGCTGAACGCGCCTGGCAGTGGCTCGACAGCGCCGGCTACAGCACTGACCAGGCGATCAAGCTCCGCACCCTTCACGACGCCCTGTAGCCGCGCGAGCTCTACAGCGGCCAGTAGGCTGCGGCGCCACCCCTCTTCAAGGTCCGCGTTGACTTCGCGTCGGCGCTTGTCGTCGGCAAACAGCACCTGCTTGAGGTGCTGCTGGTAAGCAGCGCCCAGGTCCAAGGACCGACAGACCCCCGCGAAAGCCCGCGGACGCAAGGGGAGCACCGTCCCATCCGCATCCAGCACGTTCGACTGTGGCAACCAGGCTACCTCGGCGGTCTCTCGCCGATCAAAATTGTGCAACGCACAGGCCAGCAAGGGTTGCTCCAGCGTCTTGGGAACCACGCGATCAGGAATGGCGGTTACACCGGACGGGTAACGTACATGCACCACGCGATGAAGCCTGGCAGCTCGGACGTCCACCGGCCGGTGCAAGAGCCTTTGCAATGCCGCCTCAAGTAATGTGCTGGCGAAGTCGTCCAGAGGCTGCACTTGGGCGAAAACGGCCTGAACCTGCTCACGCGCCCGTTGCTGGTCAAGCAGCGCCTGATGCAGGACTTGGAGCTGCTCGACCGTGGCATCAGTCAACCAGGGCGGCAGTCGGTCGGCGATGAATGCATCCACGGAATCATCGGAGAACGGCGAGTTTGTCATGAAGCACCTGTGAGTCGCAAAAGCGTCACTCAGCCAGCTTCGAGACCTGTCTTTGAGGTAGTTGTCTAACGCCACCCACATGCAGCGCGGTGCTTAGCCCGGCGTCACCAACCTCAGTCTCCCCACACGTGGCCAGTTGCGCTACAATCGCGCCCGGGTGCTAGCTGCTTGGGGCAGTGAAGCAGGTTAAACAAGCTACGCAGGTCGGGCCGCCATGCGAGAGTTATTGCGCCTATGCAAAACACGATAGTCCCCAAAGCACAGCAACTGGCCGAGCGCGCGCTGGCCAGCCTCGAACGTTTCCTGCACATCGAAGCCGTCAGTGGTGTGGTACTGCTGATCGCCGCCATCGCCGCCCTGATCTGGGCCAACTCCCCGGCCGCCGCCAGTTACGACGCCCTCTGGCATACGCCAATCACGCTGGGCATCGGCTCGCTGGTCTATTCCCAGTCCCTGCATTTCTGGATCAACGACGGCCTGATGACGATCTTCTTCCTCGTGGTCGGCATGGAGATTCGCCGCGAGATTCATGAAGGCGCCCTTTCCAGCCTGCGCCAGGCGTCCTTGCCCATGGTGGCAGCCATGGGCGGCGTCGCCGTGCCTGCCATGGTCTACCTGGGCTTCGGCCATGCGCCCAGCGAACAGCAAGGCTGGGCCGTGCCGACAGCCACCGATATCGCCTTTGCGGTCGGCGTATTGGCGTTGCTGGGCAAGTCGATCCCGTCGAATATTCGCGTCTTTCTGCTGGCCCTGGCGATCATCGACGACATCATCGCCGTGCTGATCATCGCCGTGTTCTATTCCGGTGGCCTGGACTACCTAGGCTTCGCTGTCGCGGCAGTGGGCGTGCTGCTGGTCCTGCTCATGCAGCGCATTGGCGTCGGCTCGGCCTTCGCCTACGTCATCCCAGGCGCGATCACATGGGTGGGTGTGCTGATGACCGGCGCCCACCCTACCCTGGCAGGCGTCGTACTCGGCCTGATGACCCCTGTCACCAGCCGACCCATGTGGGAGCGCCCCGTAGAAGCCGTGTCGCGCCTGAGCGATGAGGTAGTCGGCCGCGCCAAAGCCGCGGCCCAAGACGCAAGCGAACTGCTGACGCCCCTCAAGCAGCTGCGCGTGGCCCAACGTGAAGTGCTGCCGCCGGTGGTGCGTGTGCAAAGCGCGCTGCACCCTTGGGTGGCATTCGGGATCATGCCGCTGTTTGCCTTGGCGAATGCCGGGGTGAGCCTGTCGGGCGTCAACCTGGACAGCGAGACGCCGCGCTGGGTGATGGAGTCGGTGATGGCGGCGCTGGTCATCGGCAAACCAGTGGGCATCGTCGGCATCAGCTGGCTGATGGTGCGCCTGGGCGTGTGCTCGCTGCCGCCAGGGGTCAACTGGAGCGGCATCACCTTGATCGGGCTGCTGGCCGGCATTGGCTTCACCATGTCCATCTTCATCGCCAACCTGGCGTTCGCCAGCCCAGCGGCGCTGGGTGCGGCCAAGTTGGGCGTGCTGGCAGGCTCGGTGGTTGCGGCCACGCTGGGCCTGGCATGGGGCGCGTGGCGCGTGCGCGGTAAACACAGGTAGCGCCGACGCTGTTTCCCCATGCTCACGCGCATGGGGAAACACGCTTAAGGCTTGCCAACGGCCGCTCGTCGTCCCAATCATCGATCCGAGTCAACCCAGGGCAACGGGACCTTTCGAACAGGTACGAGCATTCTCAACTGCAGGAGCTTTTACCATGCGCGACTACCCTACCCCGCCCTTCCCCTCCCAACCCCAGACAGTGCCCGGCTCCCAGCCGAAAATGGACCCGATACCGGACTGCGGCGAGCAGACCTACGTCGGCCATGGCCGGCTCGAGGGCAAGAAAGCGCTGATTACTGGCGGCGACAGCGGCATTGGCCGCGCAGTGGCCATCGCCTATGCCCGTGAAGGCGCCGATGTCGCTATCTCCTACCTGGACGAACACGAAGACGCCAAGGAGACCGCGCGCTGGGTCGAGGCAGCCGGGCGCAAGTGCCTACTGCTGCCAGGCGATCTGGCGCAGAAGCAGCAATGCCATGCGATCGTGGAAAAAACCGTGTCCGAGTTCGGCCGCATCGACATCCTGGTCAACAACGCCGCCTTCCAGATGGCCCACGAAACGTTCGAGGAAATCGAAGACGACGAATGGGTGAAAACCTTCGACACCAACATCACGGCGATCTTCCGCATCTGCAAGGCCGCCTTGCCGTCCATGCCCAAAGGCAGCTCGATCATCAACACAAGCTCGGTCAACTCCGATGATCCGTCTTCCTCGCTGTTGGCCTATGCGGCGACCAAAGGCGCCATCGCCAACTTCTCCGCCGGGCTTGCGCAACTGCTGGCCAAAAAAGGGGTACGCGTCAACAGCGTAGCGCCAGGCCCGATCTGGACGCCGTTGATCCCCGCGACCATGCCCGACGAAGCAGTCAAGAATTTCGGCTCCAGCTACCCCATGGGCCGCCCGGGCCAACCGGTGGAAGTAGCCCCGATCTACGTGCTGCTGGGTTCGGACGAAGCGAGCTACATCAGCGGCTCGCGCTATGCAGTGACAGGCGGCAAGCCCATTCTCTGACTGACGCAGGGCTCTGCACCCGCAGAGCCCTCCACCACCTCACGGCATCAGAATCGCCTGAGCGTGGTCAATGCAAGGCACCGGCATGCTGTCCCTGCTCACCATGAGCCACTGGCGCATGCGAGCAGTGTCGAATATCTGGCCTTCTTCCATCATCGTCAGAATCAATGCCTGGGACATTCGGTAACACCCACACTGGGCGCACTGGCGCTGCTCCCACCCGCCGGCACATTCGACGGACTCTGCTTGTCCTGCGCATATCAGACAGCTCATGTAAGCCCCCTTGTTGTTCTTGTTCACCAACGCGTGGTCGCATGACCCACCCGACCCGGGCATGGCCAACTTCCATGAGATATCCGTGCCAACGCTTAAATTCCGTGAAATACGCTGCCCGATTGTCGGTCAGGTCAGCAGTTGACTGAGCACCGCGCGCAGTTTCCCGGGTTTTACCGGCTTGTTCAGTACCGGCATGCCCAGCGCCTGGAACGCCCGCCTGCCTTCGTCGCTGCGGTCTGCGGTAATGATGACCGCAGGGATCGTGCACCCGAATTGCTCACGCAACCGCTCAACCACGTCGCACCCCAAAACGCCATGATCCAGGTGATAGTCGGCCAAAATCAATTCTGGCGGCCGCCCCTGCAGCGCGATACAGGCCGCGTGCTGATCCAAAGCCGTGACGACCTCGCACCCCCATTGGCTCAACAAGGCGCCCATGCTGTGCAAGATACTCGACTCGTTATCCAGCACCAGCAGCCGCCGCCCCGGCAGTGGGTCCCCCATACTCGGCTGCAGGAGGACCACTGGGGTAGCAGCCGGCAGGCAACTTGCCATTGGCACCTCAATCGTGAACACCGACCCTCGTCCGGGCTGCGACCGCACCCGTACCGGATGCTCGAGTATCTTGGCGATGCGCTCGACGATCGCCAGGCCCAGGCCAACCCCCTTGCGCTCGGCTGCACGGCCCACATCCAACTGGTTGAACTCGAGGAAGATCGACTCCAGGCGATCTTCCGGGATACCGCGCCCGGTATCCCATACCTGCAGCGCCAGGTAATGGCCACGCCGCTGCGCCGCCAACAGCACGCCGCCCGTTGACGTGTAGCGGCAGGCATTGCTGAGAAAATTGCGCAGGATACGGGTCATCAGCCGCAGATCGGTGCCCACGGCAACGTCGGGAATGCGCGCCCTGAGCTTGAGCCCTGCGGCGTCGGCCACTGGTTCGAACTCCGACACCAGCGGCGCGAACACGGTGCTCAGGTGGTACACGCCCATGTCCGGCTTCACGGCGGCCTGATCAAGTCGCGAGATGTCCAACAGGTCAGTCAGCAGGTCTTCGGCCCCTTCCAAGGCCTGGTGAGTGCGCTCCACCAGCAGTTGTTCGGCCTGCGCAAGCGGCCGCTCGCGCAGGGTCGAGATCAGCAAGCGGGCGGCATTGAGCGGCTGCAGCAGGTCATGGCTGGCCGCCGCCAGGTACTTGTCTTTGCTGCGATTGGCCAGTTGTGCGGCGTCCCGGGCGTCGCGCAGGGCCCGGGCGATCTGCTTGCGTTCGGTGATCTGCTGGTGCAGGTTGCGATTGGCTTCGAGCAGTTGGTCGGTCCGGTCGGCCACCCGCTGCTCAAGCTCATCGTTGAGTTGCTGCAAGTGCTGCTGCGCCAGCTTGCGCTCGGTAATATCGGCCACGAACCCTTCCACCAAGCCCTCATGCCCGGGTTTGCGCAACAGGTTCATGAGCACGTCGATGTGGCTGCCATCACGGCGCCGCAGGCGGGTTTCGTAACCGTGCAGGCTATGCTCGCGCGCCAAGGTCGTGGTGATGGCGTGCAGTTCCTGAGCACCCCCGACGAAGAGGTTGGCGCCAAGGTCGGTCAACGAGAACAGTACGGCCTGAGGGTCGTCGTAGCCCAGCATCCGCGCCAGGGCCGGGTTGGCAGCACGCATGCCGTCCTGCAGGCTGGCCTGGAAGATGCCGTGAACGGCATTTTCGAACAACCACTTGTAGCGGTTGCGCTCAGCTTCCAGTTCCTCCAGCCGCGCGGCCAGCTCCGGGTAATGACTCTTGCGCGCGGACTGGTCGCCCAGCCCGAGCAGCCCGGCCAGTGCTCGCTGCTGCGCTTCAGAGGGCTTCGCCATAAACGACCTCGACGTCTCGCTGACTGGAGGCACGTGGGTTGGTCAGGATGCACGGATCGTCCATTGCGTGCTGCGACAGGAATGGAATATCGCTGGTGCGCACACCGTGCAGCCCGAGTGTTTCATGGAAGCCCATGGCGTATTTCAAGGCGATCAGGTGGTCGACCAGACGCGCGCAGATCTGCCGGTGGTTCAGGCCCCGGCAATCGATGCCCATCACCTCGGCAATCACCTTGAAACGCTCTGGCGCCGAGCTGTAGTTGAACGCCACCACATGCTCGACCAGCACCGCGTTGCACAGCCCGTGGGGCAGATCCAGGAAGCCGCCCAGGCTGTGGGACATCGCGTGCACGGCGCCGAGGATGGCATTGGAAAAGGCAAGCCCCGCCTGCATGCTGCCCAGCATGACTTTTTCGCGCAGGCCGATGTCGGTCGGATTGGCGATCATCTGCACCAGGTTGCCGTTGATCAGCCGCATGGCTTCAAGGGCATGGGGGTCGGTCAAGGGGCCGTGGCCGGTGGAGACGAACGCCTCGATCGCATGCACCAGGGCATCGATCCCGGTACAGGCCGACAGAAACGGGTCCATGCTCAGGGTGGTCTGCGGATCGATCAACGACACGTCGGGCACCACCGCCTTGCTGACGATGGAGAACTTCATGCGCTCCTGTTGGTTGGAGATGATCACGAACTGCGACACATCCGCCGAGGTGCCGGCCGTGGTCGGGATCAGGATCAGCGGGGGGCTGGGCACGCGGATCATATCCACACCCTCGAACTCGAGGATGCTGCGTCCGTGCGCCACCACGATGCCGATGGCCTTGCCGCAGTCCATCGGGCTGCCCCCGCCGACTGCGACGATGACATCGCAATGGTTTTGCCGGTAGATCTCGGCGCCGAGCATCACCTCCTCGACCCGGGGGTTGGGCGACACTGCGCTGTAGAGGCAATAGTCGATGCCCTGAGCTTGCAGGCTGGCCTCGACATCGGCCACCCACCCGGCAGCGATCACCCCGGGGTCGCTGACCACCAGCACCTTGCGGGCCCCGAAGGTCTTGGCGTAGTTGGCCACGTTATGCCGGCAGCCGGCACCGAAGATGATTTCAGGCGAAACGAATTTGCGTAGCGGGCTGAAACTCTGGCTCATGGGCAAGCCTGATCTTATTGTTCTGGAAGGTGAGTGCCAGCGTAATGCATCCATCCACGAAAGCAACCAGACCTAGGTGGCATCGTCGCTCACTCGACCCAGGCCCTGACCCTGGCGAGCTCGAGAAAGCCCAGCACATCCTCCTCAAGGCCTCGCACGTCCCCATAGCGCTGACGCAAGTGCTCGATCACAACGGCCACGCTGCGCTGCCCGTCCAGCAGTTCCAGCACCCAACCGGCACTGCTGGTCAGTTCGATGACCATGCCCGGGCATTGGAGCACATGCATGCCGGTACTCGGCTCCCAGCGCAAGCGTGCCCGCCGGTGCACTTGCAAGGCCTGCTGACGGCTGATCGGCTCCACGGCTCAACATGTTCCTGGCGGGTAGAAAGACGCCGGCCACCGCGAGGGTGGCCGGCGTGCGGATCAACGGTTAGCGAAGTACATCGTCACTTCAAAGCCAATGCGCAAGTCGGTGAAGGTGGGTTTGGTCCACATGGCGTGTCCTCTTCTTGGGCCGGACGATTCCGGTACAGCCATTAATGCACGGGCAGCCGCGGGGCCAAATGCTACTTTGGAACGAACTCACGGCGCCCATGGACGAGGGTGCCTGAGCCTTAGAAGAAGCCCAGTGGATTGATGTCATAACTCACCAGCAGGTTCTTGGTCTGCTGGTAGTGGTCGAGCATCATCTTGTGGGTTTCGCGGCCCACGCCCGACTTCTTGTAGCCCCCGAACGCAGCGTGCGCCGGGTACAAGTGGTAGCAGTTGGTCCAGACGCGCCCGGCCTTGATGCCGCGGCCCATGCGGTAGGCACGGTTGATATCGCGGGTCCACACGCCAGCGCCCAGGCCGAATTCACTGTCGTTGGCGATGGCCAGCGCCTCGGCTTCGTCCTTGAAGGTGGTCACACCCACCACGGGCCCGAAGATTTCCTCCTGAAACACGCGCATCTTGTTGTCGCCCTTGAGCAGCGTGGGCTGGATGTAATAGCCGCTGGCAAGGTCGCCCTGCAGGCGCTCGGCAGCGCCGCCGGTCAGCAATTGCGCGCCTTCGTCCTGGGCGATCTGCAGGTAGGACAGGATTTTGTCGTACTGCTGCTCGGAGGCTTGCGCGCCGACCATGGTGTCGGTATCGAGCGGGTTGCCACGGCTGATCTTGGCGATCTTCTTCATCACCTCGGCCATGAACGGCTCGTAGATCGATTCCTGGATCAGCGCCCGCGACGGGCAGGTGCACACCTCGCCCTGGTTGAAGAAGGCCAGGACCAGCCCTTCTGCCGCCTTCTCGATGAAGGCGGGCTCGGCCTGCATGATGTCCTCGAAGAACACGTTCGGCGATTTACCGCCCAGCTCTACCGTCGAGGGGATGATGTTGTCCGCAGCGCACTTCATGATGTGCGCGCCCACCGGCGTGGAACCTGTAAAGGCGATCTTGGCAATGCGCTTGCTGGTGGCCAGGGCCTCTCCGGCTTCACGGCCAAAGCCCTGGACGATATTGAGCACGCCAGCGGGCAGCAGGTCGGCGATGAGTTCGGCAAACACGGTAATCGACAGCGGCGTCTGCTCGGCGGGCTTGAGCACCACGCAGTTGCCAGCGGCCAGTGCCGGGGCAAGCTTCCAGGCGGCCATCAGCAAAGGGAAGTTCCAAGGGATGATCTGCCCCACCACACCCAGCGGTTCATGGAAATGGTACGCGACGGTGCCCTCGTTGATCTCGGCGGCGCCGCCCTCTTGGGCTCGGATGCAGCCGGCGAAATAGCGGAAATGATCCGCCGCCAGCGGCACGTCGGCATTGAGCGTTTCACGAACGGCCTTGCCGTTGTCCCAAGTTTCGGTGATCGCCAGCACCTCCAGGTTCTGCTCGATGCGATCGGCGATGCGCAGCAGCATCAGCGCGCGGTCCTGCACCGAGGTTCTGCCCCAGGCATCGGCCGCGGCGTGGGCGGCGTCCAGGGCCTTGTCCACATCCTGGGCGGTGGACCGCGGAAATTCGGCGATCGGCTGGCCGTTGACCGGCGAGCTGTTGGTGAAATATTGCCCCGCCACTGGCGGTACGAACTGGCCGTTGATGAAGTTGCCATAGCGTGGCTTGAAGGACACGACGGCGCCTGGGGTTCCGGGTTGTGCGTAGATCATGCTGAGCCTCTGCGGGTCGATGCCTGCCTGCGACAGGCGATACGACGATGGTAAAAAGCCTCGCTTGCCAGGCGAATGCATCGTTGGCAGCGGGGCGCTCGTCATTTGGTAGTAGGGTTCAGCGCTGCGCGGTTGCGCTGGCGCCCTGCAATTGCTTGGGCAGCTTGAAGGTCCAGAGCATGCCGCCCTGGTTGAAGTCCTTGACCCGCTTGGCCACCTCCCCGCCCCACAGCGGTACAGCCCCGCCCCAGCCGGAGACCACCGACACGTACTGCTCGCCATCCATTTCCCAGGTCACCGGTGAGCCAAGGACACCGGAGCCGGTCTGGAACTCCCACACTTTCTCGCCGGTCTTGGCATCGAAGGCCTGGAGGAACCCCTCGGGGGTGCCGGTGAAGACCAGGTTGCCCTTGGTGGTCAGCACCCCACCCCACAGCGGGGCGTAGTTCTTGTGGCGCCAGACTTCCTTGCCGCTGACCGGGTCGATGGCACGCAGTACGCCGATGTAGTCTTCGTTCAGGGGCTTGATGGTGAAGCCTGCGCCCAGAAACGCTGCGCCTTTCTTGTAGGCGATGCCCTCGTTCCAGATGTCCATGCCCCATTCGTTCGAAGGCACGTAGAACAGCCCGGTGTCACGGTTGTAGGCCATGGGCATCCAGTTCTTGGCGCCCAGGAAGGCCGGCGCGACGAACACCGAGCTGCCCTTGGCCTCGCTGCCCGGTGCGCCCGGGCGACTGGCGTCGTTGTAGAGCGGGCGACCGTCCTTGTCCAGGCCCGTGGCCCAGGTGATCTTGTCGACGAAGGGGAAGCCGCGGATGAACGTGCCGTTGGTGCGGTCTAGCACGTAGAAAAAGCCGTTGCGGTCAGCCGTGGCGGCGGCCTTCACCTCCTTGCCCCCGTCCTTGTAGTTGAACGCTATCAGCTCGTTGACGCCGTCGAAGTCCCAGCCGTCGTGGGGCGTGCTTTGGAAGTGCCACTTGATCGTTCCATCGTCCGGGTTCAATGCCAGACGCGAGGACGAATACAGGTTGTCGCCGGGACGCAGGTGCGAGTTCCAGGGGGCGGGGTTACCGGTGCCGAACAGGATCAGATTGGTTTCCGGGTCATAGTAGCCGCCCAGCCAGGGAGCCGCGCCGCCGGTCTTCCACAGATCGCCCGGCCAGGTCTTGCCGGCTTCACCGCCCGAGATGCCGTTCTCGATGGCTTTGCCGTCCTTGTAGACATAGCCCATGTGGCCCTCGACCGTGGGCCGCATCCAGAGCAACTCGCCATTCTCCGGGTTGTAGGCCTGGATCTTGCCCACCACCCCGAATTCGCCCCCGGCAACGCCGGTGATGAGCTTGCCGTTAACGATCATGGGCGCCGCGCTGATGGAGTAGCCTTCCTTGTGGTCGGCCACTTTTTTGCTCCAGACCACTTTGCCGGTGTCCTTGTTCAGGGCCACCAGTTTGGCATCCAGGGTGCCGAAGAAGACCAGGTTGCCGTACAGCGCAACCCCTCGGTTGATGACATCGCAGCAAGGGCGGATATCGTCGGGCAGGCGGGCATCGTACTGCCACAGCTTCTTGCCGGTGCGTGCGTCGACGGCGAATACCCGTGAGTAGGAACCTGTGAGGTACATGACCCCATCCTTGATCAACGGCTGCGCCTGCTGGCCGCGCTGCTTCTCGCCGCCAAACGAGAATGCCCAAACCGGCCGCAACTCCTTGACGTTGCGGGTGTTGAGCATGTCCAGCGGACTGTAGCGCTGGCCCTGCACACCCAGCCCGTTGGTCACGATCTGCTGGGGGTTCTTGGGGTCTTGCAGGATCTCGGCATCGGTGACGCCGGCGTGGGCTGCGCCGGCAAGCAGCAAGGCGCTGAACACAAGGCTCAAGGCAAACACGGGACGGCATGGAGTACGGGTCATGGCAGCTACCTTTGGCTTTTTGTTATGCCGGGAAATTTTCCCGGTGTGGCGGGAATTCTTGTTCCCGCCCTGGCTGCCAGCAATTGACCGCAATGCGCAAAACCCTAGTTCCTTGGTACAAGGGAACAGGGCCTGGCCGTTATCAGGGCCTCACATCCACCCGTTGCATCACCTGCTTTTCATAGCGTGGGTACAGGTGACTGACACTTCGAATCAGCTCATAGCGCGTCAGGCTGATCGCGGCAAACCGCTCGGGCACAGGGCTGCGGATCATCTCGACCATGTCGGCGCCCTGCTCGGCGCCTTCGCGCATCAGGCCATCCAGCCAACGCAGGTAATCGTGCATCTGGGCAAAGGGCCTGCTATCGCTTGCGACAGGGCCATGGCCCGGTACCAGTTGCTGCCAGGGCAAGGCCTGCAACGTGTCCAGGTCACGTTGCCAGACGTCAAGCCCCGGGCTGTTGGGCGTGGTCAGGGCACGCTCGTAGAACACCAGGTCGCCCGCGAACAGCACGCCGGTCGTTTCATCGAAAATGGCCAGGTCAGCGCCGGTATGCCCTGCCAAGCCCAACAGGCGCAGTCGATGCCCGCCCACTTCACGCCTGCCGGGTTGTACCACCTCGGTCGGCAAGACCACTTCGGTGCCTCGCATCCAGTCACCGACCAGACGGTACATGTTCTCGGCCATGGCATCGCCCTGCTGACGCAACAGCTCGGTCGTACCGGCCAGCGCAGCGATCGGCACCTCGGCGAATGCCTGGTTACCCAGCACATGATCCGGGTGGTGATGGGTCAACAGGACTTCGATGACGGGCTTGTCCGTGACCCCGGCGATTGCCTGGCGCATGGCCTCCCCATAGCGCTTGGACGGCCCACTGTCGATCACCACCACACCGGCGTCGGTCACGATGAACGCCGTGTTCACGACATTACCGCCGTTGGCCTTCTGGAAATTGTCGGTACTGCCTTCAATTACCCAGGTGCCCTGGGCGATCTGTCGCGGCCCCAGCCGGTAGTCGAAGTCGGCCAGCGCCGGCAGGCCCACGCCCAGCAGCAAGAGCATCATCCATCGCATCAGATACCTCCCATGGGCATGAAACCACGCCGGCCACGTTCAAGGCACGGCGGCTTCGAACCGATTGCCGCTGTTGTCCTGAAGCACCAGGCGGTTAGGCCCCGGTGCGCGTACATCGAACCCAAGGCTTGGGTTTTCACTGACCGCCGGATAAAGCACCAAGGTCGCGATCTGCTGCCCGTGTTCATCCAGCAACTCAGCTTGGTTGATGAAGAACTCGGGAATCCCGCTGACCAGGCCATTGTCCATGGGGTGAGCGATCTGCAGGCGCAAGCGGCTGCCATCCTGGCGCCGATAGCGCCCCCCGAGCACTTCACCCAAGTGCTCCTCCCATCCAGGCTGGGTGCGCACCACGCTGGGTGCGGTGCACCCCCCACCCGCTGCGTCGACCAGGGCCGATCCCACATGCCAGGTGCCGTCGCGGGTCAGCGCCGCTGCGCGTAACGGCGTAGCCTGCTCGACCCGGATGCGCACCGACAACCAGGGCATGACCTGTTCCCCAGGTTCGAAGTCGACGATGCGCGGCAACGGATTGAGCTCGGCCCAGGCCAGAATCCGCACCACGTCAGGCAAGGCCCGAGCATCGATCTCCAGCGGGACCAGGCGAGCATCCTCGGCAAAAGGCGGCGCCAGCACCTTGACCCGATCATCGAAGACGAACGGCGCCTGGTTCAAGATCTGCTTGTGGTAGAACGCCCACATCACCGAAGGGACAGGGTCGGCATTGCTGGCAGGTGTACCGCCCAGCCCATGAGCCGACCCGCTCAGGATGCACACCAGCCCCAATCCCGCTCGCCAGTTCATCGTCCGCTCCTATTGGTACATCTCCGGGACTTCGTAGCGCAGCCCGTAGTGCGCGTAGAGCGCCTGCATGCGCCCCTCGCGGATCATCGTTTCCAGGGTTTCTTCCAGGGCATAGGCCAGCTGCCGGTTGCTTTCGTGCACCGCCATTCCGATTTCCCAAACCTGCTTGCCCAGGCTGGGGTAGGCGTTTTCAGCCACCTGCAGGTGCCGATCCCGGGCCTGGTGCAGTTGCCAATCCACTTCACCGCGCATGGCCATCACCGCATCCACCTCGCCCTTGCCCATGGCCGCGAACGCTCGCTGCACGCTGGGGTAGTGGCGCGCGCTGGCACGCAGTAGCCCGTCGAACACCGATGTCAGGTAGAACGAAGGCACGCTGTCCACCTCGACCCCGACCGGGTGACCCTCTAGCGCCGCGATACTACTGACCGCAGGCAGGCGCCTGCGATCGAACGCCACCTGCCAGCGCTCCTGCTGGTAAGGGCCGAACATCACCACCTGGCCGTTTTCCAGCTCGCCCAATTCGTTGCGCTTCTGGGTATAGGCCTGGTCGTAGGGCACGCGCATCATCACATCGGCCAGCTGCTGGTGACGCAGCGGGCTTGCTCGCCAGATGTAATCGCGCAGGTCGTCGTCGAGCTTCTCGCCAGGCGGTGCCCAGATCAGTTGCAGGCGTACGCCCAACCCGTCGGCCAGCGCCTGCGCCAGCTCCACGTCCACCCCACGGGCCTGGCCATGGTCCTGGAAACTGTAGGGGGCAAAGTCCTTGTAGACCGCCACCTTGAGCTCGCCTGCGGCGATGATCGAATCGTAGTTGCGCACCTGCGCCTGCACCGCCGCCCCCCCTAGCAGCAGGCCGGCAATGGCGCAGAACATGGCCGCCCAGTGGCGCACGACGTTCATTCCTCCACGTGCACGCTGTCCAGGTAAGTGCGCACTGCCCAGAGCGCTTCCTGGCTCAGGTAGTCCGCCATCTTGGGCATGTATACGCGGCCATCGCGTACGGCACCGTGACGCACACGTTCGACGAACCACTCATCACCCGCTTCACCGACGTCGAGCATGCGCAGGTCAGGCGCGATGCCGCCGGACTTGGCTTCAAGACCATGACACGCCGCGCAGTTCTGGTTGTACGCCGACGCCCCGATTTCGATCGCCTTGTCGTGCTCGGGCGACTCGCGGTAAGGGTTGACCGCCGCCCAGCCATCGGCATCCAGGCTCACGCCAGCCTCCTTGATCGGGGTCAGCCCCTGGGTCTCCACCGCCTGCGGCACCACGTTGCCATGGGCCCAGGCCGACCCGGTCAACACGGCACCGGCCAACAGGCCGGCAGCCAGCACGACGTTGCGTTTGATTGTCATTGTTATGCCCTCACGGTTGCACGCAAGGCCTCAACCACAGAGGCCGTGCCGCCATCTTAGAAACCGCGGCGCCGGGGCCGTATGCTGCTTTGGTGGTCGGGTGCTCGTTCCTTGGTAGTAGGGCTTGCGACGACGTGCGAAAAGAGGTTGGCGGTGGGAAGTTTTCCCGGCCTCGGCGGGATTTTCTCCCTGTTGCGCAGCGTCCGGACGGACCACGCTGTGCGGGCCAAACTCCACAGGGAATTGCAACCATGACAACAAGATCGCTACCCGCCCCGTCTCCCCTGGCCCTGAGCGTGAAGGCCCTGCTGCTGGCCGCAAGCCTGGCCACCGGGACAGTGGCCACGGCGGCAACCACAAGCCCGGCACCTGCCAGCAAGAACGTGACCTGGGAAGACATCGCCAACGACCACCTCACGACTGGGGACGTCCTGCAATACGGCATGGGCACCAACGCCCAGCGCTGGAGCCCGCTGGCCCAGGTCAACGACAAGAACGTGTTCAAGCTGACCCCGGCCTGGTCTTACTCCTTTGGTGACGAAAAGCAACGTGGCCAGGAGTCTCAGGCTATTGTCAGCGACGGCGTGGTGTACGTCACCGGCTCCTACTCGCGGGTATTCGCCCTCGATGCCAAGACCGGCAAACGCCTGTGGACCTACAATCACCGCCTGCCGGACAACATTCGCCCGTGCTGCGACGTGGTAAACCGTGGCGCTGCCATTTACGGCGACAAGGTCTACTTTGGCACGCTGGACGCCCGGGTCATCGCGCTGAACAAACACACCGGCAAGGTGGTGTGGAACAAGAAATTCGGCGACCACAGCGCCGGCTACACCATGACCGGGGCGCCTGTGCTGGTCAAGGACAAGACCAGCGGCAAGGTGCTGCTGATCCACGGCAGCTCCGGCGACGAATTCGGCGTGGTAGGCCAGCTGTTCGCCCGTGACCCGGAAACCGGCGAGGAAGTGTGGATGCGCCCCTTCGTCGAGGGCCACATGGGCCGCCTCAATGGCAAGGACAGCACCCCTACTGGCAACGTCAAGGCACCGTCCTGGCCGGATGACCCGACCACCGAAACCGGCAAGGTGGAGGCCTGGAGCCACGGCGGCGGCGCACCCTGGCAGAGTGCAAGCTTCGATGCCCAAAGCAATACCATCATCGTTGGTGCCGGCAACCCAGGCCCCTGGAACACCTGGGCACGCACCGCCAAGGACGGCAACCCGCACGATTACGACAGCCTCTATACCTCCGGCCAGGTGGGCGTGGACCCCAGCACTGGCGAGGTCAAATGGTTCTACCAGCACACCCCCAACGACGCCTGGGACTTCTCTGGCAACAACGAGCTGGTGCTGTTCGACTACAAGGACAAGCAAGGCAAGGTGATCAAGGCCACGGGGCATGCCGACCGCAACGGTTTCTTCTACGTGGTCGATCGCAACGACGGCAAGCTGCAGAACGCCTTCCCCTTCGTCGACAACATCACCTGGGCCAGTCACATCGACCTCAAGACCGGCCGTCCCGTGGAAAATCCAGGGCAACGGCCCGCCAAGCCGCTGCCGGGAGAAACCAAGGGCAAGCCGGTGGAAGTGTCGCCACCCTTCCTGGGCGGCAAGAACTGGAACCCCATGGCCTACAGCCAGGACACCGGTCTTTTCTACATCCCGGGCAACCAGTGGAAAGAGGAATACTGGACCGAGGAAGTGAACTACAAGAAAGGCTCCGCTTACCTGGGCATGGGCTTTCGCATCAAGCGCATGTACGACGACCACGTAGGCACCCTGCGCGCCATGGACCCGACCACCGGCAAGCTGGTGTGGGAACACAAGGAGCACCTGCCGCTGTGGGCCGGGGTGCTGGCGACCAAGGGCAACCTGGTTTTCACCGGAACCGGTGACGGTTTCTTCAAGGCTTTCGACGCCAAGACCGGCAAAGAGCTTTGGAAATTCCAGACGGGCAGCGGCATCGTTTCCCCGCCCATTACCTGGGAGCAGGACGGGGAGCAATACATCGGTGTCACTGTCGGCTATGGCGGGGCGGTGCCGCTGTGGGGCGGCGACATGGCCGAACTGACCAAGCCAGTGGCCCAGGGCGGTTCTTTCTGGGTGTTCAAGATACCGAGTTGGGACACCACGACTGCTCAACGTTGACCGACAGCGGGGCGCGCTCCGGCTGCGCCCCGCCCTTTTGCGTCTGTCCAGGGAACTCGATCATGACCTTTCTACCACTGGCCTTGTTGCTGGCCATCACCCCCGCGTTGGCGCTGGCCACTGATAGCGATGACGGCGACACGCCGTTGAGCATCAACGGCTGCGTGATCGCCGAAGCCAGCCAATGCCCCGGCGCCAACCTGCGGGGCGCCAAGCTGGCCAATCAGGACCTGCGCAAGATGAACCTGGCCGGCGCCGACCTGCGCGATGCCGACCTGCGCCACGCCCGGCTGGACCTGGCCAATCTCGAAAAAGCCCGGTTGCAGGGCGCCAACCTGACCCGCGCCAGCCTGCAGCAAAGCAACCTGCGCCTGGCCGACCTGAGCAGTGCACGGCTGATGGCCATCCAGGGCTGGGGGCTGTTTGCCCAAGGCGCCCAGTTCACCAACGCCGACCTGAGCGCTGCCTACCTACAATTCGCCCGGCTCTCGGGCGCCAGGATGCAGCAGGCCAACTTGCAGGCTGCCGACCTGGAAATGGCCTGGCTGAACAAGACCGACTTGCGCGGCGCGCATCTGAACGATGCCAACCTCCAGGAAGCCAAGCTTGGGCAGAGCAACCTCGAACAAGCCAAGCTGGAAGGCGCGCGCCTTCACTACGGCAACTTCCAGGACGCCAACATGCAAGGCTGCAGCGGCTGCCCAGCCACCTGGGAACATTGACTTCGAGCACTCGGCTAACCCGCTACACGTACCAGACCCAGGTCGATGCCCACGTGCACCAGTTCAGCATGGGAGCCGACCTGCAGTTTGCTCTTGAGCATGGTCAGGTGATTGGAGACGGTCTTTGCACTGATACACAGCTGCTCGGCGATCGACCGGGCCGGTGTGCCGCGAACCAGCATCACGAAGATTTCCAGCTCCCGCTGGGTCAGGCGTTGCAGCCTGGGATCACAAGCATCGTGCGTCGAGCTGCAGGCCAGTTGGGTAGCCAGCCCCTGCTCGATGTACGCGTATCCGGCAAGCACGCGCTGTACGGCCTCGACCAGAACCTGCGGGGCCGAGCTCTTGGTCAGATAGCCGGCCGCGCCGGCGTCCAGCGCCTGGCGTACCAGTGGCAGCTCGTCATGCATGCTGAAGAACAGCACCCGCAACTGCGGCAGGCGCTGGCGCAGGCGTCGGGTGGTTTCCAGCCCACTGATGCCGGGCAGGCCGAAGTCCATGATCACCAGATTCGGTACCTGCTCCTGCACGCGAGCCAGGGCTTCTTCACCGCTGGCAGCCTCACGCACCTGCATCGATGGCAACACGGCGCGCAGCAGGCTGGCGTAGCCTTGGCGAACCACGGCGTGGTCGTCGACCAGCACGATATTCATGACACCTCCAGGGGAATCGTCAGGGCCAGTGCCCACCCGGCACCGGGACGGGTGAGAATGCGCAGTTCACCGCCCAGGCTGCGGGCGCGCTCGGCCATTGAATGCAAACCTACCCCGGGCCGCCCAGGCTGGCTGGCGCCGCAGCCGTCGTCGCGAACCAGAAGGCGCAGCCCGTTGGCGCCCCGTTGCAGGCGTATCCGCACCTGACGGGCGTGGGCATGGCGAGCGACGTTGGTCAGCGCTTCCTGCAACAACCGGTACAGATGCGTGCGTTGGGTAGATGACAGCGCCGGCAACTGGGCCCCGACCCGCAAATGACACTCGATGGCCTGGCTGGCACGCCATTGGCTCACCAACTGGTCGAGGGCTTCGGCCATGGGCAGGTGCTGCAGCGCAACCGGGTACAAGTCCCGTATCAAGGCTCGGAAACCGAACTGCAAGCCTGCACAGTTGCGCTCCAGCGTCTGGGTGGTTTGTCGCACCTGCTCAGGTTGGTGGGCACACAATTGCAACAGACACACCTGGGCGCGGATGCCGGCCACGTACTGGCCCAGGTCGTCGTGCAGCGCCTGAGCCAGCCGCGTGCGTTCCTGCTCCTGGACCGCCAGCAAAGCGCCAGTCAGTTGCTGGTTGTCGGCCTGGGCCTGCTCGATCGCCGCGGCCATCTGGTTGAAGTGCCCGGCCAATTGGCGCGCTTGCGGGCCACCGGTCACTTGCAGACGCACGTCCAACTGCCCTTGCGACACCTGGCGCAATGCACGCAGCAGCGCAGCCAGCAGGCGCAGCCCGCGCTGCACGGCCCAACTGATGGACAGCAGGCTCATGGCCAACGCGACAGCACATACCGCCAGCAGCTGTTGCAGCGAGTCCCAGACTTCATCGACCTCATCGCGTGCGTCCACGCTCAACGCGACGCGGCGGCCATCATCGAGTACCAGCATACGGGTGCTGTCGTAGTGCTCGCCTGCCAGCACCGTGCCCAACCAGCCATCGAGCCCGGCCTCGGACGGCACCGCCGTTTTTTCAGGCTCGCCAGGGTTCAGCCAATGCACGCGCACGTGGCGCAGGTGCTCGGTCAGCACAGGTTGCAGGCTCGCCGGGTCGTGGCTGGCGGCTTGGGCCATGTACGCCATCACCGCTTCGGCCGACTGCAACTCCCGCTTCACATCGGCTGATGCCTGGTGCAGCACGACCCCCGCGCAGGCCAGGGTCAACACCGCGAAACAGCCAGCGACCCACAGGTTGATACGCCAGAGGGCAGACAGATTGACAGCATGCATGACCGGGCTCCAGGGCAACTGCTGCCATCCTAGGGCGCCACGCCAGCGCACCCGCTACTACCTTGGTAGCGGCTGGGCGCTACTTTCTGCATATTCCCCCGGCCCCGGCAGGCTTTCTATGCTGGCGCCATCTGCCGTGGAGTGCGATATGCGCCAGCCTGCCCACCTTGTCCTGACTTGCCTGCTGACCTTGCTTGCGCCGACGGCCTGGGCTCAGAACGAAAGGGCCGACACACAGGCCGTGAGCCCCTTGCAGATCCGTATCGGCTACCTGAGCTATCGCCCTGACAGCGGCCCGCTGTTGTCCACTATCTGGCCTGAACCGAACGATGCCGGCCTGCAAGGGGCACAGTTAGCCGTTGCCGACAGCAATACCACCGGGCGGTTTCTCAAGCAGCAGTTCGCGCTGGTCAGCGCACGTGCCGACTCCGCCGAGCAACTGCTGCATGCCGCCCAGGCCCAGCATGGGGATGGCGTGCGGTTGTTCGTCATCAACGCGCCGGTCGCCAGCCTGCGGGCCTTGTCTGCGGCCCTGCCTGACAGCCTGCTGTTCAATGCCGGCAGCCCGGATGACGCCATACGCAGCGTGCAGTGCCTGGGCAATGTGCTCCACGCCCTGCCTGGGCGGGCGATGCTGGCCGATGCGCTGGTGCAGTTTCTGGTGCTGCGCAAATGGCAGCGCGGGTTGCTGATCGTCGGGCAGACCCCGGACGATGAAGCCTACGCCGCCGCGCTGCGCCGCGCGGCCAAGCGCTTTGGCCTGCAACTGGTGGCCGAGAAGCGCTGGACGTTCGACAACGACCAGCGCCGCAGCGCCCAGGCCGACATGCCGCTGTTCACTCAGGCGCGCGAATACGACGTGGTGCTGGTGGCTGATGAACGGGGCGACTTCGGCGAATACGTGCCCTACCAGACCTGGTTGCCACGCCCGGTCGCCGGCACTCAGGGCCTGACGCCCACCGGCTGGCACAAGACCGTAGAAACGTTTGGCGCCGCGCAATTGCAAAAACGCTTCGAAGCGCAGGCCGGCCGTTGGATGAACGACCGCGATTTCGCAGCGTGGATGGCCGTGCGCAGCATCGCCACGGCCGTCAGCAAGCTGCGCGAGGCCAAGCCCAGGGCCTTGCAGCAACTGCTTGTGAGCGAACAACTGCCACTCGACGGTTTCAAGGGGCGCAAGCTCAGCTACAGGCCCTGGAATGGCGAGCTGCGCCAACCCATCCCCCTGGTGCAGCCCAGAGCCCTGGTCAGCACCTCACCGCAGGAAGGCTTCCTGCACCCTTCCAACGAGATGGACAGCCTGGGATTCGACAAGGCCGATGTGACCTGCACTTACCCCTGACACGCCCACACAATAACAAGGAACCTGTCATGCGCCGCCGCCCCTCATCACGCTGCCTGCTGTGCGCCCGTCTTCTGCCGGTCGTGCTGGCCCTGGCCGGCGAGCCTGCTCTGGCCGCCACCGCCTGGGTGTCCAACGAGAAGGACAACACCCTGAGCCTGATCGACCTGCAGACCTTGACGGTGACCGACACCCTGCCCGTCGGCCAACGCCCGCGCGGCCTGCTGCTGTCGCACGACAACAAGCTGCTGTACATCTGCGCCAGCGATTCGGATCGGGTGCAGGTGATGGACGTGGCCAGCCGCACCCTCGTCAAGGAACTCCCGTCAGGCAAAGACCCCGAGCAATTCGCCCTGCATCCCAACGACCGTTGGTTGTACGTGTCAAACGAAGACGATGCCCTGGTCACGGTCATCGACACCGTTAGCGACACGGTGCTGGCCCAGGTGGATGTGGGCATCGAACCTGAGGGCATGGCCGTGAGCCCGGATGGCAAATGGGCGGTCAACACCAGCGAAACCACCAACATGCTGCACTGGATCGACACCCAGACCCAGACCTTGGCCGACAGCACCCCGGTGGACCAGCGCCCCCGTTTCGTGGAATTCAGCCAGCATGGCAAGCACCTGTGGGCGTCGGCAGAAATCGGCGGCACGGTCACCATCCTGGACGTGGCTTCGCGTAAGGTGCTCAAGACCCTGAACTTCGCCATCAAGGGCGTGCACCCTGACAAAGTCCAGCCAGTGGGCATCAAGCTCAGCGCCGATGGCAAGTACGCGTTCGTGGCACTGGGCCCGGCCAATCATGTGGCGGTGGTCGATGCCAGGACATTCGAAGTGCTGGACTACCTGCTGGTGGGGCGTCGCGTCTGGCAGCTGGCTTTCACCCCTGACCAGCAGCAACTGCTGGCCACCAATGGCGTGAGCGGCGACGTGTCGGTGATCGACGTGGCCAGCCTCAAGGTGCTCAAATCGATCAAGGTCGGCCGCTATCCATGGGGTGTGGTGGTCACGCCATGAACGCGCTGCACATTGATGGGGTCAGTTTCGCCTATGGTCAGCGCGCGGCACTCAGGGACGTGACCTTCAGCCTGACGCCCGGCCACTTCACCGCCTTGCTGGGGCCCAACGGCGCCGGCAAGTCGACCTTGATTGCCTTGATGACCTGCCTGTATGACGTGCAGCACGGCGATATCCAGGTCTTGGGTTATTCGCTGCGCCGTCAGCCTCGGGCAGCGCTAGGGCAGCTGGGCGTCGTGTTTCAGCAGAGCACGCTGGACCTGGACCTTAGCGTGGAACAGAACCTGCGCTATCACGCAGCGCTGCATGGGATGCCCCGGCGGGAGGCCCAGCGCCGCGTGGACGCCGAACTGGCCCGCCAAGGGCTGGGAGAGCGGCGCCGTGACCCCGTGCGCGAACTCAATGTTGGGCACAGGCGCCGCGTCGAAATCGCCCGGGCACTGCTGCACGGGCCCCGCCTTTTGCTACTCGACGAAGCCAGCGTTGGCCTGGATCCGCCCAGCCGGCAAGCACTCAACCAGCACGTGCGTAGCTTGTGCCACAGCGATCGGCGCTTGAGCGTGCTGTGGACCACTCACCTGCTCGATGAAGTGCAGGCGACCGATGACCTGGTCATCCTGCACCAGGGTCGGGTGGTGGCAAATGGGCCTGCCGAGGCCATGATGCAGCCCCACGGCGGCGATCTGGGCCGTACGTTCGCCTATCACACGTGTAACACGGCTGGAGCGCCCGCCTGATGAACGCCTATTGGTACTGCTTTAGCGGCATCCTCATGCGTGAAGCCCTGCGGTTCGTGCGCCAACGCACGCGTCTGATCAGCGCACTGGTGCGCCCCTTGTTGTGGCTGGTGGTGTTCGCTGCCGGGTTTCGTGCTGCACTGGGCATCGCCATCATCGAGCCATACGACAGCTACATTCCCTACGAGGTCTACATCGTGCCGGGCCTGGCCTGCATGATCCTGCTGTTCAATGGCATGCAAGGTTCGCTATCGATGGTCTACGACCGGGAGATGGGCAGCATGCGGGTGCTGCTGACCAGCCCGCTGCCCAGGGCCTTTCTGTTGTGCAGCAAGCTTTTGGCGACGTCGCTTATCTCTGTGCTACAGGTGTACATCTTCATCGCCATCGCTTGGCTTTACGGCATTCAGCCCCCGGTCGGCGGCCTGGGGCTGGCCCTGCCCGCGGTACTGCTCGTGGGGTTCATGCTCAGCGCACTGGGGCTGTTGCTGTCCAATGCCATCCGCCAACTGGAGAATTTTGCCGGGGTGATGAATTTCGTGATCTTCCCCTTGTTCTTTCTGTCGTCGGCGCTCTATCCGCTTTGGAAAATGCAGGAGGCCAGCCAGTGGCTTTACTGGCTGTGTGCGGTCAACCCGTTCACCCACGCCGTCGAGCTGGTGCGCTTTGCGCTCTACGAGCGGCTGAGCCTGCTGGCGCTGGCGGTATGCCTGACGCTGAGCATGCTGTTCACGCTGCTGGCTATCGTCACCTTCAACCCGCAGCACGCCGCCCTGCGCAAACCACGGTGAGGTGCCCCGGTGGACCGTGCGCTGCAGGGGAGGCTCGCCTCTACTACTTTGGTACTGCCCAGGGTGTCTATGGTCGCATTCACAAAGCCGTGGCACTGGCATGTAATGCGCCTATAACAAGAAGGAACAGACCATGCCACGTGCCCTCCAAAGGCTGCCCCTGTGCTTGCTGGCCGCCGCCTCGCTGAGCCTTTTGCTGGGCCATGCCCAGGCCGCCGCCCCACCGACGTTCACGCCAGATGGCTACCGCGCCACGCTGTACCGCAGCCCGACCCCGCCGCAGGTCGAAGGTGGCAAGGTGATAGACACTGCCGCGCTGCAATCGATGATGCGGGGGCATCCGGCCCCTGTCCTGATCGACGTCTACCGCCGCCAGTGGCTGCATGAACGCTTCATCGAAGACGAGCCCCACGCCAACCTGCCTGGCAGCCTGTGGCTGCCCAACACCGGCGACGGCGTGCTCAGCCCTGCCTGGCAAGGTTACTTCGAGCATCACCTGCGTCAGGCCACAGGGGGGCAGCCTCATTACCCTGTCGTCTTCTATTGCCGGTCCGATTGCTGGTTGAGCTGGAACGCGGTAAAACGCGCAGCACACCTGGGCTACACCAACCTCTACTGGTACCGCGACGGGCTAGACGCCTGGCAGCAGGCCGACCTGCCCGTGCAGACGGCCCAGCCAGCAGCGTTTCCCTGACAGCTTGCTTGCCCCTGCGCGCTTAATTATTCAAACAAGAACAAGGTGAAAAGGCCATGTACAAAATCTTGATTGCCGACGATCACCCGCTGTTTCGCGAAGCGATCCACAACGTCATCAGTGACGGGTTTCAGGGCAGTGAAATCATGGAAACCGCCGACCTGGACAGTGCGCTGACGCTGACCCAGGACCATGACGACCTCGACCTGATCCTGCTCGACCTGAACATGCCGGGCATGCATGGCCTGAACGGGCTGATCACCTTGCGCAACGAGGCACCTACCACCCCGGTGGTGATCGTCTCGGCCGAGCAAGAGAAGCAGGTGGTGCTGCAAGCCATCACCTACGGTGCGGTGGGCTTCATCACCAAGTCCTCGCCGCGCGCGCAGATGATCGAGGCGATCGAGCAGATCCTCAACGGCAACGTGTACCTGCCGCCGGATATCATCCGCGCGCAGAAAAGCAGCAGCCGCCGCCTGAGCGATGCCCCAAGCTTCCCGCCGGAAATGCTCCAGGCCCTGACGCGCAAGCAGTTGCTGGTGCTCGAACGCATGACCAAGGGCGAATCGAACAAACAGATCGCCTATGCCTTGGACATCGCCGAAACCACCGTCAAGGCCCACGTCTCGGCCATCCTGCGCAAGCTGAACGTGCACAACCGGGTGCAGGCCATCCTCAGCGCCGGCGACATCGACTTCGCTGACTATCTACGGCGCTGACCCCCAAGGGGCCCGGGAGGCCAGCAAGTGGCTCATGGCGGTCTTGAGTTTCATGGGCCGTACGGGCTTGTGCATCAGCGTATGGCCTCGCTCACGGATCTGTTGCTTGAGTTCATTGCTGTAGTTGGCGGTGATCATCAGCGCAGGCAGCGGCCGGGCACGGCGGGCATTGATACGTGCCACGGCGTCGACGCCAGTGCAGTCGTCATCAAGGTGATAGTCGGCAATCAGCAGGTCGGCATCGGCGTGGTAGTTCTCCACCTGACGGGCCAGGTCCTGCTCCGACAGTGCCGTGATCACGCAACAGCCCCAGCCTTCGAGCAGTGTGCGCATGCCGGCACAGATGGCAGCGTCGTTGTCCAGCACCCACACCCGGGCCCCACGCAGGCACTCGAGCATCGGCTGGCATACGGCATGCTCGGGCCGTGCAATCGGGACGGCGGTGCTCAGCGGCACTTCCACGGCGAATACTGACCCCTTGCCGGGCCAGGAGCGCACGGCAATACGGTGACCGAGGATGCCGGCAATCTTCTCGACGATGGCAAGCCCCAGGCCCAGGCCGCGATCCTGATCCGGCCGCTGCACGGCGCCACGCTTGAATTCCTGGAACATTTCCTCAAGATGCTCCTCGGCAATGCCGATACCGGTGTCCCACACCTCGATGCGCACGCAACCTGCCTGGCGGCGACAGCCCAGCGCCACGCGCCCGCTGGGGGTATAGCGGATGGCGTTGCTGAGCAAGTTGCGCAGGATCCGCGCCAGCAGCTGAATATCGCTGCGCACCACGACCGAGCAGCTTACGAAGTGCAGGGCCAGCCCCTCGCTGCGGGCGACGTGGGCATACTCTGCCGCCAGGTTGTCCATCAGTTCCGCCAGGGCGAAGGGTGCCACGTCGGCAGTGATGACGCCGGCATCGAGCTTGGAGATGTCCACCAGCGTTCCCAGCAGGTTCTCGACGTCTTCCAGGGAGTTGCTGACATTACGCACCAGCTGTGCACTGGCCAGCGGATCGCGGCGCTCGAGCAAGGCGCTGGTGAACAAGCGCGCCGCGTTCAGTGGCTGCAGCAGGTCATGGCTGACCGCGGCAAGGAACTTGGTCTTGGACAGGTTGGCCTGGTCAGCCTCGTGCTTGGCCTCGCGCAAACGCGCCTCGGCACGTCGCCGTTCTTCGATCTCCCGTAACAACTGTTCGTTGAGGCTGGTCAACTCGGCCGTACGCTCACGGACCCGCAGCTCCAGGTGCTGATAAGCCTGGTGCAGCGCCTGGGCGGTGTTGCGCCGTTCGGTAATGTCACGGATCAACACGAAGATACCGACCACCTCGCCAGAGGCCAGCCGATTGGGTACATAGGAGCGCAGCATGTGGCGCTCCTGGCCGTTGATGTTGGTTTCCGGAAATTCGAACGTGACGCTCTCCCCTGCCAGCGCCCGCGCCACATAGGCTTCAAGGCGCTGATAATGCTGCTCGCTATGGGCCTGGCGCAGGCTCTGGCCCAGCATCAGCCCACTGGGCCAGCAATACCATTGCTCATAGACCTTGTTGGTGAACTCATACACCAGGTCGGCGTTGAGGTAGGCGATCAGTGCCGGCACATGGTCAGTGATCAGCCGGATCCAGCGCTCGCTTTCGCTGAGGGCCTCGGCATGCAGGTAGCGTTCGGTGATATCGGTAAACGTGTTGACGAATCCGCCAGTGGGCAGTGGATGCGTGCGGATCTCCAGCATGCGCCCGTCGAACAGGCGTTGCTCGCACTCGTGCACGATACGCCCGTTGTCGTCGCGGCTTTCGGGCGTGAGCAAACGCAGCTCGCTGTCGGCAATCACGTCGGCGAAGGGACGGTGCGCAGCGACCGGGGCCAGCCCGCTCAGCTCCAGGAACCGGCGGTTCCACAACTCCAGGACACCGTCCGCGTTGACCATGGCCACGCCTTGGGACAGGTTGTCCACCGCCCGCTGCAACAGGTGCGATTTCTGCGCCACCGCCTGTTCCCTGCGCAGGGTTTCGCTGAGTTTGACCTCGGTGATGTCGGTGAACAGGATCACCCGGCCACCCTCGCAGGTGGGGCGCTCGTTGACCTGCAGCCAGCGGCCATTGTGCTGTCGGTACAACAGATGTTCGTCGGCAGGGCCGCGCGGATCCTCGCTGAACAGGCCGCTGCTGGTCATCAGCTTGCGCACGTCGACCAGGCGCATGCCGGGAATGATGCGCACGCGGCGGTTCTCCCAGAAAGCCTTGAAGCGGCTGTTGCACAGCACCATGCGCAGGTTTCGGTCGAACAGGATGAACGCGTCGGAAATGCTTTCGATGGCATCGATCAGGTGCTGATGCGCGGTTTCAGCGCGCAGACGCGCTTCGCTGAGCAGTTGGTTGCCCGCCTTGAGTTCGGCCATGGCCTGGTTCAACGCATCAGTGCGCTCGCGCACCTGCTCGGCCAGCACCACCGAATGCTGGAACGCCGCATAGGGATCGCTGCCGCGCGTGACACCCGACTCGATGCGCTCGATCAGCGCGGCGTTGATCCGTTGCAGCTTGCGGTTTTCATAGCGAAGCTGCGCCAGTTCGGCCTGCACGTCATTGCCCGGGGCGGGTTCGGTTGCGGGCAATGGCAACCCCGGTGAAGGTCTGGTTGATGTGCATGCCATTGAACTGTTCTCCATAGGTGTTGAAGCCCATCACCCGCTGCTCGCGCAGAAAATCACCCACCGCCGCCAGGCCTTGCTGGGTCTCCAGCTCCAAGCGCCGCAAAAAACAGTCGCAGCCGATGGTGAGCATCAGCGGACCCAGGCGTTGCTGCAGGCCATCGAACAGCTGCTGCAGGTTCGGCAGCAACGGGCCGGGTGTCATGGGCGTGAGCACAATGCCGTTCTCTACCGCACAGTAGAAGCTCAGGCTCAGATCGGCATGCACCTGCTGGATGGCCCGCACGTAGTACCGGTTGTGCATGCGCACGGCCAGCGGGTGGGCGGCAAACAGCCTGTGGTCCAGGGCGCTGACGGGCACCCCGATATGGCGTGCATATTCTTCGGCCGCAGGCTCGGCATTGAGCTCATACACCCGTCGCTGGGCGCTGTCGGCGCCGGTGACCACCAGTTTTTCCTGCCGTGGCTCAAGGTGGTGGGTGGTGAACACTTCGAAGTCCAGCCAGGTATTGACCAGCACCACCACGGCAGCACCGTGGTGAAACGCCCCGCCATAGAAGACGTGGGTCCGTGTCAGGTAGTTGTCGTCCCCGGCCGAGCCGCCAAAATGCGGGATATCGCCCAACGCTGCGCTCAGGGCCGCCAGCACCGTCTCTTCACGGCTGGACAAGCCATCGAGCAAGGTCAAGGCGAAGCTGTGCCCTTTGATCTGGGCCAAGGCGTTGCCGCGACAGCTGCCGACCAACCGCTCGACCATCTGCTGGGCGTCGATCAGGCTGAAACGCTCCATTTCGTCGATCAGTTCGGTGGCGATGGAAAAATGCCGGTGATCAAAACCTACGGCCGTCACGCAACTGCGCCCATAACCCAGCGGCGTGATTTCCCCCGCACTGGTGCACCCGACCAGCGGGATGCCGCCAAAGCCTTGTTCAAGGGCCTGGCCCAAGGCCTGCAGGTCGTACTCGGCGGTGCAGAAGAACAGCACGAAGCCCAAGTGCGGATGCAGCAGTTGCCGCGCCAGTTCCTGAGCCGCCACGCGTGCATCGCTGGCCTGGGACATGGCGCTGACCACGCCCTCGTTATGTGCCTGCTGCATCGGGGTCTCCGGCAAGGGCTGGCTGAGCGGTGAGTGTACGAAGCATGGGCCAGGGTTCGAATGCTACTTGCGTAGCGGGTGCACGCGTCGATGGGCGTAGTGGTGAGCTACTGACGCACGCTATTGCTGGAGGAGGCGAATGCCCTGGGTGGCCCAGAACGTCCGGTAGCAGCACTGCCCGAGCCTCCATGCACTGGCGAAACGATCCCCGCACCATCGCAAGATCATCCAGGCAGTCGTCAGAGCGCCTCTCGCACGCTCAGCTACCGCCCTTTCACTGTCCGTCGTCGCGTGACGGAAATTTGGGCGTTTCCTGCTTGGATCCTCCCCGTTTTGCCTTAGCTGCCGCAGGGCTTCTTCCTCGTTTCGGTTCAGCCTGTGCGGGTGTATCGGTCAACGACACCGGGTTAATTCCCCCCCGGGGATTGAGCACAATACCCATCCGCAGCCCAAAAAGACGCAGCACAGCCTCCAGGGTGCCGAGTTTGGGGTTGGATTTCCCACTTTCGAGTTCATACAAGCTTTTCGTGGACATCTTGCACATCGTTGCAAAGGTCTCTTGATCCAGACCGGTGACTTCGAGCCGCAAGCGGCGGATGGATGCGCCGATCGAATCAAGCCCCAAGGCGTTGCGCTGGGCGATCTCCTCCACAAGCTGAGCACGCTGTTCGGGCTGTAATTTTTTCATCTCAACCCCCACTGTGCGAGTCGCTTGTCCAGGTCATTGACCGGCAAAGAGGCTGCATTGCGTACCGACTCGGGGACACCCGTCAGCAGATCGGGCAACGCCCTGAAGCCATCAGCCGCATTCATCAACCGTTGCAGCAGCACATCGGGATCGGTGTAACCGGCCAGTTCAGCGCAATTGTCCCTCCAGTTGGAGGAACCCTTGCGCTCGGCCACCCACTTCGTCGTCCGTGTGACGCCCTCTTCGTCAAGGATCATTGGCGCAAGGTCATAGATCGGGGCCAAACGAAACTTTCCATTTTCACGGATGATGGAGATGTTTCGTCCGTGGTTATCGGTATTGCCCAGAATGCGATTGAGCAGATCGCGCCGTACGTACTCGAACACCAAGTCCTCTATCTCATCCTGCTGGCCGTTGTGGGTCCACAGCTCCACCAATCGGTGAACGACTTCAGCATGGGCCATCACCTGCCCATAACCGGTAATGCCGCAGATTGAATACACCGACTCCAGTGGCACCCGCTCCACTACGCCATTCACGACTCGGCGATCAAAGCGCGGCATCCACAGGCTGGGCTTGACTGCCTCCTCGAGCATCAAGCCCTCAGTGGGAACCGTATCAAGTCCCAGGGCCGCCACCGCGTTGTAGTAATGGAACTCGGTGCGCAGGATATCGTTATCGCGCTCACTCCCTTTATTGCGCGCGAACTTGATCAGCCAGTGTTGACGCGCTTGGTTATCGGCAAGCATTGCATCAGCGTATAGCGCACCGTCGTGGGCTTGGGTCATAAGCAGTTTGGGGGCTTGCCCGTTGGCACCGGTAGCGCCACCCAACGCCGCACCGGTTTCAAAGGCGCACTCCAGAAACTCATTCGTCCTGTTCACGACTTCAAGGCGCGCGAATGCCTCTTGTCGACCCGGCTGCAGATCCTCTACCGACTCCTTGATCCGCAAATGCCCGACGGGGGCCGGTGTGAAACGCTTCAAAAGGTACAGCCCCATTTCCATACCTTCGGGTTTGGATCGCGCGTAACGCGATTCAAGGGACTCTTTGGCAGCGCCAGAAGGAATGAGGTCGTATAGAAATGCCGGATAGCCTTTCCCGCGGTGGTGATCCCAATTCAAGGGCAGGCCAACGCTCAGCGCCCGTTCGCAACGATCTTCCATGCAATCAAAGTTTGCGATGATGTAGTCGTCGTCATAGGCCACCAGGCACGCACCCTCAGCAACACGCTCAGGGTTCTCAAACGTAAGCGTGGCCGCGTCGGCCCATGTGCCCTCAAAAAAAGCTTGAATGACGAGCTTGAGCGGCATGTCAATCTCCTAATCAGTACTGCAATGCTGATTAGAATAGTCCCCGGGTCAATAACCGGCAATAAAATGCTGACTAACAGCCTGAACTTTGAAAAACCGGCACTAAACTGCTGGTTTTAATTGCTTGCCGCATGTATTGGGTGCTGTCCTGACGGCTGGGAAGCGTCCGGCGGGCAAGTGAGCGTCAACAGCGTTGTGCGTGCAAGCATCATTCGGGCTGCAGCGCTGCACCGCCATCAGGCGCCTGACCCTGAAGGTCTGGAATACCACGCAAGCCCCGTTGAACACTGCGCCTGCGCCACATCGTTACCACGTCAGCACCGCACCCACGGCAAACGTATCGGTGTCTTCGTTCTGCTCGCGAGTCTCATGGCCCTCAATGGAAAACTGGTTGTACTCGGCCACCAGCTTGAGGTTGTCGTTGATGTCATGGAACAGCGCCACCCCGCGGGTTTGATAATCGGCACCGCTGCCTACCGCGCCGTTGCCGTCGTCCTTGGTCTTGCCGTAGGAAAGCGCAACCCGGTTCTTGCCGACCTTGTAAGAGGCTTGCAGCAGGTAGCCGTCGCTGTCCACGTTGCGCAACACCGGTTCGCCGGCATTGTTGGTGAAGAACGGGTTGATGCCCTTGGCCTGGAAGCCGGACCCGGTCAGGGACAGCCCGCCCAGCTTGGCCTGCACGCCATAGCCAAGCCCTTTTGAGGTGACAGACCGCACCGCGTCGTCAGTGTTGTCGGAGGTCTGGTAGCTGCCGTTTAGCCAGCTGTAGATGTGTGCGCCTGCCAGGTCGAACTGGTACGTGATCTCGGACTCGGTGCGGGGGTTCTTCTGGTAGGCCTTGCCCGTGGGGCTGCTGTCATTGGTGTCGACCGGGTCCATGATCCCCACGGCGATACGCAGGCCCTCCATGACCGGGGTACGGTAGGTGATTTGCGAAGTCGGGAACGGATACGGGTAGCCGCTGCCGATGTTGCCGAACGACACACCCCCGCCATCGACAAGGCCCAGCGTGTCACTGACCTGACCGTAACCGGCGAGCAGCTCGTCGAGCAGGATGTTCGAGCGGGCGAACAGCCCGAAATCCTTGCCGATGAGCACCTCGCCCCATTCAGGGTTGGCCACAGTACCGTAGAACTGCCGGACATCGATGGCCGTGTCGGTACCCGTGCTTTCGCTGTCGTTGATGGTGACCCAGAACGAGGCACGGGCACCGAGCTTCAGGTCATTGACCTGCTTGCCCATGTTGAACCCCAGGTAATTGGGCAGAAAGCCCATCTTCACCCGAGACTGGCGGCGGTCGAACTGCTCACCTTCACGGTCGACCTTGCTGTTGACGTAGAACGCGTTGATATAGCCGTCGGTGGAAAAGGTGGTCTGGTTCTGGTCGTACAGCATGATCTCGGCTTGCGCCAGGGAACTCAGGCTGACAGCCGCAAGGCTGGCGATGGCAACTGCCAGGTAACGAGGCCGCAGAGACTTGTTTTTATTGTTGTGCATGGCGCGCTCCAAACGGGGGACAGAGGGTCGGAGGCGATTATCGAAAGGTGGGTAGCGGTCAGAAACGCTGCTTTGGCGCAGCATCGAGCCTGCTTGCGAAGGGCGTGCAAGGCCCGGTGGTTTGGGACCACTACGGGCTAGGCCGGGTCGTGCGACCTAGGGCTTACGCATCAATGATGGACACCGAAGATCGGCACGAAAGTGGCCGAGCGTATGAACGGGACAGCTGACCAGACAGGGCCTGCCTGGCCTCTGGCGGGTCAGGAAGCGAGCATCGATCCCCGCTGCGCACGTGCTGTGGTAAAGCGATGAGGTTGCTGCCAGGCCAGCGTGGCCTGAACATCGGTAGCCGCCTGCTTGACCTTCTGCGTCCATTGGTCGTCTTTGGGGCAGACCACTACCACGCGAAAACCATGCTCGAGCCCCTCGAGCCGTACACCTTCGGAGTCGTCCACATGCAGGTCGATGTCAAACGCCGAGGGCAGCTTGGAGGGCGAGTTGACCAGCCCCCGCTGGCCCAGCATGTGCTGGTGGCGGTCGCTGTTGACCACGCCATCGACGCGGATACCGTACAGCAGCAACCATCGGCGGATGTAGGCCGGCGTGCGTCCGGACGATGTGTAGATCCACACGCTGCAACCCTGGCGGCGCAGGTCGCTGATCAATTCGCGGGTACCGCTGCGCAGTGGCTCGCCCAACCAGCGGTGGACGAAGCTCGGCAGCCGGTCCGGCTCGGCTTCGGCGTGCTCGGGCAGGCAGGCCAAGGTATCGTCGATGTCGAACGAGATGCGCACTCGCGCTTGACGTACAGTGCTTTCGAGCACCGCTCGGCAGCGCTGCCAGGCTAATCCGCGACTCATCGAAGGCTCCTCTCGCGCAGGGGGGTTGGCAGGAAAAACGTCTCGGGCGCCGGGGCATGGGCTTCCAGGAAGGCGGCGTACTTTTTCTTGATCTTGGGCAGCTCGTACAGCGCCTTGACGCCATGCTTGGCCGAGTTGCGGATGACTGACGAGGGATTGAAGTAGCCTTCGGCGTTCTCGAGCGACAGCACGAATGGCGGCAAGCCTGCGCGCATCAGCAGATAACTGACGATCAGCGAGCCGGTACGGTTGTTGCCTTCGATGAACAGCTGCGGCTTGCTGAGGATGCGCACGTACACGCCAGCTGCGCGCTTCCATATCGAATCGCTGCCATAACCGCAGTACCAGTTGTACAAGTCCTTGATGCCGCCTTCGACGTTGTTGAAAAAATGGGTTTCGGTAGCCGCCAGGTGCGCAGCGAACTCCTGGCGGCGGGCGGCGTCGGTGCCACAGAGCACCGTGGCGTTGATTTCCAGCATCAGGTTCACCTGCTGCAGGTGAAACAGGTCGATACCGCGCGCCACGTAGTGATCGACCAACGCGTAGCCCTCCAGCACGTTGCACAGCACCTCGTCGGTGAACGGGTCGCGAGGTTCGGTGAAGTGGCGGCTGAGCTCGGCGAAATGCGCCTGCACTTGGCGCAGGGCGTGCTCGACGGCGTTGAGATCCAGGCGGGGCGTCGCTGGCATCGGTTATCCCTGATTGCGGTATTGGGGTAAAGACAACCGCGGGCCTTGGCCGTCCTGGCACTGGCGCGCGGGCGTTCTCAAGCGAGGCTCAGCTGAACTTGCCACTGATGTAGTCGGCAGTCAGCTGTTCACGAGGGTCCTGGAATATCTGGGTGGTGGGCCCCATCTCTACCAGGTAGCCCGTGCGCGTGCCTTGGGAAATGTCGACCGAAAAGAACGCCGTGGTGTCAGCCACGCGAATGGCCTGCTGCATGTTGTGGGTCACCAGCGCAATGGTGTAGTCCTTTTTCAACTCCACCATCAGCTCCTCCACCCGCCGGGTCGCAATCGGGTCCAGCGCCGAACAGGGTTCATCGAGCAACAGCACCTCGGGTTCGGTGGCGATGGCCCGGGCAATACACAAGCGCTGCTGCTGGCCACCGGACAGGGACAGGCCACTGACCTTGAGCTTGTCTTTCACTTCATCCCACAACGCAGCGCCTTGCAAGGCATGCTTGACCCGGTCACCGATATCGCCCTTGTAGCGGTTCAGCCGAAGGCCGAAGGCCACGTTGTCGAAAATGCTCATCGAGAACGGGTTGGGCTGCTGGAACACCATGCCGATGTAGCGGCGCACCACGACTGGATCGACCCCCTTGCCGTAGACGTCCTGCCCCAGAAAGTGCACATGCCCTTCGAAGCGAAAGCCCTTGACCAGGTCGTTCATGCGGTTGAGGCTGCGCAGCACGGTGCTTTTGCCACAACCGGACGGGCCGATGAAACCGGTGATCTCGTTCTTGCGGATCGGCACGTGGCTGTCGCGCACGGCCATGAAGTTGCCGTAGAAGATCTTGTCCAGCTTGCAATCCATGACGATGGGGGTTTCGCTGGCCAGGGGAGCGACTCTTTGGGCGGTGGATACGTTCACGTCGAATGCTCCCTTATCAGTACTTGGGCTTGCCGAATACACGGCTCAGGATGTTGATGACCAGCACGATCATTACCAGAACCAGCGACGCCGCCCAGGCGAGCTCCAACTGGTTGTCGAACGGCATGCCGGAGAAGTTGTAGATCAGCACCGCCAGCGAAGCGGTGGGGTTCATCACCGCCAGGCTGCCATCGTGGTAGATCCAGTAGTTGCTGAACAACGCGGTGAACAGCAGCGGCGCCGTTTCACCCGCCGCCCGGGCCACGGCCAGCATGACGCCGGTCAGGATGGCGGGCAGGCCGGTGGGCAGCACGATCTTCCAGATCACCTGGGCCTGGGTGCAGCCCATGCCGTAGGCGGCGTCCTTCATGATCTTGGGCACCATCTTCATGGCTTCCTCGGCGGTCAGGACCACGATTGGTAGCATCAAAACGGCCAGCGCCACGCCGCCCGCCGGCGCCGAGTAGGTCCCAGTGGTCATCACCACCAGCGCATAGGCAAACACGCCAGCCAGGATGGACGGCAAGCCGGTCAGCATCCTGGCGGCGAAGCGTGCGGCGTTGGCCAGCTTGCTGTCAGGCCCGAGCTCGGCCAAAAACACGGCCGCCAGGATGCCCACCGGCACAGCAATGGCCGCTGCAATGCCGACCATGACCAGGGTACCGACCATGGCGTTGCCGAAGCCGCCGCCCATTTCGAAGCCGGTTGGCGGCAGCTCGGTGAACACTTCCAGGTTCAGCCGTGCGCCACCACGGGTGATGAGCATGTACAGCACCGAAATCAGCGGCACGCTGGCCACCAGGGCGGCGAGCCAGGCCAGTGTGGTCAGCAGTACGCTGCGCAGCGCCCGGCCCTCGAGCTTGCGCTGCAGGCTTGGCAGCGCGGCCACTGGTGTAGAGAGATCGGTCATCAGCGGTTACCTCGTTGCGCGTAGAGCATGATCATCGAGCCCAGCACGTTCACCAGCAGCGTGATGAACATCAGCACCAGGGCGGCGTACATCAGCACTTCCACCTCGTTTGGTCCGGCTTCGGGGAAGTTCAGGGCCAGCAACGCTGCCAGGGTATTGGCCGGCGCGAACAGTGACACAGAGAGGGTGTTGGCGTTGCCCACCAGCATGGCCAGTGCCATGGTCTCGCCCAGGGCGCGGCCCAGGCCCAGCACCAGCGAGCCAAAGATGCCGGTCGCAGCCGAGGGCACCATGACTTTGAGAATCGCCTCCCAGTGCGTCGTGCCCATGCCATAGGCGGCTTGCTTGGTTTTCATCGGCACACTGGTCAACGCGTCCTGGGAGACCGCGGCGATGGTCGGCAGAATCATGATCGCCAGCACCAAGGCTGCAGGCAGCAACCCCGGCCCGCTCAGGGACGTGCCGAAGAACGGGATCCAGCCCAGCTCGCTGTTGAGCCAGGTGGTCAGTGGCCGTATGGCCGGAATCACCACATAGATGCCCCACAGCCCGTACACCACGCTGGGGATGGCGGCCAGCAGCTCGACGATGGTGCGAAACACCGCCGCGAGTCTGGCCGGCAGAAAATCCTGGGTCAGGAAGATGGCCATGCTGACGCCGAAGAAACCGGCGATCAGCAAGGCGATGAATGCGCTGTACAGCGTGCCCCAGATGGCAGGAAGAATGCCGTACTGGCCTTGGTTGACGTCCCAGACACTGCCCAGCAGCACGTCGAAGCCATGCTTCTCGATGCCGGGCAAAGCCTTGCGGCCTACCTCGTAAACCAGTGCGAAGACCAGTGCCAGGACCAGCACAACCCCAATGCGGGCCAGCGCACGGAAGGTGCGGTCCACCAGCACGTCCCTGGCAGACGGCGGCCGGCAGGCGGAGTCGGGGTTATCCGGTAGGTCGAAGGGTGTGTTCATTGGCAGGTTCCGGGACAGGGTGCTGACACCCCCGGCGTATCAGGCGCACGCCGGGGACGCCGGTATCACTTGATGTTGGCGGAGGCTTTGCGCACTTGCTCGACCACCGAAGGCGGCAGCGGGATGTAGCCCATCGAGTCGGCGATCTTCTGCCCTTCGGTCAGGCTGTACTCGACCATGTCGCGCATGGCCTTGGCCTTGGCGGGGTTGCCATTGTCCTTGCGGAAGATCATCCAGGTGTAGGAGGTAATGGGATAGGACTTGGCGCCGTCCGGATCAGGCAGCCAGGCCACCAGGTTTTCCGGCATGTTCACGGCGGCCAGGGCCTCGGCGCCACTTTCGGCATTGGGCACCACGTACTGCCCGGCCTTGTTCTGCAGTTGGGCGAAGTCCACCTTGGCCAACTTGGCAAAACCGTACTCAATGTAGCCAATGGCGCCTGGGGTCTGGCGTACGGTGGCGGTCACACCATCGTTTTTAGGTGACTTGATGAACTTGTCGGTAGCCGGCCAGTTGACCGTGTTGCCCTCACCCAGCTTTTGCTTGAAGTCGCCATTGATAGCCGAGAGGTGCTTGGTGAACACCGCTGTCGTGCCACTGGAGTCGGCACGCACCACGACGGTGATGGGGGTATCGGGCAGCTTGAGCTCCGGGTTGGCGGCCGCGATCTGCGGGTCGTTCCAGCGGGTGATGTTGCCAAGGAAAATATTGGAGTACACCTCGCGCGGCAGCTTGAGCCCTTTCGGGTTGCCAGGCAGGTTGTAGGCCAGCACGATCTCGCCGGCGGTCATGGGCAGCAGTTGTACGCCCTCGCCCACCTTGGCCATGTCAGCTTCGCTCATGGCCGAGTCGCTGGCGGCAAAGTCCACGGTCCTGTTCAGAAAATCCTGCACCCCGGCGCCGCTGCCCTTGGACTGGTAGTCGACGGTCACGCCGTCGGACTTCTTGCTGAAGTCCTTGAACCAGGTCAGGTAGATGGGTGCGGGGAAGCTGGCCCCGGAACCGGTCAGGCGAATGTTTTCTGCGGCGATCGAAGCCGATGTGGCGCAAAGGGAGACCGCAACGGCGAGTGCAGCAGACTTCATCAGGCGTATCATTGAAAGCGCTCCGTGTGATGGCCGGCACACTTTGCATCAGCTGTGTTACAGCTTTGTGACCACCGCGTGGCACCGCGCTCCTCTCCACGCCACGCCCTGCCCTGCGCCCCATTGAGCTGCGGCATTTTTTCAATGCCTTACGCTCACGTCCATGGAACACTCACCGTTTACCGCACTCCCACCCTTATCAGGGCAGCGGCCCTGCACAACCTGAGCTGGAGGACAAACCTGCATGAAGAAGATCCTGATGGTGTTGACGTCCCACGACCAACTGGGTGACACCGGCAAGAAAACCGGGTTCTGGCTGGAAGAGTTCGCGGCACCTTATTACGCATTCGTGGATGCCGGCGCCGACGTCACGCTCGCTTCGCCCAAGGGCGGGCAGCCGCCGCTGGACCCGAAAAGTGACGAAGACGATGCACATACCGAGGCCACTCAACGCTTCGCCAAAGACACCGAGGGCCAGGCTGCCCTGGCCGATACCGTCCCCCTTGGCGAAGTCGACCCTTATGATTTCGACGCCGTTTTTTATCCAGGCGGCCACGGCCCACTGTGGGATCTGGCCGAAAGCCAGGACTCGATCGTTCTGCTGCAGGCCTTTTATGCCGCCAACAAGCCCATCGCAGCGGTATGCCATGCACCGGGCGTGTTGAAAAACGTCAAGGCGCCTGACGGTCACCCTGTCGTCAAGGGCAAAAAAGTCACGGGCTTCACCAACAGTGAAGAGCAAGCCGTGGGTCTGACCGACGTCGTCCCGTTTCTGGTGGAGGACATGCTGCGGGGCCATGGCGCACACTATGCCAAGGCCGAAGACTGGGCGAGCCATGTGGTCGAGGATGGGCATCTGATTACAGGTCAGAACCCGGCATCCTCAGCAGCAACTGCCAAGGCATTGCTTAAACGGTTAGCCCAGGAACCCGGCGCCTGAGCATTGGTTTGTGCATCGCAAAGCAGCAAACGCTACGCAAAGGAATTTTTTGCTACAGCCCGAGGTCACAACGGTAGCGCACAGCTATCGCTTGCACCTCTGGCTGCAAGTCTACATCGGATGTTCCCTTTATTCAGCGTGCGCAGAGCCAGAGTATTGCCATGAAAACGTGCGAATTCCCAAGCTGTCCGACCGTTCTGCTGGTTGAGGACGAACCTATCATCCGTGAGCTGATCGCCATTGCCCTTGAGGACCTGGGCGCAGCGGTAACCAGCGTGGAAACAGCACAGGAAGGCCTGGAAATAACCTCGCGCTCGGCATTTTCGATGCTCCTCACCGATGTCCGCACCCCTGGTGCGGTGAACGGACTGGAGCTGGCCTACCAGGTGGGCCAGTCGCAGCCTGACACTCGCATCGTGGTCATGAGTGGTTATCACGACCCGTCAAGCTGTGCCCTCCCCTCTGGCGCTATATTCCTGCCCAAGCCCTGGACCCTGGATCATTTCATCGGCGTGATCAGTGATCAGCTCGCGCGTTCAGCTTCGCTTCGCGCTCAGCCTGCGGCTTGATCCAGGTTCAGCCAGTTCGGATCGACCGCATGCTACCGATCCTTGGAAGTGAGTCTGCATCGATTGCGGTCGAGCCGTTTCAGCGGGCGCCTTCCAGTGCCTGCTGCAACGATTGGTCAGCCAGTTGTCGAAGGTCCCGCCACTGCTGCCTAGCGATCAGCCCGAGCCGCTTCATCTCGTCCGCCTGACGCAGCAGTTCCTGGTGGGAGGCACGGGGGCAGGCGCAGCGTGCCACGTCATCATCGAAGGTAGAAAACCAACGGTTGATTGCCTCCAAGTACATCAGGTCAGTAGAAGGCTGCTCAATGAATGCCGTCATGCCGGTCTCCCTGGTGCTCGCTTTTTCAATCGAACCCAAGGAGTGACCGATGGTTCACTCCGGTTGGTAATCGAGCGAGCCGGCCTCACACGATACCCGTATGACCATCCAGTACCTGTCGCACGCGCCGTGCCAGATCATGGGGCTGGCAGGGCTTGGAGATCACATCGAATTCAGAGCCACCGATGTCGGTGCGTTCGATCGAGTTCTCCGCGTAGCCGGTGGTGAGCAGCACCTTGATCTGCGGCTGCAGGCGACGCACCTCGCGCGCCAGCATCACCCCATTCATGCCACCGGGCATGATCAAGTCGGTGAACAACAAGTCATAGCGCTCACCCGCTTCGATAAGCTTCAGCGCTTCGCGTGCGTTGAGCACCATGTCGGCGTCGTAGCCATAGTTTTCCAGCACCATCTTGGCCAGCTCCGCAACGTCTGGACGGTCTTCGACGATAAGAATCCTCTCGGTACCGGAACTGCGCTCGACCAGCTTCACGGGCTTTTCCTGAATCGGGCTGGCTTCGTCCACCGGGAAATACAAGCGCAGCGTGGTCCCCTCACCCTCTTCGGTGTAGATCCTGGCAGCGCCGCCGGACTGACGCGCGAAGCCATACACCATGGACAGACCCAGCCCCGAGCCCTTGCCCTCCTCCTTGGTCGTGAAGAAAGGGTCCATGACGCGATCACGAATGCTGGCAGGCATGCCGATGCCGTTGTCGGTAATGGAAATGCTCACGTAACTGCCCGGCAATAGGCCGTCGAAGGACAGATTGATGTCGCTTACGTGCACGTTTCGCGTTTCGATGAATACGTGGGGGCGCTTGCGACCGATCAGAGCGTCGCGAGCGTTCATGAAGATGTTCAGCAGTGCCACTTCGGCCTGGGTCGGGTCGATGCGACAGTTGCGCAAGTGCTCTTCCAAGTCGTATTCGACCGTCACCTGGGCGCCGAAGGTGCGCTCGATGATAGGGCTCACGTCATCGAGCAGATGATTGAGGTTGAGCACGCGGCCGTGCAGTTTCTGCTTGCGGGCAAAGGCCAGCAACTGCTTGGTGAGGGTACTGGCACGATCGACCGCCGTTTGCGCATGCCCGACGCTTCGGCGAATGCGGCTCAGGTCCGGCTGCGCCTTGTCGGTCTCGCTGGCCACCAGCCCCATGTAACCGCCCATCACTTGCAGCAAGTTGTTGAAGTCGTGAGCAATGCCGCCCGTCAACTGACCCAGAGCTTCCATCTTCTGCGCCTGACGCAATGCATCCTCGGCATCGCGCCGACGGCTGACGTCCAACTGCGAGGCGAAGAAGTAGATCAGGTCGCCACGCTCGTTGAAAATCGGCGAGATGAACAGCGCATTCCAGAAACTGGAGCCGTCCTTGCGGTAATTGAGCACTTCGGTGGCGATATCCACGCGCTTCTCGATCGCCTCACGGATAGCGTCGACCACCGACCGCTCAGTCTCGGGGCCCTGCAGGAAGCGGCAATTTCGCCCCATGATCTCACCGGATTCATAACCGGTCATTTCCAGAAACGCGCGGTTGGCAAAGATGATAGGATTGTCGTCGCGGCTGGGATCGGTCACGATCATGGGCATGCGCGTCGTTTGCACGGCAGCGAAGAACATGTCGTGCGGCAGGTTGGATATGTCTCCGGTCGCCTGATTGCTGACGCGGGCCTTCTTTTCCGTCACGTGACTCTCCTGGTTGGGCAATGGTGCAACTCGTCACTTCTTGACAACGCCAAGCGGTAAATTGCTCCGCCAATAGCGGCTGCTTACGAAACTATTGTTCGATGGCCAATGTCGATTCGTCATCTCCGGCCTACGCTTGCTTGTAAGCGGTAGATTCAACAGCCAGCGTTGCCCAAGCCATGCCCCACCCACCCTGCCACGGATGCTGCACACCCTCTTGGAAAGCCATGACCTTATCTACGCGTAACCACGTGCGCATCACCGGTGCTGGCCCTGTCACGTTGATCTTTTCCCACGGTTTTGGCTGCGATCAATCGATGTGGAAGTACCTGTTGCCGCATTTTCAAGCGCGCTTTCGCATCGTGACCTACGACTTGGTTGGTGCTGGGCAATCGGACTTATCGGCGTACGATCGCGTCCGTTACGACTCCTTGGCGGGTTATGCAGCGGATCTGAACGAGATAATCACAGAATACGGCCAAGGCCCCGTGATTCTGGTCGGTCATTCGGTCAGCGCCATGATTGGTGCACTGGCGGATCGACAGCAACCTGGTCGCATTGCAGCTCATGTAATGGTCGGCCCATCGCCATGCTATATCGACGACGGCGACTACATCGGCGGTTTCAAGCAGGAGGATATCCACGAACTGCTCGAAACACTGGACAGCAACTACCTGGGCTGGTCGAGTACCATGGCGCCGGTGATCATGGGCGCGCCGGGCCAGCCTATGCTGAGCGAGGAGCTGACCAACAGTTTCTGCCGCACCGATCCTGACATCGCTCGGCAGTTCGCGCGTGTCACGTTCCTGTCTGACAACCGGCTGGATGTGCAGGGCCTGCCTACGCCCGTGTTGATTCTTCAGTCCATCGACGATCTTATCGCGCCAGTTTCCGTGGGCCAGTACCTCCATGCCGTGCTGCCCAACAGCACGCTGTGCCTGATCGACAACATCGGCCATTGCCCGCACATGAGTGCCCCTACAGCCTGCTCCCAGGCCATGGACGCCTTCCTGCAACCCTGGGCACCGGGGCCATGACCGGCGCGGGTGAGATACCGGCTGTCGACGCGTTGTTCGAAGGGGCACCCTGCGGCCTGGTGGTCACCACCGAGACGGGCGTGATCGTGAGGGCAAACCGGACCTTCTGCAAGTGGTTGGGCTACGCGCCCGAGGACCTGACGCAGTGCAGGTTTCAGGAGCTGTTGACCATGGGCGGACGAATTTTCCATCAGACCCATTGGGCGCCGCTGATGAAAATGCAGGGTTCGGTCGCCGAGGTTAAGCTCGAAGTACGGCACCGCACCGGTCACGTCATCACCATGTTGCTCAATGGCGTGCGCCGTCAATATGCCCACGGCGTGTTCCACGAGCTGGCGCTGTTCGGCACCATCGAGCGGGATCGCTACGAGCGTGAATTGCTCACCGCCCGGCGCCGCGCCGAGCAATTGCTGGCGCAGACCACTGAGGCCGAGGCTGCGTTGCAGCAAGCCAAGGCCGAGCTGGCCGACGCCTACCAGAGCGCCCAGCGACGCGCAGCCTTTGCCGAACAGATGGTCGCCATCGCCAGTCATGACCTGAAAAACCCGCTGACTGCGATCAAGATGGCGACGCAGTTGCTCGAACGCGGTGAGCACAGGGATAAGGAACGGCGTCTGCTGGGCAGTATCAGCCATTCTTCGGAGCGCGCCAGGCGCATGATCGCTGATCTGCTCGACTTTGCCTCGGTCAGGATTGGCCAAGGCATCACCATCTGCCGTCAACCGATAGACCTGTGCTCGACGGTCGATCAAAGCGTCAACGAATTGAGAGTCGCCTTCGCCCAGGCGCGCATTCGTCACCTATGCAAAGGCAAGGGTCAACGTGCGCTGGACCCAGACCGCGTGCAACAAATGATTGGCAATCTGGTGGCCAACAGTGTGGCCTATGGTGACCTCACCCATCCCGTCACCGTTACCACTGATCTTCATGAGCATGGCGCCGTCATCAGCGTGCACAACCATGGCCCCTGCATTCCTGATACCTTGCTTACATCCTTGTTTGCACCTATGACTCGGGGCACGGACCGTGCCGACTCGGTGCGCTCTGTCGGGTTAGGGCTGTTCATCGTCAGCGAAATCACTTTGGCCCATGGCGGCGATGTCACCGTCGCTTCGGATGCGGCGCTCGGTACCACTTTCACGATACGCCTACCGTTACTGGCAGACTGAGCACGACGGCACGGGTATGCGCGTGTCCGCATGCCCGCCGAGCTTTTGACCTGAACTTTTGTTTGTCCTGTGGTTTCCCCTGCATAACACACTCGCCTTCGCAGGAGTTGAACCATGAGAGCATTGACGTACCACGGCGCACAGGATGTAAGAGTCGACACGGTTCCGGACCCTATCCTGCAAGACGCTGACGACATCATTCTGAGGGTTACCGCCACTGCCATCTGCGGATCTGACCTGCACCTGTATCACGGCAAGATTCCACAAACCGAACAGGGTGATATTTTTGGCCACGAGTTCATGGGCGTCGTCGAGGATGTCGGCCGCGGGGTGACCAATGTGCAAGTTGGTGACCGCGTCGTGATTCCCTTCGTGATCGCTTGCGGCAGCTGCTTCTTCTGCCAGCACGACTTGTTTGCCGCCTGCGAGACGACTAACACAGGCCGCGGCGCCATCATCAACAAGAAAATCATTCCACCAGGTGCAGCGCTGTTCGGCTACAGCCATTTGTATGGTGGGATCCCGGGCGGTCAGGCGGACTATGTACGGGTACCTAAGGCCAACGTAGGCCCCTTCAAGGTGCCCACTTCGCTGTCAGACGACAAGGTGCTGTTCCTGTCGGATATTCTGCCCACCGCTTGGCAGGCAGTGACCAACGCGCAAGTGGGCCAGGGTTCGACAGTAGCCATCTACGGTGCGGGCCCCGTCGGCTTGTTGAGCGCAGCCTGCGCTCGCATGCTGGGCGCTCACACCATTTTCCTGGTCGACGACAACGACTACCGCCTGACGTTTGCCCGCGACGCTTATGGGGTAGTACCGATTAATTTCGAGCAGGACGATGACCCTGCCGACAGCATCATTCGGCTAACCCCGGGCATGCGCGGCGTTGATGCCGTCATCGATGCAGTAGGCTTCGAGGCCAAGGGCAGCACCACCGAAACCGTCATGACAGCCCTGAAGATCGAAGGCAGCAGCGGCAAGGCGCTGCGTCAATGCATTGCTGCCGTACGGCGCGGCGGCGTGGTAAGCGTCCCTGGTGTGTACGCCGGGTTCATCCATGGCTTCCTGTTCGGCGACGCGTTCGACAAGGGCCTGACGTTCAAGATGGGTCAGACCCACGTTCAGAAGTTCTTGCCAGAATTACTCGAGCATATCGAGGCTGGCCGGCTGCAACCTGAATTGATCGTGACGCATCGATTGGCGCTTGAGGAAGCGGCGATGGGCTACAAGATGTTCGACCAGAAAAAGGATGACTGCCGCAAGGTGATTCTGGTGCCTGGTGCGGCGGCGGGTACGCTGGCTCCCGAGGTACCGATTTAAGGGCATTCCACGCTGTCTGTGGCCTGGCCCGCGGTTAGCGGGCCGAGCCCGGCTTCACGCGTGCATCAGGGTGCTCAAGGCCCCGACCAACGTGTCATGATCGAATGGCTTGCTCAGTACCATCCCGCCATGGGTGGGCCAGGTCTGCTGCTCAGGGGTGGGCGGTGCATAGCCAGTGATGAACAGCACTGGCAGCCGCGGCCTGATCCCCCTTGCAACGTCGACCATCTTTCTGCCATCCAACCCGCCAGGCAGTCCGACATCGGTGATCAGCAGGTCGATACGCGTGTCCGAGCGCAGCAATTGCAAACCCGCCAGGCTGTCGGCTGCTTCGATGACGACGTAGCCCATTCCACTGAGCGTTTCACTGACATACAGGCGCACCGACGCTTCATCGTCCACCACCAATACCGTTTCACCCGGCCGCGCCCGGTGATTCACTGCAGGGGCAACGCTGTCGCTGACCACACGGGCAGGCCCACCGTGACTCGGTAATTGCACAAAGACCCGAGTGCCTTGCCCCGGCGCCGACTCGATGTGCACATGTCCGCCGGTCTGGCGGGCAAAACCGTACACCATCGACAGACCCAGCCCCGTACCTGCACCTAGCGGCTTGGTGGTGAAAAATGGCTCGAACGCCCGCGAGAGGGTTGCGGCGTCCATACCAATGCCCTCATCCGTGACGCAGATGCTCAGGTAATCGCCCGAAGCGATCTCAGGGTCTGCATCCCCATCGATGCGCTTGTCTGCCGTGCGAATGCAAATCCGGCCGTTACCGTCCATGGCATCGCGCGCATTGATGCAAAGGTTCAGCAATGCGTTCTCAAGCTGGACGGGATCGACCAGACACGTGTGCAACGAAGCGGACAACTGGACCTCCAGCTTCACGGAAGGGCCTACCGTGCGGCGCACGAGCTCAGCCATACCATCGATCAGCGCATGGACATCCGTCTGCACGGGCACCAGGGTCTGGCGCCTGGCGAACGCCAACAGTCGGTGCGTCAGCGCGGCGGCCTTGCGTGTAGCACCGTAAGCCACGGTCATGTAGCGTTCAACGTCCTCATGACGGCCCTGGGCCAGGCGAGACCTGATCAGGTCAAGACTGCCCGAAATGCCCGCCAACAAGTTGTTGAAGTCATGGGCAATGCCCCCAGTCAATTGTCCAACCGCTTCCATTTTCTGGGCCTGACGCAAAGCGGCTTCGGCCTCCTCCCGCTCGGCTACCGCCTGGGCAACACGCGCCTCGAGCGTTCGGTTGAGCTCAAGAAGTTGCTCCTCTACCTGCCTGCGGGCCGTGACGTCGATGGAGGATCCTACCAAGCCGATCACCTCCCCGTCGTCACTGAGCAGCGGTGCCTTGACCGAGAGCCAATACGTGGCCGACCCGTCTGGCATGTCCACCCGCTCTTCGACCTGCACGGCCGTCCCGCCAGCCATCACACGCTGATCGGTTTCCATCACCTGCCTGGCCTGCTCCTTATCCTCGAGGAACTCAAGGTCGGTCTTGCCCAGGTAGAATTCCGGCGGCTTGCCAATCAGCTGCGTGGCGCCATGATTGGCCACCAGCATGCGCCCCTCCAGGTCCTTGGCGTACACCACGCCGGGAACCGCGGCAGTGAAGGTACGCAGCAACGTGGACATGCGGTCGCGCTCGGCCTGGGCCTTGCGACGTGACTCGATGTTCATCAGCACACCAGGAAAGCGCACCGCAATGCCCTGCTCATCGAGCTCGACTCGACCGTTGGCTTCAACCCACCGATAACAGCCATCGTCCTGGCGGACCCGGTATTCACAGCGAAACGGGCCGCCCAGGGCCGTGGCCGCCTGAATGGCTTGCGCGACGCGTTCGCGGTCATCGGGATAGATGGAGGCAAACGCTTCTGCCAGAGGCATCCCTGTCAGGCATTTGGACAGCGGCAAGCCAAACGAATGCGAAAAACGCTCATCGGCCGTAACCCTGTCATTGGGTATATCCCATACCCACGTGCCGATGATCGCGCCCGCGTCCAGCGCAAGCTGCAACCGTTCTGCGGTTAACGCGGCATCATCCTGGCCACTGGCATCGATACCAGCGGTACGTTGATTCATCGATCGACCTCGAACTTCCTGAGTACAAGCACGGGCACCGGGCACCGGGCACGTCGCGCTGCGCAAAAGGCGCCTATCATGGGCCCCGCGGCCAAGAGTTGAAAGGCCTGGTCTTTATGCCAACTGAATAAAGATGGCGTATGACCCCAGCAAGACCCAGCACACGAGGAAAATCCAGGGTGTACGCAGCGAGAACAGCAAGGACTTGCGATGACCGGCCTGGGAGGTTTCGGTCTCGCTGAACAAGGGCGACTCGTCATAAGCCAGGCCCATCATGGGTTCGCTTCGCAGCAGATGGCTCTGTTTGAGCTGCCAATGCTCGATGATCTTGTAGGCGGCGTGAATACCTGGCCAGGCGTTCAGTGAACTGAGCACGCCAAGCAGCGCCAGAAACGGCGGCACCACCAACGTGAACATTTCACCCCAACTCTGATTGGTGTTGCCCATGGCAGATGCGTAGGCAATCACTAGAAATGACTGGGCAGCCAGATAAGCATCCGTACGATTGGCAAGGATGCTGGTCTCGTACTGGATTTCCTGTCGGTAGAAGTCCAGCCGCTCCTTGGGCGAGCCGAACATGCGGGCATTATGCTCCTGGATTTCGTGCTCCGGGGTGGCTGGGGTGATGATACGTGGCACAGTACGGCTCCTAGAAAGTATTCACGGGCAGGGACAATGCCCACGCGCCAGTCAACAGCGCTTGACTGCCGTTGACGTCGCGCGATGTAGCGAAGCTGGCTGAACACTGCTTTACGGCTTGTGCGCAGGCACATCCCTGGCGGTCTTCTGCGCCGTAGTGTCCTGTTCGGTGCCCGTAGACCCGTCTGGACGGTGAGCGTCATTGTCTCGCTCTTCTTCACCTGTGGTACGCGCTTGCTCAACGCGGTTGGCGTCCTGCTCATTCGATGTGCTCATGAAGACACCTCAGCCTTTGCTATGTTCAGGGGAAGAAGGTCCAGTGCCGCGCTTGATGCCACGCGGCCCCCAAATACCCCAGATCGCCAGACCCACAACAGGCAGCGCCAGGAGCAACAGCGCCCAGGCCGCCTTTGTGGCATCGGTCTTGTCACTACGAAACACGCTGACGATCGCCCACAAGTCCACCAGTAGAATGAGGACCGCCACGGCAATCCAGAAGTACGTCACAGGCTCGTTCATAACCGCTCTCCAGGTTTGATCGGTTTTTCAACCTCTTTAAAGAGGAAGCATGAAAGTCCTGCTAAGTTCAGCTCGATTATTGCGCGATGGACGGGCGGGCACACGTGCACTGAACCAAAAGCCTTGCGCTCGCGTCCACTGCAAAATGCTGCGCGAGTTACAGGTATGGTCACTGACCCGATTGAGTCCGTTTTCGAGTATTTGAAAAAACATGACCTTGTTCTGACCACTGCCGAGTCCTGCACTGCAGGCGCCATGGTAGCGGCACTGGCCGCCCTGCCAGGAACAGCCGAGGTGCTCGAGAGCGGCTACGTCGTCTACTCCCCCGCTGCCAAGCAGCGTCTGCTAGGCGTTAGCCCCACGACCATCGAGCGCTATGGCCTGACCAGCGAAGCGGTGGCCTGGGAAATGGCATTGGGCGCATTGAAAGACAGCAACGCTACCGTCGCCATCGCCACCACGGGCGTAGCGGGGCCTGCCGCGCAAGGCAAAATTCCGCCAGGTACGCTGTGTTTTGCCTGGGCATTCGCGGGTGAGCCGCTTGCCGTTTTTACCGGCACCCAACGTTTTTTTGCCGAGCGTGAAGAGGTGATGCGCCAGGGGGCAGTCTATGGGTTGTCGCAACTTGCGCATTATCACCAACGCTGGCTACGCGGCGAACGAGCCTGATCACATCTCGATGAATGAGCACCCGATGATTTCCAAGCATTATCCAGCGCCCGAAAGCGCTAATGCGCACCACCCTTTTTGGCCCGCCGGACGCATTAAGTGGTGTGCACTTTTGCTGCCCCTGGGTGTGGTAATGGCCGCAATGCCGGCCAGTACCTGGCTGATCGATACCCAGGCGAGCAGCGCCGATGGCAAGGTGCAGGTGCAATACAAACGACTCACTCGCAGCGCAAGCCCTGCCGATCTTACGATTGAAGTAAGGGGAGCGCCGAGCAAGCCGCTTTGGGTTCAGCTCGGCGGCAGCATGCTTCAGGAGGCGAGCATCGAAACCGTGCAACCGCAACCGCTGCGCATTCAAACCCAAGGGAAGGCAATGCTCGTTGAAGTGGCGACAGACGAAGCAGGGCTGGCCACGTTGCACCTCACCGTGCGCCATGAAGCACTTGGTCAGGTCACAGGTCACGTACGGGCCGGCGCCAACAGCGCCGTGCGACTATCGACACTCCTGTACCCGTAGCCCTGAACGGCTGAACACACACGCCTGAACACGAACACGCCGGGGCCCGTGCCACCGGCGTGTCGCCAATCTAATTCAGGACTTCTCAGTGGCAACCGCGAATTTCGTCATGTCCACCGCCGGCGCGACGAACTCCGGGCCTTTGCCCGAGACCCGCCACCGCACGTTGGTCAACCCATAGCGCTCAGCCATGGGTCGGCTGACTTTCTTGATCTTGTGCTGACCGAACCGCGGGATGATACCGACGCCTGCATCGCAACTCGCCCAGTGCCAGGCCTCGGCGTTGTCCATGCGTTCCAGTCGAATGATGAAAGTCCTGAATTCTCCGTGTAGCTCGTACTCGATTACATACAGTTGTTGTCCTGCCATTGGACTCTCCTCCATCAAACTCAGCCTAATGGAGCCAAAGGCGTAACAAAAAATTCCATTTATTTTGACCCGACAGTCATCGTCTTGCCGTTGCCCATTTGTGCCGAACTGTTGTCGCTTCGCTTCAGTCACACCTGTACAAAAGGTGCAGGAGCTGCAATGTGGAAGACGTATCTGAAAGCCCGCGGCAATGTGCCGAGCCCCAACGAGATACCGGTGGCTGGCTGGCGCTGGAGCAGTATGCGGCCCTTGGGGATGGGCGCTCGGTAGCACTGGTGGGCCTGGACGGTTCCATCGACTGGTGGTGCGTGCCCCACATGGACTCCCCCCCTCTGTTCGATCGACTGCTCTCGCCCAGGACCGGCGGTTACTTTGCCATCACCCCAACCCAGCCCTATCAGGCAAAGCGTCGCTATCGCCCCGGCAGCAATGTGATGGAAACCGAGTACATCACCTCTACCGGCAGCGTGCGATTGACCGAATCGCTAAACAGCGGGCCTGCCGGGCGCTTACCCTGGGCGGAACTGGCTCGCCGTATCGAGGGCATCGAAGGGTCGGTCACGCTTGAGATCGCCATCGATTTTGGTACCCAGGCCGACACGGTTAGCCCGTACCTCACGCCCAACGACAACGGCTGCGTTTTTCACGCAGGCCATATTCTCGGGATGTTCCTGCATGATCAACAGATCAGCGTGCGGCGCAAGGACGACATAGGCGTGCGCGCCACACTCGACACCTCGCCGGGGCAACGCACCGTGGTGGCCCTGATCGCGGGGCGTGACGAGCCCTTGGTGGTGCCGCCACTGAGCCTGATCGATGAACGCATCGACGGCTCTGATCGTGAATGGCGGCAGTGGTCGAAAAGCCTCATCTATAAAGGCCCCTATCAGTCAGTGGTGATACGCAACGCGCTGGCGCTCAAGTTGTTGCTGTCATCACCCAGCGGTTCGATCATGGCGGCTGCCACCACGTCGTTGCCAGAGCGCATAGGCGGCACCAAGAACTATGACTATCGGTTCGCATGGATACGCGATGCCGGGTATACCATCGAAGCCTTCCTCGGCATTGGCGCTCAGCCTGAAGCCAAGGCTGCGTTTACCTGGTTGCTGCGCAGGCTGGCCGAGCACGGCGCGCAGGTCTTCTACACCCTGGACGGGGCCATCGGTGACTGCACACGCACCATCGACCTGCCGGGCTACAAGCAATCCCCGCCCGTAGTGGGCAACGACGCCCGCGACCAGTTGCAGCACGGCGTGTTCGGCGACATTTTCGAAACTGCCCGTTGTTTCATCGACACCGGCAACATCCTGGACGGCAGCAGTGCAGTGCTGCTGTCACGGCTGGCCGATCAATGCGCAGACCAGTGGCGCCAGCCCGATGCCGGTATCTGGGAGTTACCAGAAACGCGGCACTACACCCTGTCGAAGATCAGCTGCTGGCAGGCCCTGAGCCGGGCCATCGAACTGGCCGACGGCGGCCATCTACCCACAACCTGCCGGCAGCGCTGGGCGCGCGAGCGTGACCGTGTTTTCGAGTGGATCGAAACCCATTGCTGGCATGAGGGCCGCCAGGCGTATGTGTTCTACCCAGGCAGCGATCGGCTGGACGCAGGTATCGCCCTGGCGGTGCGCTTCGGCTATCCGGCGCCTGAGAGGCTGCAAAGCACCCTGGAGGCTGTGCAGCAAAGCTTGTCGGCAGGCCCCTTCCACTACCGCTACAGCGGTGCGGTCGAGGAGGAAGGCTGCTTCCTGGCGTGCACGTTCTGGCTGGTAGAGGCTTGGGTACTGCTCGGCCAACACGAACGCGCGCAGCACGCCTATGAAGCTGCCTTGCAAGGCCTTGCCCATGGCGCAGGCATCTATTCGGAGATGGTCGACCCTGGCACGGGAGAGTACCTGGGCAACCTGCCGCAAGGCCTCACGCACCTGGCGGCGCTGCGCGCAGCGTTGGCACTGGGTGGCCGCGCACCGTGTAGATGAGGGTACACGCCAGGCACGTCATCTGCGCAGCGGAACTGATGGCCTGGCGCTCGACTCAACCCATGGCAACCGTGATTACAACAACCTGCAGAGGTGATCCATGAACGCCATCGAATTGCTGACCCAGGACCACCAGTTGGTCAAGAAACTGCTCGAAGAGTTGTCTTCGACAACGGAGCGCGCGGTGAAAAAGCGTGCCGAACTGCTGGAACGCATCAAGCAGGAAGTCACTATCCATACCGCGCTGGAGGAGGAAATCCTGTACCCGGCCATTAAAGAGGCTGGCGGCAAGGAAGAGGAAAAGATGTACTACGAGGCCAAGGAAGAGCACCGTACCGTCGATTCACTGGTGCTGCCTGACCTTGAAGGCACAGACACCGGCACGGTCGAGTTTGCAGGCCGGGTCAAGGTGATGAAAGAGTTGCTGGAGCATCATATCGAGGAAGAAGAAAGCGAGCTGTTCCCTACGGCACGCAAGCTGCTGGGTAAGCAGCAACTCGAGGAGATGGGCAAGACGATGATGGCGCAGAAGAAACTGCTCAAGGGCAAGTCGGAGCAGCGAGCCGCGTGATCAAGCCTGCGCGCCCCCTCAAGGGAGCGCGCAGCTCACCCGCTATTCTGCCGGCGATTCGGCATCGACCATCGGCGGTACTGGGGCCAGGGCAAAGGCCCTGCGTTGTTCGGATCGCCGCGCGAACGGGCGAGCGGGCAGCGGTTCCAGCTGTTGTGGCGTACCGGTTTCAAGCGCTCGCTTGATCGCCTCGACTACCCGTACATCGCGCCACCCCTCCTCCCCGTCGGGTTCGGGCGCTACGTTGTTGAGGATGCAGTCGGAGAAATAAGCAGTTTCCCCAGCAAATTGATCCACCACAGGGTTAACGTGCACACGCGTCTCGCCATCGATGGTGGCCCTGTAGCTGATCGCCACCCCTTCCCCATAACCAAAGCACGGTGAAGCCTCGATCTCGCCCTTGGTGCCCAATAGCTGGAACCGCTCGGTAGACGGCAAGGTATAGCTGACGGTGAACTGGGCCAGTCGTTCGTCTTCGAAGCGCAGGCTCACGGTGACCGTGTCCCAGGTGTCCATGGTGCTGCCAGGCGAGCGAACTCCCATGGCCGAGACTTCGATGGGTTCGGCGTTGAACAACTGGCGAACCATGTTCAGGGGATAGGGGCCCATGTCGGGCACCGGCCCGGCCTCGAAACCATTCTGGGCACGGTGGTTATTGGGCTTGACCCGCTGCGTGAAGATAGAGGTGAACAACCTGGGATCACCGAAATCGCCCTTGTGCACCCGCTCGATCATGTCCAGCGTGCCAGGCTCGCAGTGTAGACGGTAGGCAACCATCAGCTTCGCCCCAGTGCGTTTCGAGGCCTCGATCATGGCCTTGCAGTCGGCTTCGCTGATGCCCATGGGCTTTTCGAGCAATACATGAATACCGGCTTCGAGCGCCGGCACCACGAATTCACGGTGACGGAAATTAGGCGTTGCGATGTAGAGCGCATCCGCCTCCCGCGCAGCAAGCATCTGAGCATACTGGTCGTAATGGTAGGTGCGCAGGGCATAACGCTCGCCCAACTGTCGGGCTTTTTCCTCATCCCCGGTGACCAGGACGGTAATTTCCGAGTTGTCGGTCTGCCCGATACCAGGCATGAACGCACCCTGGGAAATCGAGCCCCCGGCCACTACACCATAACGGACCTTGCGTGCTGTACTGGGCATGACATCCCTCCTCTTGATCACGATTCAAAGCAGTACCTCTCAAGTGGGCAAGCCAAGGCTGGGTGAGGTTCAAAAAAACGTGTGTGCCCGCGCTGTCATGGCCATGCGTATCCGGGTAGAGGATCGATCTGAACCCGTCTTCAGCTGGCCTGTCCCACGAACAAACCAAGACCGAGGACAGCGCGATGGAGGATTGGATCGATTGGCTGGAATGGCCGGCCATGGTGCTGACGGTAGTGGCAGCATGGTGCATAGGGTCGCGGCGACCCGCCCGCCGCAAAGTCGGCTTCTGCTGTTTCATTGCAAGCAATCTGTTATGGGCGGCCTGGGGCTGGCACGCCGAGGCCTGGGCGCTGATCATTCTGCAGTTCACGCTGTGCGTCATGAATCTGCGAGGATGGAAGAAGAATACGAGGATGGAGCCGGGTTGACGTGGATCTAGGTGTAAGTGCCTTTGCCGGAGCGCCGGGCCGGCCCCGGTAGCTGAAGGTGTCAAGTTGAATGTCAGGCGCCCAGCTCAAATCGTGGGGCCGCTTTGCGGCCCATTGCAGCACTAAGCCGCTGGCTTCAATTTCGGGAAAGCCCAGCGCATGCAGCAAAACGACCCCATCGCTTAGCGATCCAGGCGCTTTTCGACGTTTTCAGTCTGCTGCTCGATCGCCCGCGTCTGCTCTTCCAGTTCCTTGATGGATGTCGGGGTGATCGCCTTGTCTACGGCCTCAGTGGCCGGATCAGGGCGTTCCAACACCGGATCAGGTGACTGCTCGCCTTTTTGCGCTTCCTCAGAGGAGATCGGACGCGGGACTTTGTCGCCGGTGTGGGTATGAGTGTCTTTCATGGGCATCTCCAACTTCAACAGGGTGTCTTTATGAGCAGAGCGCAACGCCGGGGAAAAGTTTGATCCGCTTCGCTTAGCCCAGGTGACTGCGAACCGTCAACGCATCACCCACGGCGGCGCCACTGGCTGTGTTGTCAAAGATGCACCAGGTGATCGCCCCCTGAACATGGGTACGTGTCACCTGCGCGCCAAGCTGCCGTAAGCATGGATCGGAATAAGCGCTGTGATACAAAACCGGTACGCCGTGCAACCGCCAATACGCTATGCCTGGCCATCCTGAGGGCTGGCCATCTAGCGCGAATCTAGGCGGACTTGCCGCCACCTGTCCCACCTGAAGGTCAATCAGCAGCGTTTGCGCTGAACGCCATGTCGCATGCCTAGGTTCGACGACGACCGGCTTGTCGGACCGGCGGCGCAGCGCTTCGAAAAAACGCCTGGCTACCGCTTCGTCAAAGCTTAGCGACGGTGGTAGCTGGACCAGCAAGCAGCCCAGTTTCTCCCCCAACTCCCCGCATTGGGCCAGAAAGCTGTCCAACGCCGTTTCACACCCTTGCAGACGCATCTCATGGGTAATGGCCTTGGGTACCTTGACCGAGAAGCGAAAGCCCTCAGGTGTCGATGCGGCCCAGCGCGCGTAGGTTTTCGGCCAATGGGGCCGGTAGAACGAACTGTTGATTTCCACAGCGCTCAGGCGCGCAGCGTAGCGCTCCAGATGGCTGCCTGCCTCGGGAAAAGCCGGGGCATGCTCCTTGGGCAGACTCCAGCCTGCACAGCCTAAGTAGATCATCTCAGTAGTCCGTTGAACTCACTCAATGATGGAGCCGCTTCAGTGTCAGGACGTTCCACTGGGCAGATCGATGGAACACCCGGCAACGGGCTGGGCACTAACGCAGCACATCCCAGAGGAATCCAACATGACTGACCCCAATCATCCAGACCCTTATGTGGACGACGTACCCCACAATCCGGGTGACACCATTGGTACACCTGAACAGGCGCCCACAGAGCCGGCTCCGGAATGGCCGGAAGGCCAGGTGCCACCTGAAGAACAATCTGACGGCTGATCGTTTCACACCTGGCGGCGTACGCTGCGCCGCCGCAAACCACTGCAATCACCAGGAGGGATCCGATGAAGTTCGCGCAGTTCTGTCAGTGGCTATCCAACCAGGCTGGCCGCCCCAGCACATTCCTGATGGCCATCGTGCTCATCATCATGTGGGCGGTTTCCGGCCCATGGTTCCACTACAACGATACCTGGCAACTGATCATCAACACCTCGACCACCATCATCACATTCCTGATGGTGTTTCTGATCCAAAACACCCAGAACCGGGACAACGACATCATTCACGTCAAGCTCGATGAGCTGATCCGCGCCACTCAATCGGCGCAACGTTCGGTGCTGGACCTGGAGGCCATGGACAGCAAGACCCTGCGCGAGCTGCGCAAGGAATACCGTGCGCTGGCTGCGCGTACCGGCGCAACGCTTGAAGACGATGTGCCGCATCCATGAGGAGCCCTCTCAGCGCATCGCTGGACGGGGCCCCACCTGTTGTCAATCGTGGGCCAATCAATGGCCTACGGGCGCACGGTCCCTTACCCGGTCTGCACTGTTCATCTTCTTATGATCGATGTGCACCCACCCTCTGATAACCACTCGCAGGGCAATTGTTTTGCTCGACGCCTGACACCTCGAAATCTTTGCTAGAGGAGGCAAGCCTTCATGAGCGATCGCATCATTACACTCTTCACCGATACCACGTTCTTCGGTATTTCCATTCTGAACCTGTTACTCGCCGTCACTGTGGCCGTCCTGACGTTCCTGGTGGCCAGGGCCGCCATAAGCTTCGTACAGCGGCGCGTCAAGCACTGGTCATCTCACTCCGGTGCCTTGAGCCATGTGGTTGAGAAAGTACTGTCAGGCACCAGCAACTCGCTACTGTTCCTGGCTTCACTGTTGGTGGGGTTGAGCATGCTCGACCTGCCGGAGCGTTGGTTGAGCCGGGTCGGCAGCCTCTGGTTCGTCGTCGCCGCGTTGCAGATCGGCCTGTGGGTCAACCGTGCCATCGGTCTGGGCCTGGACCGCTACTTCACCCGCCATAATCCGGACGGTTCCCAGCAGAGCAGTGCCCTTGCCACGTTGTCGGCCTGGGGTGCGCGGGTATTGTTATGGTCGATCGTGCTACTGGCCATGCTGTCGAACCTGGGCGTGAACATCACCGCCTTCGTCGCCAGCTTGGGTGTGGGCGGTATTGCGGTCGCCCTGGCTGTGCAGAACATTCTGGGTGACCTGTTCGCCTCGCTGTCCATCGCCGTGGACAAGCCGTTCGAGGTGGGCGACTTCATCGTCATTGGCCCATTGGCCGGTACCGTCGAACATGTGGGCCTGAAAACCACGCGCATCCGCAGCCTGGGCGGCGAGCAGATCGTCATGGCCAATGCCAGCATGATCAGCAGCACCATCCAGAACTACAAGCGCCTGCAAGAACGACGCATCGTGTTCGAATTTGGTCTTTCCTATGACACGCCTACCGAGGCGGTGAAGAAGGCACCCGGGATCGTAGAGGAAGCGATCAAGGCGCAAACGCAAGCACGCTTCGACCGCGCCCATCTGCGGGGCTTCGGCAAGGAAGCGCTTGAGTTCGAATGTGTCTATATCGTGCAGGACCCAGGCTACAACCTGTACATGGACATTCAACAGGCCATCAACTTCAAGCTGCTTGAGCGGTTCTCGAAAATCGGCGCCAAGTTCGCCGTACCGGTGCGGGCCATCAAGGTCACGGCGCTGCCGCAGGAGGCGAACGTGCATGCGCAAGGGCGAGATAACCTGGGTATGCGGGGGGCTTGAGAGCGTCACCTGTGACGCTTGAACGTGGCAGCGGACCCGGCGGTCCGCTGCCCTGCCGTCTCACATAGGCTCATCACCATTGACCTTGCCCAGTTCGGCACCGGTCATCGGTTGCAGGTCGGGATCGGACATGGTCCTTAGCTTCATGGCCTCCACTGCGTCCGCACTGGCTCCATCCAACGCCACCGAAGCCATACCGTTACCGCCATCCACAGCCGGCTGCGGCTGATCTACATAGACCCAATCCTGACCTTCGTTCCACGATCCGCGCACCTCACCGCCGTGGGACATGTTGAAGTAAGTGCGGTTGAACTCGGGATCACCCGGCATTTTGCCTTGCGGGAAGTTGGGCTGAATGGAATGCAGCGCCTTCTCGAAAGACATCTGATGGGCGATTTCTCGGCTCATCAGAAAACCGAGCGCATCTTTGATGCCGGGATCATCGGTCACGTTGATCAGACGCTCGTACACGATCTTGGCGCGGGCCTCGGCGGCAATGTTCGAACGCAGGTCTGCCGTAGGCTCTCCAATGGTGTCGATGTAGGCAGCCGTCCAGGGAATGCCTCCAGAGTTCACCAGCGCAGCGCCACCACCATACAAAAGGCTGGTGACATGCGAGTCGTTACCCGCGCCCGTGAGTGATCGATACAGTTCACCCTCGGCTTCCACACCCTCGGCCAAACGGCCTTTGGCACCTTTGTTGAGCATCACCACAATCGACCCAATGATCTCGAGGTGGCTGAGTTCTTCGGTGGCGATATCGAACAACATGTCCTTGCGCCCTGGATCATCCTCGGTCACGGCCTGGGTGAAATAACGCATCGCGGCGGCAAGTTCACCCTGGGGCCCGCCAAACTGTTCGAGCAACAGGTTCGCAAGGCCGGGGTCGGGCCGGGAGACACGGACGGTGTACTGCAATCGTTTGTTGTGCATGAACATCGGTAAATCCTCATCATCGTGCCGACGCAGCGGGCGCCACACCGGTCGTTTCAACGTTGATCAACGATTCTCATCGCTAGGTCGGCCAGCCGTTTGGCCTGGTCGTTTGCCCCTCTCGGGGTCACACAAGTGAGCCCTGTGTTCTCAAGGGACCGACGCCCCACGGCCTATCGCGCAAGTAATTCACATCAGGCTGACGAAACGCGCCAAGCAATGGCGTGCAAGTAGTGGATGGGGAAAAGTCCATGGCGGCAATAACCCAAGGCACGTTCAATGGCGCGCGAACGTGCCGGGCGCAAGTTGTCCAAGATATGGCTTACTGGCGAGACTCTCGGCAGGTGGCCCTCGAATGTGCCGCTAAGCCGGTGAGCTGCACTGCCCACCGATTTCCTTTCAAAGCGTTTGCGAGGCACGACAGAGTGACTCAATGGCGCCTACCAGCTCGTCGTAGTGCACGGGCTTGGTCAGTTGCAGGTCGAAGTGCGCGACCCGACCCTCCCGGCTTGGCGGGCTGACCCCATAGCCACTCAACGCGATTGCAGGCGTCGCCTGATACTGAGCTTGTTCACGAATCGCCGTGATGAATGCGTGCCCGTCCATTTCAGGCATGCCGATATCGGTCAGTATCACATCGAACCGGTGCCCTCCCACATTCTCCAGCGCCTCAACCGGATTGAGGAACGTAGTAACGTGGGCGTCTTCCATTTCCAGCAGCATCCGCATGACGTCCACAACGTCCGCAGAATCGTCTACCAGCAAGACATGAACGCCCTTGAGCCTGCCTTCACTGGGCCCAGCGTCTGGGTTGGCTGCGCCCTTCCCAAGGGTGCGCTGCGACAGCGGCAGCTGAACACTGAATGTTGAACCAAGCCCCAGCCCCGCCGAGTGTGCGCTCACAGTACCGCCATGGGCCTGCACCAGTTGCTTGACCAGTGACAACCCGATGCCCAGGCCGTCACCGTGATGACGGGTGTGGTGGGGCTGCCGAAACAGCTCGAAGATGTCTGTCACATCATCTGCAGACAGGCCAGGGCCGTTGTCGCTGACAGCCAAACGCACGTTTTTTTCGGTAAGTGAGAGCTCGACCGTGACCCATGCCTGCGGGCCGCTGAACTTCAGGGCATTGTTGATCAGGTTCCAGATGATCTGCTCAAGCCGCCTCGCATCACCATGAACCACCATCGGACCGCGCGGTTCGGGCAGTACGAGGAGGATCCGGGCCGTGGGGTATTCCTCAATGGCCATGGCATGTATCGACTTGAGCATATCGGCCAGATCCAGAAGCTCTTTCTTGAGCATGAGCTTTCCGGTCCGCAGGCGAGCGACGTCTAGCAAATCATCGATGATGCGGGTCTGGCTGGTCACTGCGTCGTTGATCACGGCAAGCGCCTTGCCACCCTTGGCCGTGTACTGCACGGCAGGCAGTCGGCGCAATATCTCGGCATTGAGCTGAATGAGGTTCAGCGGATGCTTGAGCTCGTGCGACATGAAGGCGAAGAACTCATCCTTGAGCAAGCTGCTGGTACGTGTCTCAGCCAGGCGCTTGCCCTGTTCATCCTGCAGGTGCTTCTGCCCCGTCATATCACGGGCAATCTTCACGTACCCCGGGGTATCACCACGCAAGCGCGCCGTTTCCCCGCTGCAGTACAAGCGGCTCCCGTCGCGACGCAAATGCCAGCGCTCGTCTTCGGCACGCCCATTTACCTGGGCTTTGCGCAATTCGGCTTCAGGTACACCAGCAGCTCGATCCTGGTCCGTGAACAGCACGTCGAAATGGCTGCCGGCAATCTGCTCGGCACTGTGGCCGAAGATAGACTCCGCACCGCGATTCCACTCACAGATGACGCCGTTGCCGTCCAGGATGATGATGGCAAAGTCCTGGGTGCTTTCCGCTACCAGTCGCATGCGCTCCTGTCCCAGGCGCAGGTCCTGTTCAGCTTCACGCCGTTTGGTGATGTCGATGAACGTGAGCACCGTACCGTCGATGTGGTCCTCGCTCGAGCGATAAGGCAACAGACGAGCGATGTACCAGCGTCGGTCACTGCTACTGACCTCTCGTTCCCTGACGGTCAGCGATTGATGAACCGCAGCAGCGTCCTCGGTCATTTTCGGATAATCGAGCCGATGGGTGATATCCAGCAGCGAACGGCCCGTGTCCGTCTGGCGCATGCTGAAGATGTCCTGCGCTCGCGGCGTGAACCAGCGGATATGCATATTGCGATCCACGAACACTGTGGCGATGTCGGTAGAAGCGATCAGGTTGGCCAGGTAGTCGTTGATCTTGTCGGTTTCTTCGACCTTGCTCTTGAGCTCGAAATTGACCGTGAGCAATTCTTCGTTGATCGACTGAAGCTCTTCCTTGCTGGTTTCCAGCTCTTCGGTAGCCAAGCGCAGCTCTTGGTTGATGGCTTGCATTTCTTCGTTGGAAGCTTCTAGCTCTTCGCTGGAGACTTCCGACTTTTCGATGGTTTCCTGCAGGTGCAGCTTGGTGCGATGCAGCTCGCTCTCCAGGCTCGTCATCACCTGATTTTGATTTTGCTCGACGGGGATGTTGGCGGCGACATTGGCGCGGAAAATCCGGTTGCGTTTATCGACCGCCTTGAACAGCTCCGGGCACAGGTCAGCAGACTCCGAGGAGCCCATGAACAGGTAGCCGCCAGGGCGTAGCGCGAAATAGAACATCTGCAGCATTTGTTTCTGGATCTCGCGATCCAGATAGATGAGCACGTTGCGACACACGATCAGGTCTACCTGTGAGAAAGGCGGGTCGCAAAGCAAGCTGTGCCTGGCGAACAGAACCTTCTCACGAATTTCCTTCCTTACCCGGTAGTGATCGTTCTCCTTGGCGAAGTACTGGCGCAGGCGCGTGGTCGATACATCGGTGATGATCGCCTCCGGGTAGATCCCCGCCCGACCTATGGCAATCGCGCGCTCGTCGATGTCGGTGGCAAATACCTGCAGCTTGAGCAGAGCAGGCTCAAGTTTGCGGTGTTCGGCACACAGTATCGCCAGGCTGTAGGCCTCTTCTCCCGTTGAGCAGCCAGCGGACCAGATTCGCACGTCTTCACGCTTGTCCTCAGGGCCACCTGGGTTCAAGACAACGCTCAATACCAAGCGCTCGAGCGCCTCGAAGGCTTCCCGGTCGCGAAAATAGTTCGTCACACCGATCAGCAGGTCTTCGAGCAGGTTCTTTGCCTCATCAGGGTGCTGCTCAAGATGACGCAGGTAGCTCGGCAGGTCGGCCCGGCCAGTGATCTGCAAGCGGCGTTCGATGCGCCGTATGACCGTCGCGCGCTTGTAGTGCTGAAAATCGTAACCGGTACAGTTGCGCAGGGTCATGAGAATGTCCTGCAGCGCCTGCTCGCTATCCTCTCCCGCTTGCGCAGCCTTGGCTTGGATTCCGGCCTCTGCATCGGCGACACGGATGCTGCGCATGCCCATCCAGAAACCGAGCAGTTTTTGCGGTATGTCGGCTACCGGCAGTATCGCATCGACCAGTCCGGTGGCAATGGCAGCCAGCGGCATCCCGTCGAATTCGGCATCGGCCGGGCTCTGCACCAAGGTGATGCCACCTTGCTCCTTGATACGCGACAAGCCCACTGCACCATCACTGCCTGCACCGGAAAGCACTACACAGTAACTTCGCTGCTTGTGCACATCGGCCAGATCACGGAAGAACAAATCGATGGCGACATGCTTTCCCAAAGGCCGCGAAGAGGGAACGACCTTGAGGTGGCCGTCAGTCATGATCGGTTGCCAGGCAGGTGAAATGACATAGACGTGATCGGGCTCGATGGGCACGCAGCTGTTTACCTGTACGACCGGCATGGAAGTCGCGGCCCGAATGATCCCGTCCGCGACGCGCTGATGATCGGGCGAGAGGTGCAGCACGATGACGAATGCCATGCCGCTCTCAACCGGCATGTGTTCGAAGAAAACCTTGAGCGCGGCGATACCGCCTGCCGAGGCACCAATGCCTACCACCGGAAACCCAAGCTGGCTGGGTACGGTTCGATCTGTGTTGGCGGCGGTGCTGGACGGGCTGTTCATCGTTGGTTCCTGTCTGAAAACATCCACGAAGTGACGTGGTTTTCCTGTATGACCCCCGTCAAGCGCCGGAACACCCGGAAAAAACCGCATGCCCTGCCAGGCGGTCGGTTGGCACTTCATCGCCCTAGGGAAAGGCCCGTTCGTCGCCTACAGGGCACGCCGTGGTAGTGCAGCCTGACGAACACTACGAGGACACCTCATAAAAGGAGCTTCATCATGACAATGCTAAAACCTTCTTCCTTGCTGCTTGCACTCTGCCTGGGTGCGTCCGCGCCAATGGTCATGGCAGCTACCAACATGAACGATCAGCACACCCCCAGCATGCAGTCGGGTGATCACGGGACCATGAATGGCACCGGCGGCGCTACCGGTTCCGGCACCCCAGGGGACGGCATGGGTACCGGCAGTGGCACCGGAAGCAATGGTACGGACGCCACGGGTGGCGATGGCACAACCTCAGGCTCGGGTACCGGTAGTGGGGCGAACACGGGTCCCGGCGGCACCGGGAGTGGCTCAGGCATGGGCGGTACCGGGAGCGGCGACATGGGCGGTAGAGGCGACATGGGCGGCAGCGGAGGTACCGGTATGGGCAGTGGGACCGGGAGCGGCGGTACAGGTGGCGGTACGGGCGGCGCAGGCGGCTCGGGTGGTGGTAGCTGATCATCAGGGGTACTTGATCATCGCAAAGGCTCACCGAGCCTGATACCTGGAATCTAAGGGCTGCTTCGCAGCCCTTCCTGTAAACGGCAGCGATAGAGGCTCGAGGCTGGCGTGACGACTAAACCTAGACACGGCACACATGCCAGCAGCCCCGATCAGCGGCTCTACAGCACGGATATTCCTGCCCGCCTTGATCGACTGCCATGGACCCGGTTTCACACGTTGCTGGTGGTGGCGCTTGGCATCACGTGGCTACTGGACGGCCTGGAAGTCACCCTTGCCGGGTCACTGGCCGGCGCCCTGAAGGACAGCCCTGCTCTGGCCATGAGCAACCGCGACGTTGGTCTGGCTGGCGCCATCTACATCGCAGGGGCGGTGCTCGGCGCACTCTTTTTCGGATGGCTGACCGACCGCCTGGGCCGGCGCAAACTGTTCTTCATCACCCTGGCGCTCTACATCGGGGCCACCGCAGCCACGGCATTTTCCTGGAACCTGTGGAGCTTTCTGGCATTTCGCTTTCTCACAGGCGCGGGCATTGGTGGGGAATATACGGCCATCAATTCGACCATCCAGGAGTTCACCCCAGCGCGCTACAGGGGCTGGGTCGATCTGACCATCAACGGCACATTCTGGCTCGGCGCTGCGCTGGGTGCAGTGGGCGCCATCGTGCTTCTGGACCCGTCGATCGCGAACGGCGACCTCGGATGGCGCCTCTGTTTCGGCACCGGCGCCGCGTTGGGATTGCTGATCATGCTGATGCGGCTGTGGGTGCCGGAGAGCCCGCGGTGGCTGATGATTCACGATCAGCCCGAAGCTGCTGAGCGTATAGTGGCCGATATCGAGCGCAAGTGCCGCGCTCAAGGCTTGAGACTGCCTGCGGTAGATGTTCCGCCCCTGCAATTGCGTGCCAGGCATCACACGCCTTTGCCCGAGATATTTCACAGCCTGTTCGTGGTCCACAGACGCCGGGCCATGGTAGGCCTGACGCTGCTCACGGCGCAGGCGTTTTTCTACAATGCCATCTTCTTCACCTATGCCCTGGTGCTGACCGATTTCTACGATGTGCCCTCCTCCAGCGTTGGCTGGTATGTCCTGCCGTTCGCGCTCGGCAACTTCTGTGGCCCGCTGTTGCTCGGGCGGCTGTTCGATGTGCTGGGGCGGCGCATCATGATCAGCGCCACGTATGCCCTGTCGGGCATACTGCTGACCCTGAGCGGCTACCTGTTCGAACAGGGGATGATCGATGCCATCGAGCAAACGATCGCCTGGATGGTGATCTTTTTCTTCGCATCGGCTGCGGCCAGCTCTGCCTACCTTACCGTCGCAGAAACCTTCCCGCTGGAGATCCGCGCTCTGGCCATTGCCGTGTTCTATGCATTCGGCACAGGGCTCGGTGGCATGGTGGGGCCGACGTTGTTCGGTGCCTTGATCGAATCGGGCGAGCGCACCCAGGTCTGGTATGGGTATCTGCTCGGCGCCGCGCTCATGCTGGTAGCGGCATTCGTTCAGGCCGTTTACGGCGTAGCCGCAGAGCGCCGGTCACTGGAGCACGTTGCCCGTCCCCTTTCTCAGGTGGAGTTCGCCGATTAAAAGGGCCACCGCCCGTCCGCCAACCGGCACTTGAGCGCGTGCTGGCCTTCAACCCTATATCCATCAGAGAAGAGCGGCGACCATGGCACGCGGCGACAAGGACAAGTACACCCAAGAGCAAAAGCGCAAAGCCGAGCACATCGAGCAAAGTTACGAGGACAAAGGGCTCTCCAAGGACAAAGCCGAGGCGCGCGCCTGGGCTACGGTGAACAAGCAATCCGGTGGGGGCGACAAGCAAGGTGGCTCTGGCAGCAAGACCAGCAGTACAGACAAGGAAAGCGCACGTTCGGACTCTGCCAAACGAGCTGCCAAGACCCGTGAGGGGCACGCGCGCAACAGCTCGGCTTCCCTCGAATCGCAGACCAAGGAAAGTCTGCTCAAGGAGGCACGCAGCAAGGACATCAAGGGCCGCTCGACCATGACCAAGGCCGAGTTGATCGAAGCGCTGCGCAAGCACGGTTGATTTGCACGAACGGGTTATTCCGGTCGGCTGAACCGCTTCAAGTCCGTTGAAACTTTAGTATTCCCTGTCAAGTCCAGAACTTATCCGAGACGCGGCAGGAGAAGACAATGAGCGGCACTGTAGGCGATTTTCTGGTCGAGCGGCTGTACCAATGGGGCGTACGCCGCATCTTTGGTTACCCAGGCGACGGGATCAACGGTGTGTTCGGCGCCCTGAACCGCGCGGGCGGCAAGATCGAATTCATCCAGGCCCGGCACGAAGAGATGGCTGCCTTCATGGCCAGTGCCCACGCCAAGTTCACTGGCGAGCTGGGCGTCTGCATCGCGACGTCCGGCCCGGGTGCTTCGCATCTGCTGACCGGTTTGTACGACGCGCGCATGGACCATCAGCCGGTGCTGGCCATCGTGGGCCAGCAGGCGCGCGCAGCCTTGGGCGGTCACTATCAGCAGGAGCTGGACCTGGTCTCGATGTTCAAGGACGTCGCTGGCGCGTTCGTGCAACAGGCATCCACGCCTGAACAGGTACGTCATCTGGTAGACCGCGCCGTGCGCACGGCCGTTGGAGAGCGACGTGTGACTGCCGTGATTCTGCCCAACGATCTGCAGGACCTGCCCTACGAAGACCCGCCCCGCGCCCATGGCACCGTTCATTCGGGCGTTGGTTACAGTAAACCCAAGGTGGTCCCCTTCGATGCCGACCTGCAACGCGCCGCCGATGTGCTCAACGCCGGACGCAAGGTCGCCATCCTGGTCGGGGCCGGCGCGCTGGGTGCCAGTGACGAGGTAGCAGCAGTGGCCGAGCAACTGGGTGCTGGCGTTGCCAAGGCCTTACTGGGCAAGGGCGTGCTCCCCGATGAGCTGCCGTGGGTGACTGGCGCCATCGGCCTGCTCGGGACGGAGCCGAGTTACAAGTTGATGGCCGAATGTGACACGCTGCTGATGATTGGTTCTGGCTTCCCGTATTCCGAATTCCTACCCAAGGAAGGTCAGGCGCGCGGCGTGCAAATCGACCTGCAACCCGACATGCTCAGCCTGCGTTATCCCATGGAGGTGAACCTGGTCGGTGACGCGGCGCAGACCTTGCAGGCATTACTACCTTTGCTGCACCCGCGCCCTGATCACAGCTGGCGCAAGAAAATCGAGAAGTGGCGCGCCAGCTGGGACAAGACATTGACCAAACGCGCTTTGGTCAAGGCCGACCCGATCAACCCGCAGCGAGTGGTGCATGAGCTGTCCCCGCGCCTGCCGGACCAAGCGATCATATCCAGTGATTCAGGTTCGTGCGCCAACTGGTACGCCCGCGATCTGATGATCCGCGAAGGGATGCAATGTTCCTTGTCGGGGGGCCTGGCCTGCATGGGTGCGGCCGTACCTTACGCCATTGCTGCCAAGTTCGCCCATCCGACCCGGCCGGTGATCGCCCTGGTGGGCGACGGCGCCATGCAGATGAACAACCTCGCCGAACTGATCACAGTGGCCAAATACTGGCAGCAGTGGGAAAACCCCACGTGGATCTGCGCGGTGTTCAACAACGAAGACCTCAACCAGGTGACCTGGGAGCAGCGCGTGATGGAGGGCGATCCGAAGTTCGAAGCCTCTCAGTCGATCCCTGATGTGCCTTATCACTTGTTCGCCATCTCGATTGGTCTTGAGGGTATCTACGTCGAGCGTGAAGAAGATGTCGCTCCCGCTTGGGAGCGTGCCTTGGCGGCCGATCGCCCGGTCCTGATCGAGTTCAAGACGGACCCCAACGTAGCGCCACTGCCGCCGCACCTGAAACTTGAGCAGGCCAGGAAGTTTGCGACCACCTTGCTCAAGGGTGACCCGGATGAAGCCGGCGTGATCGTGCAGACCGCCAAGCAAGTGCTGAGCGCGGTGCTTCCAGGCAAGAAATGACAAGGGCCTGGCGCTTGGGATGAACGTTCCGGGCGCCTGACCAGTCGCACTCCATAGACACAGCCTACTGTGCGCAATCGAACCGTGAGGACCTACCATGACTGCACTCCCTGAACAGGGCGCTGCACAGCAGACCCTGAACTTCACCCTCAATGGCCAACCCCAGGCCCTGACAGTACAACCCTGGACCACCCTGCTCGACCTGTTGCGTGAGCAGCTGGACCTGGTGGGCACCAAGAAAGGTTGCGACCATGGCCAATGCGGCGCCTGCACCGTGCTGCGCGACGGCCGCCGGGTGAACGCTTGCCTGACCCTGGCCGTGATGTGCGAAGGTGCCGACCTCGTCACCATCGAAGGCCTGGCCGAGGGTGACCAACTGCACCCCATGCAGCAGGCATTCATCAGTCAGGACGCCTTCCAGTGCGGTTACTGCACCCCTGGCCAGATCTGCTCGGCCGTGGGCCTCGCCAATGAAGGTCACGCCCATACCCGTGCCGACATCCGCGAGCAGATGAGCGGCAACCTTTGCCGCTGCGGCGCTTACAGCAACATCGTGGCCGCCGTCGAACAGGCCCTGCCGCTGATCAAGAGGGCCCGCACATGACCCCTTTCAGCTACCACAAGCCTGCCTCGCTGGACGAGGCACTGCGCCTGACAGATGCGTCCTCGCGTTTTATTGCAGGCGGGACCAACCTGGTCGACCTGATGAAGGAAAATGTCGAACGGCCCGAGCGACTGATCGATATCACAGGACTGGAACTTGACCGTATCGAGTCCTCCAACGCGGGCGGTGTAATGATCGGCGCGTTGGTCAGCAACGCGGACCTGGCCTGGGACCCGCTCATCCGCCAGCGTTACCCACTGCTGTCGCAAGCGATCCTGGCCGGTGCATCGCCTCAGTTGCGCAACATGGCAAGCACCGGCGGCAACCTGCTGCAACGTACGCGCTGCTACTACTTCTACGACACCGGTACGCCTTGCAACAAACGCGAACCCGGCAGCGGTTGCCCGGCACGCAGCGGCTTGAATCGCATTCATGCGATTCTCGGCGCCAGCGAGGCTTGCGTGGCGACTCATCCTTCGGACATGTGCGTGGCATTGGCTGCCCTGAAGGCCGTGGTGCATGTGCAAGGGCCCGCCGCCAAACGCCAGATTCCGTTCGCCGAGTTCCATCGCCTGCCCGGCGATACGCCGCAGCAGGACAACCACCTGGCGCCTGATGAGCTGATTACCGCCATCGAGCTGCCTGATCAAGGCTTCGCCGAGCATTTCCGCTACGTGAAAGTACGTGATCGTGCCTCCTATGCCTTCGCGCTGGTCTCGGTCGCCGCTGCCCTGCACATCGAAGGCGGGATTATTCAGGAGGCCCGCATCGCCTTGGGTGGCGTGGCCCACAAGCCATGGCGCAACGAAGCTGTCGAAGCGATGTTGCAAGCAAAGGCGCCCAGCACCGAGCTCTTCACGCAAGTGGCCACTGCCCTGCTGCAAGGGGCACAACCCCTGAGCCAGAACGGCTTCAAGGTGCAACTGGCACAACAAGCCATCATTCGGGCATTGAACGAGGCCGCCGCCGGCGGCAGCCTCGAGGGGGACGCGCAATGAGCAAGGTAGTAGGAACCCCAGCGGACCGCGTCGACGGCGCAGCGAAGGTCACCGGCCAGGCACGTTATGCCGCCGATTACCCGGAAGAAGGCCTGCTGCACGGCAGCGTCGTTTCCAGCACCATCGCCCGCGGCCGGGTGGTCAAGGTCAACAGCGACAAAGCGCTACAGGTGCCAGGCGTGGTGGCAGTACTGGACCACATCAACCGTCCGCGCATTTCCAGCTACGACGATGACTACAGTGACGATGATGCAGCCGAGGGCTCACCCTTCAGGCCGTTGTTCAATGACCGCGTGTTCTACAGCGGTCAGCCCGTCGCACTGGTCGTCGCACAGACGCTGGAAATCGCTCGGCATGCGGGCTCGCTGGTCGAGATCGATTACAGCCAGGAAAGCCATGAATCCGACCTGGAGAAGGTACTGGGTCAAGCACACGAGGCGCCGGCTGAAACACCTGAGCCCCGTGGTGACTTCCCAGGCCGGTATGCCAGCGCCCCTACCCGCGTGGACGCCACCTACTGGACGGCCAACGAACACCACAACCCGATGGAGCCCCACGCCTCCACCGTGTGCTACCAGCTCGATGGTAGCCTGGTCATCCACGACAAGACCCAAGGCACGCAGAATTGCCAGGAATACGTGCACAACGTATTCGGACTGCCCAAGGAAAAATTGCGCGTCAAGGCAGCCTTCGTCGGTGGCGCCTTCGGTTCCGGCCTGCGTCCCCAGTACCAGCTGCCCCTGGCGGTCATGGCTGCCCTGCACCTGATGCGCTCGGTGCGCGTGACCTTGACCCGCCAGCAGATGTTCACCTTTGGCTACCGTCCACGCACACAGCAACGCCTGCGCCTGGCGGCCGATGAGCAAGGCCGCCTGTCTGCCATTGGGCATGACGCCATCGGCCAGACGTCACGGTTTGAAGACTTTGCCGAGCACGTCGTCGAGTGGAGCGGCATGCTGTACCAATGCGACAACGTCGCGTTGAGCTACCGCTTGGCCCCACTGGACGTCTACACCCCATTGGACATGCGCGCGCCGGGTGCAGGTTCGGGCATGGTGGCGCTGGAGTGCGCCATGGACGAACTGGCCTGCGCAACAGGGCTGGACCCGGTCGAGTTGCGGCGACGAAACTTCGCCAGCCACAATGGCAATGAGGGTAAGCCTTACTCGAGCAAGGAATTGCTAGCCTGTTACGCACAAGGGGCCGAGCGTTTTGGTTGGGCCAAGCGCCAGGCTGCGCCCGGCTCGATGCGGGACGGCAATCAACGCATAGGCTGGGGCATGGCCGGCGGTGTATGGGAAGCCATGCAGATGCAAGCCAGCGCCAAGGCGCGTCTGGGCTGTGACGGGCACTTGACCGTCAGCAGCGCCACCACGGACATCGGCACCGGCACCTATACCGTCATGACGCAGATCGCTGCCGATGCCGCGGGCCTCGACATGGCCGATGTCACGTTCCTGCTTGGCGACTCCTCCTTGCCAAAGGCGCCGTTGCAAGGTGGGTCGTTCACCGTGTCCTCCGTCGGTTCTGCCGTGCGCAAAGCGTGCCTGGAGCTGCGCAAGCAGGTTGTCGAGCAAGCCAGGCAACAGCACCAGAGCCTGGCCAGCCTGGACGATTCCGACTTCTTGATCGCAGGTGGCCAGGTGAGCGCCGGTGAGCATTCGTTCGCCCTCGCCGACCTGCTGCCCAGTGCCCAGCAGGCCTGCTTCGAGGTGCAGGTCGAGGCGGGCCCTGACGACAAGCGCAAGCCCTACTCCACTGCCACCCATTCGGCGGTCTTCGTCGAGGTATCGGTGGACGAAGACCTGGGGACCGTGCGCGTCAAGCGCGTGGTCAGTGCGGTGGCTGCAGGCCGGGTCGTCAACCCCAAGACAGCGCGCAGCCAGATCCTGGGGGGCGTGGTGTGGGGCATCGGCATGGCGCTACACGAAGAAACCCAGACCGACCATGCGCTGGGCCGCATCCTCAACCACAACCTGGCCGAGTACCACGTGCCGGTGAATGCCGACATTGATGATATCGAGGTGATCTTTGTGGAAGAGCACGATGATGTGGTCAACGAGCTGGGCTCCAAGGGCGTGGGCGAGATCGGCGTGGTAGGTGTCGCTGCGGCCGTGGCCAATGCCATTTATCACGCCACCGGCAAGCGGGTCCGTGAGTTCCCGATCACCTTGGACAAGCTGTTGTAAACGGGCCCTGCCCTCTGGAGTAATCGCATGCCACGCCTGGGTTTCGCCTGCATGTACCGACACCCGCACCGCAGCTTGTCGGTCAAGGAGCTGGAGACCATCGAGCGTACGTTCAACCCGCGCAGCACGACGCTGCGTTGGGTTTCGGGCGCCTCCCGCGAGGCGGCTCGGAACAAGTTGCTTGAACTGGTGGAACACAACCTCCAGGCCCAGCTGCGCTTGCTCGACTATGTGGCCCAGCTGCCCCAGGCGCTGCGCATGCTGCGCCTGAGCAGCGACCTGCTGCCGCTGTACAGCCACCCTAGCGTGGCCCACGTGTACCGCGAGGCCGACTTTCAAGCGCTGATGGCCGAACGTTTCGCCGCCATCGGTGCTTTCGCGCGCGCCAGGCACATACGCCTGTCATTTCACCCTGGACAGTACTGCGTGTTGGGCTCGGACCGCCCCGAGGTGGTGGAGAACAGCCTGGCCGAATTCGAATACCATGCCGACATGATCCGCATGATGGGTTACGGGCAGGTCTTCCAGGACTTCAAATGCAATGTGCACATTGCCGGCCGGCTGGGCGGTGCGGGGATTCGCACCGTATGGCCACGCCTGTCCGAGGTGGCCCGCAATGTGATCACCTTCGAGAATGACGAGAAGACCTATGGGCTCGACGACTGCCTGGCGTTGGCTGACCTGGCGCCGGTGGTGCTGGATATCCACCATTGCTGGATTCATGAGGGTGACTACATCGACCCGGGCGATACGCGAGTTGAGCGGGTGATCGAGAGCTGGCGCGGCGTACGCCCCACCATGCACTACTCTCAGCCCCCGGAGCACCTGCAGGCGCTGGGGTTCGGGCCTGATCGCAAGCTGGTGATCGGTGAGTTGCTGGAACAGGTGAACAAACGCGATCTGTACGCCCACAGCGCTCGCATGTGGAACCGCTGGACGAACCGCTACGCACTTCAGTTTCTCGACAGGTTCGACATCATGTTCGAGTCCAAGGACAAGAACCTGGCCACGCTTGACTACTTCAACGACTACCTGGCTTGATCGGGCCGGGCAGGCCCTCAGCCGCTTCCGGTCAGGTCACCGGCCACTTCGCAGCCGTTGCGACAGCTGCACTCGTACTCGGCCTGTGCGCGAGTAGGCAGGTTCAGGCTCAGCCTGACCTTGTCCTGCGTGTCGTACAGGTCGTAGCCCTCCCCCAGTGATGATGGAAAGCCGAGTCGCCGTGGCAGCCATTCTTTTGTTTGCGGTACAGCTGGAACCACAACGAATCGCATCTGCATGATCATCCCTCACCGGCCGTTCCTTAGTATTAGTCACGCTAAGAGAAAGCATCAAGTAGACTCATGCATGTTTATGACGTTCATTAAGTCGTACGCGCAGGTAACTGGCTGTAAGCGCAGCTTTGACGCCTGGCCAGCGCTCCCCCTGTGGGAGCGGCCTTGCCGGGGCATCGGACCGCTCCCATAGGGGAACTCAAGAGATGATGGATGGGGTACAGGGCAGCTGGAAAGATGCGTATAGGATCGTGCAATCAGGCGCTTGAGCTCCTGACCTTATTAGCTGACTCCAGCCGACTTGCGGCTGCGCCGACTCCCCAACTCGATCCAGGTCGGGGCATGGTCACTGGCCTTGGGCTCATTGCGCACCCAGGCATCGACGCCCGCTCGCTTGAGGTACGGCGCCAGGTCCCGGTTGAGCAGCAGGTGATCGATGCGCAGACCCGCATTGCGCGCCCAATGGTTGCGGAAGTAGTCCCAGAACGTGAACACCTACTCTTGCGGATGCAGGTGCCGGATAGCATCGATCCAGCCGCTGGCCAGTAAACGCTCGAAGCAATCGCGCGATTCGGGTTGCAGCAGCGCATCCTTTTGCCAGGACTTGGGGTCGTAGATATCCAGGTCCGTGGGCACGACATTGAAGTCACCGGCCAGGACGGTGGGGTGACCACTGCCCTGCAACTGCCGGGCATGCTCGATCAGGCATTCGAACCAACGCAGCTTGTAGTCGAACTTCGGCCCTGGTTGCGGGTTGCCGTTGGGGAGGTACAAACACCCTATCAACACCCCATGCACCGCTGCCTCCAGATAGCGGCTCTGGGTGTCGTCCTCCATGCCCGGCAAGCCTCGCCGTACCTCGAGCGGCTCGCTGCCGCGCGCCAGGATCGCCACTCCGTTCCAGGCAGGTTGGCCCAGGTGCAGATACCCGTAGCCAGCGGCTTCCAGAGCCTCACCCGGGAACTGATGGTCGGGTGCCTTGAGCTCCTGAAGGCAGACTACATCGGGCTTTTCACGTTCGAGCCAGGCCAGCAGTGCAGGCAGCCGGCTGCGAATGCCGTTGATGTTGAATGTGGCAATCCTGAGCGCTTTCATGTGTCAGGGTCGATTACATGGGCGCGCACGGCATCTTCGAGGGCATGCACATGCGCCTGGTCGGCCAAGGCCTTGAGCGCCAGCCAATCGTCCCAATCGATGATGCCATCGTCACGCAACGCTTCGGCGGTACGCACCAGTTCATGGTGGTAGGCATCGGGTGACTCACGGCGGTAGCTGATGTCGTCGTACTGCGCGTACCAGGCCGCGAGTTCAGGGATACTGCGTTCGATACTCATCGCACTGCTCCTGTGAAACCCTTTGGGGTTGTGAGCCTGCCTTGAGCGCATCGTTCAACTCAGACGCTTCGCGTCACGCCACCGTCGACCCGGATATTCTGCCCGGTGATGTAGGCGGCGCCGTCACTTGCCAGAAACGCGACCGTGGCGGCAATTTCGTCGCTGCTGCCATAGCGCTTGAGCGGCACGCTGTCGCGACGCTGCTCAAGGGCCGGCAAGCTGTCTATCCACCCCGGCAGCACGTTGTTCATGCGCACATTGTCACGTGCATACGTATCGGCGAAAAGTTTGCTGAACGCAGCGAGCCCGGCACGCATCACGGCGGAAGTGGGAAACAGATCACTGGGTTCGAAGGCCCAGGCACTGGAAATATTCACGATGACCCCGCCGCCCTGGCGCTGCATCACCGGCGTGACCAGGCGTGTCGGCCGGATGACGTTGAGCAGGTAGGTCTCCATGCCGGCATGCCAGTCGGCGTCGCTCAGTTCCAGCACAGGCCCCCGAGGCCCGTGGCCAGCACTGTTGACCAGGACGTCGATGCGGCCCCACCGCTGCATGACTGCCTCGACCAGCCGCTCGAGGTCCTCCATGCACTGGTTGCTCCCCGTCACGCCCAGCCCGCCCAGCGTCATGGCCAAGGCCTCTCCCTTGCCAGAGGACGAAAGAATCGCGACCTTGTAGCCATCGGCGGCCAGGCGCCTGGCCGCCGCCGCGCCCATACCGCTGCCACCTGCGGTAATGATTGCAACCTTTTCGTTTGTCATGCTGCCTCCTGTGATGGGCATCGAGTGGGTACAGGAACCAGGCTACCAAGGGGCAGAGAAGCGAGGGAGATAGCTCCCAACGCGTCAGCCAGTAGTTTTTCTATCGCCTGCGTCTGACCTGAGCCAGTCGATGACCCACTGCAGCTGCTGCGCGTCTCGAGCTTTGCGTGGCCACACCAGGTAGAACGCCTTGTCTGGGCGCAGATGCGATTCGGCAACCTGGACCAGGCGCCCTGCGTCGATCTCCTGAGCCACGAAGGCGCGTTCTGCCAGCGCAATGCCCTGCCCGCCAATGGCCGCGTCAATGGCCAGTGATGTCTGGTTGAACTGGACTGACCTTGCACCAACGGCGGGGTGACCGGGATAGACCTGCGCGCGATAAGACGGCCACAAGTCGTGGGCATCACACAGAGCTACATAGCGCTCCAGTGTTGCGAAGTCTTCAGGCGGGCCAAGCGCCGCTACCAGGGTGGGGCTCGCCACCGCGATGATCTCCGAACCCATCAACAGTGCCTGCTCAAGCCCTGGCCCGAAAGGTGGCCGCCCGTAACGCACGGCAAGGTCGACGCCGTCGGTATGAAAATGCGACAGACGATCGGTGGCCAGTACTCGCACATCCAATGTCGGGTAGCGCTCGGCCAGTCCACCGAGCCTGGGGATCAGCCACTTGGCGGCGAAAGTGGGTGTCACGCTGACGGTGATATGGGAAGGCGCAGGGCGCAGCCGGCGCGTTGCCTCATCGAGCATGGCCATTGCCGTACGCACGGTCTCGCTATACCCGCGGCCAGCGTCGGTCAATGCCAGGCCTCGAGGCAGGCGTTCGAACAGGCGTACCTCCAAGGCACGTTCCAACCCCCGAATCTGCTGGGCCACGGCGGGCTGGGTGACACCCAGCTCTTCGGCGGCCAGGCCAAAATTGAGATGCCGCGCCACGACCTCGAACACCCGCAGGGCGCCAAGGGACGGCAACTCGGAAAAAACGGCAGGCATAGGGGGTAGGCGATCCAGGCTGGGCAGGTTGGCACGAGGCTAGCCCCATCCGTGCAGGAAGTCGATGAGCGTCCAGGACTGGGTACTCGCCTGGTGATATGGAATCGATCAGCAACTCTCCGGCTGCACGCTCAAGCAGGCACGAATACACTCCTTTGCAATTGCCAGAAAGAAGCGCTGGTACTATTAGCTCACCGCTTGCCCACACGGACCGTCAGCATGCAAATACGCACCCTCTATCGCCATGAACTCGATCAGGCCAATGCTCTGTGCATGGCTTCGTTCATGCATTCGGTAGCGCCACTTTTGCCTGCGCAGGCCATCACGACATTCACCGAAGTGGCGAGCGTGAGCGCCTTTGCAGAGCGATTGCAAGGTGACAACCTCATGCTGGTGTGCGAGGTCCAAGGAAGGCTTGCGGGGCTGGTCGAACTCAAGCAAGGCTGTCATGTGGCAATGCTCTTCGTATGCCCCGCTCGTCAGCGCCAGGGTATCGGCCGCCGCTTGATCGAGGCCGCTCTCGGCCATGCCCGCAGCCAGACGGTTACGGTAAGCGCGTCGCTGCCATCGGTGGCGGCCTATCAGCGTTATGGCTTCAGCCAGGCAGGTGAAGTTGGGGAGCACGCGGGGCTGATTTACCAGCCAATGCAAAAGGTCTTGAGCATGTGAAGCCTTACGCAGGCCCATGGCGCTGAAGTTTTTGATCAGATGGACACTCATTGTGTCTATGTAAAGGCGGGCACTGCTGGTGAAGTACCAGGGCAGCCACGCCATTCGTTTTTCCGGAGACACTGCATGCTTCGTATCTTTGAGCGTAGGCTCGACCCTTTCCCTCCCGATGAGGTGCCGCCGCCCCCCGTTGGCCTCATGCCTTTCCTGTGGGCGTGCACCCGTGGGGCGCGCGGCTACATTCTTGCGCTGGCCCTGCTCAGCGCTAGCGTGTCCCTCTACGAAGCCTGGCTGTTCAGCTTCCTCGGCCAGGTGGTGGACCTGCTGTCAGCCTGGCAGGCCGGCGACACCGCTGCCGCCCAGGAAAGCCACGTGTTGTGGGGCATTGGCATCGTGCTGGTGATCAGCATCGGCCTGGTGGCGCTACGCACCATGGTCCAGCACCAGGTGCTGGCCATCAACCTGCCGCTGCGACTGCGCTGGGATTTTCACCGGCTGATGCTGCGCCAGAGCCTGTCGTTCTTCTCCGACGAGTTTTCAGGGCGCGTCACCACCAAGGTCATGCAGACTGCACTGGCCGTGCGCGAGGTGCTGTTCACGGTCATCGAGATCCTGCCCGGCATTGGCGTTTATTTCATCGCCATCATCGCCCTGGCCGGCGGCTTTGCCTTGAAACTCATGCTGCCGTTCATTGCCTGGCTGGTGCTATTCGGGCTGGCGATGGTTTATTTCGTTCCACGCCTGGGCGCAGTAGGCGAAGAGCAGGCCCACGCGCGGTCGTCGATGACCGGGCGCATTTCCGACGCCTACACCAACATCACTACAGTCAAGTTGTTCTCGCACTCCAAGCGCGAAGCCCATTTCGCCCGAGCGGCCATGGAGGACTTCAAGCAGACCGGTTTCCGGCAGATGCGTCTGGTGAGCCAGTTCGAGATCGTCAACCAGGCGTTGGTGGTAGGGCTTATCCTTGGTGCAGGCGGTTATGCGCTGTGGCTGTGGCACCAGGGCCAAGTGGGCACCGGCGCTGTGGCGGCCATCACTGCCATGGCCCTGCGCATCAATGGCATGTCGCACTGGATCATGTGGCAGATGACCTCACTGTTCGAAAATATCGGCACACTGCAGGACGGCATGGCCACCCTGACGCGCGGTCCGAAAGTGCAGGACGCCCCGGACGCCACCGCTCTGGTGACCCGTGGTGGCGCAGTGACATTCGACAAGGTCAGTTTCAACTACAACGGTGAGCGCCAGGTACTGACCGACCTCAGCCTGGACATCAAGCCGGGTGAGAAAGTGGGCCTGGTCGGCCGCTCCGGTGCTGGCAAGTCGACGCTGATCAACCTGCTGCTGCGCTTTTACGACGTGGACAGTGGCCAGATCCGTATCGATGGCCAGGATGTAGCCAAGGTCACCCAGGACAGCCTGCGCAGCGCCATCGGCATGGTGACACAGGATACGTCACTGCTGCATCGCACCATACGCGAGAACATCGCCTATGGACGGCCGGACGCCACCGACGCGCAAATCCAGGCCGCCGCCCGCGATGCGCAAGCCGACGGGTTCATCAGCCAGCTCAGCGACCAACAGGGCCGCACCGGTTACGACACCATGGTCGGTGAGCGCGGTATCAAGCTGTCCGGTGGGCAACGTCAGCGCATCGCCATCGCCCGGGTGATGCTCAAGAACGCACCTATCCTGCTGCTTGACGAGGCAACCAGTGCACTGGATTCGGAGGTAGAGGTCGCCATCCAGGAAAGCCTGGACGAGATGATGGAGGGCAAGACTGTAATTGCGATTGCCCATCGCCTGTCTACGATCGCCGCCATGGATCGTCTGATCGTGATGGATGAAGGGCGCATCATCGAGCAAGGCACCCACGCCCAGCTGCTCGAGAAAAACGGCACCTACGCGCGCCTGTGGCAGCACCAGAGCGGTGGTTTCCTTGGCGAAGACCAGGGTATGGCGCACGCGCTCAACTGAGTGGGCGCACGCTGACCCGTTGCCTGGACGGATGATGTTCGAGCGTTAACCCATCGCCCCTGTGTCGTTGATCGGGGGCGATGGCGTTGCAAGTACGAAGACACCGTTTGCGCTCGTCGCTTGCCTCACGGGTATGAATGACTTGGTTCAAAACCTGCGAAACGGTATCCTCCGGTAGCTTAAAGCCACCAGTTAGGCATTCATTGTCTGCCCCTCAAGGAAGAGCCTTTGCCCAGTCAGTCATCGCGTCACACCATCGCCCGCCAGTGGGAACTCCTCAAGCTCCTTCCGGGCCGCGATCCCGGCATGAGCTGCACGCAGTTACAGGCGGCACTGTCGAGCGCGGGCCATGCCACGACCAAGCGTACGGTCGAGCGTGACCTGGTGGAGCTGGCAGGGCTGTTCCCGTTGCAGTGCAACAGCGCGTGCATGCCGTATAGCTGGCACTGGCAGCCCGGACGCAAATTGCGCGATGGGGCACCGCCCGCGCCAGGAGATGCGCCCGCTCAAGTGGAATTGCACGCCTGGGTGGACGAGTCGCTCTACCATCATCTGGAGATGCATCCGCTGGGCACAGGTATGCGCCTCACATGCCTGCCCAACGGCGGTGCCATCCTGGTCACAACGGTAGCGGATGATCGAGCGTTGATGGGCTGGCTGCTGTCCCAGGCCGGAGCGATCCGCGTTCAGGGGCCGCAATCGGTGCGCCTGGCCTTGCTGGAGCACTTGCGTCAGAGCCTGGCACTGCACGACACCGGCGCTTGAGCAATGCCTAGGCCGACCGCCGGCGGGACAGGCAGGCGTAACCCAGTGCCAACACGCTCAACCCCATTACAATCAACAGCCCCATCAGCTCTGTGCTGTAGCGGGCAGCCCAGGCCGGGAAGCCGGCGACCGACTGATACACCTGCACATCCGCCGTCCCCTCGGCATAGCTGATGCCTACCCCACTCTGGCGAATCTGCGAATAGTCAGCATCGAAATACACCCAGACCTTGCTGGAGCCGCCGGCCTCGATCGCCGGGATCTCGAGCTGAGCGGTGGCCGCCTCGAGCAAGGTGTCATTGCCGGCCGAATCCCGGATCTGCACCAGGCCTTTGGAGGGCAAGCGGATCCTTACCTGATCCACGGGGGCATTGCCGGTGTTCTGCAACTCGATGAGCAAGCCGGTCCGGTGGTCTACCAGGCCGGCCTCGAAAGGTTTTGCAAACAGCTGGGCATAAGGCGCCTGTGCCATCTCCACCAGCCGGTCGACCTGGTCGCGGCTCAGTTGACCTTGGCCGATCGTGTTTATGCGTGCACTCAACTGCTCGTACTTGAGCTGCTCGCTGGCTTTGCTGATACGCTCGCTGAACTGTCCCGGATAGGTCAGGTACGCGTAGGTCAGCGACGCTTCCAGGCGCGGGTTGCCCATCACTGCCTTGTAGACGAACAACAGGGCCGCCAGCCCGATCAGAACGGCTACGAGGAGTTTCCCCACCTTGTCCCAGCTCAATGCACTCTTCCTTTTGTCGAGTTACAGGCGATACGCGCCGCCAAGGGTGCCAAGTTCGCGGCCCCCAAGCAAGCGCCTGACCGCTATCGTTCGACATCGTCCTCACGAACATGGCGCAACGCCTGTAATTGCCCGTCGATGAGGGCCTTGGCCATTGCGGCCAGGTAGCAGGTGGCGAGCATTGCGTTCTTGCGGTCTGCAGGCTTGTCGATGGCCTTGCGGGTAAGCTCGGTGATGCAACCCATGATGACGGATGCTTCCACTAAGGCAGTACGCAAGGGCAACGCTGGCTTCATCTGGACCAGGTCGGTACCGGCGCTCGCGAATCGACGGGTTGCGTTGACCACGGTGGGGCCTTGGGGGGGTCTGGTGATGTCATTGTCCATGCTGTTTGCTCCCTGTCTGGAGAGCCGAGACTAGGCAGGTGCTTCCCTGAGCACAACGAGCAGCAAGTACCTGCGCGCAATTTCAGAAAGGGCCTACACGATCGCTACCTCTTGACCGTTTGCCGTCGGTCACCGAGGATCGAAGCTCCGCCTACAAGGATGTCAACATGCTGCGCATACTGGGCAAAGCCTCATCGATCAACGTACGCAAGGTACTGTGGGCGTGCGCGGAGTTCCAGGTCCCATTCGTGCGGGAGGACTGGGGAACGGGCTTCCAGGCTACCGACAGCGAAGCGTTTCTGGCGCTCAACCCCAATGCCATGGTGCCGGTCATCCAGGACGGCGACTTCACCTTGTGGGAGTCCAACAGCATCATTCGCTACCTGGCCAATTGCTATGGCCCAGCAGCCTTCTACCCGGGGGAGGCCCGTACTCGGGCCAGGATCGACCAATGGATCGACTGGCAGGCTTCGGACCTGAACGCATCCTGGCGCTACGCGTTCCTGTCGCTGGTCAGACACTCCCCCGCCCATCAAGACCCGCATGCCCTGGCCAACGCCTGTGCCGACTGGGGGCGCAATATGCTCATTCTCGAGCGCCAGTTGGCACGCACCGGCGCCTATGTAGCCGGGCGTGACTTCACCCTGGCCGACATTCCCATAGGCCTGTCGGTCAACCGCTGGTTCGAAACGCCGCTCGAACACCCTCACCTGCCTGCCCTACGCGATTATTACGAGCGCCTGAGCGAGCGCCCGGCCTATCACGAACATGGGCGTAACGGCACGCCTTGACAGCTAGCACAGCCTTCGCGAAGGCGCATGCCTCAGGCCGCGACCTGGGTAACCTGGTGACGACCACGCCAGGCGAACGTCAGCACCATTATCAAGCCCAGCGCTGCGGTGCCTGCGCCCGCCAACGCGATGGCCGAGTAACCGAGGCCGCCATTGATCACGGCGCCCCCCAATGCAGCGCCGATGGCGTTGCCCAGGTTGAAAGCACCGATGTTCACGGCCGAGGCCAGGTTCGGTGCATCCTTGGCCGCCTCCATCACGCGCATCTGCAGGGGCGGAACCAGGGCGAAACTGGCTGCGCCCCAGACCAGGATAGCGCCGGCAGTAAGCAGGGATGAGCCCATTACGAGTGGGAACACCAGCAGTACCGCGATCAATATGGCGAGCGAGACAATCAGGGTTCGATCCACGGAACGGTCCGCCGCTTTGCCGCCCCAGACGTTACCCAGGGTCAGGCCAACACCAAACAGCACCAGCATGGAGGTGACGAATGCGGTAGACGCGCCGGCTTCGTTTTGCAGGATGGGCGCAATGTAGGTGAACACCGTGAACATCGCGCTGGAGCCCACCACGGTCAGGAGCAAGGCTGCCAACACAGGCCCACGTGTCAGCACGCGTATCTCGGCCAGCGCACCGTCGCCCTTGGGCGATGGCACATTGGGCAAGGCATACCACAGCGTGGTCATCGCCACCAGGCCGAGCCCGGCTATGCCCCAGAACGCCGTGCGCCAGCCGAGCAACTCGCCGAACCAGGTTGCCAGGGGGACACCGCCGATGGTGGCCAGCGTCAGGCCCATGAACATCGCGGCCACGGCGCCGGCACGTTTCTCGGCGGGCACCACGCTGGCCGCGACGATGGCACCTATACCGAAGAAGGCGCCGTGGTTGAGGGAGGTCACTACCCGTGCGACCAACAGGCTGGCGTAATCGCTGGCCAGGGCCGACATAAGGTTGCCTAAGGTGAAGATGGCCATCAGCCCGATCAGCAGGTATCGGCGCGGTACGCGTACGGTTGCCAGGGTCATGAGCGGGGCGCCGATCAGCACACCCAGTGCATAGGCGCTGACCAGCAGACCAGCGGCCGGAATGGACACACCCAGGTCAGTGGCAATGCTGGGCAGCATGCCCATGGGAGCAAACTCGGTAACCCCGATACCGAACGCGCCCATGGCGAGTGCTACAAGGGGTGGATTGATACGCATGGCTAACTCCTTATCTGTGCCGTGAATGCTACGATCTGTTTCACCAAGGCACTAGATAGCGATTGTGCGAACCACCTTTGCGTACGAGGCACAAATGGATCTGACAGGACGATCAGGTGAGATGGAGGTGTTCACCCAGGTGGCGCAAGCAGGCAGCCTGTCGGCAGCCGCCCGTGCATTGGGCCTGACACCCTCTGCCGTCAGCCGCATACTGGCGCGCACCGAGCAGCGTCTTGGAACACGGCTGATGCTGCGTACCACGCGCGCGATTACCCTCACACCCGAAGGCGAGACTTATCTACGCGGGGCACGCCGCGTGCTGACCGACCTTCAGGAGGTGGAGCAGGCCATTACGGACCAGGGCGTGCCCCGTGGTCGAGTTCGCGTCAGCGCTGCACTTGGGCACGGCCGACTGCGCATCGTCCCCTTGGTGGCGGCGTTCAGCGTGCAGTACCCGCAGGTATTGGTCGACCTGACCCTGAGTGACGAAGTCGTTGATGTGCTCGGTGGCCAGGCCGATGTGGCTGTGCGCTTCGGCACGCTGCCAGACAGCTCTCTGAATGCTCGGCAAATCGATGAAACGGGCCAGGTGGTCGTGGCCTCGCCAGACTATCTGAGCCGGTGGGGCACCCCTTTGCTACCCGAGGACCTGGCAAAGCACAACTGCCTGCGATTCAACTTCAGGCGAGCCACGTCGGACTGGCCGTTCGTGCGTGACGGTCGCGAGTTCGCACTGAAGGTAAGCGGCAACATCGAGTGCAGCAGTGGCGAAGCCCTGGCCCAGTTGGCCAGGCTGGGCGCAGGCATCGCGCGGATAGGCACCTTCACCGTCGCCGATGACCTGGCCAGCGGCCGCCTGGTGTCACTGTTCGAGGCCTTCAATCCAGGTGACCGAGAGCCCATCCACGCCGTTTTCGCCGGTGGACCGAACATGCCCGCACGCGTGCGGGTGTTCGTGGACTTTCTAGTCGCTAACCATCAGGGGATGTGCACACGTCCCTCGTGACCGCTCTCGCGATAGCGCGCTTGCAGAACGCCGGCCAGGCACTGCTTGGCCTCAGGCTCTCCGTGTATCAGGCGGATATGCGACGGCCAAACCTGCATTCGCGTGACGAAACCGACCAGATCCGCCTGGTCGGCATGGGCTGAGTAGCCCTCCACACGCTCGATCCCGGCACGAATGTCTATGCGTTCGCCGTCCAGCATGACGTACCCGCCTTCCGGGCCGTGGGTCAGGATGTCCCGGCCAGGTGTGCCATGGGCCTGGTAACCGACGAAGACCACATCGTGCCGGGCATCACCTAGCATCGCCTTGAGGTAGTTGACGATACGCCCGCCCGAGCACATGCCATTGCCCGCGATGACGATCGCCGGCCGAGCCGTTTCGGCCAGGTGCTGAACGATGCGTTGGTGCTCCTCATGGCTGTCGATGGTGATCAGTTGCTTGAAGGACAGGGGTTTGCGCCCTTCCTTGATACGGTCCTGGGCCGATTCGTCCCAATACCCTTGCAAGCCCTTGTAGACCTGCGTGAAGCGGCTAGCCAGCGGTGAATCGAGAATAATCGGCAAGTGTGGCCAATCCACTTCCGGGCCGCTGTTGGCCTGATCGTTTCCCGCCAATTCGTGCTCGTGGAGGATTTCTTCTAGCTCGTAGAGCAAGTCCTGGGTGCGGCCGATGCAGAAAGAAGGGATCAGCACCGTACCCTGGTCTTTCAGCGCCCGCTCGATGACGGCCTGCAAGCGTTCACGCCGGTGCTTCCGGTCGGTATGCCGACGGTCACCGTAGGTGCTTTCCAGAATCAGCAGGTCAGCCCGCTCGGGAGGCGTCAGGTCTGGCAACAGTGGCGAGTGCGGCGCCCCCAGATCACCACTGAAGACCACCCGTTTGGCAGTCGCGCCTGGCCTTTGCATGTCGAGTTCCACATACGCCGAACCCAGCACATGGCCGGCCGGTTGCAGCCTGACCTTGCAGTGGGCAGCCTCGGTTTCGTGGAGCGTGAACCAGTTGCCGTAGGGCAATGCGATGGTGCGCTGCTCCACAACCTTGAGATAGCGTTCCAGTTGCTCGGGATCGTCACTGATACCGAGCCGGAACGCGTCTTCGAGTACGATGGGCAACAACTGAGCTGACGGTTCGCTACACAGGATCGGTCCCTCGAAACCCGCAGCCAGCAGATGAGGGATTCGCCCAACGTGATCCAGGTGTACATGCGTCACGATCAGGGCCTTGACGCCATCGATGGCGAAGTCGAGGGCCAAGCCCTCCCCGCCTTGATCTTCGTCCTCGCCTTGAAAGGCGCCGCAGTCGATCAGCAAGCTGGCCGTCTGGTCCATCCAGACTTGATGGCAGGAGCCGGTCACGCCCTCACGGGCGCCGTGGTGAATGATTTCTGGGTGGTCCATGATGGCTAGCCTGCTTGAGCCTGGAGTAACGTTGGGCACTGCCCGATTGACGAGGGTTCAGAAAAGCTCGGGCGTCAGGGTTCGCGGGCCTACCCAGGCGCAAGGCTCAGGCATTCAGAGCCCGCGCCAGTACCTCGTAGATTTTCCCGTCGGCTGACTGCGCAACATTGAAACGCACATAATCGCCTGCCGTCTGGGACTGGCTGAACGCGTTCCCAGGCGCCAGCACCACGCCATTGTTCAAGCACACCTTGGCCAACGCGGCCGCGTCCTTGCCCTGCGGCAGACGGCACCACAGGTATAGCCCTGCCTGTGGCATCAGCCAGGGAATGATGCCGAGCGCTTTGAGCTTTTCAGCCGTTCTGTCCCTTTCGATGGCAAGGCGCATCCTCACGGTCTCCATGTGCTTGCGGTAGCCGCTGCTGGTGATCGCATGGTGAACGATGTCCGCTGCCAGACGACCGCCTCCGAAGGTGGTGGCGATCTTCAGGTCGACCAGGCTCTGGATCCAGTCATGACGTGCGGCGATATACCCACACCTGACCGAAGCGGAGACGGTCTTGGAGAAACTGCCAATCTGGATGACCCGGGCCAGACCATCGAAGGCTGCGAGCCTGGGCGCTGGCGTATGCTCGAAATCGGCGAAAACGTCGTCCTCGACGATCAACAGGCCCGAGGCCTCAGCGAGCTTGAGCAGCCGGTGCGCAGTGCCCGGTGACAGGGAGGCACCTGTTGGGTTGTGAATGCCGGAATTGGTGATGTAGAGCCGTGGCGAATGCGCCGCCAGGGCAGCACCGAATGCATCGATATCCGGGCCGGTAGGGGTCTGACGCACACCGACGATGTTGACACTGTGGGCCCTGAGCAAGGCATGGAAGTTGAAATAACAGGGATCGTCGAGCAGTACGGTGTCACCGGGTTGGAGCAGAAAACGGCAGATCAGGTCGATGGCGTGCGTGCCGGACTCGGTGAGCATGACCTGCTCCGCCGGTGCGTCGATGCCAAAGCCGGCCAGTCGCCGCGACAGAAAATCGCGCAGCGGCCGATGGCCCTGCGGCGATGCGTACTCAACCACCTGCTCGGCTTGCGAGCGCGCCGTAGCCCGGAGCGCCTTGCGCACTCCAGCCTCGAACATCCAGTGCGCAGGAAGCCAGCCGCAGCCAGGTTTCAACAGGGCGCCAGCGGGTTCGAGCGCCTGGCGAGAGATCCACAGTGGATCGACCTCATGCTCAAGCTTGGGTCCCAGCTCGGTCAGCACCAAGGGCGCCGCGCCCCCTGCCACATAAAACCCGGCGCCACGGCGGGCATGGAGTACCCCTCCGGCCACCAGTCGTTCGTAGGCTTCGACCACGGTCGACACCGAGATCTGCATGCTCTGCGCCATTGCCCGTACTGAAGGTATCCGCGCACCGGGCAAATAGGTACGGGCCGCGATGCGGGCATGGATTTCAGCCATGACCTTTGCAATGCGCGTGCTGTGCTCTTTCACCGGATTCCTCCCACCTGTACTGCCCATCAATACCTAACAGTTCCGCCAAACTGTACTGGATTGTACATGGCATCTGCGCGCACATCGGTGTTGTACTGGCTTCATTGACGACAAGGAGTGCGAGATGCAGAGAACAGCAAGCGGCTGGATCAACGGTTTTATCGGCGTGGTCATTTTCGCAGGCTCCTTGCCCGCAACGCGCGTGGCAGTGGCAGCGTTCGAACCCACCTTTCTGACCTGCGCAAGGGCAACCATTGCCGCGTTGGTGGGTGCTTGTTGCCTGATCTTGCTGCGTCAGCCCCAGCCTCGACGAGGCGATTGGCCATCCCTGGCCGTGACAGCGCTCGGCGTCGTGGTCGGGTTTCCGCTACTGACTGCATTGGCCTTGCAGCACGTCAGCTCCGCCCACTCCATCGTATTTGTGGGGCTATTGCCGCTGTGCACCGCCGGCTTTGCCGTGCTGCGCGGCGGCGAGCGTCCTAGGCCGCTGTTCTGGGCATTTTCGTTGGCTGGTGCCGGGTTGGTGGCGGGCTATGCATCGGCCTATGCAGGGCAGGCTTCGATAGTGGGTGATGGGTTGATGGTCGCGGCAGTCGTGGTATGCGGATTGGGGTATGCAGAAGGTGCACGACTGTCTCGCACATTGGGCGGCTGGCAGGTCATCAGCTGGTCGTTGTTGCTCGCGCTGCCCGCGATGCTGGTGTTGGCGGTCATCACCATGCCCACGATGGCGAACCTGACGCAAGTCGGCGCCTCTGCCTGGTTCAGCTTCGGTTATGTCTCGTTGTTCAGCATGTTCATCGGATTCGTGTTCTGGTACCGCGGGCTCGTCCAGGGCGGGATTGCGGCGGTCGGCCAATTGCAGTTGGTACAGCCCTTAATTGGGCTGGGTTTGGCAGCAGTTTTGCTGCACGAGCAGGTGAGCTGGGCCATGGTGTCGGTGACGGTGGGTGCGGTGCTGTGTGTTGCCGGGGCCAAGCGGTTCGCCCATTGACGCTCAATCCTGCGGTGGAACTGGAACCAGGCCACTGATTGCTGAACCAGTGGCCACCCGCTTTGGTTTAACCTGCCGCTGTCAGCGCAGCAGGGTCTGGATCTTGTCATGCAATGTGTCGAGGTCGAACGGCTTGGCCAGGATGGGCGCCTTGCGGGTGATCGGGCTACCGGACTCCAGGATCTCCGCTGGATAGCCGCTGATGAAGATCACCTTGAGGTCTGGCCGCAACTTGACTGCGGGTTCAGCGATTTCCACGCCTGAGATGCCACCGGGCAAGCGGAAGTCGGTCACCATCAGGTCCAGGTGCGGCTTGCTGGCCAGGATGGCAAACGCCTGCTCGCCATCTTCGGCTACCAGCACGTGGTACCCCTCCCCGGCCAGGTAGTCCCGCAAAATCATGCGAATAGCCGGTTCATCCTCGACGACCAGCACCACATCTTGTGCATCTTCACTCATATCGAAACCTTGGAAATTCTTGCAGTTTGCCATCAGACCCCGGGCTCACGCAGAGGTTGCCCGCGCCTGATCGTTTTGTTGTTCGCACACGCCCAACGGCAATTGCAGGGTGAACGTGGCACCTTGGCCCTCCTCGCTTTCGACCAGAATACGCCCGCGGTGGGCCTGTACGATCTGCTCGGAGATATAGAGCCCAAGCCCCAGGCCACCCGTCGCCTTATGATTCGAGACCCGCTCGAACTGCTGGAAGATACGCTGCTGGTTGGCCGCACCAATGCCAATGCCATTGTCTTGCACCTGCACGCATGCCATGCCGTCCAGCTCGAACACCCGTACGTGTACAGGCTTGCGCTCCCCATAGCGCAGGGCGTTGGACAGCAGGTTCGCCAGCACTTGCTCGATGCGAAATTCGTCCCACTCGCCAGCCAGGCACCCGTCACAGTGCAGGTCGATTCGGGTATCCAGCGCGATCGCTTGCGCCGTGAAGTTCTCCACCAGCCCCCGTACCAGTTGGCTGAGGTCAAACAGCTTCGGGCGCAGTGAGAGTTTACCGGTGCGGATGCGTGACACGTCGAGCATGTCTTCGATCAGCCGTATCAGGCTGTTGATCTGACGTTCGTCGCGCTCGACCATGGCCTTGAGCTTTTCCTCACTGAAAGCCTCCAGATTGCCCCTGGCCAGGTTCAGCTTGCGCAGTTGCGTTTCCAGGATCAAACCGTTCAGAGGCGTTCTCACCTCATGGGAAACGATGGACATGAAATCGTCACGCATCCGCACGGCGTGCTCCAGCTCGCAGCGCGCGCTTTGCAGCTTATCCAGCAAGGCCTCCTGCTCCTGCCGGCTGCGCTCGAGCGCTTGCAGTTGCTGGTCGAGCACTTTGCGTTGTCGGTAGAGATCCACGAAAACCGACACTTTGCTTTTGACCGCCATGGTATCGAGCGGTTTGTAGAGAAAATCCACGGCGCCGCTTTCGTAGCCCTTGAAGGCATAGTTCATTTCGCGCCCAGCCGCGGTCACGAACACGATAGGGATGTTGCGGGTTTTTTCGGTACCGCGCATCAGCTCGGCCAGCTCGAAACCGTTCATGCCAGGCATCTGCACATCCAGGATGGCCAAGGCGAATTCGTGCTCAAGCAGCAGTGACAACGCCGCTTCGGCGGACTGGGCTTGATGCACCTCGCGATCGTCACCCTGTATGAGGGCATCGAGGGCCAGGAGATTTTCTGGAAGATCGTCGACGATCAGCAGTTTGGCGATGGTCTGGCTTAACATGCGCTGGATTCCAGAGTACCAAGCAACTGCTCGATACCACTCAAAGGAAGAATATGGTCGGGACGATGCAGGGCCAAAGCGGCCTCCGGCATCAGCGCGACCTGTGCATCGCGAGGGTCCTGGACAATGGTCCGGCCGCCGCTGTTCTTGATGTACGCAAGGCCTTGGGCGCCATCTTCATTTGCGCCAGTGAGCAGTATGCCCAGCAGTGCCGCGCCATAGGCATCGGCTGCCGACATGAACAGGTAGTCGATCGAAGGCCTGGAAAAGTGCTGCGCCGGCTCCTGGCTCAGAGAAAGGGTGAAGTCGCATTCTACCGAGAGGTGGTAACCAGGGCCCGCCACGAAGATACCGCCGTCTTGCAAAGGCTGCTTGTCGCGTGCCTCGAGCACTGGTCGACCCAAGCGACGTTGCAGCACTTCAGCCAGATGACTATGCCGGTCCTCGGGCAGATGCAACAGGCACACCACAGGCACCTTGCACGCCCCTGGCAACCCGCCGAGCACCTTGAACAAGGCAGTCACACCGCCCGCCGAGGCGCCGATCACGACAGCTTGTATGCCCTTCATGACTTGCGGTAGATCCGTTCAGGCTTGACCCAGGGCTCGAAGCGCTGGCTGTAGGCCGAGAAATCAACCGACTCCTTGCTGCCCAGCACCAGAAAACCCCGGTGGCAAAGGGACTCATGGAACAGGCCCAGGGCGCGGTCCTGCAGGACCTTGTCGAAATAGATGAGCACGTTGCGGCACGAGACGAGCTGGGTTTCCGAGAACACACTGTCGGTGGCCAGGCTGTGATCGGCGAAGGTCACCTGCTCACGCAAGGTGCTGTCCATGATGGCGTTGCCGTAAGCAGCAGTGTAGTAGTCGGAGAAGTCGCGTCGCCCACCGGCCAACCTGTAGTTTTCTTCATACTCGCGCATGCTTGGCATGGAATAGATGCCTTGCTTGGCTTTTTCCAGCGAGTGCGGGTTGATGTCGGTGGCGTAGATGATGGTGCGCTCCAGCAGACCCTCCTCGCGCAGCAAGATGGCCATCGAATACACCTCCTCGCCTGTGCTGCAGCCGGCGATCCAGATCTTTATCGACGGCCATGTGCGCAACAGCGGAACCACTTCGTTGCGCAGGGCAAGGAAGTGGCCAGGGTCGCGAAACATCTCGCTGACTGGAATCGTCAGGTACTGCAACAACTGCATGAACATGCCAGGGTCATGCAGTACCCGCTCCTGAAGCGCAGACACGGTCTGGCAGTCGAACTGGCGCAGGGCATGCAGGATCCGGCGCTTGATCGAAGCGCCAGAATAATTGCGGAAATCGTAGCTGTACTTGAGGTAGATGGCCTCGATGAGCAAGCGGATCTCGATGTCGGTATTGCGTTCGCTAATCAAATTCGCTCCAGTTGCGGCAACCACACACGTATCAGCGAGAACAGGCGGTCCAGGTCGATGGGCTTTGCCAGGTAATCATTGGCGCCGGCCTGCAGGCAGCGGTGCTGGTCGTCCTTCATCGCCTTGGCAGTCACGGCGATGATCGGCAGCTTGCGCCAGCGAGGCTGCTGGCGGATCAGCCGGGTCGCTTCGAACCCATCCATTTCCGGCATCATGACGTCCATCAATACCAAGTCGATATCCTCATGCTGTTCGAGGCGTTCGATGGCTTCGCGGCCGTTGCGGCCGATTTCGACGATGGCCCCCTTGTGCTCCAGGGCACTGGTCAGGGCAAAGATGTTGCGCACATCGTCGTCCACCAGCAGGATCTTGCGCCCTTCGAATACCTTGTCGCGGCTTCGCGCCGTCTTGAGCATACGCTGACGCTCATGGGACAGCTGCGATTCCACCTTATGCAGGAACAGGGTGACCTCATCGAGCAGACGCTCGGGCGAGCGTGCGCCCTTGATGATGATCGAGCGCGAATACTTGAGCAGGTCGGCCTCCTCTTCACGCGTCAGGTTACGACCTGTGTAGACGATCACAGGTGGGAACGCGCGGATATCTTCAGCCGTCATGCGCTTGAGCAACTCGTTACCGAGCATGTCAGGCAGCTTGAGGTCGATGATCATGCAGTCGTAGACGTTTTCGCGCAGCAGTGCCAAGGCTTCCTGGGCCAGGCCCACAGCGGTGATCTCGACGTCTTCGTCGCCGATCAGCCGGGCAATGCTCTCTCGCTGCAGGTCATCGTCCTCTACCAGCAGGATACGCTTGAGCTTCTGGGTCAGCTTGGCTTCCAGGCGCGCGAAGACTTCCTTGAGCTCTTCGCGGCTGGTGGGTTTGACCGCATAACCGACTGCGCCCATGTGCATGGCTGCTTCGACGCGGTCCTCGACCGAAATGATATGCACCGGGATGTGCCGCGTCTCGGCTTGTTCCTTCAGGCGCTGCAGTACGGTCAGGCCGGAATGGTCCGGCAGTCGCATGTCCAGCAGTACGGCATCGGGCAGGAACCGAGCAGCCAGCTCGAAGCCCTCGTCGGCGCCATGGGCCACCAGGCAGCTGTAGCCCAGTTCATGGGCCAGATCGAAGAGAATACGGGCAAAGTTTGGCTCGTCCTCAATGACCAGAATGCAGCGGTTGGTGAACGGCGCCCGCTCGCGGTCATCGGTGAAGGCCAGGATCGGCGGTTTGGCCGCCGCTGCTGGCGGCTGGATGACCGATGGCAACGCAGTCACCGCAGGGCGTAGGGTAAGCGGCGCGACGGGCTGTTCGTCGACATCATGGCGCTCTGGCAGTACCAGGCTGAATACGCTGCCTTGGCCCGGCGTGCTCTGTACGGTGATCTGCCCGCCCAACAGGCGGGCCAGGTCGCGGGAGATGGACAGGCCCAGCCCGGTGCCCCCATAGCGGCGGTTACTGGTGCCATCGACCTGGTGGAATGCACCGAAAATGGCTTGCTGCTGATCGGGCGCGATGCCAATCCCGGTGTCGCGCACCGCGAACACGATGCCGGCCTCGGGCTGGTAGCCGATATTCAGGCTGACCTGACCACGCTCGGTGAACTTGATGGCGTTGGACAACAGGTTCTTGAGGATCTGTTCCAGGCGCTGGCGATCGGTGAACAAGGTCGCAGGCACGTGCTCGGCCGCTGTAACCTCGAAGCCCAGCCCCTTCTGAGAGGCCAGTGGCGTAAACATGTCACGCAAGCCCTCGACCAGCCGATCGACGTGGGTCGTTTCGGGGCGCACCTCAAGCTTGCCGGCTTCGACCTTGGCAATGTCCAGAATGTCATTGATGAGGTTAAGGAGGTCATTGCCCGCCGAGTAGATGGACTCGGCGAATTTGACCTGCTCCTGGCTCAGGTTGCCTTCGCCGTTCTCGGCAAGCAGCTTGGCCAGGATCAGCGAGCTGTTGAGCGGCGTGCGCAGCTCATGGGACATGTTGGCAAGGAATTCGGACTTGTACTTGCTCGAACGCTGCAGCTCATCGGCACGAGCCTGAAGCTCGGCCTGTGCACGGCTAAGCTCCTCGTTCTTGAGGTCCAGTGCATCGGTGCGCTCGGACAATTGCTCGTTGGTCTGCTCAAGCTCCGCCTGTTGGGTCTCAAGGTAAGCCTGGGACTCCTTGAGCACCCGGGACTGCTCTTCGAGTTCTTCGTTGGCGGTTTTCAGCTCTTCCTGCTGGACCTGTAGCTCTTCGTTGAGCTGCTGGGTTTCGGCCAGCACTTCCTGCAGGCGTTGACGGTAGCGGGCGCTTTCGATGGACATGCCCAGGTTGCCCGCCACACGCTCGAGCATCTCCGCGTCGCGGTCCTGCAAGGGGCGCAGCAGGCCCAGCTCGATGACACCGTTAACTTGACCGTCCTCGGTGGCCGGCACGATCAGGCCGCTGCGAGGCAGGCCCTTGCCCAGGCCCGACGCCAACCGGTAATAGTCTTCCGGCAAGGCATCGAGGCGGATCAACCGTTCTTCACGCACCGCTTGTGCCAGCAAGCCGTGATGATCACCCAGCACCTGCTCGCGGGCCTGTTCCTGGGCTTCGAGCCCATAACTAGCCACCCGCACCAGGCGGCCATGTTCATCACGCACATACACGGCGCCAACCACGCTGCCCAGGTAGGCAGCGAAGAACCGCAGGACTTTGTCACCCAGCATGGGCAAGGACAATTGACCCAGCACCTGCTGGGCCAGTTGGGTCTGGCCGTTACGCAGCCAGGCCTGATGCTCCAGTCGCTCTGCAGCGCGCTGCTGGGCCTGCAAGTTCTTGGTGTAGCTGTCGGACAAGGCCAGCAGGTCTCGGCGTCCGAGGTAGGCGAGCAATGCGCTGAGCCCGACCAGCAACACAATGAACGTGATGATGCCCGCGACGGTGACAGTGCTGACCGTCTCGTTACGGGTCATGCGCAGCTGTTGCTCGGCGCCGATCAGGTCCTCGAATTCCTTGCGGATTTCGTCGGTCAGGCGTTTGCCACGGCCGTTACCGATCAGTTCTCGGTATCCCCCTTCGGCGCGGCGCAGGTCGATCATCTGGCTGCCGAAGTCGTTCCACGCGCCCTGCAGCGCGATCAGCCGATCGATGCGCTCGACCTGCTGGGGATTGTCCTCGACCATGCTTCTCAGGCTTTGCAGGCTGTTGAAGATCCTGGGCTTGGCCACCTCGTACGGGTCCAGGAAACGCTCATCGCCTGTGATCAGAAAACCGCGCATCCCGGTTTCCATGTCGATCGAGAGCTTGAGCGTTTCGTTGGCGTTACCGATCACCTGGTCGGTATGTTCCACCCACTGCATGGCAGACAGCAGGTAGTTGATAACGGCGACGAACGCCACGGCACCGAGCAGGCCGAGCCCCAGGGGCAGGCCGATGTTGCGGCTCAACAGCTTGCGAAAGCTACGTTGATCCATCGAGGCAGCTTGTATCATCTGAAAACGCCCGAGCAAATGAGGTCCATGAACAGCATGGTCAATCTTTCCTTATAGTAAGGGGCAGCCCCTGGCCTGGCGCACGCCCTGATCAGCGTGCCCGGCATTTAGCCAGCATTTGAAACATACCTGCTCCAATCGTTCCATCGGATCGATCAGATAGGTATTCTTCGGGAACTTCTGGGCCCTGGCGACGCACAGAACAAAAGACATTCAACAAGACAGGATCTGAACCATGTCCCTTCTGGTAGTCGAGGACGACGACATCGTACGCATGCTCATGGTCGAGGTCCTCGACGAATTGAAATATGACGTGATCGAGGCGCAAGACGCCACGACCGCAAAGAAAGTACTCGAAAATCCTGACCAAACGCTCGAACTCATGATAACCGATGTTGGCTTGCCGGACATGGATGGCCATGACCTGGCCAAGCGTGCACGCGCACTGCGTCCAGGGCTTCCTGTGCTGTTCGCCAGTGGCTATGGCGACAACGTCGAAGTGCCTGAAGGCATGTACAGAATTGGCAAGCCTTACTCCATTGACCAATTGCGAGACAAGGTGGCCTCTATCCTTGATGCCCATCAAGCGGGGTAGTTGGTTCGGCTTGATAATCCGTTGTCGGGCGTGCTTCACGGCGCAGCAGGTAGATGTCCATTATCCAGCCCTTGCGCCTGCGTAGAGTTGACCGGGCCTCCACAATACGTGCCTTGACCGCGTCAAGTGGCCCGGCGATCACCATCTCGTCTGCGGTTCCCAGGTAGGCCCCCCAGAAGATCGTGAGCGCCGGATCGGACAGCTCAGCAAAGACGCAGGCACTGTCGAGCATCACCACAACATTGTCGACTTGCTCGAGATCCGCCAGCCGCCGTCCTGGCAGCACGATCAATGGCTCACCGGCACGTGTGAGCGCGATCTGGTGACGGGCGGCCAACAGCTGCATGCTGCTTATTCCTGGTACAACCTTCAAAGCAAGCGACACGCCCTGCTCGCGGACCAATTCCATCACACGTAGCGTGCTGTCGTACAAGCCTGGTTCACCCCACAGTAAAAATGCGCCGGTCTGCCCTGGGTGCAGTTGCGCCTGCAGCAGCGAGGCATACGCCATGGCCCTCTGACGGTGCCAGACATCGACCGACTCGGCATACCCTGGAGCCTGCCTGGCGCGTGGCGGGTCGGTAATCTGCACGATGCGATAGCTGTCGTCGGGTCGGTAGCGCTGCAGGATCGCCTTGCGCACCTCCAGAAGGTCCTGGACCTCGGGACCTTTGTCCATGACGAAAAACACGTCTACGCAGCTTAACGCCTCGACCGCTTCGTAGGTCAACTGACGAGGATCGCCAGCACCAATGCCGATCAGCAGTACCTGTATCATTTCCCCTCCCGTGCCATTTCGCCCACTCGCTAAAAGGCGACTGGCCATGAATGTGCTCGCGTTGGCGCAATGATGAAACCTCAACACTTGCTTCACACTTTTTTCACAGCGCCATAGGCATCATCAACACAGCTAACGGACTAGCGACCCCATCACGCGCCCGCACACGCGGGCCTCTAATTCCAGCGCCCTGCCTTCAGCAGGGCGCTTTCATTTGCGCAATCGTTTCACTGCCGTATCATGAGCAGCCTGTCTGTTTCGCCGGGTCCTTGCACCCGGCCCCGTCTCAGGAGTTTCCATGAGCTTGCACGATCTGCAAACCGTTCCGGGCGTCACCGCACAGCCTGACGCCGCCACTGCCCAATTCGTCTTCAACCACACCATGCTGCGGGTCAAGGACATCCAGAAGTCGCTGGATTTCTATACCCGCGTATTGGGTTTCCGCCTGGTGGACAAGCGTGATTTCCCGGAAGCTGCTTTCAGCCTGTACTTCCTGGCCCTGGTCGACCCTGCCCAGATCCCAGAGGACGACCATGCCCGCCACCAGTGGATGAAGTCGATCCCGGGCGTGCTCGAACTCACACACAACCATGGCACCGAACAGGATACCGACTTCGCCTACCACGATGGCAATACCGATCCACGCGGCTTCGGCCACATCTGTGTCTCGGTGCCGGACGTACGTGAAGCCTGCGCCCGCTTCGAAGCCCTGGGCGTGCCGTTCCAGAAACGCCTGCAAGACGGACGCATGAACCACCTGGCCTTCATCAAGGATCCGGATGGTTACTGGGTCGAGGTCATCCAGCCTGGCGAGGTGAAAGCCTAAGGCTCACAGGCCACGCTTGTCGGGTGACCGCCCGCATACCCTTTGCTGTGGTATATGAAGTAGAGGCTTCATTGCCACAGCGAGGTACCGATCATGCAATCGCTCCAGTGTGAATACCGCAAGCACGTCATCACCGCCAGCGTCATGCCTCATCCTGACTCGCCGCTCCCCTTTGCGGCAGGCTGCCTGATCACAGCGCCCGACGGCCATGTCAGCCGCCGGCTATCGATGCCCATGAAGTTCTTCAGCGACTTGGACAATGCCCAGCATGTGTCGCTGGCGTATGGCCGTGCGCTGGTTGACAAGCAGTTGGATCAAGTCACCCAGGTGCGCTGATCGCTGCAGCGACCCGGCTTTGCTTGCTGGTCGCTGCATGTCGCAGGCTCTGCAGCTGGCTCAGCCTTGACGCGCGTAGGTCACGGCAGCTTGTACCTGTTCAGCCGTTGGCCTGATCCCGGTGTACAGGACAAATTGCTCCAACGCTTGCAGTGCGATGACTTCAAGCCCGGTGATCACCTGCTTGCCGAGCTGCTCTGCGAGCTTGATCAGCGGTGTTTGCGCGGGCATGGCCACCACATCGAATACGCGCTCGGACGCAGCAATTGCCATCTCGCTGAACGCCAACTGCTGCGCCTCCGGCCCACCTGCCATGCCCACCGGGGTGACGTTGATCAGCATCGGCGGGCAAAGGTCGCCAAGCTCGGGCAGCCAGCGGTAGCCGCACACATCGGCCAGTTCCCGCCCGGCCTGCTCGTTACGGGCGACAATCATGCCTTCGCCAAAACCTGCGTCACGCAACGCACTGGCCACCGCCTTGGCCATGCCACCGCTGCCGCGCAAGGCGAACGCCGTGGCCGGGTCCACCTTGTGCTGCGTCAGCAACTGCCGGACTGCCAGGTAGTCAGTGTTATAGGCTTTGAGGTGGCCCTCGGTATTGACCAAGGTGTTGACGGAGTCGATTGCCGCAGCCGAGGGGTCAATTTCATCGACCAACGCCATGCACGCTTCCTTGTACGGCATCGAGACACCACAACCACGAATGCCAAGCGCCCGGATGCCCGCTACAGCAGCCGGCAAGTCATCGGTGCGCATGGCCTTGTAATAGAAATCCAGGCCAAGCTGCTCATAGAGGTGGTTGTGGAAGCGGACACCGAAGGTCCCTGGACGGCCTGCCAGGGAAATGCACAGCACGGTATCCCGGCTGGGTATAAGGGACATACACGATCCTTTTGCGGTGTACAGACGGTGAGTGAGCCTAGCAGAGCGGATGCCCCACGCATACCGACTCGAGGCTGCTCGCAACGTCCTACGAATCGACCATGCACAATGACGCCAGCACATTAGGCAAAACTGATAAGCACTATTGAGCACATTGATTTCAGTCCCGCCCAAGGCGTCGGTACAGTAACGCCATGTCTTAGCGGAGGGCTGTAGATGGCCACTATCGAGATCATGTCCGTGATCGGCTCGGCAGTACCGGCCTCCTTGCGCAATCAGGGCCTGCTGGCTTGCTGGTACCTGGTCAGTAATGGCGAGCCGGTCAGCGGGCCGATGCCGAGCCTGGCCAGTGCGCGCGCCTTGATCGAACAGCTGCAACCCCTCAGCCTACTCGCCTGACACGAACATTTAGTGCTGCTCCCTGTTGCCCGCCATCGTGCGGGCTTTTTTTTAAGTGCCCTGTCACTCGCCAGGCTGCGCGCATCCGCGAAACGCTGTAACCTTGCCGTTTTAAAACACCGAGACACTTCGTCCAAGGAGACGTCGTTGCCATTCCCTGCAAGGCTTCCTGGCTCATGACGGCACTGGTCGACAGCTTTCGGGACGAGGCCATCGAGATCATGGCCAACGGTGAATCCATCCTCCCTTTGCTGAGCGCCTTCGTCACTGCACTGGCTGCGCAACTGCCGGGTAGTCACGTCGGCATCAATATCCTGGACCATCCAGGCAAAACCTTCAGGCACTCTGTCTTTCCGAGCCTGCCTGAAGCATTCAGCAGCAAGCTCACTGGCAACCCCATTTCGACAAACCGCGGCTCATGCGGTTTGGCCATTCTCAGCGGCGCGGCCATTGATGTGCCTGACGTGGCTACCGATCCACGTTTCGCAGCAGCGTGGAAGGGCCTGTTTCGTGAGCATGGGCTCAAAGCATTGACGTCGTTTCCGGCCCAGGACAAGGACGGCGCCGTACAAGGCACGATCGCCCTGATTTACGACCCGCAACGCCCGATTACCGAGGCTTTTCGCGCACAGATGCCCAGCGCCTTGCGTTTGTGCGCGCAGCTCTGCGCCTACAGCCGTACCCAGGAAGCGGCGGCGATACTCGTGACCGAACTTGATCATCGTATGCGCAACCTGTTCAGTACCCTTGGCGCTGTTGCCATCCTGACGGCGAAGCATCATCCAGAAATCACCGAGTTCCGCAGTGTTCTGCAAAACCGCCTGGTGACGATGCAGAAGGCTCATACGCTGGCGCTCGCGAAGGTCCCGATCAGCTTGCACAGCCTGGTGACTGAAACCTTGGCCCCCTATGTGACGGACATGCACGACGACAAAGGCGGGCCGCACATAATCCTGGCGCCCGAGGCGGCTTCTGCATTGGCGTTGGTCCTGCACGAACTGGCGACCAATGCCGCGAAATATGGAGCCTTTTCCCAATGCGGCGGCGTTGTGGCCTTCAGCTGGCAGCTTGAAGAGCAAATGGACTCACCGCCACATTTCACCTTCAACTGGCATGAAACCGGCGGTCCAGCGGTTGCGCCGCCCACCAGGCGAGGCTATGGCACTCTGATGATGCAAGGCAGCTTACGCAACGCGTTCAACGGCAAGGTGACGTTCAACTACGAGCCTGCTGGATTCAGTTGCCAGATCACCGCCCCGTTTACCCAAAAGCTAGGCAAACGCATCTATTGAGCGACCTGGACGAGCAGCTGAAACCGGTGATGGCATGCATGCCACTGTTGTACAGCCGTCGAGTTTCATGCCAATAGCTGTACAAATTGCACCGCTTATCCATTCGAAGCAACGCGGTGCTGACCACGCCCTCGGAAGCACATGATGGAAACGATGGTCTGCGCTCATGAAGGGAAAACGGATCTTAGTGGTCGAGGACGAGCCTGCCCTTCGGGAATTCTTGGCCATGATCATAGAAGATACAGGCGCGACGGTCGTCTCTGTGGATACCGCCGAAGAGGGTATTCGCCAACTCGATAAGCAGCCCTGGGCGGCGGTGGTGACCGACGTGCGCACACCGGGGCTTTCCGATGGCTGGGATCTGGCCTGGACGGCTTACGAAAAATGGCCGCGCTTGCCTGTGATCGTGACCAGTGGCGGGCACAGCAGGCTCGACGTGCCATTACCACCCACCGCTGCATTCATTGCCAAGCCGTGGTCGATCGAGGCGATGATCATGCTGCTGGTGGGGTGCACCGGTACGGACCACTCATCCGACAACTAGGCCGCAGGGCGCTACCAACCTGGTAATTGCCAGTGGGCAGGCAACGCTTTATCTTTGCGTTCTTAGGTACCGCTGACAGACATTTCTCGGCAAGGCATTCGGTATAAATGCCTGCCCAAGGATTCGTCATGTCTAAAAACACCCTCTGGTCGATTTCGCTTCTGGCTGTCACCGCGGTATGGGGCTGGAGCTTCGTGGCCAAGCACGACACGCTGAGCATCATGGCTGCCTCCACCTTGAATGCGTGGATGTTCAGCCTGGCCGCATTGGCGTTGCTCCCCTTCTCGATTCGCTCGTTTCGACTGATGGGCCCACGCACTTGGTTGAGTGCTGGCTTGGCCGGAGTCGTGCTGTTTTTGGCTTTTTCGCTGCAGACCTCCGGTACTGCCCTGACAACGCCCTCCAATGCCGGTTTCATCACGGGCCTGTGTACTGTGTTCACGCCGGTGCTGATCTACCTCATGGGCAAGGGTCGCCCCAGCCTGAAGCAAGGGGTCGGAACCGGTATCGCGGTAGTCGGGCTCGGCCTGCTGAGCCTGGATGGATTTACCCTGCACTACGGCGATTTGCTGGTGCTGGGGTGTGCCGTGTGCTTCGCGTTGCATATCGTGATGGTATCGACGTTCACCACGCCTGCGCTCGCTTTGGCATCGGCTTCGATTCAATTAAGCGTCGTCGGCGTGCTTTCGCTGATATGGAGTTGGTCGAACAACGAGTTCTTCGTACCCACCACGCTACCTGTCACCACCACCCTTCTGGTATTGGCGCTGCTGGCAACAGCCTTGGCTTACGCCATCCAGAACCGTGCCCAAGCGGTGCTGCCCCCGGAAAAGGTTGCATTGATACTCATATGCGAGCCAATTTTCGGCGGTCTGTTCGGCTACTTCCTTGCCGGTGATCGTTTGCCTGCCGAGCGTCTGGCCGGCGCAGGCTTGATATTGGTCGGGTTGGCCATCACCGAGCTGCGACTGACGCGCATCGCCTCGCGTGCCTGGCGCAGGGCATAGGTATTTTACGACCCGAAAGTGCCAGCAGGCCCGTGGGGGCTGGGCCCGCTACGAGGCTTCATTTGCTTCCCATCACTCTGGCTTGGGGGCCGTTTCATCTTCATAGGTAAGGTCTACGACGAGCTTCACTGCATCTTCATCATCTTCGAGCAATTGCACACTCCCCTCCTGGTCCTCGACCTCGTAGAGTTCATCGAGATCGTCACGCTGGTACCACTCCGGGATGTCATCTCCGCGATACGTTCTCAATTTCACAACCATGCCTGGATCCTCCGTATGTTCAAAGGTGACAGGGCCGAGTCACACGGAGTTCACCTCGAATCAGTAAATCAGCCCAAGCGGTTCAGTGAGAGGGGACGACCAAAGGATGGGGAGTTGGCCTACTCAACGCGCTGAAGCCGTACCCGCAGGATTAAATTTCCTTCACCTTGCGCCCATTGGTGATAAGGCAATCGACACGGCTTGAGCCATACTCCAGAATGCGCCGGCTTGGGGAAAACCCTCGCAATGCCAACGACATAGCCCTCTTTAGTGAGCCTCAACGTGAAAACGATCCTGTCCACCCTCAGCCTTGTGTTGTTGCTCACAGGTACCCTGACCCCTATTACCGGCGCTGTCGCTGCACAGCCCGCTGCCCAGTTGCAACGTGACCCCGCCAAGCTGCACTTGGCCTCCGGCAGCGCCTTGTTGATCGACCTCAACACCAACAAGGAGCTGTACGCCAGTCACCCTGACCGCGTGCTGCCCATTGCGTCGGTGACCAAACTGATGACGGCCATGGTCGTGCTCGATGCCAAGCTGCCCATGGACGAAATGCTGACCATGACCATTGCCAACAACCCGGACATGAAAGGCGTCTACTCCAGGGTTCGGCTCGGCAGCCAGTTGAACCGACGCGAGACGTTGCTGATCACCCTGATGTCCTCGGAAAACCGCGCCGCAACCACCCTGGCCAACCACTACCCTGGCGGTTACCCGGCTTTCATCAAGGCGATGAACGCCAAGGCACGCAGCCTGGGCATGAGCCATACCCGCTACATCGAACCCACCGGTCTTTCGACTCAGAACGTCTCCACTGCCCGCGACCTGACCAAGCTGTTGATGGCGTCGCGCAAGTACCCTCTGTTGAGTACGTTGTCGACCACCCGTGAGAAAACCGTAGCGTTCAGCAAACCCAATTACACACTCGGGTTTCGCAACACTGATCACCTGGTGAACAAGAGCAACTGGGACATCAAGCTGACCAAGACCGGCTTCACCAACGAGGCTGGACACTGCTTGGTACTGTTGACACGCATGGACAACCGTCCGGTCGCCATGGTCATTCTCGACGCATTCGGCAAGTACACCCACTTCGCCGATGCCAGCCGTATTCGCCAGTGGCTGGAGACGGGCGCGGCCAAGCCAGCCCCAGCGGTGGCCATGCAGTACAAGGCCGATCGTCACAACAAAGCGCGGTTAGCCGCCGATTGACCCTCTCGGTTTGGTCAGCGCCGGCTAGGCACGGGTGCTGACCAGGCCACCGGCACTGCCACCACCGCTTTGCTGCAACAGTTCGAGCAACTGTGCCGAGGCCGCGATGATCTGGCTGCTGAGCGTGGCAATGCTGCTTTGCTTGGTGCTGATGGCAGCCATCTTCGCGGTCTCTTCCATGTCGCTGTTCATCAGCGCTGAAAGTTGTTTCTGCTCCTCTGCCAGCTGTTTCTGCAACGTCTTGATCAACTCGCGCAGCTGCTTGACGGCCTCTGGCTCGTCGCTGTCGTCGCTCTGGGCAGATTGTGCCTGGCCCGTAGCCGTGGCGTTGAGGCTGTCACTGGTGATGCTCAACGGGCCGGGCGCTTCGCCCGCCTGCACACGCCGTTCACGCTCGGCGGCAGCGTCAACGCTCAGCGTCTGGGCTGAGACGCCGTTGATCAACAGATTGCTCGAGTTGATTGCGACCATGATGATTCCTTGCTCCAAAACCGGTCCGTGCCCCATTTATCGGCACAAATGGGCTTGTCTTGAGCCCTGCTAAATTCCCTGTCGGTTGGCTCGTTCCAGAAGATGTACCAGCGCGGTAGCCGGATCACCGGTGAGCGTCCACATCGACCTTATGGAATCGCGGCCATGACCCAAGCCACACAGCAGGAAACCATCAAAGATCTGATCGGCGTAGGCTTCGGCCCGTCCAACCTTGCGCTGGCAATCGCCCTCGAAGAGCTGGCCGAAAGCCAGGGGCGCGCCCTTGACGCGCTATTTATCGAGAAGCAGCAGGACTATCGCTGGCACGGTGAAACCCTCGCCACCCAGAGCGAGTTGCAGATCTCCTTCCTCAAGGACCTGGTGTCCCTGCGCAACCCCACCAGCCCCTACAGCTTCGTCAACTACCTGCACCAGAAACAGCGCCTGGCCGACTTCATCAACCTGGGCACCTTCTATCCCTGCCGACTGGAATACAACGACTACCTGCGCTGGGCTGCCGAACATTTCGCGACCCAGGCGGTATACGGTGAAGAAGTGCTGCGTATCGAACCTGAAATCACCCAAGGCCGCGTCGAGCACCTGCGCCTGGTGTCCCGTGATGCCGAAGGCCGGGAATACACCCGCAGGGCCCGTTCGGTCGTGGTGGGCAGCGGCGGAACACCGAAGATTCCGGAAACGTTCGCGGCCTTCAAGAACGACCCGCGCGTGTTCCACCATTCCCGCTACCTCAGCAGCCTCAGCCAGCTGCCCTGCAATGCCGGAAAACCAATGCGCATCGCGGTCATCGGCTCAGGCCAGAGCGCAGCCGAGGCGTTCATCGATCTCAACGACAGCTACCCGTCGGTGAAGGTGGACATGATCCTGCGCGCCTCGGCGCTCAAGCCGGCCGACGACAGCCCGTTCGTCAACGAGATTTTCGCACCCGACTACACCGACCTGGTCTACAACGAACCGGCCGATCAACGCAGCAAGTTGCTCGATGAATACCACAACACCAATTACTCGGTGGTCGACCTGAACCTGATCGAGCGCATCTACGCCATTCTCTATCGGCAAAAAGTGGCCCATCAGTTCCGCCACAATGTGCTGTGCCGGCGCCAGGTAGAAGCGGTGGTGGACACCTCAGAAGGCATCGAGTTGACCCTCAGCGACCTGGCCACCGGCCAGCAACAGACCCACCGCTACGATGCCGTCATCCTGGCCACCGGCTACGAGCGCCGTTCGCACCGCGACTTGCTGGCCCCCCTGGCTGGCTACCTGGAGGACTTCAACGTCGATCGCAACTACCGCGTACTGACCAGCCCCGACCTCAAGGCGTCGGTGTACCTGCAAGGCTTCTGCGAGAACAGCCATGGTCTGAGCGACACGCTGCTGTCGGTTCTGCCCTCGCGGGCCGCCGAGATTGGCCGTGCGCTCTATCAAGACCTGCCATCGTTGCGCACCCTGCCACTGCCAGAAGCGGTCCTGTCCCGCGCCTGACAGACGCTTCGCCACCGCCCCCCCGTTTCAGGTGCGGGGGCCGGCTCCTCAGCCTGAAACATTTCCTTGCATTTAAATCGACGGAATTTCGATTCTCATTCGTCCTTATCAATACAGCTCTCCAGGGTTGGGCTTAAGCTCGACCCCTTATTGTGAAGATCGTCTGATGGCCAAAACTCCGAAAAAATCCAAGTCCAGGCTCTGGTTCCTGGTCCACAGCTGGCTCGCGCTGCCGATCTGGTTCTTTGTCTTGATCGTGTGTTTCACCGGCATGCTCGCGGTGGTCAGCCAGGAAATCGTATGGCTGGCCGACCCTGCGGTCCGCGCCAACAAGCCCGATGCCGACGTGGACCGCCTGAGTTTCCAGCAAGTGCTCGATGCGCTGCACAAGGCCGAGCCCGAGATGATCGTGGACATGCTTCGCCAGCCCGACGGCTCGCACTTCGCGGTCATTGCCAACGTTACCCTGCCCGACGGCACCAGCCCCACGCTGTATGTAAACCCCTACACCGGGGCCATCCAGGGCAAGACGCCCGACTTCGACTTCGAAGCCTTCACCCGCGCCTTGCATGGGTGGTGGCTGGTGCCATTCACCAACGGTTACAGCTGGGGCTGGTACCTTGTTTCACTACTGGGCCTGCCCATGCTGGCGTCCCTGGTCACAGGGCTGGTGGTGTACAAGAAATTCTGGAGGGGGTTCTTCAAGCCGGTGCGCACCGGTCACGGCTCGCGGATTTTCTGGGGGGACGTGCATCGCCTGGCCGGCGTCTGGTCCATCTGGTTCATCGCCGTCATTTCCATTACCGGTACCTGGTTCCTGATCCAGGCCATTCTGGGCGATAACCACGTCACGATTTCCACACGCCCCATCGTGCCGGTGATTGCACGCGAGGACGTGCCGCAGACCACCGACGGCACCCCGGCACCACGCATCGACCTGGACGAAGCCGTGCGCATTGCCGGGCAAGCGGTGCCGGGCCTTGAGGTCAGCTTCGTGATATTGCCCGCCACGGCGTACAGCCATATCAGCCTTTCGGGGCCGGGGTGGTACCCGTTGATGTTCCAGAATGCCTCGGTCAACCCCTACACCCGCCAGGTCGACAGCCAGTTCCGCATCAGCGACCGCACGCCCCTGGAGTTCGTCACCGAATCCATGCGTCCGCTGCACACCGGCGACTTCGGCGGGCTGCCGATCAAACTGGTGTGGTTCTTCTTCGGCCTGGTATTGACCTTGATGGTGTTCAGCGGCCTGCTCATCTGGACCAAGCGCACCGCCCAAGCTACCGCCGCCGCCCTCAAGCGCAGCGAGCGCGCCCCGCGCGTCGCACAGCGCGAGCCTACCCTGGAGACCCAACCATGAGCCAGGCACACACCCTTGAGCAACGGCCATTGAAGCAGATCTGGTTGAAGTGGCGGTTTCACCTGAACATTCTGCTGGTCCTGATCCCGCTGGGCTTCATGCCCCAGTACTTTGCCGACGCCAAGCTGTTTCGCGGCGAAGCCGGGCTGGGCGCGAACGTGATACGTGATATCAAAGTAGGGCCCTACAGCCTGGACCTGGCTGAAATGCGTGACGAAGTGCCCCAGGCCGATGGTCCGGCCGGCTACTTCAAGGTGTTCAATGCCTCGCTCTGCAAAGGCTGCGCCCAAGAGGTGAAAGCCACCTACCTGCGCATCGGCAAGCCGCGCAGCCTGCGCGCCGCCGGCACCATTTTCTTCGGGGCCCCCTACCACATGGGTACCTCCCTTCCAATTGCGCCGCGTACTCGGCCAGATGCCCAAGTGTGGATCACCCTTGAAGGCTGGGACGGCAGCATGCATCAAGCCTCGGTGCCCTTGGCCCAGGCATCGCCAGCCACCGTGGCCTGGCTCAAGAAACAAGGAGGCAACAAATGAAACACCTCATGCGTAGGCTCATGCTCCCATCACTGCTGTTGACCGCGACGGCTGCCATGGCACACAACCCCATGTGTGAATGTGAGGAAGTGCCAGGCAGTCAGATCAAATGCACTGGCGGCTTTTCTGACGGTAGCGGTGCACCTGGTGTAACCCTGGACGTGATCGGCTACGACGAACAGGTGCTGGTCGGCGGCAAGCTCGGGGATGACTCCACCCTCACCTTCAAGCGCCCGGATGGTGAATTCTACGTGTTGTTCGACGCAGGCCCTGGCCATGTGGTCGAAGTCGACTACGCCGACATTTCGCAACCATGAGCCGGGTTCAGGTGATTCGCCCGGCCGGCGCCGGGCATGAAACGCTGTATGTGCTGATGGTCAGTGCATTGATCGTAGCCCTGGCAGCCAGCGTCGTGCTGGTGCGTGGGGAGCGTGTGGACGATCAGCCGATCGCCAGCCATCAAATTGACGCTCGGCGGGACCTGACGCCGGCTGAGCAAGGCCTCTACACCGACCTGCGGGTGGCCTTCGACGAAATCCAGTACCTTCGCGAGGAAGAGGGCGCCGTGCCCGACGTGCAAACACTGGCGGCCGAGGGTCTGCCGCCTTTCGTCGTTGATGCCGGTAGCCAGGGCCGTGGCAATCACCACTGGACGTTGCTGGCCGACGGCGCCTACCTGGGCCGCAGCCAGGCGCCGGAAATCGCCGGCGACCTGCTGATGATCCTGCCCGCCGAAGCTGGCGCCGAGGCCGAGGTCTGGCTCCTTAGAGACAGCCCCAGCTCATCGGTCGATGACCTTGCCCCGGCAAGCCTGATCGTCGCCGGCTGGCGCCAGGTCGTCAGCCACTACGACGCCGGTGTCACCCGCGAACACCGTCACTGACTCCAAAGGAATGTTCCATGCTTCGCTCCGCCCTCGCCCTGCTCCTGGCCTGCGCCCTACCCGCCTTTGCCCTGGCCGACGCCGGCAAACCGCTGCGTATCGGCATCACCCTGCACCCTTACTACAGCTATGTGAGCAACATCGTTGGCGACAAAGCCGAGGTGGTGCCGTTGATTCCGGCTGGCTTCAACCCGCATGCCTACGAGCCTCGCGCCGAGGACATCAAGCGCATCGGCACGCTCGATGTGGTCGTGCTCAACGGCGTCGGTCATGACGACTTCGCCGACCGCATGATCGCGGCCAGCGAAAAACCGAACATCGCCACCATCGAATCGAACCAGAACGTGCCTCTGCTCGCGGCAACCGGCATTGCCGCACGCGGCGCTGGTAAGGTCGTCAATCCGCATACATTCCTGTCCATCAGCACCACCATTGCGCAGGTCAATAACATTGCCCGGGAGCTGGGCAAGCTGGACCCGGAAAACGCGAAACTCTACACGCAAAATGCGCGGGCCTATGCCAAGCGTCTGCGTGCCCTGCGTGCAGAGGCCTTGGCCAAGGTGAGCCAAGCGCCTGGTGCCACCTTCCGGGTGGCCACGATCCACGCTGCCTACGATTATCTGGTGCGTGATTTTGGCCTGGAAGTCACCGCCGTGGTGGAGCCTGCCCATGGCATCGAGCCCAGTCCCGCTCAGCTGAAGAAAACCATCGACCAACTCAAAGCGCTGGATGTGCGCGTCATCTTCTCGGAAATGGACTTCCCCTCGGCCTATGTGGAAACGATCCAGCGTGAATCCGGCGTGCGCTTGTACCCGTTGACGCATATTTCCTACGGCGAATACACCAAGGACAAGTATGAGGTCGAAATGAAGCGCAACCTCGACACAGTGGTGCGCGCCATCGAGGAGAACCGCGCATGACCGCCGCCACTCAGGTGCTGCCGGTTTGTGGACCTCGCATCGAGTTCGAGGCGGTCAACCTCGAACTGGGCCGTACGCGCATTCTCGAACAGGTCAGTTTCAGCGTCGCGGCCGGCTCGGTGCATGCCATCGTCGGACCCAATGGGGGCGGCAAGAGCTCGCTGATCAAGACACTGCTGGGGCAGATGCCTCATCAGGGCCGATTGGCTATGCACTGGCCCAGCGAGCGGGAGGTGATCGGCTACGTCCCTCAGGCGCTGGAGTTCGACCGAGGCTTGCCCATGACCGTGGACGACTTCATGGCTGCCATGTGCCAGCGCCAGCCCGCCTTCCTAGGGTTGTCCAAGCGTGTCCAGCCGGCCATCGAGGCGGCCCTGACCCACGTCGGCATGCTCGACAAGCGCAAGCGGCGCATGGGGGCACTGTCGGGCGGTGAGCGTCAGCGGGTGCTACTGGCGCAAGGGCTGATTCCCGAACCGCAACTACTAGTACTGGACGAACCCATGTCGGCACTGGACGAAGCGGGTATTCGTGTGTTCGAGCACTTGCTGGCCAGCTGGCGTCGCTCCGGCACCACTGTCTTGTGGATCGAGCATGACCTTGAAGCCGTGCTGCGGCTGGCTGACCGGGTAACCGGCCTGAGCCGCCGCGTGCTGTTTGATGCACCGCCTGCCCAGGCTCTCACCCCTGAGCGTCTGCTCGGGCTGTTCTCCGTCCATCCGCGCAGCGAGAGCCTTGCCTGATGAGTTTCGAATCCTTCCGTGAACTGGTGCAGCAGTGGGCCGTTCAAGGCTACTTGCCCGAAGCGCTGGCCTACGGCTTCGTCGTCAATGCGCTGCTGGCAGGGTTGATGATCGGGCCGGTGCTCGGTGGCCTTGGCACATTGGTGGTGGTCAAGCGCTTTGCCTTCTTCTCCGAAGCGGTCGGCCACGCGGCGCTGACTGGCGTGGCCATCGGCATCCTGTTGGGCGAACCCTATACTGGGCCCTACGGCAGCCTGTTCGGCTATTGCCTGCTGTTCGGCATCCTGCTGAATTTCCTGCGCAATCGCACCGGCTTGTCGCCCGACACGCTGATTGGCGTGTTCCTGTCGGTGTCATTGGCGCTGGGCGCCAGCCTGCTGCTGATGCTGGCCGGCAAGATCAACGTGCACATTCTGGAAAACGTGCTGTTCGGTTCGGTGTTGACCGTCAGCGGTCAGGACCTGGTCGTGTTGGGAATCGTCGCCGTGCTGGTGCTGGCCTTGGCGCTGCCGCTGTACAACCGCATCATGCTGGCCAGCTTCAATCCGCAACTGGCTGCTGTACGCGGGGTGGCGGTCAAAACCCTGGACTACCTGTTCGTGGTGCTGGTGACCTTGGTCACGGTGGCCGCGGTCAAAGTAATCGGTGCGATTCTGGTGGGCGCGTTACTGGTCATCCCCGCGGCTGCCGCGCGCCTGGTCAGCCAGTCATTGAAAGGCTTTTTCTTCATCTCGGTGTTCATCGCTACCCTGAGCACCCTGTTCGGCATTCTGCTGCCCATTGTCTTCGACCTGCCTGTACCGTCCGGCGCCGCGATCATTCTGGTCGCTGGCCTCTGCTTCGCCCTGGCCGCCCTGGCCCGCGCGCTCGTCCCACGTCTGCAAGGAAACCCGGCATGAACCTCAAACGCCTGTGTCTGGCCGTCGCCCTTACCAGCCTGCCGTCCCTGGCCTCGGCCACCCAGGTGCTGACCACCCTGCCGGTGACCCACAGCCTGGCCAACACCTTGCTCGAAGGCACTTCGGTTGAGCTCAAACGCGCTGCGCCGGCGAATTTGCCCGCCAGCCGCCAGCCGTCATATTTCAGTGGTCGTGGCGAAGCCAGCCTGCACAAGGCGGCCCAGCAGGCTGACGCTGTGATCGGCGTGCGTTCGATCTGGCGAGACGATCCGCTTTATCCGGTGGCGCGGCGCAGCAATATCCGCATCGTGGAAATCGACGCCGCTCGCCCCGTCGATGGTGCATTGCCAGGCATCGCCGTGACGGGGGCTGATGCCTACGCCGGCTACCCATGGCTCAGCCCCACCAACCTGGGCCGCATGGCCGATGTCGTGGCCAATGATCTGGAGCGGCTGTCACCTGCGGACAAGGCACGCATTAAAACCAACCTTGCCGGCTTCAAGCAGCAAGTGTTGGCGCTGGCCGCCGATAGCCAGACGCGTCTGGCCAAGGTGGAAAACCTGACCACCGTCAGCCTTTCGGAGCGGCTGGGTTACTTGGCCAGCGGATTGAACCTGGACCTGGTGGACCAGCCGCTGCCCACCGAATGGGATGCCGCTGCGCTCAAAGCCTTGGCCGACAACCTCAAAAACCAGGACGTGGCCCTGGTCCTGGATCATCGGCAACCAGAGGCCGCCGTGGCGCAGGTCATCAAAGACAGCGGCGCGAAGCTGGTTGTCGTGCAGAGCGATACCGACGACACGCTGGCAGGCTTGAAGAGCAGCGTTGATCTGATCGTCGAGGCATTAGGCCAAGGCTGAAGGGGTAGCGCAGTACCTGTGTGGAGCATAAGGGCCGAATAAGAAGAGCAGACCCGCACTTACTCAACGACTCATACACTGCTCATAGCGCCCATCCACCCGCTCGGCAAACCAGGCAGTGGTCAGCTTGCGGGTGATCTTCGGGCTCTTGAGCTCGATGCCCGGCAGCACGGCCCGCGGCAATGCACGGCCGGCCCTGGCATCGGCCAGGGCAAACACCTCCCGGTACAGCCGAGTCTCTTCGAAATCCAGTTCGGTGCCCTGCTCCAGCTGACTGCGAATCTGCGGGTTGCGCAGGCCCAACTGCCGACCCAGCTGACGTGCTGCCCTTTCCGTGGTGCCGGGCATGATCGACCCAGGCGCAATCAGGTCACCGTCCAGCGCCAGATCTATCCCGGTGACCTGGCTGAGCGCCGCCTGAAACGCCGCATTACGGCTGGCGTACCAGCCAGCGTTGAAGTCAGCGAACCGATAGAGCTGACGCTCGTAGTTGGCGGGATAGCCCAATAGATGCGCAATCCCGAAATACAGGCCACCGCGGCGCGTGAACACTTCCTGGCGCACGCTACCCTCGCGTGCGTAGGGATAGGCTTGCGCGTGTTTCTCGGCAAAGTCGATGCTCACCTGCATCGGGCCGCCGGTATGTACCGGGTTGAGCCCCCCCAGCAAGGTACGGCCCAATGGCACCCGCGCGATCACCTCATCATACAGTTCGCTCAATTGCTTCTCGGTGCGCACTGCCTGCAAGCGCTGTGCGTAGGTCTTGCCATTGCCAGACGGGGTTTGCAGCGCGCCGTCGACCAGCATTCTAGGCACATGCACACGGGCAGCCCGCCGATTGATTTCCTCGCGCGCGATACGGCCCAGCTGGGGCACCTGGGGGTCGGCGTTGAAGGTGGACTCCTGCTCGGTCACAGCCAGTACCGCGCACAGGTTTCGCTTTGAAGGCTCGATACCTTGGGCCTGGAACGCCTTCTGGATATCAGCGGCCCAGCCGGCCCGGTCGCCAGCCTTGGCGGGCAACAACCGCATCAGCTCTGCGTGCACCTGCGCAGGGTCGGCTTGGGGTACGGACGCTCGGCGCCCCGTACACCCTTGCAATACGGCCAGGGCCAGAACGGCTGCGGCCAGCATGCGCCCGTTCAGAGGTGGGCTCCTGCCAACGGGCGCGCAGAGAGATCGATCAGCATGGTCTGTCCTGGAGGTTCAAAGCCCCTAGCCTCGCCGACCCTGGGCGAGACGTCAATCAACCCGTCAGGCGCAGCGGTTCCAGGGCGCTGGTCAATGCCGCCAGCACGCCTGGCTCGTGGTCATGGATGAAGAAGTGACCGCCAGGGAACACCTGCAGCGAAAACGAGCCCTGGGTTTCGTGCTGCCAGGCCCGTAGCTGCTCGTCGCTGGCCCGATCATCTTCGCCACCCAGTACGTGCAACGGGCAGCGAAGCGCGGGCCGCTGGCGATACGCGTAGGTCCCGCACAGCAGAAAGTCAGCGCGCAGGATCGGCAGTGTCAGGCTCATCAGTTCTTCATTGGCAAGCACCTGCTCTGGCGTGCCTTGCAGCTCACGCAATTCATCGATCAGCTCGGTGTCGGACTTCGGCTCGCGCCAGTGCCTGCCGTCATAGTCTTCCCGGCGGGTAGGCGCAGCAGTGCCGCAGGCGAACAACGCCAGCGGTGGCTGGCAACCAAGCGCCTGCAGTTCATGGGCCAGTTCGAAGGCCAGCAGCGCGCCCAGGCTGTGGCCGAGCAAGGCATAAGGCGTACTGGTCGTCAGGCGCTGCTCCTGGGCCAGCTGTCGGGCCAGCGCCTGCATGTCGGTCTGCAACGCCTCGGCCATGCGTGCGCCGCGGCCTGGCAATTCCACTGGCCTAACCTGCAACCACGCCGGTAGCGCGCGGCGCCACCGGCTGTACACCATCGCACTGGCCCCCGAATACGGCAGGCACAGGAGATTGATCACCGTCACTGTGCGCCAGCTTCAGCCATTTTCTGACGCAGGCTGAGCGGACGCATGTCGGTCCACACCTCATCGATGTAGGCCAGGCAGTCCTTTTTCAGCCCTGCTTTGCCCACCGCCCGCCAGCCCTCGGGGATCGCCTTGTATTCCGGCCAGATCGAATACTGTTCTTCGTGGTTGACCACGACCTGGAACTGGATGTCTTCACGGTCGAAAACTGAAGTCATGTTGCCTGCCTCCTTGAGTGGGATTGCCACTGCGCGCGCGGCGCAGGGGAACTCTCAAGTAGACGTGCAGGGAGTGGAAAAAATTAGGCGACCAGGCAATGCCGAGCCGGCCTGGGGATGTGGGGCCGGTTCGGTCAGGTATCGCGCAACAGGTCGTGGGTGTCGAGCAGGCGGAAGGCAACCTGCGGATTTCGTTCGAGCCCCTTGCGTATGGCCGCCGGTATGGCCTGGCGCGTCTTGCGGCACAACCCAGGCTGATCGTCCAGCTCGATGACGATCCCGCGCATGGTGCGCACTTCATGATGGCCCGGTGCGATATGCAGCCGGATGCCCAGGTTGTCATATAGCCGACGTTGCAGACGATAGAGATCCTCGATGTCCTGAAGGTTCTCCAGGCGTTCGAGCAGGCGCTTTTCTTCCTGCCGGGTCAGCAGCAGGATGCGCCGAGCAGGCTCGCACTCGGTGGCCAGCTGATCGCGACCGCAGATGCACGCACCGGGCGGGCAAGGTTGGCGCAATGGTACAGAGTTGGTCATTGCCCAAGCATAGCCAGGATTGCGGCACCCGTGCTACGCCCGGTGGTGTCATGGCGCGACGCCCTCGACGATGATCACCTCGGCGCACGCCGCACCTTGGCGCAGGCCGCAGGCTTGCTGGTAAACGTCGGATCGATAGCAGGCCACGGCCTGGTCATAGGAGTCGAACTCGATCACCACGCTGCGTTGGGGCGTAGGCCGCCCTTCCAAGGCCTCACTGCGCCCTCCCCTGGCCAGAAAGCGCCCACCGTAGGCCTGGAAGGCTGCCGGGGCACGCTGAGTGTACTGCTGGTATTGAACCGGGTCGGTCACATCCACATGGGCAATCCAATAGGCCTTCATCCGCTTGTCTCCTGCGTGGGGGCTTTTGTGTATGATGGTATACCATAAACAATAACTCTCAGCACGAGCACTCGACATGCCTTTCAACAGCATCGATGAAATTCTCCAGGATTATCGGCAAGGCAAGATGGTCTTGTTGGTGGACGATGAAGATCGTGAGAACGAAGGCGACCTGCTGATCGCCGCCGAATACTGCGACGCACAGGCCATCAACTTCATGGCCAAGCAAGCCCGTGGCCTGATCTGCCTGACGCTGACGGATGAGCACTGCCAGCGCCTGGGCCTGGAACAGATGGTTCCGGCCAATGGCAGCATGTTCAGCACCGCCTTCACCGTCTCGATCGAGGCCGCGACCGGCGTCACCACGGGCATCTCCGCCGCCGATCGCGCACGCACCGTGGCAGCTGCCATGGCCGCCGATGCGCGCCCGGAAGACCTGGTGCAGCCTGGGCATATTTTCCCGTTGCGCGCCCGCGAAGGCGGTGTTCTCACCCGCGCAGGGCACACCGAGGCCGGCTGTGACCTGGCCCGCCTGGCAGGCTTGAGCCCGGCGTCGGTCATCGTCGAGGTGCTCAACGACGACGGCACCATGGCCCGTCGGCCCGAGCTTGAAGCCTTCGCGGCCCGCCACGGCATCAAGATCGGCACCATTGCCGACCTCATCCACTACCGGCTGAGCACCGAGCAGACCATCAAGCGCATCGGGGAGCGTGAGCTGCCCACGGTGCATGGCACCTTCCGCCTGGTCACCTATGAGGACCGTATCGACGGCGGCGTGCACATGGCCATGGTCATGGGCCAACTGCGCCGAGAGACGCCTACGCTGGTGAGGGTGCACGTGATCGATCCGCTGCGCGACCTGGTCGGCGCCGAGTGGGCGGGCCCGGCCAACTGGACGTTGTGGGCGGCACTGCAGAAAGTGGCTGAGGAAGGCGCAGGCGTGGTCGTGATCCTGGCCAACCATGAGTCCTCCCAGGCGCTGCTCGAACGTGTGCCGCAATTGACCCAACCCCAGCGCCCCTACCGGCGCGGGCAGTCGAAGGTGTATTCGGAGGTCGGCACTGGTGCGCAGATACTTCAAGACTTGGGCGTGGGCAAGCTTCGTCATTTGGGTCCGCCCTTGAAGTATGCAGGCTTGGCGGGCTACGAGCTGGAAGTGGTGCAGAGCGTACCGTTCGAGCCAATGGCTGGCTGATCGCGCAGCCTGCATGGCCATCGACCAAATGATGGCCGGTAGCCTGCTGCTACTTGCGAAAAGTTTGGAATACCATAATATGACATTCCGTAGACCTTGAATTTGTCTACCGCTGCTCCCCGAATACTGTTGGCGGGCGCACCACAAGCCCTGCCTCGAATAACAAAAAGCAACGAGGGCGTAATCATGCTGTTGAGCAAACGTGTAACCGCAGTGCTGTCGGCCAGCCTCCTGACATTGGCCTGCCAGGCCACTCAGGCGGCTGAGAGCCTGAATTTCGTAAGCTGGGGTGGAACGACCCAGGATGCTCAGAAACAAGCGTGGGCAGCCCCGTTCAGCAAGGCTACTGGCATCAAGGTGGTGCAAGACGGCCCGACCGACTACGGCAAGCTCAAGGCCATGGTCGAAAGCGGTAACGTGCAGTGGGACGTGGTCGACGTCGAGGCTGACTTTGCCCTGCGTGCTGCCAGCGAAGGCCTGCTCGAACCTCTGGACTTTTCCCAGATCCAGCGCGACAAGATTGACCCGCGCTTCGTTTCCGATCATGGCGTGGGTTCGTTCTTCTTCTCCTTCGTGCTCGGCTACAACGAAGGCAAGCTCGGTGCCAGCAAGCCAACCGACTGGACCGCGCTGTTCGACACCAAGACCTACCCCGGCAAGCGCGCCCTCTACAAATGGCCAAGCCCAGGTGTGCTGGAACTGGCGCTGCTGGCCGATGGCGTAGCACCGGACAAGCTCTACCCGCTGGACCTGGATCGCGCCTTCAAGAAGCTCGACACCATCAAGCAGGACATCGTCTGGTGGGGCGGCGGTGCGCAGTCGCAACAGCTGCTGGCCTCCGGTGAAGCCTCCCTCGGCCAGTTCTGGAATGGCCGCGTCTACGCCCTGCAACAAGACGGCGCGCCTGTAGGGGTGAGCTGGAAACAGAACCTGGTCATGGCCGATTTCCTGGTCGTACCCAAAGGCGCGAAGAACAAGGATGCGGCCATGAAGTTCCTGGCCAATGCCAGCAGCGCCGAAGGCCAGGCCGAGTTTGCAAACAAGACGGCCTACGCCCCGGTCAATACCGACAGCCTCGCCAAGCTGGACAAGGACCTGGCCCCGAACCTGCCGACTGCCTATGCGCAGGATCAGGTTACCCTGGACTTTGCCTACTGGGCCAAGAACGGCCAGGCCATTGCCGCCCGCTGGAATGAGTGGCTGGTCAAATGAAAGTCGCGATCAATGCCCTGCATAACGCCCAAGGTGCCCCTTCGGGCACCGGTGCTCCAGGGGCCGGGCCACGGCGCGCCTCCCTGAGCCAGCGCTGGAAGGGCAGCCGCAACCTGCTGCCAGCCCTGCTGTTCCTGGGCCTGTTTTTCTTCGCACCGTTGGTTGGCCTGTTACTGCGCGGCGTGCTCGAGCCCACGCCTGGCCTTGGCAACTATGAACAGCTGTTCGCCAACTCGGCCTATGCCCGGGTGTTGTTCAACACCTTTTCGGTGGCCGGGCTGGTAACGCTGATCAGCGTACTGCTGGGCTTTCCGCTGGCCTGGGCGATCACGCTGGTGCCCAAGGGCTGGGGCCGGTGGCTGCTGAACATCGTACTGCTGTCGATGTGGACCAGCTTGCTCGCACGCACTTACTCCTGGCTGGTGCTGCTTCAAAGCTCGGGGGTCATCAACAAAATGCTGATGGCCATGGGCATCATCGATAGCCCACTTGAGATGGTGCACAACCTCACAGGCGTGGTGATCGGCATGAGCTACATCATGATCCCGTTCATCGTGCTGCCGCTGCAGGCAACCATGCATGCCATCGACCCGATGGTGCTGCAGGCAGGCTCGGTGTGCGGTGCCAGCCCGTGGACCAATTTCTGGAAAGTGTTTCTGCCGCTGTGCCGGTCGGGGCTGTTCTCCGGGGCGTTGATGGTGTTCGTCATGTCGCTGGGGTACTACGTCACCCCGGCGCTACTGGGCGGGGCGCAGAACATGATGCTGCCTGAATTCATCATCCAGCAGGTGCAGTCGTTCCTCAATTGGGGCCTGGCCAGCGCGGCAGCCGCCTTGCTGGTGGTCATCACCCTGGTGCTGTTCTACCTGTACCTGAAGCTGCAGCCGGAATCCCCGGTTGGCACTGCGAGGTAAACCACATGCTCTTGTCTCCCAACGCCATGGGCCGGCCGCTTCGCACCGGCCTGTACTTGACCACCGGCGTGATTGCTGCCTTCCTGCTGCTGCCGGTGGTCTTCATCGTGCTGCTGTCGTTCGGCTCATCCCAATGGCTGGTGTTTCCGCCGCCGGGCTGGACGTTCAAATGGTACGGGCAGTTTTTCTCCAACCCTGAGTGGATGGACGCGGCCCTGGCCAGCCTCAAGGTCGCCGTGCTCACCACCGTTGCGGCAGTGCTGCTGGGCCTGCCCACGGCCTTTGCCCTGGTACGGGGTCGCTTCCCGGGGCGCGAACTGCTGTACGGTTTGTTCACCATGCCCATGATCGTGCCCCTGGTGATCATCGCCGTGGCGGTATACGCCTTGTTCCTCAAGCTGGGCTACACCGGGACTTTGTTCGCCTTCGTGGTGAGCCACGTGATCGTCGCCCTGCCCTTCACCATCATCTCCATCATCAATTCCCTGAAGCTGTTTGACCAGTCAATCGAAGACGCCGCCGTCATCTGCGGCGCCTCGCGCCTGCAGGCCATCTTCAAGGTGACTTTCCCGGCCATCCGGCCTGGGATGATCGCCGGCGGGTTGTTCGCGTTTCTGGTGTCCTGGGACGAAGTGGTGCTGAGCGTGATGATGGCCAGCCCCGACCTGCAGACACTGCCGGTAAAGATGTGGACCACCCTGCGCCAGGACCTCAGCCCGGTAATCGCCGTGGCATCGACCTTGCTGATCGGTCTGTCGCTGCTTGTGATGTTCCTTGCCGCCGCCCTGCGCCGGCGTGCCGAAACCAACGCCTGAGCGCGCGGAGATTAACCCATGAGTGCAGTGATCCAAGACAACGCGCGTGGCAAGGCCCTGGTCAGCCTGCGCGGCCTGAACAAGCATTACGGCGACTTCACCGCCGTGGACAACCTGGACCTGGACATTCAGGAAGGCGAATTTCTGACCTTCCTGGGTTCCAGCGGCTCCGGCAAGTCCACCACCCTTTCGATGCTGGCTGGCTTCGAGACGCCCAGCAGCGGCCAGATACTCGTGGAGGGCCAATCGCTGGTCAACGTGCCGCCGCACAAGCGCGACATCGGCATGGTGTTCCAGCGCTATTCGCTGTTTCCGCACCTGAACGTGCGCGACAACATCGGCTTCCCCCTGGCCATTCGCAAGCTGGGTGCGGCTGAAACACGCAAGCGTGTCGATGCCATGCTCAAGCTGGTGCAACTGGAGCCCTTCGCGCACCGCAAGCCCTCGCAGATGTCTGGCGGGCAACAGCAACGCGTGGCCATCGCCAGGGCGCTGGTCTACGAGCCGCGCATCCTGCTGATGGACGAGCCGCTGGGTGCCTTGGACAAGAAGCTGCGTGAAGACCTGCAGGACGAATTACGCCAACTGCACCGGCGTCTTGGCATTACCATCGTCTACGTCACCCATGACCAGGAAGAGGCCATGCGCCTGTCCCAGCGCATCGCGATCTTCAGCCATGGCAAAATCGTGGGCCTTGGCAGTGGCTACGACTTGTATCAGAACCCGCCCAACGCGTTTGTCGCCTCGTTCCTGGGCAACTCCAACTTCCTGCGGATCAAGGCCAATGGCAACGGCGCCGGTAGCTTCGAAGGCCAGAGCGTGGCCATCCGCCTGACCCCAGGCCTGAGCCAGGACCAGGATGCCCTGATCATGGTGCGACCCGAGAAGGCCCTGGCCCTGACTGCTCAGCAAACTGCCGAGCAACCTCTGCCTGCGGGCTGGAATGAAGTCAGCGCCACGGTCGGCGAGGTGTTGTTCCTGGGTGAAAGCCAAACCTGTCATGTGGTCACAGCAGGCGGTACATCGTTGACGGTCAAGGCGCTGTCGGCGGCAGGCATGCCGATGCAGCCAGGCGACACCGTCAAGGTACGCTGGGCCGTGGCCGATGCGTGTATCTATACCCAATGGGCAGAAAGTGACCTGAGCAAATCGGCCGGCGCTCACTGAGCCGAGGAGCTGACGCCACGTATCAGGCCGTGCGCTAATGCCTGCGCACGGCCGCCTTGTCATCACACCATCACGCCACTGTCTTACGCTCAGGCCATTCCCACCGTAAAGGTCCAATCGGCATGGCCCGCCTGTTCGCCCTCCTGTTGACCATGCTACCGGTGATGGCCTGGGCCGAGTCCGTGCCTCTGCGCATCCAGGGCTCCAACACGCTTGGCAGCGCCCTGCTACCGGCATTGGTGCTGGCGCAACTGCGTGCTGAGCTCGCCACCCAGGTGCAGGTTCACCGCGGTCAGTCTGACAATGAGTCAGTGATCACGGCGACCCGCGCCGACGGTGTAGCCGTTCGGGTCGACATCGCGGCACATGGTACGAACACGGGCTTTTCTGCCTTGGCTCGTAACGAGGCCGATCTGGTCGCCGCCTCACGTCCGATCAATGACAGCGAAGCGCGGCAATTGCAGGCATTTGGTGACCTGCGGGCCCCTGCCGCCGAACATGTGATCGGATTGGACGGTGTCGCCATCCTCGTCAATCCTGCCAACCCGTTGCATGAGTTGTCCCTGGATCAAATTGCGCAGGTTTTCAGCGGGCAGATACAGCGCTGGGAGCAACTGGGAGTGGCCGGTGGCGACATCCACCTGTACGCCAGGGACGAACGCTCCGGGACGTTCGAAACGTTCAAAGCACGGGTGCTGGCGCCTGGGCAGGTCAACCTGGCGCGGACAGCCACGCGTTTCGAAGCCGGCGATCGTCTGGCCGCCCAGGTAGCAGGTGATCGCCAGGCAATCGGATTCTCCGGCCTTTCGACCACACACGGGACGAAGGTGCTGGCAGTGGCCGAAGGCACCGCTGCGGCGCAGCTGCCCGAACGCGCCTTGGTGGCCAGCGAGAACTACCCCCTGTCACGTCGCCTGTTCCTGTATCTGCCCACTCCCTCAAGCCCTCAAGCCACCGCATTGATCGACTTCATCCAGAGCCCTGCTGGTCAGGCCATCGTGGCCGAACAAGGCTTTGTGTCACAACAGGTCTTGGCCCAGCGGGTGGTGCCTGTTCCGGACATGCCCGCCCGGTATCGCGACCTCGTAGAGCACGCCCAGCGGCTGAGCGTGAATTTGCGCTTTCAACCGGGCAGTGCCGCCCTGGACAGCAAGGCCATCCAGGATGTGCAGCGGATCATCGATTACCTGAACCAGGCCAGCAAGCAGCAGCGCAAGGCTGTGCTGGTCGGCTTCGGCGACCCCAAGGACACACCGGGACGCGCGGCCCTGCTCTCGCGCCTGCGCGGCGAGGCGGTACGCCAGGCGCTGGCGCGCGGGGGTATCGAGGTGCTGGAGGTGGCGGGGTTAGGTGACCTGATGCCGGTGGCCGGTAACGAGCTGGAGCAAGGCCGATTGCGCAACCGTCGCGTCGAGGTCTGGGTCTATTGAGGCTTGCAGTACTGCACCAAGACCTGAGCCGTCAGCGCATCGAAAGCCCTTCGCAAAAAAATGTAACAGCTGCCCATTCGGCGTGCCCCACAAATGGATCTACGCTCAAGCTTAAGTGATACCGGGCCCCTCTGACGGTTGCCAGCCGCCATGTCGGATCACTGTTGCCACGCAACGTCGACCGACCAGGAGGGGCTCATGACAGCTCTGCACACCTTTCTCACCACACCTTTTCTTGGCACCAGCGCTTGGCTATGGCTGATCTTCGTCGCCATCGTCGTCGGCTTGCTGGTGCTCGACCTGGGCGTGCTGCATCGCCATGACCGTGAAATCGAAATGCGCGAAAGCCTGCTGCTGTATTCGGGCTATTTTGGCGTTGGCGTGCTGTTCGGCGTTGGGGTTTGGTACTACCTGGGCGCGCAGCCGGCGCTGGAGTTCTACACGGGGTTTCTCGTCGAGCAGTCGTTGTCGATGGACAATGTCTTCGTCATGGCGATGATCTTCAGCTACTTCGCCGTTCCCAGGCGGTACCAACACCGCGTGTTGTTCTGGGGCATTCTCGGTGTGGTGGTGTTGCGCGCCATCATGATCGGGGTAGGTGCGGCCCTGGTGCAGAACTTTGCCTGGGTACTTTATATCTTCGGCGCTTTCCTGCTTTTTACCGGCGTGAAGATGGCGCTGTCCAAGGAAGGCAGCCAACCGGACCTGGCCAACAATCCGATTCTGAAGTTTGTACGGCGGCACATGCGCGTGACCGATCAGATCCACGGCTCGAAGTTTTTCGTGCACATCACGCCCAGCGAGGGCAGCCATGCTGTGCGCCACGCTACGCCGCTGTTCCTTGCGCTGGTTTTGATTGAACTGGCCGACCTCGTCTTTGCCGTGGACAGTGTTCCGGCAATATTCGCCATTACTCAGGACCCTTTCATCGTCTACACATCCAATATCTTTGCCATCTTGGGCCTGCGTTCGCTTTACTTTGCCTTGTCGGCACTGATGCACCGTTTCGTGTACCTGAAATATGCGTTGGCGCTCGTGCTGATCTTCATCGGTTGCAAGATCTTCTACCACGGCTTGATTGGCAAGGTGCCCGCCCTCTTGTCGTTGGGTGTCACGTTCGGACTGCTGCTGGGCGGTGTGCTGGTGTCGCTGATAAAAACCCGTGGTCAGGGCAAGGCTGCGATTACTGAGTCGGATCAAGCGACTGGAACCACTGGGCATAAGGAGTATTGACCGCCATGCGCCGGTTGAAGTCCGGGCTCCCGTCGGCCCACCAGACAGGGCCCCGCTCACCCAGCGCCACCTTTGCCGTCTGAACCTGGGCACGGGCGCGGGTTAACTGATCGGGATCGTTGTTGGCTTTTGCGTCCTTTACAGCTCTGCGGGCGTCCATCAGGGCATGCACCCAGTGCTGACGCTCAGCCTCGGACAGGGAGGGGTCGGTACAGCGCCACAACCGCCCCCGGACAACGAAATAGCGGCCGTCCGGGGTCGTGGGGTAACGCTGGGCAGGCATTACTTGGCCAGCCAGTTTTCCACTTCATCTGCGCCGTGTTCTGCCTTCCATGCCTTGAGCTTGGTGTGATTGCCACCTTTGGTCTCGATGACTTCACCGGTGTGAGGGTTCTTGTACTGCTTGACTTGCCGAGCACGACGCGGCGCTTTCTGGGACGCAGCAGGCGCAGCGGGACGTTGACCGTTTTTCGGATCGAGCAGGTTGACGATGTCGCGCAAACTGTATTCGTACTTGGCCAGCAGATTTCGCAGTTTGGTTTCAAACTCGATTTCTTTCTGCAGCTCAGGGCTACCTTTCATGGCTTCCAGCTCTGCAAGTTGGGCAGCCAATTTCTGTTCCAGTTGTCGAAACTCTGCAAGACGAGACATGGGGACGTTTCCTTTTCAGTACGACGGGCAATAAAACTTCAGTAACTTGTTAGTGCAGTCGAACATACGCTTGGTTCAACCCGCTTGACTAACTAGACCGCATTACCGTCTGTCCGTCAAAGAAAATGTTAGTGCCCTGCAAGCGGTCTGTTGCGCACACCCAGCGGAGACTGAATCATGCCCAACCCGTTCCCCAGCCTTCTTGGCTTGTGTATCGCCAGCGCCCTGCTCGCCGGTTGCTCAGGTGCCAAAACCGCATCACCCGTACACACACCCGGCGCCCCAATAAAACCCGGGACGCAATGGCTTGAAAAAGGCGCGGCGCTGTTACAGTCCAAACCACCCATTGAGGCACTCAATGCCTACCTGGACGGCTTTCACTTCTATAACGGCCATCCGGATATTCAAATGGAAGCGCATCATTACTGTGCGATCCTCAACGAAGACGTCATTCAGTGCGTGATCTACGATGGCAGCACGGCCACGGCCAAGATCATGGGCGTGGAGTACATCATCGATCAGAAGTTGTTCGCCCGTTTACCCGACAAGGAAAAAGCCCTGTGGCACAGCCACGGTTATGAAGTGTCCTCTGGCCAGTTGGTGGCGCCCGGTATACCTGCGCCTGCCGAGCATGCCTTGATGAAACGCCTGGCCACCACCTACGGCAAGACGTGGCATACCTGGCATACCGACCAGGACAAGTCCCTGCCGATGGGCGTGCCCCAACTGATGATGGGCTTTACGGCAGACGGTCAGGCAGACCCTGCAATGGTCGAGCAGCGCAATCGTCGCCTGGGCATCGATACCACCCAGACGCGCAAGCAGCGCGCTGACATCGACATTCCGACGCCTGACACCGGCGCCGACAGCTGGCAGAAAGGCGTCGTCATTCAGTTGGATGACCCTACGGGCGCGCATCTGCACAAACCTGCCACCACTACGCCTGCCGGTACCAACAGCCGTTCGGCCCGTTGAGCCTGGCGGGGTGACCACAGCAATCAGCGTTGGGCCGCTGAACCCGACGCAGGCAGGTGCTTGCCGATCTCGTACTTGCCGATCGCAGCCCGGTGTACTTCATCGGGCCCGTCGGCCAGGCGCAGCGTGCGCTGCATGGCGTACATGTAGGCCAACGGAAAGTCAGCGCTGACCCCCGCGCCACCGTGCAACTGGATCGCCCGATCGATCACGCGCAGCGCCACGTTCGGTGCTACCACCTTGATCTGGGCGATTTCGCTGCGGGCCACCTTGTTGCCCACCGTGTCCATCATGTAGGCCGCTTTGAGCGTGAGCAGTCGTGCCATGTCGATGTCCATGCGCGAATCGGCAATCTTGTCGACATTGCCGCCCAGGCGCGCCAGTGGCTGACCGAACGCAGTCCGGCCAACCGCGCGCTTGCACATCAATTCAAGGGCCCGTTCGGCCATGCCAATGGATCGCATGCAATGGTGAATGCGCCCAGGCCCCAGTCGGCCCTGGGCGATCTCGAACCCCCTGCCTTCTCCAAGCAGCACGTTCTCCAATGGCACCCGCACATTTTCGAACACCACCTCGGCATGGCCATGGGGGGCGTCGTCGTAGCCAAACACCGGCAAAGGCCTGAGCACCCTCACACCGGGGGTATCCATCGGCACCAGAACCATCGAATGTTGTTGATGCCGCGGGCCGTTCGGGTTGGACAGGCCCATGAAGATCAGCACCTTGCACCGTGGGTCACAGGCGCCGGAGGTCCACCACTTGCGGCCATTGATGACCCATTGGTCCCCTTCGCGCACTGCTGTGGCCGCCATATTGGTGGCATCTGAGGACGCCACATCGGGCTCGGTCATGGCGAATGCCGAGCGGATCTCGCCCCGCAGCAAAGGCTCCAGCCACTGCTGCTTCTGCGCGGCCGTGCCGTAGCGCACCAGCACTTCCATGTTTCCCGTGTCCGGTGCCGAGCAGTTGAACGGCTCCGGGCCCAGCAATGAACGGCCCATGATCTCTGCCAGTGGGGCGTACTCCAGGTTGGTCAGCCCTGCACCGTATTCGGATTCAGGCAGAAAAAGGTTCCACAAGCCCTCCTCGCGCGCTTTGGTCTTCAACGACTCCATGATGGCGGTAGGCTGCCAACGATCGCCTTCGGCCACCTGGCGGTCGAATACGGACTCGGCAGGATAGACGTAGGTATCCATGAATGCAGTCACGCGCTCGCGCAGCGCTTGCACCTTGGGCGAATAGGCGAAATCCATTGGCGGGTTCCTTCGGGTCGAATGACATGAAGCAAGCCTAGGGCAGGCATGGGTCATCCACCTAGTCTATTTTCGGCGTGTATTAACATTCATAACCGATATATGATCAGCCGATAATTCCAAGAACGAGCGGCGCTCATGAACCTCAGCAAGGTCGATCTCAACCTGTTCATCGTCTTCGATGCGATCTACACCGAAGCTAACCTCACCCGTGCCGGGCAGATCGTCGGCATCACCCAGCCTGCCGTGTCCAATGCATTGTCCAGGCTGCGGGAGACCTTCAACGATCCGCTGTTCGTGCGCACCGCCCAGGGCATGGTGCCGACACCCATGGCGCAAAACATCATCGGCTCGGTCCGCAGCGCCCTGGCGTTGCTGCGCACCTCAGTGCAGGAAAGCCGAACGTTCAATCCCCTGCAAGCGAGCAAGACCTTTCGCATCAGCATGACCGACCTGACCGAGGCCGTGATCCTGCCGCCGCTGTTCCAGCGTCTGCGTCGCCTGGCACCTGGGGTGCTGATCGAGAGTTTCCTGTGCAAGCGTCGAGAAACGACCAAGGAGCTCGCCGCGGGACGACTGGACTTCGCCATCGATGCCCCTCTCAACACCGACCCTCAAGTGCGGCACATCAAGTTGATGCAGGACCGCTACGTCTGCGCCCTGCGCCAAGGCCACCCGCAGGCCGACAAGGCATTGAGCCTGGACGCGTACCTTGGCATGACCCACATCCACATTTCCAGCCGCCGCAACGGGCTGGGTTACGTGGACCTTGCGCTGGGCAAGATGGGCGTACAGCGCAAGGTTGCCCTGCGCTCACAGCATTACCTGATGGCCTCGCAAGTCTTGCAGCAAACCGACATGGTGATGACCGTGCCAGAGCGCTTCGCCCGCCGTCATCAGCTGTGCTACAAGCCCCTGCCTGTGGAGGTGCCTGCGCTGGAGACGCACCTGTACTGGCATGAAAGCACTGATCAGGACCCCGCGAACCGCTGGATGCGCGAGCAGATCACAGAGTTGTGCGAGCGAGTAGTCAGCGAAGAGGAACGGTCTCTGCGCGGTGCGTGAAGAAAAACCGTCTGAAGGGTCGTGGCAAGCACGGGAACATTTTTTCCGTTATGCCTGAGCGGGAGAAAGCTTTTGCAAAATGGTCTTAAAAAGCCCTGATTTAGAGCAAAAGTCTCTTCACAGCGCAGTTAATCTTGTTCAGGCACCCTCGTACTCTTGCCAATGGACCTGCTCATGACTGACGCCCCGCTCTACTTCGATTACGCTGCCACCACCCCGGTCGACGATCGAGTGATCGAGACCATGCTTGCGTGCCTGGGTCGGCATGCCCATTTCGGCAACCCGGCCTCGAGCGGGCATGTCTACGGCAAGGCAGCGCGTGATGCAGTCGAACTGGCCCGTGAGCAGGTGGCCGAACGCGTGGGGGCGTCGCCGGCGTCGCTGGTATGGACATCCGGGGCGACCGAGTCCAACAACCTGGCGCTCAAAGGGATCGCACAGGGACTAGGCCAGCCTGGGCATCTGCTTACCAGTCAGCTAGAGCACAAGGCCGTTCTGGACACGGCGGCCGAACTGGAACGCCAGGGCTGGACAGTGACGCGACTGCAACCGGACCGATCAGGCCTGATCCATCCCGCCATGGTTCAGGACGCGCTGCGCGCCGACACGCGCCTGGTGTCGCTGATGGCGGTGAACAATGAACTGGGAACAGTGACCGACATCGCTGCCATCGGCGAGCGGGTGCGGGCGCACGGCGCCCTGTTGCACGTGGATGCCGCCCAGGCGGTTGGCAAGCTCGGCATCGACCTGGCCGGCCTGCCCGTTGACCTGATGTCCTTTTCAGCCCACAAAGTGTATGGCCCCAAGGGCATCGGTGCGCTGTTCGTCGGTCCACGGGCCCGCGCCGGCATGCGTGCGCAGCTGCATGGCGGGGGTCACGAGCAAGGCTTGCGCTCCGGTACCCTGGCGACGCATCAGATCGCGGGCATGGGCAGCGCGTTTGCCCTGGCAGGTCAACCGGGCGACGGCGAGTACCAGCGCCTGGCACAGTTGGCCAAGCGCCTGCGCGAGGGCCTACTGGCACTGCCCGGCATCACGCTCAACGGCTGCGCAACCCAGCGCGTGCCGCACACCTTGAACCTGTGTATAGAGCAGGCGGGGTTCAACAACGCGGCGCTTGCCACGCAACTGGCGCTGTCGACCACCTCGGCCTGCAATTCGGCGAACAATGCGGCATCCCACGTCTTGCTGGCCCTGGGACTGGACGAGCGCCGTGCCCGTAACAGCATTCGCCTGAGCATCGGCAGGTTCACCACAGAGGCAGAGGTAGACAAGGCCATTGCCGTAATGGCCTCGGCATTGAAGACGGCCAGCGCTGCACTGTGGTGAATCACGCCAGCCGGGCATGCCTTTACAGGAAGGTGAATACCTGGGAGGCCGGGAGCCGCGATTTGCTCAACCCGGCATTGAAGTCGGTTTCACTGCGATAGCCCAGGCTCAGCAGCACTACGCTGGTGAAGCCTTGTTCGCGCAACCCCAGCTCGGCATCCAGGCGCTGGCTATCGAAACCTTCGATGGGGGTAGCGTCCAGGCCCAAGGCAGCGGCGCCCAGCAAGGCGGTACCCAGGGCAAGATAGGTTTGCTTTTCCATCCAATGCTGCAGGTCCTTGCGCTCGTAACGATGCAGGTCGGCGTAGTGGCGTCGGCTCTTGTCCTGAGCTGCCCTGGCCTGCTCATCCCGAAAACGCCCGTCGAGTGCTTCCTGGGCGAGCACGGCCTCCAGGTGCGCCTGGGTCATGTCGGTACGCGTGCAGAAAACGATGACATGAGAGGCATCGCGCAATTTGGGCGAGTTGTAGGCGTAGTCGGTGTCGGTACTCGTGGTCAGGCGGGCTTTGGCAGCCTCGCTCTGGGCGACGACGAAATGCCAGGGCTGGGAATTGACCGACGAGGGGCTGTGGCGCAATTGCTCGAGTAAAGCATCGACCGTGGCTTGGGGAATTTGACGCGATGCATCGTAGGCTTTGGTGGTGTAGCGGCGCTTGGCCAGCGAGACGGTATCCATGGGCAATTCCGGTCGTCGAGAGGAAAGAAGTGCCCATAGTATCTTTCCTGCCACAAATAAAAACCGGCACAATCGAGCAACACTTTCACCCACGGAGTGACAATGCTGCGCCTTGCCGACCTCGAACTGTTCGTACGCAGTAGCGCACTGGGCAGCTTCACCGCAGCTGCCCTAGAAGCGAACCTGTTACCCGGCCAGGTGGCGGCCGCCATCAAGCGGCTGGAGCGTGACCTGGACGTGCGCCTGTTCGTTCGCACCACCCGCAGCCTGCGCCTGACTGCCGAGGGCGAGCGCTATCTGCCGACCGCCGTGAACGTGCTGGAAAGCCTACGCCGCGGGCATGACGATTTGCATGGCAATGCCACCGCCCTGCGCGGCACCTTGCAGGTTTCAGCGCCCTCGGACCTGGGCCGCAACATGCTGTTGCCATGGCTCAGCGCGTTTCGCCGGGAACACCCGGCCCTGCACCTGCGCTTCATGCTGTCCGACCAGATTGCCGACCTGAGCCGTGATCCGGTGGACGTCGCCGTGCGTTACGGCCTGAATCAGGACGCCAACTACATTGCCCTCCCCCTGGCCGACTGGAACCAGCGCGTGCTGGTCGCCTCGCCCGATTACCTGGCCCGCCACGGCCGACCCCAGACACCCGAAGCACTGCACACTCATGCCTGCTTGTTGTACATGCAGCACGGACGGGTGTACGACAAGTGGCAACTCGGCCAACGCACGGTGCACGTGCAAGGGCCACTGGTCAGTGATGATGCCGATGTGATTCGCCGCCTGGCGGTACTTGGCGAGGGAATCGTCTACAAGTCGTGGCTGGATGTCAGCGACGACCTGGCCTGTGGCAGACTGGAAATCGTCCTGCCTCAATGGCCGGGCGAGCCGACGCCGGTCACGCTGGTATGTCCGCACCGCAAGCAGCTCACGCCCGCCGTCACGCAACTGCACCAGTGGCTGCGCCAGCGGTTCGACGCACTGCAGCCGGCAGCCAGGCTCGGCAGTTGCACAAATCTTCCAGACACCTGAAACCGGGGGCATTAGGCTTGTGATACAGCCCCCGCATCAGCCTGCACACAGCGAGCACTCATGAGTAACTGGATCGACCTCAAGCAGGACGCCGAGACCGGCATCGAGTCGATCCGCGCGCATTTCGTCGGTCATGCCTACGACCCCCATTGGCACGACAGCTACCTGGTCGGTGTGACCGAGCAAGGGGTCCAGCAATTCAATTGCCGTCGGGTCAGGCACCGCAGCGTGCCGGGTCAGGTCTTCATGCTTGAGCCTGGGGACCTGCACGATGGGCTTGCGCCTACTGAAGACGGTTTTACCTACTCTACGCTCTACCTGGAGCCGGACTGGCTGGAGCAGCAGTTGCGCCTGCTGTTCGAACACGCGCCCCGTGATGCCTTGCCCAGTTTCGCCGACACGCTGACCCAGGACCTGCAGCTCGCCCAAACCACCGCTTTTGCCTTCAATGCACTGCATGCAAACGAGCTGCTCATCGTCAGGCAGTCGGCCACCGACGCCCTGCTCGCCTGCCTCACACGCCACCTGCACTGGCGCAAGCGGGTCGACCCGGACCCGCGCCTGCCGCTCACGGCGCAACGGGCCCGCGATTATCTGCATGACAACCTCGCACGGGATGTGGGCCTCCAGGAGCTGGCAACAGCCTGTGGTATCGACCGCTATCGCTTGACGAGAGCCTTCAAGGCGGCATTCGGGCTTGCCCCCCATGCGTACCTGATCCAGCTGCGTCTGGCCAGGGCCCGGCGTTTGCTCGCCAGCGGGGCCAGCCCTGCAGACGTAGCCGTCACCTTGGGCTTTGCCGATCAAAGCCACCTGGGCCGCTGGTTTCGGCGGGCCTATCGACTCACGCCGGCACACTACCGCAAACGCTGCTCAATCCTTCCAGACTGACGCGATGCAAACGGCGAGCATGGTGGCTGATCTCAAGGAGCCCCTGCACATGACGCATTCTTTCCTGCCATTTATGGCATTTGCCCTGGTTGCCAGCATCAGCCCGGGCCCGACCAATCTGCTCATCCTTGCCCAAGGTGCGCGTCACGGCCTGCGCAGCACACTGGTACCCATCCTGGCGGCCTGCCTGGCCGCTGCGGCCACCGTATTGCTGGTTGGCATGGGGCTGGGCCAATGGTTGACGCGTCACCCCCAAGCCCAGCATCTGATGATGTGGGGCGGGGTGTTGTGGTTGAGCTGGCTGGCCTGGCAACTGCTGCGCAGCGCCGGCGACACCGGCGCGGCAGCCCAGGTGCGGGCGTTTACGGCAGTGGACGCGGCAACGTTGCAGGTAATCAACCCCAAAGTGTGGCTGATGGCCGTGGCCGTGATCGGCGTGTTTGCCGCGCCCGGCCTGGCGGTGTGGCAACTGGCGCTGGTGTTTCTGGTGATCGCCCTGCCGTGCATGACGCTGTGGGCGGTGCTGGGCGCAGGCAGTGCGGGCTGGCTGCAAACGCCACGCCGCATGCGCTTATTCAACCGAGCCCTGGGCGGGCTGCTCTTGCTCTCAGCGTGGGCTGCGGTACTGAGCTGAGCAGCCTTGCTGGCCTGTAAGCCACACTCAATGCGTCAGCGCGTCGCGAAAGCGGCGGGTACTGCCGACTGCCAGCAACAAGCCGACCACTGCCACGCTGCCGCCGACCAGGCCGATATTGGCCACGCCCAGGTAGCTGCTGACGATACTGCCCAGCAACGCCCCCCCGCCGATGCCAATGTTGTAGATGCCGGAGAACAACGCCATGGCCACATCCGTGGCGTCGGAAGCCAGCTTCAAGGTGCGTGACTGCAACGACAGGCTGAAGCTCAAGATCGCCACACCCCAGCACATGCTCAGCACAGCAAATGCATTGAAGCTGCCGGACAAGGGCAAGAGCAGCAGCAAGCAAACTGCCAGCATGCCGATCGAACCCACCAGAAAACCCTGGGGGAAACGGTCGCTGTAGCGGCTGAACAGGAACGAGCCGACCACGCCAGCGCCGCCAAACAACAGCAGGACCAACGTGGTGCGTTCACCGCTGATCTGCGCGACATGCAAGGCGAACGGCTCGATATAGCTGTAGGCGGTGAACTGCGCGGTGATCACCAGCGTCACCAGCAGGTAGGTGATGACCAGCGCAGGCCGCTTGAACAGTATCGGCAAGCTGCGCAACGACCCCGAGTTTTGGCTCGGCAACAACGGCAGCGATTTCATCAGGCACAGCATGGTCGCCAGCGCCACGCCGGCGATGCTCAGGAAGGTGACGCGCCATCCCAGCGCCTCGCCCACCACGCGCCCCAGGGGGATGCCGAGCACCATCGCCAGCGTCGTGCCGGTGGCCAACAGGCCCAGCGCCTTGGCCTGTTGCCCAGGCGGGGCGACGCGCACCGCCAGCGAGGCAGTGATCGCCCAGAACACGGCGTGCGCCAGGGCTATGCCGATGCGGCTGAGCAGCAGCATCGCAAAACTCTGCGACAGCCACGACAGCAGGTGGCTGACGATGAACACCAGAAACACGAACAGCAGCAGGCGCCGCCGCTCGATGTTGCGGGTCATCAGCATCATCGGCAGTGATGCCAGTGCCACGACCCAGGCGTACATGGTCAGCATCAGCCCCACTTGCGCAGTGGTCATGTCGAAGCTGCGGCCAATGTCGCTGAGCAGCGCCACCGGCACGAACTCGGTGGTGTTGAAGATGAAGGCGGCCAACGCCAGGGCGATGACGCTCAGCCAGCTGCCGCCGCCTACAGTGGGTGGCAAATGGTCAGGTAGGGGTCCGTTCATGGCGTGAAACCGGTTCTCCACAGGCAAGGCAAGACCACGCACGTCCAGCCCCGGCAAGGAGCGGTATGAGCGTGTGTCTTATTAAAATTGGGGACGCAGGCATGGTACGCGTCATGCTTGGGCCTCACAACCGCCGTACCGAAGGAGTACCATGCGCAATCTCGGATACTGGCGCACATCAAGGAGTTCCACCCACTCATGGACAAGCAGCATCCCCAGCAGCAATGGCAGCAGGCCGTTATCACCTACGCCCAGGCCGTCAACGACTATGTCGCACAAGGCCGTGCGCACGGCTGGGACCAGCTCGAAGAACCCCGGCACCCTGCCACCGAGCACTTGCTGGACGCCTGGCGCGCCGCCTTGCGCACGGTCAATCAGCCGGCTGTCGAGGAGCACCAGCGCCAGGCGTTTCGCCAGGCCTGGCCGCCAGCCCATGCGCCCTTGTTGCCCCTGCTCGATACGCACGGCCAGGGTATCGCCACGTTACTGCTGCTCGACGACGGCAGCCTGCTCGCACGGATCGGCATGCCTCACGAGAAAGGCCAGGTGGTGCGTATCGATGGTTACAGCGTGACACCCATCATCGGCGTCGAGCATTTCGGCCGATGCCCGGCTCGGCGCTTCTTCGCCCTGGCCAATGCCGAGGGTGTGCGCGTGACCGATGGATGGGGCGGCCCACAGGTGCGGCGGCTGGCCTGGCCTACCGGTTTGGAGGGGCTGCCCAAGGGCTATCCGTTCGAGCCTTTCGACCTGCCCCCCGTTGCGACTGCCTTGATACCGTTCCCCGACGGGCAACAGGTGCTGCTGGTCAGCGACGAGGGCATTTTCGTGCTATCCGAGCAGGGCGCGAGCCGGCTGCTGCCACGCCAGGAGCAGGTCGAGCAAGCGCTGGCAGAGGGCACGGACCCCGATGACATCATCCTTGGCCTGAGCATGGCCCACGGCGCTGTTTCGCCTGACGGCAAGCGGGTCGTGGTGGGCGAGCAAGCCAACCGACACCAGGTGCTGGACCATCGGTTACGGCCTGTTGCCAGTATCGGGCCGGCCAGCGAATACCCGCACTACGCCCTGTTCAACCGCGCCGGGGACCAGTTGCTGCTCAATGCCTGTCACTTCTACAGCGGCGCGTCGCTGGCCGTCAGGGTGAGCGACCTGGAAGGCCTGGACACCGATTACTACAGCCAGGACCCCCGCACGCCGGTGGTGCAGGAAGGCGCCCGGGTCTATGCAGGCGTGGCGCGCCAGGACGAGTACATCGTCGGTGATGCCTATGGTTATCTAAGGGCGTTCGGGGAAGACGGTAGCGAACGCTGGCAGCACTATCTGGGTTCGACCATCAGCGCGATGGACATCAGCGAGGATGGGAGAACCCTCGTCGCTGCAAGCCATGCGGGGTTCATCTCGGTGATCGCGCTCGACAGTGGCCGACCCGATTGGCAGATCGGCACAGGCCCGCATGGTGAGGTCCGGCGCTGGCTGTTCTGGAAAGGTGGGGAGAAGCCGCTGGCCTGGTAGGGCCAGCAACAGGACCTGCACCGGTTGCCCCGGTGCAGGTCAATGGCTGATCAGGCCTTGAGGGTCGCCATGTCGATCACGAAGCGGTACTTCACGTCGCCTGCGATCATGCGCTCATACGCCTCGTTGATGTGGCGGATGTCCAGCATCTCGATGTCGCAGCGAATGTCGTGCTTGGCACAGAAGTCCAGCACCTCCTGGGTTTCTGCGATACCGCCGATCAACGAGCCGGCCAGCACGCGTCGCTTCATGACCAGGTTGGCAGCATGCAGCGCAGGCTCGATCGGTTCGATCAGCCCGACGAGGATGTGCACGCCGTCGAAGGTCAGGGTTTCCAGGTAGGGATTGAGGTCGTGCTGGACAGGGATGGTGTCGAGCAGGAAGTCGAAGCGACCGGCAGCGGCTTTCATCTGCTCGGCGTCGGTGGATACGATCACATGGTCTGCTCCCTGGCGACGCGCCTCAGCGGCCTTGGCCTCGGACCGGGTGAACAGCGTGACTTCGGCACCCAGCGCCTTGGCCAGCTTGATGCCCATGTGCCCCAGGCCACCCATGCCAAGAATGCCCACCTTGTGGCCTGGGCCTACACCGTGGTGCTTGAGCGGTGAATAGGTGGTGATACCGGCGCACAGGATAGGAGCGGCGCTAGGCAGGTCCATGCCTTCGGGGATGCGTACCACGAAATGCTCGCTGACCACGATGCTGCTGGAGTAGCCACCCATGGTGTTGCTGCCATCGACGCGATCGGGCGTGGCGTAGGTCATGGTCGGGCCTTCGAGGCAGTATTGCTCGAGGTCCTTGGCGCAGGCCGCGCACTGACGGCAGGAATCCACCATGCAGCCGACACCGACCAGGTCACCGACCTTGTGGCCGGTGACCTGGGCGCCTACTGCCGTCACGCGGCCGACGATCTCGTGGCCGGGCATCAAGGGATAGACCGCAATGCCCCATTCGTTGCGGGCCTGGTGGATGTCCGAGTGGCACACCCCGCAATACAGGATGTCGATGGCCACGTCATCCGGGCGCGGGCTGCGGCGCTCGAAGTTCATGGGTGCCAGCGGGCTGGTGGGGGTTTGGGCGGCGTAACCGATAGCGGTATACATGGAGACCTCGCGGTTAAGTGAAACGGTTCATGTGAAGCATTTTGTTCCTAGAGAGGGACATTGCCCACCGCAGATTCTCCGGAAGCCTTGCCTGATTCTCCGAAGCTGCTGGTGAAGACCACGCGCGGCGGGCATAATTCGACTCCCCATGCTGTCCGATTCTCTGCCCCGGTGCTCCATGCAACTGACCCGTCACGTAGACGCCAATGCCCCGCTTTGCACGCTCATACGTCGCCTGGCACTACGCCCAGGGTTCGTGTCCACCCACCTGCCCCAGGTACAAGTGATGAGCTGGGACCACTACGTGGCCAGCAGCCCGCAGATCTACGAGCCGAGCCTGATGATCCTGGCCCAGGGCAGCAAGCTGGCCCGCCTGGGGCCCCGCACGCTCGAGTACGGCGCCGGGCATTACCTAGTGCAGGCGCTGTCGGTCCCTTTCATGTGCGAGACCTTCGCCACGCCCGATGTGCCCTTGCTGGGCGTGGCAGTCGCGATCGACCGCGCCACGCTGAGCGAACTGGTGCAGAGCACCGGCCTTGCCACGGATGGCCCGGTACAGGCTCAGACGCCCCAGTCGATGACCTCGGCCGCCCTGGACGCGCCCATGCGCGAGCGGGTCGAGCGATTGCTGGAGTGCCTGCAAGACCCTGTGGACGCCAAGGTGCTGGGGCCGGCCCGGGTACGCGAAGTGCTGTACGCCGCTTTGCGTGGCCCACAGGCCGGGGTACTGAGAGCGTTGGTCGAGCAGCAGGGCCATTTCGCCCGCATTGGTGCTGCATTAGCCCACCTGCGCGAGCACTACAGCGAGCCCCTGAGCGTCGAGGCTCTGGCTGGGCGAGCGAACATGAGCGTCTCCACCTTCCACGAGCATTTCAAACGCTGCACGGACATGGCGCCTATGCAGTACCTCAAGCGTCTGAGGCTGCTGAAGGCACAGCAGATGCTGATCGGCGAAGGAATGGGCGTGGCACAGGTCGCCCATCGGGTGGGCTACCAGAGCACGTCGCAGTTCAGCCGCGAGTACAAACGCCAGTTCGAACGCAGCCCCGGCGAAGAATTGCCCTATCAGAGCCTACCGGTGTGAGCCCGGCGGGCTCAGGAATGCGCCCCCATCCCCTAATGCCCAGCGCGCCAGTGCCTGGTAAGCGCCCTTTCGGGACTCGTAAAGTACACATTCCCGGGCGCTGACAAAGAACTCCGGTGGCGAGCTGGCTTCAGGGGGCTGCCCGTGAAACTCGCGAGACAGCGTCAAGTGCGGGCGAAAGCTGCGGTCTGCCACGGCGATCCCCAGGGGCAGCAGCGCCTGTTGCAGCCCATAGACCAGTTGAAGAAGCGCCGCAGGCGTATGCTGCGCCTCAAGCACCAGGGCACCGGCCTTCTGCCACACCTGCAAGCGATCGAGCACCAGCCTCGGCGGCTTGTCGGGCAGCACCAATTGGTCGACGGCAGCGCACACAGACGGCACCTGAGCCGCGTCGACATTGCCCAAGAAGGCCAGGGTGACATGGAAGTTGGCGGCTGGCACCGGCTTGCCGCTGCGCAGCGCCAGGCTGCGCCGCCACTGGGAGACATCGCGGCGCTGGGCATCACTGACCGGCAGGGCGAAAAACAGCCGCTTGAAGGGGCTGGCGCTGGAGCGTGTGTCCTGAACCATAAGATCTCCTGAAGGTGAAACCAGGGTCGCGGACTGTGCAACGCGACACCGAATCGGCCGGACAGTTTCGTAACAATCAGTACAAACTGCTGCGACGATTGTTTATGCTGGCGGGCTTATGCCATGCGCATGGCCATTTTTCGACAAGTAAACGTCCATGAAAATTGCACTCGTTCTGCTCTTCGTCTTCTCGATCGCCTACGTTCACCTGCGCGGTCGGGTACGTCACAAGCTGACTCGCCAGCTGGGTGACCATTCCAGTTTCCTGGCCCCGGTCAACAGTTTCCTTTACTTGTTCTCGAAACATCCAGCCAAGCCCTACCTGCCGGTTGAAGCCTTCCCCGAGCTACAACCGCTGCAGGAACACTGGCAGGAGATCCGTGAGGAAGCCCAGCGTTTACTCCAGGTGGGTGAAATCAAGAAGTCCGATAATTACGACGATGTTGGCTTCAACTCGTTCTTCAAAACCGGCTGGAAGCGGTTTTACCTCAAGTGGTACGGCGAGAGTCATCCGTCGGCCATGACCCTGTGCCCACGCACCACACAACTGCTGCAAGGCATCGGCACCGTCAAGGCCGCCATGTTCGCCACCCTGCCCCCTGGGGCCAAGCTGGTTCGGCACCGCGATCCCTATGCTGGCTCCTACCGCTATCACCTGGGCCTGGACACTCCCAACGACGACGGCTGCTACATCGACGTCGATGGCGAGAAATATTCGTGGCGCGATGGCCAGGGCGTGGTGTTCGACGAAACCTACATCCACTATGCGGCTAACACCACCGAGCACAATCGCATCATTCTGTTCTGCGATGTGGAGCGCCCCCTCAAGTACCGCTGGGCCACGGCGTTCAATCGCTGGTTCAGCCGCAACGTCATGGCCGCTGCCGCTGCACCCAACGATGCGGGGGACAAGACCGGCGCCATCAATCGCCTGTTCACCCGTATCTATCGCATCCGCGAACGGGGCAAGGCGCTGAAGAAGCGTAATCGCATGCGTTACTACCTCGAGAAATGGGCAGTGGTCGCCGCGTTGGTGCTGGTGTTCATCTACATCTGAGGCTGCACATGATCAATATCCGCCCCATGACGCCAGACGACTTCGAGCGCTTCTGGCCTACGCTACAGGCGGTGGTTCAGGCGCGGGAAACCTACGCCCTTGACCCCGACATGACCTTTGAGCAGGCCCGGCATCTGTGGCTCGAGCTGCCCCGGCACACACTGGTGGCCGAAGCCCAGGGCGAGCTCCTGGGCTCCTACTACCTCAAGGCCAATGCCGGTGGACCAGGCAGCCACGTGGGTAATTGCGGCTACATGGTGACCGAGCAGGCACGTGGCCGAGGCGTGGCGCGCTTGATGTGCGAGCACTCACAGAAGCTGGCTCGCCAGGAAGGCTTCCTGGCGCTGCAATTCAATTCGGTGGTTGCCAGCAACGAGGTGGCGGTCGCCTTGTGGCACAAGCTGGGCTTCGAAACCGTCGGCCGCTTGCCCAAGGCCTATCGGCATGCGCATCTGGGGTTGGTGGATTGCCTTGTCATGTACAAATGGCTGGCTGATGAGCCAGTCACGGAAAAGCCTGCGCTGCTCATTGGGCGCAAGAACATCGAAGCGCGCGTAGCGCGTCGCAAGGGTCGGTAGGCAGTACAGGCGCAGGGGCGTTAGGGCCGGATGCGTGCAACGGCCCTGGGCGATACGAGCGAGGTGCGCATGCCAAGGACAGCCTTGCTCAGCGCATGAGTTATAAGATAACGTTGCGATCTTCGTTTTGATACGTGATGTCCATGCCCCCTGCAATCCTGCCAACGCCCCTCTCCCATCAACGCCTGCAGAGCATCGACGCCCTTCGCGGTTTCGTCATGCTGATCATGCTGCTGGACCACGTCCGCGAAACGTTTTTCATGCAGCATCAGGTCAGTGACCCGATGGCAGTGGAAACCACCGACCCGGCGTTGTTCGTCAGTCGCACCCTCGCCCACCTGTGCGCGCCCGTCTTCGTGCTGCTTACCGGCTTGTCTGCCTGGCTTTATGGCGAAAAGCGGCAGAGTCGCAGGGAAGTCTCGTTATTCTTGTTCAAGCGCGGGCTGTTTCTGGTAGTGCTGGAGCTCACCCTAGTGAACGTTGCCTGGACATTCCAGGTGCCGCCGACTGTGATCTACCTGCAAGTGATCTGGGCCATCGGTATCAGCATGATGGCGCTGTCAGCCTTGATATGGCTGCCCCGGGCTGGTCTGCTCGCTGTTGGGCTGGCCATCATCGCCGGGCACAACCTGCTTGACGGTGTGCACTTCAGCGCCACATCCCCCTGGCATGTGCCGTGGGCCATCGCGCATGACCGTACCTGGCTCGACATCAGCGCCACACTGCGTCTGCGCACATCCTACCCGGTACTGCCCTGGCTCGGCGTCATCGCCGTTGGCTACTGGCTGGGCCCTTGGTTGCACAGCGCCTGCACGCCGGCACTGCGTCAACGACGCCTGCTACAGGCTGGGTGCGGCGCACTCCTGGGCTTTGTCGCGCTACGCGTGATCAACGGCTATGGCGAAGCGCACTGGAGCATTCACCCTGCGCTGACGCAGACGCTGATGAGTTTCTTCAACATCACCAAGTACCCTCCATCACTGCTGTTCCTGATGTTGACCTTGGGCGTTGGGCTGCTGTTGCTGCGCGCATTCGAGCGCGCCGGGCACCCGCGCTGGATCGCAGTGCTGGCGATGTTTGGCGCAGCCCCGATGTTTTTCTATCTCCTGCACCTGTACGTGCTCAAACTGCTGTACCTGAGCGCAGTGGGCGTGTGGGGCGCCAACCAGGGCGCCTATTTCGGTTTCGAGACCATTGCCGCAGTCTGGCTGACGTCGGCCCTGCTACCGCTGATGCTCTACCCACCTGTGCGCTGGTTCGCCCGGTTGAAGGCGCGCAGGCGTGACTTGGCGTGGCTGAAGTATTTCTAGGCGCTAAATCAGCCCCTTAAAGCGTTTCACCCGGCGGCGCGATGGTCTACCATGCGTGCCCCCCGGTTTCCACCGCTCAAATCAATAGTGAATCCCGCGTTCGTCTTGCGCGAGCCACCGGGAACTGCCCAACAGGAGATCGTCCTGCATGCTGCCCCGTTTCGCCACCCTGCTCGCTGGCCTTGGCATTGCCGGCTTGGCTCAGGGTGCACCTACCGCGTATCCGCTGACGGTCGACAACTGCGGCAAACCCCAGGTGTTCGCCCAAGCCCCCCAACGCGTGGTGACGATTGGCCAGGCAGGCACCGAAATGCTGTACGCGCTGGGCTTGGCCCCCCGGCTGGCCGCGTCATCGCTTTGGTTCAATGACGTATTGCCCGATTACCAGGCGCAGGACGCCAAGGTCCCTCGGCTTGCCGACAACGAGCCCAGCTTCGAGGCGGTAGTGGGCAAGCGCCCGCAGCTGGTGACGGCCCAGTTCGAGTGGATGGTGGGGGACCAGGGTGCGGTGGGTACGCGCGAGCAATTCAATGAGCTGGGCATCGCCACCTATGTGCTGCCGTCGGATTGCGAAGGCAAGGACAACCGGGTGGGCGCCGACGGCACGCGGCTGCAAGCCTTCCAGGTCGAAAGCATCTACAAGAGTGTCAGTGAATTGGCCAGCGTCTTCGATGTGCAGGCTCGTGGCGCCGCCCTCAATGACGAGCTCAAGGGCCGCCTGGCCCATGCCCAGGCGCAGCTGGCAGGCGTTGACCTGTCCACTACCTCGGCGCTGTTCTGGTTCTCCAGCGCCGATCTGGCCACCGACCCGTACGTGGCAGGCCGCCAGGGCGTTGCGGACTTCATGTTGCGTGCCCTTGGCGTGCGCAACGTGGTGAGCTCCACCGAGGAGTGGCCAACCGTGAGCTGGGAGACATTGGCCAAGGCCAACCCGACCTGGCTGATCATTGCACGCATGGACCGCCGCCGTTTTCCGGCCGACGACTACCAGAAAAAACTCGATTTTCTGCGCAATGACCCTGTGACGCAGCACATGGACGCCGTCAAGCATGGGCGTATCATCGTGCTCGATGCCGAGGCGATGCAGGCGGGCATTCGTTTGTTCCGCGGCGTGCAGACGCTGGCCACGGCCTTCTCCACCGGCGTCGCAGCGCAGTGATCAAGCGTCTGGGGCTGACCTGCGCCGCACTGGCGGCCCTGCTGGGCGCGCTGTTGGCGGGCACTTCAATCGGTGAAAACCCGCTGTCATTGGCCTTGGTCGGCCAGGTACTGGCCAACCATGCCTGGCAGGCGGGCTACCCGGTCGACCCCATCGACGCCGGTGTCGTGTGGAACTACCGGCTGACCCGCAGCCTTGTCGCGGCGGCCTGCGGCGCTGGGCTGGCCACCTGCGGCGTGATCCTCCAGGCGTTGCTGCGCAATCCGCTGGCCGAGCCCTATCTGCTGGGCCTGTCGGCAGGCGCCTCAACAGGTGCAGTGCTGGTCGGGCTGCTGGGCCTGGGCAGCATGACGCTGAGCATGTCAGCCGGGGCTTTCATCGGTGCCCTGGCCGCCTTCGCACTGGTGCTGCTACTGGCGCGCGCCGCGAGCCCGGGCGGCATTGGCGCTCACATCATCCTGGCGGGGGTTGCCGGCTCACAGTTGTTCAATGCCGTGACGGCGCTTCTTATTACCAAGTCGGCCACGGCCGAACAGGCCCGCGGCATTCTGTTCTGGCTGCTGGGCAATCTCAGCGGCGTGCGCTGGCCTTCGGTCTGGCTGGCCGTACCCGTTGCCCTATTGGGCCTTCTGGTTTGCCTGTGGCAACGCCGAGCGCTGGACGCTTTCACCTTCGGCGCCGACTCGGCAGCCTCCTTGGGGGTTGCGGTACGGCGCACTCAACTGCTGCTGATCAGCTGTGCAGCCCTGGTGACCGCCGTCATGGTCTCGATCGTCGGCGCGATCGGTTTCGTGGGCCTGGTCATACCCCATGCGCTACGCCTGCTGCTCGGGCCCGGTCATGACCGCCTGCTGCCGGCCAGTGCCCTGGGCGGGGCGCTGTTCTTGATCACCGCGGACATCCTGTCGAGGACGCTGATTGCCGGGCAGGTCATCCCCGTGGGGGTGGTCACGGCCCTGATCGGTGCGCCAGTGTTCGCAGTTATCCTGGTGGCCCGCAGGGGGCGCGCGTGACCGCCATGGCGCCCATGCAGCTCGCCCCAGTGGGCTGCCAGGGCATCAGCCTGCACCTGGGGGGCCGCCCAGTGCTCGACGGGATCGACCTGACGGTGCACGCCGGCGAGACCCTGGCCATCGTCGGGCCAAACGGCTCGGGAAAGTCGTCGCTGCTCAAAGTGCTGGCAGGCCTGCGCAAGCCGGCCACTGGCACCGTGCAACTGCTGGGCAAGTCGCTCTCGCGCCTGCCTCGCCGAGCGGTGGCAAGGTCATTGGCACTGGTCGAGCAGCATGCGGACACGCTCGATGCCATTCGAGTCTTCGACGCTGTGGCGTTGGGCCGTATCCCCTGGTTATCGGCCTTGGCGCCGTTCGGTGAGGACGACAAGGCCATCGTCGAACACGCGCTGACTGATGTGGATGCCCTGCATTTGCGCAGCCGCCTGTGGGGGTCGTTGTCCGGTGGCGAGCGCCAGCGCGTTCACATCGCTCGGGCCTTGGCGCAACGCCCCGCGGTGCTATTGCTGGACGAGCCGACCAACCACCTCGACATCCAGCATCAACTGGGCCTGTTGCAGCAGGTGCAAGCATTGCCGGTCACGACCTTGGTGGCCTTGCATGACCTCAATCAGGCATTGACCTGCGACCGTGTGGCGGTATTGAACAACGGGCGACTGGTCGCACTGGGCAAACCGCTGGATGTGCTCACGCCCGCTTGCTTGCTGAGTACCTTCGGCGTTCACGCACACGTGCTCACCGACCCGCTGGACGGCGCTCAGGTATTGCGCTTTCGCAGCGCGTGAGCGCCTGCGTATCACGCGCCACATCATGAACATCGAGTAGGCCGACGGTAGTGCGTGTTGAATACGGGCGGCGACAGCGAGGCCGCCGCGCGCCCCTGTCAGCGGTCAGTGAACGGTATCGGTCGCCGTGCGGCACCATTGCGCCCGCTCCTGGCCAGTGAGCGAGCCAGACAGTTCGATGAACGTGGCTTCCAACTCCGGTTCGACGTGGCCGGCCACCTTGATGCGACTCAACAGGTATTGCCTGACCGTCCTGGGCCACCTGCCCTCTCGGTGCGCGGCATTGATGATGCAGGCGGCATCCTGGCGGGTGGCGCCACGCCAGATGTCCATCAGGCGGTTCTGGAAATCGTCGAACGACCAACCGTCTGTGCGAACCTCGAATTCATCCAGCAGTTTCAGTTTGTACAGGGCCATGTGCGGCATTGTCACTCTCCCTCTGCGGCTGTGAAAAGTCCGTGCACGAGGAAGCAAACCATCACCTGCCTTGTAAGAAAATGAACGCGTGGTCCATCACACCCGCGTCAATGTAGGACATGTCCGAGCGCCTAACGCAGCCGCAGGTCCATGTGGGTCGTCTGCCAGATCGGGTCGTCCTCAACGTCTAGCAGGGTGAAGCCCTGCCGCTCCCAGAAGCTGACGGCGCCCGGCAGAAATGGGTGGGTGTGCAGGTAAAAACGGTCGATTTCATCGATTGCCGCCTGTGCTTTCAAGGCCCCGAACAAGCGTGCCGCCACGCCAAGCCGGCGATAGGCAGGCAACACGAACAGGCGCACGACCTCGGCCACACGCTGGTCACCGTAGTCGAACTGCGCAAAGCGGTTGTCATAGGGCAGGTAGCCGATCACGCCCACTAGGCCTGCGCCCGCCCGTGCTTCGAGGAAGGCGCCGGCGCCTTGCAGATAGACATCATCAAACTGTGCAAGGTCGGGAGGTAAAGGCGCTTTGGCAAGCATCGGGAACAAGTCCCGTCGCGCGGCCTCGACAAAGGCCACGACCTCGTCACGGCTTTCGGGGGTCACGGGGCGCAGGGTAAGTTCAGGCATGGGGCAACCGTTGCAGTCAAAGGCCTGGTTCTACCGCAGCCAGCCCGGCAAGGCAAATGCAACGCTCGTCCCGGACGTGCGCGCACCCGTATAATCGCCCTACCCCACAGCCCATTCAGGCCAAGCCATGCATCGCCTCCCGAAGTTGCTGCTCATGTTTGCGCTCACCGCCGCGGTCACGGCGTGCGACCAGAAACCCTCGCGAGAAGAACAGATCGTTGCCCAGTTGCCGCTGCAGGAGGCTTATGACCACAACATTCAGCGCATGGCCGTGCTCCTTGCGGGCAAGCACCCTGACGTGAGCCAGACCCGTATCGAACAGGTCCTGCGTCGGCACCTGACGGTTGACGACCAGCGTCAGGACCTGTTCCGCTTGTACAGCGAACAGAACTTCACCGATGCCGAATTCGCCAGTATCGTCGGCGCCTTGCAGGACCCCGCCAAGGCCCGCGCCTTGGAAAAGACACCGGAAGGCAAGCGGTTGAGTGAAAAACTCACGGAACTGATGCAGCAAACCGCCGCAGATGCCAAGGTACAGGCGGTGGCTGAACAGCGCATGCAGGACGTGGAGGCTGAACTCAAGGCGCTTGAAAAAAACGCCCCCTGAGTGACACTCGCGCTACGCGACTGCCAATGAGCATTCATTGCCATTCGCCGCATTTGATGATTCCGAGGTCAGGATTGCCTAACACCAAGCATGGATTGCGACTGGACCTGCGCAGGCTCATTCTGGTGCTCTGCGCACTCACCGCACTGGTGATGCTGTGCGCCAGCTATTTTGCCAGCTACCGCGTCCAGCGACAGTTGCTGATCAATCACGCACTGGAAGCGAACCGGGTGTACGCCACCAAGTTGGCCACCATCACCGAAACATTCATCGGTAACGCCTTGCAGCAACTGCAGTTCAGCGCAGGTGTACAAGGCCGACAATTGAGTGACGCCGTGGCCTTGCAGGTTGAAACAGACCGCGTGCTGGCGCAGAGCATGGCGTTCAATTCCACGTTCGTGATCGATGCCGACGGCACATTGTTGTCAGTTTCCCCTGCGCCGCTACGGCACCTGGTGGGCGGGCGCATGCGCTCCCCAGGCGTCGACGAAGCGCTGCACCTGCGGCGTGGGCTGGTCTCGACCCCGTACGTCTCTGCCGCCAACAACCTGGTGGTCACGCTTTCGCAGCCGATCATCGACAAGCAAGGCCGTTACCTGGGCTACGTAGGGGGCACCCTCTACCTGCGCGAACGCAATATCCTCAACAGCCTGCTGGGCGAGCATTTCTACAAGGACGGCTCATACCTCTATGTAGTCGACCACCAGCGACGCCTGCTCTATCACCCTGATAACCAGCGCGTCGGTACTGTCGTGCAGGGCAATGCCTTGATCGATCAGTTGCCAACACTGCCCAGCGGCACCGTGGCGCTCACCAACAGCCAGAACGTCGAGATGCTCGCAGGCTTCGCCACCGTGCCCAGCGCCCGCTGGGGCGTGGTCGCCCAGCAACCACTGTCACGCACCGTGGCGCCGCTCAATACCCTGGTCCTCAATGTGATAGGTACATCAGCGCCACTGGCGCTGGTCGGCAGCCTGCTGCTCTGGTGGCTGGCATTGGTCATCGCTCGGCCGCTCTGGCAGCTCGCCGCAAGTGCACGGATGATGGACAGCGCCAACACGGCCGAAGACTTGCATCGGGTGCGTGCGTGGTATTTCGAGGCGGCTGAGCTCAAGCGAGCGTTGTTGTTCGGCCTGAACCTGCTGCACGAACGCATTGGCCGCCTGAACCGCGAAGCCCAGACCGACCCCCTGACAGGGCTGATCAATCGCCGCGGGCTGGAATTCAGCCTGTCGTTGCTGGAGGCCGAAGGGCGGCGCTTTTCAGCCATCGTCATGGACGTGGATCATTTCAAACGGATCAACGACGGCCACGGGCACGACACCGGCGATGCCGTGTTGCGACAACTGGCCCATTCGATGCGCCGTTGCTGCCGGGAAGGCGACTTGCTGTGCCGTACTGGCGGGGAGGAATTTCTGATGCTCTTGCCCGGTGCGGATCTAGCTGTGGCAGCCAGTGTGGCCGAGCGCCTGCGCGCGACCATCGGGGACACCCCGGTAGCGCCGGTGGGCGCCCTGACTGTGTCGCTTGGGGTGGCGCACTGGGAGGGCACAGGCGATGCGGCCGGCACGTTGGCCGCGGCTGACAGAGCGCTGTATCTGGCCAAGCAAGGTGGGCGCAATCGCGTTGTCGTGGCCTAAAGCCCCGCTCGCCGCGGTCGTTTCTGGCATCCGAAGGTCGTCCTCGACAAAGCGACTCGTAAGCGGGGCCGATCTACTGACAACCATAACTACTGATGGCGCGGCTCGACCGCACCACGCTCGTCATGGCTGCCAATGGAAAATCGGAGAGCACCCGCATGTCCGCACTTCACGAGGTATCCCCTGCCACCCTGCGCAGGGTGATCGCCGCTTCGGCCATCGGCAATTTCGTCGAATGGTTCGATTTCGCCGTTTACGGCTTTCTTGCAACACTCATCGCCAGCCAATTCTTCGCCAGTGGTGACCCGAGCGTCGCCCTGCTCAAGACCTTCGCAGTGTTCGCGGTGGCGTTCGCCCTGCGCCCACTGGGGGGTATCGTATTCGGCGCCCTGGGAGACCGCCTGGGACGCAAACGTATCCTGTCGCTGACTATCTTGCTGATGGCAGGCTCGACCACCCTCATCGGGCTACTGCCCACGTATGCCACCATCGGATTGGCAGCCCCCGTGCTCTTGACGCTCGCCCGCTGTCTACAAGGTTTCTCGGCAGGCGGTGAATATGCGGGGGCCTGTGCTTACCTGATGGAGCATGCACCGAACGACAAGCGCGCGTTCTATGGCAGCTTCGTGCCGGTCTCGACGTTCTCGGCCTTTGCCTGCGCTGCCGTGATCGCCTACGGCCTGGAAGCGAGCCTGACCACGGAAGCCATGGCCACCTGGGGCTGGCGCGTACCCTTTCTGATCGCCGCACCACTGGGCTTGGTCGGTTTGTACCTGCGCTGGCGCATGGAGGAAACGCCAGCCTTCCGTGACGCACTGGCCCAGGGCAAGGAACACGAGCATTCGCCTCTCAAGCAGACCCTGCGCCACCATGGACGAGCGATACGCAACCTGGGCGCGTTCATCTCCCTCACTGCACTGTCGTTCTACATGTTCACCACCTACTTCGCCACCTACCTGCAATTGGTGGGCAACCTGACTCGCGCCCAGTCGCTGCTGGTGACCACTGTCGCGCTGTTGTTCGCCGCCGCTGGCTGCCCGGTTGCCGGCGCTGTGTCGGATCGGATCGGGCGGCGCAAGACCATTGGCTTCACCTGCTTGTGGGTGATGGTGTGCGTGTTCCCAGCCTACTGGCTGGCCAGCTCGGGGTCGATGTTCGGCGCCTTGCTCGGTGTCGTGCTGCTGGCGGTAGGCGCGTTGTCCAGCGGCGTGGTAACCGCGGCCCTGCTATCGGAAAGTTTCCCGACACGTACACGCTATACCGCGTCGGCCATCACCTACAACGTTGCCTATACCCTGTTCGGCGGCACCGCCCCACTGGTCGCGACCTGGCTGATCGGGCAGACAGGCAGCAGTCTGGCGCCGGCTTTCTATCTGGTCGTCATTGCCTTGATAGCGCTAGTGGGCGGGCTGGCGTTGCCGGAAACCTCGCGGATATCGCTGCATGATGACCCATCCCTGGCCCAAACTGGCAGCGCAGGACAATCCACGACCTGACCCGTGAGGGCTGCGCTGGCAGCCCTGCATGGCACCCGGTCTTCCATGAGAGGGCTCGACAAGAGGCTCAGTCTTCCAAGGGCTTGGGCGGTGAGGTGGGCTTGGCGGCCTTGCCCGGTTTGGTTTCCTTGGTCTTTTCCTGCACTGCGGTCGCAACCGGCTCGGAAGCCTTGACCGCTTTTTCACTGGCAGGTAGATCGTCCACCGCCTTGATGATGGCCTGGGGATCGAGGACCTCCCCAGTGTCATCATCCTTGAGCATGTGCCGCTCACCGTCCTTGCCAACGAGGATGACCTTGGTCCCCTTGCTCGCACCAAGCTTGAGCTCGCGGATCAGTGCCATGGTGGTCTGCTGCTCCAGGTTCTTGTCGTCCCGTTTCCCCATCATCTGGGCGACGCTGTACAGCACGACGTTGCGCTCCTTGAAGGCAGCCTGCGTAGCCGGATCCTCCATGGCCTTGGTCACGGCCCTGAGGGTAGGGTCGGCACTGCTGGGGGCGATGATGACCAATGGCCTTGCCTTGCCCAGCTCCTGGGCCAGTGGCCCACTACTGTCGGCCGCAAAAGCCGGGCTCACGGCGGCGAGCAGGGCGGCGAGGGTCAATGACCGGACAAGCATGCGCATCTCCTTATTCTCTCGATCAAACAAAGACTACGGACCTTGGAGAAAGATCCGACGCAGGAGCCTAAACCAACCCACCCGGCAAGGCGCAACTCAAAAGTAACTGGAGGTGTCACCCTGCCATGTGGCGCCTTACATGGCTCGTGCATGCCTACGAGCATAGCTCAACACGCTCACCCTGCTCCGGCACGACGGCGCTCCTGTTCCTAGGGTTGAAGGGGCTCGGCCGCGCTGCCCAGCGCCTGACGCGTGATGTCCAGCAGAAGCGCCCGTTCGGCCGCCTGGCGTTGCTGCGAAATTTCTTCCGTCTGCTGTAACACCTGCTGTTCGCTCAGATCAGCAGCCTCTTGCACAGCCTCCAGCCGTGCATGAAAAGGTGCGTTCATCTCGTCGAAACGTTGTGCATGCAAGCGGCGCACGTGACTGCACCAGAATTCCCTGTCCAACAGGGAGTTGGCCAGTTGCTCGCTGGTTTCTGCTTGCAACACGCGCCTGGCTGCTCCTTCGATATGCGTCTCGGTGACCCCGGCCACCGCCCTGAATGACATGCCGCTGGTGAAAATGGGCAAGTCAAGGCGCTCGCGTAGCGCCAGGCGGTAAGCCAGCACCACCTCGATCTCGTCAGGATCGGCACCATCGGCCTGTCGCCAGCGCACGTCGTCCATGGCCACACGCTCGACTTCATCCAAACGCCACAGCTGCCGCCCTAGGTGCAACAGCACCTGTTCTCGTTCACCTTGCTGCGCTTGGACTTCGGCCTGCCAGACCCGCAGGCGCACTTCCAGATCGCTGAAACGCAATGCCACGCTGTCCTGACAGGTCAGTTGCTCAGCGTCGCTGAACATCGCCATCCTCAAGTCGCTCGAATCACGCATGGCCCCCAACAATGTCAGGACTCGGCCGGCAAGATAGCGCGCGCCTGTGCGGTGCTGAAAATCCGCTGTTTCCATCAGGCGTTCGAGCAGACCGAAGAACTCGCCGCTGCCCTCCATGGCCTGCAGGTGTTCCCAGCAGGTGCCCAGTTCCGTGCGCTGGGCTAGGCCGATCGCATCCATCCAGTTCAGCCGCACCAGTACCATCGCTCGATCACGGGCGCGGGTAGCCGCTGTGAGTAACGCTTGCTCCAGCCGTTCGCGCTCAACAGCCGACAGCGGATTACCGCCCAGGTGGACCTCCCCCTCCACCCACAGGCGCGATTCATAGAAGTCGTCAGGCAACGCCGTAAGCAGGTTGTCGCGCAAGTCGACCACCCGCAGCGAAGTGCTCTCGAGCAGTTGGTAAGGCAAGCTGCGCAGGCCGGCGCCTGCTATACGCAACTCGTGCAGGCATGTCAGCCCGCCCACCGAAAAGGGCCTGCCCAACGGGTTGCGTGAGAGGTCCAGGTAACGCAAATGGCTGCAGCTACCGAGAATGGTTGCCTGCCCCGCGTCCAGCACCACTTGGTTGTGCGCCAAGTTCAGCGTCCACAGATGTTCCATCTGCAAGAGCGCCTGGGGGATCCGAGAGATCTGGTTATCGGGAAGCTCGAGCGACCGGACACTGGTAAACGCACCCAGAAAGCTTTCAGGCAGGTAGCGGATGCTGGCGTCGCGCAGCGACAGCGAATACACATGATCAAACCGTATCTGGGGCGGCAGCTCCGGTAGACTTTCGGTGTGAATGCCGATCATGTCCCAACGATAGGCAAGAATCAGACTGTCGCCGTGCATGCCCTCATCGAGCACGTGCTGCCAGCAATTGCGCAAGGCTCTTCCCAGCGTCCGGCGACGTTGACGCTCGGCATGACTTGAGCCTTGCCTGGCCCACGTACGCAAATGCATGTTGAGCGTCCGGTACTGATCCTCCAGGCACTGCAGCCGCGCCTCGATGCCTCCTGCTGCCGAACGCGCATCAGTCAGCCACTCGTCGAGTTGATTATCGGTGTAGGTGGGGTACAGGAACCTCAGCCTTCGCAGATAGGGGTTGGGCCTGCGCCCTCCACGTCCACTGAGCACGTAACCCACGCGGCCGTCAGCCAAGCGGGTGGGCAATTGCCAGCGGCCGCGAGTCGCGATGCCCAGGAGCTCAGGCAGCGCTGCCCGGTGAACCTGGGCAAGCGCAGCGACTTCCTGGCGCAAACTTTCGGCGAAAGGCGCATGCAGCCCCATGGTTGTCAGTTGGGCCTGATCGTAGGCATTCACGATGACCTCGAACAGGTCCCCGGGAGGGCAGATTTCCTGCGAAAAGGCGTTTCTTACGCTGAAGCCTTGGGTGTCATGGAACAGCTGTAGCTCGACATCCCCTTCTCCGGCACTGGTCAGTTGCACGCCGTTGAACTGCGCACTCAACAGGCGCCACCGCACATTACCGATGCCTCCAACTCGATAGTCGAGCAATTTCAGGACCAGCTTGGCCAAGTCCGTATCCTGCGACGTCCGCAAGTACAGGCCTTCGAGGGCGCGCTGCACACGAATGTGCGAGCTGCGCTCACGGGCAGCTTCGGCCAGTTGCAATGGCACGCGACCCGTCCGACGCAGACGTTGCAGGTCGACACTGCTCGCATTGGCCAGCAGCGCCTGTGCCGCACTGGGGTACAAGCGTGGGAATACGCACTGCAAAGCCTGGATATCCTGACTGGAAGGAGACATTTGCTGATCAAGCAGGTGCTGCATGACCTCGTACCGTCGTGCATCGAGCTGCGCCGCCAGATCCGAAGAAGACAGGCCCTCGCCACCGGTCAGCTGCACAACCTGCGCAAGCAGCCTCTGATCTTCGATTACAACACCAGTGCGCAACTGCATCAGCAGGTTCTCGGTACGCTGAGCAAGATGCGCACGGCGGCTGGTATCGATCAGCGCTGGCAAGAGGTCGACGCCGCGAAAATGCAAACCGCGTAGCTGGTCATCGTCGAGCGCGTGAATGGCCATGACCTGCTCGATTCGCGTGTCGTCAAGTTCAGCCATCGGCTCGCCCAGGCGCCTGAACAGGTAATGGCTGGTCGACCAATCCAGGGGAGACTCACTCCACAACCGCCACGCACCTGCACCGTTGTGCTGTAAAAGAGGACCTACACCCTCGCGCGGCACCAGTTGCCACTGCTCGTCCGTCGTGCGTTGCTGCACCGGGTAGGTGTGGCCGTCCATGCGGATCCATGCGCGGCTATCCTGGCGGCTGATCCCCTCATGATCTGCCACGGCTTCAACAGGTGGCGGGGAGCTTCGAAAGGGCGCCAGGTCCTCGGACCACAGGCGCGCGCCCCCATCCTCAACGTTGGACTGGACCAGACCATCTACCCACGTCGAGCGTTTCCACACCTTGGCCAAACCATAACCCGCTCCCGCGGTAACTCCAACCAATGCAACTTGAGCGGCCACATGGGTCATATGGTCCATAGCCTGCTCCGTCTCGCCTTCGTGCCAAGTGTCTACCCCGTGATACACCTCCTTCATCAACTCCCAGGCAGTCACGGCAAGCAATACCAGGCCCAACCCAGGTAGCCAGAAACTGGCCAGCCCCAGCAACGTCCAGCCCTCGACTGCCAGGCGTTTCTCATGCGCGCGCCCAATGGCCCGATCCAACGCGTTGACCGGAGGCGCCAGCGTTGCGGCATCGTCCATTACGTGTGCAACGCGGCTGCGGGCGAGGGTTTCGAACACAGGCTCCGACAAGGCGCTTGCTACCGGGTACAGGTCAGCTGTTGCCCAGATCGGTATGTCTTCATAGAAAGCCGACGCGAGCTGGCTGAAGAATCGTTGGCTATCACGACGTCGAATGAAACGCGCAAAAAACTGCTGATAGGCAGGCTGGCGCAAGCGTGCGTTGAGCACAGCGCGTTCAAAGCGTTCCAGATTATCGGCTGTGCTCCAGGCTCCAAACGGGTCACCCGGGATATACACCAGCACACGCTTGCTCGACGTGTAGAAAGGTGCCAACGATTCGTCCCGCACATCCAGCACCAGAATCTGCTGCAATGGACAATCCATAATCTGCAAGCTTTTAGGAAGCACTCGATCGCCGTGCAGGCGTCCCAGCCTGCCGCTTTGCCACAAATCGACCAACAGTTCGAGCTCGCCGGGAGCGAACACGCCCTGGGCATCGGCCTTGAATGCATCAAGCACCATTTCGTGCCGGTTCAGCTCACCTAGTAACGCTTGCATGGAGGCCGACGCTAGATGGGCAGACAAGTGTTGTTGATAGAGCCCACCCAGATCCAGTTCCCGGGTCAACTGGGCAAACCGAGCGGCGCTAAGCCTGGGCACCGAGTTACCTGCCGCGTCGAACACGCCAGCCATCGGCGGCAAGACCTGGGGCTGCGTCTGTTCAGCGGTAAAATTTCGCAAGACGGCTTCAAGCAGCGGTATCTGGTAGTAGTGGCGTTCGTACAAGGGCACCCGTATCGGGAAGTAAGTGGCGAGCGGTACCTCGTAAGCATTGCGAAACCACAACTGGTCCACGCCCTGGGTGATACCGAAACGAGCGCTCAGGGATTTTTCCAGCAGAGGCTTGGCGAATGCCTCGATACCTTCGATCAATCCCCACCGCGCGGCCAGACGCTGGCGGCATTTCAGGCTGCTGTTCAGCGCTTGCCCTGCCTGGGCAATGAATGCCTTATCGAGCTTTTTGAGCCAGGCCGGCAAGCGAGCAGCGATCAGGCCATCCTGGCAGGCCTGCTCCGCCAGCTGTTGATCAGTGAGTGCGGTGTCCATCAGTTGCTCCCGTGAAGTGACTTTGCACGGGAGGTTAGCGAGACGACAAACATACCTGCGGCGACGGGGTACTACCTCACGATCAAAACAGCAGCATCTGGTCATCGATCAACGTAGAAAAGCGATCACCCACAAAGGGAAGAATCGCATCGGCGACCGGCTGCAGCTGGCGTGACAGATAATGGTCATAGTCGATGGGGGCACGACGATTCTCCAACGGCTGGGGCCCGGCAGTGGTCATGAGGTAGCTGATCCAGCCTCCGCGCTGGTACTGGAGCGAGCGACCCAGTTCCCGGTTATAGTCATCGGCAAGCCGTGCGGCCCGCACATGCGGTGGCACGTTACGCTGATACTCCGCCAGCGGGCGGCGCAGGCGTTTGCGATATACAAGCGAAGCGTCGTGCTCTCCAGCGAGCATCTGGCCGACGTACTCGCGAACGAATTCGCGATAAGGCTCGCCGCGAAAAATGCGTCGGTAGAGCTGCTGTTGGAAGGTCCTGGCCAGCAGCGACCAATCGGTGCGTACCGATTCCAGCCCTTTGAAGACCATGTCTTCAGTGCCATCGGCACGCTGAACAAGGCCGGCATAGCGCTTTTTGCTGCCCTCCTCGGTGCCGCGTATGGTGGGCATGAGAAAACGCCGGTAATGGGTCTCGAACTGCAACTCAAGCGCACTCTCCAGGCCGAGCGTCTGGCGCAGGTGTTCGCGCCACCATTGATTCACCTCGCGCACCAGTGCATTGCCGATCTGCTCGGCCGCCGCCTCATCATGGCCGGTCTTGAGCCAGACGAATGTCGAATCCGTATCGCCATAGATCACGTCATACCCGCGGGCTTCGACCAGGGCGCGGGTCTGGCGCATGATCTGATGCCCGCGCAAGGTGATCGATGAGGCCAGTCGCGCATCGAAAAACCGGCAGCCACTTGAGCCCAACACCCCGTAGAAGGCATTCATGATGATTTTCAGCGCCTGGGACAATGGCGCATTGCGATCCTGCTTGGCGTGTTCCCTGGCGCGCCACACACGTTCGACGATCGCCGGCAGACAGTGACGTGTGCGTGAGAAACGCGCCCCTCTGAAGCCTTCGACCGCGTTTGTGTCATCTGGCTGTTGCAGCCCCTCGGCGAGGCCGACAGGGTCAATCAGGAATGTGCGGATGATCGAGGGGTACAAGCTCTTGTAGTCCAGCACCAGTACCGAATCGTACAGCCCAGGTCGTGAATCCATGACGAAACCGCCGGGACTGGCTTCGTCGGGGCGGCTGCCCAGGTTGGGCGCGACGTAGCCTTGGCGGTGCATGTGAGGCATGTACAAGTGGCAGAAGGCGGCCACCGAGCCACCGCTGCGGTCTGCCGCCAGGCCCGTGACCGACGCGCGCTCAAGCAGAAACTGCAGCAACCTGGTGTGGGCAAAGATGCGTGTGACCAGTTCACAGTCCTTCAGGTTGTAGCGCGCCAGCGCAGGCTTGTCCTTGGCGAACATGCGATTGATTTCATCCATGCGCTGGTAGGGCGTACTGATGGCCTTGCCGTCACCCAAGAGGGTTCGCGCGACATTTTCAAGACTGAACGATGGAAAACTCCACGTTGCCGAGCGCAGCGCTTCGACGCCGTCGATCACCAATCTGCCGGGCACATCAATGAAGACATGGCCACCACTACCTGACGCGCGCAGGGTCATGGCCGCTCCCCCCCTGCCCAGGTGCATGGGTACTTGCAGCTGCTTGCCGTGTTCATGCAGCAGGCGCAGGTCGAACTGCACCACGTTCCAGCCGATGATCGCGTCCGGGTCGTGGCGCGCTATCCAGTGGTTCAGGCAGTGCAGCAACGCACTGCGATCGGCGCAGTAGTGCAGGTCGAAGTCAACTTCGCGAGGGTCACCGTTGGGTGGGCCGAGCATGTACACCTGGCGCTGCCCACAGCCTTCCAGGGCGATGCTGTACAACTCGCCCCGCTCGGTGGTTTCGATGTCCAGCGACACCACGCGCAGCGATGGACGGTAGCTGCCGTGCGGCTTGAGCTGGGCATCGCAGAGCACGCCCTGCTCATCCAGGCGTCCAGCGAACTGCACGGGGGCCGTAATGAAACGCTCCATGAGGTAGCGCTCCGGTGGCCTGACATCGGCCTCGTAGACGTCGATACCTGCGGCGCGCAGCCGTTGTTCTACCTGAAGCAATTGCCGGTATTGACGGCAGTACAGGCCCATTACTGGGCGTTGATCGAATGTCTTCAATCCAAGCGGGCGCAGCTCTGCATCCGGCTCGTCGGCCAGCAACCGTTGCGCGTGCGCTTGTTGCGCCTGAGGGACGAACGCCACATTGATCTGGGGCGCCAGTCGCACTTGCCGGGGGCCCTGATCGGTAGCCAGCCACAGCTCCACGCACGTACCTGCCTGCGTGTCGTACCAGTGCCGGGTCAGGACGAAGCCCTGCTGCAAATCCACCGCCGCGCCCTCTGCGTTGTTGATGATGACGAATGTAACGGGTCGCTCCAGGCGCACCTGGCCTTGCCTGCGAGACGACATGATTGCGCCGGCAACCAAGCCCCAGCGTCTAACCTCCACCGTCGGTGGACGGGTCGCGCTTACCCTGTGCGGCGTAGTGAATTCAGCTGTACAGGTAGTTGATGTCCTTGAGCACCAGTGGAGGCACTTGACCGAGAAGAAAATCTCGCAACTTTTGCATCTGACGGGCCTTGGGGCTGTTTTTCAGCCAAGTCATGTAGTAGCCATCCCCAGTTGCCACGGCTTGCTTGAAAGGTGTCACCAGGCGCCCGGCTGCCAGATCGGCACTGGCCAACACCAGATCGACCACGGAGATGCCCAGGCCCTGCTGAGCGGCGGAGATACCTTGATCGAGCGTGTCGAACACCTGGCCTTGGTCGATGCTGACATCAAGGGCCTCCAACCGCGCCAGCCAGCGCCGCCAGTCGCGCCGATCCGGCGAGGGATGCAGCAGTTCGCAACGGTTCAGGTCCGACAGCACAGGCTGCGCCTGCTCCATGTAGTCAGGGTGGCACACCGGTATGAGCCACTCGTCGAACAGCCGGCAACTCTCCACATCGGCAGCGAACCGACCGTTGGCCAGCAAGATGGCGCAGTCGTAGGGTTCGGAATAGAAATCGACGCTGTCGATGTCCATCCACACGCTCGACAACTGCACCGAACAGGTGTCTTCGTGTTTCTTGAAGCCATCCAGTGCCCTTAGCAACCAACGCACGGTGAGCGTTGAAGGCGCCTTCAGACGCAGGCCGTAGCGGTCCTGGCGCAGAAGCGAGCAAGCGTTCTCAATGATCTTGAAGCCGACCTTGAGCTCTTGAGAGAGCAAGCGCCCATGCTCGGTCAGGCTCAGTTTGGGCCCGCGCCGCTCGAACAAATCGCAGCCGAACATGCCCTCCAGGGTCTTGATATGGTGACTGACTGCGCCTTGGGTCAGTGCGAGCTCTTCCGCCGCCTTGGTGAATGAACCATAGCGGGACGCAACCTCGAACGCACGCAGTGCATGCAAGGCATGAATCCTTTCCGACATTGACGCCTCCTGAGTATTAGCAAGACTAATAGTAGCTCATAATTTCACGCGTTTTACAACCTGCCGACAGTGCTAGAAAATGCAGTGAAAAAACATACATAACCTAAATCCTGCCTGAATCTGCGTGGATCGTTCATCATTTGAAGCTCGGGGAAACCATGTTTACGGGATATGGACATTGCTACCGCCTGGATGCGTTTGAGCAGGCCCTCGAACATGAGTGCGTCGAAACACACTGGACAATCGCTACCCTGCAACACTTTCGCCAGACCCTTGCCAATCCGGAATTCCCCTGCCTGTTCGGGCGCAAGGCAGTCAATGCGCAGACGTGCTATGTCCTTTTCGCCCGCGCCGAACAGCTGGCGGATGACATCGCTCAAGGGCTGGCCAGCTATGTCCGGTTGATGGATCCGGTTGCGCCCAAGCTACGTATCGGCCACCCGTTGGTGATATTTCTCGAAACGGTGACCGACATGCCGCTTGCCCAACAGCAGGCGCTTGCCTGGAAGGTGCTGCAAGGCGTTCATGCTCGGGATCCGAACCCCTGGCCCCAGACAGTGCCAGCCGACCCCGCCGACAGCGGCTGGTCGTTCTGCTTTGCCGGCATGGCGCTGTTCATCAACATGAATTTCCCGGGCCACGAGCAGATGAAAAGCCGCAACCTGGGCAAGCACATCACATTCGTCATCAACCCCCGAGAGAACTTCGACGAAGTGGCCAATGTCGCCACCCAGAGCGGCCAGCGCATCCGCGAGCGCATTCGTCAACGGGTCGGCCACTACAACGACGGGTTAGTACCTGAAAGCCTCGGTTTCTTCGGTGAAGCGGATAATTTCGAGTGGATGCAGTACCAGTTGCAGGAAACCGGTTCGTTGAACCCGGCGCGCTGCCCTTTCCATGCCAGGACCGCCGTGTCTGCCACCCCCGACAACATCATCGAGAAATGACGTGAATACCGCCCTGACTGCCACCTACGCCCTTACCGTCCTGCTGCTGATCGCCACTCCAGGTCCGGTCGTGGCATTGATCGTCAACACCGCAGCCGCTTCGGGCTCACGCAAGGCCATTTTCACGGCCCTGGGCACCAACTGGGCCTCACTGGTACTGATCGGAGCAGCGGCCTGGATCATTCTTACCAGCGCAGCCATTGACAGGGCATGGCTTGGCGCCATGAGCCTGCTGGGTTGCCTGTTCATCGGCTACATCGCCGTGGGCACGCTCAGGGAAGCGCTCAAGGCGCCGCATCCCAACCACGAGCCCGATATGGCCGAGCCCGCGGGCCGCGGGGGTCTTTGGCAAGGCTTCATGGTGGGCATCTCCAACCCTAAGGACATCATTTTCTTCATCGCCTTCTTCCCGCAGTTCATCCAGATTACCGAGTCGTTCGGCAAGAGCATGGTCGTGCTTTCTCTGCTATGGATCGTTATCGACTTCGCCGTGCTGAGTCTTTACATCTTTGCCATCGGCAAGATTGCCTCAGCACGCAGCCATCGATTCATCAGCCTTGCGTCTGGCGTGGCATTGCTGTTGATCGCCATCGGCGGGCTTTTGTACAACCTCAGGGAGCTAACCGCCTAGCACCTTGCCTGACGCGGTGCCTTGCCAGGAGACCAGATGTCTACAGCCAGTCGCCAAGGGCTTTCGCCTTTGCAGCTCGAGTACCAACAGCTGCTTGCCAAGGCCACCCAGTGCGCCACTCAACGCGTTCGGGTGCACGAAACCGGGTTCAGCTCGGCCGTCGTCAACACCGACGCCCTGGGCCTGCGCTACAGCTACTGCAACGGCCGGCGGTTTTCGGTGGCTGAACGCAACGGCACTACGCGTCTCAACCTGCTGGTCGGGGGTTCGGTGGCCATGGGCATCGGCGCCAGTTCGGATGAACACACGGTCGCCTCGCAGCTCTCGGTGCTGACCGGAGAAATCTGGTTGAGCCTGGCCGGGTGCGGGCTGGATGCGAGCCAGGAGCTGCTGCTGTTCCTTACCCACGAGCACCGCCTGGCGCCGCTGGGACATGTGGTCATACTCAGCGGGCTCAACAGCTTGGCGCACGAAGCGCTTTGGGACATCACTGCCTGCTCACCTGAACCTCAACAGAGCAATGAATGGCAAACGTCCGTGGCCGGCTCAGAGGAAGTCCAGGCAGCATCACAGCCTGGCCTGACCCTCTGGCAGCGGTTGACCAAGGTGCTGGCACCGCCGGCCGCCGCGCCTCGACCTCATCAGTCTATCGAAGCACTGTCCCCGGCAGAAAAACGCATGACCCAGGCAGCCGACCATATCGCTCGCGCAGTGCAGCAATGGGATCGGCTATTAGGCAGCGCCCATACCACCCTCACTTTCATCCTTCAGCCCCTGGTGCACTGGTGTCGCGAGAGTCTGCCAGCGGGTGAGCAGGCCATGCTGAGCGCGCTCCAGCAAACGCCGGGAAGCACCGACCGTTTGCTCGAAGGCGTTTTCGATCGCAGGGTACACGCGGCATTCTTTACCCGCATTCGCGAACAGGCCGCGCCGGTGCCCTGCTACGACATGAACTGCATGCTCGACAGCTCCCCAGCCTTCGGTTCGGACCTGTTCATTGATCGCCTGCACCTCAACGATTTGGGACAGACTGCGTTGGCTAAAGTGATAACGGCCAAGCTCGGACTTGCCCAGGAAAAACCGCAGCGCGCAAGCACACTGTAAGCGTGTCTGACTGACAATCGTCGGGTGGTCTTTCGGACCGGCCTGTTGCATGGCTAGAATAGCCTGTCGTTCCGATTGCCTGAGGCGTACGCTTGACTGTCATGAATAGAGAAGCCGTCCATCCTTGCCTGGCAACTTGCGAGGCAAGCCTGTGAGTCGCTTGCCACAAATGGCACTGGTACTGGCCGCCCTGGCACCTGCGGCGGGGCATGCACTGGAAGTGTCCATCGACCCCCATGCCGATCTGCTCTACCGCCAGGCATTGCCCCTTCTGGAACAGGCCGATACCCAGGAGGATGAAAGCGTCTTGCGAACGGCCCTGGGTAGCGACCCAGAACTGCGTCGTCAGGGGCAGGCCATGGCACACACCTTGCCGACTGCGGTGGCACTGCTCAAGAAGTCGGTCGCACTCGGTCACCCAGTCGCGCAGTACCGTCTGGCGCTCTATTACATGACTTACTTGCCCGCCGCGCAAATACCCGACGCTGCCTGCCCTTTGCTCCAGGCAAGCCTCGACCAGGGGTTTGCGCCGGCGGCGCCTGCCATCGCCACCTGGTGCCCACCTTACAACGCCAGTGCCCAGTACCGCGCCGCTTTGGAGGCCGTACCCAGCATGGCAACCCTCTATGCGCCTTACTACCCCCAGCCTGCCACCCGCATGGCCTGCAGTCGCAGCCAGCCCCAGGGCCTTGAGATGCTGTGGGGACGTCAGCGCGATTACCAGGCTGAGGTCTACCGCCTGCTGGGTGATCTCGATCCGCAACACCGCCACTCATTGCTGCAAAAAGCCGTAGAGACCAACGGCTGTGTCACGGCGCAGCAGCATTTGACCAGCCGGCCCTGACCCACCCGCCGCGGGTCTGGGCGCGGCGCACCAAGCGCGTGACAAGAGAGCAAGAACGTTCAAGCCATCGCCTGTGATGGCTTGGCATGCTGGCCTGCCTTGTCCAGATGCCCATACCTATGCCGTCCATCGCACGCCACGCCTTCCTGCAGGGCGCCATCGCCATCCTGCCGTTGTCGCTTGCTGTCGCACCCTGGGGCCTGCTGGCCGGGTCCATGGCCATCGCAGCCAACCTCAGCGCCTGGGAAGGCCAAGGGCTCTCGGCGATCGTCTTTGCCGGCGCCGCGCAGCTGGTGGCCATCGGCATGCTCAAAAGCGGTGCCAGCCTGGCCTCCATACTCCTGACGACCTTGTTACTCACTTCACAGCACCTGCTTTACGGGTTGTCGATGCGCCCAGCGCTCTCCCCTTTGCCACTGCGCTGGCGCCTGGGCCTTGGATTTCTGCTGACCGATGAGTTCTTTGCCCTGACCAGTCGGCACGACCCCCAGCATTTCAATCGCTGGTATGCCTTGGGCATAGGCTTCACATTCTACGTTGCATGGAATCTGTTCACCTGGGCCGGAATCTTGCTGGGGCAAAGCATTCCACACCTTGATCAGCTAGGCCTGGACTTCTCAATCGTCGCCACGTTCGTCGCCCTGATCACGCCCCTGGTACGTAATCTGCCTACCCTGGCTTGTGTCGCCGTTTCACTGGGCGCCTCAGTACTGTTCAGCCAATGGCATTGGGAAACGGCCTTGGTCAGCGCTGGCCTGCTTGGGATGGGCACCGGTTTCGCGTGCCAGAAGCTTGGGAGGGCTGTGTGATGACCTGGCTGCTTATCATCGGCATGGGCGTAGTGGTCTTCCTCAATCGCTATGCTTTTCTCGAACCGCGCTTACCGTTGCGACTGAGCGCCAATGCGCGTCAATTTTTGGGTTTTGCGGTGCCGGGCATGCTCACGGCCATCTGCGGGCCTATCATCTTCATGCCGGCGCATACGCTCAACCTGCAACCGCTGAACCCTTACCTGTTGGGGGCGGTGGTGGCCGCCGCACTGGTGTGGTTGACCCGCAACGTGATGCTGAGCATGCTGTTGAGCATGTTGATTTTCTTCGTCCTGCGAAGTGTCCTCTCATGAACGCCACGACCTGTGAGCAAACGCACCTATGGCAGGCACCGGCGCTGGGCGATGTGGAAATGCTGCACGCCCGGTATGTGCAACAGCGGTTCGCACCCCATGTGCATGAAGGCTATGTGTTCACGGTCATCGAGTCCGGCGCCCAGCGCTTCTGGCACCGAGGCAGCGAGCACCTTGCCCCCGTTGGCAGCATGGTCCTGATCAACCCGGACGAACTGCACACCGGTGCCAAGGCCCACGAAGCCGGGTGGCGCTATCGCGGGTTCTACCCTGAACATGAGCGCGTAACCGGCGTGCTCGATGAACTGGAACTTGGCCATGCGGGGATGCCGCGCTTTCGCGATAGCGTGATCCACGACCCTGGCCTTGCCAGCGCCTTCAGCCAACTGCATCAACTGTCCGAGAGCAGCGCCAGCGCACTGCATCAACAAACCGTATGGCGCCAGGCGGTATTGGCGCTGGTTCAACGCCACGGTCGCCTGGCCGAACTGTCTGCCCCAGGTCAAGAGCCTCGCGCTGTTGTACGTGCCCGGGAGTTGCTGGAAGCCCACTTGGCCGACCCGCCGTCGCTGGAGTTGCTGGCGGCTGCCGTCAACCTGTCGCCGTTTCACTTCGCACGGGTGTTTCGCCAGGCCACGGGCATGCCCCCTCACGCCTGGCTCAAACAGCGACGTCTTGTAAGGGCCAGGGAACTGCTCAAGCAGGGGCAGCCGCCTGCGGCAGTGGCGTTCAGCCTGGGTTTTGCCGATCAGAGCCACTTGAACAGGCAGTTCAAGCAAGCCTATGGCATCACCCCGGGGGCCTATCGGTTAGCCTGTTTCGCCGCTTGAGTGCGTCAACGCGGCGCAGTCGGTTGGCCGTGGCGCTGCTACACTTAAAAGGCTGAAAGGAGGAGCCGTCATGTCTGAAAGAGAGATCACCACCCTTCTGTCACTGATGAATCAGCGGCAAGCGTGCCTAAGCACCGCCTGCAAGGAGATCGCAGACTGGATCGACCGACAGGGCGACCTGCCGGCGGCCGGTAAGATAAGGGCGAGCCTGAAGGCCCTGGAAGCTGACGAAGCACGTGTGCGCCGAGCACTGACGTCATTGACGCTGGACAGGCCACTGCCGAAATTTCGCAGTTGACCTTGCTGGGGCCGCAAAGCAGCCCCATTGAGTGTTACGGGTGGTCCATGTGCATATGATCATGCTCACCTGGCGCCTGGGCAGTGAGCGCACGTACCTGAGCTTGCACGGCGACTGACTCGGTAGTGCCATCAGCGGCTTGCACCGTCAGGGTCAGCGGGACCTGCTGGCCTTCCTTTATCTGATCGTTCAAGCCCATCAACATTACGTGCAAGCCATTGGGGTCCAGGGTGACGGGCTTGCCGGCCGGCAGCGGAACCGCCTTGACCTCACGCATGCCCATGACGTCCCCGTTCATGGTCATTTCATGCACTTGGACGGTCTTGGCCACGGGCGAGGCGACACTGACCAGCTTGCTGTCGCCACTGGCGGTAATGGTCATGAATGCGCCGGTCGACTGCTGGTGAGGCACGCTGGCGCGCACCCACGCTTCGCTGACGGTGGTCTGGGCCAGTACCGGCCCAGTGATGCCCAGCAGAACCAAGGCCGCCAGGCCGCGCTTAACGGATTGCAATGACATTCAGCAGATCTCCATCAGGGTAACCAGGTCTTCGGCACATTCCTTGGCTGTCAGGGAATGCCCGAGGCTCAGCCGCAGGGTGCCACGGGTGTCGTAGACGTAGCTGGTGGACGAATGGGAAATGGTATAGGTGTCGCCGGCCGGGACCTTTTCGTAGAACACCTTGAACTCCCTGGCCACGGCGTCGATTTCTTCAGGCGTACCGGTAAGCGCGGTGAAGGTCGGGTCGAACGCCTTGACGTAGGCATCGAGCACTTCCGGCGTATCGCGCTCTGGATCGAGCGTGATGAACACCACCTGGAACAGATCACGGTCACGGCCGCGCAGCAGTTTGCGAATTTGAGCAGCTCGCGCCAGGGTGGTCGGACAGATGGCCGGGCACTGGGTGAAGCCGAAGAAGACCATCGGCATGCTGCCATAGAAGCTTGACAGGGTACGGACGTTGCCTTGTGGATCCCGCAGCGAGAACTTTCGCCCAAGGATTTCATTGCTCATGTTCTTGCCGTACTTGAACTCAAGCCCACGCGCCGGACTGCAACCTGCCAGCAGGCCAAGTCCAAGAACGCCCATGCCGGCGACGACTGAACGCCGGGTCAGAAGATCATTCATGAAACCATCCTTTACAGGGAAGGTGCCGACCCTCGGGACGGGCCGGCCAGAAAACCGGCGCATTCTGGCATGCCCCCCATGTCCCTTCTACCCACCGGCGGCGATTACCTCTCCAGGCCGCTGAATACAGGCAGCGGCCAATTGTCGCAGAGGTTGCAAACGTAACAGTTTGTTGCTAGCGCAAAGCGGCACGTCGGCTTACAGGGCCCACGCCAAGTCCGATTCCAGCTCGGCGCAACCCGGAAGCCCTATTAGTAGTAGGCGTTTTCTTTCTGGCTATGGTCAGTCACGTCACGTACGCCCTTGAGCTCGGGGATACGCTCCAGAAGCGTGCGCTCGATGCCTTCCTTGAGGGTAACGTCTGCCTGACCGCAACCCTGGCAGCCACCGCCAAATTGCAGTACTGCAATGCCCTCGTCGACCACATCCACCAGGCTGACCTGACCGCCATGGCTAGCTAGGCCAGGGTTGATTTCGGTCTGCAGATAGTAGTTGATGCGTTCGTTGATCGGGCTGTCTTCATTGACCATGGGCACCTTGGCATTAGGCGCCTTGATGGTCAACTGGCCACCCATCCGGTCGGTGGCGTAGTCCACCAGCGCGTCTTCCAGGAACGGCACGCTGACCGCATCGAGGTAGGCGGTGAAGCTCTTGAGGCCCACAGCAGTGTCATCAGGCTTCTCTTCGCCCGGCTTGCAGTAGGCGATGCACGTCTCGGCGTACTGGGTACCCGGCTGGGTGATGAAGATACGAATGCCGATACCGGGCGTGTTCTGCTTGGACAGCAGATCGGCCAGGTAGTCATGGGCGGCGTCGGTAATGGTTATAGCGCTCATGTAGGTTCCTCACAGACTTGCGCGTCAGTGTACGCCAACGCAGCCCTCTAACAAAGTCCTAGTATTTGACTCGGGAAAGCACATACGGCTGCGCCTGCGCGCTCGGTGCTTGCATCCAGGCCTGCATGCAGCGGTACAGCCCGCGCTCGATCCACTGGTAACTGAGCCACGACAGGGTGGCGATGCAAGGCACGCAGAGGGCGAATGTCAGGTACGGGTCCAGCCCCAGTTGCTGACTGGCAAACCAGCCCAGGTGCAGGACCAGCACATGGATCAGGTACACCGAATACGAGCAGTCGCCCAGCGCCTTGAGGATGCGATTACCCTTGAACAGTGGCTCCATGGCGATGAAGGCGAGGACAACCATTGCACTGGGCAGGCCCCAATGCAGCAGCCTTTGGGACGCGTCGAGCTGATAGATGGCCAACGCGGCTACGGCCAGGAGCCCCATCGGGATCCAAATACCCTGACGGACCAGGCCACGGCGGTAAAGCACACCTATACCAATGCCCAGCAGAAACTCATAGACGATGTCGTTGTTGTAGAAGTGACTGACCACGCCCAGGCGCCCCAGGATTTCACTCACCCCAACCAACAGGCCGGCGACCACCAGTAAATGCAGGCGCCGGCTTACGAGAAACGCCATCCCGAACAGCAGGTAGAACATCATCTCGAAGTTCAGGGTCCAGCCAACGTTCAAGGTAGGGTACATACCGTAACCACCTGGGTTTTCTGCTGGTATGAAAAAGAGTGAACGCAGCAGGTGTTGCCAGGTGAATACCTGATGCGGCATCCATTGACTGAAGGCGAGCAGCATCAAGGCCATCAACGCCGAGTAGAACCAGTAGGCTGGCACGATACGCAGCACGCGGTTGAGCACAAACTGATGCGGGACAACCTGCTTGTCGCAGGTCGAAAGGTAGATGACCAACCCACTGATGACGAAGAAGATATCCACGCCCACCGCACCCCGGTCAGTGAACAATTGGCCGACGGGGCCGGAGGCGTGAAAGTCGAAGAAAACCTGCATGAAGTGGTGGCAGACGACCACCCAGGCGGCGAAAGCACGAAGTGCCTGAAGCGAATACAGCATGAAGTACCCTGCGTTTGCCGGTGCATTCAGGCACCGGCTGCAGCGCAGCTGCCGGTGCCACTCATGGGTTGGGACCGCAGGAGGGCGCGAAAGGTCAGCGCGCCCCGATCAGAGGTTTTCGTAGCGATTCATGTCCAGCACGCCCGTTTCCACGGGGTCGGTTTCCAGAATGAACGCGCTCAGGTCATGGAAGTAACGCCAGAATTGCGGATGGGTACGGCGTATGCCCCACCGCTCTACGATGCGCTCGAAACGAGCGGTATCATCCTTGGCCTGACTCATCAGATCGACGAAAACCGGTACTTCGGCGGCTGGCACGTTGAACATGAAGTTGGGGTAGCTGGTCATGACCCCGGGCTGCAAGGTCAGGGTATCGAGGCCCGGCTGGTAACGATAAGCCTCGCCCAGCAGGAATGCCACGTTGCTGTGCGCCCGGTTGCGCATCAAGGTGTAGACCTGCCGCTGCCCACCCTGCCCTTCGATGCGCAGCAGTGTCGCCTCAGGCAACTGATTGATCACTTTCAACCCGGCTGCAGGACGCGAGACCAGCCGGCTGAGCGACTGCTCTGCGTTGCGAAACTCTTCACTCATCTGCGGGCGCGAGCAATACGCCCCCTGGCAGCGGTTGATCGGATCGGGTGAGGCATTGATGCTGGCGGTACGCGCGATCAACTGCATACCGAAATCGCGCTTGGGATCGCGTGGGCTCAAGGCAAGGCCGCTCGGCGTATCGGCGTCGATGTTTTCATAGTCGAGCCACATCTTTATCTTGCCGCTGTCCTGATACCAGTCGCTCAGGATGTCTTGGCGCGCCTCAGCCGGCATCAGGCGCAGGAAATTGACCTCGGCGCCGTTGCGGATCAGGTCGAAGTACAGGCGCGTCTGCAACTGGTGCGACAGGTTGCCGAAGACGTCGAAGTTGACCGCCAACTGATAGTAAGTGCGTTCCAGCAAGGGATAGTCGAACAGCCACATCGTCAGGGGTACGTCCCCCACCAGGCCCTTGGTCACCGTCGCGCTGTCGAAATGACGGAAGATGCTCAGCAACGCGTTGTCGTTGCCCGTCCACAATGTCGACCAGCCCGGGGCCGGCATATCGGCATAGGCCTCACGGCGCAGTTTCTCGTACTCGTTGCGCTTGTCGCGATAGGCGCGCCACAACGCAAGCACACTGCCCACGTCATCGTTCTGACCTGGCATGGCGAGCAAGGGCGTGGCCTTGCCACGGTAACGGGCATCGGTGACGTAGCGATCGAAAGCCGGCTCCTGGAACAGCGCCCAGAAGTTGTCGCGGATCACGTCCGTGGCAATCTGCCCACGGCAGACCGGTCCGCGTATGAAGGTGCGCACGAAGTACTCGGCGTTGTCGAGCATGAACTGGTAGCGCGCCACCGCCGGGATCGCCTCGAACGTTTCGAAGGGATTGGCGCGGTGCCGAGGGCCGTAGCCTGGCAGCGTGGTCACCTGCCAATCGCCGGCGTAGAAGAGCTGCTTGACCCGCTTGAGTTTTTGCGGCCCGAGGGGGTAAGTAATGTGAGTCTTGTGCACGATCACACCCTGCACGGGAATCAGGCGATAGAAGAACGCTGTGCCGGGCGGATCATTGGGCCTGCGCGTGGCAATGATGTCGGCAGGCTGCCCGCTGGGCGTGCGCGAGCGTACCCATTGGAAAAAGTGCCCCTGCTCACCCCCGGTAAAGTGAATGTGGGCCAGGAACAGGTGCTCGTACAGCCAGCGCCCCACCAGGGCTTCTGAAGCCCCTGGACGATTGAGCAGCGCTTCCCATTCGGCGATCTGACGGGCTTCGCTGGCACTGGGCTTGATCGCCTGGTACTCGACGGGCGCACCCGCCGCCAGCCAGCCACGCAGTGTCGCGTATTCCTGGTCGGTCAGGCCGGTCACGGCCAGCGGCATGCCCTCCTTGGGATGCACACCGGCATAAGCATCGAACTCATGGGGCAACGGGCACATGTTGTTGCGGTTCAGGCCAAGTGCAATCTCATCCGGTACCTTGGCATTTGGGGTGAGCGGCGTCTTGTGCCCCAGTTCGAGCATGCGTGCCATCAGCGCGGCCTGGCCGCTTTGATTGTCGAGCACCGAATAGAAGCCTTTCTTGCGCCACTCGGCCTCGCTATGGGCGTCATAGAACAATCGCGTGGGCGCTACGGCCTTGCTGCGCTCGCCCTGATAGACGGGCACCTTGCTGGCACCGCGCACGGCACCTTCGGCGCCCTCGAGCTTGAGCTGGCAGGCGGCGTCGTTGCAGGCGTGGCAGGCGACGCACTTCTCGGTGAAGATCGGCTGGACATCGCGGGTATAGGAAATGGTTGGAGCTGGTTGAAGACCTTGCCCGAGCACCGCGCCACTGATCAACAGGGCAGCGAGGCCGGCAAGCATACGATGCACCATGTGCGGGATGTCCTGATTATGTGCAGCCAATGCAATGAAAAATTGGCAATGCTTGTATTAATAGCTGGGATGAAGGGTTGGCAACATGAACATATTTCATGAAAACCGGGCGCACCCCTAAAAACCGTGCAGCTTTGTTATGATTCAGCACTTTCTGATTTCCGCCCGACCAGGTAGTTCATATGTCCGACCGCAGCGCTCGTCTTCACGCACTTCAACAAGCACTTAAAGAGCGCATCCTGATTCTCGATGGCGGCATGGGCACTATGATCCAGAGCTACCGGTTGGAGGAAGCCGACTATCGTGGCACGCGCTTCGCCGATTGGCCAAGCGACGTCAAAGGCAACAATGACCTGCTGCTGCTCAGCCGCCCCGATATCATCGCCGCCATCGAGATGGCCTACCTGGACGCGGGCGCCGATATCCTCGAGACCAACACCTTCAATGCCACCCAGATCTCCCAGGCCGACTATGGCATGGAATCGCTGGTGTATGAATTGAACGTGCAAGGCGCGCGCATCGCCCGCCAAGTGGCCGATGCCAAGACGCTGGAAACCCCTGACAAACCGCGCTTCGTGGCGGGCGTGCTCGGCCCGACCAGCCGGACCTGCTCGATCTCCCCCGATGTGAACGACCCGGGCTATCGCAACGTCACGTTCGACGCGCTGGTGGAAAACTACATCGAGGCTACCCGCGGGCTGATCGAGGGTGGTGCCGACCTGATCCTGATCGAAACCATCTTCGACACCCTCAATGCCAAGGCCGCTATCTTCGCCGTGCAGCAGGTGTTCGAAGATGATGGCATCGAGCTGCCGATCATGATTTCCGGCACCATCACCGATGCCTCCGGCCGCACGCTGTCCGGACAGACCACCGAAGCCTTCTGGAACTCGGTCCGGCATGCCAAGCCGATATCCGTGGGCCTGAACTGCGCATTGGGCGCCAAGGACTTGCGTCCTTACCTGGAAGAGTTGTCGAGCAAGGCCGACACCCACGTTTCGGCACACCCCAATGCGGGCTTGCCCAATGCGTTCGGTGAGTACGACGAAACCCCGGCGGAAATGGCGGCAGTGGTCGAGGAGTTCGCCGCCAGTGGCTTCCTGAACATCATTGGCGGTTGCTGCGGCACCACCCCTGGGCACATCCAGGCCATCGCCGAGGCGGTGGCCAAGTACCCACCACGGCCAATCCCGGAGATCGCCAAGGCATGCCGCCTCTCGGGCCTGGAGCCCTTTACCATCGATCGCCAGTCGTTGTTCGTCAACGTCGGTGAGCGCACCAATATCACCGGCTCGGCCAGGTTCGCGCGACTGATTCGCGAGGAAAACTACACCGAGGCCCTGGAAGTGGCGCTGCAACAAGTAGAGGCTGGCGCCCAGGTCATCGACATCAACATGGACGAAGGGATGCTCGACTCCCAGGCGGCCATGGTCCGTTTCCTCAACCTGATCGCCGGTGAGCCGGATATCTCGCGCGTGCCGATCATGATCGACTCTTCGAAGTGGGAGGTGATCGAGGCCGGCCTCAAGTGCATCCAGGGCAAAGGCATCGTCAACTCCATTTCCATGAAGGAAGGCGTTGAGCAGTTCAAGCACCACGCCCGCTTGTGCAAGCGCTATGGCGCCGCCGTGGTGGTCATGGCCTTCGACGAAGTCGGCCAGGCCGATACCGCCGCGCGCAAGCAGGAAATCTGCAAGCGCAGCTACGACATCCTGGTCAACGAGGTTGGCTTCCCTGCCGAGGACATCATCTTCGACCCGAACATCTTCGCTGTCGCCACCGGCATCGAGGAACACAACAACTATGCAGTCGACTTCATCGAGGCCTGCGCCTATATCCGCGACCACCTGCCCCACGCCCTGACCTCGGGCGGGGTGTCCAACGTGTCGTTCTCGTTCCGGGGCAACAACCCGGTGCGCGAGGCGATTCACTCGGTGTTCCTGTACCACGCCATCGCTAACGGCCTGACCATGGGCATCGTCAATGCCGGTCAATTGGAAATCTACGACGAGATCCCGGCGCAGTTGCGGGAAAAGGTTGAAGATGTAGTACTCAACCGCACGCCCCAGGGCACCGATGCGCTGCTGGCCATTGCCGACGACTACAAGGGCGGCGGTGCCACGCGGGAAGTCGAGAACGAGCAATGGCGCTCGCTGCCGGTGGAAAAGCGCCTGGAGCATGCGCTGGTCAAAGGCATCACGGCGTTCATCGTCGAGGACACCGAGGCGTGCCGCCAGCAATGTGCACGGCCGATCGAGGTCATCGAAGGCCCCTTGATGAACGGCATGAACGTGGTCGGCGACCTGTTCGGCGCAGGCAAGATGTTCCTGCCCCAGGTGGTCAAGTCGGCCCGGGTGATGAAGCAGGCCGTTGCGCACCTGATCCCGTTCATCGAGGCCGAGAAAGGTGACAAGCCCGAGGCCAAGGGCAAGATTCTAATGGCGACGGTCAAGGGAGATGTGCACGACATCGGCAAGAACATCGTCGGCGTGGTGCTGGGCTGCAACGGCTACGACATCGTTGACCTGGGGGTGATGGTGCCCGCCGAGAAGATCCTGCAGACGGCACGTGACGAGAAATGCGACATCATCGGCCTGTCGGGCCTGATCACACCGTCGCTGGACGAGATGGTGCATGTGGCGCGCGAGATGCAGCGCCAGGGCTTCGAGCTGCCGTTGATGATTGGCGGCGCGACCACTTCCAAGGCTCACACGGCCGTGAAGATCGAGCCCAAGTACAGCAATGACGCCGTGATCTACGTGACCGATGCGTCCCGCGCCGTGGGTGTGGCGACTCAATTGTTGTCCAAGGAGCTCAAGTCAGGTTTCGTCGAACGCACACGCCAGGACTACGAAGAGGTACGCGCGCGCACGGCCAACCGCAGCGCCCGGACCGAGCGTCTCACCTATGCCCAGGCAGTGGCAGCCAAACCCCAGTACGACTGGGCCGGCTACCAGCCAGCGGTACCCTCTTTCATGGGTACCAAGGTCCTGCATGACATCGACCTGCGCACCCTGGCCCAATATATCGACTGGACGCCGTTCTTCATTTCCTGGGACCTGGCAGGCAAGTTCCCGCGAATTCTCACTGACGAAGTCGTTGGCGAGGCGGCGACCGCCCTGTACGCGGACGCCCGCGAGATGCTCGACAAACTCATCGACGAAAAACTCATCAGTGCTCGCGCGGTGTTTGGCTTCTGGCCTGCCAACCAGGTGGCCGATGACGACATCGAGGTGTACGGTGAAGACGGCGCTGCGCTGGCGACCTTGCACCACCTGCGCCAGCAGACCATCAAGCCCGACGGCAAGCCCAACTGGTCGCTGGCCGACTTCGTGGCGCCCAAGGCCAGCGGTGTGACCGACTACGTCGGCGGGTTCATCACCACGGCGGGTATCGGTGCCGAAGAAGTCGCCAAGGCCTATCAGGACAAAGGCGACGACTACAGCTCGATCATGGTCAAGGCCCTGGCCGATCGCCTGGCCGAGGCCTGCGCCGAATGGCTGCATGAGCAGGTGCGCAAAGACTACTGGGGGTATGCCCGGGAGGAGCAGCTGGACAACGAGGCGCTGATCAAGGAGCAGTACCGTGGCATCCGTCCGGCGCCGGGCTACCCGGCCTGCCCCGACCACACTGAGAAAGAGACCCTGTTCCGCCTGCTCGACGGCAGTGCCATCGGCGAAACGGGCCCAAGTGGCGTCTTCCTGACCGAGCATTACGCGATGTTCCCGGCCGCGGCTGTCAGCGGCTGGTACTTTGCCCACCCGCAGGCGCAGTACTTTGCGGTGGGCAAGGTCGACAAGGATCAGATCGAGAGCTACAGCACCCGCAAAGGTCAACCCGTGAGTGTCAGCGAGCGTTGGCTGGCGCCGAACCTGGGGTATGACAGCTAAGGCTTAACTGGGTCCGTCCAGCTGTTCCCGAGAGGGGCAGCTGGAAATACGGCGCGTGGGTGCCACTGCGCCGTGTAATCGGTAAGCAGGATTACGGGTGAGTGCCCCAATACACCGCCGTGATGACGACCAGCGCGACCAGGCACAGGATTGCCCAGGTATCGACGCTATGGCCGGGCTTGCGCAACTTCGTTGGGTTGGTCATGGCATTGCCTCTTCTAGTGATTATGGGAATGCACCGCACAATCGGCAGTTAAGACCAGCAAAGACCTTTGCTCAAGCAGGGTTTCTCAGTATTCGACCGGTGACGTGAGAAACGGATACTGATAGCCAGCCGTACGCCCTATGGCGCTGTACGCTTTGAAGTCCATGCCGTAGTCGGCCAGCTCCAGTCGTTTGAGCCATTGCCCGGCCTTGGCCTGGTCGATGCTCTGCATCACAGGCAGGCTGTAGTCGCGCAGGCCATCGCGGCCAAACGGCAGGCCGTGGGCATCGTCATTGAGCATGACCATGGCCCAGCCCCCAAGGCTGAAATGCCCGCCCATCAGGACACTCAAGCGTCCGTCCAGACGCGCACGCAATGCCTCACCCGAGCTGTTCACCGCACTGAACATCACATCCTTGCCTGGCTTGAGCCCCGCCTCCTCGAACGCCTGCATGGCCCCAAAGGCCATCTCGTCATTGGCCGACCATACAAGCCGTGTTTGCGGGTAACGTTCGAGCAGAAACCGCGCCTGCTCGTAGGCGCGCTGCCGGCTCCACCCGCCGTATACCACCTGGCGCAAGCGCACCTGGGGGAAGTCGGCCAAGGCGCGGCGCATGCCGTCTTCCCGGCGCTGCGAGGCAGGCGTAGTTTTCACGCCTGAAAACGCGACCAGATCCACTGGACCGCTTGCGGCAGGCAATTGCGCGATCATCTCGCGCAACATCTGGAACCCGGCTTGTTCGTCATTGGTGGTCAGAGACCCCAACGGCTGAGCGAATTTGTCAGGCCGGGCGCTCACAGCCCGTGCCTGGCTGGGCGTCAAGCCGTTGTTGACCAACAGCAGCTTGACCCCCGCCCCTTGCGAGAGGCGCATGATCTCGGGGGCGATGTACTGTTCGTTCACCAGTACCAGGTAATCTGGTCGCCTGGGCCCATCGAGGGCCGCCCGGGCCTGACTCAGGGCGAGATCGGTCCGGCGCTCGCCATATTCCACACGCAAGTCCATGCCCAGTTCATCGGCAGCGGACTGCATGAATCGGCTGTAGCTGGCCCAGAACGTCTCGCCCGGCGAGCCCGGGTTGAGGAAAACCACCGACACCGGCTGCGCACCTGCGGTCAATGGCAGGGCGAAGCACAGGCACAGGCAGCGGCACAGGGCCTTGAGCATAGGCTGAGGTCTCTGAAGCAAACCCAGGATTATACCCACCGGGTCAGGACAAGCGCATAAATGGCAGTCAGTCTCACATAGTTCGTTTGGTTCTTTTCATATGCAAAAACATCACTTTTGCGCATAAATACAACCTGCTATGGTGCCCCGGCTCCGAACCGGAGTGCGCGGCCGTGCGCGCGAATAGCTGCATGCCTGAGACAGGACTTTTATGTACGTATATGACGAATACGATCAGCGGATCATTGAGGACCGCGTCAAGCAGTTCCGTGATCAGACCCGCCGTTACCTGGCCGGTGAGCTGAGCGAGGAAGAATTCCGCCCGCTGCGCCTGCAGAACGGCCTATACATTCAGCGATTCGCGCCGATGCTGCGTGTCGCCGTTCCTTATGGCCAACTCAATGCCCGACAGGTGCGTACCCTGGCCAAGATCGCCCGCGATTACGACAAGGGCTATGCGCACATTTCCACCCGCCAGAACGTTCAGTTCAACTGGCCGGCCCTGGAAGACATTCCCGACATCCTGGCCGAGTTGGCGACCGTGCAGATGCACGCCATCCAGACCAGCGGCAACTGCCTGCGCAACACCACCACCGATCAGTTCGCAGGCGTCGCCGCCGATGAAGTCATCGACCCGCGCCCCTGGTGCGAGATCGTCCGTCAGTGGACCACGTTCCACCCGGAATTCGCCTTCTTGCCGCGCAAATTCAAGATCGCCATCAACGGTTCGAAACAGGACCGCGCCGCCATCGAAGTGCACGACATCGGTCTTGAGCCGGTGCGCAACGACGCTGGCGAGCTGGGCTTCCGCGTTTTGGTCGGAGGCGGGCTGGGTCGCACGCCGGTGGTCGGTTCGTTCATCAATGAATTCCTGCCCTGGCAGGACCTGATCAGCTACCTGGACGCCATCCTGCGCGTCTACAATCGCTACGGTCGCCGGGACAACAAGTACAAGGCGCGGATCAAGATCCTGGTCAAGGCCCTGACACCTGAAGTCTTCGCCGAGAAGGTCGAGGCCGAAATGGTCCACCTGCGTGGCGGCAGCAGCACGCTGACCGAGGCGGAAGTGCAGCGCGTGTCGCGTCACTTCGTCGACCCCCAATACCTGGCGCTGGACGATGTCGACTACAGCGCCCTGGATAGCGAACACCCAGGCTTCGCGCGCTGGCGCTCACGCAACACCCGTGCCCACAAGCGCCCTGGTTACGTGGCCGTGACCCTGTCGCTCAAGCCCACCGGCGTTGCTCCAGGTGACCTCACCGACAAGCAGCTCGACGCCGTGGCCGACCTGGCAGAACGCTACAGCTTCGGCTTCCTGCGCACCTCCCACGAGCAGAACATCATCCTGGCCGACGTGGAGCAACGCCAGCTGCATGCCCTGTGGCTGGAGCTGCGCGAGAGCGGATTCGCCACCCCGAATATCGGCCTGCTGACCGATATCATCTGCTGCCCAGGCGGTGACTACTGCTCCCTGGCCAACGCCAAATCGATCCCCATCGCCGAATCCATCCAGCGCCGTTTCGACGACCTGGACTACCTGTTCGACATCGGTGAGATCGACCTGAACATCTCCGGGTGCATGAACGCGTGCGGGCACCACCACGTCGGTCATATCGGCATTCTGGGCGTGGACAAGAAGGGCGAAGAGTTCTACCAGGTATCGCTGGGCGGTAACGCCGCGCGCGACGCCAGCCTCGGCAAGATCCTGGGCCCCTCGTTCGCCCAGGACGACATGGCTGATGTGATCGAGAAGCTGATCGCCGTCTACGTCGAACAACGCACCGAAGAAGAGCGTTTCATCGACACGTACCAACGCATCGGCATCGACCCCTTCAAGGAACGCGTGTATGCAGCGAATCATTAAGCACAACCAGATCGTCGACGAAACCTGGCACCTGCTGCCCAAGGAAACCTCGTTCGACGAACTGACCAACTGCGACGACTATATCGTGCCCTTGCAGATGTGGCGCGACCATGCCCATGCCCTGAAAGCCCGCGACGGTGGTCTGGGCATCTGGCTGGACAGCGATCAGGAGGCCGAGGAAATTGGCGAGGACGTCCAGCACTTCCAGGTCATCGCCCTGAACTTCCCTGCCTTCACGGACGGGCGCAGCTACTCCAATGCCCGCCTGCTGCGCGACCGCTACGGCTACAAGGGTGAGTTGCGCGCCATTGGTGACGTGCTGCGCGACCAGCTGTTCTTCATGGCCCGCTGTGGGTTCGATGCATTCGCCATCCGCGCCGACAAGGACCCTGAAGACGCCCTGCAGGGCCTGAAGGACTTCTCGGTCACCTATCAGGGTGCCACGGACCAGCCGCTGCCCTTGTTCCGCCGGCGCTGAGCCATTTGTTCGTCACGACCGTGCACCAGACACGGTTGTGGCGGGCAGTGCCCAAACCCGATCACACCGGGTCTGCGTACACATCGACATTGTTGTCGCCGACGCAATTGTGAAGTCTGCCCGGTGATGATTCTCGCTTTGCCCCTGGCACGCTACGCTTTTCGGACACATTCATGCCGAGGAGTCGAACAATGTCCCGTCCACCCCTGCCACCCTTCACCCGCGCCAGCGCCATCGAGAAAGTCCGCCTGGCCGAAGACGGCTGGAACAGCCGCGATGCTGCCAAGGTGTCGCTGGCCTATACCCCTGATACCGAGTGGCGCAATCGCGCCGAGTTTCCCCGCGGGCGGGCCGAGGTTGAGGCTTTCCTGACCCGCAAATGGAATCGCGAGCTTGAATACCGACTGATCAAGGAGCTTTGGGCCTTCACCGACAACCGTATTGCCGTGCGCTATGCCTACGAGTACCGTGACGACAGCGGGCAATGGCACCGGGCCTATGGCAACGAGAACTGGGAGTTCGCCCCGGACGGGCTGATGCACTATCGGCACGCGAGCATCAACGAGCACCCTATCGCAGAAAGCGAGCGCAAGTTCCATTGGCCGCTAGGTCGACGGCCTGACGATCATCCTGGCCTGAGCCAGTTGGGGCTCTGAACCAAGGCCAGGCGCACGGGGGCGCGACGACGCCTGCAAGCGGTGTACAGTATTGGCACAACAACACCGCCAAGGAGCCCGCCCCATGACCGTGACGCTGTCACCGCTGCATATCGATTGCGACTTCGATTCTGGCAACATCGAAGTCATCGACGCCAGCAATCCTGCCCAGGTCCGCCTCGCCATCCGGCCGGATACCCACAGTGGCCACTACCAGTGGTTTCACTTTCGCGCCAGCGGACTGACGCCTGGGCAGAACATCGGTTCAGCCTCGACAACGCCGCTGGCTCTTCCTACAAGAACGCCTGGAGTGGCTACAACGCCGTGGCCTCCTACGACCAGCAGACCTGGTTTCGGGTGCCGAGCCAATTCGATGGCAGTGCACTGAGCTTCGAGATCACGGCGCAGCAAGCGCAGGTCTGGTTCGCCTACTTCGAGCCCTATCCCCGTGCACGCCACAATCAATTGATCGAACGGGCGCTCGCCCTCCCGGGCATCACATTGCTGGCCAGCGGTCGCAGCGTCCAGGGTCGCGATATTCCATTACTGCGCGCAGGCGACGGCGCGGCGGGCAAGCGCAAAGTGTGGTTCATCGCCCAACAGCATCCCGGTGAGCACATGGCCGAATGGTTCATGGAGGGGCTGATCGACCGCGTGCAAGCGGGTGACGCCACTGTCCAGCAACTGCTGGAGCGCGCTGATCTGTACCTGATTCCCAACATGAACCCTGATGGTGCCTTCCTGGGCCATCTGCGCACCAATTACGCCGGCAAGGACCTGAACCGCGCCTGGCAGGACGCCAATGTCGAGCTCACTCCGGAAGTGTTCTTTGCCCAGGCGCAGATGAAACAGCATGGGGTGGACGCCTTCATCGACGTGCACGGGGATGAAGAAATCCCCCATGTGTTCACTGCCGCATGCGAGGGCAACCCAGGTTACACCGCCCGCCTCGCCCACCTGGAGGAAACCTTTCGCAGCACACTGATGAACCTGACGGCAGACTTCCAGACCACCCACGGGTACACCCGCGACGCGCCTGGCCAGGCCAACACGACGTTGGCATGCAATGCCGTGGGGATGGCTCACGACTGCTTGTCGCTGACCCTGGAGATGCCTTTCAAGGACCACGACGATGCCCCCGACCCGCACACGGGCTGGTCAGGCCTGCGCTCCAAGGCGTTGGCCAGCGCCGTATTGGATACGCTCGCCGCGATGGTAGACGACCTGCGCTGAGCCTGCCTTGTCCCTCAGAACTGTACGTCCAGTACGACGCTGTCCGAGTAGCTGGCCGCCGGCGGCGTAGCCTGATCGGTATAGACCCGGGCGCTGTAGTTGAATACCTGGCTGCCAGTGCCAGTGCCAACGCCTGGGTTGACGTCGGCGTCGGCACTGGCCCGCCTGGCGCTGCCGGTAGCGCCCCAGCGAACGGTACCTGCGCCTTTGTAGATGTCGTACGCCAGGTAGTTGTTGGCGGCCGACTTCATGCGCCGCCGTCCGCTCAGCACGTTCTGCCCATCACTGAGCCCGACACTGTAGGCACTGCCTTTGGTGCAGGAGACGCTCAGGCTCTGGCTGACCGTTGCGAAGGCGCTGACCACAGGCGCAGACCCGAAGTTGATATTCGGCGTAACGATCTGGCAATCATTGGTCACCGTCAGGCTGACGGTCAGGTACTGGGTGCCTGATCCGGTATCCCTCCCGATGCACAACCCGCCCAGCGAAAGCCCTTCGCAATAGTTCCAGGTCCAATCCAGCCGGAGGGTTTCCTGATAGAGACCTGCCGCCACGTTACTCCCGATCTGGGTACGAAGGTACAACGGCACAGTCTTGGGCGTACCGTTGAGCAAACCCAGCAGATCGAGGATGCCCGTGCGTCCATATTCGAAAGCAACTCCTCGGCTGATGGGGAAGTTGGTGGTGGCGTCGGCGTACAGCGTGTACGGGATGACATCCCCCGTGGGGCCTAGCAGCCCACCCGTGGTCGGCTGTACCGTCAGCTTGAATGAGTCAGTGTTGCTGAGCACGCTCAACACCGTGCCATTGCACTGCAGGCCGGCGTTGGTTGTGGACGCCGTCTGCACGGCTGTGCGTACCTGCGTCGAATTGAGGGCACCGAACAAGGCTGGCGCGGTGGCCACCGACGCGCATTTGGCCTGGGCAGGCTCTGCGCAGAATACTAGAAACCCTGCGCAGAGCCATGCCTGGTGACGGTTCACTTGCACACCAACGGCCCGATTAACGGGATCGAACCTGTGCTTTCTGGCATGACGAAATCGACCTCACACTGCCCTCCCCCCGCCAGTTCGACCTGCACGCGATTGGTGGGCTGTAAATTTTCCAGGTAGACCAGCCCGTCCCAGCCCACCACGGCTTGCGCGCCGCTTTGCACGTGCCTGACGCGGCTCCCCAGGCCCAGCGGTCGCTGATCGCCATCCACCAGTTCCAGGCTGGCTGCTCGCACCTGCTTGAGTTCGAAGTCGAGCAGGTAACCGCTGCCGCGGCGCACGGCAACGCGCTGCTCCACCTGCGGTGCCAGAATGTCAGGCGGCAAATCCATCGGGTCTATTTCATATTTGCCCCGGTAGTAGGCACTGCTATAGGGCACAAGCAGGTGCCCACGTTTGTCGGTGCGGCCTACCGGCTGGTTTTCGTAGCGCACGGGCACATCAGCGTAACCGGAGGTGCTGACCACGACGAACGCATCATCGATGCGGTTGGCCGCGAACAGGCCGGCGTCCATCCACACGATCGAGCCGCTGGCATCGGCCCAACGGGTCATTTCTCCACTGCTGCCGTAGACACCCGCCTGCAACTGGACCGATTGCAGGCGCCAGGTGGCATCGGCCTGGCGGTAAGCCCTGCGATCGCTGCCGGTGGCATACCCGAGGTTGTAGCCCACCCCGGTGCCCACTGGAACGGCCCGGCTGTAATTGACCCGCTGTTGGTGCTGGCCCTCTTTGGTGCGTTCGATGCCCAAGGCCAGGGTGCCGGTCATGTCGAACGGAATCACCAGCTGCGCCTGCATCGCCCACTGGCGATCACCGACCTCTCGGTTAGCAGAAAGGTAAACGCTGCTGTTGCCCCATAGCGGTCTGCTGTAACTGAGGTTGATCAAACGCGTGCGGGTGCCGTCCCCTGCACGCACATCAAAATAACCTGCGCCTAGATTCCCGTACTGGTTGAGGTTCAGACTCAGCGTCACCTGCTCACTGCTCCTGCTAAGTTGCATGTCGCGCCGATCGATGCGCGTCAGGTCGGCGTAATCGCTATGGCGTTGCAGGCGCTGGTAGCTGAACCCCAGGCGTTGACTGTTGTATTGATAACCCAGGGCGGTTTGCTGACCTTGGCTACCTTCGAAACGGCTTTGAGCAAGCGCAGCATTGAGCACCCCGAACTGCCCTAAGCGCACGTTCGCCCCCAGGCCGCCGAGCATCAGGGACTCGGCCGTTTGCGCATGGGCCTCCAGCGTGAAGGTGTCGCTCAGACCGTGGCGCAGGCTGGCCGAAGCCACGCCTGGGCCGTAACCGAAGTCGCGCACCCCGTAGTCTCGCCTGAGGCTGCCGGCTGCCACCGCGTAGTCAGTCAGACCTTTTTGCAACAGGTTGCTGGTCACGTAGAACGGCAGGGTCGTGGAGACTTGCCGGCCCAGGGTGTCGGTGGTCACCACCACTGCCTCGCCAGCACCGTTGATGAAAGGGACGTTGGTCAGGGTGTAGGGGCCGGGTTGCAATTCGGTGGTGCTGGTTCGATAACCATTGATGAAAAGCTCAAGGGACGTTGGCACGGCCGCTTCGCCTGCAAAGGCGGGCAACGGGTAGGTCACAAGATCTGGCCGGGCGGCAAAGTCCCTGGACAGCTGCAGCCCACCCACGCGCACCGAGCTGCTCCAGGGCAAGGCGGCAGTGATCAGGTCGCCGGCCTCGAAGGTCAGCAACCGTTGCTCGTCGGTGAAGCGCCAGGTGGTGTCGTAACGCAGGAACCCATCACCCGTGCCACTGCGTGTCACACCGTTGAACGAATGCCGCCACTGGCCCGTGCTGGAGACGGTGCCCCAACTGTCGAACATGCGCAGCTCGTTCCAGGCGGCGAGGTAGGTGCCGCTGTCGTCGGTATCGTTCAGGTACAGGTCATAATTGAACACGGCACCGAAGCTGCTGCGCGCATCGGTAGGCGGGTAAAGCGTGCGCTCACCGACTTGCTGATCCGGCAACCAGCCTGGGGGCACATCCAGCAGCAGTTGCTGGTTCTGGCTGTTATATTCGGCATGCATCCCCGCAACGGCGTCCAGCGCCACGTCGCCCGAGGGGTCGCCGGGCAGCGCAAGGCCTGCTGCACGCAGCACCTCACTGTCTATGTAAAGGCGCCCGGCTCTTTGTTGCACCGGCACCAATTCAGCCTTAGGCATCTGGTTCACCGTGAGGTCCAGGTACAAGGTGGCATCGGCAACCGCCGACAGCTCCGTGGGGGGCGGCGGCAGGTCGTCCGCGAGCACCAGGGTTGAGCCGGCCAGGGCCAGCCCCAGACACCCCAGGCGCTTCGTCGCGAACCTCTTCACGCATCGGTCCTGACCATTGTCGGGCCCTCCCTGGCCCCGTGACTTGCCTGTGACTTACCGGCCCTGGCTGATGACGGTCGCCTCACCCTGGCCGTTGACCCGCCCCTTGAGTACCCCCCCGGCACCCACGGTCAGCGGCGCCGGCCAGCGCATGCTGGCCCCAGGCAATACATAGCCCAGCAGTCCTTCTGCAACAGGCTTGGCCTGGTTGCCTTGCTGCACCACCACATCGGTCAAGCGTGCATGCACAGGGCCAGTGTTTCGCAACTCGATATACGGCTTGCCCTGAACCATGACCGGCTGCCAAGTCAGCTGCGGCTTGCCTACCCCCTGCTCGTTGCGCTCGCCGTTCGGGTCCGGGCGACCCCAGAGGCCCTCCCCGTAAACGAATAGCGGCACCGAGTAGCGCATTTGCAGGCGAATCGCGGCCGTGGTGCCGGCCTCGGCCTTGTCCACTGGCACTGCTGGCGGAATCTCATCGATGATGATGCGGTAGGCCTGTTCCTGGCCGGCGGGTGCCGCACCGGTGCGGGTCAGGCGAATGAGTTGCTTCTGACCGGGTGCGACAGTGGCGACCGGAGGGCTGCCGATGATTTCACGTTGCGCGCTGAACTGCTCCTCGAAGCGGCCTTGACGCCAGGCAAACACCCGCACTTGAAGGCTTGCCGCCACTGTGCCGCGATTCTCCAGCCACAGCGCCCCAGCCTTCTGCCCCGCTTCCAATACAGGGTCGATGGGCCAGATCAGTACGGACGTGGCGGCCAACGCCGGCTGGCCACCCACACTGCACAGCAGTAACAAGGCCCGGATCCATTTGCTGCGTGCTCTCATGTAGCCCTCCCTGGGACGGTATGTTGGCGAATCGACCGGTCACCAGGTCAATGTCACCTGGACTACGTCGGTATAGGTGCCGGCAGGCACCGTTCCGGGTAGTTGAAGCCTTCCGTAGACAGGCAACCTTACAGCTGCAGGGTCGGCATAACTCACGTTCACGTTCTGCCCAATGCCGATGCCCTGCGCCAATGCAGCATCCTGGTACAACTGGTAGGGCACTACCTGCGTGCCTCCCGTACGCTTGAGGTTTCGCATGCCTGCGTTGGCGTTCTGGCCAGCATCCAGGCTCATGCTCAACACGACCCCAGGCGTGCATTGCAGCGACACGCTCGAACCGCCCAATGCCGTACTCAACACGGCCGTGGACAAGGCCGACTGCGTACCGTAGTTCAGGGTGCCGTACTGCGTGGCGCCCCCTGTGACCAGACAACCGGCGACAACCTGCGCGTTCACCGCAAAGGTACTGGTGGTGGCTGCACCCAGCGGGCCAGCCAGCATCAGCAGACAGCCGGCAACGCTCCCTGTACGCCAGACGCGCATGTCTCAGAACGTCAGCTCGACGGCGACGGTGTCGGTATAGACACCCGCAGGCAACCCGGCCTTGCCACGCGCTTGCCCATAGAGATTGACGGTTTGCGCTACCCCGGTGCTGGTCGGCAATGTGATCGTGCCGTCGATGGCCAGCAACTGCGTGCGCCCCGCATCGGTATAGAAGTCATAGGGAACGAAATTGCCGGCGCCGTCTGCCAGAGCACGGGTGCCACCGGTGGACTGACCATCGTGGGCGCCTGCGCGTACCCGAATGGCGGGCACCGTGCCCGCGGAACACAGCACGCTCAGTGCCCCGCCGCTGCCGCCGAGTACCTGCGCGTTGGCCGTACCGAACAAGGCATCCTGAGTACCGAAGTTGAGGCTGCCGAAATTCAGGCCTGAGGTGCCAGAACTGCCGTTGACCTGACAAGCCGCAATCAGGGTCAGTGTCGAGTTGATGGTACCTGTGACGGTGGCTGCCGGCGCCTGGGACGCCAGCGCCATGCCCAGCCCGGCGAGGATACAGCGTGAGAGGTGGGTTCGCATCGATATCTCCTTGATGGGTTACCAGTCCAGGGTCACTCTGAGGGTGTCGCGATAAAGGCCAGCGGGTAGCGCACGAGGCTGTGCGACCAGCACGCCGTAAATGGGAATAGGCATTTGCCGAGTGCTGTTGATGACAAAGGGCCGAGCCTGGCCGACCGGGTAGTGGCTGCGGCCCGCTGGATCGACAGCCAGTTGGTACGGGATCAGTTCGCGCCCATTGCTCAGGCGACGTATTCCGTCATCGCCGTTCATGCCAGCGTTGATACTCACCTTGAATGCACGCACCTCAGGCGTACAACTGATCTGCAAGCGGCCTTGGGTGCCAACGTCATCTACCCGGCTGCGAACAGGTTCTTCCCAGTTGGGGCCGCGGGCACCGAAATCCATCAATCCAGGGTTGGCCAGTGTCGCAGGTTGCGTTTCATCACTACTGATCTGGCAAGCAGCACTGATGATCAGTTGCGCCTGGATGAAGCCGGTGGTGGTGCCATGCGCCGCGCCGCCCGGTATGAGCAACGGGCCGAGCGTCAGCAGCAGCATTGATGATCGGTTCACAGCTTCACATCCTTGTGCATGGGTTTACCTACCAGGTGACCGTCACTTTGAGCAGATCGGTGTACCGCCCTGCCGCAGGGGACCAGGCCAGCTTGTCCAGCCTCGCGTACAACGGCAGGTCGACCTGGCCGCTGCCAGGGACCCGCGATGACTGTGGCTCATCGACCATCAACGGCTGGCGTCCGGCGGCATCCCGGTACAGCCGGTAGGGAATGGGTCTGGCACCGGAGCCTGAGATAGCCAGGAACCGCACGGCCCCGCTCCCACCATGCTGGCCGGCGTCCACACGTACCTGATAAGGCGTGTCCGGATTACACGCCAGGCGGGGTACAGAGGGCCCCAACAGCGTCCCACTTCGAGGGGCCTGCGGCCCATCCAATCGTGACACTGCGCCAAAGTCGATGCGCCCGAGTGCTTGTGCACCCGCCTCCCGGGCAGGGTTGACGAGCATGCAACCGCGCTCTACCAACACCCTCACTTCGACCAGAAAATCTGCCGCCAGAGCACTGCCCAGCGGCAGCAGGCCCAAGAGCGCGGCAAACGCGTGCTTGTTCACGTCAGCGTCCCTGTCATTCACACTGTTTTCAAGATTAGCAGCGGGCTTACCCTCAAACCGTTCGACACGCCTGTTTTTTGGTATTAGCAAAAAAGCACTAACGGCTGTGGCAATACCTGAAAGTGCTTGGCAGCTTACATGCGAGATGCGTTTTGACCGCCAAAGCAAGGCAGGCCTAGCGATATTCTGATAGGGTGTATCGCCACCATCCTGCCCCAGACCCATGCGGCATGCAGGTCCCAAACGACAGGAGCGTTTTCTTCGATGACTACCGACCAAACACTTGCCCAGGCGATCGAACGCTGCGCTCAGGAGCCCATTCAAGTGCCGGGTAGCATCCAGCCTCACGGGTTTGTCCTGGTGCTCGATCCCGAGCATCTGCACATCCTGCAGGTCAGTGAAAACATCGTGCAGTGGCTGGGCAGGCCTGCCGAAACATTGCTCGGTTGCAGCTTCGACGAGATCGTCCAGGCTGGCTTCGACATGCGCCAGCACCTGGCGCGGCTGCCCAAAGACGAAGCCTTTCCATTCCATATCGGTGATGTGCGCTTGCACGACAGGGCACCTTACCGAGAGGAGCTTCATCTGCTGGCACACAGGCATGACGGTGTGCTGATCGTCGAGCTCGAGCCACCCAGAGTCCCCGAGGACCTGACTGCCCAGGGTGATTACTACCCGTTGGTGCGCGCCTTCGTCAGCAGCCTGCACCTAGCGGGTAGCCTGGAGGAATTGCTGCAGCAGACCGTGGTTCAGCTCAAGCGTGTGACCGGCTTCGGACGGGTCAAGGCCTATCGCTTCGACGCCCATGGCAACGGTGAGGTCCTGGCCGAGGTTGCCGACCCGGGTTATCCCAGCTTCCTGGGCCTGTGCTTCCCTGCCTCGGATATACCGCGTCAGGCGCGTGAGCTCTATCGGGTCAACCGCATCCGCGTCATCGAAGATGCCAATTATCAGTCGTCACCCTTGTTACCGCCGCTCAACCCAGTCACTGGCAACCCGCTGGACATGAGCTTCACAAGCCTGCGTAGCGTATCGCCCGTGCACCTGCAATACATGCGCAACATGGATACGCTGGCATCGATGTCCTTGTCCATCGTGGTGGATGGCCAGCTGTGGGGGCTCATTTCGTGCCATCATGCACAACCCAGACCAGTGGCTCTGCGCACGCGTACCGCCTGCGAGCTGCTGGCCAGCGTACTGTCGTTGCAGATCGAATCCCGTGAAGCCCACGCCAGCACCCGTCAGTTACTGGAACTTCGCCAGTACATCGTGCGGATGATTTCGTCCATGGCCGACCATGACAGTGTCAGCGAAGGCCTGCGCGCCTTGCCCGATGTACTCATGGCCTTTGCAGGCGCCCAAGGCGCTGCGATCATTTCAGCCGAGTACTGCGAGCGGGTCGGCATCACCCCGCCAGAGGCGCAGGTCAACGCGCTGGTACATTGGCTGGCCCGCCAAGGTGAGGATGTATTCCAGACGGATAATGTACGCCGTGACGTCAGCGAGCTGCCCGAACTGGCCGAGCATGCCGGCGGCGTGCTGGCAGTGGCCATCTCTAAAATTCACTCGCACTACCTGCTGTGGTTCCGGCCTGAGCAGGTGCGCAGCGTCCAATGGGCTGGGCAGCCCACCAAGGAAGTCGCACCGCTAGGCAACCTCGCACCTCGCCATAGTTTCGAACGCTGGCAGGAGCAACTGCATGGCTATTGCGCACCGTGGGACCCGCTGGTCATCGATGGCGTCATGGAGTTGCGTACTGCGGTCTTGGGTATCGTGCTGCGCAAGGCTGAAGAGCTGGCGCAGATGGCCAACGAATTGCGCCGCTCCAACAAGGAGCTCGAGGCCTTCTCGTACAGTGTTTCCCACGACCTGCGTGCGCCCCTGCGCCACATCGCGGGCTATACGGAGTTGCTCGGCGAAATGGAAGGCGCCGGTCTGAGTGAACGTGGCAAGCGGTTCTTGCAACACATCGGCGAGGCTGCTCATTTTGCCGGCAACCTGGTCGACAATTTGCTACATTTCTCGCAGATGGGTCGCTCTGCCCTGCGGATGTCGGACGTGGACCTCAACGCGCTGGTCGAAGCCATTCGCGCCGAACTGGCACCCGACTATGCCGGGCGTGAGATCATCTGGGACGTCGCGCAGCTGCCCCGCGCCTACGGCGACCCGGCATTCATCAACCTGGCATTGAACAACCTGGTGGCCAATGCCATCAAATACACCCGTGGACGTACACCTGCCCGCATCGAGATCACAGCCGTGCAGCATCCAACCGAGACCGAGGTCTGTGTCCGGGACAATGGCGTGGGCTTCGACATGGCCTATGCCAACAAGCTGTTCGGCGTCTTCCAGCGTTTGCATCGCATGGAGGATTTCGAAGGCACGGGCATTGGCCTGGCCAGTGTTCGCCGCATCATTGAAAGGCACGATGGCCGTGTCTGGGCCGAAGGCCAGATCGACAAAGGCGCCAGTTTTCATTTCACATTACCGCGCCCATCCGCGACGCACTGAGGCACCGCACTTACCATGCTAAAACCCATCCTGCTGGTCGAGGACAACCCTCGAGACCTGGAGCTGACGCTCCTGGCCCTGGAACGTAGCCAGTTGGCCAACGAAGTCATCGTGCTGCGTGACGGCGCAGATGCCCTGGATTACCTGTTGCGCCGCGAGGCCTACGCTGACCGCGACGACGGCAACCCTGCCGTGATCTTGCTCGACCTCAAGCTGCCGAAAGTCGATGGGCTGGAAGTACTCAAGGCGCTGCGTGCCTCCCCGGAGCTGCGCAGTATTCCGACCGTGATGCTGACTTCGTCCCGCGAAGAACCCGACCTGCTGCGCGCTTACGAACTGGGCGTCAACGCCTACGTGGTCAAACCCGTCGAGTTCAAGGAATTCGTTGCCGCCATTTCCGACCTGGGCATCTTTTGGGCAGTACTCAACGAGCCACCACCCGGCTCGTTGCGCTTGAACCGTCGCGGCAACTGAGGCCTGCACCACGATGCAGTCTACCCCGCTGAACCTACTGATGGTCGAAGACAGCTCGATGGACGCCGAGCTCACCCTGATGCGCCTCGAGCGTAGCGGGCTGCGCATCCAGTCTCACCTGGTCTTCGATCACAACGGCGTCGAGCATGCCCTTCGCGAAGGGCGCTATGACCTGATTCTGTGTGATTGCGTACTGCCGGGCTCATCGGGCACCGAAGTGCTTTCGATCGCCCAGCGCCTGGCCCCTGATGTGCCCTTCATTTTCCTCTCCGGTATCTACGGAGAGGAACATGCGGTAGAGATGATCCGCCTGGGCGCCACCGATTACGTGCTCAAGAAAAACCTGCCGCTGCTGCCCAAAGCCGTGCGCCGTGCTCTCACCGAGGTGCAGGAGCGCCAGCGCAGACGCCGTGCCGAGGAGGCCTTGGCTGAGGTAGAAGCCCGCGCGCGCATCGCTATCACCGCTGCGGGCATGGGGACCTGGGACTTGAGACCTCAGGAGGGGTTGCTGGCGTGGGATGAACGCTGCAAGGCGTTGTTTGGCCTGCCGCTGGACACCGAGATGAGCCTGGAGGTGTTCTACGCTGGCATCTATCCAGACGACGTCGAGATGGTTCGCAAAGCTGTCAACCTGGCCATGCTTCCGGACAGTGGCGGCAACTATCGCATGGAATTTCGCATCGTGCCGCCCGATGGCCAGGAGCCCCGGTGGGTGCTGAGCAGTGGCCAGAGCCAGTTCGTCGACGGCAAGTGCGTACGTTTTTCAGGCGTTCTTCAGGATGTTCACACCCAGCGCGTGGCCACTCAGGCATTGCGCCAACTCAATGAAATGCTCGGCGAGCGTGTCGAGCGACGTACCCGTGAGCGCGATCGTGCCTGGGAGCTCTCCCAGGACCTGCTGGCCGTGCTCAACCACGACTTGACACCGGTGGCGCTCAACCCGGCCTGGGAAGCCAGCCTGGGCCTTTCGCGGGAACGCCTGAGCCAGTCTTCGTTGCTGCACCTGTTGCCGGAGCCGGATCAGGAACTGCTGCTGACCGAACTGGCGTCGCTGGCCCATGGACGCACCAGTGCCCGTTTCGTGGGCCGGATTCTCCACGCAGGCGGCCAGCAGCGCTGGCTGTCATGGGTCGTGGTACCCGAAGACACCCTGCTCTACGTAGTCGCGCGGGACATTACCAGCGAACGTGAAACTGCAATGGGCTTGGCTGAAGCCAACGCCCGTCTGCGTGAACAAATCAGCGAGCGTGAGCGTATCGAGGCCGCCCTGCAACAGATGCAGCGTCTGGAGGCGGTGGGCCAGCTTACCGCGGGCGTGGCCCACGACTTTAACAACTTGCTGACCGTGATCCTGACCGGGGCGAGCTTTCTGGAGCGCGACCTGGTAAAGGCCGATGTCGAGAAGGCACGAACCCGGCTTACCCATATCAGGGAAGCGGGTGAACGCGGAGCCAAGCTGACCTCGCAGTTGCTGGCATTTTCCAGGCGCCAACGGCTCGAACCTGTGCCGCTGAACCTGAACCGCACGCTTGATGGCCTCGAAGAACTGCTACGCCGCACCCTGGGCGGCAATGTCTCCGTACGCCTGGATCTGGACAAATCGCTCTGGCAGGCGCTTACAGACCCGACCCAGACCGAGATGATCATCCTGAACCTTGCGATCAACGCCCGCGATGCCATGCCGGAGGGTGGGCAATTGACCTTGTCCACGCGCAACACGCGCATTGACGACTTGCCACGCCGCCCGGAAGATCCGGACCCCGGCGAGTACGTCATGATGAGCATTCGCGACACGGGGTGCGGCATGAGCGAAGAGGTACTGGCCAAGGTCTTTGAACCGTTCTTCACCACCAAGGATATCGGCAAGGGCTCTGGCCTGGGCCTGGCGCAGGTCTTCGGGTTTGCCAAGCAGTCGGGCGGCGGTGTGCGCATTGATACCGCACCGGGCAGCGGTACTGAAGTGGCCGTCTATTTGCCTGCGGTGAAGGACCAGGTCGCGAGCGAACCGGAACCGCTGCCATTGACCCATACCATCACCGAAAGCGGTTACAACCGTAACGTGCTGCTGGTGGATGACGACCATCTGGTGCGCGACATGCTGGGCGATGTCCTGCGCCAATATGGGTATCAGGTTCGCCAGGCACACAGTGGGGAGCAGGCACTGGCACTGCTGGACGATGATATCGACTTGCTTCTTACCGATTTCGCCATGCCTGAGTTCAATGGCGCTCAGCTGGCCATGGCGGCGAGAGAGCGCTACCCCAAGCTGCGCGTGGTGTTCCTGACGGGTTATGCAGAGCTCCAAGGGCTGGACCTGCCCGACAGCCTGGTCATTCAAAAGCCAGTACAAGCTGACGAACTCGCCAGGGCACTGAACGAGATGCTGGGTACAGCGACCTGACGCAGAGCACCATGGTCCGCCCCGCGCGGCTTTTGAGAGGAGGCGCATGACACGATGCGCCTCTCGATCAAAGGCCACCCGCCAAAAAACCCCGAATCGCAGAAACGACGAATTCAGCGCTGGTAGCCCATGCACTGAAAAAGAAATGTAGAAAAATGGCAGGGGCGGCTGGATTCGAACCAACGCATGGCAGGATCAAAACCTGCTGCCTTACCGCTTGGCGACGCCCCTGTTTCGGATGCAGCTGAAGCTGCTCTGAAGATTCCAAGTAACTGACAACGCGTTGTTGTCTTGGAATGCGCGGCACTTTATCAACAATGTTTGGGTTTGGGAAGCCCTCTGATAAAAAAATTACCAAAAAACAGCGAGTTAGTCTTCAGCAGCGGTTGAGCGCTACCGTTCGTCGCATTCCTGCCCCTTCTCGTCAACGCAATCGCAAACCTTCATTCCAATGGTTATCGCCACTGTCATGCCCCAAGGAGGATGCCATGCCCGTATCACACGATTTGTACCAAGACCTGCACTACCCTCGCGAAATCGTTCAGCAACGTCGCCAGACCGATAAGGACCTGGACCGTTTGCTCGACGAATACGTCGACATCGATAACCAGGTGCTGGCCGCCGAATCCATCTCGGCAGGCAATTTCGAGGACGACGACCTTCGTCGCCTCAAGGAGCGCCGGTTGGCCGTGAAATACATGATCGAGAGTCAGCTGCAACTCAAAGCATGAGCTGCCCGTAGGCTGTGACCTATCGCAGCAAGCGATCAGTCGATGTCACTTTCTCGATTGGTCACACAGCCCAGGCTGGTGCAAGATCCTCGCTACCGTCTGTTACAAGGAAACGAGCCATTGCCCGCCTGGTTACCTGCCCCGCTGCGCCACCTTGGCAAGCGCCTTCGTCATCGTGCAGTGGCGCCGAGCAACGATTTGGCTGCCGCCTTCGATGACAAGGCGCGTCGATGCGGCTTCACGCTTAGCGAGAGCCAACGTCAGGCCATCATCTGCCTGTCCCAGCAGGTTGAACGGCACAGGACGGGGCAAGCGACGGGCGTGTACCTATATGGCCCGGTCGGTCGGGGTAAAAGCTGGTTACTCGACAGCTTTTTTCAATGGGTGCCCAACCCATCGAAACTGCGCTGGCACTTCCACGACTTCTTTGCCCGCCTGCATCACGGCGTGCACCGCCACCAAGCGATGGGCAATGCCATTGGCATCACGCTCGACGAGTTGATCGGACAAAACGACATCCTGTGCTTCGACGAATTTCATGTGCATGACATTGGTGATGCCATGCTACTGACTCGATTGTTCGAGGCCCTGTTCGCACGGGGCACGCTGCTGGTGCTCACCAGCAACTACGCACCTGAGGGGCTGTTGCCCAATCCGCTTTACCATCAGCGGTTCCAGCCTGTGATCGACCTGATCAACCGTTGCATGGTCATCAAGGAAGTCGGCGGTGAAACGGATTTTCGCAGCCTGCCGGTCAACCGGGCGCTGCAACGTTTCACGCAGGGCCGTTATGTCTGGCCCGGGACCGGTGCGCAGCGCCAGTCCCTGCACATGCCGAAGGGCCACGGCGATACCCTCATGGTCAATAATCGCCCACTACGCGTGCAGGGCGCTGAGGGTGACCAGATCAGGTTCACCTTCGAAGACCTGTGCGAGCAGCCCACAGCCGTGATCGATTATCTGGCATTGGCTCGGCAATATTCGCACTGGATCATCGAGGGCCTGGACGGTTTGGAGGCGTGTTCGCTTGCTGCCCAGCAGCGTTTCGTAAACGTGGTGGACGTGCTCTACGACCAGGATCGGCAACTGACCCTCATTGGCTCGCGCCCGCTGGCGGAAAGTCTCGAGGGATCGCTGCCAGACCTGATGCGCACCCGCAGTCGCCTTGGCCAGCTACAGCAAATGGGCCCCGCAGGCGCCGAAGGCTGAGCAGGGTCGGATTTGCCTTCTCAGCTTGCCCGCGCAAGCCCTGACAGCACCGCTTCGATTTCTTGGAGCACTGCCGGATCGTCCACTGTAGAAGGCGGCGTGTACGCTTGGCCATCGGCGATCTTGCGCAGCACCGCGCGAAGAATCTTGCCAGATCGGGTCTTGGGCAGACGCTTGACCAATCGGACTTGATTGAAGCAGGCCAAGGCGCCAATCTCCTCGCGTACGCTGGCCACGAGATCGACCAGCAGCTGCGATTCAACGATGCCGGCGCCGTCCTTGAGCACCACCAATGCCAATGGCACCTGCCCTTTGATGTCATCGTGAACGCCGATCACTGCACACTCGGCGACAGCAGCATGACGCGCGACTAGATCCTCCATCTCACCTGTAGAAAGACGATGCCCGGAAACGTTGATCACATCGTCCGTGCGACCCATGATGTAGACGAAACCGTCTTCATCGAGATACCCGCCGTCACCTGTGTGATAGTAGCCAGGGTACGTGCTCAAGTAGGCCTGGACATAGCGCGAGTGATCGCCCCACAACGTCTGGCTGCAGCCTGGTGGCAACGGCAGGGCGATGACGATTGCGCCCTGGTGATTGGGGCCGGCCAGATGCCCTTCGTCATCCAGCACCTGCACGTGGTACCCAGGCACCGCACGATTGCTCGACCCTGCTCTTGCCGCGCTCCCCTCGAGCCCCACGCAGGGCGCAGTCACCGGCCAGCCGGTCTCGGTCTGCCACCAGTGATCATGCACCGGCTTGCCGCTTACCCGTTCCAGCCATTGATGGGTACTGGAATCGAGTTTTTCACCTGCCAGGAACAACTGGCGCAGTGAACTCAGGTCATGCTTGCGCAGCAGTTCGGCGTCAGGGTCCTCCTTGCGGATGGCACGCATGGCTGTGGGCGCACAGAACAGCGCATTGACCTTGTACTGCTCCACTACGCGCCAGTAGGCAGAAGCATCCGGCGTGCGGACGCTGATTTTGCTAATTTTACTTTCTTGTCAAACCACGATTGAGGCGAAGCTTACCCTTGGAAAAGCCTGAGCAGGGGCGCCAAGCAGATCACTGATTGTGGAGTGTAGGAAGGGCCCTTTGATAGCTGCATGGAGTCTTGCCATCTGGAGTCAGTTGGATGCGAGCGATCCTGCTTCGCTCATCGACAACCTGCAGTGAACCCGCGATGGGGTGGGGAAACCTGGAGCCAGCATCGCTGACCACGTGCGGTATGAATCAGCGCTGAGACGAGGGCTTCCCTTCAGCCCGACCCTCTTCTGTCGCGTAGTCCTTTCGCAGTGCCTCAACGGCTTTTTTGAATCGGCTTACAAAACCCTCAATATCTCGAGATTTTTGTAACCGCTCGACTTCATAATCAATATCATCCAAGAACAAACGAGTAAACCGCATCATTGTGACCGCTCGAACGGTAGTTTTTAATCCAGAAACCTCCTCAAACGCCAAATTGATATAGGTATCAAGAGAGTCAATAGTTTTACCACCAGTCCACTTTAAGACCTCAGCTTTAAGCTTTTGCCCATCCAACATCAATCGACTGAATTCTTCGGGATTTTCGATTTTATGCCGCTCAATGAGAAGCACAAATAGAGTCGTAATGAACGCATGCCGAAACATATGTGCACATGCCTGCTCCTCAATTTTCGCGATCTTGCGAAGATCCGAAATCTCATTAGTGATAGTGGTGCAACTCAGATGCTTAGCAGTAACAGCCGAAACAAACAAGTAACCGTGATCTTCATCACCAAGCTTTTCCTCAACAAGAGGGGCTCGCCACAATTCGATGTACTCATCCAGCTTTTGTAGAAAAGGTCGTGAAACCGGAACTTCCCGTGACCCCCCACCCCGTTTAAACGTAGGAAGTGTTAGCATTGGATCTTTTTGCCTGAGGGCCTTCTTGATATCAGGAACCTTGAGCATGCCAATTTCGCCACGCCTCCCTCCGAGGTTGACCAATGCGAGAATCATCAATTGCCGCCTAAAAGTGACGAAATCGCTAGTCCCTGCTTCATCGGCGGCCAACCGCAGGTCTTTGATGTTCTTCCGAGAAATAGGATTTCTCTTTTTCTGGCGATCGCCAACAGAAAAGCTACTGTGATACCAGTAATAAACGACCTTTTGCTTGGCATGCGACTCTATACGATACTCTCTTTCAAAAGCCTTAATAATTCCTTCTTCACCTACATACTGATCAACTCCATGCAACCGCCCCACATACTCCAAAAACTTAATACATTCACGACCAACAACTGTAATCCGCTCCTCAGATTTCTTTAAAACTCCCGTCGCTCCGGCCTCCTCCTTGCGAAGCTCATCAATAAAATCACTAAAATCCCCATCAACCAATTCATGAAGCTGCAAACCTCTCTTGTAACAGTAGCGTATTATCTGAGAGATCTTTGAAGCAGATTCTCCGACCGTCCCTCCTTTGCTACCTGAAGTAGTAAGGCCTCCGTGCCCTCTTCCTGGACGGCGCAACAATGAGAGAATATACAGGTTTGCCTCATTGCAAGGCCGGCCATTCGGCCAACTCAGATGGGATAAACCCTGAACTACTTTGCGATAAGCCTTCCCCCTGGCGTAGTAGTCATGCAGTTCCACAGTACCAATGATACTGAAGAGCTGCTTGGTCAGATCAGCCATCAGCGTTTGAACTCGAGGACATTTGCGCCGTCACGGCCCTGACCTTCAGCTGATTTGAGGGGGTATTTTATTGAGATAGCAGACCTCATATCATTCAAGATATCTTCAGCAAAGACAGCACGCTTCCCCGCATCAGCAGTATCGCGCAAGAGCCCGATATTAAACATAGCAGCCGAGACAGCTTGTAAGAGAACCATGTTGGCTTGTCTTGCCACATTCAATTGCAGCAAAGTTTCGTTATACATATTCTTATAATATGCTTTTGTGTAATTTTTTCTGTCATGGCCTTTTGCAATAAACTCATCAAAGGCATCTAGCGCACGGATTCTCATCCTGTTTAGATCATCGAACCCTCCGGGAAAAATCTTTTCCGCATGACTTCGAACGGTATTGAGCGCAGCCCCCTCATATAAAATTCGTTCGCCACCACACATCCTATCAATGCTCATTTTGGCCATACCCCCCTGACTTTTGAGCTTGTTTCTTAGTTCAGGAAGGTCGGTGAATTTTCCCGGCTCACTCTCAACAGCCGTTAAGAATCTTGCCAGCATCATCACATCACATTGCGTGTTCAAGGAGTTCTCCTTTGATCAGAACCATAACCTTCATTGCCTGACCTGATGCGCCATTGAAGAATTTTGGCTCCAAGGTAATTTTCCCTTTCTGGAGAAGCCTGGTCAGATATTCGTCGACACGCTCGGTGACGCCCACCTTGAAGTTATCAACTCCGAACTCTTCCTTGATGAGCTTTGCGATGCTCTTGTACGCTGACCAATCTTCATCAGCAAGCCGCTCGATAAGTGCAGCTGACCTCGCACCCCGAAGCTCTTCGCCGGGAACGCTGGCAGTGATATAATTATAAATATGCTGGAAATTGGAGTGCCCAAAGTACCACCGAAGCGTGCTAAGACTTGCATGTTTATAGCTAGTGTAGAACAAGAGCGCGAAGAACCTTCGCATCTGATGCTGGCGAATATAGTAGCGCCTACCATTCTCATCCAACGGGGACTGAATATAATCCTGAAACAAATCAATGTTTCGATTATAGATATGAACATCTGGCTTGATTAACCAGTTTGTGCCTTTCAGCCCAGGAACCGAAAATAAAGGGTATGTATCATCCGCAAAACCAAGCGCAGATAATTCATCATGTAGCCTCTGCAAATTCTCGAGCATCTCGATCGCAAGCGGATCAAGTGGCCTGGCAATAAGCTGACGAGTTGCAGAAGTTTGTCTTGAAGATTTCTGATTGAAGTACAAAACCCATGCCTTCGAGGCATCAAGACAATTTCGCGGAAGATCTCTAAGCTCTGTACTTCGTCTAGCCGAGAGCAGACCGACGGTTATTTGGATCGCACCAAAGTAAATAGCGATCAACTCTAATAGCCCAGCGTGGGCCCTGACCTTCGCAAAATATTCTGCACTATCGCCCAGTACAGGCGCAGTCCACTCAGCCCAGCCCTGCCGGCGACACGCCAACCCAATCTTGCTGATTTTCAGGTCTTTCAGATCTCTATGTAGGCAACCTCGAAACTCTGCCTCACTCAACCCTAATAGCTTTACGTCCAGCTCCTTGCATTTTCTAGCCAGCGCGCAATAGGACTCAATAAGGCCCCTTCCATATTTTTTATGAAATTTGATCGCCTTTTTCAACGAGGTGCGCATAATCTGAGAGGGTACAGTCTCAAATCGCCCCTGCTCGCCGCCGTCGATGAATACAGCCAAGGAGTGCTCAATGCTTTGCAATGGCGGTAAAGGTAGATTAAGGACACGCAGCAATTTCAAATCTATCAAGGCCATCCGATAGAACCGCAAGCACTCTTTGGACATTGTGATGTGCACTGCAGTTTGAATCGGTACGCCTTTGGCCTCTCTTGTAAAAACCTCATCCGCCATACTGAACATCAGAATAGGCACTATAGGTTTTTGGGACTTGACACCTCCAAGAGTATTCCTATAGAGCACTTGACTCACACGAAGCGAGTGCACATTGTAGCCTTTACGGGCGTTGTACACGTACAGCTTGTTAAGGAGCAGCGCGGCCCTAACTTTAGGAATGATTTCTAGAGGAAGGCCAAGAATGTCCCCTTCAGCCTGAGCATCAGTGATCACCTTCAAATATGGTTTATCGCGAAGGGTCTGCTCAATTTCTAGCGGATCTGAACCATCTAGTAACTCTAGGCAATAATCCCTTAGCCGTGCAGACCACTCATAGACACTTTCAGCAACGAAGTTGCTCAAAGACACTCGCTTAAGAATATCTGTAACATTGTTCGCCGTCAGCGTCTCTAAACCAAACCGAGTGACATTATACTCCTGACTGTCCATTAAGAGCATATCGATGATATGCAGTACCGTATTAAACCTGACGTACTGCGATTTGAGCGCTGTGGTATGAAATCCACTGCCGTCCTTGTTGCTTGTCGCAGCAATCAACCAATGCTTAAAAATGTTTAGCAGAAGAGAGTGCTTAGCCGAAACCAGGCTGACACCGTCTGACAGTTTTACATCCCAATTCAGCTCAACCGGCTTAGAAAAGCCAAAATCGAACAGCCACACTGTACTTTCAAATGGCGTTAGTAACCAAGGAGCCGAATCAAAAGCCCGGCGACTTGAAAGCAGGTATGGCGTCAGAAAAGCCAGTTGATCAGGCAGCGACACGCTGGATGCTCTCCATAGGCCATGGTTTAGCGAGCTCCCGGGCGGCGCGCAGGTGTCTTTTCACCATTGGGTCGATCATTTCTTCAATATGCGACGCAAGCAGATCAGCAAACTTGGCCCAGTACAAAGCCAAGCTATTGATCTCCTGATGTCCCTTAAGATCATCCACGCCCATCTTCAGGGACAAGAGATCGGTGAGAATTTCCGTATTGACGCTGATAACCAAATCATTGTTGTTATCAAGTATGTTTTTGGAGCCCGTCGGATCCGTCAAGCTATCGGGCAACTCCCTCAAAGCGTTGACTTTCATAAACTCGTCGAACTCATAAATAGACTGGAAGCCAAGCTGATTATGGAGAGCCAAAGCTTCGTCATCCAACGACCAGCATACAACCGCCCTTTGGAAGATCCTGACCCAACGCTCATCGAAGAACTCTTGCAGCTTAACTGGCAAGTATGAATCAAGAAGATCTGGACGATACTCGGTGTGACCTAGAGCCTTCGCCATTTCTTCGACACTTCGAGTTAGGATGAACACCCTTACACCACAGGATGCCCTCAATCGCCTCAGGCTCAACTTGACTACTAGCCGCGTCAGCTTTTCGGGAGGGGTTGACGTGCACGACTTGAATTGATCAACTATCTTCTCGATGACATGAGGTTTCGAATCGAGATGGTCAGCAGTCCACGGCTGAGCGTTAGCTTTTTTTGGATATGCAAACCCTTTCGCTGAGGTTAGGAATAGCTTTCGCCACAGCGGGTCACCCACACTTTTCAGATATTTCCGCAACGGCTTAGTAATCTCAATTACCTGCCTAACCAAGACTGCGGTGCGAGGAGACAGCAAAATTTTTTGCTCACTCAAGTCCTTGCCTTTACGATCTTTATAGCCAATCAGGTAATATCCACCGTCAAGCTTTACGAAGCCGGATCGCTGCCCTTTTTTGTTATAAAGATCGAAATCAGCCAAAAAACTCTCAGTGATATCATTGTGAGCTATGACCATCAAGCACTGAAACGGATAGAGTGAACGAGACGTTGGCATGCCGAACAACCGGGCTAACTCAGTCAAGTTGTTGCCGTATCGGTTATCGCTTGTCCGGTCATTTGGGCAGAAGCCCTCGACCTCAAATGTAGCACACATGTTCTCCAGGCCTAGTTCCTGGATTGAAGGGCTTCGACCATTTCTTGATCTTTGACTGAGGATGTAACCTTTCTTCGCTAAAGCCTTTCTACGCAGCTGTGCCCGCCGCAAGGCCCATGCCTGCTTCCGAGCCCAGCATTGAGTGTCATTAATATCTCGATCGATATCCTCGAAAAGGAACTTGATAGCAGCTTCGTTTGTGAAATGAAGGGGCACATCAGTCAGCAGATTGTCGACGTAGTAATCACCGTCGCTGCTCTTTTTCAGGTTCTTCCTCGCCCCTTCATGATCCCCTGTGCTGGGCCTAGGAAGATCGCCATAGTAGGATTTTGCCCATACCCCTGGGTGAACAAATACCGATTCAACAGCGACCACAAAATCTTTCCAACGCTTGGTGGCGTGTCGAAGATCCTCGCCTCGCTCAGACACCCCCCTAAAGAAGCTCACCATGAAGGACTCAAACAAAGCTGGGATACGCATTGAGTCAGTGAAGGTCTCCACCGGCCATATTTTTGGCGAGGCCGATACATGATTGACAAACTCGTTAAATAACGGAATTCCGCCTCGTGCATTTTTAAGCGAATACTTCGCCATCTTGTCGTGAAGCCCAACTACAAAATCATGGCCATGACTATGCCAAAGCCGCGAGAAATCGAGATAGATGGTTTTCCCTTTACGACTTTGGACAGGCCACCCATTCCAGTAAATAGCGTGCTCTGGATTGACCTTATCGCGGACGCTTACCCAGTCGGGATAGTGCTTCTCTAAGAGGTCAGGGCTCCATTCGAATGTTCTTATGTTTGCGCCTTTAGCTGAAGCCGCCTTGAGCATATCCAAAAACCTGCGCGCCACGCGTCGACGGTTCATCAGGTTCCAACCCAGAAACTCATCATTGTGGAGCGCCCCGAGAAAAGCAGGCGCCACCACGTCATTGAAATGCGCCTGGGAGAGGGCATTGAAATCAATCTTGAACCCGAGCAAATGACAGAAGCATTCGAGCACCTTCAAGCTCGCGCTCATCCCCCCCGAAATGTTGGTTTTAGCCCCGTCAAACAACGTGATGACTTTGCGTGAAAGCATCACATAAGGATAGCGCGGGGTAAATTTCGTGGAGTCTAGTAAGGCCATATGAGCACCTTTAGTTAAATTCAGCGCAAACGACGGCTTCCGACCAATTGCAGCCGGCGCTCGAAAGGATACGATATGACAATACGATGACCCGAAAACCTCCCATTTGGCAAGCACTTTTTTTGAACTCGAAACAATGCCATTAAGTACAAAAAAGATATACGACTTAATGCCAAAAACATCAAAACAATAATTATTCAAATATTGACAATTACCCCAATTACAACAAATAAGAAAACCAAAAAATCTTCACTTCTGACGCTTGACTCCGCAACTTCGCTGACTATCATTTGCCTGACATTCAGCCCTCGCTGGGCCATCGTCAGACGGGGATTATCATGGGCTCAAAGCGTAAGCCATTCATCATCGCCAAGGCCGTGAGTGAATCGTTACTGAAGTCTGGGGACATGAATGGCTGGGATGATTCCGAGATTGAGGAGATCTGGAATCTGGCCTCAATCCAACTGAGCGATAGCGATGTCAGCGCTGCTTTTGACGAGATTCTCTCGGACACGCAATGCGTATGTGTCCTTTCCAGACGCCTGTACAAGGTCGATGGTAATGAGACCCTTCGTATTGCGAGCGGCGCTGACAGAATTTCAAACCCGATCAACGTTTTGACTGAGCGATTGCGTGCTCTGGTCAAAGCCGAGTGGCCTTGGCCAAAGCCTGTTACTCAGCATTACACGTGGCATGATTTTACTGCTTCGCTGCTGAAGACTCTTATGGTGAAAGGGGTGGTTCCCAGGCACCTGAAGATAAAACAACTTGAAGATGACTTTGGTATTTAACCCTGCCCAACGTTAGTGTTTCGCTCTAACGGTGGACTATTGGGAGGGGCACCTGGGCTCCTGCAGTCAGCCTTTGCAAAGACGGAGAGTTCCAGGGCAGAACACCCTAGTTAGCCAGCATGTCATGTGTGATGCCGTCCGGCTGACGACGGCCTAATCTTCATGAGAGGCCTGGGTTCTAACTAGGCTTTGTACAGCTCTCAAAATCGCGTACTAGCGAGATTGAGAGCGTTTTAGAGGCTTACCTGAAGCCTGCGCTCAGCCCGCTGAAACCTCTGGTATCAGGCTAGATCACCCTGCCCAATCTGCATGTCATGAGAGATAGGTCGTTGCTGAGTACGACAGTGCACTCCGTGATTACCATGTAGGTTGGGCAGGTTTTATTCCTGGGCATGGATTTACCAGCGGCCTTTCCCGAGGCCATCTATGACGTAATTCCGAACTCGATTATGGATAGTTAGTTGAAGTCTCATTTATCGGCCGGATAAGTCAGGCCACATTTACCTATGTGTTAGCGCAACTAAATCAGCAGCTTTATGAAGCCCAACCAGTAAGGAGATAACCACCATGAGCGTATCATTGGTATTTCAGTACGGAGAGCAAGGCTGGACAGATGCAAACGAGGCAGAGTACCAAATCCTCAGCTGCCTGCAGTGGAAGACAGAAAATCTCCACTCTTTGGAGATCGCTACCAGGCAGAAATTTGCGATCCTGAGCAAAGGTCAACTAGAGCAGAGTATGGTTGATCTTGTGGAGCGTGCTCACTCACTTGGTGCCTTGTCTCCCGTCAACCTCATCGTTGCGGAGGTGGATCAGATTTTTCTCTTCTTGGGTAGCGGCGTTGCCAGCACTACGATTGCTACGGTTGAATCCCTCTGGAACAAGGCCGTCAACGTCAACAAGGATGAGCCGTGGGCGATTCGCCTCGCGAGTGTTGATGAGCTCGCCAACGTTGATTCCGACCTGGACTTCTGGCCTGACGCACAAGAAATCCTGCAGTCGCATGAATTGGGGCTGTCGGAATTCACAACCACGGTGGAAGAGCTACTCGCCTATAGCCCACCTATGGAGCCATCACTTTCTGTTGATGATGGCGCTGAGTTTAGTAAGCCTGATGTTTTGCGAGACCTCTGCATACACGCTTTGATGTCACACGGAGTACGCAAGGGTGAGATCTTGAGTATGACCGTGCGTGAATATCACTCGCTGGTACGAGGCGACTTCCCAACAATCAAGAGCGGCTCGGAAAACAAACCTGTGCCGGTTGAAATCTCAGCTCAGACGGCCAATTTACTCTCCGAGCACATCGCAAATATGAAATTTACGGAGGATCAGTATCTGTTCCCCTCCAGTCGCGACGCTAGCCGTCACATCGCCTTTCATAATCTGTTTCATGTTTATGCATCATGGCGAGAGGAGCAGATCAATAAGGTATTGGAAAATTTCTACGTCATGCAGAAATTGGGACATGCACCGCAGCAAGACATCGACGTTTCCAGGCTTATCAAAGAACGGATGGGACACCAGGCCCTTGAAGCACTGCAGTGCTTTGTCGAGACGTCTGCTGGTTACGTCAAGCCTGGGCAGCAACAGGGGCCTGACGGGTCTTCGAACGCAGGCTCAGGCACCAGCATTAAATGAGTGCGCGCCCTGCGGGACGGCTGGCGTGAACCAAGCCGCTCGCAGGGCGGCGTCTTGGCCCTTCGGGCTTTCATCCTCGCGCCTTCGGCCAGGGCCTGCGCGCTCCGCTTGCTGTTGACGTGAACATTTGATCAAGCTACCAGCAGGAAGACGAACCATCATGTCTAAATCAGCGTTACCCCACTTTCAGATCGACGCTGAGGTGTCTGCAGACGCCTCCTTGCATCTGACCCTCTTACGAATTCAATGCATGCTTGCGCTCATCTCCGCCGAGATGAGTTGGCAAGCGCAGCGATTGCTAATTATCGGGAAAAACTTCAGGTTACAAACAGGTACAGGTTTGAGCTTCTCGTTTAGGAGAAATGAACGATGCTGTCGAACGATTGCACTGGACAAGGCAACAGAGCATCTACTTAATAGGTACATGGAGGTAAGCGGACTTGGGCTTGGTCAATTCCTGTTTCCTTCCATAAGCGATCCTAGCCAGCCCATGAGCAAGGTTGCGGCGTTCGCAATCCGCAAAATGTGGCGGTCTGAAAGCGAGATATCGATATCGCCAGTGGACTTCAAGCGCGGACTTGCAAGGTATCTCCGAGCTTCGGGGCTTATCGCTCAAGCTATGAGCCTTGAGCGTCATCTACCCAGCCGGCCGAAGATCACCTTGGCAGAGCCGATCAAGGCTCAACTCAAGCGGTCTCTGGATAAACGTGGCCCTGAGCTCCCACCCACCTAGCAGTTGCGGAGATGACGTCGCAACGGCTAGCGGGCGCCCCTTCAGGGTCGGCGGGCGTGAACCAAGCCGATCGCTCTGCGGCGTCTTTACTCTTAAGAGCTTCCATCCTCGCGCTTTCGGCCAGGGCCTGCGTGGTCAGTTGCTCTCACAGTGAGCAACTGACCACGCAGGCCACTACCACCCTGCCTATCTAACTATCTGAGCTCTCGGGAAAGCCCTTTCAGACCTTCCCTATCACAAGCTTTTCACGGATCAAGTTGAACAGCTCTGCCTGGTAAACGGCGTCGTCCAAAGCGTCGTGGTTGCCTGAGCTTTCAGGGTTAACAACCTTCTCAATCTCGCTGGAGCGCGTCGATTTCCAGCTGCAGTCAGTAGCACCAAAGTACATCGACTTGATGTCGAGGGCAGCGATGCCGAAGGGGTTTTCGCCCAGGAACAAATGGAAGTAGTAGTTCACGAAGCTCCAATCGAAGGAAGCGTTGAAGCCAACGAACACTACCGTCTGGCCCGCGCCGGCGAGCGACTCGACCCAGGCCTTGAACTGCGCCATCGCATCACGAGGCTCCAAGCCTTCCTCGCGAAGTCTCTCCAGCGACAACCCAGTGACCTCCAGAGCAGCCGGCACGAACTCCTCGGAGATGGGCTTCAGCAAGCATGAGAACTGCTCAGCCGGACTCGAAGTCAGGCACGCGCCGATCGACAGCATGCTGTACTTGCCCGGGATCGGGCCAGACGCCTCGATATCGACCGAGACGAAGATTTCTTTTTCGGCTTTCATAACTACTCCGCTTGAGCTGGTGTCTGGGTGACATCCGCTGGTACCACTACCAGACACCAAGAGCCTGGAAAGATCACTGACCTGGTCGGTATTGAGTGTGGGCAAGGCCCCCTCCTCCGACCTCATCGGACGATCTGCCGCTTACTTGTCTTCCATGACCGGTGATGGTTTCATCGTCAGAATCGACTCAGTCAGATCCTTGAACTCCAGTGGGCGATTCGGAAACGCTTTCGCCATTGCTGTTGGATACAGACGAGTCCGGATATCAGAGTATGTCCACGCAGGCTGACCGTTGCGCTCACCGGTCACAGTTGCCAGGTCGGTCAGTTGTTTGTCCGAAAGCCCCATGCCAGCCAGATCCATGCTGAACAGCTCCTTCCGCTCCGAAGCATCCGGGCGAGTGAACTCTTCAACGATGGCGGCACGTCGGCGGAGGGCTGCATCCAGCACGGAAAGTCGGTTGGTGCATAAGATCACCACGATGCGGCCGCCATACTTACGTAGCTCATCGACGCCCTGAATCAGGGTGTTCACTGCCACCTTGTCTTCGTGGTGACTCTGACTCTGCGATCGGGAGGCCGCAATCGAGTCACCTTCATCGATGATCAGAATTGCCCGGCGTTTCTTGCCCGCAGCCTCAGCGACCTCTGCAAATGCCTGGGTCAACAACGTGCCCATCTCGCCGACCTTACCGGAACCACGAACCCGGTTGCTCAACTTGAACAGTACCGAGTCCTCAGTGCGTGAATCACGGACGATACGGTTGGCAATGCACTCGGCTGTTGCGGTTTTCCCGGTACCGACGTCGCCGTGGAAGATCACTAGAGGATACTGATCGGCCACTAGGTTGCAGATCGGCAGCACACTTTTATGGTGCTGCTTGCTCCACTCGGACAGCTGGCCTTGGTTCAGCAGCAGCTGGAGTTGGTTCTGCACACGCTCATAGCGGCCAGCAAACCCGAGCAATACTTTCTCGCGGTCAGTCAGCTGGATGTCCGGCAGATCAATGGCCGAGTCAAAAACGGAGGTAGTGCTCATCGGGTGTAGTCCTTACGTTCCATGCCGTAGCCATTGCTGGAGTATTCACGCCCACCGCTCTGGGTCAGCTGGGAGTGAGAAATATCCGCGTAACTGGTCGACCAACTGCATTTCATTTTGCTGGCCATCTTTTGCTGGGCATTCGCATCGTAGGCGTCAGTGGTGCCGAGAACGATCCGCAGCTCTGGATTCGAGAGTCTTGGCCAGAGGGCATTTCCTGGGCGCTGGTTCGCAAGCGAGCCAGACTCATTGACGTAGAACCGCGCAGCCTTGTACTCGACTCCGTAACTCAACAAGGTGATATCGACATACTCGAGGTAGCCGTACTTGGCCAGAACCTCAATGTCGTGCCCCCACTGACGTGCCTCAGTTTCGGTGATCGCGCCGCTGCTGGAAGCGATCATCACGAGGTCAGCCGTGATACGCCGCATGACCGCTTCAATATCAGTCGTGGTGAAGGTGCTGGTTTGGGTGGAGGTAGAACTCATGCTGCGTCCTCCACCTTGAAGCCTTTACCGAACAGCTCTTTCCAAACCTCGAAATCATCTTCGATCGATGCGAAGTGCGCGGTTTCCCAAGAATCCTCGGCCAGTTGAACGATTTCCTTGCGCTCATCCTCCGTGATGCGGCTCGCAACGTTGTTGGTGTCACATACCGGGTCGATGATCACCACTGTGTCCTGGAATTGAGGCACCCAGCTGTTCTCAGGGAATTTGATGACCTCCTTGAGGCCGGACTGCGCGATGTACAGTAGGAAATCCCGGAAGCGCTTCTCCAATGAGCCAGCCTTGCCGTTCACTTCAAGCACGTGGGCCATGATCAGTTCGATGTGGAAGGACTTGAGTGGTACTTCCTTCCAGGTACGCCAGCGCTTGGCCAGGCGCACCAAGGTACGGAAGTCCGGATCCTCGTCCTTCCGAACCTTCACGAAATTCACTTGGCACGGTGCGCAGGTTTCAGTTTTCGAGCCATCGATACGGTCGAACTGCCAGCCGTAGCCGTCCTTGTTCGGGTTCTCGATGACCGGAACGATATCAACCTCCAGCCCGGTACCCACGAAGGTCACTTTCGCTGCCTTACGCTGGATTTCGAAGTCTTCAACAGACTTGTTGGGGTACAGGTTGACCAGGGCGTCGTAGATTTTCTGGCTGAGAGTCGAGAAGGTCTCTTCATCTACCTTCTGGCCGCTGATGTAGAACACCACGTCTACGTCGGCCGGGTTCTGAGCGTTGGGCCGCAGGATGGTGTGCTTGGCGAAGGAGCCGGCCTTTACCACCTTCTTGATGGTGATCTTGTCCTGCTTCTTCAGGCTGTCCTTCAACGCTGCGATCAGGCGGTCGACCTGGGCGTTGTAGGTCTCCCGCTTGTCCTTTGGCAGGCGTAACACGTTGCTGTCGTACCATTTGATCTGGGTGTTGGTGAGTGGCATGGGCCATCCCCTCCTAAAAAATGTTGTGTTAGTCGCAAAGCATCCCTACCAGCAGCTACACCACATGCCGACGGATGAGATGGCGCGGCAACTCAAGGCTCAGCCCTGAGTCACCCCTTACGGCTAGCTGCAGTTCACCCTCCCCCTCGCATCCTCCATAACCGTCTAAAAGATCCGGCAGGGAAAATTGCGAACCACAGCTTGCTAGCGTATGATTACTATACGCATAGTTTTTAGATGCAGTCTAGTTTTTATACGCTATCGAGGTTCGAGCATGACAAACGATTCCAAACCCACGGACGACCAACCCACCAGCAAGGGACGGCAAGGAGCACGTTGGGGCCAGGAACGTCGGTTGGAATTCATCGACTATCGACTCCGCTGGGATGGCCAGATCAACCGCAGCAGTCTTACTGACTTCTTCGGAATCTCGGTGCCCCAGGCGTCACTGGACATCACTGAGTACGCGAAACTCGCCGAGAGCAACCTCGAGTACGACACCCGGGCCAGGGTCTATCGGGCAACTGAGTCATTCAAAGCAGTCTTCCCTTCCAGCGCAGTCGAGCGCTACCTGGATGATCTGCTGCGCGTCGCCGTTCAGCCTGAGATCCCCTACGGCAGCTTTCTGGGCTGGCAATCCCCTGTCGCAGCCGTACCCAAGCTGGGTCGGCGCCTGAACGCAGACATCGTTGGGGTAATTCTCCGCGCGATTCGCGAGAAAGAACTTGTCGAGGTCTTCTACCAACCCCTGACAGACCCTGAAGGCGGTGAGCGAATGCTCTCTCCACATGCCTTGGTGCATGACGGTAACCGCTGGCACGTCCGGGCGTACTGCCACAAGCGTAAGGCCTTCCGGGATTTCTCACTGACCCGTATCAAGCACTGCAAATACGTGGGGCAAGATCGGGATCGGGCTGATGAAGACTACGCCTGGAACACCATGGTGAATGTGGTTCTCACCCCCCACCCTGGCCTCACGCCCGCTCAGCGTAAATTGATCGAGAATGACTTCCTGATGGAGGGCGGCGAGATGCATGTCGAATGCCGCCGAGCACTTCTCTTGTACCTCCTGTTCCAACTCAACCTGAATGAAGATCAGGCTGATCAGAGGCCCGAGGTCATCCAGCTAGCCCTCAAAAACAGGGATGAGATCAAAGACCTCATCCAGTATTAACACCTAAAAAATCAGCCAACACTCAACACCTCAGCTACCGGAATTGTCACGATGGCAAAGCTTGAAAATGAATTCATTCTGATTGCGGGCAGCATCTCCAAAAAGACAGAGAAGGCCTCAATCGACCTCGCGCACGACTTCACTCGCGCGGTAACGAAAAGCGTCTTGGCCGCACAGGGTGGCCTTGTGGTCTACCTGGCTGGCTTACCTACCAATGAGGCTGGTGATGCTCTGACCTTCGATTGGACGGTGGCCTATGAGGCAGAGAAACTGTTGGTTGAGTACGCTCCTGCCCATCAGTTGAAAATCGTCACATCGCAACTGGCCATGCGGGAAAAAATGACCCTTGAACAACGGACATTGATTCGCCGTCTTGCCGCCGAGGACTATGCACAAATCGTCTACATCGAAGACGACCTGGTCACCGGCGGGAACATCGGTGATGAACAAGTTGAGGTGGCCACGGCAATGATTGCCCTGGGCGGTGGTAAGGGGGTATCCGACCGAGCACGTAAGCTGCGTAAACGTAAGCTTCCAGTGCTGCCGTTTGACCTGCAGCTAGGGGGCTTCAGCGAAGATGGAGAAGGAGCCCGCGGTCTACGTGATGCCTTCTTCAAGGAACCTCTGACGCTGTTCCCTTTCACTGGCGAGCAGGTAAAGGGACGCCTGGACAGCATGTCCTTGCAGGAGCCTCTTTACAGCCTGGACATGCTTGCAGACCTTTCTGTTGGACTTTTCCAAGCAGAAATCGAGGCCAAGGAGGCAGCACGCTCTCCAGATCTTCTGGTCATCACGGCTATCGCCATTGAGCTCGCCGCGGCGAAAAAAGTCTTCGGCATTGGCGAAGATGTGCCTGCACGCTACTCCAAGAATGGCATTCACTTCTGGCCCGTAACCATTCAGCGAGCAGACGGGCCTCTCTCATGTGTCGTCGCCTCTCTCGGCAACGCTGGCAACGTCAATGCGAGCGCCATCACTACCCTGCTACTTTCAGAGCTGACCCCCAAGAAGGTTTTGATGATGGGGATCGCAGGCGGACGTCGTAAAAAGCTCAGCCTCGGCGAGGTCATTCTGTCCGAACGCGTCGTGTACTACGAAGGGGGTGCAGCACACGCTGGGGGCACGATTGCGCTTAGGCCAGAGATGCAACGCCCAGGTCTGTCTACCCAGCAAGATCTCAGTGCTTACTTCGCAACCGCGTCATTGCCTGATCGCCTGCAAGAGCGTGCGGAGAAGCTGGGCTTCGCGATCCCTATCGAGTCTCCAGCTGGGGAAGTTGCAGCAAGGCTCGTGGTATCGCCGGCAACGATCGCCTCCGGCGAATTGCTCATTCGAGACCCAAAAGTCTTCGAAGGCTTCCAAGGCATTCATGAAAAAGCCCTTGTGGCTGAGATGGAGGCTTACGGGGTCTTCGATGCCTGCGAAAAGCAGAACGTGCCCGTGTTGGTTGTCCGCGGCATCAGCGATTACGGCGACACGACCAAGGACAACACCTTCCACAAGGTTGCGTCAGAGGCGGCGGCCATCGTGACCCTGGATTACGCGACGCACGGATGGACTCGTAAACTGGCTCTCTGAACCATCGAGTCTCGTTGGCGTAAGCACCCTAAAGCCTGAACTGGCCGCCGCATTCGGCGGCCAGTGATTTCCCAGGTCAGCCAGCTGAAAAGAAATTTTCAGCGAGCATGCTTTCGCCCCTGATGATTTTCGTTTGAACTCTCGCTTTCAGCTTACTGCTCAAGTGAGGCAAAGCCGTACGATAGGTTTCTAAAGCCTGCTCCATGTGTCGCTTCTCACTGCCCCTACCAGCCAGATAGAAAAACGTATGCCCGATCCATGCGGTGGTTTTCGCCCATGCGACAGGGTCGCTTTCGAAAGTACGTACAAGCAATGCATCCTGATAAGCCTCAATGGCGCGATGCAGGCACTCTGTGCTCTCGTCAAAATCAGCAAGGGTAAAAAAAGCGTTTCCCAAATTGTGCTTTGTCATCGCCCAATCGCGAGGGTTATTCACTTGACTAAGCTCTTCTAGGGAGTTTTTGTATGCCTCAACCGCCTGCTCTATCAGCTGAGAATTGTTTTTCCGATCCCCCAGCTCGAGAAGTGCATTGGCTTGAGAGTTCAGTGTTCGAGCCCAATCCAACGGAGCGCGCGCTCTAGTACGTTCTTCTAAAGCTGATAGCGCAGCCGCCAAGGCCAGCTCAAGCCAGTCGGAATCCCCATCCCGGAGAGCAAGCTGGAAGTAGAGGTGGGCGAGATTATGATGCGTGGTAGCCCATTCTAGTGGTACCTGTTCCCGCGGCATCTGGGACAATGCGGCCTGATAGGCCTCATCCGCCTGATGGAAAAAATCGAGGTCATCTGTATGTTCGCCCAAGGCGAGTAATGCACTGGCCAGGTCATTCTGTGTAATGCCCCAATGCAAAGGCGAACTCTGCCCACGCTCAAGCAGAGCTGCTCTAAACGCCTGAACACTTTGCTGAAGGAGCGAAACACTATGTTCACGCTCGCCAAGGACACGCAAAGCATTACCCAAGTTATTCTGAGCTCGTCCCCACTCTCGCGGCAGCCGACCAAGAGCTGGCTCAAGCAGAGCATCCTGCAGGCAGGATACGGCCTGACGAAGCCGAATCACGCCACTCTCACGCTCTCCAGCCAGTCGCAGTGCCGCGCCAAGATTGCTTCTTACGATAGCAACCATTAGGACGTCCCCCGCCTCGCTGAAAAACTGCAAAGGCACATTAAAACGTTCAACAGCCTCCACCAAGAGATCCGAGCGGCTATCCCTGCAACCTAATGACATGAGTACGCCACCTACGCCATTTTGAGCGTGAGCGTATGTGACATTGCGAGAGGCACTTGAAGCCGCAACCGCTTCCTTGAACGCTGACTCAGCTAATCGGAGAAGATCATCATGGGGCGCTCGCTCACCTAAAACAGCCAAAGACTTTCCAAGCCAGAGCAATGCTTCACTCCTATCTTGGCCATCGACCGCTTGATCAATCCACTTACGAGACAGCTCAATTGCTACGTTGAGCGGGAAGCTCAAGCCATACTCTTCGCCCTTACAAAAATACGCATCAAGCTCATTTACGAAGGCTTTGCTGAGGATGGGGGCGTCGGGATGATCGAGCGAAATACGCCTGATTACATCGTCAGCTACCTGCTGAGGGTCTTGCAGCAATGTGTACTGCTTAATCGAGGCCTCAAGAAGATCAGCACGCTGACGTTTGATTGACTCGCGCGTGTCAGCCTCTTGCTTATCTAATGTGGCAAGAGCCTCCTCAATTGACTGGGCGCCGTGTTCAAGCTCGCCGGCCTCAATCGACTCACGCACATCAGCCATGGTGTCGTTGACTAGACGGTCGCGGTAGTAGGCAGTGGTGCCTGTTGCATTGATTTCCTCTAGAACGGAAACAGCGAAATCCAGCTCTTTGAGCGCTTGAGATCGATCTAGCAAAAGCTCTGGTCTTAACCGCTTAGCCAGCGCCAGGATTGCCTCATCCGAAATTCGACTATCACCGTCTCTCTGTTGCAGCTTGATGGCTTCAAGAATCTGGGCAAGTGCCTCTTGCGTCTGAGCACTCTGCTCGCTGGCAGCTGAAATTCCCTCATCGACCTTGGAGCCAATCACTCTCACTTCAGCACTGATCGACTCCAGACGTTGCACACAACCCGTCTCGACGTCTTCCAGCCAGGTCTGGAGCCCCCCAGCACTGGGCAGGTCATCCAACCTATCGAGCATCTGATCGATGCGTTCGTCGATGCCTTCTAACGTCTTTAGGCATTGCCGCCCCAGTTTTACCCCAAGACTGCTGACCGTCATCTGAAAAGCCTTTCCAGCTTCAGAGTACTTGTTGGGGGCCTGGATGGTCTCCACAAACACCAAAAAGACGAGATCACCGAAGGTCTGCTGGACGGTACTGAGCCGAGTGAAAATCCCTGCCGACGCGATTTGGGTATACAAAGCTGGAACATCGCTCGCCTGACAGCCGACGATTGCAGCAGCGATTTTGCCAAAGTCCCGAGTCAGCGGGTCAGCACTTTCAGACCCCTTCCCTACCTGCGTAGTGGGAGCGTTAAGTAGAACGAGCTCAAAGTGATCATCAATCAGTGAACCCTCAAGGCTTTTTCCACGCTCAAAGGCCGCAGCGCGAAGCTGAATGAGTTTCGCCTTGAACTTGCCTGAGAAGGTGCCTATGACGGTCGCTTGGCCATCTCCTTCAAATGACTTGCAAGCGGTCAAAACCGATTTGTTCACCTCTAAGGCTGCTTGGATCCAAGCTATTCTGAGGACGCGAAGAAGGTCATCGTTGGCTCCAAGCGAGGCGAACAGGTTGTGATCGTTCAGCCGTGCCGCAACGTTTTTCTTGCGCCACTCTGGCACCAGCTTGATTAACGTTGGGAGGCCTTTGACAACCGTCCCAATCAGCTTTTCCGTCCAGACCATTTGGCACCCCGCTGCAGAAGATTACCGTAGGCTACCAATTACTCCTTTCTTCCGGGTAGCCCGAGATAGAGCGTCCAGGTGAAATCAAGCGATCGGTTAACCCTCCCGTGACAGATAAGGTAGCGCAGCGTATTGCAGCCCTTCGAAGCCGAGCTGTTGTGATTTGCAAGATGGGTTTGCGTTACCAATCTCGAGGCTTTGCCTCCCCATATCATAAGTGGGAGGCTAGGCCTTACTCGCCATCTAAATCACTTCTACGCCCTGGAAGCGCTAGCTGCCTGACGTCCATTTGCGGAACGCCAATCATCGAGGCTGGTAGGCACCGAGATCATCCGGAACTCGTTGGGCGCGAGCGTAACCTTGTAAACCGGAATGTTGATTTCGCTGCAGATGTTCAAAATCTCGAGTGCGTCAGCATCCGAGATTTTAGCTCCGAGATGAACGGCCTTCAGGGGCGCATCGACATTGATACCTTTGACTTCTCTATCGCCATCTGGAACTACCCAGCGCCACTCGCGCTCGTACTTCCAATCGACAGCCTTGCACAACGATGCAGCGATGCCGAAAAGCTCGTTGAAGTCTTTGCCGAGGCGATGAGCTCTGAGGATATGGGTAACCTCGAACAGCTTATCTGTGTAGGCGACAGGCCATAGCGTGAGGGTGGAAAGCTTATTCCGGTGAAGACGCGTGAAGTCGTACTCCATGGCAAACCCGGTGTGGTGGGCGCCGTAGTGGCTCCACATCAACACCGAATCCACACGCTCGCTCAAGCTGCAGATTTTGTAACTGCTTTTGAGCTGATCAATGAGGTTCGGTAGTTGCCCCGCCTGGTGATTCGGCGCCAAGACGTCAACTTCATGGAGCCATTGCTCAACATTCAGGGGGCATGGCTCTCGACCCGATGCCAGCGCCACTACCGCAGCAACGGGGTCGTCGGACGAGAGAGCAGTAGCAATCTGGTCTTCGCAGAAACCTAGCTCGTCGAGCTTTTCCCAAGCAGCGAGTTTCCTATAGTCAATCCAGAAGGCCGTGTCGTATGGGTCATTGAACTCACTGGCTACGCTCAGCCAGAGGGTTTTCTCAGCCAAATTCCTAAATGCGTACTCACCGCAGGGTCGGATCTTGAACAGCCGATCGGGCGTGTGCAGGGTCTTCCCATTTACAAGCTTCGGAATGTCCATATCGCCGATAGTGGCGGACGAAAAATTCTCGATGAAATCCCTTACCCAATCCCTATCCACACGATTTCCTTTTTCTACGTGGCTGCTCAGGCACGAGAAGCTATCACATCCCTGGACGCGTTCAACCCGCCTACGGCCGTGCTCGACATGCTTCCTGAACTTGGATTGCCCAGCCTACCGAACGTAGCCATTCATGCCTGTGGCCCTTACCATTGGCGCTCCCTTGTAGCTGGTGGGTACGGGTATGCTGAAATTACTTGATCGACTCTGGAGCTGGGCCTTCCCCGACAAGAGGCCCGAGCGCGAGAAACAGCAGGAGCGCGACTTCATTCATGCCGTCAACCAGCTCAAGACGTTGAGGGTCACCCCCAGCGGGAGCATGTCGATCGACCCTGAAGAAGTCCGCGACCAGGTGCTCAAAAGTCGCGAGGCATACCGAGATTTGGTCTCTCCTCTGCATCGCAAGCGCTGAGCCGATTGAGGGTGCCGGATCAGGCCCGCCAAGCTAACTTCCCGCAAAGGGTATGCAGATAACATATTGTTTTTTCGTCGGAAATTCTGTAATCGCACCCGTTTCGACCTTGACCAATCTCCCCCAATCAACTTGATTTCAAGCTACTGATAGGGTGAGGAACCATCATGCTCAGATCACTGTTGTTTCAGGTTGAGGAAGACGTTGAGGTCTCTTCGAACGGCGTTTCTCTCGGGGTTGTCAGTTGCCTTCAGTGGAAGTCACCCAACTTCGTGCCGCTAGAGGTTGCGGCCAAGCAGACCCTTGCCTTGATGTGGTGCGGAAGGCTTGATGATGGGGTGCTCAATGTCCTGGAAACGGCTCATATCCATGGCGCGCTTGCTCCGGTCAGGCTGATCGCCGCGCGTGCTGACGTGCTGCATCTCTTCCTGGCCGACGGGGTCTCAAGCGAGACTCTGCCTGCGGTTGAAGCACTGTGGGAAAAGGTCAAAGATGCGGCCAATGTTCAATCTTGGGCCGTCCACTTTATGAATATCAGCGAGATCATGGCCGATCAGACTGCTGATGATTTCTGCGTGACCGCCAAAGAAATCCTCTGGCTGCATAACCTCGGGCTGGCTGATTTCGAAGGCAGTGCCAAGGGTAATCAACTGCGCTGTCATCAAGTCCCGGCGATGTGCGTGACAGATAACTCCCAATGGCATCAGCATGTGCTTTCTGGCCTGGACAAAGACCTTCGCAGGCTTCAAGACCTTATCGTCGAGAGGGACAAGGCTCTGAGCATCGATAAGGGTTGAATCGTTATGTCCGGAACCAGGCTGTTAACGCATTTGATCATACGAAGATTGATCGCCACGCATCTAATGTCGAATTCGCGATGGGTCATGATCAGAGCAACATCTTGGAGCATGACCTCAAGAGCCAGGATTGAAATCAGGGCGCGCCCCTTCGGTGCCGGCTGGCGTGAACCAAGCCGCTCGCTTTGCGGCGTCTTGGCCCTGACGGGCTTTCATCCTCGCGCCTGCGCGCTCCGCTTGCTAAATGAGTACATCTGACTTTTTACACGAGGCACTCGATATGGCGATTGCAGATCTTTTTCGGTTGAGGGCAGATTCATTGGCACAGAGTGATCGCCCGCGTTTCAAGATCTACAGCTGCCTTCAGTGGAAAGGCCGAAACCTGGAAATGATGCCCCAGATCGCTGAGCAGCGGTTTTGCGTGATGTACAACACCTTCCTGGATGAACGCCTGATCACCGCGCTGGAACGAGCCTATGCGCGTGGATTGATGTCTCCAGTCAAGCTGATCGCTCTCCATGACAATGACCTGCGTATGTTCTTGGACACCAAGACGTCCAACAGTACCGCAGCTGCCATGGAGGAGCTTTGGAGGGACTTCACGGATCTCGATGCGACTCGCAGGTATTCGGTGACATTCGCTAGCGAAGACCAGATCCTCTCAGGGCGCTCTGATTACCCATACCTGGACGCGGCTAGAGTGCTTCTTGAAAGCTCTTCTCTTCACCTGGAGCCATACGAGTTTCCTGACCTCGAGCCCTTCGACCCGGAGAGCTTCTCGCCAGATGATCAGTCGTCGTTTATCCATCCACCTGAAGGCTTCTGAATGACCAGAGCGTGCCGTGCCCGGTAGCCAGCAACGCTCGAGCTACAGGCCGGCCATAGATCAGCTAGGGGAAGCACGTCTGAGCATCACAGCTTGTTTTCAGGTAAGGTGAACGGTTTGTTGTCGCTTCCAGGCCGCGAAGCATCTCTTGAACGAAGTCGATTGATCCCTGCAGTTCTTCGATCATTTCCGTGAAGACAGCCTCAAGCTCGCCATGTGCTCCTGAGGCTCGCAGCTCAAGAACCAGTTTCATGAATTCTTCGCCTTGCGCCAGTGGCATCTGAAAACGGCAGTACACCGTATCCTTAGCATCACGACTCATGCCTATCTCCGACTTCGCCCAGTAAAATAGGTATTTGTAACGTGGTTTTTGGAATGTAACACTCTCAATGTTACATTCCAAAAACCACGTTACATTCGCTTATAGCCGGCTCCGAATTCAGAACAGAGACGACACCTGCAGGCGCCTATTTTATCAACTGGCTTCCATTGATGCTAAGTAGGCAGCGACCTGAAGGCTTTCCATAAACCAAATAGCTTCGTCGAGATCCAGATTGAAAGCTCGATGGTCGACCGAGATGCACGGCAGCCTAACGTCTTCATCGAATGCCATCACCACGCGATGAAAGGTCGACCCGCTTACGGATGTAGTTTTTCGCTCGAAGTCATAGGAGGCGATGTACTCGTACCCCTCCCCGCTACCGGAAAAGACATTCATCGTTTCTTCACGAGTCAAATCCGAGCGTTCCGCGATCAATTGCTGCCAGTCCCGGGAGGCGTTAATCAGATCAACCTCTGCATGATCCGCTCCCAAAGAACCTAACAACACATATATAATCAGCAAAGTAGCCAGCTTGTTAGCAATTTCAGCACACTGCAGTGCAGTAAAAACTGATTCCGACTCATCCAAGGTCACCAACACCTGCTCGCCATGCACGTCAACTGATCCGGTGAATTCTCCGTCAAGCCCATAACCATGCCACGCCAATGTCCGCGTAGATCTGTATGAGACCCTCCTTTCTAAGGCGGCCTTGCCTGGCACGCTGTGGCTTTGGCGCCCTACTGTCACGCATTCAAAGTGAGGCTCTATTTGCGCGGTAAGGTAACCCGCAATCCTGAGGTACTCCACCAACCTTAATCCCTGGTTGAAGTCTAGATAAATAGCGTTTCCGTCCAAGAAAATACATGGCTGCAACGAAACCGGATCTGGAATGACAGAGATTTTGAAATAGTTTTGACCTTCGCCGTCAGTTTTAAACGCTCTGAAATCGCCAAAATAAAACCGCTTATTAGCACCACGACTAAGCGTGCAGGATGTCAGCAGCTCCTCTTGCTCAGAAATGGTTCGTGCCTGGATTAGGCCACACCACGCCTTGCTATTCTGGAGAGATTTAACTCTGACTTCGGACATCTCTGCTTCGAATGCCCCTTTGCAATGAAGGATCAAATCGCCAAGGCAATGTGCTAATTCTGCACATTGCTGCGCAGTCAGATAGTGGCTGCGCCCATTAGCAGAAATCATGCAATGGCCTTCCTTTAACTCGAGATCGACTTTACACAAGCGATCATCCGAAAAAGATTCGCAACCGCTTAAAAACTCAACACAGAAATTGGTGTGACTGACTTGCAAAGCTTGATCACTCATAATTTAGGCCGTAATTATTGAAAATAATAATTATATAAACGGCTCAAAATATTCAAACCTTTAGCAAGAAAAGGAAAAATTGATGAGATTTCTGGGCGCTGACGCCACATATTCAAGATACTTTTCAAAACACCACGCAAGCGGATGAGCTGCCTAATAAGCACGTGCTATAGCGATCGCGGCTTCGCTTAAGATTTTTCCTCGGTGGCAATCGGCAAAGTCGTAGAGGTTGTGCCCACCGGCCACTTCTCGAAGCTGGGTTGAGAGTGCCTGACTGGCGCTAACAAGTGATTTGGTACAGCCTCCATCACGTATAGGAGACTTTTCTTTCACTCAATTTTCACGCCCCATGATAGATACTCAAGCTATCCCTACGTGATAGATGCTCCCTTGCCCGCCTAGCAGCGGGCTTTCTTTTGCCTGTGGCTGCGCTTGGCTGACCACGCAGAAACATATCGGAGCATCGGACTACTCGGGCGCGTCCGGGGTGACAAGCAGTTGAAGCAGCTCCCCGATCAACCCTTCTGCATCACTTTGGTACCCTTCACGCCAACTGTATGACCAATCTTGAGGAGATCCGCCCTCCTCCCACTCGGCCAAGGCAAGGGCATTGACGATTTCCATATCAAACCAGATGGCCTGCCACCCTTCAGCGTCTGAGACCAAGTTTGGCTTTTGCCAGACGAATTCAGTCCTCGCTACGAAGTGCGACCAGCTCATCAGATCTTGAGGTGCATCTTGGGCCAGTACCCTTAGCGCCGACACTGTCAGCACAGGTTTCCTCCAACGAACAGGATGCTCGACATCCTGCCAGAGAGTTCGATAAGGGCGTGCCCCATTCGGGGGCGGCTGTCGTGAACCGCACCCTGCCGCTGGCAGGTTACGGCCCGGTAGGGCTTCCATCCTCACGGGCCATCCTGGCCGGCGCGCTCCTCTTGCGGGGCGGATCGCAACGACCTTTATCGCGCGAGACGTTACCCTTTACGACCTTCCGTGCCCCCGGTCAGGCCATCCTCGCCGGCATTGCTCCACTATCTTAGCTGCATCATCGATCACCTCGACTCGAATCCGCGTTGAGGCAACGAGCGACCCGCGAATTAGAAAGCTACGTTGGTCTGATCCTGCTCGGGCTGACGATGGTAGCTAACTGAGGTACCCAGGGTGTCGAACACCACTCCCGTCACTTTGTGGATCACGATTTCGTTCCGGATCAATTCAAGAGCAGGTTGATGACGTCTAATGGGCGCACCGTCCATAAACTCGTCCGAGGCATCCTCCTCCGATTGATCCGCTGGCCAAAACTCGGGGTTGAAATACCTGCCGTCCTCATCACTATCCCAGAGACTCACATGGGAAGCGGCATGAACATTTTCGCAGTTGTGTACCTGCGAGGCCTTGTTGAAAAGGATCACGTTATGGCCATCTAAATCGTCGTCCTGCTTCGAAACTTGTATCGACGGGAAGTAAATACCATCTAGGTTCAATGTCGGATGGGTCGACAGGAAATCTGCTATCGCTTGGGTAATCAGATAGCCTTGGTCAACGCTCTCAGGCATAACGGGCAACAAGAGTTGTTCGCGCAGCTCGGCAAGGAAGGCGCACCGCTGAGCCTGTTCCATGCGCTGCGGTTCGAAGTAGCTCAGATCCCGATTGGGGCGGATACTGCTCAACGCAGCCAGGTTAAGCAGTCGCAGGGGACGGGTGACTTTGAACGTGGCAACCAAAACCTGACTGCCCACTGGGGGGCGAACCTCAGCGATAGCCGTTTGGATGTCGGTGGCACCGTAGAAAACAGACACGCCTTTGGCGTTCATCCGGCCAGCGGCACCAATGCCAGGCGGCGGCGGCCCCAAGAACTTCTCGGGATGCGAAAGCGCCTCAGCCACACCGGCATCATTTGAGAAAACCCGGGCACGCTGAAAGCGATCAAGAGGTGGCCCTGGAGCAATGGTTAGTATCGCGGAGGCCGATCCTCCGACAATGAGCTGCTCGATGCCGCCAAACACCTCTTCTAGCACGCGAGCGGCCGTCGGATTAACGTAGCGGGCTTCGTCACGCAGACTGCGCTCCATTTCTGACCATGCAGAGGACATTTCAGAGGTCGGAGTAACTCCCTCGGTGAAGTGAGGGTCGTCATCATCCCAATCACTCCAGGATTCGAGCAGCACCTCCGCGATCGCCATCATCAGGTCTTCTGAACAACCAAGCATTCGATCAAGTACCTGATGGAGATGCTCTCCAACACAGGGCCGGTCATAGAGTTCCACCGATAGAGGTTGGCGGACGTACTGGAAACTTGCATGAAGCGCCGTTTCACAGGTCTCCACGAGTTCGTCGAAACTGACCACATCCGTCTCGAAGCCACACACGCTGCATTCGTCTTCAGCCTCGAAATCTAGCGCCTCCTGCAGAAAGCGTTCGGTAACACAGTCACGACATACATAAGTGCTCATTAAACAGGCATTCCTTGATATCCGCCCCGAAATCAGTGCCTGAGCAACTGAGAGCATCTGATATAGCACATCCCCACAGCACTCACCCACGACAAGAGCCGCCTTCAGCCCGCAGGTAGGCCGAGCTCAGCCTGATTTTCGTCTGCCTGAATCCACTGGCGAGACGCTCTGACGTGGCCTGCGCACCAACTCGCTACTGGTGAGGCCGAGTAGGCATTGACCTGGGGAGGCACAAACCCCTCTTGGCAGGCTCGTAACAAGACATTCCGGCCAGTGCTTTGAACATCTCAAACCTAAACCCGCTTCTCACGCTTCCTCAATCTTACGATGGATGGCGATTAGCTCTGGCATGAACTGAAGACAATGCGATGTAAAGAACTCACGCGATTTGTTGATCCGATACTTGTCGAACAAACAGTGTAAGGCCTGCTCTAGCTTGGAGTAGTTGGTGGTTTCAAGTTGACTCAGAATCGTGAAGCGGAATGGCACTCCAGTTGTGTAAAGCTGGGTGATTCGTTTGTCGACCGAGCCAGTGGTGATACCGATTTTGACAATCTCAACCTGGTCAGCGGTATAGAGCCCCGTGGAAAGCACGTACAGGGTGCCGATATCTGCTTCCAGCTTGGCGAGATCTTCCCCCTCAATGAAATCATCAGCCTTAATCTCGGCAGAACTCGCATCTGCCAGGAGCGTCATCAGGTGAGGTTTTCTACTCTTGTCTGCCGAAATGTCCGAAGCGCTTCTGCAGGCTAGGTAGATTCGCGCCAGCACCGCATGATCCAAATCCTTGTAGTTGCCTGCCTCAATGTTTCTCAGGTGGCTAGGGGTACCAACGTGTTGCGGGTACTCCGCCTTCACAATTTCTCGGATTTGCTGAGGGGTCAACCCGTCAGGGTGCTGGCGAAGAATCTGCCGAATTACATCGGTAAAGCTGAGTTCGTCCTGCATCATCAATCCTAAAAAATGGCCTGTATCCTACTTAATCGACTAGATACCTTACCTATCTTGTGAGCGAGGTTATCTCTAGCTCTTGAGTGTGAAAGAAGCTATAGCCTTATGCCGATTTCACCAACACTTGCTAGCGTCACTGCCGCGAATCTCCGCAGAAAAAACTCGGCGGGCATCAGAGGGCCCCTTGGCAATCAAGTGCTAAAGCACTTTCATAAGTCATGCGAGCCGTCAATAGTGGGCCCAGCTTCCTCTGAGCATTACATGCCGGCTCCTCAACAAACTACTTGGCCTGAATCGCTTTGCTCGACCAGAAGTCTTGCCAAAGAAGGTTCTCGAGAAACCGGGCACCGCGAGGCTTTCAAGAAAATCAAAAAATGGCGCAGCATACTCTGTACGTAGTAGGAGGCGACCTCTCCTAGGGTTGTGTGGGTTCCCCTTGATAGATCGTCTGACGACAATTCTCATGATTAATCTCGTGTGTAGAAATGATAGATCACCATAGGTGTAGGTTTACGCTGCAGAGCGTGATGATGGTGACCATAAGCTTCGGCATAAAGTAGGCACGACACCGCCCCCATAGCCAGAAATTTCATAACTATCGCACGTCAGGATTTAGGCGTAGGAGTGGGTTGAATCAAGCAGAACATACTTGCAAAAAAGGGGCAGCCACCCCCTAGGGGGTTTAGAAGTTACCGCTGTGGGAGCGAGCGACGATGCTTGCACACCGTCTCCCAACGACCCAGGCGGAAACGCTCGTATTGCCGTACAGGCACTACCTTCTCACGATTGCTCATGATCAGTTTCTCCATCCGTCCTCAGCGGGCTGCTGAGCGCCTTCACACTCCGTATGCGAAGCAGTGCACGTTGAATGCGCGGCGGTACTAGAGATCCTTGGGGGTAGCTGCGAAGGCAATACTAGCAAGGCCAGATGCTGTTGAGAAGGCCATTAGCCACCACCAACAATGCATCCGCCCTAGACTTTAGTAGCCCCAACCTGGCGTCAAAGGCTGATGGGATGAGGCCACAGCGTCAGGCCATCATCAGGTTGTAGTGCTCTTCGAAATCTGTAGCGACAAAGATCTTTTTAAACTGATCTAGGTATTGCCTAGGGTCAATGCCGCCAAATTCACCCAGATTGACGGGGTCGGAGTGAGATTCGCGGTTGATGTACCGGTAAAGAGCTCGGAACTCGGGGTTCGCATCGGACAGGTCATCGATCACCTTCCAGAGCTTTTCCTTACGCTGTACGAAGCCGAAGTAGTATTCCAAGATGTTTCTCATCATGTTTGGGATGAGAGCCGGGGAAGCTTTGCCTTCGAGGGCGTCCTTCATCGTGTGCCAGAAGGCATGGTAGTCATTCCGAATGTCCCGTCTTTGAAGAGGCTGGATGGTACTGTGATCGGCCTTTGACACCTTGAACAAGGTCATTTCGTTTTCGCGCCGGTCGTCCTCTATCAGCTTGATCAGCTCATGGTAGAAGAACAGGTTGTGGGTCATGACAATGACCTGCTTGAAGCGATTGGCCGGAAGGAGTACGTGCTTGCGGATGAGCGAGGCGACATCGTAGACGTAATTATGGGACAGGCTGGAAATTGGATCGTCGATCACGACGATGCGTTGGCTTTTGAGCTTCTTTGACGCGGAATCCAGCTCTCCGTTGCACACCTCTAGGAAGTAGAGGAACGAGATCAGCGTCTTTTCCCCCTCACTGAGCGTATTGAAAACCTTTTCCCTCGCACCTGCCCTCTGCAGTCGGTATTGAGGGATAGGGCCCTCCTCTTTAACCAGCTCGAAGCCTTGCAATCCCAGTAACCCGAGCCAACGGTTGATGTTCTCGACAGCCTGATCAATGTTGGTGGTTTGGGATGTGTACTCCGCTTTTTTCCTTCGAAGCTCGATGATTTCGTCACGCATCGCTTGCACGCTTTCACGCTTCTTGTTGCGAAGCTCTCTGAACTCCTCAATTTTTGGAAGCGTGTCTCGCAGCAGCTCATCGCAAGCGTCTCGATAGCAGTACCAGAAACGCTCGGTGATCATCACCAGATGCCTACCCTTCTCACGAAGCTTGTCGTTGAAAGCTTTTATACGAACCTGCTCCACCTCAATCAGCTGATTGATGCCTGCGATCAGATCGTCGCTTGAGGAGAGCGTGACCACGATAGATGGATTCGAAACCTTCTTATCGAGCAAGGAGAGGTTATCGATCAGTAGCGCTTTGAGGTCGGCAGTCAGCTGAGCCAGTTTTGGAGTGGGGTAGTCTGCGCTGTCAATTTGGGCAACCAGCGTTTCCATTCCGGAACTGTACTGTGACCGTAGCTTTTGCAGCCGGCCGAGCCGTTCCTCATAGGTCTTGTCGAACACCTTTTTGATGTCGTCGTAGAAATCTTTGGGCAGGTTTTGCTGGCAGAGCGGGCATTGCTCGGCATTTAGTTCGAGGTAGCCGAAAGATTGTTTCACCCAGTCGGAGTTACCCAGGGCAAGGATCAGGGCTGAGAGGTAGGACTCGTCAGAAGCGACGATCTGCTCCTGAAGCAGTGAATCTTGCTCGACCACCTTCGCCCAGAAGGAAACGCTCTGAATGGAGCGGATGGGCTGGTCATTAGCCTTGACCAGCTCATTCGCTTCATTTGCTAGTAACTCAAAGGTGTCAGGGGTCTCCGAAAACGCCAGGCTAGTGACCTTATCAAGCATGCGATCTTTGGTGTGGACGCCCTGCAGACAGTAGGCTAGCGCCGTCGACTCTACCTGCTTACGCAGCGCCCAGATACCATCCTTAAAGGATTGCTCCAACGCCTCTTGAGCGGCTTTGGACTCCTTCCCTACCGTCATTTCTGCTTGGTAGTCGGCTTCCAATGCTTGAATCGCGGCCTCAGCCTCCCTGAGTAATTTCTCAGCCTCAACGTTGTCTTCGTTGAGAGTGAATACACCTGGCTGACTACCTCCATGAAAATTCTTCTCGATGAAGGCTTGGTTGTAAACGCAGATATCAGGCTCTACGGCTTGCTCTGAAATGCTGCAGCGTCCGAACGACGGATGATCCAAGGTTTGCAGATAGTTACCGATCGTTGACTTCCCCGCGCCATTTTGGCCGTAGATGAGGTTTATTTTCTTCAGTGGCCCAAGCACCACTGGAGCGACTGGGGAATAACTGGAGACATCACACAACGACACGTTTAGCAGCATGAGGGCAGTCCTTGGCAACCGGCCGATCTGGTTTGGATCAATGATATGGGGCTATCTGCTGATGTTAATAGCACCATAGTGGCAACGAAAGGGCTGCCCCGCACTTCCCGGTTACCTCGGCAGTAAGCAATCCCCCAAATGAGTACATTTGTACTCATGGCCGTATCAAGCCTTCGGACGCCTCACAAGTTGAAGAAGAGCTAGCCGGCCTCTTCGAGTCCAGATTGGCGATAGGCGCATAACCTTCGCTCAACGTAATCAAGGCATTAAACGCTGATGCGAGGGGTCAGATTGACATTCCCTGCCATTCAAGATCGATCGCACTTGCATACCCGCCCTTGGCATACCAGGTCGTCATAGCACGCGACAACATCCTCCAGGCCCATATCCGAGCGTGTCATCAGCACTTTCATCTCAGGGTCGAACGCTTGCAGCAACTGAATCAACACACCAACCTTCATGCACTCCCCCCACTCCGCGACGATTACCCTGACGCAACTGGTTGCCCCTACCCTACAAGCTCAGGATAGAAGGCTTCGGGATGATGCAGCCGGTCTCTTCGAGCCCGAAACGCCGATAGCTATGACCAAGCAGCTTGCCGCACCGTGCGGTCACCAAGCCTTAACAGATGACCGAACCGTCGATGGCCATGATGGATCTGAACGCTACGCCATGAGCCTCAAAACCAAGCTTCGGCCAGTCAGACCTGTAATTGAGAGAGTCATGATGATGTCCATGCACGACCATTTTGGCGCCCATTGCCTGGGCGAGCTCATCGATCTCAGAATAACCGTGCGGGTGGCAGCTAGGAGCCTCATGAGTGACTAGGATGTTCGCGTTCTCCATCGAGAGCGAGAAGTAGTCGTCTGGGTAGATTGCAGAAAGCGCGTGCTGCTTCTTCGTCGCTACGATGTCTTCGTGCTGAGGTCTGTGCGCCAGGCGCTCGAGGTAATCTGCGTAATTCTGAATACCAGTATCAGGGCTGCCTGGTAGCCAGACTTGCGACTCGAAGGTGCCGCCCAGCCCTGCTATACGATGGCCAGCAATCTCCACTACACGGCCATGCAGGCTGCGCTCAGAGAGGCCGCAGCCATAGAGGTTATGCCAATAGGCTGGGCGATCCGTGTCATGGTTGCCGTGAATGAACCAGATCTCGGTGATGTCGAGGATAGGGCGCAGGATCATATCTAGGGGCAAGCTGCATTCGAGGTCACCCAGGAAGACCACTGCCTCGGGACGATGAAGCTTCACCAGTCGGATCACATGATCAAAGCGTCCATGTACGTCGCCGAGAAACCAAATCATTCCTTAGATCCTGCTGCAATATTGCGGTTGGATAGCGATGCATGCTGAGCTGAGGTCATCCAATACGCAGCGCGCGCTGGATGAACATCCGATCCACGTAGCCAATGGATTCTACCCAGGCGTGCTGGTTGTCTCGAATGAATTGGCCAAGCTGATCCACGTCCGCCTTCTCAGGGAAATCCATCAGGTCAGCTAGGCGACGCAGAGTCTGAATAGGGATGCCCATTTCCTCCAGAGCATTTACACCGGGTGGCAGGTGGAAGCTTTCAAAGACCATTCTGACGTGCGTGTAATCGACCTTGCTGTGGATGCCACGCTTAAGCGCATGGTGTTTGACTACATCCTCCATAAGCGCGAGAAGCTTGGGCAAGGTGAATCCGTAGGTATTGGTGATGATTTTCAGGTCGTTGTTCAGCGCTTCGGAGAGTGTGCGCTTCGTCCCCTCGGTCACCCATTGCCGAGCGTATTCAATCTGGCTCTTCAAGTAATTCGAATAGCTGGGCGCGTTGACGTAGCCAGCCAGCTTGGCGATGAGAAGATCTGGCGGATTGACGCTGACGCCGTTGCGGCTGAACGTATGAGGCACCAGCCTGGCGATGATTTTCGCGAATGTCTTGAGGAAATTGGTTGCCGGGCCCCAGTGGAACACGAGCGTGGCGAATTCCGTATCGTCCATCATCTCGACCATACTCTGCAGCTCTTCGAACTGCTCGAAGCGGAAGTAGGAATGTTTTTTCACAAGGTCGAAGGAGACACGATCGCTCGCAAAGACTGCCTCGAAGCGATCCTGAGAAAACTCAGAAAGGTGATCCGGCTGAACGCTAGCGAGCAGGTTAAGCGGCGTTTCGACGTCCTGAGTACCAAGCGGAATTTCAACCTCCTGGTTGAGGTTGTCTTCCGGGATCTCCTCCAGGCAGTAAATCGTACCAACGAAATGCACACCCATCCGCCCAGCGCGCCCTTTGATATTGCCGTGGGTGAATTTGTCGATGCTGCGAGTGCCGTCACGGTTGTCGTAGATCACCACGTTCTTGGCAATGGTGTTTACGCCTTCGATGATGGTCGAGGTACAGATGAGAAAGCGCAGATTGCCAGCGTTGAACTGGTCAGCGGTGTACTGCTGCAGCGCTCTGGGCAGTGCGCCGAAGTGCAAGCCGATACCGTTCTTCAATGCCACGGCGTAGTCCCACTCGGGATCGAATTCCTGGCTCACCCAATCGATATATGGATTGCTGGTCGGGGTGCCATAGCCATACCGGATCAATTCACGCGCCACGGTGCCGGCGACCGTTGGCGACTTGCAGTAGATGATTGTCGCTTCGTCGCAGTGTTGGGCGATCTTTCCAAGCGCCTTGAGCTTGCTTTTTTGATCGTTGGGTTTGATGCCGAACGTGTGAACGTCGAGTGCTACAGTGTTGAAGTCACTGGAGACGAAGGTGTGTGGGTAGCCTAGGTTTTCCAGGCCGCGAATGCTGTTGATAAACGGCCCAGTGAGGTAGAACTGCTTGGAGACTTTAAGTAGTTTACTCAGCGCGATATTGAGCTCGATGACGCGCTCGTCTTTGTAGTCCGTGGTGCCGTTCTTGAGCTCCCGGAACGCCAGCTTGTAAAACTCATCAATTACGAACAGATCGATGTTGACGATGTCGTTTCGCTCGTTCACGCGCTCCTGGGTGAGCACGTACACAGCCCGGTCGGAATGACACTCCTGCGAGCTGTGGTGAATTATCTGGTACCGCTCACCGAACCTGACCTGGAGTCGACGCCGTGTCTCGTCTGCAAGCGCCACGGTCGGCACCACCAGGACAAGCCGCTTCAGCTCACCCAGGCCCAGCAACGAGTCGACGATTGCACTCTTGCCCATGCTGGTAGGTGCGCTGAGCACCACATTGCGCCCTGCTTTGAGCAGATCAAAAATGTGGAACTGCATCGAGTGGAAAACAAAGTTGTCCGAGAAGGGGGTACGGTACAGATCCAGCACCCTCAGCTCATCCGATGTCAGGTCGGAGAACTCCTTTTTCAGGTAAGGGAACAACCCGGACTTTCTCACCATATTTTTGAGCAAGGTGGTGTGTTCAGAGAAGCGTTCACGTGCATCGAGAGCTCGGACGATCAAGTCACGTCCCAGGTCATACGACACTGGGTTGGACAGCAGCTTGTTGATCACAGCCAAGTATTTGAAAGACGAGAAGTCCTTGCTTTGAAGGCTGTGTTTCGCTTGCTCATACACCTGCGTCATACCACTTCCCTCACCTTGTCTTCGACCATCCTGGCTAGCTGCTTAAGGCTTGGTGCGGGGTAAATGAAGATGTGGATGCCTAACTGCCCAAACGGCGAACCCTCTACAAGATCGGCGGCGAACTCTTCAAACAAGGCTGCCGTTTCCCGCTGTAGCTCGTCTTCATGCCCTGGGGTTTCAGGGTCGGTTACCAAGCAGGAGTCATAACCAACAAACAGTACGAACCTGAAGCGATCGAGGTGTGCGTCCAAAGGACGACTGCCGTCCAGGATTTCATCGATGTCATGTCGCAGTAGATACTCATCGTCCTTGACGTCCAGTATTTTGCTACGCGCCGAATCGAAGCATTCCTCGATGACCTCATAGAGCTCATTCCGGAGTTCCGGCAACCGCACAGAGATGTCAGTTTCGGTCACCAGTTCGCTGAAGCCGATCCAAAGCTGATCACCTTCCGATTCGCGACGAACAATGTGCACGTTTTCGAGAATTCTCTCTTCCCCAGGGTTTTCAACGTGCAGCATGCAGGGTATTGGCTGGCTTTCATGATGTTGCCGAATGGTCGCGTGGAGCAGCACTCGCCCCAGGAACTCTCGGACATCGTTAAGCGACTTGAAGACAGATGTACGCAGCCGCTCGCGTTTCTCCACGAGCGTGAGCTTGTGTATATCGGCAATCTCCCTGGGGCGGAGAAAGACCTCGTCGAGCCATTTGCACACGTTCTCGACAATATGTTTGTAGCGGTATTGGCTCAGAAAATATTCTTGGTGCAGTACCTGTCCTTGACGCTTGTCGCAGACCGAAGCCATCGGGGCTCTGAAGGGAGTGAGGATGTGAGGCAACTTACGTTTGACGTAGATTTTGCGGCCTGCCTTGGTCTGGTCATCCACCACCCGTTGGTTAAACCACTCAAAAAGGTCTGACCTGACATAGCACTTGTCGTCTGCACTGTGGATACGGCGAGAACGCTCGCCCTTGCGGGTCACCGTATCGAGGATCAAACACCAAATATCCTCAGCAGCAGCCTCAGAGCTGAGGGTAACCCCGTGCAGATCCTCGGACGACCTTCGAATGTTGGCTATCCCCAATAGCTCCAGCTCGCGAATGGTGTGATACACCTCCCAGGTAGCCGCATCAACCCAATCAGCGACGGTAACGCCAGAGGGCGTCTGGTAGTCCCTGGTTCGCTCGTTGAGGTCGTCGATCAGCTCTTGCCTGCCAGGCTTGCCCGTCCGAGCCGAGGACTTGATCGTCAGATACTCCAGGGTCTTGTTGACCTTGTCTTCAGTGACGATCGAGTATCGCCGTGCCAAGCCTGGGTCTGACTCGCATTGCATCGACTTGTGCAGGATCGAACTGCTAGGAATGGTTTTCTTGTCGGCACCCTTCCCGTTTTTGACAATGTCCGAAATGTTCCAGCGGGTCTTCTCGGTACTTTTGACCTGTACAAAATCGACGTAGCCGTCGGAGACGATATCGATATCGTCCGTGACCTCGCAGCGGACACTGCGGATGGTCTTGTCGCGGAGCATCCGGGTGACATGGAACGCGGCAACGCAGTCCTGGAACAGGAAACCGTGCTTGGCGGCTACACCACCCGAATCATTAGAATCCATCTCGACGTCCGTGACATTTTGCAGAGAATCTAGGGGATTCTACTGCCTTAGTCCATCAAATGGTGGCATTTAGCCCTCTAGCAGCAGCGTTGCACCTCACCGTATGGAAATAGCTTGCCGGTTGTCTTGATGGCAAAGCGGCACTAGCTTGGGCTTTTTTCAACGGGGCCCACATGATGATTCGAGCGATGGAGCTGAGATTTGGCCGGCCACCGCTCTTCATATCAGTCCAAACTCACTAAGCTTTTGACTTGTTACGAGCTAAAGTCGCGACGCCTATGAAAGAAAGATTCCCTTTCAGCGAAACTGCTTCGGCTACTGCCGAATTAGCCCCGACGTCCATTGCAACTCTTAGTCCTAAGCAGAGAAGATTTAGGGCTTCGTCGAGAGCGTACTCGGTCGCTCGCCGCTTATCAACCTTTTCTCTAAACTGCCTAAGCTCCGCACTAAGCCTAACAGGTGCGAATATCAACCTAAGAGACATGATTGCTTCTTCGGCATCTTTGAAGCAGTTATCAAGATAAGCATTATATAGCTGCCTGAAGCCTTTACCTATTGTAGCAATACAGCCTTTCACATCGTCTACTGTTGGCCTGCTAGAGGCGCATTGATCGCTAAGCGTGTAGGCTGACAGTATCGTACTCTCGATAAAGTTTCGACATTCCGCCTCTGACAGTGACCATTCATGGTAGAAGGGGCGGTTTTCAGTTATCAAATTAGCTTCTCGATAAATGCGCACAGCGTCCTGAGGCTCATTGGATACACGATGAAGATACGCCAAGTTTGTAATAACCCTCGGTTCTTCTGGCTCAAAATCAAAAACCGTCTGCGCAAGATCGATAGCAAGCAAAGGCCTATTGGTTTTATGAAAATGCTCAGCCAAATCATATCGCCAAGAGTGCAGACCCTTAATAAAAGCTCCATCCAGGTGCGCTGACAACGCTGCTTTAACTAGACTCTGGAAGTGCTCGGCAATATTCTCAAGATATCCATTCTCCAAAACCTGAACGATCGCTTGGGCAATGTACTTGTGTCGTGTGTAAACGCATGTTGAGGTCGTTGTTGCAGCAGCCTCCTGCCCAAGTGGGCGAATAACTGAAGCGTGGAACTTCCCTACATCACAGCCCAGTACACGCGCCAGCACGGGGATAGAGAGATAGTCTTGCCCTTCGGCATGCATTATAGAAATAAATGCCATAGCATCTTTCAATGTGCCTCCAGACGGGATTTCAATAGTTCCTAATTTATCTAGCATAACTCTAGCATGATCAATCAAGTCAGAGCCATGCCGCACACCAAGCAATGCTCCAAAGAACGCACCCGAGTCCCCCGCAGAATTTGCCTTAGCTTCTTCACGAGCTAGCTTAGTAAAGCGTTCAGCGCGTGCTTGCTCGTCGACGTTAGCTAACTCGCCAAGGCCCGCATCGCCAAAATTAGCCCATGCATCAACAATTTTAGTTGCGTCGTTAAGACTAAGGCCAAAAAGCAGCTCGTGCTTAAAACTACACACTGATTTCCAAGCAAGTTTGTCCGCGTCGCACGCCAGCCAATCTGAATCTCTACTCCCTAGCAAAAACGAAACCTTCCCGCGCGCTAATTCCTGACCACTCGCAACAAAGTTAAATACTGCTTGCGCGGACTGATCAGCACCATCCAACAAGACAAGCCACTTCCCATTGCCAGCCAGAAGTGGAGCCAGCTCTTGGATATTGAATGGCCGAAGGTCGTTTTTCCTTCGAAGTACTGACCATTCTGAATTGTCCTTAACAATTTCGTACGCAGCTTGAAGTAACGCGGTGGTCTTCCCTTCGCATCCGGCCGCAGTCAATAGGGTAACCGTTGCCGTGTCAGTTTCATTTTTCGCTCTAAACGGCGAAACTATCCGCTCCACAATTTCGCGCCGAGGTATAGACCTGGACAACGCTGTTGACCATCCTGGCACGGCTCCATCAAAAAAAGCGAGTGCTTGTGCAGAATCAAGTGCAGCCAGATGCGGCTCGAGATCACTTCCTCTGAGTATCTCCCATCCTCCCGGGGGATGACTCACGGTAGGCTTTCCGCCGACTATCGGCTTCAGAGACGAAGGGAGACGATATTCCCACCAGTCCCCTTTACGATTCAGATCAGAGAACGGGTCGGTATTCAGCACCCAACTTTGATGATTAGTATTCCAATGATAGGATTGCAACGATACAGTACCAGCCTCTATATCCGCACGCCCCCAAAGCAAACCGTTACGCCATGGATCTCCTTCTCTTGATTGAAATGCAGCACCAGACTGAATTGCTAGAAAAAAATCTCCATCTCCATAGCTGGGCTCACTCCATGCATCATGTAAATGACCATGCAGATAAATGCAATTTTGATGCGCAAGCATAGATTTTATAGGGCGCTGCTGTTCTTTCGTAAACCATGATATTGGATGGTGTCCCAAGACGAATGTCAGGCTAGCGCCCTCGACATTACTTAACGCAGCTTCAAGCAGAGGTTTCCCGAGAGTTAAGAGGCCTTCATCTTGGTCATCCTTACAAAGCCAGGCAGTATTAACCCCAACGATACCGACATCTACACCATTGACCGAGGCTCTCGTACTAAAAGCACCCTGCGACGCTTCAAAGTTAGCAGCGTTATTCGTCAAGTCGTGATCAATGTAATTTCTAAAGCGTTCAACAAGCATTTTCCGCTCCCGAGCCCCGCTTTCCGTAGGGTCAAAATAGGGCTCGCGCAGCTTGGAAAATTCAATACGATCAAATGCCTTATTTACTCTACGATCGAGATCATGATTTCCAGGCACCATGAAGGTTTTAGCCTGAATGTCTCCACCGAAAATTTCTAGCAGAGGATGCAGAAATTCATCGCAGAATTTTTCGTATTGATCAGAGGCACCTTTATCAGCTACATCTCCTGTGATGAACACGAAGTCTGGCTTAAATCCATCGGCCACTTTTTTTCTGGCATGACTTAATATCCGAGTAAACATCTGAGACTCTGCATAACCGTCCTTGCCTGTATGGAAGTCAGACAAATGTAACCAGTTGACAATAGGCGACACCGCAAGATACTCCTTGGCATAGATATCATTTGGCCATTATCCACAAATTCAAAGAAAAGTCTACGATTGACATCTGTTATTTTCACTCGCGAGATAACTGCCGTCACAACTGCATCCAGAATCTATTTAAAATCTATAATTGCCTGCATCGAATAGTTTATCTATGAGAGCCGAGACTGCTACGTGCAAGTTTACCATTGCGTGCCAGGACAGATCCCTAGAGGGTATCACGCCAGGAAACAGATTCGTTCAGCCTCCTCTAGCCTTAAATGAAAATTGGAGCCCCTGCGGGGATATGCGACAGCTCTCGGCATCTTTCCGCATAGCACCAGCGCAGATACAAGCTTCAGCTGATGACCGAGCGATTATGGTCATAATGGATTTTAAACGCAGCACCGAAGGCCTCAAAACCCAGCTTCGGCGGTAATGGCTTAACCCTGACGAGCTTCCCGGCGCTATGTGTTGATAGTCAGTAGCGGCTTGAAAACTACATTTAGCAATAAGACGCAGACGCTAAAGATCGGCACCGGAGATAACTGCAGCTTGAGCTTGGTAATATTGCTTAAGCGCCTCCACCGCATCGTTGTATATGGGATGGTCGGGGGAAGAATTTTGAACGGGGAAGACTCAATACCACTCGACGGTAAATCATTAATCGGCGTGTGAGTCTACTACTGAGCTCAAGGCTTCTTAACGGCTCGATGAGCAGATTTAATTTTTTCCTTCTCCTCTTGCGCCTTCTTGAAAGCTAGGGCCATGGTGGTTTTGCCGAGCTGTTGAGAGTGGCGGCTTGGTTTACGGCCGAGGGCTTTCGGTCGTTTTTTCGAGTGAGCCGCAGCGGTGGTATGAGCGCCGCCCCTTTTGGCTGCTTTCGCCTTGATCCGCTGAGTCAGATCGTTTCGGGCATCCGCTAACAGCAGGAAGGCGGTAAGTGTGATCGGCGTGGCATTGGGCAACAGGATTGAGAACTCATGGCTGGTGTCGGGGTTGGCTTTAACCTGGGCTAGGTTTCTCTCTGAAAATGCCTGAGTGTGGAGATGGTGTTCGACTAGCCGTCGGATGTAGAGGCAAATGCTCCGGTCGCCCCAGATGCCCGTGATCTTGAGAAAATCTTTGTCGATGCCGATGATCGACTTCATATAAAACGGCTTCCAGCCTGTTTGTTGCCAAGAATAGCTGGAAGCTTCGGTGGTGACACACGGGATAGAAGGGAGTCTACCGGGGCGACTGCTGTTGTCTGTACACGGGTGCTTGGGCCATGGCGGGCCGAGTTCGTCGAAGAAGACCCGGCCACCACTGGAAGATTGGTAAAAGAATACCGCCGCACCACACACGGGGCAGCTGGCATTGGGATTGACGAAGCTGTCGTATGTGCTGGTCAGCGCACGTGGCCACCAACCTTGTGAAGCGGGAACGACATTTGAAAAGGTCGAACGCCCCGACTGCCCATCCCCACCCCAGCCGCAGGTGCAGTTCAGTGGATGATTCCATGCGTTGCACATAACCACCTCCATACGGCCATGAAAACTAAACGCCTAATCTTACAGTGCATTGCAGCGTAGCATCCTTCAGCTACGCAGCACTTCGGAAGCAGGATCGGAGGGCCGGCCTGTCAGCCTACACCCCTTCTGCCTCGGCTTCGGCCTGGAACACCTCGATGAGCTTTTGGTTGTAGTCGTCGAGGTAAGTCTGGAGACCTTCGCGATCAACCAGTCGCACCGCCGCCGTAGCTGCCAATTCCTTGGCTGACTTGGTGAAGTAGGAGTTGGTGACAACCATCGCTTCATCGCAGCCGTAGAAAGCTTTGGCAGAAATCGCTTGCTGCACAGCAGCGTTGCCCACCGAGCCGCTGTAGTTCTTGGCCTGGATTACCATCGTCTTGCCGAATCGGCTCACGAACAGATCCGCGCCTTGATCAGCAGTCTTCTGTGTCTCTCTTACGTCGTATCCGATGGTTTGGAAAATCTCGACCAGGAACGCCTCAAACTGGAATCCATCCATCGCATCGACCAGGTACATGGTGATGAAGCGATTCGGGTTGAAATGCTCAAGCTGGCTTCCCAAGCGCTCAACTAGGATGTCGAAGTAGATTTCTTCGCACAGGCCCAATCCAAACTGGAAAGCCTGAAGCGGGAGCAAAGGAACGCCGGTCGTGGTCGCAGCCTGAGGGTTGAATTGCAGTCCCGAGAAGGAAGCATCGCTCTCCCACAGGTAGTAGTAAAACAACGCTAGGTCAGCCCGGAAGGTCGTACCAGCCTCCTCGATCCACGACCTCAGCGAGCTGGCCAGGTCGGATCGGATGTGGCGAGTGACCTCGCGAGAAAAGCCGGCATACACAGAGTTGAATGCGGTCGTGAGCAGTAACTTGTCCAACAAGGTAGGCAGTTGCTCAAGCTCGTCAAAGCCCCTGCGAATCAGCACCTCCCTGAAAAGCTCACGTTCGGAGTAAACGCCATTCATCCGAGCGCCTGGCACCGCTGCATCATCCCCACCTCCCCCTACAGGATCGCGGGTGGTGTGAATGAAGTTGGTGAAATACGGCTGCTTCAGCTCTGCGTACTTTCTGAGAACGCTGTTCAGCAGCTCATTGAGCTGAGCCTGCTCCTTCTTCTTGCCCCAGATGTCTTTCAGAAATCCCTTCGACTGGTACTGAAAATCGGGATAGAAGGATGGGTCAAGCGGCGTCATACCTTGCTGAACAAGCTGAGCCTGGGAGGCAGGCTCTGAAGCCCCGCACTGAGGGCAATGGGTCTCAAAGGTCGAGCGATGACAATGATTACATTGATAGATCACGGTATGTCGTCCCTGTGCCTTTAGCCTCGCGCGGCCACTCGCTCTGCTTGCTGAATTGCTGGTTTCGGCAATGCCATACGAAGGCTTTCACGATATTGCTCTGCCGGCGCCTCATGGGTGACCTCGACGACAGCATCATAATTTTCTCTAATGACCTTCTCGATCTCAGCAATCTCGGCTCGGAAGAATTCTTTCCGCCCGTTGACCTTGTTGAGCCGACCAGATGCAAAATGCTCGTGGAGTTTCGCTTCTAATGCAGGAGCGTTGTTCGAGAAAACCATCGCATGCACGTCGAACCAGAACGGTACCGACGCGTCACCCAGCTCGTCGACTCGATCCATAGGCTCAAGGCGACGAGTCATGCCGATCTTGTAAATGCCCTCGCCGAATGCGCCGAGATTAGAGATCACATACACATACCCGGCTTTGGCATTCTGCTCGCGATAATCAATGAGCTTTTCTTCGCTCTCGAGCTCGGCTCGACCTGCCTCAACTTCGGCTAGCTTCACCAACAGCGCCGAGCGCTCCTCATCAGATTGCACTTGCTCAAGGCGAGCCTGCAGGTCACGCATAGCAGTCGTGAAGTGCTTCCGCTCCTTGGCAATTTTCTCTCGCGCCGCACGAATTTCCTGCTCGAGCTTCTGCTGCTCTCGAAGCTCCTCTCGGGCGCGTTTTGCCTCTTCCTTTTCTTCTTGCTTCTTGATCTGGAATTCATGAGCAAGGTGCAGCTCATCGAGCTTGAGATCCAGGTAGATACCGGAAATCTCTACGCTCATAACCTTGCCCAGTCGATTGCAGGCTTCGTACGATTTGAGGATTCGTTTCTCGCCGAGCTCGACGTTGTCGAATTTCACATTGGCTACGCAAGCATCGGCCTCGTTGTTGAACGAGCGGATCACCAGCTTGATCATGTCGTTCACAAGCTTGCGGCCTTGGGCCTGGCTGTTGTTGACCGTCCAGTGCATGTTGCCGGTTGCGGCCTGCCCATTCTTGATCAGGATTTTCTGACGATCACGGACGTGATCCAGTCGAGCCTTGTACTCCTGGCTGCTGGTTAGCTTGAACTTAGGCTCATAGAGGGCAAAGCTTTCAAGGAGCAGCGTCTCTTCCCAGACCAGTATCTGTCCCTGCAGATCAGTCGAGCGCTGTGCGAGAGCAGCCAACTCCCTCTGCGCACGTTGGGTCTCCTCGCGTATGCCCGAGAGCCTGGATTGCTCTTGCGCAATCAGCTGCTGGATACTCGCTACGTCCATGGCGCCGATCTTCGTGACGAGCTCTTGCAACTGCGAATACTGTACCCGGAGCTCCGCAAGCTGCGTTTCTAGAGCCTCCGCTCGCTGTCGGTGAGCTGGGCCTTTCAGATAGTCGCTAAACGACATGGGTTCCTTCCTCGTTTTGAATCGAATGCATAGACCGGAGAAGCACGAGGTAGGTATCGGAACGCCCTACGATGATTTGCCGCTCAAAGCCCACACGACACTAGCTCAATGCACTCTTCCCTGCTGCGAATGAGCGTAACCGGAGTGAAATCATAAAGCCATCATGAAGACAGCTAGGGTGAATAGGTTTACGAGTGACCAGTGGTGCTCATATCAGGCACTGGTGCTCGAGCAGCTCCTCTCGCGAGAAAAACGCGAAGCAGTCTCCCTGGGTCTCGTGTGAATTCTTCATAGTGCTCGTCACCGCATGGAGTACAAATGTTCTCCTTCTGAGCTTAGCGAGATACACTGTATGCATCAACAGTGCGTCGACGCAGGGGAACGCTCGTCACACCTCCTCGCTGTCCTGAACAGAGGAACATTCAGACTGAGGCAGGCCGTGACCTCTACGTGGCATTACTGAGGACGAGCACATATGGAGGAGTTGCACATGTCACTGAAGTCATCATTCGCCATCGTGCTGCGGACGCTTCGCACCAGGCGAAAAATCTCGCAGCGCGACTTCGGAGATACCAGCCGGACTTTCCTTTCCAAACTGGAAGGCGCCCGATCAAGCCTAACGCTGGACAAACTTGAGCAGGTGAGCCACCGGCTTGAACTGAGCTCATTGACGTTGCTGACCCTTACCCTGAGCCAAGAGTCTGGTTGAACTGCCGCAGAACTCATCAATGACGTCCGCTCAGAAATTGAGAGATTGGAACGCGATGGGGATGTGCCGGGCCTAGAACAGGCTGCCCGTCAATCGTGCATACCGCTGGCGTCGTAGGCACGGCTAACACAGATGTGCCCTCCAGCATCATGAATCACAGGCAGTATTCCTGCGAGTCGCCCGCTGGGTGTCGCATAACCTCAATCGCGCCCGGACGCCGCTGGTGATGAGATGGTCGGCCAAGGTTCGTCACTGCTCCAGGTTTCTTCAAGGATCGTTCTGAACACGTCACTGAGCCCTGGGTATCTCCCCGTCCCTTGCAGTACTTGGACGAGCGCGCGCAGATCCTCAGCCTCTTGAGCTGTCAGGATCAAGTCACAGTAGTGCAGCCCTTCTGTGGCTTTGTGAGCTGAGCTTTGTAGTCGTCCTGAATCGCCCCTGGTTTCCTAGACACTCTCCAAGCTCAGGAAATAGCGTTTCTCATACTCTACTGGAGACAGCTGCATAGCACTGCTGTGTCGACGTTTTGGGTTATAGAACATCTCGATGTAATCGAAAATATCACTCCGGGCTTCGTCACGTGTCGCGTAGGTCTTTCGTCGAACCCGTTCCCGCTTCAAAAGCTGGAAAAAGCTCTCGGCTACGGCATTGTCGTGGCAGTTTCCCCGTCGGCTCATGCTGCTGACCACATTGTTGGCCTTAAGGAAGCTTTGCCAATCTGAGCTACTGAACTGACTGCCTTGGTCTGAGTGAATCATCACTTGCTGCTGTGGCTTGCGTCGCCAAACGGCCATCAGCATCGCGTCGATAGCAAGGTCGCTGCACATCCTTGGCTTCATTGACCAACCAATTACTTGGCGTGAGAAGAGATCCGTATCCGTCCGGCAAACACACCTTCCCGACACTACCGCCGAAGGCCATGGTGTCCACCTAATTTAAGTGGACACCAGTTCTAGCCTTTTAAGCGGGTATTTCATGCAGCCAACACGTCGCACCTATTCCAAGTCTTTCAAAGCCCAAATCATTCAAGACTGCGCCCACCCCGGCGCCTCGATTGCCAGCATCGCGCTCAGCCACAGCCTCAACGCAAACCTCGTCCACAAATGGATTCGGCTCCAAGCGCAGAAAAGCACAGCCCTGCAACCTGCATTTGTTCCATTACCTGTTTCGCTGACCAGCGCGAACTTGCACCCGGCAGGATTTAGCATCTGCGTTGAAATCCAGCATCCGCGCGCCACCATCAAAGTAAACTGGCCCACTGAACATGCGGCTACCTGCTCGACTTTTCTTCAAGACCTACTCCGATGATTCGCATCGACGCCATCTGGCTCGCCACCGAGCCTATGGACATGCGCGCGGGCACTGAAACGGCGTTGGCCAAGGTGATTGCGGTGTTCGGTGCGGCGCAGCCGCACTGTGCTTATCTGTTCGCCAACCGCCGCGCTAATCGCATGAAAGTTCTGGTGCATGATGGCTTCGGCATGTGGCTGGCGGCGCGGCGACTGAACCAAGGCAAATTCCACTGGCCTGGCGTTCGCCATGGCGCTGAAATGGAGTTGGATACCCAGCAACTTCAGGCATTGGTGTTGGGTCTGCCATGGCAGCGCGCAGGTGCTGGAGGTTCGATCACACTCCTTTAACGGCTGCCATTAGCCTATCGCTCTATCGCCGCGATTGGCCTGCTCGGGCAATATCGGCGCCATGAATTTACTACCCGATCTCGATCATTTGCCCCCTGAACAATTGCGCGCCTTGGCGGGGCAGTTGATGCAGCGTGTCGCGACACTCGACCAACAAATCGAGACGATGGGTAAGACCGTTGATTTCATGGGCAAGAAGATCGGCCAAGACAAAACGCTGATCGAGAAGCTGACCTTTGAGATCGCCCAGCTCAAACGTCTGAAGTTTGCCAAGCGCAGCGAACAGATGAATCCCGAGCAGGCTAGCCTGCTCGATGATCTGATAGACACCGACATCGCTGCGATTGAAGCTGAGCTTCAGAGCTTGCAGGCCGTGATAACTCCGACCGAGAAAAAGCAAACGCCCAAGCGCAGGGCTTTGCCGGCAGAGTTTCCACGCACACTGATCCATCACGAGCCAGAAAATACCCACTGCCCATGCGGCTGCGCCCTCAAGCGCATCGGCGAGGACTTCAGCGAGAAACTGGACTACACGCCCGGTGTGTTTACCGTTGAACGTCATGTGCGTGGCAAATGGGTTTGTGACGACTGCGAAACGCTGATCCAAGCACCCGTTCCGGCGCAAGTCATTGATAAGGGCATCCCGACTTCGGGCCTGCTCGCCCACGTCATGATCGCCAAGTTTGCCGACCATCTGCCGCTTTACCGTCAGGAGTCGATCTTCGGTCGAGCTGGCCTGGCGATTCCACGCTCAACCCTGGCTCAATGGGTGGGCGTGACGGGCGTACAGTTGCAGCCACTGGTCGACGCGCTGCGCGACGTGGTACTCGGGCAGCAGGTCATTCATGCCGATGAAACACCCGTGCAGATGCTCATGCCGGGAACGAAGAAGACTCACCGTTCCTATGTATGGGCCTATGCCACCAGCCAGTTCTCGGACGCGGCAGCGGTGGTGTACGACTTCAGTCTCAGCCGTGCCGGAGAGCATGCTCGCAATTTTCTGCAAGACTGGAAAGGCAAACTGGTCTGTGATGATTTTGGCGGCTACAAAGCCAGCTTCGAACTTGGCGTGACCGAAATCGGCTGCATGGCCCATGCGCGGCGTAAGTTCTTTGAACTGCACGCCACGAACAAAAGCACGCTGGCTGAGCAGGCCCTGCGTTATATCCAGTTGTTGTACGAAATCGAGAGCGAAGTCCGCGATCTTGAGCCGGATGCGCGACGCCGAATACGGCAAGAAAAAGCCATCCCTGTGATGGAAAAGCTGCATGCCTGGATGATTGCCCAGCGCGATCTTGTGCCCGAGGGCTCAGCCATCAGCAAAGCACTCGATTACAGCCTGAAACGCTGGACAGCGCTGTCGCGCTACCTCGATGACGGAGCTGTACCCATAGACAACAACTGGGCAGAGAACCAGATCCGACCATGGGCTCTTGGGCGTAAGAACTGGCTCTTTGCGGGCTCATTGCGCAGCGGTAAACGTGCGGCTGCAATTATGAGCTTGATCCAGACGGCACGGCTCAATGGACATGATCCGTATGCGTACCTAAAGGACGTGCTCACCCGCCTGCCAACACAGCGGGCGAGTGAGATTACTGAGCTACTTCCGCATAAGTGGGTTCACTCTAACAGTCCAGATTCTCTAGTGAGACATCAGCCTCTTTGGAACGTAGGCAGCTACTGACTTGCGGATTTCTTCCCTAGCCTCATCTGCGCTACCCCATCGCCCCATCTTTACCCACTTACCCGGTTCCAACGCCTTATAGTTTTCGAAGAAGTGCTGGATCTGCGCGAGGAGTAATGCAGGCAGGTCTGAGCACTCCTTAACGTCGCTGTACATAGAGCTGAGTTTTTCATGAGGCACTGCGATCACCTTGGCATCCGCTCCAGCTTCGTCCGTCATGTACATCACACCAACCGGGCGACTACGAATGACAACGCCAGGTGATACCGGGTAAGGACAAATCACTAGGACGTCGAGAGGATCGCCGTCATCGCTCAGTGTATTTGGAATGAACCCGTAGTTGGCCGGGTAGAACATCGGCGTGCTGAGGAAGCGGTCAACGAAGATCTGTCCGCTTGGCTTGTCCACCTCGTACTTGATCGGCGAGTGGTTTGCAGGGATCTCAATAACGGTGAAGAAGTCATCGGGAATCGCTTTACCAGCTGAAATGTCCGTATAGCTCATGTTCATAGCTCCGAAGTTGTAGACGGGGCTGCGCTGGAAGGCGCTTTTCCAAGTGTGCCCATCTCGATTGGCGTTTTTGTGAAAAACACCGAAATTTCCTCACAGTCCAGTCGCTTGAATAATAACTCTGACTCCTCCTCCGTCATTGCCAAGCGAATCTCGGTAGGTTGATCAGCCAGCTCAAAAAAGTGCGATGAGTGAAGTTTTCCAGTGTGTCCAAAACCTTCGATTCCGGTGCATAGCGTGGCACCGCGCAGCCCCATTTCCTTAGCTATGTCGACGATCCATTCGCCGAGCATCTTTCCTTGATAACGACGGTTTTGTTGGGTGAAGAAAACGACCATATAGCCTTTCATTTCAATTTCCTCAGCGAGTACCAATCATTTGGTAGGAAAGTAGTCCGGCAGCGGTCATCGCTAACGAACCTACAACGTGCAATGAAATTGAGCCGAGCGCCCACAGCAATCTTCCTTCTTGGATGAGGGCAACTGTTTCGGCTGAAAAGGTGGAAAAGGTGGTAAGTCCCCCACAAAAGCCCGTGATTATCAGCAAGCGCCATTCTGGACTTAAGGAGGGAGATGCGGCCAAGAGCGCGATGGCTAGGCCAATGATGTATCCCCCGACCATGTTCGCCACTACAGTGCCTGGGGGAATAGTCGGGAACAGAGCGTTGAGCTTCATACCCAAGAGCCAGCGCAACCAGGCACCAAGTGATGCGCCGATGGCGATGACAAAGAGTGATTTCAGCATGACTGCAAATCTCCTCGAAGCTGGTAGGGCCGAGGAGGTGCTGATAACCGCAGATTGCGATAGAGAGTTAATACGGAATTTTGAGTCAATTTCCTGTCCTAGATTCGCGGACAGGGGGCACACCTACGCACCCTGTCCAGGGTTCACGTAGGCATCATCAGCACGGGGCGGTTGTGAGGAGGAATGCCATCTCCTTAGAAGCAACATATCACTCGCGCGATTGTCACGTAAATAGTGCTTCGCAATCGTTGACGCGAGCACGGTTTCCCCTCGACGCCTAGAGACTAGATGAATATTCAAGATACCCGCAGACATCGTCTGTACTCCCAGCCTGCTGGTATTCTGAACAAGTGGGTAGACGCCCGGAGCCTGGGAGCTAGACGACTGCCGTACTTTGATCCGCTGGATGGTGGGGTCGATGCGTCTGTTCTGATATTGCTGGAATCTCCGGCCAGGGATTGCTCGTGGCCACGCTTCGTTTCCCGCGACAACACAGGGCCCTCCCAGCGCAACCTGAAGCGCTTCCTTGAACAGGCGTGCCTCGCGCGTGAGCAGACCATTTTGTGGAATATCTATCCGTGGCTGCCGAAGCTGGACAGTCCTGCCGAAGCGATCACCCGCTCGAAAATCACAGAGGGCGTCACACTGCTGAAAGAGGTAATGGATCTGCTCCCGTGCCTGCGCGTCGTGGTCTTGGCTGGACGCGTGGCTCAAAGAGCGGCACCCGAAATCGAGCATCATCGCCCCGAGGTCAGGCTGTTCGCCATGCCGCACCCAAGCCCGCTTTCGGTGTGTCAGCATCCTGATGTCGCTAAAGACATTGTCGCCACGCTGGCCCGGGCGGCGAACGTGGCGAGTGTCTGATCGTTAGCGACTGGCGCGTTTGGCGTTCAGCGACGCGATACAAGGCGATACAAATAGATTGCCACGGTATGCACCGGCAGCGGTTTTGGTCGCAACCACCAGCCACATGATGGCCAACATCATCACCAGGATAATGCCCAGCACATCAAAAAAGGCCAAGTTCAGCGTCGCGCCGAGCTTCAGCGTGGTCACCGCATATACCCCCAGCGGGAATGTGAAGCCCCACCAGCCAAGATTGAAGGGTATGCCGCCCTTGGCATAACGCGCGGTGATCAACAGCGCCAACAGCATCCACCACAAGCCCAAGCCCCAGAACAGGACACCCGATACTACCCCGATACCCCCGGCCACCACGCCGGCGCCTGACATGCCGTGGGCAGCGAAGATTGCCGGTGCATCGTTACCAATGACCAACATGCCCAGAGCGCCCGTGCCAATTGGCCCCAGCGATAACCAAGACGACGCCGCCATGCTCTCATGGGGCAATTTATGAAGTGCCAGACGCAGTACCAGAATAACCAGTATGCTTAAGGCAACTGGAACCGAGTAGGCCCACAAGACGTAGCTGGTGATCAGCATCGTGAACTGAGCACTGGTATCAGCCAGATGCGGTGCGATGGTACCGCCGCTCGCCGCTGCCACTTCCGCCGCTACCACAGGAAGCAGCCATACAGCAGTCATCTGATCGATGCTGTGCTCCTGCCGGGTAAACATCATGAACGGGATCAGCACCCCACACGCCAGTGCCATGGCGACGTCCAGCCACCAGAGCGCATGGGCCAAGGGGATCACACCGTCTCCCCAGTTCGGCAGGCCGTACTGAACCAAGCCGTTGATGATCGTTGCCAGGCCCATCGGTATCGTGCCGAAAAACATCGAAACCGTGGAATGCCCAAAGATCTGTTTGGCCTCATCGAAGAAGAACACCCAGCGGGCGGCGTACATCAGGGTAAAGACGGTAAACAGCAGGATATTGAACAGCCAAAGCGCCTCCCCAATACCTGTAAGCAGCATACTGTGACCCGGCAACTGCCCCAGGGCCAAGGCCAGAATGCCGGTGCCCATCGTTGCGGCAAACCAGTTAGGCGTGAACTGTCGAATCGCTTCCTTGGGATTGGAAAGCGCCGAGAGCGGCTGGCCGCCCTGCATGACCTTGATAAGGCTGATCTCGCGCATAAAACCTCCGAATGATTGCGATGCGGCAACAGGTTCAGAATAGCGGCATGCATCTATCTGGAAAAACGGATATTTTGAATATGGCATACCTATTTTCAAGGTAAGAAAGTGAAGCTCACACTTCGGCAACTCCACATCTTCCGCGCTATCGCCCAGCTGGGTTCAACCACCCAAGCCAGCGCAACCCTCGCTCTTTCGCAGTCAGCCACCAGCGCAGCACTCCAAGAACTCGAAGGCGCATTGGATATTCGACTCTTCGACCGCGTCGGCAAACGCCTGGTGCTCAACGAAAACGGCCAGGCACTATTGCCCAAGGCTATCCGCCTGCTGGAGGCTGCACTGGAGATCGAGGGTGGTTTTCGGACTGACGTGGTCGCGCGGCTGCGGGTAGGTTGCAGCACGACGATTGGCAACTACATCATGCCGCTGCTGATGCAACACATGGCCGAGCGTGCCGGCGGGACACAGATCGATGTCATCCTGGGCAACAGCGCAGAGATCGCCCGGCAGGCGGCACAATTGTCAATTGACGTTGGCCTGGTCGAGGGGCCGAGCCATCAGCCCACTCTGGCCGTGCAGCCCTGGTGTGAAGACGAGTTGATCATTGTCGCAGCGGCAGATGACCCTCTGGCACACAAGGGGCGGCTTTCGCTTAGTGACCTGCAAGAAGCGCGCTGGCTGGTACGCGAAGAGGGATCGGGTACGGCTGAAGAGGTTCAGCGCTGGCTTTTTCCACACCTGGGTGCCTGGCGCAATGCCCGGCAGATTGGCAGTTCAGAAGCTATCAAGCGGATGGTCTCGGCTGGCGTCGGAATCAGTTGCCTTTCCTATTGGGTGGTTGGAGATCTCATCGCCGAGGGGAGCCTGATCTCGTTGAACCACATGATTCCTGAGCACAAACGGCAGTTGCACGCGATTTATCACAGAGACAAGTTTATCTCCCGCTCTCTTGAAACCTTTTTCAGTGTGATCAAGGATTTCGCGTCGGCCAATGCGAGATGACGGTCAGACCACGCGATGCCCTCATCAAAATGGAAGACGTGTTCACCAGCCGCTTACAGAGATCCAGCACTACCGCCAGATAAAGCCATCCTTCATAGGTGCGGATGTAAGTGATATCGGTCACCCAGACCTTGTTCGGCTCGCTGACCTTGAACTGCCGGGCAAGGTGGTTGGGGTTGGTTTTCCGCCATAAAACCCAGGACGACGGCGATAACCCGTTTGCGAACGCAACCCCTCTGCTTGCATCAAACGACCGACTCGATTTCGCCCGCATGTCTCTCCCAGCTCACGCAGGTCACCATGAATTTTGCGATAGCCGTACACACCTCCGCTTTCGAGCCAAGCATGTTTGATCAAACCAAGCAGACGATGATCTTCTTTTGCTCGGGCAGATTGAGGCTCCGCCAACCAAGCGTAGTAGCCGCTGGGATGCACCTTGAGGGTTTGGCAAAGGCGCCGCACCGGGTAATCCGTCGAGTGCTTCTTGATGAAGGCGTACTTCAGCCGCACTCCTTGGCAAAGTACGCGGCGGCCTTCTTTAAGATGTCTCGCTCTTCCGTCACGCGCTTGAGTTCAGCGCGCAGCTTGCGCAGTTCGGCCTGCTGATCATTGTCTTGCTGACGCTGCTCTTGGGGCTTGCTGTAGACCTTGATCCAGGCGTAAAGGCTGTGCACGGACATGCCCAGGCGCTGGGCAACCTCAGCGACAGGCTTGCCTTTCTCGGTCACTTGCTTGACCGCTTCGATCTTGAATTCTTCAGGGTAACGCTGACGACTCATGGCACCTCCTATTTGGGCCTCATTATGAGGCTTGGAGGTGTCTACGAAACCAGGGGCGATTCATTTTTGACATAGAATCATCGTGATAGAGCGTTACGAGCTGCCGTGGGGCTGAGCGCCTTCGCGCTGCAAGAGTTCATAGGTTGAGTCTTTTATCTGAGGGATTTTCGATGAGTCGTGAGCGTTATCTGGTGTCGTCTTATGGAGACAACCAAGAAGGAACCCGAGTGGGCTTGGCTAAGCTTTTCGAGCTATGCCAAAGACATGGCTCCGGAGTGATTGTCGTGCCAACAATCGGCAATGTGAAGGGTACGATGTTTAGTCAGGTACTACCTGAAGCTCTAGCCAATACCCTGATTACCAAGCGTACAGTCACGTTCGCCGAGGGACAGACCATTACGCTATGCGGATCAACCACCCTCAAAAATTTTACACAAGCAAAGGTCTATCTCGCGTTGTGGGGCCAAGCTGATACCATCGAAAAAATAGAAAGGGATTGTTACTCATGCACAGCTGAGGTCTTCGTAACCTGGCAGCCTGATGACTCTAAAGAGTGGGCTCGCAAACATAAGGTGACGACGATCTATGACGACGGCGTAAAATCAACGCCGGGCTTCTGAGTCGCGCCACGAAGAGCCGTGAGCTCACATCCGATGCCGCGATCTAAGTCGCTCTCTTTAGCCCTTCTGCCCACTATGCCTATCTCGCATGATCAGATATGCCCTAGGGTTCAAAGGAGTTTCCGGATCGCACCCCACCTCTCAGCAATCAGATAGCTCACGGTTAAAAGAAAAGGAACGTGCCCAACCGTAACGTTCGCGAATCTGTAGCTGGGAGTCCCACCCTGAGTGGGATTCCCCGTTCCTGTAGTGGTCTACTAACCCCGGACACCTTTTTAGGCGAAAATGATCGCCACACAGAGGTGTTCGATGAGCAGACAACGACGTACTTTCACTCCCGAATTCAAGCGCGAGGTAGCCTGCCTGGTGCTCGACCAGGGCTATAGCCTTACTGAAGCCGCCCGGTCGCTCGACTTGGTTGAATCGGCGCTACGCCGTTGGGTGAATCAACTCCAGTCAGAACATGGCGGTGCTACGCCAACAAGCAAGGCGCTGCCCCCCGAGCAGCAGAAGATCCAAGAGTTGGAAGCTCGGATCAACCGGCTGGAACGGGAGAAATCGATTTTAAAAAAGGCTACCGCGCTCTTGATGGCCGAGGAACACGAGCGCTTGCGTTCATCGATCAGCTCCGCCGCGACGAGCCTGTCGAATTACTCTGCTCGGTGTTTGAAGTCACTCGCTCGTGTTACTACGTGCATTGCCATAAACGGCGATCTCCCGACGTTGCGGGACTGGCACTGCGTGTTCGGGTTAACGAGCTGTTTACACAGAGCCGTAGTGCCGCAGGTAGTCGAAGCATCATGTGCATGATGCGCGAAGAAGGCATTCAGATCGGCCGCTTCAAGGTGCGCAAGTTGATGCGCGAAATGAAGCTGATCAGTAAGCAACCGGGTTCACATGCTTACAAGAAGGCCACAGTAGAGCGCCCTGACATCCCGAACGTGCTGGAGCGCGCATTCGATGTTACGGCACCGAATCAAGTATGGTGCGGCGACATCACGTATGTGTGGGCTCAAGGCCAGTGGCACTATGTGGCGGCAGTTATCGACCTTTTTGCACGTCGCATGGTGGGCTGGGCGTTTTCACCCAAACCGGACAGCGAATTGGTCATCAAGGCGCTGGACATGGCGTACGAGCACCGCGGGCGGCCGCAGAATGTACTGTTTCACAGTGATCAGGGCAGCCAGTATGGCAGCCGAGCTTTTCGTCAGCGGTTGTGGCGTTACCGCTTCAAGCAAAGCATGAGCCGCAGAGGTAATTGCCTGGACAATGCGCCTATGGAGCGTTTGTTCCGCAGCCTGAAAACGGAGTGGGTGCCAAGTGTGGGCTACATGAGTGCTGCGCAGGCACAGCAGGACATCGGCAGGTTTCTGATGCAGCGCTACAACTGGGAGCGACCGCATCAGTTCAACGGTGGGTTACCTCCGGCGATTGCCGAGGAAAAACTTAATCCGGTGTCCGGGATTAGTTGACCACTACAGAATGACGCAAAGCATCCCGCTTCTCTTCAGCCTCTAATGAGGCTTGTGCCAGTAGGACATAGTTCTTAGTTGGCGGATCAGTATCGATGCGAAGATGATGCTCACCGTGGTGAGGAAGGAAGCGGTATCTACGTATTTGTGCTGCTCGCTGGGCTCCAATCTCCTGCTGGATGCGATGCAGGAACTCTTCGGCATGTGATGTGAGGATGACCTGCTTCGCATCGAGCAAGCCACTCTCAAAGAACGTGCGCCAGATGCCATCCCGATGCTCATCATCAATGGCGTTCACGACGTCGTCGAAGATCACTACTGGGCAGTTTTCGGCGAGATTCTTAGCCAGCAATATTGCTAGGCCCAGACACCGGATATGGCCCTCGCTCAAGATCATCAATGCATCAAAACGCTCACCTGGCTGACCTACAAACTCAATTTCAATTTTTCCGTTCTCGGCAAGCGGCAACCTGAGAGCATGGATTTGAGCAGGTGGAGGATCTTCACGGCTGAACAGGTTGTACAGATCGCGAGCGCTATCACCTAGTCCCTGCAGTAGCTGGGCTGGCAACGCTGCGAGGTAGGCCTGCAACTGAGGCAGGTATCCATCATAGGCGGCCTTGATCCGCCTATTGTGTTCAAGAGTCAGCGCTTCACGTCCGACCTCTTCGATCAGTTGCTGGTTGTCAGCTTCGAACTGGGCAATCGTTGCCTGAGCCTGCGTGAAATCTGTGAGGGCTTGTGATCGAAGAAATTTGCATCGCTCTATCTCGGTCTTGAACCCATCAAGCCTCATCCTCTCCTGGGCCAGAGATTGCCTTTGCTCAGTGATCTGACGGGTAGCGGCATCAGCCTGCTCAACACGATTGACTAGCTCCAAGAGGGCCAGCCATGCCCTATCATCCGCATCCACCCATGGTTGAAACCAGTTGCCTACAGCCGCCGGCGGAAGTTCTGGCAATTGCGCAGCTTGAAGCTCGTTAGGGCACACCTGTGTGACGGCACCACAAGCACGCTGCATTTCGGCATGCAGGGAGCGGAACGACTCGTTAAATCTGTTGGTTGCCGTTTCTGACCGCTGCTGCAAGCCCCTGAGCTCAGCCAATTGCGCTAGCCCTACGCGTGCACGCTCGAATGGGTTTTGGGCAACCTGATCCAGGTGAGTGCCACACGCTGGACATGATGTCGCGTTATCTGTCAGCTGAAGGAGCGCCTCATACAGGTTCGAATACGAGACTTCACCAGCCCGGGCAGTCAGTGCCTGCTGCGCTGCTTGGCTTGCCGCATAAGTCTCATAGGCCTCTCTCCGCTTTTCCTGCAGAGAGGCTGCTGTACATCCATGTATCGCGGGCACAGGCGATTCTAAGACGCCTTGGAGATATGCCAGGCGCCCCGGCGCCTCTTGTGTCCCCAGAATCCAGTTGACGCATGCTTCATAGGTACTGCCCTGATGGATTCGTGCGGCTAGACCCTCTTCTTCCTGGGCTAGACCGGCAACACGCTGCTCGAAGGTGTCAATCAACTGCTGCGATGCTGCAACCTGGTTACGCCTCCCCTCAAGCTGCAAAGCTCTAACGCTTGCGATGCTCAGGTTCTCATCAAGCGTGGCGTTGAAACCCCGGACAAACTCGCTGAACTGATCAACACCAAACAGCGTCGCGATGAGCTGACGCTGGTCACCTGGCGTTCGGGCTGCTATCCGGCCGAAGTCATCGAGCCGGTTCTTCTCCACGAAACAGAACCGATAGTCTTTCTCGCTCGCCTGAATCTGGGAAATGTTCCCACCGTTGAATGACCCAAGCAGCCGTGGGACTTCGTGGCGTCGAAGCCGTGCATTATCGCAGTATGATCGATGGGTAAAACGCTTGGCCTCCGCTTCACTGATCGAGCCAAGCATTGCGGTTTCGAGAGCTTCGAAAAAGCTGCTTTTCCCCGTCCCATTCGGGCCGTATACCAGCGTTATGTTGTGGCTCAGGTCAAAGACTTCAGACTGCATGAACCCACGAAATGGGCCTACCTCCAATCGATTCAACCGCAGGTGAGCACGATCGGCCTGCGCAGGTTGAATGGCCTCCGGCATGTGTGGAACTGTGTTTGCCAAATGCTGGAGCGCAATCGGTGCCAGACGACTGGAGCGTGCCCGCCTCTGCGCACCAACCTCGGCCAAACTCTGCAAATTGGCCATGATCAAATTCGCCATCCGACGCACATCGTCGTACACAGGCTGACCCGCCAGGTAAATCAAGAATCGCTGATACTCCGCTTGTAGGCTCGACATGACAGCTCCATGTGTTGACCAATCATCGTTCCGCTACCTCTTTTGGGTAGTCGAACATGGAGCGTAGATCGAAAACGCCATAGTGGCCTTGTGACACAGATGCAAGTGACGCCGACTCTGTATCTTCCCATTTTCGCCCCCAATGACTAGGACAGGTCACGCAGGAAAGGAGCACGTTGACCAACACTCGGCAGCTGTTGAATGCCCGGATTTCCGGCACAGAGAAAATCCGAAAAATCTCGCCTGATAACGTTGTTGAGCTAAGCGGTATCCCTCGTAAACAAAGGCTTCCACAGAAATAGAAATCAGAAAATAAATCCGCAGAAGGCCTCGTTCGGAGCCTGGAGCAGGCGATCTCAGAAGCTTGAGGCACAGCAGCGTCCGGCTTAGGCAACTGGACGAGCAGATTCCAACAAAGCAAGCGGAACGCGCAGGCCGCTCCGGCCGAAGGCGTGCAGGATGGAAGCCCGCCCAGGGCCGAGACACGAAGGGGCTCGGTTCACGACAGCCTAGCCGCTGGCAGCGGCACGCCAAAAGTAGCCGACACTTCCCCTTCGCTAGATCAATCCGTAGAGACGCGATATTTTTGACAGATAGTGGCATCCAGCCAGCTGGATACCGAGATAGTCACGCTTCAGGTTTGTCAGGAAGGTCTAAGTTGGAAGGCATGGAAAAGCGCCACCCGCGAGAACGGTTCACCAAGCACCTCGTCAAGATGTGCCGCGCACTCGATAAGGCCGCTGCACACGATTTCGAAGTCGATTGCTACGGCGAGACGCTGACTGGACGGATGGAGGCCCTCCAGCTTTGGGTCGTCGGCTCATATGCGAGAGGCGCCCTTACCTGCCCAGACCTCGATGTCGTAGTGAATTTCGACACTACCGGATCAGCCCCATCCCCAGGTGCGATTCAACGTCAGTTCTTCGGATCCCTGCCGTTACTACGCGTGTATGACGGCTCTCCGGAGAAAAACAGATCCGGCGTACCATTCCCTGACGCCGTGCTGATTTGGACGAAGACAGACACGGCCTGGCAATCCAGGATCGACTCAATACGACTCGACCCCACCGCCGGCAGAGCACCACGCGACACCGACATCATCCCATTGCGCGCAGAGCAAATGAGCCTGTGGCCTGAGGACTTGCAGAAAGCCGTGGAGCAACACCAGCAGGGCATTCTCGAGTGGGAATTCATTCCCTTCAACGAGGCCATGCATCACCCAATTCCTGAAAGTGACAAGGGCACACATGAACGCCGACTGCACCTGTTGACACAAGACCTCGGCAAGAAGACTAGAGAGCTGATTCCTGCTGTCTGGCGGCTAGCTCGAGAGCTCGAACCCGACGAGGAATGGGACTGTGGGAAGTACGAGGGTGGAACCCTGACCTGTGGCTCCACCCTGATTCACATCGGTAGGCCTGCCCTACCCCTGCGAATCTTCAACGAGACAACGTACAAGCGGTTGATGCTCATCCCTCATCTCACTGCACGAGGCCCAAATGGAGCATGGTTGATTCGGCGTGGCCCCAAACATTCGCATCTGTCGTTGACGGAGGATCGGACGGCCTACTACGTCGCATTCGATGGCCAGCCAACCTACTACAGCTCCCTGCATAGCTACACAGAGATTTCGACTCTCGAGCTATTCAGAACGCATGACGAAGCCAAGGACTCAATCTTTGACGTTTCTGAAGATGAGATTGAGAAATACAAGGTTTGCCAGGCCAGCAGCAAAGACCTTTACGATCTGATGATCGGAATGGACGTTGTCGAATACGAGGGCCAGCACGTGGCGCTGACTCGAGTCGGCGCCCACCATGCTGAGGAAGAGTATGAGGGCAGCGAGATGGATCATACTCTCCTCAGCTTCCTGAAGCTTCTCAGTGTTCCGGGTCAAGCATCTGGTTCCTGAACGCATTCTCACAAAGGCTCCTGTGATTTCTAATGCTGAAGCCGGCAGAATTCTGCAGTACCTATCACCATTTGTACTGCTGTCGATATGATTTGGTTGGGGTGTGTCCAGGTATCTGGATCAGCGCCCGGAACGATGGACTGTTTGAGGTGCTGATGAAGATCGCCAAGGCTCTGAACACATACGAAATCGAAGATTTGTACCCGCTTTGCCGAGAAGATACGACCCTCCGCCTGCCCAAAAGCATGAGTCACGGCGGCCTATTTGGGGTTGACGCAGCACTTGCTCAGTTGGTGATCAGCTGGGCCCGGGCTCACGAGCAAAGCGTACTTCACCTATACGCGGGCGCTGAAAGCGCTCCTGTTCGAATTCTACAATTGGGCCAGACTGCTGCTGGCCTGACAGCGTTAATCATGTCTTCCCGCATCGAGACCGAGGGTCATGAGGCGGTAGATAAGCGCGCGGCGCTTACTGTCATTAGGCCCTTGATTGAAGCGATGTACGAAGGTGATCTTCGGAACACCTCAAGCGATCGAGGAGCACGTCCCAACACCATCAACCTCTTCAGCATTAATTTCGCGAAGATGGAATTCATCAAGCCCTTCTACTACGGAGGGGCGACGCCTCAGATCCATTCTCACTCCTCCTTTGCAAGCCTGCTGGAGCTTTCATCCTCCCTGATGCATACCAAGCAGGATAAGAGGACGCTCCAAAAGGGTGGGCTGCCAGCCCTCGGTAGCGTACTGGCCGAGCTGATCGCTAACGCCGACCAGCACTCAGTGACCGACGTCCATGGTGTGAAGTACAAGAAAGGTCTTAGGGGCGCGTCGGTAAAGGCCGGCAAGATCAAACGAGAGGACATACATCTCGTCTCGGACAAGGAGCCTCAGTTCGCAATATTCGTGATGCGAAACATGCTCAGGGATTCGGAATACCTTGAGTTCATCGAGATCTCTGTCATCGACAGCGGGCCAGGCTTGGCAAGACGCTGGCTGTCGGCGAAGAGAGGAACCCCTGTAGAAGCGCTCAACGACCTGCCCTTGTCAGAAGAGCTTGAGGCCACCTTGGAGTGCTTCAAGAAGCATGTCACGACAAAAGACTCAGCCACTTCTGGTATGGGCCTGCACAACGCAGTCCAGGCACTCAACAAGCTAAAGGCCTACGTCCGTCTTCGTACAGGCAGGGTTTGCCTATATCAGGCATTTCAAGGCCAAGACCAAGTCGTGGAGTTCAACCCCAAAAACTGGAGCGGTGACCGTGAGCTGGCGGCAGCTGAAGGCACTGTATTCACCATCTGCATTCCGGTGAACTGAGATGCCTGATCTGTTTGACTTCGAAGTAGTCCTCACCCCTACCGCAACCGCTGAACCAGCCCATGTGGTGGTTTTTTTCACGGGCCCTGAACGAATCACAGACGCCCACATTACTGAAGCGCTGCAGAATCGTTTGAACGAGTACGTCCTGCCCGACCACGTCACATTCCTTGTTCCCGAGTGTCACCGGGAATGGATCAAGGAACAGTGTGCAAGCAAGTCATCCGCCATAGCCATCGCTCTGGAGCGTCGCGCCAACGGCGGAACACCTTCCTACGGTTTCTCGTTTTTCAATGAGCATGGCGAGATCAAGAAATACGTCAATGTTGCCGGAGCCGATAGGAAAATTGGCGAGCTGATCACCCGAGCGGCAGATGACTTTGTTCAGGCCGGGATGAAGAAGCTGGTCAAGTGTACATCCGTGCTGACAAAGGCGCCGGCAGGTTTCCTCTTCTCTAAGCCATCGTCACGATCGTCCAACTATTTCATTCGAGCTGAGAACCTGCTTACTGAGGCCCTCCACTCGCATTTCCTGGCATTCACGTGCCTGAAAGTGATCAAAGACTCTACGGGGGCGGGCCTGCGCGAAGCTGACACCGTATACCTCGACACCATGGCATTCCTGCCAGTAGCGCTGTCCATTCAACTTTTCCAAGAAAATTTTGGCAAGCCAACGATTCAGAATATCAAATCGTTCCACTCCCACGATGGACTGAAGGATGGCCCACTCCCCGATGGCGCCTCATCGCTATGCCTTATCTCTGCCTCCACTAACTGCGGTCTGGCCAAGGAATGGATCAAGGTCAACGGCGCTTCGCCAGCTCGGGTAGCCACATTCTTGTCCTTCCTCACTGATTCCGATTCATGCAAGGTGCTGTACACGGTAGAGAAACCTGAAGATTTTGAGTCAGTGTCCGAGTCGGAATCGACCGAAGGTCGCCGTCTGATCCGTATTCACGGTGAGCGGTTCGTAGCACAGCACACCGAAACCAGGCTGCTCAACATCAGCATGAGTCACCTGCCCGAAGGCCTTCAGAACAGATTTTTCTCGTTCATGGGCAAAGGTCTGTTCACGTGCTTCAGTCAAATCCCGAACAGGGAGCGATTCCGGACTGTCCAAGTGGACAAGAACAAGCTTGTCCAAACCAAAGAATTCACTGAGTGGTTTCAGAAGGTGCTGATGGAGGAGTCGCCAGCATCGACTTCTCTTATCATCCATGATGATGACCAAGCCAGCGAAACGATGGCAGCTGAAGCTTTGAAGTTTCTCCAAGTCAGGGGGCTCACCTGCGATGTGGTGAGCGCAGCTAAATTCAACCCTAACGAAAAATTTGATGGATCAGTAATCATAGTGGCTGCCGCTGCTGAACGAGGTACTTTGCTCCTCAGCATCAGTCGCCGCCTCCGGTCAGCTCAGAAAACTGGCACTCGGATCTACCTGGTTGGTGCGCTTCTAGGTCGCTCTTATGAATTGATGAATGAGCTAGCAGCGAATCTCACTCAGCCACCCAAGGGAAGTCGGAAGTACGTCTTCAAGCCTTTCATCGAAATTCCAGCCGCTAGTTTGTCCTGTAACAGCCATTGGAACCAGGAGTACAAGCTGCTCAGTCGGATGATTGCGTTCGATGGATCCAGCGCATCCGAGTCGGTAAAAGCTCGGGTTGCGGCTTTCGACAATGCGGGAAGGGATGGACTCTCAGACCAAGCGTTCTGGCCGAGCAGCTATCAACCTGGGCAGATGAAGCTCACCAAAGGTTTTGCCTTTGTAAGCGGTGATAAAGACGTCACCGTGGCCGCCTGCACGGACATCTTCCTGACAATTCTATGGATTCTTCAGAACGCTCGAGAAAGCGCCAAAATCGCTGACTCGAAGCGACTAGAGTCAGGGGAGCTCCAGCAGGTGCTCCTCTCCCCTGAAATCTTTTCCCGGTACGATGACGGGATCATCCAAGGGGCGTTTCTTCGCGCAGCACTGCCGACCGAATTGGACTACAGCGCCCATGAAACCCACAGCGCGTCCATGGCCGACATCATCCTGCGGGTTGTTCAGGGGCACGGCTTCGAGCGTGGTGATGCCTCCATGGAATTCATCACGGCTCTCGCAATCGGAAAGATTCGTCTTCACAAGGAAGTAGAGGAGAAACTACGAAACAGCATCAAACAAGCTCTTGTAGCCAAGGTTGGTAACATCGACCTTCTACTAGGTGAGGAATCACCAATCTAGAACCCTGATGAACGCGACCTCGGTTAACCGGTGCTCCGATGGCCGAGGTCGCGTTATTAAATATCAACGGCCGCCTCACTCGAAACACTGATTTTCAAGGACTGGTAGGCTGCTTTGCTGCCAAAAACGAGGCGACCCATAATTGATTGGCGAGCCACTGCGTTTCATCAGGGCTGAACAGCCATTCCTCACAACCAAATTTCAGCAGGACTGATGCCTCGTATGGCCTGATCAACAGATCGTAAGTGGCCTGCTCCTCATCACTGAAGCCGAAATCTGGATCTGGGGATGGGTCTGGGTAATGTAGCGTTCCACTTGCAACAAAATTTGCACCATGCCCCTTGTGAGTAATGGGGTCGGTGGCGTCATGGGAGAGATGAAGGCTAGGGATGATCAGTTCGGCCCAAAGAAAAACTGAGTCGTGGAGCTTCGTGTCTTCCTTGCTCCAACCACCTGTTAACGAGCAGCGTAGATGGAAGAGCGCATGCACCAAGCTTGATGCGACCAGATGGGCCTGGCGCGGCGTGTACGCTACTCGCAAGCCATTAAACCAGGTATTGATGAGGCCTGACTCCATCAGCCTTAAAGAAACTCCAAAGGTTTCACTTGTGCCTGAAACATAGAAAATCGAAGGAGCTTTAAAAGAAGTGTTAGGCTGAAGCAGCTTACGGGAGGCCATGATATTACCTAAATTATGCGCTTATTCTTATAAACGGTTCATTTCACAAAACCTTGAGCACAATTTGATTCTTAACCGCAAAATTTTCCAAGCAAAACCTTCAATGACAGTAATCGCAGCTGTCCAAACAGCAGGGAACGGATACAGCTTGGCTATGAGCTCTCCGATGGTGATTGCTGAACAAAACGGAGGCAGCCCACAATGTATCGCGCGTCATGAGCAAGCGGAGCGCGCAGACCGCTCCGGCCGAAGGCGTGCAGGATGGCAGCCCGGAGGGCCGAGACCTGCAAAAGCAGGGCTCGGTTTACGACAGCCTGTCCGCGGAGCGGCACGCCCAGACTTCAGCCCCTAGGAATTTATTACTTATGGAGCTTGCTAAACCGCTCGATTACGACACTTGGCGCAACACTCGGCCAAGATTCTAGATTTCCGGACTTGCGCCAGAAGTTTATGATGCACCAGGCAAAGAACAACGCAGGCACTGCACCGCCGAGCATTGAATAGCTGTGCAGAATCGATATGACTTCTGACTGTCGGTGATGCGCCAAAACGGGCAGGAGCGCAAGAAGAAATACAGCTACATACGCCACTGCGAACCAGATTGCTCCGTAAAACATCATATACACAGGAGTCGCCAGACGAAGCTTAGTCAGAGTGCGAATCCGTCCACCTTCCTCTTTGAAGGCATAGATCGCGCCTGTGTTTTTGAGTTTGTTCCTTGACTTTTTGTAGACACAATAAAAGTCATAGTGCTTACCAGCCTCGATTTCTTCGTAAAGCTGAATTGGAATGACGGTATTCGGCACCAGAACACCATCAATCTTCATTATGACTTGAACACTACCCTCCCTGTGCTCAAAGACTCGAATATCTTCAAGCTTTCCAGAGACCTTGATGTAATCAGCAATCACTACGACTAACTCCTGTCATAAAAATTTCCATCACCCGTTTTCAGGCAAAGGCAGAGTGTCAGCAGCTTCACGGGGAAGCCGCTTAGTTCAAAAAACTATTCTTTAGTGCAAGCGGCCAGGGCTAATAAAGAACCCCTTCGACCCCACCTTCAAAAAATCTCTCAATCCAGCCCGGCCGCCATCCCTGCGAAACGACGCTAAGACGTACCGTGAATTCAGCGTAGTAACGACCCAAAAGCGGCCTTCTTTCTGAATGCTCTGAATATCGGACGTGCGTAGGTAGTGCCCATCAGCAAATCGGCCGATTGGATTGGCTGCATGTACATGCCCAAATACGACGCCCACAGCGCTGCAGGCAATAATCTGGGCATTCACAAGAAAGGCAGTCACTGGCTTCGTGTACCCCTGCCCCACTGCACGCGCGATTCGCAAGAGATCAAAGTCGGAATACCGCCGGCTGTGCAGATCTACTTCGTAAGTGTTGGAGTCGGACATGTAACTAGCCCTTTGCTCTGGAGATGAGTGAGGTTGAAAAGGGAAGAGTGAAATCAGCTTGAGGCTCGATATAGCTCTCTCACCTTGCTGAGTGAGGCTCGGTCAAAATCTGCATCGCAGGAGTCGTTGTAGATTTCCCCGCTTTCCACCTCAAGCAAACACACAGGGCAATCATTCCTGTCAAACCCTAGGGACACCGAAGTCAGACGCTCCATACGCCAGCGCTCGCTGCCATTCAGGCGCCCGGGGGTTACCACCTGGACATCTTCGACGACGAATTCATCATTCTGGGTCTTGAGCAGTTCATGAAGGCGAGGCTCATCATTCAACATCTCTTCACTCCTGATGAACCTACCTTCGACTAGGCGTTTCACACTCAGGTGGTACCAGTGAGTAGAAAGAGACCTCGAAATCGAATGCCAATGGGACAGGCCTTCGCCGAACATTCCAGGCACGCCTGCCATTTCATTTAGGTGTGTACGAAACATGGGAATGCCTCAGAAACCAGCTGCACCACGTCAAAGCGATGATGGTTAGACGATAGAAAAGATGGCTTGGATCGACGACAGCGTCCGATGCCCAGGGCCCATCAGTACGTAGATGGTATTGCGCGTTGCGAACAGGTAACCGTCCTTGAACGAGGTTCCCATTGATGAGCGCACCCAGTGGCCTGGCTCAAAGCGACGCTGCTCGTCATGCACGACTTTATGAGCAAAAAGGAACATTGGCTCGCAGCCGGCAGCGGTAACTTTCGCCCGCTCATCATCAGTGACGATGGCATCGAGGATCACCCACTCCTCTACGACACACAGAGGCATCCTTTTGTAGTGCTCCCGTGCAGCCTTCAGGACTTCCTCAAGGGATAGCTCTGACCCCATGAGCTCAATACCAGAATCACTTAGGAGGCCGTCCTTCAGGGGAATGTCCACCAGCTCCTCGTCCTCGCTACGCAAATTTCAACAAAATTGAAGGGCTACTAAACGCATACCGCCACTGCCACAAATATATCTTTTTGTGTGGCGGCAGGCAAACGCGGCATACCGTCTCTTTTTGAAGGGATAGTCCTATGTCGTTGCGCAGCTCGTATGCGTCCGTCCTCCAACTGCTCCGGTCGCATAAGGGTCTTTCTCAAGAAGATCTTGCTCGCTCCGTCACCCAGGCGACTGTCAGCAGCCTAGAACTCGCTAAGAGCTCGGCCACCGTTGACACCAGCTTTCAGCTAGCCAGTGCTCTCCAAATTGAACCTGTAACGCTATTAGCGCTGGTTGCCGCTGCTCATCAAGAATGCACAGCTCGAGAAGCCCTTACAGCAGCGCTAGAGCAGCTAGAGGGCTTAGGGCTGGCAGATACCCCAATGCCTAACGAAATCGAACAGGTCGTTCCGCAACGGCTTCTCCAAGCTAGAGAGCGATGGGCTGCTGTACAGGAGCTCAAGTCTCGGGGCTACACGCGGTCACAAGCAAAGAAAGAGTTGCAGCTCCCGGAGAGCACCCTCAGGCGACTTTGGAACCAAGAGCGCTGAGTCGGCACCAGCAATCGAGGGGGCCTTGCAGGATGGTGTGGGATTGGTCGACTGGCAGTTCAGGTTCACTCCCTATCAAACCGCTCCAGGTTGAATGGTTTGGTCAGTGAACAGCAGGCGCAGGGGCGAATTATCGAGAAATGGGTGGAAGCCTACGATTTTGGGAGGTGCGCCGAGGTGGCAGAACGAGTGGGCAAATCGATCTGACAATTGTCAGAGGTTGAGCTGATTATTGAGAAAGGCTGTAGGGCCCGGAAATGCTCAGGCCGCCATGCGTGGTGCTGAGATTTTTGACAAGAAATGGGGGGTTTTGGGGAGTTCTAGCAATTTGGGCTTGCCTTCGTAGAAGACGCTCGTGCAGCCGCACATCAGCGGCCCATACACGATCAACGAGTGCCCCACCACCCAGCCCACGTCGGAGATACCCCACCAGACATCGCCTGGCTGCATGCCGTAGACGGTGCGCATGGCATAGTGCAGCGCAACGGCATTACCGCCATTCTCGCGAACGATGCCTTTGGGTTTACCGGTGGTTCCTGAGGTGTACATGATGTACAGCGGGTCTGCCGCATCCAGCTCCACAGGCGCCACTGGCTGAGCACCGACGACGGCCTGAGCCCAATCCAGGTCTCGGCCTGCCTGCAACGGCGCTTGCGCATGGGGCCGTTGCCAGACCAACACGTTGCGCGGGCGGTGCTGGGCCAGTTCCAGAGCGCGATCGACCAACGGCTTGTACTCGATGACGCGCTCGAACTCCAGCCCACAGGAAGCGGTTAGCAGCAACACCGGGCGCGCATCATCGATACGCAATGCCAGCTCATTGGCCGCAAACCCGCCGAATACTACCGAGTGAACAGCACCGATGCGCGCGCAAGCCAACATGGCCATGGCGGCCTGGGGCACCATCGGCATGTAGATGATGACGCCATCGCCCTTTTGTACCCCAAGCTGGCGCAGCAGGCCGGCCAGTCGCGCGACTTCTTCGCGAAGCTGAAGGTAGGAGAGCGTCTGCTGGGTGCCGGTCACCGGGGAATCGTAAATCAGCGCCAACTGATCTCCCCGACCCTGCTCGATCTGGTGATCCAGAGCCAGGTAACAACTGTTCAATCGTGCGTCAGGAAACCACCGGTGAGTGCCATCGGCATTGTTCTCGAGAACCACGGTGGGTGCGCGGTACCACGCCACCGAGCGCGCCTGCTCTGCCCAGAAGGCGGCGGGGTCGGTAATGGATTGGGCGTAACTGTGCTGATAGCTCATGGTGAGTTGACCCGATGTTGTTGTTCTTGAAGGGCGAACGCTGAGTATGGATGCCCTGCACCCAGGCGCCAGGCGCGATATGGCCTAACTGACCTGCATTTTTGCAGCGTGGGCAAAAGCCATTCAATGCGGCGATAAACTCACTAGAATAGCGACCAGTTTTTACGGTGAGTACCTCAATGGACATCGATCAGGCCCGCACTTTTCTGGAGGTTGTGCGCAGTGGCAGCCTGGTGGCGGCTGCAGAGCGCCTGTGCGTGTCGCAGACAGCAGTCACCGCCAGGTTGCAGCGGCTCGAGCAGCAACTGGGCTGCACCCTGTTCACAAGAAGCCGGGCTGGCGCCCGCCTGACCAGCCACGGCGAAGCCTTCGTCGGGTATGCCAACCAGCTGGTGCAGACTTGGGAGGCAGCACGACGCGACCTGCCCCTGCCACCGGGCTATCAGCAGGTGCTGCACCTTGGCGGCGAGGTGAGCCTTGGCAACCCGATGATGCTCGACTGGGTCACTGCGCTGTACCAGGAGCTTCCTGGCCAGAGCATCCACAGCGAAGTGAGCGATGGCGAATCATTGCTGCGCAAGGTGGAGATGGGCGTACTTGACGCCGCGCTGGTGTACCAGCCGATCTACGGGCCGGGCTTGCAGGTGGAGCAGCTGATGGAAGAAAAGCTGGTGCGGATCCGGCGGGTCGAGCGACCGGAGCCGTACATCTACATCGACTGGGGTGAGGCGTTCCGCCGGCAACATGACGCCGCCCTGCCCGACTGCGCCCGCGCCGCACTGCGCTTTAACCTGGGGCCGCTTGCCTTGCAGTTCATCCTCGACAAGGGCGGGAGCGGCTATTTTCGCACGCGAGTGGTGCAGGCTTACCTAGACAGTGGCGTCTTCGAGCGCGTACCGCACGCGCCGGAATTTACCTACCCCACTTTTCTGGTCTACGCCCGCGAGCGTGACAGCGACGCGTTGCAACAGGCCCTTGGCATCCTGCGCCGGCTTATCGCAGCCGAGGCCAGCGACTGGTCACAACGCTGGGATCCGACGCTCTGAGGCATTGGCGCTGCTGAGCAACTGGCGCTTGAGCCCGGCGATCAGGTCGGTCTGGGTGACCACCCCTACCAGCACGTCGCCGTCGAGCACCGGCAGGCAGTGCAGCCCCTGCTCGCACAGCAGCGGCAGCAGGCGCTCCAACGGGTGTTGGCTGCTGACACTGACGACCCGGCGGCTCATCACCTGCGCCATGCGCACGGGCTTGCGCCCGAACAGCCCCCGCCAGCTCAAACGCGCCTGCTGCATGGCCGGGCCTACCAGGTCGCTCAGGCTGACGATCCCCACCAATGCGCCGTCCTGCACCACCGGCAGGGTCTTGACATGATGGCTGTCGAGCAGCTTCCAGGCTTGCTGCAAGGTGGTGTCAGGGCTGACGAACTGTACGTCCTTCGACATCACCGACGCCGCCGTGATGCCCCCTAGGCTGCGCTGCAGGGCGTGCTGCTCGGTGGCGAGGATGATGCGCTCCAACTCGTCACGGGTTACGTCGACGAACTCGCCCAACTCTTCCAACGCCTGAGCCAGGTCTTCACTGCGGATGCCGACGCGCTCACTTGGCAGCGGGTCGTGAGTGTGGTGCAAATCCTTACGCGGTGCAGCGCCTTTGGGGTAGCGCACACCGGTCAAGCGGTTATAGACGATGGCCACCGCGACGAGAATCAGCGCGTTGAGCAGTACCGGCTCCAGCAGATGGTCACCCAGGGCGGTCAGCCCTGGGTCGGCCAGAACTGCACTGACCGCCACTGCGCCACCGGGCGGGTGCAGGCAGCGCAGCAAGCACATCACCAGGATGGACAGACCCAGGGCGGCGGCGGCGACCCAAAGCCCGGGACCAAAACCGTCCCGCATTGCCAAGCCAACGATGCCGGCCAAGGCATAACTGCCAAGCACTGGCCAAGGCTGTGCCAGGGGGCCTGAATGAACGGCGAACACCAGCACCGCCGAGGCTGCCAACGGCCCGAGCAGGTGCAAGGCGATATCCGGGCCATAAGCCAGGCTCGTGAGCCAGCCTGCCAGGAACAGGCCGACCAATGCGCCGACACCGGCACGCAGCCATTGGGTGGGAGGGATGTTCATGGGGGCAGGTAATAGCCACTGCAGAAGACGTTCGGTACGCGAGGCAGGCATGTCGTTTCGGGTTCTGTATAGGTCTGGACGAAAGAGGAACCGTAAGCCTTGGCCAGTGGTGCGCGGTATTGACAGTTGTCTTGGACGCCGGCGAGCGAAGGCTACGAGGAGCGATTCTGCCGAGCGACGTCGATTTGGGCTAATTCAAAAAAATGTGGCAGTGGTGCATTTTTTTTGCAGTACAGCCGTTTGCCTGCTGGCAAGTGGGAACCGGGCCGCGCTGTGGGACTCAGCGCTGATCACAGGCTACGGCGCGGCAATTGGATATCCACACGCAATCCGCCCATCGGGCTTTCTAGCAGTTGCAGCTGCCCACCCCAGGCCTGGACGATGTCACGCACGATGCCCAGCCCCAGACCGTGCCCATCGACTTCCTCGTCAAGGCGAGAACCCCGTTCGAGCACTTGCACACGTTGCTGATAGGGGATGCCAGGGCCGTCGTCGTCGACCCACAGCTGGTAATGGTCCTCGGAGGTTGCGATGCCCAGGTGTACCTCACTGTCCGCCCATTTGCAGGCGTTATCCAGCAGGTTGCCCAGCAGTTCCAGCATGTCTTCGCGATCCCAGGGCAGCAGCAGGCCAGATGGCACGGCATGGCTCAGCACCAGGCCCTCGCCATGGATCATGCCCAAGGTGCTCAGCAACCCTGGCAACTCCTCATCACAGGCAAATTGCGCACCTGGCAACGCATCGCCTGCCAGGCGTGCGCGGTTGAGCTCGCGAGCCAGGCGCTGCTCGATCTGCTGCAACTGCTCGCGCATCTGTGCACGCACCTCAGGCAAGCCCTGCAGGCGCTCGTTGGACGCCAGGCTAAGCAGTACCGCCAGGGGTGTTTTCAGGGCATGGCCCAGGTTGCCCAGTGCATTGCGCGAGCGTCGCAGGCTGTCTTCGGTATGGCTGAGCAAATGGTTGATCTGGCCAACCAACGGCACCAGCTCACTGGGTACTTGGGCATCGAGTTGGGAGCGCTGACCCTGCTGCAACTGGGCGATTTGCTGTCGAGCCCGCTCCAGTGGGCGCAGCGAGCGGGTGACGGTCATGCGCTGAAGCACCAGCACCAGGGCCAGCGCGACCAGGCCCATGCCCAGCCCAATTTGCTGAAGGCGCCGGAAGCCTTGGCGGACAGGCGAGTAATCTTGGGCGACACTGATGGATATATCCTGCCCCAGGCGCCGGTAATCAGCACGCAGCGTCAGCAACTCCTGCCCCTCAGGACCAAGCTCGTGCCGGTCCGACAGACCAGGGGCCGACGGTTTGGGCAGGTTCATGTCCCACAAGGAGCGTGAACGCCAAGTGCCTTGGGCAAAGTCGATGCGAAAGTAGTAGCCAGAAAACGGCCGCTGATAAGCCGCCGAGATGCGTTGCTCGTCGAGCTGCATGCCTGCAGGCCCGCGCACCAGTGCTACCAGCAGGTTCTCGCTTTCATTGCGCAGGCCGTTTTCCAGGTAGCGTTGCAACCCGGCTTCGAACAGCCATAGCGTCAGCTGCGCCAGTACCACCCCGACTACCACCAGCACGGCAATCAAGCCCAGGCTGAGCCGCGCCTGGATCGACTTCACGCAGCGCTCCCGGCGTATAGGTAGCCCTGGCCGCGCCGTGTCTCGATCACCGTGCGGCCAAGCTTTCGGCGCAAGTGGTTGACGTGAACCTCGAGCACGTTGGAGTCGCGCTCGGTCTCGCCATCGTAGAGGTGCTCAGCCAGGTGGCTTTTGGACAAGATCTGCTGGGGATGCAACATGAAATAGCGCAACAGGCGAAATTCTGCAGCCGTGAGCTGAATATCGACGCCCTCGCGACTCACGCATTGGCGACGCTCGTCCAGATGCAAGCCGGCAGCTTCGAGCTTTGGCTGGTTGACAAGCCCACGCGCGCGGCGCAGCAGCGCCTGAATGCGTAATTGCAATTCTTCGGGGTGAAAAGGTTTGCTGAGGTAATCGTCGGCGCCGGTCTTCAGGCCTTCGATGCGCTCGGCCCAGGAACCACGTGCCGTCAGGATGAGTACGGGTGCCAGTAGACCGCCTGCACGCCACTGCGCCAGGACTTCGAGGCCAGGCAACCCTGGCAGACCAAGGTCCAGGATGATCAGGTCGTACGGTTCGCACTGGCCCTGATAGACCGCATCACGGCCATCGGCCAGCCAGTCGACGGCGTACCCCTGACGCTGCAGCGCCGTGGTGAGTTCGTCTGCCAACGGGACGTTATCCTCGACAAGCAACAAGCGCATTCAGTCATCTTCCTCATCTTTGAGCAGGGCGCCAGTAGCAGCATCGAGCTTGATTTCCCGTACTACGCCGTCAACCGTCAGCAACTCGACCTCGTACTCATAGCGGTCGTCGTCTTCTTCAAGCTCTGCCTCCAGCAAACGCGCGCCTGGGTGACGGGCCATGGCCGTCTCCAGCAGGTGTTCTAGCGGTAGAATCACGCCCTTCTGGCGCAAAGCCAGTGCCTCATCCTGGTCCAGGTCACGGGCAGCGGCCAGCGAGCACGCGGCCAGCAGGGCGAGGGCCAGATAGCGCGCTGCCCGTGGTGGTGGGTTCATCAGTTGTCTCGCTCATCCTTCAGCAGTTCACCGGTCTTGGCATCGAAGGCCACGTCCCACTCCACATTCTGGGGATCGCGCAGTTCGACCTTGTACACGTAGCGGCCGTATTCGTCTTCAAGTTCCGAGTCCTTGACGGTGGAACCCGGGTGCTTGGCAATCGCGGCCTTCTTGAGTTCATCCAGGGACTTGATGGTCTTGTCGTTGACCAGTTTGACCACTTCGTCAGGCTGCACATCCTTGGCGAATGCAGCAGTGGCACCCAACGACAGGGCAGCGGCGGTGAACAGTGCAGTCAAGGTTTTCATCGTTCGTTTCTCCATAATGCTGTACACGTTGTCTACGCAATCAACATTAACCAGCAGTCCTTAACTCAACCTGAAAACAGCTGGCCGCATGATAGCGCAGCCGGCAGACACCCGGACACGCCTCGAACTGCTGCATCACTCTATAATGCTGCGCCCGTCGCCGCAGAGGACCACCATGAGCGCCATACACGTCAAGTACCCCGCCCTTACCCTGAAGGCTGGCCATCGCGCCTTGCGCCAAATCAGAGAGCGCGGGCTGCAGGCTGTCGACGTCGGCGTGCTCCCAGGTGCAGCAGGGGGGCCGAAACCGTTGGGCATTCAGGGCCTGGACCTGGCGCTGTTCGGCCAGTTCCTGCCAGCGGCCCCTCGCCCGCGCGCGCTGATCGGCGCATCGATTGGCGCCTGGCGCTTTGCAAGCGCCTGCCTTGACGACCCGGTTGCCGGGTTGCGGCGGCTAGGGGTGCTCTATACCGAGCAGGATTTTGCAAAAGGCGTCACCCCGGCCCAGATCACGCGCAGTTGCCAACGCATGCTCGATGACCTGTTGCAGGGTCGTGACGGCCAGGTGCTGGCGAACCCGGCGTACCGGTTGAACATCCTGGTCGTCAAAAGCCATGGCCAGCTCGCTCACGATCATCGCGGCCGACTGGGTATGGGCCTTGGCTCGGTGATCGCCAGCAACCTGCTGGGCAGATCTCGCCTGGCCCGACATTTCGAGCGCGTGATTCTGCACGACAGCCGCAGCCAGCCACCGCTTGATGCCCTGACGGATTTCCCGACGCGCTGCCTGCCGCTGGACCTGGCTAACCTGCGTCATGCCCTGCTTGCCTCGGGTTCGATCCCCATGGTCATGGAGGGAGTACGGGACATACCTGGAGCCGGCTCCGGTATGTACCGCGATGGCGGGCTGCTGGACTACCACCTTGACCTGCCCTACGGGGGCGATGACCTGGTGGTCTACCCGCACTTCACCGACAAGGTCGTCCCTGGCTGGTTCGACAAGGCCCTGCCGTGGCGCAAGGGCGATGCCAGGCGCCTGCAGAACGTACTGCTGCTGGCGCCCTCGCCGGCCTACCTGGCAACCCTGCCTCACGGGAAGCTGCCCGATCGAAACGACTTCAAGCGCTTCATGGGCGATGCACCGGCGCGCAAGCGCTACTGGTACAAGGCCATCGATGAAAGCCAACGCCTGGGCGATGAGTTTCTGGAATTGGTCGCCACCGGGCGGCTGCATGAACGACTGCAAGCCTTGTGATGGGCATGCTGGTAAACTGCGCGCATTATTGATTCAGACAGAGTTTGACTGCGTGGAAATCTTCAAAGAATTTATGTTCGAATCCGCCCACCGCCTTCCCCATGTGCCCGAAGGCCATAAATGCGGGCGTCTACATGGGCATTCGTTCAAGGTCGGCCTTCATCTGACGGGTCCACTCGATCCGCATACCGGCTGGATTCGCGACTTCGCCGAAATTAAGGCGGTGTTCAAACCCATCTACGAGCAGCTCGACCATAACTACCTGAACGACATCCCTGGCCTGGAAAACCCCACCAGCGAAGTCATCGCCAAATGGATCTGGGATCAGGTCAAACCGTTGCTGCCAGAACTGTCCAAGGTGCGTATCCACGAGACGTGCACCAGTGGTTGCGAATACAGCGGGGACTGAGCCCGTAGGCAGGCTCGTCAAGCGCTGACGCTCACCCCCACAACGCCTCGCCTGGTCCGGCGTCCTGGGGGCCCAGCAGCGAACCTGCCCCGATCCAACTCCACCCGATCAGCAGCGGGCAGCCGTCTCCAGCACATGAATCGTTAGCGAACCGTGCTGCCCTTGCTGGCCCGTGATCAACCGACGGCCATGCTGGGGCCACAGCAACGTCGCAGGTCCGCCGTTCAAGTGCTGCAACTGCACATTGAGGACAGATGTACCTTCGTCCAAGGTTTTGGGATCAAGTCCTTCGAGCTTCCAGAGAAAGTCTGGGAGCGCTCGCTGGCTGGTCCAGCGCTTGGCCAGGCTTGTCGTCCAACCGCGCTGCTCTCTTAGGGTAAAGTCGAGGCGCCTGCCGTGACTGTCGAGCGGCCATAGCTCATAGACATGGCTGTTCCCATCGCTGTAGGCGGCAAACCAAAAGTGGTCGCATGCCATGCGAAATTCGGCGATGTTCCAGCGATTCCCAAAGAAATCATTCGTCTCGACCACTAGCCCAGCTCTGGGAGACCACTCACTGCCTTCGTCGAACCTTGCCGTTACCAGGCCTCCTGCGGTTGATTCACCGTCAGGCCGCCACCAGGCACGTCCAATGAAGCTGTATTGAGGCTGAAATCTGTACCTGGCACGCGCCTTTTCCAGCGCCGTTCCCCAAGCCCACTCGCGAGCCTGATGTCCATAGTCGAGAATCTCCAGTGCTATCCGGCCAGGCTCGCCGCGTACGGTATTGATGAGCGATGCGTCTGCTTCTTTATAGCGCCTTACGCGATGCCCTTGGGCATTCTCCAGAATCAGGTTGCACATTCGCGCACCGCGCTTGATACCGGCGTAGTTCATCGCCTGCACCGACCATAAATGGGTGGGATTGGAAAGACGCGGCTGCCCGGCGCTTGGCTCATTCGCGCGTTTGACCGCAACGTACCCCGACACCGTAGAGGGATTGTTGTAGAGGATACGGTTCAACGGCCGCCACCCGCTGTCGTAAGGCCGGATTTCGTTTCGCCCCATCCTCCCCTGAGGCAGCAACGTAGGCACCGAACCAGAACAGCTCGCCATACCGGTGGCCGTCCTTGGTGTAGTCCTCTGGCGCCAGTTGCAGTGGCCCCTTTCCCTCGGGCTCAGCTCGCCAGTAGTTATACCAATGATCGTTGTGGATACCGGCCCCGCCGACGTGAAGCCACATAGGGGCAAGCTTGTCCTGGTAGTCCCACCATCGATCCGGCTGAATCAGCTCGTCGGTCAACTGCCACCAGCAGCGGGCAAGAAACGAGAGTTCAGGATGATAAATGTAGTCGGTCATGATGGCTCACTCTTGGGTCGCAATGTGAGCTAAACGCTAAGCAACGCCGGCCGCGCATTGCAGAAGGAAGCGCTCTACATCAAGAATGTCGAATCGATCGACCTGAGTTCACCCCCGCTGGCACTGACCGAGGTCCCCCTTGAATCGCAAGCTCGACGCTAGTGGAGGGCCAAACAGCGAAGTAGAGGAGAAGACGACTACTCCAACGCGCTGTTGAGAAACGATGGCGCGATGTAGCGCTGGTAATGCGCCTCTGACAACAGAAAGAACTCACGATCAATCGCATCGCGCAGTTGCGGCAGTTCCCAGTCGCGGAACTCGGGCAGCAAGGCCATGCCGTAGGCCTCCAAATCCCGAATCATGCGCGCGCCCCTGGCAATGAGCTGGTAGGCCCAGCAGTACTCGGACTGCTGCTCGACATACCGTATGGCACGCTGCTCCAGTTGCTGGCGCAGCACGCCTTTGTCGAACACCTCAAGCTTGGCCATCATCACCTGAACCAGCAGTTGCTCCAGGCGTAACCAAACCGCGCGTTTCTGCGCATCGTCGTAGCCATTCCAGTGGATGACCTCATGGTGGAAACGCTTGCATCCCCGGCATACGGTGTCCCCATAAACCGTGGAACACAGGCCGACGCAGGGCGTTTTGATGGACTTGTTGGACATGAAATACAACGGCTTGAAGGTGGAGTACGCGGCCATGTTAGCCCTTTGTCTAACCAGGGTCACCCGCTAAAGTCATCATCGCCGCCTTACCTTCCAGCGATTTATACCGTAGAATCATCCGGCCTTTTCGAAGGCAACAATGTCCGTTGGAAGCTGTTTTCAAAGCGTCACGAGCACAGTTGATCCGGCAGAACGACGTTGGTCCGGGCCTGCATCCCCGCAGGCCCGAGCCAGCCCTCATCAGATACTCGTTCTGCAGGCGTAAAACTTTGAAAGCAGCTTCCGCAAGGATTTCTTGCGACCCTGGCCAGGCGGCCCAAGAAGCCATGACGGCGCATGGGTGCAAGGAATGCTGGATGAGCGTCCCGGACCCCTTAAAGGGGCCACTGATGAGGGAAATAACTGTGCTTGAAGCCTACCGCAAACACATCGAAGAGCGCGCCGCGCTGGGTATCGTGCCCCAGCCGCTGAACGCCGAACAAACTGCAGGCCTGGTCGAGTTGCTGAAAAACCCGCCGGCCGGCGAAGAAGCCTTCCTCGTAGACCTGCTCACCAACCGCGTACCGCCTGGCGTCGATGAGGCGGCCTATGTCAAGGCTGCTTTCCTTTCGGCTCTCGCCAAGGGCGAAGCCACTTCGCCGCTGATCGATCGCAAGCACGCCACCGAACTGCTGGGCACCATGCAGGGCGGCTACAACATCGAGACGCTGGTTGTGCTGCTGGATGACGCCGAGCTGGGCGCCGTCGCGGCCGAGCAGCTCAAGCATACCCTGCTGATGTTCGATGCCTTCCATGACGTGGCTGAAAAAGCCAAGGCCGGCAATGCTCATGCCAAGGCCGTGCTGGAATCCTGGGCCGCCGGCGAGTGGTTCACCTCGCGCCCGGCCATCGCCGAGAAATACACCCTGACCGTGTTCAAGGTGCCTGGCGAAACCAACACCGACGACCTGTCCCCTGCCCCAGATGCCTGGTCGCGCCCTGACATCCCGCTGCACGCCCTGGCCATGCTGAAAATGGCCCGCGACGGCATCGAGCCGCAGCAACCAGGCTCGGTGGGCCCGCTGGCTCAGATCGAAGCAGTCAGGGCCAAGGGCTACCCGGTCGCCTACGTGGGTGACGTGGTGGGTACCGGTTCTTCGCGCAAATCCGCCACCAACTCGGTGCTGTGGTTCTTCGGCGACGATATCCCGTACGTGCCAAACAAGCGTGCTGGCGGTTTCTGCTTCGGCACCAAGATCGCCCCGATCTTCTACAACACCATGGAAGACGCCGGCGCCCTGCCGATCGAGTTCGACTGCACCGACCTGGCCATGGGCGACGTGATCGACGTCTACCCGTTCAAAGGTGAAGTACGCCGTCACGAAAGCGATGAGCTGGTAACCACGTTCGCGCTCAAGACCGAAGTGCTGCTCGACGAAGTGCGTGCCGGTGGCCGTATCCCTCTGATCGTCGGCCGCGGCCTGACCGAAAAAGCCCGTGCCGAGCTTGGCCAGGGCCCATCGGACCTGTTCAAGAAACAAGAGCAGCCTGCCGACACCGGCAAGGGCTTCACTCTGGCGCAGAAGATGGTCGGCCGTGCGTGTGGCCTGCCGGAAGGCCAGGGCGTTCGCCCAGGCGCCTACTGCGAGCCGAAGATGACCACCGTGGGTTCCCAGGACACCACTGGCCCCATGACCCGTGACGAACTCAAGGATCTGGCTTGCCTGGGCTTCTCCGCCGACCTGGTGATGCAGTCGTTCTGCCACACCGCGGCCTATCCGAAGCCAATCGACGTCACCACCCACCATACCCTGCCAGACTTCATCCGCACCCGTGGCGGCGTGTCGTTGCGCCCAGGGGACGGCATCATCCACAGCTGGCTGAACCGCATGCTGATGCCCGATACCGTGGGTACCGGTGGCGACTCGCACACCCGCTTCCCGATCGGCATCTCCTTCCCTGCAGGCTCCGGCCTGGTAGCCTTCGCTGCCGCCACCGGCGTCATGCCGCTGGACATGCCAGAGTCGATCCTGGTGCGCTTCAAAGGCAAGCTGCAACCTGGCATCACCCTGCGTGACCTGGTGCACGCCATCCCTTACTACGCCATCCAGCAAGGCCTGCTGACCGTCGAGAAGAAGGGCAAGAAAAACGCCTTCTCCGGTCGCATCCTTGAAATCGAAGGCCTGGACGAACTGACCGTCGAGCAGGCCTTCGAGCTCTCGGACGCTTCGGCTGAACGTTCGGCTGCCGGTTGCACCATCAAGCTGCCGGAAAAAGCCATTGCCGAGTACCTGAAGTCCAACATCACCCTGCTGCGCTGGATGATCGGCGAAGGCTACGGCGATGCACGCACCCTGGAGCGTCGCGCCCAGGCCATGGAAGCCTGGCTGGCCAACCCTGAACTGCTGTCGGCCGACGCCGATGCCGAATACGCCGAAATCATCGAAATCGACCTGGCCGACGTCAAGGAGCCTGTGCTCTGCGCCCCGAACGACCCGGACGATGCTCGCCTGCTGTCCTCGGTACAGGGTGAGAAGATCGACGAAGTCTTCATCGGCTCGTGCATGACCAACATTGGCCACTTCCGCGCCGCTGGCAAGCTGCTGGAAAAGGTCAAGGGCGGTATTCCGACCCGTCTGTGGCTGGCCCCGCCGACCAAGATGGATGCACACCAGCTGACCGAAGAAGGCTACTACGGCATTTACGGCAAAGCCGGTGCGCGGATGGAAATGCCGGGCTGCTCCCTGTGCATGGGTAACCAGGCGCGAGTTCAGACCGGTTCGACCGTGGTGTCGACCTCGACCCGTAACTTCCCGAACCGCCTGGGCGACGCCACCAACGTGTACCTGGCATCGGCCGAGCTGGCTGCGGTGGCTTCGATCATCGGCAAGCTGCCGACCGTCGAAGAGTACATGCAGTACGCCAAGGACATCGACAGCATGTCTGCCGACGTCTACCGCTACCTGAGCTTCGACCAGATCGCCGAGTTCCGCGAAGCGGCCGCCAACGCCAAGATCCCAGTGGTCCAGGCGTAAGCCAGGCAGCCATCGACTGGCTGCATGAAAAAGCCCCGGCAGTGATGCCGGGGCTTTTTTTGCCATTTCAAACGGTCGGGCACCTGCTAAAGACCTGCAGACGCCTTCGTGAACGTGACCAGGCGGCGGCGAGCACGCCTATCAGAAACTATCACCAGGAACGCGCACCCAGCCCTCCATCAACACGCGAGCGCTGCGACTCATGATGGCCTTGGTCACCGACCACTGCCCATTGATCAGGCGTGCTTCTGCACCAACCCGCAGGGTGCCCGATGGATGCCCGAAGCGTACTGCACTGCGCTCACCGCCGCCTGCAGCCAGGTTTACCAGTGTCCCCGGGATGGCCGCCGCCGTGCCGATCGCGACGGCAGCAGTGCCCATCATCGCGTGATGCAGCTTACCCATGGACATGGCGCGCACCAGCAAGTCGATATCTTCCGCCCTGACCTGCTTGCCACTTGAGGCGAGATAGGCATGTGCCGGCGCCAAGAATGCCACCTTGGGGGTATGCTGGCGGGCGGCAGCCTGCTCTACATGCTCGATCAGCCCCATGCGCAGCGCACCATGGGCCCGTATCGTCTCGAACCGCTCCAGGGCAGCCGGATCTCCATTGATGGCATCCTGCAATTCCATACCGCTGTAGCCGAGGTCGGCTGCATTGAGAAACACCGTTGGGATACCGGCATTGATCAACGTAGCCTTGAAGGTGCCAACCCCTGGCACCTCCAGATCGTCCACCAGGTTACCGGTAGGGAACATCGCCCCGCCTTCCCCATCGTCGTCGGCAGCCGGATCAAGAAACTCCAACTGCACTTCGGCGGCCGGGAACGTCACGCCATCAAGCTCGAAGTCGCCGGTCTCCTGCACCTGACCGTTGTCCATCGGCACATGAGCCACGATGGTCTTGCCGATGTTGGCCTGCCAGATACGCACCGTGGCAACACCGGTGCCGGCTAACTGCGCGGAGTCTACCAGGCCACTGCCGATGGCGAACGCACCTACTGCCGCGGAAAGGTTGCCGCAATTGCCACTCCAGTCCACGAAAGGCTTGTCGATACTAACCTGGCCGAACAGGTAGTCCACATCATGATCAGGCCGCTCGCTGGCGGACAGGATCACGACCTTGCTGGTGCTGGACGTTGCCCCGCCCATGCCGTCGATCTGCTTGCCATAGGGGTCGGGGCTGCCGATTACCCGCAGCAGCAAGGCATCGCGTGCCGGACCTGGCGTTTGCGCTTGTTCCGGCAGATCTTGCAAACGGAAGAACACGCCTTTGCTGGTGCCGCCACGGATGTAAGTGGCCGGAATCTTGATTTGAGGTGCATGTGCCATTAATTGAAGCCTCTTGGATGGGCCCGAGCCAGGGCGGGCGCCTAGGGCCGCAATGCGGCCACGTCGCGTTAAACGGTCGCTTCGAGGAAGTCCTGGGCAAAACGTTGCAACACACCGCCCGCTTCGTAGATCGACACCTCTTCGGCCGTATCCAGGCGACAGGTCACCGGTACGTCAAAACGCTCTCCGTTGCGACGGGTAACCACCAGGGTCAGGGTGGCGCGCGGTGTACGGGTGCCGATCACGTCATAGGTTTCGCTGCCATCCAGGCCCAGTACCTTACGGTCTGTACCTGGCATGAATTCGAGGGGCAAGACGCCCATACCCACCAGGTTCGTGCGGTGGATGCGCTCAAACCCCTCGGCGACGATGGCCTCCACGCCTGCCAGACGAACCCCTTTGGCAGCCCAGTCGCGTGAAGAGCCCTGGCCGTAATCGGCACCGGCCACGATGATCAGCGGCTGCTTGCGCTGCATGTAGGTCTCGATCGCTTCCCACATGCGCATGACTCGGCCTTCGGGCTCAAGGCGTGCGAGCGAGCCCTGCCTTACACTGTCATCTTCGTTGCGCACCATCTCGTTGAACAGCTTGGGGTTGGCGAAGGTGGCGCGCTGAGCCGTGAGGTGATCTCCACGGTGGGTGGCATAGGAATTGAAGTCTTCTTCAGGCAAGCCCATTTTGGCCAGGTACTCTCCCGCCGCGCTGTCGAGCATGATGGCATTGGAGGGCGACAGGTGATCGGTGGTGATGTTGTCCGGCAGTAACGCCAGTGGGCGCATGCCACGCAAGGTGCGCTCCCCAGCCAAGGCGCCCTCCCAGTAGGGTGGGCGACGGATGTAGGTGCTCATGGGACGCCAGTCGTACAGCGGCGCGACCTTGGGCCCGTGGTCCTGCTCCACGGCGAACATGGGAATGTAGACCTTGCGGAACTGTTCGGGCTTGACCGCAGCGCGAACCATCGCATCGATTTCGTCATCGCTGGGCCAGATATCCTTGAGGCGGATTTCCCGCCCATCCGATGCCACACCCAGCACATCCTTCTCGATATCGAAACGGATCGTACCCGCGATGGCGTAGGCCACGACCAACGGTGGGGACGCCAGAAATGCCTGTTTGGCATACGGGTGAATACGGCCATCGAAGTTTCGGTTACCAGACAGCACCGCGGTGGTGTACAGGTCCCGGTCGATGATTTCCTGCTGGATGGTCGGGTCGAGGGCGCCGGACATGCCATTGCAGGTGGTGCAAGCAAAAGCGACGATGCCGAAGCCCAACGCTTCGAGCTCCGCCTCCAGGCCCGCCTCTTCCAAGTACAGCTGTACAGCCCTGGATCCAGGAGCAAGCGATGACTTGACCCAAGGCTTGCGCGCCAGCCCCAGCCTGTTGGCATTGCGTGCCAGCAACCCGGCGGCAATCACGTTGCGCGGGTTGCTGGTGTTGGTGCAGCTGGTGATGGCTGCAATGATCACCGCCCCGTCCGGCATCTGCCCGGGTACCTGCTCCCAGGCACCCGCAATCCCCTTGACGGCCAGCTCGCTGGTGGCCACCCGGGCATGGGGGTTTGAGGGGCCCGCCATGGTGCGCACTACGCTGGAGAGATCGAAGTCCAGTGTGCGCTCGTAGACTGCGTCGGCAAAGCTGTCGGCCCATAGACCCGTGGCCTTGGCGTAGGTCTCTACCAGTGCGACCTGCTGTTCCTCGCGGCCCGTCAGGCGCAGGTAGTCGATGGTCTGTTGATCGATGGCGAACATGGCCGCCGTGGCGCCATATTCTGGAGCCATGTTGGAGATGGTGGCGCGATCGCCGAGCGTCAGAGCACGGGCGCCTTCTCCATGGAATTCGAGGTAGGCGCCGACCACCTTCTGCTTGCGCAGAAATTCGGTCAGGGCCAATACCAAGTCGGTTGCCGTCAGGTTGGGCGCCAGCTTGCCGGTGAGCTGGACGCCGATGATTTCCGGCAGACGCATCCAGGAGGCGCGCCCGAGCATGACGTTCTCGGCCTCAAGCCCTCCCACGCCGATGGCAATCACGCCCAATGCGTCCACATGAGGGGTGTGGCTGTCGGTGCCGACACAGGTGTCCGGGTAGGCCACGCCGTGATCGTTGTGTACCACGGGCGACATCTTCTCCAGGTTGATCTGGTGCATGATGCCGTTGCCAGGCGGGATGACATCGACGTTCTTGAACGCTTTCTTGGTCCAGTTGATGAAATGGAAGCGGTCTTCGTTGCGGCGATCCTCGATGGCCCTGTTGCGTTCGAACGCCTGGGGATCATAGCCGCCACATTCGACGGCCAGTGAGTGATCGACGATCAGCTGTACGGGCACCACCGGGTTGACCTGGGCAGGGTCACCGCCCTTGTCGGCGATGGCATCGCGCAAGCCGGCCAGGTCGACCAGCGCGGTCTGACCCAGGATGTCATGGCAGACGACCCGGGCCGGATACCAAGGGAAATCCAGGTCGCGCTTGCGCTCTATCAGCTGGGCCAACGACGCCTGGAGCGTACCGGGGCTGCAGCGGCGCACCAGGTTCTCGGCCAGCACGCGCGAGGTATAGGGCAAGCCCTGATAGGCGCCGGGTTTGATGGCCTCGACGGCAGCGCGGGCATCGAAATAATCCAGGTCGGTGCCTGGCAAGGCTTTGCGGTAGGCAGTATTCATATCGTTATCAGGCTCGGTCACGGATGGCGTTCAAGGGTGCGCGTGCGGGCAGACATGCTGGGCCACCCCGCGAGGCCAACAAGACCTGCGCGGGGTGGGCGCCCATCAGCGCTGCTCGATCGGCACGAACTGACGCTGTTCGACGCCGGTGTATTCGGCGCTCGGACGGATGATGCGATTGTTCTCACGTTGCTCGAACACATGCGCTGCCCAGCCGGTAAGCCGCGAGCAGACGAAAATAGGGGTGAACAGCTTGGTCGGTATGCCCATGAAGTGATACGCCGAGGCATGGTAGAAGTCGGCGTTGGGGAACAAGCGCTTCTGCTCCCACATGGTCTTGTCGATGGCTTCGGACACCGGGTACAGCACCGTGTCGCCCACTTCATCGGCAAGGCGCTTGGACCAGCCTTTGATCACCTCGTTACGCGGGTCGGACTCTTTGTAGATGGCATGGCCAAACCCCATGATCTTGTCCTTGCGCTCGAGCATGTGCAGCAACTCGGTCGACGCTTGCTGCGGGCTCTGGAAGCGCTCGATCAGCTCCATGGCCGCCTCGTTGGCACCGCCGTGCAGCGGGCCGCGCAGCGAGCCGATGGCGGCGGTGACGCAGGAGTACAGGTCCGAGAGGGTCGAGGCACACACCCGGGCGGTGAAAGTGGAGGCATTGAACTCGTGCTCGGCGTAGAGAATGAGCGATACGTTCATCACCTTCACATGCAGCTCGCTGGGCGGCTTGCCATGGAGCAACTGCAGGAAGTGGCCGCCCAAGGTGTCTTGGTCGCTGACGCAGTCGATGCGCACGCCGTGATGGCTGAAGCGGTACCAGTAACACATGATCGCCGGGAAGACGGCCAGGAGCCGGTCGGTCTTGTCGCGCTGGGCATCGAAGGTGAGCTCGGGCTCGAGGGTTCCGAGCACGGAGCAGCCCGTGCGCATCACGTCCATCGGGTGAGCGTCGCGCGGGATGCGCTCCAGTACTTCTTTCAACGCCTGCGGCAGGTCGCGCAGGCCTTTGAGCTTGTGCTTGTAGTCGGCAAGCTCGGCTTGGCAGGGCAGCTCGCCATACAACAACAGGTAAGCCACCTCCTCGAATTCGGCATGGGCGGCCAGGTCACGGACATCATAGCCCCGATAGGTCAGCCCAGCGCCGGCCTGACCGACCGTCGACAGGGCCGTCTGCCCGGCAACCTGACCGCGCAGGCCTGCGCCGCTGAGTACTTTTGCTTCGGCCATGGTGCTTCTCCTTTCTTGAACTTGTTATGGAATGCTGGCTGGCTAACCCTTACTTACCCCTGAACCTGGGCGCTGCAGCGCGCTCAGCTGGCAGGTCAGCCTTTTTTCTGTGCAAACAATGCATCGAGATGCTGCTCGAAAGCGTGGTACCCAATGGCCTCGTAAAGCTCCATGCGTGTCTGCATGGTATCGATGACGTTCTTCTGCGTGCCGTCGCGGCGCAGGGCCGCGTAGACGTTTTCGGCAGCCTTGTTCATGGCGCGGAACGCCGACAGTGGATACAGCACCAGCGACACATCGACCGAGCCCAGTTCTTCGGTGGTGTACAAAGGGGTGGCACCGAACTCGGTGATGTTGGCCAGGATGGGAGCCTTGACCCGGTCGGCGAAGGTCTTGTACATCGCAAGTTCGGTGATGGCTTCGGGGAAAATCATGTCCGCACCGGCCTCGACACAGGCGGCCGCCCGATCCAGCGCCGCATTGAGCCCCTCGACCGCCAACGCATCGGTACGGGCCATGATCACGAAGCTGTCATCGGTGCGGGCATCGACCGCCGCCTTGATACGATCGACCATCTCCTGCTGGGTGACGATTTCCTTGTTCGGACGGTGGCCACAACGTTTGGCGCCTACCTGATCCTCGATGTGAATGGCCGCGGCGCCAAACTTGCTCATGGCGCGCACGGTACGGGCAACGTTGAAGGCCGAGGCGCCGAAACCGGTGTCCACGTCCACCAGCAATGGCAGGTCGCACACATCGGTGATGCGCCTGACGTCGGTCAGCACGTCGTCCAGGCCACTGATGCCCAGGTCAGGCAAGCCCAGCGAGCCTGCCGCCACACCGCCGCCGGACAGGTAGATGGCCTTGAAGCCGGCACGCTTGGCCAGCAAGGCGTGGTTGGCATTGATGGCGCCAACGACTTGCAGCGGGCGCTCGGCGGCCACTGCATCGCGAAAACGCTGGCCTGGGGTGCTCTTGACGGTCATTTTTCACCTCGTGTGCTGGGGGTGTGGTCGCCTTGGTAATGGCGCTCGATGTTGCGTTTGGACGCAGCGATGTGACGGCGCATCAACAGCTCGGCCAACTCGCCGTCACCCTCGGCGATCGCGTCCAGGATGCGGTGGTGCTCGGCGAAAGCTTGGCGTGGCCGATTGGGTGTGGCCGAGAACTGGATACGGTACATGCGCACCAGTTGGTACAGCTCGCCGCAGAGCATCTTGACCAAGGTCTGGTTGCCACTGCCCTGGATGATGCGATAGTGAAAATCGTAGTCACCCTCCTGCTGGTAGTAGCCTACGCCCGCCTGAAAGGCAGCATCGCGCTCATGGGTTTCCAGCACCTGGCGCAGCTCGTCGATCTCGGCCCTGCCCATGCGCTCGGCCGCCAGGCGGCAGGCCATGCCTTCGAGCGACTCGCGGATTTCATAGAGTTCGATGAGTTCGGCGTGGCTCAGTGAAACCACACGTGCGCCCACATGGGGCACACGAACCAGCAGGCGCTGGCCCTCGAGGCGGTGAATGGCTTCACGCAGCGGGCCTCGGCTGATGCCATAGGTGCGGGCAAGCTCCGGCTCGGAAATCTTGCTCCCTGGGGCTATGTCCCCCCGCACAATGGCCGCTTGAATCCGCCTGAACACATGCTCGGACAGGGTTTCCGATTCCTCGTTGCCAGCAGCGTCACTGGGTGAAAGCACCTGCATATTGTTGACACCATGCCTAAATAATTGCCATCAATCTAGCTGAACCACATGCACCGGTCAAAACATTATCCCTGATTGTCGACAATAACCGTTCCAAGAAACTAGCTTCCGATCAGGGTGTCAGATCGCGCACCGCTGGCGTCAATACGTCGGCGTGATAGAATGCCGCGCCTTCGATGGAGTATGGATAGCCCGTCTGCCCCGCCAGCATGGTGCCGGCAGATCAACGAGGAAGCTTGTGCAGCCGTTGCCAGTCGCCTTACCCCGAACCTTGCACAATACCGCGCCAGGACTATGAAACTGACACCCTTTGCTTTGCTGATTAGCCTCCTCCTGTTGCCGGCCCTGAGCCAGGCAGCCGGCAAGACCGTGTACGGTCTGAACGAATATGCTCGCCTTGGCGACCTCGACCTCGAAGTGGCGGCCAAGCTCGACACCGGGGCCAAGACTGCCTCGCTCAGCGCCCGCGACATCAAGCGTTTCAAGCGCAATGGTGAAAGCTGGGTGCGTTTCTATCTGGCCATTGACGCTGCCCATTCCCATCCCATCGAACGCCCGCTGGCGCGCGTTAGCAAGATCAAGCGCAGGGCTGGCGACTACGACGCCGAATCGGGCAAGGCCTACACCGCGCGCCCCGTCATCGAGCTGGACATCTGCATGGGCCAGGCCACGCGCACCATCGAAGTCAACCTCACCGATCGCAGCGCTTTCCAGTTCCCATTGTTGATCGGCTCGGAGGCCTTGAAGCATTTCGACGCCCTGGTCGACCCAAGCCTTAAATATGCGGCCGGCAAACCTGCCTGTGCCACCGACGCTCCCAAAGCAGAGTAATTCCGATGCGCTCTCTTACCCTCCATCTGAAAGTCCTGATCACCGTCCTGGTGTTGCTGGGCGTAGCGGTCACGGCTTATCAGATCTTCGTACTTGGCATCCCGGTGACCGAGGATGAAACGGACGATCTGTGGAACATCGATGCCAAGATCGAATTTGTGGCCAGCACCAAGGACCCGGTAAAGGTCCAGATGTTCGTGCCGCCCCTGAATCGGGATTATGTGAGCCTCAACGAAAGCTTCATCTCCAACAACTATGGTGTGAGCGTCAACCGCGCCGATGGCAACCGCAAGGTCACCTGGTCCGCTCGGCGCGCCAGCGGCAATCAGACCCTGTACTACCGGCTGGTGCTGACCAAGCGCTACAGCACTGAGAAAGCCAAGGTCAAGGGCCCGACTTTCCGCGACAGCCTTGCAGTAGAAGGCCCTGAGAAAATCGCCGCCGAAGCTTTGATGGCACCGATTCGTCAGCATTCGGCTGATGTCGAGACGTTCGTCAGCGAAACCATCAAGCGCGTCAACAACCTCAACGACGACAACGTCAAGCTGCTGCTGGCAGGCGATACCTCGCCGATGAAGAAAGCGCAGGTCATTGACCTGCTGCTGTCCATCGCTCACGTGCCGATGGAGAAGGTGCACACGATCCGCCTGGTGGCCGACACCCCGCAAACCCCGGAACTGTGGTTGCGCAGCTTCAACGGCAATGACTGGCTGTATTTCAACCCCGAAACCGGTGAGCAAGGCCTGCCCAACGATCGGCTGCTGTGGTGGACCGGGGATGACAACCTGATCACGGTCGATGGCGGCAAGCGGGCCAACGTAACCTTCAGCATGAACAACAGCGAGATGAACGCCATCCGCCTGGCCAAGCTGACGGACGAGAACACCGACGCCGACTTCCTCGAATACTCCCTGTACGGGCTGCCACTGCAGACCCAGCAGACCTTCATGATCATGGTCATGATCCCCATCGGCGTGCTGGTGATTCTGGTGCTGCGCAACCTGATCGGCATCCAGACCCTGGGCACTTTCACACCGGTCCTGATCGCCCTGGCCTTCCGCGAAACACAGCTGGGCTTCGGGATCGTGCTGTTCACCGTCATCACCGCGCTTGGGCTATCGCTGCGCTCCTACCTCGAACACCTGAAGCTGCAGATGCTGCCCCGCCTTTCGGTGGTGCTGACATTCGTCGTGGTGTTGATCGCCGCCATCAGCCTGTTCAGCCACAAACTGGGCCTTGAGCGCGGCTTGTCGGTTGCGCTGTTCCCGATGGTGATCCTGACCATGACCATCGAACGCCTGTCGATCACCTGGGAGGAACGCGGCGGCGGTCATGCCATGAAAGTGGCCATCGGCACCTTGTTCGCCGCGTCTCTGGCTCACTTGCTGATGATGGTGCCGGAGCTGGTCTACTTCGTGTTCACCTTCCCGGCCGTACTGTTGATCCTGGTGGGCTTCATGCTGGCAATGGGTCGCTACCGCGGCTATCGCCTGACCGAGCTGGTCCGCTTCAAGGCATTCCTGAAGAAGGCGGACGCCTGATGTTCGGCCTGATCAAGACGTGGAAAGCCCTGGAGGCCCGGGGCATCATGGGTATCAATCGGCGCAATGCAGACTATGTACTCAAGTACAACAAGCGCCACCTGTACCCGATCGTCGACGACAAGATCATCACCAAAGAGCGCGCGCTGGCAGCCGGCATCCACGTGCCGGAAATGTACGGTGTCATCGAGACTGAAAAGCAGATCGAGAAGCTCGACGAGATCATCGGCGGGCGCAGCGACTTCGTGATCAAGCCAGCTCAGGGTGCCGGGGGTGATGGCATCATGGTCATCGCCGACCGTTTCGAAGACCGCTATCGGACGGTGTCCGGCAAGATCATCAGCCATGAAGAAATCGAGCACCAGATTTCCAGCGTCCTCACCGGGCTTTACTCGCTCGGCGGCCATCGCGACCGCGCCCTGATCGAGTACAGGGTCACCCCGGACCAGATCTTCAAGAGCATCAGCTATGAAGGCGTGCCGGACATCCGCATCATCGTCCTGATGGGCTACCCGGTCATGGCCATGCTGCGCTTGCCCACGCGCCAGTCCGGCGGGAAGGCCAACCTGCACCAAGGCGCCATCGGCGTAGGCGTGGACCTGGCCACGGGTGTGACGCTGCGAGGTACCTGGCTGAACAACATCATCAGCAAGCACCCCGATACCACCAACGCAGTGGACGGCGTACAGCTGCCGACCTGGGACGGGTTCATGAAGCTGGCAGCCGGCTGCTATGAGCTGTGCGGCCTAGGGTACATTGGCGTGGACATGGTGCTGGATCAGGAGAAAGGCCCACTGATCCTCGAGCTCAACGCGCGTCCAGGGCTGAACATCCAGATCGCCAACGATTGCGGCCTGACGCAACGCACCCATGCGATCGAGGCGCACCTTGAGGCACTGGCCAAAGAGGGTGTGACCGAAGACGCCGAGCAACGCGTGCGCGTGGCCCAAGGGCTATTCGGCCACAGGCCCGGCCACTGAGAAGGGGGCTGACCACCAGCCCCGGCAAGATGAAGATGGCGAATGTCGCCCTGACGCTAGGCGCAATGCCTGCGCCGGACTACAATCGCCGTCCTCGCTTTTACATCGCCGTCCCTACTGATGCCGACCTGTACGTTGTACGCCCTGCCCTACCAGCCCGACCCGGCTGCCTACTTTTCCTGCCTGCGTGATGCGCCGGGTGCCATTTTGCTCGACAGCGCTCGCCCCGGCGCAGAGCGCGGCCGCTTCGACCTGATAAGCGCGTGGCCTGTGCAGCACCTGCAGGTGCTGGCGGACGAAACGGGGCGCGCCTTCCTGCAACGGTTGCGCGATGCGCTGGCTGCCTTGGGACCTGCACAGCTGCCACCAGAGAGCGAGCTGCCGTTTGCCGGTGGGTTGATCGGTTACCTGAGCTACGATTTTGGTCGTCGGCTTGAACACCTGCCGACCCAAGCGGTGGACGACCTCGGCCTGCCGGATGCCCAACTGGGCGTGTACGCGTGGGCGCTGGCGACCGATCACGCGACCCGTACTAGCCAACTGGTGTTCCATCCAAGCCTGGGCAGTGAAGAGCGTGAGCGACTGGTGCACCTGTTCGAGGAATGCGAGCCTACGGCCAATGGGGCTTTCAAGCTGCTCGCGCCGATGACCGGGGACCTTGCGCCCGAGCAGTACCATGCAGCCTTCGAGCAGGTTCAACGCTACATCCAGGCAGGTGACTGCTACCAGATCAACCTGACCCAACGGTTTCGCGCTGCTTGCCAAGGCGATCCCTGGCGAGCTTATCAAGCGCTTCGCCAGGCGTGCCCAACACCGTTTTCCGGGTTCCAGCAATTGGCAGATGGCAGCGCCTTGTTGAGCTTCTCGCCTGAGCGTTTCATCCGCGTCAGCAAGGGGCATGTGGAAACCCGTCCGATCAAGGGCACCCGTGCGCGGGGCCTGGATGCTGCCGAGGACGCGCGCAATGCCGAGCAGCTACGGCAAAGCCCCAAGGACCGGTCGGAAAACCTGATGATCGTGGACTTGTTGCGCAATGACCTGGGCCGTACGTGCGAGATTGGCTCTGTCAAAGTGCCTGAGTTGTTCAGCCTGGAAACCTACCCCAATGTGCACCACCTGGTCAGCAGCGTGACGGGGACGCTGGCGGCTGACAAGGACGCACTGGACCTGATCGGCGACAGCTTCCCTGGTGGCTCGATCACCGGCGCGCCCAAGATCCGCGCGATGCAAATCATTGATGAGCTTGAACCCACTCGCAGAGCGCTCTACTGCGGATCGCTGCTGTATGTCGATGTCCGCGGCGAGATGGACAGTTCTATCGCCATCCGCAGCCTGTTGATCAAGGACGGCCAGGTCAGTTGCTGGGGCGGTGGCGCCGTGGTGGCCGACTCTGAATGGCAGGCCGAGTACGAGGAGTCGATTGCCAAGGTGCGGGTGCTGATGCAGACCTTGCAGGCGATCTAAGGCGGTTTTACCCCGTCAACCGCTGGACGCACCTCGGCGCGCCCGCAACCAGGGTAGGTTTTTTGTTACCATTGCCTCACTACGAGCGCCCAGCGCCACAGCCAAGATGGAAACCGCCTGATGAGCCAACCTTTCGACGTCGCTGCCCTGGCAGCGGCTTACGCGGACAAATCCCCACAGGACATTCTAAAGCTCGCCTTTGAGCATTTCGGCGACGACCTGTGGATCTCCTTCAGTGGTGCCGAAGATGTGGTGCTGGTGGACATGGCCTGGAAGCTGAACAAGCAGGTCAAGGTCTTCAGCCTCGACACCGGACGGTTGCATCCAGAGACCTATCGCTTCATCGAGCAGGTGCGCGAGCATTACAACTTGCCCATCGAAATCCTGAGCCCCGACCGCAGCAAGCTCGACCCTTTCGTCAAAGACAAAGGCCTGTTCAGCTTCTACCGTGACGGTCACGGCGAGTGCTGCGGCATACGCAAGATCGAGCCCCTGCGCCGCAAGCTTGCGACCGTCAGCGCCTGGGCGACGGGGCAGCGCCGTGACCAGAGCCCAGGGACGCGCAGCCAGGTGGCAGCCCTTGAGGTCGACACAGGCTTCTCCACCCCGGAGCGCACGCTCTACAAGTTCAACCCCCTCGCGCAGATGACCAGCGAAGAAGTATGGGGCTATATCCGCATGCTTGAGCTGCCCTACAACAGCCTGCATGAGCGCGGTTTCATCAGCATCGGTTGCGAGCCCTGCACGCGCCCTGTGCTACCCAATCAGCACGAGCGCGAAGGTCGCTGGTGGTGGGAGGAATCGACCCAGAAGGAATGCGGCTTGCACGCCGGCAATCTGATTACCAAGGCTTGAAACGCGGGCGGCATCAGTAAAAGGGCCGCTTGACGGCCCTGGCATCCAAGCATCAGTGCACCGGTAGCTCGACACCTTCGAACAGGGCCTCAAGCTCCTGCTTGTTGTGACACTGAATGGCCTTGGCCATCACTTCACGGGTCAGGTGCGGCGCAAACTTCTCGATGAAGTCGCACATGAACCCACGCAGGAAAGTGCCACGCCGGAAGCCGATCTTGGTGATACTGGCCTCGAACAGTTCGCTGGCGTCCAGGGCCACCAGATCACCGTCCAGCTTGGCGTCGACCGCCATGCCCGCAACGATACCCACGCCCAGACCGAGACGGACATACGTCTTGATCACGTCCGCGTCCGCCGCCGTGAACACCACCTTGGGCGTCAAGCCACGGTTGCTGAAGGCTTCATCCAGCTTGGAGCGCCCGGTAAAGCCGAACACATAGGTAACGATGGGGTACTCGGCCACCGCTTCAAGGGTCAGCTTGGGCAGCTTCGCCAATGGGTGGCCCTGCGGAACTACCACGCAACGGTTCCACTTGTAGCACGGCATCATGATCAGGTCGCCGAACAGCTCGAGCGCTTCTGTGGCGATGGCGAAATCCACCGTACCGTCGGCGGCCATCTCGGCGATCTGCATCGGGGAGCCCTGATGCATGTGCAGGGACACTTCCGGGTACTGCTTGATGAAGCCACTGATCACCGGAGGCAAGGCGTAGCGAGCCTGGGTATGAGTAGTGGCGATGGAGAGCGTGCCCTTCTTCTCGTTGGAAAACTCCTGGGCGATCTGCTTGATACTTTCGACCTTGCGCAGGATCTCGCCAGCGATGTTGATGATGCGCTCTCCAGCCGGGGTGACACGCGTCAGATGCTTGCCGCTGCGAGCAAATACCTCGACGCCCAGTTCGTCTTCGAGCAGGCGAATCTGCTTGCTGATCCCCGGCTGCGAGGTATACAGGCTTTGCGCTGTCGCGGAGACGTTGAGGTCATGGTGCGCTACTTCCCAGATGTAGCGCAGTTGTTGAAGCTTCATAGGTTTCCCTCAGTTCAGCATGGGTCAGCGGCAGCGGGCAGCGACGATATATAACTATATTAGTGGTAATCGCAATAAATCTAGAACTATTTTGTTACACAGCTTGGAATATGCCTACAGCGTAATTCAGGCCTTCCTACGACCTAAATGCTGTGCCAAAGGGACCATGTAGACCGGCACCGGCGAAAGCTGTAGCAGTCTGACCGCGGTCCTACCCAAGGGCACGTCCACGCCGGCCCCGGCGCTGTGGCTGCCGAAGACAAGCAAGTCGACGCTCATACGCTGCGCCTGATCCAGGATCACTTGCGCAGGGTCGCCCTGGCGTACGCGTACCGCCTTGAGCACTGCCAGATCGGCTTGCTCCCCCAGCTCTTCTCGAAAATTTTCCAGTACACGCTGCTCGATGTTGGCCATTACCGTGCCTACGCCCTGGCTGTGCAGCTGATCAAGGGTGTGTTCATCCAGGTAACTTTGCAGGAGGGATTCAGCAAACTGGCCCATCGGTTCGACCGCATGAATCACGTACAACTCGGCACCGAATGTGCGCGCCAACGCAAGCGCATGCTGCATCACGAATGGCGCATAGACGCCGAGGTCTGTGGCGTACAGCAGAGAGCGGATCATTCGACCTCCTCGACTGCCATGGCGGCAGGGCAAGCTTGAGCTTAGCAGCGCATCAGCGCCTCGCTTGCCAAGGCTGATGCATGACTGCGCCTAGCGCATGGTCCCTTCACTGCGTTTACCGAGGTACGTCAGCGACTGGTACAACATATCCATGCGGGGCAAATGGCAACCTGCCGCCTGGACGCGGGCCAGAGGTGCTGCATAGATGGCTTCTATTTCGAGCGGCCGATGGTGAACATGGTCGTGGTACATGCTGGGCCAGTAATCGGGCATGCGCTCGGTCATGCTCAGCAGCTGCTGGGCGTAGCCTGCGGGCATGGCATGACCACAAGTGGCGGCGCCCCCTATCACCTCCTCCATCAAGGCTTGCACCAGCGTGCGAGCATGGCTGTCGCCCAGCAGCTGGGCCGTGCTGGCATCGAGCAGCACTGACAAGCCGTTGAATGGGACGTTCCAGACCAGCTTCTGCCACCGTGCGCCAGCCAGATCAGGCATGCCGACGGCATTCACCCCCGCAGCCTGGAACAATGAAACCCCCTGCTCCACCAGGCGGCGTCCGCCATCGCTACTGGGGCCGCTGTGGTAACCCAGGTTCACGGTGCCTAACGCCTGATGGCGAATCACGCCGGGCGCCTGGCGGTCGGCGCAGACGAAGCACAACCCGCCAAGCAAGTGCATGTCAGCACGAAGCAACGGGCGCAGTTGCGCTTCGACATCCAGTCCGTTCTGCAGCAGGACCACGTTCGCATCCGGTGCAGCGGCCTGCACGATCAGCGGTGCCAGTTGAGGGTTGCCAGTGGCTTTGGCACCTATCAATAGCCAATCGCACGGCGGCATTTGCGCGGCGTCGGCGTAGCAATTCACGTTGCCATGCAGCTGCCCATGGACAGCACTGTGTACGGTCAGCCCATGCTGACGGACCGCTTCGTACTCGCTTCTGAGCAAAAAGTGCACATCGAAGCCGGCCTTTGCCAGCAACAGCCCGTAAAAGCCGCCTATGGCGCCACTGCCGATGATGCCAATCCGGGGGTTGCGCGCGCGCATGCGGTTCTCCTGCTCATGTCAGGCTGTTTTCACACCGGTCAAGCACCTTCGCGCAGGTCAATGTTCGCTGTCCACCCCGCCACCCGGAAAAACCCCGTCTGCGCGGGGCAATGCCCATTGTGGCGCAAACGCTAACGCGCTAAGGTTCGGCTCCCCGCTGCGATTATTCTTGCTGCTGGGCCGCACGGGGATAGCTGGCGGCCGGCACCCGTGACCTGACGAGTAACACGATGGCTGATTTACCGATCGATGACTTGAACGTTGCATCCAACGAGACGCTGATCACCCCCGACCAGCTCAAGAAGGAAATTCCCCTTAGCGCCCAGGCCCTGCAGACCGTGACTGCTGGCCGTGACGTGGTGCGCAATATTCTCGATGGCAAGGATCACCGCCTGTTCGTCGTGGTCGGCCCTTGCTCCATCCACGACATCAAGGCCGCGCATGAGTACGCAGAGCGCCTTAAGGCCCTGGCCGAAGAAGTGTCAGACACGTTGTACCTGGTCATGCGTGTGTATTTCGAGAAGCCGCGTACCACTGTGGGCTGGAAAGGCCTGATCAACGACCCCTATCTGGACGACTCCTTCAAGATTCAGGATGGCTTGCACATCGGTCGCAAGCTGCTGCTGGACCTCGCCGAAATGGGGCTGCCCACAGCCACTGAGGCACTGGACCCGATTTCCCCTCAATACCTGCAGGACCTGATCAGCTGGTCAGCCATCGGTGCACGTACCACCGAGTCGCAGACCCACCGCGAAATGGCCTCGGGCCTGTCGTCGGCTGTCGGATTCAAGAACGGTACCGACGGTGGCTTGACCGTCGCCATCAACGCCCTGCAGTCGGTGTCCAAGCCGCACAGGTTCCTTGGGATCAACCAGGAAGGTGGCGTTTCCATCGTGACCACCAAGGGCAACCCCTACGGGCATGTCGTGCTTCGCGGCGGCAACGGTAAACCCAATTACGACTCGGTCAGTGTCGCCCTGTGCGAACAGGACCTGGCCAAGGCCAAGATCAAGGCCAACATCATGGTCGACTGCAGCCATGCCAACTCCAACAAGGATCCGGCATTGCAACCGCTGGTGATGGAAAACGTAGCGAACCAGATTCTGGAGGGCAACCAATCGATTATCGGGTTGATGGTCGAGAGCCATCTGAACTGGGGCTGCCAGTCCATTCCCAAGGACTTGTCGCAGTTGCATTACGGCGTCTCCGTGACGGACGCTTGCATCGACTGGTCAGCGACTGAGAAGACGTTGCGCAGCATGCGCACGAAGTTGAAGGACGTACTGCCTCAGCGCAATCGCGCCTGAGACCTCAAGGGGCCATCCAGGCCCCGTTGCCCGAAGCAGTGGTCACACCTTGCTGGCGTGACGCTGCTGACGCTCCATGTAACGTTCCACGTACGAGCACGAGGGTATCACCGTGTAGCCCATCTGCTCGGCATACTGCAGCGCGCGCTCGGTCAGGGCAGCGGCGATCCCACGTCCGCGCAAGGCGTTGGGTACGAACGTGCGGTAGATGTCCAGCGTCTGCTTACCCAAGTCCATGTAGGTGAGGTAGGCACGATGACCGTCCACGTTGGTCTCGAACTGATGACCCGCCTGGTCATGGTGGATGGTCAGCGCTTCGCTCATCACTACTCCTTGCGGGCCTTTCCGGCAGACCCTTAGCCTGATCGATAGTCAATACCCGGCACACTTGGCACATGCATCATCTATTGCGCGTTGGACCGCTGGACGTCTGCGTTCGTTCGGGCTTTCTGTAAACCCACATACTAGGCGCATACCCGTGGATTGCTCAAGTGAAGCGCTTTGAATGAATGCAAGCTACCAACCGCTTACGCTGTTAAGTGTGACGTTAGCTTTGCCGACAAATGATGTACGACTAAGACGCACAAAGACAGTAGAAGTCACCCTTAGTTCAACACGAAAGTTGCCGTTAGTGTCGTGTTGCACCGCTGCCTCGGGGCTGGGAGCCACTGGCCAGTGTGGGCGCAGACACTGCGCACTGTTTTTTTTTGCAGTTCTTGCGTTCAGTCAGTTTACTTACTACAAGTAATGGGTACTATGTACGCCGGCCAGTTTCTCTTTTCTGAGAGATGGCTCATTAATAGAAAGTCCTTGAAGGGGAACACGATGAACAACGTTCTGAAATTCTCTGCTCTGGCTCTGGCCGCAGTTCTGGCTACCGGTTGCAGCAGCGTCTCCAAAGAAACCGAAGCTCGCCTGACTGCAACCGAAGACGCAGCAGCCCGCGCACAAGCTCGTGCCGATGAAGCCTACCGCAAGGCTGACGACGCACTGGCAGCCGCTCAGAAAGCTCAGCAGACCGCTGACGAAGCCAATGAGCGCGCACTGCGCATGCTGGACAAAGCCAGCCGCAAATAATAGTCCTTCGGGGCTGTTATCAAGCCGACCCCCTTGGGGGTCGGCTTTTTTTTGGTTTCGAAATCGCACGTTGGCGCGATGCGCCGCCCAAGACGCCTGGTGCGCCTTGGCAACGCCGTTCGCACAGCGGGTTACTGCATCTCCTCTGGAAGCGTCGAGACCATGGGTGTGGCGCCCTGATTGTCGACGGGCACGGCAATCTCCACCGGCATACCGTCTTCAGCAGCCACGACATCGCGGACCATGTCCCAGTTCATGCGCAGGTTATTGGCTAGGTCTTCGCGCTTGAGCAACGCGTTGATGACCGCCGTATGCTTGTCGACCACCGACGGATTGCCCTGATCATCCAGCGGCGTATGGGCTTCGAGGTATACCTTGCCCCCGCTCAACCCGAACTTGTACGGTTCGTTGATGATGCGAACCGGCGTACCCACTGGCACCATGCCCGACAGTTCCAGCACATTGTTGTTGAGCATGCGGAAGCAGCCATGGCTGGTACGCATGCCAATCCCGAATTTCTTGTTTGAGCCGTGGATCAGATAACCTGGTACGCCCAGGGTGAACTTGAAGGGCCCGAGCGGGTTGTCCGGGCCGGCCGGAACCACGGCAGGCAAGATGTCGCCATCGGCCGCATGTTCGGCCCGAATCGACGCCGGCGGCGTCCAGGTAGGGTTTGGCGTCTTGGCGATGATCTTGGTATTGGCAATTGGCGAACCCCAGCCTTCGCGACCGATCCCCAGCGGGAAGGTGTGCACGACATTCTCGCCCTTGGGGTAATAATACAAGCGGTATTCGGCAAGGTTGATGACGATACCTTCGCGAGGGCCCGGTGGCAGGATGTAGCGCGTGGGCAAGATGATTTCGGTGCCGGCGCCAGGCAGCCAGGGATCGACGCCCGGGTTGGCGGCGATCATCTCCAGATAGCCCAGATCATTGGCCGTACCGATATCGGCGAATGTATCCTCGTACTTGGCCTTGATCACATGCACCTGACCGACGATGTCGTCCCCAGGTGGCGGCAGTGGCAACTCCAGTGCGACAGTGGGCCCCGCTACCAGCAAGGCGGCCAGGGACAGGCTACGAGTGACGGCGGGAAAGCGCGGCAACATCCGGTAAATCCTTTGGAAGGTGGGACGAAAGCCATGATTGTACACCCCCGCCCCAAGCAGCGGGAGGCACCCGGAGCCCGACACGGTTACAGATGATGAAAGGTGCGCGCCTAGACTGCCTGCAGCTGGGGCCAGATCGGCCGCATGCCCCGCCGTTGCGCGTCCAGAATGGCACGGCACAGCTCGCACAGTCGGGTATCGCGATAGATGGTGCGTGGTACGCCGGACCAGCGGGGGTGCGCGGGCAATAAACCCCCGCACAATGTTCTGTCTACCGGCACGCCGAGTTCGAGCTGCCGCGCGACCAGGTGAACGCGACTTTCCTGGCAGGCGAACAGGTCAAGCTGTTCGTCGGGCTCGATCAATTGGTAGGCGAAAAGGGACCAGGCAGGGCGCGGCATCGGGGGTACTCGGAACGGGGGGCGCAACATTAGCCCAAACCCGCCCCCGTTTAAAGCGTCAGAGCAACGGTTTAAGCACCGGCCAGGCATTTTCCAGCAGCCGCTGCTGGGCGCCCTGGGCGGGATGGATGCCGTCGGCCTGCATCAACTCAGGAACGCCCCCTACCCCTTCCAGGAAAAACGGCACCAGGGCCACCTGCTTTTCCTTGGCCAGCTCCTCGTACACCTTGGCAAAGGCCGTGGTATAGCGAACACCATAGTTGGGAGGCAGCTGCATGCCCAACAGCAGCACCTTGGCACCTGCCTGGCGCGACTGATCGACCATTGAGGCAAGGTTTTGTCGCAATTGCGCTGGCGGCTGCCCGCGCAACCCATCGTTGCCTCCCAACTCCAGCACCACCACCGCCGGCTTGTGCGCCGCCAGCAACGCAGGCAGCCGCGCTTGCCCGCCGGCGCTGGTGTCGCCACTGATCGACGCGTTGACCACTTTGTCGTCGAAACCTTCCTGGCGCAGGCGGGTCTGCAACAAGGATGCCCACCCGTAGCGGGTATCCAGGCCAAAACCTGCGCTGATACTATCACCGACAATCAGCACCGTTCCCGCAGTCGCGCTCTGGGCCAGGCAATACAGGGCCAGGCCGGCACTCATCAACCACATTCGCATCGGATTCTCCATGGGCCCCAGCATGCTCGTTGCGCAGCACCTTAGCAAAGTGGTCACCAGCGCGGAAGGTGAACTCACCATCCTGCACCCCCTATCGCTGGAGCTGGCCGCGGGGGACAGCCTTGCCATCGTCGGCGCCTCAGGTTCAGGCAAGTCGACCCTGCTTGGGCTGCTGGCCGGGCTTGATCAGCCCAGCGAAGGTTCGGTGACGCTCGCCGGGCACGACCTTGGTGCGCTCGATGAGGACCAGCGGGCGCGCATCCGGGCCGAGCACGTGGGCTTCGTGTTCCAGTCGTTCCAGTTGCTCGACAGCCTCAATGCACTGGAAAACGTGATGTTGCCGCTGGAACTGCATGGCCGCGCAGACGCGCGCGATCACGCGCGCGCTTTGCTCGAACGCGTAGGCCTAGGGCAACGGCTGAGCCATACGCCGCGGCAACTGTCGGGCGGTGAGCAACAGCGGGTGGCCCTAGCCCGAGCCTTCGCCGCTCAGCCCGCCGTGCTGTTTGCCGACGAACCGACGGGCAACCTCGACAGCCACACGGGCGAGCGTATCAGCGACCTGCTGTTCGAGTTGAATCAGGAGCGCGGCACCACGTTGGTCCTGGTAACCCATGACGAGCGACTGGCGCACCGTTGTCACCGTCATATCCGCCTGGACGCGGGCCAGTTGGTCAGCCCCCTGGAGGCCGGATGAAGGGCATGCCGGCGTCGCGCCTGCTGGGGCTGGCCTGGAGGCAGCTGCTGCGTGATCTCAGGGCCAGTGAAGTTCGGGTGTTGTTCTTCTCGCTCCTGGTCGCCGTAGCGGCCAGTACTGCCATCGGGTATTTTGGCGCACGGCTCAACGGTGCCATGCAATTGCGCGCCAGTGAGTTTCTGGGCGCCGACCTGGTGCTGCAAGGCAGCGCCCCAGCGGCGGCGTCACAAATTACGGTAGGCGAGGCCCTGGGGCTGCATCACGCCCAAGTGGTCGAATTCACCAGCGTGGTCGGCGCAGATAACGGTATCCAGCTCGCGGGGGTAAAGGCCGCCGATAACGCCTATCCACTGCGTGGCCAGGTGCGCAGCGCCGCCGAGCCTTATGCCGAGGAAAACCCAGGCGGCGGGCCGGCAGCCGGCGAGGTGTGGGTAGAGCCCCGGCTGCTGGCGGGATTGGGCATGAACATCGGCGACAGCATCGATGTGGGCATGAAGACCCTGCGCATCAGCCGCGTGCTGACCTATGAACCGGATCGGGCGAACAACTTCTACAGCCTGACCCCACGGGTGATGATGAACCTGGCGGACCTGCCGGCGACCGGTGTGATACAACCCGGCAGCCGCGTGACTTACCGTGACCTGTGGAGCGGCCCTGCCGCGGCATTGGCGCAATACCGTGCCAGCGTCGATAACACGCTTTCGGCCAGCCAGCGGTTGCGCGACACCCGCGATGGCAACCAGCAAATCGGCGGCGCACTGGGCAAAGCCGAGCGCTACCTGAACCTTGCCAGCCTCGTTGCAGTATTGCTGGCCGGTGTCGCCGTGGCGCTGTCTGCCAGCCGCTATGCCGCCAGGCGCCTGGACGCCAGCGCCCTGCTTCGTTGCCTGGGACTGTCGCGGCGCCAGGCACTGCTCCTGTACAGTTTGCAGCTGGCCATGCTCGGGTTTGCAGCGGCGATCGTGGGGGCCGCAGTAGGCTGGCTCGCGCAGCTGGGTTTGTTCGAGCTGCTGCACGGATTACTGCCCAGCGACGTACCGCCAGGCAGCCTGTGGCCGGCCTTGGCTGGAATCGCCACGGGCCTGGTCGCGCTGACAGGCTTTGCCCTGCCGCCGATTGCAGCTTTGGGTAAAGTGCCCCCGTTGCGGGTGTTGCGTCGTGACTTGCTCCCTGTCCCTCCCAGCAGCTGGCTGGTCTACGGTGCAGCCTTGTTCGCCCTGGGTCTTATCATGTGGCGGCTAAGCCTTGACCTGCTGCTGACCTTCGCACTCCTGGCAGGTGGCCTGGCGGCGGCCCTGGTCCTGGGCGGGTTGCTGTGGCTGGGTTTGCGTAGTCTGCGTCGGCTCCTGTCAGGGGCGCCGTTGGCCTGGCGGCTAGGGCTGGGCCAGCTGCTTCGCCACCCCACGGCCGCCGCTGGGCAGGCCCTGGCCTTCGGGCTGATCCTGCTGGCCATGGGCCTGGTCGCGCTGCTGCGTGCAGAGCTGCTCGACACCTGGCAGGCACAGCTGCCTGAAGACGCCCCGAATTATTTCGCACTCAATATTCTGCCTGACGATCAGGATCGCTTCGCCCAACAGCTCAAACAGATCAACGCCGCTGCTGCTCCTCTGTACCCGGTCACCCCGGGGCGGCTGATCGAGATCAACCAGCAGCCCGTTCAACAGATCGTCACGAAGGACTCCGCAGGCGAACGCGCCGTGCAACGTGACCTGAGCCTGACGTGGGCGGCGCAGTTGCCTGACGGCAACCAATTGACCGGTGGCCATTGGTGGCAAGGGTCACCAACCGATGTCGAGGTACCTGGCGTATCGGTAGAGGCCCAGCTCGCCGAAAGTCTTCAGCTGAAGTTGGGCGACACACTCACGTTCGATATTGGTGGCCAGCAACGTCAGGCCAAGGTGATCAGTCTGCGCAGCGTGCATTGGGACAGCTTCCAGCCCAACTTCTACATGATCTTCCAACCCGGCACATTGCAAGGGCTGCCTACGACCTATCTGACGAGTTTTTACCTCGCCCCCGGGCATGATCAGGAGATCGTCGCCCTGTCACGCGCATTTCCTGCGGTGACCATCCTCCAGGTCGATGCATTGCTCGCCCAATTGCGCAGCATACTTGCCCAAGTCACGTTGGCAGTAGAGTATGTGCTGCTGTTCGTACTGGCCGCGGGATTGGCCGTTTTGTTCGCAGGCCTTCAAGCCACCTTGGATGAGCGCATTCGCCAAGGTGCGCTCTTGCGTGCCCTGGGAGCCCAACGCCAGTTGCTGGTCAAGACACGGCGCATCGAATTCGGCTTGCTGGGGGCTTTGAGCGGTTTGCTGGCGGCGCTAGGGTGCGAGCTGATTACCTTGGTGTTGTATCACTACGCTTTCGCTTTGCCCTGGAGCCCGCACCCGTGGTTGCTGCTCATGCCCGTCGCAGGCGCGCTGCTGGTAGGCTGCGCGGGTGTGCTCGGCACTCGCCGCGCACTTGATGCCTCACCGCTCACCGTCCTGCGTGAAGGGTGAAGCCAAGGCGGTCCTGCGTGACTCGGGACCGTCTTGCCGACGTGCCAGGCTTACGGCGAGCAGCTGCCCTGGCCGTGCTTCTCCAAATACCGCTGCTGGTCTTGGTCAGCCACCTGAAGGTGCGATGCGCTCTGGCTCGATCCCGATGTGTTCATGAAGTTGTTCGATATGCTCAGGGCGGATACCGCAGCACCCGCCTATGATCGTGGCGCAGGGGAAAGGCGCCACAGCATAACTGTTGGCCGTCACGATCCGCGCCGGCGCTTATGAACATCTAATGCGCCTGGAGCACGTGCTCTGGGGGCTCGATCAGCCCAAACGCCAACCGTTCCGGCTGCCTGAAGGGGGTTCCGCTGCGCTTGAGCACCTGCTCCGTTCCACCGTCAAGCAGGTGATTGCGATAAGCCATTTGCATTGGTGACAAGCGCCGAGGGCGAAGGTCGCCAAGCCTGACGCACCTGGCGCCTGCGGGTTGGAGAAGCCTCGCAGATCACCAGGCTGTCGAACGAGTACCACGCCTGTGAAACGGCGGTGAACGGTTGGCTGAAAAAGCGTTGAAAAACTACGCGGCCTTGCAACCCAGGCTGCGCATCAGATCGCGGGTTGCGTCGAGAAAGACCTCGTTGATCGCCTCGGCACACTCTGGCGTCAAGCGGCTTGAAGGGCCTGACAGCACCAATGCCCCGACCAGTTCATCGCCTGCCCCGTAGACGGGAAAGGCTACCGAAGCCGCATGCGGGTCCGTGGCCCCCATCGAGAAGAACGGCTTCTGCATGGTGATGCCGCTGGCAAACGGTGTACGCAAGGCCTGGGCGCCGGCCGCATCGTCCATCGGACGCATATCGCCAGGTTGAACGTGCATGCGTAGGCGATGGGGGGAGTTCACCCGGTACTGACACATGCGGTAGGCGCCGTGGCGCACGTAGAACGACGCCGTTTCACCCGTACGCTCGGCCAGAAGGTGCAGCCTGGGCATCACGTGCCGCTCCAGATCGATACCCTCTTCGTACACGGCGTTAAGCCGCATCACTTCACTGGCCAGCTGGTAGCGACCGTCGGCCATGCGGTTGACATAGCCGTGATTCTCAAGCGAAACCATCAGGCGCATGATGGTACTTTTGATCAGCCCGGTACGCTCGACGAGCTCGACGAGCGTCAGCGCCGTGTCCCCCACCTGAAACGCAGAAAGTACCGTCAGCACGCGGTCGGCCGAAGCCACTCCATTGACCGCGGGACGCGGCCGGACATTTACCATCGAGAGTTCCTCACCTGTGAATGATGCAAGTCATTGTCGGCATTGAAAGCGCCCATTATCTGGCAATGCCCTGACGACCGCCATCACAGCTGACCACATCGATTGGGTGGTTGCGCAATCTGCAGCCAGTCGTCCGGGGCTTCTTGCAAGCATGCGGACGCACCATGAACTCGGCCATGGCCATGACGTGGCTCAGCTGCACGGACCATTCACCGCTGACTCCAGTGCTTGATCCAGTGCTTGAACATGGCGCATCTGGGCGGTTAACGTCTGTAGCCTCCCGGCTACCCTGTGCCACCTCCCCGTGCGCGCAGCGACAATGTTGGCCGGGTTCGGATATGGAAAAAAGCAAACATGGCAACTGACCTCATCACCGAAGCAGGCTACCAAGCCCTGAAAGATGAACTGGACTGGCTTTGGCGAGATGAGCGACCAGAGATCACGCGCAAAGTGACCTGGGCGGCGTCACTGGGCGATCGCAGTGAAAATGCGGACTACCAGTACAACAAGAAAAGGTTGAGGGAAATCGACCGTCGTGTCCGCTACCTTCGCAAGCGCATCGAGAACCTGCGCGTGGTGCCTTACTCGCCCGCGCAGGAAGGAAAAGTGTTTTTTGGAGCATGGGTGACCATCGCCAACGAGCACGACCAAAGCAAGCGGTTCCGAATCGTCGGCGCGGATGAAATCTACGACCGCAAGGACTTCATCTCCATCGACTCACCGATGGCCCGGGCCTGCATAGGCAAGTGCGTCGGGGACGAGATCATGGTGCGCACACCCACGGGAGAAGCCTACTGGGACGTCACCGACATTCAATACGATGCACACGAAGCCGCGCCACGATTCGTCAAACCCTGATCGCTTTGCACCGTCACAGGAGACGGCAGACTTTCAGCGTGCCGTGATCAGCCCTTGGCGCGCGATACGGACCAGATGGCCGATCACTTCGGCCGAGGCCTCGGGCGCGGGCGCTTGAATCACGGCAAGGTCGAACCGGTCATTGGCGTACTGGGCGAAATGCTCGCCGGTCTCGGCAAACTGGATCAGGAATGCACGGGCCTGGCCTCGTCGACGAGACAAGCCTTCAAGGTGGCGCAAAAGTGTGGGCTGGTGCGCCCCCCCAAGCAGGATGCGCGGGGTGCGCGACGCCTGACTGACAGGCAGAGGGCTTAGACAGACACTGGTACGTGGGCAACTCATGGTGAATTCTCCGCCTCGCCAATCTCGCTGGGCAGCGGTGGGAGGCGTCACCGAACCAGCGCTTTAGCGGTATTTCGGGACACCCCTCGGGCGTCTCTGCGCCCCGCAAGTAGCTGTTTAAATCGGCGCAGGCGTCATGCTAGAGCGATTGAACCGAACATGCAAGCGCACGATTCTGGCCAATTGCCCGCCTCGGTGCAGCCTCGCTTAGTGCTTGCCCTTGGGCTCCAGCACCCGCCGCTCCCGATTGAACGCCAGGAAGTACTTGTTCACGCTGTTGACGAAGTTGACCGGCCCCATGCCCACCTGCTCCATGGCGATGCGTTCGGTCTGGAAGAACCATTGGTTACCGTTGAGCCCACGCTTGCGCGCTTCGGCGCGCATGGCTTGCACGCGCTCGGGCCCCAGGTTGTAGGCGGCCAACACGAACGCCATGCGCTCACGTTCATTGATGCGGGGGCTGGAGAAGAACTTGCGACGGATCAGGGCCAGGTAACGCGCACTGGCCTGAACGTTGCCGTCCACCGTCTTGATGTTACTGACCCCGACCCGCTGGGCAGCCGCCGGCGTGATTTGCATCAACCCGTGTGCGCCCCCTGCCCCCCGCGCGGCCGGGTTGAGGGTCGACTCCTTGAATGCCAAGGCGGCAAGGTTGAGCCAGTCGATCTGCTGCGCCTGGCCATGCTTTTGCAACACGGCGCTGACCGAGGCCAGCCGTTGACGGTCCTGGCGGGCGAGCGGGTTGTGTACCCGGTACTGACGCCGATAGATGCGTTCGAATGCTGCATCCTCGTTGTCAGGGGCGCGATAGTTCTGTAGGAAGCGGTCGACCGATGCCTGCAACTGCGGCGAGTCACGACCAACGTACCAGCGCATGGCTTGCGAGGGCCCCAGGTGCACGCGCAGGTTGACACGCAGCTTCGGCATGACCTTTGACCAGCGGCGGGCGATCGGCTGTTCGACCACGGTCAAGTGATAGATACCGGCCTGGACCATCTCCAGCACATCCTCGATCGCTAGGGTCGGATCGACCCACTCCACCTTGACCGGGGGACGCTTGCGCATGGCCAGACGCTGGTTCAGTTGCTCGATCAACGGGCCCGCGGCACTGGCGCTTGTCAGCGCGATGGTGCGACCTGACAATTGTTCCGCCTGGCTGAAGGCGCGCTCCCCCTTGCGCCCAACCAACACCAGCGCCACCTGATCACGCACTGGGGCAGTTGCTACTACGTTACGCACCGTGGCAGGATCGAGCAGTTCCCCTGGTGCAGCCAAATCGCCTTCGCCGCGCCCCAGTGCGCCTAGGAGCTGCTCCTTGGCGCGTGGGATCAGTTTGAGCTCGATACGCTGGCTGTCCTCTACCCGGGCATTGAGAAAGTGCTCGAGCGCGCGCAAGCGGTAGTACTCGACGCCCACTGGCTCGCCTTTCACTTCCCCAGAGCTGTTGCGGCTTTGATTGACCAGCACGCGCAAGACCTTGCTGCTGCGAATGTGCTGGAGGTCGCGGGCATTGGCCGGCGCAATGTGATGCTGCGGGCCCGGTGGACGTACCTGCGTCTGCGCTTGGCTGACCAGAGGCAACCCTAACAGCAGCATGAACATGAGCCAGTAGCGTGGCATTTGAGGTATCCGTCGTGAGTGGGTGGCCAGCATGACGTTCGCCACGTTTGGGCTTGAGGTCAAAAAGACCATGCCCTGGACTTGAAGTTCTTGGACAGCCAGTTCGGCACGGGCTTTTGCTATGCTGGCGTCCCTGCGGCACGAGGTAGCACCATGCAATTGATCGATATTGGCGTCAACCTGACCAACAGCAGTTTCGATGGCCGCCAAGCGGAAGTGGTCCACCGCGCCTTGGAAGCGGGCGTCGAGCAAATGGTCCTGACGGGCACCAGCCTGCCTGTGAGTGAACAGGCCATTGTCCTTTGCCAGCAACTGGACAGCGCGCAGACTCACCTGTTCGCGACGGCTGGCGTTCACCCGCACGATGCAAACAGCTGGAACAGCCAGAGCGAACAGCACATGCGCCAACTGCTCGCCGAGCCGCGGGTGCGCGCCGTGGGCGAATGCGGCCTGGACTTCAACCGCGATTTCTCTCCACGCCCTGCGCAGGAGAAGGCCTTGCACGCCCAGCTGGCATTGGCCGTGGAGTGCCAACTTCCGGTGTTTCTCCATGAGCGCGACGCCAGTGAGCGCCTGCTGGCCATCCTCAAAGAGTATCGCGACCACTTAAAAGCAGCCGTGGTCCACTGTTTCACCGGGGAACGTGCTGCGCTGTTCAGCTACCTGGACCTGGACCTGCACATCGGCATCACTGGCTGGATTTGTGATGAACGGCGCGGGACGCACCTGCATGGATTGGTGGGCAGTATACCCACCGGCCGCTTGATGCTGGAGAGCGATGCCCCCTATTTACTGCCGCGCAGCCTGCGCCCCAAGCCCAAGAACGGGCGTAACGAGCCGGCGTACCTGCCTGAGGTCCTGCGAGAAGTGGCACTGCACCGCAGGGAAACCCTGCAAGATACCGCCGCGCACACCACTGCCACGGCCAAGGCATTCTTCGAATTGCCGTCGCAATCCTGATATCTCTTGATACATATCAACACCCCTCGAGTCGCCGCGGGCACAATGATGGCACCTTGCCAATATTGTTTCCGCTCAACTCAGAGAAGACCTGCCCATGGGTGCCTGGCTTAGCAATGTTTCCCTGAAATACAAGTTCTGGGCGGTCAACGCCGTCGCTTTCGTGACCACCTTGCTGCTGGTGCTGTACGCCGTCCATCTGGAGCAGCGCGCCCGTGCTGAAGGCGCTGAACATCAAGCAAACGCCCAGGCAAACCTGCTGGCAGCGTGGCCACAAGGCCAACCTTTGCCTCTTTCGGCAAGCGTCATCACCTGGGGTGCAGGGCAGATGCCCTCCTTTGCCGGCGAGCCCCTGGAGGCCTTGCGCGGCGCTCAGGGCTGGATAGCGCTGCCCTCCAACCAACTGTTGGGACAAGACCCCATTCAGGGCGCTCATGTGCTGCAGAGCGGTGATCAGCGTGTTGCCGTGATCGCCCAGTCACCCAGCCTGCGCCAGGTCTTCATCGATCGATTTACGCATTACGCGGTGTGCGTGTTGATTCTGATGCTGGCCATGCTCGCCGCTTCGCAACTGCTGATACGCTTTCTACTCAGCCAACTCAACACGCTCAAGGACGTGATGCTGCATGTGGAAAAAACCGGTGATCTGGCGGCGCGTGTACCGCTGGCCGGCGGTGACGAAGTCGGTCAGATGGCGGGCGCCTTCAACGCCATGCAGGGCACCTACCACCGTATCGTCAGCACCGTCGCCACCACCGCAGCACAGCTCGACTCAGGTGCCGCGCGTCTTGCGGCCAGCATGAACGAGGTCCGTCACGGCATGCTCGGCCAGCAAAGCGAAACCGACCAAGCCGCGACAGCCATCAATGAAATGTCCGCCACTGTCTACCATATCGCCCAGCATGCAGGGGCGACCCGCGATCTGTCCCAGACTGCCGACACGCTCGCCGGCGGTGGGAAAGACGTGGTCAATCGCGTGCAGACGTCCATTGCCGGGCTTTCCAGCGGCGTTCAGCAGACCGCCGAAATGATCCGTCAACTCGCCGAAGACAGCCAGAAGATCAATGGTGTGGTCAGTGTCATTCACAGCATTGCCGAGCAGACCAACCTGCTGGCATTGAACGCGGCCATAGAGGCGGCCCGTGCCGGTGATCTGGGTCGTGGGTTTGCCGTGGTGGCCGATGAGGTCCGCAACCTGGCCAAACGCGTTCAGTCATCTACCGACGAGATCACTACCATGGTGTCTGCCCTGCAGTCAGGCACGCGTGATGCGGTCGAGTTTATGCAGGAAAGCTCCTACAAAGCAGACGATTGTGTGAAACAGGCCCAGGAAGCAGGAGCGGCATTGGCCGAGATCACTGGGGCAGTGGCGCAGATGCGTGAAAGCAACACCCAGATCGCCGTGGCTGCCGAACAACAGAGCCAGGTGGCAGAGGAAATGAACCGTGCCGTCGTCAGCATCCGTGATGTGACCGAGCAAACCGTGCAGCAGACCGTAGGTTCGGCCACCACCAGTTCGGAACTTGCGACACTGGCCGGGGCGCTGAACAAGGCTATAGGTCAACTGAAGCTATAACGGTCATAGGCAGTGGCGATTGGCTCTGGCCGCGCCTGCACACTACGCTTTGGGCATGACCGAGAGGAAATGCCCATGAACAAACGTCTACCCAATCTGCTCGCCTGGCAATGGCGCGGCTACCCGCACAGTCATCGTCACCCTGCAAACCTGGTGCTGCATTTGATTGCGGTTCCGCTGTTCATTCTGGGCGTCCTGTTGATCGTGTCCGGATTGTTAGGGCTGGATATCGTGCAGCTGGCGGTCGGCGTGCTCGCCCTGGTCGCGGCCCTTGGACTTCAACGTCACGGCCATCGCCTGGAAGCTGATACCCAAGAGCCCTTCATCAACCGCACCGACCGTGTTCAACGTGTACTCAGCGAGCAGTTCATCACGTTCCCGCGTTTTGTGGTGAGTGGCGCGTGGTGGCAGGCCTGGCGCGACCGTCACAAGCCTCGGCGGTGACGGGCATCACCCAAACACCGTCACCGTTTGCCTGCTCAAGGCCAACAATGCGCCGTCTGCACTCCATAATGCAGCGGCCGCATGGCCATATCCCTCGCGTGCGTACTCGGTTTCCACACGGTACTGGCACCAATCGCCAGCGTTCAGCGAGCGTACAGACTGGACGAACTCGATGGTCCAGGTAAGTGTACTGCCGGCTGCAGGCTGTCTGAGCATGGGCAGAACGCTAGGTGGCCAGGCGTCTACCAACGCCAGCAGGTGCGCCTCGTTCATTTCCCCGTCTTGCAGGTCACGCAGGCGCACCCAGCCCCCCATGGTGCGCGAGTCATTGCCGCTGAACGGAAGCCCACCGATCGCCCAGCGCAACTCCAGGTTTTTCATGAATTGCGGTGTCACACCTGGGATATGAGGCAATGGTGCTGCACTCGCCTCAAGCGCCGGCATTTCTGGTGCAGGTACGGCGGGTACGGACACGGCAGAGCTTCGTGCAGCCCCGAAACTGCCCTGTACCAGCGTCACCACCTGTCCTTGCTGCACGGCGCGGCCCAGCAGCGTGCTGACACCCGTGCCATGGCGCAATAGCTCGACCTCCAGCCGAATCGGGGTATCTGCCGAGGCAGGACCCACGAAAGTAATGGCCAGTGAGCGCACCGGGCGGTCATGACCTAGCCGGGAACGCATCGCCTCGAACACCATGGCAGCCATCAGGCCGCCAAAAATCGCTCGCCCCTGGCCCCAGCCTGCCGGTACGCGCACGCTGTCGGGATGAGCTCTGGCAGCCTCGAGCACTTGTTCGAACGTCATTGGGCAGCTCCTGCACGGGTAACGGTGCTCCCATCCTAGCCGGCCCTGGTCCCTGCAACAGCCTTCATATCGGTCATTGTCCGGGCTTGCGACGGGCCAACGCAGCACCCAACGCGTCCAGCGTGCTGTCCGACCGCCGCTCGGCCTCTTCCAACTGGTGTTGCCATCCGCTAATGCAGCCCGCCAGATCGGCGTGCTGTTGCGCTTGCAGCAACCATTGCAGACGGTCATGCCAATCCCCCAGATCGCCCTGTGCTCGTTTCAGGGTGCGTTTGAGCTTCTTCGGGGCGTGGCCGAACGGGGGGTAGGCTTCGTCTGCGTACCGCGCTCGTTTGATCAGCAACCGCAACCGGTGACGATCGTGATTGGGATCCTGCAAGGCCTCGGTCAGCTTGCGCCACTGTTTGCGCAAGCGTTTCTCGATACGCTTGTCCAACGCCTGAATCAGGCCATCGCGATCTGCGCCACGCAAAAACGCGGGAAACGCATCCACCGCCCCCAGTAATCGGGTCAGCTGCGGGCTGCGTGCGACGCTGGCGTAGGATGGCCCTCGCCCTTGCAGACGCCTGCGCCCGGCCTGCTCGAACCCTTGGGTAATGAGGGCGGCGCCCAGCACTTCGGCATCGCGCAGCGGCGTGGTGAGCGTCCCTAGCGCCTTGGCGGCACTTTCGAGTTGCTCCACACCAGGCAGCCCGCGCAGTGGTCGTACCAGGCTGCGCAGGCGGCGCACGGTGGTGCGCAGGTCGTGCAGGGCTTCACTGTCGGTGTCGACCGCCAGGCGTTCGCGGCACGCCAGGAGCCTGACGTGCAAGGTGATGATCTGGGCGATGAGGTGATCAAGCATGTCAGACATGTGGCAACCCTCGATCAACGGCCGGCACGGGACTCACGGATGTAGAAGCGTGCTTTTTCAGCCTTGCGCGTGCAGCTTTCGTAACCCTCGAATTGCTGCTGCGTCTTGGCGCCTGTAAGCAGCGACAGCGCCTTGGAATAACTCACGGCCCCCGCAAAGCCTTCAGCCTTGGCCAGGTCAAGCTCCTTCCAGGCGGCGTCCAGTTGTGTGGCACAGCTGTCACGGTACGCCGTCTTGCCAGCGCAACCAGCAAGGGTCAGGGCAATCAACGGCAGGCAGATCCAGGCTTTCATCAGCTAAACCTCTGAGGGAGAGAAACAATGCATGTTCGACGCCAACCCCTTGTAAAAGTGCCCGCCTGGCTTTGACCAAGCAGGTCCTCGACAGGTTGCGCATTGCTGCCAAGGGTACGATGCGTGCATTGTAGAGCTTAAGTGGCGAACGCTGAGGGAAGTTGATGAACAAACGCGTGGCATTGGTGCTCGGATCAGGCGGGGCCAGAGGGTATGCGCACATCGGCGTGATCGAGGAGATCGAACGTCGCGGATATGAAATCGCATGCATTGCCGGGTGCTCCATGGGAGCGGTCGTTGGCGGCATTTACGCTGCAGGCAAGCTTGAGCAATACAAACGCTGGATCGAGAGCCTGGACTATCTGGATGTCCTGCGCCTGGTGGATGTTAGCTTCAGTCTGGGCGCTATTCGGGGCGACAAGGTCTTCGGTCAGATCCGCAAGATAGTAGGCGACATCAACATTGAGCAATTGCGCATTCCTTATACCGCCGTTGCAGCTGACCTGACCAACCAACAGGAAATCTGGTTTCAGGAAGGCTGCCTGCACCAAGCCATGCGCGCCTCGGCTGCCATACCCAGTCTATTCACGCCCGTGGTTCAAGGTAACCGAATGCTGGTCGACGGCGGCATCCTCAACCCGTTACCCATCGTGCCCGTGGTATCGAGCCACTGCGACCTGATCATTGCGGTCAACCTCAACGCCACCAACCAGAAGCAGTATCAACTTCCAGTGATAGAGCGACCTGCAGCCTTCAAGATGAGATTCGATGCACTGATCAACTCGCTTGGCTCGCACCTGCCGTTTCGCCGCAAGCCCGCCGAAGAGTTGGTCCGTATTGAAAAAGGCATGACGCGCGATCGTTTTTCTCCCGTGAACCCGTGGCTGGCCGAATCGGCAGATCCGCAGGCACAGCAGCCTACGGCGGCCCCCGAAAGCGAAGGCGCACCCAAGTCTGCCACCGGTTCGTTCATCATCGACAACGTAGGGCCGGCCTCGCTGCTGGACTTGATCAACCAGAGTTTCGAAGTCATGCAGACTTCACTGGCGCAGTACAAGATCGCCGGCTATCCGCCTGACGTACTGATCAACGTGCCCAAGCGTGTGTGTCGCTTCTTCGAGTTCTACAAGGCGCCCGAGCTGATCGCACTGGGCCGCGAGATCGCACGCGACACATTGGACAATCATGAGGGTGTCAAACGCTAACGCTTGCGGTGCCTGCGCACAGGAAAAAAAACAGGCCGCTTATAGCGGCCTGTCGCGTGTTTCCAAACGGCTTTAGTAACGCGTGATGTCCGCGTTGGCCTCCAGCTGTTTGCGGTAGGCGGCGAAGTCCTGCTGACCCGCACGAGACGCCAAGTAGCGGCGGATCTGCTGCTTCTCTTCATCAGTGGCCGCAGCACCGTCATTGACACCCTTGAGTTGCAGCACGACCAGGCTGCCATCACGCAGCACGACGCTGCCATAGACGGGCTTGTCCTTGGCTTGCGGCTTGCCGAGACGGAACAATGCCTGCAGCTCGACAGGATCGATACCTTCCTGACCACGCGAGACGGCTTCATAGGGCTTCCAGCCCTGGTCTTCCTGAACGCTTCCAGGGGCGATGGAGCCGTCACGCAGCCCCGCGATCAGCTTGTCCGCCTTGGCCTTGAGGGCAGCGGTGGCTTTCTCTTTGGCCAGATGCTCGCGAATGTTCTTGGCAACCGTCTCGAGTGGCAGCTGTGCAGGCTTGCGGTGTTCCTTGACGCGCAGTACCACCGTCGTCTCCGGATCGAGCTCGATGGCGGTGCTGTTGGCACCCTCTTCCAGCACTTCCTCCGAGAACGCTGCCTGCACCACGGAGCGGTTGGCAGTGATACCGTCGCCGCCTTCGCGACCGAACGGAGCGGACGTTTGCACCTTGAGGTTCAAGTCCTGGGCCGGCTGCACCAGGTCGGAGGCCTCGTAAGCGGCATCCTGCAACTGCTTGCTGGCGTCCACGTAGCGTTGCTCGACCAGTGGCGTCTTGAGGTCGCGGGTCAGCTTGTCTTTCAGGCTCGCGAAGCTCGGCACCTCGGGCGCTTCAACGCCCAGCAGCTTAATGATGTGATAGCCGTATTCGGTACGAACCGGGGCTGAGACCTGACCGTCGTGCAGCTGATACAGCGCCTGTTCGAACGCCGGATCGTACACACCAGGGCCGGCAAAGCCAAGGTCACCGCCGTTGCTGGCCGAACCTGGGTCCTGGGAAAATTCCTTCGCCAACGCGGCAAAATCTTCACCCTTGGCCAGGCGCTGTTCGATTTCGTCAGCACGCGCCTTGGCTTGGGCATCGGTGGTCTTGTCGTTGACCTCGATGAGGATATGCGCCGCGCGGCGCTGTTCGGCCAGGTTGGCGATCTCTTTCTCGTACTGAGCCTTGAGCGCCTCGTCAGTGACCTTGGCCTGGTCAAAGAACGACGATTTCTTGAGCTCTACGTAATCGATGACGACTTGGTCAGGCGACATGAACTCTTTGGCATGGGCGTCATAGTGCTGCTTGACCTCTTCGTCGCTGATCTTGATCGCGGCTGGGTCGGCCTTGAAGGTCAAGGACGCGAAATCGCGGGTCTGCTTCTCAAGGCGTGCAAACGCATCGACTTGCTGATCGGTTACGAAGCTGCTGCCGGCGATCCCGGCACGTAACTGCCCGATGAGCATTTCTTCACCGAGCATTTCGCGAAACTGCATACGCCCATAGCCCATCTGGCGGATGACCTGGTCGAAGCGGTCGCTGTTGAACTTGCCGTCAACCTGGAACTCCGGCGTTTGAAGCATGACTTGATCGAGCGCAGCATCGGAAAACGCGAATTTGGCATCCTTCGCACCTTCGAGCAACAGCTTGCGGCTGATCAGACCCTTGAGGGCCTCTTCACGCAGCAGCTTGTCGTCAAGCAGCGCAGGATCGAAGTCCTTGCCCAGTTGCTGCACCAGCTGGCGGCGCTGCATGTCGGCCGCCTGGCTCAGCTCGTTCTGGCTGATCGTTTCGCCGTTGACCTTGGCAGCATCCTGGCTGTGGCTGGCGGCTTGGAAAATGGCTTCGAACCCGGTCAATGCCATTAATACGACAATGAGACCGATAATGGTTTTGGCAATCCAACCTTGTGAATTGTCCCTGATATTTTGCAGCATGCGTCCCCCAGAGACGGCTGTACCACTGCGTCGACAACCGCGGAGCGTGGGTAGAGTCCTGATAAAAGAAAGGCGCATCCGAGGATGCGCCTTTTCTTAGCATACGAATCAGGCGGTAACGTTTGCGTCCCGCCTTCAGCGTGCTCGGACCTGGCCTGGCCGGGTCCGGCTGAAAGAGACGACTTAGTTGACGGCGTCTTTCAGGCCTTTACCTGCCTTGAAACCTGGAACCTTGGCGGCTTCAATTTTGATCGCCTTACCGGTCTGCGGGTTACGGCCAGTACGCTCAGCGCGTTCCTTGACAGTGAAGGTGCCGAAGCCGACCAGAACGACAGAGTCGCCTTGCTTCAGGGCGCCGGTGACGGTTTCGATCACTGCGTCCAGCGCTCTGCCAGCAGTGGCTTTGGGAATGTCTGCATGTGCGGCGATAGCGTCAATCAGTTCCGACTTGTTCACTCGTAAGTCCCCTTGTGCTCTATTGAGTATGTTTCTAAGTATGTAAAGAAAAGCGTGTGAAAACGGTGCTGGGTGGCCTGATGACACTCACGTGCCGCTTTATAGCAAGGCGCCGAAAATACTGTCAAGAAAGCCACCCGGGCTGAAACTGTTAGTGCGTGCTAATTCTTTCCTTTGCCTCACTGTCGCGCTTATCGTCCTTCGCGACAATCTCGGAAGCCACATCTGGCAAGGGCTCCGGGGCGTATTGCAGCGCAATTTGCAGGACTTCGTCAATCCATTTGACCGGTTTGATCTGCAGATCCTGTTTAATATTTTCCGGGATTTCCTTCAGGTCGCGCACGTTCTCCTCAGGAATGATCACCGTCTTGATGCCGCCCCGGTGTGCGGCCAGCAGTTTTTCCTTGAGCCCGCCAATGGCCAGAACCTGGCCGCGCAACGTGATCTCGCCTGTCATCGCTACATCCGCGCGCACAGGTATCTGAGTGAGTGCCGACACCAGCGCGGTGCACATGCCGATGCCTGCACTCGGGCCATCCTTGGGGGTGGCGCCTTCGGGCATATGAATATGAACGTCGTGCTTTTCATGGAAGTCTGCTGCGATCCCCAGGCTGCGGGCACGGCTGCGCACCACTGTCTGCGCGGCCGTAATCGACTCGACCATGACGTCACCGAGCGAACCGGTCTTGATCAATTGGCCCTTGCCAGGAATAACCACGGACTCGATGGTGAGCAATTCGCCGCCCACTTGTGTCCATGCCAGACCCGTCACCTGGCCGATCTGGTCCTGCTGCTCGGCCAGGCCATAACGGAACTTGCGCACGCCCAGAAGGTGTTCGAGCTGCTCGCCGGTCACCTTGACGTTGACCTGCTTTTGCCCTGCATGTTCCTTGACGACCTTACGGCAGACCTTGGCAATCTGACGCTCAAGACCACGCACACCCGCTTCGCGCGTGTAGTAACGAATGATGTCGCGAATGGCCGAGACATCGATCTCCAGCTCTTCTTTTTTCAGGCCGTTCGCCTTGACCTGCTTGGGCACCAGGTATTTGACTGCGATGTTTATTTTTTCATCTTCGGTGTAACCCGGCAGACGAATGATCTCCATCCGGTCTAGCAACGCTGGCGGGATGTTCATCGAGTTGGAGGTGCACAGGAACATCACGTCCGACAGGTCGTAATCGACCTCCAGATAGTGATCGTTGAAGTTGTGGTTCTGCTCGGGGTCCAGCACCTCCAGCAGTGCCGAGGCCGGATCGCCGCGCATGTCGCTGCCCATCTTGTCGATTTCATCGAGCAGGAACAGCGGGTTGCGAACGCCCACTTTGGTCATCTTCTGAATCAACCGGCCGGGCATGGAGCCGATATAGGTCCGGCGGTGGCCGCGGATTTCAGCTTCATCCCGTACCCCGCCCAGGGCCATGCGCACGAATTTACGGTTGGTCGCAGCGGCAATGGATTCGGCCAGGGACGTCTTGCCCACGCCAGGTGGGCCAACCAGGCACAGCACTGGGCCACGGATTTTCTTGACGCGCTTTTGCACGGCAAGGTACTCGAGAATACGGTCCTTGACCTCTTCCAGACCGTAGTGGTCTGCATCAAGAATGTCTTCGGCCTTGGCAAGGTCCAGGCGCACTTTGCTCTGCGCTTTCCAAGGCACCTGAACCAGCCAGTCCAGGTAGGAACGCACTACGGTGGCCTCAGCCGACATCGGCGACATTTGCTTGAGCTTGTTCAGCTCAGCCTGGGCCTTGGTCATGGCGTCCTTGGGCAGGCCAGCGGCCTCGATACGCTTTTTCAGCTCCTCGAGCTCGTTGTGACCCTCATCACCATCGCCAAGCTCTTTCTGAATGGCCTTCATCTGCTCATTCAGGTAGTACTCGCGCTGGCTGCGCTCCATCTGCTTTTTCACCCGGCCACGGATGCGCTTTTCGACCTGCAGCAGGTCAATCTCGGCATCAAGCAGGGCCAGGACATGCTCGACCCGCGTTGGCAGGTCGACGATTTCCAGAATTTCCTGTTTCTGCTCGATCTTCAGGGCCATGTGGGCGGCCATGGTGTCGACCAGACGCCCGGGCTCATCGATGCTGTTGAGCGATGACATCACTTCGGCAGGCACTTTCTTGCCCAGTTGCACGTACTGCTCGAACTGCGAAAGCAGTGTGCGCACAAATACTTCCGACTCGCGCTCTACAGCCTCGGTTTCGTCGATCAGGGACACTTCGGCGCGCACATGGCCATCGACTTCACTGAAGCGCTCGACAGTACCCCGCTGCTCACCTTCGACCAGCACTTTCACGGTACCGTCAGGCAGTTTCAGCAGCTGGAGCACGGTGGCTACGGTACCAACGCGGTATAGCGCGTCTTCGCCCGGATCGTCATCAGCCGGGTTTTTCTGGGCGAGCAGGAGAATCTGCTTTTCGCCCGTCATCGCGGCTTCGAGGGCCTCGATGGATTTCTCACGCCCCACAAACAGCGGGATGACCATGTGCGGGTAAACAACGACGTCGCGCAATGGCAAAAGAGGCAAGTCGAGGGTGGTCTTCATGATTTCGCCTCTACAGCGGCCTTAGTGGCCGGAAACCGTGGAATTGATGTTTGGACCTAATGTGGGGGTACACCCACGAAATTACAAGCGCTGGCGCAGGAAAAGCAAAAAGGGGGCCCAAGGCCCCCTCTGTGCTACACGGTCAGGCGACCTGCCCCTTGATCAGGCGTCAGGCGCGGCCTTGGCTTGCGGCTCGCTGTTCTCGTAGATCATCAGCGGCTGCGAGGTACCCTCGATGACGCTTTCATCGATCACCACCTTGCTGACTTCCTTCGCAGAGGGAATCTCGTACATGGTGTCGAGCAGCACGCCTTCCAGAATGGAACGCAGGCCACGGGCGCCAGTCTTGCGCTCCAACGCTTTGCGAGCAACGGCCTTGAGCGCATCACTGCGGAACTCGAGGTCGACGCTTTCCATCTCGAACAGCTTGGCGTACTGCTTGGTCAGCGCGTTCTTGGGTTCGGTCAAGATCTGGATAAGCGCTGCTTCGTCCAGCTCATCAAGCGTTGCCAATACTGGCAAGCGGCCCACAAACTCGGGGATCAGGCCAAACTTGACCAAGTCGTCAGGCTCGACCTCACGCAGAGACTCGCCGACTTTCTTGCCCTCTTCCTTGCTGCGCACTTCAGCACCGAAGCCCATGCCACCTTTGGTGGAGCGGTTCTGGATGACCTTTTCAAGGCCGGAGAACGCGCCACCACAGATGAACAGGATATTGCGGGTATCAACCTGCAGGAATTCCTGCTGCGGGTGTTTGCGGCCGCCCTGTGGAGGGACGGAAGCAACAGTGCCCTCGATGAGCTTCAGCAAAGCTTGCTGCACACCTTCACCCGAAACGTCACGGGTGATGGACGGGTTGTCCGACTTGCGCGAAATCTTGTCGATTTCGTCGATGTAGACAATACCCATCTGGGCTTTTTCCACATCGTAGTCGCACTTCTGCAGCAGCTTCTGAATGATGTTCTCGACGTCCTCCCCCACATAACCGGCTTCGGTCAGGGTGGTGGCGTCCGCGATCGTGAACGGTACGTTCAACAGGCGCGCCAGGGTTTCGGCAAGCAAGGTCTTACCCGAGCCCGTCGGGCCGATGAGCAGGATGTTGCTCTTGCCCAGCTCGACGTCGTCACCCTTCTTGTCACGCTGGTTCAAGCGCTTGTAGTGGTTGTAAACCGCCACGGCAAGCACCTTTTTCGCGCGTTCCTGACCAATGACGTACTGGTCGAGGATACCGCTGATTTCTTTCGGCGAAGGCAATTTGTGCGCGCTGCTTTCGGCCTGGGCTTCCTGCACCTCCTCGCGGATGATGTCATTGCACAGGTCGACGCACTCGTCGCAGATAAATACCGAGGGCCCGGCAATCAGTTTGCGCACTTCGTGCTGGCTTTTGCCGCAGAAGGAGCAATAAAGCAATTTGCCGCTGTCCTCGCCGTTACGGGTGTCAGTCATTCGATCGATCCAATCCGGTAGGCTTGCAACACAAGATGAAGGCAATTGCGGGCTTTTTCAAGTCCGCAGGCAGGCGCGTCATGCGCCTACCTGCCCTGGCCTCCCGCTTCAGGAAGCCAGTTGCCGCTTGTCGTATACCGAGTCGATCAGGCCGTACTCGGCTGCGCGCGAGGCGCTCATGAAGTTGTCACGCTCGGTGTCGCGCTTGATGGTTTCCAGATCCTGGCCGGTGTGGTAGGCCAGAAGCTCGTTCAGGCGCGCCTTGATGTTCAGGATTTCCTGGGCATGGATCTCGATATCGGTAGCCTGGCCCTGGAAACCGCCCAGTGGCTGGTGAATCATCACGCGCGAGTTCGGCAGGCAGTGACGCTTGCCCTTGGCACCGGCGGCGAGCAGGAACGCACCCATGCTGCAGGCCTGGCCGATGCAGATGGTCGATACGTCCGGCTTGATGAACTGCATGGTGTCGTAGATCGACATGCCGGCGGTCACGGACCCACCCGGCGAGTTGATGTACAGATGGATATCCTTGTCCGGGTTTTCCGCCTCAAGGAACAACATCTGTGCGACGACGAGGTTGGCCATGTAGTCTTCGACCGGGCCAACAAGGAAGATCACGCGCTCCTTCAGGAGGCGCGAATAGATGTCGTAGGCGCGTTCGCCACGGGCGGACTGCTCGATAACCATAGGGACCAGGCCGCCTGCAGCCTGGATGTCAGAGCTCTGCTGAATAAAAGAATTGCGGGACATGTCCTGCGCTCACTCCCAAATAGTCATGGCTTGAATACACACAAGCCAGCGCGAAGGCTGGCTTGTGGGGGCTTCCTGCGAAAAGACCGCTTACTCGGCTTCGTCAGGTGCCTGGGCTGGCTTGACGGCCTCTTCATACGAGACCGACTTGTCAGTCACAGTCGCTTTCTGCAGAACAGTATCCACAACTTGTTCTTCAAGTACAACCGAACGCACTTCGTTCATCTGCTGGTCGTTCTTGTAGTACCAGGCGATGACTTGCTCAGGCTCCTGGTAAGCCGAGGCCATCTCCTCGATCATTTCGCGAACCTTGGCATCGTCTGGCTTGAGGTCATACTGCTTGACCACTTCTGCGACGATCAGGCCCAGCGCAACACGGCGCTTGGCTTGCTCTTCGAACAGCTCGGCCGGCAGTTGCTCAGGCTTGATGTTGCCACCGAACTGCTGAACAGCCTGCACGCGCAGACGGTTGACTTCGTTTTCCAGCAGAGCCTTCGGCGCTTCGATCGGATTGGCGGCCAGCAGACCGTCCATGACCTGGTTCTTGACCTTGGTCTTGATGGCCTGGCGCAGTTCACGCTCCATGTTCTTGCGAACTTCGGCGCGGAAGCCTTCCAGGGTCGATTCCTTGATGCCGAACTGTGAGAAGAACTCTTCGTTCAGCTCAGGCAGCACAGGGGCCGACACGCTGTTGACGGTGATGGTGAACTCGGCGGCCTTGCCGGCCAGGTCCAGGTTCTGGTAATCCTCTGGGAAGGTCACGTTGACGACGCGCTCTTCACCAGCCTTGGCGCCGACCAGGCCGTCTTCGAAGCCTGGGATCATGCGGCCGGAGCCCAGCACCAGCTGAGTACCTTTGGCCGAGCCACCGGCGAACGTTTCACCGTCAACCTTGCCAACGAAGTCGATGTTGAGCTGATCGTCGGTTTGAGCGGCGCGCTCGACGGCTTCGAAACGCGTGTTCTGCTTGCGCAGCACTTCCAGCATGTTGTCCAGATCGGAATCGGCGACTTCGGCGCTCAGGCGCTCGACGTTGATCGACTCCAGGCCGGCAACGGTGAACTCCGGGAACACTTCGAAGACCGCGACGAACTCCAGGTCCTTGCCTTTTTCGAACGACTTGGGCTCTACGGACGGCGCGCCGGCAGGGTTCAGTTTCTGCTCGACGATGGCTTCGTAGAAGGAAGCCTGAACCAGATCACCGAAGGCTTCCTGGCGGGCATCGGCCTCGAAGCGCTGACGGATCACGCTCATGGGCACCTTGCCAGGACGGAAGCCGGCAACCTTGGCGCGCTTGGCAGTCTGCTGCAGACGCTTGTTGACTTCGTTCTCGACGCGCTCAGCCGGAACGGCGATGGTCATGCGGCGCTCGAGAGCGGAAGTATTTTCAACAGAAACTTGCATGGATATTCCTCGTTGCACAGACGTTAGCCGGCGTTAGCCCGACTCCAGAATCAAGGGCAAGCATTCTAGTGAGTCGCGCTGCAGAAGTCACCCCACTCGGGACGACCTGAAACAACGCCGGTCGATTAACTTTCAAGGGCCGCACGGCACACCGCGCGACCTGTTTCCAATAAGCCTGGCCCGACATTCCGGCCAATACGTGCCGCAACATCTTGCTCAACAAATACACCTTGAACCGCACGGCCCTTATTCGAGCTCGATCTCGTTGAACTGGCAGTACTCCTCCCAGGACAATCCAAGCGCATCGGCCACCTCTCGATGGGTCTCCAAGCGCATGGCCCGCAATTGCTCCGGGGTTTCAGCGATCAGCTCAAGTGCGAGCTCCCAGGGCTGGATGCCTCGTTGTTCAGCGGCATCCTCGAACGCCCACTGAATTTGCTGCGCCTGTTCACGAGCATCCAGCGCGCGGATCTCTTCGAGCAGGTGAGGGTTCGCTTCGGCGAAACGCTGCAGCGCGGCAGCCTGGCGGGCTTCTTTTGAGATCATTGGCTATGTCCTGGTACTTCCCGCTTCACCGGGTTTCAACCGGCTGAAATCTATCAGCTTTTATTGGGATGCCACCAGCGGATTGCAAGGGCGGCTAGCAACAAATACCGATCCCCCGCTTCATGTCGGCGGTTCACCTGAAAGGTGCGGCCAGCAGCGGAGCCGCCCGTGTGGCGAGCCAGCCCCCTTGGGAGCGGGCGAGTCGAGCGCGATGACTGCCCTGATTACCACAGGATCAACCACGCCACGCACTCACTCAGGGTCCGGACGCACCAAAAACAAAAGGCGCCCGATCTCACGATCAAGGCGCCTTTCATATAAAGATGGGGTGGACGATGGGAATCGAACCCACGACAACTGGAATCACAATCCAGCGCTCTACCAACTGAGCTACGCCCACCATATTGCGGTGTAACGGTACTGCCTTACTGAAGCATGGTGCGGACGAAGAGACTCGAACTCTTACAGCTTGCGCCGCTGGAACCTAAATCCAGTGTGTCTACCAATTTCACCACGTCCGCGTAACGCTTAAAACAAAGGCGCCAGTTACAGCGCGGCGCCTTCGAAGAATATGGGGTGGACGATGGGAATCGAACCCACGACAACTGGAATCACAATCCAGCGCTCTACCAACTGAGCTACGCCCACCAAAACGCGTTCAATCACCTTGCTTGCCAAAGCTGCCTAAGTGGCGCACCCGGCAGGACTCGAACCTGCGACCATCCGCTTAGAAGGCGGATGCTCTATCCAGCTGAGCTACGGGCGCTTAAGCATGAAGCCTAACCGAACAAGGCACTGACAGCTCACTGCCAAACGACTCATTCTGCCCGACTTCGCCAACCAGTGCTAGGCTGTGCCCGACAAGTGCGGCGAATCTTATAGCCGACCCCTGGGGTCGTCAACAACTTTCTAAAAAAAATTTAAATTATTGAAGGGGTTAGGGCATTTGCCCGACCGCCCGCCTTTGCCCTCCGGCCATGTCGTGCGAGAATACGCGTTCTTTATTGTTTCCCTTCCGATGGTTAATCACGCGTCTATGACTGCACAACTAATCGATGGCAAGGCGATTGCCGCCAAGCTGCGCCAGCAAATCGCTCAACGTGTCGCGCAGCGGCGCCAGGAGGGCCTGCGCACGCCGGGCCTGGCAGTGATTCTGGTCGGCACCGACCCTGCCTCCCAGGTTTACGTCTCGCACAAGCGCAAGGATTGCGAAGAGGTAGGCTTCCTGTCGCAGGCCTTCGACCTGCCGAGTCACACCACGCAAGAAGCACTTACTGAACTGATCGATCGTCTCAATGACGACCCGTCCATTGACGGCATCCTGCTGCAACTGCCGCTGCCCGCGCACCTCGACGCATCGTTGCTGCTCGAGCGCATCCGCCCGGACAAGGATGTGGACGGCTTCCACCCCTACAACGTCGGTCGCCTCGCACAACGCATTCCGCTGCTGCGCCCCTGCACACCCAAAGGCATCATGACCCTGCTTGAAAGCACGGGGCAGGACCTGTACGGCATGAATGCCGTGATCGTCGGGGCCTCCAACATCGTTGGCCGGCCAATGGCGCTGGAGTTGTTGCTCAGCGGATGTACGATCACCGTGTGCCACCGCTTCACCCAGGACCTGGCAGGACATGTTGGGCGCGCGGACCTGGTGGTCGTAGCCGCGGGCAAACCCGGGTTGGTCAAGGGTGAATGGATCAAGGAAGGCGCCATCGTCATCGATGTCGGCATCAACCGTCAGGAAGATGGCAAGCTGGTGGGCGACGTCGTCTACGAAACCGCCCTCCCCCGTGCTGGCTGGATTACCCCGGTACCGGGTGGCGTGGGCCCGATGACCCGCGCCTGCCTGTTGGAAAACACCTTGTATGCGGCCGAGACGCTTCACGGCGATTGAGGCGAGCGAGCATGGCGGCCCTGCCGTCATTGCGTGAGCGAGGGGCGGTCATCGGCCGCCCCATTTTGATTCAGGCGAATTCGATTATCGGTTAGCCTGCGCATCCTGCCACCGCATGTAGTCATCGCTAATCACTGCCCCTGCCATCCAACGCCAGAACTCCTCCTGGCCCTTCCTGCCAACGCGCGGCAATTCCCACTGTACAGAATGATCTAGCAACTCATTACCGCATTGGGCTTGCAAGAAACACGTCTGCGCTATACATGCTGAGCCCGCTCGGGCCTTTAGGCCACCTGCGGCCTATATCCCATAGTCCCTCGCGCTTAACGCTGCGCTCCACTGGCAAGCTTATTGCTGCCTATATCCCGCCGCCTAGGCTCTGGGTTCTTGAATTGGTGATCTCGCGCTCACTGCACATCGATAGAGCATAAAGAGCCTTCGCGCACCATGACTGGTCAGACCGGTAAGGCCAAAAATACTTGCATTGCTCCGCGATTAGGCGTTTTATGGCCAGGCGCTGAACAAACCGGTAAGACCACAATAATTAAGTCCTGCGCTCATTCGCCCCGTGCGGCCAACGAAGCAAGGACACCGACCTGAGATCACTCCCATGCTCAAATGGTGCTCGCGTTCGATCTTCCTTCAAGTCGTGCTGGGGCTGGCCCTTGGCGTTGCTTGCGGCCTGAGTTTCCCCGACCTTTCCTTGCAGCTCAAACCCCTTGGCGATGGTTTCATCAAGCTGATCAAGATGTTGATCGGCCTGATCGTCTTTTGCGTAGTGGTCAGCGGCATTTCCGGTGCCGGTGACCTAAAGAAGGTCGGTCGCATCGGCCTCAAATCGGTCATCTACTTCGAAGTGCTTACCACGCTGGCCCTGATCATTGGCCTGGTGTTCGCATTCACCAGTGGTATCGGTAGCGGCGCCAATATCCACCTCGACCAGTTGTCCGGCGCTGACGCCAGCAGCCTGGCCGAACGTGGTCAGCACATCCATGGCGCCACAGCATTCTTCATGGACCTGATCCCCACCTCGGTGATAGGCGCCTTCGCCGACAACAATATCCTGCAGGTACTGTTGTTCTCGGTACTGTTCGGCAGCGCGCTCAACCTGGTCGGCGACTCGGCTGCGGGCATTTCACGGCTGATCAACGAGCTCAGCCATGTGATCTTCCGCATCATGGGCATGATCGTGCGCCTGGCGCCCATTGGCGTGTTCGGCGCCATCGCTTTCACCACCAGCAAGTACGGCCTGGAGTCGCTGCAGCATCTGGGCGGCTTGGTGGCGCTGTTCTACCTGACGTGTGCAGGGTTCGTGCTGATCGTGCTGGGTACCGTCATGCGCTTGTCGGGGCTGAAACTGCTGCCCCTGATCAAGTATTTGCGCGAAGAACTGACCATTGTTCTGGGTACGGCTTCTTCCGATGCCGTGCTCCCGCAAATCATGCGCAAGCTCGAACACCTGGGCATCGGCAGCTCGACGGTCGGGCTGGTGATTCCCACCGGTTATTCCTTTAACCTTGATGGTTTCTCCATCTACCTGACCTTGGCCATCGTCTTCATCGCCAACGCGACCGGTACGCCCCTGGCGATGACCGACCTGCTGACGATCCTGCTGGTTTCACTGGTGACGTCCAAGGGCGCGCATGGGATTCCCGGATCGGCGCTGGTGATCCTTGCCGCGACACTGACGGCAGTCCCTGCGATCCCGGTGGTGGGCCTGGTGTTGGTACTGGCCGTGGATTGGTTCATGGGCATCGGGCGCGCACTGACCAACCTGATCGGAAATTGCGTTGCCACCGTGGCCATCGCCCGCTGGGAAAAAGACATCGACCTGGAGCGCGCTCAGAATGTGCTCGACGGCAAGCCTGGTTTTGCGCACAACCCGCGTAAGCAGCCTGCAGCCCACCAACAGGAATTCTGAAAGAAAAGGGCCGGCTCGCATGCCGGCCCCTGAAGGAGCGAAACGTGATCAGCTCATCAACCGTCGTCAACGCTGTGGTGGAAAAGCTGCGTCAAGCCCTCGCCCGTGGCCAATGGCGCAGTGGCGACATGCTCCCAGGCCAGCGAGAACTGGCCGAACAACTGGGCATCAGCCGCCCGAGCCTGCGTGAGGCGGTCATCGTGCTCGAGACCCTTGGGCTGGTGCGCGCTTTGCCTGGCAAAGGTGTACTGGTGCTGGATGCCGAGCCAACTGCCTCGGTTTCGGCGCCCACTAGCAGTGCACAGGCCAGCCTCGCCGATGTGCTGGAGCTGCGTTACACCCTCGAACCCTTCATCGTCGGACTGGTGGCTCAGTCGGCCAACAGCCAGGACATCGGCCAGCTACGGCTGACCCTGATGGATATGCGTGAAGCCTTGGAGGCCGATGACAGCGAAGCAGGCATGAACGCCTACATTGCCTTCCACCAGGCGCTGTTTGCCCTGACCACCAACCCGATCTTCCAGAGCGTAGTGGAGCAAACGGGAAATGCCCTGAAACAAAGCGCCGACATGCTGCGCAATTCGCCCGAGCACCTGGCTGCCCGGCTCAAGGAAAATGAAGCCGTGGTGCGCGCGATCCGTGAGCGCAACAGCACACAAGCCAGCGCCCAGATGCGCCAACACATTCTTGCCGAGGGTTCGCGCATGGGCATTGCGCTCAATGTTCCTGACGAACATCGGCACCCATAATCCAGGAGAGCGACCATGAATGGTACACATCGCCTGCCCGATCTGCTTGCAGCCGGTGAGACCCGACTTTCTGCTGAACAGATCTACCCACGGTTGTTCGATGCCATTCTGGAGCAGCGCCTGCCGCCTGGCACCTTGCTGCCAGAGCAAGCGCTGGGCCAGGCATTCGGCGTGAGCCGCACGGTCATCCGCCGGGTGTTGGGCCGCTTGAGCGACCAGCGGGTAGTGGTGCAACGTCCAAGCCACACGGCTCACTTGGCTGCGCCCGATCCTAATCAGGCGCGCCAGGTACTGAGCGCGCGGCGGCTTGCCGAGACCACGCTGATTACCCTGGCCGCCGAGCGCGCCCGTCCCGGGCAACTCAAGCAGCTACGCCAATTGGTCGAGCGTGAACGCATGCACCATGAAAAAGGCGAACGCTGCGCCGCTATACGTCTGGGTGGGGAGTTTCATCTGAAACTGGCCCAGATGGCTGCCAATGAACCGTTGTCGCGCTTTCTCAATGGGTTGGTGCCCATGACGTCCCTTATCATCGCGCGCTACGAGTCACCGTGCTGTGACCATTGCGCCTGGCAAGAACATGCAGCGCTGATCGACGCGCTCGAGCGAGGCGATGCACAGGCAGCCCTCACCCTGATGAACGAGCATCTTGACCGGCTTGAAACCAAGCTCCGACTGGACTGAGCCGGGTTGGTCGTCAAGGCCTACTGACAGCGTCGCCTCACGCTGCAGCCATTGCCGAACTGGGCAGGCCGAATAGTTTGTCGAAGGCCCAGTTGTAGACGAAGGTGTAGCAAGGCACCAGCACGATGAATGCCATGTCCACCAACAGTGCATCGACCAGACTCATGTCCAACCACCACGCGATCAGCGGAATCAGGTAGATCACGAGGGTCAGCTGAAACCCTACTGCGTGCACTACGCGCCTAGCCACGCTGCGCCCTCGTGTGGCTTGCCGGCTTTCCCAATACTCAAACAACGTGTTGTAGATAAGGTTCCAGATCATGGCGATGGTCGTGATCATCACCGCAAGCGGACCCGTGTGAGAGGCCTGGGTATCGGACAGGTAGGCCAAGCCCAAGGTGGACATGCACAACCCAATCAACTCATAGAACGTTACATAAACCAGTTTGCGCTTCAAACCCTGCACTGCATCGACCTCATTCAAATAGCGTGGGCCGGGTATAGTGAGTCATTAGATCTGACAGCAAAAGTTAGCAGCTTTCAGTCTGACTGACAGGAGAAGCGTATGTCATTTAACAGTGAAACCATCCAGGTCTTTCTCACCGTACTGGACAGAGGCTCGTTTTCTGCTGCCGCGCGCAGCCTGCAGCGCGTGCCCTCGGCAATCAGCATGGCAATTGGCAACCTGGAGGCCGAGCTGGGTTATGACCTGTTCCAGCGCGGACCTCGCGAGGTTCGCCCCACAGCCCAGGCCCTGGCACTTGAGCCCCATGCGAGGTTGATTGCCGAGCAGTTGGGTTTGCTGCAAGTCCATGCTGTAGAGCTTTCCCAAGGCCTGGAGAGCAACCTCACGTTGGCGGTTGTTCCAGATGTTGACCAGCGGCCCTTGATAGCTGCCATTGCCGAGGTCGGCGAACGTTATCCATTGCTGGAAATAGCGATACTGAGTGCGCCGCAAGAACAAGCGTTGGGTTTGCTGGACAGTGGTCGGGCAGACCTGTGCGTGGCATTTGCAGGGCTTCAAGTTGACCCGCAGCGCGGGTTTCAGCTGATGGGTGTCGAGTCTCTGGTGGCGACCCTCGCTCCCCATCACCCGGCCGCACGGCCTGGTGCAATCCAGAACCTCGAAGACCTTACAGGCGTGCGGCAGATCCTGGTACGCAGCCGCGACCTGCCATTGAGCGATCCGCGCATGGTCATTGGTGCCACGCATTGGACGACTGACAGCTTCGATATCGCCCTGCAGATGGTCGAGGCAGGCCTGGGTTGGGGTGATCTGCCGCTATCCAGAGTCGCGCCTCTACTGGACGCGGGCCGCCTGCAACGTCTGACCTTCCATAACACGCGCAATGAGCTGCAACTCCCGGTGCATGTGTTCTGGCGCAAGCAGCAACCGTTGCTGAAAGCTGCAAGGATGCTGGTCGAGCGGCTGGCCTTGAGGTGATCGCCGCTTGTCGAAAGCTGTGAGAAATTTCCGTAGGCGTATCAACCTTTTATCCGCCACGCCGATACCCCTTTCGACAGGGCTGATAGCGCACTACACCCGCGCTGCGCCCTCCCGTTAATGGCTCAAGGTCTCGAAACATGAACCTGAAATTTCGCCACAAGATTCTGCTCAGCGCCAGCGGCGTAGTAGTATTGGCATTCGCCTTGTTCACGCTGTACAACGATTACCTGCAACGCAATACGATCCGGCAGAACATCGAGGCTTCGGTCGAACAATCCGGCGCATTGACCGCCAGTAGCGTGCAGAACTGGATGAGCGGGCGCATTCTCGTGCTGGAAAACCTTGCGCAAGACATTGCCCAGCTTGGAACGGGGGAAACCCTCGCAGGCTTGGTGGATCAGCCTTCCTACACACGCAACTTCCTGTTCACCTACATGGGCCAGGCCAACGGGGTGTTCACGCAGCGCCCGGATGCGCAAATGCCTGCCGACTACGATCCACGTAAACGCCCTTGGTACAGCGCAGCTGCCAATGCCGGCCAGACCCTGCTGACCCCACCCTATCAAGCGGCCGTGGGTGGCTTGGTGGTGACGGTAGCCATCCCGGTCAAAAGTCGGTCCAATGGCGAGCTATTGGGCGTGGTGGGCGGCGACGTCAGCCTCGATACGCTGGTCGAAATCATCAACAGTGTCGACTTTGGCGGCATAGGCCACGCGTTTCTTACCGACAGCGACGGCCAGGTGATCGTCAGCCCCGACAAAGACCAGGTCATGAAAAACCTGAAGGACATCTACCCTGGCGCCAATCTGCGCGTAGCACCGGGTATGCAGGACGTCGTGCTCAATGGCCAGGAACGTTTGATTTCGTTTGCGCCGGTAGCGGGCCTGCCCTCGGCCAAGTGGTACATCGGTCTTTCGATCGACAAGGACAAGGCTTATGTAGCCCTGAGCCAGTTCCGTACTTCGGCGCTGATTGCCATGCTCATCGCGGTCGCTGCTATCGCAGGCCTGCTTGGCTTGCTGATTCCTGTGCTGATGCGCCCCTTGACCACCATGGGTCGCGCCATGCGTGACATCGCCGAAGGCGAAGGTGACCTGACCCGCCGGCTGGCGGTGCAGCATCAGGATGAGTTCGGCGAGTTGGCCACCTCCTTCAACCGCTTTGTCGAGCGTATCCATGCCTCCATCAGCGAGGTGTCGTCGGCCACACGACTGGTCCACGACCTGTCTGAAAAAGTCGTCAGCGCTTCCAATGCGTCCATCAACGGCTCTGAAGAACAAAGCATGCGCACCAACAGCGTGGCAGCAGCGATCAATGAACTGGGTGCCGCGACCCAGGAAATCGCGCGTAACGCAGCTGATGCATCGCAGCATGCGAGCGGCGCCAGTGAGCAGGCCCACGATGGCCGTGCCGTGGTGGAGGAAGCGATCAGCGCCATGACCTCGCTGTCGCAACGCATCAGCGAATCGTGCGCACAAATCGAAACCCTGAACGCCAGCACCGATGAAATCGGCAAGATCCTTGATGTGATCAAGGGCATTTCTCAGCAAACCAACTTGTTGGCCTTGAACGCGGCCATCGAAGCCGCTCGTGCAGGCGAGGCCGGCCGTGGCTTTGCCGTTGTGGCCGATGAAGTGCGAAACCTTGCCCACCGTACGCAGGAATCGGCCGAGGAAATTCATCGAATGATCACTGGCCTGCAGGTAGGCTCACGCGAGGCGGTGCATACGATGAATACCAGCCAGGTTTCCAGTGAGCAAACCGTCCAGGTAGCCAACCAGGCAGGTGAGCGCCTTGCCAGCGTCACTCAGCGCATCGGCGAAATCGACGGCATGAATCAGTCAGTGGCCACTGCCACCGAAGAACAGACTGCCGTAGTGGAAAGCCTCAACCTGGATATCACCCAGATCAATGCCTTGAATCAGCAGGGCGTGGAAAACCTCAATGAAACGCTGCGCCATTGCGATCAATTGGCCCAGCAAGCCGGCCGATTGAAGCAACTGGTGGGTAGCTTCCGAATCTGACGGTCAGGGTCGTATCGGGGGCAGCTCCATAAGCAGGGCTGCCCCAGTTATAACCTAATAACGAACAAGTCTATTTAGCTATAAAAAAATCTATATGCTGGCTGCATCCGATAACGGGCAAAGCTGGGCAGTCGAGTAGCGTATGGATGTAGGTTCTTTCGGTTTTACCATTGCAGGATTGGTCGTAGGCTTCATTGTTGGCATGACGGGTGTAGGCGGTGGCTCGCTCATGACGCCAATCCTGCTGTGGTTCGGGATTAACCCGGCAACGGCAGTAGGCACCGACCTACTCTATGCGGCGATCACCAAGGCCAGCGGCGTGTGGGTGCATGCGCGCAACAAGAACATCGACTGGAAGATCACGGGGCTACTGAGCTTCGGCAGCGTTCCCGCCGCTGCACTGACGTTGTGGTTCCTCAGTACGCTTCACACCGACACCACGGCGGTAAATGCGATTATCAAGCAGGGCCTGGCCGTTGTATTGATCCTCACAGCCTTGGCTATCTTGTTCAAATCGCGTCTGCAGGCATTCGCCAGCCGCCATGCCGGTGACCATTACCATCTGAGCGATCGTAGCCTCAATACTCTGACTGTTCTGACCGGGGTGGTGTTGGGTGTCATGGTAACGCTCACTTCCATCGGGGCTGGCGCCCTGGGCACCGTCGCGCTTTTCCTGCTCTACCCTTCCCTGATCACACGACGCTTGGTGGGTACCGAGATAGCCCACGCCGTCCCGCTCACGCTGGTGGCTGGGCTGGGTCATGCGGGCATGGGTAACATGGACTGGTCATTGCTCGGCTACCTGCTGCTGGGTTCACTGCCAGGTATCTACCTGGGTAGCCATCTGACTGGGCGCATATCGGACCGAGTGCTGCGCCCATGCCTCGCTACGATGCTGCTGTTGATTGGCTATAAGCTGGCGTTCTGAGGGCAGTTGATCCGCAACCGCCACTGCCCGCTGAAGCTTAACTCGATGCGTGACAACGGCAGGACATCGATACGTTGTCCTGCCGTCATTGGGCAGCCCAGCACCTGTACCAATACTGCACGCATGACCATTGGGTGAGTGACCGCGGACCATTCACCCGGCCAATCAAAATCTCCTAGCCAAGCGCTCATGCGTTGGCAAAGCGTCTGAAAGGACTCCCCTCCATGTACCTCGCTCGCGGGGTTCTCCAGCCAGTCGGCCAAGGCCGACGGCTGCTCGGCTTGTAGGCGCTTCAATGGCAGCCCTTGCCATCGCCCCATGTCGCAATCTGCCAATCCTGACGCAATCTTTGCATCACCCCAGGCCAGGGCGGTTTGCTGAGCGCGTTGTTCCGGCGCTGTGAGGATCTGAGATCCGCCGTGCGGTACGCTGCGGTGGGGCATGGACACCAGTGAGTCTGCCGGCTCAGGGAAATATCCGCGCTTTTGGGCCAGCGTTAATCCATGGCAGATCAGGGTAAGGCGAGTGGCTTTCACCTTGTAGGCCTCGGGTGTAGGAATGAACAGGTTAACAGGGAAGGCGACTGTTCTAATGACCTCGTCAGGATCGGCTTAGCGTGCACCAGGTGATTCATTGGCCTAAGGCATTTATTGTCGTCAAACGTCCTGAGCACGGTCATATGAGTACACAGCATTGAGATTTTTCACAGCCCAAAGACAAAACCCCTACCTGCATACGCAGATAGGGGTTTTGCGAAATGAATCTTGACAATGACCTACTCTCACATGGGGAAACCCCACACTACCATCGGCGATGCATCGTTTCACTACTGAGTTCGGGATGGGATCAGGTGGTTCCAATGCTCTATGGTCGTCAAGAAATTCTGTAGCCAGAATGTCCTGTTGGACAGCCCAGCGAATTCGGATATGTGATGTTTGTGATGCGTTGCGAACTTTCGGTTCATGTCATCTTCACCACCGCAATCTGCAGAAGCAAATTGCTTGGGTGTTATATGGTCAAGCCTCACGGGCAATTAGTATTGGTTAGCTCAACGCCTCACAGCGCTTACACACCCAACCTATCAACGTCGTAGTCTTCGACGGCCCTTTAGGGGATTCAAGATCCCAGTGAGATCTCATCTTGAGGCAAGTTTCCCGCTTAGATGCTTTCAGCGGTTATCTCTTCCGAACATAGCTACCCGGCAATGCCACTGGCGTGACAACCGGAACACCAGAGGTTCGTCCACTCCGGTCCTCTCGTACTAGGAGCAGCCCCTCTCAAATCTCAAACGTCCACGGCAGATAGGGACCGAACTGTCTCACGACGTTCTAAACCCAGCTCGCGTACCACTTTAAATGGCGAACAGCCATACCCTTGGGACCGGCTTCAGCCCCAGGATGTGATGAGCCGACATCGAGGTGCCAAACACCGCCGTCGATATGAACTCTTGGGCGGTATCAGCCTGTTATCCCCGGAGTACCTTTTATCCGTTGAGCGATGGCCCTTCCATACAGAACCACCGGATCACTAAGACCTACTTTCGTACCTGCTCGACGTGTGTGTCTCGCAGTCAAGCGCGCTTTTGCCTTTATACTCTACGACCGATTTCCGACCGGTCTGAGCGCACCTTCGTACTCCTCCGTTACTCTTTGGGAGGAGACCGCCCCAGTCAAACTACCCACCATACACTGTCCTCGATCCGGATAACGGACCTGAGTTAGAACCTCAAAGTTGCCAGGGTGGTATTTCAAGGATGGCTCCATGAGAACTGGCGTCCCCACTTCAAAGCCTCCCACCTATCCTACACAAGCAAATTCAAAGTCCAGTGCAAAGCTATAGTAAAGGTTCACGGGGTCTTTCCGTCTAGCCGCGGATACACTGCATCTTCACAGCGATTTCAATTTCACTGAGTCTCGGGTGGAGACAGCGCCGCCATCGTTACGCCATTCGTGCAGGTCGGAACTTACCCGACAAGGAATTTCGCTACCTTAGGACCGTTATAGTTACGGCCGCCGTTTACCGGGGCTTCGATCAAGAGCTTCGCTTGCGCTAACCCCATCAATTAACCTTCCGGCACCGGGCAGGCGTCACACCCTATACGTCCACTTTCGTGTTTGCAGAGTGCTGTGTTTTTAATAAACAGTCGCAGCGGCCTGGTATCTTCGACCAGCAAAAGCTTACGGGGCAAGCCCTTCACCTTCGCCGGCGCACCTTCTCCCGAAGTTACGGTGCCATTTTGCCTAGTTCCTTCACCCGAGTTCTCTCAAGCGCCTTGGTATTCTCTACCTAACCACCTGTGTCGGTTTGGGGTACGGTTCCCAGTTATCTGAAGCTTAGGAGCTTTTCTTGGAAGCATGGTATCAACCACTTCATCGCCTAAAGGCAACTCGTCATCAGCTCTCGGCCTTGAAATCCCGGATTTGCCTAAGATTTCAGCCTACCACCTTAAACCTGGACAACCAACGCCAGGCTGGCCTAACCTTCTCCGTCCCTCCATCGCAATAACTGGAAGTACAGGAATATTAACCTGTTTTCCATCGACTACGCTTTTCAGCCTCGCCTTAGGGACCGACTAACCCTGCGTCGATTAACGTTGCGCAGGAAACCTTGGTCTTTCGGCGTGCGAGTTTTTCACTCGCATTGTCGTTACTCATGTCAGCATTCGCACTTCTGATACCTCCAGCAAGCTTCTCAACTCACCTTCACAGGCTTACAGAACGCTCCTCTACCGCATCATCATACGATGATACCCGTAGCTTCGGTGCATGGTTTGAGCCCCGTTACATCTTCCGCGCAGGCCGACTCGACTAGTGAGCTATTACGCTTTCTTTAAAGGGTGGCTGCTTCTAAGCCAACCTCCTAGCTGTCTAAGCCTTCCCACATCGTTTCCCACTTAACCATGACTTTGGGACCTTAGCTGACGGTCTGGGTTGTTTCCCTTTTCACGACGGACGTTAGCACCCGCCGTGTGTCTCCCATGCTCGGCACTTGTAGGTATTCGGAGTTTGCATCGGTTTGGTAAGTCGGGATGACCCCCTAGCCGAAACAGTGCTCTACCCCCTACAGTGATACATGAGGCGCTACCTAAATAGCTTTCGAGGAGAACCAGCTATCTCCGAGCTTGATTAGCCTTTCACTCCGATCCACAGGTCATCCGCTAACTTTTCAACGGTAGTCGGTTCGGTCCTCCAGTCAGTGTTACCTAACCTTCAACCTGCCCATGGATAGATCGCCCGGTTTCGGGTCTATACCCAGCGACTAAACGCCCTATTAAGACTCGCTTTCGCTACGCCTCCCCTATTCGGTTAAGCTCGCCACTGAATATAAGTCGCTGACCCATTATACAAAAGGTACGCAGTCACCTAACAAAGTAGGCTCCCACTGCTTGTACGCATACGGTTTCAGGTTCTATTTCACTCCCCTCTCCGGGGTTCTTTTCGCCTTTCCCTCACGGTACTGGTTCACTATCGGTCAGTCAGTAGTATTTAGCCTTGGAGGATGGTCCCCCCATATTCAGACAAAGTTTCTCGTGCTCCGTCCTACTCGATTTCATTGATAAGAGATTTTCGTGTACGGGGCTATCACCCACTATGGCCGCACTTTCCAGAGCGTTCCACTAATCTCAAATCAACTTAAGGGCTGGTCCCCGTTCGCTCGCCACTACTAAGGGAATCTCGGTTGATTTCTTTTCCTCAGGGTACTTAGATGTTTCAGTTCCCCTGGTTCGCCTCTTGCACCTATGTATTCAGTACAAGATAACCAGCTTGTGCTGGCTGGGTTCCCCCATTCAGAGATCTCTGGATCACAGTCTGTTTGCCGACTCCCCAAAGCTTTTCGCAGGCTACCACGTCTTTCATCGCCTCTGACTGCCAAGGCATCCACCGTATGCGCTTCTTCACTTGACCATATAACCCCAAGCAATCTGGTTATACTGTGAAGACGACATTCGCCGAAAATTCGCACGTCGCTCTTTCGAGCAGAACTCACAAATTTTACCTTAGCCTGAATTCCAGCAGTGAAACTGGTCTTCAGTCTATTTCTATCACATATCCGAATTTTTAAAGAACGATCTGACAAAAGTCAGAAATCAACATTCACACCGGAATGTTCATTTCTGTATTCTGAACAGTGCTGCAAACCTGAAGGATTGGTGGAGCCAAGCGGGATCGAACCGCTGACCTCCTGCGTGCAAGGCAGGCGCTCTCCCAGCTGAGCTATGGCCCCGTATTCTACGGCTGAACCAAGTAATGGTAGGTCTGGGCAGATTTGAACTGCCGACCTCACCCTTATCAGGGGTGCGCTCTAACCAACTGAGCTACAGACCTATAACAGGGTCGCGTTACAGCATCGTCTTTTACAATGAATCAAGCAATTCGTGTGGGAGCTCATCAGCAGGCTGATGTCGTCGATTAAGGAGGTGATCCAGCCGCAGGTTCCCCTACGGCTACCTTGTTACGACTTCACCCCAGTCATGAATCACACCGTGGTAACCGTCCCCCCGAAGGTTAGACTAGCTACTTCTGGTGCAACCCACTCCCATGGTGTGACGGGCGGTGTGTACAAGGCCCGGGAACGTATTCACCGCGACATTCTGATTCGCGATTACTAGCGATTCCGACTTCACGCAGTCGAGTTGCAGACTGCGATCCGGACTACGATCGGTTTTGTGAGATTAGCTCCACCTCGCGGCTTGGCAACCCTCTGTACCGACCATTGTAGCACGTGTGTAGCCCAGGCCGTAAGGGCCATGATGACTTGACGTCATCCCCACCTTCCTCCGGTTTGTCACCGGCAGTCTCCTTAGAGTGCCCACCATAACGTGCTGGTAACTAAGGACAAGGGTTGCGCTCGTTACGGGACTTAACCCAACATCTCACGACACGAGCTGACGACAGCCATGCAGCACCTGTGTCAGAGTTCCCGAAGGCACCAATCCATCTCTGGAAAGTTCTCTGCATGTCAAGGCCTGGTAAGGTTCTTCGCGTTGCTTCGAATTAAACCACATGCTCCACCGCTTGTGCGGGCCCCCGTCAATTCATTTGAGTTTTAACCTTGCGGCCGTACTCCCCAGGCGGTCAACTTAATGCGTTAGCTGCGCCACTAAAATCTCAAGGATTCCAACGGCTAGTTGACATCGTTTACGGCGTGGACTACCAGGGTATCTAATCCTGTTTGCTCCCCACGCTTTCGCACCTCAGTGTCAGTATCAGTCCAGGTGGTCGCCTTCGCCACTGGTGTTCCTTCCTATATCTACGCATTTCACCGCTACACAGGAAATTCCACCACCCTCTACCGTACTCTAGCTTGCCAGTTTTGGATGCAGTTCCCAGGTTGAGCCCGGGGCTTTCACATCCAACTTAACAAACCACCTACGCGCGCTTTACGCCCAGTAATTCCGATTAACGCTTGCACCCTCTGTATTACCGCGGCTGCTGGCACAGAGTTAGCCGGTGCTTATTCTGTCGGTAACGTCAAAATTGCAGAGTATTAATCTACAACCCTTCCTCCCAACTTAAAGTGCTTTACAATCCGAAGACCTTCTTCACACACGCGGCATGGCTGGATCAGGCTTTCGCCCATTGTCCAATATTCCCCACTGCTGCCTCCCGTAGGAGTCTGGACCGTGTCTCAGTTCCAGTGTGACTGATCATCCTCTCAGACCAGTTACGGATCGTCGCCTTGGTGAGCCATTACCTCACCAACAAGCTAATCCGACCTAGGCTCATCTGATAGCGCAAGGCCCGAAGGTCCCCTGCTTTCTCCCGTAGGACGTATGCGGTATTAGCGTTCCTTTCGAAACGTTGTCCCCCACTACCAGGCAGATTCCTAGGCATTACTCACCCGTCCGCCGCTGAATCAAGGAGCAAGCTCCCGTCATCCGCTCGACTTGCATGTGTTAGGCCTGCCGCCAGCGTTCAATCTGAGCCATGATCAAACTCTTCAGTTCAATACTGCTTGGGTTTTTAAGAAACCCTAAACTTGGCTCAGCAATCTCAAATGACTATGTGATTTCTCGCATGGTCACTTGTGATGCTGATAATCTTTCTGACTATCAGTCCGTACTCACAAGCACCCACACGAATTGCTTGATTCGATTTGTTAAAGAGCGTTTGGCTAAGAGTGTTTCGTCTCAACCGAGGCGCGCATTCTACGCTTTCCTCATTGCCTGTCAAGCGTTTATTTTGAAGTTTGTTTCGAGAAACTCGTTCAACTTCAAAGGCTTGCAGTCGTCCAGCGCGTCAACTTGATGCCCGACTGCGCTGGAGTGGGGCGAATTATAGACACTAATTTCTCAGCGTCAAGCATTAATCTTCTCCGGATGTCATTTCAGGGGAACGCCTAACGCGCTGTTGCTGTCTCTCTCACCATTGCGCACTATAGTGCGCAAAAAACACCCTCAGGTAATTCGCCCTCATGACAAAACCGCCTCGCAGCCTGGCTTCGGTGCTATTCCCAATAGGCCTGCTGCTCATCGCCATGGCATCGATTCAGACCGGCGCTTCAATCGCCAAAAGCATGTTCCCGCTCATTGGCGCACAAGGCACGACCTCACTGCGCCTGATTTTCGCCAGCCTGATCATGATTGCACTCTTAAGGCCATGGCGGGCGCGCTTCAATACTCGCACCCTGCGCAACGTCGTGATCTATGGCTTGGCGCTCGGCGGCATGAATTTCCTCTTCTATATGTCCTTGCAGACGGTGCCGATTGGCATCGCGGTGGCCCTCGAGTTCACCGGACCACTGGCAGTGGCAATATTTGCCTCACGCCGCGCGATCGACTTCATCTGGATCGCGCTGGCCATTTTCGGTCTACTGATGTTGCTGCCCGCAGGCCATGGCGGAGAGGCGCTGGACCCACTGGGCGCCTGCTACGCAATCGGCGCGGGGGCGTGCTGGGCACTCTATATAGTCTTCGGCCAACGGGCTGGTGCTGAACATGGCGTGCAAAGCGCAGCGCTGGGGGTGCTGGTCGCAGCACTGTTCATCGCACCGATTGGCATCGTGCATGCCGGTAGCCTGCTGCTGACGCCCGCGGTCATCCCCATGGCGATCGCTGTGGCGGTATTGTCTACCGCCCTTCCCTATAGCCTGGAAATGGTTGCGCTCACGCGCATGCCCGCGCGCACCTTCGGCACCCTGATGAGCATCGAGCCTGCCTTCGGCGCCTTGTCCGGGCTGCTGTTCCTGGGCGAAGTGCTGTCATTTACGCAATGGCTCGCCATCGGCGCAATCATCGCGGCCTCCGTAGGCACGACTCTGTCCATGCGCCATGGCCCAGGACCCGCGATAGTTGCCGATTGACAGGGAAAAACTTTCATCGGAGGCTGCGTGGGTGTTGTGGCGTCACCGCTCGCTGATTAAGCTGTCCCAGCGCAGTCGAATAGGGACGCTGTACTCTTCAGGACGAACCCGAGCGAAAACGACGGACCCAGCCAGCTGATCCGTCCTGCATTTAAGGACAGGAATGAAACGTATTTTGCTCATCCTGGCCATCTTGGCTATTGCTGGATGTGCCGCCACGGCTAAGACCGAGGTCAAACGGGGCAAGAAAGGCCTGCATATCAATTGCTCTGGCCTGTCTTCTTCATGGGACAACTGCTACAGCAAGGCCGCGAGCGCCTGCACCACCCGCGGGTACCGCGTCGTCGCCCGCTCAGGCGACAGCGACGAAGAGGACGGCGATTATCTATTCGGCATCAACCCTGCCGGCTACACCAGCCGCAGCATGATCGTCATTTGCAAATGACCGGGGCAGCCTGATGGCTGCCCTCATCCACTAAATCGCCACGGTACGTGACAGCAGCCAGGCCAGCGCCTTTCCTTCCAGGAGCGGAGCCAATCGCTCTCGCACCGTGGAGTGGTACGCATTGAGCCAGCAAACCTCTTGCTCAGTCAGCCGCTCCAACAACAGACAACGCGTATCGATGGGGCACAGCGTCAACGTCTCGAAATCGAGAAATTCACCGAATGCACTGCGCCCGACGCTTCGCGCGGCTACCAGGTTTTCAATACGTACCCCCCATTGCCCAGGCCGGTAGGTGCCAGGCTCGATTGAGCTGATCATGCCTTCCAGCATGGCGGTCTGGGGCGTGGGCGCTGCCAGATAGGCGATCACCTGGGGCCCTTCATGAACATTGAGGAAATAGCCCACGCCATGGCCTGTGCCGTGGCCGTAATCGACCTGGTCGGCCCAGATTGGCGCACGGGCTATGGCATCAAGCATGGGCGACAACACGCCACGCGGGAAGGTCGCCCGCGACAGCGCAATCATGCCCTTGAGCACACGGGTACAGTCGAGCTTCTGCAAATCGCTCGGTTGCCCGATGGGGACCATACGCGTGATATCCGTCGTCCCACCGAGGTATTGGCCGCCTGAGTCGATGAGCAGCAGGCCGTCGCCCTCGATCACCGCGTGTGACTGATCGGTGGCCCGGTAGTGGGGCATCGCACCATTGGCATTGAACGCCGCAATGGTCGAGAAACTCAGTGAGACGAAGCCCGGCCGCCGGGCGCGCGCCGCAGTGAGTTGCTCATCGACGGTCAGCTCGGTCACCACCTGGCTCCCTCGCGCTTCTTCAAACCAGGCGAAAAACTCACACAAGGCGGCGCCGTCCTGTTCCATCGCCCGACGAACATGCTCAAGCTCGCCCTCAGCCTTGCACGCCTTGCTCAGGGTGCTGGGATTCGGGCCTTCCACGAGCACTACGCCCTCTGCAAGCGGCTCAAGCAATCCGCACGTCACCCGCGCCGGGTCCACCAACAAGCGATTTCCAGGTGACAGTTGACCAAGCGCGCGGGCGGCCTCGCTGTAGTCTCGTACTTCGATGCCATCCTGGCGCAGCGCCTGACGCAGGGGCTCATCGACTTTTGCCGAGGCGATGAAAAGCTGCGCACGCTGCGTATCGATCAGGGCAAACGCCAGAAACACCGGATTGTAGGACACATCACTGCCGCGCAAGTTGAACAACCAGGCAATGTCATCCAAGGTGGCGATGAAATGACTGTCCGCGCCTTTAGCCTGCATCGCCTGCCGCACCCGTGCCAGCTTCTGCGCACGGCCCACCACCGCGTATGGCGCAAGATGTGAGTACACCGGGCTGGACGGTAGCGCCGGCCGGTCGCTCCAGACGCGGCCCAGCAGATCCTGGTCAGTCACCAGCTTTGCGCCTCGTTGGCCAAGGCGCTCTCGCAATTGGCGCGCCGAAGCCAAGGCCATCGCACGACCATCCACACCCGCGCAACCTTGTGGTTGAACCTGTTCAGCCAACCAGTCCAGCGCGCCCGGCTGCCCGGGTGACAATTTCATCAATTCGATGCCGCTACCTGCCAGCTCTCGCTCAGCCTGCTCCCAATAGCGGCTATCGACCCATAGCCCGGCAAACTGCTGGGTGATGACCAGGGTGCCAACCGAACCGGTGAAGCCCGACAGCCATTGGCGACCTTGCCAATACCCTGGCAGATACTCGGAAAGATGAGGGTCGGCCGATGGAACCAGCAGGGCATCAAGCCCTTCTGCGGCCATGGTCGCACGCATCGCGGCAAGACGCTGGGCCGTGGTCTGTTGGGGAGTGGTGTGCACGATCATGCCCTTTTCTGTGGCGACATCGGTTATGCCTGAGCAATTGATGATGGAATAGCTACCCGCGTACTGCAATCAGCAATTGCTGGGCTACACGCCTCCGGGAAAGGTCCTACGCCGGACTGTACCGCCGATCCTGCCATGCTGAACTTAACCAAGGTCCCGGATTCATAGGCAGTACAGTCTCCCTGCAAGGCGGATCGCCATGCCCAATGCCTGTCAGCACAAACAAGGCGTCGTGATACTCGACACTCGCCCCCATACCCCCGATCACGAGCACGCCGTCTACCGCAAGCTATCGGAAGGCTTCGCACAGCTGCTGGGTTGCCCCGTGGTTGACCTGAACGGACCGCCAGAAGCGCACGCCTCCTATTACTACATGCTCACACAGCCGCTGGTTGACCCGGCCCATCTGACAGCCCTTGGCATAGAGAGCGAGGCCGACTTTTTCGGCGGTGCCGTCGCCCATCCCTTCATGGCCACCAAAGCCATTTCGCATCCTCTGCCGCCAGGTGCTCCACCGAAGCCTGACTGGCCTGAAGCATTTGCGCGGCAGGCGTGCGAGGCGCTGCTCAAGGGCTACACCGTGTTTGACAAGGCCACCGCACGGCGCGCGGCTCAACTACTATTGGTGGAAGGGCCCGCACGACTCAAACCCGTGCGCGCATGCGCGGGTCGAGGGCAAGTGGTGTTTTCTACGCTTGAGGAATTCGAACCCCTGCTCTGTTCAGTGGATGACGAAGAACTCATGACCTGGGGCCTGGTGCTGGAGCAGAACCTGACCAACGTCGAGACGTTCAGCGTCGGCCAGGTACGGGTTGCAGGATTGGTGTGCAGCTATTACGGCACACAACAACTGACCCAGGATCACCAAGGTATCGAGGTGTACGGCGGCTCTGACCTGACCTTCGTACGAGGAGGCTTTGCGTCTCTGCTGGGCGAGCCCTTGGAAGACAGCGTTCGCCTGGCGATCGAGCAGGCAATGGCTTATGACCAGGCTGCCGAACGACACTTACCTGGCTTCATCGCCTCACGCCGCAATTACGACATTGCCCGCGGCACCGACACCAAAGGTCAGATCCGCAGTGGCGTGCTGGAGCAATCCTGGCGGATGGGCGGTGCCAGCAGCGCCGAATTGCTCGCCCTGCAGGCATTCGCTGCCAACGGCCTGGTCAATCGAGTGCGCGCTAGCACCCACGAAGTGTTTGGCACGCCCGCGCTACCCGCGCACGCTACTCTCTTTTACCAAGGAAATGACAGTGAACTCGGACAACTCACCAAATACGCGCAGCTCCGACACGTTGGCCATTCAGAGTGAGACGATAGAGTTGCCGGTGAACGGGGATACCATCTGCGCGACCCTGGTCAGCCCCGGCAGCAAAATCCCCGGCATCCTGTTCGTACACGGCTGGGGCGGTAGCCAGCAACGCGATCTTGCCAGGGCGCGGCACATCACAGGACTTGGCTGCGTCTGCATGACCTTCGATCTTCGTGGCCATGAAAAAACCCAAAGTCAGCGTCTGACAGTGACGCGAGAGCAGAATCTGCAGGACCTGCTGACGGCCTACGACCGGCTGGTCAGTCACCCCACCGTGGACGCCAACGCCATCGCCGTGATCGGCAGCAGCTACGGCGGCTACCTGGCCACCTTGTTGACATCAATGCGCCCGGTCCGCTGGCTGGCCCTGCGGGTACCGGCCATGTACTGGGACGAGGAGTGGAATACGCCCAAGCAGTCCCTGGACCGACAACGGCTCAATGACTATCGCCGTCGCCCCCTGGCGCCATCTGACAACCGCGCACTGGCTGCTTGCGCCGGGTTTGGCGGCGATGTTCTGCTGGTGGAGTCCGAGCACGATGATTACGTACCCCACAGCACGCTGATGAGTTACCGCTCAGCCTTCAGCAGTGCCCACTCGCTCACCCACCGGATCGTCGACGGCGCCGACCACGGCCTGTCCACCGAAGAAAGCCAGAAGGCCTACAGCGCACTGCTGGCGGCATGGATCAGCGAAATGGTCATTGGTGCTCGCCTGGACCGCTATCCCCACTACGCCCCCTGGTACGCATGAAGCTCACACCATCTGGCAGTACAACGCTCCGTCAGGATGGCGAGCCAGACTCCGCAGCGCCGTGAAGGCAGTGAAGTTCACGGCGCTGGCATGATACTGCTGGAGCATGCTCAGAAACGACCCGTCCAGCACTTGCTCGATGGCCGCCTCACTGGCCTCCCGGTTGGTCCACTGCAGCGACTGCAACACACGGCAGCCATCTTCGCTGGCCTGGACACTGACCGCCCGCAGGTCTTCACAGCCTGCTGCCAATGACTCACTGCGCAGCACCAGTGCCTGGGCCAATGCCTGCTGAAAGACGACGGCGACCCGATATTCGATCATCTGGGTGTACCAGATGGCAGGGACACTTCCTGACATCAACAACCTCCTGACAAGGGATACACATCGCAATGCCCGGAAGGTTAAAACCTCAACCAATCTCGAGGTCAAGAGGTTCGCTGTCCATTTCAACCTGCCCTCCAGGCTGTGGTGCCACCACCTGCCGCCGAAACGCACTGGGGGTGACACCTGTAGCGCGCTGAAAGACCTTGCGAAACGCCCCCGGGTCCCGATAACCCACATCCCAGGCGATCTGGTCGACTGTCCTGCGCGTGAACTCCAGCAGACGTGCTGCCCGGCACACCCTTATCTGCTGACAGTATTCGGTAGGGCGCAACGCTGTGGCCAAGCGAAACCGCCTCAAGAACGTGCGTGGTTCCAGGCAGGCGCGCGCCGCCATCGCTGCGAGGTCCGCCGTGCGTGCGCCTGTAGCTTGTAACCAGTGCTGAACCTTCAGGACGGCTTCATCGCCATGATCGAGCAACGGGTTGAGGCGAGTACCGGGCAAAGCGTCAGGTACCGGTTCTACTGCCAGGAAGTTCGCGGTGTCGGCTGCAACGGTATTGCCCATAAATCGTTGCACCAGGCACAGGCCCAAAGTGGTCCATGCCATCAGGCCAGCGGAGCTGACGATATCGCCGTCATCGAGCAACGCCTGTTGAACCTCGGCCCTGGTGTGCGGGTAACGCGCCTCGAGTATCTGCACATGATTGCGGTGAGCGCATGCAGTGCGTCCATCCAGCAGACCACAGGCCGCAATGAAGAATACCCCGATGCACACGCAGGCCAGTACGGTGCCCTCCTGATGCAATCGGCACAAAGCCGAACGATGGCGAACCAAGCAGGCGTCGTCGGGAATGGCATGCAGGCTTGGCGGGATGATCAGAACACGCAGTCGAGCATCACTGGCATCCCCTAGTGGGGGCTCAGCCAGCAGCTCCCCCTCCGCACCCACACGCCATACGCTGATACGTACACGAGGCGCCTGGGCCGCACCCAAGGTGTCAGCCATGCGGTTAGCCACGGCGAACAGGTCTTGCAGGCCGTGGATCGCTGCCTCTTGTGCATCGGGATAGCGAAGCAGGCCAATCTCCAGAAAACGAGCCATGTCAGTTTTGCCCCGCATAGTGTCTTTCGCGCCGATTCACGCCTATCGCGCGACAGCCTATAACTAAGCAACCGCCAAAACCACTGCCCTTGGAGGCAACATGAGCACCCATGCACTGATCATCATCGATATCCAGAACGACTATTTCCCAGGCGGAAGGTGGCCACTGGAGGGCGCCGAGCGCGCCGCTGAAAATGCGGCCCGCCTGCTCCAGGCTGCGCGCGATGCGAAAGACTTCGTCGTGCACGTACGCCACGAGTTCGACAGCGCCGACGCTCCCTTCTTTGCCCCAGGCTCTTCGGGCGCAGCCATTCACCCGCGTGTTCACCCGTTACCTGGAGAGGCTGTGATTCTCAAGCACAAGGTCAACGCTTTTCTCTCGACCGATCTTGCGCCGACGCTCGAACGCCAGGGTATAAAGTCGCTGACCGTCGTGGGCAGCATGAGCCACATGTGCATCGATGCGGCGGTGCGCGCAGCAGCCGACCTCGGGTATGTCGTCACGGTCGCCCATGATGCCTGCGCCACCCTGGCCCTGGAGTTCAACGGCAAATGGGTACCTGCTGCACAGGTGCATGACGCATCGATGGCGGCCCTGGCGTTCGCCTATGCCTCGGTGCGCAGCACTGATGCACTGCTCGAAGAAGCTGCCGGTCGCACCTGAGCGGCTTTCGGCCAGTACGGCCCTCAGATTACAACGTTGCGCACGAACTTCACTGCCGTCGCGCCATCGTTGCGATAGGCGTAACGGCAATTGCTGGCGAATACGTGAAAGCGGCCCTGCTCGAGTCGGTGCTCGACACCCTCGATGATCAGCGTCAGTACACCTTCGACCACGTAGATCTGCTCGCTCCAGCCTTCGGCATCCGCCTCGCTGCGATAGTGCTCGCCGACCGCCAGCGTCCATTCCCACAGCTCGACTTCACGACGGGCCATGCTGCTTGCCAGCAGGATGGCCCGGCTTTGCGGATGTTCACCCGCCCAGGCCAACTCTTCGATACGACCAGGGTTACGCTGGTCAGGCGCCTGGATCAATGTACTGAACGCCACCCCGAGTGCCTCGGCGATGAGGTCGAGCGTGGTAAGGCTGACATTTTTCTCGCCAGCCTCAATCGCCACCAGCATGCGACGACTCACACCTGACCGCTCGGCCAAGGTTGCCTGGCTGATGCCAGCAGCGTTACGCAGACTGCGAACGTTCAAGCTCACGTGTTGCAGCACCGAAGCGCGATGCGAAGCGTCGTTGTGCACTATAGTGCTCATCCCTAGTTGTTGCGCAGTATACTGCCCACTTTGCGCCGATTGTGCGCCCTGTCCTACGAGCCTGCAACCGCATGAATCAGTCACGCCCGCAACGCCCCACCCTTACGTTCCGTCTCAGCAAAGCCGAGTGGGTGCTGGTGTTCATCACCATGCTCTGGGGCGGTACCTTCCTGCTGGTGCACAACGTGATGGCCGTCAGCGGCCCCATGTTCTTCGTGGGTCTGCGCTTCGCCGCGGCCGCCCTGTTCGTCGGCATGGTCTCGGCGCGCGCTCTGCCAGGGTTGACCCTTGTCGAACTCAAGGCAGGCCTGTCGATTGGCGTGTTGATTATGTTGGGCTACGGCTTGCAAACCATGGGCCTGCAGACGATCAGCAGCAGCCAGTCGGCGTTCATCACGGCGCTTTACGTGCCCTTCGTACCCCTGCTGCAATGGCTGATACTGGGCCGGCGCCCGGGCCTGATGCCCAGCCTTGGGATCGGCCTGGCTTTCGTTGGGCTGATGCTGCTGGCCGGCCCGCAGGCCGGTAGCCTGCACATGAGCGAAGGCGAGCTGGTTACACTGGTCAGCGCCATCGCCATCGCGGGCGAAATCATTCTGATCAGTCGCTTTGCCGGGCGCGTCGACGTTCGCCGCGTTACAGTGGTGCAACTGGCAACGGCCTCGGTGCTGGCATTCATGATGATGCTGCCTACCCAGGAATCGGTACCCGACTTCTCCTGGCTTTTGCTGAGCAGTGCGATTGGCTTGGGCCTGATGAGCGCGGTGATCCAAGTGGCGATGAATTGGGCACAGAAATCGGTATCACCCACACGGGCTACGCTGATCTACGCCGGTGAGCCAGTCTGGGCCGGCCTGGTCGGACGGATAGCGGGAGAACGCCTGCCGGGATTGGCACTGTTGGGCGGCCTGCTGATCGTCATCGCCGTGGTGATCAGCGAGTTGCGAGTGCGTCGCAGGCCTGAACCTGCCGATACCGAACTTGCACAGAATGAACGTCAACTCAAGACCGGTCTCTAAAGGTCCGACTGTCCTTTGTAAAAAACTGTTATAAAAAAACAGCCTGTCACAGCCCTTTTGTATGATTCTGCGACAGGTTGTGTGTTGGTCGATGACCCGTCCGGCACGTATGATCCTTGGAAAACCTCTCAGAATAGAACTCTATGTCTTTGATAGTGCTATTGCTTCTGCCGTTCGTGGGCAGTTTGCTGGCAGCCGCGCTGCCGCACAACGCACGTAACGCCGAGTCCATACTCGCCGGGCTCGTGGCCTTGGTCGGCACCGTCCAGGTAGCACTTCTCTATCCACAGGTGGCCCATGGCGGTGTCATCCGTGAAGAATTCCTGTGGCTGCCCAGCCTCGGGCTCAACTTCGTTCTGCGCATGGACGGCTTTGCTTGGCTGTTCTCACTGCTGGTGCTGGGCATCGGTACGTTGGTGTCTCTGTACGCGCGCTACTACATGTCGCCACAGGACCCGGTGCCGCGATTTTTTGCCTTCTTCCTTGCATTCATGGGCGCAATGCTGGGGCTGGTGCTGTCGGGCAACCTTTTACAACTGGTGTTTTTCTGGGAGCTCACCAGCCTCTTCTCCTTCCTCTTGATCGGCTACTGGCATCATCGGGCCGACGCGCGCCGTGGCGCCTACATGGCGCTGATGGTTACCGGTGCCGGAGGCTTGTGCCTGCTGGTGGGGGCGCTGCTGCTCGGCCATGTGGTGGGCAGCTATGACCTGGACAAGGTCCTGGCTGCAGGTGACACCATACGCCAGCATGCGCTTTACCCAGTGCTGTTGCCCCTGATCCTGATCGGCGCCCTGAGCAAGAGCGCGCAATTTCCCTTCCATTTCTGGCTACCGCATGCCATGGCAGCACCCACGCCGGTGTCGGCGTATTTGCATTCGGCAACCATGGTCAAGGCCGGCGTATTTTTGCTGGCGCGCCTGTGGCCAGTGCTGTCGGGTACCGACGAATGGTTCTGGATCGTCGGGGGTGCTGGTGCGCTGACGCTGCTGCTCGGTGCTTTTGCAGCGATGTTCCAGAATGACCTCAAAGGCCTCCTGGCCTACTCGACCATCAGCCATCTGGGCCTCATCACGCTGTTGCTGGGCCTGAACAGCTCGCTGGCCGCCGTCGCGGCGGTCTTCCACATTCTCAACCATGCAACCTTCAAGGCGTCGTTGTTCATGGCCGCTGGCATCATCGACCACGAAAGTGGTACGCGTGACATCCGGCGCCTGAGCGGCCTGGTCCGGCTGGTTCCCTACACAGCCACTCTGGCCATGGTCGCCAGCGCCTCCATGGCGGGGGTGCCGCTGATGAACGGCTTCCTGTCCAAGGAAATGTTCTTCGCCGAAACCGTGTTCATCACTTCCAGCGCCTGGGTCGAAGCCATGCTTCCGGTGATCGCCACCCTGGCCGGCACTTTCAGCGTGGCCTACGCGCTGCGCTTCACGGTCGATGTGTTCTTCGGCCCCACCGCCCAAGACCTGCCGCATACGCCACACGAACCCCCGCGCTGGATGCGCGCGCCGGTCGAGCTGCTGGTGCTGACATGCCTGGTGGTCGGTATTTTCCCCGCCCAGTCCGTAGGCCCGTTGCTGGCCGCTGCGGCACTGCCGGTGGTAGGGGGTACGCTACCCGAGTACAGCCTGGCCATCTGGCACGGCTGGAATGCGCCTTTGATCATGAGCCTTGTGGCCATGAGTGGCGGCGTGGTTCTGTACCTGCTGTTGCGCAAGCAACTGCGACGGGGCCGCTTCCCCTGCCCTCCCGTGATGGGCCGATTCGACGGCAAACGCCTCTTTGAGTACGGCCAGGTGCAGCTGATGCTGATGGCGCGGCGCATCGAGCACCTGCTTACCAGCCGGCGCCTGCAGGCGCAGCTGTTCATGCTGGTGGTAGCCGCCTTCCTCGCCGGCCTGACACCCATGCTTTACAGTGGCCTGACCTGGGGCGAACGGCCCAAGATCCCGGGGTCAGGGGTATTCGTCGCACTCTGGGTGATCGCCATTGCCTGTGCGATCGGTGCGGCGTACCAAGCCAAGTACCACCGTCTGGCGGCCCTGACCATGGTCAGTGTGTGCGGCTTGATGACCTGTATCACCTTTGTGTGGTTCTCCGCGCCTGATCTGGCCCTGACCCAGTTGGTCGTCGAAGTGGTGACCACTGTCCTGATCCTTCTTGGTCTGCGTTGGCTTCCACGTCGTATCGAAGGTGTGTCGCCTCTGCCCGGCAAGTTCGACCGCGCCCGCGTGCGTCGCTTGCGCGATCTGCTACTGGCGGTGTTGGTTGGCGCAGGGATGGCCGTGCTGTCCTACGCCATGCTCACCCGCCCTACGCCCAATGACATCTCATCGTTCTACTTGAGCCGCGCGCTGCCACAAGGTGGTGGTACCAATGTGGTCAATGTGATGCTGGTGGATTTCCGCGGCTTCGATACCCTGGGCGAAATCACCGTGCTGGTCGCGGTGGGGTTGACGGTTTTCGCGCTTCTGCGTCGCTTCCGCCCACCCAAGGAAAGCATGCAATTGCCGACCCAGCAGCGCCAGTTGGCACCAGATGTCGTCACCGACCTGATCAACCCGCGCCACGCTGCCGATACCGCACTGGGCTTCATGATGGTGCCCGCTGTACTGGTGCGCCTGTTGCTGCCAATCGCGCTGCTGGTGTCGATGTACCTGTTCATGCGTGGTCACAATCAGCCAGGCGGCGGCTTCGTCGCAGGGTTGGTGACTTCGGTGGCGTTCATCCTGCAATACATGGTCGCAGGCACCCAGTGGGTAGAAGCGCAGATGCGCCTGCGGCCCTTGCGCTGGATGGGCACCGGCCTGCTCTGCGCAACCTTGACCGGTGGCGGCGCCATCGTGTTCGGCTACCCGTTCCTGACCACCCATACGGCGCACCTGCACCTTCCTCTGCTCGGAGACATCCATCTGGCAAGCGCATTGTTCTTCGACGTCGGTGTGTTCACCGTGGTCGTCGGCTCGACCCTCTTGATACTCACAGCCCTGGCCCACCAGTCGGTACGTGCCTATCGCCCGGCCAGTCCAGGCAAGACCCGTAAAGCAGGAGCCGCCTGATGGAAGAAGTGATCGCAGTGGCCATTGGCGTGCTTGCCGCCTCCGGGGTCTGGTTGGTGCTACGCCCGCGCACCTATCAGGTGATCATGGGCTTGTGCCTGCTTTCCTATGGGGTCAACCTTTTCATCTTCAGCATGGGCAGCCTGTTCATCGGCAAGGAGCCCATCATCAAGGAAGGCGTGACCCAGGACCTGTTGCACTACACCGATCCGCTGCCGCAGGCCCTGGTACTCACGGCAATCGTCATCAGCTTCGCCATGACCGCCCTGTTCCTCGTGGTGCTGCTGGCATCGCGCGGCCTGACCGGCACCGACCACGTAGATGGCCGGGAGCGTGAGGAATGAGCGGCATGAGCCAACTGATCGTTGCCCCTATCCTGCTGCCGTTGATTACCGCGGCAGTCATGTTGCTGCTGGGCGAAAAGCATCGATTGATCAAGGCACGGCTGAACTTGCTGTCGACCTTCGCCGGTCTTGGCATCGCCGTCAGCCTGCTGCTCTGGGTGCGTACCCAGGGCCAGGCAGAATCGATCGGCGTCTACCTGCCGGGCAACTGGCCAGCCCCGTTCGGCATCGTGCTGGTATTAGACCACCTGTCGGCGCTGATGCTAACCCTGACCGGCGTCATCGGGCTAAGCGCCCTGCTGTTCGCACGGGCACGCTGGGATGGCGCCGGTGCAAGTTTTCATGCGCTGTTCCAGATCCAGCTGATGGGGCTGTACGGCGCATTCCTGACGGCAGACCTGTTCAACCTGTTCGTGTTCTTCGAAGTGCTGCTGGCAGCTTCATACGGTCTTCTGCTGCACGGGTCCGGCCGCGCACGCGTGCGGGCCGGCTTGCATTACATCGCCGTCAACCTTTTCGCGTCGTCGTTGTTCCTGATTGGCGCGGCAATGCTGTATGGCGTGACGGGTACATTGAGCCTTGCGGACCTGGCCCTGAAGATTCCGCTCGTACCCGAGGCCGACCGCGGCTTGCTGCATGCAGGCGCAGCGATCCTCGCCATGGCGTTTCTGGTCAAAGCAGGCATCTGGCCCTTGAACTTCTGGCTCGTCCCAGCCTATGCGTCTGCCAGCGCGCCAGTGGCTGCACTCTTTGCGATCATGACCAAGGTAGGGCTGTATGCCGTGCTGCGGGTATGGACGTTGCTGTTCTCCGGGCAAGCGGGGGCATCGGCCCACTTCGGCGGGGATTGGCTGGTTTACGGAGGCCTGGCGACCCTGGCCATGGCGGCGGTGTCGATCCTGGCAGCGCAGCGCCTGGAACGCATGGCGGCGTTGAGTATTCTGGTATCGGCTGGGACCTTGTTGGGGGCGGTGGGCTTCTCACAATTGGCGTTGACCGGAGCAGCGCTGTTCTACTTGGTGAATTCTACCCTGGCCTTGTGCGCCTTGTTCCTTCTGGCCGAACTCATCGAGCGCTCGCGGTCTGCCAATGAGTTGCCATTGGACGAGGAAGAAGACGCCATGCCGGCCTTGCTGGAATCGCTTCACCCCCCAAAAGGCATCAACCTCGATGACAATCAGAAAGCCGTCATCGGGCAGGTCATTCCATGGACCATGGCATTTCTGGGCTTGAGCTTCATCGCTTGCGCGCTGCTGATCATCGGCATGCCACCGCTTTCAGGCTTCGTTGCCAAGCTCAACTTGATCAGTGCCCTGTTCAACCCCAACGGTCTGGGGGTTCCGAGCCCATACACACTGGGCGCCGCTGGCTGGGGCCTTGTGGCCTTGCTGGTCTTGTCGGGAATGGCATCGCTGATCGCTTTCGGACGCGTCGGCATTCAACGTTTCTGGAAACCCGAAGAGCGGCCCTCTCCGGTGCTCAGGCGTTTCGAATGCCTTCCGATCGTGATATTGCTGGGCCTGTGCATGCTGCTCAGCTTCAAGGCCGAGCCACTGCTGCGTTATAGCCTCGACACCGCCGCCAGCCTTCAGGCGCCTGATGCCTATATCGATGCAGTCATGGCGGCGCAGCCGAAACCTGGCCCCACCTCGCTCGACGTTCAGGTGCAGCCATGAGCCGACTCTTTCCTGCCCCCCTGCTATCGGCATGCCTGTTCGGCCTGTGGCTGTTGCTCAACCTTTCGCTGAGTCCGGGTAACCTCATCCTGGCCGCTGTGTTGGGGACACTGGCTCCGCTGCTGATGGCGCCATTACGGCCGCAGCATGCCCACGTCCGACGGCCCTGGGTCATCGTCAAGCTGATCGGCCGGGTTGGGGTGGACGTCATCCTGTCCAACCTGCAGGTCGCTCGCGGCGTTCTGGGTGCTGGAAGGCGACCGCCTCGCTCAGGTTTCGTCCACATTCCCCTGGATCTGCGCGAGCCCCATGGGCTTGCGGCGCTGTCCATGATCACGACGGTGATCCCTGGAACCATCTGGTCGGAACTGGCCCTGGACCGTAGCGTGCTACTGCTGCACGTATTCGATCTGGATGATGAAGCGGCATTCATCCAGCATTTCAAGGAAGTCTACGAACGTCCCTTGATGGAGATCTTTCAATGAGTGGACTGCTCGCCAACGCTGTTCTCGCCAGCTTGTTCATCTTTGCGCTGGCTATGTGCCTTACCCTGCTTCGGCTATTCCGAGGCCCTTCTGCGCAGGACAGGGTTCTGGCCCTGGATTACCTGTACATTCTGGCAATGCTGACCATGCTGGTACTGGGCATCAGGTATGCCAGTGACACCTATTTCGAAGGGGCCTTGCTCATTGCATTGTTCGGCTTCGTTGGCTCCTTCGCCTTGGCCAAGTTCCTGCTGCGTGGTGAGGTGATCGAATGACCGAGGCACTCAATCTGCCGTTCTGGCTTGAAATGATCACAGCCATACTGCTGGTAGCTGGCAGCCTTTTCGCACTGATCGGTGCAATTGGCCTGCTGCGCCTGAAAGACTATTTCCAACGCATGCACCCCCCAGCGCTGGCCTCGACCATCGGGGCCTGGTGCGTCGCGCTTGGCTCGATCATCTACTTTTCATGGCTGAAAGAGTCATTGGTGCTGCACGCATGGCTGATTCCCGTGCTGCTGTCGATCACGGTGCCCGTGACTACGTTGTTACTGGCGCGCGCCGGGCTGTTTCGCAAGCGTCAGGCCAAAGAGCCGGTACCCGAGGAGGTCAGCAGCGGTCTGGACCGTGGCAATTGACCGCAGTTAGCCTGGTTGCTCACTCAACTGCTGCAGTGCGCGTCTGACCATGGCGACGTAATGAGGCGGGCCTTGGGTATACAATTGGGCAGCTACCCAATCCAACCATCGCCCGCGCATCGCTTCACGGGCTGCGAGCAGCCGCTGCGCCTCGGCCATGGCGCGCGCCTGGTGCTCACGGTGATAGCGTTCCCGTGATCCAGGCGCTTGTTCTGGCAGCGTCACTCGCTTGCCTTGAACGTCGTCAGCTCACCCTTGCGCCATTTAGCAACCTTGCCGGTTACGGCTTTCAATAGCTTGCCGAGCCCTTCCTGAATTTGCTGCTCGGCGGCAAACACCAGCATCACGCCATGGCCTTCACGCAGTACGACCCCCTCGCCTTCCGGGACCGATACGAACGCGTAGTCGCCTATCCCATACACATTGAGCTTGATATCGCGAAAGCGCATTTCCAGCTTGCCGCCTTCGCGGCTGGGCAGCACGGCGGCACGAAAATGATCGCCGACTTTCAACTCAAGGCGCTGCTTGTCGTCGACCACCAGCGCACTTTCCGTGTCGATCTCGGCCATGTAGAGGCCTTCGGGGTTTTGCTCGGTGACATAGACGAATCGACCCTGGAACAACTGGGCCAGTTTCCCGCGCAAATCGCCAAGGACGAACAACGCGTGTGTATCAAGAGTGCTGACTGCCAATGAAGTAATCCTCAACCGTTTACAACCCGCCCTCGCAGGTGCTCGCGAAGCACGGCCATTTCAAATCGATAGGCAATGAGATTAATAAAACGCTGGGCGACATGTCTGTGCCCGCTGACGATGCAGCGTGCAGGATTTTTTACTCTAACGGCCGGCGTTGTTGTCGCTTACATACCCTTGGCCATGCCCAAGCGCTGCCGGCGTAACGTCTGACATTGCATGCCCATGAAAATGCGATTCCGGATGGGTGCATGACCTTGGAGCCTGATGGCGGCTCACACACTATCATCGGCGGGATATCCGAAAACAGTGAAATCCTAGAGAGACGCCATGTTTTAACAGGCTTGCCGGTTACTGCGCAACTGCTCCAGGCGAATTGCATGGGGCGTTGCGGTTTGATGCCTGAAATGCAAAAAGCCCCACGAATCGCTCCATGGGGCTTGGCAACCTGAGCGGCTCAGGCCTGACGCTGATGGCGATCAAGCTGCTCGTGGCGCTCTTGTGCTTCGATGCAGTATTTGGTGGTTGGGCTGATCAGCAAACGCTTGAGACCGATCGGTTCACCGCTGTCGTCGCACCAGCCGAAGCTCTCGTCGGCGATACGGTCCAGCGCCATCTCCAGTTGGGGAAGCAGGCGCTGATCGCGATCGATGGCATTCACCAGCCAGCTACGCTCTTCTTCGACCGATGCTACATCGGCAGGATCCGAGGGGGTATCCAGGCCTTCGATGGTGGCACGGCTCAGCTCGATGCGTTCATGGGTCTCGACTTTCATTGCTTGTAGCAGCTGAGTGAAGAAGCTCAGCTGTTCAGCATTCATGTAGTCATCGGCCGGCATGGCCAGCAACTGTTCCTTGGTCATCGATTTCTCTATGAAAATAGGTGCATTTAGGCGATTCGTTTGCCGCCGACGCCTAGGCATCGGCAGCGGAATTTTTTCAAGCGCCAGTCGGCACTCTTCAACAAGGGGCGGCAGTCTAAGGCGCAGCGTCGCCTTGAGCAACAGCAAAATGGGGTGGCGTTGGCATTCGCTGCTTACAATCCGCCGGCCGGTGCTTGCGTCTGAAGGCCTAGGCGCGAGTTTGAGCAGCGCGGGTAGATTCGGGAACATGTTTACTGCAAGGCAACGGTAACCTTAGAAACTATAATGCCGTGCTACCTAGATGGCGATGAGGGAGCGCTTCGCACTCCATCGCGGGACAAGCCCGCTCCTACAAAGGGCGCTTCATATACATGCCATTTATAAGCCTCACTGTAATAATCAATTACGAGGCAGCAACCACTGAGCGCAACGAAACTTCAAATTCAAGATCAACACGCCCATCCCGATCTTGATCTTGATCTTGATCTTGATCTTGATCTTGCTCTTGCTCTTGCTCTTGCTCTTGCTCTTGCTCTTGCTCTTGCTCTTGCTCTTGCTCTTGCTCTTGCTTTTGCTTTTGCTTTTGATCTTCGCGACTTCAGAAGGCCGAACGCAGGTCTTGCGGAGGGAGGTGACAGGCATGGATGCCTGTCAAGCGCTGGGCCCCAGGATGGGGCCTGCAGCGCGGTCCTCCCGGGAGCAAGACCGGAGTGAGGGGACCCCGAAGCGCAGCGTAGGGGCCGTATGAATGGAGCGCAGCCTTTTTTGGTTACTTTTTGTGGCGTTTGACAAAAAGTAACTCGCCGTAAGGGCGAAAAGGTGATTAAGCGTCGCCATCGCAAATGGACTATGCTCTCTTTCAATACCCACACCAACCCAATCAAACTTCAAACTTCAAACTTCAAACTTCAAAGCGTTGGCGCCTATATTGAGTTGGTATTCATTGGCGCGGGTGGCGCACAGTCACCCTTCCGCCCTTACGGCGGCTCACTTTTTGTCTTGTCAAAAAGTAAGCAAAAACCGCCTGCTCCTATCATCCGGCTCCTACGCTACGCTCCGGGGTTCCCTCGCTCCGGGCTTGCTCCCGGGAGGACCGCGCTGCAGGCCCCATCCTGGGGCCCAGCGCTTGACAGGCATCCATGCCTGTCACCTCCCTCCGCAAGCCCTGCGCTCGGCCTCCTGAAGTCGCGATCTGTGGCGCCTGGACTATCGCGCGCTTAGAAGCAAGAGCAACGGCAATGGCAATGGCAATGGCAATGGCAGCATCAGCATCAGCATCAGCATCAGCATCAGCATCAGCATCAGCATCAGCATCAGCATCAGCATCAGCATCAGCATCAAGGATTGCAAACCACTTAGGCTATTTGGTCAATGCCTCCGATTCCAGCTGCCGCAGACGCCGCCCGTCCGGCAACATGATCTCAACGGTCGTCTCGGAGACCCGCCGCTCAGGCTGGACCGCCTGTTGCTGCGCCTTGCGCGCTTCAACCCTGCGCTCGATCACGCTGGGGTAGCGAGACGCCAACAGGCCAAGCGCAGCAACAAACAGGACCACCCACACTATCGCACCGGCATCACCCTGAGCGCGACGCCTCTTCATCCTTGAACCACCGTGCAAATCACTGCAAAACGCCCCCTGTCAACGATCCTTGAACTGCGCTTCACGCTTGGCAATGAACGCGGCCATGCCCTCTTTCTGATCTTCGGTCGAGAACGCCGCATGAAACACTCGCCGCTCGAACCGCACACCTTCGCTGAGCGTGACCTCGAACGCGCGGTTGACGCTCTCCTTGACCATCATGCTCACCGGAATGGACTTGGCAGCGATGGTGGCGGCCACTTTCAGCGCCTCCTGCAACAGCTCGTCCTGCGGCACGACACGCGCCACCAGCCCTGAGCGCTCCGCTTCCTCAGCACCCATCAGGCGACCGGTCAGGCACAACTCCATGGCTTTGGCCTTACCCACCGCACGGGTCAAGCGCTGCGTTCCACCCATGCCCGGCAACACCCCCAGGTTGATTTCCGGCTGACCGAACTTGGCATTGTCACCCGCCAGAATGAAGTCGCACATCATCGCCAGTTCACAACCACCGCCCAGCGCAAACCCCGACACTGCGGCGATGATCGGCTTGCGCCGATTGGCAATGCGGTCGGCATCGCTGAACAGGTCGTCCACGTAGATTTGCGGGTATTTGAGCTCAGCCATTTCCTTGATGTCTGCGCCAGCTGCAAACGCCTTCGCCGAACCTGTGAGCACCACGCAGCCAATGCCAGGGTCGCGCTCAAGCTGATCCAAGGCCTGGTTCAGTTCGTTGACGATCTGCGCGTTCAAGGCGTTGAGCGCCTGCGGGCGATTGAGCGTGATCAGGCCAACCTTGCCATGAATGTCCAACAGGATGGTTTCGAATGCCATGTGGTCTGCTCCTTCAAAGATTGCGCGCAATGACCATGCGCTGAATATCGCTGGTGCCTTCGTAAATCTGGCAAACCCGCACGTCACGATAGATGCGCTCCAGCGGGAAGTCGCTCAGATAGCCATAACCGCCCAGGGTCTGCAAGGCATGTGAGCAAACCTTCTCGGCCATTTCCGAGGCAAAGAGCTTGGCCATGGACGCTTCCATCAGCGCAGGCTGCCCCGCATCGCGCAAGGCGGCAGCGTGCAACACCATCTGCCGGGCGACGGCGACCTGGGTTGCCATGTCCGCCAACCGGAAAGCCACGGCCTGATGCTCGATCAGCGGTTTGCCGAAACTCTGCCGCTCCTTGGCATAGTCACGGGCCACTTCGAACGCGGCGCGCGCCATGCCTACGGACTGCGCCGCGATGCCGATGCGTCCGCCCTCGAGATTGGCCAAGGCAATCTTGTAGCCTTCACCCTCCTCACCCAGTCGGTTGGCCACAGGCACGCGCACGTTCTCGAACACGATCTGACAGGTGTCGGACGCATGCTGGCCGAGCTTGTCCTCGACGCGGGCCACCTGATACCCCGGTGCGTCGGTCGGCACGATGAACGCGCTGATGCCGCGCTTGCCTGCCTGCGGATCCGTCACGGCGAACACGATCACCACCCCGGCATTCTGGCCGGAGGTGATGAACTGTTTGCTGCCACTGAGCACGTAGTCGTCGCCCTCGCGGCGCGCACGGGTTTTCAGGCTGCTGGCATCGGAACCTGCCTGAGGCTCTGTCAGGGCGAACGCCCCAAGCATGGCGCCGGTTGCCAGCGGCGTCAGGTACTCGCGCTTTTGCTGCTCCGAGCCAAAACGCAGAATAGGCACACACCCTACCGAGTTGTGCACGCTCATGATGGTCGAGCACGCACCATCGCCGGCAGCGATCTCCTCCAAGGCCATGGCATAGGCCACATAACCGGTGTCGCTGCCGCCCCACTGCTCAGGCACCAGCATGCCGAACAAGCCGAGCGCTGCCATTTCCTCGATGGCTTCGCGCGGAAACCGATGGTCCTTGTCCCATTGTTCGGCAAACGGTCTCAACCGTTCCTGTGCAAAGCTGCGCACAGCATCGGCGATTTGTTGTTGTTCCTCGTTGACCAGCATGGTTCACCTCACTCCAGGCATTCGACAGCCATGGCCGTGGCTTCACCACCGCCAATGCAGATGGCCGCCACCCCGCGACGCAGGTTGTTCTGGCGCAGGGCATGCAACAGGGTGACCAGAATGCGCGCCCCTGAGGCGCCGATCGGGTGGCCCAAGGCGCAAGCGCCGCCATGAATGTTGACCTTATCGTAGGGCAGGTCCAGATGCTTCATGGCTGCCAGGGTCACAACCGCGAACGCTTCGTTGATTTCGAACAGGTCGACATCGCTCAGCGCCCATCCCGTACTCTTGATCAGCTTGTCGATGGCCCCAATAGGCGCGGTCGGAAACAGGGCCGGGGCATCGGCGAAGGCCGCATGGCCGTGGATGATCGCCATCGGCTTCAGGCCTCGCTTGTGCGCCTCGGAGCGACGCATCAGCACCAGCGCTGCCGCACCATCGGAAATGGAGCTGGCGTTGGCAGCCGTCACCGTACCGCCGTCTCGAAACGCCGGGCGCAATTGGGCGATCTTGTCCAGGCGTGCCTTGGGCGGCTGCTCATCGTCTTTGACCAGACGGCATTGCTTGCCTTGCGTCACCTCTACCGGCACGATTTCATCCGCAAAGCGGCCACTGAGGATGGCCTGTTGGGCACGGGTAAGCGATGCGATGGCGAAATCGTCTTGGTCTTTACGGCTGAAACCATTGGCCTGGGCACAGTCCTCGGCAAACGTGCCCATCAAGCGACCCTTGTCATAGGCGTCCTCAAGACCATCCATGAACATGTGATCGATCACCTTGCCATGGCCCATGCGGTAACCGCCGCGGGCCTTGTCCAGTAGATAGGGGGCGTTGCTCATGCTCTCCATGCCGCCGGCGACCACCATGTCGGCGGTGCCTGCCGCCAGCAGGTCATGGGCGAGCATGGCGGCCTGCATGCCGGACCCACACATCTTGTTGAGCGTGGTACAGGTGGTGTGCTTGCCCAGGCCAGCACCCAGTGCAGCCTGACGCGCCGGCGCCTGGCCAAGGCCAGCCGGCAACACGCAGCCGAACAGCACCTGATCGACGCTGTGCGCCTCCACGCCCGCGCGCTCAATCGCGGCGCCAATGGCCGCGCTGCCCAACTGCACGGCAGAGAGACTGCTAAGCTCGCCTTGTAATCCACCCATCGGGGTTCGGACTGCGCTGACGATGACGATGGGATCTTCGCGGGTGTTCATGGGTGTAATCCTCACTTGGCTGCCATGCGCAAGGCACCGTCCAGACGGATGACCTCACCATTGAGCATGCTGTTCTCGATGATGTGGCGCGCCAGCGCCGCGTATTCCTCTGGACGCCCAAGCCGCGGAGGAAAAGGCACACCCGCTGCGAGCGAGTCACGAACCTCGGGCGTCATCCCGGCCATCATCGGCGTTTCGAAAATGCCTGGCGCGATTGTCATTACACGAATACCGTAACGCGCCAGCTCGCGCGCGGCGGGCAACGTCATGCTGGCAATGGCCCCTTTGGACGCTGCATAGGCACATTGCCCGATCTGGCCGTCGTAGGCCGCGACGGAGGCCGTGTTGATGATCACGCCCCGCTCGCCTGCGTCGTCCGCCCCTCCCTCGGCCATGGCCTGGGCACATAACCTCAGCAGGTTGAAGCTGCCCACCAGGTTGACATTGATGACGTGGGCAAAACTGCTCAGACGGTGCGGGCCTTGCTTCCCCACTACCTTTTCAGCGCCCACGATGCCTGCGCAGTTCACCAGACCGTGCAGGCTACCGAACGCTGCCAGTGCCGCCGATACGGCCGACTGCGCAGCGGCTTCGTCACTGATGTCGGCCACGCTGAAGCGCGCGCGCTCGCCCAGCTCGTGGGCTTTGGCTTGCACGGCGTCGCCGTTGAGGTCCACGAGCATGACCGAAGCGCCTGCCTCGATCAGCATGTGCGCGGTAGCGGCGCCCAGACCGGAGGCTGCGCCGCTGACGATGAAGTGTTTGTTGGCTATTTGCATGATCGGTTTCCTCTCAAACGCCGGCCGTGGTGGCGAGCTGCGCGTGTTGTCGAGCTACTTCCTGATTGCGCAGGATGAAGCGTTGCAGCTTGCCGCTGGGTGTCTTCGGCAACTCGCTGACGAACTCGACTTCTCTGGGGTAGGCATGGGCGTAGAGGCGCTGGCGGACATGCTGGCGCAATTGCTCTTCAAGTTCGGCGCTAGGGCCGTAACCCGTGGCCAGCACCACGAATGCCTTGATCACCTCGGTGCGTTCAGGATCAGGCTTGCCGACCACTGCCGCTTCGATGACGGCCGGGTGCTCAATCAGTGCGCTCTCCACATCGAAGGGCCCAACCCGATACCCGGACGTGGTGATTACATCATCGCTGCGCCCGACGAAGCTGATGCTGCCATCGGGGTTCAGTTCGACGGTGTCGCCGCTCAGGTAGTACTTGCCAACGAAGGCCTTGGTTGGCAACCCGTGGTAACCGGCGAACCAGCACAGGGGCGATCGTTCGCGATCCACCGCCAGGATACCCGGCTGACCGGCGGGCAGTTCGCGTCCCTGCTCATCGAGTACGACAATGCGATGCCCCGGTATGGCAAAACCTGCAGATCCCACGTGCACCGGGTGGGCCAGGCCGTGATGGTTACACAGCACCATGCCCAGCTCCGTCTGCCCATAGTGGTCATGAATGGTTACCCCGGCATGCTCGGCGAACCAGCGGATCACTTCAGGGTTCAACGGCTCTCCTGCACTGCTCACCACGCGCAGGCGTCCTTTGACTGGGGTGCTGAACTGATCACCGGCTGCAATGAGCAGGCGAAAGGCCGTTGGCGAGCCGGCCAGGTTGTTGATGCCCAGCTGGGTAATGACCTTCGTACAGCTGTCGACACTAAAGGGGCCGTTGTAGAAGGTGGTCGCCTGCCCGAGTGAAAGCGGCCCGGTCACTGCGTAATAAAGTCCGTAGGCCCAGCCTGGGTCCGCCAGGTTCCAAAACCTATCCTCTGGGCGCAGATCGATGGCATCACGCATGTAGCCTTGGAACGCTACGATGGCCCGTAGCGGGACCTCAAGGGGTTTGGCAGGGCCGGTGGTTCCGGATGTGAACATCAGGAGGAAGGGATCGTCACCTGTGAGCATGACCGGTTCACATTCAGGCGAGGCGTTTTCAAGGCACTCCTGGAAGTCCAGCTCGCCGTCACGGGCATCGACCGTTATCGTGAGCGGGCAGCCGTGTACGTCATCGAGCTTTATCCGGTTGCTGCGGTCAGTCACCACGACACGGGCATGCGACTGGTGCAGTCGATGTTCGATGGCAGCAGGCCCGAAGGCGGTGAACAACGGCTGATAAACGGCACCCAGACGCCAAGTGGCTAGAATGGTGATCAACAGTTGCGGGGTGCGCGGCAACAGCCCCGCTACACGGTCGCCCGCACTCACCCCGTGGGCGCGCAAGACACTGGCAAAGCGGGTGGCCAGTGCCTGCAGGTTGTCGAAACTCATCTGTTCGCAGTTGCCTTCGCTGTCCAGCCAGTTCAGGGCCAGCTTGTCGAAGCCAGTGTGGCGATCACAACATTCGACACAGGCGTTGAGGGCCTGCAGTTCGCCCTGCAGGGCAGCCTGCGCGGCCCCAAGGTAATGGAACGAGCGAACGGCCTCGGCGTAATCACGCATCGTCAGACTCCTGCTTTTTATTGTTGGAGTGCACTGTCAAGTCAGGACGATGTTCGCGCCGCTCAGGGGTAACCACAATGGCCAAACCATTCATTGTGAATGATCGGTTTGGCCACAACGGCGGTTAAGACAATCCGCGTTCGCGACCTATAAGAAACTGCCGAGTCAGTTCGAACACCAGCGACTGGTCCTGAGTGGCTTGTTCGGTGTCCAGGCTGTCTAGCAGAAGCTGATAATCGATGGCATCCAACGTTGATTGTCGCAAGGCCAATGCCGATCGACGTGCGGCGAACTGAGCGTGCAGCGCCTCGAACACCTCGGTATGCCGCTCATGGATATAATTCGCCCAGAACACACGTTGGGACAGGCTCATCGACAGCGCATCAGGGGTCATCGCTGCGATCACCTCACGGTAGGCGTTCTCAAGCTGAGTGCTGGTCAGCTCGGCAGCATCGGCGTAGAGCATGCTATGGGGCTGACACGGCAGGTTCAGGCGAGCCCGCAACCTCACACGGTAAGCCAGGCTGACGGCAGCCTGATCCACCCTCTCCAGCGCTGCGAGGCGCTGCAACACATCTCGCCTGGCGACCTGCTCAAGCCGGTCCAGACGAAACAGTTGCTGCCCGATACCCAATAGCTCATTACCGCGCTCCGGCGCGACGTTGTGCTCAGACCTATCGATAAGTGCTCTGACTTGAAGCTCACTGAACCGATCAGCAACGGTGTTCATGCAGGTTAACGGCAGGCGAGCCAGACTATGGATTCTCTGGCGCAGCTGCTCGTTTGCGTCAACTGCTTCGAGTAATGCCCACACTCGCTCCGCCAGCTGGAACGGTGCAGTGTCGTAGTCGCCGGTATCCCCGAGAAGCCCCAGCAACCGTACCAGACCATCGCTGCCCGGATCAGCCACCAAGCGTGACCAAAGCGCCTGACGGCTGACGCGCAAATGCGGATCGCCTGCATCGAGCCATAGATCACGGGTCACCTGCCGGTCGATTACGCGTCGTGGCTCGGGAAGATGGAAATGCTCGGCGATCGAATCAAGGGCAAACAGCCGCTGCATCTCGACGCTGCTCAACCGGTTTCGCTCCACCATGAAACCCATTCGGCGGGCATGTGGCAGCTGTACAATTTCCGCTGGCACAACGTGCAAGAGGTTGTCACGCAGGTCGGCGCGTTCCAAGGTGCTGCACAACTCCAACCCCGAGGGCCACGCACCCAACCTGCAGCGACGCAAGTTCAATTCGACAAGGCGCGTCAACTGGTTATAGCGCATCTCGAATGCCCCCAGCGGGTTGTAGCTCAGATCCAGGTGAGTCAACTGCGGCAGGCGGGTCAATGCGTTCAAGGCCTGATCGTTCAGCCGAATGTTGTTGCGTGCCAGGCGCAGGGTGCGCAAATCGACCAGGTAGGCGACTTCTGTAGGCACGCCGAGCAGGCCGGTGCTGCTCAGGTTCAGCTCTCTTAAGCGGGTGAAGCTTGAAAGGAACCCAGTAGGCATATGCGTGATCGGCACATCACGGATGACCAATGAGCGTGTCAGCTCGAACTCGATATGGGCAGGCAGTTCGGGGAGACTGCCGACATTCAGGTTGATAATGCTCAGCCGTTGACCAGCCGTCTCATCGCCCAGAGGTTCGCCCATCTGTCGCCAGGCGCGGCGGATCTGATCGGCGACCTGTCGACGAGCCCGCTGACGGGCCGGATTGGACTCAAAGCCTGTCCAGCGGCTCAGGTGTCTTTCAAGGTCAGCATGGTCCTCTTCCAGTTCCAGCAAGGCGTCATAGGCAGTATGTGGGCCTGTAAGCAAACGCGCCAAACGGTTGTCGATCGCACTGTCGTCCAGGCCAGGGTACAGGTTGCGCAAACGGCTTCGCAGTAGGCTGTCGGGGTTACGTCGTCGAGCCGGGCTACCACTGAGTGGGTAGCCTATGCGACCGTCGGGCATACGACGGCCTGGATTGAACCAACGATCCTGTCGAGGCCAGCCCAGCAGTTGCTCGACTTCGGCGTGCGTTTCAGGCAACTGCTCAATCAGGCGATCACGCAAGGTCGAGGCAGCGTGATCGCCATCCAGATCAAGCGCAGTACGCTGGGAAGGCTCCAGCAATGCGAGCAGCGTCTGGTAGAAGTCGTTCGACTCATCGACCACTGCTCCATAGCCTGCTTCTGGCTCTTCGATCGCCCGGAAACGCCCCTCCTTGTGAACGATCTTGACCAGATTGGCGCCCGGCAGCTGATTACCTACCGCCGCAATCCGGCGCGCACCCGGGCCGTCTGTCCAGAGCTCGATGTGACGGGCCGGCCATGCATCCAATCGCTGCAGCAGGGCCAACGCGAGTTCGCCCGCTTCATCGCAGTAAGCGTTAGGGAGGTACACACCGCACATGGCCCGGGTCAACCTGGCAACACGCAGCAACGAAGCACCCTGGCGTAGGCAACGCAACGGCAGTTTTCCCATGCTCAGAGCAAGATCGCGCTCGGTTCGCCCTACGTCCGCGGCCAACGCTTGAACGTAACGCTCGGGCAAACCCGGCATGCCTGTTCTGATGACGGCCGACAACGGGTCATCGACCGCTGGCACCTGGCACAGGTGCTGGAACATTAGCCCACGTAAGCGATCTGCATGCTCAAGTAGGTTTTCCTGCAGCTGCACAAGGCTACCGCTACCGGTTTGTTCCAGGCACCACTGCACCAGCGCGCTTTCATCTCGCGGGCTCGCACTGTGTTGAAGGGCGGTAAAAAACCTGCTGACACGCGCATTGGCTTCGAAACGCTCCAGGCTGTCACACAAACTGGCTGGAATGTCCCGCGCCTCCACCAGTAACCCGCGAAGTGCCGCGACATCCATTCCGGCGGCCTGCATCACCCTGCTGGCCTGCTGATGAGTGAGCGATCTAGGCTGAGGCCAAAGCTGTTCAAGCATGAGATCAGGCTGATCCATTTCCACTGCTCGACCAGCGTTCAACTGCCAGCTTCGCTCGCCGAAGTGCTCCAGAACTGGCCCAAAGCCTGCCGGACGCCGAGCATGACGCAAGCGCCATGGCTCATTTGGATCAGGGCGATGCGCCTGGAAATAACGTTTGCCACTACGGAAAAAGGCTCGCCCCCAGTCTCTGTACAGACCGTCGCTGTGCAATTGCGGGTCCTCCGGCAAGCTGGCATAGACCTTGAGGTCGTTGGCCCATAGCCGCGATTTCCCATCGACCCCGCGCACGGGTTCCAGCCCTTCTACGAAATCAGTGGCCGCATAGCCTCTGGCCAGAACATTGGCTCCGGCGCCGACAACCGCAGTCACCGCCAGCGTCTCGGCCACGCCAAGCATCTGCTCCAGAGCCTCGTGCTGATGACCGTGATACCAATCAGTTGCACCCTCGAAGACTTCCGAAAGCGTTTGCACCACCAACTGCCCAAGCAGCATCGCGCCCACCACAGGTATGAAAAGCCCGGCCAGGTTGACCAGATTCCAGCCCAACGAGCGCCACTGCTTGCGTCGCGCTTCAGAGGCGTCTCGGTCCACCTGTGCGGTGGGTACCAACAGCAGACGGGCGTCGTCTTTGATTCGCTGAACCTGTTGGTCGACCAGCCTGGAGAAGATATCCTCAGGTCCCGTGACGCCTTCAAGGGAAAGGTCAGACACGGCGTCGCTCAAGCGCTTGCTCAATGTATCGAGGAAGCGTGCGCGCTCTTCCACAGACACCAACTGACTGAAGTAAGCCCGGTAATCCTCCTTCTGCAGAGCGGCCGCGAGCACGGTGTTCATTTCCTGAATGGACGTGAAATGGCGCAATGCCTGGCCAGGATCGCTGGGTCTGTAGAGTACGATCCCTCGATCCACACCTTGCCGATCGCGCAACTGGACGACTACGACATCGCTCAGGGTATGCCCCAGCATGCTCAGCATACCCGGATAGGCACCCAGCTCAGCGTGAGAGGCCTCATCGTTTGCCAAGCCCGCCAACGCAATCTGCTGTCTTGCCGTTAAATCACCGCGCAGCGCCGCCACTTCGGTGGCCAACGCAAACGCCGCTCGCTTGTCTGCAATCAGCGCTTGGCAGGTGTCATCGGTGAATACCTGCGACAAGAGCTTCTGGTAACGCCCGCCCGCATCCAGGTCCCGGCACGCTTGCACCAGTGCATCCGTGCCCGCAGTGAGCAGGGCGTCTTCACCTGTACTCACCAAACCGGTGCCCAGATAGAAGCTGGCCTGCTCGTTAAAATTCTGCATCAGGCGCAAGACGGCAGGCTCTCTCACCTCGATGACCTCATCGACAGGCAGGACCATGCCATGCGGGACCTTGAAATTGCGCCGTATCTCCCGCCACTGCAGCGCATCCAGGGCCGGACTGCCCGGCAGGTGTGCAACCAGCCTCTGCATATGCAGCTCAGCGAAGCTTTGCAGTGGAATCAACCGCCGAGTAAAGGCGCGCACACGCTCCTGGCTGCCCTGGTGGGCCTTGAAGCGATCACGCAGGCGGTTGAGTTGAGCGGGAGAACCCCGCTTGAGCCACTCAGGTAGGCGCGCGGCTATGAAGTCATGGGTAGCGCTGGCGACCTTTGCAGAGGAGGGATTCGGGCCGGGAGCGGTCGTGGGAGAAGCTGTCATCGTGTAGTCCTGTCGATGCTGATTCAACCTCGACTGTGTGATGGGCGCTCAGCGACTGGCACACGGAAACCTCACCTAACCGACCTTCCCTGCACCCAGGGCCAACGTTCGATAGTGACCCGGATTGCAACCAAACCACTTGCGGAAGGCCTTGTAGAACGAACTGCTGTCGGCAAAGCCCAGACGCGCTGCAATTTCCAGCATCCCCACCTGCTCTTGAGCCAGCCAGCTGATAGCCAATTGACGCCGCACGCTGTCCTTGAGGGCCTGATAGCTATGCCCCTCCTCTGCCAACCTGCGCCGTAGCGTGGAGGCCGACAGGCATAACTGGCGGGCAAGTTCATTCGCATCGGGCCACGACGCTGGGTCGCGCTCGCTCAGATCGCGTCGAATGCGTCGAGCGAGGCTGTCAGGGTCCCGATACTTGACCAGGATATTGGCCGGCGCCTGGGCCAGAAAACGCTGCAGCTCATCGTCGCTGCGCCGGATGGGCTGATCGAAGCAGTCGGCTGCCAGGATCATGCGGGTGCGCGGGCGCGAGAACTGCAGGTTTTCCGAGAACATGACACGGTAGTCATCGCAGAACGCAGGTTCGGTGCAGCGCAACTCGATGGCCAGGATCGGGATGCGACGCCCTGCCAGCCAGCACGCTACACCATGGACGATCATCCAGAATGTGAAGTAAGTGAATGCTCGTCGAGGCTCATCACAGGGCTCGAAGATGACGATCTCGGCCAGGCTTTGCTGCCGAATCAAGTGGGGCTGTAGATGATCCAGGGTCAACGACAGGAAAGCCAGTGCGGTTTCGATACCTGCTCCGATCGTCGGTTGTCCCCTGCTGGCACGGCAGAGAAATGCCAAGCTGCCGCTGCGTAGCCCGCGCGGGTCCATGGCAAAGAACTCATCGTTGCAGCGCCGCGCCAGCAGGCGCCAGAGGCGTGCGTAAGCAGTTGCCGGCACGCGCGCACCTGGCATCGTGAGCAGATGCGGCTCGATGCCTGCCTTGCGCAGCACCAGAGGCGCGTCGCCTGCTTGATGACAAGCCTGCAACAACGCCTCGCGTACCAGTTCGATGGAGATAGTGTCCTTGTCGCTCATTGACGGCCCAGTTTGCTCGAATGCAGCCATCTTAGGACCACAGCGCCAAAAGGCTAGCATTTGATCACCACAGGCCCAATCACCCTGGTAAGGCTTCACCCTCCCGGGCCAGTGCTTGGCGTGTGAGTTCGAGCGCCTTGGCCTTTACCGCCTCATCACACGCCTTGGCGATTGCCCTGGCCTGGGTATCGTACTGGGCATCTGTCAGACTCTCACGCCCTGCATAGAGCGCCTCCATCTGCTGCACGAACGGCTCGCATAGAACGTCAAAGGCTGTGCGGTACTGGCGTTGCAGGTGATCGAACCAAAAGCCACGCTCACTGATGTCCATGGCCAGATCATCGCTGGCCTCGGCTGCGCGAACCGCTGCTTCGGCTGCGTTCAGGTGCTCTTCCGTGACCCCTGCAATCGTCCTGAACTGCATGGTGGTTGCCTGACCTGGCAACTCCAGCGTGCGCGCCAGCCCCACCCTGTAGGCAAGGCTGACTTCGATCTGATCCACCTCCTCGCCACGGGTTTCGCGACTACTCATGTCTTGGCGGGCGTAGGCCTCCACTTGGTCCAGGCGGAAGAAACGTCGCGCCAGACTTAACAGTTCGCCTTCTGCGTGTTCTCCAGCGGCCGCCTCGACCGACGCACTCAGTAACCTGATCTCAAGCAAGCCGAAACTGGATATGACACTGTCCACGCACGTACGAGGTTCACTGGCCAAGGCAAAAGTTTGTTCGCGCAGTGCGGTGTTACTCTCGATTCTGTCTAGCATTGCCCAGACCCTGGCCTCCAGATCGTCCCTGGCCAGACGAAAATCACTGGTGTCAGTGAGTTCACCTATGAGCGTGAAGAAATCGCCACTGCCAGACTCATCCACCAAACGGTTCCACTGGGCGGTACGAGCGTCCTGTTGTGCTGGGCTCAAGCGCTCGACCCAACGGCTGAGATGAAACGCGTCACCGTCGGCACTGACCTCGCTTTCGGAGGTGCGACTGGCATCGATCCACAAGTCGCGGTAAAGGGCAGGCAGAGGGTTGCCCGTCAATGCCAATCTGCTTCGCCAATGGTTTCGCTGAGCCCGCAAGGGCAAGGGCAGCTCGCCGATATGGTTGTCACGCAGGTCTACATACTCCAGCGAAACCGCTCGCTCCAGATGGACCGGGACTTGCGTCAACCCCACTCTACGAAGCCCCAGCTGACGCAGGCGAGGTAATCGGTCCATGGCAATCGTGAAATGGCCGATACTGTTGTCGCTCAGGTCAAGCACACTCAGCCTCGGCATGCCCGCAAGCACTTCTAAACCAGCATCGTCCAGATGCAGGCTATTGCGCGAAATCGTCAGCTCCTGTAGTTCACGCAACTGCGAAAGCCCAGAGGGGAGCCGGGTCAGGGCGTTGTTGTCCAGGTTCAGCGTCGTAATGCCATGAAAGGGCCTGAGAAAGCGTTCGGGCACTTCACCCAGCCGCATGTTGGCCAACACGACCTCGCTGACATGGCCGAAACCCTCCACCGCGCTCAAGTCGGGCAGCTCGCCAGCACCAATATCCGATAGCGATAGCAGCATACCTGGGTCCCCATTGGTCTGCCGCCTACCTGCGTGCCCCTGAAAGCGCCAGCAGCGCCTTAGCTGGTCGCTGACTCTACGTCGCAGCGCTACATTGGCCGCATCGGCAGGCAGTGCAGTCCATTGCTCAAGGGTCAGGTCCAGGCGCGAGTATTGGCCCTCGAGCTCCAGCAAATGGGTGAAAGGCGAACCGGGCTGCTCCTCAAGCACTTGAAGATAGAGTTCGAGTTGTTGTGCGCTGAAACCTGGATACAGGCTGCGCACGCGATCCTGAAGCGTCCGCTCGGCCAGGTGGTTGACGCTGCCGCGACCACTTAGCAAGTAGCCATAGCGATGATCAGGCAGGCGGGCGGGTGGGCGAAAGGTCGGCTGGCTCACCTGCATGCCCATCAGTTCCTGCACAGCCCTTCTTTGTGCCGGAATGCGCGCTTGCAAGCCTTCCCGCAGCGCTTTCACACCATCGGTTGTTGACCACCCCAAGCGACTACGCTGGTCTTCAGGCAGAAGCTGCCAAAGCCTCTCAAGCAAACCGCAGGCGCCAGGCACGTCTTGTGGAACGGGTTTGCCCCCCTCATAGACCGACATCTGCCCATGCTCCCACACCAGTACCTTCACACTGGCGGGATCCGTCACCGGGTACAGCTGTGCCAATACGCGCCCTGTGGGTGACGCTTCGCGAACCTGGACATTGTGGGCCATGGGCCATGCAGGTTCTTTTCGCAAGAGCCCGAAGACCAGCGACGCCAGGTCAGGGTGATAGGCATTTTCAAGGTACAGGCCTTGTAATGCGCGACAGGCGCGGGCCTCCTGTAATGCCAGGCGCGCCTTCTCGGCAAGCCCCAGATCAAGACGGCCCTGCGCGAGCAATCGCTCACACTGCTCGGCAGTGCCATTGGCTATTACCCCTTCAGCGTAAGCATCGGGTAACCCTGGAAAATCACGTTGGATTGCCGCCGCTTCGGGACTCATGGCAAGCCTGTGCGTCAAGTGGCTCATCAGGCCCTCACGCAAGCGAGGCGCCTGCGCGAGGATCGACGCAGATACGGAGGCAGGTGCGCGCTGTTGCTCGGTCAGCTGATCGAGGCACCATTGCAACAGAGGGGGATCGTTCTTGCCCTGGTGGCTCGCGAATGTGGCGAAGAAGTCTTCGATGCGCTTATCGGCTTCAAACCGTTCCAATGTGTCGCGCAGACGTACCGGCAACGCCCTCTGCTCAGCGACCGCCCGGCGCAACTGAGCCTGGTCCACGTCGGCGACCTTGAGTATCTGAGTCACACGTCCCGAATCCAGGTCGCCAGTCACGGGCCAGAGATGACTCAACAAGGCTCGCTCGCCACTCCACAATTGCGGTCGCTGCCAGTTCAGCCGCCAGCCATGCTCACCGTTCCAGTCCAACGCCGGCCCGAAGCCCGTCTTGCCATCGTTGCGCACTAGGCGCCAGGGGGATGACGCAGTCTTTCTGCTGACGGCGTAATAAGCGCCTTCATGAACCCACCAGTGCCTGTCGCCGTGCTGGAACAGACCATTCTGGCCTCGTACGGCATTGTGAGGCACGTCAACTGCTCGATAGCGCCTCAAGTCTTCAGCCCACAGCCGAGGCGATGCATTATCCAGTTCGACTGGCACCATCTCGTCAACGAAGGCGCTGCGCATGAAGCCGCGTGCAACCGCCGCGCCACCTGCCGCCGTCAGTGCGGTAACTGCAACCGTTTCGGCCACACCCAGTACATGCTCCAACGCTTCGTGCTGATGGCCCCGCGACCAGTCATACACCGCTACGCCAATTTCACCCAGCACGTCGACTACGGTCGCGGCCAACATCATCACGCCCAGCTCCGGGACGAACAACGCTGCCATCTGTGCCAGGTTCATTCCCACCTGTTCAAGCGTCTGCAGCCGTTGAAGCCTTTGCAGCCTATCTACCTCTTCGACAGGCACCAGAAGAAACAGGGCGTCCGCTTTGATGCGGGCCACTTGCAGCCCAGCCAGCTCGGCAAACAGCGATGCGCCGGCGGTTTTGCCGGTCACTTCAAGATCAGGGGCTGCATCACTCAGACGCTTTTTCAGCACTGTCTGAAACGCTGCCCGGGCATCGGCCGCCACTAGCCTCAATAGATCGAAGGCATGCGCTGGCGTTTTGAACAGGTTCACCATGTGGGCCTTCAAACTGTCCAGATCGTCAAACTTCTTCAAAGGCCCATGGGGCAGGTAGAGCACCACCCCTGCACCCGGGCTGGCCTGGCCGCTGGCCCCGCCGTCGGACAGTTCGATCACCAGCGCCCCGATCAGTGCATGTCCGAGCACATGAAGGTGCTTGACCACGACTGCCAGTTGCTTCGGATCAGGCGCCACCACCTTGTCAAAGGTTTGCCCCAGGGCAGCGGCATCCACTTCGCTGATGTCGCCTCGCAGCCCGGCAACGTCAACGGCCAACGCAAGGCGCGCGCGCTGGCCCTGGGCGAGCAGCGTGCAGGCGGCGTCGTCAAAGAAGCTTTTGAGGTAGTCCTGATAGCGCTTGCCCGTGTCCACCAAGCGGCAGGCAGTGGCCAGGCTCGCACTGTTCACCAGCAGTGGCGCGGTCAAAGACATGCCATGAGCCCCGGAGATGATGCCGCTGCGGGCGTCGAAGCTCGATCCGGAGGGAAAATTCTGCATCAGGTGAGCCATGACAGGGTGAAACGTGTAGTGATGACGTAGCGTCTCGCCCCCAAGCACGCTATAGCTGTCCCAGCGCTCTCGCCAGAGCGCATGCGTCAGATCCACCTGCACGCCCAGCTTCTGCTCTATCGTGGCAGTCAGCATCTGCTCTGCGTACCACTTCGGCGAGACCATGCCTTTGAACAGTGACGCCAGGCGCTGCTCGATACGGCGGTTTTCTTCAGCGTGCATGCGCAGGGCTTGTATCTGCCCTAAAGAAGCGGCACGCAGCCATTCAGGCATGTGCTGTGCGATGAATCTGTCGGTATGGTTCGAAGGCGTAGTGAGGACGGCCATGCTAGGCTCCAGGTTAAGGGTTGCCGCGCACCTTTACCGAACCTTGCGAATCAATACAGAGGGAACTCGATCACCTCACACAGCCGCATTGCCCTTCTGCGAGGCAGGATGCCAAGGGGCAGACCTGGCAGCCAACCCCTTTACCTCCAAAGCCAGTACCTGGTTGGCGGTTATCGCGGTAGCTGCACCTGAGGCTTGCTCGAAGCAAAGATCGCCCAACTGGAGATGAACAGCGCGGCGATCAGCGGGCCGATGACGAAACCGTTGAGGCCGAACACCGACAGGCCGCCCAGAGTCGATACCAGGATCAAATAGTCGGGCATGCGGGTGTCCTTGCCGACCAGGATAGGCCTAAGCACGTTGTCTACGAGGCCGATCACCAGCACGCCGAATGCGGTCAGGATCACGCCTTGCAGGATTGCGCCGGTCATCAGGAAGTAGATCGCCACCGGCCCCCAGACGATGCCTGCGCCAACGGCAGGCAGCAGCGAAAGGAAAGCCATCATCACCGCCCAGACCAGCGCGCTGGGGATCCCCAGGATCCAGAAAATCAAGCCGCCCAGCGCCCCTTGGGTGATGGCCACCAGCACGTTGCCCTTGACCGTGGCGCGCACCACACGTTTGAACTTCAACTGCAGGCGACGCTTCTGGTGTTCAGGCAGCGGCACGGCCATGCGCACCTTGCGCACGACCTCGGCGCCCTCGCGCAGAAAGAAGAACAGCAGGTACATCATGATGCCGAAGCCAACCACGAAGTCGAATGTGCCCTGGCCAAAGCTGAAAGCCTGGGTAGCCAGAACCTGGCTGCCTTGGGAGGCCCAGGTGGTGATCTTGTCACGCAAGGCTTCCAGGTTGCCCATGCCCAGGTTATCCAGCGCGTTCTGGGCGAACGTTGGCAGCATGTCCTTGCCCCGCTCGACATAACCTGCGATGTCCAGCTGGCCGCTCTGGATGCGTTGATACAGCGTTGCCCCCTCCTGCACCAGCAGACCGCTGATGATGATCACCGGCAGTACCGCCACCAGTAAGCAGATGAGCGTGGTCACGGCAGCGGCCACATTGCGTCGGCGCCCGAAGCGCATGAGCAGGTTGCGTTGCAACGGCGCGAACAGGATGCCAAGGATTACCGCCCAGAAGATGGCGCCGTAGTAAGGCAGCAAGATCCAGACGAAGGCAATGGTGACCAGTGCCAGGAGCACCGCCAGCGCCTTGTTCTGCAAAGCAGTTTCGTTCATTTCCGGTCCTCGGATGGGTTCTGGGGTATTAGTGCGTGGTGCTGGGGTAAAAGTGCCACCTGCCCCTTGATTCAGATCAATAAGGCCCAACCGCAAGCGGCTTAGCATCCGCGCCCTTTAACCGGTGTATTCATGAACTCCGTTGCCAAGCCCGAATTGCTGGCGCCTGCCGGCACGCTCCACACCATGCGCTACGCCTTCGCCTACGGTGCTGATGCGGTCTATGCCGGCCAGCCCCGCTACAGCCTGCGGGTGCGCAACAACGCCTTCGACCATGCCAATCTGGCGTTGGGCATCCAGGAGGCGCACGCGCTGGGCAAGCGCTTCTATGTGGTGGTCAACATCGCGCCTCACAATGCCAAGCTCAGGACCTTCCTCAAGGACCTGGCCCCTGTGATCGCCATGGCACCGGACGCGTTGATCATGTCCGACCCGGGCCTGATCATGCTGGTACGCCAGCATTACCCGCAGATGCCCGTGCACCTCTCGGTACAGGCCAACACGGTCAACTGGGCCAGCGTGCAGTTCTGGCAGCAGCAAGGCATCAGCCGCGTCATCCTCTCGCGCGAACTGTCGCTTGAAGAAATCGAAGAAATTGGCCAGCAGGTGCCTGGCATGGAGCTGGAAGTATTCGTGCATGGGGCACTGTGCATGGCCTACTCAGGCCGCTGCCTGCTGTCGGGCTACCTGAACAAGCGCGATGCCAATCAGGGCAGCTGCACCAACGCCTGTCGCTGGAAGTATGATGTTACGCCGGCAACCGAGAGCGTCACAGGCGATATCGTGCGCGAAGTGCAGCCGACCTTGGGCCAGGGTGCGCCCACCGACCAAGTGTTCCTGCTGCAGGAAAGCGAGCGTCCCGGTACCGAAATGCCCGCATTCGAGGACGAGCACGGCACCTACATCATGAACGCCAAGGACCTGCGGGCCATCCAGCATGTCGAGCGACTGGCGCGCATGGGCGTGCACTCGCTGAAGATCGAGGGTCGCACCAAGTCGCATTTCTATTGCGCACGGGCCGTGCAGTCCTACCGAAAAGCCATCGACGATGCGGCCGATGGGCAGCCTTTCGACCGCACCTTGATGGACAACCTCGAATCCTTGGCGCAGCGGGGCTACACCGAGGGCTTTCTGCGCCGCCATGTGCACGACGAGTACCAGAACTATCAGCGGGGCAGCTCGGTTTCCGAGCGCCAGCAGTTCGTGGGTGAACTGACCGGACAGCGGGTAGACGGCTGGGCCGAGGTCAAGGTCAAGAACCGCTTTGCCCTGGGCGACCACCTGGAGCTGATGACACCGCGCGGCAATTACCACTTCGACCTGAATCAGTTGCATGACCGGCAGCAGCAGGCCATCGAAGTCGCACCCGGGGATGGCCATGTGGTGTACCTACCAGTACCTGAACAAGTGTCGTTGGCGTTCGGGCTACTAATGCGCGACCTGAACGGTGACCCGGCCGCTGGCTGACGGAACTGTAATGCGCCGGTCAGCAGGTTGAAAGCCAGACGGGGCGACCCTGGCGCCTTGCGCGTTTGGACCAGGCCGTGCGCTATGCTGGGCGCAGGCCACACGTTTATCAGGAGCTCATCCATGCTGCGATCGAATCGGCTGGCCCTTGGCCTGCTGGCCTTCACCACCCTTGCACAGGCCACCGACACCATTGATGTCTACCGCGACCCCAACTGTGGGTGCTGCAAAGCCTGGATCAGTCATCTCAAAGACAACGGCTTCACTGTGAACGACCATGTCGAAACGAACATGAGCGCCGTCAAGCAACGCCTGGAAGTCCCGCAGCGGCATGCGTCGTGTCATACCGGCGTCATCGCTGGCAAGTTCGTCGAGGGCCATGTCCCCGCAACCCAGGTCCATGAGCTGGCTAGCCGCAGTGACCTCAAGGGCATGGCCGTTCCCGGCATGCCGGTCGGTTCGCCGGGCATGGAAATGGGCGAGCGCAAGGATGCCTATCAGGTCATCGGTATCGACACTGAAGGCAAGGACTCGGTGGTCGCCGATTACTGACCCGGGGCTGGTTTCACGCTTGGTAACACCTTGCGCCTCTATGGCAACTGCCCGGCTGCTACAGTCGAGTCTTCCTACTTGATCTGACATGGAGTGCCTCATGCTGCGAGCATCCGCCCTGGCCATGGTGTGCCTGGCCAGCAGCCCGGCCATTGCCGCCGAATCGCCTACCTATGGCGCCCAGCTCGAAGGGTTCGACTACCCGCATACGCTCAAGCATTTCGACTTCGAATCACAGCGCCAATCGCTGCAGATGGGTTACATGGACGTCCCGGCTTCGGGTAATGCCAATGGCCACACGGTCGTGCTCATGCACGGCAAGAATTTTTGCGCAGCGACCTGGGAAACCAGTATCGATGCCCTGACCAAGGCAGGCTATCGCGTCATTGCCCCTGACCAGATCGGCTTCTGCACCTCCAGCAAACCTGCCCACTACCAGTACAGCTTCCAGCAACTGGCCAGCAACACCCATGCACTGCTCGAACACCTGGGCGTGAAGCAGAGCATCGTGCTGGGGCATTCGACCGGGGGCATGCTCGCCACCCGCTACGCCTTGATGTACCCGCAGCAGGTCACGCGCCTGGCCATGGTCAATCCGATCGGCCTTGAAGACTGGAAAGCCCTGGGGGTGCCCTACCGCACCGTTGACCAGTGGTACGACCGCGAACTCAAGCTCGACGCAGCCGGGGTGCGCGAGTACGAGCGCAAAACCTACTATGCCGGCCGCTGGAAACCTGAATATGAGCGCTGGGTGCAGATGCTGGTGGGCCTGAATCAGGGCCCAGGTCACGAACGGGTCGCGTGGAACTCGGCCTTGATCTACGACATGATCTTCACTCAGCCGGTTTATCACGAGTTCAAGGACCTGCAGATGCCGACCCTCTTGTTGATCGGTGACAAGGACACTACGGCAATTGGCAGCGACATCGCGCCACCGCAGCTCAGGGCCAAGCTGGGCAATTACGCCTTGCTCGGCCCGCAGGTGGCCAAGCTCATTCCCAAGGGCGAACTGATCACCTTCGAGGGCATGGGCCACGCGCCGCAGATCGAGGAACCCAAGCGTTTCAACCGCACGCTGATCCAATGGCTGAACCGCTGATCGGGCGCGGCCGCATCAGGCAAAGCGCTGCAGCTGCATTTCACGCAGCCGGCTGAGGGTGCGCTGGTAGGGAAAGGCGAGATACCCCTACGTGTACAGCGCCTCGAGCGGCACTCCTGCTTCCAGGTACAGCGCCACCCGGCGGTCGTAGCATTCGTCGACCAGGGCGATGAAGCGGCGCACGGCATCGTCCTTGGGCGAGAGTGCCGGCAAGTCGCGGTCGCCCGCTAGTACACGCGAAGCACCGTCCTCCGTGCCGCGGGCAATGCGTCCGGTCTGTTGCTGACCACTTAGAGCCGGTATGTCCGACACCAGGATCGCCGCGAAACGGTCACACAGCATCATGAATTCCTGGGTAGCCATCGGTTGTTCGCACAACGCGTCGAAACGGCACCAGATGGCCTTCGCACTTCGGCGCACTACCTGTACCTGGCGACTCCCCAACATGAGGGGCCGGTCGGTGCCTGGATCGTCTGGGCTCAGCCGCTCGAAGACCGCAGCCAGGTGACTGCCCCGGTCGTCGGTCACCCAGTAGCGCTGGCACGGCAGACCTGGGTGTTGCCGGTGGTCTTGCTCGCCCGCTACCGGCAGCACACGCATGTGCCGCTCGATGGCAGCGATGGCGGGCAAGAAACGTTCGCGGTTGAAACCGTTGCAATACAGTTGGCCGGGCGGTTGATTGGACGTGGCAACCACGACCACGCCCAAGTCGAACAGGACCTGAAACAAACGGCCTAGGATGATCGCGTCGGCAATGTCGCTGACAAACAGCTCGTCGAAGCACAGCACGCGAATCTCGCTTGCCAGCCCCTCTGCCAGCGCCATCAAGGGGTCCGGCGTGCCGTTGAGCTCAAATAACCGACGGTGCACCCAGGCCATGAAATGGTGAAAATGCTGGCGGCGACTCGGCACGGTCAGGCAACGATGAAACTGATCCATCAACCAGGTCTTGCCACGCCCTACTGGCCCCCAAAGGTAAAGGCCGTGCGTGGATCGTCTACCTTCGACAGCCTCGTAGCAGGCCTGGAGCGCCTCGATGGCAAGGCGCTGTGCGGGGTCCACGACAAAGCCCTGGGTTTCCAGGGCTTGCTGGTAGCGCTGCAAGGGATTGGTGGTCATGGCGCATTGTACCTGTCGCCTCCTTGCCGACGACAGTGCTGCTTCAGTCTGGCTGCGCCAGCCCCACCTTCAGCAGCTCGCCATCCTTGTCATCGGTCAACACGTACAGGTAACCGTCTGGTCCTACCCGAACATCACGAATGCGCGCTTTCAAATCGCCCAGCAGGCGCTCTTCGTGTACCACCTTGTCGCCCTCGAGCTGCAGGCGGATCAGCTCCTGCGTGGCCAACGCGCCGATGAACAGGTTGTGATCCCACGCCGTGAACACGGGGCTGTCATAAAATGCCATGCCACTAACCCCGGGCGACTTTTCCCACACGTGGTTCGGATCGACCATGCCATCGACATGTTTACCCTTGGCCTCCGGAATGGGCAGCATCGAATAGTTGATGCCGTGGGTTGCGATGGGCCAACCGTAGTTCTTGCCCGGCTTCGGGATATTGATTTCGTCACCACCGCGGGGACCGTGTTCGTTAGTCCACAAAGCGCCAGTCCAAGGATTCAACGCAGCACCCTGCTGGTTACGGTGGCCAAACGACCAGATTTCCGGCCGCACGTTTTTCTGGCCATAGAACGGATTGTCCTTGGGTACTTCGCCGTCTGGCAGGATGCGCACCACCTTGCCTTGCAGCTTGTCCAGATCCTGAGCCGTCGAGCGCTGATTGTTCTCGCCCAGGGCGATGAACAGGTACCCGTTGCGGTCGAACACCAGGCGCGACCCGAAATGGTTACCCACCGACAGTTTGGGTTGCTGACGGAAGATGACGGTGAAGTTTTCCAGCCGGGCACGATCGGTCGACAGCTGGCCGCGGCCCACAGCGGTCCCCGCCTTGCCGTCGCTGCCCTCCTCGGCATAGGACAGGTAGACCGTGCGGTCCTTGGCGAACTCGGGCGACAAGGCCACATCCAGCAAGCCGCCTTGGCCCTCGGCCCAGACTTTAGGCACGCCATTGATGGCCGGGCCGACCTTGCCTTCGGCGTTGATGACGCGCAGGTTGCCTGGGCGTTCGGTGACCAGCATGTCCTGGCCGCCAGGCAGGAACGCCAGCGCCCACGGCGTACGCAGACCATTGGCCACGGTATCGACGGTAAGGGTGCCCTCTTCACTTTTGAACGTCTGCTGGGCAGCGGCATTGGCCAACAGAGGCGATAACGCGGCAGCGGCCAGGGTAACCAGCCAGGTTGCTCGAGACATGCGAAGTTCCTTTGACATATACAGGGTACTGGAGTCAGGGCGCGCGCGGGTTATCCCGCGGGGGCCGCACAGGCTCCAGATTGGGCGTTTGCTGCTGACGGCGCAGGTTTTCACCGTTGCCGATGCCGCGGTTCTCTACCGTCGGGGTGCGCGGTATGGGCTGGGTAGACGGACCGCGCACAGGCGGCGTCGCCGGGACGCTGCCCTGGCGGCTGTTGGGATTGGCACGCTGTACGGGGCTGTTGTAGGGGTTGTTGCCATTGGCGGCAACGTGCAGCCACGGCTGCGCGGTCGCATGGGTAGGTAGCCAGACGGCCATGCCTGCTACCAACAACGGTATTGTCAGTTTCATGCTTCACCTCCGTACGAAAACGCCTGGCCTGGTGGCTTTGATAGCCTACGGCGCAAAGGGTTCGAGTCAAAAGGCTTGGCGACGCTACAGGTGATTCACGATGTTTCAGCCAGCGCCCACTGATCGGGGCGCCGGTGTGGGTTAGGCCGTGCGCAACGGCCTCAGTAGGCCAGGCTCCAGGTCAGTGTGTAGGTCCTGCCTCGACCTTGATAATCGTAGAGGTAGGCAGGCCCATAGGTGGGCGCGTAGAACAGCGTCGCACGCTGGCCCCATACGGTGCTGTACTGCTTGTCCAGCAGGTTCTGGACACCTGCGCTGAAGGTGCCGTAATCGGTCTCCTGGCTGCCCAGCAGATCGAGCGTGGTGTAGCCATCGATCTTGTGCTGGGCGTCGTCCTTCAAGCTGAAAGCGCGATTGGCCTGCAGCCGCGCACTGCGCCCGTCATCCTTCCAGCCAATGAAAGCGGTGGCTTTGGACAAGGAGGCATAACGCGCATCGCGCTTGCGCCACCCGCCGCCGTCTGCCTCTTCCTCGGAACGGGTGAGGTGCAGCGTGCCGCCGGCTTCCCAACCTTGGTCGAAGTGGCGCGTGAGTGCCCCCTCGAAGCCAAAGTCGCGACTCTTCTGGTCTTCGACGTCAATGGTGAGGGTTTGCGAATCCACATTGATGATCTTGTCCGACCAGATGTAGTACAGCGCAGCTTGAGCGTCCCACTGCACGTCGGCATAGCGCCAGCCCACTTCCACCTGGCGGCTCTTGATCCCAGCCAGCGGGTTGTCCCCGACACTGAGGCCGGGCTTGCCGTAGTACTTGGCCGGATCGGGCAAGTCAAAACCTTCACCGTAGTTGGTCCACAGCTGATGGCCGTTCTTGAAGTCGTAGATCGCCCCCAGGTTGTAGAGATTGACCTGGTAGTCGTTACTGCCGCCCGGAACGCCTTTGTAGTCACCCACATCCACATCCATCTGCTGGCGCCGGGCCCCGCCGGAAAACGTCAGGTTGTCGGTGGCGCGCCATTCGAGCTGGCCATACAGCGAGACCCCATCGACGACATAACTGGGGTAGCGCGCAGCCTTGCTGGCCTTGTCCAGGTCCAGCCCGCCACTTTCGGAGGACACACGTGCATCGAACACGGTTTGGTCAGCGTTGAAACGTTCGCGGTCAATGTCCACGCCATAGGTGAACTTCAGCGTGTCCCACTGCTTGGCGAACAACCCTTTGAGGCTGGTGACCTCGAAGTTCTGCTGCGAGGCTGCAAAATACACCCCGCGCGAGCCGGTGGGTGTCCCTCGGTTGTAGTAAGGGAACGGGTAGAAGTTGTTGTTTTCCTTGCGGTAGGAAGCCTGCAGGTAGAAATCCTGGCCCAGCACATCATTGTGGTGGTAATTGGCGTTGAGCAGCAGGCGCCGGGTGCGTGGGTTCAGGTCAGACGAGTACCCACTGCGCAATTGGGCCTCTTCCAGGTCGGAGGGGCCGTTGTAATTGAGGTTGGGAAACCAGATGCCGGTGCTGCCATGGTTGCCGGAATCGTAGTACTGGGCCAGCAGGTCAAGGCTCTGTTGCTCATCGAACTGCATGCCCAGGCTACCAAGCAGGTCCAGCGTGCGGTTGTATTGCAGGTCGGTCTGGGTATTGTCGATGAAGATCTGATCGCCTGCCCCATCGTAGAACGCCTCGTTCTGCTCGCCGGACACACCAAGACGGGCGGTGAAGCGCTCGTTGCCACCGCTGACCGACTGGGCAAAGCGGGTCGCCAGATCATCGCTGTTGTTGAAGCCGCTGCTGGCGCCGAGCTGGGTTTCGAAATGCGCAGGGCCCGCCTCGCCCTTTTTGGTCACGATATTGATGATGCCCCCGGTCGCACCGCCTCCGTAGATGGCGCTGGCGCCGGACAGTACTTCGACCCGCTGGACGTTGAACGGCGAGATACTGTCGAACTGGCGCGACAGGCCTCGCGAGCTGTTCTGGCTGACGCCATCGATCATCACCAGCACGCTGCGCCCACGCATGTTCTGCCCGTAATTGGTGCGCCCCTCCGGCGCCAGGTCAAGGCCAGGCACCAGTTTGCCGATGGCTTCCTTGAGGCTTACGCCACTGTCGATCTGCTCGCGAAGCTGCTGCTGATCGACCACCCATACGGTGCCTGGGATCTCGCTGATGGCGGTGCTGGTACGTGAGGCCACGCTCACTTCGATCGGCTTGAGGTTGATGGCTTCCAGGGTGGAATCGCGCTTGCGCAGCGTCACCGTGCGCGCATCGGTGAACTGCCAGCTCAAGCCGCTGCCTTCGAGCAACCGCTGCAAGGCGTGTTCGACACTGTAGGCGCCCTGCAAGGTCGGGCTCTGCAGACCCGCCACATCAGCCGTGGTGTACAGCAAATGCAGGCCGGCCTGATCGGCAAAGCGCGTCAACGCCTGGTCCAGCGGCTGCGCCGGGACGCTCAGCTGAACCTGCGCGGTCTGCACCTGCCCTTGCTGTGTCGCCGCAGCGACATGAGCAGGCAGCGTGCCGGCCAACACGGCCAACGCGCCGCACGACATCAATACAGGTGGCAGAAAACGGCAGCGGCTATTCGAGGGCTTGGGCATGAGAGGCACGAGAAAAGCTTCCAGGCAAGTCGTGAGTGGGAATGGTTTGCGGCTTAGCCCCACTACGACGATCCAGCTCACAAGAACTTGCAGTACCGATGGAAACTTTTTCGGATGAGTCTCGAAACGACCGCTGCGAGGATCAATACACCACTGCGAGCCACGGCAAGTAGGTGACTTTCAGGCCATATCGCTGCTCCAGGGTGCGCAGCATGGCTTGCGGTTCGTCCAGGTCGAACACGCCACTGACCTCAAGACCCGCCAGCTGTTGGTCGGACAACACGATGCGCCCAAGGCGGTAACGCTCAAGCTCAGCGAGCACCTGCCCCAGAGGCTTGCCATTGAAGATCAACTTGCCCCGTTGCCAGGCCAGCTGCGCCTCGGCATCGGGCGCCACGCTCAAGGGCTGGGCGCCCTGCCGAGCAGCCCCCTGGCCAAGCACCACATGCCCGTCGCGCCGCACGCTGAACCTCGCGCCGGTGCCGTCTACCGGCAGCCCTGTCGTTTCGACCACGAAAGGACGGGCATCGGCGGACGTCTCGAACAGCGCTTCGCCAGCCACGACCACCACCCGACGTTCGTGCGCGTCGAATTCCAGCTTTATGGCACTGGCGCTGTTAAGGGTGACACGGGTGCCATCGGGCAAGGTGAGCATGCGCCGCTCGCCGGTGCTGGTGTGATAGTCGGACAACCACACAGGTGCCTGCTGCCACGCCATCCAACTGCCCAGCATCAACGCCATGCACGCGGCAACGCCTGCCTTCTGCAGCCATCCCCGGCAGTGCCGCAGCGCCTGGCCGATGTATTTGGCCACCATGCTTTCGGACACGCCGAGCCTTTGCGCGACCTGCCTTTGCGTCAACCCTTCCACGCGGTTGAGCAAGAGCGCCTGACGCGCTTTGGGGGGCAGTTGCAGCAGGGCCTGGTCAAGAATCATCAGGCGCTCGCTCGCCAGCAGCGCCGCCTCCGGTGCCGGCGCGCCACAGGCCACGTGTGCCATGCCCTCGCTGTCGTCGTGGCACGCGGCGAGGCGCTGATCACGACGCAGGGCATCGATCGCAATGTTTCCCGCCACGCGAAAAATGAAGCGGCGCGGGTGCAGCACCGGCACGCCGTGCGCATCGATCTGCGCAAGCCTCAGGTAAGTTTCGTGGGCAACCTCCGCAGCGCGCTGGCGGTCACGCATGCGCCGTGTCAGAAACTGCAACAAGTCGTCATAGTGTTCCTGGAAACTTGCCAGCAGGCCCGGCACGTGAGACGTCAGCATGGTTAGGCAACTACACAGTAAGAGAAATTGTCGGGCGTTAATGAGAAACAGTATCTTTCATCTTCACCGACACTTTCAACGCTGCCGAGCATTTGCCACACTGCCGGACGATTCTTCCCAAGGCCTGCCCCATGACCCTACGCCCTTTGCGCCTCACCCGTCTGCTCACTGTCCTGCTGATGTCGGCGACCTTGAGCGCGTGCGCGCTGTTGCAAACCCGGGACCCGGTTTCGATCAGCGTAATCGGCCTGGAACCCTTGCCTGGACAGGACTTGGAAGTGCGCATGGCGGTAAAGCTGCGGGTACAAAACCCCAATGAAACACCGATCGAGTACAACGGTATTGCAGTGAACCTGGAGGTCAACGGCCAGCCCTTGGCAGCGGGCGTCAGCGACCAGGGCGGACAGATTGGCCGGTATGGCGAGGCTGTGGTCCAAGTGCCGGTGAGCATCACCGCGTTTGCGTTTCTGCGCCAGGCGTATGGGCTAGGCCAGTTGAACACGCTGCAAGGTCTGCCCTATACGCTGCGCGGCAAACTGGCCAGCGGCCCCTTCGGCACGGTGCGGTTCAGTGACAAAGGCACGCTGGACCTGCCCAAGGGCAGCGAGTGGTAGGGCGACACGTGCAGGGCTTAGCGAGCGGCGCTGGCAGCGGCCATCAGCTTGTTGACTTCGCTGCGCACCATGCTGGCGTATTCAGGGGGCGTCATGGTGTCCAGCTCATTGCGCACCCATTCGGCCCATTTGCCCTTGCGCCGAGGTTTTTCAGCGATCAGCCGGGCCGCCTCGCCCTTGGCCTTACCCAGGTTTGCTTGCCACATCTCGAACAGCCGGGCTTTCTCGGCCTCGATCTGTGCCCGTTCCTCGTAGCTCATGTTGGCCAGATTGAAACTCATGGATCACCTGCCTGATGGAAATGACCGGTATCTTACACCAAGGCGCCAGCGCCCACTGCGAGGCAACTTTTCTGGCGCACGAGTATCCATTGTTCTAACGACCCGTCCAGGAGGAGCATGGCATGGCCCGTAAAAATGCCGCAGTACCCGACAGCGACCAGATCAAGGACCAGGTATTCAGCGAGCTACAGGCGCTGATCGAGGAATCCGAGCGGTTGCTCAACGACAGCGCCGCGCTGGTGGGCGAAGAAGCCGAAACCCTGCGCACCCAGATCAGCCTCAAGCTACGTCAGGCCCGCGAAGCCGCCGGTAACCTGCGTGACAAGGCAAAGCCCATGGTCGCGGCCACCCAGGATTACATTGGCGGCCACCCTTGGCAGACCGTGGCTCTTTCAGCGGGCGTCGGCCTGGTGGTGGGCCTGCTGCTGGGTCGACGCGACTGACACCCACCCTGCCGCCTGCTGAGCTCAGGCGGCCTGTGCCAGCGGTATGCCGCTGTGAAAACGCAGCTCTTGATCCGCTGAGGCGATGAGTTCCGCTTCTGCGGCGCGTACCAGTTCAACCCGACGCGCGATGTCCGCCTCATCGCCATAGTGATGCGCCAACTTGAGGTAGCCCTGATAGTGGCGCGCTTCACTTTTGAGCAGGCCGTGATAGAAACGGCCCAGCTCTTCATCCAGGTGCGGCGCCAGGGCCGCAAAACGTTCGCAGCTGCGTGCCTCGATGAATGCCCCGACCACCAGCGTATCCACCAACTTGACCGGCTCGTGGGCGCGCACCAGACGACGCAGGCCCGAGGCGTAGCGACCGGCCGACACAGGGCGCAGCGGTACGCCTCGACGCTTCATCAGCCGCAAGACCTGCTCGTGATGAACCAGCTCTTCGCGCGCCAGGCGCGACATCATGTTGATCAGGTCAAGATGGGTGTTGTACTTGGCGATCAGGCTCAATGCCGTGCTGGCCGCCTTGAACTCGCAATTCTTGTGATCGATCAGCAGCGTTTCCTGATCGGCCAGCGCCGCCTCGATCCAGGCATCGGGTGTGGGGCAGCCCAGGAAGGCGTCGATTTCAGGGATCAGGGACATAAGCGATACGACCATACGGAGACAGGCAGGGGCGGCGATTATAGCGGCGGCAGCCAGCGGCGTCAGTGGCTATGCTTGATGTGCATCAAGCGTCAGCGCAACGCGCGCGGCCTATAGTCTGGCACCGCCTGCCCACTTTCCAGGGAGTACACGCCCATGCAAGCCGTTCGCAGCATTCTCGTCGTCCTCGACCCCGAGCACGCCCACAGCCGGGCGCTGACGCGCGCCAAGCTGATCGCCAGCGTCACGGGCGCACGCCTGCACTTGTTGATGTGTGACAAGCGGCACGATCACAGTGCGCTGTTGAGCCTGCTGGGCAACCAGTTGCAGGAAGACGGTTTTGACCACGTCACCCACGAAGCGGCGTGGCGAGACAACCTGCATGACACCATCATCCACGTGCAGCAGCGCGAAGGCTGCGAGTTGGTGATCAAGGAGCATCGTCCCGACAATCCACTGAAGAGGGCTTTGCTCACCCCTGCCGACTGGAAGCTGCTGCGCGCTTGCCCATGCGCGGTGCTGATGGTCAAGAGCGAGCGACCATGGACGGGCGGCAATGTTCTGGCAGCGGTGGATGTGGGCAACCAGGACGAGGATCACCAGCGCCTGCATGCCAGCATCGTCGACCATGGCTACGAGATTGCCAGGCTGGCCAAGGGGGCGCTGCATGTGATCAGTGCCCACCCTTCGCCCATGCTGTCGGCGGCCGACCCTGTCTATCAGCTGAGCGACACCATCGAACAGCGTTATCGCCAGGCGTGCGCTGCTTTCCAGGCACAGTACGGTATCACCGACGAGTGCTTGCACGTGGCCGAAGGCCCGGCCGATGTGCTGATTCCCCATACCGAAAAACAGCTGGATGCGGTGGTGACGGTGATCGGTACCGTGTGCCGCACAGGGCTTACCGGCGCATTGATCGGCAATACTTCCGAGGTGGTACTCGATGCGTTGGAGGGGGATGTACTGGTATTGAAGAGTGAAGAGGCGATAGCGCATCTGGTGGGTTCGGCGCGGGGGTGAACCGTATGCAGTCCCTGTTGTGCCGTCTCGACCCTCAAATCGCGCTTGCGAGGTGAGGGTCAAGAGGGTATCTACACGGGGACCTCGCTAGCTGCCGGAGGCGGCGTCAGAGAGCTGTATATGCTAACTGCAACGGCAGCCAACACCTTTCAGCCCAGCGCCTCCTTCACCTTGGGATCCAACCCCTCCCCCGCATTATTGGCCTCGATCCATTCTCCCAACTGCCGGCGCATGGCCGGCGTCCAGAAGTTGTGTAGATGCTGGCGAACGCCCTGCACAGCCAGGTCCCGATTCGGCTCGCTGTCGAAGTAATGGGCAATCTGGTTGGCCATCTTCACCAAACTGTCCTGGCTCATTGGCGCACCTCGGCTTTCTCGGCGGTTCGGCGCTCCTGCAACAGCCGACGCTGCTCGTCGCTGAAGTCCTGGTAGCGCTTCTGCCACTGGGATGGCTGGAACACCTTGACCACCTCCACTGCCGTGACCTTGTATTCCGGGCAGTTGGTCGCCCAGTCCGAGTTGTCCGTGGTGATCACGTTCGCACCCGACTCCGGGAAGTGGAAGGTGGTGTAGACGACACCTGGCGCCACGCGGCTGCTGACCTTGGCGCGCAGCACGGTCTGCCCGGCACGGCTGCCGATACCGACCCAGTCACCGTCCTGGATGCCACGGCTTTCGGCATCGGTCGGATGGATCTCGAGGCGATCGGCATCGTGCCAGGCGACGTTGCCTGTGCGCCGGGTCTGGGCGCCGACGTTGTACTGGCTGAGGATGCGCCCGGTGGTCAGCAGCAGCGGATAGCGGCTGTTGACCTTCTCGTCGGTCGGTACGTACCCGGTCAGCATGAACCGCCCCTTGCCCCTGACGAACTGGTCGATGTGCATGGTAGGAGTACCATCGGGCGCTGCATCGTTGCACGGCCACTGCAGGCTGCCGTGGCGCTCGATTTCGGCATAGCTCACCCGGCGGAAGGTCGGCGTCAGGCGAGCGATCTCATCCATGATCTCGGAGGGGTGCCGGTAGTTCATCGGGTAGCCCAGCGCATTGGCCAATGCCACGGTCGCCTCCCAGTCAGCCTTGCCCGCCAGTGGCTCCATGACCTTGCGAACCCGGGAGATCCGGCGCTCGGCGTTGGTGAACGTGCCGTCCTTTTCCAGGAACGAACTGCCCGGCAGGAACACATGGGCAAACTTGGCGGTTTCGTTGAGGAAAATGTCCTGCACCACCACGCACTCCATGGCCAGCAGGGCGGCGGTGACGTGCTGGGTATTCGGATCGCTCTGGGCGATATCCTCGCCTTGGCAGTACAAGGCCTTGAAGCTGCCATCGAGGGCTGCTTCGAACATGTTGGGGATGCGCAGCCCCGGATCAGGGTGCAGCGTCACACCCCATGCCTGCTCGAACTCGGCCCGTACACCTTCGTTGGAAATGTGCCGGTAACCCGGCAGCTCGTGAGGGAACGAGCCCATGTCACAGGAACCCTGGACGTTGTTCTGGCCGCGCAGCGGGTTGACCCCTACCCCTTCACGCCCGATGTTGCCGGTGGCCATGGCCAGGTTGGCAATGCCCATCACCGCAGTGCTGCCCTGGCTGTGCTCGGTCACGCCCAAGCCATAGTAGATGGCCGCGTTGCCGCCGGTGGCATACAGCCGGGCCGCGGCGCGAATCTGTTGCGCTGCAACGCCACACACCTCGCCCAGCACTTCAGGGGCATTTTCCGGCAGGCTGACGAAGTCGCGCCAGCGGGCGAATTCTGCGGTTTCGCAGCGCTCGTCGATAAAGCGCTGGGCCAGTAGTCCCTCAGTCACGATCACGTGGGCCAGGGCGTTGAGCATGGCCACGTTGGTGCCGGGACGAAGTTGCAGGTGCAGCTCGGCCCGGGCATGGGGCGAGTCCACCAGGTCGATGCGGCGAGGGTCGATCACGATCAGGCGCGCGCCTTCACGCAGGCGGCGCTTGAGCTGTGAGCCGAACACCGGGTGCGCATCGGTCGGGTTGGCGCCAATGACCAGCACCACATCGGCCTTCATGACCGAATCGAAGCTCTGGGTACCAGCCGACTCGCCCAGTGTCTGTTTCAGGCCGTAGCCGGTGGGGGAATGGCAGACTCGCGCGCAGGTGTCGACGTTGTTGTTGCCGAAGGCGGTGCGCACCAGTTTCTGAACCAGATAGGCCTCCTCGTTGGTGCAGCGACTGGAGGTGATACCGCCGATGGAGTCCCGGCCATACTTGAGCTGGATGCGGCGCAACTCGCTGGCGGCGTAGGCCACCGCCTCGTCCCAGCTCACTTCCTGCCACGGATCTTCCAGGCGCTTGCGAATCATGGGCTTGGTGATGCGGTCCGGGTGCGTGGCGTAGCCCCAGGCAAAGCGGCCTTTGACACAGGCATGGCCGTGGTTGGCCCCGCCGTTCTTGTCCGGGACCATGCGCACCAGTTGGTCGCCCTTCATTTCGGCACGGAACGAGCAGCCAACGCCGCAATAGGCGCAGGTGGTGATCACCGCACGCTCCGGCTGGCCCAGTTGCACCAGGCTTTTCTCCGTCAGCGTCGCGGTCGGACAGGCCTGCACGCAGGCGCCGCAAGACACGCACTCGGAGGTCAGGAAATTGTCGCCCCCGGCCGCCGCTACCCGGGATTCGAAGCCGCGCCCGGTGATGGTCAAGGCAAAGGTGCCCTGAATATCTTCGCAGGCACGCACGCATCGGCTGCAGACGATGCACTTGCTGGGTTCGTAGTCGAAGTACGGGTTGGAAATGTCCTTCCTTTCGGTCAGATGGTTCGCACCGTCATAGCCGTAGCGCACCTCGCGCAGCCCCACCTGCCCCGCCACGGTCTGCAGTTCGCAGTTACCGTTGGCCGAACAGGTCAGGCAATCGAGGGGGTGGTCGGAGATGTAGAGTTCCATCACGTTACGGCGCAGGCCCGCCAGGCGCGGCGTTTCGGTGCGCACGACCATGCCTTCAGTGACCGGCGTGGTGCAGGAGGCCGGGTAACCGCGCATGCCCTCGATTTCCACCATGCACATGCGGCAGGAGCCGAAGGCTTCGAGGCTGTCGGTGGCGCACAGCTTCGGGATGGTCGTGCCGAGCATGGCTGCCGCACGCATCACCGACGTGCCAGCCGGAACGCTGATCGCGCGGCCGTCGATGTTCAGGCTGACCTGCACCTCGCTGTCGCGGGCGGGGGTGCCCAGGTCAGTTTGCGGATCGAAGATATGGATCATTGCGCGGCCTCCGCTTGGGTCAGCCCGAAATCGGCAGGGAAATACTTGAGGGCGCTGGCGACTGGGTAAGCGGTCATGCCGCCCATGGCGCACAGCGAGCCGTATTGCATGGTGTCGCACAAATCGCGAAGCAGCAGTGCATGGTCATGGCGCTCGGTGATGTCATCACTGGCGATCAGCCGGTCCACCACTTCCATGCCACGGGTCGAGCCGATACGGCACGGGGTGCACTTGCCGCAGGACTCCTCGGCACAGAACTGCAAGGCGAAGCGGGCCATGCTGGCCATGTTCAAGGTGTCGTCGGCAACCACCACGCCGCCGTGGCCGAGCATGGCGCCCACGGCCGCGAAGGCCTCGTAGTCCAGCGGTGTGTCGAAATGGCTGGGAGGTACCCAGGCGCCCAACGGCCCACCCACCTGTGCGGCCTTCAGCGGCCGGCCACTGGCCGTGCCACCGCCGTAGTCCTCCACCAGTTCACGCAGCGTCAAGCCGAAGGCACGTTCCACCAGGCCGCCATGGCGAACATTGCCCGCCAACTGGAACGGCATGGTGCCCAGCGAGCGGCCCATGCCGAAATCGCGGTAGAACGGCGCTCCCTTGGCCAGGATGATAGGCACCGAGGCCAGGGTCAGCACGTTGTGCACCAAGGTCGGCAGGCCGAACAGGCCTTCGAGGGCCGGGAGCGGCGGCTTGGCGCGGACGATGCCGCGCTTGCCTTCGATGGATTCGAGCAGCGCGGTTTCTTCACCGCAGATGTAGGCACCTGCGCCCACGCGCACTTCCAGGTCGAACGCCTTGCCGCTACCGGCCACATTGGTGCCCAGGTAGCCTGCCTGGCGTGCGATGACGAATGCCTGATCAAGTGTGCGGATGGCGTCGGGGTATTCCGAGCGCACGTAGATGTAGCCCTTGTCAGCACCCACCGCGAGGCCCGCGATGATCATGCCCTCGATCAACAGGTACGGGTCGCCTTCCATCAGCATGCGGTCGGCAAACGTGCCGGAGTCGCCTTCGTCGGCGTTGCACACCACATACTTCTGGGCAGGCTTGGCGTCGCGCACGGTGCGCCACTTGATGCCGGCAGGAAACGCAGCCCCGCCACGACCACGCAGGCCGGAATCGAGCACGGCAGCCACCACCTCGGCGCCGTCCAGGGCAACGGCCGCTTCCAGCCCGGCAAAGCCGCCATGGGCGCGGTAATCATCCAAGGACAAGGGTCGGGTGATGCCGGCGCGCGCGAACAGCAGGCGCTGCTGGGTCTTGAGATAAGGCATGTCTTCGACAGCCCCCAGCGCCAGCCGGTGGTCTGCCTCTGCACCGATCATGGCATCCAGCAGGCCGGGCACGTCCTGTGGCGTCACCGGCCCGAAACCCTGGCGCCCCTGCTCACTGTCGCACTCAAGCAGCGGTTCGAGCCAATAAAGCCCACGAGAACTGGTGCGCCGAATGTCCAACTGCACATTGCGCCGCTCGGCCTCGCGCTGCAACGCCTCGACCACTTGGTCTGCGCCGACGGCACGGGCCACCGAATCACCGGGTACATGGACCTTCAGCATGTGGCGCCCTCCTGGCAACCCTTGACCAACTCGCGTAGCCGCTCGGGCGTGAGCCGGGCGTGCACCTGACCGTCCAGCTCAAGGGCCGGCGAACAGGCACAGGCGCCCAGGCAATAGACCGGGCGCAGGCTGATGGCACCGTCGGCGCTGGTGCCATGGTCATCGAGCGCCAACTGCTCGCGCAGCTGTGCGGCCAGGGCCTCGGCGCCACGGCTCTGGCACGACTCGGCCCGGCACAGGCGCAGGGTGTGCCGGGCAGGCGCAGCGGTACGGAAATCATGGTAGAAGCTGATGACGCCCTGGACCTCGGCCCGGCTCAGGTTGAGTGCATGGGCGATCTCACCGATGGCGGCATCGGGAATGTAGCCGACGGCATGCTGAATGGCGTGCAGGATCGGTAGCAGCGCACCAGGCGTTTGCTGGTGATCGGCCACGATACGTTGGACAGCGGGCAGGTGGAACGTTTGATCAGGCATACAGCGGACCTCGGCATCACGGCCCGCCCCTGTTGTTGTATTGGCGGGTTCCGGCGTGTTCTGCTGCGGCGCATCAGCCACGTCACGGTGGCGTGGTGCTGACGGCCTCCTTGCCATCGACCGTGCGTCTGCGCGCGGGTCCGACGGCATCCTGCAAGCATGGCACTTGCAGCGCCAGAAGGTTGCGCGCGAACGACCAGGCACATTCTGAAACCGACGTCCGGTTCTTTCACTTACGGTGCGATCGTCGGACGGCGCAGCACAGGGCTGTGCACCCTGACGGTCCAGCGGGTGCAAGAACCGCTTCCCGGGTACCTGCTACCGACACGCGTGGCCAGAACCGGCTCGACTACCTTTGGCGCTGCGTTTAAGCTGGCGCCTTTTCGTACGCATGGAATCGCGTTTGTCCAGCACATACCAAGGAAGCTGCCTTTGCGCGGCAATAGGTTATGAGCTGCTTGGCCCGCCCAGGGCCATCAGCCACTGTCATTGCAGCCAGTGCCGCAAAGGCCACGGTGCTGCATATGCCTCATACGGTAGTGTGCCGCGTGAGGCGCTGCGCATGCTGCGCGGCGCCGACCGGCTTGCGGCTTACGCCTCGTCGCCCACAATCCTGCGCCAATTCTGTTCATCCTGCGGCTCGAGCCTGTTCTGGTCACGCAGTGCAGGCCAATACGCCGATTGGATCTCGATCGCCCTTGGCACCCTCGATACCCCCTTCATACCGACACGTGATACCCACCTGCATCTCGACGCCGCGGCGCCATGGCACCTGCCATCGACCCGGTCTGAGATCGACCCACTGAAAAGGAAGCCCAATGCGTAAACTCAAACTCGCCCTCGCCGCCCTGCCGTTCTTCGTCATCGCCGGTTGCGGCAATGACGCCCTGGAAGGCACCTATGAGCAAACCACGACCGTGATGGGTATCCAGAGCCCGAAACAGACGTGGGAGTTTTCCAAGGACTACATCATCACCAACGGCAACAAGCTGAAGGTGGATGAATGGGAGCGCAAGGATGACATGGTCACCGCCCGCAACAAGGATGGCATGGCGTTGATCAACGTACGCGTGCTCGACGGCGGCAAGCGCCTGGAGGCCGTCGGCGGTAGCGACATGGCCAAGAACGTCTTCGTGCGCGTCGACTAAAAAGCCTGCGCCCCGCCCACCGCCGATAAGTGCATTACGGCGGTGGGCGGGGCATGCCACGCTACAGATCGTCTACGCCCTGCTCAGAGCTTGAAGGTGCTGACCATGTCGTTGAACGAGATGGCCAGGCGCGACAATTCCTGGCTGGATGCGCTGGTTTGATGCGCACCGGCCGAGGTCTGGGTCGACAAGTCCTGGATGTTGATCAGGTTGCGGTCCACCTCGCGGGCCACATGGGCCTGCTCTTCGGACGCCGTGGCGATCAGCAGGTTGCGATCGTTGATCTGGGCGATGTTCCGGGCGATCCGCTCCAGCGATTCGCCGGTCGCCTGGGCCAAGGCCTGGGTGCTGTCGGCCAGGTTTCGGCTGTTGCCCATAGCCTTGACCGCATCGTCGGCACGCGACTGAACGCCTGTGATCATGGCTTCGATCTCACCCGTCGAGGCCTGGGTACGCGCCGCCAGTGCCCGTACTTCGTCTGCCACCACCGCAAAACCTCGGCCCTGCTCGCCAGCGCGTGCCGCCTCGATGGCCGCGTTAAGCGCCAGTAGATTGGTCTGTTCGGCAATGCCCCGGATCACATCGACCACCTTGGCGATTTCGCGCACGCTACCGGCCAATTCCCCCACGATGACCGTGGACTGCCCGATTTCGCTGTTCACGCTGGTGATGGCCTGCACGGCTTCCCGGGCCTGGTCGCGGCCACTGGCCGCTTCCTCGGACGTCTGCCGGGAGGCTTCGGAAGTGGAGGTGGCGTTGCGAGCCACTTCCTCGACTGCCGCACTCATTTGCGTGACCGCCGTGGCGGCGAGCTGAATTTCATCATTCTGGCGCGTGAGCCCGCGGGTGCTCTCATCTGTGACGGCGTTGAGTTCTTCGGCCGCAGAGGCGAGCTGATCCGCTGCATTGGCGATTTGCTCCAGGGTGCGTTTGAGGCCTTGCTGCATGCCCCCCAGGGCATTTAGCAGTTGCCCGGTTTCGTCGGCGTGACCTGTGGCCACGGGTTTACTCAGGTCGCCGCCTGCAATGCGCTCGGCCGTGTTCACCGCCAGCGCGATCGGTTTGCTGATGACACGGCTGATGAACATGCCAAGCAAAATGGCCGCCACGAACGCCGCACCGATGCCCAGGTACAGGTTGAGCTTGGCCGCCGCCTCGTTGTGTTTTGCCGCTCGCGCGCCTTCATCGATCTGCCGGTTATTGGACTCGACCATTGTGGTCAATTCGTCGAGCACGGTACGAAACGCCTGATGCAATTCGCCGGCCATCAATTGCCTGGCTTCAGCCAGATCACCTCGTGCGATGGTGGCTACCGTCCGATCCATGATGGCCTGGTAGGCTGGCCAGTCCTTTTCCATGCGATCGCCGGCAAGGCGTTCATCATCGGCCAGGGGCGTGGCTCGGTAGACTGCAAATGCCTGCTCGCTGCTCTGCCGGTTTTCTTTCATCGACGCAAGAATGGCAGCGCGTTCAGCTTGCGGCGCATTGATGGCGGTGGCCGCCACGAGTCGGTAAAGGTCGCGGCTCTGGGCAATGGCACTGGAGCGTGCCTCTGCAACTTGTGCCACGGACACGAGGTTATTGGAAAACACCTGTTGCAAGCTGGACGAGAGCGAGCCGATTCCTTGGCTACCGACAACTCCAACACTCAAGGTGATCAGTGCGCACAGCGCGAAAGCGAGGTACAGCTTGACCGACAACCTGGCATCGTAGAACCAATTCATGAGTTGAAACCTGAACGAAGTGAAAGAAAACAACAGTGTCAAAAGAGCGGGTGCAACGGACCTGTAGCCGTAGCTTGGGCACCTGGCCTGCCAGCTGTCAGCCGCGCATCATGTCAGCCGCCTGTTCAGTGGCCTCCGTCGTGCGCGTGGCCAGCTTGCGTACTTCATCAGCCACCACTGCAAACCCCCTGCCCGCTTCCCCGGCACGTGCTGCTTCAATGGCCGCGTTGAGTGCCAGCAGGTTGGTCTGGCTGGCAATGCTCTGAATGGTGCCGACGATCTGGGTGAGCTTGGTGATGTTGGATTCCAGGGTGCGCTGGTGCGCAGCCTCCGTCTCGCGCATGGCCGACTGCTGATGCTCCAGGTCCACGTCCACCAATGCCCCGACCACACGTAATGGCGCGCCATAAGGGTCGCGCTTGGTCTGGCCACGGGCGCGGAACCAGCGGTACTCCCCGCTTTTCATCTTGAGTCGGTACTCGATATCGAACGGCGTCTTGCCTGTACGGTCGTTCAGGTGCGCCTGGAAGGCTTCCAGGCTGTAGGCCTTGTCCTCCGGGTGCAGGCGTGAGGCCCAGCTGTCCAACACATCCGGAAATTCCTCGACGGTTTCGAAACCCAGCAAACGCCGAAACTGGGGCGACCACCAGAAGGGGTTCTTGGGGTTGACCGGGTCACCGGCGATCACTTCCATGTCCCAGAGCCCGTCGGAGAGCATTTCCCGTGCCAGTTCGAAACGGGTGATGATCACGTCGTGCTCTTGTTCACGTTGCAACTCATCGTGGATGTCGCGCAAGGCGCCAGCAACGCGCAAAGGCACGCCACGTACATCGCGCAGGGTTTCGCCTTGGGCGAAGAACCAGCGGTAGCTGCCGTCTTTCATGGCCAGGCGGTTGCGCACCCGGTAGGGGGTCATGCCTGATTTGTCGTTCAGGTGGCGGGCAAAGGCGTCCAACGTGGCGGCCTTGTCTTCCGGGTGCAGGCGATCAGCCCAGCTGGCCAGGACATTGGGAAAATCGCGCTCGTCGCGAAACCCCAGCATTTCGCGAAATTGCTGCGACCACCAGAAGCGGTTGCGCGGGTTGACCGGATCACCTGCCACCACTTCCATGTCCCACAGGCCTTCGCTGGAGGCACGGTTGACCAGGTCAAAACGGGTTTCCGAGGCGCGCGCATTGGCGTCGGCCTCGGCCAGCATCAGCCGGGCGTTTTCCAGCTCGCGCTCGAGCTCGGCAATACGGCCTTCACGCGCAGTGGCATGCAACTCACGCGAGGTCCATTCACGTTGCACGTCTGTCCATCTGGGGGCAGTGCGGCCACCGTCAGTGTGGGTTTGCGGGAGGGAGGCAGCCAGCTGCGTGAGCGCCTGACGCTCGCCGCGGTTACGAAAAAGATGAAGCATGGGTCGGTACTCGGAGGAAGACGAAAAAGACCAATCCCTGGCTTCAATACTGGGTCACGCACAGCAATCGCAGGTCGCGATCAATGCTGCCTGACCGGTAGTGCGTACTACGACAGCAGCACAACGACAAAGGTTGCGCGGCAATGACATCATTACGATATCAGTTATGTGAGGGTGCCAAGCAAGCCCCAAGCGGGCCGCTAGCGCCGGCCACCCACACAGGCCAATCAGCCGGCCAGATCGATCAAAGACGCTTGTCGCCCTGGGCCCTTTTGGCAGCCAGCTCAGCGGCAGTGCGCTTGCGGCTACGGTGCTGACGGTAGTAACCCATGCCCGCCTGGTAGGCAATCACTGCCAGAATCACCACCGAGGCGACCAGCCAACCGGTGGATGCCATGGCGCTGAAAAATCCGGCAAGCACAGGCTTGGGCCAGTAGCTGACGATGGCCAGGCTCAACCAGGGTGCAGCGATCAAGAACAGGACTGGCGCCCAAAAACCCCAGAAAAGAATCTCGCCCAACACCACGAAATTTTCGTTCCAGGACGGGCCTGGGGATAACGGGTTCTTCTTGGCCATGAATGCTCCTGCTTTCCACGTCGGCACAAGCGGTGCCGTTCCATGCACAGGTTGACGGCAAGGGTGCGGAGCAGGTCACAGGACAGGTCTGCGGTAAATCGGACGGTGGCCATCAAGGGGGCGCTCGTCGGCAACGGCTGGCGATGCCATGTAGGCCCCGGAGAAACATCGCAATGGCATTCGTCGAAATCGAACCCGAAACAGCCTGACTTCAGATTCCCTTCAGATAAGCACTCGACACTGTCTCCCATCGAACCTGCTGGGAGACGTTTCATGACCCACCGTGACTGGAGCCACCTGCTTCCACTGGCCATCGGCAGCCAGGCCGATCGTCAGGCAACATTGTCGCTACACCTGGCAGACGACCCGGGGCGAATGGCCCTCGAGCGGTTCATCCATCAGTGCTTTGCGCTTAGCCATCAGGCCGACATTCAGCATTTCCTGCCGCAGTTACTGGCGTTTCACGACAGCCAAGGCCGGTTGACAGCCGCCGCGGGCATTCGCCCAGCCAATGACGGCGCCCTATTTCTGGAGCGCTACCTCGACATGCCTCTGGAAGACGCCGTGTCCCGTGTGGTCGGGGCAACCCTGCCGCGCAGTTGTATGGTCGAGGTGGGTAACCTGGCCTCGCTCAGCGCGGGCAGCGCGCGCTTGATGATCGCTGCGGTCACGTGGCTGCTGGCCTCACGCGGCCTGCACTGGGTCGCATTCACCGGCGCGGCGACGCTGATCAACAGCTTCCAGCGACTGGGGCTGAGGCCCGTCGTCCTGGCGCCAGCCGATCCTGCTCGCCTTGAGGACCAGGCTGAAATATGGGGCACCTACTACAGCCATTGCCCTCAGGTGTTTGCCGGAAATATCCGTTACGGCTTCGATGCCTTGACCCGCACAGGCGTCTTTCAGCGCCTTGGCTTTCCGGTCCTGACAGAGGAATCCGGTCATGCGGCATGAACTGAACCGCTTCAAGGCCTTGCTGAAGGAACACGCTCAACGCCAGCCTGACGCCATCGCCGTGCAAGGTGCCGACCAGCACCTGACCTATCGCGCTTTGTTCGAGGCGGTCGAGGTACGCGCCGCCTGGCTTGGGAGCCAACCTCAGGGCGCATTCGCCCTGGCCTTGGACAATGGCCCGCAACTGCTGCTGTGGGACCTTGCAGCGCTGTTCGCCGAACGTCCCTGCGTGGTCATCCCTCCGTTTTTCACCCGCGCTCAAATGTCCCATTGTCTCAGGCAAAGTGGCGTCACCCTGGTGCTGAGCGAAAGCGGATGGGACTCGCGCCTTGTCGAGCTGGGCTACGCCCCACACGCTCGGCCGGGGTTCTGGCTCTGTAAATCGTTCGCTGCGGCGGCCATTGCGCCCGAAACGGCAAAAATCACCTACACCTCCGGCAGCACGGGATCACCGAAAGGTGTCTGCCTGAGCGTCGAGGCGTTGCTGGGCGTGGCCCATGAACTTGAGGCGGCTAGCCGCGCCAGCGCACCCATGCATCACCTGGCCGTTCTGCCACTGGGCGTTCTGCTGGAAAACCTGGGCGTATACGCCGCGCTGATCGCCGGGGCCTGCGTGCACCTGCTCAGCCAGCAGCACCTGGGCATCAGCGGCGCCACCCAGGTGGACTTCAAGCGGCTAGTGGGTGTGATTGTGCAGCGTCAGGCCCAGAGCCTGATCCTTGTGCCGCAACTGCTGATGGGGCTGGTTGCCGCTGTTGAACAAGGGGCGATGCCCGCTGAGCAGCTGAGGTTCGTCGCCGTAGGTGGCGCTCGGGTATCGCCCAGCTTGCTGGCCCGTGCCGAGGCTGTCGGGCTTGCGGTGTACGAAGGCTATGGGCTGTCTGAATGCGCGTCGGTGGTCGCGCTCAACCGTCCGGGCAGCGTCCGCCGTGGCAGTGTGGGCAAGCCGCTGCCCCACGTGCAGGTGCGCATCGCGAAGGATGGCGAGGTGCTGGTGGCCGGTTGCACGCTACTGGGCTACCTCGATGCCGCGCCTTTCGACGGTCGATGGTGGGCAACCGGGGACCTGGGCCATTTGGATGACGACGGCTACCTGTACCTCGACGGACGCAAGAAGCACCAGTTCATCACCAGTTTCGGCCGAAACGTCAGCCCTGAATGGGTAGAGGCCGAACTGACCCAGAGCGGCGTCATTGCCCAGGCATTCGTGCACGGCGAGAGCCTGCCAGGCAACGTGGCGTTGATCTGGCCGATGGACCCGAGCCTGAGTGACGACCAGATCGACCAGGTAGTGGGCCAGTGCAATGCACGGCTGCCCGATTACGCACGTGCCCACCACTGGCGACGCCTCACGGCGCCGCTCAGCGTCACCGATCAAACCCTGACAGCCAACGGCCGCCCTCGGCGCGAGGCGATTCTTGAACGCTATCAATCTCTGATCCGCATACCCCAGGAGTGAGTTCGCCATGTCCTTCTTTGAAACGTTGCAACTGCAAACCGCCCATGAGCGCCAGGCGCTGTTCGGCGTTCCGGTGATCCGCGAGGCCATGGCTGGGCAGGTCAGCCTCGATAGCTACATCGCATTTCTCACCCAGGCCTACTACCACGTGCGCCACACCGTCCCGCTGATGATGGCATGCGGGGCGCGCCTGCCCGCCCGGCTCGAATGGCTGCGCGGTGCCGTGTGCGAGTACATCGAGGAAGAATACGGCCATGAACAGTGGATCCTCAACGACATCGAGGCCTGTGGGGGCGACTGGGAGGCGGTACGCGACGGCCGACCCGCGCAGTCGATCGAGCTCATGGTCGCTTATCTCTATGACTTGATCGCACGGGGCAACCCGGTAGGGCTGTTCGGCATGGTCAACGTCCTGGAAGGCACCAGCATTGCCCTGGCCACACAGGCCGCCGGCGCCATTGCACACAGCCTTTCGCTGCCAGACCGGGCAATGAGCTACCTCAAGTCCCACGGCGCGCTCGACCAGGACCATATGGTGACCTACAGGCAGTTGATGGACCGCCTGGACAATGCCGAAGACCAGCAGGCGGTCATTCACGCGGCCAAGATGGTCTACCGCCTGTACGCCGAGATGTTCCAAACGTTGCCCCGTGCGGGCCAGTCAGGGGTGCGCCATGCGGTTGCATGAGTCGATCGTGGTGCTCACCGGCGCCAGCGGCGGGATTGGCCTGGAGCTGGCCGAGCAGCTCTGCCATGCCGGCGCGCAGGTTTTGGCCGTGAGTCGGCACATGGGCAAACTGGCCAGCTTGATGAACCGCTACCCAGGCAGCCTGCGCTGGCAGTCGGCGGACTTACGGACACAGGAGGGCCGGGCACAGGTCGTGACGCGCGCGCGCGAACTGGGCGGCTTCAATGTGCTGATCAACGCTGCCGGGGTCAATCGCTTCGCCTTGCTCGACCAGCTGGACGAACAGGCCCTCGATGAGCTGCTGGACATCAACCTGAAGGCACCTTTGCAACTGACCCGGGCTTGCTTGCCTCTTCTGCGCGAGCAACCCAAGGCGTTGGTCGTCAACGTCGGCTCGACTTATGGCTCGATCGGCTACCCCGGCTATGCCAGCTACTGCGCCAGCAAGTTCGCGCTGCGCGGGTTTTCCGAAGCACTGCGCCGTGAATTGGCCGACACCCCGGTCAATGTGCTGTACGTCGCGCCACGCGCAACCCGCACCAGCATGAACAGCAGCGCCGCTACCGCCCTCAACCAGGCGCTGAAGGTAGGCATGGACGACCCGGTCTACGTTGCCAAAGCCGTGCTCCAGGCGGTCCAGTCCGAGCGCAGCGAGCTCTACCTGGGCTGGCCGGAGAAAATGTTCGTGCGCCTGAACGGCATCCTGCCAGGGTTGGTGGATCGAGCCTTGCGTAAACAACTGCCCTTGATTCGGCGCCATATCGGCAGCCACATAAAGGAACCGAGCAAATGAAGCCCATCGTACTGGCCAGCCTGCTGGCATTTACCCCGTTTGGCTGGGCGCTTGATCAGACAGGCGCCCAACACCTGCACGACTTGCAGCAACAATGGGCGCATATCCAATATCAGTTGCCCAAGGATCAACGCGCAGGCGCGTTCGAGAAGCTGGCAAACGAGGCGGCCGTTTTCGTCCGCCAGAACCCCAATACACCCGAGCCTCTGATCTGGGACGGCATCATCAACAGCAGCTGGGCTGGCGCAACCGGTGGGCTGAGTGCGCTAGGCAAGGTCAAGGCCGCCAAGGCCAGCCTGGAAAAGGCCATCGCCCTCGACCCTCAAGCCCTGCAAGGCTCGGCCTACACCAGCCTGGGCACCTTGTATGACCAGGTTCCAGGCTGGCCCATCGGCTTCGGGGATGACGACAAAGCCGACACGCTGCTCAGGCAGGCCTTGAAAATCAATCCCGCGGGCATCGACAGCAACTATTTCTGGGGCGATCATCTGGTGCGTCAGAAGCGTTACAGTGAGGCCAGGGCTGCGCTGCACAAGGCGTTGCAGGCACCGCCCAGACCGGGCCGGGAATTGGCCGATGAGGGCCGGCGTGCCGATATCAATGCTTTACTCGACACCATCAAGGACAAACAGGACTAGACATGCGCCTGCTGCTGGTTGAGGACGATAGCGCGTTGGGTGAAGGCATCTGCGATGGTTTGCGCCAGGAGGGCTATACCCTGGACTGGTTGCAGGACGGCGTCAGTGGCTTGCACGCCTTGCAGCATGAAGCATTCGACGTGTTGATACTGGACCTGGGCCTCCCACGCCTGGACGGCATTGAATTGTTGCGGCGGCTTCGCGCGGGAGGCAACAGCTTGCCGGTGCTGATTCTTACCGCACGCGATGCCTTGGACGATCGCATCGCAGGGCTTGACGCCGGGGCGGATGACTACCTGGTCAAACCCTTCGACCTCAATGAACTCAAGGCACGCCTGCGTGCACTGCTGCGCCGCAGCGCTGGCCGCGCCACGGTGCTGATCGAGCACGGCGGTGTCAGCTTGGACCCGGCAACCCAGCAGGTGCATTTCAAGGGGACCGAAGTGGTGCTCACGCCCAAGGAGTACCGGCTGCTGCACGAGCTACTCGCCCAGCCCGGCAAAGTCTTTACCCGCGAACGCCTGACGCAGTTGCTCTATGGCTGGGACGAGGAGCCGGAGAGCAATACCCTGGAAGTGAACATCTATCAGCTGCGCAAGAAACTGTTCAATGGCCTGATACGCACCGTGCGTGGTATCGGCTACCTGGTCGAGGCCAAGGTATGAGGTCGCTACGCCAGCGCACGCTGTGGCGCGTCATGCTCTTGCTGCTGATCGGCACCGGCTTGCTTGCGTTGTACAACTACCACGACAGCCGCCATGAAATTAACGAAGTGTACGACGCGCACCTTGCCCAGAACGCACGCCTGCTCCAGGGAGTAATGAGCATGCCAGTGCAAGGCGGCGCGCGTGACGACCTGTACCGTGCCTTCAACGTCGCGCTAGCCCAGGCGGGCCGACACCGGGTGGGGCATCCCTACGAGAGCAAGCTGGCCTTCCAGGTCTGGGACGAAAACGCCACCCTGATGGTGCAGACGCCCAGCGCACCTCGCCTGGATCCGCGGCCCATGCGGCCTGGGTTTTACGATTTCACCAGCGACGACAAGCAATGGCGCGGCTTCGTGCTACCTGTGCCCGAGAAAGGCTGGGTGATCTGGGTGGGTGAACGCGATGACGTGCGCTATGACTTGATCGACCGAATCGTTCGTCACACCTTGATGCCATTTCTGCTGGGGGCCCTGGCGCTTGCCGTGCTGGTATGGGCCGCCATTGGCTGGGGGCTCAAGCCGTTGAAGAACATGGCCGACGTCATTCGCGCGCGGCATGCCGAATCACTCGAACCGCTGCAGCTGGTGCCGCTGCCATCGGAGCTCGAGCCCATGCAGGCTGCCCTCAATCGCCTGCTGGCGCAGATCAAGGACCTGCTGCGCCGTGAACATCGCTTCATTGCCGACGCGGCCCACGAAATGCGAACACCCTTGGCGGTGTTGCGCCTGCATGCGCAGAACGCACTGGCTGCCAGCAACGACGTCGAACGCAACAAGGCCTTGACGTTCCTGATGGGCGGTGTGGATCGGTTGACGCGAGTGGTCAACCAACTGCTGACACTGGCCCGCGTGGAGCCTCGGATTGGCCATCGCCCCCGTGAGCCTGTCGACCTTGCCGAGGTGGTCACCGACATCCTGGCCGAGCTTACCCCTTGGATACTGGACAAAGGGCTGGAGCCCTCGCTGGAAATAGAGGGCGGCGAGCACCGTGTAGCCGTCGACGCCAGCGCGTTGGGCATTGCATTGCAGAACCTGATGTCCAACGCGGTCGAGCACTCGCCTCTCGGGGGGCGCATCACGGTCTCGCTGCGGGGCCACGATGAGCGTGTCGAGTTGGTGGTGGAAGACGAAGGGCCAGGCATCGACGAGGCGAGCCTCTCACGGGTGTTCGAACGTTTCTACAGCCGCAATAGCCCCAACGGCGCTGGCCTTGGGCTGTCGATCGTGGCAACCATCATGGAGCACCTGGGTGGCCGGGTGGTCCTGAAAAACCGAGCGGCGGGCGGGCTAGAGGCAGCGCTGGTGCTGCCGAGGCAATGAGGCGCGGTACCGAGCCTATTACCCAAGGCCAGCCGTACACACCTGCGCCGCCTGCCCCAGCATTTCCCCCGCCAACACCCGAAATCGTCGAGTCAGCACGTTCTCCGGCCGGTCGGATGAGCGCAGCAGATATGTGTAGAACCGCAACTGCGGGGCAAACGGCCGTATGTCGATGCCGGTGTGCAAATACTCTGCCGCGACCAGTGGACTGACCACGCTCACCCCCAGCCCAAGCCCGACCAGTGAGCACACGGTGGCGGCATGGGTAGCGTCCAGGTTGAGCACCCGCGGGTCGTCATCGGCAAACAGCCGGTCGAGCCGAGTGCGCGAGCCATCGGTGTGCGACAGCGAAATGAATTCTTCGCCCTTGAGGTCTGCGGGCGTCACGGCCTGCAAGGCACCGAGCCGGTGCCCCTTGGGGAAGATGCACACACCCGGTACATCGCAGATGATCTGGGACTGCACGCCCGCCATGTCCTCGGCCACATAAGACACCAGGCACACGTCGCAAAACCGGGTCGCGGCCCAGTGCGCCACGTTCGGCGAGTCGTTGGTGTGGATGGAGATATGAACGTGCGGGTTCTGCTGGCGAAAGCGCTGGATGATCTTGGGCAGCAAGCCATGGGTCAGGGAAGGCACCGCACCGATGCGCAATTGCCCAGTGCCTCCGCGCTTGAGGTGCTCGGCGGAGGTTTCCAGGCTGTGCAGCCCGATGAACGCGCGCTCCACGTCAGCGAAGAACTGCGCGCCCTCATCGGTCGGCAGCAAGCGCCCCCCTACCCGCTCGAACAACTTGAACCCATTGGCCCGTTCCAGTTGCGCGATAAGCCGGCTGACATTGGGCTGGGAGGTATGCAGCGCCTGGGCCGCTGCTGTCATGGAGCCGCTGAGCATGACCGCGCGGAAGGTTTCGATCTGCTTGAAATTGATAGCCATATCATTTCTGCATGACGGGTTGATGTATTGTCATTTGATTGCATGACGCGCAGATTTTATAACTACAACCACATCGACGTCTGCCCCGATGCAGCGCGATACCCCCGAGCGCATACCGGCAACAACACACATAAAACCGGTGCTCCAGCGTCACTTCAGCTCTGCCCTTGTACTCACGCATCGCTCCAGCACATTGGCGCGATGCAGCCCGGTAATCAGGAGGCATCATGTCGTTCTCGTATAAAAAACTAAGCGCTGCACTGGCCCTGACGTGCGTGTCGTTGGCGGCGGTATCCACCGTTCAGGCCGCCGACCTGCCAGCAGTTCCAGCAGCCATCAAAGAGGCGGACCACCTGCGCGCGGGTGTGCGCTGCGACCAGCCACCGTATGGCTATCAGGACAACAAGGGTGAATTCGCCGGCGTCGAGGTCGAAATGGCCAAGCAGATTTCGCTATGGGCCCTGGGCTCGAAGGACAAGGTGAGCTTCACCTGCGTCACCGCCGAAAACCGAGTGCCGCAGCTGCTGGGCCGCAAGGTGGACTTGCTGATCGCCACGCTGGGCGTCACCCCGGAACGCCAACGGGTGATCGACTTCACCACGCCCTACCGGTGGGGTGCCAGTGACGTGGTCGTGAAGAAGGACAGCCCGGCCCGGACCATCGCCGACCTCAAGGGCAAGACCCTTGCCACGCTCAAGGGGTCGGTGCAGGCCAAGTGGTTCGAAGACCACATGCCCGACGTCAAGACCCTGCGCATGAACAGCGCAGCCGATGCCCTGCAAGCCTTCCGCCAAGGTCGCGCCGACGCCTACACCCACGATGCCGCGACCCTGGTGGTGGTCGCCGACAACGACCAGGATGCTCGCCTGATAGACCAACCGTTCCAGATCTCCGACGCGGCCATCGGCGTGCGCAAGAACGAAGCGCAATGGCGCGACTTCCTGAGCGCGGCGGTATTGCGCATGCGCGAAGAACACCTGTTCCGAGGCTGGGTGCAGCAGTTCGTGCCCGAAAACATCCAGAGCTACTACATCAGCGTCTTCGAGCAGGCCAAGCCTGCCGAAGCACTTTGATCGGCCGCCATCATGGAGTTCGACGTACATTATCTGATCGAGCAATGGCCTGCCCTGCTCGACGGTGTGCTGATGACGCTGCGCATCACGGCCCTGGCCATCCTGTGTTCCCTGCTGATCGGGGTGCTGGGCGGGGCGGTGCGCGTCATGAAGGTCCCGGTGCTGTCCCAGGCAGTGGCGCTGTACGTGGAGTTGATCCGCAATACGCCGATCCTGGTGCAGTTGTTCTTCATCTTCTATGGCCTGCCGGCCATTGGGCTTGGGCTGTCGCTGTTCTGGTCGGGGGTGGTGTGCCTGTCGCTGTGGGCCGGTGCATACCAGATCGAGAACATCCGCGGCGGGCTGGCCACGGTGGAGCGCGGCATGCGCGAGGCGAGCCTGGCACTGAGCCTCAAGCCCGTGCAGTACTTCGCGCTGATCGCCATGCCCATCGCGTTTCGCACCAGCCTGCCGGCGATGCTCAACACCGCGATTTCACTGCTGAAGAACTCTTCCTATCTACAGGCCATCGGCCTTGCGGAATTGACCTTCGTCGCGGTGGACCGCATCGCCACGGACTTTCGCGCCATCGAGATGTTCACGGCCATCTGCGTCATGTACCTGGTGCTGGTGGGGGTGCTCGCGTTGATGACTGCGCGGCTGTCTGCCCACCTGCAACGCCCTTTCCGGCAGTGAGGCGACCATGAATTTCCTACTCGAAAACTGGAGCTTCGTGTGCAAAGGGTTGTTGATGACCCTGTACCTGGCTTTGGTGGTGTTGCTGTTCACCACGCTGATCTCGGCCGTGCTCGGCGTGCTGGCCACGGTCAAGAACCGCCTGTTGGGGTGGACGACCCATGCCTACGTGGAGCTGTTTCGCTCCATTCCGCTGATCGTCAACGTGTTCTTCATCTTCTTCGGTGCGCCGATGTTCGGTGTGGACCTGAGCCCGTTCGCCGCCGTCACCGTGGGCCTGACCCTGTGGGGCAGCGCCAACGGCATCGAGATCGTGCGTGGCGGGCTGGAGTCGGTGTCCAGGCACCAGTGGAAAAGCGCCTGGGCCTTGGGCCTGCGCCCCTGGCAGATCTACCTGCACGTGGTTGTGCCGCAGTCGATGAAAGCCATTCTGCCAGCCTACACCGGGCTGCTGACGATCCTGGTGCAGGCCACGTCCCTGGGCGCTTTGGTGGGTGTGGGGGAGTTTCTCAAGGTCGGCCAGATCATCATCGAGCGTGAAACCGTCATGACCGGCGTCAGCCCTGCCTTCGCGGTCTACGGCGTGGTGTTGCTGGTGTACTTCGTCATCTGTTCGGCGCTGACCTGGCTCAGCCGTTATCTCGAACGTCGTCTGGGTCGTCCGGCGGCACGTACTTCCATTGAAGAGGTTCCAGCATGCAAGCATCCAAAGTCAGTCGGCGCCTGAAGGAAAGCACTGCGCCGCAAGTGAACGAGTACATCTACCGCCCGCGCCTGGAAGGCTTTGCCAGCGGCTTCGCGAACCTGGGTAACGTCAACAAGGCGCACATCCTGATGCTGGCCGAACAGGGCCTTATCCGCGGCGAACATGCCAGCGTGCTGGCCAAGGGTGTGCTGGACATGGAGCAGGCAGGACCAGAGGCGGTCGAGCTGGACCCTTCGCGCGAGGACGCTTACTTCAACTACGAGGCGCACCTGATCGAGCATATCGGCGCTGACATCGGCGGGCGCCTGCACACCGGTCGCAGCCGCAACGACATCCTGGCCACCCTCGACCGCCTGCGCTGCCGCGACCTGCTGATGGACCTGATCGACGAATTGGCAACGGTACGGGCCACGGCCCTGTGCTGTGCCGAGCGCTACGCCGAAGTGGTGATGCCCGGCTACACGCATCTTCAACCGGCCCAGCCAATCACCTACGGCTATTACCTGAGCGCAGTGGAACAGGCTCTGGAGCGCGACAGCAAGCGCCTGACCCAGACGCTGGAGTCGATGAACCAGTGCCCGCTGGGTGCCGCTGCCTTCGCCGGCACGCCGTTCGACATCGACCGCGCGCGCACCGCCGAGCTGCTGGGCTTCGACGGCTACCTGGACAATGCCCTGGATGCCATTGGCTCGCGGGACTTTCTGCTCGAAAGCCTGTCGCACCTGAGCAACCTGGCGGTGTTCTGGAGCCGCGTCGCGCAGGACTATTTCGTGTGGAGTACCCATGAGTTCAACCTCATCGACTTCCCCGACAGCGTCGCCGCCACGTCCAGCATCATGCCGCAAAAGAAGAACCCCACCGTGCTGGAGTACCTCAAGGGCCGCAGTGGCCATATCGTCGGCCTGCTGATGGGTGCGAGCGTGACCATCAAGGGCACCAATTTTTCCCACACCGGCGACGGCAACCGCGAAGGGACGCGGGGCTTCTGGGAGGCCGCCGAAGAAAGCCTGCGCTGCCTGAAACTGCTGGACCTGGTGCTGCGCACCGCCACCCCCAACATCGACCTGGCGGCACGCCGCGCCGGTGAGGATTTTTCCACCGCCACCGGTTTGGCCGACCTGATGGTGCGCGAGGTCGACCTGTCGTTCCGCGAAGCCCACCATGTGGTCGGGGGCGTGGTGCGCATGGCCATGGACCAGGGCCTGCCGGCCCATCAGATCACCACCCAGATGGTCGATGCCTGCGCCCTCGAGCAGCTGGGTCATGCCCTGCACCTACACGAGCAGAAAGTGCGTGATTGCCTGGACCCGGTCAGCAACGTGCAGGGCCGCAGCTCCGCCGGCGGCCCGTCGCTTGGGTCGCTGATGCCAAGCCTCGCCCGCGCCAGCGAGCGCCTAAGCGCAGAGCGTACGGCCAACCAGCAACGCCGCGCGCGCATGAGCGAGGCCGACCTCAACCTGCAAGCCCTGACCCGGGCACAGGCGGGCCTATGAGCACGATCCTGACGGTGCGCGACCTGCATAAAAGCTTTGGCACCCATGAAGTGGTCAAGGGCGTCGACATGGACGTGCGCCAAGGCGAGGTGGTGGTCATCATCGGCCCCAGCGGCTCGGGCAAGTCCACCTTCATCCGCTGTCTGAACAGCCTGGAACCGCCCTCCAAGGGCACCGTGGTGGTGGGCGATGGCGATCAGACCCAGGCGGGAAACCGTAAAGCCCTGGCCCGGCTGCGCGAGGACGTGGGCATGGTGTTTCAGGACTACACGTTGTTTCCGCACATGACGGTGCTGGCCAACATGATGCTTGCCCCAGTCAAGCTCAAGCGCGCAACCAAGGCGCAAGCCCAGGCCCATGCCCTGGCCTTGCTCGAGCGCGTCGGCCTGCAGCACAAGGCCGGGCATTACCCGGCCGAGCTGTCAGGCGGCCAGCAGCAGCGGGTGGCGATCGTTCGCGCCTTGGCGATGAAACCCAAGCTGATGCTGTTCGACGAGCCCACCTCTGCGCTCGACCCGGAAACCGTCGGCGACGTGCTCAACGTCATGAAGGGCCTGGCGGCCGAGGGCATGACCATGATCGTCGTCACCCACGAAATGGGGTTCGCCCGCGAAGTGGCCGACCGCGTGGTGTTCTTCGATGCCGGCAAGGTCATCGAGACCGGGCCGCCGTCGCAGCTCTTCAGCGCCCCTGAACAGGCCCGCACCCGGCAGTTTCTGCAAAGCGTCCTGCGCTGAACGAACATCCTCTTCCCAATGCCGGTGCGCCCGCTTGCACCGGCCAAGCGTGGCTGCGCGCCAGCCAGGAGTATTCCAGATGAACCAAGCGACCCAATCGCTGGACTCACCGGGCCTGCGCCCCATGATCCAGATGGAGAACGTCAGCAAGTGGTACGGCAGCTTCCAGGTGCTCAAGAACATCAACCTCAGCGTGCAGCCAGGTGAGCGCATCGTGCTGTGCGGCCCATCCGGCTCAGGCAAGTCGACCACCATTCGCTGCCTGAACCGCCTTGAAGAACACCAGCAGGGCCGCATTGTCGTCGAGGGTGTCGAACTGACCGACGACGCCCGGCAGGTCGAAACCATCCGCCGCGAAGTCGGCATGGTGTTCCAGCACTTCAACCTGTTCCCCCACCTGACCATCCTGCAGAACTGCACCCTCGCGCCCATCTGGGCCCGCAAGCTGCCGCGCCACGAGGCGCAAGCCCTGGCGATGCATTACCTGGAGCGGGTGCGTATTCCCGAACAGGCGCACAAGTACCCTGGCCAATTGTCCGGCGGCCAGCAGCAGCGCGTGGCGATTGCCCGGGCGTTGTGCATGAAACCCAAGATCATGCTGTTTGACGAACCCACCTCGGCGCTGGACCCGGAAATGGTCAAGGAGGTGCTCGACACCATGGTCAGCCTGGCCGAGGACGGCATGACCATGGTGTGCGTGACCCATGAAATGGGCTTCGCCCGGACCGTGGCGCACCGGGTGGTGTTCATGGACCAGGGCGAGGTGGTCGAGCAGGCTGCGCCAGCGGTGTTCTTCGAGCGACCTGACAGTGAGCGGGGGCGGTTGTTCTTGAGTCAGGTGTTGCATTGAGCAGGGGGTGCCCCTTGGGCGCCAACTGAACCACTAACAGGCACCTGAGCGACAACCTGCTCTTGCTGTCGACGGTAGGGCCGAGCCGCGCATCCACCGCGAGCATGCCCCGCGCGTGTTGTAGGCCGGGGCAGCTTAACCCGCTGCATCGACGCGCTTGAACACCGCCTCTACTTCAGGTTCCAGTTGATTGATCGCGCCGAGATACTCGATCAACTCCGCCGCCCGGCTACCACGCAGCCCGGCCGTGGTCATTTCTCCATCGACCACATAGCTGTACACACCACTTACCGCAAACGCCTTCAAACTTCCGATATGCCGCGCCTGATCCGCCAGCGTCTTCTTGAACGCCTGCCCCTCGAAAAACCGGCGCCGTGCCACAGGGTTTCCGAAGGCGACTTCCATGATCACCAGTTCGGCGCGCGCCGGCGTGGCCGTGTGTGCCACGTCTGGCGCCGGTGGATGGTTCCCATCGTTCTGGAAAGGGGCGCACAGGTGCAGTTGCACTTTCAATACTGATGCATCCTGCGCCAGGGTCGGCGCGAGTTTGTCGCGCACATACGCTTGCAGATCTTCAAGGCTTTGTCGTGGACTCATGTGCACGTGAATCCGATCGGCATGATCGAGCCCATTGAGGCGCTCGTCCGCTAGCCGATTCACCACCCTCATTGATCCGTGCGGCAGGTCGTACGCCAGCGTTTCCTCGAACATGTTCTGCTCGTCCGAAAACAGCAGAGGGCTGGCTTGCTTGAAGCGCTCCTGCTGGTCGGCGGACTTGAAGCCGATCTCCACACCGCCATCGAGTTCGTAGTCTGCGATCTCTCCCACGCCCTCGGCCAATGGCCAAAGGTGCGCGTCCTGATTGCGCGAGAAGTGGTGCTGGATGTACAAGCCCAACCCTGGCAACCGGGAGCACAACGGCCCGTGCACGTCGCGCCAGTAGTGGGCGAAGATAGCGTGTGGGACGCGCTCGCGTCTTTTGACCGTGGTGTAGCTGTTGATGGTGATCGTCATGGTCTGACCTTGTTGAGCATGTGGGGTGTTTAGAGTCAGAGCTGGCTGTGGGGGACGGCGTTCAGTCTAGGTCATCGCGGCGTGGCTAGAGGGAGTTGGGCGTAACAGATCGAGAGGCTTACTGGCCGAGAGGTGCAGTCAACGGGGACTTCTTGATCAGCAGACCTGATAGAATTCCCGCTTTTGCGCTTGATCGTGGACTGAGCACAAGACACGGCTAATAGACCTCCTCTCTGAGGACGATGGCGGTGACCGGTCAGCAAAAAGCGCTCTACATCAGTAGTAACCGAGAGATTTCCGAATGCCCCCCGAAACGCCAGAAAACGCGGCCAGCCCCATGGATACGGTAGTGAGACGGTTTTCCGTTGCCCCCATGATGGATTGGGGGAACTCTAAGCCTAGCCCACTAATTACAAGGGCTGCGACCCAGGCTAACAATTCCCGTACCAACTTCGTACCAATCAGTCTTTCGTGAAGACCTAACTGACCAACAGGATGATACCGCCTTAGTGGATAGTCGACGGAGGGTAGCCGGCTTTAACAAGGTAGAAATCAATCACAGCCTAGTAAAGCGAGTCTGACAATAGGTGAAGAGCCTCACCTCACGTTAAGGTAAGCCCGCAGCCGCCGCTTCATGGAGCTTCCAAATTGCCACATCAGCAACTCGCGCTCACCAGCATCACTCATGCCAATGAAGGTGCGCTTCATTTACTCATGCCCTGATGACGGCCTGATGCAATAGGGCGAGGACATCGAGGTCATGTGCCGCTTTCGATCCATTGGGAGGGCATACCCTAATGCTCAGGAGGGCAATCTGGCGCCTGCAAGCCTCTACTGCCCCCACAAAGCTTAGCAAGGTGGGTGAGATTGGTTGGCGTATTGGTCGGTGTTGATCACAGTGAGGAGCCGCCACCCTTCAAACTGATGGGCGCGGGGCGAGGGCTGCAGCAAGCTCCAAAACGTCCACCCGCATCGGTCGTTCCGCCCCTTGCGCTGGCTGTAGAAGATGCTAACCTAACCCTTAATCCAAAAAAACGCCAGAATGAGACGTTTTTTTTAGCTAAGAACCATCAAATCCGAGACCTTAATGCTCGTAAATATCTCTACATCTAACATGTTGTCCTTCCGTGATACCCAGAATCTGAGCATGCTGGCTTCAGAATCTAAAAAGGACGATATTAATCAACTGAATATTCAAAAAATTGGCGATACAGAAGAAAGAGTTCTCAAGTCTGCGCTTATTTTTGGCGCGAATGCTAGCGGAAAATCTAACTTAATTAAAGCGATTGGATTTATGAGAGACATCGTTTTAAGTTCGATTTCCAACATCGAAACCAGCGTATCTAGAAGCATCTTACCTTATCTTTTACGTGAAGATAATTTCGAAAACCCCTCCGAGATTGAGGTTGTATTTTATTCAAATAACATAAAATACAGGTATGGCCTCAGCGTCAAAAGCGGAGAAATTATTGAAGAATGGCTTTACTACACCCCTCAATCAAGAGAAACAAAACTCTTTGAACGCAATAGAATGGCGGTGGATTACAACAAAGCAAGCTTTTCCGAGGCAGATCTTTTTGTAAAAAAAGGCACACTGGAAAAGACCAGATCTGACGTGCCATTTATTTCAGTACTTTCAGGCTTTAATGGAGAACACGCAACTGTAATTACAGACTGGTTTAAAAAAACGCATATTTTAAACGGCATCAATGACTCGAAATACAGCAACTTCACTCACACGCAGATCAAAAACAACCCTGATTTTAGAAGCTGGCTTCTGAAAATTTTAAAAGCTTTCCAAATTGCCGATTTGAAAGTCATCGATGACGCACCTGACGAGCGCCTAGACCAGATTGATACCTCTGATGATTCCTTGCGTAAATTAGTTGACAGCTTCAAAGAACTTCAAAAAACGAGGAAGATCAGCAAAACCGACTTGGTAGTTGTCAAAAGAGTAGAAAGCCACGAAGTTGAGTTTCCGTTGGCACTAGAGTCCGACGGAACTCGTAAGCTTATAAATATACTCGGCCCGATCTATGACTCAATGATGACTGGCGAACGCCTTATCATTGATGAGTTTGACTCAAAATTTCACACGCTTCTATCCAAGCACCTTTTCAAAATATTTCATGCGGAAAGCAACCAGGGCAGCCAGATCATCGCGGCGGTGCAGGATGTCAACCTTATGGATACCGAGTGCTTCAGGCGCGATCAGGTTTGGTTTGTAGACAAGGATGATGAGGGCGCCAGCGAACTGTACTCGCTAGTTGAATACAAAGAAAAATCCAGAACCTTGAAAGGCAACTATAGTGATGATTATCTAGAGGGAGCATTTGGCGCAATCCCTTTATTTAACTCCTTTGAAAGCATTGACCAACTAATGGGGTTAGACCATGAGTAAGAGGTCAAACCCGCTCAAAGTCGCAACAAGGCGTGAAAACACCCGCGAAGCGCAGCCACTGAAGCGCGACCAGTATTTGAGCTTTAGTTTTAAATATTTTAAAAACTGGGATGATGTGGGGCAATCATTAGCAACTTGGGGTAGTGAGGATTTGCTAGGATCGCTAGTTAACAAACTTCACCACATAAGCAGTGTAAACATAACAAAACTGCAAACAGAGAAATCCATAACTAACTACAAAGCCTTTCCACCCAGTAACAAAACGCATTTTACCTGCCCGAGCGATTTATCTGAGGATGAAAGCTGGGGAGTTATCAGAAACATTGGCGGACAGAAACAGCGAATCGCAGGCTTTTTAAGGGAGAGTGTCTTCTATATAGTGTTTTTGGATCGCGACCATAAATTTTGGCCTTCTGACAATTAGTGCAAACACTACGGAGCGGTGACACTTACTACTGGCCTGATATTTGAATTGAAATCAAGGGCCCACATCCGCTGATGCAGGTATCACTTCGCCTTGGTTTCCTCAGCCTTTTGGAATCTCTTCATAGCCTTATCCGCCTGCTCGACCGCACGCTCTGTCGAGCGGCGCGATGCCGCAATCTGTTCCTCCAGAATTGACGGGTGCTGCTGGAGCTGAACAGGATCAAGGATAGGCGTCTCTTCTTGAGGATCGCCTATCACCATCACGACCTGGTGCTTGCGCACCGAGACAGGTGCTTCCATAGCCGTCTCATAGCTCTGTAAGCGATCCACGAACCCCACCCAACGCAAGGTGAGACCATCGTTTACCGTGGCATTTCCGGTGAGCAGTTCCAAGGCAACAGCGCTTCGTAGTCGGCCACTGTCTGTGTATGCGGCAGTCGCTCCAGTACGTGGCGCAGCCACGTATAGGGCTCTTGGCCGTTGATCTTGGCGGTCTCGACCAAGCTGTAGAGCTGAGCACTGGCGGCAGCACCCTTGGGCGTGTCACTGAACAGCCAGGCTTTGCGGCCGATCACAAACGGCTTTATTGCGCGCTCTGCCGGGTTGTTGTCGATCGGTAAATACCCAGCCTCCACATAACGCTCCAGCCGACTCAAGTTGCTCGCCAGGTAATTTACTGCCTTGCCGAGCACACTTTGCGTATGCGATCCATGAACCCCACATTCAAAGCGCTTACCTGTAAGCGACCCGCAAACACACCTTGCGCTCGTTAAGCTGGCGTCCACTGATGCGGCAGCAAAGCCTCAATCTCGCTAGCCCGCTGCGTTGGCAGTCGCTTCAGCACGTCCTTGAGATAGGCATACGGATCATGTCCATTCATGCGCGCCGACTGAATCAGGCTCATGATCGCCGCCGCCCGCTTGCCACTGCGCAGTGATCCTGCAAACAACCAATTAGCACGCCCAAGTACCCACGGTCGTATTTGGTTCTCGACGTGGTTGTTATCGATGGGCAAGGCGCCGTCGTCCAGGTAGCGCGTCAGCGCTACCCAGCGTTTCAAGCTGTAATCCAGAGCTTTGGCAATGGCCGAGCCTTCGGGTACCAGCTCGCGCTGGGTCAGCATCCAGTCATGCAGTTTTTCAGCGATGGGAACCGCATCTCGCTGACGTATTCGCCGACGGTCGTCTTCGCTCATGTCCTTGGCCTGCCGTTCGACCTCGTAGAGCGCGCCGATTGTCACAAGGGCCTGCTCGGCCAACTGGCTCTTGTTCGCCGCATGCAAGTCAAAGAACTTGCGGCGCGCATGGGCCATGCAGCCAATCTCGACGATGCACTGCTCGAAACTGGCCTTGTAGCCGGCAAAGTCATCGCACACCAACTTGCCGCGCCAGTCGCCGAGGAAGTTACGCGCATGCTCGCCGGCACGGCTCGGGCTGAAGTCGTAAACCACGGATTTAAGCGCTGCGTAAGCAGTGCTGCTATAGGCCCACACATAACTTCGATGGGTTTTCTTTTCACCCGGTGCCAACATCTGAACCGGTGTTTCATCGGCGTGGACGACTGGTTGAGCCAGTACCGCTTCACGCAGGGCATCGACAAGCGGTTGAAGCTGCGCGCCGGTTTGCCCGACCCACCGGGCCAGTGTCGAGCGTGGAATCGCCAGGCCGGCGCGGCCAAAGATCTTTTCCTGCCGGTACAACGGCAGGTGGTCAGCGAACTTGGCCACCATGACATGGGCCAGCAGGCCTGCGGTGGGGATGCCTTTGTCGATGACTTGCGCAGGAACCGGTGCCTGGATCAGGGTTTCGCAACCTCGGCAGGCCCACTTTCCACGTACATGCTGCTCAACCGTGAACACGCCCGGCGTGTAATCCAGCTTCTCGCTGACATCTTCACCGATGCGCTGAAGCTTGCAGCCACACGCACATGGGTGTCGTCGGGGTCATGATGAATCACGGTGCGCGGAAGCTGTGCAGGCAGTGGTGCGCGCTTGGGCTTCTGGCGTGGCTCTTTTGGGGCCGGGTCGGGATGAAGTGCGTTCAGCTCAGCTTCGATGGCCTCAAGATCAGTGCTGAGCAGATCATCGAGCAAGCGGCCTTGCTCTGGACTGATCTGTTCGCTGCGCTTGGCGTACTTGTGGCGCTTGAGGAAAGCGATCTCATGAGTGAGCTGCTCGATGACGATCTTGTCGTCCTGGATCTTGCGGCTCATCGTCTCGACTTGAGACTGCAATGTCAGCGTCTGCTCAAGCAGCGCGCGCAGCTCTGCTGGGGTCAGTTGGTCGAGGTCGGGTAAGGAAGTCATGCCGCCAATCATGCCAGAGCAATGCACTGGCGGCGATTGGCGGTTAGGCCAATAGTCAGTACTAAAGCCGTGTGATGGTGCTGTTGGCGCCCATGCGTTGCCAAGGTAATCCGACGATAAGTGCCTGAACTTGCTCGCCGTCCAGTTCCACTTGAGCGCCGTGACGAACGCCCGGCCAGTGGAATTTACCTTGGTTCAGTCGGCGTGCTGCCAACCACACGCCAATGCCGTCATGCACCAACACCTTCATCCGGTTGGCACGGCGGTTGGCAAAGAGATAAGCGCAGTGCGGCTTCGCCGCACCGAAGACCGCGACAACGCGGGCCAACGCCGTTTCGGTGCCGGCGCGCATGTCCATGGGCTCGGTGGCGAGCCAGATTGTATCGATGCGAATCATTTGACGAGGCCGCGAATGAAGCGCGCGCAGCCATCGGGATCGACAGCGGGCCAGGTCACCGTGAGCGTTTGTTGTTTGAACGGAATTTCAATACGCGCCACCGTTGGCTGCGCAGGTGCAGATTCGGGCTTCATCGTCAGCGGCACGAATGCCGGTAGCGCGTCAGGTTGGCGGTCACGATAGAGCGGAATCCATTTGCGTACCAGGTTGGCGTTGATGCCATGGCGCAGCGCGATGCTGGCTATCGACACGTCAGGTTGAAGACATTCCTGGACGACTTGGGCTTTGAACGGTTTTGGATATAAGAGGTGCGCTGGCGCATGGTGATCCTTGCGATTAAGGGCGATGGTGTCCACGTATTTTTAGGTGGACACCATCGCCCTTATCGCTGGGATTCTGGAGGTGTGTTTGCTGGCCGCTTACGCTCTGGCGTCAACGCTTTGCTGGCCGGCGTAACGCCGCCGCGCTCCTGCTGAAGCTGATTAACCCATTGGCGCAGTGCCGACTCGACCAAGTCGAGCGAACGGGCCGCTTCGGCATGGCTGTAGCCGTGATCGAGCACCAGGCAGGCAGCTTCGCACTTGAACTCAGGGGTAAAGGTACGGCGTTGCTTGGTCATCGGACACCTCTCTGTGGCGAGCATTCTCGCCTAAATGGGTGTCCGGGGTTAGTAGACCACTACAACGTCCCAGCTAACCTGTGCTACGGGCGCTACGACCACCGCCCGCCGCGTTACTCATAGCATTGAGCCGGTCCTAATCAGATGCTGAGGCTCAATTTTATCCGCATAGACTTGATGCAATGTCTCCAACACCAATTTACCGAAGCCAGTTAGCTCATATGAAACCTTTATAAACGACTCTTTCCGCTGAGGGTCAAGCAACATAGTTTGACGAGTGGCATTTTCGATTTTTCTTTTGCACATCCTAACACCTACTAAAATGTCACCCAAGGCATCCTCGAAGGTATGTGGATTCATGTAGCCATGCATAAAGAAAAAAAGATCCAGATTATTCAATTTCTCAAAAACTCGACTTATATCCGAGAAATTATCTTTGGTGATCTCCTTGCTAATTAAGCGCTTAAATGCCCCGGCCAGCATAAGCGCCTTTTGCTCATTTTCCAGGCGATCCATTAATTCAATTAGGTCCGATACAAATTCTTCCGCTTCTTCTGAATTTTTGAAGGACTCATCGAACTCCTTAAGCTCCTCAGCAGTTAGACCGGACACCTGAGAATAAAAGACCTCAACTCGGCGAAGAAACTTTCTACGCTTAAACTTATTTCTAAACTCCCACACACCTACTAAACTTCCCACCACCGGCATGTCTTTCAGAGGCTCGCAATCCACCAGGGCGTCAACTGCCACCTCCATATAGTCCTTTGCTGGCATGGACTCAATAAAGCTTCGTACTACACCCTTCAATCCGTCTGAATCTTTTCCCACTCTTTCCTTGGTCATTTCCACCTCCGCCAACTCTAGCACCCAAAACAAATTTAGACTCTAAAATTCTGTAGAGTCATTTCCAGTCACCATAGCGATCACCGCGCCCATGCAAATGAGTGTAGCGCCGAAGCGAGTGCCAATGCCGATAACCTGATACACCTGAAACCCTAGATATATCCCAGTCCATTTCAAACAACCCACCCACCCCTTCGTAACGTTAGCATGGAGGTGGAGACCCTCAACCCCCTTCATCTTGCATGCCTTAGATCAAGCCATGCCAACTGAGCCCGTGTTGTATGGAAATATCTCCGAACATCGTCGCGGCATGCTCTGCACGATAGCCCAAGCCTTATCCGGCAAATAACACCAAACATCATTTCCGATCATCTGGCCAGGGTTTCTCATGTCCCGTACTTCCATCGCCTGTCGGTGCTCATCCAGATCCTCCCAAAAGATTCGGCTGCTCTCGCCCATACGCCGTGTCGAGAAGATTGCGAACGCCATCACCTTGGGCAGGTGGATGACGCTTGGTCGCCGCTGCAGAATCTCGAAGTAGTGCTCCAGCACTTTGTCTATTTCATCCAGTATCGGACGCCGATCCCGCTCACATCTTCTCATGTTGTAACCAAATTTCTTCAGCGACAAGCGGGCATCTGGCATTGCCTGCGGATCAATCTAATGCACCACGCTGCCCTGACCATCGACAATACCGAGCCCAGGTGTGCCAGATCATTGCCGGCCGTCTGCGGCTTGACTCCGCTAACTTCAGGGCTCATGCGCCACAGGGCAAAGTCCACCAGCATCTGCTGGGTGATGGCGGAGCCCACCTTAACACCCAGTTAGCTTTTTTCTTGATGGCATTCAACGTGCGCCGCTTCGTTTCGGCCAGCGGCTGGGACTTATAGGCCTCGAATAGATCGCGGTCAATCATCTACCTCACCGTGTGCCCATCCCGGCTGGCCAGCTCGATCAAACCATGTTCTGCCAACTCAGTTCCCCGTCCCTTCGCCCAGGCCACTGCTGCCCGTTTGCGAGCAAACGTCTGGCTCTCTTGATAGACTGCCGCCTTGTCGCGGGTGGTGTGGATCTAAGCTGTCTAGCTGATCGTGCCGTCGGCCTTCTTGCGAGGTCTGATCGTTGATATGAGAGTTGGTACACGTCCTGATTCGATTGGTACATTGTGCCAATCACCCGGTAAAATGCCCCAACCCCTCCAAAATTCGGTACGAAACACGTTGAACGATTTGACCGCAACATTAGGCTCGAAATCAACAATCACCCGCCCTGAGCCCTCCCGCCGCTTCAGCGTTGCCCCCATGATGGACTGGACCGACCGCCACTGCCGGTTCTTCCTGCGCCTGCTCTCCAAGCACACCCTGCTCTACACCGAAATGGTCACCACCGGTGCCCTGCTGCACAATGACGCCCAGCGTTTCCTGCGCCACGATGCCTCCGAGCACCCGTTGGCCCTGCAACTGGGCGGCAGTGTACCGGCGGACCTGGCGGCGTGTGCGCGGCTGGCCGAGGCCGATGGCTATGATGAGGTCAACCTCAATGTCGGCTGCCCCAGTGACCGGGTGCAGAACAACATGATCGGCGCCTGCCTGATGGCGCACCCGGCGTTGGTGGCCGATTGCGTGAAGGCGATGCGCGACGCTGTCTCGACACCGGTGACAGTCAAGCACCGCATTGGCATCAATGGCCGCGACAGCTATGCAGAGCTGTGTGACTTCGTCGGGCAAGTGCGCGAGGCGGGTTGCCGCAGTTTCACCGTGCACGCACGCATCGCCATTCTCGAAGGGCTGTCGCCTAAGGAAAACCGCGAAGTGCCGCCGCTGCGCTATGACGTGGCCGCGCAACTGAAAGCTGATTTCCCGGACCTTGAGATCGTGCTCAACGGCGGCATCAAAACCTTGGCCGACTGCCATGCCCACCTTCAGACCTTCGACGGCGTGATGCTGGGCCGCGAGGCCTATCACAACCCTTACCTGCTGGCCGAGGTGGATCAACAGCTGTTCGGCCGCACGGCACCGGTGGTCACCCGCACCGAAGTGCTGGCGCAGTTACGGCCTTACATCGTGGCCCATATGCAGGCAGGGGGTGCGATGCATCACGTGACCCGGCATATTCTCGGCCTTGCCCAGGGCTTCAAGGGCGCTCGTCGGTTCCGCCAACTGCTTTCGGCAGACATTCACAAGGCAGCCGAGCCGCTGGTCGTGTTCGACCAGGCCGTTGAGCTGTTGCAGGGGCGTTGAGGCGCTGGCGTGTCACGCAGGCGCCTGCCGGTTGCGCGACACGATGCAAGGCCCGGCCTGAAGGGAACCTGGGGGACGGTGGGTACTCGAACATTCACCTCTCGTACAGCCGGGCCCTTGAGCGACCGTGGGGGCTGGGGTAATGTCGAGTCATTGCACAGGACAGAGTACGCCCATGACTTCCAAGCTGGAACAACTCAAGCAGTTCACGACCGTGGTCGCCGACACCGGTGACCTGGACGCCATCACGCGCCTGAAACCGGTAGACGCCACCACCAACCCGTCGCTGCTGCTCAAGGCTGCCGCCATCCCGGCCTATGCCGAGTTGCTCACGCGCGTGAAGGGCGAGGCCAACGGTGATCTGGACCAGGCCTGCGACATGTTCGCGGTGGCGGTGGGTTCCGGCATTCTCAAAGCAATCCCCGGGCGTATCTCGACCGAAGTGGATGCGCGGCTGTCGTTCGATGAACTTGCCCTGCTGGCCAAGGCTCGCTCGCTGATCGAGCTGTACGAAAAGGCCGGTGTTGGCCGGGACCGTGTGCTGATCAAGCTGGCGTCCACCTGGGAAGGTATCCGCGCCGCCGAGAAGCTGGAGAAGGAAGGCATCCAGACCAACCTGACCTTGCTGTTCTCCTTCGCCCAAGCCCAGGCCTGCGCCGACGCTGGTGTGTTCCTGATTTCGCCGTTCGTGGGCCGGATTTACGATTGGCACAAGAAAAGCACGGGCAAGGAGTACACCGGTGCCGATGATCCAGGCGTACAGTCCGTCACGCGGATCTACAACTACTACAAGGCTAATGGCTACGACACCGTGGTCATGGGCGCCAGCTTCCGCAATACCAACCAGATCGAACAGCTCGCCGGTTGTGATCGCCTGACCATCAGCCCGGAATTGCTGCAGCAGTTGAGCGAAGACCAAGGCGACCTGCCGCAGGTATTGAAGCCAGGCAATGCCGGTGAGCCCAAGCGTCATCTGAGTGAGAGCGAGTTCCGCTGGGACATGAACGAAGACGCCATGGCTACCGAGAAGCTGGCCGAGGGCATCCGCCAGTTTGCGCGCGATCAGGAGAAGCTTGAGAAGGTCATGGGTGAAGAAGGCTGATCCAATTCAGGTTGTCTCGCGGGCGGGAAGTGTTCGACATTTCCCGCCCGTTTTGTTTACAAGTGTTTGGTAGCGGGACCTCTACCCTGCATGCCCTGCAGGCTTATTCAGTGCTGGGGCGAATGAGTTTTCCTGCACTACTTCTGAACCGGCTCATAAAGGCTCACGGCACTCGCATCCACCTTTTTCGGCAACAGCCCTTCGCGGTAGAACGCATCGGCGATACGCTGCTGCTCGCCCAGGTTCTCTGGCTTGACCGGCTGTACGTCGTAACTGCGCCGGGCGTTGGCCTGCTGCACCGTGGCACTGTCCAGGTTGCCCCACAGCGGGCCAAGGATGCGCGCGGCCTGGGCCGGGTGCGCTTTGGTCCACGTGCCGGCCTCACGCAAGGCGAGGTAGACCTGTTCCAGCACCTCAGGATGCGCTTTGGCATAATCGCTTCCCGCCAGGTAATAGCGCTGATAGCTGGCCAACTCGCTCCCATCGGCCAGAATGCGCGCATGCTGCTGGCGTTGGGCGCTGGCCACATACGGGTCCCACGTCACCCAGGCATCGACCTTGCGGTTTTCGAACGCGGCGCGGCCATCGGCCGGTATCAGGTAGGCGGGGCTGATGTCCTTGAACGTCAGTCCCGCCTGCGCCAGCGCCTGGATCAGCAGGTAATGGCTGCCCGCTGCCTTGGTCACGGCCACGCGCTTGCCCTTGAGGTCGGCCAGGGTCTTGAGGGTCGAATCCGCGGGTACCAGGATCGCCTGAGCGGTCGGCGACGGTGCCTCGCGGGCAAAATACGTAAGCTTTGCACCTGCTGCCTGGGTGAACACGGGCACGGTATCGGCCACATCCGCCGAGATATCGACATTGCCCAGGTTCAGCGCCTCCAACAGCGGCAGTCCGCTTGGGAATTCATGCCATGTGACCCGAATGCCCTCGGCCCGCAGGCGCTGCTCCAGGCCGCCGCGGGCCTTGAGCAGGGTTAGCAGGGTCGAGGATTTCTGGTAGCCGATGCGCAGTGTTTGGTCGGCGGTAGCCAAGCTTGGTAGCACCGTACTGGCCAATAGCGCCAGGCAAAGCCTGCGTAGAATGATCACGCTCATCAAGGTATCTCCGGGTCAAGGTTGCGCAGCCAGCTTGGTGCTTTCGGGGACGGTAAAGCCGCTGGCGAAGGTGGGTGCCACGTCAAGGCGCTCAGTCATCAGCCCGTGCGCATGGTAGAAATCAGCCGTCTCCTGCTGAGTAGCGATGGTCTGAGGGTCGATCACCTGCCAGCGCAATTGACGACGCTCAAATTGCAGGCGGGCTGCGTCCTGGGGGAAACCGATGATGGCGGCCAGGGTTTTCGAGTAACTGTCCAGGTGCTGGTTGGCCCAGACCTGCGCCTTGGCCAGGCGGTTGAGGTAGTCCTGCAGTGCAGCCTGCCGTGCAGGTTCGCTCAACGCCTTGTCGGTCGCGGCGAGGAAGCTGTTCCCACTGGAAAGCCCCCGCCCGTTGACCAGCACCCTTCCCTGCCCGCTGAGTTCAGCCAGCGCGGTGTAAGGCTCCCAGGTGGCCCAGGCGTCTACCGACCCATTGGCCAAAGCGATCTTGGCATCCACCGGCCCCAGAAACCTCAATTGCACGTCCTTTTCGCTCAGCCCTACCTGCGCCAGGGCCTTGAGCGCCAGGTGATGCCCGATGGAGCCTCGCCCGGTTGCAATGCGCTTGCCCTTGAGTTCAGCCGCTGTGCGCACCGGCGAATCGGGCCTCACCAGCAGTGCCGTACCGTAGGGGTCAGACTTGTCTACCGCCACGGCCTTGACCGGCGCCCCTGAGGCGAGCACGAACAACAGTGGCGCATCACCGATGATGCCGGCATCGATTGCACCGGCATTGAGCGCTTCGGCGAGGGGCGCCGCCGCGGGGAATTCCGCCCACTGGATGTCGTAGGGTAGATCGCGCAGTGCGTCAGCCGCCTCCAGTTGGGCGCGCATGTTGCCCTTTTGGTCACCGATGCGCAGGGTCAGGCGCTCCGAGGCGCTAGCCTGGCCTATCAACAGGATGGCCGCAGCCAGGGTCAGTACTTTCATTCGAATAGACATGGAACGCCTCATCGGCCTGTGGGGCCGCGTCGTGCAGCCCGAGCGGACGACTCTAGCGATTATTTTTTAATAACCTAAATTGATTTTAGGAATAACCTAATATGCATTTCTAGATTGTTGAATGCCGGCCATAGCATTTCTGAAGATCGGGATTATGCTAATGCCTTATTTTTTTACCGTTCAGGTAAGGGCCGATCATGAAAATCGATGACATGGACGCGTTCGTTGCCGTCATGCGTTGCCAGTCGACCAACCTTGCCGCCGAGGCGCTGCAAGTCACGCAACCAGCCATCACCCGGCGTGTGCAGAACTTCGAGCAAGACCTTGGCGCTACCCTGCTCGACCGCAACACCAAGCCCCTCAAACCTACCCCCATGGGGCTGCGGGTCTATGAACAATGCAAAGCGATTCTGCGCGAGATCGACTCGTTGCGCGAAATGGTGGCCGACGACGGCGCGCCGTCCGGAACGCTACGCCTGGGCGTTGCGCAGACCCTGGGGGACGTGGTGCTGCTCGACGCCCTGGCGCAGATCCGCCAGGCCTACCCGCAACTGCGCACCCAGGTCACCAGCGGCTGGGGTAGCAGCTTGATCGGGCGTATGGAAAACGGTGAACTGGACGCCGCCGCCGCGCTGTTTCCGCCTGGCAAGATCTTTCCCGATGGGATCGCCAGCCAGTCCATCGCACGTATGCCGCTGAAGGTGGTGGCGGCCAAGGGTAGCGCGAGCAAACGCAGTTACAAGCTCAAGGATTGCTACACCCGCGGCTGGGTACTGAACCCCGACGGCTGCGGCTTTCGCGCTGGGCTGCAACGCGCGCTGAGCGAGCAAGGGCTGAGCCTGTCGATCAACCTGGAGACATTCGGTACTGAGCTGCAGTTGGGGTTGGTCGCCAATGGCCAGGGGCTGGGACTGGTGCCGGAGCCCTTGCTGCAAGCCAGCCGCCACCGCGACTTGCTCGACGTCCTCACCGTCAGTGATTTCAAGCCACAAGTGGACCTGTGGCTTTTTCATCCACGCTACCTGGGTAATCTCCAGGAGCCAGTGGAGCTGTTCGGCGAGGTGGCCGGGCACCGCTTGCAGGGCTGATTATGCCCGGCTGATCGAAAGTCCGGATCACTCGGGTAGTGAATCCCAGCACATTATATGCATTAATCGCATAACAGTATTTTTATGAAATTCCCTTAACTGATAATTAGCATAGAACCAAAAAGACTTTTACAGGGTTCATCCATACGAATACGGTCTTAAGAAATACACCGTCATTCAGGGATGAAACCCATGAGTCACCCCTCAGGCAGCGCCCTCGCCGAGCTGACGCAGGCCCTTGCGGCCAATGCCGAGCGCTATGACCGCAGCGCTCGGTTCCCTCGGGACAATTTCGAGCTGCTGCACCGCCACGGGCTGCTTGCCTACACGGTGCCGCGCCACCTCGGCGGCGGCGGTGCGGACTTGGCGAGCGCTCGCCGGGTGATCAGCGCGGTCTCCAAAGGCGACCCCGCCACCGGGCTTATCCTGGTGATGCAGTACTTGCAGCACGTGCGTGCGCATCGGGCAGCAGACTGGCCTGAACACCTGCGTCACCGCATCGCACGCGACGCCGTGGAACACGGCGCGCTGATCAATGCGCTGCGCGTCGAGCCTGAACTCGGCACCCCGACCCGCGGCGGCTTGCCCGCCACCTTGGCGCGCCGCACGGCGCAGGGCTGGCGCCTGAGCGGGCGCAAGATCTATTCCACGGGCAGCCATGGTCTGACCTGGTTCCTGGTCTGGGGCCGCAGCGACGACGCCGTGCCTTTGGTAGGCGCCTTTCTGGTACACCGCGACACGCCCGGTATCACCATTGTCGAGGACTGGGACCACTTGGGCATGCGTGCGACCTGCAGCCATCAAGTGCATTTCGAGGACGTGCTGATCCCGCTTGACCACGCCGTCAGCCTCAGCCCGACCAATGCCCCGAAAGCCGAACTCGACGAAGACAGTTTGCTGTGGATGAGCGTATTGCTGCCAGCCGTCTACGACGCGGTGGCACAGGCAGCACGCGATTGGTTGGTGGCATTTCTCACGCAGCGCACACCGTCGAACCTGGGTGCACCCTTGGCGAGTCTGCCGCGTTTTCAGCAGACGGTCGGGCGCATCGATACCCTGCTCTTTGCCAACCAGAGCCTGCTCGATGGCGCCGTCGCCGGGCAGACCGCCGCGCACCATGCCGGGCAGCTCAAGCATTTGGTCAGCGCCAATGCCATCGAGGCCGTGACGCTGGCGGTCGAGGCGGCGGGCAACCCTGGGCTTTCGCGGCACAATGCCCTGGAACGGCACTACCGCGATGTACTCTGCAGCCGTATCCACACCCCCCAGGACGACGTCGTCTTCAACCAGGCCGGCCGAGCTGCACTGGCGCAGGTGCAGGCATGAGCCATTCAACGATTGCCAGCCACCTCGACGCCCAGGCCAATCACTACCTGCGCAAGCAGTTGCCGGGTCATGAAGTCATCGATGTCCCACCCGGTCAGCTGAGCCTTGAGGTGGCCGCCGACGTGTTCATCCTGCGCCCGATCAATGTGCGTGGGCAGCGTGTCGACAGCCCGCCGACGCAGTGGCCCTGGGGGTTGAAGTGGGTGCAATTGGTGTCTTCGGGTATCGATCTCTACCCTCAATGGATCTTCGACGGCCCCCCTGTCACCAGCGGCAAAGGCGCCAATGCCGAGCAGGTCGCCGAGTTCGCGCTGGCACTGATGTTCGCCGCGGCAAAGCAATTGCCAAGCCTGTGGGTCAAGGACGCCGACTGGCGCCTCACCGCACTGGCGCCCTTGCGCGGGCGCACCTTGGGCATTCTGGGCTTCGGCAATATCGGCCAGAGCCTTGCTCGCAAGGCCGCGGCGCTCGGCATGCGGGTGGTGGCCCTGAGCCGGCCGGGACAGCCTATCGCCGACGTGCGCGGCGTGGCGCGCGTCGATGATCTACGCCAGTTGTTCGCACAGAGCGACCACCTGGTGCTGGCCGCCCCACTGACCCGTGAGACCCGCGGTCTGATTGATCGACACGTGCTGAGCGCGGCCCGCCCGGGCTTGCACCTGGTCAACGTCGCCCGTGGCGGGCTGATCGATCAGCAGGCGCTGCTAGCGGCGCTGGACAGCGGAGTAATCGCCCGCGCCAGCCTGGATGTGACCGACCCCGAGCCGCTGCCCGCTGGCCACCCGCTGTATGACCACCCACGCGTGTTTCTGTCGCCACATACCTCGGCCATTTCCGATGAAGGTTGCCCGGCGTTTCTCGAAGCCTTCATCGCCAATTTCCACCGCTACCGCGAGCGAGCGCCCTTGACCAACCTGGTCGACACCGCCCGTGGCTACTGATCACCGGAGAACACCTCAATGAGCTCACTGTCTGCCGTCAAGCAACCCCCCAGCAATGTGCGCGAGCGGGTCAGCGCCGAAGAATGGGAGGTGCGTGTCAAGCTGGCCGCCGCCTACCGCCTGGCGGCCCTGTTCCGCTGGACTGACCATATCTACACGCATTTTTCGGCCCGTGTACCGGGGCCCGAAGAACATTTCCTGATCAATGCCTTTGGCTTGCTGTTCGACGAAATCAGCGCCTCGAACCTGGTCAAGGTGGACGTCGACGGCTCCATTATCGACGACCCGCTAGGCCTGGGCATCAACCAGGCCGGCTATGTGATTCACAGCGCCATTCACCGCGCCCGGCCCGACCTCAAGGCTGTGCTGCACACCCACACCCGCGACGGCGCAGCGGTGTCAGCCCAGCGCGACGGCTTGCTGCCGATTTCTCAGCATGCCCTGGCGTACTACAGCCGCGTGGTTTACCACGATTACGAGGGCGTGGCCCTGGACCTGGACGAGCAGCAGCGACTGGTGGCTAACCTGGGCGACAGCAACATCCTGATCCTGCGCAACCACGGGCTGCTGACCGGGGGCATCAGCGTGGAGCATGCATTTCGCGAACTGCATGGGCTAGAGCGTGCCTGCAATATTCAGGTGGCAGCCCAGGCTGGGGGCAACGATCAATTGCTGCATGCCTCGCAGGCGGCCATTGCCAAGGTGCATGAGCAGTCCAAGCGCTTTTCCGATGGCAAGGGGGACGGCATCCAGCGGCATTGGGACGCGTTGGTTCGGCAACTGGATCGCGAGGGCCGCGACTACCAGAACTGAAGGCGCCTTGCTGTGCCTGCGCTGAGCCCAGGCTCGCCCGCTCAGGGGCATCCCTGTTCCGACGCTCGACATGCTGTCAGTGGCGACCGGCTCGCTTTGCGCTTGGCCGGATGCCGACGCACTTTTTCTCCTTGAAGGAGCATGCAATGCCCCCACTGCACCACCTGTTCGCCTTTGGCGCCCTGACCCTGGCCCTCACTGCCTGCTCCCCCGGCGATGAAGCCAGTGCTGACAAAACACTCAACATCGCCTTCTGGGGCGACAACACCACCCTGGTCAGCCTCGATCCTTTCCAGGTCTACTGGTTGGAGCACCGTGTGCTGCTGCGCAACGTGGCTGAATCCCTCACCGATCAAGACCCCGATAGCGGGCAGATCATTCCTTGGCTGGCCAAAAGCTGGGAAGTCAGTGCCGACGCCCTGAGCTACACCTTCCACTTGCGTCAGGACGTCACGTTCAGCAATGGCGAGCGCTTCGACGCGCACGCCGTGAAAGCAGCCTTCGACAGCAACAAGGCGTTTGCTGCTCAGTCGCCGGCCACCTTCGGCGCTACCTACTTGGCAGGCTACGACCATGCCGAGGTACTCGACGCCTTCACCGTGCGCCTGGTGCTATCGCGGCCTAATGCAGGCTTTTTGCAGGCCACGTCCACCACCAACCTGGCCATCCTCGCCCCAGCGTCGTACCAGCTGACCGCCAAAGCCCGCTCACTGGGCAACATCATCGGTACCGGACCGTTCATCCTCGATCACTACACACCCGAAGTGGGCGCCCGCCTGGTCAAGCGCAGCGACTACGGATGGCCCTCGGCCAACGTGCATAACCGGGGCGCTGCGCACGTGGACGCCATCAACATAAGCTACATCCCTGAAGAAAGTGTGCGAAACGGTCTGTTTCTTCAGGGCAAGACCGACATCCTGTGGCCGCGTAACCCCTTCTCCGAGGTCGATCTCAAACTGTTCCAGGCCAAGGGCGCCACCATCCAGAGCCGGTCCTTGCCAGGCCCCGCGCTGAACCTCTACCCCAACACCCGTGACAATCGCCTGCTGGCTGACCGAAACGTTCGTCTTGCGCTGCAGAAAGCCATCGATCGCACCAGTTATGCGCACACCGTCTACAACGCGCAGTTCCCCGTTGTCAGCGGCGTGTACGACGTCACCACGCCGTACTTCAAGCCCCAGGCCAACAAGCTCGTCCATGACCCTGCAGGCGCCGAGCAGTTGCTCGACGCTGCCGGTTGGCACAAGGGCGAAGACGGTTACCGGCACAAGAACGGCAAGCGCCTGACCTTGCGCTACAACCTCACCCCGGCCGAAAGCGCCGGTGATGTGCTGGTGCAGGACCAGCTGCGCAAGGTCGGCATCGATCTGAAGCTCAATGTCCTGACCCGCGCCGAGTGGGTCGCGGGCAATGCCGCCGGCAGTTATGACCTGACTTCCACCTACATGACCCGTGCCGACCCGATCATTCTGCAGACCATTCTTGATCCACGTTCGGCCAACAGCGCCACCCTGGCCACCAATACCTACGAGCCGCAAACCCTGGCACGGGCACAGGCGCTGTTCGACAGTGGCATCACCGCGACTGACGATGCGCAACGGGCCCAAGCCTACGGGCAGCTGCAAGACCTGCTGATCGACGAAGCCTCGGCCTTCCCGCTGTACGAGCGCGTCTGGCAAGCCGCCACCTCACCCCGGGTCAAGGATTTTCGCTGGACCGCCGAAGGCTTTGCGCTGTTCAGCGACATCGAGGTCAGCCAGCCATGAAGCGCTACCTGATCACCCGCCTGGGTCAGGCGCTGCTGGTACTGTGGGGTGCGTACACCATCACGTATTTCATCCTCTACCTTTTGCCTGGCGACACCCTGACCATCATGCTCAGCGCCTCCGGCATGGAGGCCGATGGCCTGTCACCCGAAGCACTGGCCAAGGCTCGTGCTTTCTACGGGCTGGACAAAGGCCTGTTCGAGCAATACATCGACCTGCTGTGGCGTGCCCTGCACGGTGATCTGGGGCAGTCGCTGTCACTAGGGCGACCCGTTACCGCACTGCTGGCCGAACGTTTGCCGCAGACCTTGGCGCTGGCGGGCTCTGCCATCGTGCTGTCGGTGGTGGGTGGGGTCGGCCTTGCCTACCTGACCGCCTACCTGCAATGGCGACCGCTCAAGACGGCACTCGCCAGGGTACCGTCGCTGGGCTATTCAATACCCGTGTTCTGGATGGGGCTGGTGCTGATCCAGGTCTTCGCCTTCGCGCTGGGCTGGTTCCCGGCCACAGGCAGCCAAGGAGTCGCCAGCCTGGTGCTGCCGGCAATCACCCTGGCGATACCCAGCGCCGCCGTGTATGCCCAGGTGTTGCAGCGGGGCTTTCAAGGGGTGTGGCAGGAACCCTACATCACCACCGCCTTCGCCAAAGGGCTCAGCCGCGCCCAGGTCCAGGCCCGCCACGGCCTGCGCAACGCCACGCTGCCGCTGCTGACCCTGATCGGGCTGCAGGTCGGCAACACCGTGTCTGGTGCCGTGCTGGTCGAGACCATCTTCTCGCGTAATGGCGTAGGCCGGTTGGCCCAGGAAGCCGTGCTGCGTCAGGACATACCGGTAGTGCTGGCGATTGTCGCGGTATCGGCGGCCGCTTTCGTGCTGGTCAACCTGATCGTCGATCTGCTCTACCCCTACCTCGACCCCCGCATCACCCCTACGGCGAAGGTGAACTGAGATGACCATGGATATTCCCCTGATCGCACCCGACGCCGCCTCGACCAGCGGTGAGCCAGGCGCACCCCGTCTCTGGAAACGACGCACGCGGTATCAGCGCGTCCATCGCGCCTTGACGCCGCTGTTGCGCCGCCCTGGCTTCAGCCTGGCGCTACTGATCGTCTTGTTCGCTTTATTCGCAGCGCTGGCACCTCAGCTGCTCACCAGTTTCGACCCCTACGCCACAGCACCCGCCGACAAGCTCACGCCCCCTAACCTGGTGCATTGGTTCGGTACCGACGAGTTGGGCCGCGACCTGTACACGCGGGTGATGTACGGCGCGCGCCTGTCGGTGATGGCGGCATTGCTGGCAGTGGCCATCGCCCTGGTGGGCGGCCTTGGGCTTGGCGTACTGGCGGGGTTTGCCGGAGGACGCCTCGATGCAGCCTTGATGCGCCTGATCGACGTCTTGCTCGCCCTGCCCAGCTTGCTGTTGGCACTGGCCATCGTCACGGCCATTGGCTTTGGCACGGTGCCCGTGGCCGTGGCGGTGGGGGTCGGGATCATTCCAGGCTTCGCCCGCACGACCCGCGCCGAGGTGCTGCGCATCAAATCGCTGCCATACGTCGAAGCGGCGCGCCTTGGCGGCGCCAGTTGGTCATGCACCCTGATGCGCCACGTACTGCCCAATGCGTGGGGCCCGGTGGCGGTACTGGCCACCCTGGACTTTGGCGCCGCGATCCTGGCCACCGCTGGGCTCAGCTTCCTGGGCTTCGGCGCAGCGCCGCCCGCTGCTGAGTGGGGCACGCTGATCGCCAACGGGCGTCACTTTCTCGTCACAGCGCCTTGGGTATCCCTGCTGCCGGGGCTGTTCGTGGTGGCCGTGGTGTTCAGCCTCAATCACCTGGCGCGCAGCGCTGAGGAGCATGCCCGATGAGCCAGCCACCCTTGGTCGAGGTACGCGACCTGATGATCAGCTACGCCTTTGCAGGACAGCGTACCCCGGCCGTGAGCCAGCTGTCCTTCAGCCTGGCCAAAGGCGAAACACTGGCCATTGTCGGGGAGTCCGGCTCCGGCAAGTCGACCCTCGCCAACGCCCTGCTCGGCCTGCTACCGGTCAACGCCCAGATCGACCAAGGTCAATTGTGGGTCGATGGGGTCGATGTGGCCCAGGCTGACGAGCGCACCAGGCGCCGCTTGCGCGGGCGCACCATTGCCTTGGTGCCGCAGGATCCGATGGTCAGCCTCAACCCAACCCTGCGCATCGGCCAGCAAATCGGCGAGGCACTGGTGTTGGCCCGTGGCCGTCGCTATCCCGGCCTGAACACAGACATACAGGCCCTGCTGGCCCAAGTAGGCCTGGACCAGCCGGCGCTGCGTGCTCGCCAGTACCCCCACGCGTTATCCGGCGGCATGCGCCAGCGCGTACTGATTGCCATCGCGCTGGCCGGCGAGCCCAAGTTGATCGTGGCCGACGAGCCTACCAGCGCCCTGGATGTCACGGTGCAGCGGCGTATCCTCGACCACCTGCAACACCTGACCGCCGAGCGCGGCATCTCGCTGCTGATCATCACCCATGACCTGGGCATGGCGTGCGATCGCGCCGACCGCCTGCTGGTCATGAAGCAAGGCAAGCTCATCGAGCACGCCTCGCCCAGGCAGATCCTGTGGGGCGCGCAGCAGCCCTATACCCGTGAACTGCTGACGGCAGCGCCCGCCTTCGTGTCGCGGCGCAGCGCGGTCTCGCCAACCGATAAGCCTCCCCTGCTTCGGCTTCACAACATCTGCAAACGCTTTGCCTTGCCTGGGCAGTCCACCCCGTTCACCGCCCTGCACGACCTGAACCTTGCCGTGCACCCCGGCCAGACCTTGGCCATCGTAGGCGAGTCAGGCTCGGGTAAAAGCACAGCGTTGCGTATTGCCTTGGGGCTGGAAACGCCGAGTCAAGGTCATGTGGAACTCGCTGGGCAAAACGTCAGCGCATTGAGTTGGCAGCAGTTTCGTCCTCTACGCAGGCGCATCCAATTGGTGCAACAGAACCCGTTTGCCGCGCTGGATCCCCGCTTCACCGTGTTCGACAGCATCGTCGAGCCGCTGGTGTCGTTCGGCCTGGGCAAGGGTGAGGCACTGGAGCGCAGGGCGCGGGAATTGATCGCCAGGGTGCACTTGCCTGTGCATTTTCTCGATCGCCTGCCGCATGAACTGTCAGGTGGCCAGCGCCAGCGCGTGGCCATTGCCCGAGCCTTGGCACTGGCGCCAGATCTGCTGCTGCTGGACGAACCAGTCAGCGCGCTGGATGTGTCGGTGCAGGCACAGATTCTTGCCCTGCTGGCTGAACTGCAACGCGACCTGGGCATGGCCTACGTGCTGGTCTCTCACGACCTGGCAGTGGTGGCGACCATGGCCGACCACGTGCTGGTGCTGCAACACGGGCAGGTCGTCGAACAGGGCCCGGCGGCAGAGGTGCTCGGCCGGCCCGCCAGCGCCTATACCCGGGCACTGATCCAGGCAATACCGGGGCACTCGCGCAGCGTGCTGCCGGTAGCGGTTTAACCACTGCGCCGCGCCCATCCACTGCATGACCCAACGCCCTGTCAAGCCGCATGGCTTGACGCCTACCCACTGGAACAGGAGCTTCAACCCATGACCCTCGAATTCATCGGCCTGATCGGCCCTCAGGAAAGCAGTGAATCCCAAGCGCCCCGTGGCCCGCTTGTCGATCTGGCGTTCATCAAGGCTTTCGCCCAGGCGCAGGAGTACGCCGGGTTCGACAAAGCACTGCTGGCGGTCAGCACCAGCGCACCGGACTCGATGATTCTGGCCAGCTACGTCGCGGCGCTGACCGACCGCATGGGCCTTCTGGTCGCGCATCGACCTGGTTTTCAAGCGCCCACCTTCGCCGCCCGGCAGTTCGCCACCCTGGACCAGTTGAGCGGCGGCCGCGCCGCGATCAACGTGATCACTGGCGGCGACAGCGGGGACCTGCAACGCGACGGCGACTACCTGGACAAGGATGCCCGCTACGCCCGCACCGACGAATACCTGGAGGTGATGCACAACACCTGGACGCAGCGCACTGCCTTCGATCATCACGGCACGCATTACCAGGTCGAAGACAACCTCACACTGGTCAAGCCCGTCGGCAAATTGCCCGTCTACTTCTCTGGCGCCTCGGATGCGGCTGTGGAAGTGGCGGCCAAGCACGCCGATGTGTACATGATGTGGGGCGAGCCACTGGCACAAGTGCGCGAGCGCATCAGGCAGGTGCGCAAGGCTGCAGCTCGTTACGGTCGAGAGAATCAGATTCGCTTCAGCTTGTCGCTGCGCCCGATCCTCGGCGCCACGGAAGCAGACGCCTGGGCGCGAGCCGAGCGCATTCTGGCCGACGCTCAGAACACCATCGGCATCCGTCAGGGCAATCGCCGCGAAAAGAACTTCGGCAAGAGCAACGCAGGGTCAGAGCGTCTGGTTCAGCTCGCCAAGGAACGTAAAGTCCATGACACCCGGCTGTGGACCGAGATCGCAGCCCTGGGCGGCGGGGCTGGCAATTCCACGTCACTGGTGGGCACCGCCGAGCAAGTGGCCGAAGCAGTGCTGGCCTACTACGAATTGGGCGTGAGTACGTTCCTGTTTCGGGGGTTCGAACAACTGCGCGATGCAGTGGAGTACGGTCAGGAACTGATTCCACGCATTCGCCAACAGGTCGAGCGGTTCGAAGCGCAGCGCCAGGCACGCCTGGGCTAGGGCTTGTACGCGGGTTCGAGCGCTGTCAGACAGCGCCCGACCCGCCTGGGCGTCATGGCAGCCCCGCGTGTGGGTGTCTGCGGCCTACCGATTGAAGTGCGGGATGGTCAGCCCAAGGCTCTCGCGCAAGGTGCTACCTTCGTAAGCCGTGCGATAGATCCCGCGTTCTTGCAGCAACGGCACTACCTGCTCGGTGAAGCGGCGAAATTGCCCCGGATGCCCAATGTAGATGTTGAAGCCGTCCAGGGCTCTGGCTTCGAACCACTCGGCCATCTTGGCCGCTACGGTAGAGGGCGAACCCACGAACGTACCAGGGCGCAGTTGACGACCGAATTCAACCGCCTGGCGCAAGCTGAAGCCTTTCTCACGCGCTTGGTCGGCAATGCGCTTGGCGTTGGTGTAGAAGCTGCTGCGCGCGTGCTCCAGGCTGTGCTGCGGGAAGGGTGCGTCCAGGTCGTACTGGGTGAAGTCATGCCAGCCAAAGTTGCGCCCGAACTCTTTCAGGGCCAGCTCGAAGCTGTGGTCGACCTGATGGTAGTGACGTTCGATCTCTCGGGCGTGCTCGTCAGTATCACCTACGTAGATCTCCGCCCCTGGCAGCACCAGCAATTGCTCCGGATCACGCCCCAGGCGCAGGGCACGGCCTTTGATATCCCGGTAGAACGCTTGTCCCTGCTCGATGCTCGCGGCATGGGTAAACACCACATCGGCAGTGGCAGCGCCCAAGTCGCGGCCCTGCTCCGAATCGCCCGCCTGGAAAATCACCGGCTGCCCTTGAGGCGAGCGTTGAATGTTCAAAGGGCCCTCGACTGAAAAGTGCTCCCCCTTGTGGTCCAGTCGATGCAGCTTGGAGGGGTCCAGAAAACGACCACTGGCCCGCTCGCGCGGGAAGGCATCATCCTCATAGGAATGCCACAGGCCTTGTACCACTTCTACATGTTCCTGCGCGCGGGCGTAGCGGGTGTCGTAATCATAGTGCTCGTCCAGGCCGTAGTTGCCTGCCGTGCCAGCATCGCCGCTGGTGACCACGTTCCAGCCTGCTCGGCCTTTACTGATCAGATCCAGCGAAGCGAGCCGGCGAGCCACGTTGAACGGCGCGTTGTAGGACGTGGTGAGCGTGCCGACCAGCCCGATGTGGCGGGTGCTGACCGCCAGCGCCGAGAGAAGCGTCAGCGGCTCCAGGCGGTTGAGGTAGTGCGAGGGTGAACCTTCGGTGATGAACTGGCTGTCGACGATGAACATCAGGTCGAACAGCGCCGCCTCAGCCTGACGAGCGATGTCGATGTACCAGTCGATATTGACGCTGGCGTCTACGGGCAGCTCGGGGTCAAGCCACAGGTTATGCCGCCCCGGGCCGCCACATCCCATGGTCAGCGCACCGAGTTTGATCTGTCGTTTGCTCATGGGAACCTTCACTCAGTTGCGGTCGAGGCGTGGCCCTTAACGGCTGCGCCAAACGAGGTATCGAACAAGTCTGCCGCCGGATAGGCCTTGATCAGGCCCAGCCCTGCGAAGAAATCCACGGTCTTCTGCGCGTCGACAATCACCTGCGGGTCCAGTGGCGCAAGGTCGGTGCGCGCCCGGGCGAACCATGTCCGGGCGATGTCACGGTCGGCGCGGGTGCGCAGGGCCCAGGCATCGGCATAGGCTTCGGTATGCGCAGGGTCGCTCAAGGTCCAGTCCCGAGCTTTTTTCAGGCGCTCAAGGAAGTCGGCGATCTGTGCACGCTTGTGCTCCACGGCCTGGCTGTTGGCGACCACGAAACTTTGCGCCGGTATCACCCCGTCGGCAGTGGCCAGCACCCGAGCGCCTTGCCGCTCCTGCTGGGTGACATAGGGCTCCCAGGTGGCGATCACATCCACGGCTCCGCCATCCAACGCATGGGAGGCGTCCAGTGCACTGAGGTAGCGCAGTTCAAGGGTGTCGCGGGGCACGCCGGCCTCGTCCAGGGCACTGAACAGCAGTTGCTGGCTCCACGAGCCTTTCCAGATTGCGGCGCGTTTGCCGCGTAGATCCTGGAGGCTACGTATCGGCGAGTCCTTGCGCACCAGGATGGCCACCCCCGCAAGGTTCTGCCGACTGACGGCGATCACCTTGATCGGCGCCCCCAGGGCGCCCAGGAACAGCGGCGGCGCGTCGCCGAGCAAGCCGATGTCCAGGCTGCCAACATTGAGCGCCTCGGCCACCGGCGAGCCTGCGGTGAACTGCTTCCACTCCAGTGAATAGGGCAGATTGTCCAGCACGCCGGCAGCCTCCATGACAGCGCGGGCGTTGTAGCTCTGATCGCCCACGACCAGCGTCTGGGCAGCGGCGGCAAGGCTGAAGGTAGTGGCCAGTACGGTAGCAGCCAGGTGTTTGAGATAGCGCACGTTCGTCTCCGTAAACCCAGTGGGATGTGAGGCGATCCGCACGTGCGGTCTGGCCGGAAGTCATTTATAGCTTCAAAGCATTAGCACAGAATTTTTTATAATCTAATGCGCAATAACTGACTTGTGAAATGCGCTTTAGGCATAACCTCATGCGATATTCATCTTTTGGGACGGTGTGACACCAATGAACTTTATATTCTCTATTTACATATTAGGTTATTACTATTTTGCATTTTGAGAATATATAGGCGTTTTGTTAGGGTCTTCCAAATCCTGGACTGCCGAGCCTGACCCATGACCCAACCCCTTCGCCCGGAGCGCTTGCGCCATTTCATCGACCAATTCGCCACGTTGCTCGACCAACAGCCCGACGAGGCCACCCTGCTTGACCGGGGCAAGCATGTGCTAGCCGAATTGGTAGCCCATGACGACTGGCTGCCAGTCGATCTTGCCCAACCCGATCCAGAGCGCTATCAGCAGTACCTGCTGCATTGCGACTCACGCCAACGCTTCTCGGTGGTTAGTTTCGTGTGGGGCCCTGGGCAGCGCACCCCCATCCATGATCATCGGGTCTGGGGCCTGATCGGCATGTTGCGCGGCGCTGAGCTCGCTCAAGGCTTCGCGCGCGATGCGAGCAGTGCGCTGCAGACCGAGGGCGCGCCGGTACGCCTTGAACCTGGCCAAGTCGAAGCGGTATCGCCGATCATTGGGGATATCCATCAAGTCAGCAATGCCTTCGCCGACCAGGTGTCGATCAGCATTCACGTCTACGGCGCCAACATCGGCGCTGTCACGCGCGCCGTGTACACCGTGGACGGCAGCGAGAAACCCTTCATTTCCGGCTATTCCAACGCCTTCCTGCCCAATATCTGGGACCTGTCCAAAGAGAACCCCGCCCGATGAGCACCGTCAACACACGGCACTACCACGACATCCGCCGCGCCCTCCTTGCGCAAGAAGAGCTCGCCCTGATCGACGTGCGCGAAGAAGACCCCTTTGCCCAGGCTCACCCTCTGTTTGCCGCCAACATTCCCCTGTCAAAACTGGAGCTGGAGGTACTGGCCAGAGTGCCGCGGGCAGACACTGCCATCACCCTCTACGACAATGGCGAGGGTTTGGCGGCCGAAGCCGCCCAGCGGCTATTGTCGCTGGGCTACAGCGACGTGGCGCTTCTCGAAGGGGGGCTGGCCGGCTGGGAGGCTGCCGGTGGAGAGCTGTTCCGCGACGTGAACGTACCGAGCAAGGCCTTCGGTGAACTGGTGGAAAGTGTGCGGCACACGCCCTCGCTGAGCGCCGAGCAGGTACAGGCGTTGCTGGATGCAGAGGCCAACGTGGTGGTGTTGGACGCGCGCCGCTTCGATGAGTACCAGACCATGAGCATCCCTGGCAGCGTCAGCGTACCTGGCGCCGAGCTGGTGCTGCGGGTGGCTGAGCTGGCACCAGACCCGAGCACCCAGGTGATCGTCAACTGTGCTGGGCGGACTCGCAGCATCATCGGCACTCAATCACTGGTCAATGCCGGCATCCCCAATCCCGTGGCAGCGCTGCGCAACGGTACCATCGGCTGGACGCTGGCCGGCCAGCAGTTGGCCCATGGCCAGCAGCGACGCTTCACCGAAGTGGACGCAGGCATTCAGGCACAGGCTGGGGTCAAGGCACGCGCCGTGGCTGACCGTGCCGGCGTCCTGAGGATTGACCGCGTCGGGCTTGCCCAATGGCAGGCCGATGCCAGCCGCACCACTTACCTGTTCGATGTGCGCACGCCCGAGGAATATGGCGCAGGCCACCTGCCCGGTAGCCGCTCGGTGCCAGGTGGTCAGCTGATACAAGAAACCGACCACGTCGCCAGTGTACGCGGCGCTAGCATCGTGCTGGTCGATGACGACGGCGTGCGCGCCAACATGACGGCCTCGTGGCTGGCGCAGATGGGCTGGCAGGTAGCAGTGCTTGACGGATTGCACGCTGCTGACTTCACCGCCACCGGCCAGTGGCAGCCACCGTTGCCAGCGTTGCCGCCCGTCACCACGGTTGGGGTGGAGCAACTGGCGGCCTGGTTGAATGAAGGCGACACCGTCTTGCTCGATTTCACCACCAGCGCCAACTACGTCAATCGCCACATCCCCGGTGCCTACTGGGCCATTCGTGCCCAACTGCCGAAGGTACTGGAAAACGTGCCACAGGCGAGCCGCATTGTGCTGACCTGCGGCAGCGGTCTGTTGGCACGCCTCGCCGCGCGTGATCTTGAAGCCCTCACGCGCACGCCCGTGTATCTGCTCGAAGGTGGCACTGCACAGTGGATCGCTGCTGGAAAACCGCTGGAGAGCGGTGAGTCACGGCTTGCCGTGCCGCGTAGCGATCGCTACAGACGGCCCTATGAAGGTACGGACAATCCCCGGGAGGCCATGCAAGGGTATCTAGAGTGGGAATTTGGCTTGGTTGATCAGCTCAAGCGTGATGGCACCCATCGATTCAGGGTGGTCTGATCTGCAAACCAAGCCTCGAACAGTCATTTGAACCGGGGTGCAGGTACGCCAGCAGCTAAACGGGTTGCTGGTAGTGCTTGCCACTCTAAGAGGCGCCCTGCGCTCAGCCTCGCTGGTTAGCACCGCTGTCGAAGCGAGGTTCATCCATCGCGTCGTGGAGTTCCTCTGATGAAGCAGCCATTGGCGCATCCCAACGCGGCGAACCAGGTCAACTGCGCTCCAGCGCACTCACCAAGTCATGAAAGGCTTCGCGATTGGACTCATTCAAGCCCATTAGAATCCGGTGTGCTTCCAGCACCTTGGAACGCACCACCTCCTCGTTCTGGTCCTGGGATGGCAGGTCAGACAGGCATTCGGGGCACGGGATGGGGCGGTCGACGATGTTGAATACCTGATCGAACCCCATCGATTGCAACAGCCGGGAAATATCCGGGTTGGTGGTCACGACGGTAGGCAGCAGGCCCACTTTCTGTCGCGACAGGATCGACAGCTTGGCGAGCAAGCCAAGGGTGGTGCTGTCGATGCTTTCGGTTTCGGTCAGGTCGATCACGATGGTCGAGAAATTCAGCGCGGTGAATATTCGCTCGATCGTTGCATCGAGCGCCGAACACAAGGTCAGGCGCACTTCACCGACGAATTTCAGTACGAAGGTACCGTCCTGCTCGGCGAACTGGATTCTACCGGTACTCATTGAAGGTTCCTGCTCAACACCAATAGGGCGATATCATCCGGCATCTCCCCTAGCGTAGCCAATCCAAAACGTTGACGCAGCCCATCCAGGCTACCCTCTGCCGCCCTGACGATTTCAGGCAGCGCAGCTTCTTTATCTTTGAGCGTATCACCTGGCAAAAGGTCCAGGATGCCATCGGACATCAGGCTCAGGCTGAAACGTGGTGGCAGTTCAACCACCAGGTCCTGGTAGCGGGCCTCCTCGAACAGCCCCACGGGCAAACCGCGGCCTTCGAGGTAGCGGGTGTGCTCGGGTGTATGCAGCACCGGCAGCGGCAGGTGCCCGCCTACGGCATAGGTCAGCAACCCGGTGTCTTCATCGATCACCCCGCCCACCATGGTCACATGCTTGCCCAGCTTGCAGTTGATCAACCCACGGTTGATATGGCTGAGCACTTCAGAAGGCTGGAACTCGCGCATGTTGCCGCCACGCTTGAATTCGAACAGAAGGCGGGTGGTCATGAACTTCAGCAGCACGGTGACGAAGGCCGAAGAAGCACCGTGCCCGGACACATCGGCCAGGTAGAAAGCGATACGCCGCTCGTCCACACGGAAGTAGTCGGCGAAGTCACCCGACAGGTACAGCGACGGGATGATCTGGTGCTCGAAGGCAAAATCACCGGCGTGCCAAGGGCTTTGGGGCAACATGTTCATCTGCACTTGCCGACCAGCGGTCTGGTCTTCCTGCAACAGGTGCAGGCTGGCCTCCAGTTCGCGGTTGGCAGCCTCAAGCTTCTCGCGGTAGCGCTGGTTTTCCAGCACAAGGTGCGCTCGATCCAACGCACGGCGCACCGAGTGCTCCAGCACCGCCAGGTCTTCAAGTGGCTTGATCAGGTAATCCGCAGCGCCCAGTCGCAATGCATCCACCGCATCGGCCATGACCCCGGCACCCGACACCACGATCACGGGTATCTGCGGTGCACGGGCGCTGATCTGACGAATCAGTTCAAGTCCGCCCATTTGCGGCATGCGCAAATCGCAGATCACAAGATCAGGCTGGTGCTCTTCGAAGACCTGAAGCCCCTGCTGGCCGTTGCCAGCCTGGAGAACGCTGAAGCCACTGTCTTCAAGATACGCGGCGAGGCTTGCACGGACCACGTCGTCGTCATCGATGATCAGCAGCGTTGCACTGGTTTTCTGCATGTGGGCGAACGGCGCCGATTGGGGTTTGTGCAGCGAGCCGGCAAGGCAGACCAACAGCTGCGGGAATTCTGAACAGGTCGCACGTTCTGCGAGTTGTAGGGCAAGAAAGCCTACCCGGCAACTGCGAGATATGCGGTGTAAGGCGCAGACGGTACTCCCATCCGCCAGGGGTTTCAAGCATCGAACGGTACGCTTGAGCGGCTTTACAGGGCAAATGACCGAGAGTTATAAGAAACCCTCACGATGTAACCTCACAGGAAGGATGCAGCATGCCCGATAACGCCACCAGCCACAGCGAGAAACGCGATTTCATCCGCATGCGCATCGACACGCCGGTTACCCTGGTGCACGAGGGTAAGGTCATCGCCGCGGTGTGTCTCGACCTGTCCAGCAGCGGGATGCAAGTACAGGCGCCTCAGCCGTTCCACGTCGGGGATCGGCTGGAGGTGCGCCTGGAGTCGGATCACCCTTCGCTCGAAGGCTTGCACGCCACGGCGGAAGTCGTGTGGATCGCGGCCCAGGCGGATGGGCAGCACACGTTCGGGCTGCGCATCCTTGCCATGCGGTAGCCTTAGAAATCGTCCTCGACTTCGCCATCGCGCACCTTGAACTCGCGGTTCTGCAGGTAAGCGTTGCGAATGAAGATGTACTTGTCACCCTGAATCAGCTTCTCGGCCGGCAGCAGGCTCGCACGGGTGTCCACCACGTCCAGGGCGAAGGCCGAGTTTCGGGTAGGCACATGGTCCACGTAGCGATAAGGCCGGGTGAACGTGTCCGGGTACTTGGCTACGCCATCGCGCACAGTGCTTGGGCCCAGCAAGGGAATGACCACGTACGGGCCGCTGGGCACACCCCAGTAGCCCAGGGTCTGACCGAAGTCTTCATCGCTGCGCTGCAGCCCCATCTTGGTGCCGACATCGAAGAACCCGGCCACGCCGAAGGTGGTGTTGACGATCAAGCGCGCCGTATCCACCCCTGCCGCATGGGGTTTGAGCTGCAGGACGTTGTTGGCCAGGTTGGTCACATCGCCCAGGTTGCGGAACATATTGTGGATGCCGTCTTCGAGAAACTGCGGCGTCACGGCGTCGTAACCCTTGGCGAGCGGCTTGAGCGCGTAGGTATCGAGCGTATCGTTGAAGCGGAAGATCGGGCGATTGACCGCTTCCCAGGGATCTTCTTCAGTGGCGGCCTGAGTAGCCGCCACGGGCGCCAGCAGCATGCTGGCGCATACACAGGCCTGGGTGACTCGTTCGATCACACTGGCACCGATCCTACGCATAGTGTTTCTCCATCAGGATTATCGGCCGCAAGCGCAACGGTCGCGCTGCTGTAGTGCGGCAGTATAGAGTTTTGCAGGCCGATAGACAGCTTTCGGCATCCATGAAGTTTAATGTGACCAAGTGTTACGTCAGTGGTGCTACGCAATGGCAGCAAGATTTAACGAGAACCTGTTGCTCGCCGACCTCATGGATGAAACGAACCGCTTCCCAGCGAATGCGCGAAAAATACGGACACAGCTCAGCGGCTGCCAGCCATGCAAATCCCACGCGAAAGGTTTACGCTCAATACAGGCCAGAACCTTTGCCGCCTCGCTGAGGTCCATGGCTTGCCAAACCTATGATGGAGAAGTGCCAATGCCTGCCCGCGAATTGCAAGAGCGCCTCAACAGCCTGCGCGAGCAACTGGATCGCAACGTGCCGCTTTCGGACGAAGAGCTGGCTGCGCTCCATGAAGAAGCGCGTCAAATCGAAGCGCAGCTGAAGCTGGAAAACGCCACGCCTGACAACAACCTGGCCGACGGTGTGAACCTTGCCGTGGAGCGATTTGAAGCCGACCACCCTGACCTGACGGCCACCCTGCGCAGCATTGCCAACTCGCTGCACAGCATGGGTATCTGAGGCATACGGCTCGGGCTGCTGCGCACACAGCGCAGCGCAGTGGCCTGCCATGACCCGCACTGCGTCCAGGGTCGAACAGCACGCGGCCTGTTGTCAGGGTCGGGTGCGGTTCAACGCAGGCGCACCCCGGCGGCGGTCACTGCCTGGCCAGGCGCCCATTGCTCACGACGATTTCCCCCATGCTGCGGTAGGGGTTGATATCCAGGCCACCCCGGCGCACATACCGGGCATAAACGGTCAAGTGCTCAGGCTGCAAGAGATTCTTCAGGTCCAGGTAAATGCGCTCGACGCATTGTTCATGGAAATCCGCATGCTGGCGGAAGCTGATGAGATAGGTCAGCAGGCTGGCGTGATCGAGCGCCCTGCCCTTATAGGTCACTACCACGCTTCCCCAGTCCGGCTGACCGGTAACCGGGCAGTTGGATTTGAGCAGGTGACTGTGCAGCGTCTCTTCGAGCACCTGATGAGCGTCGCATTGCAACAACTCCGGTTGCGGCTGCGCATAGTTGGAAATAGCCACATCCAGCCCATCGATACAGGTGCCTGGCAAAGCGACCACGCCTTGGGCCTCGACCTCTTCCAGCGTCCTCACCTTCACCCCTACCGCTTTGCCGGCGGCCGCCGAAAGGTCTTTCTCAAGGCACGCCTGCAAGGGCTCGATGCCTGCGAAAACGGTCTGGTTCAAGGAGTTCAGGTACAGCTTGAATGACTTCGATTCGATGATGTTGGGCGAATCGGCGGGGATGGCGAACTCGCCTATGGCTACCACGGGCTTGCCCGAGGGCAGCAGCCAGGACAGCTCGAAACAGTTCCAGTAATCCACCCCTTGCCAGGGAAGCGTCTGCGCGGTGACACCCAGCTCCGCCCATTTGGCGGTGCGTGGGATCGGGAACAGCAGCTCCGGGGAATAGGTGGCGACGTATTCACTGGACTTGCCCAGCGGGGAGTGTTCGGCGGCAGGGTGCATTGGAACTGACCTGAAAGTGTGGAGTGGACGCTAGCGTTCGTACGGTGCGCGCCCCCATTGCTGGGGTAACCCTGTCGTGTACAGGATGACGCGTAGGGCGCCCAGTCTACCCTGTTGCTTGCCGCCTTGCAGCGCCCCTCACTCGATGGTCAGCGGCCCAACCATGCCCGCTTGGTAATGGCCTGGCACATTGCAGGCGAATTCGATGGGTGCAGAGGCCTTGAAGGTCCAGGTCAACTCAGCGCGCTGGCCAGGCATCACCAGCACCGTGTTACCGCCGCCATGCCCATGACCTGCACCGTGATAGTGCCCGCTCATGTCGCCATGCCCCATGCCCTGCTCATCTGCGGCTGCATTGAACAGCTTGGCTTGCATGGCAACCATCTGTTTTTGATGTTCGGCATGCATGGCTTTGTCACCCAGGTTGAACTCGTGGGGCAACTGACCCTCGTTGATCAACACGAAGCGTACCGTCTCACCTGCCTTGACAGTGAGGCTGGCGGGCTCGAAGGCGATATCCTTGAGCCGCACTTCAACCGTACGGGTGGCCTCCTCGGCTGGTGCAGGCTCACCGAAAGCTAGCGTGTGTGCGGTGCCTGCCTGGGCAAAACTACTGGCCAGCGTCAGTGCGCAGGCAATGATAAAGCGAGACATCGAGGCTCCCATGCGTTGGATTGAACGGCGCCAGATTAAGCCCACGCGACTGCCATCAAGCTGACCGCTGCATTACAAGCGTGTCAGTTTGGTTCAATGCCGCACAGGTCACGTATGATCCTGGCACCCACGCGCCGGCTGGACCTCACTGCGGCGCGCCGCATCAACCGCCGGAGCTTGCCTCAATGAAACTGTTGATCGTCGAAGACCAGGCCCGTACTGGCCAGTACCTGCATCAGGGCCTGAGCGAGGCCGGCTTCACGGTGGAGCTGGCCACCGACGGCGAAACAGGCCAGTTTCTGGCCCTGACGGGCGATCATGACCTGCTGATCCTGGATGTGATGCTGCCAGGGCGCGACGGCTGGCAGATCCTCAAGGCCGTGCGGCAAGCCGGTATCGATACGCCCGTGCTGTTCCTGACCGCCCGCGATGCCGTCGAGGACCGGGTACATGGCTTGGAACTGGGCGCTGATGATTACCTGATCAAGCCATTCGCCTTCTCGGAGCTGCTGGCGCGCGTGCGCAGCCTGCTCAGGCGCGGCTCCACGCCCAGTGCCGATACCTTGCTGACGGTAGCAGACCTGCGCCTTGACCTGATTCGTCGACGTGTCGAGCGCGGCGGCCAACGCATCGACCTGACCGCCAAGGAGTTCGGTTTGCTCGAACTGCTGCTGCGCCGTCAGGGCGAGGTGCTGTCCAAGGCGCTCATTGCGTCCCAGGTTTGGGACATGAACTTTGCCAGCGACACCAACGTGATCGAAGTGGCCATCCGCCGACTGCGGGCCAAGGTGGACGATGCCTACGAGGACAAGCTGATCCATACGGTACGCGGCATGGGTTATGTGCTGGAAGTGCGCCCATCGTGAGGCGCCGCATTTCGCTGACCAGTCGCCTGGCGCTGCTGTTCGCTGCCTGCACCGCTGCGGTTTCGCTCGGGGCGGGCCTGATGTTCAATCAGGCCAGCGAGCAGCATTTCATCGAACTCGACCAGCAGTTGCTGGCCTCGCGCTTGTCGTTGTTGCGCCGTCACCTGACGGACGTCGGCACGCAGGCCGACCTGCAAACCCGCCTGCCGGCCCTGCGCGAGGAGCTGAGCCATCAGGCCGACCTGTCCGTGCGGGTCACCTCGGGTGGGGGCGTCACTTGGTTCGAGAGCCAGGCCGGCCTCCCCCCGGCGCCCTCCTCCACGGGGTTGAACACGCTGCATGCGCAGGGCACTGACTACCGCAGCCTTGCTGTGGCGCTGATGCCAGGCAGCGCGACCTCGCCGCAACTTGTGTTGTACCTCGACATCACCCATCACCAGCATTTTCTGCAAGGCATGCAGCGCCTCATCTGGCTGACTGTCGGACTGTCGGCGCTGGTCACCGCCCTGCTGGGGGCCTGGGCGGCGCGCAGCGGCCTGCGGCCCTTGAGGCAGATGGGCCGCATCACCGCACGCGTCTCTGCCCGTTCGCTCACCACCCGGCTACCCGTGGAGCAAATGCCCGCCGAACTGGCTCAATTGGCTGACAGCCTCAATGCCATGCTGCAGCGCCTGGACGATGCGTTTCAGCGCCTGTCGGCGTTTTCGGCCGACATCGCCCATGAGCTGCGCACGCCGCTGTCCAACCTGCTGACCCACACCCAGGTCACCCTGACTCGCCCACGCAGCCTCGACACCTACCGAGAGGTTTTGCACGACAACCTCGAAGAATTGCAGGCGATGGCGCAGATGATCAATGACATGCTCTTTCTCGCCAAGGCTGACCAGGGACTACTGACACCAGGTGACACCCCACTTGCCCTGCATGATGAAGTGGATTCTCTACTGGAGTTTTACGCCCTGGCTGCTGAAGAAGCGACCGTGCAGCTGACACGCGAGGGACAGGCGTGGCTGCCCGGCGACAGGACCATGCTGCGCCGGGCGCTCTCCAACTTGCTCGACAACGCCCTGCGTTTCACGCCGACGGGGGGACAGGTGCGGATCACGCTGGCGACAGGACCGCGCATCACCGTGAGCAATACCGGCAGCGCCATCGAGGCGACGGCATTGCCTAGGCTGTTCGATCGTTTCTACCGGGTGGACCCGTCCAGGCATGAAGGCGGGGGCGAACATGCCGGGCTGGGCCTGGCGATCACGCGCTCGATCGTGCAGGCCCATGGCGGGCGGATTCAGGTGGCGTGCGAGGCGGGGTGGACCCGCTTCACGCTCGATTTCTCAGGCCGGTAAAGGCTTGGTCAAACCGCCAGGCCAATGGCCGGTTGTACCTGGGAAGCCCGATAGGCTGGGTAGAGGGTAGCCAGGAAGCTCATCACCAGCCCTGCCGCGCAGATCATCACCACATCTCCGCTTTGCAGCTCCGAGGGCAGGCTGCTGATGAAGTACACGTCGGAGGTGAAGATATGCTGACCGCTGATGCGCTCCAGCCAGCCCACGATCTGGCTCACGTTGAGCGCGGCGATGACCCCGAGCACCCCACCGATCAGCGTGCCGACGACGCCGATCAAGCTGCCCTGGACCATGAATGTCCCCATGATCTGCGCAGGCGTTGCCCCCAGGGTGCGCAGGATGGCGATATCCGGCCCTTTGTCATTCACCACCATGACCAAGGTGGCGATGATGTTGAACGCGGCCACGGCGATGATCATCAGCAACAACAGGCCGATCATGGTCTTTTCCATCTTCATGGCGCTGAACAGGCTGCCTTGGGTGTGGGACCAGTCATCTGCCCGGTAGCCCTCGCCAAGCTGCGCTGCGATGGCCTTGGAGACTTGCGGGGCGGCATACAGGTCATGCAGCTTCAGCCGCACACCTTGAACCTGGCCGGGTGCCCAACGCTGCATGGTCGCGGCATCGGCCATGTGAATGTAGGCCTGGGAGCCATCGAGCTCGGCGCCCACCTTGAAAATGCCCACCACGGTCAAGCGCTGCATGCGTGGGGTGATCCCGCCAGGCTCGCTGCTGATCTCTGGCACGATCAAGGTCAGTTTGTCCCCGGTATTCAGGCGAAAACGGCGGGCCGTCAGCTCGCCAATCACCACGCCGAACTCGCCGGGCTGCAAGTCCTGCAAGCGGCCCTGAACGATGTGCCGCCCTACGATCGAAACCTTGTTTTCCTCGGCCGGATCGATACCGCCCACCTGAATGGGCTGCATGGCGCCCTTATAGGACAACATGCCTTCCATCTCGGTGATCGGGGCCGCGGCAACCACGGCAGGGTTTTTCATGGCCGCATCGGCCACCTGCTGCCAGTTGTCCAGCGGCTGCTGGCCTAGAATGGCCGCGTGGGGGACCAAGCCCAGGATGCGCGAGCTCATTTCGCGCTGGAAGCCGTTCATCACCGACAGCACCACGATCATGGCCAGCACGCCCAGGGACAGGCCGATCATCGAGGTCATGGAGATGAACGAGATGAAATGGTTGCGACGCTTGGCCCGGGTATAGCGCGCGCCGATGAAGATGGGCAGGGGTCTGAACATGTGCGAATACACCCAATCAAAACAGGTCGCGGGATGAAAGGGTCATCCCGCTCGGTCGGTCAGATCGCCACCAGGTGGCCATTGTCGAGTTTCAGTACACGGTCCATCTGACGCGCAAGGCTCAGGTCGTGGGTCACCACCAGGAACGCCGTGCGCGAAGCACTGGACAGTTCCTGCATCAATTCCTGGATGCCTTGGGCAGTGTGGTGATCGAGGTTCCCGGTGGGTTCGTCCAGCATCACAAGGCCCGGGCGGTTGACCAGCGCACGCGCAATGGCCACCCGCTGACGCTCACCGCCAGATAGCTCGGCCGGCTTGTGATTGAGGCGATGCCCCAGCCCAACGCGTTTGAGCAGCGCCTCGGCACGTTCACGCGCCTCTGGGATAGCGGTACGGCCGATGAGCAGCGGCATGCACACGTTCTCCAGGGCCGTGAATTCGGGCAGCAGGTGATGAAACTGGTACACGAAACCCAACTCGCGGTTGCGCAGCAGCCCACGGGCGCGCTCGCCCAACGCCGACAGCTCCTCGCCGGCCAACCACACGCTGCCCTGTGTGGGGCGATCCAGGCCGCCCAGCAGGTTGAGCAAGGTGCTCTTGCCGGACCCCGAACTGCCGACGATGGCGATGCGCTCGCCGGCGTGCAGTTCCAGGTTCAGGCCACACAACACCTGCACCGACTCGGGGCCCTCGTCGTAGGACTTGCCCAGGTTGCGGCAACTCAGAACGGCTTTATCACTCATGCGCGACTCACTCATAACGTAACGCCTCTGCCGGCTGGGTGCGTGCCGCACGCCAGGCAGGGTACAGGGTGGCGAAGAAACTCAGGACCAGTGCCGCACCACAGACCATGTACACGTCCTGGGCCTGGATCTGCGAGGGCAGGTAATCGATGAAATACACGTCGGCGTTGAGGAATTTGTGGCCGATCAAATGCTCGATCCCGGCGATGGCCGTACTGACGTTGAGCGCGGCGATGATGCCCACCACGGCGCCGATCAACGTGCCCACGACACCGATCACGGTGCCCTGCACCATGAAGATGAGCATGATCTGCCCGGGGGTGGCACCCAACGTGCGCAGAATGGCGATGTCCCCTCGCTTGTCGTTGACCACCATCACCAGCGTGGAAATGATGTTGAACGCGGCAACAGCGACGATCAGCAGCAACAGCAGGCCGATCATGGCTTTTTCCATGCGAATGGCCTGGTAGAGGTTGCCATGGGTACGGGTCCAGTCGCGGCTGTAGAAGTCCTGGTCGCCCAGCTGTTGGGCGATGTCGTAAGCCACCCGCGGGGCCTGGAACAGGTCATCGAACTTCAAGCGCAGGCCCTGCACCTGGTCGGGCTTCCAGCGGTGCAGGCGCGACAGGTCGGCGATGTTGGTCAGCCCCAGGTAACCGTCGATTTCGCCGGCTCCCACATGGAAGGTGCCGACCACGGTGAAGCGCTTCATGCGCGGGAACATGCCGGCCGGTGTAACGCTGACTTCCGGGGCCACGAAGGTGAGTTTGTCACCGACGGCCACGCCCAGCTTGGCTGCCGCCTTGTCGCCGATCATGATGCCCCACTCACCGGGCGCCAATTGGTCCAGCCGGCCCTGCTGGACGAAATTATCGATGATCGATACCTCCCGTTCCCGGGCTGGATCGATGCCGTTGAGCAACACCTTCTGCACCTTGCCGTCATGGGTAAGCAAACCCTGCATCTGGGTGAAGGGCGCGACCGCCACCACCTGCGGATTCTGCTTTACTTGTTCGGCAAGGGCAGGCCAGTCGGCGATGGGCTGGCCGCTCTCGAGCGTGGCGTGAGGGATCATGCCCAACACGCGGGTGCGCATCTCGTGGTCGAACCCGTTCATCACCGACAGCACCACGATCATGACTACCACGCCCAGGGCGAGACCGATCATCGAGGTCAGGGAAATGAACGAGACGAAGTGATTGCGACGTTTGGCACGGGTATAACGCGTGCCGATGAATGCGAAAAGAGGTCTGAACATGTCGGGGCTTGTTCGGATGGAAGGGAACGTCCTTGTGGCGAGGCGCCTACGGCGGCTTTACACTCGGACCACCGCCGCTACCATGGGTTCGCCATGACGACATTAGACGAAGAAGATCGCCGCGAATACTACCGCATTGCTGATCGGATCGCACTTCAAATCAGCCCATTGAGCGCGGCCCAAGCCCTTGATCCAGATGTGTTGCAGGATGATTCCCCACTGTTCAATCTGCTCAGCGAGCTGCACCTGGCCGACTTCGAGGCCCAGCACCTGCTGCGCCAGCTCAGCGACAAGGACCGCACCCTCGCAGCGTTTCTGCGGGTACAGAACAAGCGCCTGGACGTGCTCAGCGCCGTGGTCGCCCATACCCTGCTGGGCGAGGTAGGCCAACCGCAGGCAGTGGTGATGTCCGAAGGCGGTCTGGAGTGCGTCCAGCCAGGGCCTTTTGCACCGGGTACCCAAGTGAAGGTACAAATGGTGCTGATGCCACGCGCCCATGGCCTGCTGTTGCGTGGCAAGATCACCCATTGCGAGGCCAGGCCCGAGGAGGGCTTCGAGGTCGGCATCGAGTTCATCGACATGGTCGATGCCCAGCGCCAGCTGCTTGCCCGCTACATCCTGCAGCGCCAGCAGCAGCAAAGACGCCAGCAACTGGAACAGAACGCCCCATCACCCTGACTCCATTTTTCTCACTGAAGGAACGAACGTGACCCTGATCTATGGCCATCGCGGCGCCAAGGGCGAAGCGCCCGAGAACACCCTGAACAGCTTCCGCCAGTGCCTGTCCCACGGCATCATGCGCTGCGAGCTGGATCTGCACCTGTCGGCCGACAACCAGCTGATGGTGATCCATGACCCTACCCTCAAGCGCACCACCGGCAAGCGCGGCAAGGTGGTCGAGCACCCGGCCGAAGACCTGGTCAAGCTCGACGCACGTCAGGGTGGCCCGGGCTGGGTCCAGCCCTGCCCCATCCCACGCCTGGAAGAGTTGTTCGAGAAATGCCCGTTCGAGCACTGGCAGCTGGAGGTCAAGAGCGCCTCGCGCACCCGCGCAGCCAGCACGGTGCTGGCCATTCGCGAACTGGCCCAGCAGTTTGGCTTGCTGGACAAGGTAACGATCACCTCCAGTTCACGCGAAGTGCTGGGCGCCGCTCAAGAACTGGTGCCGGATGTGCAACGCGGCCTGGTGGCCGAGTACGCCTGGCTCGACCCGCTGAAAGTTGCACAGAACTATGGTTGCCAGATGCTGGCCTTGAACTGGACGCTGTGCACCCCGGAACGCCTGCAAAAAGCGCAAAAGCAGGGCTTGCACGTGTCGGTATGGACGGTCAACGAGCCGGCACTGATGCGCCGGCTCGCTGATTTTGGCGTGGACAGCCTGATTACAGACTTTCCCGGTTTGGCCAGGACCACCCTCGGGCAGGGTTGAATTCGGTCTCTCCGACCGGCTCAGGCCACCGGTCGGAGCCGCTCAAAAAAGCCGGTTCAGACCGTCATAGGCCGCTACCCGATAGGCTTCGGCCATGGTCGGGTAGTTGAACGTGGTGTTCACGAAGTACTTGAGGTTGTTCAGCTCGCCCGGCTGGTTCATCACCGCCTGGCCGATATGCACGATTTCCGACGCCTGATAGCCGAAGCAGTGCACACCCAGCACCTGCAGCGTCTCGCGGTGGAACAGGATTTTCAGCATGCCCTGGGGCTCACCGGCAATCTGCGCCCGGGCCATGCTCTTGAAGAAGGCCTTGCCCACTTCATAGGGCACCTTGGCCTGGGTCAGTTCCTGCTCGTTCTTGCCGATCGAGCTGATCTCCGGAATGGTGTAGATACCCGTCGGTACATCGTTGACGAAACGCCAGCTGCCGTTGTCGACGATGCTCCCTGCGGCCGAGCGGCCCTGGTCGTGCGCGGCACTGGCCAGGCTTGGCCAGCCAATCACGTCGCCGGCGCCGTAGATGTTCGGCACGCTGGTGCGGTAGGCCTCGTCCACTTCGATCTGGCCGCGGCTGTTGACCTTGATGCCGATGTTCTCAAGCCCCAGCTTGTCGGTGTTGCCGGTACGCCCGTTGCACCAGAGCAAAGCATCGGCCTTGATCTTCTTGCCCGACTTCAGGTGCAGGATGACACCGTTGTCCAGCCCCTCGACCCGCTCATAATCTTCGTTGTGGCGCACGGTGATGTTGTTGTTGCTGAAGTGGTAGCTCAGGGCCTGGGAGATTTCCGAATCCAGGAAGCTGAGCAATTGCCCACGGTTGTCCACCAGTTCGACCAGCACACCCAGGCCGCTGAAGATCGAGGCGTATTCGCACCCGATCACCCCGGCGCCATAGACGATCAGCTTGCGCGGGGTATGGCTCAAGCTGAGGATGGTGTCGCTGTCGTACACACGCGGGTGGTTGAAGTCGATGTCTGCTGGCCGATAGGGGCGCGAACCGGTGGCAATGATGATGTGCTTGGCGTTGAGTTTTTCCACCACACCATTGGGGCAGACCACTTCGACGGTCTGCTCGTCGGCGAAGCTGCCGGTGCCGAAGAACAGGTCGACGCGGTTGCGGGCATAATAGCCCGTACGCGAGGCCACCTGTTTGGCGATGACCTTCTCGGCGCTCTTGAGCACGTCCGGGAAGGAGAACCAACGCGGCTCGCCGATGGCGCGGAACATGGTGTTGGTGTTGAACTGCATGATCTGCCGCACCGAGTGACGCAGTGCCTTGGAGGGGATGGTGCCCAAGTGGGTGCAGTTACCCCCGACTTGGCGGCGGGTGTCGACCATCGCCACCTTGCGCCCTGCTTTGGCGGCGTTCATTGCCGCACCTTCCCCGGCTGGGCCGGAACCCAGCACCACTACGTCGTAGTTGTAGACAGCCATGCGTACTCCTTCAGAACTGGCCCGCAAGCCACGGTCGCTTGCGGCGCACGATCATGCCGCCTGGGCGCCATGAGAAAAAATCGGGTGCAGTCTAATCAAGCGTGAACGGCGCGCACATTAACCCTTGGTCGCGTCGTAGGCCAATTTCGCCCGCACTACATAAACCACCTTCTCCTTGGCGGCAATCATCCTCGTCCCCGCTTTCGATCACCTTTCACTACCTGCTCAGGCGAAAAAACCGCTCAGGCACCTGCCAAACGGCGGTCATTGTCCCTGAAATGTCGCGTTGAGTCACTCGGTGCCCCCTGCGCTCTGCGAGTACAAGCACCCGTGCCCGGCCGCCCAAACGAAAACGGGAACCCGAAGGTTCCCGTGTGTTCAGCGTCTGAACGGCCGATCAGCGTGGAAAGGCAGGTGGGTTGACCCCGGCCATGTCTTCCATCACGCGCACGACCTGGCAGCTGTAGCCGAATTCGTTGTCATACCACACGTACAGCACGACGCGGTTGTCGTTGCAGATGGTGGCTTCGGCGTCTACCACACCGGCGTGGCGCGAGCCCACGAAGTCGGTGGAGACCACTTCCTGGGAGCTGACGTAGTCGATCTGCTTGTGCAGGTCCGAGTGCATGGCCGTCTGGCGCAGGTACTCGTTGATTTCCTCGCGGCTGGTGGCCTTTTCCAGGTTCAGGTTGAGGATGGCCATCGACACGTTCGGCGTCGGCACGCGAATGGCGTTGCCGGTCAACTTGCCCTTGAGCACTGGCAGGGCCTTGGCGGCGGCGGTGGCAGCACCGGTTTCGGTGATGACCATGTTCAGCGGCGCGGCGCGGCCACGGCGGCTGCCCTTGTGGAAGTTGTCGATCAGGTTCTGGTCGTTGGTGAACGAGTGAACGGTTTCGACGTGGCCGTTGACGATGCCGTACTGGTCGTTGACGGCCTTGAGCACCGGCACGATGGCGTTGGTGGTGCAGGAGGCGGCGGAGATGATCTTGTCATCGGCCGTGATCTCGCCATGGTTGATGCCGTGCACGATGTTCTTCAGGGCACCCTTGCCAGGTGCGGTGAGGATCACGCGGCTGGCACCCGGGCACGCCAGGTGCTGGCCCAGGCCGTCGGCATCACGCCATACGCCGGTGTTGTCCACGATCAGCGCGTTGTCGATACCGTACTGGGTGTAGTCGACTTCGCTCGGGTTCTTGGCATAGATGATCTGGATCAGGTTGCCGTTGGCCGTCAGGGTGTTGTTGGCTTCGTCGATGGTGATGGTGCCATCGAACGGCCCGTGCACCGAGTCACGACGCAGCAGGCTGGCACGCTTGACCAGATCGTTCTCGGCGCCTTTGCGCACGACGATGGCACGCAGGCGCAGGCCGTCGCCGCCACCGGTCTTCTCGATCAGGATACGCGCCAGCAGGCGACCGATACGGCCGAAACCATACAGCACGACGTCGGTGCCCTTGCGCGCAGCGGCGTTCTGCTGGCCCACCACGTCGGCCAGCTCTTCACGCACGAACTGCTCGGCGCTGCGGCCGTTGCCTTCGAGCTTGAACTTGTTGGCCAGCTTGCCCAGGTCGACCGAGGCGGCGCCCAGCTTCAGCTCGCTCATGGCCTTGAGCAGGGGGAATGTCTCGTGAACGGACAGTTCGGTTTCGTCGGTCTGGCGATGACGCGCAAAGCGGTGTGCCTTGAGGATCGAGATAACCGAACGGTTGATCAGGCTGCGGCCATAGATCGAGCTCACCACATTGTTGTTGCGGTAGAGCTGACCGATAAGCGGGATCATCGCTTCAGCCAGGGCTTCACGATCGATCCACTCACCAAGACACTGGTCGGGCTTCTGAGTCACGGGAACCTTCCACATGTAGGGACAGAAAAAAGGGGCTACATTATGACGCCCCGATGCGTAACCGGCAATGAGCGCCTGTCGAGGTCACGCACATCGATCATCCTGCCCCATTGGAGCCTGACAGCCGCCAGCGTCACCGGTACAATCGGTCTCTTTGCCGAAACGCTTGGAGTGCAATCTCCCGTGTCAGTTCTGCGCCTACCGCAACTGTCGGCTACCGCCGGCAAACAAACCTGGGGCAACCTGCCCGGTGCCGCCCTCAGCCTTGCCATCGCCGAGGCCGCCAGCAGCGCTGGCCGCTTTACCCTGCTACTGACGGCAGACAGCCAGGCCGCCGACCGCCTGGAGCAGGAACTGAAGTTCTTCGCGCCCGAGTTGCCAGTGCTGCCGTTTCCCGACTGGGAGACCCTGCCCTACGACCTGTTCTCGCCCCACCAGGACATCATCTCCCAGCGCATCGCCAGCCTGTACCGGTTGCCCGAGCTGAGCCACGGCATCCTGGTGGTGCCCATTACCACGGCCTTGCATCGCCTGGCCCCTACCCGCTTCCTGCTAGGCAGCAGCCTGGTGCTGGACGTGGGCCAGACCATCGATGTGGAGCAGATGCGCAGCCGCCTCGAAGCCAGTGGCTACCGCTGCGTCGACACCGTCTATGAGCATGGCGAGTTCGCCGTGCGTGGGGCCTTGATCGACCTGTTCCCGATGGGCAGCAAGCTGCCCTACCGCATCGACCTGTTCGACGACGAAATCGAGACGCTGCGCACGTTCGACCCCGAGACCCAGCGCTCGATCGACAAGGTCGACTCCATTCGCCTGCTGCCGGCTCGCGAATTTCCGATGCAAAAAGAGGAAGTCACTCGGTTCAAGGCACGCTTTCGCGAGCGTTTCGACGTGGATTTTCGCCGCAGCGCGATCTTCCAGGACCTGGCCAGCGGCATCATCCCGTCAGGCATCGAGTACTACCTGCCGCTGTTCTTCGAAGAAACCTCGACCCTGTTCGACTACTTGCCAGCCGATACCCAGGTGTTTTCGCTGCCGGGCGTCGAGCAGGCGGCCGAGCATTTCTGGAACGACGTGCGTGGGCGCTATGAGGACCGCCGGGGCGACCTGAGCCGGCCCTTGCTGCCGCCGGCCGAGCTGTTCATGCCAGTGGAAGACTGTTTCGCACGCCTCAAGCAGTGGCCAAGGGTGGTGGTCAGCCGCGATGACCTGGACCCCGGCGCCGGGCGCCAGCGCTTCGCCGCCCGCGCCCTGCCCGACCTTGCCATCGAAGCCAAGGCCAACCAGCCGCTGGCGGCATTGGCAGGGTTTCTCGACCAGTTCGATGGCCGCGTGTTGTTCACCGCAGAATCGGCCGGGCGCCGCGAAGTGCTGCTCGAGCTGCTCGAACGGCTCAAGCTGCGCCCGAACACGGTTGAAGGCTGGACCGACTTCGTCACCGGCAGCGAACGCCTGAACATCACCATCGCACCGCTCGACGAAGGCCTGCTGCTCGACGATCCGGCCATGGCCCTGATCGCCGAAAGCCCGCTGTTCGGTCAGCGGGTGATGCAGCGCCGCCGCCGCGACAAGCGCGGCGAAACCGCCAACGACGCCGTCATCAAGAACCTGACCGAGCTGCGCGAAGGTGCACCGGTGGTGCACATCGACCATGGCGTAGGCCGCTACCTGGGCTTGGCCACGCTGGAAATCGACGGCCAGGCCGCCGAGTTCCTTACCCTTGAATACGCCGAGGGCGCCAAGCTCTACGTACCGGTTGCCAACCTGCACCTGATCGCCCGCTACACCGGCAGCGATGACGCGCTGGCGCCCCTGCACCGCCTGGGCTCGGAAACCTGGCAGAAAGCCAAGCGCAAGGCTGCCGAACAGGTACGCGATGTCGCCGCCGAGCTGCTCGACATCTATGCCCGCCGAGCAGCGCGCAAGGGTTATGCGTTCGCCGACCCCGCCGCCGACTACGCCACGTTCAGCGCAGGCTTCCCGTTCGAGGAAACCCCCGACCAGCAAGCGGCCATCGAAGCGGTACGCGCCGACATGCTGGCGCCCAAGCCCATGGACCGCCTGGTGTGCGGCGACGTGGGCTTCGGCAAGACCGAGGTGGCCATGCGTGCAGCGTTCATCGCCGTGCACAGCGGTCGCCAGGTGGCTGTGTTGGTGCCCACTACCCTGCTGGCCCAGCAGCATTACAACAGTTTCCGCGACCGATTCGCGGACTGGCCGGTCACCGTCGAGGTGATGAGCCGCTTCAAATCGGCCAAGGAAGTGGCCACCGCCGCGGCCGAGCTGGCCGAGGGCAAGATCGACATCCTGATCGGCACCCACAAGCTGCTCCAGGACGATGTGCGCTTCAAGGACCTGGGCCTGGCCATCATCGACGAAGAGCATCGTTTCGGTGTGCGTCAGAAAGAGCAGCTCAAGGCGCTGCGCAGCGAAGTGGACATCCTCACCCTGACCGCCACGCCCATCCCGCGCACCTTGAACATGGCTGTGGCGGGTATGCGCGATCTGTCGATCATCGCCACGCCACCGGCGCGGCGCCTGTCGGTGCGCACCTTCGTCATGGAACAGAACAACAGCACCGTCAAGGAAGCACTGCTGCGCGAACTGCTGCGCGGCGGCCAGGTGTACTACCTGCACAACGATGTGAAAACCATCGAGAAATGCGCCGCCGACCTGGCCGAGCTGGTCCCCGAGGCGCGCATCGGCATTGGCCACGGCCAGATGCGCGAGCGCGAGCTGGAACAGGTGATGAGCGACTTCTACCACAAGCGCTTCAACGTGCTGGTGGCCTCGACCATCATCGAAACCGGCATCGACGTGCCCAGCGCCAACACCATCGTCATCGAGCGTGCCGACAAGTTCGGCCTGGCCCAGCTGCATCAACTGCGTGGCCGAGTCGGTCGCAGCCACCACCAGGCCTATGCCTACCTGCTGACACCAACGCGCCAGAAGGTCAGCGGCGACGCCGAAAAACGCCTCGAAGCCATCGCCAACACTCAAGACCTGGGCGCCGGGTTCGTGCTCGCGACCAACGACCTGGAAATCCGCGGGGCTGGCGAATTGCTCGGGGATGGCCAGAGCGGCCAGATTCAGGCGGTGGGCTTTACCCTGTACATGGAAATGCTCGAGCGCGCCGTCAAGGCGATCCGCAAGGGCACCCAGCCCAACCTGGAGCAACCACTGGGCGGCGGCCCGGAAATCAACCTGCGCCTGCCGGCCCTGATCCCCGAGGACTACCTGCCGGACGTGCATGCGCGGCTGATCCTGTACAAGCGCATCGCCTCGGCAGCCGATGAGGAAGGGCTCAAGGACCTGCAGGTCGAAATGATCGATCGCTTCGGCCTTCTGCCAGAGCCCACCAAGAACCTCATGCGCCTGACGCTGCTCAAGTTGCAGGCGGAGAAACTTGGCATCAAGAAAGTCGACGCCGGCCCCAACGGCGGCAAGCTGGAGTTCGAGGCCGAAACGCCGGTCGATCCTCTGACCCTGATCAAGCTGATCCAGAGCCAGCCCAAGCGCTACAAGTTCGAGGGCGCCACTCAGTTCCGCTTCCTGGTTCCAATGGAACGGCCTGATGAGCGCTTCAACACCCTTGAGGCGCTGTTCGAGCGCCTGACACCAAAGCCTGCCTAAGGAAGATCCATGCGCGCCATTCGCTGTCTGACCCTGCTGCTGGTGGCGTTTGCCCCAGCGGCATTCGCCCAGGGCCCGTACCAGGTCGAAATGATCCTGGTACGGCAGAACAACGTACCCGCGTTCACCAGCCCCTTCGCTCCCGAAGACTGGAGCGCTGGGGCGCCACGGCTGGACAAGAGCGCAGAGCAGCGCCCAGCCCTGGAAGACGAGGCCACGCGCCTGGGCGCCACGGCCGATTACACGGTGCTCATGCATCGGGCCTGGCAACAGCAAGTAGGCGATGGGCCCAGTCGCATCGCATTGGGTGAGGGTGCCGAGCAGTTCGGCCATTTCCCGATCGAGGGCAACCTGAGCATCACCCAGGGCCGCTTCATCCAGGTTGAAGCCAACCTCTGGGTCAACCAGCTCGACAGCAACGGCAGCGTGCTGCAGAGCGAGCAGTTTCGCCAGGCCAACAGCAATGTGAAAGGCGGACAACTGACCTACCTGGACGGCGGCCATCTGGCCATGCTCCTGAAGATCACCCCACCCGGCACACCCAAGATGCCATCGCTGGACATGCTGGAGCAGTAGCCCATGAGCCGCAATGGACCGGATGCCTTCGAGCTGCTGAACGAGTACCCCAACTGGATCGAATGTTTCGACGCAGGCACTCTGAGGCGAGGCGAGGTTTACGCGAGCGAGGGCATGTCCGAGCTGGAGTACCTAAACGGGCAAAGGTTTTCCGCTCTGTGCAAAGGCAGTGCAGGACAAACCTACCGGCAGGACATCGAAGTGAGCGTGCATGCCGGGCGCCTGCTCGTAAAAGGCCGGTGCAGTTGCCCTGTTGCGCGCAACTGCAAGCACTGCGCGGCTGCGCTGCTGCTGATCAGCGACCCCTTCGACACGCCACTGATAGCCAAGCCCACCTCTGCAAAGATGTCAGCCGAGCTTCAACATTGGCTCAGCAATCTCGAACAAGCGCCCGCGCCGGTCGAACCGGGCAAAGACAGGCGCGGGCGCTCGGTCTGCTACAACTTGCGCCTTCAGGACGATGCCAGTTGCTCAGTGGTCGTGCGCAAGGGCGCCGAAACCGAAGACGGCATTCGCTTCAGCCGGGTGCAGTCGGTCTACGACTTCCTGTACGACCGACCGAAGTTCGTGACCGAAGAAGACGCGCGCATCCTGCGTCTGCTCTCCTCGCTCAATCAGGGGGGCGGCCAGGAGCGAGGCTACAGGCTGACCGGGGCCGAAGGCGGTGAGTTGCTCCAGCGCATCATCGACACGGGCCGACTGTACCTGTTCGACACCCAACCGCAACTGGTGCCCGGGCCGGTGCGCCAGGGCGAGTTTCGCTGGGTGCGCCTGGACAATGGTGCGTACCGTGGCTTGTGGTTCACCGGCGGGGATAAAACCAACTGCGTCATCCCGTTGCTTCCGCTGTACTACCTGGACATGGTCACCCATGAGATCGGTATTCTCGAACATGGGCTCAACCCCCACGTTGCAATGCAACTGACCCTCGCACCCGAGGTGCCGGAGCACTTGGTCGTGCCACTCAGCCACAAGCTCAATGCCTTGAGCCATGCCGTGCCGACGCCGACCGAGGTCGAAGAGCAACACGTCGATGACATCCAGCCCAAGGCGCACCTCGCGCTCGGGAGCCTGGAGTTCACCGCCTACATGCCCAAGACCGGCCGCATGCAGCGCCAGATGCAGCATCGCGCCGCGTTGTCGTTCGACTACGACGGCCTGTCGGCCAGCGGTAATACCGACAAGCCGCTCACGCGCCTGGTGGGCAGTGTGAGCCAGCGCATCAGCCGTCAACCCAAGGCTGAGCAAGCCCTGCGCAATGTCCTGCGCGACATGGGGTTCAAGGTCGCGACCCGGCAGAGCAAGGCGCTGCCCGACAGCGCGGGCGAGATGTTCCTGCTCGCCGACGACGAAGCCTGGCTGCAGTTCGTGCGCACAGACCTGCCCCGGCTGCGTGAGGCGGGCTGGCAGGTGGATGTCAACCGCGACTTCGCGTTCGACTTGCAGGAAGTGGAGGACTGGTACGCCACCGTCGATGAAACGCCAGGCCATGAATGGTTCGACCTCGAACTGGGTATCGTCGTCGATGGACAGCGGCACAGCCTGCTGCCCATCGTGCTGCAGCTGTTGCGCAATAGCCCTGAACTGCTGCGTCCCAGCGAACTGGCCAAGCGCAATGACGAGGAGCACCTGCTGATCGATCTCAACCGCGGCCGGATCGACGCCTCCGCCCTGCGCGTGGCACTGCCTTATGGCCGGGTCAAGGCCGTGATGGCGACCTTGGGCGAGCTGTACATGAGCGAACCCGAAGCCGGAACGGCACTGCGCATGAGCCGAGCAGACGCTGCGCGCCTGAACGGGATCGAAGCGCTGCCGCTGCATTGGGAAGGCGGGGAGCATGTGCGCGATTTGGGTCGCCGCCTGCGGGATGCCAGGGATCTGCAGGTCGCCCCACCTGCCGGCTTGCACGCCAGCCTGCGCGGCTACCAGCAGCAAGGGCTCAACTGGCTGCAAGCACTGCGGGAGATGGGCACCGGTGGCATCCTTGGGGATGACATGGGCCTGGGCAAAACCTTGCAAGCCCTTGCCCATGTGCTGCTGGAAAAAGAAGCGGGCCGTTTGACGACGCCAGCACTGGCGGTCATGCCGACCAGCCTGCTACCCAATTGGCTGGACGAGGCGCAGCGTTTTGCACCTGACCTTCGGGTGCTGGCCCTGCACGGGCCAGCACGCAGCAAGCATTTCACCCGTCTGCAGGATTACGACCTCATCCTGACCACCTATGCCCTGGTGCCCCGCGACCTCGCGCATTTGCGTGCGCAGCCATGGCACCTGCTGTTGCTCGACGAGGCGCAGAACATCAAGAGCAGCACAAGCAAGGCCGCCATGGCTGTGTGCCAACTGCAGGCTACCCAGCGCCTGTGCCTGACCGGTACACCGATGGAAAACAACCTCGGCGAGCTGTGGTCGATCTTCCACTTCCTGATGCCCGGCTGGCTGGGTGACCTCAAGCGTTTCAATCAGGACTACCGCACGCCCATTGAGCGCCAGGGCAATACCGAGCGCCTGACCCACCTGATCACGCGCATTCGCCCCTTCCTGCTGCGCCGCACGAAGGAGCAAGTCGCCACCGAACTGCCAGCCAAGACGGAGCTGGTGCACTGGGTCGAACTGAGCGACGCACAGCGTGACACCTACGAGGCCGTGCGGGTGGCGATGGACAAGAAGGTTCGCGACGAGGTAGCCCGTAATGGTGCCGCACGCAGCCAGATCGTCATTCTCGACGCACTGCTCAAGCTGCGCCAGGTGTGTTGCGACCTGCGCCTGGTCAAGGGCGTGGACATCAAGGGCAACCAGAGCGACAAGGGCAAGCTGGGCGCGCTGCTGGAGATGCTCGAAGAGCTGATGAGCGAAGGTCGCCGCGTGCTGCTGTTCTCCCAGTTCACCTCGATGCTGGCGTTGATCGAGCAGGAACTGAAAAAACGCAGCATTCGCTACAGCCTGTTGACCGGTGACACCCGCGACCGTCGCACCCCTGTCCAGCAATTCCAAGCGGGGGATAGCCAGGTCTTTCTGATCAGCCTCAAGGCAGGCGGGGTGGGCTTGAACCTGACAGCAGCCGACACCGTGATTCATTACGACCCGTGGTGGAACCCGGCCAGCGAAAACCAGGCGACCGACCGGGCCTACCGCATCGGCCAGGACAAGCCCGTGTTCGTGTTCAAGCTGATCACCCGGGGCACGGTGGAGGAAAAGATCCAGCTGTTGCAGCAGGAGAAAGCAGCGCTGGCCACCAGCCTGCTTGACGGAGGCAAGGCTGGGCAGTGGCGACTGGGGGACGAGGAAATCGAAGCGTTGTTTGCGCCCTTGCCGGGCAAGCGGGGTCGGTAAAACCTGTCGGGACGCGCACTGGCTGGGTGAACGCGTCCCGACAGCCTGCTTGGCAATAAGCGGCTAGTCGATCAACTGCGCGTCCTTGAGCGCACCCAGCGCCTGCAGCCAACGCGGATGTTGGCGATAATCGGTGCAGGCCGTGCCTTGACCGCGCATGCTGGCGATCCGAGGCGACGGCGTGACCCGCAGGCGCTGAGCCGCGCCCAGCGCCAATTCGGCTGCAGCCCGGTCGTTGCAAACCAGCCCCATATCACACCCGGCAGTGAACGCAGCTTCGATGCGGCTGGCCGCATCACCCACCACATGAGCACCGGCCATGGACAGGTCGTCGCTGAAGATGACCCCGTCAAAACCCAGCTCGCCGCGCAAAATATCTTGCAGCCACCGGCGGGAAAAGCCTGCCGGGCGGTTGTCGACCTGCGGATAGATCACATGGGCAGGCATCACTGCCGCCAATTGACCGCTCAGCCGGCTGAACGGCACCAGGTCCGCCGCTCGCAGCTGCTCCAGGCTACGCTCGTCAGTGGGTATCGCTACGTGGGAATCAGCTTCTGCCCAGCCATGGCCTGGGAAGTGTTTGCCACAGGCCGCCATGCCTGCCGCGTTCATGCCGCGGATGAATGCGCCCGCCAGTTGCGTAGCTCGAAGCGGATCGCCCTCGAAGGCTCGGCTGCCCACCACCGCGCTGCGCTGGTGATCCAAGTCCAGCACCGGGGCGAAGCTCAGGTCCAGGCCAACGGCGAGCACTTCGGTCGCCATCAACCAGCCACATTGTTCGGCCAGGTACTCGGCATTGGCAGTGTCGGCCAGGGCACGCATGGCCGGCAAGCGCACGAACCCCTGGCGCAGACGCTGCACTCGGCCTCCCTCCTGATCGACGGCCAGGATCAGGTCAGGGCGCAGTGCGCGAATGGAGGCGCATAACGCGCGCACCTGCCGCGGACTTTCGATGTTGCGGGCGAAGATGATCAACCCCGCCACTTCAGGCTGGCGCAACAGCTGCCGGTCTTCGGCGGTCAGCCAGGTGCCGGCGATATCCACCATCAAGGAGCCTTGCAGGCTGACGGTCATGAGAAATCCTTCAATAGAGACAGGGAAAAGCCCGCTTGCGGCTGGCAACAGGCCAAGTTATGCCTTGACGGGGGCTGCACCGCTGGCGGTTTTGCTGCGCGGGCGCAACTGGGCGCTGGCCATGGCCGCGTCGGTGACGCCGGTATCGGCACGCATGCCGGCAGCCAGGAACGGCACCATCAGGCGCATCACCTGCTCGATGGAGGTGTTGATGCCGAAGTCAGTCTCGGCGATGGCCCGCAGCGCCTTGATGCCCGACATGCTGAACGCAGCAGCCCCGAGCATGAAGTGCACACGCCAGAACAATTCGATCGCAGGAATGCGTGGCGCGGCTTCGTTGACGAGCAACATGTAGCGGCGGAAGACCTTGCCGTACATGTCTTCGAGGTAACGGCGCAAATGGCCCTGGCTCTGGCTGAACGCCAAGCCAAGCAGCCGCATGAAGATCGACAGGTCGTTGTTGCTGCGCGGCTGCACGGCAAGGGCTTGCTCGACCAGCATCTCCAGCAAATCTTCAAGGGTGGGCTTATGCTCGGGGCGGGCCTGACGCCGTTCCAACTCGCGCTCGAGACTGGCGCAGAAGGGCCCCAGAAAACGAGAGAAGACCGCTTGGATCAGGGCTTTCTTGGAACCGAAGTGGTAGTTCACCGCCGCCAGGTTGACGCCGGCCTTGCTGGTGATCAGCCGCAACGAGGTTTCGGCGAACCCGCGCTCGGCAAACAGCTGCTCGGCAGCATCGAGGATGCGTTCAACGGTTTCCGATTGGGCCATGACTACTCCGAGCACTCCGCCATACAAACAGGTGTTTGAAACATACGTTTCAACCCCACATCTGTCAAGCGCTCGTGACCGGCCGGTCAGTCAAGCCATTGCAAGGTCGTGAAGCGGTGATCTCGAGGTGATCTGCTCCAGTCGGCTTACCTAGGGGCTGCCAAAGCTTGCGGCTAGACCAATACTGTATATAATCCCAGTCACTGTACAAAAAGACAGAGCGCTGATCATGTTGAAACTGACGCCACGCCAAGCCGAAATCCTCGCCTTCATCAAGCGCAGCCTCGAGGACAACGGCTTTCCGCCGACCCGTGCCGAGATTGCCCAGGAGCTGGGTTTCAAATCCCCTAATGCCGCCGAGGAGCATCTAAAGGCGCTGGCTCGTAAAGGCGCTATCGAGATGACGCCAGGCGCCTCCCGAGGCATTCGCATTCCCGGCCTCGAAGCCAAGGCCGAGGAGGCCGGGCTCCCGATCATCGGCCGCGTTGCTGCCGGCGCCCCGATCCTTGCCGAGCAACACATCGAGCAATCCTGCAACATCAACCCCGCCTTTTTCCACCCCCAGGCCGACTATCTGTTGCGTGTTCACGGCATGAGCATGAAGAACGTGGGCATCCTCGATGGCGACCTGTTGGCGGTGCATACCTGCCGTGAAGCCCGCAACGGCCAGATCGTCGTGGCGCGCATCGGCGACGAAGTCACCGTCAAGCGCTTCAAGCGCGAAGGCAACAAGGTCTGGCTGCTGGCCGAAAACCCGGAATTCGCCCCTATCGAAGTCAACCTGAAAGATCAGGAACTGGTGATCGAGGGCTTGAGCGTCGGCGTCATTCGCCGCTGAATCAGGAGGCGTCATGCAGCCATTCACCCATACAACCGAGCAAGTCCAGTTGCCGCTGTTCGAAGCATTCCTCGCCCAGCCCGTCCTGCCTGGCCTCAAGGCCAGCGAACTGGCGCGCAAGAGTGACTTGCCCGACCTGTTCAGCGAATTGTCACTGCACGGCGCCCCCAGTCACTGTCATACCTTGCTGGCACCTGTGCTACGTGAACTCAGCGAAGAAGACGAAACGCGCTGGCTGACCCTCATTGCGCCACCGTCGAGCCTGACACAGGCCTGGCTGCGCAGGGCTGGCCTAAACCGCGAGCGCATTCTGCTGCTTCATCCGCGCGGCAACCAGCCTCCCCTTCAGTTGGCGTGTGAAGCCCTACGCCTGGGCCGTAGCCATACCGTGGTCAGCTGGCTGGGGAGCGTCAATGCCAATGCACGTCAGTTGCTGTTGCGTGCAGCAAGCGTGGGTAACGCGCAAAGCCTGAACATTCGTTTCGGCTAACACTGCGGCATTCGTGCTACCAGCCTGACCGCTCCCAGGTCATGCTCACCCTGACGAGTAAAGATCGCCGGGAAAGCGCAACGCCTTTCCGACTGCCCCACATTCATCCGTCTGATACGCTTGCCGCCATCACCGGCCAGGCCGGTGGCAGCGATCACACGACTGCGCGTTTCAGTGCAGAACGCGCGGCCCTTCGTCACGTTCGAGCTCGCCATCCACAAGCCGTCCAGCCATCTGTACCCCCACGCTGAGCATGGCTTTGGCCACCTCGACGTGCTGACCTTGCAGAAATACTTTGGCATCCTCTGAGAAATCCAGGGTTACCAGTGAGCCTTCATCCTCGGCGCGACGCAGTTCGATGCGGCCATCAGGCAACTCGACAATTTCCAGAAAAGACGTAGACATAAAGGGCGGTTCTCCACGAAAGGCGAGCATTGTACCAGCGCTCGAGGCCGTCAGCACTCACTCAACGCATCACGAAAACGCCTGACAAGCGCCTTGAGGTTGCTGCGCCACGCTTCAAGCTCGGCACGGGACAGCGGCGCAGGCATCTGCTCATCGAGGCTGACGGCCTGGATCAGCGGCTGGGTGACGTCAGTCTTGGGTGGTTTGCGCATCACGGGCGCTCGGAACAAGTCAGCATACGCAGCCAGCATCTGCGCCAGCCAGGTCTCCCGTTGCCGGGCAAGCTCCAGAAGCTCGGCAACTTCTGGTATGGCGATGCCGTTAAAGGCGTCATGGGCCAGGGCCTGCTCGACGGTTGCCAGCGCAGGCAAGCGATAGTACCCACTGATTTCGTGACACAAGCCAAGCAATGCACCGTGCAGATGAAACAATGCCGACTCCCGCTCAGCCTGCACCAGCCCCTGGGCGTTCATGGCCTGACTCTGTTCAGCCTTGGCCATCGATTCCAGTGCCAGCCCGGCAAAGAACAGTTTTTGATTGGTACGGGTATAGAGCTCCTGGGCCATGTGTCGCCCTCCCATCAGGTGGCTAAGCGGATTGCTGCATCATAAATGAAAGGGGCCGTGCTGCGGCCTTTCGTGGCATCAGCTCACGAAAGGCCGCCGCGCGGCCCCATCCCTGAACGCTAGACCTCAGCGCTTGTCTTCGACTTTCCAGGTCTTGCCATCGTAGAACGCCTTCCAACCGGTAGGCTTGCCGTCCACTTCGGACTGGACGTATTGCTCCTTGGTCTTGCGGCTGTAGCGGATCACGGTAGGACGACCGTCCGGATCCTTCTGCGGCGCTTCGCACAGGAAATGGTACTTGGGATCGATCTCATGCTTGTGCGGAACAATCTCGCACACCAGGGGCGCACGCGTTTCGCGGTTCTTCGGGAACTGGCTGGCAGCCAGGAACAGCCCCGAAGCACCATCGCGCAGCACATAGGTGTCGTCCACCTTCTCGCACTTGAGCTCAGGCATGTCGACCTTGTCCATCTTCGGCGGCGCCGCTTCACCGCTTTTGAGCAGCTTGCGCGTGTTCTTGCACGCAGGGTTGGTGCACCCGAAGAACTTGCCGAAGCGCCCGGTCTTGAGCTGCATTTCGCTGCCGCACTTGTCGCACTCAAGGCTTGGGCCTTCGTAGCCTTTGATGCGATAGCTGCCCTCTTCGATCTCGTAACCCGGGCAATCGGGGTTATTCCCACAGATGTGCAGCTTGTGCTTTTCATCGAGCAGGTAGGCGTCCATCGCCGTCGCACAGACCGGGCAGCGGTGCTTGCCAAGCAAGACGCGCGACTCCGATTCACCCTCGTCGTCTGCAGCAATCTCGTCACCAGGCACGAGGTTGACCGTGGACTTGCAGCGCTCCTTGGGTGGCAGGCTGTAACCAGAGCAGCCCAGGAACACGCCCGTGGACGCTGTACGGATCATCATCGGCCGGCCGCACTCCTTGCAAGGAATGTTGGTCATCGTCGGCTGGTTGGCGCGCATGCCGCCTTCGCTGGATTCGGCCGTCTGCAACTTTTTGCTGAAGTCGCCGTAGAACTCGTCCAGCACGTTCTTCCAGTCGCGTTCGCCGTGGGCGACGTCGTCGAGGTTCTCCTCCATGCCGGCGGTGAAACCGTAATCCATCAAGTTGGAGAAACTCTCGGAAAGCCGCTCGGTCACGATATCGCCCATCTTCTCCGAGTAGAAGCGACGGTTGTGCAACGTCACGTAGCCACGGTCCTGGATGGTCGAGATGATCGCCGCATAGGTGGATGGACGGCCGATACCGCGTTTTTCCATTTCCTTGACCAGGCTGGCCTCGGTGAACCGTGCAGGCGGTTTGGTGAAGTGCTGGGTAGGATCAAGCTGCATCAGCTTGAGCGCTTCACCCTGGACCATTTCGGGCAGCACGTCGTCTTCACCAGGCTTGCTCTGCTGCGGCAACACGCGGGTGTAGCCATCGAACTTCAGGATACGGCCCTTGGCACGCAGCTCGAAGCTGCCTGCTGCCACGGTCACGCTGGTGGACAGGTACTGGGCCGGCGGCATCTGGCAGGCCAGGAACTGACGCCAGATCAGCTCGTACAGCCGCTCGGCATCGCGCTCCATACCGCTGAGCTTGGTCGGGTGGGTGCCCACGTCCGAAGGCCGGATGGCTTCGTGCGCCTCCTGAGCCCCCTCTTTGCTGCCGTAGACCTGCGGGGTTTCGGGCAGGTACTGCTTGCCGAATTCCCGCTCGATGTAGCTACGGGCCATTTCCAGCGCATCGCTCGACAGGTTGGTCGAATCGGTACGCATGTAGGTGATGTAACCCGCTTCGTACAGACGCTGGGCCATCATCATGGTTTTCTTCACGCCGAACCCCAGGCGATTGCTCGCCGCCTGTTGCAGGGTCGAGGTGATGAAGGGCGCTGAAGGCTTGCTGCTGGTCGGGCGGTCTTCACGCTTGACGACGCTATAGCTCGATGCCTTGAGCTTTTCCAGCGCGGCCATGGCCTGGGTTTCGTTCAGCGGCTTGAAGGCCTCGCCATTTTCACGGGCGACTTCGAAGCGAACCTTGGCGTTCTTGGCAGTGCCGAGATCGGCATGGATTTCCCAGTATTCCTGAGGAATGAAGGCACGAATCTCGCGTTCGCGTTCGACCACCAGCTTGACGGCTACCGATTGCACACGCCCGGCCGACAGGCCACGGGCAATCTTGGACCACAGCAACGGGGACACCATGTACCCCACTACGCGATCGAGAAAACGGCGCGCCTGCTGCGCGTTGACCCGATCGATGTCGAGCTCACCGGGCTGCGAAAACGCTTCCTGAATGGCTTTCTTGGTGATTTCGTTGAACACCACGCGCTTATAGCGGGTGTCGTCGCCACCGATGGCCTCACGCAGGTGCCAGGCGATCGCCTCCCCTTCGCGGTCCAAGTCGGTTGCGAGGTAGATGGTGTCGGCGTCCTTGGCCAGGCGGCGCAGCTCGTCGATCACCTTTTCCTTGCCGGGAAGGATCTCGTACTTGGCTTTCCAGCCCTGGTCCGGATCGACGCCCATGCGTGCAACCAGCTGGCGACGCGCCTTTTCTTTGGGCGAAAGGGCCGGTGCCTCACCCGCCGCCTTGCCACGCTTGGCGGCCGGCTCTTTGCTCGCGCTAGCCGAACCGCTGGTGGGAAGGTCTCGGATATGGCCGATACTCGACTTCACCACGTACTGGTTGCCCAGGTACTTGTTGATGGTCTTGGCCTTGGCCGGGGATTCCACAATGACCAGCGATTTGCCCATGGATCGGAGTATTCCTGAATCTGAAGATTGAAAACACGTCAGGTACCAGACGCGGCACCGCTATATATAGTGGCAAAACTGCGAGGTCAAGTTCAGAACATCACGCCTGCGACTTGTCCGACATCCCGCAAAGCCCTTCTTCGGCCTTGATCAACGCAAAGCGGGGCACCTGTTCGCCATCGACTTCCACCGACTCGCGGAACATCGACAGCGGGCGCACCCAGAAGCTGTAATCACCATACAGGCATTGGTAGAACACCATCCACTCCTCGCTCTCGGAGTGCCGCGCAACACTGAACACACGGTACTCCGGGCCCTTGTAATGCCGGTACACACCTGGCTGGATCTGCATGTCGTCTACCTCCTGATGCCATCGAAACCCAAAAAACAAAACCGGGGCACGAGGCCCCGGTTGCTGTCCTTCTCCTGCGCCTTAGACGCGTTCAAAGACAGTGGTGATACCTTGGCCAAGGCCGACGCACATGGTCGCAACCCCCAGCGTGCCGCCATTTTGCTTCATGACGTTGAGCAGGGTGCCGGAAATACGCGCCCCGGAGCAACCAAACGGGTGACCCAAGGCGATCGCGCCGCCGTGCAGGTTAACCTTCTCATTCATCTTGTCGAGCACTTTCAAGTCTTTCAACACAGGCAGCGCCTGTGCGGCGAACGCCTCGTTGAGTTCGATGAAGTCGATGTCGGCCATGCTCAAGCCCGCGCGCTTGAGGGCTTTCTGGGTGGCCGGTACTGGGCCGTAGCCCATGATCGCGGGGTCGACGCCCGCCACTGCCATGGCCCGAATGACCGCCAGAGGCTCGATACCCAGGTCCATCGCACGCTGGCCTGACATCACGATCATGCACGAGGCACCGTCGGTGATCTGGGAAGAAGTACCTGCGGTCACGGTTCCGCCTTTGGGGTTGAAGGCCGGCTTGAGCGACGCCAGGCCCTCGAGGGTGGTTTCCGGACGAATGGTTTCGTCGAAGTCGAACACTTTCAGGAAACCGTTCTCGTCATACCCCTGCATGGGGATGATCTCGTCCTTGAACTTGCCCTCGATGGTGGCCTTGTGCGCCAGCTGGTGCGAGCGCACGCCGAACTGATCCTGCTGTTCACGCGTGATGCCGTGCATCTTGCCCAGCATCTCGGCCGTCAGGCCCATCATGCCCGAGGCCTTGGCCGCATGCAGCGCCAGGTGTGGGTTGGGGTCTACGCCATGCATCATGCTCACGTGCCCCATGTGCTCGACGCCGCCAATCACGAACACGTCGCCATTGCCAGTCATGATCGCCTGGGCGGCGGTGTGCAGTGCGCTCATCGACGAGCCGCACAGCCGGCTGACGGTCTGCGCCGCAGAGGTGTGCGGGATCTGGGTCATCAACGAGGCCATGCGGGCGATGTTCCAGCCCTGCTCCAGGGTCTGGTTCACACAGCCCCAGATCACATCCTCGACTTCCTTGGGATCGACCTTGTCGTTGCGCTCAAGCAACTTGCTGATCAGGTGCGCCGACATGTCTTCGGCACGGGTATTGCGGTGCATGCCACCCTTGGAGCGGCCCATTGGCGTGCGACCGAAGTCGACGATCACCACGTCTCTTGGATTAAGGCTCATATCAAATCTCTCGCTCTAGCTCGTTGACCGCTCAGTTGAAGAAGCGCTGGCCCGTCTTGGCCATCTCACGCAGCTTGGCGGTCGGGTGGTACAGCGGCCCCAGGTCGGCATAGCGATCGGCCAGGGCGACGAATTCGGCTACACCCAAGGTATCGATGTAGCGCAGCGCGCCGCCACGGAAGGGTGGGAAGCCAATGCCGTAGACCAGGCCCATGTCCGCCTCGGCGGCCGTCTCGACGATGCCATCTTCAAGGCAGCGAACGGTTTCCAGGCACAGCGGGATCATCATCCAGTTGACGATGTCCTCGTCACTGACTTCACGCTGCTCGTACACGATGGGCTTGAGTACCTCAAGCACGCCGGCATCGGCGACTTTCTTCGGCTTGCCACGCTTGTCGGTTTCATAGGCGTAGAAGCCCTTGCCGTTCTTCTGGCCCAGGCGGTTGGCATCGTACAAGGCGTCGATGGCCGAGCGGCGCTCGTCCTTCATGCGATCGGGGAAGCCCTCGGCCATGACGTCACGGCCATGATGCCCGGTGTCGATGCCCACCACGTCCATCAGGTACGCCGGGCCCATGGGCCAGCCGAATTTTTCCATGACCTTGTCGATGCGCACGAAGTCCACCCCCGCGCTAACCAGCCTGGCGAAGCCGCCGAAGTACGGGAACAGGACACGGTTGACCAAGAACCCTGGGCAGTCGTTGACCACGATTGGGTTCTTGCCCATTTTCTTGGCGTAAGCGACGGTGGTAGCGACTGCCACTTCGCTGGATTTTTCGCCACGGATCACTTCCACCAACGGCATCATGTGCACTGGGTTGAAGAAGTGCATGCCCACGAAGTTTTCCGGGCGCTTCAGCGCTTTTGCCAGCAGATTGATGGAAATGGTCGAGGTATTGGATGCCAGAATCGCATCCTCCCTCACCTGCCCTTCCACCTCGGCAAGCACGGCCTGCTTGACCTTGGGGTTTTCAACCACGGCCTCGACCACGATGTCCACGTGGGCGAAATCGCCGTAGGACAGGGTCGGACGAATCGCGTTGAGCGCCTCGGCCATCTTGGCCGGTGTCAGCCGACCTTTCTCGACCCGATTGCCCAGCAGCTTGGACGCTTCGTTCAACCCAAGCTCGATGGCCTCTTCACGAATATCCTTCATCAGGATCGGCGTGCCCTTGACCGCCGACTGATAGGCGATGCCGCCGCCCATGATACCGGCGCCCAGCACGGCCGCCTGCTTGACGTCACGGGCAATCTCGTCGTGGGCCTTGGCCTTGCGCTTGAGTTCCTGATCGTTCAGGAACAAGCCGATGAGGCTCTGTGCAACCGACGTCTTGGCCAGCTTGGCAAAGCCTGCCGCTTCGATTTCAAGTGCCTTGTCGCGACCGAAGTTGGCCGCTTTCTGGATGGACTTGATCGCCTCGACAGGCGCTGGGTAATTAGGGCCGGCCTGCCCAGCGACGAAACCTTTGGCGGTTTCGAAGGCCATCATCTGCTCGATGGCATTGAGCTTGAGCTTTTCGAGCTTGGGCTGGCGCTTGGCCTTGTAGTCCAGCTCGCCACTGATGGCGCGCTTGATCAGGTCCAGGGCACCGGCCATGAGCAACTCAGGCACTACCACGGCATCGACGGCACCGACTTTCAGGGCGTCTTCGGCACTGTTTTCCTTGCCCGCGGCAATCCACTCGACGGCGTTGTCCGAGCCGATCAGGCGCGGCAGACGCACTGTGCCACCAAAGCCTGGATAGATGCCCAGCTTCACTTCGGGCAGGCCGATGCGCGCGGTGGTGGCCATGATGCGGTAGTCCGCTGCCAGGCACATCTCCAGACCACCGCCCAGGGCGATACCGTTGATGGCTGCAACCGTAGGCACCTGGAGGTCTTCGAAGGCGTTGAAGATATGGTTGGCTTCCAGGCTGCCGGCGACCAATTCGGCCTCGGGCAACTTGAAGTTGTCGACGAACTCGGTGATGTCGGCACCGACGATGAACACGTCCTTGCCGCTGCTAACGATGACACCCTTGACCGAAGCATCGGCCTGGATGGCGTCTACAGCCTGGCGCAGCTCGCTCAGGGTCAGGCGGTTGAACTTATTGACGGACTCACCCTTGAGGTCGAACTTGAGCTCGACGATGCCACTTTCAAGAGCCTTAACCGTGATGGCTTTACCTTCGTAAATCATCAACTGATCTCCAAGATATGGAAGCTGAACTGTACACGCCGATCACTGCAGCACCGCAGCCGTCATGGCCACCTGCTCCAGGCACACCCGTCAGCGCGCGAGTCGTACGCATGAATGAGTGGCGTGCAATGCAAACGCTCAATTCATACGCCCGTTTGATTTGGGTGTGCACACATTCTCCGAAAAGATCTGCATTGTCAAATGCTGCACCCACGGGGAGAAAAGCCGACTTTGCGGTCACTTTCCACAAGCCGGGTACGACCGATCATGCCGCTGATCGCTGGCCATTCATGCTGGCAATCCTCACACCTTGCCAGCCTCGGCACCCCTTGCAGTCTGGCTGATCCAGGCACAAGCGCCAGGCGTTACTTGACGGAGTGAATTCAACGGCCTGCCCAGCCTTTTGGCGTGGTAGAACGAGAAAGCGGCGATTGACCGGTTCCTGTCAGGGAACCGCCGAATCGCCGCTTTCTCGTTGCGCTGCGTGTCAGGGGCCATGGACAGCCCGCCGAGCACCCTTGGAGTCAGGCCAGTGTCTCCAGCACGTAGGCAACATCCTGCAATACAGCCGTGTCCCCCCGCTCCGTCCAGTAGAGCGCTATCATCCGCGCATCGGCCTCGACCTTGTAGGCGCTTGCTGGCAGACGGGCCAGGGCTTGCAAGAAGCGCGGGTCTTCGCACGGCTCGCGCCACTGGTTCCACCATACGCCGGGGCTGATCTGCCAGAAGCTGAAGCTGTCGACATGCCCCCGCTTGCGTGCCCGGTGATATTGCGGGCAAGGGCTCGGCGGCTGTTTTTCCAGCCAGTGCGGCCACTGCTGAGGCGCCAGCTGCATGGCCAGGCCCATGCGCCGCGCTTCCAGGCGCAGGCGCATCTGCTCGCTCTGATTACGCGAGTTACGCAGCCAGGAGAGCGGACTGAGAATCAGCGCAAGGATTGACACCACCAGCAATACCGTCATATCAGTAGCTCCCATAAACCGTTGCAAATGAGCTGGTTAGCCATTTTTCACGCATGACCCGCCCGAAAGCGACCATACTTCTTCTATAGCGATTGCCTGGAGTACAGCTCATGACCTACCAACATCTGCTGGTCGCCGTCGACCTGACGGAAGAATGCGACCCTGTGATCAAGCGCGCCATGGCGCTGGCCCAGCCTACCAACGCCAAGGTGTCACTGGTGCACATCGTCGAACCCATGGCCATGGCGTTTGGCGGCGACGTGCCGATGGACTTGTCGCAACTGCAACAGCAGCAGTTCGATCAGGCCAAGGAACGCATGGATCGCCTGTTCAGCAAGTACCCGGGCATCCAGCGCGGCGACTCGCACTTGACCTACGGCCAGCCCCGCCAGGAAATCCATCAATTGGCCAAAGAACAGCACTGCGACCTGATCGTCGTGGGCAGCCACGGTCGCCACGGCCTGGCGCTGCTGCTGGGCTCCACAGCCAACGACGTGCTGCACGGCGCACCCTGCGATGTGCTGGCAGTGCGACTGCAGAAAAAGGACTGAGCCTGTCTACCGCCAGGGGTTAAGCGGCCACGCCAGGTGCCTTGGGGTTGCATCCTCCCTCTGGCACCTGGCAGCGGGCTCGCCCGCTACGCGCAGGCGATCAACGCCCTGCCTGCTTAGCCTTCCAGCTCGGCCCAGCGTTCCACCAGGGCATCGAGCTCACCTTGCAGCTTCTCGATGTTCGCCAGCACCGCTGACGTCTCTGCGATCGGACGCTGGTAGAAACCGACCGCGCTCACCTCTTCCTGAGCCTGGGCCATGCGCTGTTCCAGCGCGTCGATCTGCCCCGGCAGCATCTCCAGCTCACGCTGAAGCTTGTAGCTGAGCTTTTTCTTCGATTCCTCGGCCACTGGCGCAGCGACGGCTTGCGGCTTGGCCTCGACCTTCTCCACCACCGCACTGTTGAGCGCCGACTTGCCGCCTTTACTCTCCGTAACGCCGAGCAGCTTTGGCGAACCGCCCTGACGAATCCAGTCTTCGTAACCGCCCACGTACTCGCGAACCAAGCCATCGCCCTCGAACACCAGGGTGCTGGTCACGACGTTGTCGAGAAATGCCCGGTCGTGGCTGACCATCAGCACGGTACCCTTGTAGTTGGAGAGCACCTCTTCGAGCAGCTCGAGGGTTTCCACGTCCAGGTCGTTGGTGGGTTCGTCGAGCACCAGCAGGTTGGCCGGCTTGCTGAACAGCTTGGCCAGCAGCAGGCGCGCACGTTCGCCGCCGGACAATGCCTTGACCGGGGTGCGGGCCCGCTGCGGACTGAACAGGAAGTCGCCCAGGTAGCTCAGCACATGCCGGTTCTGCCCTTCGATCTCGATGAAGTCTCGGCCCTCGGCGAGGTTGTCGATGACGGTCTTTTCCAGGTCCAGCTGATGGCGCATCTGGTCGAAATAGGCGACCTCAAGCTTGGTGCCGCGCTCGATCTTGCCCGAAGTGGGCTCCAGATCACCCAGCATCAGCTTGAGCAAGGTGGTCTTGCCGGTGCCGTTGGCGCCCAGCAGGCCGATCCGGTCCTGGCGCTGCAGCACCATGGAAAAATCCTTCACCAGCATCGGCCCGTCCGGGTGCGAGAAGCTGACGTGCTCGAGCACCATGACCTGCTTGCCCGACTTGTCGGCCGCCTCGATCTGAATGTTGGCCTTGCCCTGCCGCTCACGGCGCTCACCGCGCTCCACGCGCAGCGCCTTGAGCGCCCGCACGCGGCCTTCGTTACGGGTGCGACGGGCCTTGATGCCCTGGCGAATCCACACCTCTTCCTGGGCCAGGCGCTTGTCGAACAGCGCGTTGGCGGTTTCCTCGGCGGCCAGCGCGGCCTCCTTGTGCACCAGGAAGCTGGCGTAGTCACCGTTCCAGTCAATCAGGCCGCCGCGGTCCAACTCGAGGATGCGGGTGGCCAGGTTCTGCAGGAAGGATCGGTCGTGGGTGATGAACAACACGGCGCCGTTGAACCCGCGCAGTGCTTCCTCGAGCCAGGCGATGGCACCGATATCCAGGTGGTTGGTCGGCTCGTCGAGCAGCAACAAGTCGGGCTCGGACACCAGCGCCTGGGCCAGCAGTACACGACGACGCCAGCCGCCGGACAACTCCGCCAGGGTCTTGTCTGCCGGCAACTGCAGACGGCTCAGGGTGCTTTCAACCACTTGCTGCAGGCGCCAGCCATCGCGGGCCTCCAGCTCGTGCTGCACGTGCATCAGTTTTTCCAGGTCTTCATCGCCCTGGATGTTCTGGCTCAGGTGATGAAACTGTGCCAGCAGCTCGCCGACGCCATCCAGCCCTGCCGCCACGACGTCGAACACCGTGCGCTCGTCGGCCAGCGGCAGTTCCTGGGGCAACTCGCCGATTTTCAGCCCAGGGGCGCGCCAGATGTCACCGTCATCGCCTTTCTGCTCGCCCTTGACCAGGCGCAGCATGCTCGACTTGCCGGTGCCGTTGCGGCCGATGATGCACACCCGCTCGCCACGAGCGATCTGCCAGGACACCTTGTCCAGCAGCGGCATGGCGCCGAATGCGAGGGACACATCGCTGAATTTGAGCAGGGTCATGTTCGTCTCCATAAATCGGGCGCGCATTCTACCTGAGTTAGCCCTGCGCCGACATCCGCACGGCCTGCACCCGTCGCGCACGGCGACACCCGGTCGAACTTAATATCCCGATACAAGCACAGTGCTTTCACCTGTCATCCGCAAACGGCTAAGCTAGGGCCATCGTTTTCAACAGTGCTGGCCCCGCCGCCACTTTCCCATGGTTCAACTGCCCGGACGTATCATGCGCAGCCGCCTGTTACAAATTGCTTCATGCCTGTTGCTCACCGCTGCCACCGGCGCGGCCCAGGCCACCGACATTACCGTGCAACGCCAATACTATGATGAAGCCAAGCGTGCGCTGGCCAAGGGCGACAAGGGCCCGTACCTGCGCTATGCCCAGGCGCTCGACGATTATCCGCTGACACCGTATCTGGCCTATGACGAACTGACCGCGCGCCTGAAATCTGCCAGCAACGAGGAGATCGAGGGTTTCCTGGCCAAGCACGGCGACCTGCCCCAGGCCAACTGGATGAAACTGCGCTGGTTGCGCTGGCTGGCCGAACGCGGTGAGTGGCAGACCTTCGCCAGGTACTACGATCCCAAGCTCAACTTCACCGAGCTCGATTGCCTGAACGGCCAGTACCAGCTCAGCCACGGGATGCGCACCGAAGGCTTTGCCACGGCAAACAAGCTGTGGTCGGTGGGCAAGTCCCAGCCTGCTGCCTGCGACCCGTTGTTCGCCATGTGGGCCGCCGAAGGGCAGCTCACGGAGGCCAAGCGCTGGGAGCGGGCCAAGCTTGCAGCCCAGGCACGCAACTACGGCCTGGCCGAGAACCTGGTCAAGACCCTGACCACGCTGGCGCCACAAGGCCGTCTGCTGATCGATGTGGCGCAGAAACCCGAACTGCTCAACCAGCCATCACGCTTCACCCAGGCCGACGAAGCGACCTCGGACGTCGTCAGTCTCGGGCTGCGCCGCCTTGCACGGCAGGACCCGGAGCGCGCCATGGGGCTGCTTGACGACTATGCCCAGCGCATGCACTTTTCCCGCGATGAAAAAGTGGCCATTGCCCGCGAGATCGGCCTGACCCTGGCCCGGCGCTATGACCCGCGCGCGCTTGACCTCATGACCCGCTACGACCCCGAACTGCGGGACGATACCGTCAGTGAATGGCGCTTGCGCCTGTTGCTGCGCCTGGGCCGGTGGGAAGATGCCTATGCCCTCACCAAGCGCCTGAGCGGCGACCTGGCCCAGAGCAGCCGCTGGAAGTACTGGCAGGCGCGGAGCCTGGAGCTGGCGCAGCCGAAGAACCCGCAAGTCCCCCAGTTGTACAAGGCCGTTGCCCGCGAGCGCGATTTCTATGGCTTCCTGGCTGCAGACCGTGCGCAAGCCCCCTACCAACTGAACAACAAGCCCCTGGTGCTCAGCCCACAGCTGGTCAAGAAGGTGCGCAATACACCTGGCATCCAACGCGCCCTCGAATTCCATGCCCGCGGTCAGATCGTCGAAGGTCGCCGCGAGTGGTATCACGTGAGCCGTCACTTCACCCGGGACGAAATGGTCGCCCAGGCGCGCCTGGGTTACGAGTTGCGCTGGTATTTCCCGGCCATCCGCACCATCAGCCAGGCCAAATACTGGGATGACCTGGACGTACGCTTCCCCATGGCGCACCGCGACACCCTGGTACGCGAAGCCAAGGTGCGCGGCCTGCACTCGAGCTGGGTATTCGCAATCACCCGTCAGGAAAGCGCCTTCATGGAGGATGCCCGTTCCCCAGTGGGCGCCAGCGGGCTCATGCAGTTGATGCCTGCTACAGCCAAGGAAACCGCGCGCAAGTTCAGCATCCCACTGGCTTCGCCCACACAGGTCCTGAACCCGGACAAGAACATCCAGCTGGGGGCTGCCTACCTCAGCCAGGTGCACAGCCAGTTCAACGGCAACCGAGTACTGGCCTCAGCCGCTTACAACGCAGGCCCAGGCCGCGTACGGCAATGGCTCAAAGGCGCCAAACACCTGAGCTTCGACGTGTGGGTCGAGTCCATTCCATTCGATGAAACCCGTCAGTACGTTCAGAACGTGCTGTCCTATTCGGTGATTTACGGACAAAAGCTCAACATGCCACAACCCCTGGTGGACTGGCACGAGCGCTACTTCGACGACATGTAAGGAGGCCATTAGCGGCTGATCAAGCCAGGGCGCCGACCACACCGGCGTCCGGCTGCCCGACAACTCAGAGCACCTGGACCTTCATGCCAACCTCCAGGTGCCCGTCGCCATCGGCGGCCAGGTTTTGCCCAAACAATATGTCCCCTTCCTTTTCCCGGAACGTCCGAAGCGTGGTCATGGGCTCGCGGTCAGGGCTGCGCTGCCCCGTTGCAGGGTCGATGGTGGTGAAAATGCAGCGCACGCTTGGCTTCAAAACACGGAACTCCACCGTACCGATGCGAATGCGCTTCCAGCCATCCTCTGCGAAAGCCTCGGCCCCCTGCACCACCAGGTTTGGCCTGAACCGCAGCATGTCCATGGGCCGGCCGACACGGCGATCGAGCTCATCGAGCGACGCCTGGCCAATGAGCAGCAACGGGAAACCGTCGGGAAAGGCGGCACGGTCCCGGTCGGTGCCATAGCCATTGGGCAGGTACCTGGCCCGCTGCTGCGGGCAATACACCAACCTCACCGCTTTGCCTAGCCAGCCACTGAGCCAAGCGGCGGCCTCATCACCGGCATCCGGCACACGAAAGGTGTCGCGCCATAAGGTCACCCCTCGCAGCGGGGCATCGTCGGCCGGGGACACCACCTTCAGCGGCACTTGCCCAGGCGCCCGCAGCAACAGTACTCCGCCTGTCTCGACTGCCTCGAGCTGCCCGAGCTGGGGCCAGACGCGCTGGGTCAGAAAGCGCCCGTTCTGTTCCTCGACCAGCATCCAACGGCGGTCTCCTTCAAGCCCAAGCACACCAACGGGAGAGACCTGCAGGCCTTGCGCCCGCCCCGACTTGACCGGATACCGGTAGAGCTCACTGAGAAACATCCCTGCTGCCTCATAAATCGCCAAACCGCCAGCTTATACCCGGCAGGGCGCGCAATCACGCGTTGGTGGTGTCCAGCAACAGGCGCTGCTTGACCACATCGACCAGCCGGTCAGGCTGGAACTTGGACAGGAAATTGTCGCAACCCACTTTCTTGACCATGGATTCGTTGAAGCTGCCGGACAGCGATGTATGCAGCACCACGTACAGTTTGCGCAGGCGCGCATCCTCGCGGATTTCGGTCGTCAGGCGATAACCGTCCATTTCCGGCATTTCGGCATCCGTGAAGATCATCAATAGCTTTTCGCACATGTCCTCCCCGGCATCGGCCCACGCCTTGAGCATGCGCAAGGCTTTGAGGCCGTCGCTGGCAACGTGCAGTTTCATCCCCAACTGCGAGAGCGTGTCGCGCAACTGGGCCAGGGCCACACTGGAATCGTCCACCAGCAGCACCTCGCGACCACGCGCCCTCGCCAGTACCGGATCGGCCAATTTCTCACCCGAAACGCGGGCGTTGTAAGGCACGATTTCGGCAAGCACCTTTTCCACATCGATCACCTCCACCAGCTTGTCGTCCACCTTGGTGATGGCAGTCAGGTAATGCTGACGGCCGGCACTGGTCGGTGGCGGCATGATGGATTCCCAATTGAGGTTGACGATGCGGTCGACCCCGCCCACCAGAAACGCCTGCACCGAGCGGTTGTATTCGGTGACGATGATGGTGCTGTCGGGGCCTGGCTGAATGGGGCGCATGCCGATCGCCTGGGACAGGTCGATTACCGGGAGTGTCTGGCCTCGCAGGTTCACCACACCGCAGACGAACGCGTGACGTTGCGGCATCAGTGTCAGCTTGGGCAGTTGTAACACCTCCTGCACCTTGAAGACGTTGATCGCGAAAAGCTGACGCCCAGCCAGCCGGAACATCAGGATTTCCAGCCGGTTCTCCCCTACCAGTTGTGTGCGTTGGTCTACTGTGTCGAGAATGCCAGCCATTGGTAAGCCCCCAGGCTCATGTCGAAAATGTGCGCGATTGTGTGTATATCGGCAGCCGGAGTAGCATCTTGACCCCAAGAAACGCCACACCCTTGCCTAATTTGATATCACTTTAACAGCATGCTTAACTGGTTTCCTAATTCCACTCGCACACGCTGAAAAGTTCCGTTTTTTTCTTGCCTATCAGGGAAACCCCTAGTGGCAATCAGGTACAACCTGATGTTCGCTCTATCCTTTAGCCATTAATGTGACGCCATTCTCACTGCATGAATGGAGTCAGGCTTTGCTAGCTATCGTAACGGCGTGCCCGTCTCTACCGCCTGTCCTGCCCATGGAGACACCATGATGGACAGTGCCTTACCCTTCTGCGAGGCGCTTAGGGGTTTTCGCGAGAGGGCCCAGAAGCGCCTCAACAGAGCAGAGGACTGCTTGCAGCATCTTGAGCTCATCGAAAATGACCCTGATGCCTGCAGGTGCCTGGACGCCGCGTTAAGCGACTTGGCACACGACGCACAGCGTTTGGGGCTGCTTGAAGTAGCCCACTTCACGACCTCCGTTCAGCAGATACTGGCCCCCTGTTGCCAAGGCGCGTGCCTGCATCGCGCAACGCTGCGCATTACGGCTGCGTGCCTGAGGCTCCTGGCCTGGCAGCTCGAGCTGCTGGACACGCACACGGGGCGGCTGGACCTGGACGCTGGAGAACAATTTGTGTTGCTCGGCGAACTGGCCAATGCAGCTCGACCTTCTCTGGCATTAGCCTGCGTCACAGATGAAGGCGCAGCGCATGACTGTCAGCAGCCCGATCTCAGCGACAAGCCGTAGGGCAAATTGCCATCGCGCAGTTGCATGCCAGAAGTGCAACTTTGATGAAACTGAAAGTTGTAGCTTCGATTTACAAAGTTGTAGGAAATAGCCTCAACCAAGCAAGTCCGTCGATGCTACGTACTAGTTCACCACAAATAAGCTTTGCCTTGAGGAAGTCGTATTCGGCGGCGACCGCAGGAATTCGAGGTGGTAGTATGCCCCACCGAAACGCTTCAACTTGACGCAAGGTTGAATGAACACGTGGTCGAAAAACATCGAAAGTACGGCGCAAAAGCCTCTGAGCAGTAATGTGCAAGGCCTCCATCAGCAATACTTCAGTGGCTCCCCTACCTATGTTCCCACGCTTGATGACCTCTTTTCGTTGCAGCGCCCCGTACACCAGTCTGTGCTGGGCCACGGCAGGCATCAGCGTGGTCTCCTGCCTCGCCTGCCTGGCGTTACACCTGGCCGAGCGACCTGTGCCCATCGGCCTGGTGTTGCTGCAACTGACCGCTGCCTTGGTCGCTGCCGTGCAACTGCGTAGGGAGGCGCGCTCGATCAGCTTGCGCCCTGCGGAACTCGCCGAGCGCCTGCTAAAAGTGCAAGAAGAGGAGCGCCAGCACCTGAGCAGGGAGCTTCATGACGACATCGGCCAACTGCTGACCGCTGCGAAATTGCAGTTGCAATGGCTGCAGCGACGAATGCCCGGGGATGTGCAGGGGCATTGCGATGCCTTGCATGCCACGCTGGACGATACGTTGAGCGCTGTGCGCGACGTTTCTGCCCTGCTCAACCCCCGTCAGTTGGCAAGCCTTGGCCTTGAGGCCAGCCTGCGCGCGCACTTGCTGCGCACTTTGGATGGCAGCGGCGTGCAGTGGAGCCTGTCTTGCAAGCAACGCCTTGGGGGCATTGGCGAAAATGTCGCAATGGCAGTGTTTCGCATCACCCAGGAGGCGGTGACCAATATGTTGCGTCACGCCGGAGCGCGCAACCTTGTCATCCACCTACAGCGTACCGAGCTGGGCCTGGCTTTATCGATCGAGGACGATGGCTGCGGCTTCAAGCCTGCCAGGCACCCGCACCTTGCCAGTCAGCGTGGGCTGGCTGGCATGCTGGAGCGGGTCACTGCCCTGAACGGCAGCCTGCAGATCACCAGCGATATTGGCCAGGGCACCCGGATCGAGGCCGTCTTCCCTTGGCCGCCCCGCAGCCGGCAACGCGCGGACCGAGTGGATACCCATGAACTGTAGATTGTTGCTTGTGGATGACCATTCGTTGATCAGAGCGGGCGTCCGCGCCCTGGTCAGTGACATACCCGGGTACGAGGTAATCGGCGAGGCCGACGATGGCGGGCAGTTGCTGGATCAGGCGCGAACCTTGATGCCTGACATCATCCTGCTGGACCTCTCCATGCGATCAACCAGCGGGCTGGACGCCCTCACCCAGCTCAATGCCAGCGGCAGCGCCTGCAAAGTGCTGATCCTCTCCATGCACACCGACCCTGAGCTGATCATGCGCGCCCTCGAGGGCGGTGCCCATGGGTATCTGCTCAAGGACACCAGCGCATCGGAGCTTGAGCAAGCGCTGCGCGCTGTGCGCAACGGGGAGCGCTACCTGAGCCCAGCCATTGCCCACACCGTCATCAATCAGGCGTTGCGTCATACCAGGCCGGCCAGACGCCCGGCATGCGAGCGACACAACCTGACAGCCCGGCAGCTGGAGATTCTGCGCCTGATCGTGCGCGGCAAGTCTACCCGCGAAATCGCCAATGGATTGGGCTTGTCGATCAAGACGGTCGAAACCCATCGCTCGCAAGTGATGAAACGCTTGCAGATTCACGACGTCGCCGGACTGGTACTGTTTGCCGTGCGCGAGAAGATCATCAGCCTCGATGACTGAGCAATGGGCACCCTTGCGGCAGGTGCAGGCGCAAGGCCTTGGGACGCGCCTCGAAACGTAAGCTGTCCGCCTTGAGCGGTTCGCCGTCGAGGTTGATATCCAGGCCCTGTTGACTGTTGATCTCCACCCACGGCAATCGCGTCCGGATGAACAGACCATCGCCTGCCAGCAAATCGCGTAATGCACCGACCACTTCCTGCGGCTTGGGCAGGATCGCAACATCCAGCAACCCGTCATTGACCACCGCATCCGGACAAAGCTCCTGCCCTCCCCCGGCTTGGCGACCGTTGCCAATCCCCAGCGCCAGCAGCTCCCCTTGCCAATGGAAGTCAGGGCCTTTCAACTCGACCGAGGCAGCCTCCAGTTCGCTGAAGCGTGACAAGCCGGTGAACACATAGGCGGCGGCACCCATCAACTTCTTCAGGTCTTCGGATGTGCTGGCTGTGACCTGGCTACCAAAGCCGCCGGTCGCCATGTTCAGGAACAGCTGCTCGCCCACTTGCCCAAGATCGACTTCCTGGGCCGGCTCATTGAGCAGCGCCAGCGCCTGGGCAGGCTCAAGCGCAATACCGGCCGCCTTGGCGAAGTCGTTGGCGGTTCCAAGCGGCAGCAAGACGAGGCTGGCTTCGGTGCCCGCGAGCCCCATGGCTTCGGCCACGTCCCGCAAGGTGCCATCACCACCGCCGGCGACGATGTGGCTGTATCCAGCGGCAAGTGCCTCCTTGACCAAGCGCTGGGCATCACCGCCCTCCCAGGTCACACGCACGTCCAATGCCCAGCCAGTGTCGCGCAGGTCGTGCACGGCGGTACGTACGTCTTCGTTCATGGCTTGCTTGCCGTGCAGAATCAGCATTGCCTTGCGCGCTTGCATATGGGTGTCTCCATAATTGACCATTTGCATCTTGACGCTCAGCCGTTACTAATTGTTGCACGGCCGTTCAAATATTGCGGCGCAGGGCTCGCGCACTGCAGCGAGCCTGCGCCACTGGCGCGCGTCAACCGAGGATGTCGCTGAAGGGGATGAAGGGTACAAGGTCACCCTTGCTGGGCGTAGTGCCCTCCTGCACCTCGACCAACCCATCGGCCCACACCGCGCTGCGCAACACGCCGGAGCTCTGGTTAGGGTACAGGCATACCCTGCCCTGCTCGATGCGCGCCCGCAGGTACTCACGCCGTGACCCGGCTTTGGGCCAATCGAAACCGGCGGGTAGGCACACGCGCAGGGGGGTGACATCGATCACGCCCTGGCGGCGCAACAAGTAGGGGCGCGCCAGCAGGCCGAACGTGACCAGTGTAGAGGCCGGATTACCGGGCAGGCCGATCACTGGCACGCCCTGGAAGTGACCGAAGGTCAACGGTTTGCCGGGTTTGATCGCCAGTTTCCACAAAGCCAGCTCACCGGCCTCGCGCAGGGCCGCGCCCAGATAATCGGCCTCGCCCACCGAGACGCCCCCTGTCGAGAGGATCAGGTCCACGCCTTGCAACTGAGCCAGGCTCGCGCGGGTGCGAGCCAGGTCATCAGGCAGGATACCGGCGTCGGTGACGTCGCATCCCAGGCGCTGCAACCAACTGACCAGCAAGCGACGGTTGCTGTTGTAGATTTGCCCAGGCCCCAACGGCAGCCCTGGCTCGACCAGCTCATCCCCGGTCGACAGCACCGCCACCCGCACCTTGCGTACCACATCGAGCTGTCCATAACCCAGGGTGGCGGCCAAGCCCAACTCGATTGGCCCAAGACGCGTGCCGGCGTCGAGCACCTGCTCGCCCTTGCGGGTTTCCTGACCTTGAGGACGAATGTTCTGCAGCGCCTTGAGGGGCTGCAAGAACTCCACATGGCCATTGGCGTGAACCTGGGTGTTTTCCTGCATTTCCACGCAGTCGGCGCCTTCGGGAACCGGTGCACCCGTGAAGATCCGCGCACAGGTGCCAGGCTGCAGTGGCTCAGGTGCGTGCCCGGCGAAGATTCTCTGACTGACGGGCAGCGGCGCCCCCTGCCAGTCGGACCGGCGCAGCGCATAGCCGTCCATTGCGCTATTGGGCCAGGGCGGCAGGTCGAGCGAAGCCACTAGGGCAGTGGCCAGCACACGGCCGTGTGCCTCGGCTAGCGGCACGTGCTCGGTCTCGCGAATCGGCGCGGCATCGGCCAAAGCCAGCAATTGCTCAAGGGCCTGCTCCACCGGCATCAGTGGCCTGGGCTGCACGGCCTCAGCCACGGCTTTCACAGGCCGCCGCCTGCTTCAGATGGGCGACGAAGTTGCAGGGACGGTGCCGTGCATCGAGCTGTTCGGCAAGGATACCGTCCCAACCGGTGCGCACCGCATTGGTCGAGCCAGGCAGGCAACACACCAGGGTACCGTTGGCCAGCCCTGCCAGTGCCCGCGATTGCACAGTCGAGGTACCGATATCCGCCACGGAGATCTGTCTGAACAGCTCGCCAAAGCCGTCGACCTGCTTGTCGAGCAGGCAAGTGACCGCCTCGGGCGTACTGTCACGTCCGGTAAAACCGGTACCACCGGTGATGAGCACCACCTGCACGCTGTCGTCGGCGATCCAGGTGGCGACCTGGGCGCGGATTTTGTAGAGATCATCCTTGAGCAGCACGCGCTGGGCGAGCCGGTGGCCTGCCGCTGTCAGCCGGTCAACGAAGACCTGGCCCGACGAATCGTTTTCGAATGTGCGCGTGTCGCTGACCGTGAGCACTGCAATGTTGAGGGGAACGAACGGGGTGTCTGCCGAGGCTTTCATAGGTATCCGTCACTGGTAATGGCAATGACGGCAGTTATATCACAGGGCACTCCCGCCGGCGTGCGGGAGCGCTGCCTGCACTGGATTGCGTCAAGCGAATGCCGTTATGCTGCACGCGCAAGGAACTTGCACTAACGTCCCGCGTCTTAACAGTCATCTTGCACCATCGCACTGGAGAAACACGATGATCAAACGGACCCTTCCCGCCTTCATGCTCGCCCTGGGCCTGGCTGCCCTGGCCGGCTGCTCGACCCCAACCGTCATCACCTTGAACGACGGTCGCGAAATCCAGGCGGTGGACAAGCCGTCCTATGATGAAGATTCCGGCTTCTACGAGTTCGAGCAGCTCGATGGCAAGCGCATGCGTCTGAATAAAGACCAGATTCGCACCGTCAAAGAACTCTGATAGCCCATCCGACCTGGCCAAAGCTTCGTTCTTTTACAAGGACTTGCGGGCGAATTTCGGATGCAGTAGGATTTTGTTCATCGGAGTGTAGCGCAGCCAGGTAGCGCGTCTCGTTCGGGACGAGAAGGCCGCAGGTTCGAATCCTGTCTCTCCGACCAAATCCTTTCGAAAACCCGCCTTGTGCGGGTTTTTTGTTACTCACGGTTCAGGCTCGTACCTGCAACCTGCATCAGTCGGCTAGCCCTTCAGGCTGACGTGAATTGCAGCGCCGCCAGCCGTGCATACAAAGGGCTGGTTTCTATCAGCTCACTGTGGGTACCAATGGCCACCACTTTGCCCTGGTCGACCACGGCAATGCGGTCGGCGTGCTGTACCGTGGCCAGACGGTGCGCAATCACCACTGTCGTCCGCCCTGCCATCAGGCGCGGCAAAGCTTGCTGGATCAGGTGCTCACTGTGAGCGTCGAGCGCGCTGGTCGCCTCGTCAAGCAGCAGGATCGGCGCATCCACCAGCAACGCACGGGCGATCGCCAACCGTTGGCGCTGCCCACCCGATAAACCCACCCCGCCCTCCCCCAGGCGAGTCTGGTAGCCCTCTGGCAACTGGCGTATGAACGAGTCGGCATGGGCTGCGCGCGCTGCAGCTTCGATGTCGGCCAGGCAAGCGTCAGGGCGTCCATAGCTAATGTTGTCCGCCACTGTCCCCCGAAACAGTGCTGGTTGCTGTGCGACCAGTGCAAACTGCTGGCGAAGGTGGTCGGGGTCGAGCTGGTCGATGGGTTGATCATCGAGCAGAATCTGTCCGTGCTGGGGGTCATAGAAGCGCAGAAGCAAGTCGAACAGGGTGGATTTACCTGCACCGGAAGGGCCGACCAATGCAAGCGTCTGGCCTGCCTGGATGACCAGGCTCAGGTCATCGATAGCCTTGTGCTCGGGTCGCGACGGATAGGCAAACACCACGTGCTGAAACGCCAGGCAGCCCCGTGCACGGCCTCCCGCCAGCTGCCGCCCACTGGACGGGGCCAGAATCTGGCTTTGCGCTGCCAGTAATTCGGCTATACGCTCTGCTGCCCCAGCAGCGCGCTGGAGCTCGCCAATCACTTCGCTGAGTGTACCGAACGCACTGCCCACCACCAGGCTGTAGAACACGAACGCCGCCAACTCACCCCCCGACATGCGCCCGGCGATGACGTCCATGCCGCCGACCCACAGCATGGTGCCGATAGCGCCCAGTACCAGCACGATCACCACGGTGATCAGCCAGGCCCGCTGCGCGATGCGCTGGCGGGCCACTGTAAATGCCGACTCCACCGTATCGGCGAACAGTGCCCGGTCATGGGCTTGATGGGTGTAGGCCTGCACGGTCTTGATCTGGCCCAGGGTCTCGGCCACGTAGCTACCCACGTCTGCCACCCGGTCCTGGCTCTGGCGTGAGAGGCTGCGCACACGGCGACCGAACAGCAGGATCGGGGCCAGCACCACCGGCAATGCCACGACCACGATGCTGGTCAGCTTGGGGTTGGTGATGAACAGCAAGGCGACACCGCCCACCACCATGAGCGCATTACGCAGGAACATGGAGAGGGAAGAGCCAATCACCGATTGCAGCAACGTGGTGTCGGCCGTCAACCGAGACTGAATTTCCGAGCTGCGGTTGTCTTCGAAAAAACCAGGGTGAAGCTCGAGCAGATGGTCGAAAACAGCGCGACGAATGTCCGCCACGCACCGCTCACCTATCCAGGAGACGAGGTAGAACCGGCTGAAGGTCCCTGCCGCCAGGGCCAACACCAGCAGCAGGAAGAGCCCAAGTGTCTGGTTGAGCTGATGGACAGAACCGGTCATGAACCCCTGATCCACCAGCAGGCGGATGCCCTGCCCCATGGACAAGGTAATGCCGGCGGTCACCACCAGTGCCAGCAAGGCCATCACCAGGCGCCGCCAATACGGACGAACAAAATGCCAGCCAAGGCGCAAAGCGCGGCTAGGGCGCGGAGTTGTAGAGGCCATGGATCTGCTCACGAAGGCGGAACGTGCAGCCTACCACTCATGCCGCAGAACGGAACTGTCCGGTGCTGCTATAGCCTATTGTTCTAACCGCGCTCTGGCACTTTTTCGCCATCTCTGGTGGACTAAGGCCCTGCCCCAGGTTGCGCCGCACCCGCGTCGACGATCTGCCAGGCGCAAGGTTGACCCCAGTCGTCATTTGAAGAGGAGACCCTGCATGAGCTTGCACCATGACCGCGAACACCACACGCCCCGTCACGCACCGTCGCCCCAGGCAAGCGGCGCCCTGATCGACGCCCAAGGGCGGGAGGTGCCGATCACCGAGCAAATGATCCAGCAGGCCTGCAAGGCCCTGGAAGAAAGCCGGGTCGAGCGCTCGCAGAAAAACTGATCACCCTATTCCTGACCCGGCGCTCGCGCCGGGTTTTTTATGCATGCTGCTCTGCCCTGGGGCTGCATCCGAGCGTCAGACCCTCTTGGCTCCCAGGGCGTCAATCAGCCGCGCGAGCTCGGGCGAGCTCCCACGGATGCGCACGGACAGTCCTTCGATCTCACGGCGCGGCGGATAATATTTGCGCAACGCGTCGAAAGCGGCACGTTGATGCTGCACGTCTTCGCTCAGGCTACGGCGGAAATCGGCATCATCGCGGCGCGGATCGTAGACGGCGCGGCACAGCATCGCCAGTGCCCATTGCAGATCGACCTCGGCATCCAATTCGATCTGCGCCACGGGTGGACGCGGTAACAGGTCGGCAAGCTGAATGACCTCATTCACGCCCAGATGTTGACACAGCGCGCGGTAGATCTGGGCGGTGCCACGCTGACGGCCATCGAGGCTATAGCCGGCGATGTGGGGGGTGGCAACGGTACACAGGTCTGCCAACTGCAAGTCGACCTGGGGCTCGCCTTCCCACACGTCCAGCACCGCGTGCAGGTCATCGCGCTGCTGCAGGAGCGCTCGTAACGCGCCATTGTCCACCACCGCCCCTCGACTGGCGTTGATGAGCCAGGCGCCGGGGCGCAGTTTCGCCAGTTCCGCAGGGCCTAACAGATGCCAGGTCGGGTACTGGCCACCGCGCTCGAGGGGCGTGTGCAGGCTGATGACGTCGCAGGCTTGCAGGAGCGTATCGAGTTCGACGTAATCACCGCCTTCAGCGGCCTGGCGCAGTGGATCGCAGACCATCACCTTCCACCCCAAGGCGCGCAGCACGCTCACCAACCGCCCGCCTACTTGGCCTGCACCCACCACGCCGTAGACGCGCTCGGGCAGCGATGCACCCTCAAGGTCAGCGAGGGTCAGCAGGCTACCCAGCACATAGTCCACCACACCCCGGGCGTTGCAACCGGGGGCACTGCTCCAGCGGATACCCACTTGGTCGAAGTAGTCGAGGTCAAGGTGATCGGTGCCGATGGTGCAGGTGCCAACGAACTGCACGCGACTGCCTTCGAGCAGGTGCCGATCGACCTTGGTCACGGAGCGGACCAGCAGGATGTCGGCCTCCCGGACGCTAGCGGCGTCGAGGCTACGCCCAGGATAGCGACGAATCTCGCCAAACCCTTGGAAGAAGGCATCGAGCAAAGGGATGTTTTCGTCGGCAACTATCAGCATGGCGCTCTCCTGTCTGGGGAACGCAGTGTAGGCTCAACGCCGAGCGTGTTCCAGAGCGGCTCAGTCGGCTTTCTTGCGGATCCAGTAGAGGAAGGTGCCGGCGTCTTCCTGTTGTTCCAGCAGTTGGTGGCCCAGGAAGTTACAGAACTTGGGGATGTCGCGTCGGGTCGAGGGGTCGGTGGCGATGACTTTCAACAGACCGCCGGCGGCGAGGTCACGCACGTGTTGGTGCAGCATCATCACCGGCTCCGGGCAGTTGAGGCCGGTGGCGTCGAGGGTGGCATCGGGGGTGAGGTCGGTCATGAAGGGCTCCGCAAATGATGGGTATTGTGGCGCATTCTAGGGACGCGGGCCAAGTGGGGCTGTCGGGGCACCCGCGGGTTCAGGGGCGCCTGATCGGGCTTGAGGGGGGCGCGGTGGCCTCAAGCGTTCAGCTTCGCACCTGATATTGCCAGGGCCGCTGCGCGCCCCATCGCGGCACGAGGCCGCTCCCACGCGGAATTCGTTGCCTTTGGAGTACGGTGCAAGGCGGACGCTCCATGCATAGTGGAAGAGTTTTCCAAAGTTTGTAAGATGCATGTTGTATGGCATTGCCAGTTCACCCAACTCCTTCTTTTGATAGATCACGGCCCTTACATTACAGCTCATGATATCGGCCAGGAAGAAATGCTCGATGCGTGTTACTGTTGCTGTTGCTGTTGCTGTTGCTGTTGCTGTTGCTGTTGCTGTTGCTGTTGATCTTGATCTTGATCTTGATCTTGATCTTGATCTTGATCTTGATCTTCGCGACTTCAGAAGGCCGAACGCAGGGCTTGCGGAGGGAGGTGACAGGCATGGATGCCTGTCAAGCGCTGGGCCCCAGGATGGGGCCTGCAGCGCGGTCCTCCCGGGAGCAAGCCCGGAGTGAGGGAACCCCGAAGCGCAGCGTAGGGGCCGTATGAACGGAGCGCAGCCTTTTTTGGTTACTTTTTGTGGCGTTTGACAAAAAGTAACTCGCCGTAAGGGCGAAAAGGTGATTAAGCGTCGCCATCGCAAATGGACTATGCTCTCTATCAATACCCACACCAACCCAATCAAACTTCAAACTTCAAACTTCAAACTTCAAACTTCAAACTTCAAACTTCAAAGCGTGGGCGCATATATCGAGTTGGTATTCATTGGCGCGGGTGGCGCACAGTCACCCTTCCGCCCTTACGGCGGCTCACTTTTTGTCTTGTCAAAAAGTAAGCAAAAACCGCCTGCTCCTATCATCCGGCCCCTACGCTACGCTCCGGGGTTCCCTCGCTCCGGGCTTGCTCCCGGGAGGACCGCGCTGCAGGCCCCATCCTGGGGCCCAGCGCTTGACGGGCATCCATGCCCGTCACCTCCCTCCGCAAGCCCTGCGCTCGGCCTCCTGAAGTCGCGATCTGTGTTGCCTGGACTACCGCGCGCTTAGAAGCAAAAGCCAAAGCCAAAGCCAGAGCCAAAGCAACGGCAACGGCAACGGCAACGGCAACGGCAACGGCAACGGCAACGGCAACGGCAACGGCAACGGCAACGGCAACGGCAACGGCAACGGCAACGGCAACGGCACGAGTCGGCCTGCTTTCCAGCCTAATGTCAATTTAGTTGAAGGCAGTACAGCTACAACTGACTCAACCTCCCAGGCCAGCCAGACCCTCACCGCCCCTTCAAATCAACCCGCCGCAAATGACACGTCACCTCCTCCCGATCGTGATACAGCTGCTTGCACGCAATCTGCACCCTCACCTTCCGGGCCTTGAACGTCGCCTCCATGCGATCGAGCAACCGCCGCACCTCAGCATACCGCTGCTTCATCGGCAGCTTCAGGTTCACCACCGCCTCGCGGCACAACCCCTCCCCCAACCACGTCTCGATCAACGCCGTCGTCCGGGCCGGTTTCTCGACGATGTCGCACACCATCCAATCCACCGGGTGCTTGGGCTGCCACGTAAAGCCATCGGTCATCAAATGCTGGACCAGCCCCGTGTCCATCAGGCTCTCGGCCATCGGGCCATTGTCGATGGCCGTTACCAGCATACCGCGCCGTACCAGCTGGTACGTCCACCCACCCGGCGACGCACCCAGGTCGACACCGGTCATGTCATCGCCCAACCGCTGCTCCCACTGCTCGCGTGGGATGAACTGATGCCAGGCCTCCTCTAGCTTCAAGGTCGAGCGACTGGGCGCTTCACGCGGGAATTTCAAGCGGGGAATGCCCATCGGCCACAATGCACTGTTGTCAGCCAGAGCCTGACCGACGAACACCCGGCGGCCACTGATGAACGTCAGCAACAGACGCGGGCGACTCGAGTCGTCCACCAGGCGACCGGCCTTTTCCAGCGCCTTGCGCAACGGCGCTTCGAACTTGCGGCAGAACGTCGACAACTCCTTGCCCTCGTTGCTGTCGAGCACCTCCAGCCACAGGCTGCCGAACACTGGCTGGTCCGCCAAGTGCGCCAACAATACGCTGATGCGATCGCTCTCGGGCAGCTCGATGAACGCGCCACGCGCCCACTGCCTTGGGAAAATCAGCTGATTGAACCGCACCGCGTGCATCAACCGATCGGCACCGCCTTGCTCGCTGCAGACGAACTCGGCGCTGGCGCTGCCAGGCTTGCCTTTGGCATAGCCGGCAATTCCCAGGCGAGCGGCATGTTCACTGATTTCGGCGCACACCTCACCCTCGAAGCCGGGCCGGCAATGCATGAACAGGGTTTCCATCTCTTACTCCACTACGGCTGGCGCGACACAGGCGCCGGCAGGGCGGCGATGATAAAGGAAGATCGGAACCTGGGACATGCCCCGCTGGTCCAGAAAAGGGTCAGGTCAGGCAAACAGGACTAACCTGACCATTCAGTCGGACCCGTGCCGTGCGGGCCTGTACACAGCGGTGCTACCGGCAGCCCTTCGAGACGTTGCCGGGCACCGGCTCAGAAGGAGTTGGCAATGCCCTCGCTCGATAGCCTGAATACCCTCACGTCGCTCGATGTCGGTGACAAGACCTATCACTATTTCAGCTTGCCGAAAGCTGCTCGACAGCTCGGCGACCTGCAGCAATTGCCCATGTCGCTGAAGGTGCTGCTGGAGAACCTGCTGCGCTGGGAGGACGGCAAGACCGTCACCGGTGAAGACCTGCAAGCATTGGCCCAGTGGCTCGTTGAAAAGCGCTCAGACCGTGAAATCCAGTACCGCCCCGCGCGGGTACTGATGCAAGACTTCACCGGTGTGCCTGCGGTGGTGGACCTCGCCGCCATGCGCGCGGCCATGGCCAAAGCGGGCGGCGACCCCCAGCGCATCAACCCGCTATCGCCCGTGGACCTGGTGATCGACCACTCCGTGATGGTTGATCGATACGGTACACCGCAGGCCTTCGGCGAGAACGTCGACATCGAGATGCAGCGCAATGGTGAGCGCTATGCGTTCCTGCGTTGGGGCCAGAGTGCCTTCGACAATTTCAGTGTGGTACCGCCTGGAACTGGCATCTGCCACCAGGTGAACCTCGAATACCTGGGGCGGACCGTGTGGACCCGCGAAGCCGACGGCCGCACCTATGCCTTCCCGGACACCCTGGTCGGCACCGACTCCCACACCACCATGATCAATGGCCTGGGCGTGCTGGGCTGGGGCGTGGGCGGCATCGAGGCGGAGGCTGCCATGCTAGGCCAGCCGGTGTCGATGCTGATCCCACAGGTCATAGGCTTCAAGCTCACGGGCAAGCTGCGCGAAGGCATCACTGCCACCGACCTTGTCCTGACGGTCACCCAGATGCTGCGCAAGAAAGGCGTGGTAGGTAAGTTCGTGGAGTTCTATGGCGACGGTCTGGCCGAGCTGCCCTTGGCCGACCGCGCTACCCTCGCCAACATGGCGCCAGAGTACGGTGCGACCTGCGGTTTCTTCCCGGTCGATCAAGTAACGCTGGATTACCTGCGCCTGTCGGGTCGCCCTGAAGCGACCGTGCAACTGGTCGAGGCCTATTGCAAGGCCCAGGGGTTGTGGCGCCTACCTGGCCAGGAGCCTACCTTCAGTGACACGCTGGCGCTGGACATGAATGACGTCGAATCCAGCCTGGCGGGCCCCAAGCGCCCACAAGACCGGGTTGCGTTGGCCCAGGTCAAGCAGGCCTTCGAGCAGTTCGTCGAGCTGCAACCCAAACCTGCCGCCAAGGAAGTCGGCAGGCTCGAGAGCGAGGGCGGAGGGGGCGTTGCCGTGGGCAATGCCGATCAGGCGGGCGAAGCCGACTACAGCCATCAAGGCCAGACCCATACGCTGCGCGACGGGGCCGTGGTCATTGCGGCCATCACCTCCTGCACCAACACCTCCAATCCCAGTGTGATGATGGCGGCTGGGCTTGTGGCCAAAAAAGCCCTCGAGAAAGGTTTGCAGCGCAAGCCATGGGTTAAAAGCTCGCTGGCACCGGGGTCCAAGGTAGTCACCGAATACTTCGACGCGGCCGGTCTCACGCCCTACCTCGATGAGCTCGGGTTCGACCTGGTCGGTTATGGCTGCACCACCTGCATCGGCAACTCAGGTCCGCTGGACGAGCCTATCGAAAACGCCATCAGCAGCGCCGACTTGACCGTCGCCTCGGTATTGTCCGGCAACCGCAACTTCGAAGGCCGCGTGCATCCACTGGTCAAAACCAATTGGCTCGCCTCACCGCCCCTGGTCGTGGCTTATGCACTGGCTGGCAGCGTGAAAGTCGACCTGACACACGACCCACTGGGCACTGACAAGCAGGGGCAGCCGGTCTATCTGAAGGATATATGGCCTAGCCAGCAAGAGGTGGCCGAGGCTGTGGCCAAGGTGAGCACAGCCATGTTCCACAAGGAATATGCCGAAGTGTTCGCAGGCGACGAGCAATGGCAGGCTATCGAAGTGCCACAGGCTGCCACGTACGTGTGGCAACCGGACTCGACCTACATTCAACACCCGCCTTTCTTCGAAGGCATCGAAGGACCGGCGCCGCGGATCACCGATATCCACAGCGCCCGCATCCTGGCCCTGCTGGGCGACTCGGTGACGACCGACCACATCTCTCCGGCCGGCAACATCAAGGCCGATAGCCCTGCGGGTCGTTACCTGCGCGAAAAGGGCGTGGAGCCTCGCGATTTCAATTCCTACGGGTCACGGCGCGGCAACCATGAAGTCATGATGCGCGGTACGTTCGCCAATATTCGCATCCGCAACGAGATGCTTGCAGGCGAAGAAGGCGGCAATACCGTGCATGTGCCAAGCGGCGAGAAGCTGTCGATCTACGACGCCGCCATGCGCTATCAGGAGCAAGGCACGCCCCTGGTCGTGATCGCCGGCCAGGAATACGGCACAGGGTCCAGCCGCGACTGGGCTGCCAAGGGCACGAACTTGCTTGGCGTTAAAGCAGTGCTGGCCGAAAGTTTCGAGCGTATTCACCGCTCCAACCTGGTTGGCATGGGCGTGCTGCCGTTGCAGTTCAAGGCAGGCCAGGATCGTAAACAGCTTGGCCTGACAGGCAGAGAGCAGATCGATATCACTGGCTTGGAGGGGACGGCCATTGTGCCGGGCATGAACCTGGCACTGACCATCACCCGCGAAGACGGCACGAAGGAGCAGATCGAAGTGCTCTGCCGGATCGACACCCTCAATGAAGTCGAGTACTTCAAGGCGGGTGGGATCCTGCACTATGTGCTGCGTCAGTTGATCGCCGCGTAGGCCCCGCGAGGGTGCCAGTCTGCGCGCAGGCTGGCACCCTCTTCCCAAGCGGGCATTGCTAGCCCATGCCACCTCAAGGTACTCATGTAGAACCCCGTGCGAACCAACGGCGAGCAACTGCCAGTAGCTCACCCGTACCTGCCATGCACTGCCATGGATCAACCCCTGTAAATATCCCCTCAATAATCCGCGCACCGTGCCGATACCAGTCCAAAGCCCTGCGGACATCCTAGCCATGCGCAACAACCAGCCCATTACCCAGAGAGAACGGACTTTCCCTGCCAAGCAGCGGTTGATTTCCACCACCAATGCCAAAGGTGTGATCACTTACTGCAACGATGCCTTCATCGAAATCAGTGGTTTCACCCGCGACGAATTGATGGGCGCAGCGCACAACCTGGTGCGTCATCCTGATGTGCCGCCCGCCGTGTTTGCTCACATGTGGCAGACCCTCAAGCAGGGCCAGCCCTGGATGGGCATCGTCAAGAACCGCTGCAAGTCGGGTGACCACTATTGGGTCAACGCGTATGTCACACCGATTTTCGACAACAACCAAGTCGTCGGCTTCGAGTCGGTGCGCGTCAAGCCCACCGCTGAGCAGATTCGTCGTGCCGAGGCCCTGTACCTGCGTATCAACCAAGGTAAACCGGCAGTACCGCGGCGTGACCGGTGGCTCCCCATCTTGCAGGACTGGTTGCCCTTCATCCTGATCAGCCAGATCGGCTTCCTGATCGGCAACTGGCTTGGACACTCATGGGGCTTTGCCTTGGCAGCAGCGTTGTCTGTCCCCCTGGGCCTGCTTGGGCTGACCTGGCAACAGCGTGGGCTCAAGCGCTTGTTGCGCCTGGCCGAGCAGACCACGTCCGATCCGCTGATTGCGCAGATGTATACCGACAGCCGCGGCGTGCAGGCGCGCCTGGAAATGGCCATGCTCAGCCAGGATGCCCGGATGAAGACCTGCCTGACACGGTTGCAGGATAGCGCCGAGCATCTGAGCGATCAGGCCCGTCAGTCCGACGAGCTGGCGCATATGAGTTCATCAGGCCTGGAACGCCAGCGCGTGGAAACCGAGCAGGTCGCTGCCGCAGTGAACCAGATGGCTGCTACCACCCAGGAGGTGGCCAACCATGTGCAACGCACCGCCGATGCGACCCAGCAGGCCAATCGCTTGACAGGCCAGGGCCGTCAAATTGCCGGTGAGACCCGGGCAGCCATCGAACGCCTGTCCGCGGCCGTTGGAGAAACTGGGCAGACCGTGACGCAATTGGCCAAGGACAGTGACGAGATCGGCGGTGTGGTCGATGTCATCAAAGGCATTGCCGACCAGACCAACCTGCTGGCGTTGAACGCCGCCATCGAAGCGGCACGGGCAGGCGAAATGGGCCGGGGCTTTGCCGTGGTTGCCGACGAAGTGCGGCAGCTGGCCCAGCGCACGGCTGAGTCGACCGGGCAGATTCACGGCCTGATCGCCAAGCTCCAGCAAACCGCCAGCAACGCCGTGACGACCATGGAAAGTGGTCACCGCCAGGCCCAGGAGGGTGTCGATCGGGTGATGCAGGCTGACGAGGCGCTAGTGGGCATCAGTGAAGCTGTGGCGAACATCACCGACATGGCCACGCAAATTGCCGCTGCGACCGAGGAGCAGACTGCGGTAGCCGACGAGATCAGCCGCAACATCAGCACCATTGCCGACCTGGCCGACCAGACGGCCGAACAGGCACAGCATTCGGCGGTGTTGAGCGAGGCCCTCAACAGCACGGCGGGTAGTCAATATTCACTGGTTGAGCGTTTCAACCGCTAGACCTGACAGCCTGCGAGGGGTCGGCATCGCCGGCCCCTCGTATTGACCAGCGCTACCAATCAAGCCGCAGTTGGGTTTCGAAATGGCGAGTTTGCCCGGTCAACGGGTCATCGAAGCGCAGACTTTGCGCCAACAGTTTCAGCGGCCGTTGATAGTCATCCTGACCCTCGAGCAATGACGGATAGAACGGATCATTGCTGATGCCCGCCCCCAGCGCAGCCATGTGCACCCGCAGCTGGTGCGTCTTGCCCGTGATGGGCGAGAGCTCATACCGCCACTGCTCCCCGTTCTTTTCCAATACGCGGGCGTGCGTCTCGCTGTTGGTCGGCCCCTGCACCTCATGCATGCGAAAGAACGGCTCTGCGTGTTCCAGGCGGCTGCGGTGCACCAATGGAAACACGTGTTGCTCAAGGGGGGCAGCAATGGCCTGGTAGCGTTTATCGATCCGCCGCTCTGGAAACAAGCGTTGGTAAGCGCTGCGTGACTCAGGGTTGGCTGAAAACAGTACCAGCCCGGCCGTGTGCCGATCGATACGGTGCAGGGGCACTAGGTGCGGATTGTCCAGACGATGAATGAGACGGCGTAGCAAGGTCTGCTCCACGTACTCACCTCCCGGCGTTACCGGCAGAAAATGGGGTTTGTCAGCCACCACCAGGTGGTCGTCCACATGCAGTATCGCTTCCTGCACGGGAATCACCCGCTCGTTCGGCACCTCGCGAAAATAGTGCAGGCGCAGGCCGCGCTTATAGGGATGATTTGCCGAAATAGCCTGGCCGTCGGCGCTCAGCACACGCCCCCGGGCAAAACGGTCCACCCACTGGCTACGGTCGATGGCCTTGAAGTGATCGCACAGGCAATCGAGCACCGTAGCCCATTGACCTGGGGGCAGACATACCGTGCTGGCTTGCAGTCGGGCGGGGTCGAATGAGGTCATCGTTGGGCTCGGAACCTGGCTTGGCGGCGTATTATCCTTCAAGCCCCGCCGATCAGCCAGCCTGGGCCAGCGACTCGCTGCGCGCCTTGAGCCAGCGCAGCACCTGAACAGGCTCCCAGCGGCTGGGGTCGTACAGCGCATACACCAGCCCTTCATAACCCACCACATCCAGCCCTCGGTGATAGCCAGCCCGCTGAAACAGCGCCTCGACCTCGGCGAAGCAGGTATTGAAATGCACCTTGCCGAAAGGCGTGCGATCATCGGTGACCAGACCTTCAAACCGAAGCTCCAGGACAGCGTCGGCCACCCTGTCGACGGGCATCCGGTTGACGCTGTACTTCAATTGCTCGACGTTGAGCATGGACTCACCCTAATACTGTATTTATGTACAGCATACGAATATCCTTCCGTTGCCGTCAATCGATGTCATACCAGCCCAGGCAGGTAACCGTCCCCCCCGCGCAAGGTGAGTACCTGTCGGCGTGGTACGCCATGGGTCACGGACAGATGCACCCATTTGTCGAACTCCAGTATGAGCTGATCGAATGCGATCGGGCTTGTGCTTATCCGGCGCGCCGTGTCCCTGGGGGATAGCCCGCTGACCGTAAAATCAGCGGCAAGCCCTTGCAGGTGCTGACTACTGGCGGCGCCACCCACTAGCCGATTGAGGTGTTCGCTGCGATAGCCGCTGCTGATGATGATCGGCGCCGCGAGCAATCTGCGCACCTGCTCAAGGGTGGTGCAGAGCATTCGAAGGTTGTCGATGACCGGTTGCGGTGGGGTGTTGTCCAAACCTTCCCGAGCGGCGACCCGAGAAATGATCATTTCATCGAGCGTAAAATGTGGAGTGAGCAACATGGCATAGAGGTCCGATGGCGATTGGCGAGGTCGGCACCAGAGGCTTGGTAGGTGCCTGGACGCGATCATCGGACAGGCGCCCGCTGCAATGGAGCAGGGTCACGGCTCCTATAGAGGGTTGATTACCTCAGGAAGGCCGCTACTTGATCGGCATCGAACGGCCAGGCTAATTCAGCCTCGTTATCGCAGCGGCGCAGGACGGGGATGACGAGACCGTAGCGTTCAAACAGCGCTTCGCTCTCGGCGATGTCGACCAACTCGACCAGTAACCCATGGTCGACGAAAGGCATCAGCACGGCCTCCGCCACCTCGCACAGGTGGCATCCCAAGGTGCTGAACAGCTGGCATTCTGGCAACATGACACGCATCCCCAATGGCTTTCGCAGGTCATTATTCTAGGCCGCACTGCCGATGCCTGCACCTCTAGCCTGTCAGTCCTGGCTTGTGGCGCCTATGCGATGCAAGGACAGGTCAGCCCCTTCGAACTCCTGTTCGTGACTGAGCCGCAACCCCAGCACCTTGCGGATCGCGCCGTAGACCGCCAGGCCGCCGATCAGTGCAACCCCTACCCCGGTCAACGTTCCCAATAGTTGACTCCAGACGCTGACCCCACCCAAGCCACCCATCCAGACCTGACCAAAAACGCCGCAGGCGATACCGCCCCACACCCCACACAACCCATGCAGGGGCCAGACACCCAGGACATCGTCGATCTTCCAGCGATTCTGCGCAGCGGTGAATGCCCATACGAACAACGCTCCCGCCACCAGACCCGTAGTCAGCGCGCCCACGGGATGCATGAGGTCGGAGCCTGCACAAATGGCGACCAGCCCGGCCAGCGGGCCGTTGTGCAGGAAACCCGGGTCGTTGCGACCGACCAGCAAGGCGGCCAAGGTGCCGCCGACCATGGCCATCAATGAATTGATAGCGACCAGGCCGCTGATGCCCTGCAAGGTTTGCGCACTCATCACATTGAAGCCGAACCAGCCGATGATCAGTATCCAGGAGCCCAAGGCCAGAAAAGGGATACTCGATGGCGCAAACGCGACCAATCGCCCTTCACGGTAGCGCCCTCGCCTGGGGCCCAGCAGCAGGACCGCAGCCAGTGCCAGCCAGCCGCCCATGGCATGCACCACTACCGAGCCGGCAAAATCATGGAACGGCGCTCCAAAGTGCTCATGCAACCACCCTTGGACACCGAAGTTGCCATTCCACACCATCCCCTCGAAAAACGGGTACACCAATGCCACGATCAACGCCGTAGCGCACAGTTGCGGTGCAAAGCGCGCTCGCTCCGCGATCCCGCCCGAGATGATCGCCGGTATAGCCGCTGCAAACGTCAGGAGGAAAAAGCATTTGACCAGGCTGTAGCCGCTATCGATAGCCAGCGTGGCAGCAGGCTGAAAAAACTCGACCCCGTAGGCTACCCAATAACCGATGAAGAAATAGGCAATTGCCGACACGGCAAAATCGCTCAGAATCTTCGACAGTGCGTTGACTTGATTCTTGTAGCGCACGGTGCCGACTTCAAGAAACGCGAAGCCGGCGTGCATGGCGAGCACCAGAATGGCGCCTACCAGAATGAACAACGTGTTTGCACCGTTGACCTGAGACTGCATCACGCTTGATGTCATATCCATGAAGCAAAAGCACCTGTCGGCACCATTAACGCTCAGTCGAGGCTCACCCTGCACCGATTCGGTGCCAGGCAAGGCGGGTTGGGCGCTTGCCACGAATGGATGGACGCCGTATCTGGCAGTCTGGGCATTTTGGGTTAATGTTTAGGCATGGCGGTGGGTACACGCCCCGAAGCGGCGCAGTGCGTTCAACAGATGCCCTGCAACGATGCAAAACTTAAGCAAAGCCTGTACCAGTGTGGTGACTTGAACCTTCCAGCAGCCACGTCACTCGAAGTACCAACATCAACCGACAGGGAGAGACACATGGCCAGCAATTCGGCAAAGCATGCACAAGATGTACTGATGGCTGACTTCCAGGCACTGGTCCGCGACACGGAGAAGCTGCTGGCCGATACCGCCAACTTGGCAGGTGACCAGGCGCAAGCGCTGCGCGAACAGATGCACGAGCGCCTGGCGCAGGCACGCGAAACGCTGGACGTCACACAGGAATCGTTGCGCGAACGCAGCCAGGAAGCACTGGGCAGCGCCGAGCAGTATGTCCAGGAGAAACCCTGGCACGCCATTGGGATCGCAGCCGGCGTGGGCCTGGTGATCGGCCTGCTGGCGAACCGTCGTTGAGGGGTTTTCATGGACAATGACGCCATCGGCACCGGCGCCACCGGCAAACGGCTCGGTGCAGCTGTTCTGGGGCTGCTACACAGCCATATAGAACTGTTCGGCATCGAACTGCAGGAGCAGAAAGGACGCACACTACGCCTGTTACTGTTCGCAGGTCTGGCACTGGTTTTCGCGCTGCTGCTGTTGACAGCGCTTTCCGGGTTGGTGCTGGTTTTGCTCTGGGACACCTACCGCCTGGCCGGCATCATTGGTCTGTGCGTGTTTTATGGACTGGCAGCGCTGTATTGTGGCCTGCGCCTCAAGAGCGCGGTGTTCGACGAGTCCTCGCCCTTCCACTCCACGCTTGAGGAACTGGCCAAAGATCGGGAGCGCCTTCTGCCATGAACCTGCCTGACTTGCCCAATACACGTAACCCGCGGGAACTGCGCAAGGCGCTGCTGCGCTTGCGCATGGAAATGCACCGCCAGGAAATCCGCCATGAAACCGGCCAACTGCTCGAACCTGTACGGCGCATACGCGGCATGGGAAGCTCGCTGCATGCCGGGCTCGGCATCAAGCATGCGCCACTGTGGGGCATAGGGGCGGTAGTGGCCATGGGCTTTTTGACTGGCAAGGGTGTTCGAAGTGGTGGCCTTCCCCGCCTTGTGCGCCTGGGTGCCAGTTTGATTCCCCTGGTGAAGCTGTTCATGCAGAGCAACCGTCGGCGCCGGTAACCCACACCTCACGCCGCGTCAGGGATTCATCGCGCACAGGAACCCCTGACACGGCGTATGCTCGGCTCTACCCCTTCAGGAGACTGCGCCTTGGATTGGCATACCCTGCTTACCCGCGAACGCCTGGGCAAAGCGCTATACAGTGCTGAAGAATTGGGGCGCAGCCCTTTTCACAAAGACCATGACCGCATCATTTTCTCCGGCGCTTTTCGTCGCCTGGGGCGCAAGACCCAGGTTCATCCTGTCACCAGCAACGATCATATCCACACGCGCCTGACGCATTCGCTGGAGGTGAGTTGCGTAGGCCGCTCGCTTGGCATGCGCGTTGGGGAAACGCTACGTACGAGCCTACCCGACTGGTGTGAACCGAGTGACCTGGGCATGGTGGTGCAGTCAGCCTGCCTTGCCCATGACATCGGCAATCCCCCCTTCGGACACTCCGGCGAAGATGCCATCCGTCATTGGTTTCAGCAGGCCGCCAATCGTGGTTGGCTGGACGACATGCGCGACGATGAACGGGCTGACTTCCTCAATTTCGAAGGCAATGCCCAAGGCTTTCGGGTACTGACGCAGCTGGAGTACCACCAGTTCGATGGGGGCACCCGCTTGACCTATGCCACCCTCGGAACCTATCTCAAGTACCCCTGGAGCGCTCGTCATGCCGATGCCCTGGGCTACAAAAAGCACAAGTTCGGGTGTTACCAAAGCGAATTGCCTCTGTTGGAGCAGATTGCGAGTCGTCTGGGCCTGCCCCAGGTAGATGATCAGCGCTGGGCACGTCATCCCCTGGTGTATTTGATGGAGGCTGCCGATGACATCTGCTATGGCCTGATCGACCTGGAAGATGGCTTGGAAATGGAGCTTCTACAGTACGCTGAAGTCGAAGCGCTGCTACTCGATCTGGTGGGCAACGACCTGCCAGAAACCTACAGGCAGCTCGGTCCAGGTGACTCTAGGCGTCGTAAGTTGGCGATCCTGCGCGGCAAGGCGATCGAACATCTGACCAATGCGGCGGCACATGCCTTCGTGGAACAGCAAGATGCACTGCTTGCCGGCCAGTTGACCGGCGATCTTGTCGAGCACATGCACGGCCCCGCCAAACGCTGTGTACTGCACGCCAAGGCGATGGCGCGGAACAAGATTTTCCAGGACAAGCGCAAAACGCTTCACGAGATCGGTGCCTACACCACGCTGGAGATCCTGTTGAACACCTTCTGTGGCGCCGCATTGGAACAACAGGGTGGCCGCACGCCCTCGTTCAAGAGCCGCAGGGTGTTGGATCTGCTCGGCAACAATGCCCCCGACCCCCATGGTTCGCTTTATCAGGCCTTCCTGCGCATGATCGATTTCATAGCCGGGATGACGGACAGTTACGCCACCGAAATGGCACGGGAGATGACAGGTCGTTCCGGTCCTGCCTAAACACGCCTGGAAAGTCGCCGACCTTCGCCTTCAAACGGTCCAGTAGGGAAAACCTTACTTCAGATTCAACCAACGCTGGACACTGAGTTGAAACCCTAAACATCAGTTAACAAACAAGGTTTGACTTTAGCTATTAATGTAATTGTACGTAAGTAGTTTTGGTTAAGTTTGTAGGCCATTTCCTATATACGGTTATTGAGCCGCCCTCGCATTACTTGCCGCTTTCAACTGGGTTAAGGTGCCAACTGTCACCCTCATTGATAGCAGGGAAGTAGAACATGTACTCCATATTCATCGTCGACGACCATCCGGTGATCCGGCTGGCAGTGCGCATGCTTCTGGAAAATCAGAATTACACAATCGCTGGCGAATCGGACAACGGCGTGGACGCCATGCAGATGATCCGCGAAACCAACCCAGACTTGATCATCCTGGATATCAGCATCCCCAAGCTCGATGGCCTGGAAGTGTTGGCAAGGTTTCAATCCCTGGCAATGCCACAGAAAATCCTTGTGCTGACCGCGCAGTCGCCGGCGCTGTTCGCCGTGCGCTGCATGCAATCAGGGGCGGCGGGCTATGTCTGCAAGCAGGAAGACCTGAGCGAACTGCTCAGCGCGGTAAAGGCGGTATTGGCTGGGTACAATTACTTTCCCAGCCAGGCCATGCAGCCTCATCTACCTGTTGACAACGACTTGCAACTTCTAAGCACTGTCAATGATCGGGAACTGATGGTTCTTCAACTTTTTGCACAAGGGCGGACCAACAAGGAGATTGCAAAGGGCATGTTTCTAAGCAGCAAGACGGTCAGCACTTACAAGAAACGCCTCATGCACAAACTCGAAGCCAGCACGCTGGTCGACCTGATCGACATGGCCAAGCGCAACGCACTGGTCTGAGGGCTCCATGGCACGTTCTATCGCCCTCCTGCTCCTGGTCGCCATGCTGCTGGGCAACCTGGCTAACGCCGGGCAGCAAGGCGCGTCCCAGTTGTCCTTGGTCGCCCGCTCCACTGCGCGACCCGCCATACCTGCAATTACCCCAGAACAGCAGCAATGGTTGAATGCTCGCCACGAACTGGTGATTGGAACATCTGCTCCGGATTATCCACCTTTCGACATCAGCAGTGGCGGGCGCGACTATCAGGGCCTCACCGCAGAGTACGCCAGCCTATTGGGCAAGGCGCTTGATCTGCCGGTCCGCGTGCTGCGCTATTCAAGCCGCCAAACGGCGCTGCAAGCGCTCAAACAAGGCGACATCGATATGCTGGGCAGTGCCAACGGCTATGACGCCAACTATGAAGGCGTGGTGCTGTCGCACGCCTACGCCATCGACCAACCCGTGCTGGTCACCCGCGAAGACGAACACCGGGCGCTGGATACTGGCCTGTCAGGCATGCGCCTAGGCATGCTGTATCACTACCTGCCGAGGAAAGAGGTACTCAGTGTCTATCCCGATGCCAAGGTCCTGGCCTTCGGGTCATCCAGCGAAGCCCTGAATGCGGTGGCGTTCGGCCAGGCAGACGTCTTCATCGGCGACACGATCTCCACCCACTACCAACTCAACCGCGGTCACCTTCCAAGGCTGCGCATGGCCAGCTTTGGCAACCATGAAGCGTTTGGCTTCGGCTTCGCCCTGCGCGAACAAGACACGGTGCTGCTCGCGCTGGTCAATGCGACGCTCGACAGTCAGTCCTCCGCCCTGCGGTCGAGCATATTCAAACGCTGGAGCGCAGGCAGCGATCTGCTTCTGACCGATCGCAAGCTTCGACTGACGCGTACCGAAGCGCAGTGGTTGCAGCGACATCCGGTCATGCGTGTCGTTGTCGACGGTACGGCAGCGCCATTGTCCTACTTCGACAACTCGGGTTATTTTCGTGGCATCACCGCCGACCTGCTTGAGCTGATCAGCCTGCGTACGGGCTTGCGCTTCGAGGTGCAACGGGCCAGTGGCATCGCGGACATGATCGCACGGGTCAAGGACGGCCGCGCCGATGTCATCGCCGCCTTGGCAAGCGGCAGCATCGACCAGAACGATCTGCAGATCAGCCAGGCGTATCTGGACAGCACTTATGTGCTGGTCAATCGCAAGGGCAACGCGGCAGCCACTTCGCTGGACGAACTGCGCGGCAAGCGGATCGCAATCACACGCTACAGCGCCCTGGACACCATGCTCTCGCGCTATCACCCGCAAATCGGCTGGATCGAAACGGAAAGCTCGTACTATTCCATGGCCCTGCTCAACAGCGGAGCAGTGGACGCCGTCATCACAACGCTGATCGACGCCAACCACGCGTTGGCCAGCAATCCTGACCTGATCATCCGCACCACAGTGGGCAGTGAGCCTGCCAGTTATGCCATGGCCACCAGCACACCTTCCAAAACCCTCATTTCGATTCTGGACAAGGCGCTTTCGAGCATTTCACCTGAAGAGCTGGGGGTGATCAACAACCGCTGGCGAGGCTACACCCTGTTCGAAGATACCCAGGGCGAGGGCTTTCGCCGCTTGACAGTACTTGTAGCCCTGGGTGCAGCGGTATTGCTGTTGCTGGCATTGCTGTGGAACGCCCGTCTGCGTTTGCAGATCCATCAACGCCAGCAAGCGGAGCGCGCCCTGAACGATCAGGTGGCATTCATGCGTGCATTGCTCAACGGTACGCCACACCCGATGTACGTTCGTGATCGAGAGGGTTGCCTGCAGAGCTGTAACTACAGCTACCTCGAAGCGGTGCAAGCCAGTGCCGAGGAGGTCCTGGGCAAGCAACTGGAGAGCAGCCTGTTTGCCGACCGCGAGCAGACCCGACAGATCCAGGACGACTATCGCAAGGTGATGGCGGCCGGGTCGCCCTTGATCATGGACAGGCCCTTGCACATCAAGGGCCGGGAAATCACCATCTACCACTGGATCCTGCCCTACCGGGATTCGCTGGGCGAGGTCCAGGGCATCATTGGCGGATGGATCGACATCAGCGACCGCCGCCAGTTGGTCAACGAGTTGCGCCAGGCCAAGCAGCAGGCCGATGACGCCAACCGAGCCAAGAGTACCTTCCTGGCCACCATCAGCCATGAAATCCGCACGCCCATGAACGCAGTCATCGGCATGCTCGAACTCGCCGTCAAGCGTGCCGAGCAGGGCCAGGTCGATCGCGGCGCCCTTCAGCTGGCTCACCATTCGGCCAAGGACCTGCTTGGCTTGATTGGCGACATACTGGACATCGTGCGCATAGAGTCAGGGCACCTCACCCTGGTCCCCGAGGTGGTGGATCTGGCTGCATTGCTCGAGTCGGTGGGGCGTATCTTCGAGGGCCAGGCCCGGCAGAAAGGGTTGGCGCTGGAAGTCATCATCGAGCCAGCGGCACGTTGCCATGTGCTGCTAGACCCCTTGCGCTTCAAGCAGGTGCTGTCCAATCTGGTGAGCAATGCCATCAAGTTCACCGAGCACGGCCAGGTACGCATCCACGCCAGGCTTGTACAAGACACAGACAGCGCCAGCTCGCTGCTGGACATGGAGGTGCGTGACAGCGGCATCGGTATCCACCCGGACGACGTACAACGGCTGTTCAATCCTTTCGTTCAGGCGAACCCGCACAGTCAGGGGGCACGCGCCGGTACGGGCCTGGGCCTTACCATTTGCCGTACACTCTGCGAAATGATGGGCGCCGACCTCAGCATCAAGAGCCTGGAAGGCCTGGGCACCCAGGTCCGGGTGAAGATGCCGTTGCAACAAGCTGATCCTGCAGTGCGATCGACACCGGCAGTCGAGCGTTTGCAGGCACCTGACCCCCACCTCAACGTACTGGTGATCGATGATCACCCTGCCAACCTGCAACTGATGGCACAGCAGCTCGGTTACCTCGGGCTGCAGCACGCCACGGCCACGGACGGTCGCGAAGGCCTGATGGCCTGGCGTGCAGGCGACTTCGACGTGCTGGTGCTCGATTGCAACATGCCCCACATGAACGGCTACCAGTTGGCGACGGCGGTACGCACCGAAGAGCAGCGGACGGGACGAAGGCGCTGCACGATACTGGGCTATACCGCCAACGCACAACCCGAGGTACGGCGCAAATGCCTGAGCTCGGGCATGGATGATTGCCTGCTCAAGCCCATCAGCCTCAGCACCCTGAGTCAACGCCTTGCAGCAGTGAACATGCAGCGTCGGAAAAAGAACCGGTGCAAGCCGTATTGCCTTAATGGGCTCAGCGCGGTGGTCGGGCATGACCCGGCTGACCATAGGCGATTTCTCCAGACGCTGCTACAAAGCCTGGAGACAGACTTCACGCTTTTGATGGAGCTGCAGCCTGATAAAGATCAGCAGGCAATCGCCGCCCATGCGCATAAAGTCCTGAGCGCAGCACGCATGCTAGAGGCGGCAGCGCTGATGCGAGCGTGCATTGCCCTCGATTGTGACGAACTCACACCTGCCCAAGTGCGACTGCGACGGCAAGCCCTAGCCCGGCACATGCGGCGCGTGCACCGAGCGCTGACGCTGGACCTGTCGACAACCACGTGCACGCAGGCGGGCAACCGGGCGTGTTAACTGATAGACTGCGCGGCGTTATTACCTAAGAGGATTGTTTCATGGCCACAAACCGCTCCCGTCGTCTGCGCAAGAAGCTGTGTGTCGACGAGTTTCAGGAATTGGGCTTCGAGCTGAACCTGGAATTCAAAGAGGATCTGGATGACCAGGCAATCGATGCATTCCTCGACGCGTTCCTTGCCGAAGCCATGGATGCCAACGGCCTCGACTATGTCGGCGGTGACGATTACGGTCTGGTGTGCTCGGTCAAGCGTGGCTCGGTTACCGAAGAGCAGCGCGCTGCCGTCGAAAGCTGGCTCAAAGGCCGCAGCGAATTGACCAAGGTTGAAGTCAGCCCGTTGCTCGACGCCTGGTACCCGGAAAAGCCGATCAACAAGGCAGAGTAATGCTCTGTCGGGTTCGTTCGCAGAAGGCCACCCCCAGGGGTGGCCTTTTTACTTTCGGGTCTGCGCAAAAGCTGCGTTGCTTAACACACACTCGCCGCGGCGGCCTGATGTGAAACCCATGTGCATCGAACTGGCGCAACCCCGGGGGGCTTGAGGCATAATGCGTGTGCATTCGTTCTGGGGCCATCATCCATTTATAGCCCCAATGCCCTTTCTCCTCGTTGCAGGGTATCTGTTTATCATGATCAAAACGCTCCGCCCCATCGTACTCGCCGGCCTGTTGCTGCCTTTGGCCCTGACCAGCCAGGCAGCTGCGGTCAATACAAACCTTCCACCCAAGGTGCAACAGGCACTCAAGGCCAATAAGCTGCAAGACACGGCATTGTCATTGGTGATGCTGCCCTTGGATGGCCCCGGTACGGCCACGGTGTTCAACGCCGACGTGTCCGTCAACCCTGCCTCGACCATGAAACTGGTCACCACCTATGCCGCCCTGGAGCTGCTGGGGCCGACCTACCAGTGGAAAACCGAGTTCTTCACCGACGGTACGCTCAGCAACGGTGTACTTAACGGCAACCTCTACCTCAAGGGTGGGGGCGATCCGAAGCTGAACATGGAAAAGCTGTGGTTGCTGATGCGTGACCTTCGCGCCAACGGCGTGCGCACCATCACAGGTGACCTGGTGCTCGACCGCAGCCATTTCGTGCAGCCCAACCTGCCGCAATTCAATGACGACGGGGGTGATCAGAACAAGCCGTTCCTGGTGAAGCCTGACGCGTTGCTGGTCAATCTCAAGGCCTTGCGCTTCGTGGCGCGTAACGACGGCGGCAGGGTCAGCGTTGCCGTGGAGCCGCCGATTGCCAGCATTCGCATCGACAACCAGGTCAAGGCTGTCAACAGCAAGAATTGCGCCGGCGACGTACGCTACAACCCCGTGCCACAGCCCGACGGCATCACCGTGACCGTCAGTGGTCAGTTGGGCGATGGCTGCAACTCCCAAACCTACCTCTCGCTGCTCGATCATCCGACCTATGCCGCCGGCGCGGTGCGTGCCATCTGGAACGAGCTGGGGGGTACCATCCAAGGTACCGACCGCATCGAAAACGTGCCTAAAAGCGCACGGTTGCTGGCGCGCGCTTTCTCGCCGGACCTGGTGGAAATCATCCGTGACATCAACAAGTACAGCAACAACACCATGGCTCAGCAGTTGTTCCTGAGCCTGGGTGCCCAGTTCCGTACCGATGCCGATGGCGATGACGCCCGTGCCGCGCAGCGTGTCGTGCGTCAGTGGCTGGCCAAGAAAGGCATCACCGCGCCGCACCTGGTGATGGAAAACGGCTCAGGGCTGTCCCGCGCCGAACGCGTGAGCACGCGTGAGATGGCAGCCATGCTGCAAGCGGCCTGGAAAAGCCCCTACGCGGCCGAGTTCATGAGCTCGCTGCCGCTGGTGGGTATGGATGGGACCATGCGCAAACGCCTCAAGCGCACCGCCATGACCGGTGAGGGCCACATCAAGACCGGCACGCTCAACACCGTACGGGCAATCGCGGGTTTCAGCCGTGACAGCAACGGCCATACCTGGGCAGTGGCCGCTATCCTCAACGACCCCAAACCGTGGGGCGCCTCGCAGGTGCTGGACCAGGTGCTGCTGGACCTCTACCGCCAGCCCAGCGCAAACGCCAGTACAGCCGCCAAGTGACCTGCATGGCCTGTGCCCCCGCAAGGGCACAGGCGTCGGCGCATCACCGCAACTGCAGCTTCCAGGCGCGATGGATGCGGTTGTTGCGGGCGAAGTCCGGGTCAAGCGTCTGGGCGGTGATCTCTTCCACGGCGTAACGAGCAGACAGGTGCTCGTCGAGCTGGAACTTGCGGAAGTTGTTGGAGAAATACAGCACACCACCCGGGGCCAGCCGCGCCATCGCCAAGTCCAGCAACTGAACGTGGTCGCGCTGAACGTCGAACACACCTTCCATGCGCTTGGAGTTGGAGAACGTGGGCGGATCGATGAAGATCAGGTCGTAGCTTTCACGCTCGGCCTCCAACCACGTCATGACATCCCCTTGTTCCAGACGATTGCGCTCTGAAAAGCCGTTGAGCGCCAGGTTGCGCCGCGCCCAGTCCAGGTAGGTTTTCGACAGGTCGACGCTGGTGGTGCTGCGCGCCCCGCCCTTGGCTGCATGCACGGTAGCCGTCGCGGTATAGCAGAACAGGTTCAGGAAGCGCTTGCCGGCCGCCTCACGCTGAATGCGTAAGCGCATCGGCCGATGGTCCAGGAACAGGCCGGTATCGAGGTAGTCGGTCAGGTTGACCAGCAGCTTGACCCCCGCTTCCGACACTTCCTGAAAGCGACCTTCCGTGGCCTGGCGCTCGTACTGGCGGGTTCCGCTTTGACGCTCCCGGCGCTTGAGCACCACGCGCTGTGGCGAAATACCAAGGGCCTGGGGGATCGCCGCCAGCGCGTCGAGCAGGCGCGCTTGTGCCTTGTCGGGATCGATCGAACGCGGCGCGGCGTATTCCTGCACGTGCACCCAGTCCTGATACATGTCTACAGCCAGGGCGTACTCGGGCATATCCGCATCGTACAGTCGATAGCAGCTGACCTGTTCGCGGCGAGCCCACTTGCCCAGCTGCCGAAGGTTTTTCTGCAGGCGGTTGGCAAACATCTGCGCACCCTCGGACAGGCGAGCAGGCTGGCTGGCCACCTGCGCTGGCTGGTGGGCTTGCAGGGCTTCAGCCGGTTCGGTACGGCGCTCGCCGGTCACGAACTGGTCCGGCTGGACCTTGAACAGCAACAACTTGCAGGGCAGTGCACCGTTCCAGAATGCGTACTGCTTGTGGCTGCGCAGGCCCATGCGCTTGCCCAGTTGCGCAGCGCCCGTAAAGACGGCGGCTTCCCAACCCATGCATGCCTGACGCAGGCGTTCGCCAAGGTTCTGGTAAAGGTAAAGCAGGCTGGCTTCGTCACCCAGACGCTCCCCGTAGGGTGGGTTGCTGATGACCAAGCCTTTCTGGTTCTGGTCCGGGCGCGGCTCGAATGTACTCACTTCACCCTGATAGATCTTCACCCAATCGCTCAGGCCTGCGCGTTCGACGTTGTTACGCCCTGGTTGTATCAAGCGAGGATCGGCTTCATAGCCGCGGATCCACAACGCAGGTTTGGCCAGGCCAGCTTCAGCCCGCGCCTGCGCCTGATCATGCACCTTGCGCCAGAGCGCAGGCACATGGCCCAGCCACGCCGTGAAGCCCCAACGCTCACGCTTGAGGTTGGGGGCGATGTCCGCGGCGATCATTGCCGCCTCGACCAGGAATGTGCCGACACCACACATGGGGTCGGCCAGTGCGCCGCCCTGGGCAGCGATGCGTGGCCAGCCGGAACGAATCAACACGGCGGCAGCGAGGTTTTCCTTGAGCGGTGCTGCACCTTGCTGCAGGCGATAACCACGCTGATGGAGGCTGTGACCGGAGAGGTCCAGCGACAGGATCGCCTCACCCCGGTCAAGGCGCAGGTGCACGCGCACATCCGGGTCGATCTTCTCCACCGACGGGCGTAGGCCTTCACGGTTGCGCAGTTTGTCGACAATGGCATCCTTGACCTTGAGAGCGCCGAAATGAGTATTGTCGATCCCTGACCCATGACCGCTGAACTCAACGGCCAGGGTGCCATCAGCGGCCAAGTGGTCAGCCCACTCCACGGCATTGACACCGTCATACAGGTCGTCGGCGTTTTTCATGGAAAACCGCTTGAGCACCAGCAATACGCGGTTTGCCAACCTGGACCACAGGCACAGACGGTAGGCTGTCTCCATGTCGGCAGCCCCGCGAATAGCCGAGGTGTGTTCACGCACCTCATCCAGGCCAAGGCTGCGGGCCTCTTCTGCAAGCAGGCTTTCAAGGCCTTTGGGACAAGTGAGGTAGAGTTCGAAACGGTCCGACATGAGTTATCCAGCACAGTAGGGCTATTAGACTGGCGCTGCGACGCATCGCGACGCCCTGTTTACCTGCACCCTTTTCCGACAGGTGTGCAAGTGGCCACGCTCCCCTTACGCAAGAGCGATGACCGGGCCGCCCGACTTACCCATCCATGCCTGACGGCACAAATAGCTTAGATCATCGAGCAGTACATACATTCTCGCGACACCGGGGCCTAGGTGACCCTTCGTCGCATTTCGAGGTATTTCAAATGCCTCACAGAGGCGATGGCAAAATGGCGTCAAACTTCGGCTAACCCCCGATCCTGCGGGGCTGCGGCGGGAATAAGGATGAGTCGCATTTATTTACTTATCCCCTGACCCTTGGAAAGGTTACGTGCTTATGACAAATCGATCATTCCCACCGTCACCTGCATTGGTTAGAACTGAGCACAGGCCGCATCGCAACGAAGCGGCACTTCAGGCTCGCGACGCCGGCAGCGAGCCCATACCGGCAGAACGATTCTGCCCGGCCTCCATGAGGCCGACGGGACATTACAGTCAACAAGTGAGGGCAACACCCTATGAGAAGACTTAAGCGTGATCCGTTGGAAAGAGCATTTTCACGTGGCTACCAATATGGAGTCACCGGCAAATCCCGGGAGCTTTGCCCCTTTACCCTGCCATCTGTTCGTCAAGCCTGGATCAACGGCTGGCGGGAGGGCCGTGGTGACAACTGGGACGGTATGACTGGCACCGCCGGTATCCACAGGCTCAACGAAAATCACGCCGTAGGCTGATAGAGGACATTCACGCGATTTACCAGGCACGCCCCACCAGGGCGGCGGGCTGAGGCCCAAGGGCCCCTTCATGGGGCCCTTTTTTTGTGGGCAAGCTTACCGCTTGGGCATGGCGGCGATGGCGTCCACGGCTTCTCGAATGAGCGCCGGCCCTTTATAGATGAAGCCCGAGTAGATCTGCACCAGGCTCGCACCGGCGGCGATCTTCTCGGCCGCATGTTTTCCTTCCGTGATGCCCCCTGCGGCAATGATTGGCAGCTTGCCGCCCATCTCACCGGCCAACACCTGAACGATACGTGTGCTCTTCTGGCGTACGGGGGCGCCTGAGAGCCCGCCTGCTTCACCGCCATACGGCAGGGCCTCCACGCCTTCGCGCCCGAGCGTGGTATTGGTCGCGATGACCGCGTCCATGCCTGACTCGACAAGCGCAGCGGCCACCAGCGCCGTTTCTTCATCGCTCATGTCAGGGGCAATCTTGATGGCCAAGGGCACATGCCGGCCATGACGGGCGCTCAGCTGTGCCCGACGTTCCGCCAAGGCATCGAGCAATTGCTTGAGCGAATCCCCGAACTGCAGGCTGCGCAGCCCCGGGGTGTTGGGTGAGCTGACATTGACAGTGACGTAGCTGGCCGCGCTGTAGACCTTGTCCAGGCAGATCAGGTAATCGTCCACCGCGCGCTCGACTGGCGTGTCGAAGTTCTTGCCAATATTGATACCCAGCACGCCCTTGTAACGGGCAGCGCGTACACGGCCCAGCAGATGATCAACCCCAAGGTTATTGAAACCCATGCGGTTGATGATGGCAGTTGCCTCTGGCAAGCGGAACAGCCGAGGTTTGGGGTTGCCAGGTTGCGGGCGAGGCGTGACAGTGCCGATCTCGACGAAACCGAAGCCCAGCTGGGCGAAGCCGTCGATGGCCGTACCGTTCTTGTCCAAGCCAGCCGCCAGACCTACCGGGTTGGCGAAATCCAGGCCCATGACCTTGACCGGCAATGAGGCCGGGCGCTTGCACAGCTTGCCGTTCAAGCCAAGCCGGCCGCCGGCACCGATCAGGTCCAGCGACAGATCATGAGAAGTTTCCGGTGACAGTTTGAACAGCAGCTGGCGGGCCAGGGTATACATGGGCAGGCAAGACTCGGGGTGAGTGAGGGGGCGATTATAGCTATCACCAACGGCACAGGACAGCCCGATGTTGGCCTGCAGGTTTTCTGCGGAGGGCTGCCTGGGCAGATGAACGTACAGACAAATGTCTAGCAGGCAAGCACTGCCTTGGCTGGGCCTTACACCAGTGCTTGCCTGCTAGACATCACATGCTGTCATGCAGGCAAAGAAAAACCCGGCCGAGGCCGGGTTTTTCATGAAGCTTCAAACCAATTACTTGGCCTGGGCTTCTACCTGAGCTTCAACGCGACGGTTGATAGCACGGCCTTCTTCGGTGGCGTTGTCGGCAACCGGACGGGTTTCGCCGTAGCCAACCGAGTCAACACGGCTGGATTCTACGCCGTACTGCTGGGTCAGGACCTGCTTAACAGCGTTGGCACGACGCTCGGACAGCTTCTGGTTGTAAGCGTCTGGACCTACGGAGTCAGTGTGACCTTCAACCACGGTGGTGGTCTGTGGGTACTGCTTCATGAAGTCAGCCAGGTTCTTGATGTCGCCGTAGCTGTTAGGCTTGACGACCGACTTGTCGAAGTCGAACTTGACGTCCAGCTCAACGCGAACGACTTCGGCAACAGCCGGGCAGCCGTCGGCGTCAACAGTGACGTTGGCCGGGGTGTCTGGGCACTTGTCGACGTTGTCGCAAACGCCGTCGTTGTCGGAGTCGGAGCAGACTTCAGCAACTGGAGCAGGTGCAGGAGCAGCCTGGTTCTTCGGGCTACCGCCGAAGTTCAGACCAACACCAACGCTTGGAGCCCACTCGGTGTCGCCCTGGTCGATGTTGTACTGAGCTTCTACGCCGGCACGGGCGTAGAACATGTCAGTGATGTACCACTTGGCGCCAGCGCCAACGTTGGCGAAGGTGGAGTGGTTACGACCACCACGGCCGGTCTGGCCGATCGACTGGTGCGAGAAACCAGCGGAAACGTACGGACGGATGGCGTCGTACGGGTTGTTGAAGTGGTAAACGGCGTCCAGGGCGGTGTTGGAGCCCTTGATGTTCTTGCCGTCGTCGCCACGGGCGTTGTGGACTTCGTCGTAGCCCAGACGCAGTTCAACGTCGTCGGTCAGGAAGTAACCGATGGAGCCGCCGAACAGGTTACCGTCGTTTTTGAAGTCGCGCTGGCTGTCGAAGAATTCTTTCTTGTAGAAGATTTCAGTTTCGACGGCGCCTTGGCCTTGTGCCATAGCGCCAATCGAGGTGGCGGCTACGAGCGAACCAATGGCCAAGCCCAAGGTGTTTTTCAGTTTCATCCGTTAAATCCCCATCTGGTGATAGTTAAGCAGTCCCACCAAAACCGGGGGGACAACTCGTCGGCGAGTCTAGCAGAACTCGCCGGTTCGTTAGAGATATTTGCTGGTCGTTAAGTTTCATCCAGACCGGCAAATTTCTCCCGAAGCTTGTCAAGCGCACGCTTGTATCGCATTTTCGTCGCGCTGAGCCCCATGTGCATGATATCCGCGATCTCCTGGAACTCCAGCTCGGCGACGAATCGCAGCACCAGGATTTCCCGATCGATCGGGTTCACATGGACCAGCCACTTGTCCAGCCCGCCCTTTTCTCCGGCCTTTGGGGCCTTGTCCTCGGACGCCTCTTCAACAGGGTCCAGGCTCAAGGCATCCATCAACCTGCGCTTGCGGCGCTCCTTGCGGTACTGGGTGATGCATTCATTGTAGGTGATGCTGTAAAGCCAGGTCTTGAATTTGGATTTTCCCTCGAAATTCTTGAGACCATAGAGCACTTTCAACATGACTTCCTGACAGACATCATCCGCGTCCCGGTCGTTCCCCAAATAACGTGCACATACGTTGAACAGGGTTCGCTGATAGCGACGCATGAGCTCCTCATACGCGCGGGTCACGTGATACAGCTCCTCATGCGAGCGCGCCACCAACTCTTCGTCGGTGAGTTCGCGGGGGTCGTAGCGCATGGGCGGCGTGGGGACTTTATTCAAAACGAATCTGGCCGACAGTCAGGTCAATGTCGCCGCAAACGCCCAGGAGGGTCGGTTTTTGCGGCGGCATACATTAACAGCTTTGTGCGGTCAGCGGCTATTGACCCGCTGCTCGAGCAATTCTCGGTTGGACAGGGAAACCAGCTCGTCATCGTCGGTGAGGATCACCGTCTTGACCGTGCCGATTTCCTCGATATGCCCTTCTACCTCGCCAATGCGCACCTGCTGGCCCACCTGGAACAGCTCGCGGACGTAGATGCCCGCCAGGATCTGACCCGCGATCTCGCGGCTACCCAGGCCCATGGCCAGCGCAACGGCCAGACCAACGGTAATCAGGCCGATAACGATCACATGGTTGAGCAGGTCGGTCTTGACCTCCAGCTGGCTGATAGCCACTGAAATGCTGATGATGATGACCAGGCCCTGAACGATGCGTCCAAGCCCCGCGGCGTACTCAAGCCCCACGCCTTCGGCAGCGCCGCGCACCAGGCCGTTGGCCACCTGCGCCAGGAGCACGCCCGCGAGCAATATCAACGCTGCACCGAACACCTTGGGCAGGTACAAGGCCAGCATGTCGAGCGTGGCCGAGACGCGCTCCAGGCCCAGCGACTCGGCGGCCGATACGAGGAAGATCAGCAGCACGAACCAGTAGACGATCTTGCCGATCAGGGTAGAAATCGGTACCTGAATGCCAACCCGGCCCAGCATCTTGGTCAGACCCGTACCGGCCATCAGGCGATCAAGGCCAAGCTTGGCCAGCAGTTTGGAGAGCAAGGTATCGAGCAGCTTGGCTACCACAAAGCCCAGCAGCACCACCACCAACGCGCCGAACAAGTTGGGGATGAAGTTCGCCACCTTGGTCCATAGGGCGGTCATGGCGGTGACCAGGCTCTGGGTCCAGAGATCGAGTTCCATATTCAGTCGGCCTTATCAGCTTTGCTGCCAGCGGCAGCGTTGCGGGAAGAATGTCTGCGCACCGGCGCGACGTGCGCCGAGCCATTGTTGATGGCGATCATCAGCGCCTGGCTCCAACGGCCAAGCAAGCTGAACAGATCACCGGCGCCAACCTGACGGTTGGCGGTCTTGAGCACGCGACCCAGGCAGGCGGCATCATCCTGGTCATGGCGGTCATTGCCGGACGGGGATGCCTTGAGCAGGTCACGCAGGGATTGTTCGAACGGATCGTGCATGGGCACCTCGCGTAGTATCAGCAAGAGACGAGACGGCCTGGCGACGGGTCACACCTTGTGTCGACCAGGCTGCTGGCGCGCTGGTGGCTATACCCACTGCAAGCGCCGGAACAACCACCATTGCCCTGCTGCCAGCCCCAGCACCACCAGGCACGCCATGAGAAACCCGTAAGGGTTCTGCGCCCCAGGAATGCCACCCACGTTGATGCCCAACAGCCCGGTGATGAAGCTCATTGGCAGAAAGATGCAGGTGATGATGCCAAACCGGTACATGGTGCGGTTCATCCGTTCGCTGCGGCGGCGGTCTTCGCTCTCAAGCACCAATGCCGCACGTTCACGGGTCAGTTCGAGCTCTTCGAGATAGCGGATCAGGCTGTTGTTCAGCTCGTTCCAGTAATCGGCATCGACCTCGGCAAACCAGCTCCACTTGCTGCGTGAAAGATGTGCATAGATGTCGCGCTGCGGGGCCAGGAAACGTCGCAGCCCAGCCGCGCGGCGGCGGATCTGCTGCAAGCTGCCCTGATCAGGCAGGTGTCGCTCGTCAACCTCTACCTTTTCTTCTTCGAGGTCGACCAATTCGGACAGATCGCTGACCAAACCCTGGACTTTCTCGGTCAGCAGTTCGCCCATCAGCAACAGCAACTCGGAAGCTGTCTTCGGCCCCCTGCCCTGCTCCAGTTGCAGCAGGACTTCGTCGCTGGCCCGGAGCGGGCGCAAGCGCAGCGAAATCACGCGCTGGGCCTGGGCGAAGATTCGCACCGAAACCATGTCCTCAGGCTCGGCACCAGGGTTGAGGTTGACCCCACGCAGAAACAGCAACAATTGCTCGTCGGCCATCGGCAGCAAGCGCGGCCGAGTGTTCTCTTCCAGCAACAGCTCGCAGGCGAATTCACTAAGGCCACTCTCGCTCAGCAGCCATGACCGGGTTTGGGGGTGACTGCGGTCCCAGTGCAACCAGAGGCTTTGCTCAGGTTGCAGTTGCAAATCGGCCAGCTCGGTTCGGGCGATGGCGCGTGCCCCGCCCTTGCCATCGAGCACCAGGGCATGCACCAGCCCCCACTGCGCGTTGTCTTCCTCGAACATCAAAGCTCCATCAGCGCCAGCGGCGCGTCATTCCGGCATCTGCAACGGGCTTGGCGAGACCAGTACGCCGTTGTTGTCGGCGTACACGTATTCACCGGGCCTGAAGGTCACGCCCGCGAAACTCACCACGACGTTGAGGTCGCCAATGCCACGCTTGTCGGTTTTGAGCGGGTGGCTGGCCAGCGCCTGCACACCCACGTTGGTCTGGATCAGTGCGTCGACGTCGCGCACGCAACCGTAGATCACCAGGCCTTCCCAGCCGTTTTTCGCCGCTTTTTCGGCAAGCATGTCGCCCAACAGGGCGCGACGCAGCGAGCCGCCGCCGTCGACCACCAACACCTTGCCCCGGCCATCGAGTTCGACCTGCTCACGCACGAGCGAGTTGTCCTCGAAGCACTTGATGGTGACGATCTGGCCACCGAACGAATCGCGGCCACCAAAGTTGCTGAACATCGGCTCCAGCACCTGCACGAGGTCCGGATAGGCGTCACACAGGTCGGGCGTTACGTAATGCTGCATGGCAAGCTCCTGTCAGTCACAACGAAAGCGATTGAGGGCCAAGGCTACACCTTGGAGCACACCGCAGTCACCCGAGACCGCACGGTCAGCGCCTTTCATAGCGCGGGCACGAGCGCCAAGGCCTCGATGGACGCATGCACCGGCAACCTGGGCTCACGCAGCCAGCGTTCTACCAGCGGCCATACCTGCACGTGGGCAGCCTGGCTGGCCAGCATGTCCGCATGGCCAAAGGCATCGAAGCCCGCCGCAGGCCCAAGGCAGAGGAACTGCTTGTGCGCGCCACCGAGTTGCTCGAACAACGTGCGGCAGGCCCACGGCGGGCTCTGCTGGTCGGCCGCGGCTGCGACGGCCAGCGTCGGCACGTCGACTTGCGCAAGGCCTGCCCACCAATCGCCCTGCTTGTCGCCAAAACGCCCGATCAATCCATGCCAGCGCATGTGTTCCAAGGCAAGGCCGACGGGTTCATCCTCTGGCCCGCGCCCAAAGCGCGAGCCAGACAAATGCCCCCAGCGGCGCAGCAGCCAGCGCATGCCCCACACCACCGGAGGCACTTTCAACGGCCAGTAGCTGCGGCTTACCTGGGAACCGAATAGCGCCACACCCGACACATGCTGCGCAGCCAACGCGCCGCTCCCCAGGGCGACCGCCAAGGTAGTGCCGCCCAACGAATGCCCAATCCACAGCGGCGCCCTGCCCGCTTTCTCATGCACGAAGGCACCGATGGCCGGTACGTCGTCGCGCGCGTAGGCGGCCACCGTGTTCTGTGCCCAATCCCGATTGCGCGGCGACAGCCCGTGACCACGCATCTCGGGGATCCATACATCGAAGCCGGCCCGGGCCAGGTAGGCCCCAAGGCCACCGCCCTTGGGTGAATACCAGAAACGCCGATTGGAAAAGCTGCCATGCAGCAAGATGACCGGAATACCCTGGGCGGTGTTCTGGTCAGCCAAGCCCAGCCGGGTCACGGCCAGCTCCACGCTGGGATCGGGACCCAAGCCGGCCTTGATGCGATAGACGTCTTCACTGAGGTCGCCGCGACGCTCGGCACTGAGCAAGGCGACGGGAAATAATGTACTGCTGCTTTGCATAGGTCGGTTGCTTGTCGCACAAAAAAGGGCGAAATCCATCGCTGGAACTCGCCCTGGAAAAAACCAGGCGAGGGACGCCAGACGCCCCTCGCGTTTTGCGGTATCAGGTCGCGCTTTGGCCTTCGGCCAGGTAGAACCAGGTTTCGAGCACCGAGTCCGGGTTCAGCGATACGCTGTCGATGCCCTGCTCCATCAGCCATTTGGCCAGGTCTGGGTGATCCGAAGGGCCCTGACCGCAAATGCCGATGTACTTGCCGGCCTTGTTGCACGCCGCGATGGCGTTGGCCAGCAGCTTCTTGACCGCGGGATTTCGCTCATCGAACAGGTGGGCAATGATGCCCGAGTCACGGTCCAGACCCAACGTCAGCTGGGTCAGGTCGTTCGATCCGATGGAGAAACCGTCGAAGTATTCGAGGAACTCGTCGGCCAGGATGGCGTTGGACGGCAGTTCGCACATCATGATGACGCGCAGGCCGTTGTCGCCACGGGCCAAGCCGTTTTCAGCCAGCAGGTCGACCACTTGGCTGGCCTCACCGAGGGTACGCACGAACGGCACCATGATCTCGACGTTGGTCAGGCCCATTTCGTTGCGCACGCGCTTGAGTGCGCGGCACTCGAGTTCGAAGCAATCGCGGAACGCCTCGCTGATGTAGCGCGAGGCTCCACGGAAGCCCAGCATCGGGTTTTCTTCTTCGGGCTCGTACAGCTTGCCGCCGATCAGGTTGGCGTACTCGTTGGACTTGAAGTCCGACAGGCGCACGATCACTTTCTTGGGATAAAACGCCGCTGCCAGGGTGCTGATGCCTTCGACCAGCTTCTCCACATAGAAACCGACCGGGTCGTCATAACCGGCGATGCGCTTGTCGACGCTGTCCTTCAGGTCGGCCGGCAAGCCGGCGTAGTTGAGCAATGCCTTGGGGTGCACGCCGATCATGCGGTTGATGATGAATTCCAGGCGCGCCAGGCCTACACCGGCGTTGGGCAGCTGGGCGAAGTCGAAGGCGCGGTCCGGGTTGCCGACGTTCATCATGATCTTGAACGGCAGCTCGGGCATGGCATCCACCGAGTTCTGCTTGATGTCGAAGCCCAGTTCACCCTCGAAGATGAAGCCGGTATCGCCTTCGGCGCAGGAGACGGTCACGCCCTGCCCATCTTTGAGAATCTGGGTAGCGTTGCCGCAACCGACGACCGCCGGAATACCCAGTTCACGGGCAATGATGGCCGCATGGCAGGTACGCCCGCCACGGTTGGTGACGATGGCACTGGCACGCTTCATCACCGGCTCCCAGTCCGGGTCGGTCATGTCGGAGACCAGCACGTCGCCTGGCTGCACCTTGTCCATCTCGGAGACGTCGTTGATCACGCGGACCTTGCCGGCGCCGATGCGCTGGCCGATGGCGCGGCCTTCGACCAGCACGGTGCCCTTCTCTTTCAGCAGGTAACGTTCCATGACGTTGGCGCTGGCGCGGCTCTTCACGGTCTCAGGGCGGGCCTGGACGATGTACAGCTTGCCGTCGTCACCGTCCTTGGCCCACTCGATGTCCATTGGGCGCTGATAATGCTGCTCGATGATCATCGCCTGCTTGGCCAGCTCGTTGACTTCGTCGTCGCTCAGGCAGAAGCGGGCACGCTCGGCGCGATCGACTTCGACCGTCTTGACCGAGCGACCGGCCTTGGCTTCTTCGCCATAGACCATCTTGATCGCCTTGCTGCCCAGGTTGCGGCGCAGGATGGCCGGACGGCCAGCCTGCAGGGTGTGTTTGTGTACGTAGAATTCGTCAGGGTTGACCGCGCCCTGGACCACGGTTTCACCCAGGCCGTAGGCACCGGTGATGAATACGACGTCACGGAATCCCGACTCGGTGTCCAGGGTGAACATCACGCCGGCGGTACCGGTTTCGGAGCGAACCATGCGCTGCACGCCAGCCGAGAGCGCGACCAGCTTGTGGTCGAAGCCCTGGTGCACACGGTAGGAGATGGCACGGTCATTGAACAGCGAGGCGAACACTTCCTTCGCAGCACGGATCACGTTGTCCACGCCGCGGATGTTGAGGAAGGTTTCCTGCTGGCCGGCGAACGAGGCGTCTGGCAGGTCTTCGGCGGTGGCCGAGGAGCGCACGGCCACGGCCATGTTGTCGTTGCCATTGGCCATTTCGGCGAAGGCGGTACGGATCTCGGCATCCAGACGCGCCGGGAATTCGGCTTCCATCACCCACTGGCGAATCTGCGCGCCGGTCTTGGCCAGGGCGTTGACATCGTCCACGTCCAGGGCATCGAGCGCCGCATGGATGCGGTCGTTGAGCCCACTTTGCTCGAGGAAATCACGGTACGCCTGAGCCGTAGTGGCAAAGCCGCCCGGCACGGACACGCCGGCACCGGCAAGATTGCTGATCATCTCGCCCAGGGATGCGTTCTTGCCCCCCACATGCTCCACATCATGGACGCCGAGCTTTTCGAGGGAAACTACGTACTCTACCAAGGTGATCTCTCCACTAGCTGTATTGGAAAAGCTCAACGGCGCCCGCCTGTCTTCTTGACTGGGCCGGACGCATGTGGCCTGTACCTGGAAAATAAGTGAGAATGCCGACAGCCGCATTCGGCAAAGCGAACTTATCATAATCAAGAAACGTCATCATCACTAAGGCCCCGATCGCAAATGAAACGAACCGCGTTCTTCATCTCCGACGGCACCGGCATCACTGCCGAGACCCTGGGCCAGAGCCTGCTCGCGCAGTTCGAGAGCATTCCTTTCAGCAAATTCACCCGGCCCTACATCGACTCCCCCGAAAAAGCGCGCAACATGGTTCAGCAGATCAATGCGGCGGCCGAGCGCGACGGCATGCGGCCGATCATCTTCGACACCATCGTCAACCAGGACATACGCGAGATCCTCGCCACCTCCAACGGGTTCATGATCGACATCTTCTCCTCGTTCCTGTCCCCGCTGGAACAGGAGTTGACCGCCCATTCCTCGTATTCGGTGGGCAAATCCCACTCCATTGGTGGCAATTCCAACTACATGGAGCGCATCGAGGCGGTGAACTTCGCCCTGGACAACGATGACGGCGCTCGCACCCATTACTACGACAAGGCCGACCTGATCCTGGTGGGTGTGTCCCGTTGCGGCAAAACCCCGACGTGCCTGTACATGGCCATGCAGTTCGGCATCCGCGCGGCCAACTACCCGCTGACTGAAGACGACATGGAGCGCCTGCAACTGCCGGCGGTGCTGAAAAAGCATCACAGCAAGCTGTTCGGCCTGACCATCGACCCCGACCGGCTGACCGCCATTCGCCACGAGCGCAAGCCCAATAGCCGTTACTCGAGCTTCGCCCAGTGCGAATTCGAGGTGCGAGAAGTCGAGAGCCTGTTCCGCCGCGAGAACATTCCCAACATCAATTCCACGCATTTTTCGGTGGAAGAAATATCGGCCAAGATCCTGGTGGAGAAGGGTGTGGAGCGGCGGTTCAAGTAAGGCAGTGGCGGGCTTGTCTGTTGATGTCGTGGGGCGTGAGCGCAGACATCGTGAACAGCGCCCGTCTCTATCGTTGGCGTTTGGGTACTGCTCGGTGCCGGCGGCGGGCATTAGCGGCCTCGGTACTTGAGTCCTGTATCGCGGCCCCAGCGATCGTCATTTCATACCCAATCGCCCAACACCTCACCCACAAAAAAGCCCCGGCATCACGGCCGTAATGCTGTTCATTTAGGGCCCCTCCGCGACCCATCGCGGCACAAGGCCGCTCCCACAGTGACTACGTGACGCTTGAGTTAGCGGGCTCACTGGGCATCGTGGGAGCGGCCTTTGTGCCGCGATGGGCCGTGAAACGGCCCCAACACGCTTAAGTGAACAGCATTACGGCATCACGGCCGGGGCTTTTTCATTTCAGCAATGACTCAGGACGGCATTACAGTCGCCTGCCCACTCATGGCCAGATCGACCAGTTCGCGGTTGGCCACTGCATACATCGCGTAGTCATGGCCCGAGGCGCTGCGCAGGTCATCGAGCATGGCGCGCCAGCGCTCCACCATCACCCGATGCTGCTCGGCCCACAGCGCGACGCGGGCATCCATGTCCTGCGGTGCATCGGCCATCTGCAATACCGAGATGGTGATGGCGCGTTGTTGCAGGTCGATGTCGTCGCGGAAGGCTTCCCGAGCCAGGGCCTGCCAGTTGTTCTCCACCGGCAGATTGCTGATTTCCTGCAAGTACCAGGTCAGGTCAAGCGCGCTGCCCACGGCGAAGAACGCCTTGGCCACCTGCGCCGGCTCGTGACCGGTCACATCAGCCGCCTCGATGATCGGCAGCAAGGTGTACAGATGGCTGGTACCGGCCACCATGCGTGCCAACAGCTCCGGCACCCCCGCATCGACGAAGCTCTGGTAGCGCACCATCCAGCGTTCGCGGGTCGGGCCTTCGAGCAGTTCGTCGAGCTTGAGCCCAAGCTGGGCGATCTTCGGCCCAAAGTGGGCGCAATCACGGCCAGCGTCTTGCTCATTGCGACGGCTACGCAGGAACCAGCGCGTGGCTCGACGACCCAGGCGCATCAGTTCGTCCATCAGGGTCAGCTGGATCTCGGCGGGGACCTGGTAATCCAGCGCCTCGATCTGACGGAACCAGTGCGGCAGGTGGAAGATGTCGCGCACGATCACGTAAGCCCCGGCCACGTTGGCAGGGCTCATGCCGGTCGATTCCTTCAACCGCTGCACGAAAGTGATGCCCATGTTGTTGACCAGGTCGTTGGCGATCTGGGTGCTGACGATCTCGCGCTTGAGGCGGTGGCGGCGCATGGAGTCGGCGAACTTGCTGACCAGCGACGGCGGGAACGCGGTTTCCATGTCGCGGGTCAGGTAATCGTCGTCCGGCACCTGGGACTTGAGCAACTGCTCCTTCAAGTCGATCTTGCTGTAGGAGATCAGTACCGAGAGCTCTGCACGGGTCAGGCCCTGGCCGGCGGCGAGGCGCTCGGCCAGCTGTTCCTCGGAAGGCAGGAATTCGATGGCCCGGTCAAGCTTGCCACGGGCCTCGAGGTCGGCCATCAGGCGCTTGTACTCGGCAATGCGCTCGCGCACGCGACGCGCTGCCAGCGACAGCGCCTGGGTCTGCTTGTAGTTGTTGCCCAGCACCAGGCCGGACACTTCCTCGGTCATGCTACCGAGCAGCTGGTTGCGCTGCTTCTCGGTCATGTCACCACCCTGCACAACCTCGTTGAGCAGAATCTTGATGTTGACCTCGTGGTCGGAGCAATCCACGCCGCCGGCGTTGTCGATGAAGTCGGTGTTGGTGGCGCCGCCGTGCAGGCCGAATTCCACCCGGCCAAGCTGGGTCATGCCCAGGTTGCCGCCCTCGCCTACCACCTTGCAGCGCAGCTCGTTGCCGTTGACACGCAAGGCGTCGTTGGCCTTGTCGCCAACGTCGGCGTGGCTTTCGCCACTGGCCTTGACGTAGGTGCCGATGCCACCGTTCCAGAGCAGGTCAACGGGCGCCTTGAGCAGTGCATTGAGCAGCTCGGTGGGCGTCAGGCGGTCGGCCTCGATGGCGAAGCGTTCCTTCATCTGCGCCGTGATGGCGATGCTCTTGGCGCTACGCGGGAAAATGCCACCGCCTTCGGACATGATGCTGGTGTCGTAGTCGGTCCACGCCGAACGCGGCAAGTCGAACAAGCGCTTGCGCTCGGCAAAGCTGGACGCCGGCTCCGGGTTGGGGTCGATGAAGATATGCAGGTGGTTGAAGGCCGCTACCAGTTGCAGCTTGTCGGACATCAACAAGCCATTACCGAAGACGTCGCCGGCCATGTCGCCCACACCGATCACCGTGATCGGATCTTCCTGCACGTTGATGCCGCGCTCACGGAAGTGACGCTGCACGCCGACCCAGGCACCGCGGGCGGTGATGCCCATTTTCTTGTGGTCGTAGCCTGCCGAGCCACCCGATGCGAAGGCGTCACCCAGCCAGAAGCCATAGTCGATGGCGATGCCGTTGGCGATGTCCGAGAACGTGGCGGTGCCTTTGTCGGCCGCCACGACCAGGTACGGGTCGTCATCGTCGTGACGCACCACGCCGACCGGCGGCACGACGCCACCGTCCTTGAGGTTGTCGGTAATGTCGAGCAACCCCGAGATGAAGATGCGGTAGCACGCCACGCCCTCTGCCGCGATCTCGTCACGCGTGCCACCCAGTGGCAGGCGACGTGGCAGGAAACCACCCTTGGCGCCGACAGGTACGATTACCGAGTTCTTCACCTGCTGCGCCTTGACCAGGCCCAGCACCTCAGTGCGATAGTCTTCCTCGCGGTCCGACCAGCGCAGGCCGCCGCGCGCAACGTTGCCAAAGCGCAGGTGCACACCCTCGACCCGAGGGGAATAGACGAAGATCTCGAACTTGGGCACCGGCTTGGGCAGTTCGGGCACAAGCTTGGGGTTGAACTTGAAGCTGAAATACGACTTGTTTTGGCCGTTGGCATCGAGCTGATAGAAGTTGGTGCGCAGGGTGGCCTTGATCAGGTCCAGGTAGCGACGCAGGATGCGGTCCTCGTTGAGCACCTGCACCTCGTCCAGCGCATTGAGGATCGCTTGCTCAAGGCGCTGCTGCTTGTCCTCGAGGTCGTCCTGGGTCAGCTTGCGGGCCAGGTAGAAACGCGTCTTGAACAGGCGGGTAAGCTCGCGCGCGATGTCGGTGTGGTTGTTTAGCGTGCTGGCAATGTAGCCCAGGTCGAAGCCCAGACGGATTTGTTTCAGGTAGCGTGCATAGGCACGCAGCAATGCCACGTCGCGCCACGGCAGGCCCGCGGTCAGCACCAGGCGGTTGAAGGCATCGTTTTCGGCATCGCCGCCGACGATGTGGATGAATGCATCCTGGAAGGTGTCATTGAGCTCCTGGATGTTCAGGCTCAGGCCTTCGCTGTAGGTGAAGGCGAAGTCGTGAATCCAGTATTCGCGGCCATTGGCGTGGCGCAGTCGATAGGGGAACTCTCCCAGCACGCGCAGGCCGAGGTTTTCCAGAATCGGCAGTACGTCCGACAGCGCCAGAGGGGTGTCGGCGTGGTACAGCTTGCAGTGCAGGGTGCGCTCGCCAACCCGCGTGAGCGGCTGGTAGAAACTCATGGCCAGTGGCTTGCTTTCCGACAGGGCCAGCACATGCTGCAGGTCCACCACCGCCGAATGGGCGGCGAAGCGCTCGCGGTAGCCAGCCGGGAAGCCTTTGGGGAAATCGGCCAGGATGTTGGTGCCTTGGGCTTCGCCGAAGTTCTCCACGACCAGCGCCGAGAAATCGTCCTGCCAGGAACGGCAGGCCTGGATGACTTCACGCTCGAGCTGCTGCGGGTCGATGTCGATACGGTTCTTCGGGTCCACGCGCAGGATCAGCTGCACACGGGCCAGTACCGACTCGGAGAAGAAGGTCCAGAACTCGCAATCGCTGGCCTTCAGGCGTTCCATCAACACCTGCTGGATTTTCTGCCGAACCTCGGTGGAATAGATTTCACGCGGCACATAGGCCAGGCAATAGCAGAAGCGCCCGTACGGGTCTTTGCGCAGGAAGACGCGAATCTTGTTGCGCTCCTGGATCTGCACGATGGACATGACCGTGCTGAACAGCTCATCGACCGGCGTCTGGAACAGATCGTCGCGCGGCAGCACCTCGAGCACCTGCGCCAGTTCCTTGCCCAGGTGAGCCTTGGTATCGAAGCCGGAACGGCGCTCCACTTCGGCGACCTTGACCCGGATGTAGGGGATGGCGTGCACGCTTTCGCCATACACCGTGGAGGTGTAAAGGCCCATGAAGCGGTGTTCCTTGAGCACGTTACCCGAGGCATCGAGCTGACGGATGGACACGTAGTCAGGGTAGCCCGGGCGGTGTACCCGGCTTGGCAGCGCAGCCTTGGCGAAGGAGAGCAGCAGCGGCTCGGCCAGGTAGGCCACGGCGTAGTCTTCGATGCGCAGCTCTTCGGGGGTCAAGCCAACGCGCAGGCGACGCGGCAGCCCAAGGAACGACTGCGCGTCGTAAACCATCTGGCCACCGGCCTGATCGGCCTGGACGGTGAACTCTTCGTATCCCAGGAAGGTGAAGTGGTTGTCCAGCAACCACTCCAGGAACGCCTTGACCTCGCCCTTTTCGTGCTGGGCCGGCCCGTACGGGGTCTGCTCGACCAGCGCCACGACTTCACGCAGCTTGTCCTTCATCGGCTCGAAATCATCGACCGCCACGCGGACCTCGGCCAGCACCTGCTCGATTTCCCGAGCCAGCACGCTCAGCTCCGCAGCGTTGGCGCAGCGATCGATCTCCAGGTACATCAGCGACTCGTGCCCAACCCCTTCACCGTGGGTACCCTTGGGCAGCAGCTCCAGCAATTCGCCCTTGGCGTTGCGGCGCACGCTCAATACCGTGGTCTGCAGCGTATGAATGCTGTAGCCACGGCGGTTCAGCTCGGTGCGGACCGAGTCCACCAGAAACGGCAGGTCATGGTGCAGCACCTCGACGACCGTGTGGGTCGACTGCCAACCGTTGCGTTCGTAATCGGGGTTGTACACGCGCACCTGCGGGTGCTCGGGGTCGAAACGCTCGACGATGCGCCAGGCCGACAGGGTGCAGCCGGCCAGGTCGGAAAGCCTGCGCTCGGTGAGTTCGTCCAGAGAGATGATGCCGAAGAACTGTTCGGCGAACAGCGCCACTTGTGGCAGGGACTGTTCGCTGATGTGCTGCGCCAGGGCCGCTTGCAGTTGATGCTGGAAGTCGGCTTTGCTGGCCGCGGTGAAGAACGCCATCTGTGGTACTCCGCTTGGGCTTTGTAATAGTTGAAGCGTCGCTGCGTGCGCCGTGCCGGGATCAACGATAGACGATTGCAGGCAGGGCGAACGATGAAAACCAGGCGTTGAGCGTGCGCATGCACGCCCAGGACTGGGCGAAGCTTAACGACTGACCGGTCATCAAGGCTTGCAGCGCTGCGACAATTTCGTTCAAGGGGCGGTAACTTTACGTTTATGCATGTAAGCAAGACTGTCAGAATTCCCTTCCGTTTCCTTTGATCCGAGCCCGCCATGCAAATCGACACCGCCGTGCTGTTCGCCACCCCCTGCGATGAAGAGGAGGACAACATGGCCACCCTGTGCTGCCACAGCGACAAAGGCCAGATGTTCCTGCTGACCCGCTACCCCGACGAAGACACGGTCGACCTGACCCTGGATGATGAGCCCTCGACCCTGGACGGCTTGAAAGTGACCTTGAGCGCAACTGGCCTGTTGATCGAAGTGGCGGCAGGTGACCGGGACGCCTTGCGCGGTGATGAGGTGCTTCAGATCAACCTGACCAGCACGCTGAGCGATCTGGACGAGATCAGGCAAACCTTGGAAAACATCCTGAGCGGCACCGGCACGTTCATCTGCGAACTCTAATCCACCGATCACTGCGCAGGCTTGCCATAGGCCGCAGGGGCTAGGCCAGTGCGCGCTGCATCGCCTGCGCCTGCTCGCGCAGTGTCTGACAGAACGGCTCGACCGCCGCCGAGGCCGGCCGGTGGTCTGGCCTGACCAGCATCACCTGGTAGGCGATCGAGATCTCCAGCGGCCTGATGGGCAAACCACTCTGGGCCGCCTCCAGCCCGCTCAGGGGGTTGATGATGGCGACGCCCAGGCCCTGCCTGACCATGGCGCACACCGAGGCGGCGCTGGTGGTCTCGATGACCGTGCGACGGTTCACCCCGGCCGCGCGAAACTGGTGGTCCAGACGCTGGCGATAGGTGTCCAGGCTGGCCAGGTTGATGAAATCGATCTCATGGAAGTCCGCCAGGCTCAGCCGTGACCTGGCCTGCAACGGATGGTGCTCAGGCAGCACGCAGACCATGTTGGCGCTGAACAGCAATTCCCCGCTCGCCCCGCGGGGTATCTGCGCGACCTCCGTCAGGCCCAGGTCGTGCTGCTGGGTGGCCAGGGACTCTTCCAGCAGTGGTGACTCCTGGGCCAAGATGCTCACGCTCACCCCAGGGTGCTGTTTGTGGAAACGCTGGCAGACCTTGGGCAGTAGCGTCTGCGAAAACAACGGCAGGCAGGTGACGGCCAACTGGCCCTGCTGAAAATTGCGAATGGCCTGGGCAAAACGGTCGATGCGCTCAAGGCCTACATACGCCCGCTCTACTTCATCGATCAGCAGCAACGCCTGGGCGGTGGCTTCCAAGCGACCGGCCGTGCGTTCGAACAGATGCAGGCCGGTCACGTGCTCTAGCCGCGCCAGCTCACGGCTGATCGTCGGCTGCGAGGTGAACAGCAGACGCGCCGCGCCCGTCACGCTGCCCGAGACCATGATGGCGCGGAACACTTCGATGTGGCGGGCGGAGAGTTTCATGGCAGCACCGACGGTATTCACAAGTCATATCAGGTCTGAATGGGTGGCGCAAAAATAGCTATTTTTCTGAATCAAGTCTATGGGCCATGCTCGCTACTTCCCCCTGTCCGGAGTCCTTCGATCATGAACCATCCTTACGCTGTGCTTGCCGACGCCGTTCGCCAGCACGGTTCACCCCTGTGGGCCTACGACGCCGCCACCATCATCAGCCGGATAGAACAGCTCAAGCCATTCGACACCGTACGCTTCGCCCAGAAGGCCAACCCCAACCTGCAGGTATTGCGCTTGATGCGCCAGCACGGGCTGGTGCTCGATGCGGTGTCGCTCGGGGAAATGGAACGCGCCTTTGCAGCCGGCGCCAGTGTGGCGGGCGAGCCTGCGGGGGTGGTGCTGACTTGCGACGTGCTGGACCGCGCCACCCTGGCGCGCGCGGTCGCGGAAAAGATCGAAGTCAACGCAGGCTCCATCGACATGCTGCGCCAGTTGGGCGAGCACTCGCCAGGGCACCGTGTCTGGCTGCGCATCAACCCAGGGTTCGGCCATGGCCATAGCCGCAAGACCAATACCGGGGGCGAGAACAGCAAGCATGGCATCTGGCACGAGGACCTGCCGCAGGCGCTCGCCTGCATCCGGGCCCATCGCCTGCACCTGGTAGGCGTGCACATGCATATCGGCTCTGGCGTTGACTACTCCCATCTGGAACAGGTGGCTCGTGCCATGATCGAGCTGATCGTGCGCCTGGACACCGACATCGAAGCGTTCTCGATCGGCGGTGGGCTCTCGACGCCATACCGCGATACCGACACGCCGGTGGACCTGCAGCGCTATGCGCAAACCTGGGCAGTGGCACGGCAGGAAATCGAAGCCGTGCTCGGCCACCCGGTGCGCATGGAGATCGAGCCAGGGCGTTTTCTGGTAGCCGAGTCGGGCTATCTGGTGACCGAAGTCCGTGCCGTCAAGCAGGTGGGCCGCAACACATTCGTGCTGGTCGATGCTGGCTTCAACGACCTGATGCGTCCTGCGATGTACGGGGCCTACCATGCCATGACCCTGCTCGATGCCGACGGCCACCCCGTAGACCGCCCGCGGCAACCGACCGTGGTCGCCGGCCCACTGTGCGAATCGGGGGACGTGTTCACTCAGGATGAACAGGCGCTCTGCCCTCAGGACTTGCCCCAGGCCATGGTTGGCGACTTGCTGGTGATTCACGATGCCGGTGCCTACGGCGCCTCCATGTCGTCCAACTACAACAGCCGGCCTTTGCTGCCAGAGGTGATGATCGAAGGCCAAGCCGTACGCTTGATCCGCCGTCGGCAGACCATTGACGCGCTGCTCGCGCTTGAGGCCGGCTTGTAACTTCCAATTCCCTGCATGCCGACCGCCATGGCGAGCCGGCATTGCGGGGATAGACCACCCAGTGCTCCCCACACACTTCGCTCGTTAATAGAATGTGAACTGTGAAAACCAAATAGCTCGCAATAAATTCTTATCTTTTCCTAGAATCAAGCAATTCAGTCACATTCAAACCGCACACTACGCCACCCTTTGCAACCTCCACACACGATCCCCCTTTACAATTGGATCCATTCCAACGATGGATTCCCCACATGCAGACACTCGAAATGGATTACGCCCCCGGCGAACACGTCGCCAGCCACTGCCACGCCCACGACCAACTGATCTACGCGGCCAGTGGCATTGTGCATGTGAGTACCGATTCGGGAAGCTGGGTGATCCATGGGGGTAATGCGTTGTGGGTGCCGGCCGGCGTCAGCCATGCCATTGTCATGGAAGGCGTCGTCAGCATGCGCTCCCTGCTGCTGGCGCCCCATGTCGGCCACTGCCAGGTGATCGTGGTGACGGGGTTGCTGCGTGAATTGATCCTGGCAGCCTCGCGAATGCTCGGTGTCCGGGAGGGCGAGCACGTACGGGCGCTCATTCTCGGCGAGCTCGCCCATGCAAGGCGCATCGACACGTTCGTTGCAATGCCGACGCACGCGCGCCTGAGGGCCTGGTGCGAGCGCATGCTGCGGTCACCCGCCGAGGCGCATTCGCTTGAAGAGTGCGCCACTGCGCTGAACATGAGCACGCGCAATGTGGCCCGGCTGTTTCAGCGCGAGTTGGGCATGTCCCACGGCCAGTGGCGCGCTCGGGCGCGGGTGATGCTGAGCCAGCAGTGCCTGGCGGCAGGCCGTCCGATCATCACCGTGGCGCTCGAACACGGCTACCAGAGCCCAAGCGCCTTTGCAGCCATGTTCAGGCGTATTCTGGGATACGCGCCCAGCGACTGGCAGGACGGGAGCGCACGCCCCCGCTGAAGCGGTTCGAGTTGTCCCGCTGGCGCGCACGGTTGTCCCGCTTGCGGCAGCCTTGACCTGACCGGTCTCGCTAACGTTGCATCATGACTGACAAGCGATGTTCATGATGCCCACTTCGTCGATGATCCCCTCCCCCGTACAGCTTTGCGCTGTGCTGACGTTCGGCCTGCTGGCAGGTTGCACGCACCCTGTCGCCTCCGAACAGCCCCCTGCGGCCATGCGGGTCAACCCTTTGGCCGAGACCCAGGCCGGGGTTAGCGCGCAGCCTTTGCCCGAGCGCTGGTGGCAGTTGTACCAGGACCCGCAACTCGGACGCTGGGTTGAGCGCGCATTGGCCAACAACCAGGACCTGGCCCAGGCCGAAGCCAACGTGCGGGCACTGCTGGCTGGCATCGGCGAGTTTGAGGCGCAGCGCCTGCCTGCTACCTCGCTGGGTATTGCTGCAACCTACGGCAGGGACAGTGACGATCAGACCCTGGCCCAGGCCCGTGACAGCCATGCTTCCTCCTCCTGGCACTTCAATCCGGGCGTGGCGCTGGCGTATCAGGTGGACGTGTGGGGGCAGGTGCAAGCCCAAATCGATCGCGCCAAGGCGCAAGCGCAGGGTGCGAACGCCGCGCACGATGCCGTGAGACTGCAGGTGGCCGCCCAGACCAGCCGTGCCTACATCGAACAATGCGTCTACACCGCCCGCCTGAGCCAGGCCAGGCAAGCCCTGCGCACCCTTGATCGCAGCCTGCTGTTGAGCGACCGCCAGCGTCAGGCCGGCATCGCCACGGCGCTGGACGGCGAGCGGCTGCTCGGCCTGCGTGAACAGGTGCGCGCCCGGATACCTGTTTTCGAGGCGCGGCGCCAGGTGGCGCTGTTCGAGCTGAGCACCCTGGCCGGTGACGCCACGGTTGATCGCACACACCCCTGCGCTGCCATCCCTTCGCTCACGGCAACGCTGCCCACAGGCGATGGCTGGCACCTGCTCGAACGGCGCCCCGACGTACGCCAGGCTGAACGAGCGTTGGAAGCCGCCGGCCTGGAAACGGACATCGTGCGCGCCGACCTGTACCCCAAGGTTCTTTTTGGCGCCCAACTGGCTAGCGCTGATCGTCACATCAGTGGCCTGGGGGCTAGCCGCGCCATCACCTTTGGCGTCGGCCCATTGATCAGCTGGGAATTTCCCAACCTGAAAGCCAACCGCGCCCGGTTGGGCAAGGCCCAGGCTTTGCAGCAGGCCCAGCGCGCTCACTACCGCAGCGTGGCGCTCAAGGCCCTGAAGGATGTGCGCCAGGCTTTGGCCCGCCATGCCGGCGAGCAGCAGCACCTGTCTTCGCTGCAGGCTGCGCTCGAGCACAGCCAGCGCGGCTTCGCCCTGGCACAGGCCAGCTACCGTGCGGGCACCCAGGACGGGCTGGCCCTGCTTGACAGCGAACGCGAGCTGATCGCCCTGCATGACCAGCTCCTCGAGGCGCGCGGCAAGGTGGCCAGTGCCCAGATCGACCTGTTCCGCGCACTGGGCGGCGGGTGGTGAAGCCGCCACGCCCAAGGCTCCGCCGACGCTTGCAAAGCGCAACCGCCTCCACTGGACAATGGAACCCCACCATGAACGCTGCTGCACAAACGCACCCCTCAACCCCGACTGCCGAGCAGGCGACCCTTCGCACACGACGGCGGTTGCTCTATAGCGCAGCCGCATGCCTGGGCGTGCTGGCGCTACTGGCGCTCGCTGGCTACTGGTTCTCCACCGGGCGCTACCTGGAAAGTACCGACGACGCCTACATCCGCGCCGATTGGGTTGCATTGAGTTCGCGCGTGGCGGGCTATGTGGCAACGGTGGAGGTCGAAGACGACCAGCCGGTTGAAGCCGGCGCTGTGCTGGTCCGGTTGCAGGATCGCGATTACCAGGCCCGCAGGGATCGCGCGCGCGCTGCCGAACATCAGGCGCAGGCGGCCATAGACGCGGCGCGGGCTCGCCGCGAGCTGGCCGTGCAGCGCATCGAGCAGCAGGCGCAGGCCACCCTCAAGGCCGAGGCCGCCGTGCACAGTGCCAGCGCCGAACGTCGTCGCAGCCAGCTGGACCTGCAACGCTACCAAGGCCTGGTACGCGACGAGGCAGCCACGACCCAACGGCTGGAGCAGGCGCTGGCCGCTGCCAACCAGGCCAAGGCTGTCGAGCAAGGGGCGAAGGCAGCATGGCGGGAACAACAGGCGCAGCAACGGATGGCCAAGGCCGGCGCTGCCCAGGCCAAGGCTGACCTGCAGCAGCACCTGGCCGCCTTCGAAAGCGCCAGGGCCGAACGCCGACTGGCCGAACAGGACGCCCAGGACACCGTGCTGCGCGCACCGGTGGCAGGCGTGGTGGGCAAGCGCCACGTGCGTGCAGGGCAATACGTGGTGCCGGGCCAGCCGTTGTTGGCAGTGGTGCCGGTCGCGCAGGCCTATGTCGTCGCCAACTACAAGGAAACCCAGTTGGCTCGGATGCGCCCAGGGCAGCCTGTACAGGTACAGGTGGACAGTTTCCCTGGCCAGGCATTCGAAGGTCACGTAGCAAGCTTCTCGCCGGCCTCGGGCAATGTTTTCGCGTTGCTGCCGTCGGACAATGCCACAGGCAACTTCACCAAGATCGTCCAGCGTTTTGCGGTGCGCATCCTGCTCGACCTGCCCGTAAACGGGCCGCAGATACTGCCCGGCATGTCGGTGGTGACCACCGTCGACACGCGCACGCCGGAGCCTGCCGATGCGCGCTGAACAACCGGTATCCCTGCGCGCCTGGGTGGCTGTGCTGGGCGGGCTGTTCGGCTGTTTCATGGCCGGCATGAACGTGCACGTCACCAGTGCCGCACTGCCCGAGATACGCGGCTCGCTGGGCGCCAGCTTCGAGGAAGGGTCATGGATATCCACCGCCTACCTGGTGGCAGAGATCGTGATGATCCCCCTGACGGCCTGGCTGGTGGAGGTGTTCTCCCTGCGCCGGGTGATGTGGACGGGCTCGCTGGTCTTCCTGATCGCGTCGGTGGCCTGTTCGTGGGCGCCGAACCTTGAAACCATGATCGTGATCCGGGTAATCCAGGGCGCCGCCGGCGCCGTGCTGATCCCGCTGTCGTTCCAGCTGATCATCACCGAACTGCCGGCCAGCCGAATGGCCATGGGCATGGCGTTGTTCAGCCTGGCCAACAGCGTGGCGCAGGCAGCGGGCCCTTCGATCGGCGGCTGGTTGACCGATGCGTACTCCTGGCGCTGGATCTTCTACCTGCAGCTGTTTCCTGGTATTGCCCTGCTGTGCGCCATTGCCTGGTCCATCGAGGCCAGGCCGATGAAGTTGCAGTTGCTGCGCCACGGTGACTGGCTCGGCATCGCCGCCATGGTGATTGGCCTGGGCGGGCTGCAGATCGTGCTGGAAGAAGGCGGCCGGTTGGACTGGTTCGGGTCTTCGTTCATTACGGGCATGACCGTGGTGTCAGCATTGGCCCTGGTGCTGTTCGTGACGACCCAGCTGTTCGGCCCGCGCGCGTTCATCAATCTGCGGTTGCTGGGCCGTTACAACTTCGGCGTGGCCAGCCTGGCGATGTTCATCTTCGGGGCGGCCACCTTCGGGCTGGTGTTTCTGGTACCCAACTACCTCTCGCAACTGCAAGGCTTCAGTGCACGGGACGTGGGTGTGGCGTTGATCGCCTACGGGCTCGTGCAGTTGTTGCTGGCGCCCTTGATGCCGCGCCTGATGCGGTGGACCAGCGCCAAGTTCATGGTGGCCAGCGGGTTCCTGATCATGGCGCTGGGCTGCTGGATGGGCGCCAGCCTGACGGCCGACAGTGCCGACAATGTGATCATCCCCTCCACCGTGGTACGGGGTATCGGCCAGCCGTTCATCATGGTTGCGTTGTCCGTGCTGGCAGTGGCCGGGCTGGACAAGCGCGAGGCCGGGTCGGCCTCGGCGGTGTTCTCGATGCTGCGCAACCTGGGTGGCGCCATCGGCACGGCTGGCCTGACCCAACTGGTGGCCACGCGCGAGCGCCTGCACAGTGCGCGCATCCATGAGCATGTGACCGTGTTCGAGCCGCAACTGCACACACGCCTGGATCCGACCGTGCAGACATGGCTCTGGCATTCGCAGCAGTGGCTAGAAGGGTTGTCGGGCACCATCCGCCGCGAAGCCTACCTGATGGCCTACAGCGATGCCTTCTACCTGGCTTGCCTGGCGTTGCTCGGCTGTGCGGTGGCAGCATTGCTGCTGAGGTCGCACAAGGGGTAATGAGGCGATGGCGGGCGCTTGGCTCGGGAGTGACGAACGGCTGGTACACTGGCGCCTTTGTACAACGTCCAGACAGGTTCTACCCATGCACCAAGCCCGCTATGCCACTGTGGCCAAGGACTTGATCGAGGCAATCGCCAGCAGCCGCTATCCGGTCGGGGGCTTGTTGCCCACTGAAATCGAACTGTGCGCGCTCTACGGTGTGAGCCGGCATACGGTTCGCGCGGCGGTCGAGCAGTTGCAGAGCCTGGGCCTGGTGTCGCGGCGCAAGCGCATTGGGACACGCGTCGAGGCGCGCCACCCTCAGATCGGCTACCGGCAGTCGATAGCGAGCCTGGCAGAGCTCTCGCATCATCTTCAGGCACCCGTGCGTCAGATTCGCGCTGTTCGCCAATTCGTGGCTGCCCCTGAGGAGGCCGAGCGACTGGGGCTGGTGCCAGGGGAACAGTACTTCTGCATCGAGGCGTTGCACCGTACCTCTGCGGGCCACCCCTTGGTGGTGTGTGCAAGCGCCGTCTATGCCCAATCCGACTACGCGCAGGTGATCGAACTGGCCCAGGCACATCCCGAGCAGTTGATCGCCTGCCTGATCGAGCAGCACTACGAGCGGGTGATCGCCGTGATCGACCAGCACGTTCAGGCACAGTCACTGACCCTTGACCAGGCCCGTGTATTAAGTGCCGAGCCGGGGGCGCCGGCGCTGTGCGTGGTGCGCCACTACCGCGAGGAAAACGGCGACCTGATGGCGGTCTGCGAAAGCCTCTACCCCGCTGATCGCTACAGCCTGGTCAACCAGTTACGTCGCGACCGCATGCCCGCAAGCGCCGCGGCTGTCCCCCCAGCGTTCTGACGCCCCCCAGTACACCCATTGGAGATCCACTCGCATGGCAGCAGAATCGACACGGATGCTTACCGTAGGTGAGGTGGCTCGCCGCAGCGGTATCGCGGTATCGGCACTGCATTTCTACGAAAGCAAGGGTTTGATCGCCAGCACGCGCACGGCTGGCAACCAACGCCGCTATCCGTCGCTGGTGCTGCGCACCCTGGCAATCATCAAGGTGGCCCAGCGCACCGGTATTGCCCTGGATGAAATCAAGCAGGCGCTGGGGCGCTACCCGCCCAACAGCAAGCTCACGGCAGCCCAGTGGGGCGAAATGTCCAGTGCGTGGCGAGAAGACCTGAACCAGCGCATTCGCCTGCTCCAGGCGTTGCGCGACAACCTGGACAACTGCATCGGCTGCGGCTGCCTGTCGCTGGAGCAATGCCCGCTACGCAACCCACAGGATGTACTGGGCGAGGAAGGCAGCGGGCCCAGGATCTTGGAACGGCACGTGCGTGAGGGCACGTAACCGCAGCAGGTGCACGGCGCGGTAGTATCTGGCGCCGCTTTGGTTGGAACCAATCGGCGGCGCTAACGCCCTAACCTTTTGCTATTTAACCAATCCCGTTAGCGAAAGGATGACCGAACCATGAAACGCGAACAGATCGAAGGTGTAGCAGAGAACATTGCGGGTAAAGCCCAGAGCGCTGTAGGCCGTCTGATCGACGATCCGGCCCTGGAAGCCGAAGGTGAAGGCCGTCAGGCTGCTGGCCAGGTGACCAAGACTTACGGCGATGCCGTGAACTGCGTCTCGTCCTTCGTCAAGGAAAAGCCGTTTGCTGCCGTGGCCATCGGTGCCGCGCTGGCCATGGTGGTGTCGCGTCTGCTGCGCCGCTGACCGAATGCATCAGGCCCACGCGGGTGCGTGGGCCTGATGGGCTTTCAATGCAGGCTGAACTCAGTTATCCAGTTCATCCTTGACGATACGGCCATCTCGCGGGTCGACCTTGAACTCGTACTGCTTGCCGTCAGCTTTCATCCCCTCGCCTTCCCAATGACCGTCATCGGCTTCGATCTTGGTGATCTGGGTGTAGCCGGCGCCTTTGAGGGCAGCTTCGGCCTGATCCTTGTTCACTTTCCAGTCGGCGCCGGGCTGATCGGCCCAGGCAACAGAAGCGCCCATCGCGCCAACCAGGGCCAGGCCAGTGAACAGTCGAGTCATCGCTTTCATTGCAGGTTTCCTTCTTGGAGGGTGTGAACATGCGACCGACAGTCGGTACGCCGCGTTCATTCCAATCCTCCCAGTGCCGCACTGACGCGAGTGGCTCAGCGCCCTCAACCCGGCTGGCTGACCAGTGCATTACTGACACTGCGCCCGAGCACCAGCACCGTCACGAAACCGCAACCTACCAGTGCCGTGGCCATGCTCAGCAGCACACCAGTGCCCAGGTGATCGACCACCTGCCCACCAAAGAACGACCCTACGGCGATGATGACCTGGAACATGGCCACGAACAGCGGCATGCCCCGCTCCACATCCTTGGGCGCGACCACGAACATCCAGATGTTCGCGCAGGCAGGAAACGCCCCGAAGGCAAAGCCCCATAACGCGATCAGCATCGCAGCGCCTGTCATGCCAGTGGCAAAGTGCGGGAACAGCGCCGTGCTCACGGCAATCAGCAGCGCCACCAGCAGCAAGGTATGCCGCACGCTGCGGTTGGCCGCAAAGCCTGCGAAGATATTGCCCATGAACCCCGCCACGCCGTAGAGCAGCAGCAATGAGCCAATGGTTGGGCCATCGAAGCCGGCGTTTTGCTTGAAGAAAGGGGCCACGTAGGTGTAGGCGGCAAAATGCGCCAGCCCGATCAGCAACACGGCAATCAGGCCCACGCGCGCCTGTGGATTGATGAACAACGCCGGCAGGTCGCTGATGCGAATGGCCTTCTCCGGCATCAACCGGGGCAGGAGCATGACCTGCGCCAACAGTACCGGCACCCCTACTACGGCAGTGACCAGGAACGTCATCCGCCAGCCCATCAGCCCGCTGAGCCAGGTACCCACCGGCACACCGATGACCGTGGCCAGGGTAACGCCGGCCATGATGATCGAGTTGGCCTTGGCCACTCCGACGCCATCGGGCGCCAGGCGGCTGCTCAAGGCAATGGCGGTCGCCCAGAAGCCACCGATACTCACCCCCAGCAGCACGCGCCCCAGCAGCAACAGGTGAAAATTACCGGCAAACGCGACGATGGCGTTGGCCAGGATCATGATCAAGGTCAGGCCGATCAGCAGGTAGCGCCGGTCCAGGTTGCCGACACCGACAGAAATGGTCGGCGCCGCCAGGGCTGCCATGATGCCGGGCAAGGTGACCATCAGCCCGGCAAGGCCTGCACTGATGCCCAGATCGTTGGCGACGTCGTTCAGCACGCCGACTGGAAGAAACTCGCTGGTCACCAAGGCGAACGCGCCCACGGCCACGGAGAGAATGGCCAGCCACTGCTGGAGCAGGCTTTGCTGTTGGTGTTCGGGCAGACCACGAGGGGCCGGACTGACGCTTGGCATTGTGCACAATTCCATGACATGGCGCCTAAACGAGGCGCACGAGAGGCTAAATCAGGCCGCGAGTATAAAGAGCACGGGCCGCCAGGCGAGAGGCCGGCCGCTCGATAGTGGTTATCGCTGTGATCGATAGAGCGCAGGGCTCAGGGTTACGCGGGACTTGGAACGGCTTGGCCGGGGCGCCGGACTGGCCGCGATGGGCTGTGATGGGCAGCGCAGCAAACCCAGGATTTCAACGCTACGGCACTTATCCCGAGGACCGCGCTGATCTTCTGATAGGCCGCCCTTCAGATAAATTTCCAAGCCGCCATTGGTCGCCACCCCCTCGGATGGATTAAAGTATCAACCCTTGCCGGGCCGCTGCCATCAGCCGCCTGGTCCTCTATCAGGAACCGTCGCCGATGGAACACCGTGAGGCGCTGATCGCGCTGCGCACCTTTCTCTCTTCCCAGATCCTTGGCCAGGAAAAGCTGGTCGAGCGGCTGCTGATCGTGCTGTTGGCCGATGGCCACATGCTGGTGGAAGGTGCGCCGGGCCTGGCAAAGACCAAGGCCATCAAGGAACTGGCCGAGGGCATCGAGGCGCAATTTCACCGTATCCAGTTCACCCCCGACCTGCTGCCCGCCGACATCACCGGCACCGAGATCTATCGGCCCGAGACCGGGAGCTTCGTGTTCCAGCAGGGGCCGATCTTTCATAACCTGGTGCTGGCGGACGAAATCAACCGGGCGCCGGCGAAGGTGCAATCGGCGCTGCTCGAAGCCATGGCCGAGCGCCAGGTCAGTGTGGGGCGAAGCACCTACGACCTGTCGCCGCTGTTCTTGGTCATGGCCACGCAGAACCCGATCGAGCAGGAAGGCACCTATCCCCTGCCCGAGGCGCAACTCGACCGTTTCCTGATGCATGTCAAGATCGGCTTCCCCGACGCTGCCGTGGAGCGCCGCATCCTGGCCCAGGCTCGCGGCGAGGCGCTGGGCGGTGAGACCAAGCCCGAGCGGCGGGTCAGCCAGCAGGCGATCTTCGCAGCTCGCAAGGAAATCCTCGGCCTGTACATGGCAGACGCGGTGGAGGAGTACCTGGTGCAACTGGTCATGGCCACGCGTACGCCGGCCAAATTCGACAACGAACTGGCCGACTGGATTGCCTATGGCGCCAGTCCGCGCGGCTCGATTTCCCTGGACCGCTGCGCACGGGCCCATGCGTGGCTTGCCGGGCGCGATTTCGTCAGCCCCGAGGACATTCAGGCGGTACTGTTCGACGTGTTGCGCCACCGCATCATCCTGTCGTTCGAAGCCGAGGCGGCGGGGGTCGACCAGGACCGGGTCGTGCAGCGTATCCTCGACGTCGTGGCCGTTGCCTGACCCCATGTCCAGCACCCCGCTGATCGAGCCCGGCATTCGTATCACCCTTGCCGAACTCATCGACATGCGCCACCGCGTGCGCGAAATCCAGCTGTTCTCCAACCCCGGCCAACGTAGCCCGCTGGTGGGCCTGCACCATTCCAAGCTGCGGGGCCGGGGTGTGGACTTCGATCAGGTTCGGGTGTACCAGGCCGGTGACGATGTGCGCAACATCGACTGGCGGGTCACTGCCCGCACCCAGGAGCCTCACACCAAGCTATTTCACGAAGAACGCGAGCGGCCGATCTTCATTCTCGTGGAGCAGAGCCAGCGGCTGTTCTTCGGCTCCGGGCTGGTGTTCAAGTCGGTACTGGCGGCTCAGGCGGCGGCCCTGTTCGGCTGGGCCGCGCTGGGGCACAACGACCGGATCGGGGGGCTGGTGTTCGGTGACAACGATCCCCACGAGATCAAACCCAGGCGCAGCAAGCAAAGCCTGCTGCAACTGCTCAATCGTCTGGCCAAGGTCAACCAGTCGCTGCACACCGAAGGCGTCGCCCAGGCCGATAGCCTTGGCCTTGCGCTGCGCAGGGCGCGTGAAGTATTGAGGCCAGGCAGTCTGGCCATCGTGATTTGCGATGAGCGCTCGCTGACGCCCCAGTGCGAACAACACCTGGCCATGCTCTCGCGTCACTGCGACCTGTTGCTGATGCCGGTATCGGACCCGCTGGACCACGCTCTGCCAGCGGCCGGCTTGCTGAGGTTTGCGCAACGGGGCGCGCAGCTGGAGCTGGACACGCTGGACGAAGGGCTGCGCCAGGCCTACCGGCACCAAGCCGAGGCGCGCATCGAGCGCTGGGAATTGATGGCGCAAAAGCTCAGGGTGCTGCTGATGCCACTGACCACGCAAAGCGAGATGATCGAGCAATTGCGCGATTACCTGAGTGCCCAGCGCATGGGCAGCGCCTCGTGAACCCGCTTGACCAGTTGCAGCCATTGATCGCGCCCCCGCCGATCAGCCCCTGGCCACCGGCGCCTGGCTGGTGGCTGCTGTTGGCGTTGTTGCCCGTGCTGGCCTGGGGCCTGTGGCGCGTGCGTCGCTGGCGCCCACGCAAACGGCCCCTACCACGCACCGAGCAGCCGCTCGACCCGGTGCGCGTGGCGGCGCTCGAGGAACTGGCGCGTCTGCCCCGCCCCTACGACAAAGCGCCTGCCGGCGCCTGGCTGCAGCAGATCAATGCCCTGCTCAAACGGCTGTGTCGCAGTCACTACCCCTTGGCCAATAGCCACACGCTAAATGGCCGGCAATGGCTGGCCTTTCTTGACAACCGCTGCCCGGCAGCAGGCCTGACCCGCTGGATGGTGTTGGTCGAAGGGGCCTACAAGCCCGAATGCCGCCTGGACGACAAGGCCATCGCCGGGCTTAGCCAGGCGGTGGAAACCTGGATTCGCAAGCATGTTTGAACTGGCCTGGCCGTGGATATTCGCCTTGCTGCCCCTGCCTTGGCTGGCACGGCTCGTGCTGCCTGCCGCCGACAGTGGAGAGCCTGTCCTCAAAGTCGGCTTCCTGCAAGAGCTTGAAAGCCTGGCGGGGCGCCGCGCCCGCCTGAACCTGCCAACCTGGCGCCAGCAGGCCCCGTTCGTCGTGATCTGGCTGCTGTTGCTGTGCGCCGCCGCTCGCCCCCAATGGCTGGGCGAGCCGATGCCGGTGGCAGCCAGTGGGCGCGACCTGCTGGTGGCAGTGGACGTGTCCGGCTCGATGGACTTCCCGGACATGCAGTGGCAGGGCGAAGACATCAGCCGGCTCGACCTGGTCAAGGCGCTGCTGGGCGACTTCTTGCAGGACCGTGAAGGTGATCGGGTGGGGCTGATCCTGTTCGGCAGCCAAGCCTACCTGCAGGCCCCGCTGACCTTCGACAGGCGCACGGTGCGCACCTTTCTCGATGAAGCCCAGATCGGCATCGCCGGCAAGAACACCGCCATTGGCGATGCCATCGGCCTGGCCGTCAAGCGGCTGCGCCAGCGGCCCTCGCAGAGCCGAGTGCTGGTGCTGATCACCGACGGGGCCAACAATGGCGGGCTGATCCACCCCCTCACCGCCGCCCGTTTGGCCGCTCAGGAGGGCGTGCGCATCTACACCATCGGCATTGGCGCCGATCCGCAAGCCACCGGCACCCCTGGCCTACTGGGCCTGAATCCAAGCCTGGACCTGGATGAAGCGTCCTTGCGCGAAATCGCCGAGACCACCCAGGGCGCGTACTTCCGCGCCCATGATGGCGCCGAACTCGATGCCATCGGTGACACGCTTGACCGGCTTGAACCGGTGGCGCAACAGCCGACCCAGGCGCGTACGGCAAAGGCCTTGTATGCCTGGCCACTGGCCTTGGCGCTGCTGCTGAGCGTGCTGCTGGTGATCAGCGTGCAGTGGCCGGACAACCCGCTGCAACGACAATTGCGCAAGCCGCGCTTTCTGCAACCGCACCCACAATGGCGGCAGCGCCTCAAACGCCTGCGCCTGAGGAGGCCGCGATGATCGATCTATGGCCCCAATGGTTGCGCCCGCTGTGGTTGCTGAGCGTTCCCGTGCTCGGCTGGTTGCTGTTCAAGCTTTGGCACCGGCGCAGGCGCGCCGGGCGCTGGCAAATGATCCTGCCCCCGGCCTTCCATAACGTGCTGCTCGGTGGCGGCAGTGGCAACACCAGCAAGCTACCCTGGATAGCCCTGGGCCTTGCCTGGCTGCTGGTGGTGCTGGCCCTGCTGGGCCCGAGCTGGCAACGCGTGGAGCAAAGCCGCCAGCGGCCTGCCGATCCTCTGGTCATCCTGCTGGAACTGACCCCGCAGATGCTGGCCGAGGACAGCCCGCCCAATCGTCTTGAGCAGGCGCGTCGCAAGATACTCGACGTACTCGAGCACCGGCGTGACAGCCAGACCGCACTGGTGGTCTACGCAGGGTCGGCGCATACCCTGGTGCCGCTGTCCGACGACCTGGCCACAACACGCAACCTGCTCGAAGCACTCGACCCCTCGATCATGCCCAAGCCCGGGCAGCGGGCAGACCTTGCCGTGCACAAGGGCCTGGCCCTGCTCGCCCAGAGCGGCCTTGGCCAGGGCCGACTGCTGCTGGTCGGGTCCTCGCTCAGCGCCGCCGAGCGCCAAGGCATCAGCCAGGCCCTGGGTCGCCATGGCCCAAGCCTGCTGATGCTGGGCATCGGCAGCCGTGACGGGGCGCCAGTGCGCCAAGCCAACGGGGAATTTCTCAAGGACGACCAGGGCGCGATCCTGTTGCCACGGCTGGACGGCGCGGCGCTCAAAGGCTTCATCAATGGCACTGGCGGGCGTTACCGGCATGCCCGCATCGATGACCTGGACCTGCGCGGCCTAGGGCTGTTCGACAACCCGCGCAGCACACGCAGCGAAGGCCAGACCCTGCAACTGGACAGCTGGGCCGACCAAGGCTACTGGTTGCTGATTCCGTTGCTGCTGCTGGCGGCCTGTGCCGGTCGGCGGGGTTGGCTGTTCTGCCTGCCGCTGTTGCTGGCCCTGCCCCAGCCCGGCCAGGCGTTCGAGCTCGACGATCTGTGGCTGCGCCCCGACCAGCAAGGCCAGCGCCTGCTCGAGCAGGGTCGAGCGGCCGAAGCGGCCGGCCGCTTCCGTGACCCGCAATGGCGAGGCATGGCCCTGTACCAGGCGGGTGACTATGCCGGCGCTGCCGAGGCGTTTCTGCAGGTCGACACGGCCGCCGCGCACTACAATCGCGGCAATGCTCTGGCATACAGTGGTGAACTGGAAGCGGCGCTGGACGCGTATGATCAAGCCCTGGAGCGTCAGCCAGACCTGCAGGCGGCGCTGGACAACCAGGCACTGGTCGAGCAAATGCTGGCCCAGCGCCAAGGCAAGTCTGCCGAACAGCCCGGCAGCACCGACGCCCAGGATTCGCCTGGTCGTGAAACCGAGGGCAACAGCAGCGCGCAAGGTAGCCCGGCAGAGCCTGCGCCCGGTTCCGACGAGCAGGCGGGGGACGGCGCCTCGGCCCAAGGCGACGGCGGTGACCAGGGTGCATCTGGCAACCCGCCAGGCGAGGATGACGATGTGGTCGACCCACCCCACGCGCCTGTCACCACCGCGCTCGATGCCGAGCAACGCCAGGCGCTGGAACAATGGCTCCGAGAAATCCCCGACAATCCCGCGCAGTTGCTACGGCGCAAATTCTGGTACGAACAGCAATTGCAACAGGAAACCCCACGATGAGTCGCTGCGGCGTCTTTCTCCTCATGCTGCTCTGGAACGTGCTGGCTCACGCCGAGCCGTCGCTCAAGGCCAGTGTCGACCGTACACGTCTGGAAGCCGGCGAGAGCCTGGAGCTGACCCTCGAAAGCCAGGATGTGACCGAGTTCGGCAAGCCTGACCTGCGGGCACTGGAAGGTGACTTCGAGGTGCGCAGTACCCGGCAGTTGAACAGCCTGCACACCCTCGATGGCGAGACCCGCGCCAGCACCCGCTGGATCATCACGCTCCTGCCCCGGCGCAGCGGCAGCCTGCAGATCCCTGCCCTGCAATTGGGGCAGTCGTTCAGCCAGCCGGTAGACCTGCAAGTGCTGCAAGCCGATGCCAACCGCCAGGACAACGCCCAGGTGTTCATCGAGGCGACCCTGGACAGCACCGATGTCTACGTGCAGGCCCAGGCTGTACTGACCCTGCGCATCTACCATTCGGTTGCGCTGTATGACGACAGCAGCCTCAGCCCGCTGCAACTGGAAAACGCCAAGGTCGAGCCCCTGGGCGAATCGCGCACCTACGAAAAGGAAATTCAGGGTGTGCGCCATGGCGTGATCGAAACGCGCTATGCCGTCTATGCCCAGCAAAGCGGCACCCTGGACATTCCTTCGCTGACCTTCACCGCCACGGCTGCGGCCAATAGCCAGGGCGAGCAGAACGGCAACGGCGCTGCCCGTGCCGGCCGCCAGGTACAGGTAAGCTCTACGCCGCTGCGTCTGACGGTACGGCCCGTCCCGGCCCAGTGGCCGGCCGGGCTGCCCTGGCTGCCCGCGCGTAGCCTGACCCTGGAGGAACGCTGGAGCCCCGATCCTGCCGCCCAGCAGACCCAGATCGGCGATTCGTTGACCCGCACCGTCACCCTGCGCGCCGAAGGGCTGTCCAGCGCTCAGTTGCCGCCAGTGCCGCCCACCGAAGCCAATGGCCTGCGCCGCTACCCCGATCAACCGTTGTTGCGCAACGAGATCAGCGAACGGGGCATGACCGCCACCCGCGAGGAACGCGAGGCGCTCATTCCCACCCACAGCGGCCCGCTGGCCTTGCCTGCGCTGGAAGTGACATGGTGGAACACCCGCGAAGATCACCTCGAGCACAGTGGCCTGCCTGCACGCTCGATCACCGTGCAGGACAACCCTGCCCTGGTGGCCGAGGCCCCGGTGGTGGGCAATGGCAGCAGCACACTGCTGTGGCCTTGGCAGCTGGCGACCCTGGTGCTTGCGTTGACCACGCTGCTGGGCTTCACCCTGTGGTGGCGCGCCCGTTCGCAGCCAGCGGTGCTGCGTGCGGCGCAGACAGGGCCGAGCCCGCGCACCCTGCTGGACGACCTCAAGCGCGCCTGCCTGGCCAACGACCCCCAGGCCACGCGCCAGGCCCTGGATGCCTGGGCGCGGCAACAGCCGCAGACCCTGGCCGAGATGGCGGCGCGCTTCGTACCCTTGTCCGACGCCCTGGATGGGTTGAACGGCGCGCTGTACAGCGAAAGCGGCCAGCACTGGCAAGGTGAAGACCTGTGGCGGGCGATCGGCACCATTCCACCGGCCGAACAGGTGCTGCTGCCCACCGGCGAGAGCGCCAGCCTGCCACCGCTGTATCCCAAGTGAGCATGTGGCGGCGCGTCATCGACCGGGTTCGCGCCGTGTACCGACCGGCTTTACCGGCCCGCACAGCGCCGCGCCCATGGGGTACCATAACGCCCTTGCCCGCTCGCCCGACTTCATACCCACAGGTCATCCATGCGTCTGTTTCACACTTCCGATTGGCACCTAGGCCAAAGTCTCCATGGCCAGGAACGCGACTTCGAACACGCCTGCTTCCTCGAGTGGCTGCTCGGCCAGCTGCACCTGCGCCAGCCTGATGCGCTGTTGATCGCAGGCGACGTCTTCGACACCGTCAACCCGCCGGTCAAGGCCCAGGAGCGCTTGTACGATTTCATCGTCAGGGCCCACGAACAGCAGCCGAAACTCGACATCGTGATGATCGCCGGCAACCACGACTCCGGCTCGCGCATCGAGCTGCCTGCACCCTTGATGCGCCGCCTGCGCACCCATGCACTGGGCCGTGTGCACTGGCTGGACGATGGACAACTGGATGTCGAGCGGCTGCTGATTCCGCTGACCAACGCGCGCGGCAAGGTGACCGCCTGGTGCCTGGCCTTGCCGTTCCTGCGGCCGGCGGAGGTGACCGGCCTGCAACTGGGCGACGACTACCTGCAAGGCATCACCCGGGTCCACCAGCAACTGATCGCCGCCGCCCAGGCCAGGCAGCGCAAGGACCAGGCGCTGATCGCCATCAGCCACGCCCACATGGCCGGCGGTGCGGTCTCCGAAGACTCCGAGCGCAGCCTGATCATCGGCAACGCCGAGGCATTGCCGGCCAAGCTCTTCGACAAAGCCATCAGCTACGTCGCCCTGGGCCACCTGCACAAGCCCCAGAAGGTCAATCGCGAAGAACGGATCCGCTACAGCGGGTCGCCCATCCCGTTGTCGTTTGCCGAGGTGAACTACCCCCACCAGGTGCTGGAAGTCACCTTCGACGGCGCGGCGCTGGCCAGTGTCGAGGCTCGCCCAGTTCCGCGTGCGGTGCCGTTGCAACGCATAGGGCCGGCCCCACTGGACGAGGTCCTGACGCAACTGGCCGACTTGCCGGTGGTGGACCTGCTCGATGATCCCAACCGCCAGCCTTGGCTGGAGGTGCGCGTCGTGCTGAACGAGCCGCAGCCCGACCTGCGCCAGCAGATCGAAACCGCCCTGCACGAAAAGGCGGTACGGTTGATTCGCATAGGTGCCGAGTACGCCGGCCGAACGGCCGATGACGAAGGCCCGGCGTTCGTCGAGCTGGCCCAGATGACCCCGCAAGACCTGTTCAGCCGTGCCTGGGCGCAAGCCTATGGCGACCCTGCCGATGAGCAGACGCTGGCCGATTTCGCCCTGCTGCTGCAGGACGTACAGCACGAAGAAGAGCAACCATGAAGATTCTTGCCATTCGCCTGAAGAACCTGGCATCGCTGGCGGGCCCGATCGATATCGACTTCACCCAGGAGCCCCTGGCAGGCGCGGGTCTGTTTGCCATCACCGGCCCCACGGGGGCGGGTAAAAGCACCCTGCTCGACGCGCTGTGCCTGGCGCTGTTCGGTACGGTGCCACGCCTGAATGACATCGGCCGTGAGGCCAAGGTGCCGGACGGCGATGGCGAGATACCCACCTCGGACCCGCGCAACCTGCTGCGCCGCGGTACCGGCAGTGGCTTTGCCGAGGTGGATTTCGTCGGCGTGGACGGGCGCCGCTACCGGGCGCGCTGGGAAGCGAACCGCGCCCGCGAGAAGGCCAATGGCAAACTCCAGCTCAGCCGCCAGAGCTTCTACGACCTGGACAGCGAGCAGGTGCTGGGCAGCGGCAAGAACGAATACAAGCAGCTGATCGAGACGCGCCTGGGCCTTAACTTCGAACAGTTCACCCGCGCCGTGATGCTGGCGCAAAGCGAGTTCAGCGCGTTTCTCAAGGCCGACGACCGCGAGCGCAGCGAACTGCTGGAGAAACTGACCAACACCTCGATCTATTCGCGGCTGGGCCAACGGGCGTTTGCCCGAGCCCGCGAGGCCGGCGAGGCGCATGCCGCCTTGAAAGAGCGAGCTAGCCACCTGTTGCCCATGCCAGTAGACGCCCGCGCCGAACTGGACCAACGCCTGGAACAGGCGCAGCACCAGCTCAAAGCCGACCAGGCTGGCGAGCGACAGCTGGAGCAGCAACGCAGCGGGTTGATCGAGCAGGAGCAGCTTCAAGCCCAGCACGCGCAGGCCCGCACTGCCCTGGAGGCTGCCGAGCAGGACTGGCAAGCCTTGGCCGAGCCGCGCCTGGACCTGGCGCGCCTTGAGCGTCTTGCCCCGCAGCGCCATCAGTTTCACCGCCAGCAGGCACTGGCAGCGCAGCGCGCGCCGATCACCGCCAAACTTGACGAACACACCCGGCAGCTCGCCGAGCTGCAGCAGCGTACGGCCGAGCAGCAGCAGGCGCTGGAAACAGCCCGTCTTGCGTTGACCGCCGCCCAGGCCGCCCATAGCGACGCCGGTCCCTTGCTGCGTCAAGCCTTCACTGCCCAGGACAACTTGGCCCGGCTCGATCAGCAACTGGCCGTCCAGCGCAGCGACAGCCAGCAGGCCGAACATCAGGTGACTGAGGCCCAACAGCAGTTGCAGCAACTGCACGCCAGCCAAGAACGCAGTCAACAGCAACTGGCCCAGATCGACACGGCGTTGGCCCACAGCCAGCACCTGGCCGGGCTGGCCAGCGCGTGGCATGCCTATCTGCCGCAGCTCAAGCAGGTGATGCTGATCGGCGGCCGCCTGGGCAAAGGCCGAGAGGAACTGCCCGGCCTGCAGGCTCAAGCCAGCCAGGCCACTGCGCACCTTCAGGCCGCACGCGACGCCCATGACGCCCTGTTCCGGGAAGCCAAGGCGCAGCCCGACGCCCTGGCAGAACAAATCGACCTGCTCGGCAGCATGCTGCAGGACAACCGCAAGCAGCATCGCGCCGTGGAGCAATTGACGCTTGTACACGCCCGCGTGCTTGAGTTGCATCAGCAACAGGCCACCCTGCGTGAACGTCAGCAGCAAGCCATGGTCGAGCGCCAGCGCCTGATCGGCGAAGGCACGGCCGCCAAGGCTGAGCTGGAAAGCGCCGAGCAGGCACTGAACCTGACGCGCCAACTGCTGGAGCGCCAGCGGCTGGCCCGCAACACCACGGTCCAAGCCCTGCGTGAGCAACTGCGGGGCGGCGAGCCCTGCCCGGTGTGCGGCAGCGCCGAACACCCGTTCCACCAACCCGAGGTGTTGCTGCAAAGCCTGGGCGAACATGACCAGGCCGAAGAAGCGGCTGCCCAGCGTCAGGTCACAGCGCTCAATACGCGCCTGGTGGAACTGCGCACCCAGCTAGGGGTGGTCAATGCCCAGCTCAAGGAGTATCAGCAACAGCTGCCGGTATTGGACGAACACTTGCAGCCTTTGGTCGCGCAGCTTCATGAGCACGCCCTCTGGCCTGCATTGGCACCCCAGGACGATCATGCCCGCAGCAGCTGGCTCGACGGCCAACTACGGCGCCTGGATACCGAAATCGGCAACGACGAGACGCGCCAGCGGGCCTTGCTCACCCTGCAAAAAGAGGCCGCTCGCCTCAACCAGCAGCTGCAAGCCGCCCAGGACGCGCACCAACAAGCGCAGCGCCATCTGGAGCAACAGCACCTGGCACTGGAAAACGACGAGCGCCTCCTTCAGCAAGGGCTCGCGGACTTGGCCGGGGTACTGCCCGACGAAGCGCTCAAGGCCCTGCAAGACGATCCGGCCAATGCGTTTCTTGCCCTCGACCAACAGATCGCCCAGCGCCTGCACCAGCTCGACCAACGCAACGATGAGCTGGAAGAACAGCAAGCCCGCCAGGTCCAGCTGGACAAACTGCACGATCAACACCAGGTGCGTGTGCAACGCCTCGCGCAGCTTGGTGAGCAGCTCAGAGGCTTGGAGGAGCAGCGCCAGCACGCAATGGCCATGCTCGCGCAATTACTGGGCGAGCACATCAGTGCCGAGGCCTGGCAACAGCACATGGACACCGCGCTGGAGCACGCGCGCGCGGTCGAGGCGGACCTCGCCCAGCGCCTGCAAGGCTTGCATACCCAGGCTGTGCAAGTGGCCGGTGAGCTCAAGGCCAGCACCGAGCAGTTGCAGGCGCTGGAGCAAGAAGCCAGGCAGCTGCATGATCAGATCGCCCAGTGGCGCGACGCGCACCCGGAGCTGGACGATACAGGGCTCGATCGCCTGCTGGCCATGGACGACACTCAGGTCGGTGAACTGCGCCAGCGCCTGCAGGGCGCTGAAAAAACCCTCGAGCAGAGCCGTGTGCTGCTTCAGGAACGCGAGCAGCGCCTGCACCAGCACGCGGCGCTGATCACGCTGGACACTTCGGTCCAGGCTGTGGACCAGGCGCTGCTCGAACTGCGTGAGCGTCTGGTCGTTCACGAGCAGACCTGCGCCGAGCTGCGGGCCCAACAGGCGGATGACCAGCGGCGACAGCACGCCTCGCAGGCCCTGGCCGAGCAGATGGAGCAAGCCCGACAGCAGTGGCAGCGCTGGGCGCGGCTCAGTGGTCTAATCGGCTCGGCTTCGGGGGACGTGTTCCGCAAGATCGCCCAGGGCTACAACCTCGATCTGCTGCTGCACCATGCCAACGCTCAGCTGCGTCAACTGGCGCGGCGCTATCGGCTCAAGCGCGGCGGCAGTGCGCTGGGGTTACTGGTACTGGACACCGAAATGGGCGATGAACTGCGCTCGGTGCACTCGCTGTCAGGCGGTGAGACCTTCCTGGTTTCCCTGGCCCTGGCCCTGGGGCTTGCCTCGATGGCATCGAGCACCTTGCGCATCGAGTCGCTGTTCATCGACGAAGGCTTCGGCAGCCTCGATCCCGAGTCCTTGCAACTGGCCATGGATGCGTTGGACGGCTTGCAGGCCCAAGGTCGCAAAGTGGCTGTGATTTCCCACGTGCAGGAAATGCATGAACGCATACCGGTGCAGATTCAAGTCCGGCGCCTGGGCAACGGCTTGAGTGACGTTGAGGTGTGCGGTTGATCCTCTATTCGTTTCGCCGCTGCCCTTGGGCCATGCGTGCCCGGCTTGCGTTGCGCTATGCCGGCTGCGAGGTGACCGTGCAGGAGGTGGCCATGAAGCACAAACCCGCCGCCCTGCTGGCACTGTCACCCAAGGGCACCGTCCCGGTGCTGGACACCGGAGATCAGGTAATCGATGAAAGCCTGGATATCATGCGCTGGGCACTGGCGCAGAACGACCCGCAAGACTGGCGCCTGTCGAGCTCGCCCGAAGCGGCGCAGCAAGCCGATGCACTGATCGCCGTGAACGACACCACCTTCAAGGCCCAGGTGAACCTGTACAAGTATGCCGAGCGGTATCCCCAGCAGTCACAGCACGTCTACCGCGACGCTACGCACCCCTGGCTGGAGCATCTGGAGCACCTGCTGCAAAACCGCCCCTACCTGTTGGCCGATCACCCGAGCATCGCTGATGCCGCCCTGTTGCCGCTGATCCGGCAGTTTGCCGCGGTCCAGCCCGACTGGTTTGCCACAGCCCCCTATCCGAGGGTCCGTGGTTGGCTGCAAGGCTGGTTGGCCTCGGACGTGTTCAAGGCCATTATGGCCAAGTGATTCAAGCGCCGTACCGCTTGAACGTCATCGTATGAACTTCAGGTCCGACGGTGCCGGCTGATCGAAAGTCTGTACCGTTTCCCCCAGCTTGCCCGTGAGCGGATCGCGGCGCATGACCTTGATCTGGTTGCTCTTCTGATTGGCAACCAGCAGGAACTTGTCAGTGGGGTCCAGCGCGAATTCACGGGGGTGGTCACCTTCGACCGAGCGACGCTGCACCAACGCCAACCGTCCATCCTGCTTGCCCACGCTGAACACGACGATCTCATTGGCCGTGCCGCGGTTGCTGACGTACAGAAAGCGACCGTCCGCCGACAGGTGCAGGCCCGCGCCTGCCTTGGCAGCCGCCTCCTGGCGTTCGGTCAATGGCAGACGCTGGCGTTCGATCAGGTTGCCCTCCTGGACATCGAACACCACCACTTCGGCATGCATTTCCAAGGTCAGGTAGGCATGTTTGCCGCTGGCGTCGAACAGCAAATGCCGTGGCCCACTGCCCGCAGGCAACGACACCGAGGCAGGCTGGGACGGGGTCAGTGGCTTTTTCGTGCTCGCCCCGTCGTAGCGGTAGACGAACACCTTGTCTGCACCCAGGTCGCTGGCATAGACATGCTGGCCGTCTGGAGACGGCACCACAGAATGGACATGGGCGCTGGCCTGCCGCTCGGGGTTGACCCCACTGGCTTGATGACGCACCTGCTGGACCACCGACTGCAAGGCGCCTTGCCTGTCGACTGGCAACACCGAAAGGCCGCCGCCTGGGTCGGGGTCGACCGCGTAGTTGGCCACGAACAGATAACGCTGGTCCTGGCTGAGGCTGGCGTGGGTCGGCTCGTCGCCCTGGCTGGGCTTTTGATCGAGCAGGCGTACACTCCCATCGCTGGCAATGTTGAATGCGCTGACGTGACCGTCTGCGGTTTCATTGACGGCAAACAGCAGGCGCTTGTCTTCGGAAAGCACCAGCCACGAGGGGCTGACGCTCTCTACCACCTGCAGCGGTTCGGGGCGGATTGTGCCGGCTTCGCTGTCGAAGGCGTAGCGGTAGATGCCTTGGCTGGCACCGTCTGTGTAGGTGCCAACCAGCAGAGTGGCAGCCTGGGCAGTGTAGGTCAGGGTCATGCAGCTAGCGGTCAGCAGAGTCTTCCAGGTCCGGTTCATGGTCTTCTTCTTCCGGTGCGCGAAATGCATCCAGACAGATCAGTCGGTGCTCACTTTCGGCAGTGCAGATGCGCCAGTCGTTCACTTCTTTACTGGCCGCATCGACCTGCGCGGCGGTGAATACCCAACGCCGCAGTTGGCGGCCGTCCATGCATTCGATGGCAAGGCCCTGCTCGTCGCAGGTGAAATCGAACGCGTGAAGGCCGTCTATCAGAAGCATGTCGCAGTGTTGCAAGGCGCTGGCAAGTGGTGACATGGGGGTACCTGTACGGGACATTGCATGTGGAAAAGCCCTGCATTATACCCCCATGGCCGCGCAACGCCCGGTCGTTTCAATGGGCGAAAATCGAGCCCCCCGCCTTGCCTGCCATCTTCTCGGGCTTGATCAGGAACCGCGCCAGCGCCGGCAGTAGCCACAGCGCACCGAACATGTTCCACAACAGCATGAAGGTCAGCATCAGGCCCATGTCCGCCTGGAACTTGATCGCCGAGAAGATCCAGGTACATACCCCGATGGCCAGGCACAGGCCGGTGAACAGCACCGCCTTGCCGGTGGAGCGCAGCGTCTGGTAATAGGCTTCCTGCAGCGGCAACCCGGCGCGCAGGAAGCTCTCCAGACGGCTGTAGATGTAGATGCCGTAGTCCACGCCAATGCCTACCCCCAGCGCAACCACCGGCAGCGTCGCCACCTTGACGCCGATGCCCATGTACGCCATCAGCGCGTTGCCCAGCACGGAGGTCAACACCAAGGGCAGCACGATGCACAGGGTCGCGGCGAAGGAACGGAAGGTGATCAGGCACATGACTGCCACGCACAGGTACACCAGGATCAGAATGGTCAATTCGGCCGACTTGATCACCTCGTTGGTGGCCGCTTCGATACCGGCGTTGCCGGCAGCCAGCAGGAACTGCAAGCCTTCTCTGTCGTGGCTGTCGGCAAACGCCTTGGCAGCGGCCGTCACCCGCTCGAGGGTCTCGGCCTTGTGGTCATTGAGAAACACCAGCACCGGAGCCAGCGAGCAATCGCCGTTGTACAGGCCATCGGCCCGTGCGATGGAGTTGTTCAGGACATCGGGGTTGCGCGAGAGGGTTTCCCACTTGAGGCTACCCTCGTTCATGCCCTTGATCACCTGTTTGGACACGCTGACCAGGGAAATGGCCGACTGCACACCCGGCGTGTTTTCCATGGTCCACATCAGCTCGTCGATCGGCGCCAGGGTCGAATGCACCGAACACTGCTCGGCGGCCGTCTTGACCATGATCACCAGCACATCGGAACTGGTGGAATAGTTGCTGATGATGAAGTTGTTGTCCTGGTTGTAGCGCGAGTCGGGCCGCAGCTCCGGTGCGCCCTGGTCGAGGTCGCCGATCTTCAGGTTCTGGCTGTACCACAGCCCCCCGGCGAAGGCGACCAGGGCCAGGGCGATGGAAACCGGCGCCACCCTGGGGCTGGCAAAGCGCGACAGCATCCGCCAGAACGGGTGCTCGCGGGTGGCGTCGCGCTTGCTGCGCTCGATGGCCTTCTTGCTGATACCCACATAGGAAATGGCCACCGGCAGCAGAATCAGGTTGGTGAAGACGATCACCGCGACGCCGATGGATGCACCGATGGCCAGTTCGCGGATCACGCCGATGTCGATGATCAACAGGGTGATGAAGCCCACGGCATCGGCGAGAATGGCGATCATGCCTGGCAGGAACAGTTGCCGGAACGTGCGCCTGGCCGCCGTCAGGGCGTTGTCTGCATCGCTCGATTGCAGGGCAATGCCGTTGATTTTCTGCACACCGTGGGAAATGCCGATGGCAAAGATCAGGAACGGCACCAGCATCGAATACGGATCCAGGCCGAAGCCAACCGCATGCATCAGCCCCAGTTGCCACACCACCGCCACCAATGTGGTAATGAGCACCGCGATGGTGCTGCGGATGCACCAGGTGAACCAGTACAGCAGCACCCAGGTGATCAGCAGGGCGATGCCGAAGAACATCACCACCATGACCAGCCCGTCGATGAGGTCACCGACCTTCTTCGCGAACCCGACGATATGCACCTTCACATTGGGGTTCTGAGCCTGGAACTTGTCGCGAATCTTTTCTTCGAGCAAGTGGGAGAACTGCTGGTAGTCGAGCTTGACCACCCGCCCTGGGTCCTGTGGGTCGGGGTAACTTTCCAGCAGTGGCACGTCGATGATGCTGGATTTGAAGTTGTTGCCCACCAGCCGCCCTATCTGCCCGGACCGCAGCACGTTGTCGCGCAGGGTATCGAGGCTGGCCTGCGAGCCGTCGTAGGTGTTGGGAATCACCTCGCCACCGGAGAACCCCTCCTCGGTGACTTCGCTCCAGCGCACGCTCGGGCTCCACAGCGACTTGAGCCCGGCCCGATCGACGCCTGGGATGTAGAACACCTCGTCGTGGATCTGGCGCAGGGTCTCCATGTAGTTTTTGTCGAAGATGTCGCCATTGACCGCCTCGACCGCGATGCGCACGGTGTTGCCCAGGTTGGCCAAGTCGTTGCGGTGCTCCATCATCTGTTCGATGAACGGATGCTGCAACGGGATCATTTTCTCGAAGCTGGTGGAGGGGCGAATTTGCGTGGCCTGCCAGAACAGGAAGAGGCTGACCAACACACAGAGGATGATGACCGCCGGCCGATTGTTGAAGATCAGGCGTTCGAGCAGTGTGGCTTTGTCCTGATGATGCGGCTGCATGGGAATGTGCTCCTGGCTGCTCATGGCTGTGCCTCACTGCCGGCGGCATCGAGCCCCTTGGCATTGGCGATGTGGGCGCCGCCCTGCCCTACCAGCAGTAGCTCGCCGTTGGGCAGGCCGCTGACGCCGGACAGGGCGATGCGGTCCGGGCGGTTGTGGACGCTGAAGGTCTGGCCGGCATCGGTGCTGCGCAACACGCTGCCGCCGTTGCCGACCACCACGACGGTGCCGTCATCGAGCAAGGTGGCACCGGCCAGGCCGAATTCGAGCTCGCCTCGCGCAGCCTGCAAGGGGATCGATTGCCAGGTGTCGCCGAAGTCGGTGGAGCGCAGCAGGTTGCCGCGCAAGCCGAACGCCAGCAGGGTACGCGCCTGGGCAGTGCCGATCACGCCGAACAGCGACCCCTGGTAAGGCCCTTCCACTTTCTGCCAGTGCTGCCCGTTGTCCTCGGAGCGGTACATGCTGCCCTGCTCCCCGACGATGAACAAACCAGCGTCACGCACCTGGGTGATGGCATTGAGGTGCAACTGGTCGGGGTTGTCGAGGCGCTCGGCCACGTCCTGCCAATGCTGGCCCCCGTCCGTGGTTTCGAGCAAGGCGCCGTAGGCGCCGACGGCCAGGCCGTGCTGGGCATCGAGGAACACAATGTCGAGCAAGGGCGCTTCGCGCGACACGTCTTCGAACTGCTTGCTCCAGGTCGCCCCGCCGTCGCCGGTGGCGAGGATCTGCGCATCGTGGCCCACGGCCCAACCGCGCTTGTCATCAAGGAAAAAGACAGCCGTCAGCAACTGGCGGGTTGGCACGCGGGCCTGAGTCCAGGTGCTGCCCTGGTCATCGGAGAACAGGATATGGCCACGGTCGCCGACCACGACCACGCGCGTGCCCGCATGGGCAGCGTCGATCAACAGCCTTTGACTGGCTTTGGCCGATTCGGTGGAGTATTCATCGGCTGACGCAGCCTGCGCGCCTTGCCATCCACTCAGTGCAAGGGTGAGCACTGCTGCGGCCGCCATCGGCCATCCAGCGCGCCTGCTCCAATTCCTCATGACTGCCCCCGATTGTATTTTTGTTGGGTGGGTCAATACCTTGCAGAAACGCACAAATGCCTGCAATAGAGGCCTGCAAGGGCGTGCGGTGATCGTAACGGGAGGATTTGGAGGAGCACAACGGGCGGGGTGTTATGTTTTGTTATCAGCGCAAGGCGCGTGGTTCATGCGCAGAAGATGCAGCGCCTGCAGGCGAACAGGATCCCCCGGCAGGCGCTGCGTGTGCAGCGTAACAACGTCGGCAGTCGAAATCGGGGGGCCATCAGGCGCCCCCCGGGGCGTCATGCCAGGCTTTTACTCACGACTTCGTACACGTCACTGGAGAGTTCACCAGCGGCCAGAATCCGCTCCAGCTCACCCTTCATCAGGGTCTGCCGGGCGGCGTCATACTTGCGCCAGCGGGTCAGCGGCGCCAATTGCCGGGAGGCGATCTGCGGGTTGAGCGCATTGAGCTCGATCACCAGATCCGCCAGGAAGCGGTAGCCGGAGCCATCGGCAGCATGGAAGTTGACCAGGTTCTGGCCGGCAAAGGCGCCGACCACCGCGCGCACCTTGTTCGGGTTCTTCAGGGTGAAGGCCGGGTGTTGCATCAACGCCTTCACCCGTGCCAAGCCACCTGGCAAGGTACTGGCCGCCTGCACGCTGAACCACTGGTCCATGACCAGGGGGTTGTCCTTGAAGTGTTCAGCAAAGCTTTCCAGGGCCTTGGCGCGCTCGGCCTCGAAGGGCGAGTTGACCAGCACCGCCAGGGCCGTGAGGCGCTCGGTCATGTTGTCGCACTGCTCGAACTGCTCCAGGGTCGCTTCCAGCACCTGCGGTTTGGCGCTGAGCATCAGGTACGACAGGGCGATGTTCTGCAGGCTGCGGCGAGCAAAGTGCTCGGCAGAGGCAACGTACGCGGTGTTACGCGAGACCGCGCGGTTGGCCTGGTAACGCGTCCAGAGCGGCTCGAACAAGTGCTCGGCAATTTGCCGGCGAGCGAACTCGCGGGCTGCGTGGATGGCGTCCACATCGGCCACCTGGCTGATCTCGGTCAGGTAGCCCTCCCCTGGCAGCGAGAGCATTTCGGCCACCATGGCAGCATCGAGCGAGGTGTCGCCCAGCACCGTATCCAACGCCTTGAGCAGACGCGGGTCCAGTTGCAGCGCCTGACCAAGCTGGTGCTGGCCGATCAGCTCCTGCAACACCTGAACGGCCAGTTGCTGACCGGCTTCCCAACGGTTGAAGCCGTCGCTGTCGTGCTGCATCAGGAACATCAACTGGTCGCGGTCGTATGGGAAGCTCAGCTTGACCGGGGCACTGAAACCGCGCAGCAGCGACGGCAGCGGCCGCGCTTCAATACCCTGGAAGACGAAGGTCTGCTCGGCCTCGGTCACCGACAGCACCCGGGTGCTGCCCACTGCCGAGGACTCGCCCGCCAATTGCAGCGGCAGGTCGTTGCCCTGGGCATCGAGCAGGCCCAATTCGACCGGAATCACGAAGGGCAGCTTCTCGGCCTTGTCTGGGGTGGGTGGGCAGCTCTGGCGGAACGTCAGGCTATAGGTGCGCGCCGCTTCATCGTAGGCATCGCTCACCTCCAGGCGCGGCGTACCGGCCTGGCTGTACCAGCGCTTGAACTGAGTCAGGTCGACGCCGTTGGCATCTTCCATCGCCTTGATGAAGTCGTCGGTGGTCACCGCTTGCCCATCGTGACGCTCGAAGTACAGGTCGCTGCCCTGGCGGAAGCCCTCGGCCCCCAGCAGCGTGCGCACCATGCGTACCACTTCCGAGCCTTTTTCGTACACGGTCAGGGTGTAGAAGTTGGAAATCTCGATGAAGCTGTCCGGGCGCACCGGGTGGGCCATGGGGCCCGCATCCTCGGCGAACTGATGGGTGCGCAGGTAGGCAACGTCCTCGATGCGCTTGACGGTGCGTGAATTCATGTCGGCGCTGAACTCGGCATCGCGGAACACCGTGAAGCCTTCCTTGAGCGACAGTTGGAACCAGTCGCGGCAGGTGACGCGGTTGCCCGACCAGTTGTGGAAGTACTCATGGGCCACCACCGCTTCGACCCGCTGATGCGCGGCATCGGTGGCCGTTTCGGCGCGCGCCAGCACGCAGCTGGAGTTGAAGATGTTAAGGCCTTTGTTTTCCATGGCCCCCATGTTGAAGTCGTTGACCGCGACGATCATGAAGATGTCCAGGTCGTACTCGCGGCCATACACCTCTTCGTCCCAACGCATGGACTTCTTCAGGCTGACCATGGCGTGGTCGCACTTGTCGATGTTCTCCGGCTCGACATAGATGCGCAGGGTCACATCACGGCCCGACTGGCGGGTGAAGGTGTCTTCCACGCACCACAGGTCGCCTGCGACCAGGGCGAACAGGTACGCCGGCTTCATGAACGGGTCTTCCCAGGTCGCCCAGTGACGGCCATCCTCGGCAGGGCCGCTGCCTACCGGGTTGCCGTTGGAGAGCAGCACCGGGTAGCGATGCTGTTCGGCGATCACCGTGGTGGTGAAGATGCTCATGACATCGGGGCGATCGAGGTAGTAGGTGATCTTGCGGAAACCCTCGGCTTCGCACTGGGTGCAGAACATCTTGCCGGACTTGTACAGGCCTTCGAGCGCTGTGTTGGTTTCCGGATGGATCTTGACGGTGGTGTCGAGGGTGAATTGCGCTGCCCGTGGCTGGACGGTCAGGCTGCCTGCGTCGATCTGGTAGTTGCCGGCCTGCAAGGGTTCATCGTCGAGGGCGGCGCGCACCAGCTCGAGTTGCTGGCCGTCGAGCACCAGCGCAGGCAGGCCGCCCCCATGCACCGGGTTGCGGCGCATGATCAGTTGCGCGTGGACCAGGGTGTGGTCTTCGAACAGCTCGAAGGTCAGGTGCGTTTCGTCGATCAGGTACTCAGGCGCCTTGTAGTCCTTGAGATGGATCACTTGCGGTTGTTCGGTACGCATCTGCAGGTCCCTTTTACTGGAGCACGGCCAACTGGTAGGCCGTGTACTTGCGAATATTGATCACACCGGTGTCGAAGATCAGGTACTGGCCCTTGATGCCCAGCAGCGTGCCCTCCACGATCGGGGTCTTGTCCAGGTTGAAGCTGACCACCTTGGTGGGGTAAGCCTGGACCGGGTACGTCATGTGCACGACCTCGGCGTCGGTCAGGGGCTGAATCGCCTGCAGGCCGAAGCGCGCCTGCAGCTGGCCAAGCCCTTCGGCACACGCCTCCAGCACCTGATCGCGCAAGGCCGGCAGATCAAGCAGCGCGGCGTCACCCTTGAGCAGGGCGCGCCAATTGGTGCGGTCCGGCACCTGACTGCGCAGCAGGTCTTCGACCAGCCCGGACTGCTGCCGGGTGGCCACCCTGAGGATAGGCAAGGCCTGGCTGGCACCCTGGTCGAGCCAGCGGGTGGGCAACTGGGTGGCGCGGGTGATACCGACCTTGATACCGGAGGAGTTGGCCAGGTAGACCACGTGGTCGGTCATGCAGAACTGCTCGCCCCAGGACGGATCGCGGCAGGTGCCTGCGTCGTAGTGGCAGCGCTCCGGGGCCATGATGCACATGTCGCACTGGGCCAGCTTGGTCATGCAGGGGTAGCAGTAACCCTGGCTGTAGCTGCTCTTGGTGCGCTTGCCGCAGTGGCTGCAGTGGATGGCGCCCAGGTAGTGCAGGCGCAGCGGCTTGCCGATCAGCGGGTTGACTGGCACCAGGGTATCGCCTAGGCGAAAGCTGTATTGCACCACGGGGGCCGCCAGGCTGACGGCCATTTTGCTCAACGAGCCACGAGCGAGTTCGATCAATGTACCGAGTCCGACTTGAACAGGATGTTGGGAACGGGGGCGGACTTGGACGCACATTCCTGCGGGCCCATGTAACCGGTACGCTGGTCCTCGGGCAGGTTTTTCATCTCCCAGGCGATGACCGCTTGCAGGGACAGCTCTTTCTGCTCGGCAGTCAGCTTGCGGCCGTCCGACCATTTGCCGATTTCCACGGCCAGTTTCAGGCTCTCGTAGATTTCCGGGGTGATGTTTTCGATCATTTGCGCGAAAGTGGACATGTTGTCTCCTGATTCAAGCCGACAGTTTACGCCGGGCGAGCGCCCCACCCAAGAGCCCGGTCAGGCATCCGATGAGCAACCCGCCGACGTGCGCGGCGTTGGCGATCTGGCCCAGGCCCAGGGTGCCGACGACGCCGGTCAGGCACACCACCAGCCAGAGGAGCATCATCACCAGCACGCCCTTGGGCAGGTTGAAGTGCGGGTTTGGCGCCCGCCATTGATACAGCCAGATGTGCCCGAGCAGGCCATAAAGCACGCCTGAAAGCCCACCGAACAGGCCAGGCCCCGTGGTGTAGTGTTGGGCCAGGTTCGATACCAGGCTGAACAGCAGGGTGAGCCCCAGCAACGTCCACGGGCCCTGGCGCAGTTCGATGCGCTTGCCCAGCTCCCAGAACCACAGGCTGTTCATGGCCAGGTGCAGCGCGCCGAAATGCAGCAGCATGGGCGAGACCAGCCGCCACCATTGCCCGTGCGCCAGGCCCTCGGCCAGGGGCGCGAAGTACAGGTAATCGCCCTGCACGTGAAAATCGAGAAACGTGAACCAGCTGATGGTGGTGAAGTTGTCGCCCAAGCCCGTGAGCCCAGCGACCATGAAGGTCAGCAGCAGCGTCAGGGCAGTGACCTTGCAAGCCTTAGCCTGGGCCAGCAGCGACGGCTGTGGCACCTCCTGCATCTGCTGGTCGGGCAACGCGGGGTCAGGCTCGGCCTGCAGGTCGGCGTTGCCATCGGGGTAGCGCTGGTAGAGGTGCAACACCTCGTCGGCCAGGGTATCAGGCGCCCAGAGTACCTGGTCCTCGCCCTCCTCGCTGACCCGGTGCGGGACCTGCAAGCGTTGCAGCATCTGCACGAAACCGCTGAGGTCCACCGTCAGCGGCAGGCGCATCACTTGGATAATGTTCATTGGCTAGCCTGTGGTCGGTCGACATCCACCCAGACGAACTTGCGGGGGTCGATACGGGTTTCATCGTCCAGCCTGTAGGCGACCAGCTTGCCGTACAACACGGCGCTGTAGTCCAGGCAGGCCAGGTTGCTGCGAATCGGGGCGGGCCGGCCGCTACGCCAGTAATGGCCAACGAACAGCATGGGCTCGTCCTCGGCGTAGCGCAGCAACGCGCTTTTCTGGCTGTGGCTCAGCGGTGTGTTGGCCACCTCCGCTGGCAGCGCATCGGGCTGGAAGACGATATCGCCGTAGGTCTGCGGGTCGTCTTCCCAGAACTTGGTGCGGAAGAAGGCGCGGGTCAGGCCATCGCCACCGGTCAGGGTGAGGCCATCGGGCAAGCGCATGTCGGTGCCGCGCAGCAGGCGGTTGCAGACGTTGGCGGCAAAGCTGCCGCTCACCGCCGACGCCTGGACGAAGTGGCGGTCGACGCGCCCGTCGGGGTACTGGCGACGCAGAGGCTCGATCAGGCGTGCATCCCAGCAGGCGTGTACGAGGCGAAAGCGACCGGCATCGATGAACAGGGGTAGCGTCTGGAACCAGTCGAGAAACGCCTGCCAGTCCGCAGGGTGATGGGCGAACTGGGTGAGGGTTTCGTCGATGAGCCTGGCGTGGCGAGGGGTGTGTTCGCGCACGAAGGCCTTACCGCTGCCCGGCAGTGCCGGCGTCACCCACCCTAGGGCGCTGTATTCGTGATTGCCCATGATGCAGTGCGCCTGCCCGGCGGCGACCATGTCGTGAACGATGTGCAGGGCTTCGCGGATACGCGGGCCGCGGTCCACGATATCGCCCAAAAACAGCGCCTGGCGCCGAGGGTGGCGCCAGACGCCGGCAATGCGCTGGTAACCGAGGGTGTCGAGCAAACGCTCGAGGGTCAAGGCACAGCCGTGAACGTCACCGATGATGTCGAAACTGCGCGCCGGATCCAGCATCAGTCGTCCCTGCCCCCCAGGCGGCTGCCCCAGCCAAGCTTCGTGCGGCAGACTTCGTAGTAGTTGTGGTCCAGCGGGTGGATCAGGCGCAGCTTCTGGGGCTTCTTGCTCACCGTGATGGTGTCACCGGGTGCACAGGTGAAGTGGTTCTGACCGTCACACGACACCTGCGGGTAGATCTGCAGGTCCTTGGCCACCACGATCTTCAGTTCGCTGTTGCCATCGACGACGATCGGCCGCCCTGACAAGGTATGCGGGTACATGGGCACGATGACGATCGCATCGAGCTTGGGGTGCATGATCGGGCCACCGGCGGACAATGCGTAGGCGGTGGAGCCGGTCGGGGTGGCGACGATCAGGCCGTCGGCCTTCTGGCTGCAGACGAACTGGCCGTCGATGTAGATCTCGAATTCGATCATGCGGGTGGACTTGCCGGGGTGCAGGACCACGTCGTTGAGCGCATCACCCTGGCCGATCGCCTCCTGATGACGGCGCACTTCGGCTTGCAGCAGGAAACGGTTCTCGACCAGGTAGTGACCCTCGAGTACCTCGGAGACTTTCTCTTCCAGTTCATCCGGACGGATGTCGGTGAGAAAGCCCAGGTTGCCCCGATTGATGCCCAGTACCGGGATATTGTGACGCGCCAGGGCACGCGCAGCGCCCAGCAGGCTGCCGTCGCCGCCGACCACGATGACCAGGTCACAGACCTCGCCCAGCAGCTTGCGGGTGGAAGTCTGCAGCCCGTGGCCGGGCAGGACTTCACCGATGGTGTCTTCGAGGATCACATGCAAGTGGCGCTCGAGGAGGAATTTTTTCAGTCGGCGGATGGTGTCCAGCACCTGCGAGCTGCCGAGACGACCGATGATACCGATATTGCGAAATTGCTCCATGGGGCTCCTGCAAGGCTCTGCGACGGGTGACGATGCAGCGATTATGGGCGAACCACGAAGCAGCGGCAAACCGGCTATGCTCGCAGGATGATGCCATTTCCTTCGCTCGTGCACCTGCCCCGGCTGTTCCAGCGCCCCGCGGTGCGTGACCTTGCCTGGACCCTGCTCTCGCCGCCGCTGCTGGAGAACGCAGGCTGCCCCCAGCGCCACCCGCTGGCAGGCAGCCTCTGGGTGGAGCGGCCGCAGGCGTTACAGGCCTGGCTGCACGGGCTGGACGCCGATGACACGCCCTTGCAGCACTGGCTCAAGGGCCTTGGCAGCCGCCGCCTCGGGCTGTATTACGAACGCCTGTGGCAGTTTGCCTTGCAACAGGCGCCCGGCGTCGAACTGTTGGCGGCCAACCTGGCTATCCGCGAAGACGGCCGGACCTTGGGCGAGCTGGATGTGGTGCTGCGTGATCGCGATGGGGTGCATCACCTGGAACTGGCCATCAAGCTGTACCTGGGCCCTGAGCGCTTCGGTACCGACCCTGGGGGCTGGCTGGGGCCTGGCTGCCACGATCGCCTGCAAGCCAAGCTGGAACACACCCGCCGCCACCAGTTGCCCATGTCAGCCAGCACCCAGGGCCGTACCGCCCTCGAGCGGCTCGACCTGCCTACGGTGCAGGCCAGCATGTGGATGGGGGGCTACCTGTTCTACCCGACGCTGGCCGCGAGCCAGGCGCCGCAGGGCGTCCACCCCCAGCACTTGCGTGGCCGGTGGTTGCATCGCAAGGACTGGATCAGCGCACCAGACGGGCATTGGCAACCGCTGGCTCGCAGCGCTTGGCTGGCCCCCGCACGGTGTGCGGCCTGCGAGGTCTGGAGCGCTGCTCAGTTCGCCGCGTGGCTGCACCTGCTGGCGCCCGATGCGCCTGCGCAGTTGCTGGTCAACGTGCAACGGCAGCAGGACGGCAGCTGGCAAGAGGTAGAGCGGGTGTTCCTGGTTGCCGATCAGTGGCCAGGCGCGCTGGCTCTCTGACCGCAGATCCTCCCATAGGCGGCAACATATTTTTCACCGACCTGGAGCAATGATGCAGCCCGGGTAACCCGTAAACTGGACCTGAGCGCCACCAAGAGCGCTGCCCCACCGACCGATGAGGATCAACCATGGTTTCGAGCACCCCAGCGCCCCATTACGCGCGCGTGTCCATTGTCCTGCACTGGCTGATGCTGGTGCTGCTGGCCGCCGTTTATGCCTGTATCGAGTTTCGCGGGATCTTCCCGCGCGACAGCGCAGAGCGCAACCTGATGAAAGACCTGCATTTCATGTTGGGCCTGAGCGTGTTCGTGCTGGTATGGCTGCGCCTGGCCATGCGCGTGGTCCATCGCGCGCCTCCCATCTCACCCAAACCCCCTGCCTGGCAAACCGGCCTGGCCCATCTGGTTCACCTGCTGCTGTACCTGCTGATGATCGGCATGCCGCTGGCCGGCTGGCTGATCCTCAGCGCCGCCGACAAACCGATACCGTTCTATGGCCTTGAGCTGCCGCACCTGATCGGCCCTGACGTAGACCTGGCCAAGTTCATCAAGGGCTGGCATGAGCGTGTGGGTACCTGGGGCTACTGGCTGATCGGCCTGCATGCGCTGGCCGGCCTTTATCATCACTATGTCAAACGCGACAATACGTTGCTGCGCATGCTGCCTTACAAGTAACCCCGACGGCCCTGCAAACCGCCGGTATGGACGAACACCAAGCGAGTGCCGGGCGCGAACAATCCGGCTTCGACCTGAGCCTTGAGCGCGAGCAATGCCTTGCCGGTATAGAGCGCCTCGAAAGGGATCCCGGCCTGCTGCTCGCAGTCGGCAATGAAGGCCAGCAGTTGTTCGTCGAACTTGCCGAAGCCGCCCCGGCTGGCACTGTGCAGGCGGTAACCCTGGGTGCCGGCAAGTGCCGCCACGGTCTCGGCCACGCCATAGTGGTCGGGTACGGCCAACGCCCCAAGCACGGCATGGGCCCCTGACTCGGCCAGCACCAGGCCTGCAAGCGTGGTGCCGGTGCCCGCGGCCAGCCACCAGGCGTCATAGTCCGGCCAGCCCAGTGTCGCAAGCTGCGCGTGCAGGTGGGTCACGATCGACGCGCACCCCTGGGCGCCGGCCTGCCCGCCTCCCCCTTCGGGGATGCAGTGCCAGCCGGGATAGCGCGCGTGCCAGGGCGTCCAGAACCCCACCTCGTTACGTTGTCGGTAGCCCTCGTAACCCAGCCAGTGCAGTTGCATGCCCATTGCCTGCAAGTCCTGCACGGTGGGTGTTTGGCACGGGTGCCCCCGCAGCAGGCCGGCCGTGGCCAGGCCCAACCGCTTGCCGGCAGCGGCCAGAGCATGAAGGTGGTTGGAATGGTTGCCGCCCAGGCTCACCAGGCCAGGGGCCTTGGCATCGAGCGCCTGCTCAAGGTGATGGCGAAGCTTGAACCACTTGTTGCCGCTGATCAGAGGGTCGATCAGGTCAAGGCGCAGGATGGCGGTCTCGACCTGCCCCCTCGCCAGCCAGGGCAATGTCAGGCGTTGCAGAGGGGCCAGGGGGAGTTCGACAGGCATGGGCGTCAGTCTATCAGCACAGCCACTGGTGTGGGCCGTGAATCAAAGCTGCGCCGCCAACCTCGATCCCTGATCGATCGCCCGCTTGGCATCGAGCTCTGCCGCCACGTCAGCACCGCCGATCAAGTGTACCGACTGCCGCGCAGCCACCAGACCGTGCTGCAATTCGCGCAGCGGGTCCTGGCCTGCGCAGATCACCACGTTGTCCACCGCCAGCACCTGCGGCTCGCCGCCGCCAATGCGCACATGCAGGCCCGCGTCATCAATGGCCAGGTACTCGACGCCATTGAGCATCTTCACCTGCTTGTTCTTCAACCCGGTGCGGTGGATCCAGCCAGTGGTCTTGCCCAAGCCATCCCCTACCTTGGAGGTCTTGCGCTGCATCAAGTACACCTGCCGGGCGGGTGCGTGGGGCTGTGGCGTGATACCCGCCACACCACCGCGCGCCTGGAGGTGGGTATCGATACCCCACTCCTTCCAGAATGCTTCGCGGTCCAGGCTGGTGGATACGCCCTGATGCACCAGGTATTCGGATACATCGAAACCGATGCCCCCGGCGCCGATCACAGCCACTGTCTTGCCCACAGGCTTACGCTCGAGCAGCACATCCAGGTAGCTGAGCACCTTGGGGTGCCCAATCCCCGGGATCGCCGGCGCGCGGGGCAGAATGCCAGTAGCGAGGATGATTTCGTCATAGCCGCCGGCCACCAGCGCTGGCACGTCGACCCGCGTGTTCAAGCGTACGTCAACGCCCGTGGTGCGTAGCTTGTTGCGAAAATACCGCAGGGTCTCGTTGAATTCCTCCTTGCCTGGCACGCGCTTGGCAACATTGAACTGGCCGCCAATTTCGCTGGCCGATTCGAACAAGGTCACCACATGGCCACGTTCAGCGGCCACTGTTGCAGCGGCAAGGCCTGCTGGGCCGGCCCCCACGACGGCAATGCGCTTGGCCATGCGCACGGGCAGGTAGTTGAGTTCGGTTTCATGGCAGGCCCGTGGGTTTACCAGGCAGCTGGTCAGCTTGCCGCCGAACGTATGGTCCAGGCACGCCTGGTTGCAGCCGATGCAGGTATTGATTTCATCAGCACGCCCGGCGGCAGCCTTGTTGACGAAGGCAGGATCGGCCAGAAACGGCCGGGCCATGGACACCATGTCCGCATCCCCTTCGGCCAGCACCGCCTCGGCCACTTCTGGGGTATTGATACGGTTGGTGGTGATCAAAGGAATACCCACTGCTCCACGCAACTTGGCGGTGACCTTGCTGAAGGCTGCCCGCGGCACCTTGGTGGCGATGGTGGGAATGCGCGCCTCGTGCCAGCCAATACCCGTGTTGATCAACGTGGCCCCCGCCCGCTCGATGGCCTTGGCCAGGGTCTCGATCTCGTCCCAGGAGCTGCCGCCCTCGACCAGGTCGAGCATCGAAAGGCGGAAGATGATGATGAAATTCGGGCCCACCGCGCCGCGCACCCGGCTGACGATTTCCACGGCCAGGCGCATGCGATTTTCGTAGCTGCCACCCCAACGGTCGGTGCGGTGGTTGGTGTGGGCGGCGAGGAACTGGTTGATGAAATAGCCTTCCGAGCCCATGACCTCGACGCCGTCGTAACCTGCCTTTTGCGCAAGCAGCGCGCAGTGGGCGAAGTCGGCAATCTGTTTTTCGATTCCCGCCTCGTCCAGTTCCCGGGGCTTGAACGGGTTGATCGGCGCTTGAATGGCGCTTGGCGCCACTTGACGCGGGCTGTAGGCATAGCGCCCGGCATGCAGGATCTGCAGGCAAATCTTGCCACCGGCGGCGTGCACTGCTTCGGTGACGATGCGGTGCTGCTCGGCTTCGGCATCGGTGCTGAGTTTGGCGGCGCCTGCGTACACACCGCCCTCGTCATTGGGTGCAATGCCGCCTGTGACCATCAGCCCTACGCCCCCCTGCGCCCGTTCGGCAAAATAGGCAGCCATGCGCTCGAACCCGCCAGGACGTTCCTCAAGACCCGTGTGCATGGAGCCCATCAGGGCACGGTTACGCAACGTGGTGAAGCCCAGGTCCAGCGGGGCCAGCAGGTGCGGGTAAGGGGTGTCGGTCATGGTTCGGATTCCCAAGGTGATCACGGTAAACGGGCATCTGGCCTAAAGGCGGCCTTGTCGTTATATGAAGCAGACAGTAAACAGCCGTTTGAACCGGCTCAATGACCGGAACTGACAAGTTATTGATCATCACGAACAGCGCGTCTACCCTAGGGCTCCCTCATGCCCATTGCCTTCTACTGTTTCATGAAAAAACTCCTGACAACTGCCCTGCTGCTGGTGGTGATCGCCGCCTTGTGTGGTTATGCCTTCTGGACCCAACAGCGCCCGCAGGGGCACTACCTGTCCGACCTGCGCATCGAGCTGGCAGTCAACCACGGGCAACCCGGTGAACACGGCAACCTGCTGGGCGTCGAGCCGCTGCTGTTCCCAGGGGACTACCAGGACCTGCAACGTCTGCACCGCAAGCTTGCCGCCTACCTCGAGCAGGCGCGCACGCTGGGCCTGATCACGCCTCGCACCGTGGTGGTATTGCCTGAGCACATCGGTACCTGGCTGTGGGCACGCGGCGAGAAGAACGCGTTGTACCAGGTGACCCACCAGCGTGAGGCCCTGCAATGGTTCGAACTGAGCAATCCGCTTCGCTATGGCTGGGCCATGCTCGCGGCCGAGGGCGATGACCGACGGGCCGATGCTCATCTGCGCATGAAGGCCGATCAGATGGCCGCCGATTACCAGCAGGTGTTCGGCGGCTTGGCCAAGGAATTCGGCGTAACCCTGGTAGCCGGCTCGATCGTGCTGCCGCAACCCTACGTCAGCGAGGGTGCATTGCACCCCGGGCGCGGTCCGTTGTTCAACAGCAGCGTGGTGTTCGCCGGCGACGGCACCATCCTGGGCCAACCCCAGCCCCAGCACTATCCGGACAGCGAGAACAGGCGGTTCATACACCCGGGTGTGGACCAGCCTCTGCAGGTGCTGCAGACGCCTGCGGGGCGGCTTGGCGTATTGGTGGGAAGCGACAGCTGGTATCCGGAGAATCACCACCAGTTGCTGGCCCAGTCGGTCGAACTGGTGGCCATCCCTGCCTTCCTGAGCGGCAGGCACAGCTGGCTGGAGCCCTGGCGGGGAAATCGCCATCAGCCTGTCAGCGCGCGGTTGGCCGTCAAGCGTGGCGAAGTCAGCGAGCAGGACGCCTGGCACCGGCTGACCGCGCCTATCGGTCACCAGGTGAGCAGTGTGAGCGTCTTCATGCGCGGCCAGTTCTGGGAGCACGGCGCCGATGGCCAGGGTTTCGTCTGGCAAGCCGGCGACCTGTTGGCTGGGCCACCCAGCCCAGGTGCCCGCTTGCTGAACATATGGCTCTAGCACCATGAGCCGCCCGCAGGTAAGGCTGGGCGACCTGTCGGTAGGCTTTGTGCAACCCTTGGCGGAGGCGATTCGACGGCTGGGTCACGACCCTGCACCCTTGCTCGAACGCTATGGCCTGGACGCGGCGCGGCTGGCCCAGGCCAATGCGCGCCTGTCGATACCGCGCTACATGCACCTGGGCCACGCCGCCATCGCATTGTGCGCCGAGCCTGCACTGGGTTTGCAGATTGGCCAGTTGAGCCGGCTGGCCCATACCGGGCTGGCCGGGGTCACGGCAGGGCAAGCGCCGACCCTGGGCGAGGCGGCGCGCACCCTGCTACGCTTCGAGCCGCTGTACGCGTCCAACTATCGAGGCCATTGCACTTACTGCGAAGATGGCGAAGGCGCTTGGCTGCGTTTTTACTCCATCAGCCCCTACAACGCCTACAACCGCTTTGTGGTCGACTCGCTGCTCGCCGGCTGGCTGGCCCAGCTGGGCGACCTGGTCGGTACGCCAGTGGTGGCCGAGCGGATGGACATCGAGTTCGCAGCCCCAAGCTACGCCACCCTCTATCAGCCCCTGTGCAGCGCGCCGGTTCGCTTTGCCGCCGAGTGCAACCAGTTGCGCCTGGGCCGCGCCACGCTGCAATTGCCAAACCCCAGGCATTGCCCCAGCACCTGGCACCAACTGCTGGCCCTGAGCGAGGCGCACATGGATCAGCTGACCCGCGTGCGCAGCCTAGGCGAGCGTATAACCCATTTGCTGGGGCCGCTGCTAAGCGGTGGACGTGAACCAGAGCTCGATGAAATTGCCCTGCAGCTCCAACTTCCGCCCTGGACGCTGCGTCGCAGGCTGGCAGAAGAAGGCACGCGTTTTCGTGACCTGTTGAACGGCACCCGACGCGACCTGGCCGAGACCTATATCCGCGACACCCAGTTGAGCTTCGGCGAAATCGCCTACCTGCTGGGGTTCGCTTCGGCAGAGGCTTTCCAGCGCGCGTTCAAGCGCTGGACTGGGCTCACGCCTGGCGGTTACCGCCGCACGCAGCGACGCGGGGACTAAAGTTCGGTAGCGTCTTCGGCCGGTTCAGGCGTGTCCATCTCGTGGGCCTGAAATTCCAGCAGCTCTTCCTGGTAGTCGTCCATCTTCCTGCGTCCTTATCCGAATACGGTTTGCTGAGTTCATCGGCACCCTAGCGCGATGACGTGACAGGAGGGTGACGTGACGATGCTTTTCGCGCAGCGCGCCCTCGCGTGTCAGGATCATGGACCTGCGGACCGGCTCGTTCGTTTAATCCAATTCGCCCCTCACACAGGCCGACGCGACGCGCGCGCGCAACAACGGTTCGGTAATCGCCCAGATATTGCCTCGGCGCCTGCGCCCATGGCCCGGCTTGCGGCAAGCTAGCTTCATGTTCATTCCCCATCAAACGCCAGTCAGTGCTCGAAGTATGGTGCACTGCACAGGTGGCGTTTTTTACAAGCATCGACGGGAGCTACGCCTTGATCGACAAGACCCACGCAACCATTGCCAGCGCCGTGGCGGGCATCACCGATGGCTCGACCCTGCTGATCGGCGGTTTCGGTACGGCCGGCATGCCCTCTGAACTCATCGACGGGTTGATCGCCACCGGTGCACGCGACCTGACCATCATCAGCAACAATGCTGGCAACGGCGACACTGGCCTTGCTGCATTGCTCAAGGCCGAACGTGTGCGCAAGATCATCTGTTCGTTCCCGCGCCAATCGGACTCGTACGTTTTCGACGCCCTGTACCGGGCTGGCAAGATCGAGCTGGAGGTCGTACCGCAAGGCAACCTGGCCGAGCGCATTCGCGCAGCAGGCTCTGGCATCGGCGCCTTCTTTTCACCTACCGGCTATGGCACCTTGCTCGCCGAAGGCAAGGAAACGCGGGAGATCGACGGCCGCCAGTACGTACTGGAGATGCCGTTGCACGCCGATTTCGCCTTGATCAAGGCTCACAAGGGTGATCGCTGGGGCAACCTGATCTACCGCAAGGCCGCCCGCAACTTCGGGCCGATCATGGCCATGGCTGCCAAGACCGCCATCGTCCAGGTCGACCAGATCGTCGCGCTGGGTGAGCTGGACCCGGAGCATATCGTCACGCCGGGCATCTTCGTGCAACGCGTGGTAGCGGCCCCCGCCGCCGCTCATCAGACCACCCACCCATTCTGAGGCCTGGCCATGACCATCAACCAACGACTCTCGCGTACCGCCATGGCCCAGCGTGTTGCCGCCGACATTGAGGAAGGTGCCTACGTCAACCTGGGCATCGGCGCCCCCACACTGGTCGCCAACTACCTGGGCGACAAGGAAGTGTTCCTGCACAGTGAAAATGGAGTGCTGGGCATGGGACCCAGCCCTGCGCCAGGCGAGGAAGACGACGACTTGATCAATGCTGGCAAGCAGCACGTGACCCTGCTGAACGGTGGTGCCTATTTCCACCACGCCGATTCATTTTCGATGATGCGCGGTGGGCATCTGGACATCGCCGTGCTCGGTGCTTTTCAGGTTTCGGTGAACGGCGACCTGGCTAACTGGCACACCGGCGCCGAGGGGTCGATCCCCGCGGTGGGCGGCGCGATGGACCTGGCCACCGGCGCCCGGCAAGTGTTCGTGATGATGGACCACCTGACCAAAACCGGCGAAAGCAAATTGGTGAGCGAATGCACCTACCCTCTGACGGGCATCGGGTGCGTGAGCCGCATCTACACGGACCTCGCGGTACTGGACGTAACGCCGGCAGGGCTCGAAGTGGTCGAGATTTGCGCGGCCATCACCTTCCAAACGCTGCAGGCGCTCAGTGGCGTACCGCTGATCGACCGGTCCGTCAAACCTCGCTAGCGCCTGGCCGATTTGACGCCCGAAGCGTGGCGGCGCCGGCTTTGCGGCCTCATGGGGTAGAGGGCTGGCCCTGTGTAGCCGTTTGATCCTGCGGGGCTGGCACGGCCGGCTGCACCTCGATGGGCGCCGCATCGGCCGGGGGCGCAACGGGCTGCGAGCTCAATTCATCCCCACTGTCAGGTGTCTGGAGAGCCTGCTGGCTAGGCGCGACGGCCGCGGGCGATGCACCGTCCTTGGGCGCAGTGTCTGACTCAGCCGGTGCAGGTGCAGGTGCAGGTGCAGGTGCAGCCTCGACCGGGAGTGGCGCTGGGTTTGCCGCCGCCTGCTCCGGCAAGCCCAGTTCCACCGCAGGCTTCTCAGCCTTGGGCGCGGGTTGTTCAGCTTTGGGCTGGCTCAAGGATTGGGCCTTGGGCTTGGTCTTGGGCAGGTAACTTTCCACCAACGCGAAGTAGCGGTCGTAAAACTGCGCGGCGGTGACTGTCTCACTGGCCACTTTCACCATGGAGTCATCGCTCGAGCCAATCGGCATCGACACCGACCCCAGCACCCCTACTCCCAGGCTTGCCGATGTATTGGACTTCTTCAGGGCATAGCGGTCCTGCAGGGCGTTGGCGAACATGGTCGAGTGCTGCTCGTCGCTCGCATCGGGCGCACACGTGACATTGAAGCTGATCTGCAGGTGGTTATCGCTGTTTTGCTGGAAACTCTTGTTGCCGACCACCTGGTTCGGGCCGCTGCTGGTGATGATATAGCCCTGGCTGAGCAGCGCACGGCGTGCGGCTTCGCAGGAGTTGGCATCACCTACGGGAAAGCTGCGCGAGAACGTGCCTGAGTCGTCGAAGTTCTCATGCTCGTACACCGCAGGTTTCTTGGACGCACAACCGCTCGACACGGCCAACAGGGCGGCCAGCACGAGCGCACCAGAAACGGAAGATCTTGTCATCGAGGGTTCCGGGTATTTCAAGAAGGTGCCTATTGTGCAACACAGCAGCCAGGTACAGGAACCGCTGGTCGGTGAAGTACCCGCAAGGTTTCATGCAGGCGGCAAGGTCAATACGGCAAACGCCAAAAACGCAAAAAGCGACCCGAAGGTCGCTTTCGCGTAGCGCCAAGGTGTTCAAAGGCCCTTGGTGCGAAGATGGCGCAGCGGACGGGACTCGAACCCGCGACCCCCGGCGTGACAGGCCGGTATTCTAACCGACTGAACTACCGCTGCGTATCATTCAGGCTTGCGCCCGATTGAAACTTGGGTCTACCCACCAGACAGCCTGGGGGAAGGCATGAAAAACGGCTCAATGACCATTCGTCATGGTTGCCTCAAGGTGTTCTAGGGACCTTGATGCGAAGATGGCGCAGCGGACGGGACTCGAACCCGCGACCCCCGGCGTGACAGGCCGGTATTCTAACCGACTGAACTACCGCTGCGTATCGTTCAGGCTTGCGCCCGATTGAAACTGGGTCAGCCCAAGGCGCTCGACCTTGTGGCTTCAGACCGGTGACAAGCACCCATCTGTTAATCAAAATGGCGCAGCGGACGGGACTCGAACCCGCGACCCCCGGCGTGACAGGCCGGTATTCTAACCGACTGAACTACCGCTGCGCAGTGCATTCCTCTCTGGCTGTCAGCTTCTTGCAAAGCTTTGAGCGTCAGGAACATCTCAGGAAGTGGTGGGTGATGACGGGATCGAACCGCCGACCCTCTGCTTGTAAGGCAGATGCTCTCCCGGCTGAGCTAATCACCCTCGCGATGTTGCTTGTTGCGTTTGCTTCGCTGAGGCCGCGAAATTTACGCAGGTGACGACGCTAAGTCAATAGCCCTGTTGAGTTTTTTTCCAAGTCGCCGGTGCCCAGTGCAAAGCCGAGCACATCCTGATTCAGACCCAAGCCAAGCCTGGACATGAAAAAGGGACCTTGCGGTCCCCTCCTCTGCCTACCTGCCCACGAGGGCCTTCAGGTGTAGATCATCTTGCGGGTCATACCGCCGTCGACCACGAACTCCTGACCGGTCACGAACGCTGCCTGCCGGGACAGCAGCCAGGCGACCATGGCTGCAACGTCCTCGACGGTGCCCACGCGACCGGTGGGGTGCTGGGCGTGGTCGGCATCGCTCAAGGGCTCGGCACGGCGCTGGGAGGGATCTCGGGCATCAATCCACCCCGGGCTCACGGCGTTGACACGAATCTCCGGGCCCAGGCTGATGGCCAGCGCATGGGTCAGTGCCACCAGGCCCCCTTTGCTGGCGGCATAAGCTTCAGTGTCAGGCTCGGACTGCCGCGCCCGCGTGGACGTCAGGTTGACGATGGCGCCATTGTGCGCGCGCAGGTAAGGCGCACAGTGCTTGGCCAGCAGCATCGGGCCATTGAGATTGACTGCCAGCACACGATTCCATTGAGCCAGGCTCAGGCTTTCAAGCGTCTGGCTGTGGGGGTTGGCAATCGCAGCATTGCACACCAGCGCGTCAAGCCTGCCGAATTGCCCGAGCACCTCGGACACCCCGGCACTGACTTGGGACTCGTCTGCTACATCGATGGTGATGAACCAGGCATTGTCCCCCAGTGCCTTGGCCGCTTTCGCCCCCCGCTGGCGGTCGAGGTCACTGAGCACCACCTGCCAACCTTCGCAGATCAGCCAGGCGGCAATACCAAGTCCAATACCGCGCGCGGCACCGGTGACCAAAGCGACCCGGCCGTTATGGCCGGGCGTATTGAGGCCAATTTCGATCACAATGCCGCCAGTCCACGCGCCAGATCAGCCTGTAGATCCGCCACGTCTTCCAAGCCCACAGCGACACGAATCAGGCTGTCGCGGATGCCGGCAGCCGCACGCTCCTGCGGCGTCAAGCGGCCATGGGAGGTGGTGGCCGGGTGAGCGATGGTGGTCTTGCTGTCACCCAGGTTGGTGGTGATCGAGACGACCCGGGTAGCATCGATGAAGCGCCAGGCCCCTTCCTTGCCGCCCTTGACCTCAAAGCTCACTACAGCGCCGAAGCCACTCATCTGGCGCTTGGCCAATTCGTGCTGCGGATGGCTCGGCAGGCCGGCGTAATGCACTTTTTCGATGCCGTCCTGCTGCTCCAGCCACTGCGCCAGCGCCTGAGCACTCTCGCAGTGTGCGCGCATACGCAGGCGCAGCGTCTCCAGGCCCTTGGTGAATACCCAGGCGTTGAAGGGGCTGAGCGTCGGGCCCGCCGTGCGCAGGAAACCGACCACTTCCTTCATCTGTTCGGCGCGGCCCGCCACTGCACCGCCCATGCAACGGCCTTGGCCATCGATGAACTTGGTTGCGGAGTGGAAGACGATGTCGGCACCGAGCTTGAGCGGTTGCTGCAAGGCCGGTGTGCTGAAGCAGTTGTCCACCACCAGCATGGCCCCACGGGCATGGGCGATTTCGCTGAGCGCAGCAATATCGACCAATTCGGCCAGTGGGTTGGAAGGCGACTCGACGATCAGCAGCTTGGTATTGGCCTGGATGGCCTGCTCCCAGCCAGCAAGATCGACCAACGGCACGTAGTCCACCTGCAAGCCGAAGCGCTTGAAGTACTTCTCGAACAGGCTGATGGTCGACCCGAACACGCTCTGAGACACCAGTACATGATCGCCTGCACTGCACAGCGACATGACGACGGCCAGAATCGACGCCATGCCAGTGGAGGTGGCCACGGCCTGCTCGGCACCTTCCATTGCCGCCAGGCGCTCTTCGAATGCCCGTACGGTCGGGTTGGTATAGCGCGAATAGACATTGCCTGGGGTTTCACCGGCAAAGCGCGCAGCCGCATCGGCAGCCGTACGGAATACGTAGCTGGAGGTCAGGAACAGCGCTTCGCTGTGCTCGGCCTCCGGTGAACGGCACTGACCGGCGCGCACTGCCAGGGTGTCGAAGCCGACACCCTCCAGGTCGCTGTCCAGTCGCCCGGCATCCCATTGATCGGTCATGCCATCGCTCCCTGAAATCAGTTGTTGTAGAGGTCGATGATTGCGCTGACTGCCTGGGTCTTGACCTTGGCCAGGTCATTGCGGGCCTGCTCGATACGGTCAAGGTAGGCTTCATCGATATCGCCAGTGACATACTCACCGTTGAATACCGCGCAATCGAAATGCTCGATCTTGATCTTGCCGCCACCGACCGAATCGATCAGGTCAGGCAGGTCCTGATAGACCAGCCAATCAGCGCCGATCAACTCGGCCACCTGCTCGGTGGTACGGTTGTGGGCGATCAGTTCGTGAGCGCTCGGCATGTCGATGCCGTAGACGTTGGGGTAGCGCACTGCAGGTGCTGCGGAGCAGAAATAGACATTCTTGGCGCCGGCCTCGCGCGCCATCTGGATGATCTGCTTGCAGGTGGTGCCGCGCACGATCGAATCGTCAACCAGCATGACGTTCTTGCCACGGAACTCAAGCTCGATGGCATTGAGTTTCTGGCGCACGGACTTCTTGCGGGCAGCCTGGCCCGGCATGATGAAGGTGCGGCCGATGTAGCGGTTCTTGACGAAGCCTTCGCGGAATTTCACGCCCAGGTGGTTAGCCAACTCAAGCGCGGCAGTGCGGCTGGTGTCCGGGATAGGGATGACCACGTCGATGCCATGATCCGGGCGCTCGCGCTGAATCTTGTCGGCGAGCTTCTCGCCCATGCGCAGACGCGCCTTGTACACCGAGACACCGTCCATGATCGAGTCCGGGCGGGCCAGGTAGACGTGTTCGAAAATGCAGGGTTGCAGTTTCGGGGCCTGGGCACACTGCTTGGTGTACAGCTGGCCTTCTTCGGTGATGTACACCGCTTCACCTGGCGCCAGGTCGCGAATCAGGGTGAACCCGAGCACGTCGAGCGCAACGCTTTCCGACGCGATCATGTACTCCACACCTTCGTCGGTGTGGCGCTGACCGAAGACGACCGGACGGATACCGTTGGGGTCGCGGAAACCGACGATGCCGTAGCCCGTGATCATGGCAACGACGGCGTAACCGCCGACGCAGCGGCTGTGCACATGGGAGACCGCGGCGAACACGTCCTCCTCGGTAGGCTGCAGCTTGCCGCGCACGGCCAGCTCATGAGCGAATACGTTGAGCAGCACCTCGGAATCGGAGTTGGTGTTGACGTGACGCAGGTCCGACTCGTAGATCTCCTTGGCCAACTGCTCGACGTTGGTGAGGTTGCCGTTGTGAGCCAGGGTGATGCCGTATGGCGAGTTGACGTAGAACGGCTGGGCCTCGGCGGAGGTCGAGCTGCCGGCTGTCGGGTAGCGCACATGGCCGATGCCGATGCTCCCCACCAGGCGTTGCATGTGGCGCTGCTGGAACACATCGCGCACCAGGCCATTATCCTTGCGCAGGAACAACCGGCCGTCATGGCTGGTCACGATACCGGCAGCGTCCTGGCCGCGGTGCTGGAGGACCGTAAGCGCGTCATACAGCGCCTGATTGACGTTCGACTTACCGACGATACCGACGATGCCACACATGCGACGCAACCCCTACTTTGATGAAACTTGAGTGAATAGCGCTCAAGGCCGGGTCGGCCCGAGCAGCTGCTCCTTGAACGGAAGATCGGCCGGTGTGCTGATCGCTCCGTTGGACATCCATTGGCTGGTGAAGCCCACGACCAGGTTTTTGGACCAGTCGGCTACCAGTAGAAACCGTGGGATCAGGCGAGACTCCTGCCACCACGCGTCTTGTTGAACCGGCCCCAGGCTCAGCAGCCCGAGTGCCACGACCACCAGCAGGCCGCCCCTGGCGGCGCCGAAGACCATGCCCAGAAAACGATCGGTGCCCGATAGGCCGGTAACACGGATCAGTTCGCCGATGAGAAAGTTGAGCATCGCCCCCACCAGCAAGGTGGCGACAAACAAGATACCGCAGCCGGCGATCACACGCATGGAGGGCGTCTGAATATAGCTCTCCAGGTACACCGAGAGCGAGCCACCGAACATCCACGCCACCGCACCGGCAATGATCCAGATGAGCAAGGACAGGGCTTCCTTGACGAAGCCGCGTTTGAGACTGATCAGTGTGGAGATGGCGATGATCGCGATGATCGCCCAATCAACCAGGGTAAATGCCACGGTGCTGCCTGCAGATCGTTGAGGCGGCGGATTTTACCAGAGCGACGAGGGCTTGGGTAAGCGGAATGTCAGTGGATCGCCCAGCCAGGACAGCAAGCCTGCTGGGCACCGCCAATATGCTCGCTGACTAGGACGGGACGGCAATGCCGCCCTCTCCTTCAGCTGCGTTCCGGCTGGAAGCGCACGACGAAGCCTTTGAGGCTGTTTTGGCGGTTGATGGCATCGCGGGTACGCTCGGCGTCGGCACGCTCGATCAGCGGGCCGACATACACCCGATTCATGCCACCGGCTGCGCGGATATAGGCGTTGTAGCCCTGGCTACGCAGGGTCTGCTGCAGCTTCTCGGCGCCTGCCCGGTTGGACAGGCTCGCCAATTGAATCGACCAACTGACCGGCAGGCCGTTGGCGTCCAGTTTGGACGGCGCGCCGGCCTTGGTCGACGTTGCTGCTGGCGCAGAAGCGGCCGGCGCCTTGGGCTCTACCTTGGCCACGGCCGGCGGAGCAGGTTGGGCCTGCTGGGCCTGCGGCGACGGCGTGATGGGCTGGCTGGGCGCACGCGCTGGCGCGGACGACTCGTCTACCACCACCGGCGCCGGATCCGCTTGCTCTGGCAAGGCCTGGGGTTCGGGCACGGCAACAGGGTCGACCTTTACCTCAGGCACCGACGGTGCAACAGGCGCCTGAGGGGCATCGACGTGCACCTCACGCATTTCATCCTGCCGCGAAAACAGCATTGGCAGGAAAATCACCGCCAGCGCGACCAGCACCAGCGCACCGATCATGCGCTGCTTCATTCCTTTATCCAGCACTGCCATCTATCCCACCCTCCTGGGGATGCCGCTGCAACCATTCCAGCGCCTGAGCGACACAGAAAAACGAACCGAACAGCAGGATCTGATCATCTGCCGTGGCGTTCGCGCACTGCCCCTCCAGGGCAGCGTCGACGCTGGCATAAGACTTCACCGTGGCGCCGAGGTTCGTCAGGGTCTGTGCCAATTCAGCAGCAGGCCGACTACGCGGGGTGGCAAGCGGTGTGACGGCCCACTCATCGACCAGGGCCTGCAAGGGCGCGATCACACCCTCGAGGTCCTTGTCGCACAGCAAGCCGAACACGGCCAGACGCCGGCCAGCCAGTGGCCTGGATGCCAGACGCCGGGCCAGGTACTGAGCTGCATGTGGGTTGTGCCCGACATCCAGCAGCAGCTCGACCGCAGCGCCACGCCAGTGGATCACGCGCCGATCGAGGCGACCCGTGATGCGCGTATCGACCAGTGCCTGGCGCAGCTGCGCAGGACGCCAGGGCAAGCCGCTCAGCAGGTAGGCCTGCAGGGCCAAGGCGGCGTTTTCCATGGGCAGATCCAGCACGGGCAGGTCCATCAAGACGACTTTTTCACCTTCGCCGGATGTGCCGTGCCAGCTCCAGCCATGCTCGGCCACCTGAAGGTCGAAGTCGCGGCCCCGCAACCGCAGCGGAGCTGCCAGTTCGCTGGCCTTGTCGAGCAACGGCTGGGGCGGATCGAGGTCTCCACAGAGCGCGGGCTTGCCGGCACGGAAGATACCTGCCTTCTCGAAAGCCACCTGCTCGCGGGTATCGCCCAGGTAATCGATGTGATCGACCCCGATGCTGGTCACGAGCGCGATGTCGGCGTCCACGACATTCACCGTGTCCAGCCGCCCACCCAGCCCGACTTCCAGCACCACCGCATCGAGCTGCGAACGCTCGAACAGCCAGAACGCCGCCAGGGTACCCATCTCGAAATAGGTCAGGGAGATTTCGCCGCGCGCCGCCTCGACCGCTGCGAACGCCTCGCACAACTGCGCATCGCTGGCTTCAACGCCGTCGATGAGCACGCGCTCGTTGTAGCGCAGCAGGTGCGGCGAACTGTACACGCCGACCCTCAGCCCCTGTGTGCGCAGCAGCGAAGCGAGGAACGCGCAAGTCGAACCCTTGCCGTTGGTGCCCGTTACTGTCACCACACGCGGGGCAAGCTTGCCCAGTGCCAGGCGCGCCAGCACCGCTTGCGAACGCTCCAGCCCCATGTCGATGGCAGAGGGGTGCAGCTGCTCGAGATAGGCGAGCCACTCGCCAAGGGTCCGTTGGGTCATCACGCGACAGCAGCCGCCTCGAGGGCCTCGACCGGGGTCTGCTGGCCGGTCATCTGGGCCAGCAGGCGCGCCAGCCGTGGACGCAGGTCGCCCCGGGAGATGATCAGGTCGATGGCACCGTGCTCCAGCAAGAATTCGCTACGCTGGAAGCCTTCAGGCAACTTCTCGCGTACGGTCTGCTCGATGACGCGTGGGCCGGCAAAGCCGATCAGGGCCTTGGGCTCGCCAACGATGACGTCGCCCAGCATCGCCAGGCTGGCGGACACGCCGCCGTAGACGGGGTCGGTCAGTACCGAGATGAACGGGATGCCTTCTTCACGCAGACGCGCCAGCACCGCAGAGGTCTTGGCCATCTGCATCAGCGAGATCAGCGCTTCCTGCATGCGGGCACCCCCGGAAGCCGAGAAACACACCATCGGGCAGCGATGTTCCAGGGCATAGTTGGCTGCGCGCACGAAACGCTCGCCGACGATGGCACCCATGGAGCCGCCCATGAAGGAAAATTCAAACGCGCTGACCACGATCGGCATGCCCATCAGGGTGCCGCTCATGGAGATCAGGGCGTCTTTTTCACCGGTCTGCTTCTGCGCGCCGGTCAGACGGTCCTTGTACTTCTTGCCGTCGCGGAACTTCAGCCGGTCGACCGGCTCAAGGTCGGCGCCCAGCTCGGCACGGCCCTCGGCATCCAGGAAGATATCGATGCGTGCACGTGCGCCGATGCGCATGTGGTGGTTGCACTTGGGGCATACGTCCAGGGTCTTTTCCAGCTCCGGACGGTACAGCACGGCCTCACAGGACGGGCATTTGTGCCACAGGCCTTCAGGTACCGAGCTCTTCTTCACCTCGGAACGCATGATGGAAGGGATCAGTTTGTCGACTAACCAGTTGCTCATGCTTTCTTTCTCCAGTATCGGCGGGAGGGGACCAGCGTAGCCGGCCTGCCCTGCCCTTTTGAGCTCAAATGCTTATGAAACGTAGGTGATGCGGCAACCCGGGTTCATCACCCCTGCCGCACCACCCTGAACAATTCGGTTGACCGCCCCACGCAGGGCCGGCTGGCCCATGGGGCTGAGATAGCTATGGACGATGGCGCGCTGCCTGCCGTCACATCTGCTCAAGCCTGTTTCACCGCGCGTACGAATGCTTCGATCCTGGCCGCGTCCTTGATGCCCTTGGCCTGCTCGACACCGCCGCTGACATCGACCGCGTACGGGCGCACCTGGGCGATCGCCTGCCCGACGTTGTCCGCCGACAGACCACCGGCCAGAATGATCGGCTTGCCCAGGCCGGCAGGCACCAGTGACCAGTCGAACGCTTCGCCCGTGCCTCCAGGGATACCCGGCACGAAGGTGTCCAACAGGATGCCGGATGCGTCGGCATATTGCCGGCACGCAAGCTTCAGGTCGTCACCCGGACGTACCCGCAAGGCCTTGATCCACGGCCGGTGATGGCCTGCGCAATCGTGCGGGGTTTCATCACCATGGAACTGCAAGAGGTCCAGTGGCACCGCTTCGAGTATTTCACTCAGCTCGCAACGCGTGGCATTGACGAACAACCCGACCGTGGTCACGAAGGGCGGCAGCTCGGCAATGATGGCGCGTGCCTGCTGTACGGTCACGGCACGCGGGCTCTTGGCATAGAAGACCAGCCCGATGGCATCGGCGCCAGCCTCGGCAGCCGCCAGTGCGTCTTCGATGCGGGTGATCCCGCAGATTTTACTGCGAACGATGCTCATGGACAGCAACCTGTTTGCGTGGTCAAAGGCGGAATCTTAGCAAATGGCGCTTCGTGCGTCAGTCAGCCAATGCGTCGTAGCCCGTCAGAAAGTGCGGGCCAATGTAACGCTCGGGCAGCGCAAAGGCCCCCGGGTACTCCACCTGGACCAGATAAAGCCCATAGGGGTGGGCCGTGACGCCACCTTCGCGGCGGTCCCGCCCCTCGAGCACCTGACGCGCCCACTCCACCGGCCGTTCGCCCGCGCCGATAGCCATCAGCACGCCGGCGATGTTGCGTACCATGTGATGCAGGAACGCGGTAGCCCGGATATCCAGCACGATCATCTGCCCGTGACGGGTAACCCGCAGGTGATAGATGTGCTTGATCGGCGACTTGGCCTGGCATTGGCTAGCGCGGAACGCGCTGAAATCATGGGTGCCAAGCAGGCTCGAAGCGGCCTGCGCCATGCGCTCGATGTCCAGCGGACGATGATTCCAGGTCACCTCCTCGGCCAGGTGAGCAGGCCGAATCGGATCGTTGTAGATCACGTAGCGATAGCGCCTGGCACAGGCCTTGAAGCGCGCATGGAAATCGGCTGGCATGGGCTTGGACCATACGACGCTGATGTCATGGGGCAGGTTGAAATTAGTGCCCATGGTCCAGGCGCGTTCGTCACGCACCGCATGGGTGTCGAAATGCACGACCTGCCCACAGCCATGTACGCCTGCATCGGTACGGCCGGCGCAGACGACTGAAATGGGCTCGTTGGCCACTTTGGAAAGTGCCTGTTCCAAGGCTTGCTGAACACTGGGCACGCCGCTGGCCTGGCGTTGCCAGCCGCGGTAGCGGGCGCCCTTGTATTCCACACCCAAGGCGATACGCGTGCAGCCTTCGGCAGCGGATTCGGCCGAGGCGGTGTCGATGATGTCCAAGAATCTGCAACCTGTTGGTGTACGAAATGCCGGGGATTATAACGACAATGGCAGCCGTACAGGGCTGCCATCGGGTTCACGGGTTACGATCAAAGGGCTCCACGCGAAGGCCTAGACCAGACGCGAAAGCATATCCTCTGCTTCTTCGCGCTGACGTTCATCGCCATCCTTGACCACTTCGTCGAGGATGTCGCGGGCGCCTTGGTGATCGCCCATGTCGATGTAGGCGCGGGCCAGATCGAGCTTGGTGGCCACCTCGTCGGCGCCCGAAAAGAAGTCGAAATCCAGGTCGTCGATCGGTTCGAGCTCAGGTTGCGCGGCGGCATCCTCTTCAGTGAAGTGCGGCTCCAGGGAGGGCGACTCCAGACTTTGCGAGAGTTTGTCCAGCTCGGCGTTGACGTCATCGAGTTCGGAGGCGAACTGTTGCGCGCCTGGCGAATCGTCCTGCAGAGAGAGGTCAAAATCGGCCGGCAGGTCGAAATCGGTGGCCGGATCAAAGGCCGGTACCGGATCGATTGCACTGGGCGCTGCGTCATCCCGACCACCCGTCCCCTCGGGTTCACCGATGTCCAGGTCGAAATCGGACAGATCCTGGGCTGGCGTGGCTTCAGCGCTGGCTTGCGCCAGCAAGGTTTCGAAGTCTGCATCGGCCGGGTCTTGCATTTGGGCCTCTGAAGCGAGCGCATCAGTGGTCGGGCTGGCAGCCGATGTCGCGGGCTCGGGAGAAGGCTCGTCCAGGCTCAAGTCGAAATCGTCATCCAGCGCCGGATCATCCAGCTGCGCAGTATCGAGCGTCGGAATATCCCCGAAGGCGTCCGAATCGGCAGCGGCCTGAGCCTGCGGCTCCGCTGCCACTGCAGGTGATGAAACCGGCTGATCATCGAGCAGCCCTTGCACATACTGCTCGTCCAGCTTGGCAGCCAAGGCAGCAGCGCCCACACCGGCCGCCGCCAAGGCCAGCATCGCCGGGTAACGCTCGCGAAGGCCGGCCACTTCTGCGGTGTTCCCCGCCGTCGCCGGCAACTGGCGCTCCTGCTCGGCGAAGGCGCTTTGATCACCTTGGCGAGCGTAGACCTCCATCAATTTCAAGCGCAGGTCATCGCGCCTGGGCGCGCTGGCAACTGCAGGCTCCAGCAGCTCCGTGGCACGGTTCAGGCGACCCTCGGCAATGCACACCTCGGCCTGCGCCAACAAGGGCCCATAAGGGTCTGCCGCGGGCTCACGCACAGGTTGTGCAACGGGTTTTTCAGAGGCCGCTGCCGCTGCCGCCGAGGCGGCGACCGCCGCTGGCGAGAGCGTAACGGTCGGGGACACGACTTCGACGCCATCCAGGCTGTCATCCTCTGGATCGAAACCCTCGATCTGCTCCTCTTCCAGAGCGCGCGCCATGCGCAAATGCTTCTCGGCTTCCTGTTGGGCCCTGCGCTTACGCGCCAGCAGCCAGAGCAGTAGCGCCAGGACCAGGACGGTAGAACCGGCGATCAGCCATAGCAACCAGCGGCTTGCCAGTACGTCGTCGAGGCTGCTGTGCCTGTGACCGACCCGGTCCCGACGGCGAGCCAGCCGGCCGTTCCCGATCAACCCGTGATCGCGCCAGCGCCCTCGGCTGCGCCAGACGCCCAACCCGCTGCCGCAGACACCCAGGCGGACAGCAGCCTGCGCAGGCGCCAGGGCCTGTTGACCGGGTTCGCCAGGGACCGCTGCTGCTGGCGCAGGGGTAGCCGCACCTTGAGCTTCCAGCCGGGCCAATTGATCGTTCTTGAGCTCGATCAGGCGCTGCAGCTTGTCCAGCTGGCTCTGCAGGTCGGACATGCGGCTTTTGAGTTCTTCGTTGTCACGGCGGCTGGTGTCCAGGCTTTCCTGGGCCACTGCCAGCTTGTCGTTCAGCGCCTTGGCCTGACCGGTACCCGGCTGGTTGCCGGGGCTGACCAGGCGCAGGTTGTCGCCTTGGGCGATGGCAGCGGGTGCGGCGTCTGCTGCACCACGGCGGGTGGCGTCGAGCTGGCGGGCACGTGGCCCCAGGCGTCTACCCTCGCGCCAGGCCGCGTACTGCTCGGCGACCTCGCGATTGGCTTCACCTTGGGCGATGCTCTGGATCTGTTGCTGATCGGGCAGGCGCAATACCTGGCCTACCTTGAGCTGGTTGATGTTGTTGCCGATGAACGCATCCGGGTTCAGCGCCTGGATCGCGATCATGGTTTGCTGGATCGACCCGCCCTGGGCGTTGCGCGCCGCGATCTGCCACAGGGTATCGCGGCGCTGGGTCGTATAGCTGCCAGGGCCGGTGGTCGCAGCGGCGACAGTGCCCGTTGCGGCCTGCGGGCCCTGGGCCTTGGCCTGATCCAACAGGACGCTGTAGTCACGCAACAGGCGGCCCTGAGGCCACATCACCTGTACCAGGAACTTGACCACCGGCCCCGGCATGGGCTGGCTGGAGGTCACGCGAAGCACGCTTCGGCCATTGGGGTTGATCACAGGCGTAAAGCGCAAGTCCTGCAAGGCGCTGGAGAAGTTCACGCCTGCCTTGGCGAACTCTTCAGGCGGGGCCAGGCTTGGTGCCAGCTGCGCCGCGGTCAGGTCACGCACATCGAGCAGTTCGATTTCGGCCTCCAGTGGCTGGTTCTGCGCCGACTTCAGGGTCAGCTCTCCCAAGCCCAGAGCGTTGGCCATGCCCGAGGACAGCGCCGAGGCTGCTGCCATGGCCAGAACCAGTTTGCGGATTCGAAGCATGAACTCTTCCCTTGTATGGATCGTCCCGAAACGTGCAGGCAGAGCAGGACAAAAGTGCCTGCCAGTATCTTTTACAGACCGTGTTTAATCAACAATTGTGCCACCTGCACAGCGTTGAGCGCCGCGCCTTTGCGCACATTGTCGGTGGTCAACCAGAGGTTGAGCTGCCGGGTTTGATCAACGCCATGGCGTACACGTCCAACATAGACCACGTCCTGCCCCACTGCGTCGCCAACCGGTGTTGGATAGTCGTCCGGATCTACCCGTTCGATGCCTGCCGCCACGTCCAAGGCCTGGTTGACGGCCGACAAATCCACGGCGTGGCGGCACTGCACCGCCACATTGAAGCTATCGCCGAAAAACACCGGGACTTGAATGCAGCTTGCTGAAATACTCAGTTCAGGCTGGCCCAGCAGCTCGCGCAGCTCCTGCACCATCCGCCGCTCCACGGCGGTATGACCCTGTTCGTCGACCTTGCCGACCTGGGCCAGCACGTTGAAGGCGACCTGGCGGTCGAAGAAGCGCGGTTCCAACGGACGGGCATTGAGCAACTCGGCCGTTTGCCGCGCAAGCTCGTTGACTGCCTCACGGCCTTGGGCCGATACCGCCAAAGACGCCACCACCTGTACATGCTCGATGTCCAGCAAATGCTTGATCGGGGCCAGCGCGGCGGCGGCGGCCACGGCTCCTGAACAGGGGCTTGTGATCAGCGCGGGCCGCTTGAGCCCCGCCACCTGCTCGGCGTTGGCCTCTGGAACGACAACCAAGGCGTTGTCCAGGGCACCGGACAGGTCGATGACGGTGCAGCCCGCTTGCACAGCTCGGGCGGCGAAGCTGCGGCTGACCGCGGCACCGGCTGCAAAGAACGCCAGCTTGACCTGCGCGAAATCGAACCCCTCGACTTCACGTACCTTGAGCTTCTTCCCGGCGAACATCACGCTGCTGCCCGCCGATTCGATGCTGGCGAGCAGATGCAGGGTGGCGACCGGGAAATCCAGCTCTTCGAGAATCTGGACCAACGCCTCACCGACGCTGCCGGTGGCACCGACGACGGCGATATCGAATGAAGGTTTCATATTGCAGGCTGCCTCTGGCGAAACGGGAGCGGCACTTTACCCGCATTACACAAGCGAGGCCAACGCCGGCCCGTCGCAGGTAGTCGCCACCTGCCTGTGCGCAGCCTCGTATCCCCTGCCACCTTCACCGCGCGCCTCAAAATAAAAAACCCGCGCTGGGAGCAGCGCGGGTTCGGGTACAGATGGGGCCGTATCAACGTTCCAGCAGGATCCGCAGCATACGACGCAGCGGTTCGGCAGCGCCCCACAGCAGTTGGTCACCTACCGTGAACGCCCCCAGGTACTGGGAACCCATGTTCAGCTTGCGCAGACGACCAACCGGAATGTTCAACGTGCCGGTCACCTTGGTGGGGGTCAGTTCCTGCATGCTGATTTCGCGCTGGTTGGGTACCAGCTTTACCCAAGGATTATGCTGGCTGATCATGCCTTCGATGTCGGCGATCGGCACGTCCTTGTTCAGCTTGATGGTCAGCGCCTGGCTGTGGCAACGCATGGCACCGATGCGCACGCAGATGCCATCCACCGGAATCGGGTTCTTGAAGCGACCCAGAATCTTGTTGGTTTCGGCCTGCGCCTTCCATTCTTCGCGGCTCTGGCCGTTGGGCAACTCCTTGTCGATCCAGGGGATCAGGCTGCCGGCCAATGGGACGCCGAAGTTTTCAGCCGGGTAGGCATCGCTGCGCATGGCTTCGGCCACTTTACGGTCGATGTCGAGGATGGCGCTGGCCGGGTTGGCCAGGTCCTCGGCGACCGCCGCATGGGTGGCACCCATCTGCTTGATCAGCTCGCGCATGTTCTGCGCCCCTGCACCGGACGCTGCCTGGTAGGTCATGGCGCTCATCCAGTCCACCAGACCGGCCTCGAACAACCCGCCAAGGCCCATCAGCATCAGGCTGACCGTGCAATTGCCGCCGATGAAGTTGCGGGTACCGGCATCAAGCTGGTGGTCGATGACCTTGCGGTTGACCGGGTCGAGCACGATGACCGCATCATCCTGCATCCGCAGGGACGAGGCCGCATCGATCCAGTAGCCCTGCCAGCCTGCTTCGCGCAGCTTGGGGAACACTTCATTGGTGTAGTCGCCGCCCTGGCAAGTCAGGATCACGTCGAGGGTCTTGAGCTCTTCGATGGAATACGCGTCCTTGAGCGGCGCGGTATCCTTGCCCACGTTCGGGCCCTGGCCACCAATATTGGAGGTGGTGAAGAACACGGGCTCGATAAGGTCGAAATCCTGCTCCTCCAGCATTCGCTGCATGAGCACGGAACCAACCATGCCGCGCCAACCGATCAGACCTACACGTTTCATCGCAACTACACCTTTGCTAAAAGTGGGCCGCCATCGGGATTGGGGATGGCGGGCCAGAGAGATTACAGATTCCGCAGCGCTGCGACTACTGCGTCGCCCATTTCCTGCGTGCCGACCTTGCGGCAGCCCTCGGAGAAAATGTCGCCAGTGCGCAAGCCCTGGTCGAGCACCAGGCTGACAGCCTGCTCGATGGCCTCGGCAGCAGCCGATTGGTCGAAGCTGTAGCGCAGCATCATCGACACGGACAGGATGGTGGCCAACGGATTGGCGATGCCTGCTCCGGCGATGTCCGGCGCCGAGCCGTGGCAGGGCTCGTACATGCCCTTGTTGTTGGCATCCAGCGACGCCGATGGCAGCATGCCGATGGAACCGGTCAGCATGGAAGCTTCATCCGACAGGATGTCGCCGAACATGTTGTCGGTCACCATGACGTCGAACTGCTTCGGTGCGCGCACCAGCTGCATCGCCGCGTTGTCGACGTACATGTGGCTCAGTTCCACATCCGGGTAATCCTGTGCCACGCTCTCGACCACTTCCCGCCACAGCTGACTGGAAGCCAGAACGTTGGCCTTGTCCACCGAGCACAGCTTCTTGCCACGCACCCGGGCCATGTCGAAACCGACGCGGGCGATGCGCCGCACTTCGCTTTCGCTGTAGGGCAAGGTGTCATAGGCCTGGCGCTCGCCACCTTCAAGCTCGCGCTGACCACGTGGGGCACCGAAGTAGATGCCGCCGGTCAGCTCGCGAACGATGAGGATGTCCAGGCCAGAGACGATTTCCGGTTTGAGCGAGGACGCATCGGCCAGCTGCGGATAGAGAATGGCCGGGCGCAGGTTGGCAAACAGCCCCAGTTGCGAGCGGATCTTCAGCAGGCCGCGCTCAGGACGAATGTCACGCTCGATCTTGTCCCACTTGGGACCGCCTACGGCGCCGAGCAGCACGGCATCGGCCTGGCGTGCACGCTCCAGGGTTTCATCGGCCAGCGGCACCCCGTGCTTGTCGATGGCTGCGCCACCGATCACGTCATGGGTCAGGCTGAGGTCGAGCTGGTACTTGTCATTGGCCAACTCCAGCACCTTGACGGCTTCGGCCATGATTTCAGGACCGATGCCATCACCCGGAAGAATCAAAATCTGCTTGCTCATGCTTTCCTCTATGCATTCACGCAGCGCGGCGAATCGGGCCGCGCCGAAAAAGGCTTAACGTTCTGCCCACAGCACCAGCACATCCGTGCTGAACGAGCCATCGGCCTCGATCTGGTAATACTGCCGTACTTCTTCGCCCATGGCTTGCTGCAGTTCGCGGATGGCCAGGCGCATCGGCTCAGGGGTGCGCATGCGCTCGACCCAACTGCCGAATTCCAGGCGCAGTGACTGCCGGGCATGACTGCGAACACGCAGGCCGGCCTCGCTGACCTGGCGCTGCCACTGGGCAGCAGAATAATTGCGAACATGACTGGTGTCGCGCAGCACTTCTACCGCTTGCAGGTACGTGTCCAGCAGCGGGCTACCAGGCGACATGACGTCGATGAATGCCGCCACGCCGCCCGGCTTGAGCACGCGGCGCACCTCGCGCAGCGCCAGGCCCAGGTCGCTCCAGTGATGGGCTGAGTAGCGGCTGAACACATAGTCGAACGACGCATCGGCAAATGGCAGCGATTCTGCCGCGCCACGCTCGGTCATGATATTGGTCAGCGCGCGATCGGCGGCAGCGTTGGCGACGACGTCCAGCATGGACTGGGAAAGATCGTACGCGACCACCTGCGCCACCAGCGGCGCAACCTGGAAGCTGACGTGACCTGCCCCGCAGCCCAGGTCCAGCACGCGTGCATCGCCCTGCCCCTGCAACTCGGCCTGCAACAGCGCGAACTCGCTGCCTTGAGCATGCACGGCGCTGCTGAGGTAGGCACCCGCCTGATCGCCAAATTGGCGCTGAACCACATCGGTATGCTGTGTACGGGTCATTGGGATGTCCTGGTGATGGAGGAGTTGCCGATACGGGATCGACCATGGCGGCAGTGGTACAGGCTGTCGCCAGAGAGCGTGGGCGATCCGGCTTGCACCGACCTGCTGGCAAGCAGGCCGGTGAGCGCGTTGGCTTCAGTCAGGCGTCACGGAACAGCCAGGGTTGCGCAGCACGGTGCTTGCCCTCGAACGCCTTGATCGCATCGCTGTCCTGCAGGGTCAGGCCAATGTCGTCCAGGCCATTGAGCAGGCAATGCTTGCGGAATGCGTCGATCTCGAAGTGCAGCACTTTGCCGTCCGGACGTGTCACCGCCTGGGCCTGCAGGTCGATGGTCAGCTGGTAACCTGGCGCGGCTTCTACCTGCTTGAACAGCTCATCGACTTCTTCATCGCTGAGGATGATCGGCAGCAAGCCGTTCTTGAAGCTGTTGTTGAAGAAGATATCGGCAAAGCTTGGCGCGATGATGCTCCGAAAGCCGTACTCGTCCAGGGCCCAGGGGGCATGCTCACGGCTGGACCCGCAACCGAAGTTCTCGCGCGCCAACAACACGCTGGCGCCTTGATAGCGCGGATGATTGAGCACGAATTCTTCGTTTACCGGGCGCTTGCTGTTGTCCTGATAGGGCTGGCCTACGTCCAGGTAACGCCACTCGTCGAACAGGTTGGGGCCAAAGCCTGTGCGCTTGATCGACTTCAAGAACTGCTTGGGGATGATCTGGTCGGTATCGACGTTGGCACGGTCCAACGGCGCAACCAGGCCTATGTGCTGAGTGAAAGCTTTCATGCTGCGCTCCCTTGGATCAACTCGCGGACATCGATGAAGTGGCCGGTGACGGCGGCCGCGGCGGCCATGGCCGGGCTCACCAGGTGCGTGCGGCCACCTGCGCCCTGACGACCTTCGAAGTTACGGTTGGAGGTGGATGCACAGTGCTCGCCGCTTTCCAGCCGATCCGGGTTCATGGCCAGGCACATCGAGCAGCCTGGCTCGCGCCATTCGAAGCCGGCTTCGACGAATATCTTGTCCAGGCCTTCACGCTCGGCCTGAGCCTTCACCAGGCCCGAGCCGGGAACGACGATGGCTTGCTTGACGCTGCTCGCCACCTTGCGGCCCTTGGCGATCTGCGCTGCCGCGCGCAGGTCTTCGATGCGCGAATTGGTGCACGAGCCGATGAACACGCGATCCAGGTGGATATCGGTGATCGCCTGGTTGGCCTTCAGGCCCATGTACTTCAGGGCGCGCTCAATGGAGCCACGCTTGACCAGGTCGGCTTCGGCAGCCGGGTCCGGCACCCGCTGGTCGACGGCAAGCACCATTTCTGGCGAGGTGCCCCAGCTGACCTGCGGCTTGATCTGCGTGGCATCGAGTTCGACGACGGTATCGAAAACGGCATCGTCATCGGACACCAGGTCTTTCCACGCCTGAACAGCACGCGTCCACTGCTCGCCCTTGGGCGAGTACGGGCGGCCTTCGACATAAGCGATGGTGGTGGCGTCGGTGGCCACCAATCCGACACGGGCACCGGCTTCGATGGACATGTTGCAGATGGTCATGCGGCCTTCCATCGACAGCTCGCGAATGGCACTGCCCGCAAACTCCATCGCGTGACCGTTGCCACCGGCAGTGCCGATCTTGCCGATCACCGCCAGGACGATGTCCTTGGCCGTGACACCCGGCGGCAGCTGGCCTTCGACGCGCACCAGCATGTTCTTCATCTTCTTGGCCACCAGGCACTGGGTAGCCAGTACGTGTTCGACCTCGGAGGTGCCGATGCCGTGGGCCAGCGCACCGAAGGCGCCGTGGGTGGAGGTGTGTGAGTCGCCGCAGACCACGGTCATGCCTGGCAAGGTAGCGCCTTGTTCGGGGCTGATGACGTGGACGATGCCCTGGCGCTCGTCGTTCATCTTGAATTCGACGATGCCGTATTCATCACAGTTCTCGTCGAGGGTCTGCACCTGCAGGCGCGACACCTGGTCGACAATGGCTTCGATCCCGCCCTTGCGCTCCGGGGTGGTCGGCACGTTGTGGTCGGGCGTGGCGATGTTGGCATCGATACGCCATGGCTTGCGCTTGGCCAGGCGCAGCCCTTCGAAAGCCTGCGGCGAGGTCACTTCATGGATGATGTGACGGTCGATGTAGATCAAGGACGAGCCGTCATCACGGCGCTTGACCTCGTGGGCTTCCCAGAGTTTGTCGTAGAGCGTTTTGCCAGCCATCAGACTGTTCCTCATCAGCGTCTTTCTATGCCAAAGACCCCTTGGCTTGTATGGGCGATGCTAGGGGGTTAGAGTGAATAACTCAAATTCATAATTTTTATCCTTTGGATAACCGAAAGGAATTCTCCCAATGGACTTGGCCAATCTCAGTGCATTTATCGCCATTGCGGAAACCGGCAGCTTTTCCAGTGCAGCCGAGCGTCTGTACCTGACCCAGCCTGCCGTCAGCAAGCGCATTGCTGGCCTGGAGCAGCAGTTGAGCACACGGTTGTTCGACCGCCTGGGCCGCGAGGTGACATTGACCGAAGCCGGGCGTGCACTGCTTCCCAGGGCCTACCAAATTCTCAACGTGCTTGAGGATACCCGACGGGCGCTGACCAATTTGTCAGGGGAAGTGGGGGGGCGGTTGACCCTGGCCACAAGCCACCACATCGGCCTGCACCGCCTTCCCCCATTATTGCGGGCTTTCACCCGCCAATACCCGGCAGTGGCGTTGGATATTCAGTTTCTGGATTCGGAACAGGCCTACGATGAGATTCTGCATGGTCGTGCCGAACTGGCGGTCATTACCCTCGCACCTGAGCCCCACCCCCTGATCAACGCGGTACCGGTATGGCAGGACGCGCTGGATTTCGTAGCCGCCCCCGAGCACCCATTGGCCAACAACGACGCCGTTACCCTTGCCGATGTGTCTTGCCACCCTGCGGTGTTTCCAGGAGGCAATACGTTCACCCACCACATTGTCCAGCGCCTGTTCGAAAGCCAAGGCCTGACACCGAACATCGCCATGAGCACCAATTACCTGGAAACCATCAAGATGATGGTATCGATCGGTCTGGCCTGGAGCGTGCTGCCGCGCACGATGCTTGACGACCAGGTGGCACCCATCGCCTTGCCCGGCATTGGGTTGTCCCGCCAGCTAGGCTACATTCTGCACACCGAGCGGACCCTGTCCAACGCCGCCAAGGCGTTCATGGCCCTGCTCGATGGCCATGCCGCAAGCGTCTGAACAGCCGTCTGCCCGGCCCCTTCAAGGATGTGCCCCATGCCAAAGGTCTGGTAACCATGCCCAAATCAGCAAACCGCTTCATGCGCCTGCCGCGAATCCATGCGGCAGACCCCGAGGCGTCGGAGCAGGCCTGGCAGAGTGCGCCGCAGCTGTTGGCCGCCTTGAATGGTGCGCGCCTGGGTGCGTGGCTTTGGGATATTGAAAGCGGCCGGGTAAGCTGGTCCCGGGGCACCCAGGCCCTGTTCGGTTTCGACCCGCTGCGCGCCCTGCCCGGAGACATCGATTACCTGGACCTGCTTGCCGAAGAGGACCGCGCGCGAACACGCAAGGCGTTCCAGGCGGTGTTCGATGGCGAACCGGTAGGGCGGGCCATGCGCCACCGCATTCGCTGGCCAGACGGCAGCCTGCATTGGCTGGAGATCAATGGCAGCCTGACCTGCGACCCGCACGGCAGGCCGCAGATGATTGGGGTGGTACGCGAGATCACGCGCCAGCGCGAGCGGGAAACTGCGCTGATGAACTCTGAAAAGCGCCTTGCCACCCTCTTCCACCTGAGCCCCAATGCCATCTTGTTGACCCGACGTCACGACGGCATGATCTTCGAAGTCAATCGGCACTTCGAGGATACATTCGCCTGGCCCGCCAGCCAGGTCATCGGCCGTACCAGCGTGGCGTTGGGGTTGTGGGCCGACGCCGCGCAACGCCAGCACATGCTCGATTCTTCGCGCCTGAACAGCGGCCCGCTGACCATGGAGGTGCAGTTTCGCGGCAGCGACGGCAAGGTCCACGACGGCATCCTTTGCACCCAGGGCATCGAGCTTGAAGGCACCACCTATCAACTCAGTACCTTCGTCGACACCACCGAGCGAAAGCGCGCGGATCTTGCCCTCAAGGACAGCCAGGAGCGCCTGGACCTTGCGCTGGATTCGGCCCAGCTAGGCACGTGGGACTGGCACATTCCCAGCGGCATGCTCTACGGCTCGGCCCGGGCTGCACAATTGCACGGGCTGCCGCCAGTAGCCTTTCACGAGTCCTTCGATGCGTTTTTTGAAGGCGTTCCGGAACAGGAACGCCTCTCCATGCGCAAGGCCTACAGCAGCCTGCGCGAAGGGCCGGCTGGCAATTATCAGTTCACCTACCGGGTACAGTTGGAGAATGGCGTTTCGCGGTATATCGAAAGCCGTGCGCGCTTGTATCGCGACGATCACGGCAACCCTCTGCGCATGGCCGGCACCCTGCTCGACATCACCGACCAGGTTGAGCGCGAGCTTCGCCTGAGTGCCTCGGAGGAAAAGTTTGCCAGCCTGTTTCAAGTCAGCCCCGACCCTATCTGCGTAACGCGCCAGGACACGGGACAATTCATCGAGATCAACCCCGCCTTCACCCATACCTTCGGTTGGACGACCGAGCAGTTGATCGGCCGCACGGCCCAAGAAATAGGCTTGTGGGCCGAATCGGCCCTGCGTGCGCACCGCATCGAACGGGTCATCCGCGAGCAGGCCCTGAGCAATGTTGCGTTGGTCGTCCATCACCGCAGTGGCGACGCCTTGACCTGCCTGATCTCCAGCCGCCTGATCACAGTGGACGGCCAACCCTGCAGCGTCACCACGCTGCGCGACATCACCCAACAACAGCGGGCAGAGGCAGCGCTCAAATCCAGCGAAGAGAAATTCGCCAAGGCGTTTCACTCAAGCCCGGACGCCATCACCATCACTGAATGCGCAACCGGGCGTTACCTGGAAATCAACGACGGTTTCTGCCGTTTGACCGGATACTCGGCGGGCGAGGTCGTCGGGCGCACCGTTTTCGACATCGGCATCTGGACCGATGCGCAACAGCGAACCACCCTGCTGGCCGAACTGCGCGAGCATGGCCGGGTACACCACCGAGAAATGCTGGGGCGCAACAAGCGCGGCGATCTCCTGACGGTAGAGGTGTCCGTGGAGCAGATCCTGCTCAACGACGTGCAGTGCCTGCTGATGACCGCGCGGGACGTCAGCCAACTGAAACACGCCCAGGCACAGATCCGTCACCTTGCCTACCACGACCCGCTGACCAATCTCCCGAACCGTGCCCTGCTGATGGAGCGGGTGGGTCAGCAGATCGCCCTGCTCAAGCAGCGCAACCTGCGCGGCGCCCTGCTTTTCCTCGATCTGGATCATTTCAAGCACATCAACGACTCGCTGGGCCATCCGGTCGGTGATGCAGTGCTCAAGATCATCACGGCCAGACTAGAGGCCAGTGTACGTGTAGAGGACACCGTGGCACGGCTGGGCGGTGACGAGTTCGTGGTACTGCTCAGCGGCCTGGAAGGCGATCGTGATGAGGTCGAGGATACGGTTCGCCAGCTGGCTGACACCCTACGCGCGCTGCTGGCCCAGCCCATGTCACTCGACGGCCAGCGCCTGCAGGTGACCCCCAGCATTGGCGTGGCCTTGATCCCGGACCACGGCACAACGCCTGCCGACCTGCTCAAACGCGCCGACATCGCGCTTTACCGCGCCAAGGACTCCGGGCGCAATACGACTCAACTGTTTCATGCCAGCATGCAGAAGGCGGCCAGCGAACGCCTGCGCATGGAGAGTGATCTACGCCTGGCGCTGGCCCGTGGCGAAATGGCCTTGCATTACCAACCGCAGGTCGACGCCCGCGACAACCGGATCGTCGGTGCCGAGGTGCTGCTGCGCTGGCACCACCCTCAACTCGGCCAGCAGTCGCCGGGCCAGTTCATTCAGGTCCTTGAGGAAAGCGGGTTGATTCTGGAGGTGGGCAATTGGGTGCTCGATGAGGCTTGCGTTGCCTGCGCCCACCTGCTGGCCGACGGCTTGATAGATGTCGACGATTTCAGCCTGTGCGTCAACATCAGCCCGCGGCAATTTCGCCAGAAAGATTTTGTTGGCCGCGTCCTGCGCAGCCTCGACGACAGTCAGTTGCCCAGGAAACTGCTCAAGCTCGAGATCACCGAAGGTATCGTCATTCAGAACCTGGAAGACACCATTGCCAAGATGCGGGCGTTGCAAAGCCACGGGGTAACGTTTGCCATGGACGACTTCGGCACGGGGTATTCCTCGCTGACCTACCTCAAACGCCTGCCCGTCGATGCACTGAAGATTGACCAGACATTCGTCCGTGACGTAACGATAGACCCCAACGATGCTGAAATCGTCCGCGCCATCGTCGCCATGGCGCTTAGCCTTGGGCTTGCGGTAATCGCCGAGGGCGTAGAGCTGACCGAACAGCTGGCGTTTCTGGAAAAACTGGGGTGTCACCTGTACCAGGGCTACCTGCACAGCCGGCCTTTGCCGCTACAAGCGTTCCGGCGACTGTTGCAAGCGCCCTGAAGTGACCGCGCGCCTGCACAACGCAAGAAGGGCACCCTGGGGTGCCCTTCTTGGTGATGCGCTGGATCAGTTCAGCGCGGGTTGCTCGCCGTTGATCGGGATGCGCTTGGCCTTGGCTTCTTCAGGCACGATTCGCAGCAGATCGATGCTGAGCAGACCGTTGGCCAAGCCTGCAGCCTTGACCTCGATGTGGTCAGCCAGGCGGAAGGAAAGCTTGAAGGCGCGCTGGGCAATGCCCTGGTGCAGGTATGTCACTTCTGCCGAGCCATTGTCACGCTTGCCACCGGTCACGGTGAGCACGCCTTTTTCGACCTGAAGGTCGAGATCCTCTTCCTGGAAACCAGCCGCGGCAACCACGATGCGGTACTGGTCATCACCGTGCTTTTCCACATTGTAGGGCGGGTAGCTGCTACCAGCCTCATTACGTGCCGCGGATTCGAACAGGTCATTGAAGCGGTCGAAACCAACGGAGTGGCGGAACAGTGGTGCAAGAGAGAAAGCGGTAGTCATGGTCATAACTCCTGAGATATCAGCAAGTAAGTCATTACGCGACCCGAATTCGGCATCGCGTACTCAAGAGATAAGGTCCATCAAGGCGCTTTCAAGGGCCGTGCAAAAAAAAATTTCGCCTGTGCCAGGTGGTCACGCCACCTGCGCTTGATCTGCCGTCGACGCCACGCCAAGCAAGCGCCCGATGCGCGCGCAGTCATCTTCGCGGCGCAGCTCGGCGAACAGCAGCACGGCCTCAGGGTAGCTGCGCGTCAACATGGCGACCCATTGCTTCATTCGTCCCGGGGCGTATCGGGGTGATAGTTTGGCCTGGGCTTGAAGCCAGAACGCCTGAAGTAGCGGCAGCAATTGCTCCCAACCCATGGCCTGGTAGGGCGTTCCGGCATTGGCTGCGGCAATCTGCACACCCAGGTCAGGGCGAGAAACCAGGCCACGCCCCAGCATGATGTGCTCAGCGCCGCTGACTTCCCGGCAGCGACGCCAGTCGTCGACCGTCCATATCTCGCCATTGGCGAACACCGGCACCTTGACCACGTCCTGCACGCGCGCCACCCACTCCCAGTGCGCGGGCGGCTTGTAGCCTTCAACCTTGGTCCGGGCATGTACCACCAAATGGGCCGCCCCGCCCTCAGCCAGGGCCACGCCACAGTCCAGCGCCCCATCCGGGGTGTCGAAACCCAGGCGCATCTTGGCGGTGACAGGGATCGCGGCAGGCACCGCGCGCCGGACCTCGCGGACAATGGCGTGGAGCAACTCAGGCTCCTTGAGCAGCACCGCCCCACCCCGGGACTTGTTCACCGTCTTGGCGGGGCAGCCAAAGTTGAGGTCGATGACCGGGGCGCCCAGCTCGCAGGCCAATGCAGCGTTATCGGCAAGGCACGCTGGGTCGGACCCCAGCAGTTGCACGCGCATGGGCACGCCTGCCGCCGTATGCGCGCCGTTGCTCAGCTCGGGGGCCAATTTATGGAACGAGGAGGCTGGCAGCAGGCGATCACAGACGCGGATGAATTCACTGACGCACCAATCGACGCCGCCTACGCGGGTCAGTACGTCTCGCAGAATGTTGTCGACCAGCCCCTCCATGGGGGCCAGGGCAATTTGCATGGAATGATCTCGGCGCAAAAGGCGGCAGTCTAGCAAAATTTAGGCGTGCTTCAGGCGGGCATCAGCGCTGGCCCGTAGCCGTCCAGAAATTCGGCAGGCATGCGCTTGGGTTTGCCAGTAGACAGCTCGATACACGCAAAGGTGGTCCGGGCGCGAAGCAAGGTCATCCCATCACGCGCACGACGCAGCTGAAACCGTCGGGTCATGCGCAGACGCTGATCCCAGTCGACGATCCAGGTGGCTAACTCCAATTCGTCACCTTCGTAAGCGGCGGCGAGGTAATCGATTTCGTGACGGACCACCGCCATGGCGCGATCAAGCAGGCGATACGCCGCAAGGTCCAACCCCAGGCGTTGGGAATGTCGCCAGGCGCAACGTTCCAGCCAAGTGACGTAGACGGCATTGTTGGCATGCCCCAGTCCATCGATGTCTTCGCTGCCGACAAGCACGTCGATTATGAAAGGTGTGGGCAGGTCCCAGCTCATGTTCATGTCCCATGGGGCAAAAAGGGGATTTAGCAGTGAGCGGACCAGAAATGTCCACCCCAGAAGGGAGAGCGGCGTTAGGGATTTTTTGGTAGAAAAAACAAAAGGCCCATTCAATATGCGAATGAGCCTTTAAAGTCCCGCAAAACGCGGGTAAACGTGGCGTCCCCTAGGGGACTCGAACCCCTGTTACCGCCGTGAAAGGGCGGTGTCCTAGGCCACTAGACGAAGGGGACGTAACCTTCGCAAAAGTCTGCAATGCAAACCCTGGCAGTAATTGGTGGAGCTAAGCGGGATCGAACCGCTGACCTCCTGCATGCCATGCAGGCGCTCTCCCAGCTGAGCTATAGCCCCAGATTTCTAGCCTCGCGGCCCAGCAATGTCGAAACACTGCTTGTGTAAAACTGGCGTCCCCTAGGGGACTCGAACCCCTGTTACCGCCGTGAAAGGGCGGTGTCCTAGGCCACTAGACGAAGGGGACATAACCTTCGCAAAAGTTTGCAATGCAAACCTTGGCAGTAATTGGTGGAGCTAAGCGGGATCGAACCGCTGACCTCCTGCATGCCATGCAGGCGCTCTCCCAGCTGAGCTATAGCCCCAGATTTCTAGCCTCGCGGCCCAGCCATGCCGAAACATCGCTTGTGTGAAACTGGCGTCCCCTAGGGGACTCGAACCCCTGTTACCGCCGTGAAAGGGCGGTGTCCTAGGCCACTAGACGAAGGGGACGAACCTTCTTACCTTCAAGAACGTGCTGCTAGTGCCCGTTCTACGTGTCAGCCATTGGCTGACAACAGGAATTTGGTGGAGCTAAGCGGGATCGAACCGCTGACCTCCTGCATGCCATGCAGGCGCTCTCCCAGCTGAGCTATAGCCCCACAGAGTCACGCTGAACCGATACGCTGGCTGGGTGCCTGGCGTTTCGTTTATGTTCATCGCTGTGGACGGGGCGCATATTAAGATCCAGGTGCAGGCCTGTCAAACTAAATCTTCAAAAAAACCAAAAGTTTTTTCACAGATAACAATCACTTACCGCCCTGCCCCGCAATATCGGTTTATCGGGCGGGCCAGACCAGCCTGCAACGCTGGATCCATTGCACACGGCAGCGGCCGACCGTCGTGGGAACGACGGCCTGCCCGCCTGCCTCATCTCAAGCGATGGTAGCCAGCTGCTTTTCCCATTCCTTGTTTTCTTTCTTGGAAACACCGCCCAGCAAATCCAAGGCCTGACGCAGACGATAGCGGGTCAGGTCAGGGCCGAGGATTTCCATGGCATCGAGCACCGACACCGAGCTTGCCTGCCCGGTGATGGCGGCGAACATCAAGGGCATGGCGTCACGCAGCTTCAGTTCCAATGCATCGACCACGCTCTGAATGCAACCGGTGATGCGCTCTTTTTCCCACTGACGCAGGCTCTCAAGCTTCCACAGGATCAACTGCAGGACCTGGCGCACCTGATCGGCCGACAATTTCTTGCTTTCGAACAGCTTGGCGTCAAGCTTCAGTGCGCCTTCGAAGAAGAACCCGCCCAAAGGCACCACCTGGCTGAACGTTTCAACCCGGCCCTGCACATGCGGCGCGATTTTCATCATGTAGTCGCTGTTGAACGCCCATTTCTGCAGGCGCTGGGCAAAGGCTTCCACAGGGAGCTCACGCAGCCATTGGCCGTTGAGCCAGGAGAGCTTCTCGATGTCGAAGATCGGCCCGCCCAGCGAAACGCGGGACAGGTCGAAGTGCTCGACCATTTCGGCCAGCGAGAACTTCTCGCGCTCATCGGGCATGGACCAGCCCATCCGGCCCAGGTAGTTGAGCATGGCTTCGGGCATGAAGCCCATGCGCTCGTAGAACGTCACCGACGTCGGGTTCTTGCGTTTGGAAAGCTTGGACTTGTCCGGGTTGCGCAGCAGGGGCATGTAGCACAGCTTGGGTTGTTCCCAACCGAAGTACTCGTACAACTTGATCAACTTGGGCGCCGACGGCAACCACTCTTCACCGCGCAGTACGTGGGTGATGCCCATCAGGTGATCGTCGACCACGTTGGCCAGGAAGTACGTGGGCAGGCCATCGTTTTTCATCAACACCTGCATGTCCATGCGATCCCACGGGATCTCCACGTCACCGCGCAACATGTCCGGCACCACGCACACGCCCTCGGCGGGCACCTTCATGCGGATTACATGGGGCTCGCCTGCGTCAAGCCGGCGTTGCACTTCGTCGGCGCTCAGCAGCAACGCTCGCCCATCGTAACGAGGCGTCTCGCCGCGGGCCTGCTGTTCGGCGCGCATCTGCTCCAGCTCCTCGGCGGTGCAGAAGCAATAGAACGCATGGCCGGCGTCGACCAGCTGCTTGGCGTACTGGGCATAGATTTCACCGCGCTCACTCTGCCGATACGGGCCATGTGGGCCACCCACGTCCGGGCCCTCGTTCCATTCGATGCCCAGCCAACGCAACGCATCGAAGATCTGCTGCTCGGACTCGCGCGTGGAGCGCAGCTGATCGGTGTCCTCGATGCGCAGGATGAACTCGCCGCCGTGCTGTTTGGCGAAGCAGTAGTTGAACAGGGCGATGTAGGCGGTGCCGACATGGGGGTCGCCGGTAGGCGATGGCGCGATACGCGTGCGTACGGTGGTCATGGGAGTCTCGAACGAAAGATGAAACAAAGCCTCGATGTTAGCAGGTGGCAGGCACCGGGCTCCAGCGATGCGGTGAACCTGAGCTGGCCCCCATGATGCCGAGCCCACGGTAGGCCATACCGTGGGTGGCTTGGGTGCAGCGCGGTCTCGCCTGATCGATGCGCTGTGAATGCCGACCGCCAGGCATCAACTTGCGATCAGGCGATCTCGCAACTGGGTGATCTCGTCACGCAACTGGGCGGCGGCTTCGAATTCCAGGTCACGGGCGTATTGCATCATCTTGTCTTCGAGCTGCTTGATGCGCTTGGTGATTTCGCCTGGGGTGCGCAACTCGGCCTCGTAACGCGCGCTCTCCTCTGCCGCCTTGGCCATCCCCTTGCGTTTCTTGCTGCGCGCGCCCGGGACGGTCGCACCTTCAAGGATATCGGTGATGTCCTTGACCACGCTTTTGGGCACGATACCGTGCGCTTCGTTGAAGGCGATCTGCTTTTCTCGACGTCGCTCGGTCTCGTCAATGGCCCGCTGCATCGAACCGGTTATGGCGTCGGCATATAGAATCGCCCGACCATTGAGGTTACGCGCAGCCCGGCCAATCGTCTGGATCAGCGAACGCTCGGAGCGCAGGAAGCCTTCCTTGTCCGCATCGAGGATGGCGACCAGCGAAACCTCGGGCATGTCCAGGCCTTCGCGCAACAGGTTGATGCCGACCAGGACATCGAACGTGCCCAGGCGCAAGTCGCGGATGATCTCGACCCGCTCCACGGTGTCGATGTCAGAGTGCAGGTATCGCACCCGTACATCATGGTCTGCCAGGTAATCGGTCAAGTCCTCGGACATGCGCTTGGTCAAGGTGGTGGCCAGCACCCGCTCGCCCAGGGCCACGCGCTTGCGGATCTCCGAGAGCAGGTCATCTACCTGGGTCAGCGCAGGGCGTATTTCGATCTGCGGGTCGACCAGGCCAGTGGGACGCACCACCTGCTCGACGACGCGCCCAGCATGCGCCTCTTCATAAGGGCCGGGCGTGGCGGACACGAAGATGGTCTGCGGGCTGACGCTCTCCCATTCGTCGAAGCGCATGGGGCGGTTGTCCAGCGCCGACGGTAGACGAAACCCGTACTCCACCAGCGTTTCCTTGCGTGAGCGGTCCCCTTTGTACATGGCGCCCACCTGGGGAACGCTGACGTGCGACTCATCGATGACCAGCAGTGCGTCGGCGGGCAGATAGTCATACAGCGTAGGTGGGGGCGCACCGGCAGGACGACCGGACAAGTAGCGAGAGTAGTTTTCGATACCGTTGCAGTAACCCAGCTCCATGATCATTTCCAGGTCAAAGCGGGTACGCTGCTCAAGACGCTGAGCCTCCACGAGCTTGTTGGCCTTGTGCAGGTACTCAAGCCGGTCGGCCAACTCTTCCTTGATACCCTCAACCGCCTGAAGCAGCGTTTCTCGCGGCGTCACGTAGTGGCTCTTGGGGTAGAACGTGAACCTTGGCAACTTGCGCAGGATTTCGCCTGTCAGCGGATCGAACGCGGCAATGTTTTCCACCTCGTCGTCGAACAGCTCGACGCGTATGGCTTCGAGGTCCGATTCGGCCGGGTAGATGTCGATGACATCCCCACGCACTCGGAAGGTGGCACGGGCGAAATCCATTTCATTGCGGGTGTACTGCAAGTCGGCCAGTCGGCGTAGCAACGCGCGCTGGTCGAGCTTGTCGCCACGGTCGATGTGCAACACCATCTTGAGGTAGGTTTCAGGACTGCCCAGGCCATAGATGCAGGACACGGTGGTGACGATGATCGCATCGCGCCGCTCGAGCAGCGCCTTGGTCGCCGAAAGGCGCATCTGCTCGATATGGTCGTTGATCGAGGCATCCTTCTCGATGAAGGTGTCCGATGAGGGCACATAGGCTTCGGGTTGATAGTAGTCGTAGTAGGAAACGAAGTACTCCACCGCATTGTTGGGGAAGAATGCCTTGAACTCGCCGTACAACTGCGCCGCCAGCGTCTTGTTCGGTGCCAGGACCAACGTGGGGCGCTGCACCTGCTGGATGACGTTGGCGATGCTGAAGGTCTTGCCAGAGCCGGTCACCCCCAGCAGAGTCTGGTGCGCCAACCCCGCCTCGATGCCCTCGACCATTTGCCGAATGGCCTCTGGTTGATCGCCTGCTGGCTGGAACCGGGTAACGAGCTGGAACTCGGACATGTCGAACCTCGCGGTGCTGCACTGTAAATTTAGCCAGTAGTCTATACCCAAATGGGCACGCCGGGGGACGCTTTGAAGGCCCAACGGTGACCCCGTGTTACGGTGGACAGGGCAAAGGCCGCAAGGGTCGAAAATTTTTTGCGCAAATAGTCGTAAAAGCGGCGTCGCAGTGTCGCCGTGACCGTACCGGATCACTATACTGACTCCCCGTTTGTGCCCCGCTTCAGTGCATTCGGCTGGAGCGGATACCTCCCCTTACACTCCTATCCGAGCCAAGGTAACAATGAGCCTGTTTTCCGCTGTCGAGCTGGCACCCCGCGACCCCATCCTGGGCCTCAACGAAGCATTCAATGCCGACCCACGCACCGACAAGGTGAACCTGGGCGTGGGCGTCTACTGCAATGAGGAAGGCCGCATTCCGCTGCTGCGGGCTGTGATCGAAGCCGAGACCCAGCGTGCCGCCCAGCATGCCTCGCGTGGCTACCTGCCGATCGACGGCATCGCGACCTATGACCAAGCGGTGCAGAAACTGCTGTTCGGTGCCCAGTCCCCGTTGCTGTCCGATGGCCGGCTTGTGACTGTCCAGGCAGTGGGCGGTACGGGCGCACTGAAGATCGGCGCCGACTTCCTCAAGCGTGTATCCCCCGAGGCCGTGGTAGCCATCAGCGACCCTAGCTGGGAAAACCACCGTGCGCTGTTCGAATCAGCGGGCTTCCCGGTTCATACCTATCGGTACTATGACGCCCCGACCAACGGCGTCAATCGGGCAGGCATGCTCGAAGACCTCGAGGCGTTGCCCGCAGGCTCCATCGTCGTGTTGCATGCCTGCTGCCATAACCCGACCGGGGTGGACCTGGACCTGGAAGACTGGAAGAACGTCCTGCAAGTGGTCAAGACCAAAGGTCATGTGCCCTTCCTGGACATGGCCTACCAGGGCTTTGGAGACGGCATCGACGAGGACGCCTTTGCCGTACGCCTGTTTGCCGAGTCGGGCCTTGAGTTCTTCGTCTCCAGCTCGTTCTCCAAATCGTTCTCCTTGTACGGTGAGCGCGTGGGCGCCCTGTCGATCGTGACGGCCTCCAAAGACGAAAGCACGCGCGTACTGTCCCAGGTCAAGCGGGTTATTCGTACCACCTACTCCAACCCCCCCACCCATGGCGCCACCATCGTGGCGACGGTGCTCAACAGCGCAGAGCTGCGGCAGATGTGGGAAACCGAGCTGGCAGAAATGCGCGAGCGCATTCATGGCATGCGCAAGCAGATGGTCGAGTTGCTGGCTCATTACGGTGCCAAGCGCGACTTCAGCTTCGTGGGTCGCCAGGTCGGCATGTTCTCCTACTCGGGCCTGACCGTGGAGCAAGTGGCTCGGCTGAAGAACGAGTTCGGCATCTACGCGCTGGACACTGGCCGCATAGCCGTGGCTGCGCTGAACCAGAACAATATCCACGTCGTGACCAAAGCCATCGTTGAAGTGCTGTAACTGATTGATTTCGCAGGGGTGACTTGACTTACCCCTGCTGTTGAGTAAGATACGTGCACATTCCGCGATAGCTCAGTCGGTAGAGCAAATGACTGTTAATCATTGGGTCCCTGGTTCGAGTCCAGGTCGCGGAGCCAGATAATCAAGATCCTTCACAGGGTTTTGAAAATAATCCAAAAACGCCGCTTTGAGGGATGTTGTCAAACAGACATACCCAAAGCGGCTTTTTTGTGCCCGCTGTGGATATGCCCGTGTCTTTTGCCCAGGTCAGTGCTCATCGCATGATCCGCATGGCATGGGTGCCGTTCAGGCGCTCCATGAGGCGTAGGCCAAATGCACGCCTCCCGCGCATCGACTCATCTCGTCAACACATACTGCAACCCATGATGCTCCAGCAGGGTACGTATCTCTCGCAGGCTTGCTAGCCGTCGCTCACTGACCCATGGCCACTCGGGCCGCTGGATATAAAAACGTTCACCTTCCTGGACGATGGGCGTGTACACCAACCCACCCGTGCGGCTGCGATGCACCAACTGCAACTGGCCATCGGTGCTCTCGAACGTGAATGCACCGTTATGCTTGAGCATGGCCGCCACTTCCTCACCGACCGGCTTCGCCGCTTTAATCGGTACTTGCAGGCGAAGATCGCTTTTGACCCGGCGTACCTCCATGACGTAATCAATGGCCGCCAGCCCAGGGTCGGCACCGATACCGCCGGGCATACCTACCTCAATGTCCTCGACGCGCAAACTGATTGCGCCCTGAAGTTCGCTTACGCCGCGCACGCCTTCAAAGTCGCTGGCGTGGCTATTTCCCACCAGCGCAACCCACCGGCTTGGGCCTCGGACCGCCTGGTCCGCCTCGATGATTTCATGGGCGTAGAAGTTCATCATTTGCTGCCTGATCACCGCCGATGGCGGGTTGTCCCAGGCCTGGCGGTAGCTGGCCATGCAGTCGATGGACTGGATACGGATGCCGGACTTCTGCGCCGCAATCAGCACGTTGCGAAACGAGTAGCGGCCTGCCAGATCGACCCCATGACCTTCATCCAGATTATTCACATAGGTGCTCAACCGGGCGGGCATCTTGCCCGAGCATTTGAACACATCAAGGTCGGCCTGATGAAAGTCGGTCATGAAATGCTCCAGGTAGAGCACCTTGATCTTTTCGCGCTTGAGCAGAGGCATGTTGTCTATCAGAAACTGCTTGCTGCCCAGCCCTGAATGGCTTTCACCGATGACCAGCCCTTCACTGTTCTGGTAGAGGCTGCGGATGATCAACTTGGCACTGGCGTCACGAGGCATAGCCGTTATTGCGGGCCGCGCGGGCGGTATGACATTTTCAAGATAGGCAACGGCGTCGGTGGCAAGTGCGTCGCGGCTGGCACGGAATGCCTGGTAGCTCGCTTCTACCTGAGCATCGAAGCTGCTCATGATTCCACTTAGCGCGCGTTCATCTACCGGGGCATTGGCGGCACGCTCAAGCAGAGGACGGGTTTCACGCGGAATCTCGTAGGGCATTTCGGGCAGGGCCTGCACAGCAGCTGCGTTGCTTGGCCGCCCCCAGGCCCCAAGCAACTTGCGTGGCAATCCGCCACCCTGCAAGCCTGAGCGCTGTAGAGGTTGCCACTGGCCGTCCGCTGTCATATGGATGGGCACGTTGCGATAGAACGAGTACGGATTCTGCGGGTCGATGACCACCCAGCTGCCCATCTGCTGCACATAACGGACCTCGAAGGGTTGCTGGTCAATCAGCGCATAGAACTTGCCATCCTGCAGATAGATACCCTCCTGCCCGCCACTCCCAGACTGGGCGCTGAGGATGATGTTGGTTTCAAAAGGTGCCAGCAGGTCTTCATGGCTAACCGGGCGGAACGGCTCAGGGACCCAGGCTTCAATTTCGGCGGGTGTCGCCGGGGCCGCCTCCTCTTGCTCAACGGCCAGGGTGCTGCCCTCAGGCACCTGTGGATCAATCAGCGTTTCCTCGGCGCCTGCACCTACGGCACCGGCTAGCATGGCGGCGTTGAACAAGGTGTCGATGGCCGCCAAGATCGCGCCGGTCACACCGGCCTGCCGCTCGCTCGTGGTATGACCGTTGACAGCCTGGTCGATGTTCAGCCCCATATCGGCAAGCCCTGCGCCGACCACAGCCAGTGCGATCGGCCAGTCGACAGCTGCCATGGGCCCTGCTACTTGGCCGAACGCCTTGAGATAGCCGATCCACAGCTGTTTGCGCAGGTCCGCGTTGCTGCGCAGGGCGAACTGTGCGTCGTCGGTCATGCGCTGGCGCGCGGCGTCGCGCAGGTGACTGAACGCATCGCCCGGCAGGGTGGCATCGAGCTGATTGAGGCACTCGTGATCATCACCGCCCCAATTGAAGAACAGTAGATCGATCAGGTGATTGAGGCCAAGGCGATCATCTTTTTGGGCACGGCTGGACAACGGAAAGTGCGCCACGAAGCGCGCCCGGTTTTCGGCTTCGTTGGTATTGTTCAACACCCACCAGTAGAGGTCCTTACGCGTTGGGAAAAGATGCAGTGCGTCCGTTTCACCTGGGGTGTACAGCAGTTGCGAACCATCCTCCAGCACAATGCGCAGAAAGTCGCTCGCAATGTGCCCGCCAATGTCGAAGGTACACACGCGATAACCCGCGGCCGGCAGTACAACCGCCTGAAGTTGCTCCAACGTGGGTGATGCAATATCAAGACCTGTCAGCGCAGTGGCGACGCGGCGAACATGCTGGGCCAGCGCCGTGCTGCTGTCGGCCGCGCAAATTTCGATCACCTTGGCGAGGAAGTTGACTTTCGCCAGTACACGATAGTGCTCAGCATGTTCTTGCCAAAACGCCTGAAGCCGATGGTGAAATTGGGTACTGAAGTCGATTTGCCAGAAATCCTCGAGCACAGCCTGGGGCTCCAGACGGATCTCATTGTGCTCGTCATAAAAACCGGGGCCAGGGCCATTACTGTAAAAGCCGGTCAGGTAACTGAGCAGGTCGCTGTTATCCTGGTCATGGACGTCGAAACGGTGCATGACCAACTGCGGCAGTGTGAAGGATTGGACAGGCGGGTCCAGGTGCTGCCACCCACTGAAGGTGCGAGGGCTGCTCTGGGCGGTTTCGAAACGGTTGAGGTAGACCTGGTCAGGGTCAAGGTGTGACAAGTTGTGTTTGCTCAACAACCCAACAGCTGTGTCGCGGGCCAACTGGCGCATATCGGGACAGGCTGCTACAAGTGGAGCAGCGATGGCGCGTAGTTGGGATTCGACGGGTGGGGTCAGAATCTGCAGGCCCATGGCGAGGTTCCTCACGGTGTAAAACCGTGAGGTTGAGCCATTACCGTACGTTTTGAGCGCTAGTTATCAACCACCTTCCACACGGTCTTCATGCCCCAGTGAAGTGCGGTGAAGCGTGACTCAGGGATAATCCACCTGCCCTATGGGATAGAACTCACCCCGGCTCCACACGCCCAGCCATTGCTGATCTGCGATTTGCCGCGCAACGGCCAACTCGACCAACTGATAGAAGACATTACGGTGAATCAACGCCTCAAGATTGCTGCGCATCAGCACATAAGGCGAAGGCGCCTGGGTGACGGGGTCAGTCACCACCCGCAGCGGATGGTCAGGCCCTGCTTCGACCTGATCATCCACATTGTTGGTGAAGCGTAACACCTGCTGCTCCCCCTCCCCCGTCACTTCCAGGGCCACGGCAACGAACGGTGCATCGTCGACTTTGATGCCGACCTTCTCGACTGGCGTTACCAGAAAGTAATCATCACCGTCGCGGCGGATGATCGAAGAAAAGAGCTTCACCATCGGCTTGCGGCCGATAGGCGTGCCCAAGTAATACCACGTTCCGTCCCGTGCGATACGCATGTCGATGTTGCCGCAGAAATCGGGATTCCAGAGGTGCACAGGCGGCAAGCCCTTGGACGTTGGAAGCTGTGTCAGCAGGTCGTTGGCCTTGCCCGTCTCATTCATCGCAGTGCCTCATCGACTCATGCCAAGAAGGCTACGAGCGTACTCGCGCATGGGCGCAGCAAGCAAATCCCTGGGCGTCTGGTCGTGGAACGTCAACAAACCGCCACGGCTTTTGATACGGACCGTGTCTATCAGGTAGCGGGTACTGGTTTCGATGAGCATCATCTGTACCACGCCGCTATCCCAACCCAGTCGGTCCACGGCCTGTTCGTCGTACCACTCGTCCCCATTGCCAATGCGGTCATCGGTACGAGCGAAACGGGTATAGAGCACGTAATCGGCCCCAAATGAGCGTGCCTGCGCAATGGCCTCTTCCAGGCCCAGCGGTGCCTCGGCACGGCGTAGCATCGGGAAATACTCAACGAAGCTTTTGAAGGCCTCTTCGGCCACCGCATTCTGCTGCGGGACCGGGCCTTTACCGGGCGGCACGAATGCACCTTGCCCAATGAAGATAAAGGAATCGGGCTGCAGTCGGATCGACAGCGTACGACGGGTATCGCTGTGATCCAGCAGGCCGGCATCGCTCATGTGGTAGCGAACACCTTCCCCCATATCACTTACTTTCATGCACCCGCCCAACGCCGCAAGCGTCAGCACCAAGACCAGGCTCCGCATCATTCCTCCAAGGGCCGGCGTCAAAAAAGCCGGCGAATGGCTGACGAATGCAGCTTTTGCGCCAGTTTTGGGTTGGCCGCACGCCTGGGCCGGTGCTGACTCAGCTGGCTGGGTCGGGGTCGCGCTTGCGTTTGTTGCCCATGCGTACGCCGATGTCCATCAGGAACTGGAAGAAGCCTTCTTGATCTTCCAGCACATTGCTCCAGAACGGGGAGTGATAGAGCGCTACCGCCCCATGGACCAATGCCCAGGCGGCACAATAGTGGAAATAAGGGGGTACATCTTCAAGCTTGCCCTCACTGATGCGGCCTTTGATCAGTTGCGTGAGGCGGTCGAAGTTGGAGGCGCGAATGCTATGCAGTTGCTCGACCATTTCCGGCACCTGGTTACCCTTGACTACCTTCTCTTCCAGACGATCGAAGAGCCTGTAGCGTTGCGGGTCGCGCATGCGAAATTCGAAGTAGGCACGAGACAGGGCTTCCTTGTCGCGGTCTACATCGGCCGAATGCAGAAGCTCATTGAGGTCGCGCTCGTAGTCGAGCATCAGGCGCAGGTAGATCTCTGCCTTGGACTTGAAATGCTTGTAGATCGTGCCTTTGCCGATACCCACGGCGTCGGCGATCATTTCGACGGTGACGCTGTCCTCGCCTTGCTCGAGGAACAGCTTGAGTGCGGTGTCTAGGATTTCCTGTTCGCGACGGCGAAACTCACGGACCTTACGAGGTTCTTTCTGCATGGGAAGGACTGGCTGACGATCGAAGCGGATTATTATGCCTAACTTGCGCGAAATTGCACGGATCATCCGTGGTCACCTCTGTTTTCGGTGGTGTGCGGGTGATCCTGATCGTTGGCAGCCTGGCCTGGAGTATTCCAAATCTGTTTAAAAAACGATCAATTTTGCCTGGCATTGTGCGTAGCCTGGGCAATACTCAAGGGGTCGGCGCGGCGCATCCCCCCGAGTGACGCGACGATAAAGGTACTCAGGGACCGCGTACCTTTGTTCTACTCCTAATGGTCTTAACCCGGATTCCCCCCCAGAAGCCGGGTTTTTTTTGAGGGGGTTGGGTGGCTAGCGTAAAGCAGATCCCCGCGACCCCCACGCTACCGTTCAGCTCTTGCTCTTGCTCTTGCTCTTGCTCTTGCTCTTGCTCTTGCTCTTGATCTTGATCTTGATCTTGATCTTGATCTTGATCTTGATCTTCGCGACTTCAGAAGGCCGAACGCAGGTCTTGCGGAGGGAGGTGACAGGCATGGATGCCTGTCAAGCGCTGGGCCCCAGGATGGGGCCTACAGCGCGGTCCTCCCGGGAGCAAGACCGGAGTGAGGGAACCCCGAAGCGCAGCGTAGGGGCCGTATGAACGGAGCGCAGCCTTTTTTGGTTACTTTTTGTGGCGTTTGACAAAAAGTAACTCGCCGTAAGGGCGAAAAGGTGATTCAGCGTCGCCATCGCAAATGGACTATGCTCTCTATCGATACCCACACCAACCCAATCAAACTTCAAACTTCAAACTTCAAACTTCAAAGCGTGGGCGCATATATCGAGTTGGTATTCATTGGCGCGGGTGGCGCACAGTCACCCTTCCGCCCTTACGGCGGCTCACTTTTTGTCTTGTCAAAAAGTAAGCAAAAACCGCCTGCTCCTATCATCCGGCCCCTACGCTGCGCTCCGGGGTTCCCTCGCTCCGGGCTTGCTCCCGGGAGGACCGCGCTGCAGGCCCCATCCTGGGGCCCAGCGCTTGACAGGCATCCATGCCTGTCACCTCCCTCCGCAAGCCCTGCGCTCGGCCTCCTGAAGTCGCGATCTGCGGCGCCTGGACTACAGCGCGCTTAGAAGCAAGAGCAAGAGCAAGAGCAATTGCAAGAGCAACTGCAACTGCAACTGAAACTGAAACTGCAACTGCAACTGCAACTGCAGCGTTAACTCAGAGTATGCGGCTTAGCAAACCCTTGCCAACGGAAACAACCGCTTGAAGTTTGTAGTGGTCTGCTCAGCCAACTGTTCATAGCTGACACACCGTAATGAAGCCACATATTCAGCGACTTCCCGCACATATTGAGGCAGGTTAGGTTTACCCCGATAGGGAATCGGCGCCAAATACGGCGAGTCGGTTTCCACCAGAAGCCGATCCGTCGGCACCTGCCGCGCCACCTCCCGCAACGCCTCGGCATTACGGAACGTCACGATCCCCGAAAGCGAGATGTAATACCCAAGATCCAACGCCGCCTTGGCCATTTCCCAGTCTTCGGTAAAGCAGTGCAAAACACCTGCCTGCGGCAAGTCCGCCTCACGCAACAGCGTCAAGGTATCGGCACGGGCCGCTCGGGTATGCACGATCACCGGTTTTCCCGTCTGCCGCGAAGCTTCCAGGTGCAAGCGAAATGACGCCTGCTGCAGTTCGGCAGCTTCCGGCTCGTAATGGTAATCCAGGCCGGTTTCACCGATCGCCACTACATGGGGATGGGCCAATTCGGTCAACAGCCAGTCCAGGGCAGGCGCTGCACCCGGCGCTAGGTCCAGCGGGTGAACGCCTACCGAGCAATCCACATCGCTGTATTGCTCGGTCAACGCTTTGACTGCGCCTGCATTTTCGGCACTGACACCGATGCACAGAAAGTGCCCGACACCCCGAGCGCGTGCTGCCTTCAAGGCAGCATCGAGCGAACCCCCGTGGGCGCTGAGGTCAAGGCGGTCAAGATGGCAATGGGAATCTACAAGCATGGGTACACACACGGATAAGGATTAAAGTCAGCGCCCAGTTGGCAGTTGTAGCCAATGAGCCAGCAACGATTCGATCAGCAAAGCACGGTTCAGGTTCGCCTTGCCCAACACTTTCTGACGCTGCTCAAGGATCCAGGCCTGAACCTCGAGGACGTTCGCCGGACGGCTCTTTTGCGCAAGGTATTGCACCACCTTGCGCATGTCGGCCATGCCGAGCCCATCATCGTCCTGGGTCAACTGGTAACGCAGGATCAGCTGGGCCCAGTCGAAAAACCAATCGAACAGCAACAACAACGGCACGGCTGTCCAGGCGTCGGCCAACTGGCTGGGCGACTGCTGCTGCTTGAGCAGCTTCTTCACACCGTCGGTCACCAGGGCACGCTGTTCATGCACGCCGTGTTGATGAAGACTCAGGGCCAACAGCGGCGAGCCGGCAGACAAGGTCAACAGATCGTCACGCCGGGCCTCATCAGTCTCCGGCAAGGCGCTGGCCAGCCAGGCATGGCTCTGGGCCTTGGTCGGCTGTGGACAGGTGACCTGCTGGCACCGGCTCTTGATGGTAGGCAGCAAGCGGCTGGGTTGGTGGGTCACCAACAGCAGCACCGTGTCGCCAGAAGGCTCCTCCAGGCTTTTGAGCAGCGCATTGGAGGCGTTCACGTTCATCGATTCGACAGGCTCGATCATGACGACCTTGCGCCCGCCCAACTGCGCGGTCTGAGCGACGAATGCAACCAGTTCACGGACCTGATCCACCTTGATTGGCTTGTCCAGCTCTTCAGGCTCAAGCATGAAGTTGTCAGGGTGACTACCGGCCTTGAGCAAATGGCAGGACTTGCACTGGCCACAAGGCAGCGTGCCATTAGGCCGCTGGCACAGCAGCCGCGCCATCAGACGCTCGGCCAGATCACGCTTGCCTATCCCCTTGGGACCGTGCAGCAGATAGGCATGGGCATGCTGGGCGCGGCCAGCCAGTTGCTCCCATAGCGTCTGCTGCCAAGGATAGGCATCAGCCACGGCAGCGCTCCACGATACCTGGCAGCAATCTGTCCAACGCTTGCTGAACGTTCGCCAGCGACTGCGACGCATCCAGCAACGTATAGCGTTGGGGTGCCGCAGCTGCGCGTTCCAGGTAGGCGCGACGGACCGCCTCGAAAAACGCCTGCCCTTCCTGCTCGAACCGATCCAGCCGCCCTCGCGCTGCGGCGCGGGCCAGGCCTACTTCGACTGGCAGATCAAACACCAACGTCAAGTCAGGACGAAGGTCGTCCTGCACGAACTGCTCAAGCGTTGCGATACGGTCGACGGGCAAGCTGCGCCCGCCCCCCTGATAGGCGTAAGTTGCATCTGTGAACCGGTCACATAGCACCACCGCCCCACCCGCCAGCGCCGGTCGGATCACCTGTGCAAGGTGTTGAGCGCGTGCAGCGAACACCAACAAAAGCTCGGTATCGGCGTGCATCGCCTCATCGCTCGGCGACAGCAGCAACTCACGAATCTTTTCAGCCAGTGGCGTGCCGCCTGGCTCGCGGGTCAGCACCACGTCCAGCCCTTGCTCGCGCAGCCGGGCAGCCAGGTATTCCCGGTTGGTGCTCTTGCCCGCACCTTCGGGGCCTTCCAGTGTAATAAACAAGCCGCTCACATACAGTCCTTATTGGGGGGCGTCGGGCGCCGACGGTTCGGTCGCCCGATCGCCATCGACCTTACCCTGTTCAGGCGCAGCGGCCGGAGCAGATGCATCATCCGATGCTCCCGCCTCAGGCGCCTGAGATGAACCGGACGGCGCCACATTGTCCGAGGGGGTTGGCTGCGCAGTGCCGGGGCTTGAGCGGTAATCTGCCCGACGCTTGAGCTGAAACTCGCGCACAGCAGAGTTGTGATCGTCCAGGTCATCGGAAAAGACGTGGCTACCGTCACCGCGCGCGACGAAGTAAAGGCTGGTGCCATCTGCCGGGTTCAACGCCGCATGGATGGCCTCACGGCCGACCATCGCAATAGGTGTCGGCGGCAGCCCAGTCATGGTGTAGGTGTTGTAAGGCGTCGGCTGGCGCAAATCAGCGCGTGTGATGCGGCCGTTGTAACGCTCGCCCATGCCATAGATGACCGTTGGATCGGTCTGCAGCATCATGCCCAGGCGCAGACGGCGGACGAAGACGCCTGCGATCTGCCCGCGTTCCTGTGGAATGCCGGTTTCCTTTTCCACCAGCGAGGCCATGATCAGTGCCTGATAAGGATCACGATAAGGCAGGTCGCGGGCGCGCTCCGCCCACTCGCGCGCCAGCACCTCTTCCAGGCGCATGTAGGCTTGCTGCAACAGTTCCACATCGCTCATGCCGCGCACGAAGCGATAGGTGTCCGGAAAGAAGCGGCCCTCCGGGAACACGCCAGCGTGCCCCAGCTTTTCCATGACTTGGGCATCGGAGAGGCCATCAAGTGTCTGCTTGATCTTTTCGTGCTTGGCCACCGCCGCGCGCACCTGGCGGAACGTCCAGCCTTCGACGAGGGTCAGGTTGTATTGCACCACGTCGGCCCGCTGCCAGGCGTCGAAAAGCTGTTTCACGGTCATGCCGGGGGTCAGGCGATACTCGCCCGTATGCAGCGGCACGCCGGCCATGTTGAAGCGCCAGTACAACCTGAGCCATAGCGCGTCGTCCAACAGCCCCTCTTGTTGCATGCGGTAGAACATGCGATTGGGCGTAGCGCCATTGGGCACATCCAGCAGGCGCTCCTGTGCCACATGCACAGGTTGATCCAACACCGAATGGACCTTCCAGGCCGACCAGCCAAGGGCCAGGCCCATGACGATCAGGCACATTTCCAGCAGCAGCAGGAATTTACGTCTCACGAATTCAGGTTTCCAGTAACGTACGGGCAACGGCCTGCAACGTTCGGGTGAGCGGGCCAGGCAGCCAGTTTAGCGCGCCTGCAGTGCGGACGGGCCAGATGCCGTAAACGCTATTGCAAACGAATGCTTCATCAGCCTGTCCGAGCTCATCGAACGCCAGGTCACGCACTTGCACAGGGATATTCATCAGCTTCGCCCGCGCCAGCAGTGCGGCGCGCATCACGCCCGCTACCCCGCAGCGATCAAGCTTGGCAGTAAGAAGCGTGCCTTGCTTGACCAGGAACAAATTGCTGTAGACACCCTCGATCAGCCGGCCCTGACCGTCACGCATCAGGCCTTCGGCGTATTCGCCGCCCTGCCATTCGGACCGTGCCAGCACCTGCTCGAGGCGGTTGAGGTGTTTGAGCCCTGCCAGCAAGGGTTGTTCCCCGAGCCGGGTCTGGCACATGAACAGGCGCACGCCCAACTCGGCGTGTTCGGCTGGGTAGATGGGCAACGGGCTGGCTTGCAGGATGCGCCGCGCCACGACGCCAGATGCGGGTGCATACCCGCGCTGGCTGTCACCGCGGGTCAGGATCAGCTTGGCCACGCCCTCACCCAGCTGAGCGGCATAGCGTCTTACTTCATCGGCCACCAGGGCCACGTCGGTGGCGATGGACAGGCGCTGACAGCCCAGTGCCAAACGCGCCATGTGCTCATCCAGCAGCGAGGGCTGCCCCTTGCGTACAGCGAAGGTCTCGAACAGACCATCCCCATACGCCAACCCGCGGTTGTGCAGGTTGATCGCAGCCGCAGGCGTGCCATCGACCCAGCTTTGCATCACTCGGCGAACCGGCGGAACACCAGGGAGCCGTTGGTGCCACCAAAGCCGAACGAATTGGACAGCACGACATCGATCGGCATGCTGCGGGCCTGGTGCGGCACGAAGTCCAGGTCACAGCCTTCGTCCGGCTCATCCAGGTTTATGGTCGGCGGCGCCATCTGGCTGTTGATCGCCAACACACTGAAGATGGCCTCCACCGCACCGGCAGCCCCCAGCAGGTGCCCGGTCATCGACTTGGTGGAGCTCACGGCCAGCTTGTAGGCGTGCTCGCCGAACACGCGCTTGATGGCTGCCACTTCGGCCAAGTCCCCCGCCGGCGTCGAGGTGCCGTGGGCGTTGATGTAGCTGACCTCCTGCGGCTGCACGCCGGCATCGCGCAGGGCATTAACCATGCAACGGGCTGCGCCTTCGCCCGATTCGGGTGGCGACGTCATGTGATAAGCATCACCGCTCATGCCAAACCCTACGAGCTCGGCGTAGATCGTTGCACCCCGTGCCTTGGCGTGCTCAAGTTCTTCGAGCACCAAGGCACCGGCACCGTCGGACAGGACGAAGCCGTCACGGCCTTTGTCCCAGGGGCGACTGGCCCGCGCAGGCTCATCGTTGCGGGTGGAAAGCGCGCGCGATGCGCCAAACCCGCCCATGCCGAGCCCACAGGCGGCCATTTCAGCGCCGCCGGCGATCATGACGTCAGCCTCGCCATGCGCAATGTTGCGCGCAGCCATGCCGATGCAGTGGGTACCGGTGGTGCAGGCGGTGGCGATGGCGTAGTTCGGCCCTTGCAGGCCCAGGTGGATCGACAGGAAGCCGGAGATCATGTTGATGATCGAGCCTGGCACGAAGAACGGCGAGATGCGCCGAGGGCCTGCGTCGTGCAATGTACGGCTGGTCTCCTCGATATTGGTCAGGCCGCCGATGCCCGAGCCCATGGCCACGCCTATGCGCTCACGGTTGGCGTCGGTCACTTCCAGGCCGGCGTTGCGCACTGCCTGAAAACCGGCTGCCAAACCGTATTGAATGAACAGATCCAGCTTGCGAGCCTCTTTGGCCGACAAGTACTGTTCAACCTCGAAGCCCTTCACCGAGCCACCAAAACGGGTGGAGTAGGCAGAAAGATCCGTATGCTCGATCGGACCGATGCCACTGCGGCCAGCCAGAATGCCCTGCCAGGTGCTCGGTACATCGGTACCCAGTGGCGACAGCATGCCCATACCGGTGACCACGACGCGTCTACGCGACACAGTACTCTCCTTTTCTAATGACAGAGTTTCTTGCCATTGCATCCAGTTGGACGGAATGAAATGGCAACAAGCTCTCGATGCGGGGCCTGGCAGCCGACAAGGCGACAGCCAAAGCTTGCAAAGAAAAAACCGCACGCCAGTCAAGGCAGTGCGGTTTTTCCCGACAAGAAGCGTCGACTACAGCGTCTTAGGCCTGGTGGCGGTTGACGTAGTCGATGGCAGCTTGAACGGTAGTGATCTTCTCGGCTTCTTCGTCAGGAATCTCGGTCTCGAATTCCTCTTCCAGAGCCATCACCAGCTCAACGGTGTCAAGCGAATCGGCACCCAGGTCATCGACGAAGGACTTCTCGTTAGTCACTTCTTCTTCCTTGACGCCCAGTTGCTCGGCGACGATTTTCTTGACGCGTTCTTCGATGGTGCTCATACCTAGTTTTCACTCCTAATGGATATATGTCAGGCAGCTGGCCGGTGGCTAATTTTATAGAAGAACGTCCGCTTTTCAAGCTCAACGCGCCTTCAGCCTAGTCCCACGACCAGCCCCCTGGAATCTGATTGCAGCTTTATAACGGATTTTAGGCTCGCAGTATGACTCTTTTTTTACGAAATCCGTCACATTGAACGGCGATATTACATGTACATACCGCCATTGACGGGCACGGTTGCGCCCGTCACGTACGCTGCGCCGTCAGAGGCCAGGAACGAAACCACCTTGGCGATTTCATCTGCCTGACCCAGGCGGCCCAGCGGAATCTGGGTCTGCAGGGCTTCGCGCTGCGCTTCTGGCAGCTCGCGGGTCATGTCGGTATCGATGAAACCCGGAGTGACCGAGTTCACGGTGATACCGCGCGAGCCCACTTCACGCGCCAGGGCGCGACTGAAGCCTTCCAGACCGGCCTTGGCCGCAGCATAGTTGGCCTGCCCAGCGTTACCCATGGCGCCGACCACCGAGCCGATGCTGATGATACGGCCCCAGCGCGCCTTGGTCATGCCGCGCAACACGCCCTTGGACAGACGGTAGAGGCTGTTCAGGTTGGTATCGATGACATCGAACCACTCGTCGTCCTTCATGCGCAGCATCAGGTTGTCACGCGTGATACCCGCATTGTTCACCAGAACGGTCGGCGCACCGAACTGCTCGCCGATGGCCGACAGTACCGAATCAACCGATTCGGCGCTGGTCACGTTCAGCTCCATGCCGGTACCGGCAATACCATGTTCCTTCAGGGTGGCGGCAATACGCTCGGCGCCCGAGGCCGAGGTCGCAGTACCGATGACGGTGGCGCCTTGGCGACCCAGTTCCAGGGCGATGGCCTGGCCAATGCCACGGCTGGCGCCAGTGACCAGTGCAACTTTACCTTGCAGGCTCATGCAAGCTTCTCCAAATCAGGCCAGTGCCGCACGCGTGGCGGCAACGGCGTCAGGGGTGTTGAGGTTGTAGGTGGTTACGCCATCGGCGCAGCGCTTGTTGAGGCCAGCCAGGACCTTGCCCGGACCGCACTCGACCAGGTGCACCGCACCGTTGGCAGCCAGCGCCTGGACGCACTCGACCCAGCGCACGGGCTGGTACAGCTGGGCCAGCAGATCACGCTTCAGCGCATCCAGATCGGGTGCGATGGCAGCTGTCACATTCTGCACAACCGGAATCTGTGGCGCCTGCCACTCGATGGCATTGACCGCGGCGGCAAATCGTTCGGCCGCAGGTTTCATCAGCGCGCAGTGCGACGGTACGCTGACTGCCAGCGGCAAGGCGCGCTTGGCGCCTTTCGCCTTGCACAGCTCCATGGCCCGGTCCACGGCGGCCTTGTTACCGGCGATCACCACCTGGCCCGGCGAATTGAAATTGACCGCGCTGACGACTTCGTCCTCAGCCGCTTCGGTGCAGATCTGTACCACGACGGCATCGTCCAGCCCCAGGATTGCGGCCATGGCACCGTGCCCGGCAGGCACGGCTTCCTGCATCAACTGGCCGCGGCGCTCGACCAGGCGAACGGCGTCCTTGAGGCTAATGCTGCCCGCTGCGACCAGGGCACTGTACTCGCCCAGGCTATGACCCGAGACGAATGCAGGCTTGGCGCCACCCTCCTCAAGCCACAGGCGCCACAGCGCAATGGAAGCGGTCAGAATGGCCGGCTGCGTTTTATCGGTCTGATCGAGTTGCTCTTGCGGACCTTCCTGAACCAGTTTCCAAAGGTCGTAACCCAGCGCCTCGGAAGCTTCCTTGAAGGTCTCGATGATCACCGGCTTCTGCGCGCCGAGCTCGGCGAGCATGCCCAGCGACTGGGAACCTTGACCTGGAAAGACGAATGCGAGAGATGCAGACATTGAACAAGCCCTTATGATCTTGTCGTCGGATAGAGGCGCCTGGCGCATGCCAGGCGCAGAATCTGAACATTTGGATGAAGACCGAAACCGTGCGGTCACATTTAAGCATTTCGTCGGCAAGACCGCTAAGTGCGGGCTCGCATCACATTACGTGAGCAAATCCTCCAGGCGACCATGGAGGCGCTTGGGCAAATTCTCCTGAATTTCGATCAGGGCCCGCTGGATTGCACTCTGAAAGCCCTCCACGCCTGCCGCGCCGTGGCTTTTGACGACGATGCCCTGCAACCCCAGAAAGCTGGCACCGTTGTGCCGCGCCGGGGCCAGATCAGCCTGCACACGCTTGAGCAGCGGCATGGCCACAGCGCCAGCCAGGCGCGACAACAGCCCGCGCCTGAACGCTTGCTCGATACGCTGCGCAATCATGGTAGCCAACCCTTCGCTGGACTTGAGCAGGATATTGCCAACGAAACCGTCGCAGACCACCACGTCCGCTGCCCCTTCGTACAAGCCGTCACCTTCGATGAAACCGACGTAATTGAGGCCGCGAGCCCCTTGCAACAGGTTTGCCGCCAGCCTGACCTGCTGATTACCCTTTATGTCTTCGGTGCCCACATTCAGCAGTGCCACTCGCGGGCGCTGCACGCCCAGCGACTGCGCCGCCACCGACCCCATCACCGCAAACTGGTAAAGCTGCTCGGCCGTGCAGTCGACATTGGCGCCAAGGTCAAGCAGCTGGCAGTAGCCGGTGCGTGTCGGGATGGCGGCTACCATGGCTGGACGATCGATGCCCGGCAGCGTTTTGAGCACGCCACGAGACAGCGCCATCAGGGCCCCGGTATTACCGGCGCTGACACAGGCCTGGGCCTTGCCGTCACGCACCAGCTCCAAGGCAACACGCATGGATGAATCCGGTTTGCCGCGCAATGCCTGTGAAGGCCGCTCGTCCATACCGATCACTTCTGCGGCACCGAGAATGTGCAGGCGCGCGCGATCGGCAGCTGAATAGCCGCTGACAAGTTCTTCCAAGAGGGAGGGTTGACCGACGAGGGTCAGGTGAAGCGAGGGGGTAGCCGACAGGCAGGCGATGCTAGCCTGGACAATGCTGCGGGGACCGAAGTCCCCGCCCATTGCGTCGATCGCGATGATCTGAGCGGACAAGGATTACTCGTCAGCGCCCTTATCGATCACTTTGCGACCACGGTATACGCCTTCTGGCGAAACGTGGTGGCGCAGGTGCACTTCGCCGGTGGACTTCTCTACCGACAGCGCGTTTTCCGACAGGGCATCGTGCGAACGACGCATGTCACGGGCAGAGCGGGATTTTTTGTTCTGCTGAACAGCCATAATTGATTAACTCCTAAACGTTTGGGTCACGCTTTAACTGCGCCAAAACACTGAACGGGTTGGACCGCGATACCTCGTCCTTGCTCGAGTCGGGCTCGTCTGCGCCCGCCGGCTGCTGGCATTCTTCCGGATGATGAGCAGGCACGATGGGCAAGGCGAGCAACAGCTCTTCCTCGATCAGCGCCTGCAGATCCAATGGATCTTCGCCCAGTTCCAGCACGTCATAGCCTTTCGGCAACGACTGGGTATTCGCACCCTCCTTCACCACGGCGTAGGTACACTCGCTGTGGATCGGTAGGGTGACCAGCTCAAGACAACGCTGGCAAACCATCTTGACCTCGACATCCAGCTCGCTGTGGATAACCACAGTGTGCTGTTCGTCTCGTTCAAAATCGAACTTCGCCTGCACCGTACCGACATCGTCGGAAAGCGGGTCGCAGAGTCTTTCCAAATCAGCGAGTGGTAGCGAACCGCTAAGGGTTACGCCACGATCAGCCAATTTGCGCGGGTCAACGTGAGGTGGAATCGGGTCATTCAACATAGGCGCAGCATTCTAGGGATGCCCCCCGTCCCTGTCAAAGGAATTTGGTGGCATCGTGCGTGATAGGATGGGTTCAACCGAATCAGGAGCTTACCATGCTTGCACTGTTACTGGCGTCCAGTTCCCTTTATCGCCGCGAACTGCTTGCGCGCCTGCGCCTTCCGTTTACCTGGGCAAGCCCTGACATAGACGAGACGCGCCAGCCGCAAGAGCCTGCAATCGACCTGGTCCAGCGCCTGGCCATGCAAAAAGCCCAAGCCCTTGCGGGCAGCCACCCAAACCACCTGATCATCGGCTCGGATCAGGTCGCGGTGCTAGGCGAGCACATTCTGGGCAAGCCCCACACGGTCGAGCGAGCCTGCGAACAGCTGCTCGCCTGCAGTGGCCAGCAGGTAACGTTCCTTACCGCACTGGCGCTGCTCAACAGCGCCACCGGGCAGTGCCAGGTGGACTGCGTGCCGTTCACCGTGAAGCTGCGGACGCTGGACCGAGAGCGTATCGAACGCTACGTGGCAGCGGAAATGCCCCTCGATTGCGCCGGTAGTTTCAAGGCCGAAGGGCTTGGCGTGAGTTTGTTCGAAAGCACCGAGGGGTGCGATGCGACCAGCCTGGTGGGGCTCCCACTGATACGGCTCGTCGACATGCTGGCCCTGGAGGGAGTGCGTGTACCATAGCCAAACCGGGGGGTCGTGCACCGCCCCCATAGAGGCGACTGGGCTTAACGCAATTGCGGGCCCTGGAAACCCATCCACATGGCCAGGCGCTCTGCCACGCTGGCGCCCATGCGCTTGGAGAAACGGTCCAGTGGCGATTCCTGCACGGTGAAATCCACCAGATCCTTTTCGCCCACCACCTCACGCGCCACATAGCTGGCACTGCCCAGGCCATCGATCAGGCCAAGCGCCTTGGCCTGATCGCCGGACCAGACCAGGCCGCTGAACAGCTCCGGGTGATCCTTGTCCTTGAGTCGCTCGCCCCGCCCCTGCTTGACCATGGCGATGAACTGGTTGTGGGTGGTGTCCAGCACGCCCTGCCAGAACTGAGTCTCCTCAGGTTTCTGCGGTGAGAAGGGATCGAGAAACGCCTTGTGCTCACCGGACGTGTAGAGCCGGCGCTCCACGCCAAGCTTGTCCATGGCGCCAACGAAACCATAGCCCGCAGCCGTCACGCCAATCGACCCGACCAGACTGGCCTTGTCGGCATAGATCTCATCAGCGGCACTGGCGATGTAATAGGCTCCCGACGCACCCAGGTCGGCGATGACGGCGTACAGCTTGATGCCAGGGTGCTCGGCACGCAGGCGGCGAATCTCGTCATACACATAGCCTGCCTGCACGGGGCTGCCGCCCGGGCTGTTGATGCGCAGGACCACGGCCTTGGTCTTGCTGTCCTTGAAGGCATCGCGCAGGCCCTTGACGATGTTGTCGGCACTGGCAGCCTCCTGGTCGGCGATGACCCCGCGTACCTCCACCAAGGCTGTATGACTGGCACCGCCCGAGGCAGCCTTGTCCATGTCGGCCCAGGGCAGGAACAGCGCCAGGATGCCGAAGAGATAGATGAACGTCAGCAGCTTGAAAAAGATACCCCAGCGTCGCGACCGGCGCTGCTCCTGGATCCCCGCCAGCAAGGTCTTTTCCAGCAGCTTCCAACTTTTGCGCTCCTCGCGCTCCTCGGGCTCGGCCTCGGGGGCCTTCCATTCGCCTGCCATGCTCACCTACCTCGAAAATGAACCTGCGGAACCAGACAGCCACTCGCGCAGCTGGCCAAAGTGATCGATACAAACCTGCGGCCCGAACTCGGCCAGCGCCTGGAGCGACATTGCGCCATAACCCACGGCGACGCAGTGCATCCCCGCGTTACTGGCCATCTGCAGATCGAACGCAGAATCTCCGACCATCAGCGCACGACCCGGTTCGACGCCGCAATGGTCGAGTATTTGTTCGAGCATCAGTGGGTGGGGCTTGCCGCGCGTCTCATCGGCCGCACGCGTGATATCGAAAAACCGCTCAAGGCCGTTGGCCTTGAGCACCCTGTCAAGACCGCGGCGCGCCTTGCCGGTAGCCACCGCCATTCGATAGCCCTCGGCGCGAAAGGCCGCCAGCGATTCGACAACGCCGTCGAACAGCGGCGAAGGCTGTTGATCGAGCGCCGTGTAGATATCGGCATAGTGCTGACGAAAACGCTCTACCTGCTCAGGTGGCAGACGCGGATAAAGGGTGTGGATCGCCTCGGCCAACGACAGCCCGATGATCCCCTTGATGGCCTGCTCCTGACTGGGCGCGTGGCCGGCGCGCTCGGCAGCAACCTGCATGGCCTCGACGATGCGCCCGACGGAGTCGGCCAAGGTGCCGTCCCAGTCGAAGATCAGCAGCGCGTAGTCACGGCGCACTCAAACGCTCCACGGTCTTGGCCCACATTTCATCCACGGGCGCCTCCAACTTGAGCTCCCCACCATCCGGAAGCGGCACCGTCAGCGCATACGCGTGCAGGAAAAGACGCTTGCCGCCCAGCTCGCGGATTTCGCGACTGAAATCTTCGTCGCCATACTTGCTGTCGCCTGCGATCATGTGCCCGGCATGCAGGGCATGCACGCGAATCTGGTGGGTACGGCCCGTGATCGGGCGCGCCTCCACGAGGGTGGCGAAGTCGCCGAAGCGGCGCAGTACACGGAACAGGGTCAGCGCCTCCTTGCCTTCGTCGTTGACTTCGACCATGCGCTCGCCTGAGCGCAGGTTGCTCTTGAGCAGCGGTGCATTGACTTGTTTCTTCGCGGTTGGCCAGTGACCGCGCACCAGGGCCATGTAGCGTTTGTCCACGCCATCCCCGCGCAGCGCAGCATGCAGATGGCGCAGCATGCTGCGCTTCTTGGCGATCATCAGCAGGCCCGAGGTGTCCCGGTCCAGGCGATGCACCAGCTCCAGCTCCTTGGCATCAGGGCGCAACTGACGCAGCGCCTCGATCACCCCAAAACTCAGCCCGCTACCGCCATGCACGGCGATCCCGGCAGGCTTGTTCATCACGATCAACGCCTTGTCTTCGTGAACGATGGCGGCTTCGAGCCGCTGCAGCAGCCCCTGAGCCACCGGCGCCGGCTCGTCGCGCTCAGGCAGTCGCACGGGCGGCACCCGCACGATGTCGCCCGCCTGGATCTTGTACTCGGGCTTGACCCGACCTTTGTTCACTCGCACCTCGCCCTTGCGCAGGATGCGATAGACCAAGGTCTTGGGCACACCCTTGAGGGCTGTGATGAGAAAGTTGTCGATACGCTGGCCGGCAAGTTCCGGCGCGACTTCAATCAGCTGGACGCCGGAAGTCGGAGAGGTATTGGTTGTCATGGCGCAATCATACAATTTTTATGGAATTGAAGCACTTAATCATTGCTGCTATAGTCGCGAACGCCGCCATAAGCGGCAGGCCAGTGGAATCAGGCTGTGCGCCAGTCACTGACCTACGCAATTCTCCAGGACGCGAGGCCGTCCTACGGGGGTTCGCCAGTTTACCGAATTGCCTGGAATCGCCACCAGCGCCGTGTAGAGAAGACCGAAAATAAACGACAAGTGCGGTGTCAAACCTGCTTACACGCTTCTTTTCGCAGTACCTCTGCCCGCCCGTCGCTTCCACGCAACCCATGGCGAATGCCTCGGAAATACCTGCCTTGGACATGAATGGCGCCAGCGCAGAATCGCGCTGGCGAAAAATGCAACCCGTTGCGGATTCAGCGCGCGGCAGCACCCGAATTATCAGGGATACGTGCAGGGTGGAGATGCACAGCCCTCGGACCGTGTAGCACCGCGTCCGGCCACCAGCCCCATCATACGGCTGGCGAGCGGATAAGGTCCTGAACAGATGCCCCTGGGCGTCCACGGCTGAAGGTTGATTCCTCCTCCTGACTGAGTGCACCAGGCCCGCTTGGTTGATTCGGATAACAATTCGAAGCCTCCGGGGCCTTGTTGGCACCGCAGCAAAACAGGACGCGTCGTCGCGACAACGGCAGGCTGGGCAACCGGCTGGTGCCGAACGTCGCTCGACACGGGGGTGGTTAACCACCCTTTGCGCACCTTGGCACCGACCATGAGACGTCGTGTGTGCCGAACGCCGTTTCCGGCAGCCCGGAAACCGACGGTACAACATGAAAAGAATGCTGATTAACGCCACTCAACCCGAAGAGTTGCGCGTAGCCCTGGTGGACGGCCAACGCCTCTACGACCTGGACATCGAGTCCGGTGCACGTGAGCAGAAAAAGGCCAACATCTACAAAGGCAAGATCACTCGCATCGAACCTAGCCTCGAAGCCGCCTTCGTCGACTTCGGTTCCGAACGTCACGGCTTCCTGCCGCTGAAAGAAATCTCCCGCGAATACTTCAAGAAGGCCCCTGAAGGCCGCGTCAACATCAAGGAAGTGCTCAGCGAAGGCCAGGAAGTCATCGTCCAGGTCGAGAAGGAAGAGCGCGGCAACAAAGGCGCCGCCCTCACCACCTTCATCAGCCTGGCCGGCCGCTACCTGGTGTTGATGCCCAACAACCCACGCGCCGGCGGCATTTCCCGTCGCATCGAAGGTGAAGAGCGCAACGAGTTGCGCGAAGCGCTCAATGGCCTGACCGTACCAGGCGACATGGGCCTGATCGTTCGCACCGCCGGCCTTGGCCGCAGCAGCGAAGAGATGCAGTGGGACCTGGACTACCTGCTGCAGCTGTGGACCGCCATCAAGGAAGCCTCGCTGGACCGCGCCGCGCCGTTCCTGATCTATCAGGAAAGCAATGTCATCATCCGCGCCATCCGCGATTACCTGCGCCAGGACATCGGCGAAGTGCTGATCGACAGCATCGATGCCCAGGAAGAAGCCCTGACCTTCATTCGCCAGGTCATGCCGCAGTACGCCAGCAAGGTCAAACTGTACGAAGACAGCGTCCCGCTGTTCAACCGCTTCCAGATCGAGAGCCAGATCGAAACCGCGTTCCAGCGCGTGGTCGAGCTGCCATCAGGCGGTTCGATCGTGATCGATCCGACCGAAGCGCTGGTGTCCATCGACATCAACTCGGCACGCGCCACCAAGGGCAGCGACATCGAGGAAACCGCGCTGCAGACCAACCTGGAAGCGGCCGAGGAAATCGCCCGCCAGCTGCGCCTGCGTGACATCGGCGGCCTGATCGTGATCGACTTCATCGACATGACCCCTGCCAAGAACCAGCGCGCCGTGGAAGAGCGCGTGCGTGAATGCCTCGAGGCCGACCGCGCTCGCGTGCAGGTTGGCCGCATCTCGCGCTTCGGCCTGCTGGAAATGTCACGTCAGCGCCTGCGTCCGTCGCTGGGCGAAAGCAGCGGCATCGTCTGCCCGCGCTGCTCGGGCACCGGCATCATCCGTGACGTGGAATCGCTGTCGCTGGCTATCCTGCGCCTGATCGAAGAAGAGGCCCTGAAGGATCGCACTGCCGAAGTCCGTGCCCAGGTGCCGATCCCGGTGGCCGCCTTCCTGCTCAACGAGAAGCGCAATTCCATCACCAAGATCGAGCTGCGTACCCGTGCACGCATCATCATCTTGCCGAACGATCACCTGGAAACCCCACACTTCGAAGTCCAGCGCCTGCGCGACGACAACCCTGAAGTACTGAACAACCAGTCCAGCTACGAAATCGCCGCCAGCGAGACCGAAGAAGCGCCACAGCCGACCGCCACCCGCACCCTGGTTCGCCAGGAAGCCGCTGTGAAAACCGCCCCGGCCCGTGCGAACGCACCTGTGCCTGCCACCGAGCAGCCACAGCCTGCGCCAGCCGCCGCCCCTGCCCCAAGCGCCCCGGAGCCCAGCCTGTTCAAGGGCTTGGTGAAGTCGCTGGTGAGCCTGTTCGCTGGCAAGGAAGAACCTGCTGCCGCGCCTGTCGCCCCTGCCGCTGAAAAGCCGACTACCGAGCGCAGCCCGCGCAACGAGGAACGCCGTAACGGACGCCAGCAGAGCCGTAACCGTAACGGTCGTCGCGACGAAGAGCGCAAACCGCGTGAAGAGCGTGCCGAGCGCGCCCCGCGCGAGGAACGCCAGCCACGCGAGGAACGTGCTGCGCGTGAAGAACGTGCACCACGAGAAGAACGTGCCCCGCGCGAAGAGCGTGCACCACGCCAGTCGCGCGAGGACCGTCGCGGCAACCGTGGCGAAGAGCGCGTGCGTGAACTGCGCGAGCCGTTGGACGCTACACCGCCAGCAGAACGCGAGGAGCGTCAGCCGCGTGAAGAGCGCGTAGCCCGCGAAGAACGTGCTCCACGTGAAGATCGCGCGCCTCGCGAAGAACGTGCTCCGCGTGAAGAGCGCGCACCTCGCGAAGAACGTGCTCCGCGTGAAGAGCGCGCGCCTCGGGAAGAGCGTGCTCCGCGTGAAGAGCGCGCCCCACGTGAAGAGCGCGCACCTCGCGAAGAGCGTGCTCCGCGTGAAGATCAAGCGCCTCGTGAAGAGCGTGCAGCCCGGGAAGAACGCGCCCCGCGCCAACCTCGTGAAGAACGTCAGCCACGCACGACCGAGGAAGCAGCAGAACACGCCGCCAAGCTGGCCGAAGAGCAACTGCCGAACGAAGAGCAACTGCAGGATGAGCAGGACGGCAACGATGGCGAGCGTCCGCGCCGCCGCTCGCGTGGCCAGCGTCGCCGCAGCAACCGTCGCGAGCGCCAGCGCAACGCCAATGGTGAGTTGATCGACGGTGAAGAAGAAGGCAGCGAAGAGCAGCCTCAACAGCGCCAGGCCACCGAGCTGGGCGCAGAGCTGGCCGCAGGCGTCGCGGTGACCGCTGCGGTTGCGACCAGCAACATCAGCACCGACGCCGAGGCCCAGGCCAATCAGCAGGCCGAGCGCGCTACCGCCGAAGTCGCCGCTGTTGCCCCAACCGACAGCAGCGAAATCGCCCAACCGGTCGAGCAGGCTGACGCTGTGGCCCAAGCAGAAGCGGCCGCCGTGGCCCCGGCGGTCGAGCAGCCAGTCAGCGAGCCAGCGCCGTTTGTCGAGGCCTCGGCCGAGCCAGTGGTTGAGGTCGTCCCGCAGCCGGCAATTGAACAAGCCTCCGTTGCTGAGCCAGCCGCGGCCACCGAAACCGCAGCCGTTGAAGCCCCGGCAGACGTTCAGGCACCTGAAGCGCCAGTCACTGAAGTACCTGCAGAAGCCCCGGCTATCGAAGCCGGCGAAATCGAGCAGGCACCTTCCGTGATCGAGGTTGCCCCGGTAGCCGAACAGCCCGCCCCGGCGGTCGAGGCCCAGCCAAAGGTGGCCGAGCCAGAGGTTGTGGCCGAGCCTGAAACGGCCGCGCCTGAGCCTGAGCCAGCAGCCGCCGCAGCCGCCGTGGCAGAGCCTGCCACCGTCATGCTGTCCAACGGCCGCGCACCAAACGATCCACGTGAAGTGCGTCGCCGCAAGCGTGAGGCTGAGGCTGCCGCCAAAGCCGCCCAGGCTACCGCCACTACCGACGCGCCAACGTCAGAGACCGCCGACGAGCCGAAAACCCATCAGGGTTGATAGCCAAGGCTGAATGAAAAAGCCCCGCCAGTGCGAACTGGCGGGGCTTTTTCTTGGCCGGGCGTTTACCCTTATGGACGGACACGGCGCCTGGACGACGCTGTAGGCAGCATCAATAAAGATTGGGCTCCATCTCGAGCTCAACCCCGAACCGCTCCAGGATGTCGGCCTGGATTCGCCGCGCCAGAGCGTGCATTTGCGCCCCGCTCGCCTGGCCATGGTTGACCAGCACCAGCGACTGCAGGCGATGCACCCCGGCATCGCCTTCGCGATAGCCCTTCCAGCCCGCCCGCTCGATCAGCCAGCCCGCTGCCAGCTTCACTTGGCCATCGGCCTGAGGGTAGGCAATGACATCTGGATGCTGCGCACGAATGCGCTCAACCACCTGCGCCGCGACCACGGGGTTCTTGAAGAAACTCCCGGCATTACCCAGCTCGGCCGGATCAGGCAATTTCTCACGACGAATACTGCAGATAGCATCACTGATGGCCTGCGCAGTGAGCACGGTGCTGCCCTGCTCGGCCAGGCGCTGACGCACCGGGCCGTAGTCCAAGCGCGCCTGCAAGGTGCGACTCAAGGCGAAACGCACACGCAGTATCAGCCAGCGACCAGGGTTACGCTTGAACAGGCTGTCACGGTAGCCGAACGCGCAGTCGGACAAGGCGAAGTCACGGACTTCACCCGTCTTGCGGTCCAGCGCGGTCAAGCCAGCGAAGACATCCTTGATCTCGACGCCATAAGCGCCCACGTTCTGCATGGGTGCAGCGCCTACTGTGCCGGGAATCAGGCTGAGGTTCTCCAACCCGCAAAACCCCTGCGCGAGCGTCCATTGCACAAACGGGTGCCAGGCCTCACCCGCCTCGGCCTCGACCACAACGTGTTCGCCATCGTCAGTGAGCACGCGACGACCCTGGGTTGCGACGTGCAGCACCAGGGCATCGACATCGCGGGTCAGCAGCAGGTTGCTGCCCCCACCGATCACCAGCACCGGTACACCCTGCTGCTGCGCACCGTCCAGCGCCTGACGCACCTGCAGGTCGTCTTTGGCCTGGATGAAATAGCGCGCTTTCACGTCGATGCCAAAGGTGTTGTACGGCTTGAGCGAGACCTGCTCCTGCCAATGCTCGGTCATAACCGCCCCTTGATTTCCACGACCAGCGCTTGGCAGGCGGTTTCGATCAGGTCGAGCACCTGCTCGAAGCCGTCGGCACCGCCATAGTACGGATCTGGCACTTCATCGAGCGCAGAACCGTAGCGGCGCAAAAACAGGTCGAGCTCACCCACTGCCGTGGACGGGCGCAGGGCACGCAGATCGCGCAGGTTGCTCTGATCCATCGCCAGGATCAGGTCGTACTCGGCGAAGTGCGCCACCTTGACCTGCTGGGCACGCTGCTTCGACAGGTCGTAGCCACGTGCCAGCGCGGCCTTGAGGGTGCGGCTATCGGGCGCCTTGCCAACGTGCCAGTCGCCCGTACCGGCCGAGGCTACCTGCACCTGATCGGCAAGCCCTGCGGCCTGCAGTTGATGACGCAGCACGCCTTCGGCAGTAGGCGAGCGGCAGATGTTGCCCAGGCACACGAACAGAACGCGCATCAGGCCTCCAGCAAGCGCCGTACGCGCTCCAGGTCTTCAGGGGTGTCCACGCCCACGGCGGGGGCCTCGATGGCATCTTCCACATGAATACGCACGCCGTGCCACAACGCACGCAGCTGCTCCAGCGCCTCGGTCTGCTCCAGCCAACATGGGCCCCAGCCGACGAAATCATGGAGGAAACCAACCCGATAGGCATACATGCCGATATGGCGACGGTAAGGCACACCGGGTGGCAGATCCTGGCCTTTGGCAAACGCATCGCGGGCCCACGGCAGCGGCGCACGGCTAAAGCTCAGGGCCAGGCCGTTCTTGTCGCTCACCACCTTGACTGCGTTGGGGTTGAACACCGCTTGCGGTTCGTGGATCAGCTCGGCCAAGGTCGCAATACCGGCTTGCGGGTTAGCCGCCAGGTTGGCGGCCACCTGGTCGATGATCACTGGCGGAATCAGCGGCTCGTCACCCTGTACGTTGACCACGATGGCGTCGCTGGGCAGGCCGAGCTGCACGGCCACCTCGGCCAGTCGGTCAGTGCCGGATTCATGGTCGACGCGGGTCATCAGCACTTCGGCGCCAAATGCCTGGCAAGCTTCGTAAATGCCGGCATCGTCGGTTGCGATGACGACACGGCTGGCGGCACTTCGGCGCGCCTGTTCCCACACGTGTTGCACCATTGGCTTGCCGGCGATGGGCAGCAGGGGCTTGCCTGGCAAGCGCGTGGAGCGCAGGCGGGCTGGAATGACGACAGTGAAATCCAGGCTCATTTGTCCAGGCGCTCATCATCGGTCAGGGTACGTGCCTCGCTTTCCAGCATGACCGGGATACCGTCGCGAATGGGATAGGCAAGGCCGGCGCCCTTGCTGATCAGCTCGGTCTTGTCGGCGCTGAGCTTGAGCGGGCCCTTGGTGATTGGGCAGGCCAGGATATCGAGCAGTTTGGTGTCCATAAAAGGCTTCCTTTGGCCAGATGGCCGACATTGAAAACGGGATCAGGGCTTGGGTAGCAAACGTTGCAACTGCAGGTCGAACCAAGTGCCAAATGCCGGCGTGGGTTGGGCTTCCACAGCCAGGTACCACCAGTTCTCGGCCGCGAAAGAGCGGCACTTCACCGCATCCTTCTCGGTCATGACCAGCGGCAGTGGCGGTGTGAAGGCAAGGTTCTGGGCACTGAATTGTGCGTGGTCGGCAAAGGGGTGCGGCAGCGGCTGCCAGCCTAGCCCTTGCAAGGTATTGAAGAAACGCTGCGGATTACCGATGCCGGCCACTGCATGCAGGCGCTGGCCGGCGGAAAAATGGTCGAGTGCCCGGCGCTCGCCCGTGCGCAGGTTGACCAATGCGCTGGGCTGCAGGCGAAAACCAAAGCCTTCGGCAGTGTCTTGCTCCGCGCCATTGAACAGGACCGCGTCGGCCGCCTTCAGGCGCTCGACAGGCTCGCGCAAGGGGCCGGCCGGCAGGCATCGGCGGTTGCCCAGGCCGCGAGCGGCGTCGATCAAGACCAATTCCAGGTCTCGCGCCAGGCGGTAGTGCTGCATGCCGTCGTCACACAGGATCAGGTCCAGGTGTTCGCTGGCCAGCAGGGCCTGCACCGCACGGGCGCGGTCCGGGTCGATCATTAGCGGCACACCGGTACGCTGCACGATCAGCAGCGGCTCGTCGCCCGCCTGCTCGGCAGCCTGATCGGCCGTGACCCGCCAAGGCAACTGCGGCGGTTTGGCGCCATAGCCACGGCTGACCACCCCTACCCTCAAGCGCCGCTGGCGGCAGTGCTCGATCAGCCAGAGAATCATGGGGGTCTTGCCCGTACCGCCGACGGTGATGTTTCCCACCACGATGACGGGCACCGGGGCGCGGTAGCTGGCCCGCTGGTCGTTGAGAAAACGCCTGCGCTTGCGTTTGACCACACAGCGGTACAGCGCTTCCAGCGGACGCAGCAACGCCAGTGCAGGATGGCCGGTGTACCAGGCAGCAAGCAGGCGATCGGCTAGTGTCATCAGGGTGTGCTCTGGGCCGCCTCGACGGTGGTCATGCGCAACTGGCTGAAGCCGAGCTTGCCGGCGGCATCCATTGCGGTGACCACAGCCTGGTGCGGGGTCTTGCCGTCGGCACTGATGGCCAGGGGCAGTGTATTGTCGCCACCTGATTCACGCTCGATGGCCTCGCTGAGGGTGGCCAGGTCGCTCTTGGGCAGCAGGTGGTTATTCACTGAATACACCCCTTCGGCACTGATGGTGATCTCTACCAACTTGCCCTCATCGCCCGGTGCCCGCTCGGCGCTGGCCGCTTCGGGCAACTGGACGCGCAGCTGGGTTTCGCGGGTGAACGTGGTGGTGACCACGAAGAACAGCAACAACACGAACACTACGTCGATCAACGACGCGAGGTTGATGTCGATGTTCTCGCGCTGGCGATTGCGCCGAAACTTCACGCCTTGCCTCCCGCCACTTCCACCTCGCGGTCCCCCTGAATCACCTCCACCAGTTTGATCGCCTCCTGCTCCATGCCCACCACCAGCTCATCGATGCGGCGCAGCAGGAAGCGATGGAAGAACACCGCCGGGATACCGACCATCAGCCCGGCTGCGGTAGTTACCAGGGCCTTTGAAATACCGCCCGCCAGCACCGAGGCGTTGGCGGTCATCTGCGACCCCATGAACGCGCTGAAGATGTCGATCATGCCTAGCACGGTGCCCAGCAGGCCCAGCAGCGGCGCCATGGCGGCAATGGTGCCCAGCGTGCTGATGTAGCGCTCCAGCTCATGGATGACGCGCGAGGCGGCTTCCTCGATGCACTCTTTCATGATTTCGCGACCATGACGCGAGTTGGCCAGCCCTGCCGCGAGGATCTCCCCCAAGGGCGAGTCGGCACGCAGGGCCTTGAGCTTGTCACTGGTCAGTTGCTTGTCCTTGATCCACATCCACACCTGGCCCAGCAGGTGGGGAGGACTGACGCGACTGGCGCGCAGGGTCCACAGGCGCTCGACGACGATAGCCATGGCGGCGATGGAACTCAGAATGATCGGCAGCATCATCCAACCGCCTGACTTGACCAATTCCCACACAGTAGAAGCCCTCTGGAAAAGGTCGCCACTTTACCATAGGCGCGCCAGGGGCTCATCAGCATTAACCACCCCTGGCGTCACGCCAGAACCGGCGCTGGCTGCGCATACCCTCGACCTTTCCTTGCACACCGAGCACCAGATGCAACGCCCCCTCCACCGCCGTGTCGTGAAGGGTCATGCCATGTCTGCGATAGCGTTCGACCACCTGTGCATGGGGATGCCCGAAGCTGTTGTTGCGCCCGCGGGATATCAGTACCCCACGCGGGGCCGCAGCGCGGATGAAGGCTTCGCTCGACGAACTGCGGCTGCCGTGGTGAGGCGACTGCAGCCAGTCGATGCGTGGTGAGTCCATGGCAGCCAGCCACGCACGTTCGGCCCCCGCCTCCATGTCCCCGGCCAGCAGCAACCGCTCGCCCGACGCCTCGACCAGCAACACGCAGGAGCGGTCGTTGCTGGTGCGCGCATCCGCCCAGCGCCACAGGGAAAAGCGCACGCCGTCCCACTCCCACTGCTCGCCACTGACGCAAGGCTGTAACGGAACCGCTTCCAGCGGCTCACCGCCAATCGCCCGCCTGATCGGCAGCCCGCGCCCGATTGCACCTGCACCGCCGGCGTGGTCGGCATGGGCGTGACTGACCACCAGCAGATCCAGGCTGTCGACCCCCAACTTGCGCAAGGTGGGCAACACGACCCGTTCACCCAGATCGCTTTCGCCCCTGGCTGGACCTGCGTCATACAGCAGACTGTGCTGCCGGGTACGCAGCAACACCGCCAAGCCTTGGCCCACGTCCAGCTGCCACACCTCGACCTGGCCATCCGGGACAGGCTCGCGAGGTGCCCAGAGCGCCACGAGCATCACCGCACCCAACCCACGCAGCGGCACACCCCGTGGCAGCAACAGCAGCAGTGCACCCAGGCAGACCAGCAGCCAGGCCCACAACGGCAATGCGGGAGGCACCCATGCCGGGCGCTGCTGGGCGACCAGCGCCAAGGCGCGAAACAAGATATCCAGCAGGCCGCCTGCCAGCCACAGCAAGGCCTCACCTGCGCTTCCCAAGGGCAGCAACAAGGTGCCCAATAGCGCCAGCGGCAATACCGCCAAGCTCACCCACGGCACCGCCACCAGGTTGGCCAGCGGGGCACTCAGGCTCACCGGCAAGCCCACCGCCAGCAGCACTGGGAGCAGCCCGACGGCGATGACCCACTGCGCTCGCGTCCAGGCCTGCCAGGGTTGCCAAGCCCCTAGCCGGGCACTGAAGGTGTAGATGAGCGTGGCCACGGCGCCGAATGACAACCAGAAACCTGGAAGCAGCGCTGCCAATGGCTCGAACAGCAGTACGGCAACCAGCGCAAGTAACAAGGGGTGAAACGCACCCAGATGACGAAAGCGCAGCCGCCACAGCAGCACCACGGCCAGCATCAGACAGGCGCGCTGTACTGGCACCCCTGCCCCAGCCAGCCAGCCGTAGGCCAGCGCCGCACTCATGGCCAGCGCACAGGCCCAAGGCAGCCACGGCACCCGGGCCGGCCACAGCCCCCAGCGGGCCAACCACGCGACCACGGCGTAGAGCAGACCCGCCACCAGGCCGATGTGCTGGCCCGAAATCACCAGCAGGTGCACGGTGCCGGTTGCCTGTAGCGCCTGCCAGTCCTCGCGTGCCAGGCCTGCCCCATCGCCAAGCACCAGCGCCACCAGCGCGGCTTGCCGACCATTGGCCTCGACAGCCAGTAGCCGCTCGCGCAGCGCATCGCGCCAGCTGGCTGGCGCGGGCGTCAGTAACTCCCCGGCTTTGACCGTTCCGCTGGCGCCGACCCGACGTGCCAGCAACTGCGCCTCCCGGTCAGGCCCGTAGGGGTTCAAAAGCCCGCCCGGCCGCTGCAGGGTCACGGCCAGGCGCCACTGCTCGCCGGCACGCAGCGGTGGCCCGTCAAACCAGCTCAATTGCAGGCGTTGCGGCAATTCGGCACGCCGGGAATGCGCCCCCTCAAGGTCGAAGCGAACGCCTTGCGCGGTGCGCGCCGGCAGGCCGACCACGCGCCCTTCCAGCCATAACGTGCGACCCTCGAGCCCTGGCGCCAGACGATCATCCATGGCCTGCTTGGCAGACCAGCAGGCCCAGCAAAAGCCCAGCAGGAACACGCCCAGCAACCACCCGCGGGTGAACAGACTGACGACAGCGCCCGCCGCAAGCAATAACAGCCATCCGACCGATGGCAGTTGAGGCACCAGGCCGAGGCTGAGCAGACCGAGTGCAAGCGCCAACATCCCTGTGCGCATGAGGTAGAGCTCCAGAAGCTGAATCAACCTCTGAGGCATAGCCCACTTGTCGGCAATGCTTGCTCAACAATTGTCACAAACTCTGAACGAGGCCGACCGGGAATCAGGGCATACTGCCTCGGTCAACGCTCCGGGAGCCCCCATGCCGCGCCGACTATTCAAACGCTACATGCCGGACCCGAGCAGTATTCGGGAACACAAGTCCTTACGCTTTTTCGGCACGTTGCTGCATGACCCGAACCTGTGGCACCTGAACCGTCATTCGGTAGCACGAGCCATGGGCGTCGGCCTGTTCGCCGCCTTGATCCCGATGCCTGCGCAAATGCTGCTGGCCGCTGCGTTGGCCATTCCGTTGCGGGGTAACCTGCCGATCGCCGTCAGCCTGGTGTGGCTGACTAACCCGCTGACCATGCCACCGGTGTTTTTCGTGACATACATGGTCGGTGCCTGGCTGATGCAGGTACCGCCACGCGCGCTGCCCGACACATTGACCTTCCAGTGGATCACCGACCAACTGTCGACGGTCTGGCAACCCTTCCTGCTCGGTTCAATCGTCTGCGCCGTGCTGCTGGGTATGCTCGGCTATTTCAGCACCCTGCTGTACTGGCGCTGGTGGGTGGGCCGGCAATGGCGTCGTCGCCAATGCCGGTGCAACGTTTCAGGCACGCATGCCCCGGCCACTGACCAGCAGCCGCACGCACAGCAGGTAGAGCACGGCAGTGGCCACCAGCATGAAGGTGATCGCCGTGCCAATGCTGATGTCCGACACCCCTAGAATGCCGTAGCGGAACGAATTGACCATGTGCAGCACAGGGTTGGCCAACGAGACGGTCTGCCAGAACGGTGGCAGCAGGGTGATCGAATAGAACACGCCGCCCAGGTAGGTCAGCGGGGTCAGCACGAACGTCGGGATGATCGAGATGTCGTCGAAATTGCGAGCAAACACCGCGTTGACGAAGCCTAGCAACGAGAAGATGGTCGCCGTCAACAGCACCACCACCACGGTCACCCCCAGGTGATGCACCTGCAGGTCGGTGAAGAACATCGACAGGATGGTCACGATCACACCTACCGCCAAGCCACGCAGTACTCCGCCCAGTACGTACCCCACCAGGATGGTGTGTGGCGACACCGGCGAAACCATCAACTCCTCGATCGAGCGCTGGAACTTGCTACCGAAGAAGCTCGAGACCACGTTGCCGTAGGAGTTGGTGATCACCGACATCATGATCAGCCCCGGTACGATGTACTGCATGTAGGTGAACCCACCCATGTCGCCGATCTGCCGACCAATCAGGTTTCCGAAGATGACGAAGTACAGGACCATGGTGATCGCCGGGGGCAGCAAGGTCTGCGGCCAGATGCGCAGGAAGCGCCGTACCTCGCGATAGACGATGGTGTTCAGGGCGACCCAGTTGGTGCGCAGCTCCACACTCATACGGCCACCTTCGACAGGTTCTTTTCCACCAGTGACACGAACAGCTCCTCAAGTCGATTGGTCTTGTTGCGCAGGCTCAATACCTCGATGTTCAGCAGCGCCAACTGGCTGAACAGCGCGGTAATGCCGATGTCCTTGTCCACCTGTACTTCCAGCGTATGAGGCGTCAGCAATCGGCAAGGATACCCTTGCAGGGCCGGGGCACTGGCCAGGTCCTGCTTGAGGTCGAGCACGAAGGTTTCAACGTGCAGCTTGCCCAGCAGGTTGCGCATGCTGGTGTTCTCGACGATGGTGCCGTGGTCGATGATGCCGATGTTGCGGCACAGCTGTTCGGCCTCTTCCAGGTAATGGGTGGTGAGGATGATGGTGATGCCCTTCTCGTTGAGTTCGGTGAGAAAGCTCCACATCGAACGGCGCAGTTCAATGTCCACCCCGGCAGTGGGTTCGTCGAGAATCAGCAAGCGCGGTTCGTGGATCAGCGCGCGGGCAATCATCAAGCGGCGTTTCATGCCGCCAGAAAGCGAACGCGACGGTACATCGCGCTTGTCCCAAAGGCCCAGCTGGGTCAGGTATTGCTCGGCCCGCTCCTTGGCGATTTTTGGCGCAATGCCATAGTAGCCGGCCTGGGTCACAACAATGTCGAAACACTTCTCGAACTGGTTGAAGTTGAATTCCTGCGGCACGACGCCCAGGCAGCGCTTGAGCGCAGACGGCGCACGGTCCAGGTCGTGACCGAACACATTGACCGTGCCGCTGGTCTTGTTCACCAGGGTAGAAAGGATGCCGATGGTGGTGGACTTGCCGGCGCCGTTGGGGCCAAGCAAGGCGAAGAAGTCGCCTTCGGCAACATCGAGGTCGATGCCATTGAGGGCTTGAAAGCCGTTGCCGTAGGTCTTGGTCAGCTGTCGGATGGACAGGGCAGAACTCATAGCGGGTCACTTACCGAAGAATAAGGTTCAGGACACGCCAGACAGGTTCACTGGCGCAGTGAGTGCGGCCAATGGTGCAAGGCTCGGCCGCACAAGTACAGTCACGTGTATCGATAGTGACTATCGAAACGGCTGCGGTGTTCGATCAGGTCAGCGCAGTCATCACGCCAGCCTGATAGGCCGGGCGGCTCTTGAGGCGTTCGTACCACGCCTTGAGGTGGTACATGTCCGGACGCTCGATGGGCATCTCGAACCAGGCGTAGGCGAAGCACCCCAGTGGGATATCACCCATGCCAATGTGTTCTCCCGACAGATACGGCTGTGTGGCCAGGGCCTGATCGGCCATGGACAGCAACTGTGCGCACTGCTTGTGCGCCGCATTGATCGCCACCCAGTCCCGCTGATTTTCAGGGGTGCGCAGCATGCCCCAGAATAGCGGACGGAAAGGGGTCGCCAGGGAAGAGGTGGTCCAGTCCATCCACTTATCGGCCAGGGCGCGCTGGCGCGGATCGTCCAGGTACCAGCCCTGCGCCTGACCATATCCGGCGCACAAGTAGCGGACGATGGCGTTGGATTCCCACAGGGTCAGGTCGCCATCTTCCAGCATAGGCACCAGGCCATTTGGGTTGCGTGCGCGGTAGTACGGCTCATCTACCACGCCGAAAGCGCCTCCAGCGTCGATCGACTCGAAATCCAGATCCAGCTCATGGGCAATCCACAATGCCTTGCGCACATTGCTCGAGTTCTTGCGGCCCCAGATCTTCAGCATGACGACGTCCTCAGGAATGCTCAGGTCATGCAGTCTACTCCAGACATTAGCCGGCTGTACGCGCGAAGATACCGGCAAGAACGAGCATGAACTGAAACTCACGCTGCCACACCCTGTCACTGTTCTGACAGTGCCGTTCATAGCGTGGTGTCTAAGCTCTGTGGGATGGCCAAGCCCCTGGTTCCAAGGAGGAGTGATTATGTTGCTGTTGTGGCTGCTAGTGCTGGTGATCGGCACTGTTTACCTCATGCACCGGCGCCTGCCGCCCTTGCAGATACTTGGCATCGTTGCCGTCTACACGCTGCTGATGGGCATCTTCAGCAAAGCCCCCGGCTGGCTGTTGGTTGTGGTGTGGCTGGTGATCGCGCTCAACGCCGCGCTCGTGTTACTGCCCGAGTGGCGCCGCAAGGTATTCACGGGCCCGGTGTTCAAATGGTTCAAGCGCACATTGCCCCCCATGTCGCAGACCGAGCGCGAGGCGATCGATGCCGGCACCGTGTGGTGGGACGGCGAGCTGTTCAGTGGCCGCCCCGACTGGCGTACCCTGCTCGCCTACCCTGCGCCAATGCTCACCGAAGAGGAGCAGGCCTTCCTCGATGGCCCGACCGAGGCACTCTGCGCGATGGTCAGCGACTGGCAGATCGGCCAGGACATGGACCTGCCACCGCAGGCTTGGCAGCACATCAAGGATCACGGGTTCTTCGCCCTCATCATCCCCAAGGCGTACGGGGGAAAGGGCTTTTCCGCCTACGCCCACTCCCAGGTGGCGATGAAACTCGCCACGCGCAGCGGTGACCTGGCCTCCACGGTCATGGTCCCCAATTCCCTGGGCCCTGCAGAGTTGCTGCTGCATTACGGCACCGACGAACAGCGCGATCACTACCTGCCGCGCCTGGCTCGCGGTGAGGACATCCCCTGCTTTGCCCTCACAGGTCCCCACGCTGGCTCCGACGCCGGGGCAATGCCCGACACTGGCGTGATCTGCAAAGGCCAGTGGAAGGGGGAAGACGTCATAGGCCTGCGCCTGAACTGGGAGAAGCGTTACATCACCCTCGGGCCGGTCGCCACCCTGCTGGGCCTTGCCTTCAAGGCTTACGACCCGGACCACTTGCTCGGCGAGACAGAAGAACTTGGCATCAGCCTGGCGCTGATTCCCACCGACACACCCGGCGTTGAGATCGGCAAACGCCACCTGCCGTTGGGCGCGGCTTTCATGAATGGCCCCAACAGTGGCAAGGACGTGTTCATCCCCCTGGACTACCTGATTGGCGGCAAGGACATGCTCGGCAAAGGCTGGATGATGCTGATGAACTGCCTGTCGGTAGGCCGCTCCATCTCGCTGCCGGCAGTTGGCACGGGCGCTGCCAAGTACACCAGCCTGGTCACAGGCCAATACGCGAACATCCGCGAGCAGTTCAACGTGCCCCTGGCGGCCTTCGAGGGTATCCAGGAATCGTTGGCACGCATCGGCGGCAACGCCTGGTTGATGGACAGCGCCCGCTTGCTCACGGCCAAGGCCGTGGATTTGGGTGAGAAACCGTCGGTGCTGTCGGCGATTCTCAAGTACCACCTGACCGAGCGCGGCCGTGAGTGCATTCAGCACGCGATGGACGTGCACGGCGGCAAGGGCATCATCATGGGCCCCAACAACTACCTGGGCCGCAACTGGCAGGGCGCGCCCATATTCATTACCGTCGAGGGGGCCAACATCCTCTCGCGCAACCTGATGATCTTCGGCCAAGGCGCCATACGCTGCCATCCGTTCGTACTCAAGGAAATGGCCCTGGCCGCGCGCCAGGACCAGGACCAGGCGCTGGTGGAGTTCGATGATTTGCTGGCCAAGCACATTGGTTTTGCGACGGGCAATGCGGCCAGCACCCTGATCTACGGACTGGGCCTGGGCCGCTTCGAGCAGGTGCCCGGCGATGCCCTGAGCCAAGGCTACTTCCGCGCCCTCAACCGCCAGGCGGCGGCATTTGCCCTGTTGGCCGACCTGTCCATGATGCTGCTCGGTGGTGCACTTAAGCGCCGCGAGCGACTTAGCGCGCGGTTGGGTGATGTACTGAGCTATCTGTATCTGGCCAGCGCAGCGCTCAAACGCTACCACGATCAGGGCTCGGCCGAGCACCTGCGGCCGCTGTTGCGCTGGGCCTTGGAAGAGAGTCTGGGGCAAGCCGAACGCGCCCTGGATCGGCTGCTCGATAACTTCCCCAATCGCTTCGTGGGCTGTGCACTGCGCGTACTGGTGTTCCCTTTCGGTCGGCGCCATACCGGCCCCAGTGACGAACTCGATGCCCAAGTGGCTGAGCTGATCGGCCGTAGAAAGGGTGATCCGGCCCTGGAAGAACTGCTTGCCGGCTGCTACCGCCCACAGCGCGAGAACGACCCCGTTGCCGCCCTCCAGCAGGCCAGCGATCTGCTCGACAGCACGGCACCGCTGAGCAAGGCCTTGCACCAGGCGCTCAAGCAAGGCGATGTCCGCCCTGCGCCTGGCCAGTCGACCATCGATGCAGCGGTCGAGGCTGGCGTCTTGCAACCGGACGAGGGGCAACGCCTGCACGCGGCTGAACAGGCGCGGCGCAAGGTCATCGATGTGGATGCCTTTGACAAGGTGCAGTTGACACCCGAACCCGGGAAAGTGCGCTGAGTCTTTCCGAACGACAGGGGAGGCGTATACTCCGCCCCCCTTTCAGCCATACCAAGGACCCCTGCCATGGCCAACCCACACCTGGAATACCACCTGCAATTGCTGCAGCACCTGCGCACCATCCTCGTGGCGCTGGGCGAAGCGGAGCAGGTGCCGGAAGAAAGCCATACCCTGTTTCTCGAACGCTTTGACGAACTGCTGACCGTGTTGCCACAAGACCCACTGCAAAGCCAGTACCTGGGCCAGGACTTGATCTGCCAAGTGATTCAGCGTTACCCGCAAATCGCACATTTGGTGCCCCGCGATCTGCTATGGTTCTTTGCCGGTGATTGCCTGCACTTCATGCCTGATGAAGAGCTGGATATGTATCAACAGCTCGAGGAGCTTCGCTTCGCAGCGCAGGAAAGCGGTCAACCCTTTGACTGGCATCAGCACAAGCAGCTGCTGAGCCAACAACGCCAAGGCAGTAGCCACTGATTCACCCAGGTATCCCACGCCGGACGTGGGATACCTCGTCCTCCCATGGAACGTGTTCTTATTAATACGTTGCCTTCAGCTGATGCCGGGTTCACGCTTTCTTACTCTTTGTAGAGAATAGGCCTATTGCGCCACACCGCTCAATTATTAACTCGAAAAAAATTCCCCCGCCCCTCAGAAAAATCAACACACAACTAATACATAGTCTTATAGTTAAAAAATATAACAAACATCGAACTCATATTATCCTTGCAACTAAAAAAGTGACTTCTATAAAATTCGCGCCGAAGTTAAAGAACACCACTACCACTGGCGTTCAATTAACCTTTCAGTCATTTAATATTAGTCACTCGAACAAGGATCCTTATGAAAAAGTCTCTCCTGGCCGCATCGCTCGGCTTCCTCATGACGGCCATTGGCACATCGGCAAACGCCAACACAGGCCTTGTAATGTTTGACGGCAAAATCACTGCCGACACTTGCCCGATCATCATTTCGCCACCTTCCGGCGCCATCGGCAGCTCCGTGGAGATGGGTGAGCTGCCAGCCAGCGCCTTCAAGGCCAGCGGTGAAGAGTACAACCAACGCACCTTCGCACTGGTAGTGGAAGAGGGCGCGGTGTGTGGTTTCAGCAGCAACAAAGCCACCGTCACCTTCGAGGGCACTGCCGATGTCAGCGGCAACTATTTCGCGGTCACCCCTACTTCCGATGGTGCCAAGAACGTAGCCATCGCGCTGCGTGACCGCACTGGCAGTGCGGTCGCCCCAGGTAGCGCATCGGCCGAGTACGACCTGAATGATACGGGCCAGTCTCGCATGGTGTTCCACGCGACCTACCGCGCAACCAGCGTACCTGTGTTGCCAGGCGCAGCGTCGGCCAGCATTCACTTCACCGTCGACATCATCTGACCTGCCGAGCCCGGCTACAGGCCGGGCTCACACCTTGTACCCCCATCGCGTCCAGGTGCCGTTGCGCACCTGGTCTAGAGGACGACTTTCAATGCCAGGTTTTTCAGTACGGGCGGCTTCGCTGCGCGCGATATTCAGCACCTGCGCAGCGGCATTGCTGCTTATCCTGCCCGTTGGCAGCAGTCAGGCTGCGCTCACATTGAGCAACACGCGGATCGTTTACCCAAGCGACAGCCGCAGCACATCCGTCGTGGTGCGTAACCCCAGTAAACAGACGTATGCAGCGCAAGTCTGGATCAATACCCAGGCTGACGACAGTGTCACCGCAGTGCCGCTGATGCCTTCACCGCAGTTGTTTCGCCTCGATCCTGGTCAGGAGCAACTGTTGCAGATCAGCGCCTTGCCCAACGATCTGGCCGAAGACAGAGAAAGCCTGTTTTTCCTGAACCTCCAGGAAATCCCGCAAGCCGTGCCAGGCCAGTACAACACCCTGAACATCGCGCTGCGTACACGTCTGAAGCTGTTTTACCGGCCCCACCGGCTCAAGGGCAGCCCTGCCACCCAGGCAAACCACTTGCAGTTTTCACTGCATTCGGCCAACGGCCAGACGCAACTCAGGGCACACAACCCCACCCCGTTCCACGTCACCTTCAGTCAGCTGGAGGTGGTCGGTGCGCAGCGTTCCGGCAAGTTGGAAAACCTTCCGATGCTGCCACCGTTTGGCGATCACTACTTGCCGCTGGACGGAGTTCAGCCTGGCCCTGACCTGCAGGCCAGGTTCAGCATCATCAATGACTTCGGTGGCTACACCAAGCCTTTCACCCTGCCTATCGCCAATCGCCCCTAGCTTGCCGTCATAGGCGAGGAACTTTCCATGCCATTAATCACGCCCGGACGCCCGTGCGGCGCCTGCTTGTGCCTGCTAATCGGCATCAGCCCCTGGCTGCCAGTCGCCCATGCCAGCTCCCACAGCCAACCTGCAATGCAGTTCGATGCGCATTTCTTGCGCCAGGCCGGTACCCAGCCTGACAGCGTGTCGAGTATCGCACTGGACGCCCTTGCCGACTCGACCTCGCTGCCGCCTGGCCGCTACCGGGTCGATGTCGTGCTCAACCTGGAGTTCGTGGGCAACCATGAATTGACGTTCACCCTGCAAGACGAGCGCCTGGATGCCTGCTTGCCCGGGCCCTTGCTCGTCGGCATGGGAGTGCGGCTCGAAAGCCTGCAGGATCCTACACTGGCCACGGCGACCTGCCTGGATTTGCCTGCCGTCATTCCAGGCGCCACATCGATGTTCGATGCCGCAAAGCTACGCCTGACGTTGTCGGTGCCACAGATCGCCATGCGCCGTGATCTGGCCAGCCAGGTGGAGACTGCGCAGTGGGACCACGGCATCAACGCAGCCTTCATCAATTACCAAGCCTCCACCTACCAAGGCCACAACCGCTATTCGGGGCGTTATTCGAGCGCTGACCTGAACATCAACAGCGGTGTCAACCTTGGCGCCTGGCGGCTGCGCAGCAGCCAGGCATGGCGCGAAAACGGTACGGGTGCAACACGCTGGAGCCGGTCCCAAACCTACGCACAACGAGGTATCGCAGGGCTGCGCGGCAATCTCACGATCGGCGAAACGTTTCTCGACAGCGATGTCTTTCGCGGTATTCCTCTGCTTGGCGTCCAAGTTGCCTCGGACACGAGCATGCTGCCCGACACGCTGCAGCAGTACGCCCCGATCATCCGTGGCGTGGCGCAAACCCGGGCCAAGCTCGAGGTGTGGCAGAACGGCTATCCGATCTACACCACATACGTAAGCCCTGGGCCCTATGCCATCGACGACTTGAGCCCAGGCGGCAGCGGTGAGCTGGATATTGTCCTGACCGAGGACGATGGCCGCGTACAACGCTACACCCAGCCCTATGCCACGCTCAGCAACCTGTTGCGTGAAGGCGTGTGGCGCTACAGCATTGCCGTGGGTCGCTACAACCCAGCCGCTAGCTTCGACCGCCCGACCGTATGGCAATCCACCGCCGCAGTGGGCATGCCGTGGAACACCACGCTCTACGGTGGGCTGATGGCCAGCCACTACTACCACGCCGCCAATATCGGCCTGGGCAAGGATTTAGGCGATTGGGGCGCGCTTGGCTTGGACATCACCCAGGCCAACAGCGAAGCGGCCTCTGGCAACCAACAAGGCCAAAGCCACGCGATCAGGTATGGCAAGACCTTTGCCAGCCAGACCACCCTGCGCTTTGCCGGCTATCGTTACTCGACCCGCGGATACCGCGACTTCGACGAAGCCGTGCGTGAACATAGCGGACAAGACAGCTTCATGGGAGCCCGTCGAAGCCGCCTGGAAGCGGCCGTTCACCAGCCTGTGGGGCAGCGCAGCGGCCTGAGCCTGACCTATTCGCAGCAAGACTACTGGCAACGCTCGACCACCCAGCGTCAGTATCAGGTCAATTTCACAACCCACCATGGCGGGGTCAACTACAGCCTGTTTGCCTCCCAGTCATTGAACGACGACTTCCCGTCCCAGCGCCTGTTCGGCCTGACGCTGAGTATGCCGCTGGACATCGGTCACAGCGCCACGGCGTCCTTCGATGCGCTGAGCAACAACCAGGGCCACAGTCAGCGTGCCACGCTCAACGGTTCCAGCACACAGTACCCCATCAGCTACAGCGCCAGCCTCAGTCAGAACGAAAACAAGCAGAAGGCCGCAGCATTGAGCATCGCGCACCAAGGCCGCAGTGGCTCGCTGGGCGCAGGTTTCACCGAAGCCGGTGATTACCGCAGCCTTTCCCTCAATGCCAGTGGTGCGTTGTTGTTCCATGAGGATGGCTTGGCCGTTGGCCCGTACCTTGGGGATACGGCGGCCCTGATCGAGGTCCCCGACATTGCGGATGTGGGTGTGCGCAATGCCACCGGAGCGCTGACCAATGCCAAGGGCTTTGCCTTGGTACCGCACCTGCAACCCTACCGCAACAATAGTCTGGTGCTGCAGACCGACCGCCTCGGCCCGGAGGTGGAAATCGACAACGGTTCGGCACGCGTGGTGCCAAGCCGAGGCGCCGTGGTCAAGCACCGCTTCGAGGCCCGCCGCGTGACCCGCTTGGTGCTGACGCTGCGTACTGCACAAGGCAGACCGTTGCCTTTCGGCGCCCAAGTAGTCGACAGCCTGGGCAAGCAGCTGGGCATCGTCGGCCAGGCGGGCCAAGTCATGCTTTCCACGCATACCCAGGCGCAGGTGTTGAGCGTGCGCTGGAACGAGCATGAGGACGGCATGTGCCAAGTCGCAGTTGACCCCAAAGACTCGCCTGCTCAGCAAGGCTATCACCTGCTATCGCTGGTCTGCGGCTAGGCCCTATGTTTGTAGCGCCCAGCCTGAGCACAGGCTGGGCTCTGAAGGAGTCCCAATGATGAAATACCTGACAGTGTGCGCTGCGTTGGTGCTAAGCATCAGCAGCCAGCCAGCAGTGGCCGCCTCCGAAGTCAAAAGCAAGGCCTGCTGGTGGTTCGATAAATACCCAACAGGCCCAATGACGTTCATTCGTAAACTCGGTACCGTGCATGTGCCGCGCGATGCCCAGGTAGGTCGCCAACTGGGCGGTTTCAACGTTTATGATTTCACGAATAACGAGGCGAACAGCCTTTTGGAGTGTTTTAACCGCGGGACGCGCTGGCACTTCAAGTTTGAACCGGTACGCCCGTTGCTCCCCATCCATACCATCGATGGCAGCCCGATCTTGCAAACCAATATCCCGGGTATTGGTGCACGTATCGAGTTGGGTTGGCCATTCAGTGACCAAGGTCCGACAACATTCATACCTTACGGGCGCAACCCGCCGCTGGTGCCGTTTACTGCCTATCACGATGCCGAGAACACGTCAGCGTTTCAGCTGAGATTCATTGAAAACAACGTGACCCTGTACAAGACCGGGCCAATTCCGCCCGGCATCCACAAACTCGATACGAGCATGTTCACAGGGTACTTTGATGAACCGACCGTTGGCTTGGCGCTGACCTATTATTTGCAAGCCGAAGTGGTCAACAGCGAGTGCAGCCTGGAAGGCACAGGCGTCAGCCCTAACCCGGTCAAGCTAGGCGAGTGGGAGCGCTCGCGATTTAGCGCGCCCGGAGTCACCACGCCGGCAGAACCCTTCACCATCACGCTCAGCGGCTGTGAGGTCGACCCTGAGCACAACACCTACGCCACCATCGAGCTCACCGGCATCAATGGTTCAGTTCCGATCGGCTCGCCCCTGGAAGGTATTTTTTCACTGACTACCACATCGTCGGCGCGAGGCGTAGGCATACGAATTCTCAAGCAAGATGGCACGCCCCTGGCATTGAACAAAGAGGTGCCGCTGAGACCCCTGGCCGATGGCACCACGCCGCTGCGTTTCAGTGCGCAGTTCATTCAGGTGGAAGCGGCCACCGCCGTGCGTGCGGGTGACGCCAACGGAGCACTCAACTTCACCATTCGCTACCGCTAAACTGCGCTTCGATGCCCTACCCCGCCTATGCACCTTCTACTGGCTCATCCCGCTGAGTACATCTTCGGGATCGTAATGGTAGCGAGCAGCACCGGTGGGTCCATCGACACTCTGCAGGCGGTTCAACGCATCGTACGTCAGGGTACGGCCGGCTTCGTCCTGGATCAGGTTGCCATTGGCATCATAGCGCAGCTGCACCGCCGGCAGAGATGAATGCTCGATGGCGGTCAACTGCGCTGGGTCCGCGGCATTTTCGAATTTGTAGATGACCCGCGAACGGCTATTGTCGGCCGCAGTGGTCGTCAACAGGTCGATGTTGTCGATCGCATCCAAGCGGAACAGTTGAGTCTTGATTTGCTGGCCATAGGGGTCAATCGGACATTGCTCGCCCGCGCAGTTGTAGTCGGTCAGGCGTCCGCGCAAATCGTATTTGTAGGATTCTTCGCGTAGCACACCGGTTTCATCGGACAGTACCCGCAGGACGAGCTTGTCGACGTCATCATAAGCTTGGCTGAGGGTCTGAGTATGCTCGGCCACGAAAACCCACTCGCCCGTATCCTCGTCCAGCGCAAAGCGGCCGAACTCGAAGGTGCGTAGGTCTTCGCGATCATGTGGGTCATACCGCAGTTGCGTACGCAGCGCCTGATCACTGGCCATGTCCCGGGTGGTCGTGGTGTGCAGGCGACCAAACAGGTCGTAGCTGAAGTGGGCCTGAAGCAGCGGCTGGTCGGTTAGTGCGGCGTACAAGGTGGTGCATTTCAGCTGCCCCAGGGCATCGTAGTCGTTGCTTTGAACCTGGCCGAGCACATCCTGGTACGCCAGCAGACGGCTGCGATAGCTGTAGTCGTAACGCATCTCGAAAGGCGCAGCCTCGCCCTCAACCCAGCGCCTTTCCACTTTCACGTCCCCATTACTGAAATGATCCCGAGTCAAGCGCAGGTCAGGGATTTCACAGTCGATCAAGCGCGCATTTTGTGGATCGTGGGTGAAGCGGGTGGTGACGCCGCCGACCGTACGCACCGTAGGCTGCTCGCTGAGGCTGGGCTGGTACTCGTAATGGACACGCTCGCCGCTGGGCATGGTTACCCAGCACGGCTTGCGCTGGCCGGGTTCGTACTCGAAGCGCTGCAGGCGCCCCCCGGTCGTGGCGCTGATACGCCGGTTCAGGCCGTCGAAGCCTTGTTCACCCAGTAGTTGATCGCCGCCGCGGCTGCTCGATACGCTGATACGCGTGGGCAGGTCTTCGCGGCTATGGGCGGCAAAGCTTCGCCGCACTTGGGCAGCATCGGGCAGGGTGTGGATCACCAAGCGCTCGAAGGCGTCATAGGTGTATCGATTGACACACTGAGGTTTGCCCGCCATGCCTACGCTCTCCTCGAACAGGCGCCCAAGCCCGTCGTACTGATTGCGTTGCAGGCTGATGGCGTCAGCTGGCTCCAGCTTGCCAGGCGCAAAGCGTTCTATACGCGTGGGTTTATCGAACAGGTTGAGCCACGTAACGGTGATACCGCTGGAGACGAGGTTCCCCTGCTCGTCGAGTACCTCACGCCATTGGGTGATAACAGGGCCTTTGGAAGCAGGGGTACCGACGGGGTCAGTGCGCGTGTACTCGCGCACGCCGTCTGGCCCAACCACGCAGTCCTGCTCGCCCCAGTCGTCGTACTCGAACGTGCTGGTCAGTTCCAGCTGCTGATCGCCGAGCCAGTCGATTTCGGTTTGCGTCTGCATCTGACCCAGTGCGTCGTACCTGGCGCGGTAGGTCTGGCGCAGCGTTTCGCCGAGCAGAGGGTGATCGACGTCCATGCGCTGTTCCTCGACCACCCGGTTCAGGCCGTCCAGATAGGTGATGGTCTTTACGCCCTTGACGTCAAACTGCCACTGTTCGGGCACACCGTTAGCGGAATCTCGCAAGAAATACGTATAGCGTCGAGTGGCTTCGTGGGGTTTGCCCGGCGCTACCGTCTCTTGGGTCACCCGTTGCAACGGGTCGTACTCGTAACGGATTTCGACGTCATTGTCATCGCGGTTGAGCAGCGGCTGGCCGGTGTGCAGCGAATGCTCCAGGGTGGTCTGCTTGACCTCACCGTCGTACCCGGTCAGCGTCTCAAGCGTGTGCAAGACGCTCTGCCGGGTGTGGGTGCTCAGTGGCGTAGAGTAGTCATAATGGGTGACGGTATCGAGGGTCGCTTCGGGTGGATCCTCCGGTCCTGCGGGGTACTGCACGGCTTTTTCCCTCACCCGCCCCATACAGCTGGCTGCCTGATGTTCGTACTCATAACGCGTGCACTCCAGCCAGCGCTCGCCATCGTCCACATCGACCAGCGTTTCGCTTTCGACTTCGAACCACGGCACCGTCAACCTTGGACCGGGCTGCTCGGCGTCGTCAAGCGGCGCATAGGCCACATAGCTGAAACGTTGGCTGAGCACCGGTGCCAAGCCCTGTCCGTCGCTGGCCGGATAGGTGGTCGTGCTTTTGAGGTGCCGCACAAAGCCACTGGGGTCGTGCGGATGCCCTTCTTGCTCCGCCGCCTGGAACCATTCGTTGCGCACCTCGATGCCGTTGGCTTCCTTGCGGGTCAAGACGTTGCCATGGTTATCGTAGGTACTGATAACCGATTCCGAACGCGCGGGTACTTCGCTGCCGACCACCACCCACCGGCGCGTTTCCTCGGTGGGCAACTGGAACGTGGGCGGCTGGCGGTGGAAGCCACCTGCGTTAATGGTGTATCCCGTGGCAGAGGTTTGTTGGCAATTGCCTTGCAGGGTCTTTACTTCAGTCAGCAGATGGTAACGGTTGAAGGTGCGGGTGATGCTACGAATCTCCTGGCCTTCCTGTTTCCAGACCTCCACGCTCTGATACTCGTAGGTATCGCTGTCGGCGAGTTTGTAGAGGTTATCCAAGCCATCGTCGCGCCATGGCAGCGATGTGCCGCCACCTATGAAGTTGTGCGCGCCAGGGTAGCGGTAGTCCACATCCACCAAAGGCTGCCCTGCCCCGGGTTCGATTTGATGCCGGGTGACCCGGGGAAGCGGCGAAGGCCGGCCGCTGCCAGCAGGGAATTGGTGACCGGCATCAGCGTATGAGAGCATTTCCACTGCTCCCGTTGGCGTAGTCACACGGCTCAGACAGAGGTGACCGTGTGTACGTACGTACATCATATCCCACCGCGCCTGTTCGACCTGCTTGCCCTGCGCTTCGCCCAATACACTGATGCGCTCGACCCGTTGATCATCCTCCTTGAGCTGCATGTCGTAGGTGACCAGGGGCGCTCCGTCTGCACCGACGAACGGGTGCAGCTTCAACACGACGGCATTGGCCGTGCGAGCGGTCTGGAACAGGATACGGCGCTTGCCATCGTTCTGCTGAGTGTCGTCACTGATGGAGTCGAGTACCGGATGCTGGCTGTTGAACAGCCGATACGTGAAAGCCAGGCTCTGGCCCTGGGCCGAGAACAGCCGAGCCGGCAAGAATACCGGAGCCTGGTTACTGCCTTGGCGAGTCAGTATCTCTACCAAGCCCGAGCGGTGCTCAATCCTGAAGGCATCATCACTGTCACGATAGACCTTGAAATTGACCAGTTTCTGCTCTGCCAGCACCATCGGCTGCGCATTCCGGTCGGTGATGCGGTACGTTTCGCCTGTGCCCAAGGCCAGCACCTGGTTATCCGGTGTGTACTGGGATAACTGGAGCGTCCAGCCAGCGCCGTAGCCGGAGTCGATGATATTGAGGGGCGAGAATGACAACGTCGGTGTGAATTCCGGGCCCAGCAACGTATTGGCACAGAGGTCGGGCAGTTCGATCTTCATCGTGTATTGCCCGGTGCGCGGATCGACACCGCCCTGGATGAAGCTCATGAAGTTGAAGGCGTTGGAATGGAGTGAGTGCTTGACGGACATGGTGCCCCCCGGCCTTGGCGGTAACAGTGGGTTGGATGCTATGGGAGATTACGAATCTTTACGCAGCTGAGTTGATGCTCCCATGGAGGAACGATGGTAGAAATCACTTCTTTTTTAAGTAATTGGACACCCGCTACCACAATACCGCGGACCGGCGTGTCTCGCACTTCAGTCATTTTTACCCACCGGGTGGTCGTCGGATGTTTTATCGTTTCGACGTGGGCAGTCCAATTGTTTTCACGGGGCGGATGCACAGGCTTCACAGGCACCTCTTTACAATCAACTTGATCATAGAACCGTATCTCCACCGCCGAGGCGACGTTGCTCATGGAAAAATAATCCGAGTTCCTCTTACAACCGTGATTTTCTAATCTATAGGTGTGCATCGAATCACTTGGCGCCGGTATCGGGATGGAACAGGAATTGACAGGTGACTGATTTTCATAACGCTCAGCAATCAGCAACCTGCCGTAGTCTTGTGCAGCTACCGCATCGGTCCCATGACTACACGCCTGGAGCAGCGATAGCACTGGCACCATCAAGTACTGGATTTTCATCGTCGACCCCTTTCATTCAAGCGTTATTATGCAAGGTCAATACGGCGCGCTGGGGCGCGTTCAGAACGTTCGGCGAAACGCTGATGTGATCAAGGTAATTACGGTGCTCAGGCTTACTGGTTGACAAGTAACTGAAGCGACGGTAGTGGCTGTTGCCATTTTCGTCACGCAGCAACACGACCAGCGATGGTGTCAACCACCGCTTTACCCAATCCTGGAGAGTGCGCCTGTAAACATCTTCCCGGCGCAAGTTCACCAGCACCAATGACCCAGAGGCATACCACCGTCGATCAACTGGCAGCGCGTCCAACTCAAGATCTTTGCGAATGGATTCCATGGCAGTATCAAACTCTACAGTCTCAGGGTAAGGTTCAAGAGAGTCATGGAAAATCAGCCCTGTGTAGCTGAACATCCGGTCATTCTGGCTGGGCCCTTCCCACGTGATCATCGAAATGTTCGGTGTTGTAAGCGGTGACACCCGATTTCCTTCCATACCCATCACTTCACAGGATACGAATTTGGCGTGCGCGTAGCGGAACGTCCAGTAATCAATGGTCGTCAGGAAGAAATCGAAATCATCTTGCTCATTATTGCCGCCGCCGCCATCGACCCGTTGGCGCGTGAAACTGTAGTCGTTCTCGAGCACCTGCAACTGCGCCGCCGACACTTCGATCCTCGCGTTATGCACGGTGGTGTCGGTGGAATAATGCATCTGTTTGGAATCGGCCTGGAAACCCGCATAGAATTGCCGGGTCTGCCCAGCGCCCGCTCGGCAGTGCAAGTACAGGTAAACAATGCTTTCGCGGTTAGTGACTGCACGCCGGGGCGCGGCAGCCGCCGCGCGCCCGTTCGCCAGGTGAAAGCGATTGGGTCGGGTACTGACCGCCCAGAGTTCAGGATCGCCCAGTTCGATGCCTTCGCGTTCCAGGGCAAGCGTGCTCACGCGCTCAGGCGTGCGTTCGTGGTAAAGCCCCAGCGTTGCCAATTCGGTCACGCTCAAGGGATAGTCCTTACCATTGACCTGAGCTGTCTCGACATAGACTTCCAGTTCCAGCTGCTGGAAGCCATTGTTGAATTGGCGGCCCTGGCGGTTGCCATCCTGGCCGCTCATGACCCTGACCGTGAACTGATTCAGCTCTTTCCAACTGCCTTCCATTTCCAGGTCGCTATGCTGCACAACGCTATGGCCGCTGGCGAACACCACGCCATTACTCACCACCTCACACGTCACCACGCTGGTGCCACTGTGCTGGCCACGGCTGGAGAAGGCGCCAGTCTGGTCAACTTCGCCCTCCCCTGATAACACACGCCAGCGGCGGTCGGCGCCTGGCATGAACTGCACGGGCTCACTCAGTTGCGCAGTTTGCCCATGTTGTACATTCGCCACATGGGCTGGGTACAGGCTCAAAAGCGGCTGGCTATTGACCATCACCAATGCCGCATCGCGAGCTTGTCCGGCGTGCGCCTGCACCTGTTGTACGACCAGTGGCCGTACGCCAGGCCCGCGGTCGGGTACGAACAGCGCACGGTGCTGGTCCTGGTCGGACAACTCACCGTGAAACGGTTCGAGCAACGACCACTGCACCCCTTGTGCATCCTTCTGCCAGCCAGCCAAAGGAATCACCTCCTGTTGGTCTGGCCAGTAACTCGCAGCGTTGGGAAACGTCGCTAGCGACTCGAAACTCACTTGCAGGCGAGCGGAGGCGACGAAGACCTCGCCCGGCTTTGTGCCATCGAGCTCGGCGGTCACCACCACGGTCAGGCTCTGGTGGCCAATGTCCTGGGGGCTGGGCGCACTGTAGCGCCCCTTTGAGTCGATCTGCCCATGCCCTTGCGGCAAGTGGCTGTGCAGGCTTACTGCATGCCAACGGCTAGCGCTTACGGCCCTGCCCTGGCCGTCATGCAAGGTAAAACTCAGCGCCTCGCCCGCCTTGATAACCGCTTCGGCGGGCTCCACCGAATAGGTGGTAACCAGCGGGTCGATATTGCCCAGCACCAGCATGTCGAAGGGCTCATGGCGCTCGGCCTCCACGAAGGCATAGGTGCCAGGAAACAACAGGCTATTGAGTATTTCCAGTTGTTGACCGTCTGCATACCTGGTCAACGAACGGTCCAACAGCAAACTGGCTGAGTAGTTACCATCGGGGATCAGGTAAGGGTAACTGCTGTCGGGGTAGTAGCCGTCGGCACTGTTGGCACTCACACGAATGAACACCAGTACCGCGCCATCGCCCTGATTGACAGCCTGACTCAACTTGGCGCCCGGCGCTGCCTGGGTGCGGATGATGAAACGCCGTGGGCTCAGTGGGTGATAGCCTTGAAGATCAACAATCCCCAGATCGAACTGGGTCATGCGTGCAGGCAGGCCATGAAACCAGGTTTCAAGCGCTGTCACCAGTTGCTCGTTGAGGGTTGGCTGGTCTTGCAGCAAACTGCAGCGCAGGCTGCTGCCATGGGCGAGGTCCAGGCTAACCCGGCCATGGCGATCGACCTCGCCTGTGACCAGCATCAGGTCCAGGTCAATCTCCAGGGTATAGCCCATGGCCTCGGTCACGTTGAACGTGTTGATCAAGGCGCCATCGCTCAGTTGCACGGTGGTGCAGCGCCCTGCGATCAGGTTCATGATCAAACGCGCCCGCGAATTGCTCAAAGAAGCGTTGATGAACGACAGTCGCGGTGCACCGAACTCCAGTCCCTCCAGCTCGATGACCGCCGCACGCGCGCCGGTGAACGCCAGCTCATCGTTGAAGGGCGGCAGAAAGCTCAGTGTATCCAAGCGCTGTTGATACTGTTGCATCAGCAAGCGGTTAAGCCTGGACCGGCTATAGGCCGCCACTGCACCCCAGCCCAAGGTCGCGGAACCTTTACCCAGCCGCTCAAGCATTTGTCTTTTTGAATAGGCCATGATCTATCCTCGTGGATCTATGTCTGAGTGCGTTGTGGTTTCGGACCCGACCCATACCGCGTCCGGCCAACGCTCATCGAGCACCACGATCAGGTGCCCTTCCAAAAGACCGAAGGGGGAGTCCAGGTCGGCGAACACCAGCAGGAAACGCTCACCATCGTTCGAGCCTGGCTCATAACGGCCACGCTGCACGAAATGGCCCGGTCCGAGGGCCACGCGCCAATTCACGTCGGCCATGGGCTGCCCATTGAACATCGCAGTGAACTGCCGACGCCCGGCAGCCAGTGGCGTACACGTCAGGGTGAGGCTCGATGGTTTTTGCCGGACCAGCACATGCAGTGAGCGCTCCTGCCCGCTGGTCACGTCGCGCACTTGTACCTCGTCCAGCACATAGTGCAGGTCCGCGACCTGGGCACCGGCGATGTAGGTGCGCTTGAACGGCGCCCCTTCCACGACGTCCAAGGTACCGCTGCCTGGACGCGGGTTGATAATTTGCCACTCAAGCTGCTCGCCGGTGGTCCCGGCCGACAACTCCACCTGATCTTCCGACCAACACACCTGGATCAACGGATTGACGGTCAGTGCGTGAGGCAACACGGTGATCAAGCCAACCTGCTGTATTGCGGTGGAGGGTTGAGTGACGGTTATCCTTATCTTCACCCCATTCTCGTCAATCGCATGCCGTGGCGGCGCCGTGTAGACACCGGTGGTCGGGTCGATTCTGCCGGGCTCGCCCCGCTCGCCCGGCAAGATTGCAACGCTCCAACGCACACCGACCTGTGGGGGATAGACGCGAAACACATGGGATGCACCTGCCGCCAAGTGGACATTCTCGTCGATCAAGCGAAAAGCGTCGGCGCCTTGTGCCTTGACGAAGGCCGCCAGTCCATGGGGGTACTCGGCGTGCTCCACGAACAACGACGTGCCCCCGGGCAGCAAGGCGGTGGCCAACAACTGCTCTGGAACATAGGCCGTGAGGTTGCGTGAAAGCCCTTCGAGTATGGCCTGCTTGAGGACCAACCCAGCGGCGTGTTCGATTTGCGCCACCTCAGCTGCCGGCAAGGTGGGCATGCCCGATACTGGGGTGACTTCGCCGATAACACCCAAGGGCCAGTGGAAATAGCCCAGCAATAGCCCACCGGCGTCCTCGGCCGGGGTCGCCAGGCACAGGTCGAAGCGGTGCGACATGGTGAACGCAAAGGTTACTGCCAGCAGTTGCGGATACTGCGAGTCATGCCGGGTATAGGAGCACTTCAGCGCGAACTGCGAACGCCATGTCATCTGCACCCCGTCGTCGTCGAACAACGCGCCCAAGGGCTCGATTCCGCCCGCCGCCGGCACTTCGAATGCTTCGCAGTTGAACATGAAATCACGTGTGCGCACCTGCCTACGAGCCCCGCGCAGCACACCGGAGGTCGCCCGCATCTCAGTCAATACCTGGCCCGCGTGGGTATAGCTGAACGCGGCAGCATCGAACATCCCAGTCAAGCCATTGGCGTAGGCCGCCCGGTGCAGGACGCGCCTGGACAGCAACACGCAGGCATTGGCTGGCACATCGCCGGGCAGGTCGTCGGGCAGCAGGAACGGAAAATTCGACCGGTCGCTAGGTAAGCTGCCGGTCGGCCCTTGTTCCAGCGATGCGAACAGCACCACTGCCAGCTGGCCATCGGCCTTGCTGTCATGGGTACGCAGAGCAAGCTGGCGCACACCCAGGAAGCGGTTGCCAGGCACACTGGGGAAGTCGAACAGCGTACTGACACGCTTGCTCTCGGGCAGGGCATTGAACAATGCGCGGATGAACGCTGTGCTTTCCTCACTGCCTGCCACCTGATCGCTCAATGCGAAGTGCACCTGCTCGATCTGAGCCAAGTCCACACTCAGGCGTGGGCCGTCGCTGGCAACAGGCAAGCGATACTGCAGGGCCAAGGCATCCAAGGCATCGTGGGCACTGAGCGCAGTCACTTCGCCACGCTCCGTAGCTACCAGCAACCCCCCTTCCATGGCGACTGCCTGGGTCAGGCGCGGCGTCTGCCAGGACGCCTGGCCAGGCACCAGGCTTGCAGGGCCCAGCCGGTACCCGAACAAATGGTAGGTCAGTTTGGTATTGGCGATCTGCAGAGTCCCAGTCAGGTCATCAATGGCCGTGTGAGTCAACCACCGCTGCACATGGTGGGCCTGCAGCAGACTATTCAGTTGGCCGGCCGAAAACGCAGTGATGAAGTCCCACCCAGAGAGGTTCGGGTTATCACGCATCCAGGCCAGCAATGCGCCTAATGAATTACCAGACATGAGCGTCTCCTGATTCGGTACGTTAAGTGCAAGCGTTCGCCCAAGCGACCTGTCAACCCGCCACGCCCGTCACCTCGGCGCACAGCGTTCGATAGGCTTGATCGTGATCGAACAAGGGCAAGGCAAGGACGATGACGTTGGTGAAGACCCCAAAGGGTGGAAACTCGAAGCGCCCCTCGACGATCGCGAAACGCTCGGCGCTCGCCGGGTCGGCGTGGTAGAGGTTCTGCTCCATGCGACCTGGGCCGGCCAACACCGTCCAATCCGCCCCGAGGTCGCTGGCGTTGAGCTGCAACTGCAACTGGGCCGTACCCTTCGCCAGATCCATGGCTTGCAACACCACCGAAGCGCCACTTCTACTGCGCGTCACGATGCATATCTGACGCGTCTGACCGGTCTCTTTGTCGCACACCTCGATACGTTCAATCAGGTGCTCGGATGTAGAGCTGTCGGGCCTGGCGAAGTAGGTGTTGTGGCTAGCGGTGGTGCTGGCCAAGCGGCCTTCAGGCGTGTCGCCCAGGATCCGCCACTCCAGGTCAGCGCCGCTGGCGCCCGCTGCGCTCAACGGCACTCGGTCCTCGGCGTCACACAACTCAACCAATGGGCTGACGCTCAGCACATTGGTCACCACCGTTATCAAGGCAGAGGCGGCAAACCCTGTCTGCGGATCTGTAGCCGTCACTTTCACGCGGATGAAATCGCCGTCGATTGCGCTGACTGGGGGAGCTTGGAAGAGGCCGTCGATCACCGTACCTGGGCTTGAAGACTGTCCCCAGACAAGTTCTGCGCACCAATTGAGCCCTGGGGTCAATGGCGTAACGGTCAGCGGTTGGGTAGCCCTAGCGGAGATGATCGGCTCCAGGGGCGAGAGCTCGAAGGTAGTTAGGCGGGGTGCGATGCTGCCGAAGCAGGCTATGTCTTTAGGCATTACGACATCGTCCGCTATGATCGCACCGCCGAATTTCGTGCGTAGCGTCTCGCGGGCCGTCTGCTCGACCAGCATATCAGCTTGTAAATTGCGCTGGATTGGGCGTATGACTAACTGGACCAGGCTAGTCAGGGGATCTCGAACGGCTAGGTATGTCACAATTAACATTTCAAGAAAGATCAGTTTCAGCACCAGGTCCCGATTTATCGCTGAAGTGGCGAGCGAGGCCGGGATTTCCGTCCCCTCTTCCGGCGGCTGCGGCTCGGCGGGTCTCGTTAGGCTGAAGTCCAGTAATTCCATCACACCGCTTTCATTCATCTGATAAACGGCCGCTAATTCGGAGGGGTAAGTTACCGGCATATCATCGAACTGGCGGAAGTCATCTTCGTCAAGAAAACCCAGGTCATCTCGTAAACTCAACACTTCGGTGAAGCCGACCGGGTTCAAGACAAACTTAAACTCCATACGCTCACCGATGAAGGAAATACTGAAGTTGTCCTTTAGCACGATTGGGTCGATGGTCAGGCCCCAGTGCACCTCGTAGTTGATACGCTGACCCTCAATCGCAAAAAACGAGGCCCCGTATCGGCTAAACTCCTTCCGCTCGAACGATATGTGCCCCGAAATGGCCCTGACCGACTCCATTTGACCCTGCTCATCGTGTGTCACGGCAAAGACCGAATCGTCACTCAACAGAGGCCGCAGCGCCTGCAGCAAGGTCGCCACCATCAAGCGCTGCTTGTCGAACAACACCGTTGCCGAGTAATTCCCCTCACTCGGGATCAGGTACTTGAAGTCGGACTCATTACCCGGCAGGTTGCCTTCGTGGGAGCCGTGCATACGAACGAATGCCAGTACTGCACCGTCGCCCTGTTCGCCAACCTCGGCGGTGGGCGCAGACTGAGTGCGCAGGCGAAAAGACGCGGGTTCAAGCAGCGGCTCCGACCCTGGTATAATTTGCCCTAATTGCCAAACACGTTGAGCCGGTTCAAGGGCTTGAAACTTTCGCTTGAAGAAATCCGCACTCAATTGCTGGATCTGATTGTGATCAGGAAACGACAACTGGAAGTCATCGCTGCGCTGCAAATCCAGGAACACTGCGCCATCCTCGGCGACATTGCCAGGCACGTCGTTCAAGTCCAACTCAAGACTAAGTTGCGGCCCCACCAAAGGATCGACCCAGTCGATGCGGTAGATGTACCAGTCGCCCCGCCGCTCCAGATTGACCTGATTGCCACCGATCACCGTCATGCGCAAGCGTGCCTTGGAACTGTTCAAATCGGCATTTTCGAATGACAGCCTGGGTCGGTCGAGGATGAAGTTCTGTAAATACACCTTGTAGTTGCCAACCAATGAGGCATCGCCATTGATGGGCGGCAGCATGCCGTTGCCACCGAAGCGGGAGATGTATTCCTGGCTCAGCAGCTGGTTGAGCTTGGCGCGATCCATGACGGCGATGCTGCCCCAGCCTGACAGTCGGTGCTTGACGCGCATCCATTGGACAATGGCGGCCTTCGAGTTGCTCATGGTTGACGCCTCCGCTAATTACACTGGATCAAGCGATCAGTTGGGGTTCCAAGTGAGGAAAAGACTTGTAACTTTCGCCGTCATCGAAGCTGACCTGCACGCTGACGCGCAGTACCCTGTTCAGCTGAAGGCGCTGCAAAAAGACGTTGGGCAGTTCGGCTGTCACATGGCCTTGGTAATATTCCTCGTCGCTGACTGGCTGCGCGTTACGCATCACATGATCCAGCTCGCCCCCCCCGACCTTGGCCACGCCAGCGGCTCTGATGATCAAGCGCTGCCCTGGCGCCATGAACGGCCACACATCAAGGCTGAAATGGGCGTCGTCGCCCTGGAGCGCCGATAGGGACAACTTGCCGTCGATCAGTTCATCGCGGTGACCCTGGATCACTGGAAAACGCCTAGTGGCGAAGTCGGCCACTTTCAGGTCGAACGCTGACGATTCATAAGGTGCCTGGTCCGGCAAGTGCAGGCTGTAATACACGTTCAGGCGTTTGCCCAGGTTGGCGGGAATCGCCGCTGCCGGTATATGAAACAGCCGTGGGTCCGCAGGGTCGGCTTGCTTGACGATGACCTTGCCGGTGCTGGCGTGCCCGTCCCAGTGCATCCAGATATCACCGTCATTGGTTTCGGCAGCCAGTGGGACCCTGACCCTGGCGCCCCAGCGAACCTGCTCTGGCGTCACCGTCCCCTGGTTGGCTTCATCTCCGCTCTCCGGTATGACAGTGTCGATCAGTGGCCAAGGCAGGTAGAGCGGCCTGCGCACCATGACCTCAAGCACCTGCGAGTGCCAGGCCGCACCCAAGCGGGCCATCTGATAACTTACCCGAAGCGGCTTTCCGATCAGCTCGTCACTGTACCAACTGCCCTCAACCCGCACTTGAAGCTGGCGGCTGACAACCGTACTGACGTCGGCCCGAAAGCCCCTCAAGCTCAAGTCTGGCCCCTCCAGGTACACCACCAGCTGGTCACCCAGCTGCAGGTCGGCATAGTCGTCGATAAGCAGGGTGAAGCCGCCAATCAATGCCCTCGGGTCCAGGTCGCTGCTGCCGTCATGACCTTCGATCAACGGCTTGGGCAACAGCGGGCTGAGCGGCGGCCCCGACTCTACGATGTCGACTCGCTGCACCGGCGACTCACTGTCACCCCCCGAGGCGTATCGAATGCGGTAGGACAGCTCGGCATGGTCGCCGTCGAATAAGTGCATGACCTCTTGGCGCGGCAAGGTCATGCCTACGACCGTGCCGATATCCCGTTCGGTCACCGAGTGAGACTGGCTGTAGGGGGGTTGGGGGACGCCAGCGAAATACGGCACCCATTCAAAGATCAGCGTATCGCCCACCGTCATCGCTTGGTAGGGCGGCACGGCCACGGTCAGGTCCTGGCTGATCAGTTCCAGGTCGATGACCAAGTCATGGGCTTCACGCAGTTGCGCCACTGCCAGGGTTTGCTCTTCAACCGCCGGACGGTCGATGCTGAAGAACACCCGCAATGATTCATTATCGGGACGGGCGTCAACCCCAGGATGGTAGGAATAAAACACATACCCACCCGAGAGCCGCTGGAGACGATCGTTATCGATGGAGAATCGTACCCCTTGCGGCTCGATGGACACGATCCGGAACGTCTGGATCATGTCCAACACTTCGCCGTCCGCCGCGCATCCGCGCCAGTGAGGGGTGACCCAGTCACCGACTTTGAGCGCCGGATCTGTCAGGAAGGTTTCCAGCAGCTCGCCGCCCAAGCTACTCAGCTCCAGGTTGTCGCCGGTGCCCAGTAACGGCACGCTGGGCCGGTCAGGTCGTAGCGTCATGCATTCCCCCACTAGCGCCCGAAGCGCTGAATTGGTCATGTTCTGGCTGTTTTATACGTCCGGCATTGCGCTGGGCGAAACTGGTAGAAATGACAGGTGACGCCCCTCCCCCCCGGCGCCTAGGCTCTGTCCAAGCGAGTGTCTGAACGCCGGATCAGCCGTCCTGCCAGGGGCAACAGGGAGCGAAAATCGTCATGAGCGTTACATCATCCGTTCACTCTAATGCCCTGAATTTCATGAGCTTCATCCAAGGGGGGGTTGACCCACGCACGGGGCAGTACAGCCTGAAGATCGAGCTGCCCGAGCTGGGCGGCAACAACCTGCTTGGCCCAGAATTCAGGCCAACCTTGCAATATTCGCCGCTCAACGTGACCGACTCCGGGCTGGGCATGGGCTGGACGCTGGAGCTGTCGCAGTACACCCCGCACAACCAGGTGCTTTCGCTAAGCACCGGAGAAAGCCTGAAGATCACCGACCGCACCGCCCGCCCAATGCGGCTCGAAGAGCAGCGGATCGACAACTTTCATGTCTACCCCGAGGGGGACGATGGGTTGCGGGTGGTGCACCGCTCCGGCCTGGTGGAGATCCTCACCGAACAAGGCACCCAGCAGGCCTCCCTCTACTTGCCGGTGGCACAGTATTCGCCGCTCGGCCACCGTCTGACGTTCAACTATCAGCGTTTTTCCGGGCAACACCCTTTGTTGGAAAGCATTCAGGATGGCGATGGCCGCATGCTGCTGCGCGTGCTGCGTGATCCGACGGGTTACCAGGTCGAACTGCAATTGCAGCCACTGTCCGGCAGCGACGGCAAGGCGCTTGCCAGTTACGTGATGAACCTGGAAGCCGACGACCGCCGGGTAAAGGAGATTGTCATCCCCAGTGACGATCAGGCCCGCTGGACGTTCGGCTATCAAGAGGTGCTTGCACACCTGTGCATGACCAGCGTGACTCAGCCTACCGGGGCTACTGAACGCCTGTCCTACCTCGATGGAGGGCATCAATTCCCTACCGGTAGCGGTCGCCAGCCGTTGCCCCGCGTTACCCGTCACGTTATCGAGCCGCACTTCGACCAGCCCGCTGCAGACATTCACTACCGCTATCCGACCCCGCGCAACTTCCTCGGCGGCGGTAGCGATATGAGCTGGAGCGACGATGGCCGTGACAACCTTTATCAACGCCTGGACGACTACGACTACAGCTCGGTTGAAATACTCATGGAAGGCGAGAGAGAAGTTCGCCGTATCGAGCGCACCTATAACCGCTTTCACTTGCTCACCCATGAAACGACGCTTCAGGGCGACTGTCTGCAACGGCTGGTCACTGCCTACGGGATGGTCGAAGGTGCGTCATTCAAGAGCCAGCCACCGACGTGCCAGTTGCCCGTCAGTGAAGAGCGATTCTGGCAGATGACCAGCGGCGAGCGCCCATGGCGTAGTGAACAGACCGCCACCCAGTACGACAATCACGGCAATGTGCTCATCCATACCTATGCCGATGGCACGGAGCAGAGCAATGAATGGTACTCAGCGGCAGAGCAGGACGGCCACCCGGCTGATCCTGAAGGCTTCGTGCGTCACCTCAAGGCACAAACCCTGCGCCCTTCACCCAAGGGGCAACCGGGAGCAGCCACCCTTACCCGAACCTATCGTTACACGACGCTGCCCGTGTTGGCTGCGTCTGACACCTCGGCAGTATTGCAGCACCCACACCATGTCGTGAGCAGTGAAACCCTGATCGATCAGGCCAGCGCTCAGACGCCTCTTGCGCACCTGCGTAACCAGTGGGTCAATGCCCCGCGTGATCGGGCACTGCACGGTCGCCAATACCTGAAGATCGAGAACCTGCAAGGGCTGGAAACGGTTACCGAGTACCACTATAGCCTCGAGCGCAGTGCAGGCACCGACGAGCCTGTGCTGAACGTTCAGCAGCTGCGTATCGGTTACGACGGCACGCAGGCCATCACCACCGTGCAATATGGCTTGCGCCATGGGCAGGTGATGCAGCAGCGTGACAGCGATGGTCTCGAAACCCGCTACGTCTACGATCGCCTGCAAAGAGTGGTGAAGGAGACCGTGGCTGCCGGGCTGCCGACAGAGGCCTCACGCCATTACCACTACACACTGACGCCGATCAGTGGCGAATCGGCCAGCCAGACGTTCACCGACGAGCACGGCGTGTGCACCAAGACCCTGCTCGATGGCCTGGGCAGGGTGCGCGGCGAGGAACGTGACCATGTGGATGAGGCCATGGCGCCACGGCTATACCCGACGCTCGCAGTAACCTACGACAACCAAGGCCGGCCAGTGACCGAAACCCACATCGACTGGTTGGAGGGCCTGCGCAGCCTGAACCTGCCCCAGCACTACGCCTACGACGACTGGGGTCAACGTTGCTGTACAACCGGGCCAGATGGCGTGCAGCAGCATGAACACCAGGACCCGCTGGGCAACGCCCAGCACCGCGGTCTGATCGTTCATCGCTGGCGCCAGGCCGGCAGTGGGCCCACGGCAATGATCAGCAGCCGCAGCGAGACCTGGATGAACCGCTTCGAAAAACCGGATGTGATCCTGCGCCAGGATGCCGAAGGCTTGACCTTGGCCACACGCAGTTTCACGTACGACGGGCTAGGACGCCTGGTGAGCGAAACCGATGAGCGTAGGCACACCACCAGGTTTACCTACGACATTTTCAACCGGCCCCTGCAGCGCATTTTGCCCGACAGCACCTGCGTGGAAACCCGCTATGCGCAGCACTCCACTGCGCAGTTGCCCATCGGCCTCACCGTCAAGCCTGGCAACATCAGACTGCCGGCCGTCCAAGTTGGCGCACAGTCCTTCGACGGCCTTGACCGACTGCAGGGCAGTACCACCGGCTGGCGCAGCGAGCGCTACCACTATGAGGGCAGTGAATCGCGTGCGCGGCGCAAACGCAACGCTGCCGGGCAGAGCATCGACTACGCCTATGACCTGAGCTTGACCACATACCCAATCACAAGCAGCAGCGCGGAGGAAAACGCAGTCTTCGACTATGACCCCATCGGGGCACGACTGACACGCGCCAGCGGTGCCCACGGCTGTTGCGACTACCAATACAACGCCCATGGCCACTTGCTCGAAGAACACTTGCAAGTCAGCGGCCATGCGCCTTTGAAAACTGAGCACCATCCCTCGTTGCAGGGTCGCCCGCAACGCACCGTCGAAGCCAGCGGCCTGGAAACGCTCTATCACTTTCACGACAACGGCCTGCCTCGGGGAATGCAGCAGCACCAGCTCGCCGTGAACCTGCAGTATGACTCACTGGCGCGGCTTGAAAAGATCACCAGCAACGACTCGGACAACGGGACCACGGTGGTCACGGTCATCGAATTTGACGACCAGGACCGCGAGATCAAACGATCCTGGCAACAGAGCGGCCACCCTGAGCGCATCCAGACACAACTGTGGGATCTCGATGGCCTGCTCAAGGAGCGTCACCTCTACCAGGGGGCCATTACCCTGCTGAAAGAAACATTCACCTACACCGCCCTTGGCCAATTACTCAACCACCACTGTGCAGGTATCGAACTGCCCCGCGATAGCCAGGGCCGGGCGATCACGCAGCAAACCTTCAGCTACAACAACTACGAAAGCCTCAGCATGGTCACCAGCCAGTTCGCCGATGGATCTGCCCGTGAGCGTGCGCAGTACGTTTATGCCGACGATGACCCTTGCCAGTTGCGCAGCATTGTTTACACCCCTGCACGCAGCAGCCCCCATCCGACCTTCAAGTACGACCGCAACGGCAACATGGTGCTTGACCAGTACGGTTGTACATTGCGCTATGACAGCCAGAACCGTCTGCAGTCGCTTGTGCGGGCCACCGGCACTGGCCAATACCGGTACGACGCCCATAACCGCCTGCTTGGCAGCACCGACGGCAGTGGGGCCGACAGCGTGCTGGTGTACCAGAACCACCGTTTGACGCTGGCGGTCCGCGGAGCCTTGCGCACTCAATACCTGGATCTGGATGATCAACCCGTCGGCCAACAAACCCTCGATGACGCTAGCCAGACGCTGCTGCTTCACGCGGCGGATAACGCCAGTGTGGTTGCTGAAGGCCAGCACGGTTCGCTACGCAGCATGCGCTACAGCGCCTATGGCGAACGCTACAGCGACACACCGGTGAGCAGCGCCATGGGCTTTAACGGCGAAGCCCTCGACCCACTGAGTGGCCGTTACCTGCTGGGCAGCGGCTACCGCGCCTACGACCCTGAGTTGCGCTGCTTCCTCAGCCCCGATTCGCTCAGCCCATTCGGGGTTGGCGGCCTCAACTGCTACGCCTACGCCCGTGGCAATCCCATCGCGTTCCGTGACCCGACCGGGCATGAAGCGATTGGCTTCAGTGGTCGCCTGCGGCGTCCCGATGAAGACATCACGCCGCAAAGCCAGCCAGAAGAGATCAAGCAGGGAGACGGGGGCTGGCTGAAATGGTTGTGGGTAGGCATTGCCGTTGTCATGACCGCTGTAGCGATTGTGACGTTCGGTAAAGCAACGTTGGCGGCGGTGGCCGCTTGGAAAGGAGCTGCGACCGCTTTAACGGCCACGGCGGTAACGGCCGCCAAAACGGCGGCGGCGTTGGCCATCGGTAAGGCGGTGGCTGCGGGTGTATCAGCCGCACTGGCTGTGGCCGGCACGGCAGCCCAGGTCCACGGCACGATCACGAATAACCAGACAAGCTTTGATGTGGCTCAGTGGCTCGGTATCGCGAGCTTCGGTGTCGGGCTCGCCAGTGCAGGGGCCTTTTATGCTGCGGGCAGGATGATGAGAAGCGCTACCGGCAGTGTGACAACGGGATCGAGGGCGTCGATCTTGGCCGACGATGCCGCTTCGGTTAATGACTGGAGGAGTAACTGGCTGCTCTCCTCACGTAACGAGCAAGGCCAATTACCGCCTAAACCCAATCCTCCTCCAGTGCCTCCAAAACCTGTCAAATTTGGTCAGAAGATAAAGGCGGGTGAACCCAGGATGTTTGCAAAACTAACGCGCACCTTCGGTTGGGTTAAGGCACGCAGGGGAAAATTCGAAATTCGAGCTGGATTAGGAGAATAAAACATGAACGAACAAACACCCCCCACCTCCAAACGCGCACTTGCCGAACAAACCCGCCAGGCCCAGCGCGAAGCCCGGCGCCGGCGCAACGCATCGCTGCTGGCAGAATTGGCGCCGTCCGTGCTGGGTATCGCCGATCCCAGCGACGGCACCCTGCTCAAGAGTGCCGTGGACAACGATCTTGAAGTGCGCATCCCCGCGTGGGTGAACTTGCCTGAAGATGGCGACACTGAAACCGTGTATCTGCAATTATCGACCAAAGGCGATGCTGCCTCTGACTTTGGAGACGTCGGCCAGCCCCTGGAAGTGGTTGGCCCAGTCACCTCAGCCGATTTTCCGCTGGTAATGCATGTGCCCTTGGCCAGACTCGTCGAAGGCAGGCTATGGCTGCGTTACCGTATCGTGACCTTCAACGGCGGTCATGCAGTTTCGGCAGTGGTACCGCTGATCTGTGACCGCACCGCACCCCGCAACAGGGTCAATCCCGACGAGAAACTCGACGGCTTGACCGTCGGGGCAGCGTTTATTGACGACGAGTACCTCAAAAACAATCCGTCCGGCATCGTTGCCCAAGTGCCAGAGTATGACACCTACGCGCCTGGAGACACGTACAAGGTGTATTACTTCGAGAGCCCACCTGAAGAGCATGAGGATTACGAAAATCAGGTCGATGAGGGGCCTCTCGATGCGTCAATGCAAGTGGTTATTCCGAAGGACGTGGTAGAACGTGCCGGCGATGGCAAGTATTACCTTGCCTATTACCTGTATGACAAAGCGGGAAACAAGAGCCGAGGCTCGCTGATCACCAGCATCGACGTCGCCCTTGGCTCATTGCCGGCCAACCTGCAAGACCCTTTGGTGCACGCCGCCGACGACGGCGTTGTCGACCTCAAGGACGCCATTGACGGGGTATCGGTCGATATTCCGTATTACGACGGAGCCAAAGCCCACGACGCTATCGCAGTGACCTGGGGTAGCACGCCATTACCACCGGAAACCGTCGGTGCCAAAGCCTTTCCAATCCCTGTTCACGTGCCCAACCCAACCTTGCGCGCTGAATACGGCACAGCCTCAGGTGAACTGGCCACCAACGTCAGCTACCAGATCATGCGCGGTGCCGTACCGTTTGGCCCCAAGGCCATCAGTGTGAAAGTCGACTTCAGCGTGGTAGGTCCCGAGCGCCCCGACCCCGACCCCACTTGGCCCAACCCGATCAACCCTAACCTGTTGGCACCCACGGTGCGAGGCGCACGTTCGGCAACGGATAACGTGATCGATCGCAGTGACGCCAATGAAGACGCCACACTGACCATTCCCTTTTACGACAATGCCGAGGACGGGCACGTGCTCGTTGTCTACTGGCATGGCAGGTTTGCAGGGACTCACACCGTGGACACGGCCCGTGATGCAGGCGGCATCTCCGTTCCTATCGATTGGGGCATCATCTTAGCGGAGGGTAACGACCCTGCGTTGCCGGTGCACTATACCCTGCGCGAATCGCAAGACGCCCTCAACGAGCAAATGTCGCAGACACAGTGGGTGGACGTGGATGCAGTTACCGTGATCCTGCCGCTTCCGCAGTTCCTGGGGGTTAGGGCCGGTTGGCTGAACTGTGATTCATTGCGCGATGTCGCGGGGGTACCGACCAACAACATGGTCCTGAAGGTGGAGATCCCGGACATGTCGGCCTACCTGAAGGCAGGCGACATAATCGAACTGGAGTGGGCACCGTTGATCGGCTCCAAAGATGAAGATGGCGACGACCCGGTACCCAATGCGGAGAAAACCGAACTCGTGGTGCTGGACGAGACGTCAGTCAAAGGCTTCATCTGGGAAATCAAGCCTTATGCCGACCACCTTCTGCCAACCTATGACGCCAACCTTAACGGGGGCCGTACGCGGGCACGGGTGCGCTACGTCAAAGCCGATGACCCTGATTTAGCCTCGGAATGGGCAGTGCATAAGTTAAGCCTGGCCGAAGGCAGCGACTCTTGCGCAATGCCGTAACCTTGAGCTCCCTACGCGGTAGCGCGGCACGGTGCTGCCGCGAAGGGAGCACTGTAGGATTTTGGTCAGAACAGAAAGGAAAATTCCTACATTAGATAGAGAAACATCACTTTTACAATTCACCCTAACGATGCGAGCTCAGTACAGGAAGTCGTAGCAGCCATCTGCAAACAGCCTCTTCACAGGGTGATCCAATGTCCAGTCTCCATGCTTTCAAACCCACACTTTTTACTGTAATGATCCGAGCCACCACCGCACTTCCATTAGTGATTATCGGTAACTCGGCGGTGGCCCAGACTAATGTAGAAGGTCGTACTGATATCCAGTTTGGTACGCCCTTGGATAATTACCGTGTATTCAGTGGTGCCACCCTGAACGCCACGGGCGCGAATCTGTTGTATGTCGATGCCGAGGCAGGCGCGCACGTGTTGCTCAACGATTCGGACGTCACCCCAGGGTCGTCCGCCGTCGCGCTGGCCCTGACTGGTGCGAACGCAACGCTCGAGCGCTCGACCGTTACCGCCAGCAGCCGTGCGCTCACTGGCAGCCAAGGTGCAAGCATCAGTGCCAACGACAGCGTTATTCGCGGTGGGTCACGTGGCGCCAGCCTCAACCAGAGCCACCTTGAGCTAAGGCGCAGCGAAGTGCATGCCAGCGACAACAATGGCGTTGCCGTGGAGCTGTTCGACGGCAGCGTGTCGGCCAGTGACAGCAGCCTGATCAGTGGCGGTCGCGATGGTATCCTGGTGCGTGATGGCTCAGGGCAGACCGACGCCAAGGCCACCATCGTGCTGGACAACAGCCGTGTCGAGGGCCTGGATGGGTCGGCCATCGCGGTCGGCCATCGCGGTCGGCCGTGGCGCCGGTCGCGCTGCTTCTGCGCAAATCGATGTGCTCAACGGCAGCACCCTCAGCGCCAGCAACGGCGTGTTGGTGAATGTGGCCGATGCTGCAACGGCGAGCCTGCGCCTGAGTGACAGCCAGCTGCTTGGCGATATCGTGGTTGCCGAAGGCGGCACTGCCAACGTGATGCTGGAGAACGCCGCAACCCTGACCGGCCGCCTGGAAAACGTAGCGCAGGTGGCCATCGACAGCGGCGCCGAGTGGGCCATGGTCGGCAATGCCGCCGTCGAGCAGCTGACCATGAACGGCGGCCGCGTAAGCTTCGGCAACATCGGTGAATTCCACACGCTGACCCTAGGCTCACTGTCGGGCAACGGCACATTCGTGATGGACGCCGACTTCGCCAGCGGCCAGCATGATTTCCTCGACATCACTGGCAATGCCACGGGCGATCATTCGCTGCTGGTTCGCAGCAGCGGGACCGATCTGCAAGCCGATGCCAGCCTGCACATGGTGCATGCAGACAGCGGCGATGCGCGCTTCTCACTGGAAGGCGGCCCGGTCGATGTCGGTACCTATTCCTATGATTTGGTCCCTAAAGGCAGCGGCAACGACTGGTACCTGGACAAGAGCACCCGCACCATCAGCCCCGGCACCCAGTCAGTGCTGGCCTTGTTCAACACAGCACCGACCATCTGGTATGGCGAAATGAGTACCTTGCGTGGCCGCATGGGCGAAGTGCGCCGCGATGCCGGGCAGGCTGGGGGCTGGGTGCGCACCTTCGGCAACAAGTACAACGTCGCCGGTGCCGAAGGCCTGGCCTACCAGCAAACCCAGCAAGGTCTGTCCTTCGGTGCGGACGCTCCTTTGCCGATCGGCGACGGTAACTGGCTGGCCGGGATCACGGCCGGTTACAGCCAATCGGACCTGAGCCTGGCGCGCGGTACCCAAGCCAAGGTCGACAGCTACCATCTCGGCGTCTACAGCACTTGGCTGGAACCTGAGAGCGGGTACTACATCGATGCCGTAGCGCGACTCAATCAATTCAAGAACCAGTCCGATGTGCGCTTGAGCGATGGCACCAAGACCAAGGGCAGCTACGACAACCTCGGTGTCGGCGCAGCGTTGGAGATAGGCCGCCACATCAGCCTCGATGAAGGCTGGTTCGTTGAGCCCCATGCCCAATTGGCCGGCTTGATCGTGCAGGGCAAGGACTACACCCTGGACAACGGCATGCGCGCCGAAGGTGGGCGCACGCATTCCCTGCAAACCAAGCTCGGTGCCACCGTCGGGCGCAAACTGGAAGTGGGGGACGGGCGAATGATCCAGCCCTATGTAAGGGTTGCCGCCGTGCATGAATTCGCCAATGACAACCACGTCAAGGTCAATGGTAACGGCTTCAACAACGACCTCTCTGGCTCTCGCGGGGAAGTGGGCACCGGCATCGCGGTAGCCTGGGCCGATAAATGGCGTGCTCATGCCGACTTCGAATACGCCCACGGCAGCAAGCTTGAACAGCCCTGGGGCGTGAACCTGGGGGTACGCTACAACTGGTGAGTTTACGAAGGGAGAGCCGTTGAGGTTCTCCTTTTTTTTGCTTTGGCGCATCACGCGATCATGGAGAACAGGCTATGCCAACCTCAAAGCATTCGACCCAAAACACCTCGGCCGCGCTTGCAAACCGCTTCGAGCAGGTAGCGTTCTATGTACCGCCTGTCGTCCCCGACCTGCTGCCCAATGAGCCAGATTCCCTGCTCAATCTGTTGCCGTTCAAAGCCGTGTTCTTGCCATTGCGGGTCGAGTTCGCCCAGTGGGGCAATTCGGACCCTACCGAAGAAGACCCGGAAACACTAACCCTGTACTGGAACGGCCGTGAAGTCCGCACCCTGATCTGGACGGCACCGGTACAGCCCGATGAACTGTTCATCGAGGTGCCGGTGGGGTTTCTGAGCGAAGGCCAGCACCGGCTGCACTACCAGGTCAAGCTGTTCAACGGCATGCGCAGCGACTCAGAAGCCCTTGAGATCAACATCGACAAGACGCCCCCGTTGCTCGCCGATGACGATGAGCTGATTTTTCCGCCGGACGTGATAAGCAATGGCGTCACCGACCGCTACCTCAAAGAACACGGCGAACTGACGGCGCAAGTACCGCCCTATTTAGGCGCCGATGTGGGCGATACCGTGAGCTGGTACTGGAGTGACAGCCCCGTCGGCAAGCAACTGGTCGACCGCCTCACCCTGACCAAGGCCGAAGTGGGCATGCCCTTGCACGTCAAGATACCGGCCGACTTCATCTTACAGCTCAGCGACGGCCTGCGTTTTGCCCGTTATGAGGTCCAGGACCGCGCAGGCACCGCCCTTCAACGCTCGTTGGCCGTGGCATTGCACGCGGCGGTCACGCCACCGCCCCGGCAGCTACCCCCACCGTTCGTGCGCCAGGCCAGTGGCTCCGATTATTTCAGCGATTTGCTGCCAGCTGATGCCGTGGCAGGAGCGACGTTGACGATACCGGCCAGCGCCTCACTCGAACCGGATGATCAAGTGACCGTATTCTGGGGCGAGCCAGGCGCCACGGGTGCTTATCAGACCGACACACCGATAAGCCCAGGCTCAAGGGAGTACACCGTACCTGCCAAGTACATTGCCATGAACCTGAACAGCCGCATTCCCCTGCACTATCAGGTCAAGGCGTACGATGGCCAGCTTCACGACTCAGCGCCGCACCAGGTCAGCATTGGCCGCCTGCACGGGCTACCCCTGATCCACAGCGACGCGATTCGGGACAACCAACTGAACCTGGCGAAACTGGGTGCCCAAGCGGCGTTTTCGCTACCTGGGTGGCAGTTCATGGACGCGGGGCAACTCATCACGGTATACATCGAAGGGGTCAAGCGCGGAGCGATCGACCAGAAGATCACGCTGCCGGTGGTCACCGACATGGCAGTGCCTGGTGCAGTGACGGAACTCGCGGTGGGGTCGGTTACCAAGAGCGCGCTGCAGGCGTTGGAAGTGGACTATCAGTTCTACGTACGGGTCAAGGTCAGCTTTGACGATAAACGCACGTGGGTTGAGTTTCCGATGATCACGCCGACGTTGATCGATCAACCCTGAGCTGGCGGGTGGCAGGAGCGCTGGTATTCGCAGACGCATGATGCCTGTCAGTCACCTGATCGCTTCGGCCGCGCGGCGCCCCACCTGGAGTACCCTGTACTTAAAGAAGGGTTGCTTACCCTTTGCCACACGTTTCCAGTTCAACGCCACCGGCGCGGTCAGGGTGGCCGCCTGGACGTTGGAACAGTCCAGCACAACGCAAGCTTGAAGCAGCATCGCAATCTCGCTACGGGCACTGTCGATGATCATGGCTGCAATTCGATCCTCAGAGTAGCCAAAGCCGTCACGGCCCCCGCTTGGGATCAGGTTGAACGGAAGCATCCGAAACGTCTTCAGCTGGCTCACCGACACGCCGCACCGACAATGCCCTCAGACGCCACCCGTGTGACCGGGCAAGCCTCCCTTAGAACGTAATCAGTGACCTCGTTTTATCACCCCAGCCGATAGGGATCACCAACAAGCCTCGCCTGGCCTCGTCCAGAAATACCTCAACCCCAGGGACACGCTGGGCAAGCTCAGCAGTCAGCGTCATGCACGATGCGATGCGTCATGTTGAACGTTCGCCGGTCAACGTATTGCTGGGTGAACCCTGAGGAAGATCCCACGCCGCTTCAAACGCGACCATGGGATAAGGCAAGCGCGCCATGTCCACATGGGCCTGGCGCAGCTCACTCATATCGATCAGCCCCGCGCAGGTCGGCAAGCTGAACTTGATGCTCTCCGAGAGCAGTTCGAGAACCGGGTCGTATAAGGCACCCAGTTCCGGGTTTGTCAGTATCGTCCTCTGCTGGTCCGAGCTCAATTGTTCTATTGCGTGCGTGCCGTAGTTCAATGGCTGCACCAAGTGCTTTCCATCTCTTGTTCTGGACCACTCTTCACTGACCGACAAGCAACCGGACCGACAGCTCGGAAAGTGTGTTGACGCACGGTGCCGAACAGCACGCCGTGCAATCAACACATCCGAACATCCCACGCACCACACATAGGTTGCACATGGAAAAGCTACTGCCTGCGAACTAGAGCAGCAATCAACTTTTCGCAAACATCCGCTTACATTTCGCACCTCGACCAGAAGCCTCTCCATACTGCAAGGTCATTCTTTTGGAAACATACCCCGTGATGCGATCTGTTTTATAACTTCGATTCAGGCGGTAACTATTCCTACAAGTTCGCCTATATAAGCCACCCTCTATCTATTAACTGGGGATTTGACATGGACGATGAATCAGAAGAATCCAGAGTCCGTAACAAAGCGGATCTCATAACGCAGGATGCCCACCGGTATTCGTACTTCCAGCTTCTGGAGCTGATGCACCAGCTCTATGGGGATGACCTTGAGCAACGTCCGCTTTCCGATGAGGCACGGCGAAGGTTACGCCTGGAAGTCTCTCCAAGCTTGTCCTTTCCCGTCGCTGATGTGCTGAGCGCCAGCCGTCTGAAGGATGATCGCTACCGTATCCAAGCATCGTTCTTGGGGTTACATGGCACCGACTCGCCGCTACCGGGCTATTACCTCGACCAACTGGCCTATGAGCACGCGCAAGACGTCGGCATTCGCCCGGCGTACTTCAATTTTTTCAACCACCGCTTGCATACCCTGCTGCATCAGGGCTGGCGTAAGTACCGCTACTACCGGCGCTTCCAACCCGGTGCCACAGATGGGTTCTCGCGCTACATCTTCGCCTTGATCGGCCTGGAGGACGCAGAGTTGCGCGGCGCGACACCGCTACCGTGGAGCCGGCTGCTCAGTTTCGTGGGGATGATCGCCAGTCGCAGCCGGTCCCCCGGCATGGTGGCCGGCATGATTGCGCACTGCTTCGACCTCAAGCAGGTCTCCATTCGTGAATTCGAAAAGCGCACGGTGCTGATTCCTCAGTCCCAACGCAACCGGCTTGGCACCGACAACTGTGCCCTTGGCGAAAACTTCCTCGTGGGCGGCAGTACAGAATCACGCAGCAGCAAGTTCACCATCGTGATCGCGGATCTGGATCAAAAGCAGTTTCGCGACCTCCTCCCCAGCGGCGACAATTACCACCGGCTGATCAAGCTGGTGGACTTTCTGCTGCGGGATGTGGGCGCCTATGACCTTGAGCTGCGCATGCGCGCCGAGGAGGCGCCGCCTTTCAGCCTACGGGCCGCACACGGCACTCACCTGGGCTGGACCAGCTTCATAGCTGACCGCAACGACTCCACCCCGCCACCCGTTCGCATCATGGTACGTGCATGAGTACAAATGTTCTCTCGCCCAGCATCACGCTGGTCATACTGAATCCGGAAAAACTGCACCACGGCACAGAACCACAGCACCGTTTCGACAGTGCCGGAGGCACCCTTGGCCGCCAAGGCGCCTGGCAGCTGCATGACCGGGAATCGCGCATCCTGCCTGCCCATTGTGAGATCCGCTGGCACGAAGGCCACTTCTGCCTGATCGACCACAGCGGCAGCAGCTTCATGAACGGCAATGACACTGCGTTGATATCCGGCACCCCGATCCGGCTCAGGCATAACGACAGACTTCAGATCGGCGACTACCAAATAGCGATCCACCTACTTGGCCACGACGAAACGAAAAGAATGCCGCAGTTGCACACCGCCTATGACAAAGATCCTCTGTCGGAGCAACGAATGATGCATCAACACTGCCCTCTTCAAGTCTTGGGAGTACCCACCAACGGGCTGTTCAATTCAGTCCATACCCGAGAGCCAAAGCCGCTGGATGAGCTTGACCCCCTGGCCTACCTGGACAGGGCCGCTCAAGCTCGAATCGACCCGGAGATTGCACGCATCTTCGGCAAGGAGGCGCAATGAACAGGCCCTTTGCACTGCTGTTGATCTGCCTGACGCTCGGTGGCTGCAGCACAATGAAACGCGTATACCAAGTTTTGAAAGATCCAACACTTCCGGTCGGCGGGCCCAGCAATGACATCAGCCGAGTAGCGCTCAGTCTCTACGCAGCCGACGCGCACGTTGCCGCAGGGCCGGAACAGGCGAATCTTGAGCCCCCGTCAATACCACCTCCTTCAGGGCACTTGTCAGCCCACCTCAGCGCGGCCGATGCCACTGCGTTGTCTGACAAAGTCAACGCGCTGGCGCAACAGCTGCACCAGAACTACCCAGGCTCCGCGGACGATGACAAGACCCGAGCGCCTGCCGACCTGGCCAGTTATGCCTCCGCTCGATCCGAGCCCCCACCCGCCCCCGATCAAGCACCACAACGCCAAGGGTCTTCGTCCATCGCTTTCAAGATCCTGCAACTGCGCGACGACTCGCTGTTGCTCGATGCCACCTATGAGCAGGTAGAAGAGAACTTGGACGAGGCGCTGGGCACCACATTGATCAGCGTCGACGACTTCCGCCTGGTGCCAGGCCATTTCAAGTTCATCGAGCCCGAAGAGATCAATGAACGGACTCGCTACATCGCGGTGATTGCGCGCCTCAGTGACAGCCCTGACGGCAAATGGAAGGACACCCTGCGTATTCAGCCTCGCGGTTACGACCATACCGTCCATGTCCACTTCGAAAACAATGGCGTTGAACTTCGGCACGACCGTGAGTACCGCCGCGATCAATAACATCATCTGTTGAAGGAAGCACTTATGAGTTCACGCAATTCCGTACTCTGGAAAGAGGGTTTGTTCGTCAAACCCCAACACTTCCAACAAATGGCCCATGCGGCGGAATCGACACTTCACCAACGCGTTTCCAGCCTGAACAATGCGTTTTACGGTTTCAGCGAGTTGGAGCTGAATGCCGAATACTTGAGCTTCGGCAAGATCGCAATCATCCGGGCGCGTGGCGTGATGCCGGACGGCACGGTGTTCGATATCCCTGGCGACATGCCACCACCGGCGCCCTTGGAAATCCCCCAAGGTGTCTCGAACAAAGCCGTCTACCTCGCGCTGCCTTTGCATGCGCCTGGGGCTCCTGAAGTCCGCTGGCCCGACAGCGAGGGGGTAGATGGTCGCTTCATCGCCAAGGGCGTTCCAATCATGGACAACCATGGCGGGAGTGGCGATTCGATGATTCTTGATGTCGCCATTCCAAATTTGCAGATCAAGCTGCAGGACGACGACAACAGGGACTACAGCTGCCTGGCCCTGACCAAAGTCATGGATAAACGCCCGGACGGCAGCTTGCTACTGGACCCTCGCTTCTATCCGACCTGCATCTCGATCAAGGCTGCCCCCGCGCTGCTGGGCTTTCTGGAAGAGGCCTCACAGCTGATACGCGAACGGGCGCGCAATCTCGCGGCTCGTATATGCTCGCCTGGCCAGTCGGGGATAGCCGACGCGACCGATTTCTCACTACTACAAGTGCTGAACCGTCTGCACCCCTACTTCCATCATCTGGCGCGCCGCCGCAATGTGCACCCGGAGCAACTGCATATCGCCCTGGGCCAGGCATGTGGTGAGCTGGTGACCTTCACCGATGACGGGCGATTGCCCCTAGACTACCCGGCCTATCAACATGACGGCCTGGCCGAGTCTTTCCATATGCTGGAAGAAACCCTGCGTCGGTCACTGAGCACCATTCTGCAGCCCAGGGCCGTTTCGCTGCCTATTCAAGAGCAGCAGTACGGTGTGCTCACGGCGACCCTGCATGAGCGCCGATTGCTTGAAGATGCCACCTTCATTCTGGCCGTGCGGGCCGACCTGCCGGGCGAAGAACTGCGCAGGAAGTTCCAACAGCAGGGCAAGGTCACCTCCATAGAGCAACTGCACCAGTTCGTACACCTGCAGATGCCCGGCGTAGCCCTCATTCCCCAACTCGTTACCCCACGGCATCTCCCCCATCACACCGGCTTCGTCTACTTCGAACTGGATCGCCAGCACGAAAGCTGGAAACAGCAGCTCAAGAACGCCAGCGGCTTCGGCTTCCATATCGCCGGTGAATTCCCCAACCTGGAGATGCAGTTCTGGGCCATCAGGCCTGACTGACCCACTCTCAGGCCGATAAAAAAATCCCGATCCAGATGGCGGGTGTCGGGATTTTTTGCGCCGACTGCCCGCCTATCGTTCAGCCACCTCATCGCGTGTGCGCTCACGCAAAAGCTGCTGCGGCAGTGCGAAGCCAGCGAACAGCGTCCGTGTGAAAGGGTTGTTGGCGCCGGTTGCGTGAAACTTGTAGCGCGCCATATCGCCGGCAATCTTGAAACTCAGGTCAACGCTGGTGGGGGTACGGGCATTCAACCCACCACGGCTAAGCAATCGATAAAATGACCAAGGCCCCTGATAGCTCAGGCTGACAGTGGTTCCAGCCGCCTGCACCAAGGTGATACGGCTATGGCTGCTCTCCCCCGCAGACCCTGGCCAGGTCATTCCAATCGGTTCCTTGCCCCGCTGGGCAAACGCATGCAATTGCCCATCCAGGCCGAAGACACTGCCGCGCAACCCGTTACTGAGAGCGACCGGTTCCAGCCCAAAGCTCACATTCAACTCGCCGCGGTTATCGAAGAACGCATTGCGAATGGCCTCGGCCTGCTTGAGCTGAACCATGACCTCGGGGCGTATCAGGTAACCCTCATCGGCATTGGAGTACAGGGCATTGAGATTGTCCTTGAGGAACACCGTGAGGTACGCGTCTTCAAATCGCTTGAGCTGCCCTTGGGGCCCAAAGAAGGCTTCAAAGTCCTTGAGCGACAGGTCCGGTCCGGTCCGGTCGATGGGATAGCGCGAGGCAAGCCGTTCCTCATAGAGACTGTACACCTCCGAGTTCCAGCGCTGCTCCAACTCGCGCAGCGCCGTGACCATCAGCACCCGAGAGGTCTGGTCCGCCAACTGGCGCACATGCCGGTTCAGCGGCTCTGGCAACCCGGTGGCGACCCGTTGCAAGTTGCGAATAGGGTCGGGCTCCTTCTCCGAAAAGCGACTCAGTGCCAGCGCCAGGGCCGCTTTGCCCTGATTGGGGTTGTCCTGCACCGCTTTCACATAGTCATAGACAGCGGCGATGGCCTGTTGCGTCTCATCGTAGAACGACGGCTTGTCACCCTGCACATCGAGCATCCCGGAAAGGCCCGCGAAGGATCGGTAGACTCCCATCGCCTGCAACCGGCCCTGCTGATCGGACGCAGAGTCCTTGCCACCCTCGGCAGCCAGCGGGTAGATCAAGGTATTGCCACGCACCGTCTCCAGGAGCCGGCGCATCGGTGCAGCCGGCCCAGTCACCTGTTCCAGCACGCTCAACCCGTGCGCAAGGTCGGTGAACGGGGTGACCGAGAACTGGTTCAGCACCCGTCGCCAGCTGTCGATGTAATCGGCACTGTACAAGGCGCGCAAGCGCTCTGTCAGGGCCTGGCGGTCCACCTCGGAATAGTCGAGCGTGCGCCGCTCCCCCAACACCCACTGATCGATCAAGGCGAGGTCGGCCACGTTCTGGCTGTACTGCTCGAAGTAGTCCCGAAAGCCGCTCGCGGTCAGCAGAGGCGGCAGGGACAGGTTGCCATCGACGGCCGCCTGATGGTTCCGCTCAGCCAGCGGAACGTAGACGATATCGAAGGCTGGGCCAATCTCGTTGCGCAGGTCCAGCTCCCCGTGCAATTTCTCTTGAGCTTGTTGCTTCAAGCTGATGTACACACGCTGGGCCAACGGTAACTTGCGCAAATGCTGCTGCGCTTGCGCCACTACCTTCTGGTACTGCGGCAGCTCAACATCGGCGTAGGCCAGTGCGTACTTGAGGTGGCGCATCAGGGCGGCCTGCAGTTGGCCTTGACCCGGATAGGCCTTCTGCCATTCTCGGGCCATCCATTGCTCCACCAGTTCGGGCCGGCGATTGGCGCGGTCTTCAATCATGCGGTACACGCGCAGTGCTGCTAGCTGATCCTCGCTGCCTGGCGTAGCGTGCTGGACGCTCGCCGCCACACCGCCCGCGATCGCCGGCAGAAAGCGCGTCGCCAGGGCATGCAGGTAGGCCTGGTCCACCTGCGGGCTGATGGCCTTGCCCTGGTACAGCCCCATGTCGGTGAACACAGTCCACCCTGATCGGTAATCGCCATACAGGCTCACCGCATCGCGGATCTCGTCCAACGGGGCCAACAAGCTGCGCCCGGTCAGGTCCTCTTCGGTATCCGCGCCGGTACTACTGAACGCTTGGCTCTTTTCCAGAACATGCTCGGCCTTGTCGCGGTTGACGCTGTAGAAGTACAGCCAGCCGCCGATCATTGCCACCCCACAGATGCCAGCGGCCACCGTGGCGCCTCGCAACAGGCGGGCCTTGTGCTGGGCGACCTTCTGGTTGTCACCTGCCAAGCCCGCTTCGGGGTAGACCACCCGTTGCAGTAACTGCTGGGCGAAATACACCACCGACGTGCCTTGTGGCTTGGTGGACAGTGCCGGCGGCGTGAACGCAAACGCCCGAGCTGAAGCGTCCGCAAGCAGGTTGTGGACTTCCCCGCGCTGGTACACCGAAGAGAAGTACACACCCCGCACCAGGGGCGGCGTGGTGTAACGGTCGCTGCCCAGTACGTCACCGAGAAAGTCCAGCAGCATCGAATGAGCGCCGCTCAGCTCCCGCAGTAGGGAGTAAGCGCTCTTGCGCACCGCTGCCGGCATCCGCTCGGTCGCGGCGAGCAGCTGGCTACCGAGCTGTTCGATAAACCGCTCATAAGCCGCGCCCATTTCCTCCAGCCAGGCATCAACGTCCTTGACCGAATCCAGCGTGAAGGTAAAACCTTGTACCTCTTCCCGCTCGCGGGCCGGCAGCTTGGCGAACAGTTCCTCGAAACCGGCCAGCAGGTCGAGCTTGCTCATGACCACATACAACGGCAAGCGCGTGCCCAGTTCGGCGCCCAGCTCCGTCAGGCGCGCACGCAGCACGAATGCAAGGTCACGACGCTCCTTTTCAGAGCGGCCGAACAGGTTGACCATATCCACCAGCAAGACCACGCCGTTGAGCGGGCGCCGGCTGCGGTTCTGGGCAAGCCAGCCAATCATGTGCCGCCACAGGCATCGTTCAACCCCGGCAGGCAAACCGGTGGCTTCAGCCGGTTTGGCAACCTGGGCCGTGGCCTCTTCAGCTTCGCCATCCCCCTCGTCTTCGCTCGCTGAGAGTGGCTGCACGGCCTCGATCAACTGCACCTGGCGTTCAGGCTGACTGATGAATTCGCCTGGTGGGTCGATGACTACCGCATCGTCACCGATCCACCAATCGATACCAAACGCCAGGTCCGGGTCTGCGCTGGATCGCTGCAGGACACTGCGCTCGATCCGAGTGAGCGCAAAACGCTGATCCGAGCGGCTGATAAAACTCGACTTGCCTGCGTTCTCCTCGCCGAGCATTAGGTACCACGGCACATCGTAGCGATGCCCTCGCCCACCTCGGCTATCGTGCAAACGCGCCACACTGGCGTCGAGGGAGCGCTGCTGAGCGTGTAGAAAAGGCAAGCAAGGGTCCGCCATCTCGCGCCGCTGCTGTTGCTGCTCGCGGATGATCGCGCGGTTGCGCCGATGCACCTGCACGGTCCAAATCACTCCAGGCAGCAACAGCAACAGCACGGTTAACGCAACCCGTACCGGCACATCCGCCAACGGCTGATGATCACGCCACTGCCATTGAGGCCCCCACCACCACAACCAGACCACGGCTGCGGCTAGTACCAGCAACATCACGATAGCGATTAGGGGCATTGCCTGACACTGCACCAGCGATATACCACGCAGCCATCCGTCCTTGTTTAATTTCATAGCGGCAAACCTTACCGACTGCACTCATGAATGAACCATCACCCCTCAGGGCATATCACCCCGGACAGTAACAGTGTTGAAAAACAGTATTCAATGATGTGCAGAAAGAAATAACCGTTTACATCTTTTGTGCAGCCAAGGCGGAAAAATCTGCATTACTAATTAGGAGAAGCTGTGAGGCAGAAGCCGTAATTACCTGCAACTTGTAAGAAGTTTCCTATAGAAAAAGACTGACTCTTTTTCATTAATCCTGGCCTATCCCGCCAGCCAGAGCAGGCGACGCATTTAACATGAAGTTTAAAGATTGGTTCAGGCTGGAGCAGCAGCACCTCCAAACGCTGGGCGATGATTTTGTAGAGGACGAGCCGCGCCTTGCACCCTTCCTTGGCCGTACCACCTCGGATGCAGACGCCCAGCGCGTGATGGAGCACTTCGCCTTCCTGACCGCGCGCCTGACCATGAAGGTCGAGGACCACCTGCCGGAGTTGACCCACCCTCTGCTGCAACTGGTCTACCCGAACGTCCTGCGGCCACTGCCCAGCATGACGCTGATGCAGTTCACCCCGGCCGACCATGCGTTGAGCGAGACCCAGGTACTGCCCAAAGGAACCTCCTTGTTCGCCCGCCCATTCGAGGGCGTGAGCTGCGAGTTCCGCACCTGTGCGGACCTGGCCCTGCCACCCTTGGAAGTCAGCAGCATCACCACTCGGCCCAGCGCTGAAGCGCCAGTCATGTACATCGACCTGGATACCCTGACCGAGCAGCCGCTGCGGCGTATGCGGTGCGAGCGGCTGCACTTCCATCTGGCGGGCGGCAACCGCAATGCACTGATGCTGTATCAGTGGCTCGCGGTACACCTGGACAAGCTCTATCTGCACGTTGGCGAGCACCGCTTTGCGCTCCCGCCCTTGGTAACGTTCATCGGCTTCGATCCCGATGAAGCGCTGCTACCCAGCCCTGGAGAGCAATTGGATGGCTATCGCGTCCTGCAGGAATTCTTCTGCTTCCCTGAACGCTTTCATGGCTTTCGCATCGACGGCCTGCAGCATGTCTGGCCGGATGAGGCGGCCACGCACGTCCAGTTGGAATTCCGCTTCAACGCCCCACTACCGCCTGACCTGCGAGTTGACCGGACCACCGTGCTGCTCAACTGCGTCCCGGCCATTAACCTGTTCTCCCGCTTGGCTGACCCCATTGCCTTGAATGGGCAGACCGTCAGTGAACTGATACGTCTGAGCCGGCAGGACGGTGCGCAAGACGAGATCTTCAGCGTTGATCGTGTCAGCAGCCTGCACCAGAAATCCCATCGACTTGTCCAGGATTTCAAACCGTTCGAGGCACTGGACTCGCGCTTTCCCCTGGCCGAGCCCACGCCGCCACGCTACTACAAGCTCGACATCGAGCAGGAGCCCGTGAATGACAAGGTGCAGCACCGTGTGAGCCTGGTGCAGCGAAACCTCACGCCCTACCTTGCCCAGCAGGAACGCCTGAGCATCGAGTTGACCTGCAGCAACGGCACACGGGCGCAGCAGCTCAAGGTGGGCGATGTCGATGTGACGACCCAGGACACCCCGTCCTTCGTCACCTACCGCAATCTGACCCGTCCTTCCCGTTGCTACCCTCCGATGCTGCAAAGTGGTGGCTATGGCGACCGCCATTGGGCACTGATATCCAACCTATCCTTGAACAACCTGTCGCTGTCTTCCCCGGCTGCGTTGGCGTCGGTCCTGCGCGCTTATGACTTTGTGGGCACGCACGACATACAGCAACAGCGCAGAACGCAGCAACGCCTGAACGCCATCAAGCAGGTAGACAGCGAACCCTACGACTGGCTGATCAAAGGCATACCCATGCGCGGACTGCGCACCACCCTGCACATCGACCCTGCAGGCTTCGAATGCGAAGGCGAGGTGCAGCTGTTCGGCAACGTACTGTCGCACTTCATGGCGCTGTACGCCAGCAGCAATTCCTTCCATCAACTGCAGATCGTCAACACCGCCGACGCAACCCGCCAGCTGTGGCCAGCCCGTACCGGGCAGCAGCCGGTCATGTGACCAGGAGGTCCATTCCATGAGCATTTCATCCTGTTCGACGTATGACAAAGACCAGAGGGATACCCTTGAGTCGCCTCCATCCAGCGCATTGTTCCCCCAGGTAGATGCGCTTGGCTTCAGCACCCGCTCAAATACCATGAACCCGATTCTCGACATCGCCTCGCCGCTGCTTGGCCTAGTCGTCCGCCTGGAAGGCACTGAACACTACGAGCACGCCGAGCAGTTGTATGCCCACGTGAAGACCATGATCCTCGGCATGGTCGAAGAAGTTCGGCAGCTTGAGCAGTGCGACGAAGGTGACCGCGTGGTGTTCTCTTACTGCTTGTGCTGCGTGATCGATGAAGCCGTGATGACCACGCCGTGGGGCCGTGACTCGCCCTGGAAAGCCGAATCGCTGCTCAGCGCCATCCATCAGGAAACCTGGGGAGGCGAGAAGTTCTTCAGCGTGCTCGAACGCCTGCTCGACGCGCCCGAAGAGCGCTACGACCTGTTCGTGTTCCTGTTCTGGTGCCTGGCACTGGGTTACCGCGGCAAGTACGCCAGCCGGACCAATGGCGATGCCGAGCTGGAGATCTGGATTGATCGGCTGCGCAAACGGGTCATGAACCTGCGTGAAAGTCGGGTCAAGACCGAGCGCCTGACCGATCCGTTCAGCAACGTCGCACCAAGACACTACCGCATGAACCGCCAACTGCCCTGGTGGACGCCCTGGGTGGTCATGGTCGTGATCTGCACGAGCGTCTACCTCTACTTATCGAGCAAGTTGAACGGTATTACCCAGCAAGTACTGAACTCGCTGCAGACGATGCTCCAACAATAAATTCGGCCTCACCGGATTGATTTGACTCAATAGTCACTGCGCTGATCAGCGCAGCAAGTACGGTTTTGCCCATTAAAAGTGCAACACCGCACTTGGAGAAACTTCCTACACCATATAAAGAAGTTTCACCGAAGACATGGAACGGATTCCGCACTACGGTCTTTCGTGCACTTTATTGCCGCGCGCCCCAGTACGCGCCTGGCTTCTTTGAACCTGCCCGAAGGAATGACAGCAGGAGTCCGCATGAGCAGTTTGAACGATGTGAGATTTACCTTCAGCACACCGGCCGATGAGTCTATCCAGTTCGATGTCGTCTCTTTCGAATTGACCGAAGCCGTCAGCCAGCTGTACCGCCTGGAGGTGGAGCTGACCAGTTTTACCGACGATGCCGATTTTGCCGCCCTGCTCGACCAGCCCGCGGTGCTTACCATCTGGCAGCAGAAACAATCGATACGCCATGTCCATGGCCTGATCAGCAGCTTTGAACAGGGTAAGACCGGCCATCGCCGCACCCGCTACCGCGCGGTGATCGAGCCGCAGTTGGCACGCGCTGGCTTGCAATCGGACTGGCGTATCTTTCAGCACCGGCCGGTGCCGCAACTGATCGAAGAACTGTTCCGTGAACGGCTGTGGGGAACGCTGACCCAGTATGTGGTTGATCCGCACCAAAGCCGCGAATTCTGCGTCCAAGCAGGTGACCTGGACCTCGACTTCTTCTGGCGCCTCTCGGCCGAGGAAGGCCTGATTTCGATCTTCGAGCACAGCGAAGGCAGCCACACGGTGGTCCAGGCCGACCAGATCCGTCAGTTCGGCACGCTGGAAGGCGAGCCGGTGCTGTACGTCGCCAACCGCGGCGGCTCCCAGGATCAGCCCTGCTTGCAACGCTTCAGCTACCGTGAGCAGGTACGCAGCAACAGGCAGACCCAGCGCGACTATACGTTTACCCATCCGCGCTACAACCTGCAACAGACCCAATCCCCACGGGACACCGGCAACCAGCAAAACGACTACGAACGCTACGACTACCCCGGCCGCTTCAAGCACGACAACGCCGGCAAGCCCTTCACCCAAGCCCGCGTCAACGCCCTGTTCGGCGATGCCCGTGTGGCCGAGGTCGCCGGCGACGATGCACGACTGCAACCGGGTATTGCTTTCCAGCTGACAGGCCATGCCCGCGAAGACATGAACATCCTCTGGCGGCCGCTGCGCATCAAGCATGAGGGGCGCCAGTTCACCGCGCTGGAAGAAGAGGCCGCCGAGTCCGAGCACGGCACCTCCTACCGCTACACCGCCACCCTGATTCCCGCCGAGGTCGAATGGCACGCGCCGGCGCGTGCAAAACCCGTCATCGAAGGCCCGCAGATGGCCAAGGTGGTCGGGCCTCCCGGCGAGGAAATCTACTGCGACGAGCATGGCCGCGTGCGCGTGCAATTCCCCTGGGACCGCCTGGGCCAGGAGGACGACAAAAGCTCATGCTGGGTCCGTGTGACTCAAGCGTGGGCCGGCGCCACCTGGGGCCATATGGCCATTCCCCGCATTGGCCAGGAAGTGGTGGTGAGCTTCCTCAACGGCGACCCCGACCAGCCGATGATCACCGGGCGCAGCTACCACGTGGTCAACCGCACGCCGTATCGCCTGCCTGAGTTCAAGGCACTCAGCCCGATCCGCAGCAAGGAACACCACGGCCAGCGCCATAACGAACTGCGCCTGGACGACACCACCGGGCAGATCAGCGCCGCATTGATGAGCGATCACGATCACTCGGCGCTGAACCTCGGCTACCTCACCCATCCACGTCACTTTGGTGGCAAGGGCCGGGGCCAAGGCTTCGAGCTGCGCACCGATACCCACGGCGTGGTCCGGGCTGGCGGCGGCTTGCTGCTGACCACCGAACTGCGAGCACGCGCAAGCGAGCACCACACGGACCTGGTGGAAACCGCCGAACGCCTGAAAACCGCGCAGGAATATCACACCACCTTCGCCAGTGAGGCCCGCGATCATCTGGCCCAGGAAAGTGGCGATCAGGATGAGGTTGGGGACGCGCTCAAGGCTCAGCACACCGCCATCCGCGGTAGCGGCGGCAACCCCGAGGCCAACCGCTTCCCCGAACTGGCCGACCCGCAATTGGTACTCGCCAGCCCGACTGGCATCGCCACCAGCACTCCGGAATCCACCCACATCGCCAGCGGCGAACACTTGGGCCTGAGCACGGGTGGGCACACCAGCATGGCCATCGGCAAGCGCCTGCTGATCAGTGCCAGTCGAGGGGTGCGGCAGTTCGTGCAGAGCATGGGCTGGCGACTGGTCGCCGCCTCCGGCGATATCGACCTCAAAGCGCTTAAGGACAACATCAACCTGCTGGCCAAGCTCAAGGTCAGCGTCACGGCCGAGCGGATCACGCTCAGTGCCAAGGAAGAAGTGGTGATCCAGGCCGGTGGTAGCAGCACTACCTATAACGCCAGCGGCATCGTGCATGCCACGGCCGGCGAATACACCGCGCATGCGACTGACTTCATCTACAAGGGTTCGAAAAGCCAGGCGGCGGCGTTTCCTGAAGACCTCAAGACCGGTACAGGCAACCTGGAACTGCTGCAGCAGTACGCCAACGCAATGCCCTTCAAGAAGGGCCAATACGAGGTAGAGGACGCTCTCGGCGAAGTCTTCAAAGGAGCGCTCGATGGTGATGGAAAAGCCAGTATCGCTGGTCTCGCTCCCGGCCCGGTCAAGGTGCGATTCAGCGACGACGACGTGGATGTCTGGCACGACCCAGGATTCCCTGGCCCCCATGAGCAAATCTCGGGTGAGCTGAGCCTGCGCTCACCAGCTGAGTTGAGTGAACAGGCCGGCGCCATTCTCAAGCAGCTCGCATCCAGCCCAACAGCGCAAGGTCTGAAAAGCGGAACTCACCAAGTCGGATCAAAGAAGCTGACTGATGTGGCCAAAGGAGTCCTTGAACGCACTGGCGTTCCCGAGACGCTAAGCAAACTCTCGGAGAAAGCACGATGACAGCCTCCATGCGTCCAGTTCAGCAGGCCACGGGGCCCACCAATACCGCGTCTGTCAATGACATTGAAGCAGGCAAGGAAAAGCTCGATCAGTGGATCCGCAAGATAACCCGCGGAGCCATAGGATGGACGGCCGTGAATGCCGCTGGCTCAGTCATTCCCGGCGTTGGCACGGTATTCGCCGCCGTTGATGCTATCGGCGACCTGCTTACGCTGATCGATGGAAATCAGAACGATTTTCTTACATGGGTGAGCTTCGGCATCAATGTGGTTGGCCTTGTCTCGTTTCCCGGTGTTGGCCCGGCGCGGCTGACCATACGTACAACGCTAGCTGCTGTTCGGCGCAACGGTATCGCCCTGATATCCGACGCTCTGCTCAGCGCACTTGAGAAAAATTTGAACGATAAAACGCGGGGGTCACTGGAGGCCTTTGCACAAGCAATCGAGAGTCGACTCAACGAACTGCTGACCAAGATCGCAGCAGAGATCAAGAAAGCATGCACATCGTTTGCTCAAATGCTCCGAGGTGTCGCCAGTGAGCAGGGACAGAAGGCACTCGCAAAGAAAACCAAGAAAGCCTCCATCCTCTTCGGGCCTGTAGTGGCGATCGGGGCCCACTTCCTGATCGAGGACAGACTGCTGTCACCGGACACGTGCCAACAGTTGCTTAAGGCCGCCAGCCTTGCAGAGCAGATTGGCCGTAACGCATCAGCCAAGATCCTTGGCATGGCTGACCCCGGTACCGTCGGGAGCATCGGGTATCTGGTACTGTCCCTGGCAAACGCGCTCAGGAACAGGAAGCGTCGTGGTCCCGTAGCCGCCGTTTCACACAACGACAAACCCAGCCGAGCTCAACATGTTCAGGGGCAAGGTGGACTGACAACACGAGGAACCGAACGGCCACCAGTCAAGGATTCCAATTGCCGAAATGTTGCCCCGAACGGCACCGGTTCCAACATCAGCTTCGCCACCGGGAGCGAATCATTTACCCATACCGACTTTTCATTGCCTGGGTGCTTCCCGATTGAGTGGGCAAGGACCTATCGCTCCAGCCTGTCGGCACTGGACGAAGGTCCCCTTGGTGCCCGTTGGATGCTCCCTTACTCCATCTTCATGGAGTGCGTAGGCGAAAGTGGGATTGCCTACCGCGACGCTGACGGCCGAAGCCATCACTACCCAAACCCCGCCGTTGGCAAACATAACTACGATGCGGTTGAAGACATATTGCTGATCCGTCCATCGGACTGCGAGCTGATAGTCGCCCGCGGTCATGACATCCAAGAGCACTTTCACAAGCAAGGCGAAACCTATCGCTTGACCACCATCAAGCATCGCAATGGCGCCTGCGTTGCACTGCACTACGAGCACCTGTTCAACGGTAAGCCCGTCCTGTCAGATCTGTTGACGTATCAAGAGGAACGCCAACAGCACCACATTCATCTTGAACCTAGCGGCACGGGGCATATCCGCTCGGTGTGGCTCATGAAGGACGGGGCGCCACTGCGCCAATTGGCTGCTTACGAACATGACAACAACGGGGATCTGGTCAGCGCCCAAGACGAAAATGCTGCGCAATGGGCGTATACCTACCACAACCACTTGATCACGCGTTACACCGACCGCACAGGGCGCGGGCTGAACCTGGGGTGGAACGGTGAAGGCCCCGATGCGAAGGCAATACGGGAGTGGGGCGACGACGGAAGCTTTGAAACACGCCTTGAGTGGGACCCGAACATTCGACTGACCTATGTCACCGACGCGCAAGGACAAGAGACTTGGCATTACTACGACATCCTCGGCTTCACCTATCGCATCGTCTACCCCGATGGCAACGAAGAATGGTTCTACCGCGATGAGGCCAAGAATGTAGTTCAGCACATCCATACCGATGGCAGCACGGAGCAGTTCGCTTACGATGAACGCGGCAACCTCCTACAGCATACTCGGGCAGATGGAACATCCGTTCACCATGCCTACGATGATCAAGGCCAACGCTTCAAGACACGTGACGCAGAGGGCGGCCTATGGAAGTATGACTACGACCAGCGCGGCAACATCATCGAAACTCAAGACCCGCTGGAGAACAAGACCCAGTACGCCTACAACAACGACAACCTCCCCATCGCCATCGTCGACGCCAATGGCGGCGAACGGAAGCTGGCCTACAACCGCGATAGCCAGTTGGTCAGCTATACGGACTGTTCGGGCAAAACGACCCAATGGCAGTACGACAACCACGGAAAACTGAACAAGCTCATCAACGCCGCCGGCGAAGTCACCGAGTATCTGTACGAAGCCGGGCAATTGACCCAGCTTGTCCATCCGGACAAAACCAAAGAACGGTTCGAGCGCGACGCCGAAGGCCGCTTACTTAAACACACAGATGCGCTTAATCGAAGCACCTCATGGGCATACAACGAAGCCGGTCTGATCCATCAGCGCCTCAATGCCAACGACACCACCCTCACCTACCACTGGGACAAGCTCGGCCAACTGGTCCGTCTGCGCAACGAGAACAACAGTGAAGCCAACTTCAAGTACGACCCCGTAGGTCGGTTACTCAAGGAAACGGGGTTCGACAAGGAAACCATCCATTATCTCTACGACCATGGCAGTCACCTGCCCACTCGACGCGTGGATGGTGACAGGACCACGCATTTCGAATACGACCCCATGGGTCGACTCATTGAGCGCAAAGCGGGTCGGCGCGGCGGAGAAAAGTGGGAAATTGAAACCTTTGCCTATGACGGTAACGGTAGCCTGATCTGGGCCGAGAATGGCATGTGCGCGCTGCAGTGGTTCTACGACGCGGCAGGGAACAACATTCGCGAACACCAGTTCCTCAACTATCTGGCAAAGCCCCAGCTTGCGATCTTCAAGCATGAGTACGATGCGCTCAACCAACGCGTCGCAACTACCCGCCCAGACGGTCACCGCGTCAGCTGGCTCACGTACGGCAGCGGTCATCTGCTCGCGCTCAAGCTCGATGACATGGAGTTGCTGAGCTATGAGCGGGACGACCTGCACCGGGAGGTTGGCCGTGTGCAAGGCAATGGTCTGATCCAGCGGCAGTCCTGGAGCCCCAATGGGCAGCTGCTTGAACAGACCCTGGTTCGCCAGGGTGAAACACGCCGCCTGGTTGCCCGCAACTACCGCTACGACGAAGCCGGTCAACTTACGCATATCAATGACCTCAATCGCGGTGACACCCGCTATCGCTATGACCCCGTGGGACGGTTGCTGGAGGCCGATGTCAACTACGTCAAGGAGACCTTTGCCTTCGACCCCGCGAGCAACCTGCTTGATCCTGATGCTCCTCCCGGCCCGAACCCCCATTCACCGCGCAAGCTGATGGACAACGTGCTACGCAGCTATTGCGGCACCGAGTATCGGTATGACGAACGCGGCAACTTGTTGGAGCGGATCGAAGACGGCAAAAGCGGCAAATTCACTTGGGATCTGTACGACCGACTGCGGCGTTACGAAGATGACCGACTGGTTGTCGAGTTTGGCTATGACGCATTAGGCCGACGGGTCTATAAAGACTCGCATTCAAAGTACCGTAACCGCGTTCAAGCTGGGCCGGTGTGGAACGAGAACGCCAAGCGTGCGCTGGACGAGCAGCTGGGCTGTGATCTGACGCTGTTCGTCTGGGATGGCGATACGCTGGCCTTTGAGCAGAAGGGCCGGGATGGCAAGGGGCGGACTACGCATTATGTGTTTGAGCCTGGGACTTTCGTTCCGGTGGCGCAAGGTGTGATGAATCATATCGAGGAAATGCTGGATCAGTCGGACTATCTTTCTGAGATAAGTAGGGATTCGGCCTGGAAACATAACCCATTGCCAAGGTCATTTGATAGGTTCGCTGCTTACCAGTGCGATAACCTTGGTACGCCAATAGAAATTATCAACGATGGTAGAATAGTCTTATGGATGGGAGTATACAACGCCTTGGGGCGCAGCATCAACAAGCCCCACAACAACGAAAAATATAAAGAATGGCACTACCCAATTCGGTTCCAAGGGCAGTATTACGACGTAGAAACGCAGCTCCACTATAACCGATACCGATATTACAATAATAGCATCAGTCGATTTATTAGCAAAGATCCAATCGGTATGATAGGCGGCTTAAACCTTTACAGCTACGCTCCCAACCCAATCAACTGGATCGATCCTCTTGGACTAAAAAGTAGAAAATGTCCCGATTTTAGCGCCGCAGAATGCCAATCCCTGCTTGAAAAAATAACTCAAAAAGCTAGTGGAAAGAAAGACATCAACGGTAGCCGCGGCTTACTCGAGCGAGTCGAGCACTTAGCACTTGACGAGCACGAACTTTACAACAATGCTTACTCCACGCCTGCTACCTCTGGATCTGCAATGGGCAAAGGGACATATAAAGGACATATTGATGCTGCAAACGATTTGAAGCGCGGACTGAACAGGGACATCGACGCCTATCACCGCGCCAACTGCAAGGGCTTCGCAAAATTACCAATGAGCGCTTTAAAAGCGTCAACCACACTAATACCTCATAAACCTGCCGGAGTAATGTGACATGCTCGACAAATTTTTGTTCTCATTAAGCTTGGAGCACCTTGTAGCTTGCCTATTACCTAAAACAACCAAAACACTGCGCAGAAAAATCACAATCTGTGCAAGACAAGAAATATCAACAATACTAGAGGAGAGCGCAAACTACTACCACATAGACGTCAGCATAGAACGAAAAAACCTGTCAAAATCACGACTAATTAAATGCATGCAGAAGAACTCAGTACACACAACGGCCATCACGTATATAGCTACATTGCTTAAACTGTTCGATGACGAACAATACAGATTTAATTCCATCAATGAGTTCTTTGTTGAACCAATCGATCAAACCCTATCACTGGACAACATAACAAAAAACTCGGAAATTTATAGCGCCATAGAGAAGCTACATGCACACCATATATATGCACATACTTCGATTAACAATCGCTGGGCATGGGAGGAAATTCTTGAAAAGACGTCGAGCTGGACAACAAAATTACGCAACCCACTTTTATTTGACGGAATTGAAGATGCACTTGAGAATATCATATATGACATCCTTGATCGCTTCCCACTACTAAGCCTTATTGGTAAGGCGCACTCGATATGCAGCAAGCAAGAAGTCGTCGCACTCATTGACTGCCTAACATTAAAAGCTCGCCAAGCAACCCTTAATCATTCGAATATAATTAACCAGATTACAAAATGCCTCAATTTAGAAGACGCATGGGAGCAGTGACTACAGGCGATCGCCAAGACAATGGATGCTTACAAAAAATCCAGCTGCCTTCAGAACTGTTGGGCTAAGACAAAATTCGTATAGCCACACCCAGCAACCGGAACGATCGACAGCTTCAAAACGGCAAACGGCAACAACGGCACGTTCACTTGGGACCTGTACGACCGACTGCGGCGTTACGAAGATGACCGACTGGTTGTCGAGTTTGGCTATGACGCCTTAGGCCGACGGGTCTACAAAGACTCGCATTCCAAGTACCGTAACCGCGTTCAAGCCGGGCCGGTGTGGAACGAGAACGCCAAGCGTGCGCTGGACGAGCAGCTGGGTTGTGATCTGACGCTGTTCATCTGGGATGGTGACACGCTGGCCGTTGAGCAAAAGGGCCGGGATGGCAAGGGGCAGACTACGCATTATGTGTTTGAGCCTGGGACTTTCGTTCCGGTGGCGCAAGGTGTGATGAATCATATCGAGGAAATGCTGGATCAGTCGGACTATGCTTCTGAAATGAGCAGAGATTGGCTCTGGCAGCATACGCCATCGCCAAAGCCGCTCGATAGGATTGCCTGGTATAAGTGCAATCACCTTGGAACTCCCTTAGAAATCATGGACGAACATGGAAATAAAATCTGGATCGGCACCTATAAAGCTTGGGGACTGGCAAAAGAAGCAATAACACTCTGCGGACCATCGATCAACAACCAAAATCCTATAAGACTACAAGGGCAATACTTCGACCCCGAAACGGCATTGCATTATAATCGGCACCGATATTATTCTCCTCAGACAACTAAATTCATAAGTAAAGACCCAATTGGATTTGATGGCGGCATTAACGTTTATGAATATGCTCCAAATCCAATCGAGTGGATCGACCCACTCGGTCTAACCAAATCCCCCAACCCTTGCAAAGCCAAAAATAAAGATATAGATGAGAAAGAGAAACATAGGCTTGAGCGAAGATGTGACGAATTACATGATGATTTCAACCGAGCCATGAATAGTGCTTTAAAGCACTCTCACATAACGGCACATGATACCATGCCTAATCCCGCCAAATTTATACAGCAGCCTTACAATGGACGGCGCGCGACTAATGAGCACAGGGGGTTTCGGGTTGAATATGACGATCGACACAAAGCCCACATAGATACTTTTAACAGAAAAATCGAGAAAACAATATGCTTCGAAGCAAATCAGAAAACAGTTGGAAAAATCATCAGGAGGTTCAATCGATGAACTTTAGCCCTGAATGCCAAACCTACATCAACGAACATCTCTACATACATCAAGATGAGCTTCTGAGGTCAGTTGGAAAATTACTACCATCGGGACCTTCTAATATTTTTTGGGAGAAAATATCTAATAAAATAGAGATTCCCTCGGTCCATAGAGACGAACTTAAAGCCAAGTTATATGAAATTGCCGACAGCGTTTTCTTAAAAAAAAACGAACCGATATTTATTGTGAATATCGATGATGCATTCCCCGCCATCGAAACCAATCTCAATGACTGGGGGGCATTTGCCCATGAACTAGATTATGTCAACACAATCTTCTTAAGCAGAGAAGGCAGTAAAATTATTCACTGGGACTTTTATAAAGATCTTCACGCAACAAATCTGGACTCAAAGTCTGTATAATTTGCAAAAGGCAGACCGCCAAGCAATGATCATATCAGGCAAGACTGGGTGGGTGAGTTAGATAATTAATAATATAATACTCCGACAATTCTCCAGCACAGCATGGCCATTAATCTTGTAACTAACCTAAAAATTTAGCATACGGATAAAGCCTTCCCCCCTAAAACCGGTAATGCCTCGCCTATGAACGTGCGTTAGAGCCGCGAGGTATAAAAATACAAGGGAACTTATGAAACCGATTGTTCGAATAGGCGATACAACCAACCACGGTGGAAAAGTGATTGATGCTATATCGCACACAATTCTCAATGGCCGCGCGATAGCCGGGAAAGGATGTATGGTTTTTTGCCCCCTATGCAGAGGGGCTTTCCCAATCATGGAGGGCAGTACCACCTACCGAGTCAACGGCGTGCCCGTTGCCCTTGATGGCATGAAGACCGCATGCGGGGCAACTTTGATTGCCAGTGCGTCACACGGCAGCGTCCATAGCTGAGTCAATCCGGCAACTTGCCGGATACGCGAACCTCGGTACCTTTGCCACTCACGCTTGGGGCCAATGTCATCAAGATCTTGGCTCGCTTGCCCAGCCAATAGAAACGAGCTGCCGCTGCCTGGCACACACGAACAGTGCCGGCCCATTGGTGCTTGTGGGGGTGCGTGCTTGCCAGTGGATTACGCTTGGCGGACAGCAGTGTCGATCAATGGCACGCGTACATCTTCAAGTCTCGCAAGACCGAGTAGACATGCATTGATGCCAGCGCCCTAGCCCCGGCATCAATCCGCTGGGCCAACTACCCAGAATCACTATACTGAAAAACGTACTTAGCATTCGTGGCTACTGATGGACTCAGGCAGACTGCGCTCAAATGAAAAAAGACGCCGAAGCGTCTTTTTTGGTGATCTACACAAGCCCAAAGGACGCTGTAGATCTTTATGTGGAGCGGGAAACGAGACTCGAACTCGCGACCCCGACCTTGGCAAGGTCGTGCTCTACCAACTGAGCTATTCCCGCAAAGTGAAGCTTTACAACCCTTGGCGTGAAGCGCCGATACGACCTTCACCACCACTGCACCGCATAGACGCCACAGTATTCAAACTGGAGCGGGAAACGAGACTCGAACTCGCGACCCCGACCTTGGCAAGGTCGTGCTCTACCAACTGAGCTATTCCCGCAATGGCGTCCCCTAGGGGACTCGAACCCCTGTTACCGCCGTGAAAGGGCGGTGTCCTAGGCCACTAGACGAAGGGGACACACAACACTTTTCAGTGCACCAGTACATGAACCTCACGATCCAGACTGGATTTTCTTTTCCTGCCGCGCCGCGAGGCACTGCCGGAGAAACTGGAGCGGGAAACGAGACTCGAACTCGCGACCCCGACCTTGGCAAGGTCGTGCTCTACCAACTGAGCTATTCCCGCAATATGGCGTCCCCTAGGGGACTCGAACCCCTGTTACCGCCGTGAAAGGGCGGTGTCCTAGGCCACTAGACGAAGGGGACACGCTGCTGGCATTGCTGCCTGCTTTCACTCCCTGCTGCGTTCTGCTGTGTGCTTTACGCTGCAAGTGGCGCGCATTCTATGGAGGGATGGATAGGCCGTCAACCCTTTTGTAGAAATTTATTTAAATCAATGACTTCCCGCCCTGCCGCCCCAGCTTGCGCAGGCGCTAAACGAAGCCCGAGCTGAATTTCTGACGTCAGCGCAGCGTAAATGTGCCAGCATTCAGCCACTGGGCATGCGGCCGATAATGAACACAGGCTGTCAGGGTCTACGCAACCTCGCCCCTACACTCAATGATGCAATCCATTTCATGAGGCATTCACGGTGACACCACTTCTGATCACCCTGCTCGTCGTGGCGGGTATCGCACTGCTGATTCTGATTGGCTACCTCAATAACGTGGTCGAGAACGGCAAGCTCGAGCGCGCTCGATTGAAGATAGAACTGGCCGATCGCCTGCGTCGCTGTGGCGAAATCAGTGAAACCTTCCCCGGCCAGTACATGACCCCTGGGCTGAAATTGCTGCTGACCCGGCTGGAGCTGAACGTCAACCAGCGTCAGCTTGCCCTGGACAAGCACAATGCCGACATCAAGGCGCGCATCGCCGAAGTTGAAGCGCTGATCGCCAAAGGCGAGCAGATACCGGTCAACAACCCACCCAACCCGATCCTGACCGAAGCCAAGGCCAAGGACGTGCGGTTTCTGCTCGAAGCCTTGCACAACCAGATCACCCGCGCCGCGCAAGAAGGCTTTCTACCTGCTCTGGAAGCCAAGCACTGGCTCAAGGAAATCCGCCACATCCTGGTATTGCTGCACATCGAGTTCTTCAACAACCTCGGCCAACAGGCCTTGCAGAACGAGCAGCCCGGCCAGGCTCGCCTGGCGTTCGAACGGGGCGTGCAGTACCTGCGCAAGCAACCGGAGCCCAAGGTCTACGAAGAGCAGCTGACGTATCTTGAAAAACTGCTGGCGCGGGTGAATGCCCAAGTGCTGGATCAGCTGGCGCCGACCGAGGACGAAGATAACGAGCTGACCGAAGGCTTGAAAACCGACGACGAAGAGACCTGGAAGAAGAAGGCGATGTACGACTGAACCGGGTGCCCGTAACGGCGGCGCAGGCGCGCCGTCGATACGTGCTCAAGGGCGATCAGCAGTCAGTCAGTTCCAGAAAAATCGCCACCAGCTGCTCAAGCCCTGCCTGATCGGCTTCACTGAAACGCCCGATCGTGGGGCTGTCCAGATCCAGCACGCCCACCAGCCTGCCCGCCTTGATCAGTGGAATCACCAGCTCGCTGTTGGACGCGCTGTCGCAGGCAATGTGCCCGGCAAAGGCGTGCACGTCTTCTACCCGCTGGGTTTGGCGCGTGGCTGCTGCGGTGCCGCACACCCCTTTGCCAAAGGGAATGCGCACGCAGGCCACCTGGCCCTGGAACGGGCCGAGCACCAGCTGTTCATCGCGATTGATGTAAAACCCCGCCCAGTTCAGGTCTTCGATCTGGTGATAGACAAAAGCCGAGAATTGCGCGGCGTTGGCGGTGAAGTCACGCTCGTCGGCGAACAGCGCCTGTACTTGCGCCGCCAGCAAGGCGTAGCCGTCCAGGCCAGCACCACTGGCATTGAGATCGATCATCGGGTTTGCTCCAGCAATTGCAGCCCGACCCAATAGCGGGCGAACTGATAGGCACATCGGCCATTACGATTGCCGCGGCCGGTAGCCCAGCGCACGGCGAGTATGTCCAGGGCTTCGTCACGCTGCCAGCGCAGCCCGGCAGGGCGCGCGAGCTGGCCGATCCAGTGCTCGACCACATCGAGGAAGTGCTCCTGGCTGAACGGGTAGAAGGACAGCCACAACCCAAAGCGGTCGGACAAGGCGATCTTGTCTTCCACGGCCTCATTGGGGTGCAACTCGCCATCGACCATCTGCCAGTTTTCGTTGTCGCTCTGTTTTTCTGGTACCAGGTGGCGGCGGTTGGATGTGGCGTACAACAGGACGTTATCCGGGGCCTGCTCAAGCGAGCCATCGAGCACGCTCTTGAGTACCCGGTAGTCGCCCTCCCCCGCCTCGAACGACAGGTCGTCGCAGAACAGGATGAAGCGCTGCGGCAATTTCTGCAGTTGCTCCACCACCCGTGGCAGGTCGGCCAAATGGTCGCGCTCGATCTCGATCAAGCGCAGCCCCGCTGCGGCGTGCTCGGCCAGCAGCGCACGCACCAGCGAGGACTTGCCTGTGCCCCGCGAGCCCCACAGCAACGCGTGGTTGGCAGGCAGGCCACTGATGAACTGATGGGTGTTGCGGCCAAGCTGGTCACGCTGCTGGTCGACACCGATCAGGTCGCTCAGGCGGATATCCAGGCTGACCTCAAGCGGCATCAGGTAGCCACTGCGGCCATCGCGCTGCCACCGGGCAGCCAGGGTCGCGGACCAGTCTATCTCGGGACGCGCTGCCGGCAGCAGCGGCTCGAGACGGGCCAGCACCGTTTCGGCGCGGTCCAGAAAAGTAATCAAGCGGGCGTCCATGACGACTCCTACACAGTCGAATTCGGGTTGGCGGGTGGCCCGTTATCCTAGAACCGCCTCGTACAGTCACGACGGCACGTAGCACCGTGCCATGGCGTACAAGGCGATTGAGCAATCAAACGGCCAGCCCAGGCGCTCAGCCTGATCAGGGCTGAAAATGTGACAGACCCGCCAGCAGCCGCGATCGATCGGCTATGCTTGCGCAGCGCAAGGAATGTGGAACCGGCTCGGGACTCATGGATATCAAGTTCACCAATCGCCTGTCATACAAGCAAGCCCGGTTGACAGTCCTGGTTGGCTTCATCCTGGGAACATTGCTCAGTCTTGTCCAGATCGGCATCGATTATGCCAGCGAAGACGCCTCGATCAACCGCGAAGTGCGTGCGCTGCTGCAAATCAGCCACAACCCGGCCTCGCGCATCGCCTACAACATCGACTCGGAGCTGGCACTGGAACTGACCCGGGGGCTGCTGGAGTCGCCTGCCATCGTGCGCGCGCGATTGATCGACAACAACGAGACGGTGCTGGCAGACGTGGAACGGCCGCGACTCGAAGACCGTTACAGGCCGATCAGCGACTTTCTGTTCGGCGATCACCGTCAACTGCGCGACCCCTTGTTTCTCACCCACATGCCCGACGAGTACCTGGGCACGCTGTACCTGGACGTGGACACCTACCCCTTCGGCCGGCGCTTTCTCGACCGCGCCGGCCTCACCCTGCTCAACGGCTTTGCCCGCAGCCTGGTGCTGACAGGCCTGTTGCTGGCCCTGTTCTACATGATGCTGACCAAGCCGTTGGTCACGGTGATCGGTGCGCTGAGCGGCGGCGATGCGCGCAAGCCCCTGCAGAGACGACTGCAATGCCCGCCCGGTCATGAGCACGATGAAATCGGCGTACTGGTGAAAGTGGCCAACCAGCAGTTCGTCAGCATGTCCACCGAGATCGAGCAGCGCCGTACGGCCGAGAATCGGCTCACCCAGTACCTCAACGAGCTGGAAAACATCGTTGCGGCCCGTACCGATGAACTCAAAGCGAGCAACGACAACCTCAGCCTGACCAACCAAGAGCTTGAGCAAGCCCGGCGTCGGGCGCTGGACATGGCCCATGCACGGGCTGCGTTCCTGGCCAACATGAGCCACGAGATCCGTACGCCCCTCAATGGGATGCTCGGCATGATCGCCCTGGCGCTGGACAACCCGCTGCCAGGTGAGCAGCGCCAGCAGCTGACCATTGCACACGACTCCGGGAAAGTCCTGGTCGAACTGCTCAACGATATCCTCGATCTGTCGAAATTCGATGCAGGCCAGCTCGAGCTAGAACGAATCCCCTTCGACATGGCGACCCTAATCGAGGACACCGCTAGCCTGCTGTCGCAGAACGTGGCCCAGGGGGTCGAACTGACTTGTCTGATTGCCCATGACTTTCCGGCAAGCGTATTGGGCGACCCTACGCGGGTGCGCCAGATCGTCGGCAACCTGTTGTCCAACGCGTTGAAATTCACCCGCTTTGGACGGGTGGACGTCAGGCTTGAGCCGATGATCGGCGGCGTGCGCCTGGAAGTCCGGGATACCGGCATCGGCATCCCGGAAGAAGCGCAAGCGCGCATCTTCCAGCCTTTCACCCAGGCCGGCGCAGGCATCACGCGTCAGTACGGCGGTACCGGCCTGGGACTGGCCCTGACCCGTAACCTGTGCAAGGCCATGCATGGCCATCTGCATATTCGGTCCCAGCCCGGTTTTGGCAGCCGTTTCACTGCAGAACTCCCCCTCAACGCCTGCGCCAAGGCCGATACACCCGAGCCTTTGCACGCCAGCGTGGCTGCACTGACCGCAGCGGGCAGCGGCCTGCATGAGCTGATGCTTGGCCTGTTACCGGCCTTGGGCCTGGCGTATGCACGGCACGACGGCATTGACACCGTAGCAGGCGCAACCGACCTGCTGATACTCGACGATGTGCAGGCGCTGCCCGAGGTGCGCAGGGTTTCGCAGGTACCCATCCTGCTCGTCACTGCCTACGGCAACTTCCTGCCCAGCGAACAGGCCTTGGCCATGGCCCCCCTGCATCAGCTCGCACGCCCGCTGACCCGTGGGGCGCTGTACCAGACGCTGCATCGGGTATTGCAAGGACACGATGCCGAGCACCCACTGGCAACCCCACCCCCCGCTACAGCCAAAGGCCGGGCGCGCATCCTGCTGGTGGAGGACAACCCCGTCAATCAGCTGGTGGCCAAAGGCATGCTGGCCAAGCTGGGGTGCCAGGTGGAATTGGCCACGCAAGGAGTCGAAGCCCTGGCACGGCTAGAAGAGGAAGCCTTCGACCTGGTGCTGATGGACTGCAACATGCCGGTGATGGATGGCTACGAGGCCACCCGGCGCATCCGTGAGCGCGGCCATTGGCCAGGGCTGCCCATTGTCGCGCTCACCGCCAATGCAATGCCCGAGGAGCGCGACCGCTGCCGAGCCGCCGGTATGGACGATTACCTGGCCAAGCCGTTCCGGCGCGAGGACCTGCTGGCCGTGGTCGATCGCTGGGTGCCGGTCAGCGGCTGAGCAGACGCTCGATGTCCGCCTCCAAGGCCTGCGGCTTGGTGGTCGGTGCATAACGCACCACCTGGCCGCTGGCCGGGTCGAGCAGGAACTTGGTGAAGTTCCACTTGATCTTCTGGCTACCCAGAATGCCAGGCGCCCGCTGCTTGAGCTCGGCGAACAAGGGGTGGGTGCCTGGGCCGTTGACCTCCACCTTGCGAAACAGCGCAAAGCTCACGCCGAAATTGCGCTGGCAGAACTGCGCGATGTCACGCGCCTCGCCAGGCTCCTGCTTGCCGAACTGGTTGCAGGGAAAGCCCAGCACCACCAGCCCGCGATCACGGTACCTCTGCCACAGCTGTTCCAACCCGGCGTATTGCGGCGTGAAGCCGCACTGGCTGGCGGTGTTGACCACCAGCACGGCCTTGCCTGGGAAGTCGCCCAGCTTCTTGTGTTCGCCTGCAAGGGTGACACAGGGAATATCCAGCAGCGATGCGGCCATGTTCGAGCTCCGGTCAGTCACGAGGGCGCAAGTCGATGCACACCGAGTTGATGCAGTAGCGCAGCCCGGTCGGTGGTGGCCCGTCGGGGAACACGTGGCCAAGGTGAGCGTCGCAGCGGGCACAGGTCACCTCGGTGCGGATCATGCCGTGGGAGGTGTCGCGAATCTCGATCATCGCGCTATCCTCGATGGGGGCGTAGAAGCTTGGCCAACCACAGCCCGAATCGAACTTGGTCTGGGCATCGAACAATGCCAGACCGCAGCAGATGCAGTGATAGATGCCGTCGCGGCGCTCGCTGTTGTACTTGCCGCTGAACGGCCGCTCGGTGCCTTTCAGACGGCACACCTGGTATTGCTCGGGGTCGAGCATCGACCGCCACTGTTCCAGGGTTTTCTCGATCTTTTGCATGGGGCTCCCTCGGCAGGCTCAATTTCACCCTGCGCCGTCTTTTCCGGGGCGCGGGTGGCACGTATATTAGTTGGCTTCGTGTGCAAGGCGTTCAGTCTCGCACCCGCTTTGTGCCCTTACAAACCTTTCGGCCGGGCATAGCGCGTTTTCTCAATCGGGATTCCATCATGCAGTTCAGCAAATCGAACAAGCTCGCCAATGTTTGCTACGACATTCGCGGCCCTGTGCTCAAGCACGCCAAGCGTCTGGAAGAGGAAGGCCACCGCATCCTCAAGCTGAACATCGGCAACCCGGCGCCGTTCGGTTTCGAGGCGCCCGATGAAATTCTGCAGGACGTGATCCGCAACCTCCCTACCGCGCAGGGCTACAGCGATTCCAAAGGCCTGTTCAGCGCACGCAAGGCGGTGATGCAGTACTGCCAGCAAAAGGGCATCGAAGGCGTCGGCATCGAAGATATCTACCTGGGCAACGGCGTGTCCGAGTTGATCGTCATGTCGATGCAGGCCCTGCTCAACAACGGTGACGAGGTGCTCATCCCCGCCCCCGACTACCCCCTGTGGACGGCAGCCGTAAGCCTGGCGGGCGGCAAACCGGTGCACTACCTGTGCGACGAGCAGGCCGACTGGTTCCCCGACCTGGAGGACATCAAGGCCAAGATCACCCCCAACACCAAGGCACTGGTCATCATCAACCCCAACAACCCAACGGGCGCGGTGTATTCCACAGCGCTGTTGCGGGGCATGCTGGAGCTCGCTCGCCAGCACAACCTGGTGGTGTTCTCCGACGAAATCTACGACAAGATTCTTTATGACGAAGCGGTGCACATCAGCACGGCCTCCCTGGCACCGGACCTGCTGTGCCTGACCTTCAACGGCCTGTCCAAATCGTACCGCGTGGCAGGCTTTCGCTCCGGCTGGTTGATCATTTCCGGGCCCAAGCATCATGCCCAGAGTTACATCGAAGGCATCGACATGCTGGCCAACATGCGCCTGTGCGCCAACGTACCGGCCCAGCATGCCATTCAGACCGCACTGGGTGGTTACCAGAGCATCAACGACCTGGTGCTGCCACCGGGGCGCTTGCTAGAACAGCGCAACCGCACCTTCGAGCTGCTCAACGACATCCCCGGGGTGAGCTGCGTCAAGCCCATGGGCGCGCTGTATGCGTTCCCGAGGATCGACCCGAAGGTCTGCCCGATCCTCAACGACGAGAAATTCGCCTTGGACCTGCTGCTGTCCGAGAAACTGCTCATCGTCCAGGGCACTGCGTTCAACTGGCCTTGGCCGGACCATTTCCGCGTAGTGACGCTGCCCCGCGTAGATGACCTGGAAGCGGCCATCGGGCGGATCGGCAATTTCCTCAGGACCTATTCGCAGTAAGCACACGCGCCGCTGGCGCTCATAGAGGGCCGACACTCTGGTTGCAGCTGTGAGCGCTGGCAGGGCCGCCTCAGGAAAAGGACGGCCCTGCGCGCGCTGTAGCATGTTTCTTACATCCTGCAATGCTCTATCCCACAGCCGGCTTCCCCTCCTCTGCCATACTGCGGCTTACACAGTTTGAAATAGTCCGTCGATTGAATCCCGGCGGCAGGCCCCTTATATACCCCGCAGTAAGCGACAATTCATCCGTCAGGAGAACGTAACAACCATGATGCGCATTCTGTTGTTTGTGGCCACCAACCTTGCGGTGGTGCTGGTTGCAAGCATTACCCTGAGCCTGTTCGGTTTCAACGGGTTCATGGCTGCCAACGGGGTCGACCTGGACCTTGGCAGCCTGCTCGTGTTCTGTGCGGTGTTCGGTTTTGCCGGCTCGCTGGTTTCGCTGTTCATCTCCAAGTGGATGGCGAAGATGAGCACCGGTACCCAGATCATCAGCCAGCCGCGTACCCGGCACGAGCAGTGGCTGCTGCAAACGGTCGAGGAGCTGTCCCGCGAGGCTGGCATCAAGATGCCGGAAGTGGGTATTTTCCCGGCCTATGAAGCCAACGCCTTCGCCACCGGCTGGAACCGTAACGATGCACTGGTGGCGGTCTCTCAAGGCCTGCTGGAGCGTTTCTCGCCCGATGAAGTGCGCGCCGTGCTGGCGCACGAGATCGGCCACGTTGCCAACGGCGACATGGTCACCCTGGCGCTGGTCCAGGGCGTGGTGAACACCTTCGTGATGTTCTTCGCCCGGATCATCGGCAACTTCGTCGACAAGGTCATCTTCAAGAACGAGGAAGGCCAAGGTATCGCCTATTACGTCGCGACCATCGTGGCAGAACTGATACTGGGCATCCTGGCCAGCATCATCGTCATGTGGTTCTCGCGCCGCCGCGAGTATCGCGCAGACGAAGCCGGCGCTCGCCTGGCCGGCACCTCGGCCATGATCGGCGCCTTGCAGCGCCTGCGTGTGGAACAGGGTTTGCCGGTTCACATGCCCGACACGCTCAAGGCCTTCGGCATCAATGGGGGCCTCAAGCAGGGCCTGGCCGGCCTGCTGATGAGCCACCCGCCACTGGAAGACCGCATCGACGCCCTGCGCCGCCGCGGTTGATCCACCCCACCCTGCAAAAAGGCGACTTCGGTCGCCTTTTTTTATGAGCGCCTGTTAATCACAAGGCGGGGTGCAGACCTCAACGGCTGACCCGATAGACCCTCTCCCACAAGCTCGAAGCCCCCGCCTGCACGAACTTCGGGCTCTGCTCGATCATCTGCACCGCTTCGAGCTCATCCACTTGCCAGCCGGTGAACCCCTGCCGCAACGCGTCGTCGCTCACCGAAAACGGCGGCCCGGGCACCAGCGCCTGGTCATAGTCCAAGGTCACCACCAGCCCCTTGGTGCCAGCAGGCAACAAGCCCGACAGCGCTCGGACATACCGCTCCCGCATCGCCGAGGGCAAGGCAATCAAGGCCGCTCGGTCGTAGAGCGCGGTACAGTCACCCACGTCGCCGCTCGTCAGCGCGAAGAAATCGCCGCACCAAAGCTCAATAGGCCCATGACGCCAGATCTCGAATGCGCCTGTGTGCGAGACCTGTGCCTGGAGCCCCTGCTCACGGAAGAAGTCTTCCACCGCCCGACGAGACAACTCGACACCCATCACTCGGTGCCCCTGCCCGGCCAGCCACAGTACGTCCAGGCTCTTGCCGCACAAGGGCACCAGGACCTTGCTGCTGGCCGCCAGATGCAAGCCAGGCCAATAGGCCTGCAGGTAGGGGTTCACCTGGGCTTGATGAAAGCCAATCTGGTTGTCGGCCCACCGCTGCTGCCAGAATGCCGGTTCCATGTTTCCTCCCGATTATTCGATGGTTCCCAGCCATAACTTGATTTGGATTCGATCAAGCCTTGACCGAAGATGCGAGCATCTTAACCCTCAGGACCCTGCCATGCTGCCTAGCTTGTTCATCTCCCACGGCTCACCCATGTTGGCATTGCAGCCCGGCGCCAGCGGGCCTGCACTGGCGCAGTTGGCTCAACAGCTGCCTACGCCACGTGCGATTGTCGTGGTATCGGCCCATTGGGAAAGTCGCGACCTGGCAGTGACGAGCGGCGCGAGGCCGGCGACCTGGCATGACTTTGCTGGCTTTCCTGCGGCGCTGTATACGGTGCAGTACCCAGCACCGGGCGATCCGCACCTGGCGCAACGTATCTGTGATCGTTTGCAGGCGGCCGGGCTGCCAGCTGACCCAGACGCCGAGCGCCCCTTCGATCATGGCGCCTGGGTGCCCTTATCGCTGATGTATCCGCAGGCACAGGTCCCGCTGGTGCAGGTGTCCTTGCCCAGCCATTTGGGCCCCACGGGGCAGCTACGCATTGGCCAGGCCCTGGCCGGGCTGCGCGAAGAAGGTGTCCTGCTGATTGGCTCTGGCAGTATCACGCACAATCTTGGTGAACTGGACTGGCAGGCTGGGCCGGACAGGATGGCGCCGTGGGCGCTGGCCTTCAGAAACTGGATGGTAGAGACGTTGCAGGCCAACGACTGCCAGGCCTTGCTCGACTACAGGGCGCAGGCGCCGTTTGCCGTGCGCAATCACCCCAGCGATGAGCATCTGCTGCCGCTGTTCTTTGCCCTAGGCGCGGGTGGGGCTTTTGACGTAGTGCACCAGGGCTTCACCTTGGGCGCGCTGGGGATGGATATCTACCGGTTCGGTTAGGTCGCGCCTGATGGCTTGCAAAAAAAATCCCCGACCTAGGCCGGGGATGTTTTATTGCTTGAGGATCAATCTTCGCGGTAGCGACGCAGCTTGAGCTGCTTGCCAGCGACGCGAGTGTCCTTGAGCTTGGTCAGCAGCTTCTCGAGGCCGTCTTCCGGCAGCTCGACCAGGCTGAAGCTATCACGCACCTGGATGCGACCAATGGCATCACGCGCCAGGCCACCTTCGTTGAGGATCGCGCCCAGCAGGTTCTTGGCAGCGATACCGTCACGTGCGCCCAGGGCAGTACGGCAGCGTACGCGGCCTTCTGCCAACGGCAGTGGCGCACGACGCTCGCGGTCGCCACGGTCCGGGCGCTCGCCACGTTCGGTGCGCTCGCCACGCGGGGCGAAGCTTGGCACCAGGGGCTGTTCGCGTTCTACCGCTGCCAGGTCCAGGGCTTGGCCATTGGTGGCCTTGCGCAGCAGGGCAGAAGCCAGCGCGCGAGCGCTGCAGCCCAGGTCGGCGGTCAGGCGGTCGAACAGCTCGCCGTGGGTGGCTTCGGCTTCGGCAACCAGCGGCGCCAGGCTATTGGTCAGCTTCTTGATACGGGCATCGAGCACCGCCTGGCCGTTGGGCAGGCGCGCTTCGGCGACTTTCTGACCCGTCACGCGCTCGATCACCTGCAGCATGCGGCGCTCACGCGGCGTCACCAGCAGCAGTGCGCGACCTTCGCGACCCGCACGGCCGGTACGGCCAATACGGTGCACATAGGACTCAGGATCGTACGGCATGTCCACGTTGAACACGTGGGTGATGCGCGGCACGTCCAGGCCACGGGCAGCGACGTCAGTGGCGACGACGATGTCCAGGCGGCCATCCTTGAGCGAGTCGATCACGCGCTCACGCTGGTTCTGGGCGATGTCGCCGTTCAGCGCAGCAGCCTTGTACCCCTTGGCTTCCAACGCGGCAGCCAGGTCCAGGGTAGCCTGCTTGGTGCGCACGAAGGCGATCAGCGCGTCGAACTCTTCGACTTCCAGCAGACGCAGCACAGCCGGGATCTTCTGGTCAGCATGCACCATCAGGTGAGCCTGATCGATCGCGGTGACGGTCTGGGTCTTGCTCTGGATCTTGACGTGCTTGGGCTCACGCAGGTGGCGTTCGGCGATCGAGCGGATCGACGACGGCAGGGTCGCGGAGAACAGTACGGTCTGACGCGTGGCCGGGATGGCGTCGAAGATCACTTCGAGGTCGTCCATGAAGCCCAGCTTGAGCATCTCGTCGGCTTCGTCCAGTACCAGGTACTGCACGGTCGACAGGACCTTCTCGTCACGACGCAAGTGGTCGCACAGACGGCCTGGGGTGGCGACGACGATTTGCGCGCCGTTGCGAATGGCGCGCAGCTGCGGGCCCATCGGGGCACCACCGTAGACGGCCACGACGTTCACGCCCGGCATCTGCTTGGCGTAGGTTTCGAAAGCGGTTGCAACTTGCAGCGCCAACTCACGGGTTGGTGCCAGGATCAGGGCTTGCGGCTCGCGCTTGCTCACATCGATCTTGTTGAGGATCGGCAGAGCGAAGGCAGCGGTCTTGCCGGTGCCTGTCTGCGCCTGGCCGATCATGTCGTGACCGGCGAGGATGATCGGGATCGATTGCTGCTGAATGGCCGACGGCTCTTCATAGCCGGTGGCCACGACAGCGGCAACAATGTTCGGATTGAGATCGAGAGCGGCGAAGCCGGCGATTTCCTGGGTCATGGGTCTGCCTCTAGAGTGCATCCGCAAAGACCCATGCTCCAAAGCTGCACAAGCCATGAAAGACCGACAGGTCACCCAGGCAGCTTTGGCGGCGGGGATTTGCGAAAACGATTGAAAAAGATACTTGGGAAGGTCCGCCTAGCGGACGTGCAGCCGAAGCTGGACTCGGAGGATTTGCACCGCCTGATTTTTGAGGCCCGCTAAAAGACCGGCGCGTACTATACCTGAAATCGAACGGGGCGGGAGGAATTTTTTCAGGCCGCGGGGTTTGAGGGCGCTGTCGGTGGGCAGCGGCTGAAACGATACATCTTTTACACCTGCAGGGGCGTTGTTTTGGTTATCGCCAAGTGACTGGAACGCTGCGGTCAAACCACGAAGCCCTCTGTATGGCGCGCGGGGCCGCGCAACGGCCCCCTGTAATTTCATCCCATCCCTGCGGCTCAACTGGCCGGCCGAATGTCCTTGATCAACCCGTCCAGGCTATACCCCAGGCGTGGCGCCAGGGCCTCGGCCCGCGCCCGCAGCCCCGCCATGTCGAGGGTCTGCTCCAGGTCGGCTGGCACCAGCACGATCACGTTGCCCTCCTTGACCGGTAATTCCCAGTAATGGCGGTGGTACAACCCGCGCAGCAATGCCGCCCCAAGCGGCTTGCCCTCGTCAGTGGCCCACTGGTTGATCACCAGCCAACCACCGGGGTTGAGGCGTTGCTGGCAGCCCTCCAGAAAATTCCAAGCCAAATGCCCGACGCCAGGCCCATGGTCGGTATAAAGGTCGACGAACAACAAGTCGGTCGTTTCCGCAGTCGGCAGCAATTCGACCGCATCGCCGATGCGCACATATAACCGCGGGTCATCATCCAGGCCAAGGTGCTCCATGGCCAGGCGTGGCACATCCGGGCGCAGCTCGATGGCCTCGATGTCTTCGAGGGGCAGAAACTTCATGCAAGCCTGGGTCAGGGTTCCGGCGCCCAGCCCCAAGAACAGCGCACTTTCCGGCTGTTCATGGCAAAGCGCCCCTACCAGCATGGCGCGGGTGTAATCGTACTCCAGCCAGCTGGGGTCCGCCGTGAACACGCAGCTCTGCTCGATGGCGTCGCCGAATTCGAGGAAACGGTAATCATCCACCTCGTACACGCTGATGACGCCAAAGGCATCCTCCACGCGTGCCAGCAACCGCTCCTGCCGTTGCGCCACCATGTGCAAATCACCCCCGCAAAAGCTGCATTGTCCGTCAACACCCGTGCTGCAACAAGCACGGTGCCAGCTGTTACCATGGCTGCCAGCCTGCAACCTACATGACCGAGCCTGAAATGACCCAAACGTGGAGCCCTGACAGCTGGCGTGCCCTGCCGATCCAGCAACAACCCGTCTACCCTGACGCTGCGCACCTGCACAAGGTCGAGCAAACCCTGGCCAGTTACCCGCCGTTGGTGTTCGCTGGCGAAGCCCGCGAGTTGCGGCGTCAGTTCGCCGAGGTGACCGAAGGCCGGGCGTTTCTCTTGCAGGGTGGCGACTGTGCCGAGAGCTTCGCGGAATTTTCCGCGGCCAAGATTCGCGACACCTTCAAGGTGCTGCTGCAAATGGCCATTGTCATGACCTTCGCCGCCGGCTGTCCTGTGGTCAAGGTAGGGCGCATGGCCGGGCAGTTCGCCAAGCCTCGCTCGGCCGGTGACGAGACCCTGGGCGGCGTTACCTTGCCCGCCTACCGTGGCGACATCGTCAACGGTATCGGCTTCGATGCCAAAAGCCGCATCCCCGACCCCGAGCGCCTGCTGCAGGCCTATCACCAGTCCACGGCCAGCCTGAACCTGCTGCGCGCTTTCGCGCAAGGCGGCTTCGCCGACTTGCACCAGGTGCACAAGTGGAACCTGGACTTCATCGCCAATTCGGCGCTGGCCGACAAATATCACCAGTTGGCCAACCGCATCGACGAGACCCTGGCGTTCATGCGCGCCTGTGGCCTGGACAGCGCACCCCAGCTGCGCGAGACCAGCTTCTTCACGGCCCACGAAGCCCTGCTGCTCAACTACGAACAGGCTTTCGTGCGCCAGGACAGCCTGACTGGCGACTACTACGACTGCTCCGCGCACATGCTCTGGATCGGCGATCGCACACGTCAGCTCGACGGCGCACACGTGGAGTTCTTGCGTGGGGTGCACAATCCGATCGGGGTCAAGGTGGGCCCGAGCATGGAACCGGAGGCGCTCATCCGCCTGATCGACATCCTCAACCCCAGCAACGATCCAGGGCGCCTGAACCTGATCGTGCGCATGGGCGCGGGCAAGGTCGGGGACCATTTGCCGGGGCTGATCCGCACGGTCGAGCGCGAGGGCCGCAAGGTGCTGTGGAGTTCGGACCCGATGCATGGCAATACCATCAAGGCCAGCAGCGGCTACAAGACCCGCGACTTCGCCCAGATCCTGGACGAGGTGAAGCAGTTCTTCCAAGTTCACCAGGCCGAAGGCAGCCACGCAGGTGGTATTCATATCGAGATGACCGGGCAGAACGTCACCGAGTGCATCGGTGGGGCCCGCCCGATCACCGAGGACGCCTTGTCGGATCGCTACCATACCCACTGCGACCCGCGGATGAACGCCGACCAGTCGCTGGAACTGGCGTTCCTGATCGCCGAGACACTGAAGCAGGTGCGCCGCTAAGCGGCGCTCCGAAAAAGGCAAGGCAGGGACCTCGCTGCGCTCACTTGCACAGCGGGTCGTCCCAGAAGTGCCGCTCGCTTTCCTGATGCGTATCGGCCCTGCTCAAGCCCAGGTCGTGGAGCATGGCGTCGCTCAGGCTGGCAAGCTGCTGGCGCTGGCGGTGCAGCTCCAACCACCGGATCACGCGCCCCCAGGTCGCTTGCCACAACGTCCTTGACGACACAACTGAAGCCTCTGCGCAACTGATCGTACCTTTCATCGTGAAGCCCTCCGTTATCGATGGCTTCAGTCTCACGCGCCGATTAAGATCAATCCAACGAATGTTTCTGATGCCATGCATCTCGGAGATTGATGCAATGTCCCAGTACCAGAGTCTCGACGCCGACGTGCTGCGTACCTTTGTTGCCATCGCCGAGCAAGGCGGCTTTACCCGTGCCGGTGAGGTGGTCAACCGCACCCAATCGGCCGTCAGCATGCAGATGAAGCGCCTGGAAGAAGATATCCTTCAACGGCCCTTGTTCGAACGCGAGGGGCGGCAAGTGCGTCTGACCGCCGAAGGACAGGTATTGCTGGGGTATGCCCGGCGCATTCTCAAGTTGCACGGTGAGGTCTTCAACACCCTGCGCATGCCACACATGGTGGGCCTGGTGCGAATCGGTACACCTGACGACTACGCCATGCGTTTTCTGCCGAGCATTTTGTCCAGTTTTGCCAAGGCCTACCCCTTGGTCCAGGTGGAAGTGCACTGCGACACCTCACGCCAGCTGATGCTGCGCAAGGACCTGGACCTGACCATCGTCACCCGTGAGCCCGGCAACGAAATCGGCCAACTGCTGCGCCAGGAGCGGCTGGTATGGGCTGCGGCCGAGGGCTTCTGCCCACACGAGCAGCGCCCCATGCCATTGGCATTGTTCAACACCGAGTGCTTCTGCCGCGCCTGGACCTGTAACGCACTGGAAACCCAGGGCATCGACTACCGGGTGGCCTACACAAGCCCCAGCCTGTCGGCCATTTTTGCCGTGGTCACCGCGGGGCTGGCGGTGACCGCCCAGTTGCAGAGCCTGATCAGCGGCAATCTGCGGGTACTCGGCGAAGCCGAAGGCTTGCCTGAATTGCCGCTGGCCAACGTCATGCTGGTACGTGGCGGTCAGTCACCCTCCCCCATCACCGATTGCATGGCGCAGTACATCATCGAAGGGTTCAAGTGACACGCCTGCGGCTACAGTTCGAAACCAAGCATGACCGCGCAGACCACCAGGAAAACACAGAACATCGCCCGCAGCGCCTTTTCCGGCAGGGCGTGGGCCAACTTGACGCCCCAACTGATGCTCAATAGCCCGCCCACCGCAAGCGGGATACCGACGCTCCAGTCCACACTGTGGTGCACGCCGTAGGTCACCAGGGTGACCAACGTGCTTGGCGCTGCCAGCGCCAGTGACAACCCTTGCGCGACCACCTGGGTTGCGCCGAACACACTGGTCAATATCGGCGTGGCGACGACCGCGCCACCGACGCCGAACAACCCGCCCATGGTCCCGGCGAAGCTGCCGAGTACGCCAAGCCAAGGCCAGGGATGACGCAGCTCTGTACTGGCAGGGCTGACTTTCATGAACATCCTGGCCACGTTCCAGATCGCCAGCGCCACCAGAAAGCCCACAAAACCCAGGCGCATGGCATGTGCGTCCAACCCCACGGCCCAGATCGACCCCAGCCAGGCGAACACGAAGCTGCACAAGGACAGCGGTAGGGCATGCCGTAGCTCGATGCGGTTGCGCTGGTGATAGCGCCATAACGCCAATAGCACATTGGGCACCACCATGACCAACGCCGTGCCCTGCGCCAACTGCTGGTCAAGGCCGAACAACACGCCAAGGGCCGGAATGGCAATCAGGCCGCCACCGATGCCGAAAAGCCCACCCACGGTTCCCAGGGCGACGCCCAATACGCCGTACAGCACCCACTCGATCATCAGATTTCAACTTTTATCGTGCACAGGGACCGTCATGCTAGCGGCTGTGTGCTGGCAGCGAAACGCACAGCCACGCACAATGGCTGTGCGTTTCCTGCAAAAGCGGACTTGGCCATGAACCCTGATACATTGACCGATCAATTGAGCTTGTTTCTCGATGTACTGGAAACCGGGAGCTTTTCCGGCGCGGCCCGGCGTCATCCACTGACGCCGTCAGCGGTTGCCCGGCGCATCGATAACCTGGAGCGCGCCCTCGGCAGCCGCCTGTTCAGCCGCAGCACCCACGCTGTGCGGCCGACGCCTGCGGGCAATGCGTTTGCCGAACGCGCCAGGCACGTCATCGATGAGTTGCGCCTGGCCCGGGCCGAAGCGGTGTCGTTGAGCAATGCCCCGGAAGGCTTGATACGCCTCGATGCACCGGCGGCCTTCGGGCGCCGTCACCTGGCCCCGGCGATCGCCGATTTTCTGGTGGCCTACCCTGGCCTCGATGTGCAGTTGCGCTTGATCGACAGTTTCGTCGACATGCACGGCAGCCATTTAGGCGAAGTCGACCTGGTATTACGGGCAGGTCCGCTGGCCGACACACGCCTGGTGGCGACACCCCTTGCCGACATGGTGCGCATCGCCTGCGCCAGCCCCGCCTACCTGGCTGCACGGGGCGTGCCCAAGTGCCCCAGCGAATTGCCTGGCCATGACGGCCTGGACTGGGACGGCCTGGCACCCCCGTTCGCCTGGCGATTCGAGGTAGACGGCCAGACACGTCTGTACCGGCCCTCGCGCATGCGCATGGTTGCCAACAATGCCGAAACCCTTCTGTTCGGCGCCTTGGCCGGGCTGGGAATCGCCCATTTGCCTACCTGGCTGATCAGCGAATATCTGTTGCGTGGGGAATTGATCGCGCTTTTTTGCGACGCCGGCCTGCCCCAAGCGGAGACGAGCGGCATTTATGCACTTCGCCTTGAACATGAAACGAACTCTCGCAGCCGATTGCTGCTCGAATTCCTCAAGAGCCGCTTTAGCCCGGTCCCGCCGTGGGATTTGGCACTGCGCAGTGAATTACGCTGGTAGTAAGCGTACCCCACCATCAGCGTGCTAGTTTCTTATTCAACGAATTCAAGGACCTGCATGAACGCCGATAACAAAGCCTCTGGCGCCGAACTGCTACTGGAGAACCAGGTCTGCTTCGCGCTGCATTCCACCTCGTTACTGATGACGAAGGTGTACAAGCCCTTGCTTCAGGCCCTCAACCTGACCTACCCGCAATACCTGGCGATGCTGGTGTTGTGGGAGCACGATGGTTTGACCGTGGGCGAAATCAGCCAGCACTTGCTCACTGACCCAGGTTCACTGACGCCGTTGCTCAAGCGCCTGGAAAGCGAAGGCCTGCTCAAGCGCACCCGCAGCCGTGAAGATGAGCGGGTTGTGCTGGTGCAGCTGACGGATAAAGGGCGCAAGTTGCACAAGCAAGCCGAAGAGGTGCCTCAGCTGATTCTCAAGGCCAGTGGGCGCACTCACGAGGGGCTGCAAAAGCTGCAAGCCGATTTGCTGGAACTGCGCGAGAGCTTGCAGAAGACGTTGTGAGGGGGGGCTAACTTGGGCTGGAGCGGCGCTACCGAGGTGCGGTGGCGTAGAAATCCGCTCTTGCGTGTACTCAATAGTTGGGGCCGCTTTGCGGCCCCACAGAAGCACCAGGCAGTAGCGGTGCTTCAGGCTATCCAGGAAGCATTACTTCTTGGAACGACCCTTGAAGCTGTTGTCGCGGGTGTCGATGTCGATCCACTCGTCGATCTGGATGAAGTCGGCCACCGAGATCTCGGTACCGTTCTTCAGCTTGGCAGGCTTCATGACCTTGCCCGAGGTATCGCCGCGCGCAGCGTTCTCGGTGTAGACCACTTGACGGCTGATGGTGGTCGGCAGTTCTACCGAGACCAGGCGGCCTTCGAAGAAGACGGCTTCACAGACATCTTCCATGCCTTCTTCGATGTACGGCAGAACGGCTTCGATGTCTTCGGCATTCAGCTCGTACATGGTGTAGTCGCTGGTGTCCATGAAGGTGTATTCATCACCGTTGATGAACGACAGGGTGGCTTCCTTGCGGTCCAGGATCACGTCGTCCAGCTTGTCGTCCGCACCGTATACGGTTTCGGTCTTGTAGCCGGTCAGCAGGTTCTTGAGCTTGGTCTTCATGATCGCGCTGTTACGGCCCGACTTGGTGAATTCCGCTTTCTGAACCAGCCACGGGTCGTTGTCGATCCGCAGGACGGTACCGGGTTTCAGTTCTTTACCAGTTTTCATTACGCAGTATCCGAATCTGGATGGATTTATAAAAATCGAGGCCGCATATCATAGCGAATTTCCACAAAAGTGTACTAGCGCCTTGGCAAGGTCCGGCCCAGCGGCCTGCTGGGCAGCCCAGCAACGGGCATGCTGGTGCAATTGCGCCCAATGCGGGCGGGCTGCGCGCCAGGCCTGCCCCATGTCCTGATCCCTGTTCCAGGCACGCCATAACCTGAGCAGGGCCGCTTGCGCCTCGTCCGACAAGCCGCGTCGATAAAGCGCCAGGAACGCTTCGAGTTTTTCCCAATGCGCGTTTTCTTCCTGCACGTAGATGTGCCAAAGCATGGGCTTGGCCGCCCACTGGGCGCGAACGAAGGAATCCTCGCCCCGTACGGCGTTGAAATCACAGCTCCACAACAGCCGGTCGAAATCGTCCTGACTGACGAAAGGCAACACCTGCACCGTCAATGATCCGCGCACATGCACATCGCCCGCCTCAAGGTGCGTTACCCCAAGCCACTGCCCAAGCCCGGCGATGCTGCGCCCTTGCGGTACCAGCACATGAGACGGCTGCGGGTCGGTGGCCAGCGCTTGCAGCCAGCTGGCAAGCTGCGGGTTCTCATAGGCAAATAGCATGATCAACAGGGCACCCTGCGCGGGCGTTACTTTCAAAGCCTCGAGAAACGTTGTGCGCGCTCGGCTGGACCGCTCGAAGGCATCACGCCTTGGCAACAGGTCATGCTCGCGAAGCAGCCCACCGGTTTTTTCGGTGAAGCCCGGGAAGAAAAATACCTTGCGCAGCCCGTTTGGCTGCGGTGACGGCAGCCCGTGACAGCCCTCCACCCATGGCTCGGCACTCAGGTATTCAAGGTTCAGCCACACAGGCGGGGTGTGGCGCGCTCGCATGGCCTGGACAAATGCATCCGGCAACTGGCAGGCGAACGCACCGATCACCACATCACCCGGCTCCACCGGCACCCAGGTAGACGACCACTGACGCACCTGCACACCTCGTAGCCATTGCTGCGCCGCAGTGGCGTCTGCGCCCGGGCACAAAGGCACGAAGGCATTGAGGTCATCAACCCACAGGCGCACGGCGACCTCGTGCTCGGCCACCAGTTGCCGAGCCAGGCGCCAGGTCACACCGATATCGCCGTAGTTGTCCACGACGCTGCAAAAGATGTCCCACGTGGCTGTCATGCTCGGCTCCCTAACCCGTGCCAAAGCTGCGGATTCTGCGCATAAATTGTCACCAAAGACAGCCGTGCGCGTAAAAATGCCAACGCGCATGCAACAATGCGCCAACGCCCACCTTGCCAGGAAGCAACCATGCCCCGTCGCCGCGAACTGACGATCACGCTCAAACCCTTGCCACTGATACTGAGCATCGCGCTGGGCCTATGGCTGGGCGCTGTGGCGATTGCTGCCAGCCTGTGGCTTGTGGACCAGCTGATGCCCACCCCGGTCGAGGCACCGGAGCCAGCCACCGCGCAGGACGCCCCCCGCGGCGCTACGCCGCCGACCTCGACGCAGCCACCGAACGCCCAGGCCGAAATGTTCGAGCGCTACAAGGACACGCTGCACAAGCAGCAACTGGAGCAAGCCGCCGAAGGCAACCCCCGCAACCTCAACACCCCCAAATGCCAGTTCTGGTTACAGCAGAACCGCACGGCCCCCACAGACAAAAGCCAGGCCAACGTGCTGGAGTTCTGTTACTGATCATGAACAAGACTCACCTGATAGCGCAGATCATCGCGGCCCTCGAGCACGACCTGGATGTGGTAACCCGAGCAGCGCAGAGCGCTTATGAAGCTGCCACTGCCGAAGAAAACATCGCCGAGAACAAGTACGACACGTTGGGCCTGGAAGCTTCCTACCTGGCCACGGGCCAGGCCCGGCGCAGCGCCGAGATCCGCCAGGCACTCCAGACCTACCGACAGCTGAAGCTGCGCGACTACGACCCTGAACAAGGGGTGCAGGTAAGCCAGGTGGTCACCTTGGAAGATGAACAGGGCCAATGCCGCAGGCTGATCATCGGGCCCGAGGCGGCTGGGTTGAAGATCGGCCTGGGCGATGAGGTGGTCATGGTGATCACGCCGCGCTCACCTTTGGGGCAACAACTGATGGGCAAGCGCATTGACGAGGAGGTCAGTCTCAATGCCACAGGCTGGACCCTCGTCGAGGTGATCTAGCGCCTGTGCTCAAGCGCCCCCAGGCGCTGCTCCATGAGCGCTAGAAAAGCCCGGGCGGCGGGTGTCGGGTGGGCGGACCAGATCGCGTACAGGTGCCGTACCGGCGCGTCGAGCAGTTGTACCCTGGCCACGCCGTCAAAGCCCTGGGCCACCCGCTCCGGCACCAGGCCGATCGCCATGCCGCGCTGCACGAACTTCTCCACCAGCCGCACATGACCGATCTCGAACTGCACCCGACGTTGCAGCCCTGCCGCCTGGAACGCTTCGTCGGTCTGCCGGCGCGCACCGGTGCCTTCCGGGAAATCCACCAGCACCTCCTGGACCAGGTCGGCAAGCGTCAATTGCCCGTGTCCGGCCAGGCGGTGGGTGGGTGGAAGCACGGCGACCAGAGCCTCCCGAGCCAGTAGACGATGCTGTACCCCCTGCACGCCCTCGCCTTCCCACAACCCGATGAAACCCACATCCAGGCGACGCTCGAGCACATCGGCGACCAACCGTTCGCTCTTGGCCGTGAGCCACCGTACATCCACATCCGGATAGTGCACGTGAAACTCGGCAAGCAGGTCGACCAGGTCCAGCGCCGTCAGCGAACTGATTTCACCAATGGTCAGCCGACCGCGAACCTGGCCACAGGCGGCGGCCACATCGTCGGCAATGCGTCGCGCGGCCTCCACCGCTGGCCGGGCGCTTAGCACGAACGCCTCCCCTGCCGGGGTCAACCACACCCGGCGCGAGGTGCGCTCGAACAGGCTCACGCCCAGCTGGCTTTCCAGCCTGGCCACCTGATGACTGAGCGCCGACTGCACCACATGGCAGCGTTCGGCGGCACGGGTGAAGCTGCCTGTCTCGGCCACCGCCAATGCATATTCGAGCTGCTTGAGATTCATGGATCAATCTGCTTTCAAGATGGATGGCGTGAGAACTATACATTGGTGTCATGCGTCGAGGGCGTCGATAATCTTCCCCACTTCACTGCCCGTCACGAGAACCACCATGCACACCCCAACCCTCAGCCGTGCCCTGATTCTGCTGATGGCCACGGCCACTGGCCTGGCCGTGGCCAGCAATTACTACGCTCAACCGCTGCTGCACAGCATCGCCCAGCAGTTCGGCTTGAGCACCGCCAGCGCCGGCAGCATCGTGATTGCCGCGCAACTGAGCTACGGGGCCGGCCTGTTGCTGCTGGCACCGCTGGGCGACCTGTTCGAACAACGCCGGCTGATCACCGTGATGACCGTGATCGCCACGCTTGGCCTGGTCATCAGTGCCTGTGCCCCCAGCCTGCCCTGGTTGATACTCGGCACCACATTGACTGGGCTGTTCTCCGTCGTGGCGCAGATTTTGGTGCCCATGGCCGCCTCGTTGAGCGAGCCCAATCAACGGGGCCGTGCCATCGGCACCCTGATGAGCGGCCTGCTGCTGGGCATTTTGCTGGCGCGCACGGCCGCAGGCTTCATGGCCGAACTGGGCGGCTGGCGCAGCATCTACGTGCTGGCTGCGGTGCTGATGGCGATCACGGCCCTGGCGCTGCATCGTAGCCTGCCGGAGCATCACAGCCATGCAGGCCTGCGCTATCCCGCCCTGATTGGCTCCGTGTTCCGCCTATTCATCGAAGAGCCGGTGCTACGCCTGCGCTCGCTGCTCGGCCTGTTGGCGTTCAGCCTGTTCGCACTGTTCTGGACGCCCCTGGCATTTCTGCTGGCCAACGAGCCGTATCATTACTCCGATGCGGTGATCGGCCTGTTCGGCCTGGCAGGTGCGGCCGGGGCGCTTTCGGCCAACTGGGCCGGGCGGCTGGCTGACCATGGCAAAGGCTCGCTGGGGACCACGGTGGGGCTGGTGGTCTTGCTGCTGTCCTGGGTGCCGCTGGGCTTTGCCGAGCAGTCCTTGCTGGCCCTGCTGCTGGGCGTGCTGATGCTCGACCTGGCCGTGCAACTGGTACATGTGAGCAACCAGAACGCGGTCATCGCGCTGCGCCCCGAAGCGCGCACCCGACTCAATGCGGGCTATATCACGTGCTATTTCATCGGTGGCGCCTTGGGGTCACTGTTGGGCACGCAACTGTTCCAGCGCCAGGGCTGGCCAGGGATCGTGGTGGCAGGCCTGGTGATTGGCGCGCTGGCATTAGTAGTGTGGTGGGTGGCAGCGCGTAAAGCCAAACCCGAAGCCTTGGTGCGCCAATAGCCGTGCCTACGGGGGCTGCGTGGTGCGCAGCCCCCAAGTCGGGGCTCCCGGGCTTTTGTCCGCGCCCAATACCTGAAGCGACTGATACTATGCGGCCTTTTTCACGGCCTGTGCCGCGCCTTCAGGAGCCCCACGCATGCCCCCGCGTCACCCTCGCCTGCCCTTTCGCCTGCTAAGCCTGGGCCTGGCCTTGCAATGCCCTGCGGTGTTCGCAGAACACGGGGTGCAACTGGACCCGCTTGAGGTGTCTGATACCTACGGCAACGACGGCTACCAGGCACGTGAGGCTGCCGTAGGCAGCTTTCAGGCTGCACCCCTGCTTGACACCCCGGCATCGATCAGCGTCTTCAGCCAGCCTTTGCTGGAGGATCGGCAGGTGCGCCTGCTCAGCGAAGTGCTGCAAGGCGACGCTTCGGTGGGGGAAAGCTACGCACCGGTCGGCTACTACGAAAACTTCAACGTGCGCGGCTTCGAGCTCAATGCCGCCAGCAGCTATCGCCTCAACGGGCATACCATGGTCGGTGAGCAGAACGTGGCCCTGGAGAACAAGCAGCAGGTGGAACTGCTCAAGGGTTTGTCGGGGCTGCAAAGCGGCGTGTCGGCGCCCGGGGGCCTGGTCAACTATGTGACCAAGCGGGCCGAGCCTGTGCGCCGGGTCACGTTGTCCACCAACGCGCAGGGCGAACGTTACCTGGCCACCGACGTCGGGGGCTGGTTCGGCGACCAGCAGCAGTTCGGCCTGCGGGTGAACCTGGCGCATGAGGACATTCGCTCCTATGTCGCGCATGCCGACGGCCAGCGTGATTTCGCGGCGCTGGCCTTCGACTGGCAGATCAGCCCGAACGCCACCTTGCAGTTGGACGCCGACTACCAGCACCGCCAGCAGCGCTCGGTACCGGGTTACCAGTTGCTGGGCGGCACGCGCCTGCCCCACGACGTAGACCCTGAGAACCACCTTGCCTACCAGCAGTGGGCCAAGCCTGTGCAGAACGATTCGCTCAACCTGGGCGGGCGCCTGGAGTACCGCTTCAGCGAGGCCTGGACAGGCACGGTCAGCGCCTCACGCAGCCAGGCGGTGATCGACGACTACAGTGCCTTTGCCTGGGGCTCTGGGGAAGGCGCCTTCTTCAGCAGCACCGGCGACTACGACATCTATGATTTTCGCAGCCCCGACGATACCCGGCGTATCGACGAGGCGCAGGCCATGCTCGATGGGCGCTTCGATGCGCTGGGCGTGGGCCACGCGTTAACCCTGGGCACCAGCGTCCAGCGCCGCACCTTGGACCAGCGTCCGTACTACAACGCGTGGCTCGGCACCGGCAACCTGGATGAAGCCGCGCCCGACCTTGCCCCCTCGGACCAACCCGTCGGCGCTCGCGAAAGGCGTCTGGATAGCCGCCAGTATGGGCTCTTCGTCACTGATCGGGTGACGTTCAGTGAACACTGGCAAGCCATCGTCGGCGCCCGGGAAGTGCGCCTGGATGAACGCACCTGGGATGAAACCGGCACCGCCGGGCGGCACACTCGCCAGTATCAACTGCTGCCCAACGCGGCGCTGGTCTTCAAACCTGCACCAGACACGACGCTCTACGCCAGTTACGCCAAAGGCCTTTCGGCGGGCGGCACTGCACCGTGGTTTGCCCGTAACGCTGCGCAGATCCTTGCGCCCACCCTCTCGCACCAGCTGGAAGTGGGCCTCAAGCATGACTTGGAGGCGCTGAGCGTGAGCGCTGCGTTGTTCCAGATTCGTCAGGCGTACCAGTACGCCCGCCCTGACGGCGACGGCGCTTTCACCTATGTGCAGCAAGGCCAGCAGAAAAACACGGGGCTGGAACTCGGGGCCAGCGGTTGGGTGACCTCCAACTTACAGTTGCAGGCCAGCGCGGCCGCCATTCATGCGCGGGTGGTCGGCAGTGGTACGGCTGAGCGTGAGGGGCACCAGGCCATCAACGTGCCAAGGTTCCGGGCAGCCCTGCAGGCGCAGTACACCCTGCCGGTGCCAGGGCTGGCGATACTGGGCGGGGTACGCTACAGCGCCCGCAAGTACGCTGATCATGCCGGCAACGTGGCGGTGGGTGGGTATACCGTGTTCGACCTGGGCGGGCGCTACCAGACGCGCGTCGGGGGGTATGACACGGCGCTGCGGCTGACAGTGGACAACGTCTTCGACAAGCGTTATTGGCGGGATGTGGGGGATTATCTGGGGGATAACTACCTGTTCCAGGGGGCACCGCGTACGGCACGGTTGTCGGCTTCGATGAGTTTTTGAGTTGTAGTGGCTGAGATTACTCGCTTCGCAGCAGGAATCGCCGGGGCCGCGGCGCGGCCCCGGCGATTACCGCTGCAAAGCTGCAGCCCGTGCCTCACACACCGTCGGCAGCCCCATCAATAAACACCCCAAAAACAAAAAGCCCCCATGCTTTGCAGCACAGGGGCTCTTCGTAGAATGTGGCGGTGAAGAAGGGATTTGAACCCTTGATACGATTTCTCGTATACACACTTTCCAGGCGTGCTCCTTCGACCACTCGGACACTTCACCGTTTCTCTTCAAGCCGTATGGCCTGTCGAGGTGCGCTAATTTAGTGAAAGACGTTTCCTTTGGCAAGTATTTTTTTCAGTTTTTTCATGCATTTGCATCTCGCCGTCGGCAGCGCCTGACTGGCCAGTCAGCCTTGCTGCTTTACCTGGCCTGCGCTGCTGGGTAACGTCGGCGCCACGCCAACAAGAGGACTCTGCCATGAGCGAGCTGATCACCTACCATGCCGAAGACGGCATCGCCACCCTGACCCTGAACAACGGCAAGGTCAATGCCATCTCGCCGGACGTCATCGACGCGTTCAATGCCGCGCTCGATCGCGCCCTCGAGGCCCGGGCAGTGGTGATCATCACCGGGCAGCCGGGCATTCTGTCGGGCGGCTACGACCTGAAGGTCATGACCCGCGGCCCCAAAGAGGCCATCGCGCTGGTCACCGCAGGCTCCACCCTGGCGCGCCGCCTGCTGTCGCATCCGTTTCCAGTGGTGGTGGCCTGCCCAGGCAACGCCGTAGCCAAAGGGGCGTTCCTGCTGCTGTCGGCCGACTACCGCATTGGCGTCGAAGGCCCGTACAAGGTGTGCCTGAACGAAGTGCAGATCGGCATGACCATGCACCATGCCGGGATCGAACTGGCCCGTGACCGTCTGCGCCGCTCGGCCTTCCACCGCTCGGTGATCAACGCCGAAGTGTTCGACCCCCAGGGGGCGGTGGATGCAGGCTTTCTGGACAAGGTGGTGCCCGCCGAGCAACTGATGGAGACCGCCTTGGCTACAGCGCAAGCGCTCAAGCAGCTGAACATGCTGGCCCACAAGAACACCAAGCTCAAGGTCCGCAAGGGCCTGCTCGAAGCCCTGGACAAGGCTATCGAGCTGGACCAGCAACACATGGGGTGACCTCACCACCTGCACAGATCAACCAGAGCGCCTCCACCAGGGTTTGCCCCGGCCAGTGCACAGTCGTACACTGCCGGGCGACTGTCTGGTGTGAGTCGTACCATGCTTTACGTTCTTCGCATGTTCCTGCTGGCGCTGCATTTTCTCGCCGTCGGCGCCGTGGGGCTGATCATTGGCCTGTGCCGCCCGTTCAACCCCGACAACAGCCGCGTGTTCGCCCGGCTCTACAGCATGCCGGCTACCTGGCTCATGGGCCTGAAGGTCCAGAAGCAGGTGGGGCCTTTGTGGGACCAGCCACCGGGCTGCGTCATCATCGCCAACCACCAATCCAACTTCGACCTGTTCGTCCTGGGCCAGGTGGTCCCGCAACGCACCGTGGCCATCGGCAAGAAGAGCCTGGGCTGGATTCCGCTGTTTGGGCAGTTGTTCTGGCTGGGCGGCAACGTGCTGGTCGACCGCAAGAACGCCTACCAGGCCCGCAAGGCGTTGCAAAAGACCACCCGCGTCCTGCAGAACGACACCTCCATCTGGATATTCCCTGAAGGCACGCGTAACGCCAGTGAACAGCTATTGGCGTTCAAGAAAGGCGCATTCCACATGGCCATCGAGGCCGGGGTACCCATCGTGCCCGTGTGCGTGAGCCGCTATGCCCACCGGCTGAACCTCAACAGCTGGCGGCGCCGGACGGTAATCGTACGCTCCTTGCCTCCCATCGCCACCACCGGCATGACGCAACAGGACCTGCCTGCGCTGATCGAGCAGTGCCGCACCCACATGCAGCAGTGCATCGACCGGATGGAACACGAACTGCCCTGACCCGTTGCTCTCCCGCCCACTACAGCCCAAGCTGTAGGCCGTGTTCAACCACAAAAAAGCGGGCAATCATGGGGCGAGTCGTGGCAGCGGCGGTATACAGCGCCGGTAGGAAGGTCACCAACATCAGTATCGATGAAGGCAGCGAATGGGCACGCAAGCCAGGCCACTTCGTCTGGATCGGGCTGGAGGAGCCCGACGCCGAAGCGCTGGCCAACCTGCAACGCCAGTTCAACCTTCACGAACTGGCCATCGAAGACGCTCTGGAGAAACACAGCCGGCCGAAGCTGGAAACCTTCGGCGACGCCTTGTTCATCGTCACCTATTCACCGGTACGCCAGCAGGGGCGGCTGGAATTCATCGAAACCCACATCTTCGCCGGCAATGGCTACGTGATCACCTGTCGCAATGGCCATTCCAAATCCTATGCCCTGGTGCGCCAACGCTGCGAAGCGCGGCCGCTGCTGCTCGAACACGGCGAGGACTTCGTGTTGTATGCGCTGCTGGATTTCGTTACCGAAAACTACCAGCCCGTCAGCGAGGCGATTCATGGGGAGATCGAAGCGCTGGAGCAGAGCGTGCTCGGCGGATCCTTGCTCGAAGCCGACATCCGTCGCCTGCACAGCCTGCGACGCGATCTGCTGCGCTTGCGCCGCTACGTGGCGCCCATGGTGGAAGTGAGCGAGGAATTGCAGCGCCTGAGCTTTCCCTTCATCGACAAGAACATGCGCCCCTACTTTCGCGACGTCCAGATCCACGTCACCCGGCAGATGGAAGACCTGGCCGGGATTCGCGACATCGCCAGCCAGACCATCGAGATCGGCATGCTGCTCGAAGCGTCTCGCCAGAGCATCGTGCAGCGCAAGTTCGCCGCCTGGGCGGCCATTTTGGCCTTCCCCACTGCCATTGCCGGCATCTACGGCATGAACTTCCAGAACATGCCGGAGCTGAGCTGGCACTACGGCTATTACGTGGTGCTGGGGGTGATTGCGGCCGGATGCACAGGGCTGTTCGCCAGCTTCAAGAAATCCGGCTGGTTGTAACCAAGCAAGGGGCACCCGGCGCCCCCTGCCCTGTCAGGCCGCGTTGTGCTTGCTGGTCGGTTGCTGGATGAAACGCAACATCCACTCGCCTACCACGTCACCCTGATGTTCGGTGGCGAGGCTGGCGACGGCCTTGTGGTAGACCTCATCGCCCAGATGCGCCTGTCGAGCGTCGAGCAGGGCCCGGGAGTAGTCATGCACGAACTCTGGGTGACCTTGGAAACACAGCACCTGATCGCCGATGCAATACGCCGCATTGGGGCAGAAATCACTGGATGCGATGACCGTGGCGCCTTTGGGCAATTCGGTCACCTGGTCCTGGTGACTGATCAGCAAGGTCAGCTCAGACACCTGAGGTTGCATCCAGGGTGCCCGTGCAGACAGTGAATAACGGTGCACGCCGACGCCCCAGCCCTGCTCGGCCCGCTCCGCCTTGCCACCCAGGGTCAGTGCCAGCAACTGGTGACCGAAACACACGCCCAGCAGCTTCTCACCCTGGTCATACAGCTTGAGCAGGTAAGCCTTGAGCGTCTGGATCCAAGGATCGGAACCGAACGAATCGGCTTTGCTGCCCGTCACAAGGTAAGCATCGAACTTGAGATCCTCTGCCGGATATTCACCGTTCATGACGTTATACACGCTGAACTGTGCTGTGATCGGCTGACGGGCGAAGAGCTGCTCGAACATCCTGCCGTAGCCTTCGTACTGCGCCGTCAATTCCGGTCGCAGAACATCGGTTTCAAGGATGCAGATGCGTAACGACATAGGGATAGTCCTGAACGACATGGATGGAAAACAGCTATAGAGCGTGACGCGAAAGGCACGTACAAGCAAGAGGGTCGCGCAGACGAACGGTGCACGCAGGGTAGAGGCAGTACAAAAACAGCGAGCCTGTCTAGCTGAAGCCTATCAGCGCGATGGCTTGATGCTTTAAATCGAAATGCTTTATAGGCGTTGGTAGTTAGAACAAAGGGTTCTCAAGCCTGAATCGTGTACACCCTAATGTTGCAGGTATGTCCACATTCATGAGGCAAGCGGTGCAGGTGCCGGTAGGGGCCATTGCGATCGACCCGACGTGTGACAAGGAAGCCAACGGGTATTGAGGAATAACAACAAGAAGGCGGTCCGCCATGTTCAGACAATCGAAACTTCGCCAAGCTGGGCTCATTCTTTTCGCGACCACGCTGTTGCTGATACTGCCGAACCTGACACGGGTGTTCGGTTAAGGCCCGTGGTGGCGGGAGCAGGCTGCATAGCGGTAACCTGCTGGCCCCTGATGGCCGGAGTATCCCATGCGCCCATGCATTGCCTTGGCAGCCCTGCTGTCATGCCTGCCGCTGTCGGCGGCCCAACTGCACCTTGAACTGGGCACTGGCCAAACACAGTGGAGCAGCGAACAGCTGCTCGCGCATTCCCAGGCCAAAGCGGTAGATATCAGCGAGGACGTTTCCTATAAGCGCCCCATGCGCTATCGCGCAGTGCCCCTGGCGGTGCTGCTGGAGGGTGTGGGGCCAGAAGACCATCTGCAGGCCATTGCAGCCGATGGCTTTGCGGCAGAAATGCCCGCTGGCCCTTTGCTTCAATCCGGCCCGGCGCAGGCCTGGCTAGCCGTTGAAGACCCGGGCGACCCATGGCCGCCCCTCAGCAAGGGCAAACCGAGTGCAGGGCCGTTCTACCTGGTGTGGACCGCGCCGCAAGCAAGCGGCATTCGCCCCGAACAATGGCCCTTTCAGATTTCCACGATCCGTAAGCTGGCGCCTGTCGAGCAGCGGTTTCCGGCGTTGCTGCCGGACCCGAAGCTGCCCAGCGGTAGTCCCGTGCGACAAGGCTTTGCACTGTTTCAGCAAAACTGCCTGGCCTGCCATCGCCTTAACGGTGCAGGGGATGCTCAGGTAGGGCCTGATCTGAACGTGCCGCATAACCCGACCGAGTACTTCCAGCCAGGTTACCTGCGCAGGCTGATTCGGGACCCACAAAGCTTGCGGCAATGGCCCCAGGCGAAAATGCCGGGCTTTGCCCCAAGTGTGCTGAGTGATAAGGAACTCGATGCGCTGCTGGCGTATCTGCGGCACATGGCCACGCGCAAATCCTGAGAAAATTGGGCCGCAGGACGGCCCAATGGCCTAGGCCGTGAGGCGCTCGTGCTTGACCCCCCACCCCTCCACTTCGCCGCCATAAGGCGTGACAACCTGCTCGAAGGCCTCCTCGAAATCGCCAATGCCACCGTGGGTGGCGAACATGATTTTACTGAGTTCCAGGTGCCAGGCACCGTCATCGAGCTCGGTCACCTGAGCGTTGAGCGATTCGCCACGAAACTCCCCGGCTGCGCGACGCGCAGCGGCTTCATCCGGGAAAACGGCATAGAACTCGATAGGGTGAATCTGGGTGAAATCGAAACCGCCTGCCTTCATCTGGCGCAGGACGTTGCTGCTGATATCGTCGTGTTGGCTGCTCATGAATCGTCCTCCTGAATAACGCAGTGGATAGACTTTCCGTGCACGGGCACCTGCCCCAAATCGTCGGGCAGTTCGAGCTGATACAAGACGCGGGTGGGAACGGTGCCGCCTGCGCAGCCGGCGGGCACCTTCATGCAGCGTAGTGCCCAGGCGGACGCTACGCAAACCGTGAATCAGGGCGCCTCTTCAATGCTGGTGATGGTGACGCCGCTGTGTTCTTTCAGCCAGCGCGCCGTGGGGGAAACCGCGCGATCCTGAAAATCGTTGAGGTCCAGCTCATCCATGACCGGGAACAACCGCGTGCGGATGGCACGGGCGGCGTCTTCCTCGCTGGGGCGATGTTCTGCCTGCAGCACGATCGAGGTCGGTGCGCCTTTCTGGTCGGCAAAGATGACTTCCCACTCTTTCATCGAACGAGCCCTCTCAATCAAACGACACCTTACGCGATGCCTGAATAACTGACCTTGGCCCTTGGGGAATGTTCAGAAAGTTGAACACCCCCCCGACCTGGGCCGCTAGGTAGCGGCCCAGGTCGGGGCGTGGACACGGCTACTTCGGCGTGCCGTGCACCACCCCTGCCGTGTTGTCCAGCAAGCTCTTGGTGGCCGTCTGAATATAGGCTTCGAGCTGCTTGAGCAACTGCGGCTGGTCCGGGCTTTCGATGAGCTCGGCCTTGAACTCGCGACCCAACTGATAGCGGTACAGGCGCGGGGTCATGTCCTTGGACTCGATCAGGATACGGTCGCCCTGCACCAGGCCCACGATCTGCTCGCTGCCCGAGGGCTTGATCATGCCGATGCCTGGGTCGCCCTCAGGCAGGTTGAGCAAGTCGCGCCCCCAGCACTGATGGCGCGTCTGGCCGCCCAGGCGACCCATGATGGTCGGTACGATATCGACCTGGGTGCCCACGGTGTGGTTGACCGCACCGAACTTCTCCTGGATGCCTGGGGCGATCAGCAGCAGCGGTACGTTGAACCGTCCCAGGTCCAGTTCGGTGACCTGTTGATGGTTGCCGAAACCATGGTCACCCACGATCACGAACAGGGTGTCCTTGAAGTAAGGCTCCTTGCGCGCCTTCTCGAAGAACTGGCCCAGGGCCCAGTCCGAGTAGCGCATGGCCGTCAGGTGTTCGTCCAGGCGGCCTTGCCCGGTCACCTTCTCCACCGGCAGGTCCTTGGGCAGGGCGTACGGCGTGTGGTTGGACAGGGTCTGGAGCAAGGCATAGATCGGCTTTTTACCATCGTGCTTGGCCAGTTCCTGATTGCCGCGGTCGAACATGTCCTGGTCGGACACGCCCCACGTCGGGTCAGAGAACACCGGGTCGACGAAGTCCTGCCGGCCGATGAAGGTGGTCATGCCCTGGTTGCCGAAGAAGCCGGACTGGTTGTCCCAGGCGAAATCGCCGTTGTAGACGTACACGTCGTCGTAGTCACGGGCGCTGAGCAAGGCTGGCAGCCCGGACAGCTTGTGACCGCCCTCCGGGGTTTGCATCAGGTACTCGAAGCCTGGCAGGTTGGGGAAGCACGCCATGGTGGCGAACATGCCCTGGTGCGTGTGGGTGCCGTTGGAGAAGAAACGGTCGAACAACAGCCCTTCCTTGGCCAGCTTGTCGAAGTAAGGGGTGATGTTGTTGGGGCTGCCCAGCGCGCCGACCGAATGGCCCGCGAAGCTCTCCATCAGGATCACCACCACGTTCTTGATGGGCAGGGTGCCCTCGGCTGGCGGCACGAAATCGCGGCGCACGGCAGCTTCGTCGGCATCGACCAGGGTGTCATGGGGGGTCAGCAGTTGCTGGCGTACGGTCTGGGTCGCCAGGTTCTGCTCCAGCACCGGCTTCCAGATGTTGGCGCGGTCCTCGCCAAAGCGGCTCTTGGCGGCGTCGATCAGGGTCAGGGTGCCGTTGAGGCCCAACTGGTTGACGAAGTTCGAGTCGGTGGTGAACGCGTCACCCCAGCGCATGGGCGGGCCCTGACGCAGGGTGCCACGGGCGGCGATCACGGCCACCAGCAGGATCACCATGAACACTGCCAGGCGGTAATACCAGGCAGCCACCGGCTGGGTCCCAATCCCGCGGGTCAGCCGGTCCACACCCTTGAACAGCAGGCTGAGCAGCCAGGTTCCGAACACCCAGGCCAGCAGGTAGCGCACCACTGGGAAGCCGTACCAGAGCATGCTCATGACGGTTTTGGGGTCTTCCTTGATGTACTGGAACACCAGGCCGTTCAGACGCTGGTGGAACTCGCGATAGAAGTCCAGCTCCATCAGGCCCAGGAACATCACCACGCTGGCGGTGAGCGTCAGCCAGAACCGGAACACACCCCGGCGGGCCATGGCCCAGGGGCTCAGCAGTGCCAGCAGCAGCGGTATGCTGATGTACACCACCACCCGAAGGTCGAAGCGCAGGCCGTTGACGAACCCTTCGGCGACCGTGGCCGCTGGCGTGTCGCCAATCATGTCGCTGTTGTAGACCAGCAGTGCCAGGCGCACGAGGCTGAGCATCAGCATGATGACCAGCGCGCTGAGCAGCGTATAGGCCAGGTGGGATTTGAGGGTCGGCGAGAACGGCGCTCGCGCGCGCCGTTGCTTCAAGGCGTCCGGGTTGGCCATGAACAGGAAGGTCCTAGAAATGCGGTTTGCGAAGAAGGCGCTGGCGCAAGACCAGCGCGGCATTGTGCGGGTGCGGATTCTGTTTAATTCATTGTGAAAATTTTGTCACGGCCTGGATGCGCCTGTGGCGCCAGGGGTGTAGTTGTGCTGACTTCAAAGCCGGCCCGAGCCGCGCGGCCCGGCGATGGCCCAGATCACCAGCCCCACGACTGGCAGCAGGGCAATCAGGAGAATCCACAACACCTTTACGCCCACTTCGCGGTCGCTCTTGTAGACGTTGATGATGGCCCAGATATCCAGGGCAAGAATGATCAGACCTACCAGGCTGTTGAACATCGATCCCATACCGCGTACTCCAGTTGATGAGTGTATTGCTGCATAGCATAGCCCCCTATCGGTTCAATAGAAGGGAATCCTTGGCCTGGCCAGCAGGTCACTGCCTATGATGCATCGTCATTTCGATCAGAGGTTCTGCATGCCACCTGCCCACAGCCACAGCGCCACCCCGCCCTCGCCGTTCAGCGTGTGGCGGCAACAGATAGCCAACAACCCCTGGGTCGGAGCAGGCCTTGCGCTGAGCCTGGTGGCCGTCGTGATCCTGCTGGGTGCAAGCCTGTGGAACGCGGTCAACGGCGATCATTCCGAAAACCTGCACCTGGCCGCGCTCGGTGGCCTGTCCGGGTTTGGCGCCACCGCACTGGGCGCCGTGCTGGCCGTGGTTTTGCGTGATGTCAGTAGCCGTAACCAGGACGTGATGCTGGGGTTCGCTGCCGGCATGATGCTGGCGGCCAGTTCGTTTTCGCTGATCCTGCCGGGTCTGGACGCGGCGCGGGAAATCACCGGCAGTGGGCCGGGTGCTGCTTTGATCGTGGTCGTCGGCATGGGGTTGGGCGTGCTGCTGATGCTGGGCCTTGACCGTTTCACACCCCACGAGCATGAACGCGTCGGCGTGGTTGGGCCAGAAACCGAACGGTTCAGCCGGGTCTGGCTGTTCGTGCTGGCCATTACCCTGCACAACTTGCCCGAGGGCATGGCCATCGGAGTGAGCTTCACCAACGGTGACATGAACATCGGCCTGCCACTGACTACCGCCATCGCCATTCAGGACATCCCGGAGGGCCTGGCCGTGGCGCTGGCGCTGCGGGCGACCGGGCTGTCCAACCTGAAGGCCGCACTGGTGGCGATTGGTTCAGGGGTGATGGAACCCTTGGGCGCGATCATCGGCCTGGGCATTTCCACCGGCTTTGCCGTGGCCTACCCCATCAGCATGGGGCTGGCGGCGGGCGCGATGATCTTCGTGGTGAGCCACGAGGTCATTCCTGAAACCCACCGTCACGGCCACCAGACCTCAGCCACGCTCGGCCTGATGGGCGGTTTTGCGGTGATGATGTTCCTGGACACCGCACTGGGCTGACGGCGCCGGTGTGCGGCCCTGTACGAAACGGTCAGGCGTGCAGGGCGATTTTCAGGGCCTCCAGGGCTGGCTCGGCCTTGATGCCGAGTTCAGCGGCCAGTGCCTGGACCCGTTCCAGATCCTGCTGGCCCACCATGACCATCTGCAACTCATCATCGAGCAACTGGCTGAAATCGAGCAGTACGTAGCCACCGGCTTCCTTGTTGAGCGCTCCCATCTGCACCTGGATGCGGTTGAGCGCAACGAGCGGTTCGGTGCGTGCCAGCTGCTTGGGCTTGAGCGTGAACGGCACGCTCTTGTCGAAAGAGTCGCTGATCTGCTGGAACAGGTCCTGATAAGTGTCGGCCTGGAATACCACGGTATCGGGCAGGCTGCCGAGCACTATCCATTCGCCCAGTGGGATGGGAAAGCTGTCGTCGTAGTTGATGTCGGGGTTGGCGGCCAGGAAGGCGTCGGGGTCGGCGTAGGCCTGGGCAGCCTCGTCGGCAATGCGCTCGATGTCTTCTTCGCGCAGGCAGCCTGCACCGATGAGGCGGATGAATTCGAGCAGCTGAGTTTTCATGAGGGGGGCCTGTGGCGATGGCAAAGTCGCCAAGGATAGCCGCAAACGCCCCCTGCCCGTTAGCCTGCCAGCGCTTGCAGGCGTGCGGTGGCGTCCACTGCGCCCATGGTCTGGGCTGCCATCAGTGCGTTGGCACCACGGGCATCTTGCAAGGCGGGGTTGGCACCCTGGGCCAGCAGGTACTCGAGGATCTCGACGCGGTTGAACATGGCGGCCAACATCAGGGCCGTGCGTCCATCCTGGGCAGCGGCATCGACCGGTACACCGTTTTCCAGCAACAGGCGGATCATGGCCATGTCCCCTTTGAAGGCGGCACCGGCGATGGGCAACTGCCCATTGTCGTTGGCGATCAGCGGATCGGCCCCGTGGCTGAGCAGCACCTGAACGGCGTCATGGTGGCCGTGGTAACTGGCCAGCATCAGCAGGGTGTCGCCCTTGTGATTACGCAGGTTCACCGGCAGACCGCTTTGCAGCAGGCGCTCCAGCATCGGGGCATCGCCTTGACGGGCCTTGTCGAATACTTGTGCGGCGAAGGCCGCCGCTTCATCGGTAGACATTTGAGCAGGCTGAGCGGGCGCAGTCTGGGTGGACATAAGGAACCTCCTGGTAGAAATCGTTGCCCAAGTGTTTGTCAGGCCCTTCCTGCGCGTCAAAGGTTCCGTTTCTATCGAGCCCATAGTGTTGATCGGCTCGCCGTGCAAAATGCACTGTGCAAAATGCATGACCTTGCAGCTTGCATGGAAAGCATTCTCCAAAAGTAGCCCAAGCCCCTGATTTTATTGGATTTTTCCTACACGCCGTTTCTGGCACGGTCGCTGCAATCTACATAGACATCGATTGCCACACACCTTGTCAGGAGTAGTCATGAACCTTATCCAGGAAAAATTCGTCTCGGTGTTCCCTGCTTACCAAGTAGCGACTCAACCACGTCCTGACGGCGGCATCTTGCTGACTCTGCGTGCGGCCGACGGCAAGGTTACCCGCCGTGTACTGACCTACACCCAACTGCACAGCGCCGAGCAATTGTCCTGGGCCATCAGCGCCATCCGCCGTGACCTGGCCGAGCAAGCCAGCGAGCTGCCGGTGATCTCGATGCTGCAGAGCCAACAGCGTTTTGCGTTGCCGACGTATCGCTGATTCTTTCACTGCCCGAAAGCGACCATTCCAGGTAGGAGCGGCCTCGTGCCGCGATGGGCCGCACTGCGGCCCCAAGATTTCGGCGTAAAAGCTAATACCGCCGGCGCCGCTACGCGACCCATCGCGGCACAAGGCCGCTCCTACCCGGGCATCACATGTCTTGGGCGCAAGGCTACAGCTCGTCTATCCCCAAAAACGCTCGCGCGCTCGCATCGCCGGTGAAGATCGGCTGACTCCCCGTTTGCGCTGCAAATAGCCTGAACGCCAGGCAAAACGGCGCCTCACCCAGCTCAAGCCAGCGCCGCGTTCCCGCAGGCACGCGCAACTGGTCGCCCTTCTCACACATCACCGAATACACCCCAGCGCTCAGGCGCAAGCCGACCTGCACGCGTCCGCTCACCACAGCGATCACTTCGTTGGTCTCGAGCACATGCTCATCGCGCAGATCAGGGCCTTGCGCCTCGATGCCGTCACGGTTGATCACCGCATAGGCCCGGCAGGCGTGCGTAGTCATCAGGTGATCCAGATGGGCTTGGCAAGCTTCCATCATCTCATCGTGCAAACTGCCCGGACGCACCCGCAGCCCGTGCTCAGCCTGGGTCAGCGTCACCCCATGCTCGGCGAGCGCGGCCGTGATGTCTTCGGCGTGGGTCAGCACCTTGTTGGGCAACTGCGGGGTGGAGGGATCGAATACGCAGAGGATGCTCATCGTAAGGTCCTGTTCGGTTGCGAATAAAAGGCCATGATAACGGCTGCTGCCAGTGCTGCGGCGCTGGCCATACCAAAGGTGAGCCCAGGGCCCAGCATGTTCCAGCTGTAGCCGGCGTACAACGCGCCCAGGGCGCCGCCGGTACCCGACAGCGCGGCATACAGGGCCTGGCCCTGCCCCTGCTGCCTGGCGCCGAAACTGGCCTGTACGAAGGCGATGCTGGCGGCGTGAAAGCAGCCGAAGGTGGCCGCATGCAGCACCTGCGCGCCCACCAGTACGCTGGGCTCCGCCGCCAGGTTACCCAGCAACAGCCAGCGCACCGCGGCCAGTACGAAGCTTGCTAGCAGCACCCGGCGCACGCTGAACCGCGCGAACAGCCGGCTCATGAGCATGAACATCACCACCTCCGCCACCACCCCGAGCGCCCACAGCAGGCCAATGGCCGTTCGGCTGTAACCCAGGTGCTCCAAGTGCAGCGTAAGGAAGGTGTAGTACGGCCCATGGCTCAGTTGCATGAGTGCCACACAGGCATAGAACGCCAGGACCCCAGGCGCACGCAGCTGCATGAGGAAACCGCCGGCCGCCTGCCGCTCACCGTGCTCGACGGGCTGGGCATTGGGTACCCAGAGGCTGGCGGCCACGATACCCGCCATGATCAGAACCAGGGCCACAGGGTAGATGTCCAGGCTCAGCCACTCGAACAGGCGCCCAAGCCCCACCACGGTGAGGATGAACCCGATCGACCCCCACAGCCTTACCTGGCTGTAGCGCGACGTCTGGCCGTGCAGGTGCGCCAGCGTAATGACCTCGAACTGCGGCAGCACCGCGTGCCAGAAGAACGCATGCAAGGCCATGACCATCGCCAGCCAGGCGTAGCTCTTGCCGAAGAAGATCAGGCTGAACGTTGCCAGCGTGCACAGCGCCCCAAGCCGCACGATCAGCAGGCGCTGGCCGGTCCGGTCCCCTAGCCAGCCCCACAGGTTGGGCGCTATGCAGCGCATCAGCATGGGAATGGCCACCAGTTCGCCGATCCGCGCGGGCGAAAAGCCCAGGTGGTCGAAGTACAGCGCCAGGAACGGCGCCGTGGACCCCAGCAAGGCGAAATAGAAGAGGTAGAAACTGGACAATCGCCAGTAGGGTATTGGCTGCATGGGGTTGCCTTGGAAAGCAGGGCCTGCCGGCGGTGACTCAGCCGCTTGAGTCACCGCCGCGAGAAAACAGGCCCAGGTGGGTCAGAGCTGGCCCAGTACCGGCGTGCTCACCTTTACCTCGGCGTTCTGGGCACGGTGGCGCAACAGGTGATCCATCAGCGCGATGGCCATCATCGCCTCGGCGATCGGGGTGGCGCGAATGCCTACACAGGGGTCATGCCGGCCTTTGGTGATCACGTCCACAGGGTTGCCGTCGACGTCCACCGAGCGGCCCGGCACGGTGATGCTGGAGGTGGGCTTGAGTGCCAAGTGGGCAACGATCGGCTGGCCCGAGGAGATACCACCCAGGATGCCGCCCGCGTTGTTGCTGAGAAAACCCTGCGGGGTCATCTCGTCGCGGTGTTCGGTGCCGCGCTGCGCGACGCTGGCAAAGCCTGTGCCGATTTCCACACCCTTCACAGCATTGATGCTCATCAACGCGTGGGCCACCTCGGCGTCCAGGCGATCGAAAATCGGCTCGCCCAGGCCCGGCATCACGCCCTCGGCCACCACGGTGATCTTGGCGCCTACCGAATCCTGATCGCGGCGCAGCTGGTCCATGTACGCCTCAAGCTCCGGCACCTTGCTCGGGTCGGGGCTGAAGAAAGCGTTCTGCTCCACCGAGTCCCAGGTCTTGAAAGGGATTTCGATCGGGCCCAGCTGGCTCATGTAGCCACGCACGGTGATGCCCTGGGTGGCCAGGTACTTCTTGGCGATGGCGCCGGCAGCCACGCGCATGGCCGTTTCGCGGGCCGAACTACGCCCGCCGCCACGGTAGTCGCGGGTGCCGTATTTGTGGTGGTAGGTGTAGTCGGCATGGGCCGGGCGGAACAGGTCCTTGATGGCCGAATAGTCCTTGGACTTCTGGTCGGTGTTGCGGATCAGCAGGCCAATGGAGCAACCGGTCGTGCGCCCTTCGAACACGCCTGAGAGGATTTCCACCTCATCGGGCTCCTGGCGCTGGGTGGTATGGCGGCTGGTGCCGGGCTTGCGCCGGTCTAGGTCACGCTGCAGGTCGGCGAGAGAGATCTCAAGGCCTGGCGGGCACCCATCGACAATGGCGACCAACGCCGGGCCATGGCTTTCGCCAGCGGTGGTGACAGTGAACAGCTTGCCGTAGGTATTGCCGGACATGGACGCTCCGCGAGATCTGCCTGAAGTGAACGAAAGCGGCAGTATACAGATGGATTGCCTGCCTGTGCGGGCTGGTTGGCAAGCGCATCGTTACGGGCGATGCAGGGCCTTGGACCTGGCCCTAGAACCTTCATTGGCCATTGTGGGTCAAAGTGCTATCTCCCCCTGTGTAGTTGCGCACGATGCCGCGTTTCATTGCCCTGTTTTGCCTGCTGTTGACCAGCCTTTGCCATGCCGCCACCCCCACCGTCCTGCACCGCCCCATCGACCTGGACACCGGTCAGGGGGTACTGCACGGCAGCCTGCTGTTACCCCAGCAGGACACGCCGCCGCCGGTGGTGCTGATCATCGCAGGCTCCGGGCCCACCGACCGCGACGGCAACAACCCGGCCGGCGGGCGCGTGGACAACCTGAAGCGCCTGGCCCTGCTGCTGGCCAATGCAAACATCGCCAGCGTGCGCTACGACAAGCGCGGCGTGGCCGCCAGCCAACCGGCCACGCCCGATGAGCGCGACCTGAGCGTGGAACGCTACGTTGCCGATGTGGTGGCTTGGGGCCACAAGCTCAAGGCCGACCCCCGCTTCGGCCCCTTGATCCTGATCGGCCACAGCGAAGGTGCGCTGATCGCCAGCCTGGCCGCCGAGCAGGCCGGGGCCAGCGCAGTGATCAGCCTGGCCGGCAGCGGCAGGCCCATGGCCGAGGTGGTGCGTGAGCAGCTGGCCGAGCGCCTGCCGCCTGCGCAGCTGGCCCGTGGCAGCGCCCTGCTCGACCGCCTGGAAGCTGGCCAGACCAGCCTGGACGTGCCCGCACCACTGCGCCAGGTGTTTCGCCCCAGCGTGCAGCCCTACCTGATCACCTTGTTCCGGCAGGACCCGGCAGCCGCGTTTGCGCGGCTGTCCATGCCGGCGCTGATCGTGCAGGGGCGCAACGACGTGCAGGTGGACGTGGCGGATGCGCAGAAGCTCAAGGACGCCAAACCCGATGCCCACCTGGTGCTGATCGAGGGCATGAACCATATGCTGCGCATCAGCCCCAAGGACATGAGCGAACAGCGCGAGAGTTACCAGAACCCCCAGTTGCCGCTGGCACGGGAGCTGGGCGAGCAGATCGTCGCGTTCATTCGCCAGTTGCCACCGGCCTGATCGACGGGCTCAGGTCTGCGCGCAGGCGGCCGATACAGCGTGCATAGCCAAGGACATGCCCTGATGACCACACCACCTGCTGCCACAGAGCCGGCTGAAGAGCCCCAACACACCCCCGCCCTGCCCTGGGCGGACCTGGCCGTCGAACATCACCAGTTGCTGCGCCTGGCGCCTCTGCCTGGCGACCGCGCAACCGGCGCCCGCCCCCTGCGTTTCGTGCAGTTCGGCTATGCCGAGCGCCACGACCCGGCCCACAGCCTGCTGCGCATGCAGATTGGGTTGCCCGGCCAGAAGGTGCACAAGGGCCATAACCAGGTGGACATACGCGTAGATCACCAGACGAAGCGCGTGTACCTGGGGGATGAACATGGGCTGCAACTGGAGCCGGTCAATCGCGGCCTAGGCCGCTTTGTGCTGGCCCAGGCTGCCCAGTGGCTGCAGCGCAAATGGCCGAATTACCGAGTAGAGGCTTTTGCGCTGCCGAGCAAGGATGCGCTGGAGGAGGACTCGCGCCTGCGCCGGGACCAGTGCCTGCGTGGGGCAGGCCTTGAGGTGCACTACGAAGACGGGCAGGTGCTCAAGGGCCGAACGGCCGAGACCCGGGTAGACCAGTTGGAGGTAGGCTGGAACAGCGAGCGCGTGCAGCGCCTGGGCCTTCTGGATGCAGCGCAGTTGCTGCAGCAGGCAGACCAGCAGTTGCAGGAAGGCGAAGCCCGCTTGCGCGAGCGCGACGAGCGTGTGGCCAAGTACCAGCGCGAAGACAGCGGCTTGCGGTTCACCATCACCTGCCTGGTGGCCTTTGCACTGTTTCAGGCCGGGCTGCTGATCTGGATCGCCACGCGTTGAAAGCCTGGGGCCGGCGTTGTGCGAGCCTCAGGTGGTGTGAAGACGGCTTGGGCGGAACGGGCGCCTGGCACCCGTGCCCCCCACTCGGCCTCAGACGCGGCCTTTGAACAACGCCTGATGCTGACGGCACTGCTCGGCGGTGAGCATGAATACCCCATGCCCGCCGCGCTCGAATTCGAGCCAGGCGAAGTCGACTTCCGGGTACAGCGCCTCGACATGAACCTGGCTGTTGCCCACCTCCACGATCAGCAAGCCCTTTTCGGTCAGGTGATCGGCCGCTTCGGCCAGCATGCGCCGTACCAGGTCCAGACCATCGGCACCGCAGGCCAGGCCCAGCTCCGGTTCGTGGTGGTACTCGGCCGGCATGTCGCCGAAGTCTTCGGCGTCCACGTAGGGCGGGTTGGACAGGATGAGGTCGAAGCGCTGGCCCGGCAACCCCTCGAAACCATCGCCCTGGACGGTGTACACCCGGCCATCGAGGCCATGGCGCTCGATGTTCTGGTTGGCCACTTCGAGCGCTTCGAACGACAGGTCGGCCAGCACCACCTCGGCCTGCGGGAAGACGTCGGCGGCGACGATCCCGATGCAGCCGGAGCCGGTGCACAGGTCCAGAATGCGGGCTGGCTCAGCGCCCAGCCACGGCTCAACACGCTTTTCCAGCAGCTCGCCAATGGGTGAGCGCGGCACCAGCACACGCTCGTCGACGATGAACGACATGCCACAGAACCAGGCCTCGCCCAACAGGTAGGCGGTGGGCACCCGTTCTTCGATGCGGCGCTTGAGCAGGTGCTGCAGCTGTACACGCTCGGCATCCTCGAGCATGCAGTCCAGGTAGCTGTCGGCCACCTCCCACGGCAGGTGGACTGCCCCCAGCACCAGCAACCGGGCTTCATCCCAGGCGTTGTCGGCACCGTGGCCGAAGAACAGGTCGTGCTCATGGAAGCGGCTGACCGCCCAACGGATGTAGTCGCGCAGCGTGCGCAGACGGGATGTGATCACGGGAAACTCCTAATTCAGACTGGCCGAAAGTCTAACAGCCCAGGCCCTGGATTTGTTCCCTGCAATCGCCTGTACGGTAGCCACAGGCCAGCAACCACGCCGCTTGCGTTGTCAACCATTCCCATTGTCGCCAAGGCAGGGGAGAATAGGCGTACAAAAGCCCTATACCAAGGAGCCCTTGATGTCCGTTCCAACCACGATGTTCCGCCTCACTGGCCGCGATTACCCGCCGGCCAAGCTGAGCCAAGCCAGCCTGATCATCATTGATGCGCAGAAGGAGTACCTGACCGGGCCCCTGGCGCTGTCGGGCATGGATGAGGCCGTGGCCAACATCGCCAGGTTGCTCGACGCCGCGCGCAAGGGCGGCCGTCCGATCATCCATGTTCGCCATCTGGGCACCGTTGGCGGGCGCTTCGACCCCCAGGGCCCTGCAGGTCAGTTCATTCCGGGGCTCGAACCGCTGGAAGGCGAGACCGTGATCGAAAAACGCATGCCCAATGCCTTCAAGAACACCAAGCTGCACGAGACGTTGCAAGCACTCGGCCATCTCGACCTGATCGTCTGCGGCTTCATGAGCCACTCCAGCGTCAGCACCACCGTGCGCCGTGCCAAGGACTATGGTTACCGGTGCACCCTGGTGGAAGACGCGTCGGCCACTCGCGACCTGGCTTTCAACAATGAGGTGATTCCAGCGGCGCAGATCCACCGATGTGAAATGGCCGTGATGGCCGACAACTTCGCCTGCGTGGCGCCGACGTCCAGCCTGATCTGATCCGATCAGGAGGGTGGCGGCAGGCAGGAACCCGAGGTGTGTTTGTGGGTCCAAGGGCCCAGACCCCTACAGGAGAGCAGGATGAAGCTTAAAGGCAGTATCGACGCCAAGCGCCTGCGCCCGCGCCAACCGCGCAGCTGGGGCGCACGCCTGGGTGCTGCGCTTGCCGCGCTGCTGGCCACCCTCGGTGTGTTACTGGCCATGGCCGGCGTGGCCGGGCTGCTGGGCAACTACCCTGCCCTGGCCGAACTCAACGCCAACAAGCCGCTTGCCGCCACCTTGACGGTGGTGGGGCTGCTGATGCTGTGGCTTGGCGTACGCTTCTGGCGCCTGAGCCGCATTCGCATGCGCCGTGCTCGGGAGCTGAACATGTCGCCCCACTTGATGAAGAAGCATGAGTGAGGTTCCTGCAACCGCAGCCCCCCTGTAGGAGCGGCCTAGTGCCGCGATGGGGCGCGCAGCGGCCCCAGGATTTCAGCTTGGCCGCCTAGATCGCCGGGGCCGCTGCGCGTCCCATCGCGGCACTAGGCCGCTCCTATATTAGCTCACCGTCCCCCTTAGTAGCCCACCGTCCCCCTTCCCCGCCCGACCACCATGGCTGCACACCGCCGCGCACTCGCGTAAACTATGCCGCCCACGCGGAGGCATCATGCAAGACGACGATTTTTCCCTGTTCAAGGCCGAAGTGCGCGGCGTCAAGCCGATCACGCACGACCGTGCCGAGGTCGGCAAGCCCAAGGCCGATCGCCAGAAACTGGCCGGCCTGCGCCAGTCGGCGACCGTGTCCAGCGACAAGGCATTGGTCATCGATGGCATGTCCGACCAGTTCGTCATCGACGTGGGCGCCGAAGACGAACTGATGTGGCGCCGTGACGGTGTTCAGGAAACCCAGCTGCGCAAGCTCAAGCTTGGGCAGATACCGTTCGAAGGCAGCCTGGACCTACACGGCATGACCGTGGAAAAGGCGCGCGAGACGCTTTGGGATTTCATCGCCGAGGCGACGCGCCTTGAAGTACGCTGCGTGCGGGTCACCCACGGCAAGGCGGCACGCCTGGACGGCAAGCGCCCCATGATCAAGAGCCACGTCAACACCTGGCTGCGCCAGCACCCGCAAGTGCTCGGCTTTGCCTCCTGCAGTGCCCGCCACGGTGGCACCGGCGCGGTCTATGTGATGCTCAAACGAACCATGCTCGAAGGCCGCGACGAGTAACGCCGCGCTTGCAGCGCCGCCCTTGCCGCCGTAACCTTCGTTTTTGCGATTTTTCCCACAGGTAGATCCATGTCCCTGGAACAGAACTACACCGAGATCCTCAGCCAGATTGGCGAGGACGTCTCCCGTGAGGGCCTGCTCGACACGCCCAAGCGGGCTGCAAAGGCGATGAAGTATCTTTGCCGCGGTTATGAGCAAACACTGGAAGAAGTGACCAACAACGCGTTGTTCAGTTCCGACAACAGCGAAATGGTGCTGGTCCGGGACATCGAGCTGTATTCGATGTGCGAGCACCACATGTTGCCCTTCATCGGCAAGGCCCACGTGGCCTACTTGCCCAAGGGCAAGGTGCTGGGCCTGTCGAAAGTGGCGCGTATCGTCGACATGTACGCCCGCCGCCTGCAGATTCAGGAAAACCTCAGCCGCCAGATCGCCGATGCCGTGCAGCAGGTGACCGGTGCCGCCGGCGTTGCCGTGGTCATCGAGGCCAAGCACATGTGCATGATGATGCGCGGTGTGGAGAAGCAGAATTCGAGCATGATCACGTCGGTGATGCTGGGTGAGTTCCGCGCCAACGCGGCCACCCGCAGCGAGTTCCTCAGCCTGATCAAGTAACCGGCTGCGTCACCCAGGCCGACCCCTGCCGGTCGGCCTTTTTCATTTCAGGAGTTTGTACATGATCGTCAAAGCCCTGCGGGTTGGCCTCGGCCAGCTTATCGTATTCGGCGACTGGGCCAGCCGCCCGGCCAAGCGCAAGCGCGACCCGGCGGCCCAGGCCCGCGTGGACGAGGCGGCCAAGGGCCTGGCGCTCTACCAGTTCCATGCCTGCCCGTTCTGCGTCAAGACCCGCCGCACCTTGCACCGCCTGAACGTGCCGGTGGCGTTGCGCGATGCCAAGAACGACCCTGTGCACCGCCAGGCCTTGGAACAAGGCGGTGGCCGGATAAAGGTGCCCTGCCTGCGCATCGAGGAAGCGGGCAAGGTGACCTGGATGTATGAGTCCAAGACCATCATTGCTTACCTGGATGAGCGGTTTGGCAAGGGTTGATTCAGCGGTGGCGGGTGCAGCCTTGGCACCCGCCAGCGAGCGAGGTCGCTCCTACATGTTGCTCGTGAATCAGCCCACCATCGGCACATGCCGCGGATGGCTGCTCACCCTCTCCAGCCAGGCACGCACGGCCGGGTAGTCCGCCAGGTCGAAACCGCCTTGCTGTGCCACATGGGTGTAGGCATACAACGCCACATCGGCGATGGAATACTGGTCACCCACCAGGTACGGCGTGACCTGCAACTGCCGCTCCATCACACGCAGCGCCTTGTACCCGCCCTTGTGCAACTTGCGGTACTCCTCCACGCGATCATCCGGCAGCCCCAGGTAGAACTGGATGAAGCGGGCCACGGCGATATACGGCTCATGGCTGTATTGCTCGAAGAACTGCCACTGCAAGACCTGGGTGCGCAGGCGCGGCTCGGCGGGCAGGAACTCGCTGCCGTCGGCCAGGTAGTTGAGGATGGCATTGGATTCCCACAGGTAACTACCGTCCTCAAGTTGCAACACCGGCACCTTGCCGTTGGGGTTCATGGCCAGGAACTCGGGCGTCTCGGTCTCGCCCTTGAGAATGTCCACGGCGTGCCACTCGTAGGGCCGCCCCAACAGGCTGAGCATCAACTTGACCTTGTAGCAGTTACCCGATTGATAATCGCCGTAAACCTTGTACATCACCCCTACCCCTGCAATGCCGTCATACCAGAGCGCCTGATAGTTAACGACTGTACGGTTAAAAGCAATGATCGCTGTATCGCTGCTGTCACCTCGCCTGGCGTTAGTCTGAAAACCACGGCGTACACCCATACAAGGATTTTTCATGACCGATGCCACTTCCGCTCGCCTTCGCCCCCTGGCAGATACCTCGCCCTCGGCGGTGGTCGCAGGCTTCATCGCCATGCTCACCGGCTACACCTCCTCGCTGGTGCTGATGTTTCAGGCCGGGCAAGCGGCTGGCCTGACCACCGCGCAGATATCATCGTGGATCTGGGCGCTCTCGATCGGCATGGCGGTCTGCAGCATCGGCCTGTCCCTGCGCTACCGCACGCCCGTGACCGTGGCCTGGTCCACGCCCGGCGCGGCGCTGCTGATCACCAGCCTGGGCGGGGTGAGCTACGGGGAGGCGATCGGGGCCTACATCACCTGTGCTGCGCTGGTGCTGATCTGTGGGCTGACCGGCAGCTTCGAGCGCCTGGTCAAGCGGATTCCTGCCTCGCTGGCATCGGCGCTGCTGGCAGGCATCCTGTTCAAGATCGGCAGCGAAATCTTCGTCGCCGCCCAGCACCGCACCTTGCTGGTGCTGGGCATGTTCTTCAGCTACCTGTTGGTCAAGCGCCTGTCCCCGCGCTACTGCGTACTGGCCGCTCTACTGGTGGGCACGGCCCTGTCCGGTGCCTTGGGGCTGCTGGACTTCAGCGGCTTCGCCCTGGAAATGGCAACGCCGGTATGGACCACGCCGCACTTTTCGCTGGCAGCCACCATCAGCATCGGCATTCCGCTGTTCGTGGTGGCAATGACCTCGCAGAACATGCCGGGCATTGCCGTGCTGCGGGCAGACGGTTATCAGGTGCCGGCCTCTGCGTTGATTTCAACCACCGGCCTGGCTTCGTTGCTGCTGGCCCCGTTCGGCTCGCACGGGGTGAACCTGGCAGCCATCAGCGCGGCCATCTGCACCGGGCCGCATGCCCATGAAGACCCGAGCAAGCGCTACACCGCGGCCGTGTGGTGCGGCGTGTTCTACGGTGTAGCCGGCGTGTTCGGAGCGACCCTGGCAGCGCTGTTCGCGGCCTTGCCCAAGGAACTGGTGCTGTCGATCGCGGCACTGGCCCTGTTTGGCTCGATCATGAATGGCCTGACGGTAGCCATGAGTGAAGCGCGCGAGCGTGAAGCGGCCGTCATCACCTTCATGGTCACGGCCTCGGGGCTTACGCTGTTCTCCATCGGTTCGGCCTTCTGGGGCATCGTGGCCGGTGTACTGGCCCTGCTGATCCTGAACCCACGCAAGGCGTAAGACACCCGCCCATGGCAGGCTCCTCGCCGGCGGAGCCCTGCCAGGGCGGCGCCATCACAGCCTGAAGTGCCCCACCATGCCCTTGAGGTCGGTGCCGAACTGCGCCAGCTCGACGCTGGACCGGGCGCTGTCCTGCATGGCCAACGCAGCCTGGTCGGCACTGCCACGAATTTGCGTGACGCTGCGGCTGATTTCTTCGGCGACCGAGCTTTGCTGTTCGGCGGCGGCGGCGATCTGCTGGTTCATCTGCTGAATCAACGACACCGCTGCGGCAATACTGCCCAATGCGCTTTCGGTGTGCAGGGCATCGGCCACGGCCAGGCGCACCAGCTCCGTGCTGCCGCGAATCTGCGCGACGGACTGCTGCGCATTGCCGCGCAGGCTGGCCACAAGGGTTTCGATCTGCTCGGTGGACTGGCGCGTGCGCCTGGCCAGTGCACGCACCTCGTCGGCCACCACTGCAAAGCCGCGCCCCTGCTCGCCGGCCCGGGCCGCTTCGATGGCCGCGTTGAGGGCCAGCAGGTTGGTTTGCTCGGCCACGCTCTTGATGACTTCGAGCACATCGCCAATGGTATGGATTTCAGAGCTGAGGCTCTCGATGCCCGCGCTGGCGGTTTCGGCTGCGGCGGCCAACTGCTCGATGCGCTGCATGCTCTGGCGCACCACATGCTGCCCCGAATCGACCTTCTCGTCCGCAGCCTGCGCCGCTTGCGCGGCTTCCTCGGCGTTGCGCGCCACATCGTGCACGGTAGCCGTCATCTGTTGCATCGCCGTGGCCACTTGTTCGGTCTCTTCCTTCTGGCTGCCGACTTCGCGGTTGGTCTGCTCGGTCACGGCCGACAGCGCCTGGGCGTTGCCGGCCAACTGCTCGATGCCTTGCTGCAAACCGCTGACGATGCCTGACAGGCCGGCGGCCATCTGCTGCATGGCCTGCATCAGTTGCCCCACTTCATCGCGGCGCGGGGCGACAGGCTCGAATGCCAGTTCGCCGTCGGCAATGCGCTGTGCACGGGCAATCACATGCTTGAGCGGGCCAACCACGGCGCGGGTGATCAGCCAGGCGGCCAGCACGCCCACCAGCAAGGCCAGCGCGGTGGCGATGGCGATGGCCACCGTGTTGCGCTGCAAGTCGCCTTGCAGCACGTGCTCTTCGGTGAGGTAGGCCTGATCGACGCGACTTGTGACGTGTTCGGCGGAAGCCTGCAACTGCGCCTTGAGGCCTTGTTCGCTGGCCAGTTGGTCGGTGTATTCGTTGAGTTTTTCGGAGAAGCTGCCAATGTGCCCCGCCACCTCGTTGAGTACGCTCTGGTAGCCACTGTCGGTGACAGCCGCTTGTAACTGGCCCACAAGGCTGGCGGCCTCGACCGTTTGCGCGATGCGCGCCTGGCTGACGTCGTCTTCGCCCTTGCGGCTTTTCTCAAGGCGCACTCGGGCTTCATCCATGGCCTGGAGCATCAACCGCGAGACCTGGGCCACTTGCGCGGCCTGCTCCAGGAACTCACCGCCCTGCTGGCCTTGTGATTGCTTGAGGGTATACACCCCGTCATCAGCCAGGCCGGATTGCAGCACGTCGAGGTTGTTGGCAACGCTTGAGACCGACCAGCTGGCGGTATCGAGCGCCAGTTCCTTGGCCTGCACCGCGCCGACGAACGCTTCGAATGCCTGGCCATAGGCGGCCAGCTCGGGCTCGGCTGCGGCCAGGGCCGGCAGTGCACGAGCGCGCTCGACCAACCCTTGCAAGCCGGCGCGCAAGGCTTCGGCTTGCTTGATGTCGGAGCGCAGTGCAAATGCCTGTTCGTGCTGGCGCAGACGCAACAGGTCGGTATTGAATTGTGCCAGCGCGCGCAGGCTGTCAAAGCGTTGCCCGACACTGTGCAACGCCCCGATACCGATGGCAGCCACCGCCAGGGTCAGCAGCAACACCAGGGTGAAGCCCAGCGCGAGTTTGCGCGCCATGCCCAGGTTGGCCAACACACCGTGCTTGCTCGCGCCCATGCCGATTCCCCTTGTGGGTGTCAGGTTATCCCGAACGCCAAGGGTGGCAACGTTGCCAACCCCTGAACAAGGGCCTGACGTCAGAATAGTGTCAAATAGCTATGAGTATGTCGGTAATGGGTTTGTAGGAGTCGTCCTACGTATGAAAGGCAGGGATGGGTGGCCGGATGTTGTCTGGCAACGACGGTGGTTGGTGGAGGGACATGGTGGCGGCACGCTGGGGGTGCGCGAGGGATGAAGATTTGCGGCTCGGGGCGGAGAACTTGGGGCCGCTGCGCAGCCCATCGCGGCACAAAGACCGCTCCCACAAAAGTGCAATCTACAGGCTACTGAGCCCCGTGTGGGAGCAACTGTCTTGCCCGATTTATTTAAAATCTAGCCCGCCCCCCAGGGGGCGCGCTTGTCGCGCGGCCACGGGCGAAGCCCGTGCCATCCAGCGCGGTATTGGATTGATGGGCAAGCCCGCTCCTGTATGAGTTACGTCGGCTTCCTGCTCTAGGTCCGCATAGGCTGTGGCAAGACCAGATCAAGCCAAGGCTTGCCCGTCCTTAGCATGGCATTGAGCCGTACGATCAATACCCGCATACAGGCTACGAGGGCGACCTTGGCAACTTTTCCGCGTCCGCGCAGCGCCTCATAACGAGCCTTGAGTGCTGGGTTGTACTTTATCGCCACAAGGCATGACATATACAACGATCGCCTGGCCTCAAACCGCCCGCCCGAGATAGAGCGTTTGCCCACGGATTTTCCGCTGTCGTGGTTAAAAGGCGCCACCCCGACCAACGAGGCTATTTCTTTGGACTCTACACGCCCCAGTTCTGGCAGAAGTGTTATCAGCTTGCCCGCCGTTACCAGCCCAATGCCTTTGACCTGGACCAGCTGAGTAACCCGTTCATCTTTCAGGGCTTCCGTTTGCTGGCTGATCGCTTGCTCAATCAGCTTGATCTGCGACTTGAAGTGCTGAAGGTTGGCTTTCAGAAAGTCGGACACCGCGCTGAACTGCGCCTGTTTCAGGCGCCTGCGGTCGTCATCACGCTGCTGAACCAGCCGATCACGTTGCTGCAGCAATTCTCGCAACAGCGCACGCTCCGGGCTGATCCGCAGGGTGGGCTGGTCTGGAATGACCTCAGCGTAGTGGGCCAGTACTTCGGCATCGATGGCGTCGGTCTTGGCTTTGACTCCGATGGATTCTGCGAACGCTCGGGCTCGCCTGGGATTGACGCGTATGACCTTGTAGCCCGCGTCCTGCAAGAACCTCAGGATATTACGCTCATAGCCACCTGTGGCCTCCAGCAGAACACGCTTTATGCTGAGACCGCAAAGGCCATCGAGCAACGCTTCGAATCCCGCCGGATCATTGCTTACATGAAGTCTGGTGCCCTGAGGCCGTACCGCAGCATCAAGCGAAAGACTAGAAACATCGATACCCAGGTAGGAAACCATCGCCTAAATCTCCTAAACTCAACACTGTGAGAGGACTTTGGCTTGGCCCACGCTTGTGATTCGAGATCAGAGCCGCGTCCAACTGTTCGGGCTCTCGCCAAAGTGGAACGGTGAATGGCAGCTTGTGCTCCCACTCGTGCTCAAGGCACCTGCGGCCTTCAGCTTGCCATTCACCGCTCTCACTCCAGATTCTAATCTCTAATCAAGACACAAGCGGCCTTGCCGGGGCGCCGGACCGGCCGCGATGGGGCGCGCAGCGGCCCCAGGATGTCAGCGTGATAATGCATCTTCAGGACCAGCGCTCAACCCCTGGCAGCCTTTGGGCTTCATCCACCACAACCTCACCGATTCAAATTGCCGTGGCCCCTCCATCCACCGTCAGACAATGCCCAGTGGTAAACGCCGCACCATCGCTGCACAGGTACAACACCGCACTGGCGATTTCGGCCACGGTGCCGATGCGCCCTACCGGGTGCATGGCGGCGGCGAACTCGGCTTTGCGGGGGTCGGCTTCATAGGCACGGCGGAACATGTCCGTATCGATCACGGCCGGGCACACGGCATTGACCCTGATGCCCTTGCGGGCATATTCGATGGCGGCAGACTTGGTCAGCCCGATCACGGCATGCTTGGACGCACTGTAGATGCTCATCTTCGGCGCTGCGCCCAACCCCGCCACCGAGGCGGTATTGACGATAGCGCCGCCGCCCTGGGCCAGCAGTAGCGGCAGCTGGTATTTCATGCACAGCCACACACCTTTGACGTTCACGCCCATGATGGCGTCGAACTGCGCCTCGCTGCCGTCGGCCAGCTTGCCCTGCTCGATCTCGATGCCCGCATTGTTGAAGGCATAGTCCAGCCGGCCATAGGCGGCGACCAGGTGCTCGTGCAGCTGGCGGACCTGGTCTTCGCGGGTCACGTCGCAGGCGATGAACAACGCCTCGCCACCTGCGGCCCGAATCTGCCCGACCGTTTCCTCGCCGCCCACGGCGTCCAGGTCGGCGACCACCACCTTCAGGCCCTCGCCGGCAAAGGCCAGCGCCGTTGCCCGGCCGATGCCCGCCCCGCCCCCGGTGACCAGTGCTACCTGGCCCGAAAAACTCATGCTCATGCCGCGCTCCTGTCAGGGCCTGTGAGGCACACGAGCATAGCCAGCCGCTGGTAAGGCCGCAGCATCATCACATGGACATTTATAGGACCATGCTTGTCAGTGATGTTGAGGACCTGCTTTCATCAACAAGGTAGATTTATCCTCTTGTGCACATTCCATTCTTCAAGGACCCGTCATGACCCAGACCAATCGCCGCTTCCTGCTCGTCAAACGCCCGGTCGGGGCGGTAACGCGTGAAGACTTCACGTTCGAGACCCTGCCTGCCGAACAACCCGGTGAAGGGCAAGTGATGGTGCGCAACCTGTACCTTTCCCTGGACCCGGCCATGCGCGGCTGGATGAACGAGGGCAAGTCCTACATCCCGCCGGTTGCCTTGGGGCAGGTGATGCGTGCCCTGGGCGTGGGCGAAGTGGTTGCGTCCAACCACCCGGACTTCAAGCCTGGCGACCATGTGAACGGCGCATTGGGCGTGCAGGATTACTTCACCGGCGAGCCCCAGAACCTGCAGAAAATCGACCCGAGCCTTGCGCCCCTCCCCCGCTACCTGTCGGCCTTGGGCATGACCGGCATGACGGCGTACTTTGCCTTGCTGGAAGTGGGCCAGCCTAAAGCCGGCGACACCGTGGTGATCTCCGGCGCCGCGGGTGCGGTGGGCAGCATTGCGGGGCAGATCGCCAAGATCAAGGGCTGCCGCGTCGTGGGTATCGCGGGCGGTGCCGAGAAATGCCAGTACCTCAAGGATGAACTGGGCTTTGACGGCGTCATCGACTACAAGGCCGAGGACGTACAGGCAGGCCTTAAGCGCGAATGCCCGAAAGGCGTTGACGTGTACTTCGACAACGTCGGGGGCGAGATTCTGGATGCGGTGCTGACGCGCATCAACTTCAAGGCGCGCATCGTGATCTGCGGTGCGATCAGCCAGTACAACAACAAGGAAGCGGTCAAAGGCCCGGCCAACTACCTGGCGCTGCTGGTGAACCGTGCGCGCATGGAGGGCTTCGTGGTGATGGACCACGCCAAGGACTACGGCAAAGCGGCCAAGGAAATGGCCGGCTGGCTGGCCAATGGGCAGGTCAAGAGCAAGGAAGACGTGGTGGACGGCCTGGAAACCTTCCCAGACACCCTGTTGAAACTGTTCAACGGGCAGAACTTCGGCAAGCTGGTGTTGAAGGTGTAATGACTGACTGGACGCACGCCTTTCAGGTCCCGATCCGATGACGGTGCCTGAAAGGCGTGCGGCTCAGGCTCAGCCGCGAATCTCGGCCACTACCGCTGCCAACGCTTGGGCCGGGTCGGCGGCCTGGCTGATGGGGCGGCCGATTACCAGGTAGTCCGAGCCGGCGTCCAGGGCCTGACGCGGCGTGAGGATGCGACGTTGGTCATCCTGGGCGCTGCCTGCCGGGCGAATGCCGGGGGTGACGAGCTGCAGGCCAGGGTGAGCGGCCTTGAGCGCCGGGGCCTCCAGCGCCGAGCACACCAGCCCGTCCATACCGGCCTTTTCGGCCAGCGCCGCCAGGCGCAGCACCTGTTCTTGCGGGTCTACATCCAGGCCGATACCGGCCAGGTCTTCGCGCTCCATGCTGGTGAGCACGGTCACGCCGATCAGCAGAGGTTGCGGGCCGCTGCGCTTGGCCAGTTCTTCACGGCAAGCAGCCATCATGCGCAAGCCGCCGGAGCAATGCACGTTGACCATCCATACGCCCATCTCGGCAGCGGCCTTGACGGCCATGGCCGTGGTGTTGGGGATGTCGTGGAATTTCAGGTCCAGGAACACTTCGAAGCCTTTGTCACACAGGGTTTCGACAATGCCCGACGCGCTGCTGGTGAACAGCTCCTTGCCCACCTTGACGCGGCACAGCGCAGGGTCCAGCTGGTCAGCCAGCTTCAGGGCGGCTTCGCGGGTAGGGAAGTCCAGGGCGACGATCAGGGGCGTCTGGCAAGCAGGCATGGCAGGGTCTCTTGGCAAGTCGGAAACGGCGCGCATTGTAAACGATGTGACGCAGGCTGGGGGGGCCGCTGGCCCAGGAATTGGTCAGACGGTGGGCCAGGATGTGGGCCGGTGGGTGCTGGGCCTGCGTGAGGCGCCGTACCATTGAACCAACGAAGCGGCGCCTGGCTCAAAACAGGTGAGCAAGCCGCTTACATTCGCAACAGGAGAAGGAAAATGCCTTGGTATGCCTGGCTGATACTCATCGTTGCCATTGGCTCGATCGTCGGCGGTTTGATGATGCTGCGCGATACGGCCAAGAAGCTGCCGTTGACTGACGAGCAGTTGCGCAAGGTTCATGAACGCAACGCCGAGGCCGATGCCCGGGATGCTCAAGACCGCTGAATGCGGTTGATGGCCTTTCAATGAGCGGGCCTGTCGAAGGCCCGCCCCTCTGTACTTATTGCACTTTCAGCTTGTCGCGGTTGCGTTCTAGCAGCGCATTGCCGATGCCTTTTATCTCGAGCAGTTCATCGACCGACGCGAATGGCCCGTGGGCTTCGCGGTAGGCGACGATTGCCTCGGCCTTTGCCTTGCCGATGCCGTTGAGTTCTTTCTGGAGCGTCAGGGCATCTGCGCTGTTGAGGTCGACCAGCGGGGTTGCTGACTGGCTTGCCTGGGCGACCATCGCCATGGGTTCGACCATGGTCGTGGCATTGGTCGGTGCTGCGTTTACGGTGAATGAAAGGCTGGCGATGAGTGGGAGCAGCAGCGCGGTGAGCAGGTTTTTACGCATGATGAATACTCCTAGGGTTGGTCGTTTCTGGCAGCCTGTTCCTTGGGCTGCGGGGTTAACCCTAGCGCTGGAGGTGGGGGGTGGGACAGGGTTGGGAGTGGGGTAATGGTTACTGGATTGGTCGGGAGTGGGCTTAGGGTGGGGGGTGGTTGGAGAGGTGGTTTTGCCTGGGTTGGCCGGGGCGTGCAGGGTTTATGGGCAGGGGGATGACCGATGGAGAATGGGGCTGACGTGGTGGGGGTCTTGAGTCTGACAAGCGTGTCGGGGTAGTCGCTTGGGGGTTGGGGTGTGTGATGTGGTGCTGAATGCGGGGGTGCTGGGTGCCCTACGGGGTAAGAGCCGCGGAGATGGTAGGCGCGCTTTAGATCTTGGGGCCGCTTTGCGGCCCATCGCGGCGCGAGGCCGCTCCCACCCCGGGAGGCGTTAGCCTTCAGATGCGGTGCTAGGCAGGCGATGACACGGCGTGAAGCACAGGCCTACCCGGACCTGTGGGAGCAACTGTCTTGCCCGATTTATTTAAAATCTAGCCCGCCCCCCAGGGGGCGCGCTTGTCGCGCGGCCACGGGCGAAGCCCGTGCCATCCAGCGCGGTATTGGATTGATGGGCAAGCCCGCTCCTGTATGAGTTACGTCGGCTTCCTGCTCTAGGTCCGCATAGGCTGTGGCAAGACCAGATCAAGCCAAGGCTTGCCCGTCCTTAGCATGGCATTGAGCCGTACGATCAATACCCGCATACAGGCTACGAGGGCGACCTTGGCAACTTTTCCGCGTCCGCGCAGCGCCTCATAACGAGCCTTGAGTGCTGGGTTGTACTTTATCGCCACAAGGCATGACATATACAACGATCGCCTGGCCTCAAACCGCCCGCCCGAGATAGAGCGTTTGCCCACGGATTTTCCGCTGTCGTGGTTAAAAGGCGCCACCCCGACCAACGAGGCTATTTCTTTGGACTCTACACGCCCCAGTTCTGGCAGAAGTGTTATCAGCTTGCCCGCCGTTACCAGCCCAATGCCTTTGACCTGGACCAGCTGAGTAACCCGTTCATCTTTCAGGGCTTCCGTTTGCTGGCTGATCGCTTGCTCAATCAGCTTGATCTGCGACTTGAAGTGCTGAAGGTTGGCTTTCAGAAAGTCGGACACCGCGCTGAACTGCGCCTGTTTCAGGCGCCTGCGGTCGTCATCACGCTGCTGAACCAGCCGATCACGTTGCTGCAGCAATTCTCGCAACAGCGCACGCTCCGGGCTGATCCGCAGGGTGGGCTGGTCTGGAATGACCTCAGCGTAGTGGGCCAGTACTTCGGCATCGATGGCGTCGGTCTTGGCTTTGACTCCGATGGATTCTGCGAACGCTCGGGCTCGCCTGGGATTGACGCGTATGACCTTGTAGCCCGCGTCCTGCAAGAACCTCAGGATATTACGCTCATAGCCACCTGTGGCCTCCAGCAGAACACGCTTTATGCTGAGACCGCAAAGGCCATCGAGCAACGCTTCGAATCCCGCCGGATCATTGCTTACATGAAGTCTGGTGCCCTGAGGCCGTACCGCAGCATCAAGCGAAAGACTAGAAACATCGATACCCAGGTAGGAAACCATCGCCTAAATCTCCTAAACTCAACACTGTGAGAGGACTTTGGCTTGGCCCACGCTTGTGATTCGAGATCAGAGCCGCGTCCAACTGTTCGGGCTCTCGCCAAAGTGGAACGGTGAATGGCAGCTTGTGCTCCCACTCGTGCTCAAGGCACCTGCGGCCTTCAGCTTGCCATTCACCGCTCTCACTCCAGATTCTAATCTCTAATCAAGACACAAGCGGCCTCGCGCCGCGATGGGCCGCAAAGCGGCCCCGGGGCACCGAGCCCAATCGACGGCTCAAGCACTTACCGCTCCACCGGCCCCTGGCGACGCTGCAAATAAACCCAGTCCACGATATCGCCCTGCGGCGAATACCCGTTCACCATCTCGCGCAGCAACTGCCGCACCCGGGTGAAGTCGTCCTCGGCCACCGCCGCCAGCAACATCGTCAGCCCTTCGCGCAACCGTTCCCAGGCCAGGTAGTCTTCGTTGGCCGCCATGATCATCGGGTGCGCGGTGGGGGATACGTCGTCGCCGATCAGCAGCTCCTCGTACAACTTCTCACCCGGCCGCAAACCCGTGAACTCGATGGCGATGTCGCCCTGAGGATTGGACGAGCTGCGCACGCTCAAGCCCGACAGGTGAATCATCTTCTCCGCCAGCTCGACGATGCGCACCGGCTCGCCCATGTCCAGTACGAACACATCCCCGCCCTGCCCCATGGCCCCGGCCTGCACCACCAGTTGCGCCGCCTCCGGGATGGTCATGAAGTAACGGGTGATCTTGGGGTGGGTAACCGTCAGCGGGCCACCTGTCTTGATCTGCTGGTGGAACAGCGGAATCACCGAACCGGACGAACCCAGCACGTTGCCGAAACGCACCATGGTGAAGCGGGTCTTGTTCACCCGCGCGATCTTGTTGCAATCGCCATACAGCACCGGCGCCGCTTCCCGGCTGAGCGCCTGCAGAATCAACTCGGACAGTCGCTTGGTGCTGCCCATCACATTGGTCGGGCGCACGGCCTTGTCGGTGGAGATCAGCACGAAATTGGCCACCCCGGTCTGCAATGCCGCCTGGGCCGTGCACAAGGTGCCGTAGACGTTGTTGAGAATGCCTTCGGCGATGTTGTGCTCGACCATCGGCACATGCTTGTAGGCAGCTGCATGGTAGACGGTGTCCACGCGCCAGGTGCTCATCACATCGACCAGGTGTTGCTGGTTGCGCACCGAGCCCAGGATCGGCAGCAACTGCACCGACAGCGATTCGCGGGCCACGCGCTGCTCCAGCTCGCTGAGGATGCTGTACAGGTTGAATTCGGCATGGTCCAGCAGCAGCAAGGTCTTGGGCCCAAGGCCGATGATCTGCCGGCACAGCTCGGCGCCAATGGAGCCGCCGGCACCGGTCACCAGCACCACCTGCTTGTGAATGCAGCGCTCCAGCAAGCCTTCCTGCGCGGGCACCGGGTCGCGCCCGAGCAGGTCGGCAATGTCCACGTCCTGAATATCGTCCACCTTTACCCGGCCAGTGGCCAGGTCGGCAAAGGCCGGCACGCTTCGCACGTGCAGGGGGTACGGTTCGAGCAGGGCGAGAATCTCCCGGCGCCGCGCGCGGGTGGCCGACGGCAGTGCCAGCAACACCTCCTGGGCGCCGGTTTCCTTGAGCATCTGTTGCAGGTGCTTGGGCTTGTAGACCTGCAGCCCGGAGATGACCCGGTTGGCCAGGTCGCCGTCATCGTCGAGGAAGGCCACCGGGCGCATCACCCGGCCCATGCGCAACGCCGCCAGCAGCTGGTTGCCGGCGGTACCTGCACCATAGATGGCTACCTTGATCTGCCCGTCGTCGCGGTTGGCGAAAGGGATCTGATGGGCGCCAGTGAACCAGTCGCCCAGAAAATACTGGCGCATGATCAGGCGCAAGCCGCCGATGATCACCATGCTCAACCACCAGTAGTTGAAGATGATCGAGCGCGGTACCACCACCTCGTGGTTGCTGTACCAGTACACCACCACCGCCAGGATCAGCGAAGACAGGGTCACCGCCTTGATGATCGCCACCAGCGCATCGTTGCCGAAGTAGCGCATCACCGCCCGGTACATGCCGAAGCGGATGAACAAGGGGATGGCCACGCACGGCGCGGCCATGAACAGCCAGGTGTGCTCGACGATGGGGTTGTACATCTCCTCCACGCCCAGCCGCACGATGAACGACAGCCACAGCGCGAACCAGATGAGGGCAATGTCGGCACACACCTGGATCAGGCGTTTCTGCCGGCGTGACAGGGTGACCAGAAACTGCCGCAGCCTGTCGTTCTTCGCATTGCTCATCGGGTTTTCCTCATGGCTACGCCATCTTGTGAAAATGACCAGAGCGACTGCCGAACATACAGCCCTGTACAACCCTGATTGCGCCCGCCTTGCTGGAGCATGCTATTCCTTCTCCCCTGCCCGGTAGGCAACTGCCAACAGTATCAGAGGGGCATAGGCCACCAAGGTTCCGGTTGCCCCATCAAGTTTGAGCACCACGACGACCAACGCGACGGGCAGCAGCCAGCCCAGGTTGATGGCCGCCACCGCCAGGCTCACCGGCCGGTGACGACCGTGGCGCCGCGAGGCGTACTGGTAGGCATGGCTACGATGTGCTTCGTAGACCCTTTCACCGCGTAGCAAACGGCGCGCCAAGGTGAAGGTAGCGTCTACCACGAAGACACCCAAAAGTATTAACCACCCCCAGAAGAGTAGCGGATCTATCCAACCTGCCACGATTGCCAGCAAACCCAGCACGATGCCAAGAAAACCACTGCCCGCATCGCCCATGAAAATGCGGGCAGGCGGGAAGTTCCAGATCAGGAAACCGGTGACGGTGGCGGCCAGCAGCAGCGGCAACCACGCAGCACCCGGCGCACCCGCCAGCCAGAACAGCACGGTGCCGCCCAGGCACACGCAAATGGCTTCGATGCTGGCAATGCCATCGATGCCGTCCATGAAGTTGTACAGGTTCAACAGCCAGACCAGGTACAGCAGCCCCAGCGGCGCGGCTAGCCACAGGGCATGCAACGGCCAGCCGAACACGCTGATCGGCGGCAGACCACCCAGCCAGGCCAGCCCCCAGGCGGCTGCGGCGAAATGGCCCAGCAGGCGCCAGCGCGCGGCAATGTGCCCGTGGTCGTCCATGAACCCGATCACGGCCACCAGGCCCCCTGCCCCGAGGATGCCCACCAGCACCGACGGCGCCACGTACCCGGCCCAGCCCAGCACCAGCACACCGACCATGAAGGCCACGACGAAGGCCACCCCCCCGCCACGGGGCGTGGGCAAGGTGTGCGAACTGCGGGCATTGGGAATGTCCAGCAGGCTGCGCGACAGCGCGTAACGGCGCAGTGCCGCCGTCATCAGCCAGGTGGCGATGCCTGCCACGATGAGGATGGCGGTCATGGGCGGTGGTTCTCCTTGAAGGCGTGCGCGGTGGCGGCCAGGCCTTGCTCCAGCGTGTAGGGCGGTCGCCAGCCCAGCAGCTGGTGGTTCTTGGTGATGTCCACTTGCAGCGAGCCCAGCAGGCGCTGGGCCAGGTCACGGCGCCCCAGCAGCGCGGCGCCCGTTTGCAACAGCGCGGCGGGCACCGGCACCAGGCGGGCTGGACGGCCCAGCGCCCGGCCGAGGGCCCGCAGCAGCTCGCTCAAGGATACAGCCTCGCCATCACTGGCCAGGAACGTCTGGCCCGCTGCCGCTGGGTGATCCACACAGGTGATGACCAGATCGACCAGGTTGCCCAGCGAGACCAGGCTGCGGCGATTGTGTACCGCCCCCAGCGGCAGGGGCACGCCACGCTCCAGCCAGCGCATCATGCTCAGGAAGTTGGCCTTGACGCCTGGGCCGTAGACCAGCACCGGCCGGATCACGACGACCTCCATGCCCGTTTCGGCGGCTACCGCCCGCAGCCCCTGCTCGGCCTCGTGCTTGGAAACGCCATAGGCATCCTGGGGCGCGGGGGCATCATCGGCATGCAGTGGCCGGCCCGGCTGGCTGGTTTCGCCATTGACCTTGATCGAGCTGATGAAAATGAAGCGCCGCACGCCCGCAGCCGCCGCTTGGCGGGCCAGGTTGAGCGTGCCTTGCACGTTCACACGGCGAAACTCGGCCAGGCTGTCGGTGGCGGTTTCCTTCATCACATGCACACGCGCCGCCGCGTGCACCACGACGTCTACATCGATAAGGGCCGCCTGCCAGTCGGTATCGGCGCTCAGGTCCGCAACGGTGACCGCGTCAATGCCTGCCAGGGGCGATTGGCTGCTGGGGCGCAAGGCGGCGCGGGGCGTAAGGCCTTCGACCGTCGCCAGGCGCTGGCACAGGGCGCTGCCGACAAAGCCCGAGGCCCCAGTGATCAATAACGTGCGTCGTTCCATGAAATCCGTTCTCGGTTCACACCGGCAAGGCCGGCATGCGGCGATCTTCGCGCCCGTTGTGCCTGACTGACCGGGCTACAACAGGCTGCGATACAGCTCGGCGTAGGCATTGGCCATGGCCGATGCGGTAAAGACGTTCTCGAAGCGTTGCTGGGCGGCGGCACCCATGGCCTGGGCCTGTGCCGGGTCGTCCCACAGCTGCTGCATGGCCTGGGCCAGCGCCGGTGCATCGCGCGGCGGTACCACCAGCCCGGTCTGGTCGGCCAGGTTGATGAAGGTGGTGCCGGAGCCCATTTCGCAGGAGATCAGCGGCTTGCCGTACATGGCCGCTTCCAGCAGCGAGATGCCAAAGGACTCCGAACGCAGGTGCGACGGGAAGGTAAAGGCATAGCACAGTTCCAGCAGCGCCACCTTGTCTTCGTCCGGCAAGCCACCCAGGAACTGCACCTGGCTCAGGCCCGCGTCGTTGGCTTGCTGGCGCAGCTGCTGCTCCAGGAAACCGCCGCCCATGATGACCACGGGCAAGCCGCTGATACGCGCGGCCTCCAGCAGGTAGTCCAGCCCCTTGTAATAACGCAGCGCCCCGACGAAAAGGAAGAACCGTTCGCCCAACCGTTGCCGCCAGTACGCCAGCTTTTCGGCGCTGGCTTTGGGGTACGTGGACCGGTCCAGACCATACGGGATAATCGACACCTTGTCCTTGAACTGGGTCAATACCGGGCTGTGCGCCGCATAGTTGGGTGAAGACGCCACAATGCGGTCGACGCTGGAAAAAAAGCGGTTCATCAGCGGCTGGTACAGCTTGAGCAGCCACTTCTGCTTGACGATGTCGGAGTGGTAGCTGACCACGGTCGGCTTGTTCAGCCGGGTGGCGAAGTGCACCAGGTCCATGTACGGCCAAGGGAAGTGGAAATGCACGATATCGGCCTTGCGGGCCAGTTCGGCAAAGTCCTTGAAGGCCGACAGCGAAAAGCCGGTGGAGGCGACATGCAGGTCCAGCTTGGCACGGTGCGTGAGGTGGTTGGCCACCGGCTGGTTGCGGGCAGCGCCACGTGAGCTCAGGTACAGCACCTCAGGTTCGATACCGTGAGCCTGGGTGCCCTCGGCGATCTGGAAGATCACCTGCTCGATACCGCCCATGGAATCGGGGTAGTAGGTTTTGAAAAAATGCAGAACCTTGATCATCGTTGCTTGACCGCTTGATACACCTCAAGGGTGCCTTGGGCACACCGTTCCCACGAGAAACCACCGGCATGCTGCAAGCCCTGGGCAATGGCCGTGGCGCGCCAGGCTTCGTCTTCCAGGCCCCGTTGCAGCAGTGCGGTCAAGCCTTCCACGTCATCGGGCGCGCACATGAGCGCTGCATGGCCTGCGACCTCAGGCAGCGAAGAGCTGTTGGAGCACACCACCGGCACGCCGGAGCTCATGGCTTCGAGCACGGGCAGGCCAAAGCCTTCGTAGTGGGACGGGAAGGTGAACAGCCGGGCGCCGGCGAACAGCAACGGCAAGTCTTCGCTGGGGGCGAAGCCCAGGTAGCGGGCCCAGCCCTGCTGCTGCGCCTGGGCGATGCGGGCGTGGATGTCCTCGCTGCGCCAGCCTTGGTAGCCGGTGAGGATCAGCGGCCAGCGTTGGCGCAGGGCAAGCGGTAGGCGGCCATAAGCGTCGAGCAGGTTTTCGATGTTCTTGCGCGGCTCGATGGTGCCCACGAACAGGCTGTAGCCACCAGGTTCGAGACCATGACGCGCCAGCGTTTGTGTGAGCGCCTGCGGGCTACGGGGATGGAACTGCGGCGAGCTGGCCAGGGGAACCGCATGAATGCGCTCAAGCGGCCAGTTGAAGTAATCGGCCAGCTCCTGGCGAATGTAATGGGACACCGTGATCAGCGCATCGGCCCGCTCAAGCGTCAGCAGGAGCTCTTTTTGCAAGTACCGGGCGATCTGCGGGGTATGGCAATGGGCCCAGGTGAAAGGCGACAAGTCGTGGAACGTGGCGACGCTGCGGCCTGCGAAGGGCGGCAGGTAAAAGTTGGTGCTGTGGTAGATGAAGTCATCATGCCCACGCAGTGCGCGCTTACGCAGAAACGGCATCAGCCGCCGGTAGGCTTCGACGGCCAAGGCGTTTTTCTGGACGAAACGCTTGAGCCCATGCACGGCATCGGACTGGTCTGCTGGCTTGAGAAGCGCTGGCACGAAGCTGCGCCCGGCAAACAGCCGCAGGTCGTCGATGTCATCGCACTGCTGCAGCCGCGAGGCCAGCTCGTAGGTGTAACGCCCGATACCGGTCAGCGGGAAGCGAACCGACTCGACGGAAAGAATGACCTTCATTGACCGGCGAGCATCCAACCCAGCGTTTCGTCCAGATCGGGTGTTTCCCAACCCGGCACCAGCGCCCGCAGGCGGGCGTTGTCGCCGCACAAGGTCTTGACCTCGTTGGCGCGCACGAACGCAGGGTTTACCTGCACGTCAAGCGTGTGCCCGGTGATGGCCGAGCACTTGGCGATGACTTCGCGCAGCGAATGGGTGATGCCGGAACTCACGTTCACGGTCTGGCCCACTGCCCGCGCCTCGATCAGGCCACGGTAGGCACGCACCACGGCGCGCACGTCGCTGAAGTCACGCCACACATCCAGGTTGCCCAGTTCGATGGCTGGGGCCTTGCGCTGGAAGTGCGAAACGATCTTGGGCAGCAGGAAGTTCTCGGCCTGCCCAACACCTGTGTAGTTGAACGGACGCGTGATGACGATCGGCAGCCGGTCGCACCACAGCTTTGCCATGTACTCCATCGCCAGCTTGCTGACGGCGTAGTCGTTGGCAGGTGCAGGCGGGGTGTGCTCGTCCAGCATCCCTTCGGAAACATTGCCGTAGACATTGGCACTGCTGGCAATGAGTACGCACTCTGGCGTTTTGCCGCAGGCCGCAATGGCTTCGAGCAGGTTGCGCGTGCCGATCAGGTTGACCTGATAGAAGGCATCGGCAGCGCCGTGCCCGACAAACGCAATGGCAGCCAGATGCACGATCACATCCGGCTGCAGTTCGGCCAGCAACGCACGCAGGCCCGGCCCATCGGCCAGATCGACCTGGTGGTAATCGGGCGCCGTCGAAGGCTGGCTCCCGGTACCGATCACTTCATAACCATTGGCCTGCAATTCGGCCGCCATGTAGCGACCTGTGAAGCCATTGATCCCGGTGACGAGTGCGCGTTTGCTGGCCATTTGCATCAGAACGAGAACCCTTTTTCGTTACGACGCAGGTCGGCTTCGACCATCATGCGGCACAGCTCTTCAAGGCTGGTTTTAGGCTCCCAGCCCAGTACCTGCTTGGCTTTGTCCGGGTTGCCGATGAGCAGCTCGACTTCGGCTGGGCGGTAGAATTTCGGGTTGATGACGACCAGTACCTTGCCGGTTGCAGCGCAGGTGCCTTGCTCGGCTTCGTCCTTGCCGCTCCAGTTGATTTCGATACCAGCGGCCTTGAAGGCCATGGTGACGAAGTCACGCACGGTTTCGGTGCGGTTGGTGGCCAGTACGAAGGTGTCTGGCTCGTCAGCCTGCAGCATGCGCCACATGCCTTCGACGTATTCCTTGGCAAAGCCCCAGTCGCGTTTGGCGTCGAGGTTGCCCAGTTCCAGTTTGTCCAGCAGGCCCAGTTTGATCTTGGCGACCGAGTCGGTGATCTTGCGGGTCACGAACTCACGGCCGCGCAGGGGCGACTCGTGGTTGAACAGGATGCCGCTGGTGGCAAAGAGGTTGTACGACTCGCGGTAGTTGATGGTCATCCAGTGGGCGTACAGCTTGGCCACACCGTAGGGGCTACGCGGGTAGAACGGGGTGGTTTCGACCTGCGGGATTTCCTGCACCTTGCCGAACATTTCGGAGGTGGAGGCCTGGTAGAAGCGTACCTTCGGGTTGACGATACGGATGGCTTCGAGCAGGTTGACAGCGCCCAGGCCGGTGATTTCGGCGGTGGTCAGGGGTTGCTCGAAGGACACACCCACGAAGCTTTGTGCGGCGAGGTTGTACACCTCGGTGGCTTCGGTGGTTTGCAGCAGGCGGATGCTGGCCGACAGGTCGGTGAGGTCGTACTCGACCAGGTGCAGGTTAGGGTTGGTGTGGATGCCCAACTCTTCGATACGCCAGAAGTTAACCGAGCTGGTACGACGGTAGGTGCCGTAGACCGTATAGCCCTTTTCCAGCAGCAGTTCCGCCAGGTAGGCGCCGTCTTGACCAGTGATCCCAGTAACGATTGCTTTCATGCGACTTAACCAACTCCGATAGTGCCGTGCGGGCATGTGTGATTATTGGGGCTTGACGCGGCAGCTCCGAGCCGCGCGTACTCGCTTGCATGCGGCAGTATACATAGGTCGGGGGGAGTACTCGACTCACAAAGTACTGGCGCGGCGCCAGCTGCTGGTCAGGCCTTATTGAAGGGGTTAGGAACCGGCGCGGGAGAATAAGTTCCAGGGGGGAGAATGGCCAGTGCTTGGGGTGTAGGAATGGTCTGAATTTGGGTGGGTTCTAAAGGCTGGTCGTGTAGGAGCGGCCTTGCGCCGCGATGGGCCGCAAAGCGGCCCCAGGATTGCAGCTTCGCAGCGGATATTCCGGGGGCCGTGTGGGAGCGGCCTCGCGCCGCGATGGGCCGCGCAGCGGCCCCAGCACTATCAATTGCGAAGCTGCAATCCTGGGGCCGCTGCGCGGCCATCGCGGCGCGAGGCCGCTCCCACACGGGGGCCGCGTACGGCTCTGAGAAACGTTAACAGGCCCCTGCCGAGCGCCCCCTTTCAACCACCCAAGCTGCCGCCGAAGCCCACCCCACCCGTCCAATCAGCGGCGCGCATCCAGCCGCGCCACGTCACCGCCCGGCAGGGTCGGCTCTGGCACAGGGCTCAACCACACATTGACGTTGTCCACGCTGTCCTGGTTGAGCTGACCCGCCCAACGATTGAGCAGGAACAGATTGGTGATGAAGTCATACTGCGTCTTGAGCAAATCACGACGCGCCTTGAACTCGTTCTGCACGCTGGTCAGCACATCCACCGCGTTGACCACCCCGTAACTGAACGCCTTCTGCGCCGCTACGCTGGACTGCTGGGCCGAGGACAGGGCGTTGCGGTTGGCGCGGATCTTGTCCACCGCCGCCTGGGCCGTGAGGAAGGCCGTGGTGGTTTCCTTCACCACCTGGCGGCGAATGCCTTCGAGCTGTTCTTCGGCCGCCAGCTGCTCGTCATACAACCCACGCACGCGAGCCGAGGTGGAGCCACCGCTGTAGATCGGGATCTTCACCCCAAGGCTTGCCACATAGCTGTCGCTGCGCGGCGCCTGGGTGTTGTCGTAACCCTGGTCACTCTGCTGGGCGCTCAGGCTCAGGGACAGCTGCGGATAGTGCTCGCCCTTGCCTTCGCGCACGGCCGCCATGGCCGCCTCGGCACCGCTGCGCGAGGCCTTGAGCTGCGGGTTGGTTTCCACGGCCTGGGTCAACCACTCCTGCAAAGGGCGGGTGGGCGCCTGCAGCGCCACATCGTTACGCACCCGGCTCAGCGGCTCGGTGATGGGCCGACCGACGATCTCGGCCAGCGCCTCACGGCTGACCTGCACCTGGTTGCGGGCTTCCACCTCCTGGGCGGCCAGGAAGTCGACGCGCGCCTGCATGTCCAGCTTGTCGGTGATCTTGGCCATCTGCCGGTCGAACATGCTGGTGACACGGTCCAGGTTTTTCTGGGTGGCGCGACGCTCGGCCTGCACCAGCGCCAGCTCGTCGTCGGCGGCCAGGGCCACGAAGTAGCGCTTGGCCAGGTCGACCGTGGCTTCGGCCAGGGTATCTTCGGCCTGCTGGCCCTTCTGGTCCTTGACGCTCTTGGACTTCTGGTACCGCTCCCAGGCCGGCTTGTTGTACAGGTACTGGGTCAGGCTCAACGAATAGCTTTCGTTGTTATAGATGTCGCGGTCGATCTCGTTCTTGCGCAGCACGCGGCTGGTGTTGGCGTTGGCCGACACCTGCGGCAGCAGGCCGCCCAAGGCTTCGCGCTGCTGGGCTTCGGCCGAGCGCGCGCGGGCATAGGCGGCCAGCACCCGAGGGTCTTCCAGCCTGGCCTCACGGTACAGGCCGGCCAGGTCCAGCGTGTAGGTTGACGCCGACACCGCCTTGGGCACGTCAGCCGGCGCGCCCTTCCCTTCCACGGCCACCGCCTGGCAGGCGACCATGCACATCAGCATTCCAGGTAGCAAACGCAGCACAATCATTCCTCGATCAGCGATTCGGCGAACATGTTGCGGGCCGGTTTGAGCAGGTACTGCAGCATGGTGCGGTCGCCGGCGTTGATCAGCACGTCAGCAGGCATACCGGGGTGCAGCTTGCGGCTGCCAAGTTTCTTCATGCCATCTTCGGTCACCTGCACACGCACCAGGTAGTAGGTGTCGCCGCTGCGCTCGTCGGTCAGGCTGTCCGCCGAAATGCGCACCAGCTTGCCCTCGATGACCGGCGTGGTAGCCTGGTTGAAGGCGGTAAAGCGAATGTCTGCGGTTTTACCCAACTCCAGACGGTCGATATCACGGGTGGCCACCTTGGCCTCCACCACCAGCTCGGACTGTGCAGGCACAATATCCAGAATCGGCGTAGCCGCGCTGATTACACCGCCGATGGTGTGTACCTTCATGTCCAGCACCATGCCGCTTTCGGGCGCGCGAATCACCACACGCGATAGGCGATCACGCAGGGCTGCTTCCTTTTCCTGAAGGTCGAAGACCTGAGCCTGAACGTCCGAAAGCTCATTTGCCACGTCCGAGTCGAATTTCTTCTTCAACTGCACGATCTGCAATTCGGTCTCACCAATCTGCAGGTTGGTCTTGGTGATGTTGGAGCGGTGGTCCGCCACTTCGGTCTTGAGCATGTCCAGCTTGCGCTCCTGCTCGAGCAGGCGCTGATTGTCCACGAAGCCTTCGGCCAACAGCTCCTTGAGCTGCTTGATTTCACCGGTGTACGACTTCTCAAGCCCGCTCTTGGTCCCGATCATGTCGTTCAAACCAGCGATCTGCTGTTTCATCTGCTGGATGCGCTCGCGGTTGACCGAGATCTCACCCTGCAACGAGTTGCGCCGTGCGTTGAACACCTGCAACTCACCCGCCATGGCCTCTTGAGCACGGACCGAGTCAGTGCCGTCCATTTTGACCGGCGGGATTTCGTTCAGGCCGTCGCGCTCTGCCCGCAGGCGTGCTTCTTTATAGCGCGCCACGATCAGCTGGTTGCGGGTGGACTCGTATTCGGCGCTGAGCTGGGACTCGTCCAGCACGATCAGCGGGTCGCCCTTCTTGACCAGGTCGCCGTCACGGGCCAGCAGTTCCTTGACGATGCCGCCCTCAAGGTGCTGCACGGTCTTGCGGTAGTTCTGCACGGTGACCACACCGGAACCATGCACAGCGTTGCTGAGTGGCGCAAAGGCCGCCCAGCTGCCGAAAATGCCGAATGTAACGAAGACGATGGTCAGGCCGATGCGGCGAATGCCGCGGTCGGACGTGGGCATGTCGTCGAAATTGTGATCGAAGGTAGTGATCGCTTTACTGCTCATCTAGAAATCCTTTCACACGCCGGTGCTGGTGGTGGTGGCAGGCGCGGCAGCGGGGGCTGCGGGCGGCGCGGCATTGGGTGCAGCGGGCGGGGTGGCCGGTGGCGTGGCATTGGGTGCAGCAGGCGGCGCGGCCGGGGGCTGGCCAGGCGCGGGCTGAGCGACCCGCTGCTGGCCTTTAGCCTGTTGCGCTGCCAGCTCGGCGATCACGCGGTCGCGCTCGCCGTACAGCGAAATGGTACCGCCCGACATGACCAGAATACGGTCCAGGCGGGTGAGGATGTTGGGGCGGTGCGAGACGATGAAGACCGTGGCACCGGTTGCCTTGAGCTTTTGCAGGGCCACGCCCAGGGCGCGCTCACCCACATCGTCGAGGTTGGAGTTAGGCTCGTCGAGCACCACCAGACGGGGGTTGCCATAAATGGCACGGGCCAGACCAATGCGCTGCCGCTGACCGCCGGACAGGTTGACGCCGTCGCTGCCGATTACCGTGTCGTAGCCATCGGGCAGCATGAGGATCATCTCGTGCACGCCAGCCATCTGGGCCGCTTCCACTACCTTTTCCGGGTCGATCTTGTCGAAACGGGCGATGTTCTCGCTGATGCTGCCTTCGAACAGCTCGATGTCTTGCGGCAGGTAGCCGACGTATGGACCAAGGGCCTGCTTGTCCCAAGTGGCGATATCGGCGCCGTCGAGGCGGACCACGCCGTGCTGTGGGGGCCAGATGCCCATCAGGGCACGCACCAGCGTGGATTTACCGGCGGCGCTTGGGCCGACGATGCCGACGATGGAACCGGCCGGGGCCACGAAGCTGATGCTGCGGATGACCGGGGCCTTGGCGCCAGGCGGGGCGACGATCAGGTTCTCGACCTGGATGTGGCCTTCCGGCGCTGGAAGCGGCATGCGCTCAGGTTCGTTTTTCAGATCGTCCATGACTTTGCTGAGGCGGTCGTATTGGACTTTCGCGGAGACGAAGCCTTTCCAGCTGCCGATCATCTGGTCGATGGGGGACAGCGCGCGGCCCAACAGCAGTGAACCTGCCATCAGGAGGCCGGGGTTGATTTCGTGCGTCACAACGAGATAAGCACCCAGTGCCAGCATGATGGACTGCGACCAGATGCGGAATGTCTTGGAGGTAGAACTGATCACGCTGCCCTTATCACTGGCATTGGACTGCAACAGCATGATGTTGCGCTGGCGCTTGGCCCACCGGTTCATCAGGGTATCAAGCATACCCATCGACTCGATGACCTCGGCATTACGCAGGGTCCGGTTCGTTACCACGTTGGACGCTACGTTTTCCTTGTTCGCTTCGGCCAACGCACCGCCAGTAGACCGATGGTTTACGAAAGCCAGCACAGTCAACACTGCGCCACAAAACAGGGTCATCCAGCCGAACCATGGGTGGAACAGGAACATCACGATGGTATAAATGGGGAACCATGGGGCATCGAAAAATGCAAAAAGCCCTGGCCCTGTAAAGAACTGACGTAGCGAGGTGAGATCGTTAAGGGACTGCGCCGTTGCGTCAGAGCCGCCGCTATTCAGAGCACGCTTGAAGCTTGCCCTATACACGTCGCGGCTGAGCATCACATCCAGGCGATTACTGATGCGCACCATGATGCGGGAGCGCACCCACTCCAAGGTACCCATTGTCGCGACCAACACGGTCATGATCAGCGTAAGCATGAGCAAGGTGGAGGTGCTGCTAGAGGGCACCACGCGACCCGATACCTGGATCATGAAGAACGTGGGCACCAGCATCAGTGCGTTGACGAAGAAACTGAAGAAGCCTACCGAAAGGAAGCTGCTTTTGCAGGCTCTAAGGGCGGCTTGCAGAGTGTTTTCGGATTGATAACTCATGGTGTCCGTACTGAGGAGTGGCGAAAGCGGCGGGCAGTGTAACACCCACCAAAGAAGGCAGCGTGTCAGATTGCTCCTTGAGCCGCTTTGTTCAGCGACGAACAGTAGAATTTCATGAAATGTTTGAGCAGAACGGAAACAGGCAGTTGCTCAAGCGGTCAGAGTGACCAACGGCTAGAGACCTTAAAATCGACGAAAACTACACGCCAGAAAACCATCAAAAGTAATCATGTGCGCACGTCAATATCGTAATTCTTTGATTTCAGGCGAATTTTTCGAATGCTGGAACGTCCTACCCTGCTACTCAGTTATGAACAAAAAGCGGCGAAAGATCATCCCTCTTATAGCTAAGTTCCCCACAGATATGAATTTTTTTTTAGATTTCTTGGTTGACATCTTCCCCCTCCGGCGGCATCTTCGCCACTCGCAAGGAGCCTTCAATGGCAGTTCAGTGTATGCACGGGTTTGAGCACGTTAGCTACCAGTGTTATTGCTTAAAAGGAGCTTAACAACGCCATGTCTATGCCTTCGCAAACCCTGGACGGCCTGAAAATCAGCTCCCGGGTCACCCTGCTCGAACCGGGCATGTATATCTTCAGGTACGCCTCCCAGCCTCCGGCAGACAAACCTGTCTGCATCGCGCTACAACAAGCGCCGCTAGGTAAAGGCTCCATCGACTTCTTCCCCGCCGAGGGCGTCAGCAAAAACATGCTGACCAAGCTTGGCGACACCATCGTCGCCCGGGTTAAAGGCGGTGTCACCACCGTGCTGATCACCGAGTACCACATGTTCGACGAAGTGATCGAGCCTGTGGACCTGCGCATTGATCGCATCGACACCTCCCCCGCCATCATGCGTACCTTCGCAGTAGTGGCAAGCACCGATCCTTCGCAAGCCATCGCCGCCAGCACCAAGCCGCTGCCGATTACCTTAACCGCCCACCTGAGCCAAAGCGGCGAAGTCGTGTCCGGTGAAGGCTGGGTTGGCGAGCCGGGCGCCGATGAATTTATCGATTCTTTCGCCATCGACTGGGCCGAAAAGCCTGTCGGTGTCGACCTTCTTTATACCTGCATGGTGGCCGGCTCTGGCCCATGCCGCAATGTCTCGACAGGCACCACAGTCGGTGCCCGTGGCCAGGGGCTACCGCTGATCTGTGTTGGTTTCAGCCTGGTAGGCCCACTGCGCAAGCATTACGAATTAACCGGCCTTGTTGTTTTCAAAAATACGGAACCACAACGCCTGGTCGCGAATCAGATGATGCACGGCCCCACCGGCAACGAGCCGCTGGTGGCCTTGCACCTCGCCCTAACACCCGTAACGAAGATGAACGCTGCCCGCCTTAAGTCTCCGTGGGAAAACTCTGCGTCCGAGCAGAATACTATTGCAGCGGGCCACATGGCCTGAAGTAACAGGAATACATCATGCAATACGATAGCCCTCAGTCGAGCAGCGCTCTGCAAGACACCCTGAACGCCGATAGCGCCAACCTGTCCGAAAACACCATCGCTGCCATCAGCAGCCTGCTGAACCTGGACACCGTTGAAAACGTCAACATCGCCGGCATCGAAGGCAACGTTGTTCAGCTGCCAACTTCCGGCCAAGCTGACGTCGTTATCGGCGAAGTCGAAGGCGAGCAAGGCGACCAAGTTGTCGTCGACCTGGCTGCTGCCGAAGCCGCTGGCGTTAGCGCCTACGTGCTGCAGAGCGACGCCAACCTGGTTGTTGACCTGCAAGGTCAAGCAGCTGCTGGCGACGTTCAAACCTTCGCTGCTGCTCTGGCTCCAGCCGTTGATACTTCGGCCATCGAGCTGGTAGTTGCAACTGGCAACGGTGACGACGTCATCACTGTCAAAGGCGACCAGAACACCCTGATCGACGCTGGCGACGGCAACGACACCATCGTGACCGGCAACGGCAACAACACCGTTATCGCTGGCCTGGGCAACAACAACGTGACCACCGGTTCGGGCGATGACACCATCATCCTGAGCGGCAGCGACCACGCTGACATCGTCAACGCTGGCGCTGGCTTCGACATCGTTCAGCTGGACGGTTCGCGCGACGACTACACCTTCACCGTCGGCAACAACTTCAACGTCAACCTGACCGGCAACCAAACTGCCGCCATCACTGACGCTGAGTTCCTGACCTTCGTTAACGGTGACACCACCGAAACTGTAGCCCTGGCTCACAGCGACGAAGAAGCAGCTGCCCTGCGCCTGTACCAAGGCATCCTGGGTCGTGACGCTGATGCATCCGGCGCCAAAGACTTCACCGCCCTGGTAAGCGAAGGCACTTCGCTGACCGACATCGCCAACCAGTTCCTGAACTCGGCTGAGTTCGCTGGCGCTGCTTCGGCCCAAGACATCAACGAGCTGTACCAGGCTATCCTGGGCCGCGCCGCTGATGAAGAAGGCTCGACTGCATGGCAAGCCGTGCTGGCCAACGGTGGCAACCTGAACGACGTAGCTGCTGGTATCGCTCTGTCGAACGAAGCCATCCAGCTGGATCAGTCGAACGGTGACTTCGTCCGCGAACTGTACGAAAACGTACTGGGCCGCGAAGTTGAGCAAGAAGGCCTGGACGCTTGGGTATCCCAGCTGTTCAACGGCACCAGCCGCGCCGAAGTGGCCGCTGGCATCGTTGGCTCGGCTGAAGCTGCTCAGAAGTCCAACAGCGACTTCATCGACTCCCTGTACCAGTCCGCACTGGGCCGCGAAGCCGATGCAACTGGCAAAGCTGCTTGGGAAGCTGTCCTGGACAACGGCGGCACTCACGCCGACGTGGCCCTGGGCATCGTTGGTTCCAACGAAGCCATCGCAAACATCGACAACGTCGTTGTACTGCACGGCCAAGTGTAACTAGCCCTGTCGTAGCGAAACGTACACCCGGCCGCAAGGCCGGGCGTATGCCAAAGGGGGCGGCTTTCGAGTCGCCCTTCTTTTTATTTTTTGTAGCCAAGCCAAGCTTATGTCCAGACAACTCGACCATGGGCGAGAAACGCTCATGGACATCTTCCACCGCCACCGTCAGGCCAACGAGCACGACGCGGCGGCAACTGCACTCGAACGTGCGTTGCAGATCCCCGAGTACCGGGCCGAAGCACTCGTATGGAAAGGCATCGCGGCTTTGCCGCAGACGCCCAAGCTGGCTTTTTTATTTTTTGCCGAGGCCGCCAAGGCCCTGCCCGACCGGGCAGATATCCACGCACTGGTGGGGCGTAGCCTGCTGGCGCAAGACCAGCCCTCATTGGCCACGCGCTACCTGACCAACGCCTGGAAACTTCAGCCCAATGACCTTGGCCTGCGCCTGACCCTCTGGGAGGCGCGCAGCCTTTCGGAAACACCTGCGGACGTGCGCCGGATGATTCTGGCCCGCCTGCCCGATATCCATACAGGCAAAGAGCTGGCGGTTGTGCTGAAGCTGCTTGCCGCACAAAGCGATGCTCCCAGTACCGTCGGGGTTGTGCGTTATCTGCCTGATCAGAAGGAAATCCAAGGCTGGGCAGTCGATTTGCAGAACCTGCAAGTACCCGCCTCTATTCAAATCGAAGCCAACGGCGGGCGCATCAGCGCGACCGCAACTGCCAGCCATCCGCTGCTCAGCGCAGCAGGCCTGCCGGCAAGCCATGGCGGGTTACGGGTGAGCGTGCCTAACCCAACGCCTGCGGTTACGCTGCAATTCGCCAATGGCACGCCCCTGCTCGGCAGCCCGGTTTACGCCATGCCAGTCTTCGTCCCCCCCGCCAGTGCGGGTGCTGGCAAAAACAACCCGGTGGATGTGCTGATCCCGGTCTATAACGGCCTCGAAGAAACACTGGAGTGCATCAACAGCGCGCTGGACGCCCGCAAATTGAACCGCACTGCGCATCGCCTGGTGGTCATCGAAGACAAGACGCCCGTCCCGGCGCTGGCCAAGGCGCTTAAAGTGCTAGCTGCCAAAGGCAAGATCACGCTGATACAAAACGCAGTAAACCTTGGGTTCATCCGCACGATGAACCGCGCCATGGCCCTGAGCCCGAACAAGGACGTGGTGTGGCTTAACGCCGATACCCGCGTGCACGGTGCCTGGCTGGATCGCTTGCGTGAAGTGGCCTATAGCGACGAACGCATTGCATCGGTGACGCCGTTCACCAACAACGGCGAGTTGATGAGCTTCCCACGCAGCCAGATTTGCCACGACATGCCCAGCGCCAAGGCGCAGGCCGAACTGGATGAGCTGGCTCGCCAAGTCGCCAGCCCGCCGGTGGAAATCGAGACGGGCTGCGGCTTTTGCCTCTACATCAAGCGGGCGGCACTCGACGAGGTGGGCTACCTCGATGAGGTGCACTTGGCCCGCGGTTATGGTGAAGAAACCGACTGGTGTCTGCGCGCCCGCAGTCACGGTTGGCGCCATATGGGTGCGCCCAATGTGTTTGTGGCGCACCAGGGCGGTATTTCGTTCGGGGCGGAGAAGGTACTGCGTGTGGCGATGAACAACGCCACATTGCGCAAACGCTACCCCGACGCATCGGCGCGCTATAAAGCATTTTGCCTGCGCGACCCCATCAAACCTGCACGCCAGGCCCTGCAGCAAGCTCGCCTTGAGCACTTTGCGCGTAAGCCGGCGAGTCAGCGGAATGCATGCTGGCAAGCGGGGACTGACCATACACTCCGCATTCACGATGGCTCCATGACAGAAGCGGACTTCAGTTTGAGTTATCACCAGAGCAGCCACAGCACCTGGGTGCTGTTGACCGCTCCATTGAGCCCTCTACCGCTGAATCTTGAATTCGAGCTGCCGAACGATTTCACCCGATTGGTTGAGTGCCTGCGCAATCTACCGTTGCAGGCAATCGTGTATGAGCACTTGGCACAGTGCCCGGTGGGCTTATGTGACCTGCCGGCAATGCTGGACATTCCGTATAGCATCCAGTGCCGTGATGACCGCTTGCTCGATCAACAGGGTGATTACGACTGGCAAGAGTTTGCCCGTGAGGCTGCAAACGTCGTGGTGCCATGGCCGGCTTTGAAGCCCATCTATAGCGATGCGTTACCGGACACCAAGGTAATGGTGGAGGCAACCCCGGTTGAAAACGAGGCCCCCACGCATGCGCTGCAGTCGCTGATGATCGGTGACAGCCTGAGCGACTCGCGAACTGCTATTGCCTGGCTGGATGCCGCTCGCCACATCAGCCAGGCCGGGCTACCCATCCGTTTGCTAGCGCACACCGATAGCCCTTGGCTGAATCAGTTGCAGGCCACCGGGAGTGTCCAGCTTTTACCAGAAGTGGAAGGGTTCAGTCTGGCGGAGCGTGCCCAAGCCGCTGGCTGTGATGGCGTACTGAGCTTAACCAAGGATTCTGGCCGTGCCTGGATGGCGCATGGCTTGGCGACCCAACTGGGCGTACCACTGTTTGCCGGCCCTACCCCGCTGAGAAGCGACAGAGGGACAATCGACCTTATCAATTTGCCTTTGACCTTGAGCCTGGCCCAATGACCGAACATGTTATGGAACAACCGCAGACGGAAGTGTCCGCCATTCAACCTCACTTCAGCGGGGCCATACTCGGTCTTCAAGGCGATGTACTGCATGGTTGGGCGATGGACAATACGCAGCAAGAACAGCGTCCGATCGTCGAGATATTCATTGACGGCGCAAGCGTGGCACTGGTGCGGGCTGACCAGTATGAGCCGAGTGCGCCGGCAGGCGACCAGTACCACGGTTTTGCAGTGCAGCTACGCCAACGCTGGCTTGATGAGGCACGGTTGATTACCGCTCAAATTGCTAACCAAACTTTCGTGTTGGAAGGACAACTCTCGCTGCCGGTCCCGCCTAGTGAGGACAGCGCAGGTATCGCGTCCCAGGTTTGGCACACGGGCGGTCTGCGTGTGGCTGGCTGGTGCTGGGATCCGAAATCTCCCAATAGATATGTTGAAGTGACGGTGCGAGAAGGGGATCAAGTGGTTAGTAAGGCCGCTTGTAATGAGCACAATCAAGCCTTGGCCTATCGGATGTCCAGCAAACACGGCTTCTCAATTGATCTGCCCTGGGAATTGGCCGATGGAAGGCTGCACGTACTAGAAATCGTAAATGATCTTGGCCAAGTGCTTGTAGGTAGCCCCATTCGCCTATGCTGTCGCCCAGAGGGTTTAGAAGGACTGCTCCGGCAACTGGATACGGCACATGATAATGCAACCCTGACTCTGCTTACTCAAGTTGCAAAGGAACAAACGTTGCGCCTTCCCAAAAGCGCTGGGTGGCAGCACTATCCGCAGTGGTTTGAGGCGTTTCAGCGCTTGGATAGCGAAACGACGCCGGAGCTTCGAGGCACGCTAGGGCTATTGGTGTTAACTGATGGCAATAATACACTCGAGCAAATAAGCGTTGATAGCCTTGGGCACTACCGCTCCGACGTTCACAAAGTGGCCACTAGTGCGCCTGACGATCTTTTGCCAGCCTTAGTGCAGTTGCTTGAAGACGGGTGTGATCGCATCTTGCCGATAATGGCAGGTGATCGTCTGGCGCCGTTTGCGTTGGCGCAGTTGAGCGCTTTGCTGGACGATGGCAGCGCATGGGCGTATTCGGATTGCGATCGTGATGGCCCTCAAGGTGAACGCAGCCTGCCGTGGCTGAAACCGGTGTGGGACATGGACCTGTTCATCGGCGCTGACATATTTTCTCCCGGAGCAATATACAGTGCCCGCATCATCAGACAAGCAATGATATTGCTCAAGGCCGACGGAGAGCGGAGCATAGTAAACTGGCACGATCTCACGGCCGGAGTTGCTTTAGCCACAGAAAACTCTAATGCGCAGGTCACACATCTGCCTCGAGTGCTTTACCACCGTGCTTTCCATGCAACGGCAAGCCCCGAACAGCCTGAGCCGTGCCCTAAACGGGCAAAAGCTATTGGATGGCTGTGTCAACAGATTGCGCCTGGCGCCACGATCAGCCAAGTGGCAGGCTACCCAGCGCTTTGCAGGGCGCACTGGCCGTTGCCAACGAAACTGCCACGCGTGAGTCTTATCGTGCCAACTAGGGATCAGTACAAGCTACTGCACGCCTGTATTGAGGGATTGTTGAAAGGCACTGACTACCCCAATCTTGAAATCATCGTGGTCGATAACCAGTCAAGTGATCCGCTTACTCTGGCCTATCTCGCTGAACTAAGCACCCGCGGTGTCAAGGTGCTACCTCATCCTTACCCTTTCAATTATTCGACTATCAATAACCGCGCAGCGGGTATTGCCACCGGCGAACTGATTGGCTTGGTGAACAATGATATTGAAGTGATCGAGCGCGACTGGTTGAAAGAACTGGTCGCGCAGGTGATGAGGCCCGGAGTAGGAGCAGCGGGTGCAAAACTTTTGTGGCCGAATAGCATGGTTCAGCACGGAGGCGTCATTGTTGGAGTCAACGGCCTCGCTGCTCACTGCGGTAATACATATGAAGATCGAGACCCTGGCTACTTGGGCAGGAACCAATTAGCCCTACAACAAAGTGCGGTAACTGCAGCTTGCTTGGTAGTCCACAAGCACATTTTCGAACAAATCAATGGTTTGGACGAAATAGCTTTCCCTGTGGCATTTAACGATGTTGACATGTGCCTGAAAGTAAGGGCCTTAGGATATCGAATATTGTGGACCCCCTTTGCCAAACTTATCCATGCTGAGTCAGCCAGCAGAGGCAAAGATTCGAATAACGAAAAGCAGTCGAGAGCCAAGCGCGAGCAGATTGGTTTTATGAACAAATGGTCCTTGACTGGCGAAGTAGATGATTGTTACCACCCTGGATTAAGCCATGACTACCTGAGCGGTCCTTATGGCGGCCTTGCTATCCCCCCCCAACCCATGCACTCAAGGTTCCACAGAGGGATAGAAAAGAAGGACCAAATAGTATCGTAACTTTCACGCGCGCTGAAACACTTAATTCTCAGCACGTCCACCTTTAATGCTCGGATGCAGTTATGCCGATTGAATCAACCAAAAAGCTCCAAATTGTCGGCCACTTCGACTATGTCGATGGAGGCTTCGCGTACGGATGGGCTGTGGATCCTGGAAATCCGCTTGAGCGAGTAGCTGTAGAAATACTCTGCAACGGCAACGTCGTAGGTCGTGGTACAGCAGATGGATACAGACAGGACCTAGAAGAAGCCGGGGTTGGGGATGGCTACCATCTATTCCAAATAAAACTGTCATACGAGCTATTCAATGGCGAAACCCATACACTTCAAGCACGAAATACTACCAATAACGTGCTGATTACTGGTTCCAACCTTATCTTGCCCCCTCAACCTGCCCAAGTCCTATATCCGGTAATATCACGGACTGAAGGTGAGGACTTCGTTTCGGAGCTGTACCGAGCAGCGACTAGCAAATCGAATAAGTTAGCAAAAACAAAGATAATGCAAGCTTATCGGATTGCAAGTCTTCTTCAAGAAACGGGCGAATACGATGATGCCCGATACGCGTGGGAAGCTTTGAGCAAAGTGCTCGGCGAAAACGCATTCTGCATCTGCAAATTAGCTGAAAGTTATCTTCTGCAGGGAAACACAACTGTTGCTCTCGATCTATATCAGCGAGCCGCAGGGCTGAATTTCGCTTTCAGTTGGTCGCACTTGGGCATGAGCATTTGCCAAAGACTTCTCAGTGATTACACTGCCGCAGAAGAATCTTTAGCCTTTGCAGAGGCACTCCCTAAAGTTGGAAATATAGCGGTGGGTCTGCATGCAGCACGCTTGGAACTTTTACCACACAGGGTAGAGCGACTGATCGCCACACAGGACCATATTAAAGCCATAGACTTACTACTCCAAGTGCTAGCTTCTGATCCAACCAATGCGTACGCAAGCTTGCAGGTGAATGATTTAATTGCCGCTGAAATCCAACACACCGGCAGCAAGAGCACTGAGTCAGCATTGGTAGCCCATAGACGGTCAACCCGAAGACTGGAAAAAGCCATTGAAGCGGCCCACGTCAACACAAACATTAAACGTGAAATCAGCAATGAAGCGGACAAGCACAATGCCTAATACACTCGACCTTGATTCCCTTGAAGAGCGGCGAGCGCGCCTAGGCGCGATAGGCGCGCTAGATTTCCTAATTGATTATCAAAGAAGAAAACAAAGCGGCACATCGTATCCAATTAATTACATACCGTTTAAGTGCAAGACTGTACCTGTAGATAAAGATTTAAGTAGATTCAAAAACATACCTAGAAATTTTCCAGTTGCTCGGCCGCTTCCTCCAATTGAAGGCCTTGCTAATGATTACACGCACCTCATCACAAATGTTGACAACGATCCAGCCGGAAGCGAAGTCAAGATCTCAGTGATAATATTGACATACAACAGAATCGAGCCCTTAAGAAGGACTTTGGCAGGGCTAGCTCGGCAAACTTATCCGAAACACCTCATAGAAGTAATCGTGACGGATGATGGCAGCTCGTACGACACAATGGCCGTCATCCGCGAATTTGACGACCTTCTTAACATCAGATATTCATGGCATAAAGACGTTGGTTTTACAGCGGCTGCTGCGAGAAACAATGGTATCCAAATCGCTAGGAACGACCTAATAATACTTCTAGATGTAGACATGTTCCCGTCCAAACATCTAGTTAAAAATTACGCGAAATGGTGGAAGACGCTTGACGACAGCATACTAATTGGGCCGAGGAAGTACATTGACATGAGCAATGTTCATGTCAATGAAATCCTTAGTGATGCCAACCTGGAGGAACGATTTAAAGAGATCGTAACTAACAACAATGTAGCGGGTAAAATCCAAGGATCTCATTCCGTCGATTGGCGACTGGAGATATTCGAACGCACTCAGAATCTTCGTACAGAGTCGCTACCTTTTAGGACGTTTGCTAGTGGGAACGTTGCATTCTCTAAAAAGAATTTTAGCCTAGTTGGCGGCTTTGATGAGCGCTTCATATCTTGGGGCTTCGAAGATACAGAGCTCGGCTATAGGTTCTTCAATGATGGAAAGTACTTCATACCCGTAATGGATGCTTTGGCCTACCATCAGGAGCCAGAGGGAGGCGAAAATGAAACTGACCGCAGCGCCGGCAAAGAAATAAGTGGTGAGCTGTTCAGTACAATATGCCCCTATTATAGGCATTTGAGCAAATTTAAAAAAGATTTCCATTTTGTGCCGCGAGTCTCCATTTACATCCCAGCCTATAACTGCGCCGATACTATTTGCGACGCTATACATAGCGCACTGAATCAAACGTATACAGACCTGGAGGTATGCATCTGCGATGACGGATCCACAGATGACACTCCCAAAATATTGGAGCGATATTTTTCTAACAACCCTCGTGTTCGATGGATTCGACAGGAAAACGGAGGTATCGGCAAGGCCTCAAACGCAGCTTTGAGTTTGTGCAGGGGTATTTATGTAGGTCAGCTGGATAGTGATGACTACCTTGCCGAAGACGTAGTGGAAAAGTGTGTAGCGCTTCTCGATAAGAAACCTAATCTAGGATTGGTTTATACCACATACGAGAATGAGTATCCGGATGGCCGCATCGAGCAGGGCTACAACTATCCGGTATTCACACGTGAAAAAATGTTAACAGCGATGATCGCACATCATTTCAGGATGTTCAAAAAGCGCTATTGGCGGCGAACATCTGGCTTCAACGAGCGCATTCGAAATGCTGTTGATTATGACATGTACCTAAAATTATGTGAAGTATCTGAAGCAGAGCATTTGAACGTTGTTGGATATCGTCGCCGACTGCACGGCCAGAATACGTCCGTCGTGAACTACGGCGAACAGATGAAGAATACGGCAGTTGTTGTCAACTCATCAATGCGCAGGCTAGGTATCAACCTCCAGGCAAGTTTAGAGAAAGAAAACGCCTCGCAGCTAGTTTATATCCCTTTGCAGAGTGAAAGTCTGGAGGCACAACAGTGAATAAACACATAATTATTGCAATTCGCTATTCAATACTACAACGTAACAGTGCCGCATGGAGAGCCGCTGAGCAAGGCTTTGAAAAACATGTCGAAAAAATCTTGAGCGACGAAAGGTTGGATATCAGAGAAGAAACTTTTGATAAGATCACTCTCAGCTCAATTTGCTGCCAGAAAGTTTCTGACCCCGAAGTCACTTTTTCGGTTCTCATAATGCTTTCAGATTTGTTACCCAAAGAGCGACTGAGGAATTTACAGGATAAGATCCGCAGTGCCAATGCCACCGCAATAGACTTCAATCTTGTAACCATAGATTCTGGCTCGGGTATAGATCACGACTTCAGAAATATAAATGAAGCAATGAAGTTTGAAATCAACAAGAAGACGCAGAACACGAGCCAGGGGCTACTTGCTACAGTTAGACTAGATGACGATGATGGCCTGAGTGCAAATTTTGTTCAAAAGCTAAGTGAACATATGCATCCAGGTCTCACCGGATACGCAGTATCATTCGCGTACGGGCTTGAAGGCTATTGGAACTCCGAGTCGTGTCAGATTAGTGATATCCGTCACAATTATTTCCCTAAGTTCTCTGCAGGAATGGCTTATCTCAATTCCTATAAATCCTCGGATGGTCTGGCTGATAATAAAACTATTCACGTCTACAATCTTGGCAACCATATGAAGATCGATGAATACTATCCTACGATCGTCGAAGCTAAAGAGCCCATGTTTTTTAGGACTCTGAGTACAACAAACGACTCGGTAGGCTCTCCCTATCATAAAAATTTACCTGCTGTCATGGGCAGAAATACGCTCGAGCAATTCTCATACATCTCTAGACTATACTCATCTATTGAGCTGATGGACAGTGAAGACTTACAAAAACTAGAAGTATGTAAAAGTAGTAGCCCTTGGATGGCACTGATTACTCATTTGAATAACCGAATTCAACTTCGTGAGAAACAAATTCGCGAATTGACTGAAAAACTGGATAGCGCCAAATCATGAAGATTGCAATAGCGGGTACTGGTTATGTTGGCATGTCCAACGCTGTGCTTTTAGCTCAACACAATGAAGTAGTGGCGCTCGATATTCGCTCGGAGAGAGTAGATGCCATTAACGACAGGATTTCACATCTTGAGGACGCCTGCCTCAAAGATTACCTGCAAAATAAGGTCCTTAACCTTCGCGCCACGCTTTCTAAAAAAGACGCTTACATTGGCAGTGATTTTGTGGTGGTTGCGACACCCACTGATTATGACCCAGTGACCAACTATTTTAATACGTCGTCTGTGGAATCAGTCGTCAGGGATGTTCTAGAAATTAATCCTTTGGCAACGATCATCATTAAATCCACCGTACCCGTAGGTTTTACAAAGACTCTTAGAGACACATTGGGCCACGCGAATATCATCTTTTCGCCAGAATTCTTGCGTGAAGGGAAAGCTCTCCACGATAACCTTTATCCCTCTCGGATTGTAATTGGATCCGACAGCGAACAAGCAAAAGTATTTGCGAACTTGCTAGTAAACGGCGCGTTAAAAAGCGACATCAGCATTCTATACACTGACTCTACAGAAGCAGAAGCAATCAAACTTTTTGCTAATACTTTTCTAGCAATGCGAGTTGCTTACATTAATGAACTCGACACATATGCAGAGATACATAACCTTGATTCACGACAGATAATTGAAGGTGTTGGATTAGATCCTAGGATAGGCAATCATTATCACAATCCGTCTTTTGGATACGGTGGATATTGCCTTCCGAAAGACTCTAAACAATTGCTGGCAAACTACAAAGATGTGCCAAACAATCTGATTGCAGCCATTGTTGATGCTAACCGTACCCGCAAGGACTTCATCGCCGAAACAATTATTAGTAAATCCCCCAACACCGTGGGAATTTATCGACTTACTATGAAAAAGGGCTCGGACAACTTCCGAACAGCCTCGATTCAAGGAGTGATGAAAAGAATAAAGGCTAAAGGCATAAACGTTATTGTGTATGAACCCAACTTAAATGAGAGCTCTTACTTCAACTCACCAGTTACCAACAACCTCGAAAATTTCAAGTCTGCCTGTGATCTCATAGTTGCCAATAGGTGGGAGGATGAAATTCGCGATGTAGCGTCTAAAGTATACACTCGAGACTTGTTCGGGAATGACTAATAGTTCGCTTTTGCACACCCGCACCTAATCGCAGTTACGGATAGATATGAAAATGACTATCACCACTAAAATACAGCAAATAATATCTGAACTTCAGGCGGCTGAAGAACTCTTACATAAACAAGCTCTGCCAGGCCAAACTTCAAATGCTCGACAAGTCTCGACTCTGGCCTCAGTAAATCCCACCTATTCACATCAGAAACCTGATAATAGCGCCTCTAGTCTAGGCACACTCCCAGGACGTCCAGTTCTTCAGGAGGAAGTAGCGATTGACTTAACGCCCGAACTAGAACGACTTCGCAATGAAAATCAAAGACTTTCCCGCGAACTTTACGATATTCGCAAAGAAAGTCTGATCAGTAAAAACGCTGAGCGGCAAGCATTAAGTGAAAATGAGCTGTTAGTAGTTGAGCTTACGAAAGTTCAGTCAGAACTCGAGCAGTATTTTGAAGATAAAATAGCTCTAGAAGCAGCCCTTGCGAACACAAACGAGTTGATCGAAAAGGCATCAAAGACCATAGAATCACTGCAATGTCAAAGCATTTTTGGCGCTAAATAATCTAGATTCTGCTTAACTGGAATCGGGACTAATAATGGGTCGATGAGTTCATCGGAATACTGATTTCTAGCTAAAGTTTTGCATATTTTTTTCAAGCATTGATGATACTGGTGGATGTGATTGGGATTTAGGCAAACTGTATCAGTTTTAGTATCAGCGTATTTTTGCCACGGACGAATTAAGTCGTATGAAACAGAATTACGGTATAGCAAATTTTCGGGTAGATACCAATGTCTAAATCAGTCTTAGAATCGCACTCACCATCCTTGTTGGACGCTGAATGGTATCTTGCGACTTATCCAGATGTGGCTCTTTCGGGGATGGATCCGCATGAGCATTACGCGAGACATGGTCTGCGAGAGGGTCGCATCCCTCGTCCGCTCAAAGCGTACGATCTAGAATCGGCAATGTGGGGTGGATTCTCACGAAAAGCGATACCAGACTTAATAAGTTTGCAAGAATACTCTATCGATGATTATGAAAGATCCTACGCATGCTGGGCTTTGGCGAGGTGGTACGCTAGTGTGCTCGATTGGTCGAACGCCTTGACGTATCTCAAAAAGATCACTCTCCCGCTACCGCCATTCATAAATAGTACAGGCTACACCCTTCTTACAACAGAAATTCAATTACATAGTGGCCATCCGTCAGCCGCTCGACGAAGTGTTCAGCACGAATTGAACGCTCAAGGTATCCTTCCCGACCTGTGCTTAGCCGCGGCGAACGTATGCCTTCCTCATCATGATATTGCTGATCAGACCAGTTCTGATCTTAAGTTGCATTGGATAAATCGAGTATTTTCCTCAAAAAATCTCTATCCATTAGTCAAAATTGATCAGGATGCTGAACTAACCATTGACAATATTAAATGCGATGGCAACGTGGGTGCCACACATGCAGGACAAGCAAAAATCAGCGTAATTATGCCAGCATATAATGCTGAAAAATTCATCCAAACTGCGTTACTCAGCTTGCTTGCTCAGACCTGGTCCAATTTAGAGATATTGGTTGTAGATGACTGCAGTACAGATGGCACAGTTACCAGGGTGTTGGATCTCGCAAAAAAAGATAAACGCATCAAAGTACTACATCATCACACCAACCAAGGTTCATACGCAGCGAGAAATTTAGCACTGCAGCATGCTACTGGCATCTTTGTCGTAAACCACGACAGTGACGATTGGTCTCACCCCCAGCGTCTTGAACTGATGATCAGCCCGCTTATAGCCGATAGCAACATTGTCGCAACAATGGCCAACTGGGCACGCTGCCACTCAAGCTTACACTTCCAAACTTGGCGTGTTGAAAACCACTTGATAGAACCAAGTGTATCAACAATGATGTTTCGCGTAGAGGCAATTCGTCGCCTTGGTGGTTGGGACGAAGTACGCGTAGCTGCTGACTACGAGCTGAACAGGCGGTTAATTCATTATTATGGACCAACAGCTGTAGTCGATGTGCTTCCCGGTATACCGTTAGTATTCGCCCGGCAGTGCTCTAACTCTCTGACAATGGCCACAAGCACACATGTCCGCACATCATTTTATGGGCTCAGAAAGCTCTACACATCTCTGGCGGAGCATTGGCACTCGAGTTCAGAGGATCCAAGCTCCTTATATCTCAAGCCCGGCGAAGACAGTCGCCCCTTTCCAGCGCCTCTTTCTATGCTAAAAAAACACAACTCGGAATTGCCTAACTTCGATTGGCTCTTAATAGCGGATCTAAGCTCGGAGTCCATCCATAAGGATATTCAGAACTCCTTACTCGACACGCTTATAATGCGCGGCGCACGCTTAGCCCTGTTTCACTGGCCAAGTTATCCAAACTCGAAAGACATAAGCGCCGACGTCCTTAACTTAGCGATTGCCAACAAACTAACGCTAGTTTTAGCCGAGCAGACTATATTTGCACCACACATTATTTTTATAGATAGCAAGCTATTAGAACACCCTCTGGATGATCTACCAGTGTTAAAGGGATTCAAAGGTTGTCATCTAATCGATTCTGAAGCAGAGGCTAGATCTTTTTTAGAATCCGCTGAGAGTAAAAAACTTTTAACGTTGACGACTAAACCACCACTCCGTTCGCCATTACAATCGCTAGACAGTAATGCAGAAGAATCGGAACCATTGCAGTGCGGCCCTGATAGCATTATAGATGATCAAGCGGATTCGCTATTTAATCCAAACTGGTATTTAGAAAGATATCCCGACGTATTGCAAGCAGGCGTTGATCCCCGAGAGCACTATATCAATAACGGGTATACTGAAGGGCGCGAACCCGGCCCGGATTTCAATACTGCTTGGTATCTACAACAGTGCCCAACTGCACGTAGCAGCGGAATCTCACCGCTTGTGCATTATGAAAAAATAGGCCGCGCCGCTGGGTATGATCCTCGCCACCCAACGCTTAAGGGTAGTCTCACTCTGCGCGAAGGAAGTCCCACAATTTTGATATGCGCTCACGCTGCGAATCAAGAATTGTATGGTGCTGAGCGCAGTTTATTAGATGTGCTTGACGCATGTAATGACCTGCATATAAACGTCATCGTAAGCGTGCCTTCATTATTGAATATGAGCTACGTAGACGCACTACGCTCACGTGCTATAGCAGTAACTTGCGTATCCACGCAGTCTTGGAGTGCCACCACCCCGCCCTGCTTACTAGCGGTGGACAGGTTTCGACGCATCATTCAAGAACACAATGTTGATTTGGTGCAGGTCAACACTATTATGATGCGTGAACCCTTATTGGCTGCCAAAGAATATAAGATACCTTCGGTAATACATGCCCATGAGTCTCCATTGCATGATGCTGAGCTGTGTGCATCGATCGGCTTAAGTGCCGAAAAAATCAAAACTCATATCTTGGAAGCTTCAGATTACGTAATTGCAAACTCTGATTTTACTGCTAAGCATTTATACAAACCTGACGCGACGTATGTGGCAGGAAACATAATAGACGCCAAAGCGTTTAATATTCCTAATGATGTAAATAAGGGCGAGATCACTGCCGCCCTTGTCAGTAGCAATCTACCAAAGAAAGGCATTCAAGACTTTCTACAGCTAGCATTGGAACTTTTGCCTGATACGCCAAATCTCCGATTATTGCTGATAGGCCCGCATACACCTGCTATCGCCGCGCTCCGCACTCTAGAGTCGCGCGGGCAACTGCCGCAAAATATCTCCCTTGTTCCTTATACGGCTACCCCGCAGGATGCAGTTTCAAAAGCAAACATTATTCTTAACCTGTCACATTGCCAAGAAACTTTTGGACGTACCTTACTCGAGGGCATGGCTGCAGGCCGCCCAGTTCTAGCTTACCGTTGGGGCGCTTTACCAGAACTTGTTGAGGACGGTGTACAAGGTCATGTTTTAGAATATGGCGACATCAAAGCTGTTGCAAACCGAATCAGACAATTATGTCGAAACCCGAAAAAAATTCGCACTCTCGGTAATGCTGGACGTAAACGAGCCAAACAATATAATTTGAAGCGTTTGTCAAAGCAACTAGGAACAGCTTATGAAGCGATCCTTGGCACCGTGCAATTTAACGCGGAACTTAGTGCATCCAAAGCTGAGAATACACCATGAACGCGCATTAAAATTAAATGCATTGAAGGCTAATGCCTTGCGTCAATTTGGCATGCGCATATCTTCAAATTACACTCACAAAATTCCAAGTTGTTTTGGTCTATTGTGGCTCGCATAATCGGCTAACGGCTCTAGATCCCAAACTCTCTAGAGCCGGTTCTCCGGTTGGGTTCACTCAATCGGAGCAGGTCAATAAACAGCGAGCATTCGCGTCTGCTCGGTTCATTATAAGAGCCACTTTAATTTAAATATATTGTAAGATTGGATGGATCTTTTTCTATTTGAATCTTTAGTCCCTGCTGCGCATTTCTCGCAATAGCAATAAATTTTACTCCTCTTTTCGAAACTACAATCACATGCACCGAATCGTATTGTTTACCACCATCAGACATTAATTCGTTATAATCATTAAGCTGAAAGATTGAATGCATTTGCTCAATCCAGTTATCACCAGAAATTTGAATCAGGGATTTAACGAACTCCCCACCAACATCCTAAAGCTTCTGTTTAGAAGATTTTTCATACTTAGCTCGCGTCGCCCAAGCTATTTTCGCGAGGACATTCCGCGCTTTGTATGCGACAGGCGAATGTGCTATGTTTGACACTCCCATCTTCTGACACTCATTTGCGATATAAACATGAAGTTTTTTACATACATGAAATTTGCAAGCGCTAGATTTTTATTCCTACTCATAACGATGCTAGCTTTCAGCAGTTCTAGCTCAGCTTTTGAAATTCATGCTTTCCTCCCCTATCCATCCATTCGCCAATCTCCTCAGAGCTTAGCTGCTATTGCTGACTCACAGCAGTTTGGAATTAATAGAATTGCTGTAATCTACGAAAATGAGCTACTTGATCCTCCAGAAAAATTCAGCCTGAACAAAAATAGAATCAATGAAAGAAAAATCAAAAGCACTGCCGCCAAATATTCGAAGACAGGGACAACCATAATTTCTTTAGACTTGGAATCGTGGAATAGATTCGACCCAACCACACCTAGCCTGTATTTGCAAGTAATCAAAATCTTCAAGCAAGCCAACCCCAATGCGCTAGTCGGTCTCTATGCAACAGTGCCGCAAAATACGTACATATGGTCGGAGGAAAAGCGTGCTTTCTATGATAATCTGAACGCTAAATATGCTGACGTTGCCAAGGCAGTAGATTATTTCAGCCCTTCTTTGTATAACTATAGCGGCGATGACTTTTCCTCCTGGAAAAGTAATGCCTCTTATAATATAGCGGCTGCAAAAAAATATGACAGCCACAAAAAAATCATTCCATTTATAACTCCCGAAGTTCAGTTGCACGGCGCAATCCGTTTGTTAGATTATGATGAGATGAAAGCTCGGCTTGAAGCACTCCGCAACCTTGGAGCGGATGGATGTATTATCTGGGGAAGTAGCCGCTCTAGGACCGGCACTGGATCTCGTCCTACTCTTGATCCAAGGTCAGGCTGGTTAAGAGCAGTAATGGACTTTTCTAACGGTCTTTGACTTTACCTCGCAGACATATACTTAAAGCGATAACGCCGAACGCTTTATCCGATCTAATTAGCGCTAGCATCATTTACCTTTGGGACGGGCGCCATAGGCGCCAACCTGAAGTATAAGGCCGCACTAACATATCATTATAATTTTCTGATTACCTTTTTATATAGCTTGTTCTTTAGCCCCTACGCGTGCGGCTTAGGTACTCATGGGCCATACTGGCAGCCTAGTTCAAGTATAAGCGCCATTTACACTCATGCCATATCTCCCGACATGCACTCTTAGGTACAGTAAAATGCTTCTAGATCACCCATAATTTAATCAGTAGCTGATTATCCGCTTCCTGCTTCGCGGTATGCGCTCCACACCTAAATACATCAACCCCCACTATCAGTGATACCACAGCATTTACCAGCATAATTTGAATAGCATCATTTTACAGCTGTCTCGATCTTTAACACCTCATCACCATTGCTCGCTAAATATGACCTTATAACAGGTATACGTCTCAAATCGACTACAATTCCCTGATAGCTATTAAATCGAAACTGAGCGATACCTAGCCATCACTGCTGGCGGTGCTGTATCCTGAGCGGCATTAACGACACAGATGTAGATGATTCGCTCGCTGAGCGATTCGAAAGACCTTAGCTGTCAGTGTTAGTAGACGCCAACTTAAATTCAGGCCTAACTCATGATTCTAGTAACAGGCGGAGCCGGCTTCATCGGGTCAAATTACGTTCTGCAGTGGTGCGCGCACCATGAGGAACCCGTCCTCAACCTCGACGCCCTCACCTACGCAGGCAACCTAGCCAATTTGCAGTCCCTTGAAGGCAACACACAGCATCACTTCGTCCAAGGCGACATCTGCGACCCGGCGCTATTGGCCAAGCTGTTCGCCGAGCACCGCCCCCGCGCCGTGGTCCATTTTGCAGCCGAATCTCATGTAGACCGCTCTATTACCGGGCCTGAGGCATTCGTCCAGACCAACGTCATGGGCACCTTTAGATTGCTGGAGGCCGCACGTGCGCACTGGAGCAGTCTGACCGGGCAGGAGAAAGAAGGTTTCCGCTTCCTCCACGTCTCAACAGATGAGGTGTACGGCACACTCGCGCCAAACGATCCGGCGTTCACTGAAACCACACCCTACGCCCCCAACAGCCCCTACTCCGCTAGCAAAGCCGCCAGTGACCACCTGGTGCGTTCCTACTTCCATACCTACGGTATGCCAGTCCTCACCACCAACTGCTCCAACAACTACGGGCCGTTCCACTTCCCCGAAAAACTGATCCCGCTCATGATCGTCAACGCGCTCGCGGGTAAACCGTTGCCGGTCTACGGTGACGGCCAGCAGATTCGGGACTGGTTGTATGTCGAGGACCACTGCTCGGGCATCCGCCGTGTGCTGGAAGCCGGCACCACAGGCGAAACCTACAACATCGGCGGCTGGAACGAGAAAGCCAACATCGATATCGTGCGTACGGTCTGCGGCCTGCTCGATGAGCTGGCGCCAGCGTCCGCGCGCAATGTGATCAACCAAAAGACCGGTGCGCCTGTCGGACATTACGCCGAGCTGATCACCTACGTGACAGACCGCCCGGGCCACGACCGCCGTTACGCCATCGATGCACGCAAGATCGAGCGCGAGCTAGGCTGGAAACCTGCGGAAACGTTCGATACCGGCATCCGCAAAACTGTCGCCTGGTACCTTGCCAATCAGGAATGGGTGCAGGGCGTGATGGACGGTTCGTACCGTGATTGGGTGGCTAAGCAATACGGGGCAAATGAAGCGTGAAAATCCTGCTGTTGGGGAAAAACGGGCAAGTAGGCTGGGAGCTGCAGCGGTCTCTTTCGCCGCTCGGTGAAGTTGTCGCACTGGACCGTCAGGGTGACGGCGAGCTTTGTGGCGATTTGAGCCAGTTGGATGCGTTGGCGAGCACAGTTCGTTTGCTCGCGCCTGATGTAATCGTCAACGCGGCCGCTTATACAGCCGTGGATAAAGCAGAGGGTGATCCTCAGGCAGCAGCGCTTATCAATGCTCAGGCCCCTGCCCTACTGGCGCGTGAAGCCGCTCGCTTGGGCGCTTGGCTGATTCATTACTCCACTGACTACGTGTATGACGGCAGCGGTGATCAGCCTCGGCAAGAAACCGCAGCCACCGGCCCGCTGTCAGTCTATGGCCGTACCAAGCTTGAGGGTGAGCAGGCCATAGAAGCCAGCGGTGCCAAGGCCGTCATCCTGCGCACCAGCTGGGTGTACGCTGCCCGCGGAAATAACTTTGCAAAGACCATGCTGCGCCTTGCCCAGGAGCGGGACGCCTTGAGCGTGGTAGCTGACCAGTTCGGCGCCCCAACCGGTGCTGACCTGATCGCGGACGTTACAGCCCATGTCGTGCGCCAGGTGGTCAACCAGCCCGCGAACGCTCACCTTGCCGGGATCTACCACCTGGCTGCATCGGGTGAAACATGCTGGCACGCTTATGCGCAATTAGTGCTGCAGGACGCGCTTTGCAGGGGCATATCGCTTAAAGTGAACGCTGGTCAAGTATCAGCGATCAATACCGACGCTTACCCTGTACCCGCGCCACGCCCGCGAAATTCGCGGCTGGCACTGGGCAAGCTCGAAAGCGCGTTTAAGTTGAAAATGCCGCCCTGGCAGCAAGGCGTTAAACGTATGCTAGACGAAATCCATAAGTAAGGATTCCCATGGCTCGTAAAGGAATTATTCTGGCCGGCGGCTCAGGCACACGCCTGCACCCCGCGACGCTCTCGGTATCGAAGCAGCTGCTGCCGGTGTATGACAAACCCATGATCTATTACCCGCTGAGCACCCTGCTGCTCGCCGGTATCCGCGACATTCTGATCATTTCAACGCCGCAGGACACCCCACGCTTCGAGCAGTTGCTAGGCGACGGCAGCCAATGGGGCCTGAACCTGTCCTACGCCGTGCAGCCAAGCCCTGATGGCTTGGCTCAGGCATTCACCATCGGCGAGGCCTTCATTGGCAACGACACTTCTGCACTGGTGCTGGGCGACAACATCTTCTACGGCCACGACTTCCAGTCGCTGCTGTTGAACGCGGGCCAACGCGAAACGGGCGCCTCTGTGTTCGCTTATCACGTCAACGACCCTGAGCGTTATGGTGTAGCTGAATTCAATGAGGCCGGGCGCGTATTGTCGCTGGAAGAAAAGCCAAAACAGCCGAAGTCCAACTATGCGGTGACGGGCCTTTACTTCTACGACAACCAAGTGGTCGACCTGGCGCGCAGCCTGAAGCCATCGGCCCGAGGCGAGCTGGAGATCACCGACCTCAACAACCTGTACCTGCAACAAGCGCAGCTGCATGTCGAGATCATGGGCCGTGGCTATGCATGGCTGGACACAGGTACTCACGACAGCCTGCTCGATGCCAGCCAGTACATTGCGACCATGGAGCGCCGCCAAGGGCTGAAGGTGGCATGCCCGGAAGAGATCTGCTTCCGTGCAGGCTGGATTGATGCCGAACAACTCGAGCGCCTGGCCCAGCCATTGCTCAAAAATGGCTACGGCCAGTACCTGCGTAACCTGCTTAGCGAAAAGGTTTTCTGATGCACGCTACCCCTCTGGCCATCCCTGATGTCCTTCTGTTCGCCCCAAAAGTCTTCGGCGATGACCGGGGCTTCTTCTACGAAAGCTTCAACGCCAATGTGTTTGAAGAAGTCACTGGCCTGCGCCCCGATTTCGTTCAGGACAATCACTCTCGATCAGTGAAAGGCGTGCTTCGGGGCCTGCACTACCAGTTGCCCCCTCATGCCCAGGGCAAACTGGTGCGCGTGGTCCAAGGGGAAGTGTTCGACGTGGCGGTCGATATCCGTCGCTCCTCCCCCACTTTCGGCAAATGGGTCGGTGCGGTGCTTTCTGCGGAAAACAAGAATCAGCTGTGGGTCCCGCCAGGGTTCGCGCACGGTTTTGTCACCCTGAGTGAAACCGCTGAATTCCTGTACAAGACCACCGATTTCTACTCGCCTGCCAGTGAGCGGTGCATCGCGTGGGATGACCCGGAAGTCGCCATCGAGTGGCCGATTGATTTCAGCCCGAGTTTGTCTGGCAAGGATCAACTCGGCGTGGCGTTGGCTAACGCTGAAGTGTTCGAGTAATCCTGCAACGGGGCCAAGCCGCGTAAGGCTTGGCCTTGTCAGCAACTACAGCCTAAGGAGTTCTGATTGCCCGACACCTAGTCTCGCCATAGTAAGAAACGCTTGCGAGCGATTCACCCGCTTCGATGATTAGAGCGGCCCGCTTTTCCCGGTAAGCGACTGAGTCTGGTGTTAAGCACGCAGGCTTAAGCTTCAGAAAGCAAAAAGATCAGAATCTGCCCCTTCCTTGTAGTCCGTTTCCCAAAGATACTCTGACCCCGTATTTACCATTGCGACCTCTTTTCTACGCTTCTACTCTCAGGGCGTCGTTGCTCATCAACGACACGGCTTTGACAGGTCGTAACGGTATTATGCACGCAGCTCGCTTTGTGGCGGCTGTACGTGGGGCACGCTTGCGTGCGCCGGAACTTGCATAGTCCGCCGGTCTGTCAACCTACGTACAGCTGCCTCCCTCTGTTTGACAGCAGTCGGGAGGGGGCCCGATTGGAAGGTACTATGCGATGCTCAAGATCGTCCCCGACCCACCGCACCACATCCACTCCCTGGAAGACACCCTGATTCAAGCCTCGGATCACGCGCTATGCGCCGCAACCGTCGCCCATCAGGCCTTGCTGCTACAGCCCAAATCCCCGACATCGATTCTGATCATGACGTCTCTGCACGAACTCGAGGCGCTGCGGGCATTGCTGGAGTCAGCGCTTCTGCAGGTGCAAAGGCCCAGAGAACCTCGAGCAATGCATTGAAGCCAGCTGGGGCTGTGGTGGGCTGACCATTGCCAAGCAAGGTCGCCCACATGGCAGCCCTGGCAGCAAACAAGCAGGGAGACCAATCAATGACCGCACATCACACCGGCGTTACCGCCGGCAAAACCAAGTTCTACCAAGGCAAACAGCAAACCGAGCCACTGTTCTGCATCGAACCCGGCATACCGTGTGAGCACGCCCGAGCCCAAGCCTCTGAACTGATGGGTTACGTACAGGAGCTGACCATCAGCGGCTTGATGGACGAAAACCCGAAGTTGGTGTGGGCTGCATACTATCTGGGTGCGCTGGCCAAAACGCTGATGGACGATGCTGAGGCAGGCATGGCGAACTGAGCAGCGTGCCCACCCGGCAGTCAGTGTTTGTAGATTCCTCGGTCACCAACGGAAAGTAATCCTGGGATGGCAAAACCTTAAGAAGTCTCGGACGAAGATTTAGCGGTGTGTTAACAGGTTCGGGATCGACGAAATAACAGAGCACCGGGGCGAATGCTCGAGCGCTTATACCTGAGGCTGACGCACTTAAAACCTCGACCAAGCCGATTGACGGTGCTGGTGTCATGATCCCTCAGAAACTGAACGGGCTACTCGACGGTTTCGAAGTCGTCGCTTCCATGCGGATAAAAAGATCGATCCTGGAATGAGAAACGCCGAGGAGCTTGGCTCGAATCCGCGTCGCTCCTGGTGCAGAAGAACGCTCAGCTTCGGACGTTGCAAAGCGCAGACAGACGATGCCGAGCTTCTGCGATCACCGGCTTAACAGACCTTGTTAGAGGCTTCCGTTACTTTCCAGTTTTTACCTTCATAACTCTTCAGCGCAGACGCTTGAATCTATTCTCAAGCACCTGAGCTTCGCACCTCTGAAAGCAGAAAAATCAGAATCTACCCCTTCCCTGTAGTCCATTTCCCAAAGATACTCATCCTCCCTATTTTCCGTTGCGGCCATTCTGGAAGCGACCTAGTCTCGCCCTGTCGTTGGCTATCAGCGGCACGGCTTTGACAGGCCGTCACGGTACATAGAAATCAGCTCGTCCTTGATGGCGGCTGTACGTGCGGGCACGCTTGCGTGCGCCGGAACTTGCTATGTCCGCCGGTCTGTCAACCCACGTACAGCTGCCACCCACTTGTTTGACAGCAAGAGGCGGCCGCACTGATCAAAGGACATACGCGATGCTTAAGATCGTCCCCGACCCACCGCACCACATCCACTCCCTGGAAGACACCCTGATTCAAGCCTCGGATCACGCGCTATGCGCCGCAACCGTCGCCCATCAGGCCTTGCTGCTACAGCCCAGATCTCCGACATCTATTCTGATCATGACGTCTTTGCATGAACTCGAGGCGCTGCGGGCATTGCTGGAGTCGGCGCTTCTGCAGGTGCAAAGGCCCAGAGAACCTCGAGCAATGCATTGAAGCCAGCTGGGGCTGTGGTGGGCTGACCATTGCCAAGCAAGGTCGCCCGCATTGCAGCCCTGGCAGCAAACAGGCAGGGAGATCATTCAATGACCGCACATTACACCGGCGTTACCGCCGGCAAAACCAAGTTCTACCAAGGCAAACAGCAAACCGAGCCACTGTTCTGCATCGAACCCGGCATCCCGTGTGAGCACGCCCGTGCTCAAGCCTCTGAGCTGATGGGTTACGCGCAGGAGCTGACCATCAGTGGCTTGATGGACGAAAACCCGAAGCTGGTGTGGGCTGCATACTATCTGGGTGCGCTGGCCAAAACGCTGATGGACGATGCTGAAGCTGGCATAGCGAGCTGAGCGGCGGATTCATGCGGCAGTAAGTTTTGGAGATTCCTAAGCCATCGAAACGATCTGCTCACGAACCCTGACACAGGCTATAACCGCAGCACCCAATCGCGCTGTGTGGGACATCTCCGCACACAAGCTCAGTGGGTGCTATATCCCAAGCCAGCGTATACTCCGCCCCCGGCAGGGAGGGCTCATGATCATGGTCATAGGCCCAGGTGGCAGCGTTCAGCGTTAGTACACAATTTGAAAGCGCCAGTGACCGCAATGCCGGACTCACTTTTGGCTGGATCAACATTTACCTTCCTTACCTCCTTTATCAAGCAGCACACATGACTCTTTCTAACCCCAGTAATCGGCTCTATACGTTGGATGTACTGCGTGGCCTGGCTGCCTTGTGTGTCGTGTTCTGGCATTGGCAGCACTTCTTCTATGTGGGTAGCGCAGCCCATGACTTCGACCCGGCACAGCAACCGTTCTTCAGCACGTTTGAACTGCTGTATCGGCATGGCAACCTGGCTGTGCAGCTGTTCTTCACGTTATCGGGGTTCGTTTTCTACTGGTTGTTCGCAAACGGCATCAGCTGTCGCTCGTTGACGGTGTCACGTTTTGTCCAGGACAGGTTTAGCAGGCTCTACCCTCTGCACATCGTCACGTTCATGGCTGTCTTGGCTCTGCAATGGGCCTATCTCAGCAGCCACGGCACCTATTTCGTCTATCCGTTCAATGACGTCTATCACGCGGTGCTGAATATTTTGATGGTGCCGGCCTGGGGCTTGGAAAAGGGTTGGTCCTTCAATGCGCCTGTGTGGTCGGTGTCGGTGGAAGTGTTGCTCTACGCGATCTTCTTCATCATCTGCCTGACCAAGCGCTGGAAATGGCCATTGACCCTGGCGGCCATCGCGATTGGCAGCTTCTTTTATCCAGACATCTACAAACTGGGTAGTGGTCTGGTGTGCTTTTTCGTCGGTGGCATGACCTATGGCGTGCTGACGTGGGTGCGCCGGTATCTGGGCGATGGGGGTGCGCTGCTCATCACAGGCCCACTGTGTCTGGTGGCCTGGATCTGGCTTTTGAAAACACCTGCCGGGCTGAACAACCCGTTGCTGCTTTACGTGTGCTACCCATTACTTATTGCCGCACTGGCGGCCGCGGGCTCGCGCTGGCCCGGTCTGGCGCGGCGCTGGGCGTGGCTGGGCGACATTAGTTACTCGTCCTACCTCACTCATTTCCCATTGCAGATCATATTCGCCATGGCCTTCGACGCATTGGCGCTTTCACGAGCAGTGTTCTATCAAGGGTGGGTGATGGTGCTGTTCTTTGCTGTACTCATACCCCTGAGCCTTGCCACCCATCGGTACTTGGAGCGCCCCGCCCAACGTTGGCTGCGACAGCGAGGGCGGCACGTTTCTGCACGACTGCCCAACTAACCCAACCGGTGCCCTTCTGGAGCAGATCAGCATTTCATCGCACCGTGCGGTTCGCCTGTATCACGCTAAACCGTCAGTTTTGTATCTTCCGAGGGGGTGGGTACCACCTCAGCCGGCCTCCTGATCGGAATTTACGCCTTTCCTGTAGTCCATTTCCCAAACATAATCCCATCGCCTTTTTTCGATTGCCGTTACTCAGGCGCAGCCCTAGTCTCAACCCGTCGTTGCTCATCAACGACCGGCTTTGACAGGCTGTTTCGACAAAAAGGTAGGGTCACCCTCAATGGTGGCTGTGCGTGGGGCACGTTCGCGTGCGCCGGGTTAGTACCTCTGTCGACCGGTCTGTCAACCCACGTACAGCTGCCACCCATTTGTTTGACAGCAATAGGTGTCGGCCTCATCGACAGAGGTTGCACATGTTAAAGATCGTCCCAGACCCACCACACCCCATTCACTCCCTGGAAGACCTCCTGGTCCAAGCCACGGATTACGCGTTATGCGCCTCTACCATCGCTCACCAGGCACTGCTATTGCAGCCCAAATCGCCAGCGTCGATCTTGGTTATGGCGTCTGTGCATGAAATAGAGACGTTGCGGGCATTGCTCGAATCGGCGCTTATGCTCGTGCAAAAGCCAAATGAACCCCGAGCGATGCATTGACGCTTGATGGTTGCCCCAGCGGGCCTCGCGTAGCACACGAGTACCGTCGCTGACACTGAACATGGTGGGAGATCAATCAATGGCCGCACATCAAACCGGCGTCACCGCCGGCAAAACCAAGTTCTATCAAGGCAAACAGCAAACCGAACCGCTGTTCTGCATCGAACCCGGCATCCCGTGCGAGCACGCCCGCGCCCAAGCTTCTGAACTGATGGGTTACGTACAGGAGCTGACCATCAGCGGCTTGATGGACGAAAACCCGAAATTGGTATGGGCCGCGTACTACCTGGGCGCACTGGCCAAGACGTTGATGGACGATGCTGACGCTGGCATGGCGAACTGAGCGGCGGGTTGTTGATTCGGCAAGGTGCTCACTACCCTGCCCTGACGGTACCTATCGATTCAAGCGCATAGGTACCGTCACAGCACTGCTATTTGTCTTCCCGAATCACAATCTGCCGAAGCCCAATCCCCAACATGCGCTTGTCGCCACTGATACCCAGCTGCTCGGGCGAAGTGGCCTGGGGTACCTTGATGGTCAGCTTGCTGACTTCGTCAGGGTTATCGATTTTCAAGCTATACGGTTCCACTTCACCGCTCAGCTTCAGCGGATAGCGGCGATCATCTACCTTCACTTCAAAGGTGCGGCCCTGGTTGGGGCCAAACGCCTTGGCGTTGATTTCCAGCGTGAAGGTTTTGGGCAGCGGCCGTGAGAACTGCAACGTCACGGTGTCACCTTCGGACCAGGCGCCCCAGCTTTCGGCATGGGACAGGCCGCGCAACGTGTCTACCGACTCGGTGTGGATGTTTGAGCGGAAATCGAGCAGCAGCGGGTTGTCCTTGGGCAGCTTTCTGGCCAACGAGAAGCCATTGAGCTTGAGGACCTTGAAGTCGCCTTTGGCAAACTCGACATCCCCTACTACCAGGATCCATCTCTTGTCAGCCGGCGACTGGTCGGCGGTGTAGATTTCGCCTGGCTTATACGACAAGTCCGGGCCTGCGTTCAAATCTTCCACCCAGTACAGTGCCCGCAGAATCGAGGCCGGATTATCCCCTACCACCAGCAGGTGTGGGCGCTCGCTGACGGGCAGGTATTGACGCGCGAACATCCCGGCCTTGTCATACACGTCTGCATGCCTGCGTTCGAGCAGCGACATGCTGGCGTATACCGTACTGACCAGAATGGAAAGCGGCAGGAAGACGAACACGAACAGCTGCAAGCCCTTGCGCGGCTTTGCACACCACAGCATCAAGCTGATCAGCGAGAGCCCTGCGAGTACGAAGAAAGCCCGATTACCAGCGGTAAAGCCGCGCAGCTCAGGGTTATCGATAAAGCTCAGGGTAAACGGGTACATGCGCGTGATGCCGGCATACACCACAGCGCCCATCACCACGATCGCCACGCCCCAGCGCACGTAACGGTGCGCCGTGAGCCTGGCCCCCGCCAGTTCAGCACCGGCGGCGATGAACAGCAACGGGAACAGGAAGTCGTAGTAGCGCATGTGCAGGCGCAACGCGGTTTCGACGGCGTTGGTGCCGGCCACGGATGCCGAGAACAACGCCACCACGGCGATCAGGTTCAGCAGCAGGAACAGGGTGAAGAAGGCAAACTTCCCGTCCTCGCCGATGGCGCGAGTTCGCAATGTGGCGATGCTGGTGGTGATGATGATCGCCAAGGCGCAGCCGAACATCACGGCATTGCCCAGCAGGTGCCCGGCCGCAATGGTCGGCGCCGCTTTCAGGATGGCCAGGTACCGGTCGATGCTGGAGGCGCTGGACTCAAGGGTGGTGGCGTAGAAGTTGCCGAACAGCGTCAGGCCTGCCTTGCCGGCGACCAGGTAGCTGAAGCCAAATTTGGTCAGCAACATGACGCCGACGAACACAGCGGCGTTTTTTACCGCCGTCGCGAACCAGCGGTCCTGGTCTTTGTAGGCAAAGTAGGCAATGCACAGGCAGAAGGCTGGGATGACGAAAAGCGCATGCGGCTTGACCAGGGACGAACACCCCATCAGCACGCCGAGCAGCGCCCAGCGTTGCCAAGGCGCGTTCGAGGCCAGGGTCAGAAAGTACCAGGCGCTGATCCAGAACGTCAGGTAGAACAACGCTTCAGGCATGAAGTACGTGGTGTAGCCGTTGATCGGCCCGAGCATGCTCAGGGCCACGATCAACACCGACACCCGCGCACTGCAATACCGGCGTGCCACCATGAAGATGAACGGCGAGGCCAGCACGAAGAACAGGGCATTGAGTAGCTTGGTACAACCCACGAATCCGTCGCCACACATCAACGTGGACTTGTAGATGCTCAGGTACAGGTAGTTGGGTATCGATGCGCTCGACAGCGGCAGCACGCGTGCCATCGAGCTGTAGGTGTATTCATCCCCGAAGACGGTTGGGTAGATACCGCTTGAACGCATCATCAGCAGCACGAAGGCCAGTGCCATGATTGCCGCGACTGCCACGGTCGCGTTCAGCTGCGACCTTTCTATCAACTTCATACTGCCCTATCCCTTCTACTGCTCTTCATTTCCACAACCTGCTGCATGTGCGCTCGATCAGGACTTAACGGCCAGTACGATGCCGAACATGATGAATGCGACGCCGATGAAGTACTGGACCTGGAACCGCTCACCCAAGATGAAGTGGCTGCCGATGGGCACCAGCACGAAGGCCAACGCCATCAGCGGGTAGGCTTTGCCCAGTTCGATCTTTTGCAGCACCCACACCCAGGCGATGGTGGTCACACCGTACAGTGCGAACGCAGAGCCCAGAATCATCAAGGTCTTGAGGTCGAAGATGGTGCCGGCGCGCTGCAGCGCACTGGCGCTGAGCTTGAACATGATCTGGCCGGTCGCGATACCCACGACGCATAGAATTGCAATGGCATACATCATGGGCGCTTACCTGCCTTGAACTTGGACTTCAACCGCGATAGGTGGAACGGCCTTCTGGGGACCGAGGCGATGTCCTGCCCCAGGAACGCCAGGATCAGTTGGATACCCAGGAATATCGGCAAGGCAGACAGCATCACGGTGCCGGCAGAGTTGGCGACGCCGGTATAGATGGACGAAGCCCAGTGAGACAGGCCGAAGACCAGACCCCATATCAGCAACAGCAGGCCAGCCGGCAGTTCCAGGGACGCCAGCGACATGTCGCGCAGGTAGTAGTTGTAGAAGATCCGCTTGCCGAAGTTGCGCACGTGCTTGGCCAGAAACTCGCCCACGATCTTGGAAATCTTCAGGTTGCTGACTTCATCGCCGTACTTGGCGTCCATGGGCACATCCACCACCACCGCGCGCAGGGTATTGAGCCGGAACAGAATGTCGGTCTCGAAGAAGTAGCGACGGCTGATCTTGGCGAACGGCAGGTGGCGGGCGACGTCACGGTGGATGGCCGTGTAGCCATTGGTGGGGTCGAACAGGTCCCAGTAACCGGACGAGAACTTGGTCATGAAGGACAGGACAGCGTTGCCGAACAGGCGAATCTTGGGCATTGCCCGGATTTCTTCCAGGTCGTAGAACCGGTTGCCCTTGGTGTAGTCGGCCGTGCCCTCAAGAATGGGCGTGACGAAGTTCATCAGCAGGCCTGGGTCCATCTGGCCATCCCCGTCGATCTTGACGATGATGTCCATGCCGTCCTGGATAGCCGCCTGGTAGCCGGTCATGACCGCACCGCCCACGCCCTGGTTTTCCGGGTTGCGCAGCACCACTACACGGGGGTCGGTGGCGTGTTCCTCGACATAACGGCCGGAGCCTTCCGGGCAGCAATCATCGACTACGTAGATGCGCTCGACTTCCGGGCCAATATCGGCAATGACGCCCAGGATGTGCGCGGTCACTTTGTAGGAAGGGATCACCACCGCAATGCTGGTCGCGCGATCTTCGCAAGGTTGTACGCTGCCAGGCGAAAGGTGTTCTTGCTGGCCAATTGTCATAGTTTGAGTCCTGTTACGTATTCCAAAAAATAGTCATTGCGGTGGGCGTGGCGGCAGGGTGGCGTTTTCATGACTTGGCCGGGGCGAATGCCCAGAGCTTCATCACCATGAAGTTGAGCACTGGCACGATGAAGACCACCATCACCAGGCCCACGCCATAGTGCCAACCCATGTATTCGACCCACGAGGTGATGAGCAGCGTCAGGCCCAGCGACACCAGTGAGACCAGCAAGAAGCGCCGGTATCCCAGCCAACTCATCGGCACACGGAAGGTGAACCGGCTGTTGATGCAGTAGGACATCAGGTTGGCCACGATGAATGCACACGCGTTGGCCACGGCTGCCGGCGGCGCCAGGGTTTCCATCAGCAAAATCACCACGCCGGCATGCACCGCCGTGTTGGCCACGCCGACCAAGGCAAAACGCAGAAACTGGTAGTACTTGCCCGGAATGATCATCGGTCGGTCTTGACCACTTCGCGCACGATGTACACGGGCCGGCGCTTGGATTCGACGAAGATCCGCCCGACATACTCCCCAAGCACCCCTATGCCGATCAGCTGCACGCCGCTGGCGAACAGGATGGTGATCATCAACGAGGCATAACCGGGCGTATCGGCGCCAAAGCACAGGGTCTTGATCAGCAGGTAAACCGCATACACAAAGGCCATGGCCGATACCGCACAGCCCAGGTAAGTCCATATGCGCAAGGGGGCCGAGCTGTAGCTGGTGATGCCTTCGATGGCAAAATTCCAGAGTTTCCAGGTGTTGAAGCTGGTCTTGCCGGTGCTGCGTGGCGCCACCTGGTATTCGATGGTGGCGGTGCGAAAACCTACCCAGGCAAACAGCCCCTTCATGAAGCGACGGTTTTCAGGAAGCCTTTTTAGCGCCTCGACGACCTTGCGGTCCATCAAGCGAAAATCGCCCACGTCCGCGGGTATGTGGATGTCCGAGATGGAGTTGTGCAGTTTGTAGAACCCGTTGGCGGTGAACTTCTGCACCGCGTGGTCGGTGCGCCGATCCACGCGCTTGGCCAGCACCACTTCGGCGCCCTCCTCCCATTTGGCAACGAGCTCCAGCACCACTTCGGGAGGATGCTGAAGGTCGGAGTCGATGGGCACGACTGCATCGCCGGTCGCAAAGTCCAGGCCAGCTGAAAGCGCGGCTTCTTTCCCAAAGTTGCGTGACAGGTCAACGACCGTTACGTACGGGTAAGCCGCCTGGGCCTTGAGCAGTTCTTCGTAGGTCTGGTCCCTGCTGCCGTCATTGATCGCGATGACCTCGAAGTCATAGCGATCGGCCAACGCCTTTGACAGGGCGTCCACACGCTCGAAGAACGCGCAAACACCGCGTTCTTCGTTGTAGAACGGTGAGATCAGCGACAACAAGCGCCTGGGCTGGCTCATCAGTGGCGCTCCTTGTCCACATCAAACTTGCACACATGGGCGTAATCGAGTTCGGTGCACTGGGGCTGATGGTCGGCTGGGAACAGCGCCAGCGCCTGGCCCACTTCAGGGAAATCGCCCTTGACGAATACATACAGGGAGTGGCGCGCATCGGAGCCTGCAATTTCGGCCTGGGTGCTTTCCACTGCACAGTTGGAGTTGGCGCGTGCCACGTAGCCGGTGTTGATCTTGAGCCCGTGCTCGACGGCATACCGCATGGTCGGCATCAGCGTACTGAGGATCATGTCCGAGCGCCCGCAGCGGAACTTGGGAAAGAAATACAGATACTGAATGCCATCGGCTATCTGGGCGTCCCACGCAGCCTGGGTCAGGATTGGTGTTGCCGGGCGCTTGGCGCCATCGGTCAAGCGGTGGCGCTGGATGGACATGTCCGCCACCTGCACCACGATCAACACCAACATCGCCAGCGCGAAAACGCGTTTGGGCAGCCTGCGGTACAGCAATACGATGGCCGCGATGGTCAGCGCATACCCTACAGGCCAGAAGAACCGGCCAGAGGCCCGGAACTGCGTAGTGATGGCCTCCATGAACGCGGGGTAATGCAGCACCAGCACCTGGTGGGTGCCCCAGTAGATGCTGTCGGAAAGTGCATACAGGGTGAGCCCAAGCATCACCAGCACCAGCGGCCAGTTGTCCGCCGCCCACCTCACTGCCCTGCGCCCGCCCAGTACCAGGCCGGCCAGCAACCCCAGCAAGACACCCAGGCCCAGGTAATTGAAGCCTTCGTATTGCCCCGGCATTTCGGCGTTTTCGATGGGGAAGAACGTACCCCCTGAAAACGGTGCCAGCAGGTTCATGGAAAACGTGCCGAAACCGGTTTCCTTGGCCACGTTCGTGGAGTCCATGGGGAACACGGTCACCCATAGGCTGGCGCCGATGATCAGGAACGGCAACAACGCCCGAGGCACGTCCACCCAGCGGTAGTGCCGTGGCTTGGCCAGCCAGTTGGCGACATAAATGGCGCTCGCCATCACGCACAGGTAGATGTTGATGTAGAAGCCGGCCACCAACAATGCTGTCCAGCCTGCCACGGGCACCTGCCCCAGGCGCTGCCCACGCAAGTAGAGCGCGATGGCTGCCAGCAGGATCCAGTGCGTCATCAGCGAGATATGGGTCACACGCGCTGTAAAGGCCGGGAAGATCAGCAGGCACACCACCAGCGCCACCAGTGCCAGCCAGGACTTGACCTCAAGCTCGCGCAGCATCCACCAGCCACACACGGCCTGGCCCAGGAATGCTAGGCCCACCCACACGCCGTAGGGGTTGAACGGTGCGTATGACGCGGGCACCACCAGTTTCAGGATAAGCGCATACAGCGGAATGGTGTCCATGAACGTCGCGCGCGTGCCCTGCGGGTAATTGATGCTGTCGAATGCCAGCAGCGGATACCCGAAAGGCGCACTGAAGAACGCGTGGAAGCCAGAGATGTATTGCGTAACGTCGTCGACTTCCGACTGCCAGTACGACGATGTACCGGCGATGAACCCCGAAGGAAAATGATGCCACACGAACCAGACGGCGATAGCCAACGCTAACGCCAGGCCCGTCCTCCCCGTGGAACCCAACCTTGAACTCATTGCAAACGCCCCAGTGTGTGTTTTATAGGCGCGTTAGAACGCGCACTTATCTATTGCAGCCACCAGCTGTTGTGCGCTGGCTTTCCATGTCAACCATGGCATTTCGGTGGATTGAGGGTGTTCGCCCTTTTCGAACAACCCCAGCCATTGCTTGATCTTCTCGGCAATTTCTTCTGTGTGCGTGCCTTCGAAGTACCAGGCGTGATCACCGGCCACTTCCCTGAATACCGCAAGGTCCCGGGCGATGATTGGCAGTTTGTGCTGCGCGGCCTCGATCAGCGGCAAGCCGAAGCCTTCACCGTAGGAGCCGGCCACCAGGCAGTCGGACTCCTGGTACAGGTGCTCCAGGTATTCGTCGCTGGCACCGGAGAGCCACAACAGCCGCTTGCCGCGCTCGGCGTGGTTCTCGAGCTTGCGCGCCAGTTCATCGACCAGCCAGCCATGCTTGCCCACGATCACGAGATTGGCTTGTACCCCATCGGCCCATAGCTGTTCAAACGCCTCTAGCGTTTGTGCATGCCCTTTACGGGGTTCCAGCGTACCTACCATCAGGAAGGTAGGGTTGTCTTCCAGCGCTTCCAGGCGCATGGCCGGGTCTTCCGGGAAGCCCAGCGATGGCACGGACTGGTCAAGGTCGGCGCCCAGGTGGAAGGCGCCAATGTGGAACGGGCGCTTGCGTGCAGGCATGTGCTCCAGGTACCAGTCATTGAGCTCATCAGCCACGGCTTGGGAAATGCAGATGGCGCCGTCGTATTCGGCCACCGTCCGTATCCATTTCGCATAGTGTTCGTGCAGGCTTTCGACGAAACAGTGCGGCAGTTGCAGAATCAGCAAGTCGTAGACCACGAACAGGATGCTGACGCCGTGGTCACGCATGGCGTTGAAGTAAGCCTTCTTGTGCGGCAGCACATCCATCAACAGGTCCAGGCCCAGGTACACGTCGCCAGCACGGTAGCTGATGACTTCGTCCTGCAACGCTTCGTTCGGCTCCTGGCCCAGGAATTTGGCGGTGAACGCCGACGCTTCACGGTAGTACGGCTCAGCAGGCGTGGTGTACACCGGTACGACTTTGTAGGTCGAAGGCGGATTGACCAGCCATTCCAGCAGAATGCTGCGCACCACGCGCTGGATGCCGCTCTTGCCGTCGTGCTTGCACAGCTCCGAAATGTCGACGAACAGGCTGGGTACATTCGTAGGCGGTTGCACGGAGTAATCAACGGCCTTGGCCAGGCGCTCGACGCTGACCTCACCGTTTTGCAGCGGCGCACTGGCACTGAGGGTTTCGATCAACTGCTGCAGGTGGTCACGCGGCTGCTCGGTGTGCGCCTGGTCGGCCTGGCGCTGGGCCATGGCGTGTTCGAAGGCCTCGAGGGCGGCCTGCCCTGTACGGTCCCACGAGAAATGCTCGGCGCGGTCTGCCCCGTGAACGGCCAGGGCCTTGCGGAAGGCGTCGTCCAGCAGGGCTTGCTCGAGCTTGCTGGCAATCGCCGCTGGATCGTGTGGGTCGAAGGTTGCCTCATCCCAGCCAATGACCTCCGGTACGCTTGAGGCGTTGGCACCGATCACGGGCGCGCCACATTTCATGGCCTCCAGCGGCGGCAGCCCGAAGCCTTCGTGCCAGGACGGGAATACGTAGAGCTCGCAGATGCTGTACAGGCTGCGCAGCTCGGCATCGCTGACGAAACCGGTGAATGCCAGGTCGTCCGGGGCCAGCCCCTGGTCACGGGCATGCTGACGGTACAGGTCCACGTGGTATTGCGGCATCTTGCCGGCGAATACCAGTTGGGTCTCACCCAGCTTGGGTTTGACGGCTGCGAAGGCCTCGATCAGGCGAGGTAGGTTCTTGCGCTCGTCGGCGCCACCGGTGTACAGCACGAACGGTTCGCGCAGGCCGAATTTCTCAAGCAGCGCCAGACGCTCTTCGTGGGCGAGCGTGACCGGGTAGAACACGTCATCGGCAGCGGTGGATACGTTGACGACTTTCGCCTCATCCAGCGGCAGCAGGGAGAGTGCTTCCTGACGCGCGAAGTCCGAGATCGACAGCAGCAGATCGTACTGCTGGAATGCGCCGACCTTGGCCAGGTAGTGGCTTTTGTAGGCCGGGTTGCCGTCGAGGTACTGCTTGGGGCTTACCAGCGGGATCAAGTCATAGAGCGTGGCGCTGACCAGCGCATCATGGTGCAGCGTGGCACTGCCGATCACCGCGTCATCGATGTAGCCTTCCACCGAGCTGGTCACGTGGATCACGTCCGGCTCGAGCGCGTCGATGCAGGCCTGGCGCATGTGTTCGGCCGTCTGGCGACGCGCCAGGTTGTTCGGGTGGCTGTCGGCAACGGGGCCTTCGGCGTACCACACGCGGATATGGCTCTGCGGCAACAAGCCGATGAACGCGGTGCGGATGGGCTCGATGCTCTCGTGCAGCATGCCGTTGAGCACAAGATAGACTTCGTGTTCGCCGCGGTTGCGCACGATGCTCTGGGCAAACGCCATGCTGTACCGACCAATCCCTCTGAAACGGCTTTCGGTCTGCGCGCCCTGCATGTCAATTACGATACGCATTACTTCTGGCCCTTCGTCACGGCAGCACGGAGCGCGCTTTCGATCTGGCGCCCCCGTGGGGTCAATGGAGCATGGTCGATCAAACCGTGCTGTGGGTCGTTGGCCTCTACAGGCACTGCAGGCGCTGGCACCTTCAACAGGTCACGCAACACGCCAGTAAGCCAGGGGCTGCGTTGAACCAGGGCCCTGACCTTGCGCTCGACGGCAGGGCGACGCGCCAGCCACAGCCGTGCGTGGGGCGCGACGCGGCGCAGGGTGTGCTTGGCGGTTGTTGCAGCGCTGCGAGGGTGCTTGACCAGGTGGCCCAGCTTGCGCACGGGCGTGGTCGCCCGCCACACGGTGCTGCTCTGGAATGTGGTCAACTGCTGTTCGAGCGCGGTGGCGCGCAGGTACCAGTGGTGGGCGTTGCTCAGCGAGGTGTTCATCTCGAGTTGCAGCCGTTCGGCCTGCTCGCGTGCCTGGGCCAGTGCGTGCTGGGCATGCTCGCGCTCGTTATCCAGTTGGGCTTGCAAGCGCTCGCGCTCTTGCGCAAACCCTGCCTCGAGCAATTGCACGCGCTCGGCTTGTTCGGCTTTCAGGGAGCCGAGCAGGTCATGTACTTCGGTTGCCATCTGATTCTCTAGGGTATTCAACCGGCCCTCCAGGGCCTGGTCATAACGCGAGGCCAATTCGTCCAGCGCTACGCCATACACCTGCTCGAACGGTGCGTCGAACGCGGCCAGTACGTCGGCAGGTGCCTGCTTCTGCGCCACCACGGCGTAATCCGGGCTGGTGCCGGCCAACACGTCCATCACGCCCAGCTTGCGCTCCGGCTCGCGCAGGTCCGGCGCTTCTTGCAGGCGCAGGACCTTGGAGCGGGCAAAGCCCTTGAACTCGGTCAAGAACGACAGCAGCAGGCTGGGGATCGGGCGGTCATGGGTGGGGTCGACGAAGAAATTGTTGGTGCCGACCACCACGTTTTCAGCGTTGGGCGTTTCCAGGATCAGCAAGCCGCCGGGTTGCAGCACCCGCATGGCTTCGCCAACCATTTCTTCCAGCACGGTAAAGGGAATGTGCTCGGCGATATGAAAGCCGCTGACGGCGATCAGGCTGGCATCGGGCAACTGGCGCAGCGCGTTGAGCGCATCGTCGGTGCGCACCGGCAGGCCCAGTTCGCGGCAGGCTTCGAGCATGCCTTCGTCCAGGTCTACACCGCTGGCGTCATAGCCTTCACGAATCAGCATTTCCAGCCACTCGCCACGGCCGCAGCCTACGTCCAGCACGCCCGCCTGGGGGTACAGGTCTTTGAGCGGCGCCAGAAACGGCAGGTAGACTTCGAGGCGGCTGGCGATCAGCGCCCGCGAGCCGCGATGGCGGTCTTCGAACGCCCGGTAGAATCGACTATCCATTACTGCACTCCACGGTCGGAGGTATCCAGGCAAGGCCTACGAACGTACTTTCCGAAACGTTGACGACGTTGAACACCAAGGCCAGGTCGCGCCACTCGTAGTTGTCCACCACGTGGGCATCGGCCGCATGCAGCGCGACGGCGACGGAATAAGAACCCACGCCCAGGTTGGCGGGGAAGCGGAAACGGTACGACAGCTGCGTGCCCTGGGCGAGGTCCTTGCGGGCACACCCCAGGTGATGGGTGTTGGTGCCGTATACGTCCTGGCCCAGGCGGTCCTTGATCACATAGCCCACCACCAGTTCGGGCAACGGGGCGTTGATGGCCACGTCCACGGTCAGGCAGACGTCCTCGCCCACGGTCACGTATTCGGCGGCAGCGCCCTGGGCGTTGAGCAGCGAGACACCTGCGATGCTGGCCTTGCCACTGCCCGAGCGGGTTTGCACTGCGCCGTTCTCGAGGGTTTGCACTTCGACGGTGGCGTTTTCTTTCTGGGCGATCAGGGCGTTGTAGTAATCCATCACCTCTTCAGGTGGCCCGTCCTTGATGACGGTGCCGCCGTCCAGCAGGATCGCCCGGTTGCACAGGGCCTGAATGGCGGCGCGGTCGTGGGACACGATCAGCAGCGTGGTACCAGCCTGCTGGAATTCCTTGATGCGGCCAAAGCTCTTGTGCTGGAAGTAGCTGTCACCCACCGACAAGGCTTCGTCGATGATCAGGATTTCGGGGCGGAATGCCGTGGCGACGGCAAAGGCCACACGCATCTGCATACCGCTGGAATAGGTGCGCACGGTCTGGTCGAAGTACTCGCCAATTTCGGCGAACGCCTCGATGTCGTCGATCACGCCGTCGATCTGGTCGGTGGTAAAGCCCATCAGGCCGGCGGCGTGGTAGGCATTCTGACGCCCGCTCAACTCGGCGTTGAAGCCCATGCCCAGCTCGAGGATGGCGGCGATGCGGCCGTTGACGCGCACGGTGCCTTCGCTGGGCTGCAGGGTGCCGGTGATCATTTTCAGCAGCGTGGACTTGCCCGCGCCGTTCTGCCCCACCAGGCCGATGGCTTCACCGGCCTCGATGTTGAAGCTGATGTGCTTGAGCACCCAATGCTCGCTGCTGGCCTTGACCGGCAAATAGCACCAACGCGCGATGCGCTGCCATTCGGAGCGGTAGCTGCGGTAGGCCTTGCCTACGTTGCTGACGGACAGAAGTGTCATAGCGAGTCCACCATTTCGGCAGAAGCCCTGCGGAACAGGAACAGCCCCAGTACCATCAGGCCCAGGGCAATGGCGACCGTGACGCCCAGTTCGGCGATGTTCGGCGCAAGCTTGTAGACCAGCGCGTTGTGATAGCCGGTGACGATGGCATACATCGGGTTGATGTCGAGGGTGCCCTTGAGGTAGTCGGGCACGATGTTGACCGAGTACACGATCGGCGTGAACCAGAACCATACCTGCATGATGATCGGCACCACCTGACCAATGTCACGCAAGAACACGTTCAGTACACCCAGCACCAGGCCCAGGCCGACGGCGAAGGCCACCACCACCAGGGTCAGGGGCAGCAGCCACAGCATCTGCGCGTTGGGCGCATGGCCCAGCAAGGCGAAGATGATCATGGCGGCGATGAACAGCAACAGGTTGTTGAGCAGGCACGATCCCACCACGATCACCGGCAGCGCAATGCGCGGAAAGCGCATCTTCTTCATCAGGTTGCCCTGTTCGATGAACACCGTCAGGCAGCGCCCGACGATTTCCGCGAACAGGTTCCAGGCCAGGATGCCGGCAATCAGGTACAGCGCGTAGGCGTACTTGTTGTCGATGCCGGGCAGGCGTGCGCCCAGCACGTTGGACAGGATCAACGCGTAGATGGCCACCTGGGCCAGGGGGTGGATGATCATCCACAGGCCGCCTAGCTTGCTGCGGGCAAAGCGCGAGATGAACTCGTTCTTGATGGAGGTGAGGATGAAGCCCCGGTAATCCCAGACGCCCCGAAACATGCCTAACATAGTTATCCTTGAATCAAACGGGCGATTTGCGCGACGTGCTGCGCCACCAGCGCTTCATCACCGCGGCTTTCCACGTTCAGGCGCAGCAGGGGCTCGGTGTTGGAGCCGCGCAGGCTGAAACGCCAGTCGGCGAAGGCCACGCTGATGCCGTCGGTGCGGTCGACGCTGGGGTTTTGCGGCAGGTAGTGGTTCAGGATCTTGTCGATGGTGCCTTTCACATCGGCCACCTCGTAGTTGATCTCGCCGCTGCACGGGAACTTGGCGATACGCTCGTCCACCAGCTGGGCCAGGGTCTTGCCGGTCACGCTCATCAGCTCGGCCACCAGCAGCCACGGGATGTTGCCGCTGTCGCAGTAGGCAAAGTCGCGGAAGTAGTGGTGGGCGCTCATTTCGCCGCCGTATACGGCGTCTTCGGCGCGCATGCGCTCCTTGATGAAGGCATGGCCGGTCTTGCTCTGGATGGCCACGCCGCCGGCTGCTTCCACCTGTTCGATGGTGTTCCAGGTCAGGCGTGGGTCGTGGATGATCTTGCTGCCAGGGTGCTTGGCCAGCAGCATCTCGGCCAGCAGGCCGACCACGTAGTAGCCTTCGATGAAGCGGCCCTGGTTGTCGAAGAAGAAGCAGCGGTCGAAGTCGCCGTCGAAGGCGATGCCCATGTCGGCGCCGGTGTCGAGCACGGCCTGGCGGGTCAGGTCGCGGTTTTCCGGCAGCAGCGGGTTGGGAATGCCGTTGGGGAAGTTGCCGTCCGGCTCGCCGTTGATCAGGGTGATGTCCAGGGGCAGGCGTGCCTTGAGCAGCTCGATCACCGGGCCCACAGCGCCGTTACCGGGGTCGGCCAGCACCTTGAGCGGCTTGAGGGTGTCGAGGTTGACGTAGGTGAGCAGGTGGTCGATGTAGGCGGTCTTGTCGAACACCTCGCGCACCTGGCCGGGCTTGGCGGCAGGCTCACCCAGGCTACCAGCTTCGACGCGCTGGCGGATGTCGTTCAGGCCCGTGTCGCCGCTGATCGGGCGGGACTGCTCGCGCACCAGCTTCATGCCGTTGTAACCCTTGGGGTTATGGCTGGCGGTGATCATCACGCCGCCGTCGGCCTGGTGATGGCTGGTGGCAAAGTACACTTCTTCAGTACCGCACAGGCCGATGTCGATCACATCGGCGCCGCCTTCGGTCAGGCCTTTGATCAGCGCCAGCGACAAACCGGGGCTTTCCAGGCGCATGTCACGGCCCACCACGTAGGTGCGCCCGCCCAGCTCGGCCACCAGGGCGCGGCCAATGCGGTAGGCCACGTCATCGTTGAGGTCGGCAGGCACTTGGCCGCGGATATCGTAGGCTTTGAAACAACGGGTCTGGATGGGTGGGTACATACGTCTCACTCAATGCGGTGGCGCCAGGGGCGCCGACAGTCTGAACAGGGATAGCCGGCCACGGTGGGCGACCGAAGACCGGCCCGGTGCCTGGCCAGGCACGACGGGCCGACGGGAAAGCCTGGACTCAGGCGTCGCAACGACCGTAATTGTCCTCGAAACGCACGATGTCGTCTTCGCCGAGGTAGTCGCCACTTTGAACTTCGATAAGCACCAGGTCGATCACGCCCGGGTTCTGCAAGCGGTGCTTGTGACCGGCGCGGATGAACGTGGATTCGTTGGTGTTGAGCATCAGCTCCTTGTCATCGTTGACCACCACGGCCATGCCGCTGACCACGATCCAGTGCTCGCTGCGGTGATGGTGCATCTGCAGGGACAGGGATGCCTTGGGCTTGACCACGATGCGCTTGATCTTGAAGCGCTCGCCGTCTTCCAGGGTGGTGTAGGTGCCCCAGGGGCGATGCACGGTGCGGTGCAGCAGGTGCGCCGAGTGGCCATCGCTTTTCAAGCGCTTGACGATGTGCTTGACGTCCTGGGCGTGGTCCTTGTGGGCGATCAGCAGGGCGTCGGGGGTGTCGACCACCAGCAGGTCCTGCACGCCGACCAGGGCCGCCAGGCGGTCTTCGGTGGTGACGTAGTTGTTGCTCGATGCGTGGGCCAGCACTTCGCCTTCGAAGCGGTTGCCCGATTCGTCCGGGGCGGTCAGTTCGCTGACGGCGTTCCACGACCCAATGTCGCTCCAGCCGATGTCGCAGGGAATGGTCGCGACCTTGCGCGAGCGCTCCATCAGGGCGTAATCGATGGAGATGTCAGGCACATTGGCGAACGTGTCGGGGTCGAGCGCCATGCAGCTGTAGCCCTTGGCGGTGGTGTGGCGCGAGGCCTCCAGCGTCTGGGCCACGGCGTGCAGCACGTCCGGGGCGTGTTCCTGGAACTGCTCGATGACGGTGCCGACCTGGAAGCAGAACATGCCGGCGTTCCAGAAATAGTTGCCGGCGGCTACATAGGCTTCGGCGGTGGCGGCATCGGGCTTCTCGACGAAGCGTGCGACCTTGAGGCCACCGTCCAGCGCGCCATCGGCGGCCGCTTCGATGTAGCCGAAGCCGGTTTCGGGGTACTGGGGCTTGATACCGAAGGTGACCAGCCAACCTTGCTCGGCCAGGTGCACCGCTCGGTTTACGGCTTGGGAGAACGCCGCTTCGTCCTGGATCAGGTGGTCGGCAGCCAGCACCAGCATGTAGGCCTGCGGGCCATGCACCTGCTGGAGTTGCAGGGCGGCAGCGGCCACGGCGGCGGCGGTGTTGCGACCGAACGGTTCGAGAATATAGCCCTGGGGGTGGCCCTGGGTATTGATGGCGCGGTATTCGTCTTCGGTCTTGAACAGCAGTTCACGGTTGGTGACGGTCAGAACTTCTGCAACGCCGTCCAGTTTGGAGGCGCGCAGGAACGTCTTCTGAATCAGGTTTTGCCCGTCGGGCAGGGTCATGAACGGCTTGGGGTGAGCCTCACGAGAAACAGGCCACAAACGGCTGCCAACGCCACCGGAAAGAATAACCGGGATCAATTCCATATTCGGATCCTTAACAGCCAGTTGATGGTTCAATTGGCCAGCATGAGTCTTATTTCTGATCGTCGTCGCGCACAGCGCAACGCCGCTAAGTTACGCGCCTAGCGTGAGTAATCTCTGGCTATCCATAGGCTCGAGACGCAAGCATCACGGCGAAGAATACCAGAGAATACGCTTTGTAGCTTGCGCGCAGGCTGCGGCCAGCGTGGCCGACATGCCCTACCTGGTGATCGCCTCGGGCAGGTCGCGCGAGGGGGTGGTGAGCCGTGGTGTGTATCAGACAACGTCGGCGCCCATCGTTCCGTGAATCGCTCGCATTATCTTGCGATTTCCACCTGGGTTGGCCAGCCAAGCGCCTGCGTGCGCCGCTGCAGCGCCTGTGCCAGCGCCGTTTTCGCACCGGCCCGGCCATGCACCAGCACAATGCGCGCCGGGGCACGCTCGCTGCTGGTGGCGAAGGCGACCAGGCCGGCCTGGTCGGCGTGGCCTGAATAGCCACCGAGGGTCAGCACTTTGGCCCAGATGCTGTAGTACTGCCCCTCCAGGTCCACCTGGCCCAGGCCCTGCCCCCGTTCGCTGGCCTGGATCACCGCACCGGGCGTGCCCTTGGCCTGATGGCCCACGAACATCACTTCATGCCTGGGGTCGCCCAGCATGGCCTTGAGGTAATTGACGATGCGCCCGCCCGAGCACATGCCGTTGCCTGCAATGACGATGGCGGGCCTGCCGGTGCTTTTGAGGTAGTTGACCACCTGCTGGTGACGGGCGTGGGTGTCTACGCTGATCAGTTGGCCGAACGCGAGCGGGTCGCGGCCATCTGCCAGGCGCGCCCTGGCCTGCTCGTTCCAATAAGGGTGCAGGTCGCGGTAGGCCTGGGTGATGCGCTGGGCCAGGGGAGAATCGAGAATGATCGGCAGCTGCGCCCAATACACGGGCTCGCCTTGTGGCGAGGGGCCTGTCTTGCCCAACAAGGCCTTGCGGTGCAGGACATCTTCGAGGTCATGGAGCAGTGCCTGGGTGCGCCCCAGGCTGAAGGCCGGGATCAGCAAGGTGCCGTGATCGGCCAGCGCGCGGTCGATGGCCGCTTCCAGTCGCTGGACGCGATCACCAGTGGGTGGGTGAAGGCGGTCGCCATAGGTGCTTTCCAGCACCAGCACATCGGCGTGCTCTGGGGGCTGCAAGGGGCGCAGCAAGGGGTCGTTGCCCGGGCCCAGGTCACCTGAAAATACATAGCGCGTGCTGTTTGGCCCGTGCTGGATGTCGCATTCGACGTAGGCTGAACCCAAGAGGTGACCCGCACGCTGCAAGCGAATGGCGCAAGCCACCTGCGGGTGCTGAACCACGGTATGCCAGTGCCCGAAAGGCAGGGGCACGATCAGGTTGTGTACCAGGGCGATGTAGCGGGCCACTTGGGCAGGTGTGCTGTCGATGCCGAGCTTGAAGGCGTCTTCGAGCACCAGGGGCAATAACCTGGCGGAGGGCTCGCTACAGAGGATGGGGCCGCGGTACCCCTGGGCCAGCAATGCCGGAATGCGGCCTACGTGGTCCAGGTGCACGTGCGTGACGATCAGGGCCTGGATGCCAGTGATGTCGAACCCGAGCGCGCTGCCCTGCGCGCCCGGTGTTGCATCGGCACCCTGCTCGGCACCGCAGTCGACCAGCAGGCTGACGCCAGGGCCTAAATGAAGCTGATGGCAGGAACCCGTCACGCCGCGTACCGCGCCGTGGTGGGTTAGGCCGGGGTAATCCATGCTGCGCACTCTCGCCAGGGGCTAAAACGAAGTGAGCAATTAGTCCATGGTGACCGTTGCTTTAGTAGGCAGGCATTTCCTAAAGCAACCTAAGAAAAATCTTTATTTGCCGCTCAGCGCCGCTTCGCGGGCCGAAGCACGGATTTTGCGCTTGCTGCGCTGCACGCCATAGGCGCCCAGCAAAGGCCCAACGGCCAGGCCAATGATCAGCGCTGCCAGCACTACCACTGCCACGGGCACCTGTGGCGCAACCCAGCCAAACAAGGTCAAGGCTACGGTCTGCTGGTTTTCCAGCACGAAGAACAGCACTACAGCCGCCAGCAGCAGAACGAAGACAGCTGCCAGTGCACGCTTGAGGTTACGCATTGGGTTGCTCCTAGGAAATCAGGTGTGAGCCTCGTCTTCTTCTTCATTGACCCGATCACGCAATTCCTTGCCGGGTTTGAAGTGCGGAACGAACTTGCCTTCGAGGCTGACCGACTGGCCGGTCTTGGGGTTACGACCTACCCGTGGTGCCCGATAATGCAGCGAGAAGCTGCCAAAACCGCGGATCTCGATGCGATCACCGGTAGCAAGGCATTGTGACATCTGTTCAAGCATGGTCTTGATGGCCAGCTCTACGTCCTTGGACGAGAGTAGCCCTTGATGGGTGACAATACGTTCGATCAGCTCCGACTTCGTCATGATTTTCCCTTCGTTATCAAGCAGCTAGATCATTGCTTAACCAGTTTGTAGCACGGTGCGAGGGATTTGAACAGGTCGGTTCTTGACTTATTCGAAGAATGTTGGTCCGGGCTGGCGGGCAAGTGCAGACAGCACGGCGCCATGCCTGGGCGCAGCCAAAGGCCTTGACCGCCGTGCAGCACATAGATAGCACCGGGTGCCTTGGCACGCTTGGAACATTGTGGTTAGAACCCACAAGGAGCTCCAAGCATGCCCTCTTCCCACCCCCATCCACCTGCACCACATGACCTCAATCGTGCCATCGCCATGCGCTTTGGCAACCGCCCTACCCTGCGCCAAGTGGTAGGCGAGCAACTGATGAACCTGATCATCGCGCATTACCCCAAGGTGGCCGTTCACCGCCCCGACATGAAAACGGCCGAACCGCTGAAATTTCTTCGCTGGCACGTGGACGGCTACTGGACAGTTACCCCGCTTGTCGAGGTTGTGCTGCAACGCTTTCTTGATGGCGCACCGGTGGATTTTTCCCGCCAGGACCGCTTCAGCCTCAAACCACCGCTTCGCTTTTTTGCCATCCCCGATGCGTTCGAAACAGCCGATGATGACCTTGTCGACCCCGGCACGCTTAACGATGCATTCAATGCGTTTCTGCCGACCCTTCATGCGTGCTTTGCACAGGCTCAGATCGACTACTGGAATGCAGGCAACGGCAACGATCACGATACCTGGGTTCAACAGGTGCTTCGCGCCGGGCTTCTGAGTGGGTTGGCCGATCAGGCGTTGACCGCTGATGAGCAGCGATGCTTGCAGGATCTGCTGCTCGAAAGAACCGAGGGTTTTGCCGTGCACACCGTACGCATGCATTGGCGCCTGGGCGAAGACAGCACCCGTGAACTGCTGCCTGGGCTGCTGGTGAACGCCAGTAGCGAAGTGGCCAACGTGACACTCTGGTGCACGTCTGCAGGGGATGTGAAAGGTTTCACCTCGCTAGAGGACTTTGGCACCTACTTGCAGACGCAGTACCGGCCGACAGCGACCGATGACGGTTTTTCGTGGGCGCTCTACGAAGCTGACGGTAACGCGTTTGCCTTGTTGTCCGGCGTATTGCTTGAAATCCTGCTGTCGCGGTTGAACCGTGTACGGTTGAGCGATCTGAACACGGTGGATGAGTTAGCGTCTGCCTACCAGGCCGTGGTCGACCCCTCGCAGTTCTTCGCCCAGAGAGCCGATCTGCCCACTCAAAAGCTGGCCATCGATCTGCCTGAGAAATTGTTGAACGCCGACTTCAACAGTCAGAGCCGCTATCTCCAGGCGCTGATAGATGTTTGCGTGTTGCAGGCCTCCCAGGCAAATGCCCAGCCCCCTGCTGAACCGGATGATCTGCAACCCTATGCGCGGCGCAAGCTACGCGAACAGATGCTGGCCGATCACCCTGCAGACGGTGCCTTCGACGCGGATGACCTGTTACTGACCGTCAATACCTACGCCAATGACGGCCATGGGCTGGGTTTCCCGCAGCTGATAGAAAGCAAGACGCTGACGTTGACCGAGTACGCCATCGGTCGCCTTGAGGCAACCGGCGCAAGCCCTGTAGCCGCTGTAGCCCATCGCACCCATGGGCAGATCCCTTCCTGGCTTGACCCCGAGTACCTGCGCCAGTTGGTTGCCACTGTAGACATAGGCGGCACCTATCCGCGCTACCTCGATGGCTTGCTTGGGGATGAACAGTACAAAGCCAGCCACCTCAACGCCTTTGCGGCGCAATGGCGCTTGGGCCTTATGCTCGATGCTGCCTTCGCGCTGTGTACCGGGCATATCGACTCACGCAGCTATGCGGCGGTGGCAAGCTTTTGCCGTTTACCCGCAAGCAATGAGAAGGCGTTGGCCATCGCGCCCCTGGCCTTCAAGCGCTCGCCCGACTCGCAGTTGGTCGACAAGGCGCACGGTTTCTTCGTCATCCAGGTGGCCAATAGCGGCGCACTGTTGCTGTACTGTCCGATGCACAGGGGCGCGCTCAAACAATTCAAGGACCCGCACGGCCTCATGCAGGAGATTGCCCAGCCCGGCCGCGTGCAGGAAGAGGTGCTGGCATGGCTCGACCAAACGCACCGGGCCGTTTACGACAAGGGTGGCTTCAAAGAGCCCCATCTGCCCCACTGGGTGTTCGATCCGTACGCGCCACTGAGCAAGCCAGCCCCTGTTGAACTCGCGCTGACGTTCTGGACCCATGACATCGATTCGAACCTGTTCGAAGCCAAGCGCTCGATGCTGCTCGAACTGGCCGACCGCAGCGCCATGAGCAACAGCGAGTTACGCTGGCAGTCCATCAAGACGTTTGCCTGGCAGTTGCTGAACGTGGTCGCGCCCGCTCTACCGGGGCCGATCTCTTCGATTGCCTTGCTGTACATCGGTATGACTGCAGTAGCCGAGGACCTGAAACTGCTGCTTGAAGGCAGCGCTACGGATCGAACCCAAGCTGTGGTGGATCTGCTGAACAACACACTGATGGTGCTGATCCATGCGCAGCTTCCCAGAACGGAGCCGCCCCACGCCGGGGCGCAGACTGGGCGGAGTATCGATCCAGCCTCGGTGCGACTGGGCGGCGATATCGATCCGTTGCCATTGCCTGAGCCGGGCAGTGTGTCCACGGTCGAGGCACTGCAGGCGCAAGCGACCACACAACTCGATTTTGCATGGCGGGGCGCCCAGGGTTTCAATGAGCTATCCGGGGTTCAACGCACGCGATTGCAAGCCATGGCTGCCTCGGTAAGCCTGGACGGCGGGTCGGTGATCAAGCAAGGGCCTCTGGAAGGCTTGTACGAGCTTGAGCATGGGCGCTATGTGCGGCTGCAAGGAAAGGCTTATGCGGTCGACTCGGCCGATGGGCTTACCCGCATCGTCGGGCCGGATGGCAGCCAGGGGCCACTGATCAGACGCGACCCACAAGGGTGGCGTATCGATACGCGACTGCGCGGCGGCGGGGACCGACCCGGTTCAAGCACTCAGCAGCGCTTGCGCGAGCGGTTGGTCCGTCGGATCCGAACCGCGCAGCAGGCGGTCGAAAAAAGCCTCGCCGACGCGGAAAGAGGCGCCGTTGAATATGAAGGCCTGCGCCCACGCATCGAGGCCGCTCGCGCTCAATGGCTGAAAGTGGATGAGCGGCTCAAGCAACCGCCGCCGCAAGATCCTGAACAGCATGCCCAGTTCGAGCGGGCAACCGGGCTGTTTGCCAAACGGCATACGGAGTTGCTGGCGCAGATAAAGAACTTGCGCCGCCAGCGTATCGAATCCGCTGTAGGGATTTTCCAGAGCTACCTTGAGGCCGAGCGCAACATGGTTGCCCTGTTCGATGACCGTAGCTACATGGCCAGCACCAGCTATGCGCCAGAACAGCGGCAGGCGTTGGCAGATGTCAGGCGCAACTTGATTGGCTATGGGCAGTTCATCATCGAAGAGCAGTTGCATACCGGTCGGTTCAGTGAGTATGACCGACTGACCACGGCGCTCAACGCCGCGCCACCTGAGGTGCGCCAAGCCGCGTATGACCAGTACCGGGAAGTGCTTGAAAGCATCATTATCGACCAGCCTTTGATCATCGAATACATGGCGGCGCTCGATCGGCTGCTTGCTGTTACCGATTTGGACATGACGGTACCGAGCACTCACGCAGCGGACAGGACCATCGCCCAGATCATCGAAGCGCGCACCACCACCACGCCAAACATACGGTTCTTCCAGGCCATGGGCCTGGTTGAGATGGCGCTGCGTTTTGAGGCCTTGCAAGACTATGCGCACTACGCGGTATTCAGGGCTGCACTTGCCGGGGAGCGCCTGCGGGTGGCCGCTAATGCTCACCATCTGTCCCTGTTCACCGACCTGCAGACTGCTCAGCGTATCGATATTCTGCAGAGTGCCTGGGATGAATATTCGGCCGCCATTCTCAACAGTCAGCGTATTGCCCAGCTGGGCAGCGAGCTCGTGGATATCGAGCGCCTCGAGGCGTATCGACAACAGATGGTCGAGCTCAAGACCATGGCCGGCGACGCGCTGGTCATCGCATTACGCGAGCAGGCCGTCGGCCAGCAACACTCCACCACCCGTCCGGTGTACCGTCGGCAGGCGTTGCAGGTGGCCAAGACAGCGGCCGGCCAGACGGTGATCGGTTCGGAGTCGATCGTGGATGGGCAGCCTGTGCTGCAAGTTCGCGGGACCTTCAGCCAGACGGCACTGCATACCTTCACCCGAGAAAGTGGCACATGGGTCGAACAACTGCCTGCTGTGGGCAAGGTATCACCCCCCAGGGCGCCCACACCGGAAAGCGAACGTCAGGAACAAGCGCTGGCTGAAGGGATGCTTGCTCAGAATCAGAACGTACTTGCCAAAGCGCGCAAGCTGGTCGAAGAAGATATCGATAGCCATTCATTGACGTCGATGCTCGATGCACAAATAGGGGAAGTGCAGACACTGCGCGATCAGCTAGCCGACAGTGAAGCGGACTCTGAACTGCTGCAACGCCTGGACGATGCCTTGGTGGCCTTGCGCGACGGCAAACGCGAGGTGCTGGTCAAGCTGCACAGCACCACACGCTTTCCCAGTGCAGAAGGCTTGCACTACTTGCACAAGCAAGGGCTGGTGCGGGTGACCTATCAAGGGCCGCGGCAGGCGCTGGCCGAAGGTTATCTGGATGAGTACCGCATCGATGTGCTCGAAGCGCCAGGCAGCGAGCGCGGCAAGCCCCTGTGGGCCGCTCACTTTCATTTCAATGACGCGGCCGCCGCACCGACGGCGTTCGGCAAAGGTCATCTGAAACTGTGGCGGCAGCGCAAGCTGGGTTACAGGGAACAGGTCAGAAGCGCTGCCGTGGGCGAGGAGTTGCGGATTCACCGAGGCAACCTGACCTATGCTCAGGCACGTGGGGTGATTCCTTTCCACTGACCAGACGCCGGGGTGCCTTGACGGCTGCGAGCGATTGGGGCTCTTGCGCAGCCGGTTTGGCGCCCTGACAAGGTCGCTCAAAGGTCGATCAATGCTGCTGAGCCAGGGATCTTTGGTAGGCACCCGCTCCTGCTAAAGCCGCACGTGCTTGACGAAATTGCAGGGCCGGTGTCGGGCGTCGAGCTGTTCGGCAAGGATGCCTTCCCAGGCAGTACGACAGGCCCCGGTAGAACCTGGCAGGCAACAGACCAGCGTATGATTGCTCAGCCCTGCCAAGGCGCGGCGCTGGACGGCCGATGAGCCGACATCCAGAATGGACAGGGCGTGCAGCAGCTCGCCGAACCCGTCCACGCGCCGTTCCAGCAGGCATTCGACTGCCTCCAAGGTGGTGTCCCTGCCGGTAAAGCCTGTGCCACCTGTGATCAACACCACCTGCACCTGCTCGTCGGCAATCCAGGTCGCCACCTGAGCGCGGATTTTGTAAAGATCATCCTTGAGCAGAACCCGTGCAATCAGGTGGTGACCCATGTCCACCGAGCGGTCCGCCAGCAGCGCACCTGAGGTATCGCTCTCGACAGTGCGGGTATCGCTGACGGTCAAGACAGCGATGTTGAGCGGCACGAACACCGCATCAGGTTGAACACGCACAGCACAGCTCCTTCCAATGAGGTGGCGGTCACGCTAGTAACATGCGCTGCCAGCGTCCAATCGATAGCGCAAACGGCTCGATCAATGGCATCTATCGCCACGGTACGTTACTGTCGGCGCAACCCTTTAGCAGGCGCAGGCATGGATATCAAGCAACTGAAGTTTCTCATCGCCCTCGACCAGACTCGCCATTTTGGCCAGGCGGCTGCGTTGTGCCACATCACCCAGCCCACGTTGTCCATGCGCCTGCGCAACCTGGAAGACGAACTGGACCTGGTGCTCGTCAAGCGCGGTCAGCGGTTCGAAGGGTTCACCGAGGCCGGCGAACGCATCCTGGCCTGGGCACGGACCCTGCTGGCCGCCCATGACGGCTTGCACGCCGAGGCGGCCCATTGCCGCGGCCAAGTGGTGGGGAGCCTGCGCCTGGGCACGGTGCCGCTGGCCAGTTTCAACCCGATGCAACTGCTGCTGCCGTTGCGGGCCAAGTACCCGGGCCTGCACTTCGAGCTCAGCTCGCTCAGCTCCGAACAGGTGATCGACGGCCTGAGCCGTAACCAACTGGACTTGGGCATCTGCTACCTGGACCAGGTCAACACGCAGTTTTTCGACGTCATCGAGCTGGGTACCACGACCATGGGCCTGCTGCACGATACCCGGCATTTTCAGTTCGACGCCCAAAGCCTGCGCTGGGACCAGCTGGGCGATACGCCACTGGGCCTGTTGAGCAAGGGGATGCATTACCGGCAGTCGCTGGACTTGAGCTTCCGTAGCCGCGGCCTGGAACCGAATGCTGTATTGGAAAGCGACTCCAGCTTTCAGCTGATCCAGGCCATCGCCACTGGCCTGTGCTGCGCCATCATGCCGCTGGGCTGCGGCCTGGAAAGCCTCAGCGAGCACCTGCGCATCGTGCCGGTCACCGATGCCGCCATCCACAGCCCGGTAGGCCTGCTACTGCGCCGCAGCGAGCCCCGCTCGGCAATTGCCGAGCAGTGCTTCGCCGAGGCGCAGGCAATATTGCAAAATACCCTGGCTCATTAGCGCGGATCTCAGTTGGGTGATCTAGATGACAGCACCTATAACGCACAGTCTAAGTAAGCGAACGTAGAGGTCCTTTGGCCTACCAAAAATGACAGTGTCGAAGGGCCGACCTCGTCACCTATGCTGTGCCTGAATGTCATTACCTGGCAAGGCTCGAGGCAGTCTTCCTGAAATGGACTCACTGCATATGCATACGCATTTTGGGATTGATCTACGACGTGCTGCATACCTACCCTGGGGCTTCGGCCACAGCTGTTCACTCGTAGCATTCGTAGGTCAACATTATGACTACAGGGCAAGCATTTACCCGCTCGGGAATGGAGTAAGAAGCTTCAGCCCTACGCTGATGCGATTCTTGTCAGTGGATACACTGACCCCGTTTGAGCAAGGTGGGCTGAATGGTTATGCCTATTGCAAAGCCGACCCTGTAAATTTGCGCGACCCATCGGGGCGAGCCCCTACCGTCCTGACCGTTTTCAATGGTCGTACAAGACCTCCACGAACAGTTCAGCGCATTTCGGACTATCGCCACGGGCAACTTGCCGGCCATACGGTCGCTCGGAAGCACAAGCTGAAGGAGGCAGCATTGCATCGAGCTGAGGTAGCTCGTCTTCGCAAAGCTGCGGCCCACCACCTGTCGCAAAGCACCCGAGCGCCGACGCCCCACCTGAAGTTGGAGTGGCGAGCCCAGGCTTCACAGCTAAAAAAGGATGCTAAAAGCGCAAAGGTGCGCGCAATGGAAGCCGAAGCGCTGGCTGCGTTTCACAATAAAAAAGCCATTGAATTGGTCGGGACGTTGGAGTGGCAGGAGAACCTTGAATCCTACCCTGATCTTCTACAGCCACAGCCACAGCGTGCGCCTGTCACACCGTCTCAACCCCGTCTCGTCAATGGTGCGATCAGAGCTGAGGTTTGAAGCGCAGCCGTGTCTGATCTACCCACGTTGGTAAGCCGAAGTAAAGATGGGGGGCTGCAGGCGCAGCCCCAGCCCGATCACCGATACCGCTCAAGCCAGTGTGCATAGGGCGCTGGCAAGGTCCAGGCAGCCTTTTCCACGCCCAGCTCCTTGGCCGCGAAATACGCCCAGTGCGGGTCAGCCAGATGAGCACGACCGACCGAGACCAGGTCCAGTTGCTCGGCCCGTACGGCCGCCTCGGCCAACTCCGGTTTGCCAAAGCCCCATGCCGAGGTGACTGGGATACCGGCTTCGCGGCGTACGCGCTCGGCAATCGGGCCCATGAAGGCAGGGCCCCATGGAATGTTGGTATCGGGAATGGTGAAGCCCACGCTTACGCTCAGCAGGTCCAGGCCGCCGGCCTTGAAGCGGCGCGCCAGCTCGATGGACTCTTCCAGGGTTTGCTCGTCACGCCCATCGTATTCCAGCACCCCGAAACGAGCTGTCAGCGGCAGGTGCTCAGGCCACACTTCGCGTACCGCTGCCAGGGTTTCGAGCAGGAACCGGCTGCGGTTCTCGAAGCTGCCACCGTAGGCATCGGTGCGCTGGTTGGAGTGCTCGGAGAAGAAGCTCTGGCCCAGGTAACCGTGGGCAAAGTGCAGCTCGATCCACTCAAAGCCGGCGTCGCGTGCACGGCGCGCTGCATCGACGAAGTCCTGCTTGACCCGGGCGATGTCGTCCAGGGTCATGGCGCGCGGCACCTTGGGCAGGTTGGCACCGAAGGCGATGGCCGACGGGGCGATGGTTTCCCAGCCACGTGGATCATCGACTGCGATGTGATCATCGCCTTCCCATGGGCGGTTGGCGCTGGCTTTGCGACCGGCGTGGGCGATCTGGATGCCGGGCACGGAGCCGGCCGCCTTGATCGCCTGCACCACGGGCACGAACGCCTGGGCATGGGCATCGCTCCAGATACCGGCGCAGCCTGGGGTGATGCGGCCTTCGGGCGATACCGCCGTGGCCTCGACCACCAACAGACCGGCGCCGCCTCGGGCCATGCCAGCCAGGTGCACGTGGTGCCAGTCGTTGATCATGCCGTCTTCAGCGCGGTATTGGCACATCGGCGGGATGGCGATGCGGTTACGCAGGGTGACGTCTTTGAGGGTATAGGGTTCGAACAGGGCTGCCATGGAACACTCCAGGATCATTGAATACTGTAGTTCGATCATAATCGAACTATGGCAATAATGAAAAGCCCCGGTATCATGCAGACCATGCGAGCCTACAAACATCCCACTCCTGATGACCTTATTCTCGAACGCGTGCTGTACGCCTTGAGCGACCCGGTGCGCCTGGGCATCGTCCGCCATCTTGCTGGGGTGACCGAGGCCAGTTGCGGCGAGCTGGACGGAGGGAGGCCCAAGTCGAGCATGTCCCACCATTTTCGTGTGTTGAGGGACGCAGGGCTGGTACACACTCGCAATGTGGGCACCACGCACATGAACTCGCTGCGCAGCGACATGCTCGGGGAGCGTTTTCCGGGGTTGCTGGACTGCATTTTGCGCCAGGTCTGAGCGACCTGCGCTTGCCCGGATTCTCTTAAGCAATCGCCTCCTGCACCCTCAAGGCTGCCGAATGCCTGCGAAGGCGCGACCTCGCCTGCGCCCTGCCTGCCGTAAACCGCGCAAAAAAAAGCCACGGGGTGACCCCCGTGGCTTTTCGATTACATCAGGGCCGTGAATTACAGGGCCATGTCGTTCTCGGGCTTGCTTTCAACCGGCTGACTTGGCGCGACTGCGCTGGTACCGACGCTTTCGTCGATGACCGGCGGCTTGGCCAATTGCAGCACTTCGGCGGTGTAGTTCCACTCTTTCTGAGTAGCAGCGGCCGAGTCGTTCAGCTTGGTGCCGTAGCTTGGGACGATTTCCTTGATCTTGGCCTGCCACTCTGGAGTAGCGACCTTCTCCTTGAACACGGTTTCCAGCACGTTCAGCATGATCGGCGCAGCAGTCGATGCACCTGGCGAGGCGCCCAACAGACCTGCAATGGTGCGGTCCTGAGAGGCCACCACTTCGGTGCCCAGCTTCAGCACGCCGCCCTTCTCTTCGTCACGCTTGATGATCTGCACGCGCTGACCGGCCTGCCACAGTTTCCAGTCTTCCTTCTTGGCATTCGGGAAGTAGGTGCGCAGCGCGTCGAAACGGTCGTCGTCAGACAGCATCAGCTGGCCTGCGAGGTATTCCACCAGCGGATACTGGTCGATGCCCACACGGGTCATTGGCCACAGGTTGTGGGTGGTGGTGCTGCTGAGCAGGTCCAGGTACGAGCCATTCTTCAGGAACTTGGTCGAGAAGGTCGCGAACGGGCCAAACAGGATCACACGCTTGCCGTCGAGCACGCGGGTGTCCAGGTGAGGTACCGACATGGGCGGTGCACCGGTGGAAGCAATGCCGTAGGCCTTGGCCATGTGCTGCATGGCAACGGTTGGGTTCTCGGTCACCAGGAACGAGCCGCCCACCGGGAAGCCTGCATATTCCTTGGCTTCCGGAATACCGGACTTCTGCAGCAGCTTCAACGCGCCGCCACCGGCCCCGATGAACAGGAACTTGGCATCGGTAGCCGACTTGCTACCGTCCTTCAGGTTCTTGTACTCGACGTGCCAGGAGCCGTCCTTGTTGCGGCTGATGTCCTGCACTTCGCTGGACAGCTTCAGGTCGAAGCCTTGCTGGGTCTGCAGGTGACCGACGAACTGGCGGGTAATTTCGCCGAAGTTCACGTCGGTGCCGATTGGCGTCCAGGTGACGGCCAGCTTCTGGGCCGGATCACGGCCTTCCATCATCAGCGGGACCCACTTGGCGATCTGCGCGTGATCTTCGGAGTACTGCATCGGGCGGAACAGCGGGCTTGCCTGCAGCGCTTCATAGCGCTTCTTCAGGAACTTGATGTTGTCGTCGCCCCACACGAAGCTCATGTGCGGCGTGGTGTTGATGAACGCGCGTGGGTTCTTCAACACGCCCTGGCGTACCTGCCAGGACCAGAACTGACGGGAAATCTGGAAGGCTTCGTTGATCTCGATGGCCTTGGAGATGTTGATGTTGCCGTCTTTGTCTTCGGGGGTGTAGTTCAGCTCAGCCAGCGCGGAGTGACCGGTACCGGCATTGTTCCAGCCGTTGGAGCTTTCTTCGGCCACGCCGTCCAGGCGCTCGACCATCTCCATCGACCAGCTCGGCTCCAGCTCGTGCAGCCAGACGGCCAGGGTGGAGCTCATGATGCCGCCGCCGACCAACAGTACGTCGACTTTCTTGGTTTCTGCGGCGTGTGCGTGCATGACAGTTGCAGCGACAGCCAGACCCAGCAAGGTCTTGCCAGCTTTCTTGAACATTGATCAATTCCAGTCAGGAGAACGGAGGTGGGCCTGTGGCTGACCCAGGTAACGCGTGTTCTTCAGCGCAGGCTTGTTATTGATCATTGTTCAGCAGCCAGAGAACCGGAAAACGAATCAGGCTTTTGTCGCATTGACCTACATCACTGAATCGTTTTTCCGATTGTAACCGAAATGCCAGCACAAACAAATTGGGCGGCCAAGCGCAAGACGACAGGTTGTCTCAGGCTGACGGCCCTTCAGGCATTGATCGACTCGAAGGCGTGCATCGGCGCCGTCTTGGGGTAGAACTGAGGAAACTCCTCCTCCACGATCCAGGGCTCCTTCATCACCAGGTACACATCGAGGTATTCGGAATACCCCTCCCAGACGTGCAAGTCGTTCGCCTCGGCCACAGCCCGCGACAGCACGCCCATGCCGCCGAAGCTCTTGATCATCGACACGCTGACGATCTCGCTGCCGGAATGGAACACGGTCGCTGCCTCGAGCCCGCCGCCCTGGTGGTTGGCGAAGCGCGAGAAGATGGAGGCGTACGGGCATTCGGGCAACGGCTTGATGACCACCGACGGGGCGGTGTCGCCACTGACCGAGCAGGCCACTACCTCGATGCGCAAGCCCTTGAGCGAAACCGAATAGAACCCCTCGGGCATGCTGTCGCCCAGGATCACCACCATGTCGGCTTCGCCCTTGGCCAGCTTGGTGAGGTTGTCGGGGGATTCGGAACAGCTGAAGATGGGGCTGCACCCGGACAGGTTGCTGGCCACACCCGCCATGATCTGCTGGTTGATCTCCATCGACAGGGTGCTGTTCAGGGCGACCCGCAATGGCTGGCTCTGGCGTTCGCGCAGCTGCTTGATCTTCAGTTGCATGCGTTCGGAGCAGCGCACGATCTCCAGCACATGGGGCAGGATCCCGACCCCTTCCTGCGTCAGCGACACGCCTTTGTTGGTGCGGTCAAAGAGCTTGAAGCCGCAGTGATCCTCCAGTTTTTTCAACTGCGCCGCCAGCGCCTGCACCGTCACGTGGACCTGCTCGGCGGCATCGGTGATCGACCCCGTTCTCGCGACGTTGGCGATGTTTCGCAGCACCTTGATATCCATTCGACACCCCTCCCAAGACGTGCTCAAGCCCGCATGCAACAAGGCCTGGAAGGATAACGCACAACCGCCGCCGCTGTCTGCTCGGTACGTCGGCTGGCAACAAGCGGCGGTTGAGGCACCTCAAAAAAAAGTGAAGTTTCTGCCATCATTTCGCCTGCTAGATTGGCGCCCAGATTTCAACGGGAAGAGATGCCAATGCTTACACTCAAACGGAATATTGATGACGCACTGCGCCTGAACAAGACAGTCAACGTGCTGGGCAAGGACTTCGCATTGAATGGCGGTTTTGGCCATTTCGTGGCGTTCTCCAAGAGCTGGGAAACCATGGGCGTGGACAAGTACTACGGCCAGGCCGACAAGGGTACCCGCTATCGCCGCTATAGCGATTTCGACTTCAACCCGGCGACCGGCGAGCTGCAGCAGCTCGAACACCGTGCCTATGAACAGTCCGAGGCCCATAACCAGTATGTGGGTGGCATGCGGCGCCACTTTGACGATGTGTCCAGCGATGTCTTCAACTCACCGGTGCTGCGCGCCCTGATCAAGCTGGACTTCGATGTGTACAAGGCCGTGCTGCCCGAAGAGCTGCACAACGTGCCTTGGCAGTGCCAGGTTCACCAGATCCGCATCGAGGTCAAACCCGGCGAGCAGATCGAAATCACGCCAGAAGGCATCCATTGCGATGGCTACCCTTTCAGCGGCGTGCACTTCTGGGGCCGCCATAACATCGAAGGCGCCACCAGCAAGGTCTATGACAAACAGTCGAACGTGATCGACTCCGGCACCTACCAGGAAATTCTCGACACCACGTATTTCCTCGACCGCGAGCTGCAGCACTACGTTACCCCGGCCACCAACCCCAGCGAATCGGAAATGGGCTATCGGCAGATCATCGCCATCTCCTTCTCCCGGCCGGGGACCGAACATGACATTGTCAAATAGCCTTGAGCAGGCAACGCGCAGCGTTGCCGTGCCCGACCGCATGAACGGCCTGACCATCAAGAAGGCCACGCCGTTTCATGCCACGCGCCTGGTCAATTTCCTCAAGCGGTTCGACGAGATTGCGTTTTGTGACTGGCAGAGCGAGGACCTGCTCAAGGGCTTGTTGAGCCATGACAACACGTTCTGCTACCTGGCGGAAAACCACAGCGGGGCGATCATCGGTGCCGTGGCCGGGGGGACGATGGGTACACGCGGTACCATCAACCACCTGGCAGTGTCGCCGGACTATCGCCACAGCCGCATCGGCACGTCCCTGACCAACTCGATCCTCAACGACTTCCGTCAGCATGGCATCCGCCGGGTGTTCCTGTTCATCGACCAGGACAATGCGTCGGCTGTGCGGTTCTGGAACCGACAGGGCTTCACCCAGACGCGCGGCGAGATCACCTGCGAGGTCGATCTATGACCGACCTCGCCTTGCACCCGGTCTCGCGCAGGGAAAGCTTCGTCGATGCCTTGCCGGTGATCACCGGCTACTTCGTCGTGAGCTTCGTGTTTGGCGTGATGTGCATCAACGCCGGGCTGCCCTTGTGGCTCCCGGTGGCGATGTGCGTGTTCGTCTACGCAGGCGCCGCGCAGTTCGCGGCGCTGGCGCTGATCACCTCGGGTGCGCCGTTGCTGACCATCGCGTTGTCAACGCTGCTGATCAATTCGCGGCACATGCTCATGGCCATGTACATGGCCAAGCAGAGCGATGGGCTGGGCATCTCCAGGTCGCAAAAGCTGATGTATGCCTTTGGCCTGACCGACGAATCGTTCGCCTTGCACAGCCAACGCCTGCAAGCAGGCAAGTACACCCCGCCTGGCTACCTGCTGCAGTTCAACACCTGGTGCCACGCCAGCTGGATTGCCGGCGCCCTGCTCGGCGCCGTGGCCTCCGATGCGCTGAGTCGCTTCTCTGCATTCAAGCTGGACTACGCGCTGACCGCCATGATGATCTTCGTGCTGGTGTCGCTGTGCAACAGCCGGCCCAAGCTGATCGTCGCCCTGGTGGTGATTGCCGCGACCTGCCTGCTCAACGCGCTGTACCCCTCCCCTTTGAATGTGTTCGTGGCTACGGCCGTGGGCTGCGGAGTAGGCCTATGCCTGAAGAAAAATACCTGATCGGCGCGGTGGCCTTGATGATGGCCATCACCTACTTCACCCGGGCCACGCCCCTGCTGTTCCGAATGCAGGGCACGCCCAAGGTGTTCAACGACGTCATCGAGTACCTGCCCGTGGCGATCATCGCCAGCATCACCGTGCCCGCGCTGCTGATGGCCAAGGACGGCTCGCTGATGGCCATGAACGCCGACATGCTGGCCGCCGTGCCGGTGGTGATCGTGGCCTACTTCACCCGGAGTTTGATTTTCAGCGTGGCGGCAGGCATTGCCGCGCACGTCGCCATCACGCTTGTGGCGTGACGTCGATCTCAATTGCACCTGTGCGTAACGGCATCGAATCTACAAGGACACCGGCATGAGCCCTGCCCGTAAACACGTGACACTGGCAAACCTGAGCGAGTTTGCCCGCCTCATGCCCAAGGGCTTGCCACAGGACCAGGTAATCGCGGCACTGGATGACCTGTCGCTCAAGTGCTCGCTGAACTACCAGCTGAGCAAGACGTTTCTGGCCGAGGGCTGGATCGTGGAGTACCGCCACCTGCGTGCTGCAGCCCGGCTGAGCCCGGTCAACGACCTGCTTCTGTTCGCCACCGCCGGTGGCTTGAGGGTTATCAATGCCGATGGCACGCAGCAGATGATGAGAAGCGGCGACCAGCTTGTGCTGGCAGCGGACACCCAGGTGACGGTTTGGCCTGAGGGCGAGGATGGACATGCCAGTTTGATTGCACTGTCCGTTGAGTTGGATTTGGGGCAGGTGCTTGAAGATGTGGGGGATGAGCGGGTGTGGTAGGTGGGTGACGCCCAGGGGGGGCGTAACGGCAAGGCCGCTAACTCAGGCGTCACACAGTCCGTGTGGGAACGGCTTGCCGGGGCACCGGACCGGCCGCCATGGGCCGCAACGCGGCCCCGGCATGCAGGCGGTTAGCACACGGCCCGCCCCAACAACCTCCTAGTTCGTCTCAAGCTCATACGCCTTGCTCACGAACAACGCGGCGTACAGGCTCTTGCCTTCCTTGAAGGTGTAGATTTCCTCGAAGTCGTCCCCAGCCGCCAGCTTCTGCGCAATGGCGCATTCCGAATCGCTGTGCTGCTTGGCCTTGGTGCCAAAGTCGCTGCTCCAGCTAGAAAAGCCTACCGCTTGGCAGAAGTCGGCAAACTTGGCGTTGGGCGTGGTGTGCTGGAAGGCTTCGAATGCCGTACGCACGGGCTTGAAGCCGCTGTAGCTGAGCTCATAGCGCTCCACCTTGGCCTTGCGCGCCAGTTCCGACACTGCCTCGCTGAACATAGCCAGGCCAGAAGGCGGGCTGAAGGCGGCGACGATCTGGCCGCCCAGGGCTGCCTTGAACTGGGCCTGCACATCGTCGAGTTCGGGCATTGATTGCAAGGTGGCCTTGCGCACGATTTCACCCACCTTCGAACCATCGTTGCGGTGAGTGACCACGAACGTCATCACGCCCTCGCCATCGCTGGAGCGCTGCAACGTAAGATCCAGGTCGATCCTGGTCCCGAATTGCCCTGTGCTGTTAACCAGGAAAGCGCCTGTGACAGGTTGGCGCGCCGCCAGGTTCACCCCCCAAGGCATCTTCGCCTGGCTCGCGCGGCCGTTGGCCGTCAGCTCAGCGGTCGGTTGGATTTCGTCGCTCACATCGGCGACACGGACGATGTCCTGGCCCTGGGCCGCGATATACGGGTCAGCCATCTGCATGCCCAGCAACTGGACATGGATCTCGCCATCCTTGCTGTCACCGCTGTGCGACAGTTTCAACGCATCGGCCTTCAGGAAAACGCCGGTCACGTAGCGTGATTCGAGTGCGTTCATCTGGTACTCGGCCCAGTTGCCCAAGCCTTCGTGCATGTCCATGCCGCGCATCGAGGCCATCACGCCGGCCATGCTGCGCATGAACTGTTGCGCGCCGTTGGTCTGCACGGCGGCCACACGGACCTCTGGGTCGGCCACTGTCAGGTTACCGGAGAGCGCCGAGTACGAAATGTCGCCTTCGGACAGCACGTCTTCAAGGAAGTAGCGTTCTTTGAAGTCTTCGTAGTACGCCATGGCTTGCTTCTTGCCACTGCTCGACACCACGGCATAGGTGACGCCGAGCGCTATCGCCACGACCGCCACACCGCCAACCAACTTCTGCTTTGCGTTCATCTGCTTGATCATGGGTTATGCCTTACTGGACCTGTGTCGACGCGTTTTTCCAGTCGTTCACAAACTGTTGGGAGACTTCGGGCGTCCAGTTGGAGTCGATGCCTGCATTGGGGAATTCCTTGGCTAGCACGGCGCCATAAGACACGCGATCGGCGCAGCGCTCCTGCTCGCAGGCCTTCGGCTCGCCCGCGCTGTAGGCGCGGTAGGTAGGAATGGCGCGACCGTCTTCGAGCGGGTAGTAAGGGGTGGCGTTGGCAACCTGGGCCACGTACCAGCCTTCGGGGTATTGCTGCTCGGCAAGCAGACGCCCTTCGCCTGGGTAGTCGACGGTGTAGAACTCGCCCTTCTTGCCGGTGACATGCACCATCATCGGCGTCACGTTCTGCGACGACGTAGGGTCCTGCTGCTGCAGCGGCGAAGGGAAACGCACCTTGATGCCGGCCATCTGCGCCAGTGCCTCGGTTTCACGCCCCTTGAATTCACCCATGCGCTCCTGCAACTGCTGGTAGCGCTCAAGCACACGGGTGTGCTCCCAGGCCAACTGCTGCTGACGATTGCGGGCTTCACGCACGCGCTGCTTCTCGCGCTGCTGCGCCCAGTTGGTGCCGTTGCGCACATCGAAGTACAGACCCTGGCGGCCCATGCCGATGCGGTTGCGCACGATCTTCTGGTCGTCGTTGCCCCAGATTCTATTGGAAATGGCCGACAGGTCCTTGACGATGAGCAGGTCGGCCACATCGGTGGTGCTCGGCGATGCGTTCTTGATCAGGTCGAAGGCCTGCAGCGCAGTTTCCTTGTATTTCGCCGGGTCCAGGGCGAAGGCGTCGTCCGGGGTTACGCCGACGTAGTATGGGTCGGCGAGGAACGGCCCTACAGCGCCGTAGGTAGGACGGGCGAACGCCAGGTACACCTTCATGTTCCGATCGGGAATTTCACCCACCAGCAACGCCACCTGGTCCGCTTCGGCCGTGAGGTAGCTGACCGACTTGTCCTTGACCGCCGCCTCGTAACGCTTGCTGAACATCAAGGCGCTGGGGTGGACGTAGATGCGATTCCAGTCGTTGCCGCGGTAGGTGCCTTCGGCTTTCCAGCTGATCTTCTCGAAATTGCCCGCACCAAAGCCGGAAGCCGGACAGGGCATGGCTGGCGTGGTGCCGAACGTGAGGGTGTCGCCTTCACTGATGATGGTGCTATTGAGCACCCACTTGCAGCCCGCAGCATCAGTGATCTGCATCAGCTTGCTGTTTTTCAGCACCACTGAGCGGCCATAGTCCGAGGTGGGGGCTGCCGTCACAGCGGCGCCGGCTGCCTTGGGCGCGACGGCAGGCGCGGGCGCCGGTTCAGGTGCGGGCGCTGGGGTGGGAACAGCGGCCGGTTCTGGCTTGGCGGCCGGCGTAGGGGCAGCCGCCACGGCTGGTGCTGGCGCCTCGGCAGGCGCAGGCGTAGCAGCAGGGGCAGGTGCCTCTGCTGGTGCTGGCGCAGAGGATGGCGCTGGTGTTTCAGTCTGCTGAGGGGCTGGGGCCGTGGAGGCGGCAGGTGCAGCAGCCAGGTTCATCAAGCCCAGGTTGCTGGCATTGCCAGCGCCGCTGGCATACAGCGCGCCCTTGCCATCGACCGCCTTCCAGCTGACCTTGGCCGTGGAGCAGTCCTTGGCGAACACGAACGGCAACTTGTTCAGCAGGCCCGAGAGCATGTCCGGGTTGTCCCAGGCAGGCCGGGTGATGGTCAGCTCGACCTCGGGCTTGCACCAGGTCGCGGCCTCACCGGGCACTTCGACCTTGATATTGTCCTTCTTGGAAAACGCCAGCTCGTGGGCGAAAGCCTGCGGTACCAAACCGCAAGCACCGATCACGGCGAGCGCAAGGGCGTGCTTTTTCATGGAAGTTCTCAAATCAGTTCCCAGGTGCCATTGGCCTGTTTGCAGAAGGTGTTCTGTTCCTGTTCGGTCTTGCCTTCCTTGGACTTCAGGCTGACCGTCACGGGGCGGCAAGCCGCTTCGGCAGCGACGGTCTGGGTAGGCAGGCTTTGCAGCGTATCCAGGTCGAAGCCTTGGGTTTCGCTACTGGCCGCCACGTCCAGCTCATCCAGGTTCACCGCCGGGGTAACGCGCTTGGCCACGGCCTGGGCCTTGGGCTCGACGTAGTCCTTGTGCACGTAACCGACGGTCACGCCTTTGCGCCCTACCAGCACCCAGTCGCCGGTTGAACCGACGGCCGTGAATTCGGTGTGGTTCTTCAGGCTGCCGACTTTCTCGCCCTTGGCGTTGGGCGCCGCGCGCACATTGAGGTTGTCGCTGGTGGTCACGTAGGGTTCGTTGATCAGCTTCATCGACGGAACGGCCTGGATCTTCGGCGCGCGCTTGACCTCGACCTGCTTGGTCTTGGTGTACTCCTTGCCTGTCACGATCTGCGCGCTGGCGCCGGAGTGGTCGGACTTCCAGGTCACCGGCTGTGCACTGGCCGTGGCCTGTTGCTGGCTCAGCACTTCCTGGGTGCGCATGGCCAAGGCCTGCTGGTCTTTTTCATCGAGCATGTTGCCGATGCGGTTGCCCACGTAGGCACCGATGCCGCCTGCGATCAAAGCGGCCGCCAGCTTGCCGTTGCCGCTGCCCATGGTCGAACCGATGGCAACGCCCGCCAGGCCGCCGATCACGGTGCCGGCTTGTTCTTTGCTGATGCCAAGCTGGGCGCAGGCGGTGGTCGAGGCGATGGCGACGGCCAAGAGGGAGGCGATGAATTTCTTATGCACGTGGATCACTCCATTTTCCAGTGGACGCACAGCCGTAAACCGCAGCCGCTCGGGCAGCAGCGTGGGCGTGGGTGTGATGGGCTTGCAGGGGGGAGCCAGTGGAAGCCGCAGAAGGCGACGCCACGGGTGAGCGAACAGTGAGGGGTATGTGTAGCGAAGCGCAAAGCATCCAACGAATCCATGTCAGGAAGCACTCATCGCCCGGCGCACGTAGTCATTACGGCGTGTTGTCCAGGCATGAGAGGCGAACAGAGGCGGCATTGTAGCGCAGGTGGTGAATGGCAGATCAAGACAAAATGTTGCGGATGGCTGAGCGGCATGGGATTGCCATGGATCGATACTTCAATCGCCTTTTAACCCAGATTAACCCCTTTTCTTTTAGACCGTTCACAAACACACTGCTTCCTGCCCAAGCGGTCGTGCCGGAGCAGATTGCGGTCATTGAGTCGTGAAGGATAGAAAACTGTATGCAGCGCTTTTACGACCTGTCCCACGACCATTCTTCAGCCAAACACATGCACAGGAGGGCGGGCAAACCAGCACCTCGATGGTACTGCCACTTGTACACCTAACAATAATGGCAGTAGAAGCATTCGATACCGTGCGATATCAAGGCGTTTTGAGCTGGAGGTGGATATGCCTAAACATGCCGCGTGGCATTTTTATACGTGCTACGGATTTGCTGAATACACAAGCTCCGTGTCGTCGGGCTTCTGTGACTACCTGATAGACGCCCCTTCACGTAATTGCATACTCGGAAACGGTTACCGACTCTACAGCCCGACCTTGATGCGCTTTGTATCGGCTGACAACGAAAGTCCATTCGCGAACGGCGGTAACAATGCCTACTGTTACTGCGGCGGCGACCCAGTGAATCGCCTGGATGGATCAGGGCGTAGCTGGAGAAATGCGCTCGTGTACAAGCGGGCTAAACTGATCCCTCACCAGAACCCCGTCAGCACACAACGATTGAGAGCGCTCAAAAATACCAAAGTGGCCAAACTGTCATCCGCCTTCAAAGCCAAATTCAAAGCCACCCGGTCAATAGATATTGACGCTACGCAATACGCCGAAATAGCACCGCTTGTCAGGTATGAGTCGGTTGTCAACGCCAAACACGCTTACTTGCATAGGCTTGACGACAGGAGGTTCATACCGGAGGCAATCGGTATGTTGACGCGGGATTATTCCATAGTCATCAAGGCTCGGCGTTCTGTACAGAGGTCTTACTTCTCGGACATGACGCGGGCACAGGGATACGATATCAGCAACAAGCACAGACTTAATATGCGCGGTTTCAGCCTTCGAATGGAGCGCCTCAGGAAGGACAGAGACCTTGCTCGCATTGAGCTTGCACAGCATCGGCAAGAATTGCCTGAGTTGGATAACACAAGGACATCGGCGGGACGGCTGCCCCTATAGCGCACCCATCAGCGTCAAAGCACACATACGAAAAAGCCCCGCAGACCTAAATCTGCGGGGCTTTACGTGTATGGCGGAGAGATAGGGACACTCAGCCAGATGAAAGAAAACCTGTAAAACCCAAGTAAATATTGACACACAGACAAAAAGTAGTACAAATGAGTAGTACAAATAAGATCTGAATCTCGGCGGCATCGTGGCGGACTTCATCTTCAGAAAACGGGACGAATCGACTTGGTATGTGCGCTTGGCCGTACCTGTAGACGTTCAAAAGATCATTGGAAAAAAGGTGTTCGTTCAGTCACTGAAGACTGCGTCCCGCCCTGAGGCTATCCATGCCAGTCATGCACATTTGGCGCTATGGCGGAACTAAATCCGAGGCGCACGAAAGGCGAAGGAAGCTCCGGATGGATGGCAGGAATCTATCGTTGCTGCCACGACCGAACTAGAGACATTGATCCAAGGCCGAAAGCGCGCGGCCATTGGCGAAGTGGTGCCTGCTATGTCAGTCACAGATGCAGATGTTCAGGCTTTCAGACAGGCTAATCCAGACATCGTGACCCTGATTGAAAACTGGGAGGACACCCAACCGGGAAACGACATCGCGGGCGATTTGCGTTTGCAAGATACCCTGCAAGCTGGATTCAAAGCCATGCTTGAACGTTCGTTCCGTGCGAAGCACAGCTTGACCCTGGAGCAACAACAGGAATTGGTATCACTGATCGAGTCTCCGGCCAGCTACCAAAAAAAATCTCCGTTGACCAAAGCAAGATTGCTGTCATTTCGGACTTACAGACTTGACAAGAAAATCGCCGAGAAAACAGTTGATCAACAAGAATCCAAGTTGCGAAAACTGTCGGAGTATCTAACGACCAATCAAGCCCCTCTAGATACTGATACGGTGGCGGATTGGTTAAAATCACTTGAATTATCAAGTAAAACCCTGACCCAATATCTGTTGGCAGGCAGCGTATTTTGGAAATGGGCAAATCGTTATGATGAACGCTGGCGAGCCGATTACAAAGGTCGAGTAAACCCATTCGAAAACCATGATTTGCCCAAAGTACGAGCTAAAGACAGGGCTGCCAGCAAACGGAAAGACTACAGCCTTGAAGATTTAGAAGTATTGTACGATGCTGCCCAAAAGCGGGGGCTGCACGTTTTGGCAGACTTGATTCTCTTGGGGTTTTACACGGGCGCTCGTACAGAAGAACTATGCCAGTTGACTACTAATAATGTTGTAACCCAAGAAAAAATTCTATGCTTTGACTTCCCTGATAGCAAAACCTACGCAGGCATTCGATATGTCCCAGTACATCCTGCACTCAAACCAATTGTAAAACGACTACAAAGAGACTCAGTTGATGGCTTCTTGATACACTCGACGAGTCGTAACAAGTATAAAAACCGGTCCGATCCTCTTTCAAAGGCATTCGGTCGCCTCAAGACAGCCCATGGATTTGGCAAGCAGCACGTTTTCCATAGCTTCCGGGGAACTGTAGTCACACAACTGCAGAGAGCCAATGTGCCTGGACCACTGATCGCACAGATCGTCGGGCATGAAACGGGCACCGTGACATATGATGTGTATAGCCAAGGGGCGAGCCCACTGCAAAAGCTCAAAGCAATTTCCAAATTGCCACGACTGAAACCACCGACCAAGACCGACACTACGCCCCCAGTCACCTGATGAACCGAACAGCCAAGCCCTTGTTACCCGCTCCCTAACAAGAGAACCGGGTACATGTACCTACTAGTCGCTACCGGTGATATATGGAACCACCTGAATTTCCCCCCCCTAGCCCAGGTGGGGGGGGTTAAGCCCCACGTTTGATGCGGTAAACGGTGGCAACTCCGACATCTGCAAGCTTGGCAATGTCGTTCGCAGACATATTTGGGTGTTTTTCAATTAACATCTGTACCTTTGTCCATTTTTCTACATTTCTTCCCTTACCCTTTGGCGTCCAGCTTGGGTCCGCAAGCCGTTTGTTTTCCAAGCCTTGTCTAATCCGTTCAACCCGCTTTTCCTGATCAAGGCGAGCCATCTTTGCCATGAGGTCCAACAGCATGCTGTTGATCACGTCCATGATCTGACCTGTCATCCCCTTGTCTTCAATCAGCATGTGACTTGTAGGTAAATCTGCAATCACCAATCGTAAGCCCTTTGCTTTGATCTTGGCCTTCAGTGTTTCCCAATCCGACTGGGACAAGCGACTTAGACGATCAACGCTTTCACACACGATGCATTCACCAGTCTGCGCTTCATCCAGCATCCGCATTAGTTCAGGGCGGTCTAACGTTGTGCCACTGATATTTTCCGAATACACGCCAGCGACAAGAAGACCTTTCTCGGCTACGAATGCTTCCAGGCTAGCTTTGGCCCTTAATGCGTCTTGGTCTTTGGTGCTGGCCCGGAGGTACAGGTGTGATTTCAATTTTATTATCCTTTATACTTAAATTTGATAGACCTATGATAATTCGATCATATGGCTATTTTCAATAGGTTTCTGATAGACCAAAGCGAAGGGCCGTCGGACTACTAAAGAAGTAGACTTCTCTGATAGTTCTTAAATGGTGCTGATTACGTATTTCTTACAACCGTAAAACAAAAGCCCCGCAATGCGGGGCTTTTTTACTTGACCAATTTGAGCCCTGAGCGAGGTGTCAAATTGGTAGGCTTCTGTATGTCCAAGCCAGTCGGTAGAACCTCTGCCAGAAACTCTGGTGTGATACCGAGTTGTTCCGCTAGGGCTTCATGTGTGATGCCGTGATGTTCGTATAACACCTTCAGAGCTGTTTTGATCATTTCAGGTTGTTCACGGACACAAAACGGGTCTTCCTTCTCAGTTATTCCTTCACCCTGATTCTTCAAATAAATCACGGCGCCCCGGTACTGATAGTCATCTATGAGACCCAGCGCTTTTGCACGGTAAATTATCGCTGCCTTGCTTACCTGGAAGTCCATTTTCATTTTGCTAATACCAACCCAATCCAGTCTACTTCCTCGTCGAGGAAAAGCCTTCAAGAATGTTGATCTTGGTATCAGAAATGCTGATGCAAAACGGTTGGCTTCGGACTCTGTTTTGCGATCACCGGTGACTTGTCCTTCATGTAGTACTAAATGACCAAGTTCGTGAGCGATGTCGAATCGTAACCGAAACGGGCTCTGCTTTGCTTCATTCCTTACAATGACAGGTCTACGAGAGGTGATTGAAAGCGCATCAACCTCTGTTGAAGTGTCTTGAAAAAGCGTCACAACCGCACCGGCACGCTCTACAACTCTAACCATATGAGAGATTGGTCCAAAACCCAATCCCCAATATGAACGTAACCGCTCAGCCGCCTGTTCAATTTCTTCAGTCGTTTCAGCTCCTGATTCGTCTGGGAAGTCCACAGCTGGCAAACGTACCTTGGTATCGATGAACTCTACAAGCTGATCAAATACGGTACCTCGTGCTAAAACCTTCTGTTTCATGCTGGCCTTTGTTGTTGCCAGCTTACGGAAGTGAGCTTGTTCTTCAGATAGAGAAACCCCGACGGGCTTAAAGAAAAACGTCGGGGCTACATGGAGCGACCGCGCCAGGTCTCTGGTAGTTGGGTCGTCGAGCTTTAGCTTTCCTTTCCCATTCTCTAGCTGTGACACATATTGGCGCGTCGTACCTATATCTTCAGCGATGTCGTTTAGGGTTTTTCCCCAGTAATGGCGGGCCAGGCGTAGCTGACTACCCTTAAACACCCCGTCCATTTCTATCAACGGCTTCATCATCTTTACCTTCGGCCGTATCTTCGTCTATCGGAGATAGTTCAATTGGTTCAAGTTCCGCTGCGGCAGGAATTTCATCATCCACAGCCACGAGGGTCCTAACGCGTTCTGCGTTGTAACGCCATTCTGCCACTAAAGTGCCATCATATTCAGCATGAGCTTCATACCCGACGAAATAGATTTGATGATCATCTTCCTCCGGCAATGCCCGCTCGATGATAAACCGCCACAGGTATTCGGAATGGGCATCTTCTTCGAACAACTGCAATTGCCTTGCTTCGGAGTTCGTAGGATTCAGCACGCGCATTTTCTTGGGATTTTCGTGATCGTCAAGGAAAAAACGCACGGTTTCGCTGCCAATGCCCAGCAGCAGGTCATTTCCGGAATGCTTGATCGTCAACCATGGGTGCTCATTCGAGCGTGCAAGCTGGACTAGCGCGTTTTTAATTCTGGCCCAAGACAGCGTGCCACGGCTGTAGGAACAGTCGAGATCAGTGCTGGCGGTGCGAAGGGCATCATCTAGGACATCGAGTATTCGCTTGGCGATGATGCTAAGACGGCTAGAGGTCAAGCTCGAAGAGATTTCGGATGGTTTGTTCATGGATCCGCCTGACTGTTCCCTTCATCTGATTTGTAAACCATAATTGTGCCAAACTAAAAATTTGTCAAGCAAGCGCGCTCCTAGCCACGAGATTTCGCTATCCGTTCGAATTTGGCGCCATTTCCGCCTAATCTTGGCGTTTTCACCATCGCATCCGATCAGAGCTTCTGGCTCGCGAACTCAATGTCGCGGATAAACCTCCACAGACAAGATCCCTTGGCCAGGCCCACTGCAAAGCGCATCAAGTTCCTCTATTGGATTTATCTCATCCACTTCAATCGACTTAATGAATTCGTCAAACTCTTGAGCTTCAGACTCCAGCCCACTGCAAAGCGCATCAAGTTCCTCTATTGGATTTGTCTCATCCATTTCAATCGACTTAATGAATTCGTCAAACTCTTGAGCTTCAGACCCCAGCCCACTGCAAAGCGCATCGAGTTCTTCTAACCCATCGACGCTATCTTTAATAATATCAAGCTCAACCCCAGCCGTCGCCAATGAACGATGATTAGCTTGAAAAAAGCAATCACGACACCGACTAGAATCACCACGCAAATTTCGACAACTACAACTTGCAACCATATCAGCTTTACGCTTTAGACGCGATGCTGTAAATCGCTTGTAAGACTCACCTGTACCGTAGTTTTTCGATTCGACCTTGGCAAGATAGGATAAATGCTTGAAGCATTCTCCCAGCTTATCAACATCAAACCAATCGAACCTATGGACTTTGGGGACGATGTGAGTCGTACCACCTGCCAATTTAATCCATGTTTGGTCAATGAACTGCCACAAGCCTGTATGGCCTGCACCGTTGATTTCACCGAGATCACGCTTTCTACTATTAAACCCAAAAAACACATGACAATGTGGCTTGCCTTTCTTAGGACCGATTTCCCTGGCTGCACCATGAATAACTTTCCCTACTCGACAAACACTCAACGATCCTAGTCTGATCTTGACAGCCTCAATATATGCACTTAATAGCTGACCTTCTTTTTTATGACCTAATCGAGGACCATCAGGAAACCGGAGATCTACACGAATCACAGTAATTCTAGAGTGGTGGGTCATCAGCGAAAACAGCTGATCATGGATTCTAGCAAGGATTTCAACGTAACTTTTCTTATTGCGCTTTACGGACGCACGGATCGGCAAGCCTCTAAACAAGCCAGCCGAGGTTATTGTCATTCTAATTTTTGTACCTATATAAAATTTCTGATTACTGGAAAGCCATCCCCCCAATCACAGCCAATACTGCACCATCAGAATTAGCACAACCTATTTTCTTTCAACAGCACCGGGCAAGCGTATCACTCACTGAGTATCAGGAAGACAACGACACAACTCCCAGACCAGCATTACGATGCCATAGACTGGATATTTGATATAACCATATAGCAAGGCACATACCTGTCACGAACCAACCAGGCATTGGGCTTTACTGAAAAAATTGATACGGAAAACGGTACGAGAGGAAGGGACTTGAACTTAAAGACTAGCAAAAAATCTGATGGGACTAAACATTCAATCATTTTTTTTGCACATCGGACCAAATCGTTACCCCTTAGGCATCGACCGCCGAACACAACCCAAAAGCCACCAAAGCCCGATTTAAGCGGCGTTCAGGCCAAGGGTATAGGGGTGCATAGGCCCATAGCAGATCGCTTCTCAAAACGCAAATCAGGCACGCTGGCGCATCCTGTCAACGTCATCCCCAGACTTTCAAACGCGAGATCTGCGCGCAAGAGCGACGATCCTGAACCAAGGATAGGTCCATGGGCACGATACCAGAAACCATGCTCAGCTGATGGGTATAGACCAGACGAGAAACCTAAGTGAATCACGTTACAACTCAGCTCATCACTGAACCAAAATATCCGATTCTATTTCCCATCATCCAACGAATTGAGATAGGCAGCGATAATATCACCATGACATGCTGCGGGCTTACAATGGCATGCCAACCGATGCCCCTTGATCGCCATGACATGTTTTTCAAAATCTGCAGAGACCTTTAAGAGTCCGTTATCAAAATCATACTTAAATTTTCGAATAACCTCATCCCTATCACCATCAGCGCCAATTTGGTACGGATTACCCCAAATTGTTCCTCTACCAATGTAGGTATCATACGCATCACCACGATCCCTATTGACCACTCTAGTCAACTCGAGCTCGATAGCCCGGTACGGAATACCCATATCCCAAATAGCTTGCTTAACAAGAAAGTAGTCATCCCTATCTTCAAACAGGACGGCATGAGTACAATCACGAATTGCCTCTTGCCAAGTTTCGAACCCCTGAAACTCGATAGACTTTTCTGTGCAAAATCTTTCAACGAACCCATTGGGATCATCTGCACAATGAACCACAAACTTCTTAGACTGCAGGATTCGACCAAACTTTCTTTCAAATTTAACAAATGAAAGAAACTCAGCCGGATACATAACAAACACTTTATTAGTCATGTCAAATGCTGTACTTGAAGATCAATTTCTGGCCACTGATCTTTTAAGTATTCAATAACTAACCGTCGATGACAATGATGAGGAAGGTGCTCACTACATAGTAGGCAAGCCCCATCCAATGCAGATGGAGACAGTGCTTTTTCAATGCGTCGCTTTGACATAAGCTCCATAAACCTATCAGCATATTCATCCCAGCCAATCTCTTTCTGCTGATAGGGTTTTAGTATATTTTTGGTGGGAGCCAAGTCAGGCTCATAAACATACTCAATACCACAAAGCTCGTTTAGAAAGTACTTCAGATCATCTTTCTTCGCAAACCCTGACAACTGCGAGACGTTATTCAATCTAACATCTATCAGTTTTTTACTACCAGATAGTTTTAACAGCGAGAAAAAACGCTCAGCTTTCTTTTCTGTGAATCCAATTGTTAAAACCTTCATTGAACACTCCAGTCAGAAAACTGCCGCTATGAGTTTGTATGCATAACCATCAGTATGAAGCAGACCAAGGCTAATGGTTAGATATTTGACGGCATCCTTATACTCACCATCTTCAAAATTAGCATATTTCTTATGCCACTGCACATCCTTGATCCACAGACGATACGAAACGCCATTGTATACAAACTCACCACGAAATTTCTTCCTCCCAGAATCCGAGTCAGTCTCAACAGTCGTCGTGAGATTTTCGACACTGATCAGATAGAGGGATGGGGTCGGATGAATCAGTCGCCCCCCATGTACTCGATCATTAAGTCCATGCTTAGTAGGCTCACACCCTTTCAACCATAACCCATCGGGGGCGTCAACAATACGATCCAACACATCCGCAGCGTATTTCTTTTCGAGCCTCCACCGCGTGGCCCCAACAAAGTGGTTCTCTGCCTGGAAGCAAGAATTATCCTTTCCGTCAAACTCTATACGAATCAGGTCAAGCTTGACTGCATAGAAGCCGTCTGGATACTTGCGCTGCTCCAGGGTGATCGCCGATTTCGGCCCAGTGCTCACTGGCCGCACCCAAGATCCAACGCCTTGACCGGGAATGATTTCCTTACCCGCAACGCAAAAACCACCAGGCTTTTGCGAACACGCAAGACACAGCAACAATTTGGTATAGGGCATGAGTCCGTCCTTGGTGGTGGCTATTCAATCTCAGTCTACATGATCTTAGAATGCCATCACACTACCCAACCAAATCCCCGTGGTGCCCGCCGCCACGACGGAACACGTTGCGCCAAATATCAGCAATGGTGGGCCACCAAGAACACCTACCCAGCGTGGACCAAGTAGTACAACAGAGTAGTACAACGCAGAAACGAAAAAGCCCCGCAGACCTTAATCTGCGGGGCTTCTCGATGTATGGCGGAGAGATAGGGATTTGAACCCTAGGTACTGTTGCCAGTACAACGGATTTCGAATCCGTCCCGTTCGACCACTCCGGCATCTCTCCAATGCCGCGCATCATACCAGTGAATTCTGAAAACGCAAACCTTTATTTTCAAAAAAACCGCGTGGTATCAGGCGCTTGCGTGTGCGTGCGCCTTACAGCGGCACGCCCAGGCGCTTGGCAACTTCTTCGTAGGCTTCGATCACATCGCCCAGGCCCTGACGGAAGCGGTCCTTGTCCATCTTTTTGCGGGTTTCCTTGTCCCACAGGCGGCAGCCGTCGGGGCTGAACTCGTCGCCCAGCACGATCTGGCCGTGGAAGACGCCGAACTCCAGCTTGAAGTCGACCAGCAGCATGCCGGCGTCGTCGAACAGCTTGGTCAGTACGTCATTGACCTTGAGCGACAGCTTCTTCATTTCGACCAGTTGCTCGGCGGTGCCCCAGCCGAAGGCGACAACGTGGGATTCGTTGATGAAGGGGTCGCCCTTCTCGTCGTTCTTCAGGAACAGCTCGAAGGTGGAAGGCTCCAGCTTGATGCCCTCCTCCACGCCCAGGCGCTTGACCAGGCTGCCGGCTGCGTAGTTACGCACGACGCATTCGACCGGAATCATGTCCAGCTTCTTGACCAGGCATTCGTTGTCGCCCAGCAGTTTGTCGAACTGGGTCGGCACGCCAGCTTCTTCGAGCTTCTGCATGATGAAGGCGTTGAACTTGTTGTTCACCGTGCCCTTGCGGTCCAGCTGCTCGATGCGCTTGCCGTCGAAGGCCGACGTGTCGTTGCGAAACAGCAGGATCAAGCGGTCGGCGTCATCGGTCTTGTAAACCGATTTGGCCTTGCCGCGGTAGAGTTCGTCGCGTTTTTCCATGATTGGGCTCCGCTTGCGTGAGGGGTGGGCTAGGCGATGGCGCGCCAGTCGAGCCCGTGTTCCTGATTTGCCACCTCAAGCCAGTCAGGGTCGCACCCAAGGGTGTCGACGAAGCACTGGCGGGCCAGGTGTGGCAGGTTGTTCTTGCTGCTGAGGTGGGCCAGCACCAGGTGCTGCAGGGTATTCCAGCCCAGCTCATGTACCAGGCTCGCGGCCTGGTGGTTGTTCAAATGCCCGCGCATGCCGCCGACCCGCTGCTTGAGAAAGTAGGGGTAGTGACCACGCGCCAGCATGTCGCGGCAATGGTTGGCTTCGATCAACAGCGCATCCAGGTCGCGATAGCCGTCCAGGAGCCGCGCGTCGTACGAGCCCAGGTCCGTCAGCATGCCGAAACGGCGTGTACCGTCGCTGACCACGTACTGCAACGGTTCGTGGGCATCGTGCTCAACGCGCGATGCCGTAACCTCCAGGCTGCCGACGCTCAGGCGCTGGCCGCACGCCAGGAAACCGGCCACTTCCACCGGCTTGCGCAGCCCGCGCAAGGTGCCTTGGCTCAGGTAGACCGGTACATTGTAGCGCCGCGACAGCAGACCAACCCCATGCACGTGGTCGGCATGTTCGTGGGTGACCAGCACGGCGCTCAGCTGAGCGGCCGACACACCGAGCAGCGCCAGGCGCCGCTCGGTCTCGCGCAGGGAAAAGCCGCAATCGACCAGGATGTAGGTATCACCACTGGCGATCAGCGTGCCGTTTCCCTGGCTACCGCTTCCAAGTACGGCGAAGCGCACTTAACCCAGGTGGTCCTGAATGGCGCTCAGCACACGGCGAGCGACATCGGCCGGAGCCACGGTGTTGATGTTCTTCTCGACCGTGACCTGCACGTTCTCACCCACTTTGCTCAGACGTACCTGATAGCGCTCGGCACGGGCTTCGCGCTCTTCCTTGGTGGGCTCGCTGCCGAACACACGACCGAAGAAGCCAGGCTTGTTCTCCTTGTCTTCGGGTTTTTCGGACAGGTTGATGTAGTACAGGCCCAGACTGCGGTTGATGTCTTCTACCCGCCACTGGCCACCCTGCTCCAGGGCACGACCCACGCTGGACCAGGCGCGATCCAGGTCGGCGCCCACGTTCAGGACCGGGTTGCCGCTGCCGTCTTCGCTCAGGCTGACGCGGTTGGGCACATCGAAATCACGTTCGGCCAGCAGCGACACCGAACCGCCCTTCTCGGCGCTGCGGTTCATGCTGGCGAGCAACTCGTCGACCAGCAGGGCGTCGGCGCCGGTGTTGGTGGAGCTGGACGGGAAGTCGGGCTCGGCGCTGCTACCAGCCGGGCGCTCGACGGTGACCACGTACACCTCGGAGGTGTTGCGCTGCACGCCGGGCTCCATGCGCACACGCACGCGCACTTCGCTGTCGTTGCTGCTGGCCGTGCTGGCCAGGCGCTGACCAAGGGAGGCCGAGAGTTCGTCGAAACGCTGCCAGGTGGTGCTGAATTCGCCCGTTTGCGGGCGCTCTTCAGCAATACGGAAGCCGTTGTCCTCGAAGAACTGACGCGCCACCGGCCAGACTTCGGCCGGGGCGTGCTGGGCCAGCACCCAACGGCTGCTGCCGCTGCGCTGCAAGCTGTAGTCGTTGGCCTGGCCCGCACCGCCGGTCAGCGGCTGCGGACGCGGCACTTCGTACTCACCGCTGACATTGTCGTCGGCAACGTTGCGCGGGATGGGCAGCAGGGGGTCGAGGCGCTTGACGCCGCTGACGTCCGAGGGCAGCTGCATGGGCGCGGTCGAGTGCGCCTGCAGGTAATCGCTGCCGCGGTCGCGGAAATAACCATCCTCGCCCCACAGCCAGCCGCACCCACTGGTGCTGGAGATGATCAGGGCAAGGGCAGAAAGGCCAGCCAGTCGCTTCATGCAGGGTACTTCCTCTTAAACCAGTACGCCGGACTGGCGCAGGGCAGTACGGACTTTGTCGTGGCAGCCTTCGCTGAGCCAGGTCAGTGGCAGGCGAATGCCTTTTTTCATCAGGCCCATCTCGACCAGCGCCCATTTGACGGGGATCGGGTTGGACTCGCAGAACAGGTCTTTGTGCAGGGGCATGAGCGTGTCGTTGATTGCGCGGGCCTTCTCGGCATTGCCCTCAAGGGCGGCCTCGCACAGGTCGGCCATTTGCCGCGGGGCGACGTTGGCCGTGACCGAAATGTTGCCCTTGCCGCCCATCAGGATCAGCTCGACGGCGGTTGGATCGTCACCGGACAGCACGATGAAGTCGCTGGAAACGCCCTCGATGATGGCCTTGGCGCGGGCCATGTCACCGGTGGCTTCCTTGATGCCGATGATGTTGGGCACCGTCGAGAGGCGGATTACGGTTTCGGCCTGCATGTCGCAGGAGGTGCGGCCTGGCACGTTGTACAGGATCTGCGGGATGTCGACCGATTCGGCAACGTGCTTGAAGTGCTGGTACAGGCCTTCCTGGGTCGGCTTGTTGTAGTACGGCACGACCAGCAGGCAGGCATCGGCGCCGGCATTCTTGGCGTTCTGGGTCAGGTGCACGGCTTCGGCAGTGGAGTTGGCACCGGTGCCGGCGATGACCGGGATCGGGGTTTTGCTGCGCTTGACGCGCTCGACCACGTGCTTGATGACCAGGATGTGCTCTTCGACATCCAGCGTGGCGGACTCACCGGTGGTGCCGACGGCGACGATGGCGTGGGTGCCGTTTTCCAGGTGGAAGTCTACAAGTTTGTCGAGGCTGCCCCAGTCAACACGCCCTTGTGCATCCATGGGAGTGACCAGTGCCACCATACTGCCCGCAATCATGTATCTGCTCCTGCCGGAAAAAGAGAGCGGTAATGGTACTGGGGGCATCGGCCTTGCACAAGCGAAGCAGGCGGGCGGAGCATTCCCCTCGGCGCCTTATTTCGCTACCCTTGATGCTTTGATCGGTGCAGCACGGCCCGCCGGGCCGTAGACCCTGCTCCCCGCCAGCGCCCCGTCCTCGCCTGCGAGTGCCGAGCGCTGCCTACAGGAGGCTTTCGCCCGTCCTGCACCGACCGCTCATCGCTTTAGGAATGCTGCATGTCCACCCCCACTGTCCGCGAACAATTCCTCGTCATCAGCGCCTTGGGGCCCAACCCCATGGAGCTGGCCAATGTACTGAGCCGCGCAGCCTTCGAAAACCGCTGCGCGGTGGTTACCTCTCGCTTGAGCCGCCATGGCGAGACCAGCGCACTGGTCTTGCAGGTCGGCGGCAGCTGGGATGCCCTGGCGCGCCTTGAGGCCATGCTGCCTGGCCTTGGCAAGAAGCATGGCCTGACCCTGGACGTGGTGCGCAGCGCCGACCAGGAAGTGCGCCCGCAGGCCCTGCCCTACGTGGCCTATGTCAGCGCCGCCTACCGCCCTGACATCATCAACGAGCTGTGCCAGTTCTTCCTCGATCACCGTGTCGAGCTCGAAGCCATGACCTGCGACACCTACCTGGCACCGCAGACCGGCAGCAGCATGCTCAACGCTCAGTTCACGGTGATCTTGCCGGCCGGCACCCAGATCAGTTGGCTGCGCGACCAGTTCCTGGACTTTGCCGACGCGCTGAACCTGGACGCCCTGATCGAACCCTGGCGCCCACAAAACCCTGTCTGAGGAGGTTCCCATGGCCGTTGCACTCGACCAACCTGTCCCCGACTTCACTGCCCAGGCCACCAGCGGGCAGACGGTCAGCCTGTCGGCGCTCAAGGGCCGCCAGGTGGTGGTGTATTTCTATCCGAAGGACAGTACTCCAGGCTGTACCACTCAGGGCCAGGGCTTTCGCGACCAGCATGGCGCCTTCGAAGCCGCCAATACCGTGGTGCTCGGCGTCTCGCGCGACGGCATGAAGTCCCACGAGAACTTCAAGGCCAAGCAGGGCTTTCCGTTCGAGTTGATCAGCGACAAGGACGAAGCCCTGTGCCAGCTGTTCGACGTGATCAAGCTGAAAAAGCTGTACGGCAAGGAATACATGGGCGTGGACCGCAGCACCTTCCTGATCGACAAAGACGGTGTGCTGCGTCAGCAATGGCGTGGGGTAAAGGTACCCGGCCACGTGGATGCGGTACTGGCCGCGGCCCAGACGCTGAACCAGGCCTGATCGAAGCAGGGGCTGCGTCAACCTCGGTGCAGCCCAAGCCTGTCAGAGCAAGGGCGACACGCTGGGCTCCTGGCGAGGCCAGGCGTCCAGCACGGCCTTGATCAGGGTCGCCAGCGGGATGGCGAAGAAAATCCCCCAGAACCCCCACAACCCACCGAACAGCAAGACCGCGCAGATGATCGCCACCGGGTGCAGGCTCACCGCCTCGGAGAACAGCAGCGGTACCAGCACGTTGCCATCGAGCGCCTGGATGATCGCGTAGACCGTCATCAGGTAGATGAACTGGTCTCCCCAGCCCCACTGGAACAGGGCAATCAGCGTCACCGGCACGGTGACCACCACCGCCCCGACATAAGGCACGACCACTGACAGCCCGACCAGGAGGGCCAGCAACGCAGCATAGTTCAGGCCCAGGGTGATGAACGCTATGTAGGTCGCAATGCCGCAGATCAGAATTTCGATGCCCTTGCCCCGAATGTAATTGGCGATCTGCCGGTTCATCTCGCTGCCCACGCGGTTGAGCAAGGTGCGCTGACGCGGCAGGTAGCCACTGACCCAGCGGCCAATCAGTTCACGGTCCTTGAGGAAGAAGAACACCAGGATCGGCACCAGCACCAGGTAGATCATGGCGTTGACCAGCAGCGGCAGGCTGGACAGGGAGAAGGTAAGCGCCCATTGCCCGAACTTGCCGATCTCGCCGCGGACCGACTCGATGGCATGCAGCACCTGCTCGTCCGACACCAGGTGCGGATAGCGCTCTGGCAGCAGGAGCAGCAATGATTGCCATTTACCAAGCATGCCTGGCAGCTCGTTGAACAGGGTGATCAGCTGGTGCCACAGCAGCGGCACCAATACCAGCATGAACACCGCCAGTGCGCCCATGAACAGGGCAAATACCAGCAGGACCGCCAGTTTTGTAGGCACTCGCAGGCGCTCCAGGGCGTTGACCAGCCCTTGCATGAGAAACGCCAGCACCATGCCGGCCAACACCGGCGCCAGCATCCCGCCCAGCGTGAGCACCGCCGTGAACGCCAGAAACAGCAAGACCGCCAGCACCACCGCTTCTTCATCGGAGAAGTAGCGTTGGACCCAGTCGCGTAGCACTTTGAACATGAACGATCCTTGTGGGACTCAGGCCTTGCGCAGCCAGTAGGTGTAGGTACCGGCCTCGGCCGTTTCGTGCAACAGGCTATGACCGGCCAGTTTGGCAAAGGTGCGCAGGTCGCGTTGGGAACCTGCGTCGGTGGCGATGACCTTGAGTACGGCACCACTGGCCAGCCCATTGAGCGCCATCTTGGCCTTGAGCAGTGGTAACGGGCAGTTCAGCCCGCTGGCATCGAGCTCGGCGTCACAGGTCAGGGGGGTGCTCATCAATGGGGCTCTCCAGGGCAATGCCGGCCTACGGCCTGATCGGCCGCCTAGGATAGCGCCACTGGTCGCCAACGTGTGAGCCCGCTACAGTAGCAATCTTTGACCGACGCGAGCTTCGTGCATGAATCTACTGCGCCCTACCCTGCTGACGCTGGCCTGCCTGATGGCCCTGCCTGGCCATGCTGACGACCTGCCGTCGCTGGGTGACGCCAGTTCGGCGATCGTCTCGCCCCAGCAGGAACACCAGCTTGGCCGCGCCTGGCTGAGCCTGTTGCGCGGCCAGGTCAACCAGCTCAACGACCCGCAGCTCAAGGACTACGTGGAGACCAGCGTGTACCGCCTGGCCGAAACCAGCCAGTTGCAGGACCGTCGCCTGGAATTCATCCTGATCGACAGCCGCGAACTCAACGCGTTTGCAGCGCCAGGCGGCATCGTGGGTGTCAACGGCGGGTTGTTCCTCAATGCGCAGACCGAGGGCGAGTACGCCTCGGTACTGGCGCACGAACTGGCGCACTTGTCCCAGCGTCACTTCGCACGGGGCATCGAGGCACAGCAGCGCATGCAATTGCCGATGATGGCGGCGTTGCTTACCGGTATCGTGCTGGCGGCCGGTGGCGCGGGGGATGCCGGCATCGGCATGATTGCCGGCACCCAGGCGGCGGCGATTCAGGAACAGCGCAGGTTCTCCCGGCAAAACGAGCAGGAAGCTGACCGCATCGGCATCCAGAACCTGGAAAAGGCCGGCTATGACCCGCGCAACATGCCGACCATGTTCGAACGCCTGGCGCGTCAGTACCGTTACGACGCCAAGCCGCCGGAATTTCTGCTGACGCACCCGGTAACCGAGTCGCGTATCGCCGACACCCGTAACCGAGCCGAGCAGGCGCCGAAAGGCGGTGTGGAAGACAGCCTGCGCTATCAGCTGATCCGTGCCCGGGTAGCGCTGACGTATGAGGGTACGCCGGGGCTTGCGGCCAAGCGTTTTCGCGCCCAGCTCGACGAAGACCCCAAGCTCGATGCGGCGCGCTATGGGCTGGCGCTGGCACAGATCAAGGGTGGTCAGCTCAACGAGGCTCGGGAGATGCTCAAGCCGCTGCTGGCCAAGGCGCCCAATGACATTACCTACAACCTGGCGCAGATCGACCTGGATATCACCAACAATCGCCTGGCCGATGCACAGCAACGGGCCGAGCGTATGCAGGGGCTGTACCCGGGTAATTACCCGCTCAAGCAGGTGCGCGCCGACCTGTTGGTCAAGCAGAACAAGCCGGCCGAGGCGGAGCAGGTATTGAACGACCTGATCAAGAGCCGCCCGGATGATCCGGATGTGTGGTACGACATGGCCGAGGTGCGGGGCTTATCGGGCAATACCATCGGCCTGCACCGGGCGCGTGCGGAATACTTCACCTTGGTGGGGGACTTCGATCAGGCCATTCAGCAGCTCGACTATGCCAAGCGCCGCGCTGGGGGGAATTTCCCGCTGGCTTCGCAGATCGACCAGCGCCAGCGAGAGGTCCTGGAGCAGCAGCGCATGGTGCGGGAGATGATGGGGCGCTGAGGCGTTCTAGGGGCTGGAGCGGAACCGCTCACAAGGCTTAGCAGCGCGCCTGTAGGAGCGGTCTCGCCGGGGCGCCGGACCGCTCCTACAGAGGTTTTTCTACGAGGGTAATTGCGCCAACATGGGCGTTTAAGCCAGCGCTTGCCTCACGCGTTCCCGGAAAGCTTCAACCTGGCCGCCTGGGTGAAATCCAGCATCCGGTTCAGCGGCTTGATGGCTTTGGGCACCAAGGCTGGGTCGACGAAGATCTCGTCGCCGCCATTGCGCAGACAATCGAGCACGCGCTCCAGCGTATTCATCGCCATCCACGGGCAGTGGGCGCAGCTGCGGCAGGCCGCGCCGTTACCGGCGGTGGGGGCTTCCACAAATACCTTGTCCGGGCACAGCTGCTGCATCTTGTAGAAGATGCCGCGGTCGGTGGCGACGATGAAGGTTTTGTTCGGTAGCGTCTGGGCAGCCTTGATCAGTTGGCTGGTGGAGCCCACGGCATCCGCCAGGTCGATCACCGACTCCGGCGACTCGGGATGGACCAGCACCGCAGCGTCCGGGTACAGGGCCTTCATGTCGGCGAGCTGACGCGACTTGAACTCCTCATGAACGATGCAGGCACCGTCCCACAGCAGCATGTCGGCACCCGTCTGCTTCTGGATGTAGCGACCCAAATGCTGATCGGGGCCCCAGATGATGGTCTCGCCATTGTCCATCAGGCTTTCGACGATCTCCAGCGCGCAACTGGAGGTGACCACCCAATCGGCCCGTGCCTTCACGGCAGCGGACGTGTTGGCGTAAACCACCACGGTACGCTCGGGATGCTGGTCACAGAAGGCAGAGAATTCTTCGATGGGGCAACCCAGGTCGAGCGAGCAGGTCGCTTCGAGGGTGGGCATCAGCACGCGCTTGTGGGGCGTAAGAATCTTGGCGGTTTCGCCCATGAAGCGCACGCCTGCCACGATCACGGTCTCGGCAGGGTGCTGCTTGCCAAAACGAGCCATTTCCAGCGAGTCGGACACACAGCCGCCGGTTTCCTCCGCCAGGGCCTGGATGACCGGGTCGCAGTAGTAATGAGCAACCAGCACGGCATTTTGCGCCTTGAGCTCGGCAGCGATGGCCGCACGGTATTCGGCCTGCTGCTCGTCTGTCAGCGGATTGGGCTGCTTGGCGTCAAGGTGAGCCTGAACCAACAAGCGTTCGGAAATCTGGGTCATGATCGCTGGACCTGCAGGCGCGTGCGCGCATCAAATCGAGTGTATCACCCGGCCCTGACAGATCGGCTAAGGGCGCCGGACGGCGCAGGCCGCCACGGCCCTCTGCGGGCGCGGATTATTATGGAGGCCGAAGGCTACAGAGAAACCCGAGATTTCTAAAGCGGTTTTTATCCAACCCATACCTGCCCTCGCGCCAGGGGCCCAAGGGCAGGTAGCGCCGGGCTGTCAGCGCTGCGGCGAGAGCATTGCCAGCTGCGTGTTAACGAACGCGGCAAAGGCTTCGAGCGTCATTTTTTGGCCGTTGAAATCAACCATGCCATCGGCGTAGTGCAACGCGCTGATCACTTTATCGCCCTCCACCGTGGCCAGGCCGCTTTGCACGGCCATCAAACCGACCATTTCCCCTGCCTGGCCAGACTGCGTAGCGATGGCCTGGGCATCGGTCTGACCGTCGAGCAGCGCTTGCAAGGTGGCCAGGTCCCCTAGCATCGGCTTGGACAAGGACAGCTTGCCGGTGACCTGCGTCACCATCTGCTTTAGCGCCTGATCTTGTGGCAAGTCGAAGGAAGACGGCGCATCGAAGTCCATTGCCACATTGAAGTGACTCTCGCCATTGGCGGTCTTGAGGCTCAAGTCTTCGAGCGCCACCTTGGGTTTTGCCGCCAGCAGCGTGCGCAAGTCGCCCTGGAACTTGGCCTTTTCGGCTTCGGTCATGTTGATCTGTGGCGCCGACTGCCCGGCAGTTGCCGCGGCCTCGAACTCAGGCAAATGCGCTGCATACCAGTTGCTCAGCGCTTGCAGCGCGGGCGCATGGATGGACTTGAAGCCGACGATCATCTGGGCCTTACCGACCGCTCGCCCATCCCAAGTGATGTCCCCGAGTTTGTATTCAACGCGCCCGCCAAAGGTGTCGGGGCCTTCGAGGCTTTGCAGGGTACTGAGCTCGCCCCCTTTGATGACCAGCGCCTGTTGCCTGGGCCCGAGAGTGACCTTGGTCTCTGCCAGATACAGGTCAGCGTTGCCCGTGAACAGGTTGTCATGCGCAGTCGCCGCCAGCTTGCCACCCAACTTCAGCCCATTGAGTTCAAAGATCACGGGCGGCTGGTCTTCACTTACCAGTTTCATCAGGAAGTGGTCGGCCTCGCCATGGAAGCGCGAATCCTTGCCATCGCGATCCCCGCTGACCCCAAGTTCCATGCCCGAGAACGCCAGGCTGGTGCCGTTGGCATCGTCGAGCTTGACCGGCGCCAGGTGAACCTGGCTGTCGACACTGCCGCCGTACCCCATGCTGGTCTGGGCGCTGAACGGCACGCGGTCACCGGCTGCTGCGTACCAAGGCGCCGTGACTTCGTCCTTGTCCAGCGTGGTATTGCTCAGCGCCAACACTGGCAACAACCTGAGGGTCTTGACGCGAGACCATGGGAACGGGCCGTGCTCGATCTGATCGGTCACGCCTACATCAAAATTTACCACCTGTTGGCTGTTGGCATGCACATCGCGAGCGATCACACGGTAGTGTGCCGTGCTGCTGAACCAACGCTGGTCCAGCGATACCAACTCGATGCGTACGCTACCACCTGTGTTCACCAGTGACTTTTGCAGCTGCGCGTTGCTCAGGGCCAAGGCATGGTCCAGCTCACCCGGCAGTTGCTTGCCGGTGTACCAGGCTCCGCCAACGACCACTGCGACAACGGCCACCGCTACGCCGGACAGGATTGCTACTGAAGTCTTCGTCATGAATTAAACCGATTGATGTCCATAAAGGCTCGCACATCGCCTGCGCAGCCAGGAAAATGCAGCATATCACCGAAGGCCAGGATGATTGGCGGCCGCGCCACTGGAAAGGCAGGGCGGCCCGTTGGACAGGCCCACTTCAAAGATGTCAATTTTTACGAACACGCTTATGGCATTTGCATTGACAAAAACGACGTTAGAAACGCTTGAGTTTGCGGTTTTATCGATAAAAATCGCGCATTCGAAACACCTTGTCATGTTTAACTTGACACCCAAGACCCTATCGTTTTTTATTTTGATCACTTGCGTGATCCAGTCACGCCTCTGCTGCTCCAACATAAAGGTGAACAATATGGAGCCCACCCGCTCGCCGCTGCTGCCTGCGCCCTTCGCTGTGCCTGTCGTCCAAGCCTTTGCGCAGGAGTCACACTCGCATGCAGCCTGAACCCTACGCCCACGAAGCCGGCCAACTGCGCAAGACGCTGCGCCTGTGGCATGTGATCATCATTGGCCTGGCGTACCTGACGCCCATGACCGTGTTCGACACCTTCGGCATCGTGTCAGGCATCACCGCTGGGCACGTACCGAGCGCCTATATACTGGCCCTGGCCGGCATCCTGTTCACGGCAGTCAGCTACGGAACCCTGGTCAAGCGCTTTCCCCAGTCGGGATCGGCCTACACCTACACCCAACGTGCCATCAATCCACACGTGGGCTTCCTGGTAGGCTGGTCTTCCTTGCTGGACTACCTGTTGCTGCCCATGGTCAACGCCTTGCTGGCCAAACTGTACCTGTCTGCCATGTTCCCCGAGGTGCCACAGTGGGTCTGGGTCGTGGCCTTCGTGTCCCTGATCAGCCTGATCAACATGCGCAGCGTCAATCTGGTTGCGCATTTCAACCTGCTGTTCGTTGGCGTGCAGGTGGCGATCATCGCGGTGTTCATCTACCTGTGCGTACGCGGGCTGGACCAGGGCGAAGGCCTGGGCACCGCATGGAGCCTGTTGCCCTTCGCCGACCAGCAGACCCACCTGAGCGCCCTGGCCGCAGGTGCAACCATTCTGTGCTTCTCATTCCTGGGTTTCGATGCGGTCACGTGCCTGTCCGAGGAAACGCGCGACCCAGCCAAAACCATACCGCGGGCCATCTTCCTCACGGCATTGATCGGCGGCGTTGTATTCATCACCGTGTCCTACTTCATTCAGGCCTACTTCCCCACCATGGCACGCTTTCACGATCAGGAAGCGGCGCTGCCTGAGATCGCCTTGTATGTCGGGGGCAAGCTGTTCCAGTCGGTCTTCATCGCGTGCACGGTGATCAACACCATCGCCTCGGGGCTGGCGTCGCAGACCAGCGTGTCGCGCCTGCTATATGTAATGGGCCGTGACAAGGTCATACCCGCGAGCGTTTTTGCGCGGTTGCATTCACGCTACAAGACACCCGTACTGAACATTGCCGTGGTGGGGGTGATTTCGCTGTCGGCCATCTTCTTCGACCTGGTCACCGCCACCTCCATCATCAACTTCGGTGCATTGGTGGCGTTCAGCTTCGTCAACTTGTCGGTGATCAATCACTGCTACCTGCGAGAGGGCAATCGCCGAGGGCTGGCCAACCAGCTGAAGTACCTGGTACTGCCCACCACAGGCTTTTGTATCATCGTTTCGCTGTGGCTGGACCTGAACATGCACTCGCTGCTGTTCGGCGGGGTCTGGGCCACGCTGGGCCTGGTGTACCTGGCCTGGTTGACCAAGGCGTTCAGAGCGGCGCCGCCCAACTGTATCGCCGAGGGATGACGCGTACCGACCATGCACAGCTCAACCCCACCCGGTTTCTTCGATATCACCAGTGAGCAGGGCCTGCTGCGCACCTCGATCGCGGTCACCCTGTTCATCGCCAGCATCGGCATTGCCTTTGGCTTGGCATCGGGCTCGTTTTCCATCGTGTTCGACGGCGTCTACTCGCTGGTGGATGCCAGCATGAGCGGGCTGTCGTTGATGGTGGTCAGGCTGATCACTTCCCATGCCAGCAGCCTGCAGATGTCGCGCAAACTGCGCGAGCGCTTCACCATGGGCTTCTGGCACCTGGAACCGATGGTGCTGGCACTCAATGGCATCCTGCTCAGCGGTGTTGCCATCTACGCCCTGATCAACGCTGTGAGCAGCCTGCTGGAAGGTGGACGTCACCTGGAGTTTGGTATCGCCATGGTCTATGCGGCGCTCACCGTCACCGCCTGCGTGAGCATCGCGGTGATCGAGGGCAAGGCCAACCGCAAGCTGCGGTCGGACTTCGTCGCCATGGACGTGAAGGGCTGGGTGATGTCCGCCAGCATCACGGCGGCGCTGTTGATCGCCTTCTGCTTTGGCTATGCCGTGCAGGGCACATCGCTTGAATGGGTATCGCCCTACATCGACCCGGCCGTGCTGGCACTGGTCTGCCTGGTGATCGTACCCTTGCCAATGTCGGTCGTTCGCCAGGCGTTGGCGGATATCTTTCTCGTCACGCCGGGCGATCTCAAGCAGCACGTAGACGCGGTTGCGCAGGCTTTCGTCGAACGCCATGGCCTGCAGTCCTACCGCGCCTATGTGGCCAAGGTGGGACGCTCGCGGGAGATTGAGCTGTACTTCATCGTGCCGCCGCAGATGGCGGCCAAGACCATCGAGCAGTGGGATGCCTGGCGCAACGAGATCGGCGAGGCCATCGGCGGCGAAGGGCCCAATCGCTGGATGACGGTCGTATTTACCGGCGACCCCGAGTGGGCCGAATGAGCATCAGGACTCAGCCACGCAGGCGTTCGATCAGCGGCAGCGCTTCGATTTCAGGGCGGGCAAAATAGTAACCTTGCATCAGCTCGATACCCAGCGCGGCCAACGCCTGGCACTCGGCTGCTGTTTCCACGCCCTCAGCGACCAACAGAATGTCCAGCCGCCGCGCCACCAGCACGATGCCTGCCACGATCGCCTGACGCACCGGGTCGGCGCCAAGGTTGCGTGTCAGCGCCATGTCCAGCTTCAGGAGGTCCGGTTGAAACTCGGCAAGCAGGTTCAGGCCCGAATAGCCTGAGCCGAAATCGTCAATGGCCGTGGTGAAGCCCTGCCGGTCGTACTCGCGGAAAATGGACTTCAGGTGTTCGGTGTCCTCGACCCGTTCGCCTTCGGTCACTTCGAAAATCAGCCTGTCGGCCGGAAAATCGAACTGCTTGGAGGCCTCGAGCGTCGCGCGGATACAGGTGGCGGGGCGGTACACGGCGTTGGGCAGGAAGTTGATGCTGAGCTTGCAATCCTGCACACGGTTGAGCCCAAGCTCGGAGGCTTTTTCGATGGCCTTGACCCGGCAAGCCTGGTCGAAGCGATACAGGTTATCGGGTGTGACCTTGGCCAGCACCTGCGCAGCCCCCTCCCCCCCGACACCTCTGACCAACGCCTCGTAGGCGTAGGGTTTACCCGAAGGCTGGTGAACGATAGGTTGAAAGGCCATTGTGATGCCGAACCCCAGGTCCGCCATCTCACGGCATTGCTTGCAACCTACAGCTTCGAAAGGCTGCGCAAAGATCAAATCGGCCATGGTGTCTCCGGCAGCTTGATGAAGAGAAAGTAGCGCTGGGATAACACGATCGTGAGAACGTCAAAACAGCGTTGTTGGCACTTTGACAGCATGGCTGGCGAGAGGTGCGGTGCGCAAGGTTGATGACCCGTTAAAAAGCCCCGATAGGTTGGATTTATTGGGCTCAAGTGGGCAACTCGGTACACTGTCGCCCGATCCAACATCTGACGACACGGACAACTTCGACATGACTGTCTTCACTCACCGGGGCGGCGAGTACCTCACCGTCGATGATGCACGCCTTTACTACGAACAACTGGGTGCAGCCGACGCACCCGCGTTGATCCTGCTGCATGGCGGCCTTGGCCATATTGAAAGCTTCAATGCCATCACCCCGCACTTGGCCCGCCGTTGGCGCGTGATCGGCATCGACAGCCGCGGCCAGGGCATGTCTACCCTAGGCGGCGCACCACTCACCTATGCGCGCATGCAGCACGACGTAGAGCGGGTAATCGATCACCTGGCGCTTGAACGCGTCACCCTGATCGGGCACAGCGATGGCGGAATCGTCGCGCTGCGCATGGCCGCCTCGCAGGCCGTCACGGTCGATCGACTCGTCACCATTGGGGCTCACTGGGCGCTGGGAGAGAACGACCCTGCGCGGGCCCTGTACGAAGGCATCACCGCCGCGAAGTGGCGCGGCCTGTTTGCCGACGATGTGGCTCGCTATGAGGCGATCAACCCACAACCGGACTTTGCAAGGTTGCTGGAGGCCGTCCGAGGGTTGTGGCTAGATGACAGTGAGCACGGCTATCCCGCAGCCAGCGTCGGGGGCATTACCGCGCCATTGCTGGTGGTGCGTGGCGATCGTGATCGCCTGGTTTCACGAGCCAATGCACTGGAGTTGGTAGAGCAAGTGCCTGGGGCGCAGCTGTTGAACTTGGCACTGGCTGATCATTCACCTCATGAAACGCATCCGCAATGGCTATTGCCTGTGATCGAAGCTTTTTTAATCAATGATGAAGGGGGGCGAAATCGGTAATCGCTCAACGAGCATTCGCCCGGTGCCTGCCTCCCACTGCCGGGCTACGCCTTGGGCGCCATGTCAATGACTGCACAGCGACCATTGGCCCTGACTTTCTGCACCACGTGCGCCCTGTCGACAAAAACGTTGATCTCGCAACTGCCTGAGTGCTCGACATCCTGCCAATACTCGCGGTGCACCAATTGGCCATTTTCAGGGCCGGTATAGGTGCCCGCAGCCTCCCGGGAAATATACGTGCTGTCGCGCACGTACCTGAGCACCACCATGTCCTGATCAGGCGCCACCATGATGACCCTGGGCACGCCAAAGTAATCGATCAGCTCGCCGACCGGGCGGCCTTTCCACGCACTGGTTGCCTCCAGCGACGAGCATCCGCCAAGCAGGACAGCGCCCAGGCATAACACAAGCAGACGGATCATGGCTTCTCTCCTTGGTGGACAGTTACTTGGCAGGCATCTGTGTGAAGGCGTCATCGATCTGCCTGATGATCTCGGCCCTGAGCGCCTCGCGTGTCAGTATCTCGAATAGCTGCGGGCCAGAGCGGCTCAACTCCGAAGCTGACATTACGCCCAAGTGCTCCATCTTGAGGGCTTGGCGCTCAGCTGGCTTACAGATGAAATCACGGCTTTGCGCCAACCACGGTTGTTGATCGCCCTGCCATTGGTTGGAGAACTTGGCCTTGCGCAAGGTATTGGCCACGCTGCTGAAGTCGAGCGCTCCTGTGACACGAGCCCGCTTGTTCTTGCAATCGACTTCGACGTCGTAGACCGTGAAATCGGGCTTGCCGGGGTGCTGGTCAAACAGATAGACGCCCACGGATTTGACGCCGCCGGGGCGCTCGTAGATGTTTCCGGGGTCGCCGTCTACAAGGTATGCCTTGCTCTTGCCCAGGCTGGCTTGATGATGAACGACCCAGTAGTCGCCCTTCGGGGCATTGTCCGCGTGGACGGGTAAGGCGCCTAACAGGAGTGCAAGCGACAGCAGGTGTTTCACTGGGGAGCGCATGACTGGCCATCTCTCTGCCATTACTTAGACAGAGAATTTTCCCATCCGCAGTATTGGGCAAAGGGCTATCTAGTACATCTGCACTAGGGAGTCGCCTGTTGAGACTTCATCACAGGGCACTTGCATGTAGAACACTGCCTGTGAAAAAGGCAGAGTCTCTGCCAGACAGGCCATAGGCCAAGCGCTTTGCCCAGAAACGAAAAAGCCCGCCGATAAGGGCGGGCTTTTCGTACAGATTTCACACAGAAGCGAGCTGACTGCTCGATTCATACGGTTGCTAGACTTGGCGCTGACCCTGTGGTCTAGCTGAAGTATTCGCAACCGCTGCGAAGATGGTGGGTCGTGTAGGATTCGAACCTACGACCAATTGGTTAAAAGCCAACTGCTCTACCAACTGAGCTAACGACCCGTTGGATGGCGCGTATAATACTGATTTCTATAGAGAAATCAACACCCCTCGGTAAAATTTCTTAAAAATAGCGCGTCGGGTCCGCCACGGCGGCTGCCTTGAAGCCCTCAGCCCGCAGGCGGCAGCTGTCGCACTTGCCACAAGCACGCCCGTCGTCATCAGCCTGGTAGCACGATACGGTCAGGCTATAGTCGACCCCGTGCGCCACGCCGGCCTGGACGATCTGGGCTTTGCTCATGTTCTGCAAGGGTGCCTGAATGCGGAAACCCTGCCCTTCGACGCCTGCCTTGGTGGCCAGGTTGGCCATGCGCTCGAAAGCTTCGACGAACTCGGGGCGGCAGTCCGGGTAGCCGGAATAATCCACGGCGTTGACCCCGATGAAAATGTCACGGGCTTGCAGCACTTCAGCCCAGCCCAGCGCCAGCGACAGAAACACCGTGTTGCGCGCTGGCACGTAGGTCACCGGGATACCCTCGCCCGGCGTTTCCGGCACATCGATGCTGCTGTCAGTCAGGGCCGAGCCACCGATGCCATCCAGGTTCAGCCCAATCACCTTGTGCTCTACCACGCCCAGGTCCTGGGCGACCCGTGCAGCGGCGTTAAGCTCGGCGCGGTGACGCTGGCCGTAATCGAAGCTCATGGTATAGCAGGCATAGCCCTGGGCCTTGGCCATGGCCACTACCGTGGCCGAGTCCAGGCCACCGGACAGAAGAATTACTGCGCGTTTATCAGTCATGTCTCACTCTCTTGCTCAGCGCCCAGGTTCGTCGTTCCACAACAGCTTGTGCAGCTGAAGTTGGAAACGGACAGGCAAGTTGTCGGCAACGATCCAGTCAGCCAGGTCAGTGGCGCTCACCTGGTGGTGGCTCGGCGAGAACAATACTTCGCCGGCGCGCTCGGCCAGGTTGTACTGGATCAGCTTGGACACCGCCCAGTCGTAATCTTCGCGAGAGCAGATGACGAACTTGACCTGGTCGTTGGGCGTCAGGTGCTCAATGTTCTCATAGCGGTTGCGGTGCGATTCTTCCGAACCCGGGGTTTTCAGGTCGACGACGCGGCTGACACGGGTGTCGGTGCCGGCGATATCGAGCGCGCCGCTGGTTTCCAGCGAAACCTCGTAACCGGCATCGCACAGGCGCTGCAACAGGGGCAAGGCGTTAGGCTGGGCAAGGGGCTCACCGCCCGTCACGCAGACATAGCGCGGCTTGAAGCCAGCCACCTGTTCAAGGATCGAATCGAGGCTGCGCAGTGTGCCGCCACTGAAGGCATAGGCGCTGTCGCAGTATTGGCAGCGCAGGGGGCAACCGGTGAGCCGCACGAATACCGTGGGCAGCCCAGCCGTTCGTGTTTCACCCTGCAACGAGTAAAAGACTTCGGTGATGCGTAATGTATCTTGCATGATCGCCACGGGCGTGACAGCAAAACAGGCTGCCCGCCTCCGTCAGGCACTGGCACGGACTCGACATAGCGTTATCCGTGACAGCGTGTTTACGAAAAAAGGGCGGTGATTCTAACGAAAAAACCCGCGCCAGGCGCGGGTTTCTTTCGAACGGCAGGCAAGCGCCGCATCACTTCACAGCTTTTGCAGGTCTCGTTGCGCCAATTGCGCAGCCGATGTGCCCGGATATTGGGTCACCACCTGCTGGAGAATACCCTTCACCTTGTCCGTGTGACCGAGACGACGCTCGACATCGGCCAGCTTGTACAAGGAGTCTGGCACCTTACTGTGCTTGGGGTACTTCTGACTTACCTGGGCGAATGCCTGGCTTGCACCCTGCAGGTCACCCTTGGCCAGGTTCACTTCGCCCAGCCAATACTGTGCATTACCGGCATATTGGCTGTTGGGGTACTTGCGCAGGAAGGCGTTGAACGCCTGGCTGGCCTTGTCGAAGTCTTTTTGCTTGATCAGGTCGAAGGCAGCATCGTAGTAGAGCTTTTCCTTGGCCGGATCACCGGGCTCGCTACTGGCGGCCGGTTGTTGGGCAGCAGCACCGGCTGCAGCCCCCGCGGCGGCGCCAGAGGCACCACCGGCGGAAGAATTGTCAGGGGTCGCGGCAGGCGCGGCGCCACTGTTGATGCGACGGTCCAGGTCCTGGTATCGCTCCAGGTTTTCCTGCTTCATGCGAGACACATCGTTTTGCAACTCTTCGATGATGCCTTGCTGGCGGGAAAGCTGATCCTGCATCTGTTGCAGCTGCATGAACAGCTGGCCCTGTGCAGAGGCAGGGGCCGAAGCCCCTGACCCGGCATAGGCGCCGCTCGTGCCATAACCCGCAGGCGGATAGCTGCCTGTGTTGTCATCTACTACAGGGACTGCAGCCCACGCCGAAAGGGGCAGGCTGAGTGCGAGGACGGTTACTGCACGGCGGCACTTACGCATAGGAACTTACTTACGCAGTTCTACGCGACGGTTTTGAGCCCAGGACTGCTCGTCGTTGCCGGTAGCAACTGGACGCTCTTCGCCGTAGGAAACCACTTCCAGCTGAGCAGGGGAAACGCCCTGCAGAACCAGGTAGCGCTGAACGGCCTTGGCACGACGCTCACCCAGAGCCATGTTGTACTCGCGGGTGCCGCGCTCGTCGGTGTTGCCTTCCAGGACAACGCGGTTGCCGTTGGCTTTCAGGTCCTTGGCGTGAACGTCCAGAGCGCGCATGGCTTCTGGCTTCAGGTCCGAGCTGTCGTATTCGAAGTAGAAGGTGGTGATTGCGCGCAGAGCGGCTTCTTCGCTCAGGGAACCGTCGACTGCGCCGGTGTTGGCACCGTAGCCAGCGTTCGGATCAACGGCGCCAGCGCCTTCACCTGCGTTGTCACCGCCCTTGGAGGAGCAACCTACAGCCACAGCCATGGCCAGAGCCAGCGCAGCGAATTTACCAAACTTCAGCATTTCCATCGTGAAACTCCTAATGAAACCCCAGTGTGTTAAGCAAAACGTATTACGCCGCAATCAGTTCAGGTAAGGGGACCAGGACGGTTCTCTGACTTCGCCTTGAGCGGTAGGAAGTGGGAGCCTCACGCGGCCATTAAGCGACACGAGCATCAAGACTCCCCGGCCCTGCTGGCGGGTGGCGTAGATTAGCATGGTGCCGTTGGGCGCAACAGTGGGAGACTCATCAAGACTTGTTTCCGAGAGAATCTTTACACTTCCGCGTTGCAAGTCCTGAGCGGCAACTTTGAAGTTGGTGAAACCCTGTTGGCGGTGAATCATCACCAGGGTCTTTTCGTCTGCCGAGAGTTTCGGGTTGGCGTTGTAGTTACCCACGAACGTTACGCGCTCGGCGCTGCCGCCACTGACCGACTGTTTGTAGATCTGCGGTTTGCCGCCACGGTCGGACGTGAAGTACAGGGTGTTGCCGTCCTTACCCCAGAATGGCTCGGTATTGATGCCAGGGCCGGCAGTCACGCGGCTGATCTGACGCGAGGCCACGTTCATCACATAGATGTCCGGGTTCCCATCCTTGGACAGCACGAAGGCCAGGCGCGAACCATCGGGCGACCAGGCAGGTGCGCCATTGAGGCCCTCGAAGTTGGTGACCTGTTCACGGCGACCGGTGTCGATGTGCTGAACGAAGATACGCGGGCGCTTCTGCTCGAACGATACATAGGCGATGCGTTTGCCATCGGGCGCGAAGCGCGGCGACAGGATCGGCTCGCGGGACTGCAGCAGGGTCACGGCGCGGGCGCCGTCATAGTCCGAACGCTGCAGGGTGTAGCGCGTGTTGTTCGTAGAGAAGCGCTCGGCCGTCACGTACAGCATGCGCGTGGAGAAGGCACCCTTGATACCGGTGAGCTTCTCGAACGACTGGTCGGCGATGTAGTGCGACATGTCGCGCAGCTGGTCGGTGGTGCCGGCAACGCTGCCGGTCAGGACCTGCTGCTCGGTGGCAACGTTGAACAGGGCGTATTGCACCTGCAGGCGACCACCGGAGGGCACGATGCTGCCCACCATCACGTACTGGGCACCCAGCGCCTTCCAGTCGCGGAAGATGACTTCGCTGGCCTGGGAGGGCTGGCTGATCATGTTCTGGCGCGGGATGGGCGAGTAGTAGCCGGAGTTGCGCAGGTCGTTGCCGATGATGTCGGCCATGTCTTCAGGCAGCACACTGCCACCCTGAACAGCGAACGGCACCACTGCAATTGGCGTTGCCCGGTCACTGCCACTGGTGACCAGGATGTTCTTTTCCTCTGCTACGGCCATGCCTGCCACGCAGCACAGCATGACCAGCAGTCCTCTCAGACGTTTAATCACAACGCTAGATCCTCAGGTGTAAATGTCATCTTGAACGAGCGATATTGGTTGAAATCGCTCGGCTTCATGCCCTGCATTTCAGTCAGGCGACCGATGTTCTTCACCGCTGCCACCGCCGAGCTGTCATAGGGGCCGTCACCGCTTGACCGGGCCACGCTGACGCTGGTGATAGTGCCATCGGGCAACATGTTGATCTGCAGTACCACCGTCATGCCTTTACGCGCCGATGGCGGGCGAGCCCAGCCTTCTGCCGCGCGCATACGGATCAGGTCGTCGAAGTCGCCGGCCACCTGGTCACCCTGCTCGTCGGCCAGCGCCTGCTGCCGCTCGGTGGTGTCGGACAAGAGCTCGGCCAGGGCCTGTGCCTTCTTGTCTTCAGCCGCCTTGCGAGCTGCTTCCTGTGCCTTTTTCTTCTGGGCATCCGCTGCGGCCTTCTTCTTGGCGTCCTCGGCTGCCTTCTTCTTCGCTTCTTCGGCCGCTGCCGCCTTCTTCTTGGCGTCTTCGGCCGCTTTTTTCTTCGCATCCTCGGCGGCTTTCTTCTTGGCCTCCTCGGCAGCTTGCTTCTTCGCCTCTTCAGCGGCCTGCTTCTTGGCCTCTTCTTCGGCTTTTTTCTTCGCTTCTTCTTCAGCCTTTTTCTTGGCGATGTCAGCTTGCTGTTTCTCGGCAGCCTTCTTCGCCTCATCGGCCTTCTTGGCTTCGGCCGCTTTCTTGGCTTCAGCAGCTTTGGCCGTTTCGGCAGCCTTGGCCGCGTCCTCGGCCTTTTTGGCCTCGGCAGCCTCGCGTGCCTCCTGGGCCTTTTGAGCAGCGTCGGCTTTCTTTTGTTCCGCGGCTTTCACCGCTTCCTGCTCGACCTTCTTCTGCTCAAGCTGCTCGACCTCGGTCTGACGCGAAGCGGTTTTCTTCGCTTCCCCGGCAATCTTCTGGTTGGTCTGGGTAGTCGCCTGGCTCTTGGACTTGAGCTGATAGAGCGTAGCCTGAACGATCGGCTTGGACGGTGGCAGTTCAGGCGTCATGGCAAAGCTTGCGAACAGCATGCCAAACACCAGCACATGCAGGCCGATGGCCCAGACACTGGGCCAGAAGTAGCTTTCCGAGGCAGAGGGCTCTCGCTGTTGCATCAGGGTGCCTCGGTAATCAGGCCGACGTTACCGACACCGGCTTTCTGCAGCCCGCCCATGGCACCCATGACCGCGCCGTAGTCCACCGCCTTGTCGCCACGGATGAATACCTGGGTCTGTTTGCCCTGGTCGCGACCGGCCGCGATGATCTTGGTAACGGCGTCGGTCATGGCCGGCAAGGTCATAGCCTTGTCCATTTGCTTGTCGGTATCGACTTCGCTGCCAAGGTTCCAGTAGTAGGTCTTGTCGGCCTTGATGGAAATGGTGAGGATCTGGACGTTGTTGTCCTGCGGCAAGGCTTCGCTGGAAACCTTGGGCAGATCGACCTTCACGCCCTGATTGAGCATGGGCGCCGTCACCATGAAGATGACCAGCAGCACCAGCATCACGTCGATGTAGGGCACCACGTTCATCTCGGCGACGGGCTTGCGTTTGTGGCGAACTCGGGCCATGGGCTTGTACCTGATTACTCTTCGCTGGTGTGCACTTTGCGGTGCAGGATCGCCTGGAACTCGTCGGCGAAGGTGTAGTAACGGCTGATCAGCGTTTCACTGCGGGCCGCAAAGCGGTTGTATGCGATGACCGCCGGAATGGCTGCGAACAGGCCGATGGCCGTGGCGATCAGCGCTTCGGCGATGCCGGGGGCAACGGTAGCCAGCGTGGCTTGTTGCGCACTTGCCAGGCCGCGGAAGGAGTTCATGATGCCCCACACGGTACCGAACAGGCCGATATAGGGGCTGGTCGAACCCACGGTCGCCAGGAACGGCAAACTCTGCTCGAGCTTTTCTTCTTCGCGGGAGATGGCGACGCGCATGGCACGGCCAACCCCTTCCATCACGGCGTCCGGATCAACGCCAGGTTGCTGGCGCAGACGGGAAAACTCCTTGAAGCCTGCACGGAAGACCTGCTCCACACCCGAGTCCGGGTCCGGGTTGCTGCCTGCCTGACGGTACAGCTTGGACAGGTCGATACCCGACCAGAAGCGCTCCTCGAAAGCATCGAGCGCACGACGACCGGCGCGCAGCATGGTGCTGCGCTGGAAAATCATGATCCACGAGGTGACCGAGGCGGCCACCAGGGTCAGCATCACCAACTGCACCACAACGCTGGCGTTACTGACCAGACTCCACATGGAGGTATGGTCGACGACGTTAGCTTCCACGCTTATTCTCCTGCATTCGATTGATTACCCGAGCCGTCTGCCGCAAAGGCGTCGCGCAGCTGGGGAGGTATGGCTCGGGGTTTGAAAGTGTCGGCGCGCACGGCGGCGATCAGAAACCGCCCTTCACAAAGCAGTGCGTCGTCCTTTTCCCGCCACACTTGCTGCACGAAGCGCAAGCTGGCGCGATTGAGTTCAAGTACTTGCGCGGTCACCCGCAATTCATCGTCCAGCCGCGCCGGCACGTGGTAACGCGCTTCGCTGGAATGGACCACGAACAGCAGGTTGTCTTCAGCCAGTTGCGACTGGGAAAAGCCCAGGTGCCGCAAGCGTTCGGTGCGCGCGCGCTCCATGAATTTCAGGTAATTGACGTAATACACCACACCACCGGCATCGGTATCTTCGTAATAGACGCGACAACGGTGTGCGAACGGTTCCAGGCCTTTTTGCGCGCGCATACTCTAGTGCTTACTCCTTGGCTTGCCAATCCGCTGTGACAACTGTTTTTTCACTATCGATATCCGGGTGCCATGGCCCCCTGGGCATGCCAGCGGTAGGACCACGAAAAGCGTGTTTCGATCTGTCATTCATCACCCGGCTCGGAAAAATCCGCGCCCTCCCCCAATCGCCCGGGAACATTCAGCCCGAAGTGCAGGTAGGCGTGTCGGGTCACCACACGGCCACGGGGCGTACGCATGATGTAGCCCTGCTGGATGAGGTAAGGCTCGAGCACGTCCTCGATGGTGTGACGCTCTTCGCTGATGGCGGCGGCAAGGTTGTCGACGCCGACCGGGCCACCGTCGAACTTCTCGATCATGGTCAGCAGCAGGCGCCTGTCGGAATGGTCGAAGCCGCGCTCATCGACGTCCAGCAGGTTGAGCGCCATGTCGGCCACGGCCTTGGTAATCTGGCCCTTGCCGCGTACCTCGGCGTAATCGCGCACCCGCCGCAGCAAGCGGTTGGCAATGCGCGGTGTGCCGCGGGCACGGCGCGCGATCTCATAGGCACCGAGGTCCTCGATGACCAGGCCCAGGATGTTGGCCGAACGGCTGACGATGGTCGCCAGGTCCTTGTCGCTGTAGAACTCCAGCCGCTGCACGATGCCGAAACGGTCGCGCAGCGGGTTGGTGAGCATGCCGGCGCGCGTCGTGGCACCGACCAGCGTGAAAGGTGGCAGGTCGAGCTTGATCGAGCGGGCCGCCGGGCCTTCGCCGATCATGATGTCGAGCTGAAAGTCTTCCATGGCTGGATAGAGCACTTCTTCGACGACCGGCGACAGCCGGTGGATCTCGTCGATGAAGAGCACGTCATGAGGCTCAAGGTTGGTCAGCATGGCGGCCAGGTCGCCAGGGCGCTCGAGGATCGGCCCCGAGGTGCTTTTGACCGACACCCCCATTTCGTGGGCGATGATGTTGGCCAGGGTGGTCTTGCCCAGGCCTGGCGGGCCGAAGATCAGCGTGTGGTCGAGCGACTCGCTGCGCCCGCGCGCCGCCTGGATGAACAGTGCCATCTGCTCGCGCACCACAGGCTGGCCAATGTACTCCTCCAGCCGCAAGGGCCGGATGGCGCGATCCTGGACTTCTTCGCGGTCGCGGCCACTGGCAGCGATCAGGCGGTCGGCTTCGATCACTTGGTAATCATCCCCTTGAGGCTGCGGCGAATCAGCTCTTCACTGGAAAGCCCCGACTTGTCCTTGATCGCGCCGATGGCCTTGCTCGCTTCCTGGGGTTTGTAGCCCAGGGACACCAGGGCGCTGACCGCATCCGCCTCGGCGCTGGACTCGCTGGCGGCCGGCAATGGCCCATCGGACACCAGCGCGAACATGGCCGGGGACGTTTCCCAAGCCTTGAAGCGGTCCTTGAGCTCGACCAGCAGGCGCTCTGCCGTTTTTTTGCCTACACCGGGTACGCGTACCAATACCGAGGCGTCCTGGGCCTGCACGCAGCGCACCAGCTCATCGATCTCAAGCCCGGACATCAGTGCCAGGGCCAGCTTGGGGCCCACACCGTTGAGCCGAATGAGCTCGCGGAACAATTCGCGCTCGCGCTTTTCGGCAAAGCCATAGAGCAGGTGGGCGTCTTCACGCACCACAAGGTGCGTGTGCACCGTTACCGGCTCGCCGACCTTGGGCAGGCGATAGAGCGTCGTCATGGGGACTTCCAGTTCGTAGCCCACGCCATTGACGTCGATGATGAGGTGCGGCGGCTGCTTTTCCGCCAGGGTGCCGCGCAAACGTCCGATCACGTTTCGATCCTTTTCACGGGGAGCTGCCCGATGGCCGCTCAACCCTATCAGCAAATACGGCAGGCGGACGCTCCGCCTGCACAAAATGTGTATCAGCGCATGAAGCGCTTACAGACGCAAGCGCCCACCGCGCCGACGCGCCGTAGACAGCCCATGGGGCACCAGACTCGAACGGGTGTGGGCATGGCACAAGGCAATGGCCAGCGCGTCGGAAGCATCGATCTGGGGCTTTTGGGTCAGCTTGAGCAGGTGCATTACCATCATCATCACCTGGTCCTTGTTCGCCCCGCCCGTACCAGCCACCGCCTGCTTGACCTGGGTGGCGCTGTACTCGGCGATTTCCAGCCCTGCTTCAGCCGCTGCGACGATGGCCGCGCCTCGGGCCTGCCCCAGCTTGAGGGCCGAATCGGCGTTGCGGGCCATGAAAACTCGCTCGATGCCCATGGTCACCGGGCCATGCTGGCCGATGACTTCGCTGACCCCACGAAACACGATCTGCAAACGCTCGTGCAGTTCACCACTGCCTGTGCGGATGCAGCCTGAGGCCACGTACTCGCAACCACGTGCGGTCTGGCGAACAACGCCATAACCTGTGATGCGCGAGCCGGGGTCGATACCTAGAATCAGAGTCATAGCGCCTGTCGTTGAAGTGAAGCGGTGTGCAAACAGTACAGGCCCTTTCGCAGGTCAACCCCCTGGCCAGGTCGCCAGTGCTGCCACCTGTGCCACGGGCGCCCTGCGAAAGGGCCTGTACAAACGCCCGAAGGCGTCAGTATGGTGCGCCAGAAAGCCCTCAGCCGAGGTTTTCCATGATCTCGTCGGAAATCTGCGCATTGGAGTAGACGTTCTGTACGTCGTCCAGGTCTTCGAGCATGTCGATCAGCTTGAGTACCTTCTCGGCGCCCTCCTGATCGAGTTCGGCGCTGGTGGTCGGGTGCATCACGATTTCGGCGTCGGCCGCCTTGAAGCCGGCCTCTTCCAAGGCATTGCGCACGGCGTAGAAGCTGTTGAACGAGGTGAACACGTCAAACGAGCCATCCTCGTGGGCCACCACGTCGTCGGCGTCGGCCTCCATCGCCGCCTCCATCAAGGCATCCTCCTCCACGCCCGGAGCAAAACTGATCTGCCCCTTGCGCTCGAACAGGTAGGCGACCGAACCATCGGTGCCCAGGTTGCCCCCGCACTTGGTGAAGGCATGGCGCACTGCCGCAGCGGTGCGGTTGCGGTTATCGGTCATGGCCTCGACCATGATCGCCACACCGCCCGGCCCGTAACCTTCATAGCTGAGCTCTTCGACGTTGTCGCTTTCGTTCGTGCCGGCGCCACGGGCCACCGCGCGATCGATGATATCGCGGCTCATGTTGGCACCCAGTGCCTTGTCCAGCGCCAGGCGCAGGCGCGGGTTGGAGGCAGGGTCCGGGCCGCCTTGCTTGGCGGCGACCGTCAGCTCGCGGATCCACTTGGTGAATACCTTGCCCCTCTTGGCATCCTGGCGCTCTTTGCGGTGCTTGATGTTCGCCCACTTGGAATGACCCGCCATAACGACTCCCGATCCTTGTAACAGAAACAGGTTCCGCCCCGAAGGGCGGAACGTGGAAAGACTGCGCCGAAGCGCGTGGGCGCAACCGCCGGCTGCGCCCGGGCCGATTACTCGACCTTGGTCTGCTCGCGCAGACGGATGTGCAGCTCGCGCAATGCCTTGGCGTCGACCATGCCCGGTGCCTGGGTCATGACACACGCAGCGCTCTGGGTTTTCGGGAAGGCAATCACTTCACGAATCGACTGGGCGCCGGTCATCAGCATGACCAGGCGATCCAGGCCGAAGGCCAGGCCACCGTGAGGCGGCGCACCGAACTTCAGGGCATCGAGCAGGAAGCCGAACTTCTCTTCCTGTTCCGCCGCTTCGATACCCAGCAGGCGGAACACGGCCTGCTGCATTTCCTTGCGGTGGATACGGATCGAACCGCCACCGAGTTCGGTGCCATTGAGCACCATGTCATAGGCACGGGACAGGGCCGTGGCCGGGTTGGCCTCCAGTTCCTCGGGCGTGCACTTGGGCGCGGTGAACGGGTGGTGCAGCGCGGTGAAGCTGCCGTCTTCGTTTTCTTCGAACATGGGGAAGTCAACGACCCACATCGGTGCCCACTCGCAGGTGAACAGTTCGAAGTCGTGACCCAGGCGAATACGCAGGGCGCCCAGCGCTTCGCTGACCACCTTGAACTTGTCGGCACCGAAGAACACGATGTCGCCGTCAACGGCGCCCACGCGGTCGAGGATGGTGTTGAGGTTGGCCTCGGGGATGTTCTTGACGATCGGCGACTGCAGGCCTTCAACGCCCTTGGCACGCTCGTTGACCTTGATGTAGGCAAGGCCGCGGGCACCGTAGATGCCAACGAACTTGGTGTACTCGTCGATCTTGCTGCGCGGCATGCTGGCGCCGCCTGGCAGTCGCAGCGCGGTGACGCGGCATTTAGGATCGTTGGCAGGGCCGGCGAACACCTTGAAGTCCACGTCCTTGAGCTGGTCGGCGACGTCGACCAGTTCCAGCGGGATGCGCAGGTCTGGCTTGTCGGAGCCATAGCGACGCATGGCTTCCTCGAAGGTCATGTGCGGGAATTCGCCGAACTCCAGGTCCAGCACTTCCTTGAACAGCTTGCGGATCATGCTCTCGGTCAGGCCCATGATCTCGGACTCGTCCAGGAAGCTGGTCTCGATGTCGATCTGGGTGAATTCTGGCTGGCGATCGGCACGCAGGTCTTCGTCACGGAAGCACTTGGCAATCTGGTAGTAGCGGTCGAAACCGGCGACCATCAGCAACTGCTTGAACAGCTGTGGCGACTGCGGCAGGGCGAAGAAGCTGCCGGCGTGGGTGCGGCTTGGCACCAGGTAATCGCGCGCGCCTTCAGGCGTGGCGCGGGTCAGAATCGGCGTTTCCACATCGAGGAAGCCGTTTTCGTCGAGAAAGCGTCGAATGCTGCTGGTGATGCGCGAGCGCAGGCGCAGCTTGTCGGCCATCTCAGGACGACGCAGGTCGATGAAACGGTAGCGCAGACGCGTTTCCTCACCAACGTCGGAGTATTCGTTGAGCGGGAACGGCGGGGTTTCGGCTTCGTTCAGCACGTTGAGCTGATAGCCGAGGATTTCGATGGCACCGGAGGCCATGTTGCTGTTCACAGCACCTTCCGGGCGACGGCGGACCTTGCCGGTGATCTGCACGACGTACTCGCTGCGCACACGGTCGGCTGCGGCGAAGGTGTCGGCGCGATCCGGATCGAAAACGACCTGGGCCATGCCCTCGCGGTCACGGATGTCGAGGAAGATCACCCCGCCGTGGTCCCGGCGACGATGGACCCAGCCGCAAAGGGTGACTTCCTGGCCGTCCAGGCTCTCGTTCAGTTGGCCGCAATAATGGCTGCGCATCATGATGGTGGTTTCGCTTCTCGTGATTCGTGTATTCGATGGAGGCCTTGGCCGCCCGGAGGGCTAATACTGCAAGACCCGGTCATAGCATTCAACTCAGTCGGCCTTGTCGCCGCCTGCCAGATTCTTTTTCGCACCGGTCTTGAAGTCGGTTTCGTACCAGCCGTTGCCGCTCAGGCGAAAGCCGGGCACCGACAGCAGTTTCTTCATCGCCGGCGCCTGGCAGGCCGGGCAGTCGGTGAGCGGCGCGGCGCTGATTTTCTGCAGCACTTCCATGCGATGCTCGCAGGATGCACATTGATAGTCGTAAAGGGGCATGGATGTCTCTCGTCAACCATAACGCTGGCTGCCTGGGCAGCAAAAGGCGGGATTATATATGGTTAACCAGCGCTGCGCAGCCCGCCGGGCGATCAGTGCGACGTCGGCGGCTGCTGCAACCAGGCCACGCAGATCACCCGTATGAGGCCGCTGAAGTTGCGCACGCCCCCTTGGCGCAGGTGCACCTCACGGTCTACATAGGACAACACCGCACTGACCGAGCATTGGTTGGCAGCGGCAATGCGCTCGAGGATACCCCAATACACGGCCTCGAGGCGCAGGCAGGTGGAAAAACCGTTGAGCCGCACCGAGCGAGACACAGGCTGGGTCTGCAGCATGTCGAAATCTGCCGTGAATGGGTCGACGCATTGCTTGCCGGGCCAGCGCCCCTGACCTGCCGTCCGTTTCCCAGACTGAGCCATCTGCACACCTCCTGATGATTGAACCAAGGGGTGTATCAAGCGCCGAACGGGCCATTGCAGAGCAGCGGCAAACCCTTCCCGCACAGAAAGCGGCAGGCCCGCCCAGTCACCCTGGAAAGGCCTGCCGGCATGGCCCGGTTATTTCTCGTCGAGCAGTACGCGCAGCATCCATGCGGTCTTTTCGTGCACTTGCATGCGCTGGGTGAGCAGGTCGGCGGTTGGCTCATCGCTGACCTTGTCCACCGCTGGGAAGATACTGCGGGCGGTGCGCACCACCGCTTCCTGCCCTTGCACCAGTTGCCGGATCATCTCGTCGGCTGGGGGGACGCCCTCCTCTTCCTTGATGGAAGAGTGCTTGGCGTAGAACGCGTAGGACCCAGGCGCCGGGAAACCCAGGGCGCGGATGCGCTCGGCAATGGCGTCCACCGCCAGCGCCAGCTCGTTGTACTGCTCCTCGAACATCAGGTGCAGGGTACGGAACGAGGGCCCGGTGACGTTCCAATGGAAATTGTGGGTTTTCAGATACAGCACGTAGGTATCTGAAAGCAGGCGGGAAAGCCCATCGACGATGGACTTGCGATCTTCTTCACTGATGCCGATATCGATTGCCATGATGCTCCCCTTCGGAAAACGTGAAACCCAAGCGGGTGCCGACCACTTTAGCAACACTCTGAGCGCCGTGCCTCTGCCAGGTGGCCGCAGGCAGGGCGCCGGGTGGCAGTTTGAGTACCCTGCAGGTTTACGGTTAAATAGGCAGCGTGCCATTCGTGCGGACTGTAATTGCCGAATGCATAGGCAGAAGGCCACGTGTTCGCGCCAACACTTCATGCGCACCGGGCCGTCAGCTCTTCCCGTGATCAGCTTCAATCAATGTGAGCCAATCCCATGTTCAAGATCGTCCACCTGGTGACAGGCGCGGCAGCCTTGCTGCTAGCGTTCATTCCCAGTCTTAAAACCGAGGCAACGCCTTTCCTGCAACAACCCGACGCGGTCTATCTGGCCCTGTTCGGCTTGCTCAACCTGATCCTGGCCCCTGTCGTACCGCTGTACTACCGAGGTGCCAGGCAGCAACTGCAATATCTCGCCTGTGCCCTGCTGGTGGTGGCTGTGGTACTTCAAACCCTTACCGTGCTCGCTCGACCAGAGCTTGGCAACCTGGCGGCGCTGGTGTGCGCCGCACTGGCTGTGGCCCTGCACCTGGGCGCAGGCTTTGCCCAGGGCGCGCGCAAGGTACGCAGCAGCCAACAGCCACTGACCGAGGCCGGCAACCGAGATACGGGCACGGTCAAGTGGTTCAACACGTCCAAGGGGTTCGGGTTCATTTCCCGGGACTCAGGCGATGACATCTTCGTGCACTTTCGCGCCATCCGCGGCGAAGGCCATCGCATCCTGGTAGAAGGTCAACGCGTCGAGTTCTCGGTGATGCACCGCGACAAGGGCCTGCAGGCCGAGGACGTGGTCGCCGTCACGCGCCGCTGACAGGCGAGCAGGCTTAAACACGTTCAAACCAGGCCTGTCGCTCAGCCCAAGGCTGCGACAGGCCTGACGACCCGATGATCAATAGTGAGGCGGCGGCGCCTCTTCACCCTCGCTGCCATACTGACCCGCCATCTCCTCGTAACGCTTGATCAGCTCGGCCATCTGCAACTGCAGCCGCTCGATCACGCGCCCTTGCTCGACCACCACATCGTTGAGCGCCTGCAGGGTGTCGTCCTGGAATGCCTGGCGCGTTTCCAGCTCGACCATTCTTGGCTCAAGCGACATGGGCGGCCTCCTGGAAACCTTCAAGGTGCAGATTTCGCACGCGGGCGCGTACCGCCTGTACTTGTGCGTCGGTATAGGCCACGGCCGGGCATTTGCCCCAGACCGGTGCAGGCCAGGCCACATCATCGTGCTGGCGAACGATCACATGCATGTGCATCTGGCTGACCACATTGCCCAGCGTCGCCACGTTCATCTTGTCGGCCCCGTAGCTGCGCTTGAGTGCCTCGGCAAGCTGTGTGGTTTCCTGCCAGAGCAGGTGCTGCTCAGCCAGGCTGAGGTCAAACAATTCGCTGACCTCGGCACGCCTGGGCACCAGGATGAACCAGGGGTAGTTGGCATCTCGGCTCAGCAGCAACTGGCACAGGGCGAAATCGCCCAGCACCCAAGTGTCCTGCTGCAAGCGTGGATCAAGAACGAACACGGCGTACCTCCTTCAGGCAAAGCGACCCGCACGGTGGCGGTAGAGACGGCGGCAAGGATACCTTGCGCGATTGCGGTAACACAGCGCTACTTTTCGCACCAATAAGGTGCTTCGCCACGCTGACTGGCGCCTTGGCCCACCACAATTGACACCGCCTTAACATGTTGCGGTAACACATTGACTTTGATAGCAAGCTAGCCAACTGAATGGACGCGATGAGCGGGCCGGACGCCCAGTCCGACCAACCCCCGTATTTACGGCGGTTAAAACGGTTTCCTGAAAATTTCGTGAAAAATTCATCAATGCAAGCCCAGGTTGAGCACGCTTGTTGCATTGCCTTCACGCCAAGTCGGCATGCTCTCTGCAACACCTGCACACCGGGCGTTACCACCCTCGGATGCGACGCTGAAGTGCCCGACAGCGACACGGCCAAAAAGTTCCATTCAGAGTGCTTTGCGCCATATCGCCAACGTCCCTCAGCGTGCTATACATTTTCGCCGACATAACAAGAAAGAGCTGCACCCTATAACTAGAACACCTGGATGCAGCGGTACTCTTCCTAAAAAAACCAAAGGAGCAAGTCACGATGCGCGTGATGAAGTGGAGCATGATCGCCCTGGCCGTTTCGGCGGGGTCCTCGCAGATGGCACTGGCCTCTTCGCAGGATGAGTCCAAAGGTTTCATTGAAGACAGCAAGCTGAGCGTCAAAACTCGCATGCTGTATTTCAGCCGTGATTTCCGCAACAACGAAGGCGGCCAGAGCCGCCGTGAAGAAACCGGTCTCGGCTTCGTGGGCACTTACGAGTCGGGCTACACCCAGGGCACCGTCGGCGTGGGCATCGACGCCATCGGCATGCTCGGGCTGAAACTGGACAGCGGCAAGGGCCGTGCTGGCACCGGCCTGTTCCCGAACGGCTCGGACGGCCGTGCGCAGGATGACTACTCCAAGGGTGGCGGCGCGGTCAAATTCCGTATCTCCGACACCGTGCTGAAAGTCGGCGACCAGTTCACCGCCCTGCCGGTATTCGCCACCGACGACAGCCGCCTGCTGCCGGAAATCGCCCAGGGCGCATTGCTGACCAGCAACGACATCAAGGGCCTGACCCTGCACGCCGGTCGCTTCACCAGCCTGACCGGTCAGGAGCAGACCAACCGCGACAGCCTGCGCCTGAAGGAAGCCGACGTATTCGGCGGCACCTATGCCTTCACCGACAGCCTGTCCACCAGCCTGTACTACTCCAAGGTGGAAGACTACTGGCGCAAATACTACGCCAACGTCAACTGGGCGCTGCCGCTGTCGGACAAGCAAGGCCTGGTGTTCGACTTCAACTTCTATGACACCAAGAGCGACGGCCAAGGCCTGCAGCGCGCCGAAAAAGACGGCGTGACCAAGCTCGACAACCGTGCGTTCAGCCTGTCCGGTGCGTACAACATCGGCGCTCACACCTTCACCCTGGCCTACCAGAAAGTCACCGGCGACGGCGACTATGGCTACGGCGTCGACGGTGGCGGTACCGTGTTCCTGGCCAACTCCGTGGCCCGTTCCGACTTCAACGCCGAGGGCGAGAAGTCCTGGCAGGCTCGCTACGACCTGAACTTCGCCGAGTATGGCATTCCAGGCCTGAGCTTCATGACCCGCTACGTGCGTGGCAGCGGCGCCGACACCGGCACCACCAGCAACGGCAAAGAATGGGAACGCGACATCGACATCAAGTACGTGATGCAAGAAGGCCCGGCCAAGGACCTGAGCTTCCGCGTTCGTCAAGCCACCTACCGTTCCTCCGATGGCGTCTACTACGGCTCCCCATCCCTGGACGAGCTGCGCCTGATCGTGGAGTACCCGCTGAGCATCCTGTAAGCCTGGCTTGCAACGCTTCGCACCTGAAAAGCCCGGCGACCGCGCCGGGCTTTTTCTTGGCTGACAAGCAGGACGCCCTGGGGCATCCTGTACGCCTTGGCTTCACCCCCGTACAATGCGGGGCTATTTCAACGTCTTAGGCAATCGACACGGCTAACCATGCGCACCAGTCAATATTTGCTCGCCACCCAAAAAGAAACCCCTGCCGACGCAGTGGTCATCAGCCATCAGCTCATGCTGCGTGCCGGCATGATCCGCAAACTGGCTTCCGGCCTGTACACCTGGCTGCCAATGGGCCTGCGGGTAATGCGCAAGGTCGAGAACGTGGTGCGCGAGGAAATGAACGCCGCCGGCGCTCTTGAAGTGCTCATGCCCAGCATCCAGCCTGCCGAACTGTGGCAGGAGTCCGGCCGCTGGGAGCAGTACGGCCCCGAGCTGCTGCGGGTCAAGGACCGGCATCAGCGCGATTTCTGCGTGGGTCCGACCCACGAAGAGGTCATCACCGACCTGGCACGCAACGAGCTGTCGAGCTACAAGCAGCTGCCTTTGAACATGTACCAGATCCAGACCAAATTCCGCGATGAAATCCGTCCGCGCTTCGGCCTGATGCGTGGCCGCGAGTTCATCATGAAGGACGCCTACTCCTTCCATGCCGACCAGGCTTCCCTCCAGGAAACCTACGACCGCATGCACCAGGCGTACACCAATGTGTTCACCCGTCTGGGGCTGGATTTCCGCCCAGTGCAGGCCGACACCGGTTCCATTGGTGGTAGCTATTCCCATGAATTCCACGTCCTTGCCCAGTCCGGTGAAGACGATGTGATCTTCAGCGACAGCTCCGACTACGCCGCCAACATCGAAAAGGCCGAGGCCGTGCCGCGCGAAACCGTGCGCCCTGCCCCTACCGAAGAACTGCGCCTGGTCGACACGCCCGATGCCAAGACCATCGCCCAACTGGTCGAAAACTTCGGTCTGCCAATCGAAAAGACCGTCAAGACCCTGATCGTACGCGGCGCCGAGGAAGGCAAGCTGGTCGCCCTGATCGTGCGCGGCGATCACGAGCTCAACGAAATCAAGGCCGCGAAGCTGGAACAAGTGGCTGACCCCCTGGTCATGGCCACCGATGCCGAACTGCGCGAGGCCATTGGTGCTGGCGCAGGCTCGCTGGGCCCGCTGAACCTGCCGCTCGAATGCGTGATCGACCGTTCGGTCGCCTTGATGAGCGACTTCGGTATCGGTGCCAACATCGACGACAAGCACTATTTCGGCGTGAACTGGGAGCGTGACTTGCCAGTGCCACAGGTGGCCGACCTGCGCAATGTGGTCGAGGGCGACCCAAGCCCGGATGGCCAGGGCACGCTGGTGATCAAGCGTGGCATCGAAGTGGGTCACATCTTCCAGCTGGGTACCAAGTACAGCGAGGCACTCAAGTGCCAGGTCCTGGGCGAAAATGGCAAGCCGGTCATGCTGTCCATGGGCTGCTATGGCATCGGCGTGTCCCGCGTGGTGGCCGCTGCCATCGAGCAGAACCACGATGAGAAAGGCATTATCTGGAACGACGCCCTGGCGCCCTTCCAGATTGCCCTGGTACCCCTGCGCTATGAAACCGAAGTGGTTCGCGAAGCCACCGACAAGCTGTATGCCGAGCTGACTGCGGCAGGTTACGAAGTGCTGCTCGACGACCGCGACAAGAAGACCAGCCCCGGCATCAAATTTGCCGACATGGAGCTGATCGGCATTCCGCACCGTATCGTCGTCAGCGATCGCAGCCTGGCCGATGGCAACCTGGAATACAAACACCGTACCGAGCAGGATGCCCAGGTGTTGCCACTCGAAGAAGTGCTGACCTTCCTGCAGGCCCGCGTTCGCCGCTGATAATCAATGCACGAGTGATCATGTCCAAGCGAAGTACCTATAAGCTCAAGGGCGCCGCACTGTGCGGCGTCCTGCTCGTCAGCGGCTGCGCCAACCAGATGCCCCAGCGCAGCGACCACGAGGAGCGCGTCGAGCGCAAACTGCTCGAACACACCCTGCAGATCGACGTTGGCGAGCCGAAGGTGATGGAGCTGCCGCAACGACGTGTACGCGTGCATGAGCAGAAGCGTTTCGAGGTCACCGAGTTCGAGGTGACGCGCCATTACGACCGCTACACCCCTTACCAACCTTGGCGGGAAATCTACGAGATTCCGCTGGGCGCCGTGGCGGTGGTAGCGGGCGTGGGTGCCAACGTGGTCAACGTCTTCGCCCTGGGCAACCTGCCCCAGAGCATTACCCACGATTGGCTCAGTTATGGCGTGGACGGCCTTAATCCGTTCATGAACGTGCCCTCCAATGGCCGCGCCCAGCAGAACCTCGCAGGCATCAGCGAAGTGCAGAAAGCCAAGCGCGAAGAGGCCACGAGCATGCCGTGGAGCGAGCGCCTGGTGGAGGTCAAGGCCGGCAAGAACACCTATGAGCTGACCACTGACCGCGCGGGCATTCTGCGCCTGAACCTGCTCGACAGCCCCTTCTCGGAGCAGAACCTCAACCACGTCGGCACCTTGCACCTGCAAGTGGTCGATGAGGACAATGCCGTGCGCGGTGATGCCAGTTTGTTGATCAGCGCCACGCTGCGCAACAAGCTGCGTGAAGCTCACGAGCTGATTTTCGACGACCTCGAAGATGATGAGGTGAGCCAGTGGGTGCACCGGGTCAAGCGGCTGTCCGAGCTGGGCCTTGAAGAGGAAGCCAGTGAGTTGGAGCAGAGCCTGATCGAGCTGACGCGCAACGATCCTGAGTTGCAACAGGAGTTCTTGCAGTCCTTGACCAAAGCCACTGGCCGACTGGTTGCCGACCCCGGGCATTGATGGCCGCCTGTGGTTGACCTGCGTTGAACCCGTGGTGGGTTCAACGCCGGCAACTGCTTTTAAAAGGCCTTACGCGCTGCCTGGCCCCATAATGGAAGCCTACATGTCGGCGATAAACCTGAAGTACGCCATGACAGCGGCACTTTCGCGTCTCTCAACACCTTCCTTCAACTGCACGCTATGCCGGCGGGAAAAGCTCCAGCTGTTCATGCGCGCTGCGCAAGTCCCGTAATCTCACCCCTACACCGAGCAATCGCACAGGTTTACCACCGCGCGCGAACGCCTGCGTCACCAGCTGCCGGTAACTGTCCAAGTCCCTGCCGGCGCCTGCCTGCTCAAGGGTGGTCTGGGTGAAGTCATGGAACTTGACCTTGACGAAAGGCTTTTCCGGCCGGTAGGTGCTGTCCATTCGCTCGATGCGCTCGTTCAGGCTCTGCAGCAACTCCGGCAACCGTGCCAGGCAACTGGGCAGGTCCGGCAGGTCGGTGTCGTAGGTATTCTCGACGCTGACCGACTGCCGTCTACTGTCGTTTTGAACCACGCGATCATCGATGCCACGCGCCAGCCCCCACAACCGCTCGCCAAAGGTGCCGAACTCACGCACCAGCGCCAGGCGAGACCAGTCGCGCAACTGCGAGCAGGTCTCGATCCCCAGGCGGGTCAGCTTGTCTGCAGTGACCTTGCCCACACCGTGCAGACGGGTGACCGGCAGCGCCGCCACGAACGCTTCTATTTCATCAGGCTTGATCACGAACAGGCCATTGGGCTTGCGCCAGTCGCTGGCGATCTTGGCCAGAAACTTGTTGGGCGCCACCCCGGCCGAGACGGTGATGTGCAGGGTACGAGCCACGCGCCGACGGATGTCTTCGGCGATGCGTGTAGCGCTGCCGGCATACCATTGGCTTTCGCTGACATCCAGGTAGGCCTCGTCCAACGACAGCGGCTCGATCAGGTCGGTGTAGTCACGAAAGATGGCATGTATCTCTCGAGAAGCCTCACGGTAAGCCTCGAAGCGAGGTTTGACGATCAGCAGGTCCGGGCACAACTTGAGGGCGTGACGGGACGACATTGCAGAACGCACCCCGTAGGCACGCGCTTCATAGTTGCACGTGGCGATGACCCCACGCCTTTCGGCCGACCCGCCCACTGCCATGGGACGACCTGCAAGACGAGGGTCGTCGCGCATTTCGATGGCGGCATAAAAGCAGTCGCAGTCGACGTGGATGATCTTGCGCAGGGACATGTATGACCATAAGCACTGTAAATTCATACAGATAATAGCGCATGGTTTCAGGTTCAAACAGCATGGGCATGGTTGGGCAGCGCCGGCATTCACTGCATGAGCGCTACCCAAGCCCGCGCTTTACACACCTAAAGGATTGAACAAAAAGGGCTTTTCACACTATTTGCTTGACACTGCATGATAAATCCGTAGAATTCGATTTCACAGGCGCGGGATGGAGCAGCCTGGTAGCTCGTCGGGCTCATAACCCGAAGGTCGTCGGTTCAAATCCGGCTCCCGCAACCAGATTCGAGAAAAGGCCACTGTTCACGCAGTGGCCTTTTTCTTTGCGCGCGCAAAAAGCAATTTGTAAAAAACCTCGCTAAATCAATGAGTAGCACTTGACACCACCGGCTGAAGCTGTAGAATCCGCCCCACAGACGCGGGATGGAGCAGTCTGGTAGCTCGTCGGGCTCATAACCCGAAGGTCGTCGGTTCAAATCCGGCTCCCGCAACCAAGTTCAAGAAAAGGCCACTGTTAACGCAGTGGCCTTTTTCTTTGCCTGTCAAACGGCAACAGGGTAAGCATGGATGCGCCCTGCTCTGTTCAAGCGTTGGCCTCGCGCTTCATTAAACGCTTGACACCAATGCGCTTCGCTGTAGAATGCGCACCTCTGACGCGGGATGGAGCAGTCTGGTAGCTCGTCGGGCTCATAACCCGAAGGTCGTCGGTTCAAATCCGGCTCCCGCAACCATATTCGTCAGAACAAACCCCGTGCGTAGCGATACGCGCGGGGTTTTTCGTTTCTACCCCCTTACTTGCAAGCGACGCTTGCATGCCTTGGCGCATACCCGATTAGCGGCGGGCGCTACCCTTGCGTGGATGAACTATCTTTAACCCCTGCCGGGCTGTTAAGCGCCCATGGCCGGAGTAATATTGGATACGTTTTCCAAAGGGACTTTCACTTGGCCGCGCCTCTTCTTCACCTCGTGCCTGACGCCCGAGGTAATCCATGACCGCTCAGAACCCTGAACCTTCGGTGCCGCTGGCCACAGCGCTGCCCGGAGCCGTGCAGCGCCTGCCTTTGCTTGAACGGATAAGCCGCTATCGTCAGCCGATTGGGCTGGCGGTGACGCTGGTGCTGTTCACCATGGCCTTGATCGCCTGCCGCCACCTGCTGAGCGAGCTGGACATCTATGCCTTGCACGATGCCATGCTCGAAGTGCCAGTGCAGTCACTGCTTGGCGCGCTGCTGGCGACCGTGATCGGTTTCGTGATCCTGCTGGGCTACGAGTGGTCGGCCAGCCGCTACGCTGGGGTCAAGCTGCCTGCGCGAACGTTGGTACTGGGTGGTTTCAGCGCCTTTGCCATCGGCAATGCCATCGGCCTGTCCATGCTATCCGGCGGTTCGGTGCGCTACCGCCTGTATGCACGCCAAGGCGTGGGCGCGGGCGAAGTCGCACGCATGACGGTCTTCGCCAGCCTTTCACTCGGTTGTGCTTTGCCACCGCTTGCGGCATTGGCCACCCTGAGCAATCTGCCTGCCGCCTCGACTGCCCTGCGGTTGCCGCAGGGCTTGCTGGCTGGCGTTGCGGTTGCCGTCCTGGCCGCCTGCGCCTTATTGGCAGTTGGCCTGTATCGCAAGCGGTTGGCCGAGCAGCCAGTGCCTGACAACCTGTTGGTGCAACTGGGCCGGCGCACGCTGCGATTGCCCGGCGCACGGCTGACTGGCCTGCAACTGCTGATCACGGCCCTGGACGTGGCCGCCGCGGCCACCGTGCTCTACCTGCTGCTGCCCGAAGCGCCCCCCTTCGGCGCCTTCGTACTGGTCTACCTACTGGCGCTGGCCGCGGGTGTGCTCAGCCATGTGCCCGGTGGTGTTGGGGTGTTCGAGGCCATTCTGCTGGCCGCGTTCGCCAACCAATTGGGCGCTGCGCCGCTGGCAGCCGCATTGCTGTTGTACCGCATCATCTATGTGGTGCTGCCGCTTCTGCTGGCGTGCGTCCTGCTATTGGCCAACGAAGCCCGGCGTCTGCTGTTCGCGCGGCAGGCCATGAAGGCTGCCTCTGGGCTGGCAGCGCCTATCCTGGCCATCATGGTCTTCCTCTCGGGGGTGGTATTGCTGTTTTCCGGCGCCACGCCCGAGATCGATACCCGCCTTGAGCACATGGGCTTTCTGATCCCCCATCGGCTGATCGATGCCTCCCACTTCGGCGCCAGCCTGATCGGCGTGCTGTGCCTGTTGCTGGCCCAAGGCCTGCGCCGGCGCCTGTCGGCCGCGTGGCTGCTGACCACGGTGCTGCTGCTGGTGGGGGCATTGCTTTCGCTGCTCAAGGGCTTCGACTGGGAAGAGGCCTGCCTGCTGACGTTCACGGCCGCGCTCCTGGCTTTGTTCCGCCGCTCGTTCTACCGGCCCAGCCGCTTGATGGAACTGCCGTTCTCGCCGGTGTATCTGGTGGCCAGTGCCTGCGCGGTGGGCGCCTCGGTGTGGCTGCTGTTGTTCGCCTACCAGGATGTGCCCTACAGCCATCAGCTGTGGTGGCAGTTCACCCTGGACGCCGATGCCCCCCGTGGCCTGCGTGCGGCGATGGGCAGTGCCTTGCTGCTGGCAGCGCTGGCCTTGACCTGGTTGCTGCGCACCGCACCGCCGGTGATCCACCTGCCCGATGAAGCCGAACTGCAACGGGCTCACCGTATTCTGCAGGCGTCCGACCAGCCTGATGGCGGCCTGGCCCTGACCGGCGACAAGGCGCTGCTGTTCCATCCCCGGGACAACGCGTTTCTGATGTATGCCCGCCGTGGTCGTAGTCTGGTTGCGCTGTACGATCCGATCGGGCCGGCCCAGGAGCGTGCCGAGATGATCTGGCAGTTCCGCGACCTGTGCGACCTGCACCATGCTCGACCAGTGTTTTACCAGGTGCGCGCGGAGAACCTGCCGTTCTACATGGACATCGGCCTGACTGCCCTGAAGCTGGGCGAGGAAGCCCGTGTCGACCTGCGCCGCTTCGACCTCGATGCCAAAGGCAAGGAAATGAAGGACCTGCGCTACACGTGGAACCGGGGCGGCCGTGACGGGCTGAGCCTGGAAATCCATGAGCCAGGCCATGCGCCGCTGGCTGAGCTCAAGGAAATTTCCGATGCATGGCTCAGTGGCAAGAACGTTCGCGAAAAGGGCTTTTCGCTGGGCCGTTTCAGCCCGGATTACCTGCAGCACTTCCGTATCGCCCTGATTCGCTTCCAAGGCCGCCCCGTGGCCTTTGCCAACCTGCTCGAGACCCACAGCAACGAGCTGGCCAGCCTCGACCTGATGCGTGCACACCCGGAGGCCCCCAAGCTGACCATGGAGTTCATGATGATTGGCTTGATCCTGCATTACAAAAGCCATGACTACGGCCGGTTCAGCCTGGGCATGGTGCCGCTGTCGGGGCTGCAACCACGGCGCGGTGCGCCCTTGACCCAGCGTCTGGGCTCGATGGTGTTCCGCCGTGGCGAGCAACTCTACAACTTCCAGGGGCTGCGCCGGTTCAAGGACAAGTTCCAGCCTGACTGGGAACCTCGCTACATGGCCGTGCCTGCCGGGCTCGACCCGCTGGTGGCACTGGCCGACACTGCCGCCCTGATTGCCGGCGGCTTGACTGGATTGGTGAAACGCTGATGACCCGACGCTTTTGGCTTTACCCGTTGATCACCCTGCTGCTGGCCGCCCTGGCCGGCGCCACGGCGTTCTGGTTCTGGACGCGGCCGGCGCCTGAGGCACAGCTTGAGCAACTTCAAATCAACGATGCCAGCATCACCCTCGTTACCCCAGGGGTGCACCCCACCGCCTGGGTGGCGATCGGCGTGCCACAGGACCAGGCCCTGACCCACAAGCAGTTGCTGGACCTTGGCCAGGCGGCCGAAGCGCAATTGGTGCAAGTGGTGCTGCCTGCCGGTGATTGCGCCAAGCAGCAGCAAGCCATGGACACGGCCCTGGCGCAGTTGCCGAGCAAACCGACCCTGGTCGCCGGCATTGGCCCGGGTGCCACCCAAGCCTGGCGCTGGCTGGCGAGCCAGAACGACGACAAGGCCCGGGCAATTTCCGTGGGCTTTACGGTCGAGCAGCCAGGGTGTCAGGTACCGCTGCCAAAGACCGCGCCCCACGGCCACTGGAGCGTGGCGTGGAACGATAATCCGGACGATGCCAGTGCGGCCTTCGTGCGTGACCAGAACAATGCCGAAACCAGCATCAGCGACTATGACATCCACCTGCCGCAAGTGCTCAAGGCACAGCTGACCCAGGCCTTGGTGGGCCAGGATGGCAACGCACTGGCGATTCCCGTGGTCGAGGTCCCTGCCGGTCAAACCACCGATACCGTCACGCTGTTCTTGTCCGGCGACGGCGGCTGGCGCGACCTGGACCGCGATGTGGCCGGGGAGATGGCCAAGCTGGGCTATCCGGTGGTGGGCATCGATACCCTGCGCTACTACTGGCAACACAAGACACCGGAGCAAAGTGCTGCCGACCTGTCCGAACTGATGCACCACTATCGGCAGAAGTGGGGGACCAAGCGTTTCGTCCTGACGGGGTACTCGTTCGGTGCTGACGTACTGCCTGCCATCTACAACCGCCTGCCGGCTGAAGACCAGCAACGGGTGGACGCTGTCATGCTGCTGGCCTTTGCCCGCAGCGGCAGCTTCGAGATCGAAGTCGAAGGCTGGCTGGGCAAGGAAGGTCAAGAGGCGCCCACTGGACCTGAGATGGCCAAGCTGCCGGCTGCGAAAGTGGTGTGCGTATACGGGGTGGAAGAAAGCGACGAAAGCGGTTGCACCGACAAGACCGCCGTGGGCGAGCGTCTGAAACTGCCGGGCGGGCACCACTTCGATGAAAACTACCCGGCCCTGGCCAAGCGGCTGATCGATGAGATCGAGACCCGTCAGGGCAAGTCGAGTGTGGCCGAGCAGAATTGAGGGTTGGGTAAGGACAGCAGGCACTGGGGCCAGGTCGAGCGGGTGGCTCTGATAGCGCGAATCAGGGGTTACCCTGCCCCCCTGCATGACCTCATGCCGCGATAAGCTGCGCAGCAGCCCTTAGATTTCAGCTTCGCAGCGCATATTGCCGGGGCCGCGCTGCGGCCCATCGCGGCACAAGGGCCGCTCCTACCCGGAAATCTGCTAGCTGTCAGGGGCCGTGCCAGACAGTTGCTCCTGCAAAGCCCTGTGAAGCTACTGACTCAGGCGTTACGCGGTCAGTGTCAGAGCGGCCTCGCCGGGGCGCCGGACCGGCCGCGATGGGCTGCGCACCAGCCCCAGTATCTGCGCATCGCCGCAAACATCACTAGGCCCCAGGGGAATGCCCTCAGCGCCTCCCCTGCCCTTTTCAGATCTCGACCTGAGTACCCAGCTCGATTACCCGATTGAGCGGCAGGTTGAAGAACCTCAAATTGCCGTTGGCATTCTTCAGCAAGAACGCGAACAGGTTGCCTCGCCAGCGTGACATGCCTTCGAGCCTGGACGCGATCACGGTTTCGCGGCTCAGGAAATAGGTGGTGCGCATGGGCGTGAAGTCCAGCTCGTCCAGGTGGCAGAGTTTCAGCGCGGCCGGCACGTCCGGCTCATCCATGAAGCCGAAATGCAGGACCACCCTGAAGAAGCCATCGCCATAGGCCTCGACCTCGAATCGCTCCTGCTCTGGCACGCGAGGTCGATCTTCGCTGAGCACCGTCAGCAACACGACCTGGCTGTGCAGCACCTGGTTGTGCAGCATGTTGTGCAGCAACGCATGGGGCACGGCGTCAGAGCGCGCGGTGAGAAACACGGCCGTGCCCTCCACCCGGTGCGGCGGCTGGATGCGGATACTGCTGATGAACAGCGGCAGTGGCAGCGCCCCTTCGTCTATACGTTCGACGAGAATTTGCTTGCCACGTTTCCAGGTGCTCATCAGCAGGAACAGCACACCGCCTGCCAGCACAGGGAAGGCCCCGCCCTGGACGATCTTCGGAACGTTGGCGGCAAAAAACAGCCCGTCAACGAACAGAAAGCCCAGCAAGAGGGGCACGGCCAGGATCGGCGGCCACTTCCACAGCAACAACATCACTGCCGCCACCAGAATGGTCGTCATCAACATGGTCCCGGTGACGGCCACGCCATAGGCTGCGGCCAAAGCGCCCGAGGACTCGAAGCCAATTACCAGCAGCACCACGCCCACCATCAACGTCCAGTTGACTGCCGCCACGTAGATTTGCCCTTGCTCGTCACTGGAGGTGTGCTGGATGTGCATGCGCGGGATGTAGCCCAGCTGGATGGCCTGTCGGGTGAGCGAGAAGGCGCCGGATATCACTGCTTGCGACGCAATCACGGTGGCCAGGGTGGCAAGGCCGACCAGCGGCAGCAGGGCCCAGCTGGGGGCCAGCAGGTAGAACGGGTTGCGCGCAGCCTCGGGGTTTTGCAGCAGCATGGCGCCCTGGCCAAAGTAGTTGAGCACCAGTGCCGGCAGCACCAGGGCGAACCAGGCCCGTGCGATCGGCTTGCGGCCAAAGTGCCCCATGTCGGCATAGAGCGCCTCGGCACCGGTCAGCGCCAGCACCACCGCGCCGAGAATAGCCACGCCCATGCCGGGATGGACGATGAAGAAGTTGACCGCCCAACCGGGGTTGAAGGCGCGGAGCACTTCGGGCGTCTGTGCGATGCCATGGACCCCCAGCGCGGCCAGCACCACGAACCATAGAACCATGACCGGGCCGAACAGCTTGCCGATTTTCTCGGTGCCGTGGCGCTGCACCAGAAACAGTGCCACCAACACCACCAGCGACACCGGCACCACCCAATGGTCGATACCATCGAAGGCCAGGCCCAGGCCCTCGACGGCCGAGAGCACCGAGACTGCCGGGGTGATCATGCTGTCGCCATAGAACAGCGAGGCGCCGATCAAACCGCAGATCACCATCAGGGTGCGCAGGCGCGGATACGCAGCCGTGGCACGCCGCGCCAGCGCGGTCAGGGCCATGGTACCGCCCTCCCCCTGGTTGTCGGCACGCAGGATGAACACCACGTACTTGAATGACACCACCCACAGCAGCGACCAGAGGATCAACGACAGGATTCCCAGCACACCGTCGTGGTTGACCTGCACCCCATAACCGCCCGTGAACACTTCCTTCAGGGTATACAGCGGGCTGGTGCCGATATCGCCATAAACCACCCCGACCGCCGCCACCAGCAGGCCCAGCGACCGGGTCGCCCCCTGCTTCGCTGCGTGCCCGCCCTCGGCGTGACTGCTTGCCTGAACCATCGACCACTCCCGCAAAAGGCCCTCAGGGCCACTGTTGTCAGCGTGCATGCCAGTTCGCCCATCCGGGCCTGGCGTAACGGCGCGAAGCATAGCGCAGCGTTCGTCGTATTTCTGCTGGTCAATCGATCCATCGCTCGCTAGAATTGCGCACTTTTTGATCAGAGGCGCCAAAAGCGCCCGTCAAGGTCGCCCCCGATCAACGCTGGGCGACCTGTATTCAACGCCGAGGTTAGTCATGTCCACCACGCCCGCCACCCCCAAGGTCGGTTTCGTCAGCCTGGGTTGTCCCAAAGCCCTGGTCGATTCCGAGCGCATCCTCACCCAGTTGCGCATGGAAGGCTATGAAGTCGTGCCAACGTACGAGGATGCCGACGTGGTGGTGGTCAACACCTGCGGTTTCATTGACAGCGCCAAGGCCGAATCGCTTGAAGTGATCGGTGAAGCCATCAAGGAAAACGGCAAGGTGATCGTCACCGGCTGCATGGGTGTCGAGGAAGGCAGCATTCGCGATGTGCACCCAAGCGTGCTTTCGGTGACCGGCCCGCAGCAGTACGAGCAGGTGGTCAACGCCGTGCACGAAGTGGTGCCGCCGCGTCAGGACCACAACCCGCTGATCGACCTGGTGCCGCCGCAAGGGGTCAAGCTGACGCCGCGCCACTATGCCTACCTGAAGATTTCCGAAGGCTGTAACCACAGCTGCAGCTTCTGCATCATTCCGTCGATGCGTGGCAAGCTGGTCAGCCGCCCGGTGGGCGACGTGCTGAGCGAGGCCGAGCGCCTGGTCAAGGCCGGGGTCAAGGAAATCCTGGTGATTTCCCAGGACACCAGCGCCTACGGCGTAGACGTCAAGTACAAGACCGACTTCTGGAACGGCCGCCCGGTCAAGACCCGCATGCTCGAGTTGTGTGAGGCCCTGAGCAGCCTGGGTGCGTGGGTGCGCCTGCACTATGTGTATCCGTACCCCAATGTCGACGATGTGATCCCATTGATGGCTGCCGGCAAGATCCTGCCGTACCTGGACATTCCGTTCCAGCACGCCAGCCCCAAGGTGCTCAAGTCGATGAAGCGCCCGGCCTTCGAAGACCGGACCCTGGCCCGCATCAAGCAGTGGCGCGAGCAGTGCCCGGAGCTGGTCATTCGTTCGACCTTCATCGTCGGCTTCCCAGGCGAAACCGAGGAAGACTTCCAGTACCTGCTGGACTGGCTGACCGAGGCCCAACTCGACCGCGTGGGCTGCTTCCAGTACTCGCCTGTCGAAGGTGCCCCGGCCAACGACCTGGGCTTGGCCGACGTCCCGGACGACGTCAAACAGGATCGCTGGGACCGCTTCATGGCGCACCAGCAGGCCATCAGCGCCGCCCGCCTGCAGATGCGCATCGGCAAGGAAATCGACGTGCTCATCGACGAGGTCGAAGAGCAAGGCTCGGTGGGCCGCAGTTTCTTCGACGCGCCAGAAATCGACGGCAGTGTCTTCATCGATGGCAACCACGGCTTCAAGCCTGGCGACAAGGTACGTTGCCGCGTGGTGGACGCCGACGAATACGACATGTGGGCAGAGCCCATCTGACAGGGCGCCCTGCCTGCCTCCTGTCGCAGTGGCGCGGCCCGCCCCGGGTCGCGCCCTCCTCCAGCATCTATCCTTGTTTTGACGGCCACTGGAGCAAGGACCCGATGCGCACCTTCTCGACCCTGGAAACGCCTCACCTGAGCGACTACCCCAGGCTGGTCAGCGTATGGGAAGACGCGGTACGTGCGACGCACGCCTTTATGCCCGAACCCTACATCGTGCTGCTGCGCGACAAGGTGCTGCGGCGGTATCTGGACGCGGTGATGCTGGTCTGTGCCCGTGGGCCTGATCGCAGCATCCAGGGTTTCGTCGGCGTGGCAGGCGGGCGCATCGACATGTTGTTCGTGGACCCGCAGTGGCATGGCCGAGGTATCGGCAAACAATTGCTGCAGCATGCGGTGCAGGCGTTGGACGCCCTGACCCTCGACGTCAACGAGCAGAACACCCAGGCGCTGGGCTTTTATCTGCACCAGGGCTTTGAGATCGTGGGCCGTTCGCCCAAGGACGGTCTGGGCCAACCGTATCCCTTGCTGCACATGCGCAGGCACAGCGCGGCCTGATTGACACAGATTCCCGCCCCTCGCCCGGCGGGAAGGGTACAATGCAGCCTTTCTTTGCCTTTGCGAATCGTCGTCATGTCCGAACCCGTCCGTCTGTCCAAACGCCTTGTCGAGCAGCTTGGCTGTTCCCGCCGCGAGGCTGAGTTGTATATCGAAGGAGGCTGGGTGACGGTCGACGGCGTGGTGGTCGAGCAACCGCAGTTCAAGGTCGAGCAGCAGCACGTCGAGCAGCAGCACGTCGAGCTGCTGCCCGGCGCGCGCGCCGAGAGCCTGGAGCCGGTCACGCTGCTGCTCCACCAAGGCGCGGGCATGGACAACGAAACTGCCCGGCTTGGCCTGAACATGACCAGCCTCAGCGAGGCCCATCGCGAAGGCGTGCGCCCCTTGCACGGGCATTTCACCCGCCAGGCCTGTGTAGCACCGTTGGAACCGGGTGCCAGCGGCTTGCAGGTGTTTACCCAGGACTGGCGGGTAACCCGTAAGATCAACGCCGACCTGCGCAAGCTTGAACAGGAGTTCGTCGTCCAGGTGCGCGGTGAAGCCAGTGCCCAGATGCTCGAGCGCCTGGCACGCGGTGTGACCCGCAATGACCGCGAATTGCCCAAGGCCAAGGCCAGCTGGCAGAACGAAACCCATTTGCGCCTGGTGCTGAAAAACCCGCAACCCGGCCAGATTTCAGAACTGTGCGCCTACCTGCGCCTGGAGTTGCTAGGCATGCGCCGCATACGCCTGGGCGGTGTTTCGATGGGCAAGCTGGCGCTGGGCCAATGGCGCTACCTGATGGGCACTGAACGTTTCTAAGTGAGAGGCCGTGTGATGACGCGCGGCACAAGAACAGGATTTTGCAGCAATGAACCACAATGACGTCCTGCGCAGCCTGCGCTACATGTTGAAAGTCAATGACGCCAAGATGGCCGAGATCATCGGTTTGACCGGCCTGGACGTGAACCCTGTCGTCCTGGCGACCTATGTGAAGAAAGAAGAAGAGGAAGGCTTTGTGCGCTGCCCGGACCGGGTCATGGCGCACTTTCTCGACGGCCTGGTCATCTACCGTCGCGGCAAGGATGAAAGCCGTCCGGCACAACCTGTCGAGCTGCCGGTTACCAACAACCAGATCCTGAAGAAGCTGCGAGTGGCTTTCGAACTGAAAGAAAACGACCTGCACGCCATCTTGAAGTCAGTCGATTTTCCCGTCAGCAAACCTGAGCTCAGCGCACTGTTTCGCAAGGCCGGTCATGACAACTACCGCCCGTGCGGCGACCAGTTGCTGCGCAACTTCCTGAAGGGCCTGACCCAGCGCGTGCACGGCTGAATGGTCATGCAGCATACGGTGGCGCCGGTGGGGATCGTGCGCTCCTGTTTCAAGGAGAAGTTCGCCATTCCGCGCCAGCCGCAACTGGCGCCGGCCGCACGCGGTGTGCTGGAGCTACTGCCCCCGTTCGACCAAGCCGAGGCAGTCGAAGGGCTGGAACAGGTCAGCCACGTCTGGCTGCTGTTTCTGTTCCACCAGGCCCTGGAAGAAAAACCCAGGCTCAAAGTGCGCCCACCGCGCCTGGGGGGCAACAAGAGCATGGGTGTGTTCGCCACTCGCGCCACCCACCGGCCCAACGGCATCGGCCAGTCGGTGGTGCGGCTGGAGGGGGTTGAACCTGGCCGCTTGCTGTTGTCAGGCATCGACCTGCTCGACGGCACGCCGGTGCTGGACATCAAGCCCTACGTACCCTATGCCGACAGTGTCGAGGGTGCCCATAACCACATGGCCAGCGGTGCGCCAGTGGCCATTACCGTGCAGTGGGCCGACAGCGCCCTGCCCCAGGCCCGCGAGCATGCGTTGCGCCTGGGCGAGCCCCTGGTGGCATTGATCGAGCAATGCTTGGCGCAAGACCCACGGCCAGCCTATCAGGTGCCTGTGGCCGAACGGGTGTATGGGGTCAAGTTCTGGGATGTGCAGGTCAGGTGGCATTATCCGCAGACGGATGTGATCCGCGTGCTGGAGGTGGTGCTGGCTTGAAGGTGCAATAGCGCTGCATCTGGGGGGGTTGTGCTGTCGCCATCTGCCTCAAGTACCAACAGCCGCCCATGAAAAAGGCGACCCGCCGGGTCGCCTTTTTTCGTACCGTTACGCTGTAATCAACGTGCTGGCCCTTCGGCAACGCCCAAGTCGTCGGTCGGACGGGTGTCGATCAGCGGACCGCCACCCGAAGCCAACTCCGACGCCAGCTTGTCGTTGTCCATCTCGTTGACCCACTTGGCTACGACCACGGTGGCAACGGCGTTGCCCACCAGGTTGGTCAAGGCACGCGCTTCGGACATGAAGCGGTCGATGCCCAGGATCAGTGCCAGGCCGGCAACCGGCAAGTGGCCCACGGCAGACAGCGTGGCCGCCAGCACGATGAAGCCCGAACCGGTAACGCCAGCGGCACCTTTGGAGGCGACCAGCAGCACCAGCAGCAGGGTGATCTGGTGGGTGATGTCCATCGGGGTGTCGGTAGCCTGGGCGATGAACACCGCAGCCATGGTCAGGTAGATCGAGGTGCCGTCCAGGTTGAACGAGTAACCGGTCGGAATGACCAGGCCTACCACGGACTTCTTGGCACCCAGGCGCTCCATCTTGGCCAGCATGCGTGGCAGCGCGGACTCGGACGAGGACGTGCCCAGCACGATCAGCAGCTCTTCACGGATGTAGCGGATCAGCTTGAGTACGCTGAAACCGTGGGCGCGGCAGATGCCACCAAGCACCACCAGCACGAACAGCAGGCAGGTGATGTAGAAGCACGCCATCAGGTAACCCAGCTGCACCAGCGAGCCCACGCCGTACTGGCCGATGGTGAAGGCCATGGCGCCGAAGGCACCGATCGGGGCCAGCTTCATGATCATGTTGATGATGTTGAACATGACATGGGCGAAGCGATCGATCATGTCCAGGAACGGCTTGCCGTAGCTGCCCAGGCGGTGCAGTGCGAAGCCGAACAGCACCGAGAACATCAGTACTTGCAGGATGTCGCCGTTGGCGAAAGCACCGACCACGGTGTTGGGGATGACGTTGAGCAGGAAGCCTACGGTGGTCTGCTGCGCGCCAGCGGCGGCATAGGCAGCCACGCTGCTGGCATTGAGGGTGCTGACGTCGATGTGCATGCCCGCGCCGGGCTTGACCACGTTGACGACCACCAGGCCGATGATCAGCGCGATGGTGGAGACGATTTCAAAATACAGCAACGCATAGCCGCCTGTCTTGCCGACAGATTTCATGCTCTGCATGCCGGCGATACCGCTGACCACGGTGCAGAAGATGATCGGGGCGATGACCATCTTGATCAGTTTGACGAAGCCATCACCCAAGGGTTTGAGGGCAACGCCCGTTTCCGGGTAGTAATGGCCGAGCAGAATACCGATGGTGATGGCAACCAACACCTGGACATACAGGGATTTGTAAAGCGGCTGACGTGTCGTCATGGCTGTTTTTCCTCAAGTGTGCCGCGCCACCCTGTTCCAGGGGTGCAGCACCTGAATCGCTAACCCTCCTGCACTTGGAGGGATTTGTCGTTGTGGTAGAGCTGCCTTCGCAGGCCTCTGCTAATAGCGATAGCAAGGGTGATGCCAAAATGCCCAAACCGGGTGCAGGCAGGGCTATTGCTGGCTTTCCATGCCCAACGTCGGGGCGAAACGTGAGGAAGGGTGGCGGGTTTCCGCCCGCTGGCGGGATTGGAGCGGCCCAGATGGCGGAAAACCGCCTGGGCTCATTCCAGATTGAAGGTGATACGGAAGGCGGCGCCGCCAAGCGCCGAGTCATCCAGGCTCAGTTCGGCATCGTAGCTGTCGATGATGTCCTTCACCACAGCCAAGCCGATGCCTTGCCCCGGGTGCTGACTGTCCAACCGCTCACCACGCTCCAGAATGCGCTGGCGCTGGTTGGCGGGCACGCCTGGACCGTCATCTTCGATACAGAGCGTGAGCCGTCCAGCTTCTCTGAACAGGCTGACCCTTATCTGGCCCAGGCTCAGGCGGTAGGCGTTTTCCAGGAGGTTACCCAGCAGTTCGAGCAATGCGCCCTGCTCCATGGGTACCCGCGCCTGGTCCGGCACCTGCAAGGTCACGTCCACGTGTTTATCGCGGTAGACCTTGGCCAGCGTGCTACACAGGCTGTCGAGCAAGGGGCGTAGCACCACGCTATGACGCACCAGGCCGCTCTTGCGCAGGCTGGCCCGTTGCAGTTGATAGTCGATCTGCTGGCTCATGCGTTCGATCTGGCTCTGCAAGACCCTGGCCTGCTCCCGTTCACCGTTGTGCTGCTGCAGGCTTTCGCCCACCCCCTGCAACACGGCCAAGGGCGTCTTCAGGCTGTGCGCCAGGTCGTCCAGCGAATCCCGGTAGCGCTGGCGTTGCTCGCGCTCGCTTTGCAGCAGGCGGTTCAGCGAACCGGTCAGGCGCAGCAGTTCGCGGGGGTGGTGTGTGCTCAGGCCGTCCCGCGCGCCGGATTCCAGATCGTCGAGCTCGCGGCTAAGGCGGCGTAGCGAGCGCAACCCCCAGGTCAACCCGGCCCAGAGCAGCGCCAGCAGTGCTAGCAAGGCAGCCCCGAAGCCCAGGTAGAGTTTTTCACGCAGGCCATCGAGGGTGCGCTGATAGTCGCGCACCGGCTGCAGGGCCACGATGCTGAAGGCGGCACTCTTGCCGCCCAGCAGCTTAATCTCGACGTCATAAACGAAGAACTCCTCGCCATTGGCCTGGTGGATGCGTGCGAACTCGTTTCCGCGGCCATCGTAGCGAGGCTGATAGTTGATGTTCTGCGCTGCCGTGGCCCGGGACTGCCAGACCAGTTGGCCAGCGCGGTCGAAGATGTACCCCAGCAGACCGGTATAGGGCAGGTTGAAACGTTCGTCCGGCAACAACGCCGGCATCTGCAACTGCCCGTTTTCGATACGCGCCGCCGAAATCAGCGTGGTCACGTCCGAAGCCAGGCGTTGTTCGATCGACTCCTGCAAGGCAAGGCTGAAGGCTTTCTGCAAAGCTGGCAGCAGCGCCAGCATGAACAGCACCGCCAACACGGCAGCGGCCAGCATCAGGCGCACACGCAGGGATCGAATCATCGGCAGCGCTCGGTGAACAGGTAGCCAAGCCCGCGCACGGTATCGATGGGCTTGAAGCCGCACTCGCCTTCGAGCTTGCGCCGCAAGCGCCCGATGAGCACTTCGATGACGTTTGGATCACGTTCTTCATCGCCAGGGTAGAGTTGCTCCATCAGGCGATCCTTGGCCACCACCTGCTGGTGATGACGCATCAGGTACTCGAGGATGCGGTATTCGTAGGCAGTCAGGCCCAGTGGCTGCTCGTCGAGCGTCGCCTGCTTGCGATTGAGGTCAAGGACCAACGGGCCGGCGGCGATGGTTGACTGGGTGAAGCCGCTGGAGCGGCGCAGCAGCGCATTGAGGCGCGCCTCGAGTTCTTCGAACTGGAACGGCTTGACCAGGTAGTCGTCGGCGCCAGCGGCCAGCCCTTCGACCTTGTCCTGCCAGTTGCCGCGGGCCGTGAGGATGAGGATGGGGAAGGTCTTGGCCTGGTTGCGCAGGCGCGTGATCAGCTCCAGGCCACTGATGCCCGGCAGCCCCAGGTCGACCACCGCCAGGTCGAAGTGGTACTGCTCGGCCTGGTACAACGCCTCCTCGGCATTGGCGACCGCCTCGACCACGTGGCCACTTTCCCCCAGGCGGGTATAGAGGTGATGGCGAAGCAAGGCTTCGTCCTCGACCACCAGCAGTTTCATGTGCAGCTCCTTGATGGATGTGCCTGTACGGTGCCCAATGCTGAAAAGCCAGCCCCACCGCGTGCGCCCACCGGCCTGATGGCCCAGCATGGCACTGGTTGGAGCTGGCTTGCCAGACCCGGGTCGCTACAGGATAACGCGACGGGCAGGTCAGAACTTGTAGGAAGCCGCCAGATAGGTCTGCGCGCTGCTGCTCAGGCGCAATGTGCCGGCCTTCGGCGCGCCGTGGGGGCTGACCTCGGTGGCGGCATTGGTGCGCAGGTAGCGGTAGCCCAGTTCGACCGAGGCCTTGTCGGTGATGTCCTGGATGACGCCTGCCTGCAGGCCGTAGGCATAACCGTAGTCGGTGTCGCGGCTCAGGCCTGGCGATTCCTGGGACAGCTTGGTCATGCCGAGGGTGCCGCCGCCGAACAGCTTGGTGGTATCGCCTACGGGCAGGAACAGGTCATAGCTGCCCAGCAAGTTTTCCTGGCGAAGTTTCAAGCCGCTGTGGTCACCGGAAACGTTGTCGTAGGTCATGTAGTAGCGACCCTGGTCATTGATGCGCCCCAGGCGCACGCCCCAGGTACCGTCCTTGGCGATGACGCCGTCGGTGTTGAGGTGGTCGGTGTTGCGTTGCAGCAGGCCTGACTTGCGAACCTTGTCGCTGGTCTGGCCGTAGGTGAGGCTGGCGAAGTTTTCGTCGGCCGCCTGGGCGCTGGTCATGCCAGCGGCGCAGACGGCTACGGCGGCAAGCAGGGTATTGAATGTTTTCATGGTGAGGTTACTCCAGTCGAGTGCGCTGTTGAGGTCTGGAAGCTAGAGTAAGCAGGGCACACTGAACCTCGACTGAACCCTTGCTGAACATTGACTGAACGAACCGATTGCAATCCAGGAGTAGTCACCATGCGCGCCTTGCTGGCCTTGACCTTGATGTGTACTGCCGCCTTTGCCCAGGCGGCGGTACAGACCCGCGAGATCCCCTACCAGGATGCCGACGGCAACCGGCTGGTCGGCTATTACGCCTATGACGACGCCGTCACCGGCAAGCGGCCAGGCATCGTCGTGGTGCATGAGTGGTGGGGGCTCAATGACTACGCCAAACGACGCGCCCGGGACTTGGCAGCGCTGGGTTACAACGCCCTGGCCATCGACATGTACGGTGACGGCAAGCACACCGAGCACCCTCAGGACGCCCAGGCGTTCATGGCGGCAGCACTCAAGGACCCCAAGGCTGCTGCCAGGCGCTTCGACGCCGGGCTGGAATTGCTCAAGTTGCAGCCCAACACCAACAAGCATGACCTGGGCGCTGTGGGGTACTGCTTTGGCGGCAAGGTGGTACTCGATGCCGCCAGGCGCGGCGAGAAGCTCGACGGTGTGGTGAGTTTCCATGGCGCCCTGGCTACCACTACACCCGCAAAGCCTGGGGTGGTGAGGGCGGCAATTCTGGTGGAGCACGGCGCAGCGGACAGCATGGTGACCGCCGAACAGGTGCAGGCCTTCAAGGCGGAGATGGACGCGGCGAAGGTGAATTACCGTTTCGTCAGCCTCGACGGGGCCAAGCACGGGTTCACCAACCCTGATGCCGACCGCCTGAGCCATGGCGCTCACGGCGGGCCGGACATTGGTTATGACAAGGCGGCCGACGAACGCTCCTGGGCAGACATGCAGGCGTTTTTCAAGCAGGTGTTCAATGAGTGATCACGCGGGCCAGCCATGCTGGGACGCCAGCGATCACGTAATAGGTAGGCAACAGTGGGCGCTTTTTCATGCTTGCGTTGAAAACTGCGCCCCTGTGCCGGGCTGCATCGCCCTGCCCCTCCCGCAACCCCTGCTCAGCTGGCACAATAGCGCGCATGACGACCCTTCCTGCCTGCTGTACCTCGCTTCGGCAACACTGGCCCTTGCCCCGTCCCTTGCCTGGCGCGGTACTGGTCAGTTGCGCCTTCGACCCCACAAGCGTGACCCCGGACGACTTCGCGCGTGCTGGCATCGTGCCCAGTGCGGGCCTGCAACGTTCAGTTGCCAAGCGCCAGGCTGAATACATCGCCGGGCGGGTATGCGCGCGCGCGGCGTTGCTGCAGTTGGACGGCCGGCACTACGTGCCCACCACCCACGAAGACCGCTCCCCCATCTGGCCTGCTGGCATTCGGGGCTCGATTACCCACGGTAAAGGCTGGGCGGCGGCGGTGGTTGCCGCCCAAGGCAGCTGCCGCGGGCTAGGGTTGGACCAGGAAGCGCTGCTCGATGACGAGCGCGCCGAGCGTTTGATGGGCGAGATCCTGACACCGATGGAGCTGGAGCGTCTGGACCACCGGCAGTTGGGCCTGGCCGTGACCCTGACCTTCTCGCTCAAGGAAAGCCTGTTCAAGACGCTCTACCCCCTGACTGGCCAGCGCTTTTACTTCGAACATGCCGAGCTGCTCGAATGGTCCGCTGACGGGCTGGCCACGCTGCGCCTGCTCACCGACCTGTCCGCCCAATGGCGCAAGGGCGTCCAATTGCAGGCGCAATTCTGCCTGCAGGATGGCCACTTGCTGAGCCTGGTTAGCGCCTGAGGCCTACAACGGCGCCTGTTGTCGTGGCCAGGCAAGGCTGAAACAGGCGCCACCCAGGGCCGTGCCATGGCCTACCGTGGCGCGGCCTGCGTGCCAATAGATGATACGGCGCACGATCGACAAACCCAGGCCATGGCCACCGGAGGCACGGGTACGGCTGTCGTCCAGGCGCATGAACGGCGTGAAGATGCGGTCCCAGACCCCTTCCGGAATGCCTGGCCCGTCATCTTCCACATCGATACGGCACACGTGCGGGCCTAGCTGATAACTCACGCGCACCTCGTGCTCGGCGTGGCGCAGGGCATTGCTCACCAGGTTCTGCACGGCGCGGTGCAGGTAGCGGGGCTCTGCCTCGACCCAGGCGGTCTCGCCTTCGACGCCCTGGCAATCGCCCCGCAACAAGCGTATGTCGCGACGCAACGGGGCCAGTTCGGCAATGACCTGATCGAGCAAGGCATCCAGGTCAATACGCTGGAACGTCAGGGCCGGGGCGCCTTGCTCGAGGCGCGCGTAGGTGAGCATTTCGTCGACTAGCTTGTCCAGGTCCTGGATGTCGCCGTCCATGCCGGCAAGGTGCTTGGCGCGTGCCTGCTCGGTGGCGGCGCTTTCGACCATTTCCAGGCCAAAACGCAAGCGGGCCACGGGGGTGCGCAGCTCGTGCGACACGGCACGTACCAGCTCGCGCTGCATGGACAGCGAGCGCTGCAAGTGCTCGGCCATGCCATTGAATGCCGCTGCCAGGCGCCCGATCGAATCGGCATCGCCTGCCGGTACACGCGTGTCCAGGCTGCCTTGGGCGATGCCCGCCGCGGCCCGCGCCAGGCCGGAAACGCGCCGCTCCAATTGGCGCACCAGCAGGTAGACCACCAGGCCAATGAGGCTCAAACCAACCAGGGTGATCAACACCAGCAACTGGGGTGGGTAGGGGTTGAGCTGGTGCAAGGGGCCGATCTCCAGCACCCACGGCGAGCCGGAGAGCCCAGCGAACACGCGTATGGAATCGCCATCCATGCCCAGCGCCATCACCGTGTCACCCTCCTCCACCCGGCGCCGCTGATCATCATCCAGGCTGGCCCGCTCGATACGCTGCAAGGCAACCCCAAACCCGAAGCCCTTGTCGTGCTTGATCTGCTCCAGGCGCTGCTGCTGTTCGGTCACCGGATAACGCACCAGCTCGTCGGCCAGTAGATACAGGGTAGCGCGCGCCAGCTGCTCGCTGATCTGCCTGACCTGGGCGACCAGCAGCAGGTCCTGCTGCCCTACCCTGCGCAACACCCGAGCTGCATGCGGGCCGGTCTTCTCGACCACGACGAGGCTGCGGTACAGACGTGCGCGTTGTGCGCCATCGAGGGCGAAGGCCGACATGGGCTGCAACTGCAGCGGCACCCCCAGCAGCCGCCCCCACAGCAGCAGGGAGCGCTTGCGCTCGGTGTCGCTCTGCACGGCCAGGTTATCGGCCATGAGGCTGAACGTGCCTTGCGCCAGGCCCTCGCGGTGCTGGGCGGCGCGTACTTCGTTGACCAGGTGCAGGCTGAGCACCCCCAGCAGCGCCACCAGTACCAGGACCGCCAGCATGCCGCCATAGATGCGCAGGAAAATGGAATTCACGGGCATTGGCCCACGAACAGATAGCCTTTGCTGCGCAGGGTCTTGATCAGCCGTGGCTGGATAGGGTCGTCGCCGATGCGAGGGCGGATACGGGAAATGCGTATGTCGATGGAGCGGTCCTGGCCGTCATAGCCCACACCGCGCAGCGCCGTAGAGATCTGCTCGCGGGTCAGCACCTTGCCAGCGTTGCTGGCCAGCAGCCAAAGCAGGTCGAATTCGGCGCCGGTAAGCTCGATCTGCCGATCGCCAAGCCACGCCTCACGCACCCGGCTGTCGATGCGCAGCGCACCGAAGGTCAGGTCCTGGCGTTTGCCCGCAGGCGCCTCGCTGCGACGCAACAAGGCCTGGATGCGCGCCAGCAACAGCCGGGGGCGTACGGGCTTGCACACGTAGTCGTCTGCGCCAATGTCCAGTCCTTGCACCTGATCCAGCTCGTCGGTGCGCGCCGTGAGCATCAGGATGGGCCCAGGGTACTGGCTGCGCACGCGCCGACAGATGCTCATGCCATCTTCGCCCGGCAACATCACATCCAGCATGACCAGGTCCGGCTGGGTGTCGATGATGCGTCGCGCTGCGCGAGCGCCATCGCCCTCGACACTGACCGCATACCCTTGGGCGCTCAGGTACTCGGCAGTCAGTTCGGCCAGACGCTGGTCGTCTTCGACGATGAGGATGCGCGGTAGCGTTGGATCCATGGCGTAGGGCCTGTTGGTGTTGTTTTTCCCTGGATAGTACGACCAGGACCCTGCCGAGCCAACCCACTTGGGTGGTTCTGTGGACAATGATCCGGGTGCGTCGGCGGCCCCTGAAAAAAACTGCCCAGCGGCAAGCAGACGCAGAAAAACACTTCAAACCAGTGGGCACAAGGCCTACAGCGAATACTCACGTTTCACTCACAAAGTACCCACAAGATATCCACAGCCGCTCGCCTTGCAAACACCCCCATACCGCATTATCTTGTATCGCGATCGCGACGAACCACTAGATATAGGGGTTCGCGCAAAATCACTTACAAAAGTCAACCCGCAAAATCATCGGATTTTTCGGCTGAACTTACGGTGGTTTCAGCAGCCAAACCGCTCCTGCGGAGGCGACCGAGGCAAGCCCTGTCAGGGCCTTGTTCGGGCATGGGTGAACCAGGCGAGCCTGGCACTCATCAGCAACGGATTCCGGCAACCCGGAACTTTTGACTTCGGCCAGGGAGCGGCAAGCCATTGCCCTTATTCCTGAGTCTGTCCCGAAGTCGGTACGCCCGCGCGGACGGATGCGCTTGCGTTGCGCATCCCCGCCAGGCAATCGAGCAAGTGGACGGAACGGTGGGCGCCCAATTGGGCGCCTGATCAATATAGAAACTGTGGAGACACCCACCCATGCAAACCGACACGACTCGCGAGAACCCGCAGGCCAAGGCCCCGCAGGTTGCCGAATCCAATCAGGATCTGGCCGCCACTGCCCCTGGCCAACTGCGCGTGATCAAGCGTAACGGTACTGTCGTCCCCTACACCGACGACAAGATCACCGTGGCCATCACCAAGGCGTTCCTTGCAGTTGAAGGCGGTACCGCCGCCGCTTCGTCGCGCATTCACGACACCGTCGCGCGCCTGACCGAGCAGGTCTCGGCCACGTTCAAGCGTCGCATGCCATCGGGTGGCACCATCCACATCGAAGAAATCCAGGACCAGGTCGAACTGGCCCTGATGCGCGCCGGCGAGCAGAAAGTCGCCCGTGACTACGTCATCTACCGTGAGCAGCGCGCCAAGGAGCGCGCCACCCGCGTCAGCACCGACGCCGTGGTCGAGCCGCATCCAAGCATTCGCATCACCCTGGCCGACGGTAGCCTGGCGCCGCTGGACATGGCGCGCCTGAACACCATCATCAGCGAAGCCTGCGAAGGCCTGGCCGAAGTCGATGGCGTCCTGATCCAGCGCGAAACCCTGAAGAACCTATACGACGGCGTGGCCATCAAGGACGTCAACACCGCCCTGGTGATGACCGCCCGTACCCTGGTCGAGCGTGAACCGAACTATTCGTTCGTCACCGCTCGCCTGCTGATGGACACCCTGCGCGCCGAAGGCCTGGCCTTCCTGAACGTCGCTGACAGCGCCACGCACCACGAAATGGCCGACCTGTATGCCAAGGCCCTGCCGGCCTACGTCGCCAAGGGCGTGGAGTTCGAGCTGCTCAACCCGGCCCTGGCAGCCTATGACCTGGAGCGCCTGGGCAAGGCCATCGATCACGAGCGTGACCAGCAGTTCACCTACCTGGGCCTGCAAACCCTGTACGACCGCTACTTCATCCACAAGGATGGCGTGCGCTTCGAGCTGCCGCAGGTCTTCTTCATGCGTGTGGCCATGGGCCTGGCACTGGAAGAAAAGGACAAGGAAGCGCGCGCGATCGAGTTCTACAACCTGTTGTCGTCCTTCGACTACATGGCCTCGACCCCGACCCTGTTCAACGCCGGCACCCTGCGCCCGCAGCTGTCGAGCTGCTACCTGACCACCGTCCCGGACGACCTGTCGGGCATCTACCACGCGATCCACGACAACGCCATGCTGTCCAAATTCGCAGGTGGCCTGGGCAACGACTGGACGCCGGTGCGTGCACTGGGCTCCTACATCAAGGGCACCAATGGCAAGTCCCAGGGCGTCGTGCCGTTCCTCAAAGTCGTGAACGACACCGCTGTTGCGGTCAACCAGGGTGGCAAGCGCAAGGGCGCTGTGTGTGCCTACCTGGAAACCTGGCACCTGGACATCGAAGAATTCATCGAGCTGCGCAAGAACACCGGTGATGATCGCCGTCGTACCCACGACATGAACACCGCCAACTGGATCCCTGACCTGTTCATGAAGCGCGTCTTCGACGACGGCAAGTGGACCCTGTTCTCGCCCTCGGAAGTGCCGGACCTGCACGACCTGACCGGCAAGGCCTTCGAAGAGCGCTACGAGTACTACGAAGCCCTGACCGAGTACAACAAGATCAAGGTGTTCAAGACCATCCAGGCCAAGGACCTGTGGCGCAAGATGCTCTCGATGCTGTTCGAGACCGGCCACCCATGGCTGACCTTCAAGGACCCGTGCAACCTGCGCTCGCCTCAGCAGCACGTGGGCGTGGTGCACAGCTCGAACCTGTGCACCGAGATTACCTTGAACACCAACAAGGACGAGATCGCGGTCTGCAACCTGGGCTCGATCAACCTGCCGAACCACATCGTCGATGGCAAGCTGGACACCGCCAAGCTGCAACGCACCGTCAACACGGCCGTGCGCATGCTCGACAACGTGATAGACATCAACTACTACTCGGTACCGCAGGCGCGTAACTCGAACCTCAAGCACCGGCCGGTAGGCCTGGGCATCATGGGCTTCCAGGATGCGCTGTACCTGCAGCACATCGCCTACGGTTCCGACGCTGCCGTCGAATTCGCCGACAAGTCGATGGAAGCGGTCAGCTACTTCGCCATCCAGGCCTCCTGCGACCTGGCCGACGAGCGCGGCGCCTACGAGACGTTCCAAGGCTCGCTGTGGTCCAAAGGCATCCTGCCGCTGGACTCGCAACAGATCCTGATCGAGGCCCGTGGCCAGAAGTACATCGACGTCGACCTGAACGAAACCCTGGATTGGGCGCCAGTCCGTGCCCGGGTACAGAAAGGTATTCGTAACTCGAACATCATGGCCATTGCGCCAACTGCGACCATCGCCAACATCACCGGCGTGTCGCAGTCGATCGAGCCGACCTACCAGAACCTGTACGTGAAATCGAACCTGTCGGGCGAGTTCACCGTGATCAACCCGTACCTGGTTCGCGACCTCAAGGCCCGTGGCCTGTGGGACTCGGTCATGATCAACGACCTGAAGTACTACGACGGTTCGGTGCAGCAGATCGAGCGTATTCCTCAAGAACTCAAGGACCTGTACGCCACGGCCTTCGAAGTGGAAACCAAGTGGATCGTCGACGCCGCTTCCCGTCGCCAGAAGTGGATCGACCAGGCGCAGTCGCTGAACCTGTACATCGCCGGTGCCTCGGGCAAGAAGCTGGACGTGACCTACCGCATGGCCTGGTACCGTGGTCTGAAAACCACCTACTACCTCCGTGCCCTGGCCGCCACCAGCACCGAGAAGTCGACCATCAACACCGGCAAGCTCAACGCCGTGTCCAGCGGTGGCGACAGCGCCCCGGTCCAGGCAGCCGGCCCTGCACCAGTGCCCAAGGCCTGCGCGATCGACGAGCCGGACTGCGAAGCCTGCCAGTAAGGCCAGGCCGAGGCTTCCTGCGGGAAGCCTCTTTTTTGTAGAGCCGTATGCAAGCCTGCGGGTGTGGCGCTGCCGCCCCGCTACCCGATACAAAAGCCGCAGCCACGCCGCTGGGGCCAGCCCGCCATGGGCACCGCTGATTTGCGTGCACCGCACCGCAACCAAGATCTACCGGCCATACTTCACAGATGGCCCTCGAGCAGGAGACTCTCACCATGCTGAGCTGGGACGAATTCGATAAAGAAGATGACGGCGAAGTCGCCGCCAAAGGCAACACCCCTGCGCAGGCTCACGCCGCCGCCACCCTCGACAAACTCGACAGCGCCGGCGGTGCCGCGGCCCTGGAAGCCCGCGCTGCCACGGCGTCGGACTCCGAGGCCGTCAAGCGCGCCAAGGCGGCCCTGGACGCCCTGGACGTTGCCGAAGGCCTGGCTGAGCTGGAAGGTTCCTCGGCCCGTGTGGCGGTGGATGAAAAGCGCATGATCAACTGCCGCGCCGACCTTAACCAGCTGGTGCCGTTCAAGTACGACTGGGCCTGGCAGAAGTACCTCGACGGCTGCGCCAACCACTGGATGCCGCAGGAGGTCAACATGACCGCCGACATCGCCCTGTGGAAGAGCCAGGACGGCTTGACCGAGGACGAACGCCGCATCGTCATGCGCAACCTGGGCTTCTTCTCCACGGCCGACTCGCTGGTTGCCAACAACCTGGCCCTGGCTGTGTACCGCCTGATCACCAACCCCGAGTGCCGCCAGTACATCCTGCGCCAGGCCTTCGAAGAGGCGATCCACACCCACGCCTATCAGTACTGCATCGAGTCGCTGGGCATGGATGAAGGCGAGATCTTCAACATGTACCACGAGATCCCGTCGGTCGCTAAGAAAGCGGCTTGGGGCCTTAAGTACACCCGCGCCATCTCCGACCCCGAGTTCAACACCGGCACCGTCGAGACCGACAAGGAACTGCTGCGCAACCTGATCGCCTACTACTGCGTTCTGGAAGGCATCTTCTTCTACTGCGGCTTCACCCAGATCCTGTCCATGGGCCGTCGCAACAAGATGACTGGCGTTGCCGAGCAGTTCCAGTACATCCTGCGTGACGAGTCGATGCACCTGAACTTCGGTATCGACGTGATCAACCAGATCAAGATCGAAAACCCGCACCTGTGGGATGCGGCGATGAAGGAAGAAGCCACCCAGATGATCCTGCAGGGGACTCAGCTGGAGATCGAATACGCCCGTGACACCATGCCACGCGGCGTACTGGGCATGAACGCGGCAATGATGGAGGACTACCTCAAGTTCATCGCCAACCGTCGCCTGACGCAGATCGGCCTGAAGGAAGAGTACCCAGGCACGACCAACCCGTTCCCGTGGATGAGCGAGATCATGGACTTGAAGAAGGAGAAGAACTTCTTTGAGACGCGAGTGATCGAGTACCAGACCGGTGGGGCGTTGAGCTGGGATTGATCTTCAAGGCGTAGGTGTTCACCTCCGGCTGAATTTTTTCACCAATACTAAACGTAGTCCTGATACTACAAGCGATGCTGATTAAGTGCACAATGCCCGGATGAGCTCATTGTGCACTTAATCCCTCTGAAATTTTTCTGATTCATCATCCACGCACCCCAGTTCGACCAGGAACAAGGAACGTAAGCGCGGTCCCGACATGCACCAGGCGAAGAAAGGTAACTCATATTTCTTCGGCATGAAGGCGCCTGTTAGTGCCGATGCCGAATCGGGCCTTGTGCACCCTGTACACGGTATAGCGGCGAATGTAGCCGCTGTAGCGTCATCTGTAGCGACGCGGGTTGTACCGGCTTGGAGAAGCAGCCGAAGCCTGGAAGAAGGCCGGTGATCTGGCAGATCTGCGGCTGAAATCGTTTCTTTCGTCAAACGATGAGCTTTGCGAATGGATCAAGAGCTTGTCACCTCTCCTGTCGCGTAAGGCCCCTGTGCGCCCTGCGCCGCAGTGATCAGAATGTTTCATTAAGCATTTCAGGATGTGTCCAGCATAATCGAGGCGATTGATCGTTCAACAACGAACAGATTCATGCTGGAGAACCGTCTATGCCTGCTTCACCTCCCGCCCGGTCCAAGGCCGCGGCGGTTCTACGTGTCACATCTGGTAACTTCCTCGAACAATTCGACTTCTTCCTGTTCGGTTTCTACGCCACCCAAATCGCCTCAGCTTTCTTCCCAGCCTCCAGCGAATTCGCCTCGCTGATGATGACCTTCGCTGTGTTCGGCGCCGGTTTCCTCATGCGGCCATTGGGAGCGGTAATTCTAGGCGCTTACATCGACGATGTTGGCCGCCGCAAAGGCCTCATCGTCACGCTGTCGATAATGGCCAGCGGCACGTTGCTCATCGTCCTAGTCCCCGGCTTCGCCACGATCGGCTATTGGGCACCCGCGCTCGTCCTGCTTGGCCGCTTGCTGCAAGGCTTTTCCGCCGGTGCTGAATTGGGCGGGGTGTCGGTCTATCTAGCCGAAATGGCTACACCGGGTCGCAAAGGGTTCTATACCAGCTGGCAATCCGGCAGCCAACAGGTCGCCATCGTGGTCGCCGCTGCGTTGGGTTACGGACTGAATCAAAGCCTAGCGCCGGCCGAGATCAGCGAGTGGGGCTGGCGAATTCCGTTCGCCGCTGCCTGCATGATCATCCCGTTCATCTTCTTCCTGCGCCGTAACCTGCAAGAAACCGAAGCGTTCGAGAAGCGTCAGCATCGCCCGACCATGAAGCAAGTGATCGCCACCCTAGGCCGCAACTCATCGGTAGTCATCGCGGGCATGCTGATGGTCGCCATGACCACCAGTGCCTTCTACCTGATCACTGTGTACGCTCCTACCTTTGGTAAGACTGTACTCAACCTGAGCACAAATGACGCGTTGCTGGTGACGCTTCTGGTAGGCGTGTCCAACTTTATCTGGCTACCCATCGGCGGCACGCTCAGCGACCGTTTCGGTCGTAAACCAATCCTGATCGCCATGACCGTACTCACCCTGTTCACCGCTTACCCAGCACTGTCTTACCTGGCCCATGCGGCAAGCTTCGCGCACATGCTTGAGGTACTGCTGTGGTTCTCGTTCCTCTATGCGATGTACAACGGTGCGATGATCCCGGCGCTCACGGAAATCATGCCAGTCGAAGTGAAGGTAGCGGGCTTTTCCCTAGCCTACAGCTTGGCTACGGCCCTGTTCGGCGGTTTCACACCGGTCATGTCGACCTGGTTGATCCATGAAACCGGTGACAAAGCAGCGCCTGCTTACTGGGTCGCATTCGCTGCACTGTGTGCGCTGTGCGCGACGCTTGTGTTGTATCGTCGAATAGCAAGGAAGGACCGGGTTCCAGTTTGAACCCTCCTGAGTCCGCTGTTCACCTTATAGTTGCAGCGCAAGTCATTATCCACTTTTAGTGATCACCACCCGGCTCCACCCGCTGCACGGCAACCTGCTGGCGGGTGGTCATGTCGGCCAGTATCACTTCCCCTTCCTGGTGCGTCGGGGTGATCATCAGCGAGCGGACAAAGTGCTCGTTGCCGCCCTTGCGCGCCTGTACATTCTCGAACGCCACGATGATCGTATCGTTGCGCCAGTTGTTGGTATCGAAGCCGCCTGCGGCGACGAACTCGCGGATGTCGCGCACGTCGTTGAAGGTGTTGGCCGGCAATATCAGTAAGCGGCCTTTGAGGAACACCTCGTAGTACTGGTGCGGGCCGGCCGGCCAGTTGTGGGCCACCACGTGTTCGATGCGCCAGTCGTAGACCGTGTTCTGATAAACCAGCACGCGCTCGACTTTTTGGCCGTTGCATGCGGCAAGCCATGGCAACAGCAGTGCGGCGAGCCAGGGGCGTATGAAGCGTTTGTTCATCCAGCGGCTTCCTTGCGTAATCCTTTGTGAGCATTGCGCGCTGGCGGGCTGCCAGCGAACAGTTCGGTACTTTACCAGACACACCCACCCCGCCCATGGGCTGGGTAGCAGGTCAATCCAACTGTTGGGCCCTCAGGCTTTGTGCCAGCAGGTCGATGAAGGTCCGGACCTTGGTTGAACCGTATTTGCTCTCCCGATGCAGCACATGAATCGGCCACGGGGCTTCTTCGTATTCAGCCAGGATCACTCGCAGTTGCCCGCTGGCCAGCTCGTCAGCCACCTGGTAGGACAGCAGGCGGGCGATTCCCAGCCCGCCACTGGCGGCGGCAATCGCCCCGTCGTTGCTGGTGACGGTCAACCGTGGCTTGACCCGCACCAAGGTCGATTCGTCGGTCACCCCGAAGCGCCAACCAGCGCGCGGTGACAGGTCGGTGGTGCCAATCACCGCATGGCTTGCCAAGTCGGAAGGATGTTCGGGTGTGCCATAGCAGGCCAGGTAATCAGGCGAGGCGCACAACATGCGGCGTACCTTGCCCACGCGCAATGCCTTGAGGCCCGAATCGGGCAAGGGGCCGATACGCACGGCCACGTCCATGCCCTCCTCGACCATATTCACGATGCGGTCCAGGAAGTAGGCGCTAATGTCGACCTCCGGAAACCGTTGCAAGTACTGCACGATGCACGGCATGACGAACTTCTTGCCGAACAGGCTCGGGGCGGTGATGGCCAGATCGCCCTTGGGGGTGGCGTTGATGCCGGCAGCGGCTTCGTTGGCCTCGTGAATGCTGGCGAGGATGTGCCGGGTGTCCTCCAGGTAGCGGCCGCCGGCTTCAGTCAGGCGCACACTGCGGGTGGTGCGCAGCGCCAGCTTGACCCCGAGTTGTTCCTCCAGGGCGACGACAGCACGGGTGACGGCCGCTGGGGAGATATCCAGGCGACGCGCAGCCGCGGCGAAGCTTTCCAGTTCGCCTACGGCGATAAACACCTTCATCAGGTGGATCTGGTCCATGCGGGCTCCTGGGGGTGGGAATGCAGGCATTATGTTTGATTCAAGGCGCTTGTGCTGCCTGTTCTGGCCGATCAGATATCAAGCACCAGCGCCTGCCCTGGCTCATCCACCTTCGCGGGCACCGCACAACAGATCAGCGCGCTCCCGCTCTGCGGCATTTCGACTGGGAGGTTAGGGTAATGCACCTGGCCACTGAGCAACCGCGTTTTGCAGGTGCCGCAGGTTCCACCCCGGCAACTGAACTCCGGCGACAGGCCATGTGCCTCGGCCAACTCCAGCAGTGTGCCGCTGGAGGGTGACCACTGCGCCTGTTTGGCTGATGCCGCAAAATGGACCGCGACTGACTCGCTGGCAGCAGGCGGTTGCTGCAGGGTCGGCTGGCCGGCGTCGAAGTGGCGGCGAAGGCTAGACGGGCCGAACGCCTCGGCATGAATCCGCGTGTCCGGCACATGCAGGCCGCGCAGACCCTGGTAGAGGTCCTGGGTGAAGCTGCCTGGGCCGCACAGGTAGAAATCGTAGTCATCCAGTGTCAGTGTGGCTTTGACGTGCTCGATACTCAGCCGGCCGGCAAACTGATAATCACGGCCTGGCCGGGCGTGATCTTCGGGTTGGCTCAGGGTGCGGTGCACGTGCAGCAGCCCTGCGGCGTGATGTTGCAAGTGGGCCAATTCCTTGTGGAATGCCAGATCAGCCAAGCTACGGGCGCCCTGGAAAAGATGAATGACCCGCGCCGGCCCTTGCTTCAACTGCTCGCGCAACATGGCCAGCAAAGGGGTGATGCCTACGCCAGCGCCAATCAGCACCAGCGGCCGAGTGCTGTTCAGATCCAGCGTGAAGCCGCCTACCGGCGGTCGCACCTGCAGCACATCGCCTGCCACGACGCGCTCATGCAGGTAGCGCGAAGCGGGCCCCTGTGCCTTGACGCTGATGCGCACATGGCCGTCGGAAGGCGCGCTGGACAGGCTGTAGGTGCGGATCAGCGGCTTATGCGGGTCCAGCGGGATTTGCACCGGCACATGTTGCCCTGGCGCGAACGTCACTGCGCTAGCGCCAGGCGGCTCGAGGTAGAACGAGCGGATATCACGGCTTTCTTGCTCCACCCGCACCACGCGCCAGGGTTGCCATTGCGCCTGTTGCGAGCGTTGCGACAGATGGCTCCAGGTGCCAGTCGCCAACGTGGTAGGCGCGTAGTCCTTGAATGCCCAACGCAGGCCAACTGCGCCCGGACGCCATACCACATGCTCGACCTCCAGCGTCCAGAGGCGCTCGGCGCCCTCGAACAATGGGATGTCGGGGCTGTCCAGCAGCAGCTTGGCACGCCCATACAGTTGCAGCACGTTGCCATTGCTGAAGTCGATGAACAGCAGCCCAGCACGGGGGTTTGCCAGCAGGTTGCCCAGAGTATTGAAGTGCAGGTTCCCGGCGTAGTCGGGGATGGTCAGGAGACTGCCTTCAACCCTGACGAACCCAGGTCGTCCGCCGCGGTGGGAGACGTCCACCGCTCGCTGGCCGTCGGCGTGCTCGACATAACTGGCGACGAAGAAGGTATCGGCTGCCTGAATCAGACTGACGGCATCGGCATCCAGCGCTGTGGAATCGATACGCCCTTGGGGCATTTGCGCGACCCGGGTGTAGTCGCGCCGTTGGATGTATTGCGGGCAGTTGCCGAATGACTGAGCCACAGTCACCTGCAACTGCTCATGGGTGGCCTGGTGGATGCGGCCGTTGAGACGGTTGCGCCGACGGGTGTGCAGTTCGATGCCCAACAGGCCGACTGCCTGCCCGGCGGCCAGCCCTGGCGTCGCCGGATCGTCGGCTGGCGGTTGGATATCGATTGTCAGCTCACGAGGATGGGGCGAGCGGATGAAACCTTCCGGCCCCTCCAGCAAGGTCGCCCACGGACGGCCCTGCGCGTCCATGCTGGCGGCAACAATGAACGGCAGCTGGTGGTAGAAGGCGCGGTGCTGATCGGGCATGTAGTCGCGAATGACCTTATGCCCCACCGCCTCCATGCGCGCTGCTACACCCACCTTTTCCTGCAGGGTTTTCTCGCCTGGGTGCCAGGGCGATGGGCGATGGTCGTGTATGTGCTGCATGGCGACGTCCTCGGGGGCGGTACGGTGTCAGGCGTTGGTCTGCAGCCCGATCTGGGTACGTGGCATGGCCACGAAGCCGGGCAACGCTTCGATTCGCATCAGCCAGTCGCGCACATTGGCATAGGGCTCCAGCGACACATTGCCTTCAGGTGCGTGGGCGATGTACGAGTAGTTGGCGATATCGGCGATGGTTGGCGTATGGCCTACCAGGAACGGTCTTTTGGCCAGTTCGGTATCGATCACCTTGAGCAGCCCATGGGCGCGTGCAATGACCTCGTCGGTATCGAATGCCGCACCAAACACGGTCACCAGGCGCGCGGCGGCCGGACCGAAGGCCAGCGGGCCGGCAGCCACCGACAACCAGCGTTGCACGGCAGCGGCTGCCACCGGATCTTCGGGCAGCCATGCGCCGCTGTCATATTTCTTGGCCAGGTACACCAGGATGGCGTTGGAATCAGCGATCACCGTGCCGTTGTCATCGATCACCGGCACCTGGCCGAAAGGGTTGAGTGCCAGGAACTCGGGTTGCTTGTGAGCGCCTGCTGCCAGGTCAACGAAAACCAGTTGGGTTGGCAACCCAAGCAGGGAAAGCATGAGCTCGATGCGGTGCGCGTGACCGGACTTGGGGAAGTTGTAGAGCTTTATTGGGGTGGACATCGGCATGGCTCCTGATCAGCGCCGGCATAGCGCTGGTAGAGCCATACTGCATGTATCGGTGCAGGAGCAGAATCAGCGCCTGGAGCAAGCCTCAATTTCGCTGGTCGAAACAATTGGCCTGTGTAGCGCTGGCTATAAAGGGTGATGCAGTGACCGGACACACGTATGTACCAAGCTCTGTGCGGCAGTGACTGCAAGGGCTTGTGTTTCAGGAATGACGGTTGTGGAGATAGAGCCGGTGCACAGCCTCTACGACGCGGGGAACTGTGGCTTGATGTTCCTCAGAGCTCATCTTATCGAGCAATGGAAAACTCTTCTCCTCGCCATGGAGCGCGATTGCATCGAAGTGATGTCGAAGCCCAGCAGGCAAAGGCGGCCACTGACCTACTTCTACCCCTTTCATGTAGCCAAAGCACCATTCCTCGAGAACCACGACATCGCCGTCTGGAAGTTCTCGTACTTCGAATAGCAGTTCAAGTTCATCGGTTGCCTGCGCAAGCATCTGCAACACACGGTTGTGGAACTTGATGAGTAGATCAAAATAACGCTGGCTCTGCGCCTTGCTTTTGAAATGAGGCAGCTTTCCCCCACCTACCACGGGTAGCCATTCGCTTGGGGGTACAACGCGCGGTGTGCTGCACAGCGCGTTCATGAAGCCGTCCAGCTCGGACAGGGTAAGTATGGCGTTGTCGTTACCGTGCTTGAACAACAACTCTCATTGCCTTACCGCTGCTGTGAATGAAATCGGTAAAGCTGGCGAACGGCATCGATGACGTGGGGCACGCACTGCTGGATATCCTGTTCGGACATCTGGTCCAACAGTTCGACGTTATCTTCCAGCCCATGCAGCGAGATGGTCTTGAGCAGCGCATCCTGTTCTGGAGGCAGAGCAGCCCAACCCGCGACTTGGGTGCCACGCATGTAGCCAAAGCACCACTCCTCCATGACGACTTCGGTCCCCTGGTCGCCCTCGCCTTGCTCGAAAAGCGGCTGGAAACCATCGACATTGTCTTCCAGGTCTTCGGCCACCTGACTGGCGTAGCGCAGCATCAATGCCGTATAGGCCTCTTCGTCAGCCGGCTTCTTGAACTTGGGAACATGACCGCCGGCTACTGCTGGCAGCCATTCCATAGGCTGGACGGTATTGGGTGAGCTGGCCAGGGCGGTGAAGAACCCGTTGAGCTCTGCCAAATTGATGACCGAGTAATCATTGCCGTAGACGATCAACATGTCTTCGAGGCGATTGAGCTCTTTTTCGGTAAGCGTGGGGAGCATCTACAGATATCCTGGCAAGTGAGACGTAGGGGTACACTAACATAGCCCTTCGTTAGAGAGGCCCACGCAATCCTCGTGTGGGCGACTCAGGATTCACGTTAACCAGCTTTCAATACGATGCTGGTTGTTACTTGCGCACAATAGCCATAAAAGAATCCGACATTTGCGCGGACAAAGCCGGCCTGCCATGTGGATGCCTTTTGCTTGCAGGTCGATCTCACCCCCGACAAATCCATAAGACGCCCGCGCCGTTGAACCACTTCCGGTACGGGTGGCGACAATTACCGGCAGCATGGGTGCAATGCGTCCCAAGGCTGTTGACCAGCTCTCGGATACATGACCTGCGCCAAAGCCGGCGATGACCAATCCCTCGTATCCAAGCTCCTTAACGGCCAGCAGAAGGTCTACATCGGCACTCAGGCATGATTCAAGCAACGCAACCCTGTGATCAGTACGAAAAGGTAACGGCAATGCTTCGGTTCGCTTGATTGCATGATGGTAAAGGACTGAACCCTCAATCAACATCCCCAGCGGGCCGTATCCAGGGGATTCGAAGGCCGACGCGGATAAGCTGGCTGTCTTACGGACTTGAGACGCGGCATGGACCTGATCCCCCATTACCACCAACACACCGCGGCCGCGACTGTCTCCAGCCAGGGCAACCTGTACTGCAGCAAGAAGATTGGCAGGCCCATCATGACCGGGCTGGCTGGCAGAGCGCATAGCCCCTGTCATGACCACTGGCGCATCGAATGGCCAAATCAGGTCAAGAAAATATGCCGTCTCTTCCAGGCTATCGGTGCCTTGGGTCATTACAATCGCTACAGCGCCGGCTTCTATCTGAGTTTTAGCCCACGCAAAAACATCGAGCAAGGATAAAAAACTCAGCGATGCACTCGGCAAGAGCGCCAATGTCTCTAACACAAGCAAAGCCATGTTTCGCAACTCAGGCACTTGCGCCACCTGCATACCGCAACCAAGCGCTGGTTTGACACCACCTGCCAGTGCGTCATTTTTCATGCTGACAGTGCCGCCCAGGCTGGCAATTGCGAGCGTGGGTAATTTTTTCTGCGCAGTCATAGTCTACCTCCAGCAATGAACCCGACGATTGGCACAATCGTTAGAACACCAATGGCCATGGACGCAACGTTGCCGACGTAGCCATGCACGTAGGCTGGCAGTCGCTGTGTAATTGCGACAGCCAAAGGCGGTGTGGTGAGGGCTCCCAAGACTGAACTGGCGACTACCACCTGCCAACTACCACCGTATACGAGCACGGCCGCCGGAACGATCGAGACGATGGGAATGTAGGTGGGGTACCAGCCTCGCACCCGCCACTGTCCTCGCCAGAATAAAACTCCAATGAGCGAGGCCAACGCTTGACCGGCAATGATAGGAATCAGAAGCATCGACCCGTACACAGGCGCACCAGGCGCAAGCACGTAAGCTGCACCGACGCCCAGCAGTAGCCCAAGGCTGGCCAGTTCGTTACCGAAAAACGGGGCTTCTGTAAAATCTGCAAGTACACGGCGCATCACCCATAGTATTCCGTAGTCAGGTTGGCGGGCTTGTGCACGGGGAGCTGAGAAGTGCACAGACCGTACGAGTGAAGGAAACCGCTTGCACAGTATGAATGCCAGGATACTCGCCACGGCCATACCACTCACATTGCCCACTACGGCCGGCAATCCCAGTGGATAGCAGATGTAATTGACCATCAACAGGCTCGCCGGCGTTACAAGCACGGCACCAAGAACGGCTCCACTGATTGCGACCTGCCAGCCGCCCCCATACAGAAGCACCATTGCTGCCGGCAGGGATACAAAAGCAACGAAGGTTGGTTGCCAGATACCGGCGGTGAGCGTCCATCCCCACAGTAGATGGCTTAACAACAATCCAAACAACGAGCTGACGAACACCCAAGGCCACAGTCCACTTCCATAGCAAATGGCAAAGCCCTGCCAGCGATAACCACGCAGACCTGCCCAGTGCGCGAGGCATGCGCCAATCAGCAAGCCAAGCGCCGGGAGCTCGTGCTTGTAAAATACGACTTCGCTGATATCACCCGCTATCCATCGCAGTCGACTCAGTGGTTGTTCGAGGGTTGCAGTCAGCTGGCCGTAATCAAGCCAGTGGTTGGCTACGAGTGCTGTAGCCAACAGTATGAAAAGGCCGGCAAGTACGCAGAGCGCCGTGCGCTGAGAATCCATGAGTTGAACAGGGTTCATGACTCCTCCTCACCGGGGCATAGCTGCATGTAAACGATAACCAAGCGTTGCGTCATACATGTCGGTCCGGCGGTCACGCGGAAGATCGTTCAAACTGTTCCAAATTGGCGCGGAGCGTGCGCTGCTCAGGTCAATGTCAGCGTACAGAATCGTCTGCTCTTCCGGGCTTGCTACCTCACCAATCGGCCAGCCATGGGTTCCGACAATCATCGAGCAACCGAGGAATCGTCCGCCGCGTTCGCTTCCTACACGATTGGCCGCCGCGATATAGACATTATTCACGTGCGCAGCTGTCATGGTCAGATAATTGGCCATACAGCGGTCTGATGCATCGAAGAGAGGTGGCGGTGTCCAGACCCAATTATTGAGGCTGCAGATAAGGTCTACCCCCTGCGCAGCCATGATGCGCGGCACTTCCGGAAACCAGATATCCCAGCAAATCAGCAAACCTATCCGTCCAAGCGGCGTCTCGAATACTGGAAACCCGAGGTCACCGGGGGTGAACCACAATTTCTCCTGATTCCACAAATGCGTTTTTCGATAATGTCCAAGTAACCCGTCAGGTCCCAATAGAACCGCGCTGTTATAGAGTTTCATTCCCTCCTGTTCAACGAAACCGGCTACCACGTACACGTTGTAGTCCCTGGCCACCTCTGCCCATGCAGCAACACTTGACCCGTCTCGCAGCGTCTCCGCATGGGCGTAGGCCTCAGCGCGGGAGTTGAAGGTGTATCCGGTATTTGCCAGCTCCGGCAGCACGATTATGTTTGCTCCGGCTCTGATCGCTTTACGAGCAAACGCTAGCGTCTTAGTCAGGTTAGCGCTGCGCTGTTCAAGACCCACCTGAGGGTCGGACTGAACCACTGCAATGCGTACAGGGCTGATGGACGTGGGGATATCTGGCATGACAGCCTCCTTCTTGTGATTATTTTTGAAGGAGGCCAGTAGAGCGGGGTTTGATCTCGAGTTTAAAGCCAGGCAGTTCCTACACGCCCGTAGGATCAAGAGGACGATCGTGTGGGATTTTTCGCGGCAATATTTGCCTCCAGCGTCAGCCCTCTGCTTGATAGTGAGGGTAGTGATCGAGGGTAAATCCACCATTGAACACGGCTGATGTGCGGTCGCAAATATTGATCACTGTGTCTAGGGCTGTACGCAGACAGGGCTCTGTCCAGCCAGCATCTACAGAAAATGATTCACCCGCCAAATATAATCCAGAATGAACACTAATATCGCGATTGTATTTCATCAACCCCATCGCCTCATAGTACGTGCCGGCCCGATAGAGTTTGGCACAACCCAACGCATTGCTGTCTGTTATCCAACGCTGAACTCGAACGTTTTGATGATCAACGTAGGGCGAAATAGGCTGGGCCACATTAGAGCAGCGGAGAAGGATACGATCTAATTCGGATAAACATTTACCAACCAATTCACCGTCGGAAAACGATGCCAACTTCGTGGCATCGTCCTCCCATGTGTAGCTAAGCAGAATACAATCATCAGGATAGGATTCATTATAGCGATAGGCGTACACATCATGCACAAAACTGTCGGTGATTAGAATCTGAGGAATAGATGATTGGCTACTTAGAAAGCTTTTTTTCAAAGGGGCATAAACCTTGCAGCTCGTTTCCCAATGAGCATGTTTCCAGGCGTCTATAATCCTTTGAGGTAACATCTCCTGGGTGAAGCCGCTTAGGTTCATATTGGTTTCGATGAGCCAGGAAGGCGTAGTCAAGATGACAGTATCGAAGTCCTCGTACGCCAATGTGCTCGTTTCAGGGTCGCTGTGTAGCCACTTGTATCCAACTTGAATACGACCATTTTCTAGCTTCCGTAATGAGAAAACGGAGCTGTCGGTCAGTAATCCATCCGGCCGCTGAACGAGGTGTTCATATAGAGATATGCCCCGTTCAGCGATGCTCATGAACATCAGACTCTCATCTAATGCAGCCAAACCGATGTAGCAGGGAGCTTGAAAACCTACCCCCTTGCTATCCAACACCTTCTCAACCCCAAGATACGGTGCGGCATAGGGTTCACCTTCCCCATCGACGCGGCCGTGTACTAACTGTAGATGGCTGCTGAACCCAAATAGTGCTGTACGCAGCGGGTACAAACAGCATACATCATAGAAGGCGCCCCAGCTGCCATCGCCTATACCAATGGAATAGAAAATGGCGGACTCATCTGGACCCATGCCCAACCCGCCGAAGTCACCTGGAGTCGCGGGATCCCATGTGTCTCGCTCAGGCAGCCTAACAAGATCCCTGAAAGACATCTGATGGTAGTGCTCAACGATTGCAGACCATGCCTTAGGCCACTCGTGTGTTCCGTAGATCGAAGCGATATGAGCGGCAAAGCGCTGAGCAAATCGTTGCCATTTATCGAAGACCTGCTGAAACATGGCGCCCGGTGGAGGCGATGCGCCTTCGGAATTTTTCCAAATTAAAAGCTTAGGATCATCTTCTGCATCGAGCTGGCCATTTCGTAAGTAAATTCCGGTTGCTTTAACCCAGGGTGTCCCAGGGTTTGGAAAAGGAGAGAGACGTAACTCAAACAGACTGGCGTAGTAGGCCATAAGAGAGCGTCCTTGCTGAGGTGTCTCGCCCGTTCTATTGAAAAATGGCATGCGCATAGCGCCCATTTCAAATGGCGTATTCTGTGCCTTATGATCGTTGGCGCGATTGGCAATTGTCAGATGGCGTCCACCTATACGATTGGACTGCTCAATCAAAGTCACGCGTTCAAAACCACATCGAAGTAACTCGCGTGCTGCAGTGAGCCCGGTAACACCGCCACCAACGATACAAATACGATGGGAGGGTTGAGTGGCTTGAGCCACACCACCCTGCTGCTCAACTACGCGACGGTAGTCAAAGCAGAGGTCAGGCGGATTAGGAAAACGGACCGCCCATGGTTCAAGACTGAGCGACGGGTCTATATCCAGATCTGCAGGGTGATTATGTGTTGAGCCGATGGTCATTATTGACGCTCTCCTTGTTGGAGAGCGAAGGATGATTGTTCTGCTCAACCGGGCGGTGTTAACTAAATACAGCATCCTGCTCATAGCGTTGCCAAGGGCGGCGTGATGCATCTATATAGTTCACAACGGCGTCTATATTCAACTGCGGTAGTCGGGTCGTCCAGATTGAGAGAGCGTTAGTCAGAGCATCGAAAATATATTAATGCAAAAAGACAAAACCCCTACCTGCATACGCAGATAGGGGTTTTGCGAAATGAATCTTGACGATGACCTACTCTCACATGGGGAAACCCCACACTACCATCGGCGATGCATCGTTTCACTGCTGAGTTCGGGATGGGATCAGGTGGTTCCAATGCTCTATGGTCGTCAAGAAATTCTGTAGCCAGAATGTCCTGTTGGACAGCCCAGCAAATCCGGATATGTGATGTTTGTGATGCGTTGCGAACTTTCGGTTCATGTCATCTTCACCACCGCAATCTGCAGAAGCAAATTGCTTGGGTGTTATATGGTCAAGCCTCACGGGCAATTAGTATTGGTTAGCTCAACGCCTCACAGCGCTTACACACCCAACCTATCAACGTCGTAGTCTTCGACGGCCCTTTAGGGGATTCAAGATCCCAGTGAGATCTCATCTTGAGGCAAGTTTCCCGCTTAGATGCTTTCAGCGGTTATCTCTTCCGAACATAGCTACCCGGCAATGCCACTGGCGTGACAACCGGAACACCAGAGGTTCGTCCACTCCGGTCCTCTCGTACTAGGAGCAGCCCCTCTCAAATCTCAAACGTCCACGGCAGATAGGGACCGAACTGTCTCACGACGTTCTAAACCCAGCTCGCGTACCACTTTAAATGGCGAACAGCCATACCCTTGGGACCGGCTTCAGCCCCAGGATGTGATGAGCCGACATCGAGGTGCCAAACACCGCCGTCGATATGAACTCTTGGGCGGTATCAGCCTGTTATCCCCGGAGTACCTTTTATCCGTTGAGCGATGGCCCTTCCATACAGAACCACCGGATCACTAAGACCTACTTTCGTACCTGCTCGACGTGTGTGTCTCGCAGTCAAGCGCGC